>NZ_JAIVFT010000099.1 GCF_020829665.1 Nostoc sp. CHAB 5824
AATTGCCTAAGAGTCCGAATGTGAAAGTCGATAGAATGTGCACCACCCGGTTTGCCGGTCCGGGACAAATCCAAAACGTGATCAATGGTATCGGGGGGAGCACAGCAACGGGGGTGAAGCGTGTGGCGTCATACAACAATGGTGGAGGCACACAACCCTACGACGAAGAATTCAATTTACCTAATAAGGAGTCATATCCTGCATACATTGTTATGGATAAGTAAGGGGCATTCTTGTCAGAAAATATTTCAATAAATAAAACGCTGAGGACCGGTTCGTCTTCAGCGTTTTATCATTTCACGAAAGCATACCCGCTGCCCAACGTCTTAGGCGTTTCGGATGGCGACAAGCGGTCTCTGACCGGTGTTTTTGAACTTTCTTGTAAATAGTAATTAATTATCATCAGACTGAGCGGCTTTCACGAGGTCGGATACCTCATTTCTTGCTGTCCCACGTCTTATGACGTACCGGACGGTGACATCCGGTCTCTGACCGGTGTTTTGAACTTTCTTATAAATAGTAATTAGTTATTATCAGACTGAGTAGCATTCCATCGGTCAGAGACCTGATTCCACCCTCCTTACGTCTGAAGACGTTGGAGAGCTTAAAAACAAAAAAATCCCCAGATTTCTCTGAGGATTTTCGCGGTCCGGACGGGACTCGAAACGAAACGTCGCACCGCCGCGACCCTCCCGAGAATCGGGACAGGTATTCTATCCATCCGAACCGTTTATAAGCTTTTCGATGAAGATTTTGCTTTTTTGTTTTTTGATAAAATTTTCTCTGACTAAAGCTTCTGTTTTAGTCGGATACTCTTCTTTGTAAACAATCGACCAGGGTTTCTTTTTTGCAGTATATCCTGTTTTGGAATTGTTATGTTTAGTTAATCTTGCATAGGGGTCAGCGGAGCTTCCTATATAAAAAGATTGATCTTTCTGACTTTGAAGGATGTAGATATAATGCATCTTGTTGTATGTCTTTAAAACAAAAAAATCCCCAGATTTCTCTGAGGATTTTCGCGGTGCGGACGGGACTCGAACCCGCGACCCCCTGCGTGACAGGCAGGTATTCTAACCAACTGAACTACCGGACCGGGTCGTTCATTTCCGTAATGTGGGTGCAAAGATAAGGGGATTATCTGTCATGTCAATAGCTATTTTAAAAAAAAATGAAGTTTTTGTTAACAGTTTTTGTAATGGCTTGATAGCCAGTTTTTTATTTTTTAGTCACCGCGAATATTTTTTTTAATTATTTTTCATCACTTCATTTTAACGGGTTTAATTGTTTCCAGACCACCAAACTTTCCGGAAGAAATCCGAATCCTGTACTTTAATCACTAACTTTGCCGGGTCATCAGACTCCTTTTTTTAAATTTATGCTTTATTCATTGTTGTATGGCCTCGCCACCGGAACGGTGCTGAGCCTGATGTTAGGGACCGTCTTTTTCGCTCTTATCCAGAACAGTGTTGATAACGGGTATAAAAGCGGCCTTTTCATTGCCTCCGGGGTTGTGCTGTCCGACTGTCTCTTTATTACAGCGGCTATCCTGGGTACTTCCGCACTTCCGGATATTCCCCGTCTGCCGTTTTACTCGAGTTTGCTCGGAGGGATTTTACTTATATTCCTGGGCGTGATCAGTATTGTTCAGAAAGACCCCAAGATTGTTTACCCGAAAACCCGGCTGGGTAACATTACCTATTATTTTCCCACAGGTTTTCTTTTGAATATGCTCAACCCGGTCAACTTCTTCTTTTGGGTGGCCATTGCCACGCAGATCAAGTCAGAAAAAATGTTCACTTTCTCTCAGCAGGTCATCTTTTTTACCGGGTGCCTTGCCGCTATATTTTTAAGTGAGGTCGGGATATCATTTTCTGCCTATAAACTCAAAAGCTGGTTTACGCCTAAAGTACTTCAGATGATCAACCGCGTCACCGGAGTCATTTTTGCTGGTTTTGGATTAAAGTTACTTTATGAAGCATTTTACACTTACCTATAAGCTTCCGGCTGTTCTGCCTTTTACCGGCCGGGGAAAATTCCTGGTTTTTGTCCTGAGGCTTTTGTATGGACTCGTAGGACTCTTTTACGGAAAGAAATGGATAGCCCCGCCCGAAGGATTTGAAGAAAATCCCACTTATTTCGGATTTAAGGATGTCCTTTTCCTGGGATACAAATATTATATACAGCCACCTTATGAATTCGGGGAGAAACTCGAGAACCATTTCAGAGACCAGGACCTCAACTTCAAACTTCCTGAAGGATTTGTTCAGGAAAGCAGCCTGAGCATTACTGCAGGGGGGGATCTCATGCCCTATGCCCGCATCAGTCGGGAAAATACCCGTCATTTATGGGATGAAGTAGGAGAGTGGTTTTTCGGGGCTGATATTGTCACCGCTAATCTGGAAACGCCGGTTTTTCCTGACACGCCGGCTTCGCTGGCACCCGCGGTGATGCTTTACAATATTCTTTTTAACGGCAGTGAGGCGATGTTCTCTGTTATTAATGGTAACGGGCAGTTCAAAGGATACGACGTCCTGTCGACGGCCAATAACCACAGCTTTGACAGGGGCCGTTACGGTGTCTCCCTAACCATAAAGTTTCCTGAC
>NZ_JAIVFT010000100.1 GCF_020829665.1 Nostoc sp. CHAB 5824
GCCCGCAGTCTCAACTCGTGCCGAATATCCCGTGCATCGAAGGCAAACGGGGTGCGCCCGATACTCTCCGCGAACCGATAGCCAACCCCGAAAAGTGCGTTTCTGTCGGGAACATAGTTCAATTCGACTTCGGGGGAGAAAAGATTATAGACCGTGCCGCGAGAATAGAGTGCCGTTTGGTTCGAGAGGGCGGCGCGAAGGGCGAGGTTTCTGCTGACGAGAATCGGCTGTGAGGCGACATCGAGGCGCATTCCGAGTCGCCCGGCGGTGGCATTGGTTGGTTTCTCATTGAAAATTCCCGCTGATGCAATGAAGTCCACCAAAAATGGAGCCGATGGATCACGCCTAAGAATTGCCTGCGTACCGTCGCGCAGTCGCTCGTTTCGGCGTTCTCTATCGTCAACGGAAAGACGTTTCCCCAAAAGATTCGTCCAGCGCATTCCGACTTCCGGCAGGCGCGAAACCAACAGGTCAGTGCGGCGGCGGGTGTAGCTGAAGAGATCATTCTGAGCAACGGCGAAAAATGTCTGACGCGGCTCATTCGATTCGTTGTAACGGTTTTGGGCGAACTCCTGATAGGTCGGCGGCGTGAGTTGTTCAAGAAAACCGCGCAGAGGATCGTTGACAATGTTCACCACTCCCAACGGCGGCACTGCATTGGGACTGCGAAAGCCGACATCTTTCTGATAGGTGACAAATCCGGCGGGCAGACGACGAAAGTTGATGCGGGCGTCATAAAACAGCGATTCGTGCGGGGCTTCGATAAGGGTGTCGCTTTGCCGAAAGGTCAAGCCGTCGGTGCGATTGAAGCCGACGTTGGGAATGGCGGGGCGCGAGCTTGCCCGCAGATTTCGGCGATACGACGGCAGACTGATCAGCCCGGTTTTGCCCGCATAGAACGTGATGTTTCGTGCCGACACGAACTGATTGGGCTTGACGGTCAGCCGCCCCGCCCGCACGCGGTAGTCGGGGTTTTCGTTCTCGCAGGTCGTGAAAACGCCTTTGAGCAGTTCAACGGTTCCGTCCTCTTTACGCTCGATACGTTCGCCGCGCATCCGAAAAAAATCGGTATCGAGAAATGCATCAGTGATGTAGCCGACGTTGCTTTTGAGATTGAAATCAATTTCGCGCCCGGTGAACACTCCATCGGGGCGCAGCAGCCGCACTTCGCCTTTTGCCTGAACCTGCCCTGTTGCCGCGTCGTAGTTGACGTTGTTGGCGGTCATCTGCGAAATGACGTTGGTTTCTAAATTGTTGTATTCGATGCGGACACTGCCGTCGCTGGCAAACGAGCCGGTCGTTGGCGACCATTTCAGTTTCCGAAACCGCGTGACGGTGATCTCATCGTTCGGGTCTTTGGGGCGTTGGGTTGTTGGGTCATTGGGTTTTTGGATTGGGGCATTTTTCTGTTCCCTGTTCCCTGTTCCCTGTTCCCTGCCTTTGGGCTTTGCAGGTCGGTCAGGCAAAAAGAATGCGGCTTCGTCGAGGTCGGAGCCGTTGTCGCCAAGAAACGTATCGGCACAGGCGAACCCTGCCGCCGCCTCGAACGAGAGAGCCGCCACAAACGCGGCAGCGATGGCAAGGCGCGGGCGCAATAAAAGGAGAGAAGGAATCACAGCAGTCCTAAATGTACAGAATGTGCCTCGCGGCGTCCTTCATTATAGACGTTCCTCACAAAATCGTCAACTCATAGGGCAGGGCAGGCGGGGATTAGGGAAGAAGATCGGTAACAGAGATAATCGAGCGTGGACGGGCAAGCGGCGAAACCGTGTCAGCGCGTGCCAATTCGACCACCGAACTGTAGCGGAAACCATAGGAGGCATTGGAATCGGCAACGGGCTGGCGATGCACATAGAGACGCGGGCGGCTGGTATCAATAACCCAATAGTCTTCCACACCTGCACGGGCATACAACTGCGCCTTCGCACCCATATCGTATTCCTGTGATGTTTCCGCAACTTCGATAATCAATGCGGCTTGGTCTGGGTGTCGAGAAAAAAAATCTTGAAGGCGTCCGCGCACAACGGCAATATCGGGCTGAATTTCATTGTAACCGGGAATGATAAAAGAAGATTGGACACGCACACGATAGCCTATCCGAAAATATCGTCTCATGACTTCATTGGCATTGTCAACATAGGTATTATGCCGCGCCGTAATCGGACTCATTTCGATGATATTCCCTTCAACCAATTCCAGACGTTCGCCCTCGAATAGTCCGAAATTTCCGATTTGTTCATATTCTTCGATGGTATATTTGCGTTGCGGTGGAAGTGCAACTTGGTCTTGGGTTATGGTTGGCATAACAGCAGTCTCCTCAGATTGCAGAGATACCAGAGTATAGGAAAAAATCGCGAGGAAGTCAAGTGCGAGTCGGAATATTTGTGTTTTGCTCTCAATGCATCAGGGCGCATTCTTTTCCAGTTTGCCTCTGCACCAAGAAGCAATGAAAAGAATACGCCCCGTAATGTTTTTTGCGATGTTCCTTATTTAGCGAGGTTTCTATCGCAGGGCGGTTTGCGGGGCGGCGGTCACTTGGAGCAGTGCCATCGTTGCCCAGCAGGTTCCCGCGAACGAACTGTATT
>NZ_JAIVFT010000101.1 GCF_020829665.1 Nostoc sp. CHAB 5824
CGCACAAGAGGACGGAACCGTGACCGTCAAAGGTCCGAAAGGCACTTTGTCCCGCAACTTCCATCCCGATCTGATTTACAAAAAAGAGTACGGCACAGTGGTTGTCGAGCGACCCTCCGACAGAAAAGAGCATCGCGCACAGCATGGGCTGACCCGCACGCTCCTCGCTAACATGGTCGAGGGCATTTCGGTGGGCTATACACGCCAGTTGGAAGTAGTCGGCGTCGGTTTCCGCGCTTCGGTGACGGGACCAATTTTGACGCTGAGCGTCGGCTACTCGCATCCCATCGAAATTCTGCCGCGCCCCGACATTGCTTTCTCGGTTGCCAACGACCCGCAGTCCCGTAATCCCATCGTGACCATCACCGGAATCGACAAGGAAAAGGTCGGGCAGGTTGCTGCCGACATTCGCAAAATGCGAAAGCCGGAACCCTACAAAGGCAAGGGCATTCGCTATAAAGGCGAGGTTGTCCGCCGCAAACAGGGCAAGGCAAGCGGCAAAGGCAAGAAGAAATAAGTTCGCCCCGTTACAGTCCCTCCTCGCATTTTCCAAGATTTTGGAAAAACGGGGAGGGCTTTTTGGCGAAAATCGGTTCCCCAATCGGGCGAATCGTATGGTATAATCCTTACTTGCGTATTCCGACCGAATTCGGAAGGCGCATTTCGTCACGTCAGAGCGTTGGGTCGGCAATCCAACGCGCAAAGGAAGATTCTGAATGAAACCCCAAGAACGCGAGCGACTGCGGCAGAGACGCCATCGCCGAGTACGCGGCAAAGTCAGCGGAACGGCAGAACGCCCCCGCTTGAACGTGTCCCGCAGCCTCGAACATATTTACGCCCAACTCATTGATGACAACGCCGGTCACACACTGGCGGCGGCTTCCACCCTCGATAAAGAGGTCAAGGAATCACTCAAGAGCGGCGGCAACATCGAAGCGGCAAAGGTGGTCGGGAAACTGATCGCCGAGCGTGCCAATTCCAAGCAGATCGAAGCGGTCGTTTTTGATCGCGGCGGCTACAAATATCACGGTCGTGTGGCGGCTCTCGCCGACGCGGCGCGTGAAGGCGGATTAAAATTCTAAGGAGGGATTGGGGATTGGGGATTAGGGATTAGGAAGAGCCAAAGACACTTTTTTTGCCTTATTTATTCCTTTTTGGGAATATTAAAGGAATGCGAAAAGAATAAAATGTCACGGTTGTTCCTAATCCCTAATCCCTAATCCCCAATCCCTCGCATCGGGCAATGCGAAATTCTGCGACGAACGAACTTTTTCCGCTAAAAAAATCGTATCGGTGAGAAGTGGAATTCGCTGCCCTGTTGAGAGGACTATAGAGCATTGGCAAAGATTGACCCCAATACGCTCAACCTTGAGGAGCGCGTCGTTCGCACCAACAAGTGCCAGAAGACCACCAAGGGCGGACGCACCATGAGCTGGAGCGCACTCGTCATTGTTGGAGATCGCAACGGTCACGTTGGCTGCGGCACGGGCAAAGCCCGCGCTATTCCCGACGCCATCCGCAAAGGCATCGAGGCGGCGAAGAAAAACATTATCGAAGTTCCCATTGTCGGCGGAACGGTTCCCCACGAGCTTTTCGAGCATGAAGGCGCGGCAGAGGTTATGCTCAAGCCGGCATCCGCTGGAACCGGAATCGTCGCGGGAAGCAGCATGAGAACCATTCTGGAACTCGCGGGCGTCCACGACGTTCTGGGCAAATCGCTCGGTTCGGCGAACGCTACCAATATCGCGTGGGCAACCATGAACGCGCTCAAGAAGATGAAACGTGTCGAAGAGGTTGCAAAACTCCGCGCCACCACCGTCGAGGAATTGACGCCGTGGGCAAAGCAACAGGAGACGAGCAATGTCGGCTAAGATCAAAATCACCTTCACAAAGAGTGCCATCGGCTACTCGCAAAAGCAAAAAGACACCGTCCAGAGTCTCGGCTTCTCCAAACTGAATCAGTCAGTAGTGAAAGACGATAATCCGGTCATTCGCGGCATGATCCACAAGGTCAAACATCTTGTGCGCGTCGAAGCCGTCAGCGAAACCGAATAGGGGATAATACGTTCATGGCGAATGGAATTCACGAACTCTCGCCCAACGCGGGTTCGACACATCGTAAGAAACGACTGGGACGAGGCAAAGGCTCCGGGCATGGCAAGACGTCAACGCACGGACACAAAGGCGACAAAGCACGCGGCAAGGTCAACCCGAACTTCGAGGGTGGACAAACCCCGCTTCACCGCCGTCTGCCGCATCTGCGGGGTCAGCCGAGCCGCACGCCCAATCAGTTCACAAAAATTCGAGACCGCTCCTATGCGCTCGTCAATCTTTATGTCTTGGAAGAGAACTTCGAGGCAGGGGCGACGATTTCACCGGAGGAATTGGTCAAATTGGGATTGCTGGTGGACTTCCCCAACGGTCTCAAGGTTCTGGGTGACGGCGAACTGACGAAGAAATTCACAGTTCAGGCGCACAAATTCAGCAAAAGCGCGGAAGAGAAACTGACCGCCGCAGGGTGTACAGTGGAAACGCTTCCGAACATTCGACGAGGGAAAGTAAGACAATGATTGAGGCATTGCAAC
>NZ_JAIVFT010000102.1 GCF_020829665.1 Nostoc sp. CHAB 5824
AGAACGTCGCCTACAGGATTCTAATACATTGAATTCACTCTTAGAAGAATACGCACCCTGAGTGATTCGAACACATAACCTTCTGACTCGTAGCGAACATGATACGTCAGAAGAGAGCTCTATACAGAGAAATGCTGATGCGATGGGAAGACTGATTGTTCTGTGCCCCATTCGTGCCCCAATCTTTTCATTTTCGCCCTATTCCTCTAGTTTAACACCGTCAAGACATTGAAATTATTGGCTCCCCGGGAGGGACTCGAACCCCCGACACGGTGGTTAACAGCCACCAGAAACCCAGATTTCAGGGAGTATCACGACTTTTCGCTTTATTTCATAAACTTCTGAAGATGCTCGTTTTTCCGCTTGTTTTGAGTTTCTACTTGTTGCAGAATGACTCGCTCTATTTCGTGCCAACTGTGCCCCATTTGTGCCCCAAAGCAAGTAGGCGGCAAAATCTATAGAGAGAAACGGATGCCAAAAATTCAAATGACTGAAAAATGGATACGATCAGCAAAAACCCGTCTGGCACGCGAGGACTTTTGGGACACGCTTACTTCAGGGTTTGGAGTGCGTGTCACACTGCAAGGCAAGAAATCTTTTTTCTGTCGGTATCGTGCAGGACAGTATCAACGTCGAATGATGTTGGGCGAATTTCCAGCAATAGGGTTAGCAGACGCTCGAAAGAAATTCCGTCAGATTCAGAGGCAAAGAGATGAAGGAACCGATCCACAAGTTATAAAGCAACAGGCTCGTATCGCGGAAACGGTTGGTGAACTTTTTGAGGTTTTCTTTTCCGACCGTGAACGAAAAATTTCAGCAGGAGTTCTTGCTCGCTACAAAGGAATTTACCGGCGAGAGTTTAAACGTCCTCTTGGATTACTCAAAGCAAAAGACATTCGAAAAGCCCATGTCATTCCTCTCTTAAGAGCCCTTGGAGAACGAGCACCGACGCAGTGTGAGCGAGCAGAGGAATTGCTTCAAGCGTGTTTCAATTATGCTGTTAGTCTGGATCTGTTGGAATTCAATCCTCTGCATAAGTTGCCCTCTTTTGGTAAGACACGCATTGGAGAAAGACATCTCTCGCCAGAGGAAGTGGGAATTTATCTTCGCTATATTGAGCACTTGCCGATCATAGAGGCAACCTATTTCTTTTTGCTTCTCTTCTATGGGGCAAGACCGGGCGAACTTCTACAGTGGCGGTGGGAATGGTTCCAAAAGAAACGGGTGAGCATCCCCAGTGAATATCAGAAGAATGGGCGCTCGCTTGTTCTGCCTTTAACAACTCATGCATTCAATCTACTCAAGAAGCTGTACCGCCATACAGGCAAGAGTTTGTGGCTGTTTCCCAATTCGGATCAAACTGCATCACGTTCCGGTTTCAGAAAAACACAGTTGTTGCTGCAAGAGCAAATCAAAGGAAAGTCATGGACGCTACGAGATATTCGTCGAACAACAGAAACCTTACTTCGTGAAATTGGAACGTCACCCGAGGTGGTCTCAGTGATCTTAAATCATAACACCTCACAACTGAGGAAGATTTATGACAAGTCTGAAAATTTTTTCAAGAAGCGGTCAACACTCGTCTGCGATGGACGCTATTTGATCCGCCTCAACAGTAACAGAGATTCTTGTCTTCGTAGAGTGTGTTGCCCATCAGTTGCAGAAGAAGTGGAAGCATAAAGAAGGAGTAACATCATCTGATGCTACAGAGATGGCGTCGTGAAGACATCACTTCGCCTTTTTCTATATCGAAGTATTCGCGATGCATGGTATGTCTTTTTCCACGCCTTTAGTCAGCAAACGCGGCGATTTTAAGGAAACTACGATGATGGACAACCGAAAAATACAGCAACGTGACAGCCTCCTGTCATTGAAAGAAGTGAAAGAGCGAATAGGAGTTTCAAGTACTACATTGTGGCGGTGGCAAAGCTCCGGAAATTTTCCTGCTCGCCGCCAACTCAGTGGAAATAAGATCGCTTGGCTTGAAAGCGAAGTCAATGAATGGATTCAAACGCGTCCAGTGGTGGAAAGACCTGACCCATCGCTGAGTGAAATTCCAAATTCAGCGAGTTGCACAGTCGTTCCATCGGAAACCAACGCGCTACCGAAGTGAGCAAGATACTGCTGGAAAATCAAGGATGTCTTACCGTTTTCCGCTTTTGCTGAACGACTATGAAGTGAGCGGGTATCAAGGATCAGGAAACCTGTCAGCAGATTGCTTTGTTGTCTACTCTGGAAGAGAAAAGAGGATATAGCAAGTGACGGATGAACAACAAAAGCAAGTCGAAGAAGCCATGATTGCTCTGGGGTATTAGCGATTGATCCACACTAATCTCCAAGGGGCGGCACTGTACTGTCCGGAACTTGTTCCCGTTGTGGGCAGCACTCCCATAGAAACGGCGCATCGTCTTAACGAGTACTTTCTTGGCATGGCTTTAGTCGGCGCGACAGAGGAACTTCGCTCGGCAACTCCTGAAAGAGAAATCGCTTCTTCCCATCTTCACGAGAAGGCAGAGGAGACGTGCGTCCGCAACGAAAATCCCTGACA
>NZ_JAIVFT010000103.1 GCF_020829665.1 Nostoc sp. CHAB 5824
GTATTGGTTCTGTAAAACAAGCTGAAGTTCTGGTTTTTATTCAGGTTATAACGGATAAACGCGTTAGGAAGGATGTTGGCAAAGGTCTTCTCCAGCGTAAATGCATTCGGGAAGATCTGCGAACCGGTCAGCTGGGCATGCTGATAGCTCAACCCGAAGTTCATGTTGAAATCCTGTCCTTTGTTATACCTGTAGCTCAGCGAGCCCCTGTTGGTATTGAATGAGTTGTCAAAAACGTTTGATAAAGTCGTATTCAGATCGGTATAACCGCTGCCCTCTGCATTATCGTAAGTCTTTTTATCTGAGTCATTGTTCTGGAATGTACCGTTATAGCTGATTTGCAACTGCGAGTTTTTAGACAAGGGCTCATTGTAATCTCCTCTTACCCTGATGGTGTTCGAATTGCTGATCGTTTCGCTGATCTGGTCTATCACGACACTGGTGTCTGTCAGTGAGAAATATTCATTTTTTGAGTAAAGAGCCCCGTCATTCCAACGGTAGCTGTATGAGTTACCCAGGCCGATAGAGAAGGTCCTTCCGGCTTTGGCAAAACGGTGTCTGAATAACAGGTCACCACCGGCATTGATCCCCGTACCATCGCTGTTTTGTGTCGAAACCAGGTTACTCAGCATCGTAGAAAGACTCGGAAGTGAGTTCTGGGCCTCAGAGTTCGTTGTATTTTTGTTCAGCTGAACACTCAACTGAGGGGTGAATATCAATGAATTCGTTTTGTTGATGGTGTATTCTATCCGGCTGCTTACCTTGTGACTGTAGTTGTTTGATTTCCTGTTATAAGCTTCTTCGTAAAGCTGGTCATCAGATGAGGTAAAAATGGTCCTTTCTGTGTCTTGTACCCTCTGGTTGTTTGTTCCGTTAAAGAAATAACTGCCGTTAAACTTTATTTTTTTACCCCAGTTGTCTGTCAGGTTAATTCCCAGGGCGTTTGTACGGGTAATGCCGCTCTGACCCGAGACCATAAAGCTGGATGGGTCTGTACCTCCACCCCCGCCACCGAAGCCACCGCCTCCACCGCCGGGACGTCCTCCGCCCCCTCCGCCGCCACCAAAGTTACCGCCGCCGCCTCTGCTGTTGGTGCCTAAAACACCCAGAAGGTCGTCGTTGCTGAAATTCTGCTGGTTCACATTATTGCTTAAACCTATGATAGAAAGACGTGTATCTTTTTTGAAGTAATTGACATTTCCCCCGGCCGAATAGCGGTCGTCAGAACCGTAACCTCCGTAGAGTTTGCCAAACTGGCCGTTGTTTTTACCGGACTAGGTAACAATATTGACTGTTTTCTCTGTATTTCCGTCATTAAAACCCGAAAACTGGGCCTGATCGCTCAGACGGTCGAACACTTGTACTTTATCTATAATCTCTGCCGGAAGGTTTTTGAGGGCCGCTGTTGCGTCGTCTCCGAAAAACTCACGGCCGTCGACAGTCACTCTTTTGATGTCTTCACCCTGGGCCTGTACTTTACCGTCGACGACTGATACGCCGGGCATTTTCTTAAGCAGGTCTTCTGCGTTGGCATCCTGGTTGACTTTAAATGACTCGGCATTGTATTGCGTGGTGTCCCCTTTCTGTTCTACCCTGATGGCTTTGCTTTGCACGACTACCTCTTTCAGGAGTTTGGCGTCGCTTACGAGCATAATGTCATCAAACACAAAATCCTGGTCGGTGATGGTGACGACTTTTTGTTGTGTAGTGTAGCCGATTGAAGTGATTTTAACATTATATAAACCATTTTGAAGGTTTAAAACAGCAAAATTGCCGTTAATGTCTGTAAATGCTCCGAATCGTTTAGTGGTGTCTTTCGGGGTAGTGACACTGATGCTGGCTCCTATAATGCCGGTGGTGTCATTGCTGTCTTTCACTCTTCCTTTGATCTGGAAGGTCTGGGCCATGGCTCCCGTTGAAAGACAAATCATGAGTAAAATGGTTGTTAATCTCATCTGAGTTTGATTTATTTCTGGATTATTGACATTAAATAGCACATAAGGTTTAAGCACCTATTGTGGTATATGGACTAAAACCCGTATTCTGGCGACAAAAATTAGTTTTGTTATATATTAAGCATATACCAGGAAAAGGGTGGAATGATATGGCTATGTAATTTACCGAATTTAATGATTATACCCGCTAAAAAAACAAAATGAATCGCCCTGACAAATTTTGAGGTCTCAATGCAAGGGACAGGAGAAAGAAGATTTGGTTTTTGTGGATAAAGTGGTTAAGGCCATTAATATAAAAACATCAGATTTTTCAATAAAAGAAGGCATGGCTGTTCATGCTAAAATCCAAATCTGGTTAAAGGTTCGTATTTAGGTAATAAGGCAATTATTAACGAAATTTAAACCGCCAGATATAGCTCAAGATATTCGTCTTCCTTGGCTCTCATTTTTTTTGCTTCTTCCGGTTTTTTATCCGGATAACCACATAAATGCAGGGCCCCATGGGCTAAAACCCTTCTTAATTCTGTCCCTTGCATT
>NZ_JAIVFT010000104.1 GCF_020829665.1 Nostoc sp. CHAB 5824
AAAACCAGGGTATGGAATCTTTACTAAAAATTACAAAAATGAAAAGTTCACGTTTACTAAAAAGTAAGCTTGCAGTAATGCTTGCTTGGGGTTTATCTATTGGCTTTCAGGCTAACGCCCAACAAGAGGTTATGTATTCCCAATACATGTTTAACACCCTGGCTATAAATCCTTCCTATGCGGGCAGCAGAGACGTACTGAGTTTAACCGCCCTTGGCCGTTATCAGTGGATCGGTGTTCCGGGATCTCCCAACACACACTCTTTCTCACTGGACATGCCCATCAAAAACGAAAAAATGGGAATCGGTCTGACCGCATTTAACGATGCCATCGGAATTGCCAATAACACAGGTATCAACCTGGCCTATGCTTACCGCGTAAAAGTGGGTGACAGAACCACGCTCTCACTGGGTGTTCAGGGTGGGGTAACCAACGTGAGTCTTGCTTTCTCAAAAATCAAGGAGATCAACGATATCAATAATGACCCGGCATTTAACAACAATGCCAATATCAATAAGCTTATTCCGAATGTAGGTGGCGGGCTTTTTATCAGCAATGACAAAAGCTACCTGGGCTTCTCTGTACCTCAGATCATTGAGCAGAAACTTCCGGGTACCGTCTCAGGTAAAGTGCAGAGACACTACTTCCTGATGATGGGTTTTGTTGTCGGAAAAGGTAACATCAAAATGAAGCCTTCGACCATGATCCGTTATACCCAAGGTGTCGGGGCAGGATTTGACGGTAACATCAACTTCTGGTTCAAAGACAAAATCGCGATCGGTTTCTCCGGAAGAAAATCACAAACAGTGCTATCCGGACAAGATGCCATTGACGCTGTAGTCGGAATGTTCGAACTTCAGCTTACACCACAACTGAGGGTGGGATATGCCTATGATTACAACATGAACAGGCTTAACGACAAGTCGAATGCCAACTCTACTTACAATAAACTTACAGGTACACCTACCCATGAATGGTTGCTGAGATACGAATTCGGCTACGGCAAAAACAAGATACTCACACCGAGATATTTCTAAACCAGATATCAACCTATAACAAATTTGTCTCCCATCTTTCTAGAATATTACTATGACTGTCAGGATAAAAAAACAATGGATATTTATGGTGTTTTGCGGGCTGTTTTCTTTCAGCAGTTTCGCACAAAGCGGCTTGCTGAAGACCGCCGATCACCATTACGAAAACCTTAGCTATATGAAGGCCATCGATGCTTACGAGCAGGCTTTAAAAAAGAAAGGCTTAACCGACGCTGAGAAGACCTCTGCCAAAATAAAACTTGCAGACAGCTACTCAAAAGTAAAAGATGCCCAGAATGCCGAACGTGTTTATGCAGAGATCGCTAATTCAGGTACCGAACTTTCAGCTGAAAATGCAGGCATATATCTGAAATATGCACAGGCCCTTGCCAGCAACGGCAAATACAAGGAATCACAGGAACAATACGAAAAGTATACCGCTAAAATGGACAGCGATCCGAGAGGAAAGGGCTTTTCAAAACTATACAGCGACGTTAGCGTCTTGTCTAAAAATGCAAGTTGTTACAAAGTCGATTATTTGTCGATCAATACCAACGCTGCTGATTTTAGTCCGGCCAATTACCGCAGTGGTCTTGTTTTTGTTTCAAACCGTCAGAATGCCGGTGGCATAAAAAGGGTTTTTACCTGGAACAACACCCCGTTTCTTGACCTCTATCATCTTGAAGACGTCGCAATGCTGAGCGGCTCCGACGCCGGATTAGGTGGCGGGTCTTCTTCCAAAAGCTCTAAAAAATCAAGAAGCGGCGGCGTGGTCGGTAGCGACGAATATACCGAACCTACTGCCAACGACTCCAGAACCCTGGGAAGTTTCGCAGGAGGCTCTAACTCCGGTATCGGTGGCGGAGGATTTTCTGACAAGCCTATCACAGCTAGTGAGAAACTAAACGGCGTTAACTCCAAATATCATGAAGGTCCAGCAGCTTTCTTTAAAGACGGGTCAAAGGTAATCTTCACCCGGAACAATTTCATGAACGGCGTAGCCAGGAAAAGTTCTGACGGTATCAATAAACTGAAACTTTACATTGCCACAGCCAATAAAGACAGCTGGAGCGGCATTGCCGAGCTTCCGTTTAACTCTAACGAATACTCTACCGGGCATCCGGCTCTTTCACCTGACGAGAAATTATTGTTCTTTGCTTCAGATATGCCGGGCGGATTCGGCGGAACCGACATTTATGTGTCAAGATATGATGGCACCAACTGGTCGCAGCCGATCAACTTAGGAAAAGACGTCAATACCAAAGGCAACGAGATGTTTCCTTTCATAGATGAAAAATCAAACCTTTATTTCGCTTCTGACGGACATCCGGGTTTAGGTGAACTGGATATTTTCTTTACCCATCTGGACGGCGTAACCCAAAAAGGCCGTGTGATCAACATC
>NZ_JAIVFT010000105.1 GCF_020829665.1 Nostoc sp. CHAB 5824
AGAAATTATAGGTCTCCAGTCCGTCTTTATTCCTGTATCTGACATAAACCTGCTTTGCTTTTTCAGCAACGGAAGAGATTATATTCTGCTGATTTACAGGCAAAAGTTCCCGGATCTCATTCAATAAAAAAACGACGGAAGCCGTCCCGAAAACACTATCATCCGCTCTTTTGTAAAACCAGTTTTTGTTTTCCCTTACCGACAAAAACAGCCCTCCCCCCTGGCCTGAGGCCGGGCCGGTTTGCATGGATACTATTTTGGAAATAACCTGGGGGATCACTTTGACTTAAATAAAATGATTTTTTATCTTTGTGAGCTAATTAATACAAATGTAATTCAAAATTAACAATGGATATCAACGGAAAAGTAATACAACTTTTAGCTCTTCAGACCGGAGAGGGTAAAAACGGACAGTGGAAAAAACAGGATTTCGTAATCGAAACAGATGGCACCTATCCGAAAAAAGTATGCATCTCTGTCTGGGGAGATAAAATCGATACAAGCCTCCTGAAAGTAGGCAACATGATCAATGTATCATTTGACGTGGAGAGCCGTGAATATAATGGCAGATGGTATACAGACCTGAGAGCCTGGAGAATCGACGGACAGTCGGCTGGTGGTGACAGTTCGCCTTCATATGCTCAAAGCAGCTCTCCCGCAGCCCCTTCGGCAATTCCGGCCTCATTGGAAGGAGAAGACGACCTGCCGTTTTAATAAGATATTTTTACCGCCAGGACGGAACACCTCTTCAGAGGCCTTCCGTCCTGAGGTTCTGATTTTCAATATTCAGAAAACAAAAGCATTCATTCTCCTTTCTTCCGTTCTCCTTCTTCAGGCAATCTTCAACACCATCTTCCCCGTATTAGCTCCTTTAAACAGTTTCATCAGTGTATCATGGAAAGCCTCAATTCCCCCCGTTTCCACGTGATAATTGGCGTTCAGTTTTCCCTGAGCAATCCACCCGGCCATTTCTTTGGCAGCAGATCCGTAATTAGCCGCGTTGTCAAAAACAACGATACCTTCCATCCTGGCCCTGTTGACCAGCAGCGACATATAGTTTTTAGGTCCGGCCGGCCGCGTATTATTATATTGTGAGATCGCCCCGCAAATCACGATCCGGGCTTTCCTGTTGATCAGCGTCAGCACCGTATCCAGGATTTCTCCGCCCACATTGTCAAAAAACACATCCACGCCGTCAGGACAAGCTTCTCTCAGTTGTTTTCTGAGCCCGTCTTTCTGATAATCCACACAGGCATCAAAACCGAGCTCTTCCACCGCATATCTGCATTTTTCCTCACCACCGGCTATTCCGACCACACGGCAGCCTTTGATCTTCCCGATCTGACCCACCACGCTGCCTACCGCTCCAGCCGCTCCGGATACCACAATGGTCTCCCCTTCTTTCGGCTGCCCCGTATCCAGCAGACCGAAATAAGCCGTCATTCCCGACATACCCAGGGTGCCGAGATAGACCGGCAACGGCACAAATTTGGGATCTATTTTCACCAGGTCTTTCGCATTGGAAATACAATATTCCTGCACGCCCATGCCTCCGCTCACAAAGTCGCCTTTGGCAAACTTCTCATTTTTAGAATCTATGACCTCACCTACGCCCAGGGCCCTCATGATTTCGCCCAATTCCACGGGTTTGATATAGCTTTTGCCTTCATTCATCCAGCCCCTCATGGCCGGGTCGATCGACAGGTAATCCACTTTGATTAATACTTCTCCGTCATTGAGTTCTGCTACTTCTTCAGTAAGCAATTCCCAGTTATCGGGGGTAGGCTCTCCGAAAGGCCTGGACCTGAGTTTTATTTTTTTATTTTGCATTGATTTTAAGGTTTTCTGCAATTTAACAAGATATAAAGATTACGCCATAAGATAGATGAATTATCTTTGCCGGCGGGAAGGGTAACAATTTCATACACAAGTTGATAATATCTGCAAAAATTTTTCAAAAGGTGTTTGTTAATAAATTTTTATTGGCTACCTTTGCAGCCCTGTTTAAGAAATTATACGATCTTATAATAAATATTTGCAATGGCTAAGAAAGGTAATCGTGTTCAAGTGATATTAGAATGTACAGAACACAAAAGTTCGGGTCTACCGGGAATGTCGAGATACATTACGACTAAAAACCGTAAAAATACAACAACCCGTCTGGAGTTGAAAAAGTATAACCCTATCCTGAAAAAGGCTACGGTTCACAAAGAGATAAAATAATTCAGTAATTGTCAGACAGGACATCCTGTTTGTATATAAACATTAATCATCATGGCAAAGAAAGTAGTTGCAACGCTTCGTGATAAATCAGCACTTAAGAGTTTTGCGAAAGTAATCAAAGCTGTTAAATCTCCTGTTACAGGTGCTTACACCTTCAAAGAGGAAATGGTACCTGTTGATCAGATTCAGGATACGGTTAAAC
>NZ_JAIVFT010000106.1 GCF_020829665.1 Nostoc sp. CHAB 5824
CAGCGTGAGATTGCCCGTAACCTTGGCCTCGTCGCCGTCGTCGTCGAGGACGACGCTGGTCGAGACGAATTTGGCGTCGGCGGGGGCGGTGCGCCCTTCGGGCAGCTCAACGCCGTCCATGAGTTTCTTCGCCGCGACGCGATCCACAAACCCGCGTGCGACGACACGATAGGTTTTCGCAACGTGATAGCGTGGATGCGTGAGTTTGTTGGCAAAGTCGCCGTCGTTGGTGAGCAGAAGCAAACCGGAGGTATCGGCATCGAGTCGTCCTACAGGATATACTCGCTCATCAATGTTGTTCTCAATGAGATCAATGACGGTCTTGGAGGCGTGCGGATCGGAGACCGTGCTGACATAGCCGACGGGCTTATTGAGCGCGATATACAGCAGTTTCGACGGCTTCGGCGTTTCGATGGGATCGCCATCCACGCGAATATCGTCTTTTGCCGGGTCAACTTTGGTGCCGAGCAGGGTCACTTTGCGTCCGTTGACGGTCACTCGTCCGGCGGTGATCAGCGATTCACAGGCGCGGCGCGAGGCGACGCCAGCGGCGGCGAGGACTTTTTGCAAGCGCGGCAATTCGGGTTCGGAAGCCTTTTCCATAATGCTATGATACCATGCCCGACGCTAAAATACCGAAAAAACCACAAATTGCCCCTGTGTTTAGGAGTGAATGATCAAAGCACTGCGGGAAAGTTCAATATAATGATGGGAGGCAAACGCGGCTTCGATTAACGGCAGTTGCGTAAGGAGCAACGTCGTCAAATCGGTATTGCGGATATTGCCGGTGGAGATAAGCAGAAGTCGCTGAGGGCGTTGAAAGAGCAGATATGAAGTTACAAAGTCTGCGTCTTTGGTTACGACAATGCGCCTTTCGTTATCTGCAAGGGCGGCAATGTCCATATCAGGAGTGAGGTTGCCGAGAGGTAAATCTAATGTATGAAGCGCATCGTGTCCTGCACCGTTCAGGAGATGAGAAATCCGGCGCGGTAACTGGGCATCAATCAGAAACTTCATGCGGCAATCATCTCAATGCGTTTGACTCGCATTACATGAGCGGCATAAGCATGGACAACACGAATATCTTCCTGTTCCAAGTCTTCATAGTCCGCAAGAATTTCTGCCTCACTCATTCCTGAGCCAAACAATTCGAGAATCATTTCGACAGGATAGCGCAGTCCCCGAATGCAGGGCTTGCCGTGACAAATGTTGGGGTCAATGGTAATACGATCAAAGAGTTCCATAATTATAGCCATTTGCCTTTCTCAATTACAGGCGCGGCGCGAGGCGACTCCGGCGGCGGCGAGGACTTTTGGCGAGCGCGGCAGTTCGGGCGCGGAAGCGTTTGCTGTAACGGAATGATGCCATACCCGACGCCAATATCCCCGTAAGAAGCCAGAAGCGTCCGCCGCCTTGCGTGACGGTTCCGGTGACAGTTGAGGACGAAGCCGCCGCAAATTCGTTGGCAATCACCGGCGACGCGCAGACAACCCGCCCGTTGACGACTGCCTCAAATTTCCCGACCGTCTGCCCGACCTGAACAGGCGCGTTCACAGGGGGCAGGACAATACGGGACTCGATTTGAGGGACAGTGTCTTTAGGCGCAACAACCTGAACGCGCCGCTTGACAACCGCCGGAACCTGAGCGCACTCTCCTGACTGAACGGCACACTCGCCCGCCGGATCGCCCGGACGCGCCACCACATACGGCTTGAAATTGTCGTAGCCGAATTTCATCAATGCTTGAGTGTCACTAATATAGTCTTTGCTTTTGAGAACTACGGTGATCAGCCGCCAGCCACCATACGTCGCGGAACCGACATAGCACTTGCCCGCCGGAATTGTCCAACCCGTTTTGATTCCATCGGCTCCCGGAAATTTCGTCAGAAAACGGGAATGATTTCGCAGGGAAATGTCTTTGGAACCGGACGAGCGCGAAATGGTGTAGTGCCGCGTGCGAACCACTTCCTCGAAGCGCGGATTCTGCATGGCGACGCGGGCGATCAGGGCAAGGTCGCGTGCCGTTGTATAGTGCTGTTTGTGGGTCAGTCCGTGCGGATTGGTAAAGTGCGTTTGGGTCGCGCCGATGGATTTGGCGCGAGCGTTCATCATGGCGGCAAATTTGGCTTCGGTTCCGGCGATATGTTCGGCGGCGGCAACACAGCCGTCGTTCGCGGAACGGAGCATGATCCCGCGCAAAAGGTCGTGCGCCGAGACTTTTTCTTTGTATTTGAGGTGCAGACTGCTCTCAGGGGTTTGGCTGGCTTTTTTGCTCGCCGTAATAATCGCGTCATCGGGGACGCCAGTAGAAAATAGACTGCAAGAACTCTGGTCTATTTTGGATTTTCTCAATCCTGGCTATTTAGGCAATAAGCAATTTTTTCAGCGGCGGTTTGCCATGCCAATTGAAAAGTATGGTGA
>NZ_JAIVFT010000107.1 GCF_020829665.1 Nostoc sp. CHAB 5824
TATAATATTTTCAAGGTTCGGTTCACTGAATGCGTCGCTATCAAGCTCTCCGCTTCAGGCACTTATTCAATATAACGAACCTAACTCTTTGTGTCAACTATTTTCCCAAAATTATTTTGGATAGCTTTCCCATCACTATCAAAGCCTTAGAGAGTAAGAGTTTTAGGCTATAGTATTTGTGGAAGTTTCTAAGAAAGCAATAAAGTTGTGAGCAATTCTGCTGTTTTGCCGCCATGGTTGGTTTTAGATCCACTGTTGCATAACTGGTTGTTAGAGGATATTGGCAGGGGCGATCGCACAACAAATACGCTACTAGTAGAAGATGTGACGCTAGGCTCGGCTAAATGGATAGCTAAAGCTTCAGGGATAATTGCTGGCTTACCAGTTGCAGCTAGGGTGTTTCAGATTTTGAATGAAAAAGTCAGCTTTGTGGCGGTAGCGGCTGAAGGTTCATGGTGTGAGCCAGGACAGGTAGTAGCTGAAATTCATGGTTCGCTGGATGCGCTGCTGATGGGGGAACGAGTTGCGCTCAATTTGGCTATGCGGTTGAGTGGGATTGCTACGCTGACTAATATATATGTAGAGAAAATTGCTGATTTACCTGCTCAGTTAGTGGATACGCGTAAAACTACACCAGGGTTGAGACTTTTGGAAAAGTATGCAACTGCTTGGGGTGGGGCGATTAATCACCGTATGGGGTTGGATGATGCGGTGATGATTAAGGATAATCACATTGCGGCGGCTGGAGGAATTGGAGAAGCTGTTACCCGTATTCGTTCTCAAATTCCTTATCCCTTGACTATAGAGGTAGAAACGGAAAGTTTAGAGCAGGTGAAAGAAGCTTTGCAGCTCAAGGCTGACATTATTATGTTGGACAATATGCCTGTGGATATGATGTGTCAGGCGGTGCAGTTGATTCGCCAGCAAGATAGCCGGGTGAAAATTGAAGCTTCTGGGAATGTGACTTTGGAAACTATTCGCGGTGTAGCAGAAACGGGTGTTGACTATATTTCTAGTAGTGCGCCGATTACTCAGTCGAAGTGGTTAGATTTAAGTATGAGGATTGTAGTTTAAAATAAATAAGCCGAATAATCCCACTGCAAAGTCAGTGTAATGTCGCATTTTTGGAGGATCAAAGTCTAAAAAAATGCAAACAAAGTTGCCAGACTTTTTTTGCGGGGCTTATTAAATTCTGTTTAAATTGGAATTTCAATCCAGAACTCTGTGCCTTTTACTGGTTCTGATTGACAATCCAAAATTCAGCCATGTTTTTCTACTACAATTTGGTAGCTAATTGACAGCCCTAGCCCTGTTCCCTTACCCACCGATTTTGTTGTGAAAAAGGGATCATTAAATAAGCGTTTTCTAACGTCTTCCTCTATCCCTAATCCGTTGTCAGCAATTCGGATTACAACGAATTTACTGTCTAAAATTTCAGTCCGAATTATAATTTGCGGTTTCTCAGTTGTTTTTAAATTAACCATTGACTCTTCTAAAGCATCGATTGCATTAGTCAAAACATTCATAAATACTTGATTAAGCTGCCCAGGATAGCAATCAACTAAGGGCAAATTACCATATTCTTTAACAATAGATATATCCAGCCCAATGCCATTATTTTTCCAGCGATGATGCAAAATTAATAGTGTATTTTCAATTCCTTCATGAATGTCAACTAGTTTTTTATCTGCTTCATCGTGACAAGAAAAACTCCGCAACCCTAAAACAATTTCACAAATACGATTAGTACCCATATTCATTGAAGACAAGAGTTTAGAAAGGTCATCGGTAATAAATCCTAAATCAATTTTTTCAGCAAAAGCTTGAATTTCTGCCTGGGAGTTGGGATAGTATTGCTGATAAAGGTGCAATAGAGTTAACATCTCTTGAAAGTATTCGTTAGCATAGGTTAAGTTGCCGTGAATAAAGTTAACTGGATTGTTGATTTCATGGGCAACTCCAGCTACTAACTGTCCCAAGCTAGATATTTTTTCATTCTGGATCAGCTGAGATTGAGTTTGCTGCAATTTATGCAAGGTTTCGGTGAGTTTTTCCGCTTGAGTTTCAGCAGCTAAAGTAGCAGAGCGACTTTGGGTATAAAGTTGTGCATGATCGATGGCGATCGCTAGTTGATCGCAAACAGCTTGTAGGAGGCTAATTTCACTGTTACTCCAAATGCGATCGCCATTGCAATGGCTGCACACAATTGCCCCAATTTCTCCGGAATTACTCTTAACTGGTATCAGTAATTGAGATGTGATACCAAATTCAGTTAACGGGACTTAGACAAAAATTAAGCCCAAATGTAACCCAAACTGGCTTTATAAGCAGCAAACACGTCACGGTTCAAGTTCAACCAATCAACAAATCGAAAAGACATGGCTGTTCTAAACGCTT
>NZ_JAIVFT010000108.1 GCF_020829665.1 Nostoc sp. CHAB 5824
TTGATCGTCGTGTCGCAGGCCCAGCGTGATTGTCAGTGCATCCAGTGGATTCCAGTTGTCCTCGGCGAAGAGCGACCACATCCTGTGCTCCTGGACGGTGCCGCCGCCATCGCCGCCGCCTTCCATGCCGAACACGCCGTCTTCCAGTTCGCCGTCGATCACCTGGCCGCCGACGACGAAGCGGTGCGCCTCGCCCACGGCGAAATCCAGTTTGGCGTCCAGTGTGTACTGGCGGCTTTCCATCGTGCGCTTCGGACGCGGGAGGAAGGTGTCCATGGCCAGTTGCTGGCGCTGCGCACGCGTCATTCCGGCATAGGGGCCGGTAGCGCAGGTAACGGCGTTGTTGCAGTAGATGTCCTGGTGCAGCCGCCGCTCGGCAACGGTGAACGGCAGCGTGCGGCCGTGGTTGCCGGTGTCGATGTGCGCAAGCGAGACGAAGCTGTCGCCGAACGCCCACTGACCGTTGTGGGTCACCGACCACTGGTCGCGGGTGAATTCCTGATCGGCCGCGTATCCCACCCGTGGCGCCGCGCGCCAGATGCCGTCCAGTCCGTCCACGGTGCCCAACGGATACGTCTCGGTGCCCAGGTTGTTGATGTACGGCGTGTTGTCGTACACCTGCCTGGACGTGTCGTAGTCGAAGATGACGCTCTGGCTGTCCGTCGGCGTCCAGCTCAGCGTGACGCCCGCGCTCTTGTTGGTGTTGTCCACGGTCTTGCCGCCGCCGCCGAAGCCCAGTGCCCGCTCGAACACCGTACCGTCCGGCGCGGTGATCGCCTCGTATTCGGGCGTCGACGCATCCCGCTCGTACCACGAACCGCGCACGCCCAGGCCCAAACGTTCCCTCACCAGCGGCCCCATCAACATGAAGTCGAAGGTGCTGTCGCTGCCGAAATCGCGGTTTTCCTGGATGCCGTGGCCGAGCGTGGCCGAGCCCTGCCAGCGGTCCGACACCTTGCGCGTGATGATGTTGATCACCCCGCCCAGCGCGTCGGCGCCGTACAGGGTGGACGCCGGCCCGCGGATCACTTCGATGCGCTGGATCATGTCCAGCGGCGGAATATGGTTGAACTGGTTGCCCCCGAACGAGTTGGGGTAGATGTCGCCGTGGTTGTTCTGGCGCTTGCCGTCGATCAGGATCAGCGTGTAGTCCGGCCCCATGCCACGGATGCTGATGGTCTTTTGTCCCGTCTTGTCGGAGGTCTCGCCGACATCGACGCCCTCCAGGTCGCGCACGGCGTCGATCAGGGTGATGTAGGGGCGCTGGCGCAGTTCCTCCGCGGAGATCACGCTGATGCTGGCGGGTGCGTCGGTGATTTTCTGTTGGAAACCGGAGGCCGTGACGACAACGGTGTCGAGGGTACTGACATCGGCGGCGTCGGCCGCGGGCTGCGCGATGGCAGGGGCAGTGGCGACGGACAGCAGGGCGAGGGCAAGGCGGTTGCGACGCAGCGAGGCGCGCACGGACGTACGGATGACGTTCATGGGATCCGGGAAGAAGTGGGCAGCAGGGGCACGGTCGCGCGGGTGCGCGATCAGCAGAAAGCGGCGTCCGGAATCGGACGGGCCGCGAGCGGATCAGGCGACAGGAGGTGCCTGGCCGTGATGCAGGCTCAATGACGGATCCAGGCGGTGCAGGGCGGCAGAGGCGTCCGGCATGCGCGGGTCCGGTTGCGGACCGGCATGCCCCCGCCGTGATGAAGACAGGCGCGATGCGGCGTCGCGGGTATGTCCTGGCGCGCGGGTGGTTTTCACCTTCAGGGCGGTCAGTCGTGCCTTCTTCGCGGGGAGGTCGCGATGGCGGTCCTCGCGAGCGCCCTCTGCATAGTCGCGGGATTCGCCTGCGACCAGCGCGGGCGCCGTCTGGGCGGCAGCAACCGCCCGACCCGTGCCGGAAGAGACCGGTGAGTGGAATCCCAGCAGTATGGACAGCGCGATCACGACGGCCGCGATGCCCAACCCCGACCACCAGGGTGCGCGTGCCGGTCTCGGTGCGTGCAGGCCGATCGGGTTGTCAGGCGGTTGATTCAAGAAGGTCCCCAGGGCGCGCGCCAGTCCGGCGGGCCGTTACGGGACATTTTAAATGAGAATACTTATCAAGTGCAAACAAGATTGAATCTTGCTTGAGTCCCTCAGGTCTCCGCCCACTGCCTGAGGAGGTTGTGGTACACGCCGGTCAGCTGGACCAGGGCGGCATGTTCGGGCACGTCCACGGTGAGGCGGCGGATGGACAGGTCCAGCTCGAACAGCAGCCGGCGATGACCATCGTCGCGGACCATGCTCTGCATCCAGAAGAACGACGCCACGCGCGCGCCGCGGGTCACCGGCGTCACCTTGTGCAGGCTGGTGCCCGGATACAGCACCATGTGGCCGGCGGGCA
>NZ_JAIVFT010000010.1:0-199970 GCF_020829665.1 Nostoc sp. CHAB 5824
CACAGAAAGATTGTGGACAATAGTAGATGAACCAATCGCCAATCAATCGTTTGCAACTCTTGATGATTTGGAAGAAGTTTTATTTGAGCGATGCCAATCTCTGCTCCAACAGCAAGATTTGATTCAAAGATTAACTGGTTTTCATTGGTGGATTCAAATTGGAGTTTAATCGTAACTAATTACCCGGACATGATATAAGTCCCGTTAATTACGAATTACGTAGCTTGCTTCTCGCCGGAGGCGAGTATTACAAATTACAAATTACCTCGATATTCCATAAACACTACGGGAACTCTGAGCCACCTTTTAGCTAATTCCGAGAATCTAAATTTCTCCTTAAGCGAAGACTTGCCTCTTGTCCTGGAAAATTGTGGCAAGTCTTCAAAAGATATTGGCACAAAGTCAAAGCGACTGTAAAACTTCGCCAATCGTTCACCTAAACATTCAAGATAAAGTGGTTGCGTTGCTGTATTAATCAAATGCTGCGTTAGCAAAGTACCCAAACCGCGACCTCTCCAAGGTGATGCAACAACCAAACTACCAAGTTCTTGTGCCCCTGAGAAATTGCGTAGCTGTCCACAAGCTACCAGATTGCGTAGGCTTTGCCCGCCGTAGGCATCGCATTCAATTACCCAAAATTGCTGCCAATTTAATTGGGTTGGGTCGAGTTTCGCTGAAAACACCAGCAATCGAATCGACCACTTATCCGTAGAAGTTGCTTTGCGAAGCATACACCCAGATGGTAACGATAGATTGCTCTGATTCATTAATTACACAATGATTAGTTTGTATCACAATCATCACATCATATTATTCACCTAGTACAGGTCGGCGGTAATAAACCTCCCTTAACCATAGAAAGCGCTGTAAGGTTAAAAAACTCTACATTTCTGAATTTTTATCAGTATACATGAGTAGTACTAAACAATACTTTTGATAGAGGTAGAAATCAGCCATAACTATATCTGGATAGATGCACTCACACTGTTAATCTTCTTAAGATAATACCAACAATAAAATTATTAGGAATGTAATAATGTCTGAACCACAAAAAGCTGGTAGCCAAGAAAATACACCCAGTTCTGGTAATTACGAAACCACTCTTGACGAAAGTCAGCGCAAAACTGGCGATGATGAAAAGAGTGATGCTAAACCCACTGCCACACCAGAAGCACCAGAAAATGATTCTGTAGCAGGTAGCCCCAATCAGGGAACTGAGTCACGTTAATTGGTTTTAAGTTTGCCAAGTTTCAATAATCTACTTGGGTTTTTCTAGTAAACCCGATTTACAAAACTTTGAGTGGATAGTTGTGGTTTATATCACGATTATCCACTCATTTTTGTTGTGTGAGAATCGTTTTTAGGGAGGATAGGGGCTAGTGTGATAAGTGCGTAGGCGCAGCCCACCATAGGCTATCGCTTTAGTACAATCTTAAGGAGAAATCATTTATCCTTAGAAATCTGCTAAACTTCACGATTCTTAATTATGTCAGCTTACTCCTGTGGCTGACAGAAGTCACATAATCCAATAGGCTGATCTTAAAGTGGTAATTTTTCATAAAGCTCATCTGCACCAAAAGGCAGGCTTCGTTGTTTAGCACTTTTGGATTGTTGCTTATCCTCTCTCATCACTTAGTCATTAATAGCTACCTATACAGAAAATGACCCTGAAAATCGTTCAGAACTTTGATGGCAATTTCACTCTTGAAGCACAAGCTCAAGAAACCCTATTCAATTTATTGACCAGCGAGGCTTTCTTAAACCAAATTCGTCAACAGTTGCGGTGTGAGCAAGTTAAATTTACAGAATTACTTTTCCAACCAGTTCCTTACAGTTTAACTACCACTAAAGGAATGCCAGCAGAATTTGAAAAGTATCATGAATCTGATGAATATGCCATTATCAACGTTCCACCAAATTTCATGTTTAGTGCTAAGATTTTTAAACCCAGTCGCCTTTGTGCAATTTACCAAAAAACAAGTAGATAACGGTAATTTTAAAGATAGTTTTTCCCTAATTAGCAATTCTCAATTTTGAAGACAAATAGTAAGTTTAATATTTGATGTATGGCTCTTGAAACGAATCTTTCTTCTTTGGCAACTCTGGAATACATTCCTTATATTGACGATCGCGGCCAATTACCCGAACAATTTCAAGGTAAAATCGGGGTATATGCTATCTTTGACCAAGAAAAAGTGCTGCAATTTGTAGGATATTCCCGTGATGTTTACCTCAGCCTCAAACAGCATTTAGTCCGTCAGCCACAGCAATGCTATTGGGTCAAAGTTCAAACTATTGAACGCCCTAGTCGCACAATTTTAGAAAATACTGAAAATGCTTGGATTGCTGAAAATGGCAGTGTGCCTTGGGGAAATGGGGATCAAAAGGAAAAATGGACTCATCCCATTGATGTTAAAGTGCTAATGACACCTGAAGAACAAGCAAATTATCAAAATCCAGCTAATGATGAATTAGCACAAATAAAAATTATTAAAAATGTGGCGCGGAGAGTAGAAGCAGAAATATCAACGCAATTGTTAGAAGTGCGTGGTTTACAAATGCAAATTCGTTTCAATCCGAAATTGAAAGAAGAAGGTTTACTAGATTTGAAATAAAGGGTTAAAAATTCAGCACTCAGGAGTCAGAAGTCAGAATTTATAAAAGATTTGATATCACAAATACATTCATCTCTTCAACTTATCTCCTGATCTTTCCACTATTCTGACTCCTGTATTCTGGCTCCTGAATTCTTACAATGAAGGTAGTTTTGGGGAAAACTATAGACATGAATATTGTTTATAATCTCCATGACAATACAGCTGCTAAACGATCGCTATCAAGTTATCCGCACACTGGGCGCTGGTGGGTTTGGTGAAACTTATCTAGCTGAAGATACCTATATGCCTTCAAAGCGCCGTTGTGTGGTTAAACAGTTAAGACCGATTCACAACAATTCCCAAATTTACCAGTTAGTGCAAGAGAGGTTTCAACGTGAAGCAGCTATTTTAGAAGAACTCGGTGGCGCAAATGACCAAATTCCAGCATTGTATGCCTACTTTTCCTCAGGCGGACAATTTTACTTAGTTCAGGAGTGGATTGAAGGCGATACCCTAACTGGAAAAGTTCAAACGCAGGGACTATTTAGTGAAGGCGCTGTCCAGGAATTATTCATGAATTTATTACCCATCCTGGATTACGTTCACTCCAAGCATATCGTTCACCGCGATATTAAACCGGATAACATTATTGTGCGTCATCGGGACGGTAAACCTGTGCTGATTGATTTTGGCGCTGTGCGGGAGTCGATGGGAACAGTAGTAAATTCTCAAGGCAATCCTACCAGCTCAATTGTAATTGGTACACCGGGCTATATGCCAAGTGAACAAGCCGCAGGTAGACCAGTTTATTCGAGTGATTTATACAGTTTAGGAATGACGGTAATTTATTTACTGACTGGTAAACAGGGGCAACAACTAGAAACGGATTCCCAGACGGGTGAAATTGTGTGGCGACAGTATGTCAGTCATGTTAGCCCAATTATGGCAGGAGTGATCGATAAAGCGATCGCTTATCATCCGCGCGATCGCTACCCCACAGCCAGAGCAATGCTGGATACCTTGCAGAGCATAGCAAATCCAATTCCACCGACGCAACCCCTCTTGACCCAACCGACTGTAGTTTCTGCACCCCCACCTCAGACAGTGCCTGTCAAACCACAGTCTACCCCTCAAGGTAATAGTCAGAATAATATCCTCATCGGTAGTTTGATTGCGGGTGGGCTAATCGGTGCATCTGTGATTATTAGCCAGGTTTTAACAAAACCTTCTCAATCTACAGCAGACAAAACGGTGTTACCTTCAGAAACACCGACAACTGTCACCAGCCCCGTGATAGAAACTCCTAAATTTATACCAACCACCCCATTTCCAACTCAATCTACATCTTCGGTAAATACAATATCGCCAGCTACTACCACGGCTGCCAGCACTTATTTTTGGCTTTCTCAAAGACTTGTAACTGATACAGATTTGGATGGTAAAGACGGTTTTGAACTAGATATTATGCGAAATTCGATTTTTGCCAGTCACGGTCGCCGTTTTGATACTCCTGAATTACAAGATTACTTTAATAAGCAACCTTGGTATCGCCCTATATATTCACCAAAAGCATTTCCACCTAAATTGCTGTCAAAATTAGAGCAACAGAATGTAGAGTCTATCAGCAAATATCAAGATCGTTACGGCTTGAGATATTTTAAGAAATAAGATTTTTATAATTATACCACTTTACAAAATATTTGATATGTATTCGTCGGGACATATAGGATTACGCCCTGACACACGATGCATTTATTACAAATATTCTTGTAAATGCTATACTTAATAAATATATTAGCTTGGGCTTATCAAAGGATTTATTGCTACTTATTAGATAATATCTAGGTTCGCTAGTGTAACATACCGGGCAGATTCCTAGATATTTAATAGCCTAAAATCACTGGATATTAGAAGCTAATTCTAGCGAAGTCTATATGGAGTCAGAGCTAAACTGTTTTTTTATTCCCCAAAGTCCATCTCTAGATACTAGGCAATTTGAGAACTAGGCATTTATATTTCATATATAAAATTGCTATCTCTAAGATTAGCAATCCATAAGTTAAAGAAATGCCATTTTTATATTTTCTTTGTTATTTTGTATTTAACGGGACAGTTCTTCTTGATTTGGTGGGCTTAAATAACAATTAGTTAAACCATTTCCTCCCAAAGATGCATGTAAATTGTTTGCCTTGTGCTTATTTTCCTTCCTAATTTACAAGCACAATGCAAATTGACCAGACAGATTACATGCTAATATTCCAAATCGGCATAATTGTTCATCTACACAAGGAAAACCTTGCCTACCACTATGCTTAAAACAATTAATCAGCGTATTTTTCTGCCTGCTTTTATTAGCCCTTTAGAAGAAAAGAATCAAACAGGTAGTAAAAAGCATTTTGCTAGACCTAAATTAGATTTACTGCAACCATTACGTCAATGGCTGGACAAAATTGAGATTCAGAATCGGAAATTAGCCAAATTTATTGCTAAACTGATTCCTGCCCAATGTCCATTTGAGCGCGATATCATGCTTTTTGGTCGCAAAATAGGTCACATTCCGCCAATGTGCAAGCTCAATCCGCTTTATAACGAACTTGTCTACTTGCGTTTTCGCGCTTTGTGTTATCTAGTAGATCAGTGTGGAGAGGATATTCAATCCTACTGCTGAACATAACTAGAGAAATCACAATATGGAAATTAAAATTGAGCATCAACCTAAAACTTGAACGCCTCAATGAATTGGGTGTCTATAAATGGGAAATTTGGAAAAAGGAAGTTTCAAAATTTCCTTGGACTTATGATTCTCAAGAAACATGCTACTTTTTGGAAGGTGATGTAGTTGTTACTCCTAATGGTGGACAGCCAGTGCAAATGGGGAAAGGCGATTTGGTTATTTTTCCCGCTGGCATGTTTTGCACCTGGGAAATTACAAAGGACGTGAAAAAACATTATTACTTTGATTAGTCAATAGAAAAGATTGATCCCCGTTATCTACTTGATGATCCACAATACCAACATCTCGTAATTCAATTTGGATTTCTACTATAAGGGGTTCGCAGCGATTGTCGTAGGATAAAGTGGCAGAATCGGTAAATTGCTTATATCCATATCTGTCGAAACTTGTTGCGACTTGATCCCTTAAACAATATTCATAGAAATAAAGAGTTTCATTCCCTCCAAATTTTGCAGAAAATTCTCGCCAGATTGGTGGTTGATAACTAAAAATGTGAAAGCCATAGATCCCCGACTACTTTGAGAAGCTGGGGATCTTATTATTGAAATTTATCATAGCGATGTCTACGACAAGCCACTTCTCTACGAGAGGCTACGCCACCACAAAAAATCTAGAGAGTTCATAATCATGTTAGTGGGAGTTTCACAGAAAAAGGTTTCGTCCCACCGCAATTTTATTGAGGAAAATCATCAAAAATGTTACTGCATTTAAGTACTTGGCAAGAAGTCGAAGCTTATTTACAGCAGTCAAAAGGGATTATTTTCCCTATTGGTTCCACAGAACAACATGGGCCAACGGGGTTAATTGGCACTGATGCCATTTGTGCAGAAGCGATCGCAGCTGGTGTAGGTGATGCAACTCAAGCGATCGTTGGCCCTACAATCAATGTGGGCATGGCACTGCACCATACTGCTTTTCCTGGCTCAATCAGTCTGCGTCCCAGCACTTTAATTCAAGTAGTGCGAGATTATGTAACTTGTTTAGCCAAAGCTGGTTTTAGCAAGTTCTACTTTATTAACGGACATGGTGGTAATATCGCCACCCTGAAAGCCGCTTTTTCAGAAACTTACGCGCATTTAGAAGATTTGCAGATTCCCAATGCTCAACATGTGCAATGTCAAGTGGCAAACTGGTTTATGTGCGGTTCTGTATATAAGCTAGCTAAAGAATTATATGGGGATCAAGAAGGTTCTCATGCAACGCCAAGTGAAGTAGCACTCACCCAGTACGTTTATCCAAATGCGATTAAGCAAGCATATCTTTCACCAGAAGTTGCAAGCGGACATCGGATTTATAGCGCTGCTGACTTTCGAGTACGTTATCCAGATGGGCGTATGGGATCAAATCCGGCTTTAGCAACGCCTGAACATGGTAAGCAATTTTATGACTTGGCGGTGAAAGAACTTAGCAGTGGGTATTTGGAATTTGTGAACGCTGAGTAAAAGTCATGGAAAGAGATTGTAGAGATGCGAGTAAAATTGCGTCTCTGCACAAAATATCTTGAAAATAGTTATGCTCAATCCTCCTTTTACTGAAACTGGTTCAATAACCAAGCTCCAACTTCAGATTGATTTATTTCACGGCTACGGCGTAAAGCTTCTTCTAAAGTAGACATCGCCAGCCCAGGCAATACCTGTGATTCACGTATACGTCTACTGCCTTGATCTGCGATCGCATAAGCGATAATTTGGGCATTTTGTACATCTACTACACAGTATTCAGCAACGCCTAATTCTTCGTAGAGCGATCGCTTTGTACCTAAATCATCCAATAGAGATGTTTTTGCAATTTCAATCACTAAATCTGGTGCAGGATAGCGATCAAGGTTGACAATTCCTGTACCTGCTGGGATCGTTTGGGCGCGTTCTCTGAGATAATACGCCACATCGGGCTGACAATCCTGAACACCAGTTTTACGAAAGGTGGTTGTGTCTAGACCTGTGGCTAGAATCCCCTTAATGGTCGCAAATAGAGTCACTGCAAAAATAATTACAACATGGTCTTTACCATGATCGAAACTAACTGGTGGCATTTCCAGCCTCATGTGTCCTTTGTAGTAATAGCTTTTTCCCTTCTCGTTGAGTAAGCTAGCGACTATCTGCTCATACTCCTCCCAAGAAGTGTAAATCCATGTATTTGTGGGTAACTGGGTTTGTAAATCACTCATTGTCTAACCCTCCCGCCAAAAGGAAAACTTTTGTTTCTCGGCAAAGTCAAAATTTGCTTGGGTTTCTTGACTTCCACAATAGTATATGACGTGAATATATGCCGTGTTGGGATAATTCTATTGAATTGACTCCATACATTCTCAGCTTTTACTGATTAGAACATCAAAATTGAGCCTCTGAACTCGGAAGTTCGACCTTTTTACTCAAACGTTGAGCCTTTGAACTCAGAACTTCCACCTTTTTACTCAAACGTTGAGCCTTTGAACTCAGAACTTCCACCTTTTTACTCGAACATTGAGCCTCTGAACTCGGAAGTTCCACCTTTTTACTCAAACGTTGAGCCTTTGAACTCGGAAGTTCCACCTTTTTACTCGAACATTGAGCCTCTGAACTCGGAAGTTCCACCTTTTTACTCGAACGTTGAGCTTCTGAACTCCAATAATTAAGCTCAGAACTCGGAATGTCGTGCTTTTAACTCCAACATCTAAGTTCTGAAGCTCACACGTTGTACCTTTGAGGTACAACTACCGACTTATTTTCTACAACATTGGTTCTTTATACTCTGCCTTTACAGCTTTACGAGCAAATCGTTGTCTCATTTCCACAACCACTCCATCTAAACCCGCCCCTTTTCCACTGGCTTTGGCATAGTTATACACTTGCAACGCGGCTGCATAAGCTTCACTGCCCACTGCTAAAGAAGTATCATCCACGAGTTCTTGCAATTGTGTCAAGGACAACAACACCGGATACAACGCTTCAAATAATTGCACGTCCTTCCGCATTTCATCCAAGTCGAACGATCGCGGTAAAAACTCTGGATTCTGCGCCGCCATCTCTAATGCTTTACTTACAAACGCCCGACTCTTATCTCCCATCTTGGGTAAAGTCTTGCGATCGTCGGAACTCAAATCAACCAAAAATGGTAGCTTTTCTTTAATGGTGCTAATGGCTTGCAACACAGCATCTCTGTCTGTTTGTGCCAGTGTTGCACTAATTGGGGTCGTAGACATAGAAATCACTCTCCAGTAAGTTTATTAAATCTAGAGTGCCCACATATACAACCAAAATTTCCATTCGTAGAGCAAAGCTGGTCATTGAAGAGGACAAGGGGACAAGGAGATAGGGGGACAAGGGGATAAAACTTCACCTTGTCACCTTGTCTCCCCCTCCCCTTGTCCTATAAAGGTCATCGTAACAATGACTGATTAGGCGTTAACTGACTCTCAAAACGGCTGTAAACAACTTGGGTTGGATACCAAGAAGAAAACCAGTACAAATCTTGAATAACTTTGCAATAACTACTCCCATCTGCTAACTCAAAGTGAACCAGACCTAAATTATTAAATCCAACTACTTCTCGCCCCTCCTGAACCCAACGAAATTTCCAAAACATCAGGGGTTGTAACCATTTCCATTTGGCATTTTCGGCTCGTTTCCAGGGAGCTATCAACGATAATATATCTGCTCCGAAGCGAGAAGTCTGAACGCTGTTTCGAGGTATCCACTCCAACACACAATGCCACTCAGAGTTAGTCAGCATCTGGCGATTATGGTGTAATTGTTTCTCTGAAACTTCTACCATATTGGGTGGATTAATCCAACCTATCCAATGTCGCACCTTTTCTGGTAGCAGCCAATGTTTCAATCGTGTATGAATGAGCCGCGTCAAAATCTCTTCGTTCTTCAAGGCACTAGCGGTTAACTGCACTAAGACAGACTGTAATTTGGAATGAGTTCGTGCATAAGACAAATGAGCAACAGAACTGTAGTGGATATCCCCAGATAGAATAATCACTTGTTGACGTTCCTCAAACAAGGTGGTTAGGAATTTCGCCAGTGCTTCAGTATTAATGTTCCAGGCATCTCCAACATCGGTTGAAAAAACTTTCTCTTGTTGTAACTGCCAATGATGAATCCAATCAATGACTTGTAGTCCAAATACATTTGTAGGCGCAATCACAAATGTAGTTTGAATCTGAGTTTGTTCAGCTATTTGTTGTAAAGGTAAAACTAGTTGTTGCTCAAAGGCTTTTGGACACAGCAGCATCGACGGCGCGATTGGTTTTTGATCGGCTGGATAACCCCGCCAAGTGCGCGTATCAAGCACAATTACTTCATGGCAATCACTCTGAACTATGTAGTGCCAAGTGATTGCTTCAGGATGTCGATCCAAAATGAACACTGCCCCGTCTCGGACTAAAATAGGTAAGTCTGTGTGGGGATCGTTGGCTGGCATACCTACATAGCGAGCGATCGCTTCATTAGCCTTTGCATCTCTCCCTTGGGAAGCTGACCAAGCTTGTGCAGCCGCCAACAGCTTTTCACCGGATTGACCTTTGGTAAATTGCTCTGGTGTATTGCCCCACCCTTGAAATACTGTGTAAGCTAACAATGCATTTTGGACTATTCTTCGTCCTAAAGGATGTCCCAAGACTCGCAAACACCAAGCTTGGTTTAGGTTCCAATCATCAGTAACATCATGGTCATCAAAAATGGTGTACATGGGAATATTGGCAAGGGCGCGGCGCACTTTCCAAAGGGTATAAATGAATTGGCGCAGATGCTGGACTTCTCGGTTCCACTTCTTGATAGCATGGCGATGGCGCGTTACTTGGTGTCCTTTGGGAAATGCGATCGGCCAGCACACTGGCGACCAAGCTAGTAAATAAGCAGCGTAATACTCACCGAGACTGAAAAGATGACTGTTAACTTTCTCAGCTTTATTGTGTAATCCTGCGGTCAACCCAGCTTGATTTGTCGCAACTTCAGCCCGCTGTCCTGGGGGTAGTTGCTCAGGAGTGCAGTACACTCCATTCACAGGAAGTTGTTCTTCCCAACCCAAGAGCGCATCACCAAGAGTACTGGCAACCCACAGCGATGGTTCTGCTACATCGTCGCCGTAAATTTGATCTCCGGTGAGGAATAACTGGTGCGGACGGTGTTGGGGTTGATTTGCTTTTGACTCAATCAAACCGTCAAGAATCGGCAGTGCGTCAAATCCATGACCATGAGGTTTACGGCAGGAAGCATGGATAATTTGCAAATCTTGCAGACGGTTTGGCGGCAGAACGAAGGTTGGTTTTTGATGTTCAAAGTAGCTGATGCTGACTGTAGGAGAGGAGTTTGAGCATAATGCCTGTTGCAGAGTTTGCTGCGTTTGGTCAGTGAGAGTAAATTGGAGGTCGTATGCATAGATGCGATTATTAGTTAAACGATGCCCCTCCGTAGACCGAGCCGTTATAGCAATAATGTGAAGATACTTGCCCAAAGCAACGGTGGAGTGTTCCCCCTCCAATAAGCAATTTCCTACTATTTCACCATCATTTGTTGTGTCATAAACCTTGAGTTCTAACTGACAAGATTGTTTCAGTGCCACCCATACTGTCACTGAGTCGAATTCAGTATGTTTTAAAATTGGCCCCGCCAAAATTAGTGGCAGTTCTTGTAAAAACTTGTCTCCAACTTGATACTTCATTACAAACAGTTGACAAAGTGATGGTGTTTTGGATGATCCTGCTTTATTTATAATCCAATCACCAAATGGGGACAGTGTTTCGCCAGTCCTCAATAGCATCTCGTAAACACTCAAACTGCGGAGAGTTTTTTGCGGATTCGACTTTTTAACCAAGACTAGCATTTTTCAATAGACATCTTGCAAAAGATACTTTTGCAAGATGTTGGGGTGCATGTTAAAGGTTACTGGGTTTGGGGAAATTCCATTCCTTTCCCCTTTACCCGCAACCCCTTTCCCCCACAAGTAGATTATTTACAAGCGTTTATTTAAGTTCCCAACTAAACTTTTGCTTCCAAAGACTTGAGTAACTCGGTATTCACACCCGACTCACGAGTCAGGGCAATTTTGCCCGTGCGGGCGACTTCTCTCAAACCAAATTTTTGTAACACCTGCATGATCGCTACCATTTTACCTGGATCTCCCACAACTTCTAAGGTGAGAAAATCTTCTGCCACGTCCACGACTCGCGCCCGGAAAATTTGAGACAGTTCGATCACTTCTGAGCGATTGCTGCTACTAGCATTCACCTTCAAAAGCATCAATTCTCGCTCTACGCAAGGAGTTTCGGTAATATCCTGTACCTTAAGGACATTGACTAATTTGTACAGTTGCTTAGTAAGTTGCTCAATGACGCGATCGTCACCAGGTACAACCATCGTAATTCGGGAAACTCCTTCCTGTTCAGCGGGGCCAACAGCAAGGCTTTCAATATTAAAGCCGCGACGGGCGAATAAACTAGAAATGCGGGAAAGTACACCCGCCTCATCTTCTACGAGAACTGAAAGGGTATGTTTCATCTTCGCCAATAGAGGCTAAAACAGGATTTGAGGAACGCAGACACTAGTACCACTTTGCAGAATTCACTCATTCAAAATTCCTTGAATTACAAACTATTGACATTTTGTCAAAGGTATGGTGATTTCTGTCGTGACGTACTACTGCACTGATTGTCAGTGCGGCCTTTTATTGTAAACTCAATAGCTGCACTCATTGCATTCTCTAGAGATAAAAAATTGGGCAAAAATCATACTGCAAGGAGAAATTTCATTGAATGCATCTCTTTTCATTGGCAGATGCGGCATCTGTGTAAAGCTTTTATACTCAGATTTGATAAGCCTCAAATAGGAGAAAAGTTTTTATGGGTTGGTTAAAAAGACTATTTGGAATGGAAAAACCTCAAAATGCAGAAGTAAATCCTACTCCGCAGTCAATAGCGCAAGCTCCTAATACTAACGTTGCGCCTACTGCTACTCAATCAATACCCCCAGAACGTCTAGGATTAAGCGGCGAATACGACCAAAGTGGGTTGGCAAAGCGAGTAGCGTTGGCATTTGATCAAGACCCCCAACTCGATGATGTTGATACCCTCTGGGTTGCTCAAACGGGTAGCACTGTAGTATTGAAAGGTAAAGTTCCCAGTCAAGAAATTCTCAACAAAATGATTTCTGTAGCTCGTTCGGTTAATGGGGCTACAGATGTTGACACTAACCAAGCCACGATTGGCTAGGTGTTAAGGAATTTAAAATTCAATAGTGGCGATCGCACTGCTTATTCCATTGCTTCCATTGCATAACATTTAGGGAGTAACCAACGGCTGGCGATCGCCAACCCACCTCTCAATCCAATCTAAAATAGCTTGGTTGACTTGTTCAGGGCATTCATCATGGGGACAATGACCCACATCTTCTAAATTCAGCACTTCCAATTTCTCATTATATTGGGCGAATTGACTAGCAAGGGCTGGAGGAACAAACCGATCCTTTTGTCCCCAAATTAACAACATCGGAATTGTTAAGGTTGGTAATACTGTCTTGACACTGGGACTAAAGTTAATTCCAATCGCAGCTTTGAACAAGGCACTAAAAGCCCTAGCAGAACCCCGATCTTGGGGAGGCCCAGCTAAAATTTCTATGAGTTCATCGGTAATCGCCTCCGGATTAGCGTAGGCAAGACTAGCCCAACGACGCAGCACCCCAGGACGGCGCACGAAGTTAAACACAGGTTTAAGTATCAACGGCGAAGCAACAATATTTTTAATTGCTCTGACAACTGGTTGCAGCACAAGAGGAATTGCTTCTTGCTCTAATGACGGGTCGGGTAAACTCATCATCACCATACCCCGCACCATATCAGGATGAGCGGCGGCGGCGGCCATAGAAATCAGTGAACCGTTGGAATTGCCTATTAATATCGCTGGTTGACGGATAAATGTTTTCCAAAAATCGTAAACCTGCTCAACCCAGAGTTCAATGCTGTAATTAGCTGCGGCTTTTTCAGAAGCGCCAAAACCCAACATATCTAGGGCGTAGACTGTGTGATGTTCGCCCAATACTTCTAAATTATGTCGCCAATGACCGATGGAAGCGCCAAAGCCATGTAGCAATATCAGGGGTGTTGTCTTGTGGTGATTTTGGCTAGGGCGAATGTAAGTGTAGCGGGTTTGCCAGCCGCGCCAAACCCAATCCCTTTGATTACCAACCCGTTCTTGCCAGTGTACCGCAGTGGTCACACTTACCTCCGATTCATCAGCGTTAAATTCTATTATAATAAAAATGTCTGAAAACCCCGTTACTTCAGTACCGAACGGCTGAAAGTCGCGGCTAGATGAACAAAGCCTGCCTTTGCAAGTTACTAAACCCTTGGTTTTCCGTAGTCTGCGTAGACAGAAAGTAGCGTTGATCTAGTTAAGCAGTATCTCTAGCCAGCTTTTAGCAATACTTATAAAATTTGCGGATTGATGACGGGTGTCTCTTCCTACCAAGTTTTCCCACAGATCATCTAAGGCAGTTATCGAAGCTTCAAGCAACCTTTTAGCAATACTTATAAAATTTGCGGATTGCTGACGGGTGTCTCTTCCTACCAAGTTTTCCCACAGATCATCCAAGGCAGTTATCGAAGCTTCAAGCAACTCAGATTGGTGATACAGTGAACTAGTATCTAAAGACGCTTTCACACTTCGACTAATCTCCAAGAATTGGTAAAGCTCAGGGCTAAGAACTTTGAACCGGGAAGAGGGAACCCAAGCTAGTTTATTAGCAATAGCGGCAATATCTCCTGAGGTTTTACAACTGTTCAAAGCCGATACAGCGATATTATTCAATGTTTGAGCAGCAAATTCTTGTAGGTTAGTTGAGGTGATGAGGTATTCAATGGCTAGGCGACTGGCAGCAGGATAGTGAGGACAGACCTCTAAAATTAAATCGATAGTTCGGTGGAGCCGGAGTTTTTCTAACTGATTACTGGTAAATGCTGTAGTCATAATTGCAGACCCGAAGAGTACAAGCGCGGAAGGAACTAGCGGTAACCACCAACCATAGAAGAAAGCTAAGTAACAACTACCGATGAGGGTAGATACTAAGAGAATAAAACTAGCGACAGACCAACCAAGAAAACGAGACCGCCAAAAGAAAATACTTCCGAAACCTGACCAAACAAAAATCCACAAGTTTTCTACAGGATCTGACCAGACTTTGAGTAAGGGTCGTCCTTGCAAAGCAGCTGAAATTAACTCACTAATAAAATAAGCTTGCAGTTGAATACCAGGTACAGGCTTTGCCGTATTTATTAGACTGCTGGAGTAAGGAATGAATACAAAATCTTGGAGACTGGGCGCGGTGGAGCCAATCAGTATAATCCGATCTTTGATTAAGTTTTCTTTGACTTTACCAGCCAGTACATCTCTCATCGATACCTGACGAAAACTACAAAATTCTCTAGAGGAACTTTGACATTTGGGTTTGGGAAAATTGCTCAAAATTTGGTAGCCTCTAGCATCAGCTCCCACATAAGCACCATCATTAGCCTCAAAACGAGTAAATGTTGCCTTACCCAATTGCAAATACTCAGGGTTGTTTTTTGCTTTGGTGGGAGTAATTCCTTTTGACTTTAAATATAACAAAGCCAACTTCAGAGCAAAACTTTCGTGTACCTGATTATCAACGTGCCAATACAACAAGCTGCGACGTACTTTACCATCAAGATCATAGAGCACGTTGTTAAAGCCCACTTGATCCTGATTTAGCCCCGCTGGAGGTAAAACATTAACGTTTTTGTCATTTGCTAGTAGTTCAATGCCAATCAAGTTAGGCATTGACTTATAAGCATTACGCAGTTCTTGATTACCAGACTCTACTAGCAAATTTCGGTAGATATCTAAGCCAATAGCACGGGGTTTGTGGACATTTAATTTTTGCAACAACTGGGCAATTTTCGTATCTGGAATCGGCCACGAACCTACTTCGTCTAAAGAGGCTTCATCAATGACTACAATGGTAATACGCTCTTCTAGTGATTCATTTGGACGTAAGCGAAAAAATTGATCCAAGGCTCCAAATTCTAAAAACTGTAATAACCCAACAGCTCGTAGAATTACAAGGCAGCCTGTAAAGCTCATGGCTGCAATAAATGCTTCCCATCCAGGCAAAATTGATCGAGGCGATGGTTCTTGCTTTGCTTTTTCTTGAGCTTCAGCCAGTATCTGGTTAGCCTGTTCAACAAGACTTAGCTTCTCTTCACTGAGTCTTCTTTGCTCTCTTTCTTTTGCTAGTTCTGCTATCAAGTCTTTTAACTTCGGTTCCTGTTGCTGGCGAATAAACAAAGCTATGTAGTCATGCACCAATTGATAACGGTCAAAAGGATTCTCCGGTAACAAAACCACCAAGCCAGATTTGACAAAAATCTCTAAAACCAAATCTAATTTATTGCCGTCTGTGGTTGCATCTGCGCTTAAGGCTTGCAAATCCCGTTCCAATTGGGCGCGAGTCTTGAGAGGGCGAGTTCCTTTTTCATCTGTGAGCAAATACAGTAATAATTCCGCCACCTGCTGATTTTCAACACCGCAATCATTAACAACTTCATCCAAATAGCGCTTAACCAGTTCTTCTTTAGTGCCAAGCTGCTGATATTCTGCCAGAGTTGTAATGTTCTCCGTTTGCAACTGCGCCCCCACTACCTGTAACTCAATGGGACGCACTTCACCCAATTCCCCGGCTAAATCTTGCACGAGTTGCTCAACTAAAGCAGGTTGTAACTGAAAGTTAGCTTTCTCTGTTAAACGCTGGATAATCGACTTAGCATCATCGGGTGAAAAGTTCCCCAACTCGTAGAGGACATTATTGCTAAGAATGTCATTGCCAATAATCTTCATGCTGGAGAAACGATTGCACTCCAGCAAGTAATGCAGGTAATCCAGGCGCAATGACAGAATCACTTTCACCGACAGAACATTGAGACACTCTCCCAGAAACTCAAAAAACTCCCGCCTTTGCTTGGGTTCGGTGTAAACAAAGAAAAATTCTTCAAATTGGTCAAAAATTAGGATAGTGCGGAGGTTGCGCTGTTCGTTTTCGCGTAGTTGGGAAATTAGGGAATGGGGAGTGAGGAGTAAAGAATGGAGATTTTGAGTATTTGAGGTCGAAGTTCCGAGTTCAGAGGTCGAACTTTCGAGTTCAGAGGTCGAACTTTCGAGTTCAGAGGTCGAACTTTCGAGTTCAGAGGTCGAACTTTCGAGTTCAGAAGTCGAAGTTCCGAGTTCAGAGGCTGAAGTTCCGAGTTCCGAAGTCGAAGTTTCGAGTTCAGAGGTCGAAGTTTCGAGTTCAAAGGTCGAACGTTGAGGTTCTGAGGCTGAACGTTGAGGTTCTGAAGTCAAAACTTGAAGTTCTAACTCTCCCTCATCCTCCCCATCTCCCTCATCCCCTTTATTTCTTCCCAAAAGCCGCCCCAACTCTTCCACCCAGTTGGTGTAAACACGCATCGTTACAGGCAAATTATCTAGAATACCTATTGCTTTATTCTTTAAAGCTGGTACAAGTCCCGCATTTACCAAGGAACTTTTACCTACACCTGATTGCCCATAAATTACGATCAACTTTTTGTCCGGGCGACCGATGCGTTCAATTAAGCGTTCTACATCTAATTGACGACCAGATGCGGCAATTTCTGGGGCGATGCTATCTTTATTGTCAATCCTTAAAGGTGCAAGACCTTGCGCCCCCACCTGTTTTGTCGCTTGCAACCTACCAGCACCGATAAACGCCCGCAAACCAAATTGCTGCTCAACAGAACGCTGCTGCTGCTTCATTTCATAGGCTGGTAGATATGCTTTTTGCTGAAAGTAAAGCTTTTGCAAATCACCAAGAATCTTCAGATAAAGCCTTAAATCTGTCAGCGGATTGCCGATATCTTTTGCCGCTTCTAAGTTACGAATTGCCTCTTGGTAGTCACCTAAATGATATTGGGAACGAGCCAAAATAAACCGATAGAGACTTAAATCATTGGAGACGACAACCTTTTGTGCTGGTAGGATAGCACCGCTAGGCGCTCCTATATTCAAGGCTTGCAGTGCAAATTGATTTGCTTCTAACCAGCGTTCTTCAGCTAAAGCTATTTCAGCTAAAAAACCATAATCTTTTGCTAATTCTATGGCTTGATTATTAGCCTGATGTATTTCTAATGCTTGTCCAGCCAGATTTTTTAAGTGTTCCCACTCTTGTAAATCACGCAGGACAACCCCAAATTTAAATATGGAATCAGCAATTAAATCTAGGCGTTCAGCTTGACTCAAAAAGCTAATATATTCTTGAATATAATGCCGAGTAGCTTGCCAATCTGGATGAGTAATATTTTCATGTTGAAAAGCTTTGAGATAATAGCAAAAAGCAATATCACCGAGGGTTTTACCCCATCGTTCTAGATGATTAAGCTGATGCCAAAGCGCCAAAGCTACTTGATAATGTTCCAGCGCCACATCGATTTTATTATTAACCTGTGTTGCCAAACCCAACAATGATGCTAAATTAGCCTTTACCTCTTGAAAAACCTGTGCATCATCTAGTAATTCTCTCTGGGCTGCTGCTAATTCTGCTTCTAAGACGAAATAAGCATCTAGATTCAGGGTTAGGGTATTGCTAAAATATTGCTCGGCGAGTTGTTGGAGTAAAGTTATTAAATCATCTTTAGCGATCGCAAAATTCCTCGTAATCGCCCAACTCTCTAAATCAGGAGCCACGTGTATCAGTTGCTTGTAGATTTCATCATCAATCCACAACACCAAAGGAAAAGCAAAATTATTGCGAAACTCCTCGCGTACCTGATTAGCAGAAGTTAACATCACTGCCAAATTCTGCACTGTCTCCAAACCCACAACCATCACACAGCCTGGTACGTCCTCCCCGAATTCCTCCCGAATGGCAGTATAAAGGGTCCTGCGAGATTCCTGCACCACCAAAAGCCGGATTTCGACTTGACAGATTTCACGCAATCTTTCTATGAGGCGATCACGCAAGCTGGCATAATTACACCGTACCAAAATCAGCTTAAACTGCCCCACACTCGCCTCAATCCCCCAAGCCAATTGTTGCAGCGAGCGTAGGCGTAACCCGTCGTAGACATCGTTGTTTACAAGGTTATCTTGAGGTAGGTGCGGTGAATCGGTCATAAGTTCATCTAAATCTAGATTTGTGTGCAGGTTTTGACGTTAAGTCAACCTATCCCGCCTTACACTCAAGTACAAGGCTAATAGCTGAGGTCCACTAAGCGTGGACTGGAACCTTTTATTAGTCCTCTTTAGACGACTTTGGCTATTAGTCAGAGATTAAAATCTCTAGCGGGTGAGTGGGTAAGTGAAAACTTCACTGCAACTCTCTGGCTGATAGCCACCGCATCCATATCGGTAAATTGATCAGCGGTTATTGACTAGAAATACTACTAGGCTTACTATACGTAATATAGTATGTTACATGAGTTTTGCGAGATGTCCTGCATCTGTGATATTAGTATTCTGGAGATATCATGTTGCTCAATGCGATCGCCTACGGTGGGCGGTTACGCCATCGCAAAAAGTATTGCTAAATAATTGTAATAATATTTAACATGAGTCTAGGTTGTGTAATTTAGATTAACTATTGCAAAGAAATTCTCTCAGAGTGAGTAGAATGACAAATACAACGACGCAACTCTTTTATGGATTAGTTACTCTAGAACTGTAGACTATGTTTTCAGTCCTGAGTTATTTCTGTATTTTGCCGCTGAGGCATACCAATCAAGACCACACCAAATCCTTCATTAAGAGCTCCTACAAATCATAATGCCTGTGATTGAGAAGAAAAGAACTCGCGATCTGCCCCAAATTAACGAACGAATTCGCTTCCCGAAAATTCGGGTAATTGACACTGACGGTGCCCAACTGGGAATTATGCTCCCACAAGAAGCACTACAACTAGCAGAAGAAAAAGAGTTAGATTTGGTGCTAATAAGTGACAAAGCTGATCCGCCAGTTTGTCGGATTATGGACTACGGGAAATACAAGTTTGAGCAGGAGAAAAAGGCGCGGGAAGCCCGGAAAAAGCAGCACACAGCTGATGTCAAAGAAGTTAAAATGCGCTATAAAATAGAAGAACACGACTACAACGTGCGTGTCAAGCAAGCAGAGCGCTTTTTGAAAGATGGTGATAAAGTCAAAGCGACTGTGATGTTCCGGGGTCGAGAAATTCAACACAGCGACTTAGCAGAAGATTTGCTCAAGCGAATGGCAACGGATTTGGAGCCATTTGGTGAGCTTCAACAAGCGCCTAAAAAAGAAGGGCGAAACATGATGATGCTCATCTCGCCCAAAAAATAATCCTCTAACTGTATTAATAGACAAAGTTTGAAAATCCCCTGACTAAAAGTCAGGGGATTTTTTGATGTTTCATTTCAATGCAACATGCACCCAAAGCTCTGAGGTCGTTTAAATTTATCCACAATCGATAGTCCTGAAGGCTAAGTGGGAAACATAATACTCAGTTGCTCAGGACTTTTGCTATTTCCAGGAGATGAGGGGGATAAAGAGGACATGGTAGACAAGGAGGACAAGGAAGTATTTTCTTCCCCTGCTTCCCCTGCTCCCACTCCCCCGCTCCCCATTAACGTGGTGATACTACCAGATACTAAAACTGCATGGAACTGAAAAATCACTGGTTAGCTGCAAATAAAGTTGCTTTACCACGACTACTACAGTGGGTGAATCTCCGACCAGAGGAGAGCGAACGAACTCAGATAATGTTTGTTTTTTACACAACTGTATCTGTAGGATTGCGATGGGCAGAGGACAGTACAGTGGCGCTATTTTTGGATGAATATGGGACTAACCTACTGCCTTGGATGTATATTGCCAGTGCAGCGATGAGTGTAGGACTGGTTTTTTTATACTCTTGGCTGCAAAAGATTTTTCCTTTACGCCGGGTGATTGTAGCGATCGCACCTTGCATGTTGATGCCATTAGTTTTATTAATTTTCTTACGTTGGGGATCGCATTTTTCCTACCTGGCAGTTATGTCGGCATTTCTGCTGCGGCTGTGGGTAGATGCACTTTATGTAGTCAATGACCTCAACACTTCTATCGTCGCTAATCAAATATTTAACATTCGGGAGATTAAGCGCACTTACCCACTGGTGAGTAGTGGTCTTTTGGTAGCAGATGTAATCAGTGGTTTTAGTTTGCCTTGGCTAGTGCAATACACCACCCTGAATAAGATCATCCTCATCGCCTGTGTAGTGATTTTATTAGGATCGGGGATTCTATTCTATTTAACTCATCACTATCGAGCAGCTTTTCCTGAAACCCCACAAAGACTAATTTCTGAAGAACAAGCTTCACGACAGCGTTTCATTAAAAGTCCCCTAAAGCGCTATGTTTGGCAATTGTTTGCCTTTGTAGGTCTGTTGCAGGTTATTGGATTGTTAATAGATTTTCAATATCTGCGCGAACTCCAATCTAATTTGAACGACCGAGAACTCGCCAGTTTCTTGGGTCTTTTTGGTGGCATGTTGGGACTGTGTGAGTTGTTGTTGCAGTGGTTTATTTCCAGCCGACTCATCGAACGGATGGGAGTATTTTTCACTGCCACACTTTTACCAATCACCGTAGGCTTTTCACTACCAGGAGTGCTGATATTTCTACATTTATTTCCAGCGATGCAATCGCAAAGCTTTTTTTTGGGTCTGATAATTGTCAAATTCTGCGATGAACTTCTGCGCTACACCTTTGTTATGAGTAGCGGCCCCATTCTGTACCAACCGATTCCAGAGGCAATTCGCAGCCGGATGCAGACTTTATCTGGCGGAACCGCCGAAGCGATCGCTACAGGTTTGACAGGAGCGCTAATTTTTGCAACTCTATTGTTTTGTGGGCGGTTTGTACCCGTACCACTGCAAAAGTGGGTGTTAGTAGCAGAAACGATGCTAATAACTGGCACTTGTTTAACAGTAGTTTGGGAATTGCGATCGCGCTATGTTGAACTGTTAGTCTTAAGTGTGGCACGGGGTCACTTGAGCGCTACCAATGTAGGCTTAAAATTCTTCAAGCAAGGGGTAGTCAAAGCTTTAGCAGAAAAAGGCAGCGAGGCTGATAAACGTTCTTGTATTGAACTTTTAGCCCAAATTGATTCCCTTGGAGCTGCGGAAGTTTTAGCACCTCTACTAATCAAGTTAACTCCAGATTTGCAACGCCAAAGTTTGGAAGTGATGCTGATGGCAGGTGCAAATCCCGCTTATCTACCCGCCATCCGTCCTTTGTTAGAACAACCCCAAGAAACTAACCCCGAAGTTTTTGCCCTAGCACTGCGCTATGTTTGGCTGGCTGAACCAAATCCCAATTTAAGCATCCTAGAAGAATACCTGAACCCCCGTCAAAACTCACTCATCCGCGCCACCGCCGCTGCTTTAGTCTTACGCCAGGGAACGCCCATGCAAAAGGTAGCTGCTACCAAAACCATGCGCCGGATGCTGACTCATAAGCAAGAACGGGAACGGGTAAATGGAGTTAGAGCGCTCAGAGAAGCAGTTTATTTGCAAGCATTGCGGATTCACATCCCGAATTTATTACAAGATGAGTCGTTACGGGTGCGTTGTGCCGTATTAGAAATGATCGCAGCAACCCATTTAGAAGAGTATTATTCGGCACTGATTGCAGCACTTTATTACAAATCAACCCGCACTACAGCAATGTCAGCCCTCATGCGACTCGAAAATGAAGCTATAGAAATGCTGTTGCGATTGGCTACGAATATTTACAAGCCAGAAGTAGTGCGGATGTATGCTTGGCGTACCATTGCTCAAATTGCTACTCAAGAGGCATTGGAGACTTTATGGGAAAACTTGGAGACATCTTGGGGTATAACTAGGGATCATATTCTTCGCAGCTTATTAAAAATACATAAACAACCAGGAATTACAGGTTTAGTGGATCGGTTTTATGAAAGTCGGGTAGAAAATTTAATTGAGCAGGAATTAAAGTTTTTAGGCGAGATTTACGCCGCATACATTGACTTAAAAACATTAGACGAAAAAGAAAATCATCTATCAAGTGAGAGGGTTGTGATTGTCTCTGAGTTATTGCAACGCGCCCTTTTAGAATTGGAATTGGATGTAAAAGAGCGGCTCCTACTACTACTGAGACTGCTTTACTCACCAGAAAAAATGCAAGCAGCAGCATTTAATCTACGATCGCTCTCAGTGGTAAACTTAGCGCGGGGGTTAGAAATCCTAGAGCATACGGTAACTTTGTCTTCAAAGTCTTTATTGCTGAATATTTTAGATAACCGACCGCAGCCAGAAAAATTGCAACATCTGGTAGAAGCCAAGCTCGTAGAATATGAGAGTATGGTAGTTAGCGATCGCCTCCACAGATTGCTGATGTTGGGTAATTTCCTGTCTGATTGGTGCCTAGCTTGCTGTTTTCATTTTGCTCAAGTAACTCGCATTCGGCTAACAAGCTCTGAGATTTTAGTAAGTTTGCGCCATCCAACAGGCTTTGTAAGAGAAGCTGCGATCGCATACTTGAATATGGTTTCACATCGCGTCCTCCTGCAAATCCTCCCCCAGTTACAAAAAGATTCACATCCTTTGGTGGCCGCTCAAGTTAAAGAGTTACTCGAAAAATACCAATTCAATCACTACAAATAAACCTAATTGCTTACAGGTGCTAAAACTTTCTGGTCAAATTTGTTTGTAATCTGTAGATAAATCTGTCACCAGCAAAAGTTTTGCAGATTCATCAATGCTTTTTGGGAGGCAAACACGCTATTGGTATATTTCGCGATCGCAAATTTGAACTCATAATTACCTTTGGGGAAAAGGTTACTGGATTTGGATTAAAGCTTTTTTCTTCCCCTTTCCCCTTTTCCCTTTTCCCGTTAACCGAACCGTATTGCTATCACTCCTGCTGAAGGTGCTAGGGCGGGTGGATTAGCAGGCGCTAGAGTGGGAGGTTTACTTACCTTAGTTGCGGGTTTGGGTATTTTGCTTATTCCTGGTTTTGGCCCAGCGCTAACAGCAGAGTCTGTTTTAGCCACCCTTTTAGGAAGTGGAGCTAGTACAGCTACTGGCGGTCTTATTGGCGCACTATGGGGTTGGTTTCTTCCCGAAGAAGCCGCCCAACTCTATAATGACCGAGTATTCCAAGGCGCTTATTTAGTGACGATAGAAAGCACAGAAGACGATATCTATCCGCCAAGCCGAACCTATTCTTAGGCGTTGGGGTATCAGGAATGGCGCGTTTTTGACATTCCTAGCAGTTGAAAGTATCTCTCGTCAAGCTACATTTTCATTCCTTTGCTAACTTGTAAAGTGGAATAAGAAGTAGAAGAGAGCATCAAGAACATTTATGTACGTACTAATTGGTGGAGCAGGCTTAGTCGGCTTAAGTTTAGCGCAAAAACTGGTAGAACTGGGACATACTGTTGCCGTAATTGACATTGACCCTATCGCTTGCCGCTATGCCCGTGAACAAGTAGGAGCAATGGCTTTTGAAGGCAGTGCTGTGAGTACAGAAGTATTATTAGAAGCTGGGATTCGCAAAGCTGGCTCCTTGGCAGCCGTCCTCAGAAGCGATGCCTTAAACTTGGCAATGGTGACTCTTGCTAGACACTATGGTGTCCCCCATATTTTGAGTCGGATGCGCCACCCCGATTTTGCCGAACCGCTGCGGATAGCTGGAGCCAACCATATCATCAGTACTGTGGAACTATCAGTTTCAACAATGGTAAATGCCATTGAGTATCCGCAAGTGGAATCAATGATGCATTTTGAGCAGGGACAGATTGAGGTTCTGAAACTTGCCATCCCAAACAATTGCTATGTTGCTGGGCGTAGCGTTGCCGAAATTGCTCAGGATTCCCGATTTCCTGGTGGTTCGCTAATTATTGGCTATCAACCCCATCCCCACGAAGATTTGATGATTCCTAACGGCAGTACAATACTGGAACCTCATTCAACAGTGCTGATTGTGACTAAACCAGGATGTTTACATCAAGTCATTGATTTTATTGAACAAAGATGTTGAGCGCAGTTTCTACCTAAACTCTTTATTAGGTGGGGTTAGCGACACATTTATAAAAAATGGGTGTAAATAATTTTGATGAAGCCGTATCTACATATTTATTTAGCGATCGCTGTTATTTTTCTTGCATCTTGTGAATCAACAAATATTCCACCCAAGTCAAAACCAAGCGCCATTCCAGCAACCCCATTGCAAAAAACAGTGACGCTGGATAAGAATTTTCAGATAGCAAGCGGTCAAACTCTTTATGTTCCGGTCTACTCTCATATCTATCATCACAATCGCCAAGAGATTTTTGAGTTAGCAGTTACGCTTAGTATTCGGAATACAGATTTGATCAATCCGATTATTATTACTTCTGTGCGCTACTATAACTCAGAAGGGAAACTAGTGAAACAGTATTTAGAGCGCCCTATTCAACTTGACGCGCTAGCTTCGACAGATTTTTTTATCAATAGAAACAACACCAGTGGAGGTTTAGGCGCAAACTTCATTGTCGAGTGGGTAGCCCAAACAGAAATATCCGAACCTATAGTGGAAGCAGTCATGATTGGTACTGATTTTCAACAAGGTATTTCTTTTATCAGTCCTGGTAGGGTAATTAAAAGTCAAAATAACGATAAGCGATCGCCTTCGTAATTCGTAATTCGTAATGACGCTCGTTCCTCTCTACGAGACGCTGCGCGAACGCTACCGCTTCTCTACGAGACGCTACGCGAACGCTAACGTAATTCGTAATTAAGTTTTTCCTCGTTCCCATACTCTGCATGGGAATGCACTCATTGAGTCTCTGGCTTAATGTTTAGCAGGAGGCAGCAGATTTTAATCAATCAGCAAAAGCTCAGAGGTTCACTCACGAAGCTCAAAGGTTCATCGACGAAGCTCAAAGGTTCACTCACGAAGCTCAAAGGTTCACTCACGAAGCTCAAAAGTTCACTCACGAAGCTCAAAGGTTCACTCACGAAGCTCAAAGGTTCATCGACGAAGCTCAAAAGTTCATCGACGAAGCTCAAAAGTTCATCGACGAAGCTCAAAGGTTCATCGACAAAGCTCAAAGGTTCATCGACGAAGCTCAAAGGTTCACTCACGAAGCTCAAAGGTTCACTCACGAAGCTCAAAGGTTCACTCACGAAGCTCAAAGGTTCATCGACAAAGCTCAAAGGTTCATCGACGAAGCCCAGACTATCCCCAGTCCACAGTCCATAGTCCCCAATCCCCAGTTCCTAATCATCATCTAACTTCAACAATTGTTCATCAAGAGTTTGTATCCGCCCGCGCACAATTTCTTCTGAGAGAATTCGCTTCCGCATTGCCTCATTGAGCGCTCCTTTTTCTGCTAGCAGTAAACGGCGGCGAATGGCATCAAGTTTAGTACTGTTGCCACTTTTGCCTTCTAACTCATCAGGACGACGATTATAAAGTTCCCGCAGTGTCTTTTCTGCACCGGCAATTCGTACCTGATAAGCTGACCGCATCTCTTCATAAACGGCTTTTGGTAATACACCTGATTTCAACAGACTATCTAATTCATCTTGTGCCGCCTTACCTGTCATCAACTGGGCTTGCAACTCTTCAACCTGTTGTTGAACTTCAGAAAATTTAGATAACTTTAAGCGTTTTACCACCCAAGGCAAACTTAAACCCTGTCCCACTAACGAAACCAGCACACAGCCAAAGACTATAGCTATCAGGACTTCTCGCCCTGGAAGTGTTGTAGGTAAACTCAATGCCAGAGCCATTGAGAGTGAACCTTTAATGTTGCCTAAAAACAGTAAATGTTGCCAGCGCAGCGGAATTGGGCGGTCAATCCAACGAACCACTGCTAGCAATGGATAGACTGTAAGAACTCGCCCGATTTGATAAGCCAAAACTGCAAGTAGAATTGCAGGTAAAGTTTTCCAGAGCGTTACCAAGTTTATTTCTACACCAATCAACAGAAAAATAAAGGTGTTGACGGTAAAACTGGCATATTCCCAGAAACTCAACAAGGTGATGCGACTAGAAGCAGAAGTATTGCGAGAAAGCCCAAAATTCCCAAAAATCAATCCAGCGACAACTACGGCCACAGGGCCTGATACACCGAGAAATTGACCAACCTGAAAAGTTCCTAATGCAACTGCTACTGTTAGCAAAAGACTGCTAAGAGCGTCATCTAAACGGGCGAATACAGGTATACTCAAGTAGCCCAAGACTAACCCCACAACGCAGCCTCCTAGAGAGATAAATAGCAGTTGTTGGATTCCCTCTATAAATGTGAGTGAGCCTGTTGAATATACTTGCACGATCAGGTTGAAGGAAACTAGGGCAGCAGCGTCATTGAATAGGGTTTCCCCTTCAACGATAGTGGAAAGCCGGGAGGGCACTGGTATCTCCTTAAATACAGCAATCATGGAAACTGTATCAGTGTTTGCCAGAATTACTCCGACAAATAACGCAGGTATCCAACTCAGTCCCAGCCCAAATTTCAACAAAACGGCAATAATCGCACTAGAAATCACAGCCCCTGGCCCAGCTAGCAGGGCAATTGGTTTAAAGGTGCTGCGTAAGCGGCTGACATCTGTATTAATACCAGCTTCAAAGATCAGAATTGGTAAGAAAAGATTTAAAACAAGGGTTGGATTTAAACCAATCCGACGAGACAATAACTCAGTGATGGGCAAACCTGCTAATACTAAACCCGTAACATAAGGGATTCCCAACCGCCGGGACAGCAAAGCTACTCCTGTTGCCAGAACCAAGAGAATAATTGAAACTTTGACTAATTCGGTAACATCCACTATTGCGTTTTGGAGAGTTAGTTTGACTTGACTGATAGATTCTCTCCTCATTCATGCCAAATTAGCAACTTTAGCGTGTGGGTTTGGAACGTCGAATTTCCTCCACTTGACCAACTTCAAAAATTAGAGTGAATGGTTGCCCCATCTCTCGTTCGATAAATTGTTCTAATAACTCTACTTGGCGAGGTGTGACGGGTTCTCTTGCCCGGACACTCAAACGGACTTCTGGGGGATTTGTTAACCAATTGGTATTACTGTTAAGCAACTGCAATCGCCCAAAGGTGACAGTTCGATTCAATAATGCTCGTCGTAAGCTGGTTTCTAGTTGCGCTTGTCGTACAAGTCGGGCAAAGCTGACTCCCAAGGGAATTAGCAAGATAGCTGTCAAAGCCATAGTCCAAATTAGGGGTTGACGTGCCCGCGCCATTGAAGTGTAACCTGCTACCACGAATGTCACCATACAGGAGAGGGCAATACCTAATAAGTTGGTGAGATAAAGTAGGGTTGCCCCGAAACTGAGTGACCAATTACCTTGCGCCAAGCCTAAGCCAATGACACAGATGGGCGGCATAAGGGCAACAGCGATCGCAGTTCCCGCTAAACTACCAGAGATTTTCGTCTCAACTTTCGCGTAGCCACTGATACCTCCAGCAGCTACCGCAATTCCCAAATCTAACAGTGTTGGTCTTGAACGAGCCAGCACCTCACTACCGTAACTAGGCAATCCCACTAGCCAGCCCAGAGTAAAGGCGATCGCCACCGCTAACAGTGTGCCCACTACTACAGCGATCACCCCTTTGCGAAACAAAGTAATGTCTGCTTGCAAAGCACCAAAAGCTAAACCACGAATCGGCAACATCAGGGGTGCAATAATCATCGCGCCGATAATCACGGCCGCACTGTTAGACAATAAACCTAAAGTAGCGATTGCACAGGAGCTAATAATCAAAATTATGTAAGCTGAGTCTGGGGTTGATTCTGCCAGCAAGTCTGTTTGTAGCTGTTGGAGTTGTTCCGGCTGCGAACCCCGGCGGCGGAAATTTTTAAAGCGGTCTCGAATGTTATTACCCAAGACCTTCCTCCTAAATGCTCGGTTAAGTGTTAAATCTTTATTCTCTGCTAATTCAAGTCTTACATTGAACAGGTGTCATCTGAAAATAGTCAGATGATCATAAATGCAAAGCTATACCAGGAATTTACTTATGGTACTAGAATCAGCGATCGCTGAGGAAGTTATTACAAATTTTTACCACCGCTGCTGTTTGAAGCCGCATGGAATTTGAAATGGGCAGAACTGAACGGAATTTAGTGCCAATCTGCCTGTATGCAGTGTTCGGGGTGGTAATTGCGATCGCCACCCCCGCGATCGCTCTCAATCAACTCGTTGGTATTTCTCTAACTACAGCTTTATTCATCGCAGCCAGTCTATCTGCAACTGACCCTGTTTCTGTCACCGCTTTGTTTCGTGAACTGGGTGTAGATAGTCGTCTTACCACCTTAATGGAAGGCGAAAGGGCGAAGGCTTGTTCAATGATGGCATGGCTGTAGTTGCCTTTGGTTTTTTGGTGGCCTTATCTTTGGGAACTGTGGAATTGGAGTTCCAGCCAATTTTATTGCAGTTATTTACAGTTGTTGGAATCGGTGTAGCGGTGGGAGCTTTTATCGGGTTTGGTACTATGCTTGAGGATGTTTTGCAGAATAATCAACAAGAAGGTTGACAAAGAAAAATTTAGAAGTTAGGAGTCAGAATTCAGCTTTGGTTAAACGACTGAGTAGCGAATTGAGGTTATAGAGCAAGCGTTTGATGTGTGAAAATTCGCGAGTTTAACTTTTCACGAATGATTTAGTATTGTTCTAGTCGTTGGCTATTCCTCAATATGTTTACTAGAATACTATTGTTCTGTTAACATCAAACAACGATCGCGTTAATGTTTTTTAAGTCTATCGACATTCAAAAATATCGGTGAGCGCGATGCCAAAAATCGTCCTGCATCAATGGGAAGTTTCTCCCTTTTGTAACAAGGTTCGTAAGATTCTCAAACACAAGCATCTTGCCTATTCTGTCGTGAACTATAACGGTCTGCTGGCAGTGGCAGCCTCACGATTGTCATCTGCGGGAAAGCTTCCTGTAATTGAATACGATGGTGAGAAGATTCAAGACAGCTCGGATATTGCAGAATTTTTGGAAGCCCGACACCCAGAACATCCACTTTACCCCGCAGACAGCAAAGATTTAGCACAAGTTTATTTATGGGAAGACTGGGCAGATGAATCATTGTACTGGTTTGAAGTATATTTTCGCTTCCGCTATCCAGATGCTCTCCAGCTAGCGACCAGCTTACTGTGTAAAGGACGATCAAAGTTTGAGCAAGTAATCTTTGCTCCCCTAGCTCGCTACACCTACGAAAAACAACTGAATGCTCAAGGAATTGGTCGCATCGACAAGAACCGCGTTGAAAAAAAGTTTTTCACCCATCTAGGCAACCTCGATACCATCCTCAGCCAGCAAGATTGGTTGGTGGGAAACCATCAGAGCATAGCGGATCTAGCTGTCGCTGCACAAATAGATGAAATACTTCGCACTAGTCCGCTCAAAGAGGGAATTTTATCATATTCTCATGTCAAATATTGGTTAGAACGCATCTGAATTACCTACACTTCTTTTGACGTAATAGGTGTATGCTTCTGGCAATTGTAAAAAATGATTTTGTATCCAAAGGTCGGTCAGTCAGTGACCTTGAAATTCATTTGGTCTTGACCATCAAGTATAGACTTAATGCTTTTACTAAGGTGATATCAGAACAATTGCACATCATCCTTGAGAAACTATTGGTTAAGTGGGATTGCAAACTTATTTAATTCAATGGTGAAGAAATGGTTAGGTGGCAATAAAGACATAAGCTGTTACGCATTTAATTTGTATATCTACCTGATGACTGATGACTGATGACTAAAAACCCGTCAACAGTCAACAGTCAACAGTTAACGACCATCGAGAGTGTTTATATACTTTAGACGCGCATCAGGTTACAAATGTACGAAGTATGAGTTGCAAGGCTTCTATCCTTTGATGAATAGAATGTCAGCTATACCACGTGGTATATTGAGTTGAGAATGCAGTTTGATGATTCGTGCCTTATACCTGCGATCGACCAATCAGAGCTAGCACATCTGGTGCGAGAAACGCGACAACGCCTGGAACTCTCGCAAGCCAAGTTTGCTACGAAGTTAGGGGTTTCATTTCAGAGCGTCAATCGCTGGGAGAACGGGCGGACAAAACCCTTACCTGTTGTGTTGAGGCAGATTGAGCACTTGCTGCATCAGATGGGTGATTCTGGTAAAGATTTGCTCGCCAAATACTTTTGGGAGTGACGACGGAGACTGTATGAGTGATAGCCTCCACCGCTATGTCTTTGCAGGCAAGGATTTATCTGTTGCCAGTTCCCAGGCGATCGCTGAAGCGGATGTTCTCATGACAAGCACTAGCAAGCCGTCCCCCACGGCCGCCCAATTTGGCAGCTGAGAACCATGCACTTCGCACCCTTGCCCAACATCTGATGGACAACCCACAGTCCATGCTTAAAACTTTAGTTTGCATTGCGCTCGATCTGTGCCGAGCCGATACGGTCGGAGTCAGCCGACTCGAAGCCGAACCCAATAGTGAATCGGCCTTCCGCTGGGTGGCGATCGCAGGTGCGCTAGAGCAGTTGGAACAAAACACGATACCAGGCAACTTTAGTTCTTGTGGAGCAACTGTCTGTTGTAACCAGCCCTAGCTCTACACCCATCCTGAACGCTATTTCACCTATTTGTATCATCCGCAGTTTCCGATTGTGGAAAAGTTGTTGATTCCGCTGTGCGTTAACGCTCGTCCCTTGGGCACGCTGTAGATTGTATCGCATTCAGAAACTCGTCACTTTGATGCTGAGGATCAGCGGCTAATGATGAGCCTTGGAGGCTTTGCCGCTTCTGCCCTTCACAGTATGCAACAGTTGCAACAGACGGCAGCAACACCGTTACGTCAAAGCGAGGAGTTGAATCAGCAGATCCTCGACAGTAGCGATGACTGCATCAAGGCGTTGGACTTAGAGGGGCGAATTCTGTTCATGAGCCGTAGGGGGCAAGCGCTGCTGGGCATCCCGGATATAACACCGTTTCTCAATACGTCCTGGGCTGAGTTCTGGGAAGGAGCAGCTCAACAAGCGGCAATCGAGGCGATCGCCAGGGCAAGAGCAGGCGAAGTTTGCTCCTTTCAAGGGTATTGTCCAACGTTGAGTGGCGAACCCAAGTGGTGGGACAGCAAAATCAGTCCCATTCGAGGGGCAGAGGGACACGTTGAACGGCTGTTGTGCATTTCGCGGGACATCACTAAGCGCAGGCAAAGCGAAGACAAACGCAAACAGGCCCAGGAACGCTTGCGTCATAGCGAGGAGCGTTTATCGGCGATCTTCTCACAAGCAGCAGTGGGGCTTTGCGAAATCTCGCTCGATGGACGTTTTCGGCGAGTCAACGATGAGCTATGCAGCATACTGGGGCGATCGCGTGAGGAGATACTGGCAGCAGGCATACCCGATGTCACGAGCAAGCTGGGGCAAAGGTAATGACCGCAACGACCACTGATGAAGCAATGACAACGCTAATTCGAGCAAAGCCAGATGTGCTACTCAGTGACATCGGGATGCCAGATGTGGATGGTTACATGTTGATATAACACGTGAGAGCGTTGCCGCCAGAACAGGGCGGACAAGTGAGAGCGATCGCCCTCACTGCCTACGCCGGGGATTTCAACCAGCAACAAGCACTACGAGCTGGATTTCAACAGCATGTCTCAAAACCAGTGGAGCCAGAGGTGTTAGTCAGGGCAATTACAAATTTACTCAATCATACCTAGCGTTAAACAGAGAGCTTTCCACCGTATGAGTGAGGTAAGCCAATCTAATCTTCCAAGGGGAAAGCGGCGATAGAATTACCCTTTCCCTTTAACCTTTACCCTTTTCCCCAAAAGTGCAAAACTATTTTTGCAAGAGGTCTATTCAAATGTTACGACACTTTTTTTTGCTCACTCACGCAACAAACACCGAAGGAGAAAAAAGAATTACGATTGCTGACAACCTTCCGTCGGTCAGTTGTTCACCATCAAGTGAGCCACCCGTTCTGCTAAGGCAGCGATGGTCATGGAAGGGTTGCGCCCAACAGCTTGAGGTAAAATTGCCCCGTCAGCGACGTAAAGATTTTTGTAGCCGAAGACTTCTCCTTTGTGATCGACAACGCCATCTTCAGATGTTGTCCCCATTTTGCATCCTCCAAGGGGATGCACTGTCAACAAACTCCGAAGAACCGACCAGTACAAAGGAATATAAAGTTTACCGCCGTTGGCTTGGGAAAGTTGCTTTTGCAGGTTGAGAATGGCATCAATTGCAGCCTTTGACCGCTGGATATTCCAGTCAAGTTTTAATTCTGTTTCCCAGGGTTTGAGCCAGTTACGACCGAGAGAAAGTTGTCCATCGGCTGCATCAACACCGGCACCTAGCCAAACCATAACGTTGCTTAAGGGGTTCTTTTCGTCCAGACCACGCTGCAAGTGGTTGCGTAAAGCCAGGGCGAATAGGCTGAATTTGCCAGAATTCAGTTTGCTGCTAATGGCATTAAGCAACATATTGGGAAAGCCATCATCTTCAATAATAAAACTTTCTCCCTCAAAGCTACCGTCAGTAAAATCCATACCTGCGGTAATAGTTGGGCCAATGGACTGCCTAACCTCAACATCTTTGCTGTAGAAATCGGGGGTAAGAACGTTAGCGTTGGCACTCCAATTTTTACCGAGTTGCTGACTAATTTTAGGCAAAGTGCGGTACTTATCGCGGCTATTTAATAGCAACTCACTAGAACCAAGGGAACCAGCAGCGATAACAACTATTTTGCCCCTCTCTTCACCACGAATTAGTTTGCCATCTTCGATGCGGTCAAATATGACACGATAGCCACCTTCTTCTGGTTGAATATAGCGTACCAAGTGGAGCGATCGCACTTCTGCCCCTTTGTTTTCCCCAGCCGGGATATAGTTCAAATCGAGGGTGTTCTTGGCGTGGACATCACACCCCAAATCACAATTACCCAGATGGATACAAGTGCCTTGTTTTTGTCCTTGAGCATTGACAAATTGCCGGGAGTGCTTTTCATTCAATGGATCTTCCAGTTGGTAGTTCCAGTCTGGATCGAAGGAGATTGCTAGGGGCATACTTTGGAAGCGATCGCTATACCCCACTTTTTGCGCCGCTTGTTGCATCAATTTCGCCCGTTGAGTATGCTGCCCTGGAGGTATAGGACGTACACCCATCATTTTCCGCACGCGATCGTAGTAAGGTAGTAACTCACTATAAGTAATTTCCGGCGGCCAACCCTGCTCAAATCGCGTTGGGTTTGCTTCCAAAACCACGCTGGAATAGCACAGAGAACCACCACCAACCCCCGCCCCCTGAGCTACAGCCATCCCCTTAAAGAAACGTAAATCGAGCCAGCCATTATGTTTTTCCGGCTGGGTGTGTTCATAAATCCAAGCATCTTTGGCTTGACGTGGGTATTGGTCTTTCGTCCAACGCCGACCGCGTTCCAACACCAAAACCCGCGCTCCAGATTCAGCCAAACGGCAGGTAACTACTGACCCACCAAAGCCGCTACCGATCACGATGACATCAAATTGCTGGCTCATACGATTTACTTTACTTAATCACTACAGGGTCTGAAGCGCGGGCAAGGCTATCTCTTTTTGGTACTGGAATGTCGCGGGGAATCCAAAAATGTATCCGTTTATCGCAACCTTCACAGATGGCATAGTCATTCAATTCAATTACGCCCAACTTCGTCCACTCTTTTTCATCGAAGTTTTTGACGTTGATGGTGTAGACCAAGGTGTGGTTAGGATAGTTTTCTAGCCGCAATTCATCCCGGAAGTCTTCCGCATCGATTTTAGGTGTGCCTTCTGCGACTCTGAGCATAAACAGGTCTGGGGTAACGACCTTCCCTCCTGGTTCGACACCGAGGGTGGAGATGGGAAAAACCTGGCGAAACCCTGGTCTTTTATCTACCAGCCGGAAAATCACGCGGTTAACAAGTTTGGCTCCGATATCTGGACCAACGTCAGGAAAGTTGGTTAACTCAGTATCGGTAATATGCTTCGTCTTGATGCCTGTGAGATAATCGACAGTTACGAAATTACCGGGTTTTACCTTTTCGTCAGGATTGAGGGTAGGATAAACCTTACCAGCTAAACCTAAGGCACGGCGATCGCCCCGCTTAATTCCAGCACCAGCAACGGAAAGACGAGCGAATACTAAACCTTCTGAACCCTTGGTAAAATAGCCCGTATAAGGTGAATCCTCAGTGATTTTCCAAAGACCTGTATAGCAAACACCATTAGCGTGGATTAGCTTGTCATAATGGGGGCGGATATCTCGCCTGTCGAACAAATTCCGCGCTGCGTCATTAAACAATTGTACAAAGGTTGTCAGGCCCACACCTTGTTGGTAAGGCAATGGTTCACCATAGGGCCCACTAAAACCAACTTCTTTTACTTCTTTGTAAGTAGACCCGTCATACTCGAAAACATCGTTGTCTGGGGTAGAAGGTTGAGGTTTGTTGAGCATAGTTAGTATCAACAATGGGATTTGGAATAAGCACAAAACTAAGTCGATAATCCCGAAGGCAGGATAAATATTGGGATAAAGAAAGAAAAAGAAGAGAACTCCAGGCGGACGGGAAAGGGTTGCTAATACGGCGTTGGCAGTATAGCGGTAGGGGTCATTTGCTCCAGGAATGTAGAACAGTGACAGCAGAACCACTAGCAAACCAGCAAACGAAGTCCATACCGGGTCTTGGCTAGGTCTTTGGTGGAGTAATTCCAACAACCAATTCGGTGCAAAGATCGCCGGTAAGCCAATCGCCCAGTCTTGGATAACGCCTAGCCAGACGATGCGGCGAAACCAAACAGCATATTTGTTCATAACTTAGTTACAAAGTTTTAAGATATTCCACTAATGCTTGTTTATCTTTGGCAGGTAAATCAGTGCCATAGATATGTCCTTGGTTACTATTACCAGGAACGCTAATATCGTATTTAAAACCTACACGTTGCGCTTCTTCTCCTTCGGAAATAAAGCCAACTTTCTTCTGGTCATAGACATCAAATCCTCGGTAAAAAGATTGAGGACGATTCTCTGGTTTTTCTAACAAGTCTTGTAGGGATGGCACTGAACCGTTATGGAGATAAGGCGCTCTTAACCAAAGACCATCAAGGGAGACAGATACATAACCATTAGTCTTCCGCAACTCATTGAAGTCCCAAGAATAACCATCACCAAATTTGTTGTAAGTATCTGCTGCTTGCTGCGTCCACATATCTAAACGGTGGCGGTCAGTTCCCACTTCTTCAACAGGAATCACCTTACCAGTCCTTTCACCGCCAAATGCATGACAAGATGCACAAGTACTGCTAAAAATCTCTTTTCCTTGTGTAGCTAGTTGCTCATCAACTGCAAACGGATATTTGGGAGGCGGTAGTTCCGAAATATAGTCTTCTACCCGTTGGAGATCCTCTACTGGTAGAGACTCTTTAGTTGCACCGTCACCAATAGCCCCAGTCTGCACCGTTTCTCGCAGCGAAGTTTCTAAACCATCCCAATGCAGGGCAAAGTTTTGGTGTTGCTTTTGATTCCACAAAGGCATCATATCTGAGTTACCAATGGTGTCATCTTTAGGCAACTTTAAGGTAGTGAACTTCACAGGGTTAAACGGGTCAATTCTACCTGGGCCCCAATTAGGACGAGAATCAGTCCAAGCAAAGTCTGCTTTTTGTTGCAGCAGCCCTTTCTTTGTTTGGGGAATAATTACAAAACGATAAAGCAGGTTTTCCCACCAGGGAAACTCATGGCTATATTTAATTTCGTCAAGGATATAGTCAGGTTCAAATCTAGGATCGCTAGCAGCGTTACTGAGAAAGCGGATATAGCCTTGAGAATCAAATTTGTTGGCAGGCCCAGCTGCAATGATTGTTGGCTTATCTTTGATGTTTTCTCGATAAGTAGCATTATGACAAACAGCACAAGTTATCCCAACTCTCGGAAACCCAATTGTTTTTTTAGAAAAACCGACTGGTAGCTCTTTACCTTCTTCCCATGTAATTCCTAAAGAAGTATAACCGCCTGGGCCTGGTAGCTTATCGGGAAATATGCGCGGCAATACTAACCAAATCCAATACGGTACACCTTGCGCCTGTTCAGTACCAATAGAACCATATTTAAAATGATCCTCCGGTAACTCATAAACTTCGCTAGGAACTTCGCGGAAAAGGTTGTACCATCCCACGTAACCTACAACCCCAAAAATCAGGACAATAACTACAGCAATTGAGGTGATTATTTTCCCTAATTTTGACTTAAGTATTGCCATAAACTTAGGTTTCTCCTTGCTAAAGTGTCCTTCAAAGTTTCTTCATGTACTCAACAATTGCATCTTTCTCTGCTGGGGAAAGAGCAACGCCGTACAAGTGACCGCTATTGCTGTTACCCTCAAGTTTTGTATCAAACTTGAAGTACTGTTTACCATTTTCTTCGGCTACATCAGAGACAAAGCCAACTTTTTCTCTATCGATAACATCGTAGCCTCGATAAAATTCTTGTGGTCTGTTCTCTGGTTTTTCTAATAAATCCCGTAGGGTGGGGACTGAGCCATTATGCAAATAAGGGCCGCGTAACCAAACACCATCAAGGGGCATATTTGCATAGCCATTAGTCTTGCGGAAATTCTTAAAGCGCCACGGATAACCTGCATACAGGGTATTTTGGTTAGAGATGGTTTCATAAGTAAATGAATTTAGGCGATAGGGGTCTGTACCAATTTCTTGAATTGGTACAACTTTGCCTGTATACGCACCACCAAAAGCGTGACAACTAGCGCAATTACTTTCAAAAAGTGGTTTTCCTGTGGTCGCTAAAGTTTCGTTAACTTCGTAGGGATACTTTGGTGGTGGTAGTTCCCAAAGCCAATCGGCAATTCGATCAATTCGAGGCAAATCAATGGTGGTGGGTGTGACTCCAGTCCCTAAAGCTGCACTCTTATTGCGTTCATCAACGGAGGTGTTATTACCATCCCAATGTAGCTGCAATCCCTCGCGGGGTTTTTGATTCCAAACTGAAGGAAAATCAGAAGTACCAATCAGTTCATCCTCACGCAATTTATCCATTGGAAAATGGAATTGAATTGCTTTATAAGGATTAAAAGTATCTACTCTTCCTGGGCCCCAATCTGGTTGTTCTTCAACAAACTTAAGTCGATATGCCTGATTAATTAGCGCATCTCTAGTTTGGGGAATTGCAATAAAGCGATAAAGTAATTTTTCAATGGGATTAAGACCACCACTGATTTTTTCAATTTCTGGCAACATCCGGTTAGCAGTAAACCGCTCATCCACACCAACTGCTGATAAGAATTTGATATATCCCTGCAAATTAAGTACATTAGCAGGCATCGTAGTGATGACTTGATGTTGGCTATTAGGTGTATCTCGCAGCGTTCCTGTATGACATACAGCACAATTCAACCCAACTCGATCGATAAAGACTCTTCGTTGCGAAAAACCTACAGGCAAATCTTTATCAGGTTCTTTGATAAATCCCAGCGAAGTATAACCTTTCCCAGGTAATTTATCTGGGAATAGTTCTGGTAAAACTTTCCAAATCCAGTAAGGGATGCCATTGATGGGTTCGCTGCCGATTGAACCATATTTAAAATGGTTTTCAATGTCAGCATAATCCACTGGGGAGTTAGATAAAACAGGCCAAAGCAAAAAGACTGCTACTGCTACAACACCCACAATCACAACCAAAATTCGCTGGAAGACTCCCTTAATTGAGGTCGGGAGTCGGGTAGGGTTTGTTTGTTCAGTCATGAAACACTCCCTATGTTGTTGAGATTATCTGTAAGCGAAATTGTCAATGTGATACCCATCGCTTTTCTATTTAGATAAATTTGCAAACTCAGTTTCATGGAAGACTGACATTACTTCTGCCATCATCTCTTCATAGCTATTGAAGCGATCCTGATCGTAACAACCCAAGGGATTTTCAATTACATTCAGTAGACATTTATTGCAATAGGTACAGGGTTTATCTGCAAGGTCTTTACCTTCTTTAAAAAATTTAACTAAGTCATTGTTAGCAATTAAGGTACGAGCCATTGTGACGCCATCGCAATAATGTTCGTTAATTGCCTGACGAATATAAGAAGCTTGCTGTAAACCACCAGTGCATAATACGGGGATATTAACGTGCTTTTTAATTTCTTTGGAATCCAACAAGTTTCTGCCTTGGTTCTCTATCAGTAATTGCTTGATTTTAGGATCTTTTACGTCTTCACCATCAAATGGCTGAGGAGGCAATTGCTTTTTCACACGGTTCCATAAAAGATTGAAAATTGGATGCAAAAATGATTTGCGGAATAAAATGTAATTGCGTGTGGTTTCGATGCCACTCGACAACATGGAGTCATAAGTTTTAGTAATGATATCAAAATTAAAATCACCAATGGGATTGAGTGGGTGAGGAAACAAGCTACCAGTTGACACATGCACGCCATCAGCCCCAGCCTCTTCTGCCCATTTACACACTTGGATAGATTCTTCTATGGTATTACCTGGTTTTTCCCAAAAGGTGACGGCGTTGTTATAGTCAACAGCACTAATTTTGAATTGCAGGTGAAAGTCGTTGCCTACTTCTTTGCGGATTGCTCTAATTACATCTAGCAAAAACCGTGCTCGATTCTCTAATGAACCACCATATTCATCTTGACGGTCGTTAATTCCAGAACTGAGAAATTGGTTAAAAAGATATCCATTAGCACTGTGCAATTCTACTCCATCTAAACCTGCTTCACGGGCACGTCTAGCACCATCGGCAAAGTATTGGATTGTTTCTTTAATTTCTGCTAGTGTCATTGCTTGACACAAAAAACCGTGGAATGGCTCAGTTTGGCTGGTGGAACTTAACGCTTTTTTTCCTAAGTTTTCGACACCAGCAATATCCTGCTGTCGCCCAGAATGACTTAATTGCAAGATAAATTTACAGTCATATTCGTGAACTTTTTCCCCTACTTTTCGCCAAAAGGGAACAGTCTCATTGCTGTGAATAGTGGCGTAATTGGGCATAATTCTTCCCCGAATGGCGACTGGGACAAAGGAACTAATAATAGCCCCTACACCACCACGAGCAAACTTTTCTTCCCAGTTGATTCGGGCTTGGGTACCTGAACCATCATAGTTATCCCACCTTCCAGAAATACTAGAGCGAAAGATCCGATTTTTGACTGTGAGATTACGGAATCTCAATGGTTCAAAGATAATATCGTTTTCCATGTGTTCCTCTGTCTTTTGTGTTATTTAGGCAATAAAATTAGGTGTCAGAATTGTTCGTAGCACTAATAGCCTCGCCAGAGAACTCTTATTTCTAGTGTCTCTGGGAGGGCAAGTTATTTAGGTCTACAAATCTACAGTGCAGGTTTTCGGATTGATCGCTAAGTATTAAGTTTTTGTTACTTAGATTTGTCTACTAAGTTTCAGCATGGATGTTTATCCTTATTGGTTTTTACAGTTATATAAAGACTTTTGCAGTTTGTAAACCTACAGCGTCAACCAACAAATTCTTAAAAAAAGTGAAAACTTTCGCCTTTTATTTTCCCTCCTAAGGTTAAGGCAACCTTAAAATCAGTTTCTAACAATTTGTTACAACCTTAACCAAACACCTAAGGAATGGATATAACCATAGCAAATTGGTTATTGAACACTATTGTAAATTTACAATTTTTTAATTTTTTGTATAAAAGTTTATTGATGACGTTTTGCAAACTTGTGTAGTAAGTTCATATATAACCAACCTCAGTAGGGTACATTTTAAATCATCAAAAATATCCCAAGGCTAAATCCGGAAAATGGGAAATCAGTGATGGAGCATTAGTGTACCTCTGCAAAGGTAAGGTGCAGTGGAGAAGGTTTAGGTGTTACAACCAAAGAGTTTTATGAAAAAGACAAGTCTAATTTTTAAGGGCTGTCTGCTCCTCCTATTCGTGACTATGTTTATAGTCTGCGGCTTTTATGGAACGCCTACAGCTCTAGCCGATGAGTATAGTAAGACACCTACGCTCATAAGTAGTAACTATTCAAATACTGATGTATCTGAATACCCTGATAACTGTGAGGGTATCGGTTATCTCCCAGAGTACACACAGGAGAATTTGACAGATGCCGAGAAACGGGGTCGTTGCACTTGGTACTTATGGACTGGTGGTAACTCCAAGTACTATCGCGATCTAGCCAAGCGAACACATGGCGGTGTTGACCTGCTAAAGCTGATTGACTCGCGTGTGCATGACGAGCGATTCCAACGTTATGGCGCAATTAACGATCCTGGATGTGAAAAAGCGACAGCGCCAGATGAATACGGTTTGTGGCTAGATAAGTGTAAAGACCCACTTTCAACCGGCGTTATTGGGTTGCGTAAGTTCCAAAATCCCAATTTCGACTCGGCAAAATGGAACCCTGTTGAATATGCTAAAACCTCACAAGTTGAGCCTCCCTACGTGATTGGTCAGTCCTGTGCCATTTGTCACGTAGCATTAGATCCTCTTAACCCACCCAAAGACAAGGAACATCCGAAATGGGAAAACCTCGTAGCGGCATTGGGTAATCAGTACATCAAGGAAAACAAATTATTTGCATCCAGCATCCGAGAAAATAGTTTTGTTAAGCAAGTACTTGACTCTCAAAGACCCGGTACATCTGATACTTCTCGGATTGGAAACGATCACATCAATAATCCGAATGCGATCAATGCTATTTTTAATTTAGGCGATCGCCCCAGATATCCAGAGGTGATGAACGATGGTTCAACTCAGGATGTTAATCATATTCTCAAAGATGGCGCGGACTCTACAGGAGTGGCAAATGCCTCACTACGCGTCTACGTCAACATTGGGATGTGTGGCGATTACTGGACAACTCTCCATGAGCCTTTATTAGGCAGAACTGGACAAAAACCTTTTGATATCGAAAAAGCAAGGAAGGAGTGCAAAGACTGGAGAGAGACAGAAGCACGCATGGCTGATGCAGAAGCATTCCTGAAAAGCATCAAGCCGATGCACCTGAAAGATGCACCAGGTGGTGAAGAGTTCTTGACTAAAGATGAAGAAGTTCTCAAACGTGGCAAGCTTGTTTTTGCCAGCACTTGTGCTAGTTGCCATACCAGCAAAAAGCCACCTGCTGAGATTGCTGCTGACCCTGAACAAGCTCAAAAATGGTATGAAGAGTCTGTACTCAGTAGTAATTTTCTAGACCACAACTTCTTGTCTGACGATCAGCGTTATCCAGTTACACTAATTGGTACTAATGCGGCGCGATCGCTGGGAACAAATGCTACCAAGGGGCATATTTGGGATCAGTTCTCGTCTAAAACCTACAAAGAACTGCCGTCACCAGGAACTCTGACTTTGTACAACCCCTTCAATGAGAAAAAGCCCATCGAATTTAAGATACCAGACGGCGGTTTGGGATATTACCGCACACCTTCGCTAGTAAGTATTTGGGCAACAGCACCACTTCTGCACAACAACACTTTAGGGCTATACAACGAAGATCCTTCAGTGAAAGGACGTGTGGAAGCTTATACAGATGCTATGGAAAAACTGCTGTGGCCTGAAAAGCGTGAGGGAATTATCAGCAGGACAACTAAAGATACCAAATTAGAGCTTCCCCCAGGTGATCCGAATCCGAGATTTAGAATTCCTATCCCTAAAGGTACGCCTGTGAATTTACTGGCAAGTATCAATATCAGAGAGGCGATTACATCTCTCAATCTCGGCAACCTTTTTCAGGACTTGAAACCCAAGGATGGAATTAAAGGTAAGTTGGCACGCATACTTTTAAGAGCTAACAAATCTCCTGACTTCGTTGAAGATGAGGGTCATTATTTTGGCTCAAATCTACCAGATGAAGATAAAAAAGCTCTAATTGAGTTTGTGAAAACTTTCTAATACCAATATGCCTGGGTTCATGATATTTGGGCCCCGGAATATCCTCCCAACCCCCCGATAAATTGGGGGGCTTAATTCCTTCCTTTTTAAGGAGGGTTAGGGAGGATCAAGCCTTATTCGTTCTAAGACAACTTGTCTGGATGCTGCACTCGTTTCCAGGTTGAACAAGAGGCAGAGGAGCAGTTCTTGCTGGGAGCAAGAAGGGGGCATAGTTCAGGCGGGGATTCGACACTTCGGCTCAGTAACCACGACGCCTGAACAAGAACCACGCTTGTTGAAGTGGGGGACTCAGACCCATGTTGCCCTCTTCATTCCACCGCAGGAGGATAGGGTCACCTCCCCCTTCCCCCTTCCCCCTGCCTCTTCGTTGAATTTGGGAACGAGCAAAAATATTAATTAAATAGCGAGGATATATATGCAATATTTACCAATCATCTTCGTTCGTGGATATGCAGGTACACAAAAAGATGTTGAGCAAACGGTCGATGATCCGTTTTATGGATTCAATAGCGGTTCAAGCCATATTCGAGTGGATGAGAAGGAAAATCCGCAGAAGTTTTTTTTCGAGAGTCCATTGCTAAGGCTGATGACCGATCATGGTTATCAACCGATTGTTGATAATCAGAATATAAGCAATCAGATTAAGAGATTATCTGGTCAACTTAATAAAACTATTTGGATCTACCGATTTTATGATATCTCTACACCCAGTTTTGGCTCTCAAACCGGAGTTCGACAGGAGATGGAGGAGATAGCGAAGGGTTTAAAAAACCTGATTCAGAATGTCAAGCAAACTACAGGTGCAAGCAAAGTTTATCTTGTCGCTCACTCGATGGGTGGCCTTGTTTGTCGCAGCTTGATTCAAAAAATTTATCCAGAGCAACGCCAGCAAGCTGCTGATCACATTGACAAATTCTTTACCTACGCCACACCTCATGGTGGCATTTATTTTGAGGTTGGAGGTGGCTTACTTGAAGGACTAAGGGACAGGTTCCAATTGAATAATTCTGATGACTTTGGTCCTCAGCGGATGTACCAATATTTAACACCTTATGTCAAGCCAACCGAGAAATTACCCGATAACTTTAAACTAGAAAAATTACAAAGCCTAGAGAATTCACTTTCACCAAACCGCGTTTTTTCTCTGATTGGCACTAATCCACATGATTATGAAGAAGCTTTTGGTCTTTCACGCAACGCTGTGGGGGTGAAAAGTGATGGTCTAGTTCAAATCGATAAAGCCTACATCATAGGATCTCATCGTGCCTATATTCATCGCTCTCATGGTGGGCGTTATGGCATATTGAACTCGGAAGAAGGTTATCAAAACCTGCAACGCTTTCTGTTTGGTGATATCCAGGTGAAACTGTCTCTGAGCAATGTCCAGTTAAAAGACCTGGACAAGAAATTTTATCAACTGGAAACTAGGGTTGCTTTGCGTGGTCTTCCTATTCCTATATATGAGCAAGCGATCGCTCATTATTGTCCAATCACACAAGAGTTAACAAGAACAGATAAACCCGTTCCCCTGTTTACAGCCTTTTTAATACCAAGAAATTCAGCCAGTGATAATAATGTTTGTAGATATGCGCTGCGTTTAGCACTGCATTCCTTCACAAAACAACAGACGGATTGGTTGCGTGACAGTCATCTCGACCAAGTCCCCCTGTGGTCTGACTATCTAATTACTGATGTTGCCGCAACAGATGGCACATACGAGGGAAAGTACAGTTGGAATTCTGATGAAAAAGAGCCAGTAACTAATTTAAACCCGAATCCAGAATCTAGTTCAGGTGTATATGTTGCGTATGTTTCTCTACCGGAACGTGGGCAAAAAGTCTTAGGAACAAATGCGGCAGTTCGCTTGGAAATTTCCCGATGGCAATAAGAGACTTCCAAAAAATAAATTATCCAGTAGGGTGTCTTAGGCTTAACGCCGTAACACACCGCCTACGTTCTATTTGTTACTATGCTGCTGTACTAGGTGGGGACAGCTTTTAAGGACATACCTTATCTATGGACTTTAGGAACGGCTGGGATGGCGATCGCTAATGCGTCTATTGCAACTCTACTTGGGGCGCGATCGCTAGCAGGTAACTCTCCTTTGAGCAATCTTTATGAATCTCTATTTTTCTTAACTTAGGGTATTATAACCATCTATTCTAGAGTTGGTTTTTATGACCTTGCAGTATAGAAATAGTGCTGTAAATTTTAATATTTGTTTAGCCAAATATTACTTATGGCTGTGTAGTGATTAAAGAGCGTTAAGTTACTAGTGATTCATTAGTTTTTAAGCAGTTAAGAAAGGTAAAATTATGCAGAGTAATCGCAAACAAACGGCTCTTATTACTGGTGCGTCTGGCGGCATCGGTTATGAATTCGCTAAGTTATTTGCTCAGGATGGTTACAATCTTGTGTTGGTAGCTAGAAGCGTGGAAAAGCTGAATAAAATCGCCGATGAATTTAAAAATAAATTTGGCATTAATGTCAAGGTTATTACCAAAGATTTATCTAATCCATCAGCCCCAGAAGAAATTTTTACAGAGCTAGAACAAGCATCCGTCAGAGTTGATGTACTGGTTAACAATGCTGGGTTTGCTACCTACGGATTATTTCACGAAATTGACCTGAATGCTGAACTGCAATTGTTACAGGTTAATATTGTATGTCTAACACATTTAACCAAGTTATTCCTCAAGGGTATGGTTAAGCGGGGGTCTGGAAAAATATTAAACGTAGCTTCGACTGCTTCTTTTCAACCAGGGCCGCTGATGGCAGTGTACTACGCTAGTAAAGCCTATGTCTTATCATTTACAGAAGCGATCGCTAATGAATTAGAAGGTACAGGTGTCTCTGTGACGGCGCTTTGTCCAGGGCCTACAGAATCTGGTTTTCAAGAAAGAGCCGCGATGGAAGACTCAAAGCTGGTAAGCGGTCAAAAGATTATGACTGCGGAAACAGTAGCCCAGATCGGCTATCGTGGTCTATTAGAAAACAAAACTGTTGTCGTTCCTGGGATTAAAAATAAGCTCCTCGCTGAATCCGTAAGATTTACTCCCAGAAAACTAGTAACTAAACTAGTTAGAAATATGCAGGAAAGCAAATAAGTTGTAACATAGCAATCCTAGATCAAAGGCGCAGAAACAAGATCCCCGACTTCTTTAAGAAGTCGGGGATCTGCGGGTTGCAATTCTCACGAGTCTTTAATTACGAATTACGTAGTTTGCTTCTCGCCGGAGGCGAGTATTACGAATTACGAATTATTTTAATCTCCCTGCGGATGCTCATCCCACAAGGTTGTCAGTTCCCGTAAACTCTGATGATTGCCATTACCCAAAATCAGATGATCTAGTACCGGAATGCCCAAAAGCTGCGCCCCTACTAATAACTGACGCGTCAATTCTATATCTTCTTGGCTGGGTTCAAGGTTCCCAGAAGGATGGTTGTGGGCAACTATTACCCGCGTTGCGCCTTGACGAATAACTTCTCGAAAAATATCACGGGGAGAAGCTAAGGTTTCGGTTGCTGTGCCAATGGTAATTACTTGCGTACCTAATAAGCGATTCTTAACATCTAATAGCACCACTGCAAAACGTTCTTGTATCTGCCACATCAAATCTTGACTAAGGGTAGCAGCAGCAGCAAGTGGGCTATCAATTAATGTGCCATCATTCGGACGAGATTGAAAAGCGCGTTTGCCCAATTCAATTGCTGCTAAGATACTTGTCGCCTTCGCCGGCCCAACACCAGAAATTTGCATCAATTCAGCGGGGCTAACTTCTCGCAGAACTGCCAAAGGATCGCGTTGGTGTTTGCCTAATTCGCTCAAAATATATTGTCCCAAACCCACAGCAGAGAGTTTTCCGGGCCCTTGACCGGTGCCTAGAAGAATTGCGATTAACTCCGCTGTGGCTAAAATTTTGGCTCCATGCGTCATTAGCCGTTCACGCGGACGCTCATTTGTAGGAAGGTCGGCAATTCTGAGGCAATAGGTCATAGGAAAGTAAGAGAATAGCCACTAAAGATGTAACTAAGCTGATGCGCGTCTAAAGTATATAAATACTCTATTGGGTCGTTAACTGTTGACTGTTGACGGGTTTTCAGTCATCAGTCATCAAGTAAATGTACAATATTATTTGCGTAACAGCTTATCTTTATTTATCCCTTGTTTGCTCTCAAAATCATCTTTATTTGAGAAAATGTTTAACCTTGGTAAGTTTGTATGGGTAATTTTATTTGCAACTTTCAAAGGGAACACTAAAAATAATATGATTTAGAGTAATCGCTATGTTCGATGATTTATTCAACAATCTCAAAGGTTTTTTTGTCTCTAAAGCTCAGGAAGCCTTTAAGGAACTGGAAAAACTCGTTGCTGTTCCCGAACCCGCAGAGCCATTTGTCCTGATTCGTCGATTCACACCTGCCGATTCCACAGTGACAAGGGGAGGCATTACAATTGTCGGAGAAAGTTGGCGAATTGAAGCATACGACGATAATACTCAGCGCTTTCTAACTACTAGTACAGATCCTTTGCGAAATGTCATCTTGTTTGAAGTTGCAGAACCCGATGTTCAAGAGTGTGTTTTTGCTTGTCAATTTTACGCGAAAGCGCTAGACACAGAAAAACCAATTAATGTGAGTTTAGGTTTATCTAGACCAGGACAATGGGGCGGAAAAACCACAACTTCATGGGCTACAGGAGTTTCACCAACCGTAGATTTTAAGCGTTACGAAGCGCGTGCCCATTTTAAAAAAGAAGCAGATGCTGCCAAAGTTCAAATTAGTGTGCAATTTGAGAGTAGTGGCATTCTTCAAATTAGAGATATTGAATTGCTGCAAGCTCCTGTCAAGTCACAATCCTGAGATGCATTAGACATAGATGATTGTAGAGACGTAGCAGTGCTACGTCTCTAGAAGGGTTCTGGATAACGCATATTTAATTTCACCTGATGTCTATTGATGAATTTGCGTTGCTTTGAGCATGTGGTAGGTAATGATTAGCTGAGTTAGGGCTAGAGGATAACTCTGCAATGTCTCTCCAGTTGTACCAGCAATTTTACCCAGTTCTGGATTACTTTCGCGATCGCAAATACTTCGTAAATGGGGCATATCAGAACAAATAATATGCTCTAGCTTATTCACCTGTTCTAAGGTTGCATGGCCATCAACTTCTAAGACATCTACGGGCTTACTCATATCCCTGTCTAGCCCCAGGCGGATCGCTGAGTCAGAATTACCATAGCTAGAGTTGATAATCTGGGTAAAATCTGGATGGGGAATTGTCGGACGTAGTACCAAACGCACATTTAAATGTCCATTGGTTTCATCAGCTTCCTCAGTGGGTGGGTAAAAACTAATAACTATATCAGACCATTGCCGCTGCGGACGGATGAATTGTGCTGAGTCTGGTTCGCGCTTGTCTAATTCGGCTAGCACCTGTTCGGCAGTGTAGCCGCGCTTTTGCGTGTCTCGCCTGACTTTCCACTTAGCGCGGATTGTTTCCGGGGGTGCAAGGTAAACTTTAACATCGTAAGAGTCACGAGCGGCACGAGTAGAATAACCGAGTAATCCCTCAATAATCACGAATTTATTGGGCTTGATATACTGCGGTGGCTCAAATGTGCCGGTTTTATGGCTGTAAACTGGTTTAAGAATTGGCTGTCCTGTGCGTAGCAACGACAGATGTTGCTGCATAATATCTAAGTGGTTGCAGTCCGGGTGGAGGGCAGTGATGCCAATCTCTGCACGTTGTTGGCGATCGTAACGGTGATAATCATCTGTGCAAATGAGCGTAACATTTTCTGGGCCGAGTACCTGAGCGATTCCTCGCGTTAGTGTTGTTTTCCCAGCAGCGCTGTCGCCTACAATACCAAGAATTATTGGACGGCTCATCATACCTCCCAGAATAAAAGCAAGTTTAGTAATAAAATTTCCCCACAATAGTTTTTATTCTAGAAGGGTTTAAGCAAGTAACTCAAGTAAAGGGTTGGTATGCAATATCTCTACATATACAATGTCTGTGTGCTGGTTTATTGCATAATAATAGGACTTATGGATTGACAGGAAATATTAAATATAAGTTACAGGTTTCAGGCGTTCAAAGGCGATCTTTCAACAATTTTTTAGCGATGCCTAGTTTGGGCTACGCCTACACTATTTATCCGGAAGTTAATCCCCAAAAGCCTGAAATGACAGAATTTCCTTCACGCAGATGATGGGAAATTTATACAGTGCGTAAGTCCTAATTTAGTAGCTCTGTACCCCTGATTGCTGGGAAATTCCAGAATCTTTCTCCCCCTGCCCCCTGCTCCCCTGCCTCTTTGGTCAGGTTAAAGTACCAAACCTGACCTTACATTATTTTTCACTGAGTGGCATCGAGATTAAACTAGAGCGTACACTTTAGCTTCCCACGGGAAGATGCCTTCTCTGCCTACCCATTCTGATGGAACTATCCGCTCTTGAGTAATTTCCTTCCACTGCTTGCCATCTGGGGTTGCAGGCCAATTTGGGACTCTGTACTCAGAACCAACAGGAGTGCCGTAGTCAGAGAAATTCGCCACTACAACTACTAATTGATCGGCTTTATTACCACGCTGCCAAACTAGAACTCGTTTACCATCATTAAAGTCAACGTGAAGAAATTGAGTATCATTTACAGCTAAGGCAGCAGAAGTTTTACGCAAGCGAACCAACCTCGCAACGTATTGGAAAATACGTTGCCGCCAATCATCTTTCACCCGGCTGTAATTAACTGGGTCAATCTGCTTATGATCATCTGTTGGGGGTAAATCCTGCTGATCAGCAAATTCGTCTCCGGCAAGGATCATGGGAATTCCTACAGCGGTAAACAAGGAGACAAATGCCAACTTAATGCGCGGTTCAGTATGAGCAATTCCATTACTAACAAGGTAGCTGAAAAAACGCTCGTTACCATAACCGCCAACGTCATGAGAAGTTATATAGTTTACCGCCTGAGAACCATCTGTAAAGCCTAAGTTTCGGCAATCAATTAGTTTGCGGATACTCCATTCAAAGCTGGGTTCATCCCAGGCATTCTTACCTAAAATCACCTGTCGGATGATTTGCTTAAACTTTTCATTCCAAAGTCCATCCAGACGATTTTGTTGGATGAGAGATAGGGGTACACTCAACTCTTCGCCAACTACGAGAAAGCGATCGCCGGTTCCACCTCTTTTATCCCAAAGGGTGCGGGCAAAATCCTTAAATTCCTGCAAAAAGTCATAGTTGGCAACATTGTTGACGCTATCTAACCGCAGACCATCAACTCGATAGTATTCCAACCAGTGGGCAATATGGGCTTTTAAGTATTCACGGGCTGGGACAAGCCATGACTTTTGTCCAGTAATAGGGTTATAGCCCTCTACCCAATAGTTGTACTTAAATAAATCCCCACCAAAGCCATCTCTTGAACCTTGTTCTGGATCATCACTGGCCCATTTGATATAAAATTCCAAAAAATTAACGTTATGGTAAGGATTATTCCGCGAGAATGCCATCACTACATCCACAAAAAAGCGCAACCCTTGCTGATGGCAGACTTTGATCAGATTAGCTAAATCAGTCGAAGCAGTAGGTGCTGACTGGCTATCTGGGCGTCCTAAGTCAAAATCTGCTGCAAAATAATTTGCTGTACCATAGCCCCAATTGAGATTATCATCACTATCTTCTGGTGGCAGAAGTTCTAGGGCGTTGATTCCCAGTTCCACAAGATGAGCGCGGTTATTCAAGGCGCTGACTATGGGAAAAGTAGGAGCGATCGCTTCTGGGATCAACAGTGCCAGTACGTCACGAAATGTGCCGGTTCCTTCTTCAATCAATCCATTTGAGTTAATCTTTGTCCAACGGGTTGGTAATTCGTAAATCACCAGTTGATTATTGGTTGGCAGCGTCTCTAAAGGAGCATCGCCTTCCCAATTTACAGTTTGCCCTTGAGGATCGCAGGGAATCAGCATCCCATTCTGATAAAGCACGACACTTGCCGGATCGAAGCTACTAACGCCTCCCGATTCTGATGGCGTTGGTGCAAGTAAGCGTCGATCCACAGTCGTTGCTGTTGGATCTGTACAGTAGAGAATCTGGTTAGCATTAGCAGAGCCGTAGGGGTCTGAGTTGCGGACTTTAAACCAGTAAAAGTAGACCTGTCCTTCAGTCAGACCAGATTCTTGAGCCGAAACTTCCCACAATTCTGGAAATTCTCTTGATTGATGAAGCGGAATTTCTCGGAATTGAGCTAATCTGTCTGGGCTTTCGGGAGTAGTGTTGCCAATGTAGAGGGTGGGAGCTAGTTCTGAAGCACCGGGACGCCACAAGACAAAATGAGTTTTTTTGCGGCTCAATAGATCGATAGGCATTACAAAAACCTCTGGATGATCAAAGTTAAGTTAAGCTGATGCGCGTCTAAAGTATATAAACACTCTATTGGGTCGTTAACTGTTGACTGTTGACTGTTGATGGGTTTTCAGTCATCAGTCATCAGGTAAATGTACAAATTAAATACGTAACAGCTTATCAAGTTCTTACACAACAGCCGAGTGTTATTCCAGACGATAGTTTGAATTTGTTTAAAGTGTCAATATTAGGCAGTGGATTGAGTATTTTACTGATAAATTTAGTAAGTTAACTATATATATCAAGTCTGGATATTTCCTGCTATTGGCTTTCATCGCCGACTTAAAAGATATTCAATTCTCAAAACTTTATTGGGTTTTGAAAATTGCATTTCGAGGTTTTCTGCATACTTCTGATCAAACCAGAGAATTGGTGTGTGGGGTTTAGGCAAAAGAGGAACGCACATTTTATGACAACTCAAACACTGGGACTCGAACAAAACCTCTATGACTATTTACTGTCAGTCTCTTTGCGAGAACCGGAAATCTTAACCCAATTGAGGCAAGAAACAGCCCAGTATCCAATAGGGAGGATGCAGATTGCGCCCGAACAGGGGCAGTTTTTAGCATTGCTGGTACAGTTACTAGGAGCTAAGAAAACTTTGGAAGTTGGGGTATTTACAGGTTATAGTTCCCTAGTGGTGGCATTGGCGTTACCAAGCGACGGTAAAGTAGTAGCCTGTGATGTGAGTGAAGAATTTACAACGATCGCTCGGCGCTATTGGCAGCAAGCAGGTGTGGCGGACAAAATTCAGCTGCACATTGCCCCAGCTTTGGAGACTTTGGAGTGGCTACTGGCAACAGGAGAGACAGAAACCTTTGATTTTGCTTTCATCGATGCAGATAAGAGCAACTATGATGGCTATTATGAGCGATCGCTACAATTAGTGCGTCCGGGAGGACTAATTGCCATCGATAATGTCCTCTGGTCAGGTAGGGTTGCCGACCCCCAAGTGCAAGATAATAGAACTAAAAAGATTCGTGCCTTTAATCAAAAGCTGCATCAAGACCAGCGAGTTAGTCTTAGTTTAGTAGCGATCGCAGATGGTTTGACTCTGGCACTGAAAAAGTAATGTCTTTGAATCCCAGTGTCCCGTTTACAAAAAATAGCGGTTCCATAAGTTACTTTCATCCGTCACTCTTGGCAAGAAGACGATTTGTAGCGGCTGACTTTTCCCACTAAAATCCCCTTTTACTACTCTGAAGTGTCACACTAATAATTTTCTTTATTTGAAAATTAATTATCGCGGACAAAACTGGAAACGGACATATTTATTTTTCCTTTTTAAGGATTTATTTGGTTGTATATTATTACTAGACCAAAGTGGATAAATGCTACTAACTGTTTAACCTTTAATATTAATATCCGTGGAAGATATTCTGCAAGCAGTAGAAAAAATTCTGCAAGACAAGCCTCTTGCTTCGATTCAATGGTTTGTGCTATCTCAATCGTGGTTGGGCAAAACTTACGATGAAATGGCAGAGGCATCAGGCTACCGCAACAATTACATCAAGGAAGTTGGCTCTGAGTTGTGGCAAGACCTTTCCGTTGCACTTGGAAAAAAAATAACGAAAAAAAATCTACATTTAGCCTTGGAGAAATACCTGCAAGACGAGATAGGCGATCGGGAGAATCAAAGCCAGCAAAAGTTGGGTGAAGAATCTAGCTTAGAAATGGTTTCTCCAGACTTATTTTCAGGAAACAAGATAGAATTTCCTAGCGGCCCTGTACCACTGGGTTCTCCTCTTTACATCAATCGCCCTCCTCTGGAAGAACTTGTTTGTAACGAGATTTTACACTCTGGTTGCTTAATCCGAATCAAAGCACCTAGAAAAACGGGAAAAAGTTCACTGCTGAACCGGATGATTGCTTATGCTAAAGAGCAAGGTTATCAAATTGCCTATTTGGATTTTCAAGAAGCTGACCAAGACGTTTTTGCTTCTCTTGATAAATTTTTGCGTTGGTTTTGTGTCAATGTCAGTAGGCAGTTAAATCTCCTTCCATGTCTAGATGATTTTTGGGATACGGAAATGGGCAGCAAGGTAAGCTGCAAAATCTATTTTGAAGCATATCTACTGCAATACATTGATCAAAGCCCTGTACTTTTGGCTTTGAATGAAGTCCATCGAGTTTTTGAACATCCCAATATTGCCCAAGACTTTCTGCCAATGCTGCGGTTTTGGCACGAACAAGCAAAGCAGGATCAAATCTGGCAAAAACTACGAATGGTGGTAGTTCACACCACAGAAATTTATATTCCGCTCAAGCTCAACCAATCGCCTTTCAATGTAGGGATAACAATTACGCTGCCACCGTTTACCCTCAATCAGATACAGAATTTAGCATTATCTTATGGACTACATTGGGTAGCAGACTCCGAAGGGGCAAAACGCCTTGTACCCCTACAGGCAATGGTAGGAGGACATCCCTATTTAGTTAGCCTTGCACTTTATCATCTATGTCAGGAAGAAACGACATTAGAGGTGTTACTAGAAACGGCATCTACACCAGTGGGAATTTACAGTCAGCATTTACGAGAACTGTTAAGCTTGCTCCAAAAAGAACCAGAATTAATGTCAGCTATGCAAAAGGTAATTGCAACAGATGAAAAAGTGGAGCTAGACGCGATCGCTGCTTACAAGCTTGAAAGTATGGGTTTGGTTCAACTAAACGGCAATCAAGCTCACACAATGTGTGAGTTATATCGCCTTTATTTTAGCCAACAGCTTGGAAAGCAAAATATTACTAATGGTTCTGGTAAACTGTTGATAGATAAATAATTAAAATCCTTGTTTTCGTTCTTAATATGAATTTTATCAATTGTCCTAAGTAAAACGGCTGAAATAATTCACGCTATGTCATTGCGTATAGAACGTAGTGGAATGAAGCAATCGCACGGGTTATATCGATTTTGCATTCTGTTACATAGCTAGGTTTATTTTCACCGACTTACTTAATACGAATTCATTTATTAAAAACGAGAACGAATTTAAAATTTTCAATCAAATGAACAATTATCGATACCAAGTTGGTGGAACTCTCACAAGTGACGCTCCTAGCTATGCTGAACGTAGAGCGGATGTGGAACTTTACGAAGCCTTGAAGCAGGGTGAATTTTGCTACATCCTGAGCAGTAGGCAAATGGGCAAATCCTCTCTCATGGTAAAAACAAAGCATCGCTTCCAGCAAGAAGGCTTTAGATGTGCCACCGTTGATATGACTAATATTGGTTGTGAAAATATAGCTCCAGAGCAGTGGTATAAGGGAGTGCTAGGTGATTTATGGTTGGGTTTTAAACTGTTAGGAAAAGTAAATTTAAAAACCTGGTGGCAAGAACAAAATGATATTTCTTTGGTTCAGAAACTCAGTCGGTTTATTTCGGAAATTCTGTTAGCTCAGTTTCCTAACGAAAGATTATTTATTTTTGTTGATGAAATTGATAGTATTCTCAGCCTCGATTTCTCTGTTGATGACTTTTTTAGCTTGATTCGCTTCTGTTATAACCAACGAGCAATTGATCCAGAGTATCATCGGATTACATTTGCAATTTTTGGTGTTGCGACACCTTCAGACTTAATTCGATGTCGAAATAATACTACCCCGTTTAATATTGGTAAAGCCATCCAAGTAAATGGTTTTACATTTGAAGAAGCTCAACCACTATCTTTAGGACTGAATATTAAAGAGAATCATCCGCAGAAGGTTTTGAAAGAAGTATTAGCTTGGACAGAAGGGCAACCATTTCTTACTCAAAAGCTGTGTCGGCTACTTGTCAGTTTATCTCAAAATGATGTGGGTAGAAAGCTAAAAATTCCCCCTGGCACAGAAGAATTTTGGATAGAAAATGTGGTGCGATCGCACATCATCGAAAAATGGGAATCACAAGATGAACCGGAGCATTTACGGACAATTAGCAATCGTATCCTCGGAAACGAACAATCTGCCGCTAGATTGCTGGGAATTTATCAACAAATTCTCCAAGGAGCAGAAGTACCAGCCGACGATAGTCGAGAACAGGTAGAACTGTTGCTGTCTGGTTTGGTAATCAAAAAGCAAGGTTTTCTCCAAATCAAAAACCGAATTTATCAAGAAGTTTTCAATTTAGAATGGGTTGGAAAAAAATTAGCTTACTTGCGCCCCTACTATGAAACCTTCAATGCATGGATAGCCTCAAAGGAAAAGGATGAATCTCGCTTATTGCGCGGACAAGCCTTGATTGATGCTCAAACTTGGGCAAATGGCAAAAGCTTGAGCAACTTAGATTATCGATTTTTAGCTGCTAGTGAAGAATTAGATCGGCGAGAAATGCAGCACGCATTAGAAGCCGAACGCGCCAAAGAAATTGAAGCACGGCTTGCAGAACAACAAAAAAGGCTGATTCAACAAAAGAAAGCTGCCACAATAGTGACACTTTTGCTCGTGGGTATGACAATTAAGTTGGTGATTTCTATAGTGTGGGGAGTGTCGCTTTTACAAAAGATTGATGTTTTAGAATCAGAGTTAAAATGTACTCAGATAAAACATCAAGGCAAAGTAATAACTGCAAATTCTCGGTTAAGTAAATGTTGACTTAATTTTAAATTTTGCAGTATTAATGAAATTTATATTATTGGAATAATAATCTCTATCTGTAGATAGATGAAAACATTTTTTAAGCAATTAAATACTTTTATGTAGTACTACAAATATATTTCTTTCAATAAAGTAATTACCCAATCTCAGTAGACCGAAGACTTAATGTCAGGTTGACTGCAAATAAATAACTTGTAAAAACAATGCAAAATAAAAGATTGTCGAAGACTCCCTCATCCATCAATACCAATTACCAAGCAGCAGAACAAAACCCTCAATTGGCGTATAGACAGTTTGGTAGCCAAATTCAAAAAGCATCAGTTGCACCTGTGACACAAAGTACAAAAGAGGATGTTGCCTTTGCAGAACAAAAGATGGAGGCAAGTGAGCTAGAATTACAAGCCAAATATGGCAAGATTACGCCAGAGAGGCAGGCACGGCTGACTGTGCTGCAAGCCAAGATGGATGGATTATTGAATTCTCGACTGGAACACGCAACTCAATTTGGTCATAACATTGTCAATATTCCATTAAGAAGACCGGATACTGAGTTGACTAATGTAGTGCAACTAAATACCAATGTACTACAGAGGGTGATTATTCCACAAGAAAAACGTGACGTACCGAAGTTATTACATTTTATTTGGTCAGGTCGAAAGATCAGTTCACAGGCACAAGAAAATATAAAAACTTGGGCAAAAATCGCAAAGGAAAAGGGGTGGGATATAAATGTTTGGACCGACGCTGTAGATTCAAACTGGGAATTTCAAACACGATACTTTGTGTTTCCATCTAACTCGATCAAGTTAAGAAACATTAATGAAGACATAATCGATGAAAGATTATGGGATACATATAAGGGACTCATAAGAGGTGAAAAAAAGAAGAATTATCCAGCAGCTTCCGATTTAGCTAGATATTCTATATTACAAAAGTATGGTGGAATCTATGTTGATGTAGACATAGCGCCTGGCAATGTGCCTCTAGAGTCGACTCCGCTACAGCGGCCGGAATTACCTTTGCTGGGGCCGGAAGTTCGAGACAAAGCCTCAGTGCGGCAAGAACTGGAAATGGATAGTAAGGAGGAGGTAACATTAGATCATATTAACGTTGCCGCATCCCGAAGAATAGCAAAAGGGCTTCATAATAACAATCTTATAGTGAGTCGGGCGAACACGCAGGCGATGGAAAAAGTGATTCTGAAAGTCTTGGAAAACATAAACAAAGTAGGGGGAGCGCGACTTTTACTTGATAGCCCATCGGATGCAGCGTTGATAACAGGACCGATAGCGGTTAAAGAAGGTTTACTTAAATATTTAGAGGATTTGAATCCGGAAATGGATAGAGGATTTCTATTAGAAACTTTAAATAATGAACTTATACATAACTGGGAATTGGAATGGATAACACAGGAAAGTGAAACTCAAGAACATTAGACCTATTGCAAAAATAATTCATGGTAAAATGGTCGCCACTTCGCGCACCGCCGCCTTCCCTGTGCCAATATCCGCTAAGTGAAAGCATCGCTGTGAAACTTGGGCTAAGAGAAGTTTTGTCAAGACAATTGCGATCGCTAACAGAAACGCAGTCTTGCCAAAGCAGCCGATGATGTGAGTTAAAATCCTGATATCTTCATAACTACTCACGCAGACAGCCCCCGAAAAAGCGATCGCTATGCTTCAGTACCCCAATCTCGAACAAGCGCTAAAATATCACTTCGGTTACGACAGATTCCGCCCTGGACAACGGCAAATTATCGAAGATGCGCTGCAAAATCGAGATTTATTGATTGTCATGCCTACAGGCGGGGGAAAATCTCTGTGCTTTCAGTTACCTGCATTGATCAAAAAAGGTTTAACGGTGGTGGTGTCGCCATTAATCGCTTTGATGCAAGACCAAGTGGAAGGATTGCGAAATAATAACATTGCTGCCACATTTCTAAATAGTAGTTTGAATGCGTATAAGGTGCGATCGCGGGAAGAAGCCATTCTCAGTGGTAAAGTTAGATTACTTTACGTCGCCCCAGAACGTCTGTTGAGTGAAAGATTTCTCCCGTTTCTCGATTTAGTCAAGGAAAAAATTGGGATTGCGGCTTTTGCCATTGACGAAGCCCACTGCGTCTCTGAATGGGGACACGACTTCCGCCCAGAATACCGTCAGATGAAATCTCTGCGGAAACGCTATCCTGATGTTCCTACCCTTGCCCTCACCGCCACAGCAACCGATCGCGTCCGTGCTGATATTATCCAACAACTAGGGCTAAAGCAACCCAGTATCCATATTGCTAGCTTTAACCGCCAAAATCTTTACTACGAAGTTCGTTCTAAAACCAAGTCTGCGTATGCTGAATTATTAGAACTCGTCCGGGAAACTGAGGGTTCAGCAATTATTTATTGTCTAACGCGCAAAAAAGTTGATGAACTCACCTTTAAACTGCAAAATGATAAAATTTCCGCCTTGTCTTATCATGCCGGTTTAAGTGATGAAGAACGTAGCAGCAATCAAACTCGATTTATTCGAGATGATGTGCGCGTCATGGTGGCAACAATTGCCTTTGGTATGGGAATTAATAAGCCAGATGTGCGGTTAGTAATTCATTTTGATTTACCGCGTAATTTGGAAAGTTATTATCAAGAATCAGGTAGGGCGGGAAGGGATAGTGAACCCTCACGTTGCACACTTTTTTTTAGTTTCAGTGATATTAAAACCATTGAATGGAGTATTAACCAAAAAACCGACCCCCAAGAACAGTTGATTGCTAAACAACAACTGCGTCAGGTAATTGACTATGCTGAAGGTACTGTTTGCCGACGGACAATTCAGCTAGGTTATTTTGGTGAACGTTTTCCAGGGAATTGCGGTAACTGCGATAATTGCCGTCATCCCAAACCAATGCAAGACTGGACAATTGAAGCCATGAAGTTTTTATCTTGTGTGGCGCGTTGTAAAGAAAGATTTGGAATGCTGCATATTATTGATGTGTTGCGGGGTGCAAAAAGCCAGAAAATCGCCCAAAACGAACACGATCAACTTTCTACATACGGGATTGGTAAAGATAAGAGTGTTGATGAGTGGCGGATGCTGGGGCGATCGCTTTTACATCAAGGGTTGCTAGAACAGACTAGCGATGGTTACTCAGTTCTGAAACTCAACGCCCACAGTTGGGAAGTGATGCGGCGACAGCGTACAGTTTCCCTTGTTGTTCCTGTAGCACAGAAGGTTACTTGGGAAGAAGGGAGTGAGAAGGCTGTTGAAGCAGAGATATTAATGCAGAGGTTGCGATCGCTCCGTAAACAACTTGCTGATGAACAATCTGTACCACCTTACGTTGTCTTTCAGGATTCTACCTTAAAATTGATGGCACAGGTACAACCTACAACACTAACGGAATTTGGAAAACTTTCGGGCGTAGGCAGTCACAAACTTTCCCAATATGGCGATAAATTCCTCGCAGAAATTCGCGCCTACCGCCAAGAAAAAGGTTTGATAGATCCGCCCCAAGTTAGTTTTACCCCCTCTGTTAGCTTACCTTCTGACACAGAAATATTCACATTACAATTACATAAACAAGGTTTGAGTGTTAATGAAATTGCTCAAAAACGCAACATTCGCCCTACAACAATTATTCGCCATCTAACAGATTTAATCGAGAAAAATCAGCCTGTAGATTTAAATCAGTTAGTATCTCTGGAACATCAACGGAAAATTTGGCAAGTTTTAGAAGTGCTTGGTGATATCTCTTTAACGCCAATTCGAGAACAACTAGGTGAAAGTTACAGTTTTGATGAAATTCGCTTAGTACGGGGTAAGTGGCGGCGCGAAAATCGCAAGTAATAATTTACTTAGAACGAGTAATATAAATCAAAAAAATCATTGTTTTGTTATGAATGACAATAAAAAAAATGAATGTGATAGAGAAATAAAAATTCTCAAATATGCCAAAATCAATGCATTGCTTTAACTTTATATATTCGCTTTTTTGTGTTTCGCTTATTGCATTTGGAGTCCAGTTAATATCTGCACCAGAAAAGATTACAACTTTTTCCTGTGAACGAACACCAAAACACATCAATTGTCAGTTGACTAATCGAGATTGGTGGGAGTCCTATGTAAGAATCTATTCTGAATTAGATTTGTGGATGGGCGTAGAAGTTAAGGCAATTAATGATGATGGAGAGAAACAATATTATGTCAGCCCTGTTATTAAGGATGGGAAAGACTATCGTATTTCTAACTCCTCGTCCTGGCAATCATCAGCACAAAAGCTTGCTGACAAAATTAATACCTTTCTAAACGATTCTCAACAGAAATTTCTGACACTCACTCAAGACAACTCTAACCCTCTCATACTGGTTGGCTGGTTTTGCGTTTTATTTGGTGCATTTTGTTTAAGTCTTACTATTTACTCATATATTTATTTTTTGAAATACTAGATAAGGAAGCTAAACTTAAATCTTATGATTAAAATACAAGGCAAGATTAAAGGAGTTAGCTGATGAGTCAGATGCTTAATACAGGAGTACGCTGGACAATTCACGACGTGGAACTCTTCGCAGAAAATGAAGGGACACGCTACGAGATAGTTGATGGAGAATTATTTATGACCAGGGCACCTCACTTTAAACATCAGCAAACTTGTGGCAGAATTTTCCAACAGCTTAACATTTGGTCAGATTCTACTGGTTTAGGAGAAGCTGTGATCAACCCTGGTGTTTTGTTTACAGAATCAGATAATGTGATTCCTGATGTGGTTTGGGCTACTAAGGAAACCTTGGCGCTAACATTGGATGAAGCAGGACATTTAACTGGCGCACCAGATTTAGTAGTCGAAGTTTTGTCTGCTAGCCAGGAAGACCTAAGACGGGATAAGGAAGCTAAACTTAAACTTTATTCTTCTAGAGGAGTAAAAGAATATTGGATTGCTGATTGGCGATCACGTAAACTAGAGGTCTATCGACGCGAACAAAATCAACTTAAGTTGGTAGAAACCCTATTTAGTAGTGATAATATAATTTCTCCCCTATTGCCTGGTTTTAGCTGTACTGTAGACCAGTTTTTCCCTGTATAAATATTTATTTTTGGTAGATATGCACACTCACTATTTTCTCAAACTTAAGATGTGTGTAACTTAGGGTGAGATATCGCCTTGCACCAATAAATAAATTCTCTCCTCATCAAGGCGATATCTAAAGATCATTAGTTTACATTAAGAAAAACTGGGCATTTCCGAGTTGGAATCTTGTAAGGTAAGAGCAGACGCTGAAGGTGCAGTGTTTTGGTTTTTGGCAGACAGAATTACAGATAGCAGCTTAGGTAGTGCTAGGCAGGCAACAGTATTTAACAGCGTCAGTAATATACCATCTATCAAACTCATATACTAATCTTCTCCCTTTGAAAATTGGTGTTTACTATATTTTCAGTTTGAAGCAAAATTAGTACAATTGCTTAAAATCGGAATTTTGAATTTCTTTTAGATAATATAAGCTAAATAAATATATTTTTTATTCTATGGTAACTATCAGTTTTTCAATATTATCTTAATAATAATTTTTGTAATTTAGTGCTAAATGTAGACTAATCCAATTTAAATTGTAAAATCTCAATAACACTAATCGTTTATTTCCAATTATTAAACTTGAAAAACTAGAATAAATATGTTTTAAAGACTTAATTGAAAGTTAATTTTGAGTATCAAGTAATTTTTACTTGCAAATAGTCCATCAATTCGGAGAACACTTGGCACAGAAATCAGGACTAAATTTACAAAATTGACTGCCTGTCACTGCGTAAGCTGTACAATAAGGAAAACTGGTAAGTTCGACTCTGGCAGTTTGTGATTTGGAACCATTATGCAACGCTTCAGTAAGTTTGGTTTGATCAGCCACAAGGATACCTAAAAGCTTAGGTAACGCCATGCAAGCAGCAATATTGAGCAGCGTTAGCAGTGTAGCATCTATCAAATTCATAGGTAATCATCTCCTGTGAAAAATAGGCGTAGGCGTAGCCCGTCGTAGACATCGCTGTTCTTAGATGCAAGCATAATGTATAGAATTAATATTTAATTAATCCATTGCTTGCAGTCTATGTAAATTAACTTTAACATAAATTTTTGTAAATATAAACGTGGAATTCCTGGAATTATCATACACACAAGGGAATGTGGATAATAAGGACGGTTATTGTAGCGTAATAACAAAATAAGCTAGAAAAATAATCGGTTTACGATATTTAGGTAAGGTGTTATGTCAAAAACCCAAACCGCGTCTTCTTTTTTATCTAACATTAGTGAGCGAGAACGGCAGGCATTAAAGCGGTTGATAGATTACACAAATGTGGAATCGCTGCCTGAAATTTGGCCTTTGGCAGCTGGGCGATTTGGTGATGTTGTCGCGCTCCGCAACCCTCACGCTAAACCAGAAGTAGTAATTACTTATACCCAGTTGGTAGAGCAAATACGATTATTTGCTGCTGGGTTGCAGGCGTTAGGAATAAAGGTAGGCGATCGCATTTCCTTAATTTCTGACAACAGTCCTCGCTGGTTTATTGCCGATCAAGGCATAATGACTGCTGGCGGAGTTGATGCGGTGCGTAGCTCCCAAGCAGAAAAAGAAGAACTGCTGTTTATCATCGCTAATAGTGGCAGTACAGCAATAGTAGTTGAGGATTTAAAGACACTTAAAAAACTGCAAGATCGCCTCAAAGATTTACCAATTCAAGTGGTAATCTTACTTTCAGATGAAGCAGCACCAACAGACGAAAGCCTAAAGGTGCTGAACTTTGCCCAGTTGATCAAAATTGGGGTAAATCATAATTTTGTGCCAGTAAAGCAAAATCGTGATGCCCTAGCAACCCTAATTTACACCTCTGGCACCACAGGTAAACCCAAGGGTGTGATGCTGTCTTATAGCAATTTGATACACCAAGTGATAACTATGGGAACAGTATTGCAACCAAACGCGGGCGACATTGTTCTCAGTATCCTGCCTTCGTGGCATAGCTACGAGCGGACTGTTGAATATTACCTACTATCTCAAGGTTGCACGCAAGTTTATACCAACTTGCGCTCTGTGAAAGGAGATTTGAGACAATTTAAACCCAATTACATGGTGGGTGTACCCCGCCTGTGGGAATCGATTTATGAAGGAGTTCAAAAGCAATTCCGCGAACAACCAGCGAATAAGCAACGCCTAATTAACTTTTTATTAGGCATTAGCGAGAAATATATCAAAGCGCGGCGAGTTGCTCAAGGATTGAGTTTAAATAATCTTCATGCTTCACCCGGCGAGCAATTAGCAGCTAAGATACAAGCATCTGCTTTATTACCCCTCCATGCCTTGGGAGAACGACTGGTTTATGCCAAAGTGCGAGAAGCCACAGGGGGACAAGTCAAGCAGATGATTAGTGGCGGCGGTGCGCTTCCTAGACACATAGATAACTTCTTTGAAATTATTGGGGTGCAGATTTTGCAAGGCTATGGCTTGACAGAAACTTCTCCTGTTACCCATGTGCGGCGTCCTTGGCGAAATTTGATTGGTGCATCAGGGCAACCACTTCCGGCTACAGAAGCTAAAATTGTAGATCCTGAGACAAAAGCGCCTTTGCCAGTAGAAAAACGAGGCTTGGTATTGTTGAGGGGGCCGCAGATTATGCAAGGCTATTACCAAAATCCCGAAGCGACAGCGAAAGCAATTGATGCTGAAGGTTGGTTTGATAGCGGGGATTTGGGTTGGCTGACACCACAAGACGACTTAGTGCTGACTGGCAGGGCAAAGGACACGATTGTATTAACCAATGGGGAAAACATCGAGCCGCAGCCGATCGAAGATGCGTGTTTGCGATCGCCATATATCGATCAAATTATGCTCGTTGGCCAAGATCAGCGTAGCCTGGGAGCTTTAATTGTCCCCAATGCCGAAGCTTTAGAAAAATGGGCAGCAAGTCAAAATCTGATACTGGATACGCAGAATGATCTAGTGACTTCTTCACCTAGTCAAAAAATTGACTGGGAGAGTAGAATGATCCAGGATTTATTTCGACAAGAATTGAATCGGGAAGTGCAAAATCGTCCGGGTTATCGCCCGGATGACCGCATTGGGACATTCAAACTCATTCTGGAACCGTTTTCTATCGAAAATGGTTTGATGACACAAACACTGAAAGTTCGCCGACACGTCGTCACGGAACGCTATCGCGATATTATTGACGGCATGTTTGCCTGATGATTCCACCTCCCAACTAGTAAGAGTGAACGTGAAATATTTATGGATGTCTCCAAATCTAACTTGCTCCTGAAACGCGTTGTTAACGTCAAAGTCATTGTGACTCCCCTTTGGAAAGAGGAAGTACAACAGCAGCTACAAACGCAGATCAATCAACTCGATCAACAACTGCAACAGCTAGATGTTGAAGGACAAAGAGCCATCGCTGCAATTCAAAAGCAGAGTCTGCAACCACCTGGCCCCCAGACTCTTCAACAAATTGACAATATCCAACTCCAAGTCAATCAAAAGAAAAGTGAATTTCTAGAACAGAAAAATCAGTTGCTGCAAAACCTCCAGCAAGTGCAGTTTCTCCAGCAAGATCAGGAAGTCAACCAATTCCAAATGGAAGGCTTTTTCCGGGTAGAGACGGGAGATAACCTGATTAGCAAAATGCAAGTCGAAATCGTTCTGCGCGATGGCATTGTAGAAGAAATTCGCGGCGACATTTAAATTTGTCATTTGTCCTTTGTCATTTGTTTTATGAGCAATGACCAATGACTAATCACAAATGTGATTTAACTTTGTTTGGGAGCGTCTCCCAGCCCAACATTCCACCTGGGAGCCAGCCCAAACAATTTGCCACACTGGAGGTGAGCTAATAAAAAGCGATCGCCCGAAGGCTGTCATCTCAACTCGATATTTAATACCAACTGAATCATCACCCCGCTTGATTTGCGTAATCGTCACAAAGGCTTGATTTCGTTGTGGATAAGCTACCTCTACCTTGCGCGTTCCTCCCACTGATGCTATGTCGTCAAAGGCATTTAGGGCGAGGGTAGCAGGATCACTGCCTTGGAGAGATGAGTTGATCTTTTCTAAAGGTATGGTTTTATAATCGGAACGCTCTGAGTATGCCACAACCTCTTGAGACTGATGTATTGCTCCCACCTGCTGGGTTTGTGCATCACTAGTCTCAACAATCGGTGTAGATTGCTGGCTCTGGGTAATATATACTCCAGCGCCAGCAGTGGCAAAGATACTTAGTATCACAATCAAAAAGAATTTCAACTTTGCCGACATAAAAGTAAACAGGAATTTCAAATAGGTTTATGACCAATTTTGAATTCTAGATTGAACTACATCCCATATCCTCTACCTGTGAGCAGCTCCTATATCTTAAGCAGTGGTTATGAGGAATATGAATAGCAATCCCATTTAATCTGTGAGAAACTCGTGGTGGTTTTTGCAAGTCAATGACTAAAACGAGATCGAGATATTGGCTAAACCATTGAGGATAGCTGTGTATTATAGACCTCTAAGTGATATTTAGGTTCCTGGAGTCAATCGATTAGTCATTAGTTCCCAATTCCCAACCTAAAATATAAAATCTCCAGTCTAAAACTCTCCCGCCAAGATACAATTCGATCTGATAAAAGCTGTTAAAGTCCATAAACCATTGATTTCCAAACCACCCTATGAGCATTCACGAAGTATTTATGCCGGCGCTGAGTTCTACCATGACGGAAGGCAAAATCGTTTCCTGGGTGAAATCGCCAGGAGACAAAGTGGAAAAAGGCGAAACAGTGGTGGTTGTAGAGTCAGATAAGGCAGATATGGATGTAGAAACCTTTTATGAGGGATTTCTTGCCCATATCATAGTTGAAGCTGGTGAAACTGCCCCAGTAGGATCTGCGATCGCCTTCATAGCCGAAACGGAAGCTGAAATTGAACAGGCCAAATCTCTTGCCAATTCCGGCGACGTAGCTGCTACTGCTACATCCTCTCCCGAACCAATCCCTGCCACAACCTCAGCGGCAACACCTGCCTTAGCGTCTCAAAACGGGTCTAACCACAAAGAAGGAAGGCTTGTAGCTTCACCCCGTGCCCGCAAGTTAGCCAAAGAACTCAAAGTTGATTTAACTACTCTCCAAGGCACTGGTCCCCACGGCCGCATTGTCGCCGAAGATGTAGAAGCATTGTCCAATAAAGGCAAACAACCGACCACTGCCCCAGTTGCACCCCCAGCACCTGTACCAACCAGCGCCCCAGTTGCACCCCCAGCACCTCGGACACCAGGACCCACACCAGTGGTAGCGGCTGTTCCCGGTCAAACCGTGCCTCTAACTACCTTCCAAAATGCCGTAGTGCGGAACATGGTAGCTACCATATCCGTACCCGTCTTCCGTGTCGGTTATACAATTACCACTGATGGATTAGACAAACTTTATAAACAAATTAAATCCAAAGGCGTGACAATGACAGCGCTACTGGCGAAAGCTGTAGCGGTGACGTTGCAAAAACACCCACTCCTTAATGCCAGCTACTCAGACCAAGGAATTGTCTATCATTCTGATATCAACATTGCTGTAGCAGTAGCGATGGATGATGGCGGATTGATTACACCTGTGCTGCAAAATGCAGACGCAGTGGATATTTATTCTCTATCGCGTACTTGGAAGTCTTTAGTAGACAGAGCTAGGGCAAAACAATTACAGCCCCAAGAATACAACAGTGGTACTTTTACCCTGTCCAATTTGGGGATGTTTGGCGTAGACAAATTTGATGCAATTTTGCAGCCTGGACAAGGTTCGATTTTAGCGATCGGGGCATCCCGTCCGCAAGTGGTAGCAACACCCGACGGTTTATTTGGCGTGCGCCAACAAATGCAAGTCAATATTACTTCTGACCATCGGATTATTTATGGTGCCCATGCTGCGGCGTTCTTGCAAGATTTAGCGAAATTGATTGAGACTAATTCTCAATCTTTGACAATGTAATTTTGAAAAGACACCAAATTTAAATGTTAGCGCTATCAACGAACAACAGTTTATCGTAAAGTAGCGCTAACAATAAATAATACTTAGACTTAAATTTTTGATAGACAAACTATAATAATTTTGGATTGTTATACATTAGTTGATCGCTTTATGGGTTGTACTTAGACCAAAACCGATGCTTAAATCCAAGGCGATCGCTAGTTTGAGTATAACCGAGATCGTATGCATATGCACTCTCCCAAAAACTGATGGTATAACGTCTACAACCTTGAAGTGTCTCTTGCATAAATTGTCTGACTTGCTCACCTTTGGGATAACTAATCATTTCTGAGAGCGACTTATCAACTGCAAACATTCCACTAGCTTTAAATGCTAACTTAACAGCTTTTATTTTATTGGATGAAGTAGTACAAAGAATTTGATGTTTGTAAGTATAATTGTAGCCGCCATAATAGTAGCCATAAATTATAATAGATTCTAGCCTTGCAAGAATTTTGTTTACCTTTTCAAACAAGTCCTGTGTATTTGAATTCTTAGATTTGGAAGTAGCAAGAAGTTCAAGGTTTGCACGCAACGAACGATTATGGCACAACCGAACTTGGTCAGGAACAGTGGGCATAAGACACAGCCAGTCTAGGTCTAAAGTTTGACCCAAAATAATATAAACTCTAAAATGGTAGTCAGTATGACGGCTATCAGAAAGTTCATACACTTTAATATTTTGCAAATTCTGTTTAATAGACCTCTTGCAAAAGTCGCTCAGGAAGATTTGGTTTTGGGGAGACAAAGCTCATAATTGTAGAGAGCAGCAATCAGATTAAACCTTAAACTAAATCTTTTTCGGCGATTTCTATAAGTAAGGGACAAAATTTTAAACACCTTCAATTTTCGATTTACATGCTCACCTAAAACTCTAATTCTGGCTAATTATTGATTACTCTTTTTATCCTCATAACTTAATTTACCCCCTTTAGGTTTTTTCTTGGGAATCCGACTATTGTTATGAAGTTTTTGAATACCTTGATAACCTTTATCGCCCAAGCACTCTATATCTTCTCTCAACCTAACTTGACTATTTTTAAATATCCGAAAATCATGCTCTCTACCCTTGCCATGAGCGGTGCAGATGATTAGACTTCTAGCAGTTGTAGGGTAAGGGGTAAAGGAGAAAGCGGCTATAATAAACCCTTTCCCTTTAACCTTTCCCCTTTCCCCCCAAGAGTGCAAAACTATTTTTGCAAGAGGTCTATTTCACCATTTGCTTGGTCTACCACTACTTGTGACTTAAGTGTATGCTGTTTCTTTTTTCCACTGTAAAACTTTTTTTGTTTTTTTTAGGACGTTCAATGGGGCTTTCTGTAACATAAACCACTACTACTTCTAATTGATAATTAGAACTAGCCAATTTTTTCTTCTCTGGAAGTGTGAACGCCCTAGAAATAGGTAAGTGTATCTTCTATTTTTCGGATAATTCGGTAAGCTGTAGACTCGTTCACTCCCTGCTTATTGCCCTATATGGAAGTAGGTACGGTACTCTCTCTCTTTTTTCCAATGTCATCAACAATTGGTTTTCCAAGGTGAGTTTACTTGGCTGTCCTGTCTTCTGTTTGGATTGACTGGGCGATAGCACTACCTCTAGCATCTGGTTAAAAGTCTCTGGTCGTACACCACACATTGCTGTAAAGTCTTCTGGCTTTAAGCTTTTTACTTGTTCGTAGGTCATCAATGCTATCCAACTCTAACCTACTTGTCCCACGTATTTGGGACTTTTGCAAAAGGTCTAATATAGCGGTTCTCGTTTATGTGAGGTACACCCGTAGGGGCACGGCATGCCGTGCCCCTACACCTTACGATATAACGTTGTACCGCATTTGAATGGGAACCGCTATATATTGATTATGAATGCGATTCAAGGTGACTTATTTTCTGGGTTTGACTCTGCTATAAATGAGCCAAAGAATAGTGCAGAAAAAGAAGTCTTATCTATGCCAGATGCAGATGTGATTTTCTATCACAATTTTTTCAATCAGCAAGAGAGCGACGAGCTTTTTCAAACCTTGTTTAACGAAATCAAATGGCGACAAGACAAGATGAAGATTTACGGCAAGGAAGTAAACTTGCCAAGAAAAACTGCTTGGTATGGAGATAAAAACAAATCATATAAATTCTCAGGCATTCATCTTGAACCAGAACCTTGGACACCTACGTTGCTACAAGTAAAAGAGAAAGTTGACAAGATTGCAAAAGTTAAGTTTAACAGCGTTTTACTCAACCTTTACCGAGATGGAAATGATGGAATTTCCTGGCACACTGATGCTGAACCCGAACTAGGTAACAATCCTGTAATTGCTTCTGTTAGTTTTGGTGGAGCAAGAAGGTTTATGTTTAGGCATAAGCACGATAAGAATTTGAAAGCAGAAATTGAGTTAATACATGGCAGCCTTCTTGTTATGGCAGGAGCAACGCAGCATTTTTGGCAGCATCAGATCCCAAAAACATCGAAGAAGGTTCAACCAAGAATTAATCTAACTTTCAGGGTAATTGATCGTTGCCGTTGATGGTATTTGGAAACAATCATTTGCAATATACAGCCTCCCTCACACAGTAGGGAGGTTTTCTATTATTCTAATAACGTTTATTGAACAATTAACTACACACCCTCATCTAGTGCCTTCTGAATAGCTTGACGGCAAAATTCAGGCGGGTCATCCTTAGCTTTAACCGCATCCTTCATTTCCTTAGTGACACGGAAACTAAGCTGCTCATTTAGTTCTTTGCTTTGTGGATTACCAAAATTTTCAGGTTTACCCTTGCGGTCAGACATTGTTTAGAGATGTAAATATAGCTTTAAACCGACGAAACCATCGGATAATAGTTTTAAATCGGTGAGCGTACTGTCTGGAAAACTTGTAACTCACCGATACCACTTTTGAGAAATGGTAACTCTATGTTTACACGTTCGGAACTCGAAATCAAAACCATCAAAGAACTGCGTGACCTATGCTTACGCTACGGCATCAAACCAACTGGGAATAAAGGGTACAAGACCTCATGGATTACATCCTTGATGGTATTCCCTCAAATGGCATTATCTCAATTCGAGGCAGGTAAAGGATTAAAACCTCCTACCTTTGCTTTCATGCAAGCACTGAATAACGCTATCGATGAGATGAATGCTCCTACAGATGAGCAAGCTGCACTCATCAAAATCACGATGGAAAAAAAAATCATGAATTACCCAGATAGGTACACTCAAGAGAAACTGCTAGCTTTGCATAAAGTAAAAATGTATCTTGAAATGGCGATTGGGTTACTGAGTCAGTAATCATCCATTAATTTCTGTCAGCTAACTCCCTTCATCAGACCTCTTACAAAAATAGTTTTGCACTCTTGGGGAAAGGGATACATGTTAAAGGGAAAAAATTTTTTCTGAGCCGCTTTCCCCTTTACCCCTTACCCTTTTCCCTACTTATGCAAGAAGTCTAATGAAATAGGCTAGAGCTTGGTAGACATTTGCACGCTGCCTTAGTACGTAAGAAGGAACTCTATATTTGCGTTCTCTCCAATAGGGAGCATACTGATAGGGTTCTTGAACAGTTGGTGTTCCTTTAGATTCAATATCCTGCCAATGTTGAATTGCTCAATCTATCTTGGTAGACCCAACAAAGCCTTGAGAAACTAAAAGCTTCCAAATGTTGAATTTTTCCCGCTGTTCACTATTCCAGAGAAAAAGATTGTTCCAGAATTTATGATCCTCAGGAAGATTTACATTGTAACTTTCTAGAACCCTAAAGATTCTTTCCGTCTCTGAATGCATTTGTTACCCTCAACTTAAGAATTCACTTCTGCTACTAGATTACCCAACATAAGTTCTGAAGTGTTGCTCCATTTCTTCCTCAGCGTACCTCTGCGCTTACCTCAGCGTGCCTCTGCGTTTAAAAAAATAAAAAGGTGGGCATTACCCACCCTAAAAATTTATCCTTTAACACAAAGAACTTGCTTGAGTGTTGCTACAACTTCAACCAAATCAGCTTGATTTTCCATCACTTGTTCTATCGGTTTATAAGCACCGGGGATTTCATCTAATACACCCTCATCTTTGCGGCATTCTACACCATTTGTTTGCTCTATCAAATCATCAAGTGTGTAGACATTTTTGGCTTTATTTCTAGACATCAAGCGCCCTGCGCCGTGGGAACAAGAACAGAAACTCTGGGCATTACCTTTACCCTTAACGATGAAAGATTTTGCCCCCATCGAACCAGGAATAATCCCATAATCTTCAGTCTGAGAGCGGACTGCACCTTTACGAGTAACGTAAACATCCTCGTCAAAATGCACTTCTTTTTCGGCGTAATTGTGATGACAATTAACCTGCAATAAAGGTTTAGTTGCCTTTCCACCTGCTAAATGCTTCTCAACTATGTGCTTAAAACGCGCCATCATCACATCGCGGTTGACACGTGCATAGTTTTGTGACCATTGCAAATCGTGCCAATATGCTTGGAATTCTGGCGTACCAGCGACAAAGTGAGCCAAATCAGGGTCAGGCAATTTATTACCTGCCATTTTTGCTAATTCTCTGGCTGTATGAATATGACACTGGGCTAGTTTATTGCCGATGTTGCGCGAACCAGAATGTAGCATCAGCCAAACTTGATTCTCTGTATCAAGGCACACTTCAATAAAATGGTTTCCTCCACCAAGAGAACCCATCTGTTTCATTGCTTTACTTTGTAAATCTTGCACACCGCGATGCAAGTCTTTAAAATCATCCCAGTACTGCCAATTGCTGACAGATTTTTCAACGTCTTTATTTTCGTTGAATCCAGTAGGAATTGCAGCTTCGATATCCAGCCGAATTTTCTTTAGTTTACCTTCCAGTTGTTCAGCGGTAAATGATGTTTTAATAGCGCTCATCCCACAACCAATATCCACACCGACAGCAGCTGGAATAATTGCTTCTTTGGTTGCGATTACAGAACCCACTAAGGCACCTTTCCCTAAATGAACATCTGGCATTAATGCTACGTGCTTAAACACAAATGGTAGCGATGCTACATTCTTTGCCATCTTAGTTTCTTCTGGGCCCAAAGAGTGATTTGCCCAAGATAAGACGGGTGCTGGTGTGGTAATTTCTAATTTTTCGTAGGGCATAATTTCTTCTGTTTGGGATTTTAAATTTTAGATTATGGATTGGGTATAGGGCAGTGATAATTATCGCTATGGTTTATAACCCATTACCTAGTTAGTTGTAGCAATTTAAATGTTGTATTGTCTTTTATTTGGCTCCCTCAATTTTCGTAAAGCTGAAGAACTACTTTTAGGAGTTACATTTTTATATTACAAGTGTAGTGCAATAGATTACAAACGTCAACCTATTACCACACAGAGAAAGCAGATGTTTGGCAGATGTATTAAAATTTGTAAAGAAAATCACTCTGCTTAAATAGCCCCTTAGAGTTCTCACACAATATGGCAGTGCGTCAAGATACGATCTGGGAACGTTTTTTATCCCCTGTAGTGCGTCTTTTGATTGATGAAAATGGATTACGGCGTTACGCTGATAGTATTGACTGGGAGAAAGAGTGCGATTGCTATCGACGAGATGATGTCATAATTCCCCCGTACTACAGCAGCCAAAATTTTCACGGGATTACAGGCGGATATCTCAATTACGGTGCAGCAGTTAGTTACGATCCGATTACTCAATATGTTCTGCCACCGAATGAAAGTATTGTCCGTCAGGCTTTAGTTGATGCCGTCAAGGTAAAACCACGACGCATACTCGATTTAGGCTGCGGTACAGGTTCCACTACTTTAATGTTAAAGCAAGCTTTTCCCAATGCGGAAGTTATTGGTTTGGATTTATCACCCTACATGCTCGTAAGGGCAGAAGATAAAGCTAGAAATGCTGGTTTAGATATAGTCTGGCGACACGGGAATGCTGAAAAAACTGGTTTCAGAGATGCAACATTTGACTTAGTGACAGCTTCTTTGCTATTCCACGAAACACCAGATGCGGTGTCCCTAGCAATTCTGCAAGAAAGCTTCCGGTTGCTAGTAACTGGAGGGCAAGTATTAATTCTAGATGGGAATCAGAAGACTCTGCGTCAGTTAGAATGGCTTAATGATGTTTTTGAGGAGCCATATATTCGTGAGTATGCTGCTGGTAGCGTAGAGGCGAATATGGGTGCAGCCGGATTTGAAGCTGTGCGATGTCTACGACGGGCTACGCCTACGCACGATGTATGGTGGATAAATCAGGTAACTAGCGGCGTTAAACCGATCGCAACTGAAAATATCCGTCAGTATACTGTCACATCAGTAGATAATAATGATTTGGAGGGACTTGGATCTCCAGCGTTTGGCATAATGGCATGAGTTTAAAGGCAGTTCTCTTTGATTTTAATGGTGTCATCATTAACGATGAGCCAATCCATCTACAACTTATAGATGAGATTCTTATTGAAGAAAATCTCCAACCCCAACGGGTGAGTGAGCGTCAAGCTTCTCTTGGACGCAGCGATCGCGCTTGTTTTAGGCAACTACTCGCTAATCGTGGTAGAGTCGCTAACGAAAACTATTTAACTCAGTTGCTGTACCGCAAAGCCCAAGCCTATGTGGTGGAACTAGAAAAAATCGATAGACTCCCTTTATATCCAGGTGTAGAAGACTTAATATTTCAGGTGCGATCGCGGAATCTGAAACTAGGTTTAGTCAGTGGCGCTATTCGCCAAGAAATAGAATTGGTACTCCATCGAGCTAAACTGGCTGAACATTTTAAAATTATCGTCGCGGGTGATGACATTATCACCAGTAAACCAGAACCCGATGGTTATTTACTAGCAGTTAAACGCCTGAATAAAGAATATCCCGAATTGAATCTTCAACCACACGAGTGTCTGGCAATTGAAGATACTCCAGCAGGTATCGAAGCGGCGAAGCGATCGCAAATGCAAGTTGTTGGTGTAGCTAATACTTACCCATTCCACATGCTCCAGCGCTGCTGTAACTGGACTGTTGATTATCTCAGTGATTTAGAACTCGAACGGGTGCAGAAAGTTTATTCCCAAAAAGAGCCTCAGCCATCGGTAACTGAATGTTAGAATACTCTATGGTGATGGTGTATTAAGTTAATGAGTAATATTACTCTTGACTTGGCATAGATTTTGGGGAATTAGCTCAGTTGGTAGAGCGCTGCGATCGCACCGCAGAGGCCATCGGTTCAAATCCGTTATTCTCCATTTGTCCATTAAATAATTAATGTCCATTTTTACGAATATCAGGGACATAAGTGACGTATTCTCGTGACTTTCAGCAATCAAATCGTTATGGAAAGGCTGTGATGAACTGCGAAATGGCATGGATGCCTCGCAGTATAAAGATTAGACCTCTTGCAAAAATAGTTTTGCACTCTTGGGGAAAGGGATGCATGTTAAAGGGAAAGGATTTTTTGGAGCCACTTTCCCCCTTTACCCTTTACCCTTTACCCTTTTTCCCACTTCTGCAAGAAGTCCATCTAAACCTCCGGGGTACTCCCGCCACAGCGAAGCTTGGCGGTGAGGGGGATAGGAGGGCTGATTGAGTGGGGTGACGCTCGTTCCTCGCTACCGCTTTCGCTAACAATACCCCCGAAATCAACAATTTTCTTAATTGGTTGGACTGTTTTGCTTCTCAACATAAGACTTGAGTTCACTGAGGGTAACACCTCCACATGAGGCGACAAAGTACGCACCTGTCCAAAAAACGGGTTTGCTATAAAATCGATTAACGTGTTCATGAAACTCCTTGCGAATTAATCGACTAGACACTGTTTTTAGGTTGTTCACAAACTTGCTTACTTCCACATCTGGCGGGTAACTAACAACCAAGTGAACATGGTCTGATTCTGCGTTGAATTCCGTAACTTTGCTTCTCCACTTAGTACAGGTGTTCTCAAATATTTCTTGCAGTCGTTTGAGCATTGCTTGATTGATAACCTTCTTCCGATATTTAGTGACAAGCACCAAATGAATATTTAGACTGTAAACTGCTCTGTGTCCTATATTATAAGTCATGCCACTAAATGGTATTATGACTATATGCTACTAACTTATCAGTTCAAACTCAATCCCACTCCCGAACAAGTTGTCATTTTTGAGACTTGGGGGGAGTTGCTACGTCGTCACTGGAACTACGCACTAGGGGAAAGATTGGACTGGTTAAGACGTACAAGGTCGCAGATTGACCGATGCAGCTTAGTTTCTGAACCAATTGGGGAGATACCAGAGAAACCGGATTACTATACACAGGCTTTGTTACTCAAGCAAACCAAAGAGCTATTCCCTGACTACAAAAACATCTATGCCGATTGCCAACAACAAAATTTAATGCGGTTGGACAAGGCGTGGAAGCGGTGGCTAATACCTGATAAGAAGGGAAAAAGGGGAGGAAAACCACGTTTTAAAAAGCGTGGTGATATAAGTTCATTCACATTTCCGCGTGTTAATTCACTCAAAGCTGGCGCACATCTAACAGGTAATATTCTCAAATTATCTAAGATTGGTGAGATTGAAGTTATCTTGCACCGTTCAATTCCAGATGGTTTTGAGATTAAACAGGTGACGATTTTAAGTAAAGCAGATGGATGGTATTGCAGTTTTTCTCTTGAGGATAAATCTGTACTTGAATTTTTGCCGATTGACGAAATTAAAACTGCTACTGGCATAGACGTTGGACTAAAAAAGTTTTTAACTACTGCTGATGGACAGAGTATTGAAGTGCCGCAGTATTACCGTGCATCTCAATCCAAATTAGCCCGTCAGCAGCGCAAGCTTGCACGTAAAATTAATGGGTCTAAGAACTACCAAAAACAGGCTAAGAAGGTTGCACTTACTCATCTGCACGTTGCAAGACAAAGAAAAGAGTTTCATTATCAAGTTGCTCATTGGTTGGTCAAATCCTATGACTTAATTGTTTTTGAAAACCTGAACATTAGAGTTTTAGCTAGAACACGATTAGCTAAGTCGATACTAGATGTTGCGTGGAGTGCATTCCTCCAAATTATGGAAGCAGTAGCGGTAAGACGCGGCAAACATACAGTAGGAGTTGACCCCAGAGGCACAAGTATTAACTGTTCGAGTTGTGGTGAGAGGGTAGAAAAAACCCTTGCAATCCGTGTTCATAATTGTTCTTGTGGACTAGTTATAGATAGGGACTGGAACAGCGCATTAAATCTTTTAAAGCGTGGGTCGGTTGGACTACCGATTCCTGTCTGTGAAGGCTTAGACAGTAGTCAGCCTGTGAAGCAGAAAGTCTCTTATGTGAATTTGAGATGCTCCCGCTACACTGCTTGCAGTTAGCGGTGAGAGTTGTCACTATGTACTGGTTTTATTGTTTATTAAATATGTATCTGATACCCTGAATATCTGACAGAGGAGTTACAGCAGATTTATCAATCTGAGCGTAAGGCTTTAACTGGGTCGATCTGGCTAGCCCGCACGGCGGGAAGCAAACTAGCTCCCACCCCCACCAGTAGCGCTGAACCGACTGCCAGCACTGCAATTCTGCTATCAAACTTATAGGGCAAGCTAAAGGTATCAGTAATCACAACAGTCAATCCATGCACCACCCCCAAAGCCGCAGTCCCTCCTATTAGACTTAAAAGCATCGCCTCTAGAATAAATTGCAGCATGATTTCGCGTTGGGTTGCACCTACAGCGCGTCTCAACCCTATTTCAGCAGTTCGTTCATTTACTGAGGCAATCATAATATTCGCAATCCCAACACCGCCAACTAACAGCGCGATCGCTCCTACTGCTGTTAGACCTTGGGAAGCCATCTCTAAAGTTTTCTGCTGCTGTATAATATCTGATACATTATTCCAAAATTTAAATTTGTAACCTGGAAATCTTTGTAGTAATAACTCCTCTGCTTGCTGGCTTAACTCTTCCACATCTTCAAGTGAGTAGGGACGCATTTGGATGCTCCCAATGTCGCGGCTACCAGTCAAAGCATTGTAAATAGACATCGGCACATACAGTTGACCTGCCGGGGGTGCATTTTCATCTAGACTAGTCGCAACCACCCCGATGACGATATAGGGTCTTTGCCCAGCATAAATTAGCTGCCCTACAGGTTCCTGCTTTTGAAAAAGTTGTTCTGCCAGCAATTGATCGATTACGATCGCTGGACGGTAGTTGGCAAAATCTTCAGATGTGAAAAACCGTCCCGACACCAATGATTTCCCTGAAGTCAGCAAAAACTCTTGGGAAACAGGTGACATGGGTGGACTAAACTCCTTGTCCCGAAATACAGTTGGCGTAGAACCAGCCCAATTAAAAGAACTAATCGCCTGCAAGCCTACCATTCGCTGTCGTAAGAATTCCATGTCTTCCAACTTGAGTTGGGTAATTCGACCACCAGAATCCCAGTTTGGATAAACTGAAACTTGAGGTGCGCCTCGTTTTGCTAATTGTTGAGCAATCGCGGCTCGGCTAATAGTGCCAACCTGAAGCGTAGCGCTGACAGCAGCCACACCCATAAATACTCCTAGAGTAGTCAGACCAGAACGCAAGGGGTTCCTACCTAAACAGTGAAAGGTAATATTTAATAAGTCAAAAGCTGAAAGAGCCATAATAGTCGCTTTGCTCTAGCTTGAAAATGGGTACAGGGGTGTAAGGGTGGGGAGTGAAACGGAGGCAGTTGTTACTTTTCACTTGCCTTAACTGGTAGCCCTGGCTTGAGTTGCGACTCAACGGGCGGCACTATGACCTGTTCGCCAGGATGCAAACCAGAGGTTACTTCTACAGCCATTAACCCCTCCAATCCCAGATTAATGGTGCGTTTTTGGGCTTGATTTTGGCTATCCCGAACCCATACAAAGGGACGCGCTTGTGATCGCACAATGGCATCCGTCTTCAAAACTACTACGTTCTGCCGTTGCTGCAACACAACCTCGACATTTACCCTACTACCAGGGAGCAGTGTGCGAGTAGGAGTATCAAGCCAAACCGTTGCGGGTACTGTTGGTTGATCTGATTGTTTTGGACTGCTACCATCCTGTTTTTGGGCTTCAGCGCTGAGTGCTTGAGGATACAAGCTTTGCACGCGTCCAGAAAATATCTTTGCATTAGGCCCGATGGCATTAATGCGGGTAAGTTGGTTGACCCGGACTTGAGCAGCGTTGAGGGTGGAAAGCTGGAGTTTCACCAGAACTTTTCCTGGGTCACCCAGAGTAAGCAGATTGGTACGCAACTCGACCCCATCACCGTCTTCTACATTGACACCCAAGACTATGCCATTCAATGGCGCAGTCACAATATTATCTTGGAGTTGCTGCTGAATAAGTTGGCGCTCCAATTGCAAAGTCTGAATTTTGAGAGCAGTTGTACGTGTCTCTGCTTGAGTATCTCGCAGGCTAGCTCGAGCAACGCGCACTGCGTCTTCCTGCGTTTGGGCTTGTTCTTGGGCAATAGCTCCCTCTCGCACCAGGGGAGTAAGCCTCTGGAGTTGTCGTTCCTCGGCTGTTAATCGTTCTTGGGCTTCAATAATTTTCTGGCGACTACGTGCTAGATTGAGCTGCTCTTGTTGAATTTGCAACTGCTGATTGTTAAGAGCAATTTTTCGCTCAGGGTAGCGCAGGGTGAGCAGCACTTGACCAAGTTTTACCCTGTCACCAGGTTTTACCATAACTCGTTCTACTGCACCCTCTTTTGGAGACTTCAAGATCCGCTGTTCGCGCAACTCAACAGTACCGCTCTCATTGATTGTCGTTTCAATATTACCTCGCTCCACGGTTAGCAAGCGTACTGCTACTGGTTCAGGAGGTTGGTTCAGAGCTAAAAAGTAGGTCAGCCAACCGCCAGCGCTGGCTAAAGCCAAAACTCCTGACCAGGCTAGCCATCGACCTGGGATATTGAATTTACCTTTTTCATATTTCCAGTTCATGAAAACTTGATCCAGTGAGTTTGCAGTTGATTACAAGCAGGCTTTCACCGCATATTAATGTCGGAGATCACAGCCAGAGATCGAACACGACAAGGCGACTGTTATCCAAAACGCAGCGGAAATTTGAACTGAGACAATTTCGGAGACCAGAGTAATAATCAAGCCACCAGAAGGCCGGCCAGCCAATGACTATGAAAGTTGCTCCCGCTTGACGCATTCGTTCAAGTTCCCGGATGGCGATCTCGTCATTCAGTGGTGCTCCCCAGTACTGACCTTCATGTTCAAGGAAGGGCAGAGCATCGAATTGTGGCAGCATCTCGCAACCCCATTGATTTTCATCGACCAAAATCAAACGCTTCCCTACTGGAATCACAGATGCAATTTCCTGCATAGCAATTCCCAGCCGTTCTGACCAACTCAAATTAAGTTCAGGTATCAGTTCAGACGTGAATTGACTACGGCGCATACTTATATGCAACAGGCGCTCTGCTAGCCACTGACGATAAGATGCATCTTCTGCACGCGGCGACTTTAACAAATAAGCAATACCGTCGGTACGTTCTGCCATCACACCAAGCGGGCCTGTTCCTCCAAGACTGAAATTAATTTGGGAATCTTGTTCAATGTGATATCGGACTTGGGCTAGTTCTTTAGCAATAAAGAAGAGATCGAATTGCGCCGCCATACGTAAGTATAAGTTCAAATCTAACATGTACTTTGAGTGCGGTGCGTCGATTCCCCCAACCATTGCCAGTGCACTAGTACGAAACATGATGGCTGAGGATAGCAAAATCCATTTCCGCCCATCAACAATCTGGTGGATGAACTCTAGACCGTCAATTGGCCCCTCTGGAAAGTTATCTGAAAGCTCTCTGCCTGTCACATGCACTGGAACACCATTAGTGTCGATAATTCCAGCTTGGGCAATCGAAAAACCGGCATCTGGATGGTTGTCTAATGCTAAGACAGATTCACGGATGAAGCCGGGCAGCAGGATGTCATCGTCCGACAAGATGCTTAGATAGGGGCTAGAATTTACCGCAATAGCCCGCTGCCAATTGCGAAATATTCCGATATTCGTTTCGTTGCGTACATAAGTGATGCGCGAATCCGCGAATGAACATACAACTGCCTCTGTATCATCGCAAGAAGCATTATCTAAGACAAGAACTTGGAAATCTGGATAGTCTTGTGCCAATGCGCTCTGCAAACTAGTTTTTAATAACTCCGAGCGATTGTAGGTTGGAATTGCAATGTTAACTTTAGCTTTAAGTGTCATGTGTTTCAGGTACCGTCTTTTTGGGTAAAAATGCTTAAAGAAATTAAATAGACATACGCAAATCAAAGACAACCAAGCGCTCATTATCTAAAACACAGCGAAACTTAGTACGCAAATAGCAAGCGAACTCAACATAGTAGTCAAACCACCAGAAAGCTGGCCATCCAAATACGATGAAACTTGCGCCTGCACGGTACAGTCGTTCAAACTCCTTAATAGCAATGGCATCATCTTTTGGTGCTCCCCAATACATACCATCTTTTTCTAGAAAGGGAATTGATTGGCACTTGTCCAGAAGCTGACCAGATCCCCATTCGTTCATGTCAACTAAAATGTACCCTTGCCCCATTGGAATTAAGGGAGTTAGTTCCTGCTCCAACGCGGCCAGACGTTGGAGAAACTCATACTCAGAACCCTTCCAGCACTCAAAAGCATTTTTGATTTGAATGTCGTGCTTGTGCAAAGACTCAGACAAGGCTTTTATATGATTGTGATATTGGCTAAGTTGCCAACTATAAGTACGCTTGCTAGTGCCATTATGACCATGAATCCGATATAGGGCTTGGTACTCAGCAATGCGCTTGATGCTGCCGAAAAAAGGAGACAGAAAAGTTAAGTACGCATCAGCGTTAAGAGAGTAGTAAATATCGGGTAAGGGAAAAATTCTCTCTAAATAGCTGCGTGACCAGGCATTGCCGCTCGTGGGTGAGAAGACATGGCTATCAATGCTACCTTGGAGATGCAGATCGCGCAAATCTCCTTCTGGCAGAGGTTGATCGGGAATCAACTTTTCCAATGGCTTACCATCAGCATCTATAGCGTATAAAGGCCAGTGTACCTGTACTATATTCGGATAGTCCAGCAGTTCAACGGCTCTTGCGATCGCATCAGGCAGCAAAACATCATCTGCATCTAAAAAACAGACAACCTCACCACGACTCGTGGCAAAACCAACGTTGAATGCGGAACCCTGTCCGCCATTTTCCTTTAGCAGGGGGATAATCTGTTCTCTATAATTGGCAATGATTTGCCGTGAGTCGTCTGTTGAACCATCATCAACCACAATCACTTCTACAGGCCGATAGTTTTGATTGAGAGCACTATCAATTGCCTCCTTCAGAAAACGTTCATAGTTGTAGTTGGTGATGATAATACTGACTAGAGGCTTGGTCATGAGCGTAGGTCAAATACAATCAGATGGTCATTTTGTAATATGCAGGAAAACTTTTGCCGCAAATATTCATGAAATCCAGGGTAGTATTCCAGCCACCAGAAAGTGTGCCACAAGAAAACGATCGCGCTGGCACCAGTTTGATATAGGCGATCAAATTCTCGAATAGCTGTGTCGTCATCTGCTGGACGTCCCCAATACCATCCATCGCGTTCAGTAAAGGGGGTTGTTTGAAAACCTTTGATGATTTCGTTACCGTTCAGGCGGTCTTCATCAACCAAGATAAAAGATTCCTGTGGCGATATCAGAGTTTGGAGTTTCTCCCTGACCTCGTACAGGTGACCGATGTGATTCCGCTCTATGGCAAAACTTAAGTCTCCGTACAGTGAAACCAAGTTCCATTTTTTTTGAATCCGCTCGAGGCTCTTGGCGGATTGTTCAAGATCCCATCTCATGAAAAAATAGTCGAGGTCATCTGGACGAGGAGGATAAGGGTGCCAGAAATGGACAACAGACTTCGGCTCAAAGACAACTGGAATTTTGGCATTATATAAAGCCAAACTAGAATCGAAATGATCTAGAAAAATAACATCTTCATCGAAAGGGGAGACTCGATCAAAAACACTTCGGCGGTAGAGCCGACAGTGAGCCTCTCCAGCTAACTGTATCGTCCGGCGATCAGTTCCTTGATCGAGTTGCTGCTCGCTCGTGGCTGGAAGGACTTCCCATTTAACGCCGCCAGCTGTTTGCACTGACCGAACCTGGCCCTGGTTTGGGTCCCAATGAACGTTTGTCGCTCCTAAAGGTCCCTCGATAATGCGGGGCACAGCTACATCAGCCGGTTGTTCTTCGCAGGCGGTAATCAGATGGGATAACCAACCTTCCTCAACAAGAACATCATTCTCAACGAAGCACAAAAAATCATCGTTAGCCTCCTGAATTACCAAGTTTCTTAACTGGTTGGGCTGCAAATAACAATCTTTGTAAATGACTTTGACATTACTGCGACCTTCTAATACCTGTTCCATCTGCTGCCAATAGACTTTTGGAGTATTGCAGTCTACTACAATCAGGTTAAACGGGATGCGGGTGTACTTGAAAATTCGCTGTAAAGATTCAGCTGCTAAGGAGAATTGTTCGCGAGGAAAGAATCCGATAGTTACTGTTGACATAATATATCTCTTATACTCAATGGCACTTAACTCATTGCTGCCTCTAGAAGAGACGAAAGAACTTTATTTGAGTCAAAATATTCCTCTGCTAACCTCCTTGCTGCTTGCCGATGTCGCTCATAGTCAGCGTTGATGGCTTCTACACCGTTCACTACCTCTTTTTGGTTGCGGAAAGTTAAAATTCCTTCTCCTATCGGCAGCCAATCGTTTAAGCCTGTGTCTTGAACTAAAATTGGCCTGCCAGAGGCTAGGTAACAGACGCTGCGATCGCTAAACCAACCGCCTTTTGTCGCAACATAACCGTGTTTTGCAACTCCAAATTCAGCACGGGATTCTTGAACGAATGTCTGGTAAGACTCTGGTGAAAAGGACGCAATCCATCCAGGGAGGACTTCCCAGCCGTACTGGGATAGCTCATTGGGAAAGCCGCCACTTAATGCAATCCGAAAGGGTTGTTTGGTGAGTTGCGGTATGTCAATGAACTTGAGAAATTCTTTATCCTTGTTGCCGTAGGTGACTCCCTCGTATACCACCTCCCGATAACTGCGCCATTGCATAATCGAACTGAAGTGGGTGGGATTATCGTCCTCAATCACTGGCCAGTAAGGCAGTGCTACTGGAGGTAACGTCTTTAGCCAATGCCTAGCGTTTGTGGGGATGAGACAGTCCTCAGCACCAATACGTTGCCCAATCGTAAACAGGTGATCGCAACGTTCGATGGTTTTGATTAACTCCGCATGACCGCTGGCAATGTTAATCTGAGTGAAACCTGGATCGGCATCAATATAAATGCGGCGCTTCGGCAACTCATATTCCTCTCTCCAAAGAGAAATTGGTGAGCCACGCACAATCATCAAATCAGCCTGGGAGCAGATGTCCTTAAACTCGTCAACATCCATCCCAACTGAGCGATCGCCAGCGCGGTAAATCCATTGGTTTACAAAGCCAAGCGGTTCCAGGCAGTTTCTCACATAATTGGTGGGATAGTCTAACTCGGTTGTGAATTCCTCAGTCTGCCAGTTATAAACCCACGACTCTGACCCGCATTCTTCCAAGTAGAAGACATCATGCCCAAGTGCGCGTAGACCCAAAAGATACTGTAGGTCAGACCAGGCATTGCCTCCTATGGGAAAACGTCCTATAGCACTAGCAAAAATAATAATCATCCTACTACCTCGACTCTTTCTAACTGATCTCGATCGGTAATTGCCGTTTCCAGTAGTCGAGGCAGCACTACTTTATAACTGAAAGTTTGCTCGGCTAACTCCCGTGCTGCCAAACAATGCGCTGAATAATCTGCATTGACGCGCTCTATACAGTCTATGGCTGATTCTAAGGATGAAAACGCCAGCACACCGCGACCTGTTGGCAACCAATCGCTAAATCCGGTATCTTGTAAGATGACGGGGCGACCAGCAGCGAGATAGCAGACACTGCGATCGCTAAACCAACCGCTACGGGTTTTGACATAAGCTTGTTTGGCAACGCTAAACTCTCCACGGGAGCCAGTCAGGTAATTTCTGTATGTTGACAAACTAGCGCTAATTTCCCCGCCATCTCGAACTAACCAGCCTGCTGCCTTTAAAGATTTCGCAACCTCTGCTATTTCTGCGTCCCTGCCGCCAAGAGCGAGTTCGAGTTTCTGCGAAAGGTAGCTAGGGAGTTCCAGCAGGCGCATGAATTCCCGATCTTTCTGTCCATAATGTTCATCTTTGTAAGTCACGCCCCCATAAGCATTCCAATTGGCAATTGTAGTGAATGGTAAATTGCCGCGTTCTTCGCCACTATCTTCTGGAATAACTATCGAGTTTTTCCATATCTCTGGCACAACGGGCGGTAAGGTGGGGAGCCATTCAATTCCATCACTCGGTATGCTGCAATCAGGTTGCCCAATATTAACGCCATAACTAAAGTAGGCGTGATACTCATTGCGACCCTCGGCAGCAAACGTCCCAATCTGGGTAAAGAATGGGTCCATATCGATTAATACTCGGTGTTTACATAATAGAAATTCAGGTAACCAGCAAACTCCACCGATATTTAATAGCAGATCCGTCGTCCTGAGCATCTGCTTTATTTCTTGCCAATCCGCACCGTAGATATTTTGTGTATCCCGATTTACATAGCACACCGTTGTATTCACGCCATAGGTGTTTATTAGTGTCTGGACTGCGTGAAGGCCAACATGGGGGTCATCATTGTAATTGTGGTTGATTGGGTTATAGCAGGACCCAGACCAGCCGCTTTCCTCCAGGTATAAGACTTCATGTCCTAGATGATGTAGCCCTAACAGGTAGTGGAAGTAGGCTAAAAGATTGCCAGCTACTGGATGTCGAATCATATATCCGCAAACAACAATGCGTGCCATGCTTATAACCCCGCTCGCTCCATTAGACTGCCAATCACTTTCTCTGCGGCAAAGTACTCTGAGGCAATTTCACGGGCTGCTCGGCAATTGCCTTCGTAGTCGCTTTTGATTGCATCCACTGCCGCCAGAATATCTTCTATAGTGTTGAATGCAAATAATCCCTTCCCCGTGGGCAAGAACTTGCTAAACCCTGTTTCTTGAGTGATCACAGGACGCCCTGCTGCTAGATAGCAGACAGAGCGATCGCTGAACCAGCCAGTGCGAGGACGAACATACTGATCCTTTGTAACAGTGAACTCACCTAGAGAGGCACAAATATAGTTACGATAGGCGATCGGATCGGATAATGCTCTAGCATAAACAATCCGCCAACCGCGATTAATCATTTCAGCTTCCTCTTGAGCATTAATACCTTCAAGAGCAAGCTCAAGCGGTAGCAAAGACTTTGCCGGAAGGTCTATGAAGCGCCGGAATTCTCGGTCTTTGCGCCAGTAATACTTCTCCCCTTGCCAAACGATATCATTGTCCCAATGCTCCCAGTTTGAGATAGTTGTAAGAGCTGAGTCCAAAATTGGTGGACTATCGATGAACCACCAATCGAGGCAAACTGGCGGTCGCGTCGGATGCCACTGGTATCGATCAACGGGTACAAGACAGTCGGGTGCTCCAAGATTCTCGCCATAGGTGAATAAGTAATTATAAGCATCAAGTTGCTCAATCTTTTGAGCGTCATTCTCGGCTACTTTAATCTGATCGACCATCGGATCAGTTTGTAAATATATAAGACAGGCTATATCGTCGTGCTCAGTACGTAGGGGATGGTATCCACATAAATTGATGACTGCGTCCGCTTCCTTGTAGAGTTTTGCCAATCCGATTAAGTCACGTGCTCCCAGGGTTGCATCTCGCACTCCTGGAGGACGGAAAATCCAACGATCGCTCAAACCGATACTATCCATGTATTGGGCAAGATAGCGCACATTTGCTGAATATTCTGATGTATGCCAGCAGAAAGTAATGGGATCTAAGAGTTCGCTATCGGTATCCTCGACGTACCATACATCGAAACCTAATCGCCGCAAGCCTGCTAGATAGTGGAGCACTTGCCAGGTCATGCCCCCAAATGGGAAGGATGCCAGCATACCCCAGACGACGACTATTCCCCGAGTAGCAGGCGGATAGTCAAAAGAAAGGATCATTGGGTTCACTCCATCCATCATTGAAATTTAAGAGCATAGTTTAGGATGCCATTCAAAGTTTGTTTAGCTTCAAAATATGTTTCAACAATTTCCCTTGCTGCTCGACAGTGCTTTTCATAACTGGTATTTATTGTCGCTAAAGCATCGGCTGCTTCACTAAGCGTCGAGAACCGGAACATCCCCTGACCATTGGGTAGGAAGGAACTCGGTCCAGTATGTTGAACAACAACAGGTTTCCCGCTTGCTAAATAGCAAAGCGTGCGATCGCTAATCCAGGCATTTTGAAACTTCATGCATGAAGGTTTAGCGCAACTAAACTCTCCTCGCGACATTTGGATGTAAGATTGATAGCTATCAGGACTGCCAGCCATTTTGTAGGCATGGCGCACCCGCCAACCATAGCTCTCCAGCACTTCCCGATCCTCTGCATCTCCTTTATAATCAGTAACATCACGCGGTACGGGATTGTTGGCTTGCCAGCTTTGCTCTTTTCTGCTTTGGTCATCTTCCACGTCTCCCTCACCCAGGCACAGCGCCAGCTCAAGCACTTGGTCGGTTAGGAGCGGCAGTTCCACAAATTGCATGAAGGAAACTCGCTTGTTGTTCTCGTAGCAGATATCCTGCCCGTCCGTAATCCATTCCCCTTTGCCCCCATTGCCCCACCAGCCGGAGACAGTTGTAAATGCTTCGCTGTTGGGATTGTAAACGTATGGCCACAACTCAAGACACACTGGTGGTCGAATTCGCATCCAAGTCAAACCACAATCCGAAAACTTAGCGCTAGGTGTGCCGACAGTTTCACCAGTACTAAAGTAATAATCGTGTGGGGGTACGGCGAGCTGTCCAACTGTTATCCAAAATTGTAATAAACCTGGATCGATATCTATTAGGGCAGTCCGTCGAAAACATGAAAGCAAAGCTGGATGAATACCGTAGTAAAAGTTTAGTAAAAGGTCTGCTTGCCGAAAAATTGCCTGTGCTTTTGATGACCAAACTCCAATGGATTCATACTCGCTACCATGATCGGATATCGCGTTCTGGTCAGAGTAAAGGATGACCTTTCCACTAAGTCCATAGCGTTCCATACGCTGGTAAAACGTTGAAAGCATAAGTTTATCCTGCTCTCGATCGCCGCTGCTGTGGAAGCGCTCTAGCCAATACACCTCACATCCCAACTGGCGTAGCCCCTGCACATATTGCATATAAACCCAGAAATGACCCCCTCCTTCTGGAAAGGTCACGACGTTTGATGGGGAGATGACAACGACAGACATAATACTTCCCTCCCCACTAAGCTGATCGGTTTGTTAGAAAATTGGCGAGTTCTCGAAAGCCTATAAGTTGGATCTGGAGTTCTGTGAGCTTGCTTCTGACGATTGGGCTGCAAAGCGTTTGTAATTCCGTTTCTCGCTCGATCGCATAAGTTGACGAAAACTCTGGATCAACATAACCTGGATGGCAGCTCAATTCGGTAAACCCTTCCCGAACTTCGGTTTCTAGCATTTGGACTAGATTATCCACGCTAATCTGCTCCAGATGCGTCTCTCCATCCCATTGCCCATAAAAGCTGGGGAAGTAACGAACTGGAGAGTGTTCTCTTAGTGGCAATTGATATTGCTGCGCTAAATTAAGAAAGTGGGGTAGTAATTGAGGAGAACGGTGGATGTTATGATGCGAGTCAAGATGAGTAGGTAGACGCCCTATTAGCTCTTGAAAGCGTTTCAATTGGCGATTTAGTTCGGCACGGCATTGATCCAAAGCCGTGAGATCGACTGCTAATTCACCATCCTCGCTCGTGATATTTACATGCAAACCAATGCTTAGTTCGGGTAGTTTACGGCTTAAGATAGCTGCTTCCTCACTCGCTGGCATATTCACCATTAAGCTCGTGCTAGTCAGCACTCCGTAACAGTGGGCTTCAACAATGCCACTGTTAATGCCTTGACTAGCACCAAAATCATCTCCATTAACAATGCAATACTTCATGGATCAAACTCTTTGAACAGAAATCTTGCTAGTTTTCTAACCACCTGTTTGCGAACTCACGATTGCAGATTAAATACAATCAAACGTTTGTTGCTGATGCTGGTTGAGTTGAGCCGAAGTGTAATTTATACAGCTTCTTGTAATAGCCACTTACCGCTAGCAACTCCTCGTGAGTTCCCATCTCTACTACTTTCCCCTGATCCAAAACTACGATTCGGTCGGCTCGTTGAATTGTCGAGAGGCGATGGGCAATAATAAACGTAGTCCGTCCTGCCATCAGTCGCTCTAATGCCTCCAGCAGCAGAAACTCGGTTTGAGCATCCAGGGCGGAGGTGGGTTCATCCAGAATTAGCACTGGAGCATCCTTAAGCAGGGCGCGGGCGATCGCTAACCGTTGCTTCTCGCCTCCTGAAAGTGTGGCTCCGCGCTCACCAATTACTGTGTCATAACCTTGAGGTAATCGTTGAATAAAGGTGTCAGCATTCGCAGCTTGGGCAGCTTTGACGATCGCTTCGCGGCTGGCATTAAAGCGGCCATAGGCAATGTTCTCGGCGATAGTTATCGGTAGCAAAAACGGCTCTTGTAGCACTAAGGCAATCTGCTCACGCAGGTTTTTCAGTTGCACACTTTGGACATCCACCCCATCAAAGAGGATTCGTCCTTGCCAGGGGTCAAAAAAACGGAGAATCAGGGAGACTAGAGTAGTTTTACCAGCACCCGTCGCGCCTACTAGAGCGATCGTTTCTCCCGGTCGCGCTTCTAAGGTAATTTCTTGGAGTACGGGATAGTTAGGTTCGTAACCGAAGGTGACTTTCTCTAAACATACGTGTCCCCGTCCTTGGGCTGGATGAGCAGGTAATGGTCTGGCACTAGGGGCATCCTGCACCCCATCTTGAGCATCCAAAACCTCTAGCACTCTCCGAGCGCTAGCTGCCGCTGCCGCAAAACTGGACGATATATAAGCTAGAGTCGCCATCGGCACGTATAGGGATGCAAGATAGGAGAGGAAGACTAGTAAAGAACCAATTGAGAGTGACCCCTCTAGAACTTGGAAGCCACCGTAAGCCATGATTGCTGCTGTTCCAACTGCGGTTACCCCTCCCACCCCAACTTTGAATTGCATTTGGGCAAGGATAGAGCGTATATAAGCTTGGAGGGCTTTTTGAGACAGGTAGTGAAAGCGCTTATCTTCGTGTGCTTCACGCCCGAATGCTTGAATAATCGGTAGCGCTGTCAAAGTCTGCTCACTCAACGCCACGATCTCACCTTCAAATTGTTGATACTGATAGGTTCGTTCAGTCATGGGCTGGTTAAAAACCCAAATTAGTAACATTATTAAAGGAGCAATCATCAGCGAGAGCAGTGAAAGGAGACGATTAATTTGCCACATCACGGCGAACATTGCTACCAAATTCACCAGGGAAGTAAGCACGGGCAGAAAAACCCCCATCGTCAGATTCTGAATACAGATGCTGTCAGTCATTACTCGCCGAACAAGATCGCCAGCACGCTGTTGGTTGTGGAATCTTAAAGAAAGATGCTGTAAGCGATCGAACAGTGCTGCTCCCAAGTCATAAACCATCTGGCTGCCAACACCAGATCCAATATATTCCTGTATAAGACGAACCCCCTCACTAGATAAAAATAGAATGATTGTGGCTCCTGCTAACCAACCGAGCAACTGAATGTTGGATTCACTGCCAGGCAAGGTTTTGAGCCAAACAACGCTATTTGGTAGTGATTGGTTGTTCAGAACGCAATCAACGATCAACTTCAAAGGCCAAGGCTTGAGTACATTCAGCCCCACATTAATCAGCATTAGCAGCATTACAAATATGAGTCCGCGCCAACGAACCAGGGCGTAACGTGCCAGTCGCAACCACCACATTTTCATAGAATCACCTCCTGCGGACGTTCAGGAAACTGCAAGGAGTGCAGACGCTGGTAGAAACCACAGACAGCCAGCAACTCCTGGTGCGTTCCCATTTCCACAACCTTTCCCTGCTCCAAAACTACAATCCGATCTGCTCGTTGAATTGTGGAAAGTCGATGGGCAATAATAAACGTAGTCCGTCCTTCGATTAGGTGATCTAAAGCTTCCAACAGTAAAAACTCGGTTTGAGCATCCAGGGCAGAAGTAGGTTCATCAAGAATCAGTACTGGCGCATCCTTGAGCAACGCCCGGGCGATCGCTAGCCGCTGTTTCTGTCCTCCAGACAGAAGTGCCCCTCTTTCGCCAATTAGGGTGTCATAACCTTGGGGCAACCGTTGAATAAAGTCGTCCGCCTTGGCCGCTTTAGCTGCTGCGACAATCTTCTCCAGGCTTGCTCCAGGGCACCCGTAAGCAATGTTCTGTGCCACCGAGAGCGGCAGCAAAAACGGCTCTTGCAGCACTAGAGCAATCTGCTCGCGCAGGCTTTTCAGTTGCACACCTCGTACATCCACCCCATCAAAGAGGACTCGTCCCTGCCAGGGGTCAAAAAAGCGGGGAATCAGGGAAACCAGTGTACTCTTACCAGCACCTGTCGCGCCTACTAGTGCGATCGTTTCTCCTGGTCGCGCTTCTAGGGTAATTTCTTGGAGAACGGGATAGTTAGGTTCGTAACCGAAGGTGACTTTCTCTAAACATACATGTCCCCGACCTCCCGGCGGACGAACTGGCAATGGCCTGGCATCAGGGGCATCCTGCACCCCATCTTTAGCATCCAAAACCTCTAACACTCTATCAATATTGGCATCTACGGACTTCAGGCTCCCATAGATGCCAAACAGGCCCTTAAATGCTCCTTGTATAGACTGTAGATATGCTAAGAAGACGAGCAGGCTGCCGATACTCATAGCCCCCAATAACACCTGCTGCCCACCCACATACAGGACAATCGCAGTACCGATGGTTGTCACAGTACCATTCGCCACACCGTAGGCACTCTTAAGCAGAGTTTCCCGTTGTGAGAGAACAACTGCGTCTGCCGCTAGGTGTTCAAATTGCTGGGTATTGTAACTCTCTCTACCAAATGCCTGGATCATGGGGATTGCTGTGACCGTTTGGTGGACAAAACTGGTAAGGCGCGACTGGGCTTCGCGGTTAAGTTTTGTCCGGCGCTTGAGTCGGGAACCAAAGACAAGGGCTGAACCACCCATCATTGGTGCTACCAAAAGCGAAAGCAGCGTTAGTAAAGGACTCAGATTCCAGGCGACGATGCTAATAGTTGCTAGCGTCAGTAGGTGCTGCACAGGTGAAATCAGCAAAGCACCGCTCAGGGTGTAAACGCAATAGGCATCTCCGGCCAGACGGCTGAGGGAATCGCCGACAGTCCGTTGGTTATGGAACAGCATTGAAAGGCGTTGCAGACGATAGAAGAGTCTCTGAGCCAGTTCGTAGACCATACCTTGCCCGGCAGCACTCCAGGCCCAGCTAAGGCTCGTTTCCAGGGTAGCGTTTAGGGCATAAAGTCCGAGGCTACAAACAGCGGCGATAACGACCAGCAGTGGCGGTGTGAGCGCCAGGTTAAAAGTTTCCAGGAGCGAGCGAAGTAACGGGGGGATGACTGCCTGGGCGAAGGCATAATCCACCAGGATTTTCATTGGCCAAGGTTGAAGTGTTGCGGTGGCTGAAGTGCCAGCCGTGAGACCGAGGATTGCTATTAAGGTGCGCCACTGGCGCAGCGGATATCGGAGCATGTGCCCGTATCGATGCATCATCGCTTTGATCTCTTGCCTCACTTACAGATTTACCTCCCATCTGGCCATTTGCTTACTGGAGTACCAAGACGTTCGTCATGATTGTAATATTGCACTTTGTGCGACAGACTTGTTACAGGTGGTTTGTATTGGCAGCAAGTAGACTCTTTTGGCAACAATCTCCAGTACTTGGTAGAGAATACGTCCCAACTGGAAGTTCTGATATAAGATGACAGTGGCGTTGAGCATACATACTGCAATTGTGACTGTTGCTACTTCTGGCATTCCCAGAACGATCGCTACAATTGTGAACAGACAATAGCCAACCATAGCCATAGTGGCTAACTGTGACATTCTCAGGGCACACCGCACCCTCAAAACTCTTTTGTTACCTCCATGATTTTCAGTACATACTTTGAGCTGGACTTTTGACCAAATCCCCTGGTAAATCTCTAAATCCCAGTCGCTCCAGCCTTGATCCATAACAATGAAATATTTGTAGGCTAAGAGTAAATCCATCACTTTTTGCAGCAGGTTCTCTTTCTCTATTGCTGCTTCTGTCCAATAGGACAACTCATAGGCGCGATCGCGCCAAGAAATATGTACTCTTTGAGCAGACTGCTCAAAATTTAGTAAATCTGCTTGAGTTAGTGTTCGAGCCATTGTCTTAAAAACCACTTATATTTTTGTTTACATCTCGTCAAACTTTATTGGCTCTGCTTTAGTGAGTTCTTTTATGCGCCAGCGGTAACGCTCTACACTACGTACAAGAGGCCCTAGATAAATCAGCACAGCCACAAGCAACCGTGCCCTCACTCCCACAAAACGAGAGTCAATCCGCGCTTGTAAGGCACCCACCACACACCAGGTAACACAGGTGAGGAACATTGCCGCACTCAGCCACGGGCGATTGCCAGACAACAGCGCAGATACAAACAGAATTAAAGCTGTTACATTCCACTCCAGTGTGAGAGGTAGATAAGAGATTAGGGAGGAGGCTGGCTCATATAGGGTTTGAAATAGACCACGACCAAATACCCCAGAATAGATAACTGGTTGACCAAAACGCAAATATGTGGATAGATCTCCATAGATTCTTCCCAGCCACTGGGGTTGTCCCAGAAGGTTAAAACGGGAAGGATGCTTAAAATAAACAAGTGCTTCTGCCTTACCATAGCCTTGCTGCTGCTTTAGATAGGCAGCTACTGTGTTACGACGAAAGTGCCATACGATTGCAGTTGGGCTAAAACCGATTGTGTAACCTTTGTCTTGCAGTCGCCAGCATATATCAACATCGTCACCAGCAGCCCGAAATAGGGGGTTGAAGCCGTTAATTTTCTGTAGAACCTCCCGACGAAAAGCCATGTTGCAGCCAGCAATATGTTCGGCTACCTCATCACTTAAAAGTACGTGGGTGGGTACGCCCGGAGACACAGCAACGCAGGTAGGCACAAGAGACTCCTCAGGGGGAGACAAGTTTGGGCCACCTACAGCAGCCAGACCTGAGCCAAGAAACTTTGCCACTAAATAGGTGAGCCAGTCTGGATCGACCGTACAATCGGAATCAGTAAAGGCCACAATCTCGCCAGTGGCAGCGGCGATGCCGACGTTGCGTGCTACGCTTAGTCCTTTGTTTTCCTGGCTAATCAGGCGTACATAGTCGTAGCGCTGAGTAATCTCTAGAGTGCGATCGCGCGATCCATCATTAACTACAATGACTTCATAGTTGGGATAGTTGAGTTCTTTAAGAGAAGCTAAACAAGTATCCATCGTGCGTTCAGCATTGTAAGCGCATACAACCACTGAAACTTTGGGATACTCAGGTAGCACTGGCGGTAGAGGTGCTGTGTAATACTGCTGAACTGTGTTGAACGCTGGCTTCTCAAGCCGTTCGGCGTCAACTAGACCAAAAGCCCAGTCTTGTATGGCAAATCCCCCAGTAAACCATTCATCCGTCCAAGAAAATATTATTGTCCCTGCTGCTCCCATCTCAAAACTAGATGACAGTTTTTGAGAGAGAATTTCGGCTTGCGCTTGGGTTCCTTCACGCATTGAGTCAACACCAAACTCACTTAGCACTAAAGGTTTATCCTCGGCTAGGTTATGAAGCCGAGAGAGGTAACGGCGAAAATCTTGTTCCCGATGCAGGTAGACGTTAAAGCACGAAAAATCGGTAAAGTTAATATTTAAATACTCAGTACAAGGATAATTGGCATAGCTTACCAGACCTTCGGAATCGTTGTCTTTTGCTACCGCCATTAACTCTCTGACAAAAGCACGAACTCGTTTTGCACCGTGCCACCGTACAATATCTGGAGGAATCTCATTGCCCACCAAATAGGCAAAGGTAGCGCGATGACTCCGGCAGGCTTTAACGCCCTGAGCAATGCAGTTACGGACTTCTGCCTTGGTAGTAGAGGAGTCAAGAAAGGCGATATGCTGAGTCCAGGGTATGCCGATGAGTAGCCTCAAACCGTAGATTGCAGCTAGATCCAAAAGCCAATCAGGTGGAATGGTGTAGGTACGTAGACAGTTAACCCCCAGTTGTGCCATCATGGCAAAGTCTTTCTCTACAATGGGTTTTTCTGGAAAAGACTCGCCGTGCGTACCGATGGAGAAGGGGCCGTAACTAACTCCTTTGAGAAAAAACTTCTGATCTCCAAGAAAGAAAAACTTACCCTTTACTTTAATTAACTCTCTATCAGCAAGCGGTTCTGGACAGAAGCCAGACGGTGGCAAAGTCAAGTTTTGCAAATTACCCCCCACAATTCACTGCAAATTTGTTTTCTTGCTGGTGAAACGCCATGCCAGTTTCTATATGGAGAGGAATCCATATTTAGCTGACTTTGTAACGCACCCGCGATATACCCTTGGGTTAGCAACACTGTAATCGGTATAGAAGAATGAATAACAGTTACGGTAATAACAGTGTGTAATTATTATGTTTGCGATCGTGTTTGGGAAAATGTATAAGTTATATTAAATTTAAAAATGATTTGGGTGCGGCTTTTTTAAAAAGACAAAATGCTACATTAGTAGTACACGTTTCTAACCCAATCTATTATCTAGATTTCGTTTTTTAACCTAAAAAGCTAGAATTAAGCGATCGCAAAAAAATCAAACACAAAACCCCCTTTTTAGGTGCAATACAATACTACAAGAAGTACAGAAAGTGCTATAAGCAAATCACAAATATGCATACAATTGATATAAAAAGCAGTATTAACGTGAATGATGCTAGCCATAAAATGTACAAATTAATATCTGATTTGTACCCTCTTTGTCGTAGTATTACTGGTAATGGCTTACGGGAAACACTGCATACTATTCAAAAAGAGATTTCTTTATATATACATGAAATAGCCACTGGAACCGAAGTATTTGATTGGACTATTCCTAAAGAATGGAATATCAAGGATGCCTTTATTAAAAACTTGCAGGGTGAGAAGATTGTAAGTTTCCATCAATCTAATCTTCATGTGGTTAATTACAGTGTAAATATTAATAAAAAGATAGGATTACAAGATTTAAAAGCACATCTTTTTACACTACCTGAGCAACCTAATCTGATTCCTTATAGGACTTCCTACTACAAAGAGAACTGGGGCTTTTGTCTCAGTCACAACCAATTATTGGAATTAAAAGATGAAGAGTATGAAGTTTGCATTGATTCTTCTTTAGAGAATGGTCATTTAACTTATGGAGAGTATTATATTAGAGGTGAAAAAGCAGATGAAGTTTTGATTTCATGTCACATCTGCCACCCATCGCTTTGTAATGACAATCTCTCCGGTATCGCATTGGCGGTCTTCTTAGCCAAACATCTCAGCCAATTCGCACCTTCTTACTCCTATCGTTTTCTCTTTATTCCTGGAACTGTTGGATCGATTACTTGGCTGGCTTTAAATGAAGCGAATGTTGACAAAATTAAGCATGGTTTAGTTGTAACCTGTGTGGGCGATCCGGGCAAATCTCACTACAAAAAAAGTCGTCAAGGTAATGCCGAAATTGATAAAGCTGTTATTCATGTGTTGAAGTCTTCTGGACAAGATTATGAAATTATGGACTTTTCTCCTTACGGCTATGATGAACGGCAATTCTGTTCACCTGGGTTTAATCTTCCTGTGGGCTGTTTCATGCGATCGCCTCATGGAACTTATCCTCAATATCATACATCTGCCGACAATTTAGAGCTTGTACAACCCCAATATCTTGCCGATTCATTAGCAAAATTGTTATCGGTTTTGCAAATTATCGAGAACAATAAAAAATACTTAAACCAAAACCCTAAATGTGAGCCGCAGTTGGGTAAACGAGGGTTATATAGTGCCATTGGTGGGCAGACTGATACAAAGAAAAGTGAAATGGCAATGTTATGGATTTTAAACTTGTCTGATGGCAATCACACACTGCTGGATATTTCTGAAAAATCAGGCTTAGAGTTTGATTTGATTAAGAAAACAGCAGATACTCTGTTGCAATTTAATTTGTTGAAAGAAACAACTTAATCTTTGTAAGTAAGGTAAGTCGGCATGATAAAACGCATGTATGTTTAGTTTTGTAAAAACTGTGGAATGACCAATTTCTAAGCTATTCGTTGATTTTATATTTCGTGACATAGCTTGATTTTTTAACGCCGACTTACTTACTCATACAATGACAAACTTTTGATAGTTAAAGCAATAAATAGACAATAAGCATGACAGTTTTCAAGGAACAAGTTGCTGTTGTTACAGGATCAAGTAGTGGTATTGGCAAAGCGATCGCCTTGCAATTAGCAGCACAAGGTGCAAAACTTTGCCTTTTAGGGCGCAACTTAGATACGCTGTTAGCTATTGCCAGGAGCGCTCTTGGAACTTCACCTCAAGTTCTCAGTTATCAAGTAGACTTATCTTTAGACGAAGACATTCAAAAGCTATCAAGGAATCTAGCAGAAGATTTTGGACACGTTGACTTGCTGATTCACAGCGCTGGTGTCATTTCTCTAGGAGAAGTTAAAACAGCTCGAGTTGAAGACTTTGACTGGCAATACCGCACAAATGTTCGTGCCCCCTACGTCTTAACACAAACTTTGCTCCCCATGCTTATACCCCATCAAGGGCAAATTGTCTTCATCAACTCAAGTGCAGGGCTAACTGCTAAGGCAGGTTTAGGGCAGTACGCTGCTACCAAACATGCGCTCAAAGCGATCGCTGACAGTCTAAGAGCGGAAGTAAACCCTTTAGGAGTGCGCGTTCTCAGCGTTTTTCCTGGACGCACTGCTAGTTCTATGCAGGCATCTATTTATGAGATGGAGGGCAAAACATATAATCCCGATCGCCTTTTGCAACCAGAGGACATAGCTGCGACAGTGATTAATGCCCTTAGTTTGCCTCGCACTGCTGAAGTTACTGATATCCAAGTTAGACCTTTCTTAAAAAGCTAGTCGCAAAGTCATTGCTTGAATGTCATCTATAAGTGCGTGTACGCACATTGGGTATTTTGTAAGTTGGATAGGGCAAAGACTCAGTTAAAAAACGACTTTGCGGCAATGAAAAGCTTCTGCATACTTATTGGGCGCATTAGATTCAATCCCTCGCAGTCTTAGAATTGATAAAAATGTATCTTCTGTAAACCACTGTTTATTATTTTGCGATGGAAAGCTGTCAATAATATACTTAACTTTGTCTTGGCAAATTTTCTCAGTTAAATGAACAAAGAAATTAGGTTTTCCCAAATCACCATCGTACTTAGGTATTTCATACTCTAAGATTAAATGATCTCTAAATGTATTCCAAGTAAATTCACAAATTAAACGATGGTCTTGATGTAAATCCTGCCGATAATGAGTAAAAATTACATCGGGGTTATAATCTTGCTTTAATTGCTCAAAAAAGCCTTTAATTTCAATTCCCATGAAAGGGAAAAAACCATCTTTAAAATGTTCAAGTACTATATTTTTTACTTTTGAATCTTTTAAAAACTTATGAGCGCTGTTATAAGCTTCTTTTTCTCTCTGTAAGTTTGAACTAAATACAACCCAATAAAATACAGTATTCGGGTAACTTTCTACCAATCTTAATATCGTTCCTCCACAACCAATTTCTATATCATCACTATGCGCTCCTAAACATAAAACTTTATAAGGTAAATTACTTGTTTCCTTAAAATTAAATTTAAGCATATTGCCGATTTTTTAATTATCAAATATTTTGTCCTTAAAATAGGAATTACAGTAGATATCTATTGCAAAGTAAATTGTTATTTATCATTTAGACAAACTTACTGAAATAGAATTATTAACAATAGGGGAAACTGGACTATATTCCAAAGATTTTGGCTTTCTTTCAAGAAGCTTCCATACTGCCCAAGGAGCGTTACCTTGACAATACATATCATCTAACTGCTGCTGTTCTTTGAAAGTATCCATACATGCCCAAAAACCATTGTACTTGTAAGCTAATAGCTGTTTTAATTTAATTAATCTTTGAAATGGTTCTAGCACCAATTCTTCTCCAGACTCGATATATTTAAAGATATCCTTCCTAAATACAAAGAAGCCTCCATTTATCCGAACCCCGGCTTCCTGGACACTTTGGATATCATTTACCAAGCCATCTTCTTGCATTGAAACTAAATGGAAACTTTGGGAGGGCTTTACACAGAGAAAACTAGCTATTTTATTATGTCTATAAAAGTCCTCGATTAAGTCAGGTAGGTGTAAATCTGTTAAACCGTCACTATAATTGGCTAAAAAGACTTCTTCTCCTTCTAAGTATTTTTCGACCGCTTTGAACCTTTGGCCAATATTTGAAGTCAAACCTGTATCAACAAAAGTAATTTTCCAATCTTCAATATCACTGCTTACAAGTTGAATTTTCTTGCCTCCTTCTTGTAAGGTAAAATCATTTGAAACACATTCATCATAATTAAGAAAATAATTCTTGATTACATCGGCTTTATAACCAAGACACAAAATAAAATCTTTGTGTCCATAGTGGGCATAGTATTTCATGACATGCCACAATATTGGTCTGTAGCCAATATGAACCATTGGCTTAGGAATACTACTGGACAATTCTCTTAATCTTGTTCCTAAACCACCGCAGAATAGAACTACTTTCATGAGATTTTCCTTTTTTATCTGATTAATTTTGATTAAATCTAACTGGCTTTATAGTTTGCTCAAGAATAAACATTCACTTCGGGAATCGGCACAACAAATTTACCACCCCAATCACGTATATACGACATCTGCGACATTACCTCATTTTTCAGATTCCAGGGTAAAATCAACAGATAGTCTGGCTGTGTTTCTTGAATCTTAGTTGGATGAAAGATTGGTATATGAGTTCCAGGTAAAAATTTACCTTGTTTAAATGGATTTCGGTCTACGGTGTAATCAATGAAATCTTCTCTAATTCCACAATAATTCAAAAGAGTGTTACCTTTACCAGGAGCGCCGTAACCAGCAATTGATTTTCCTTGACGTTTAGCTGCAATTAAAAAATCCAAAAGTTGGAATTTAGTTTCCTTTACCTTTTGTGCAAAGGAAAAATAGTGTTTGATGTCGCTAAATCCAGCAACTTCTTCCCTGGCTCTTAACTCCTCTATTTGCTGACTAATAGGTTTAGAATTATCTGATGCTTGTCTTGCATAAATTCTGAGAGAGCCACCATGTGTTAACAGTTCTTCTACATCAAAGATGGTTAAACCGTGAGCGGCAAAAATCTTCTCAACTGTGAATAACGATAAATAAGAGAAATGTTCGTGATAGATAGTGTCAAACTGGTTTCCCTCCATCAGTCGCATTAAATGGGGAAACTCCATAGTAATGACACCTTCAGGTTTAAGTAAAATTTTACAGCCTGCTACAAAATCGTTGATATCCGGTACGTGAGCAAGTACATTGTTACCCACTAATAAATCAGCTTGCGTGTCACTAGCAACTAATTCATCTGCTGTGTTTTGTCCAAAAAATTTGACAACTGTAGAAATGCCTTTTTTTATAGCTACATCAGCAACATTAGCTGCTGGTTCTATTCCCAAAACTGGTATTCCTTCTGATAAAAAATATTGCAATAAATAGCCATCGTTGCTAGCGATTTCTATCACTCGGCTTGAGGAGTTCAACCCAAAGCGAGCTATTACCTTTTCAGTATAATTTTTAGCGTGTTGTAGCCAACTGTCAGAGTAAGACGAAAAGTAAGCATAGTGGCTGAAGATATCTTGCGGACTGACGTATTCTTGAAGTTGAACTAAAAAACAGCGATCGCACACATACACATGCAGCGGATAAAAGGGTTCCATTTGATTTAGCTGTTCATGCGTCACGTAGCTTTCACAAAGCGGTGACATTCCCAAATCCACAAAGGTATGTTCTAATAGTGACCCACAGAAACGACAGTAACCACGATTCAAGGTTGTATCATTCTGTACATTAGGCTGCGAACTTGTCATAGTCATTGATTAACTCCCACACTTATTAGCAACTTGATAGAGGTGTAAAAGTTCCCCTACATCCTTACACTCTGTTGGACAGGGGTAGAGTCTAGAACAGATTCAAAACTCGACCAGCAGGTATCTTTCTCAGAAATTTCACTTACAGGTAAAGGCCATTCAATTCTAAAAGCTGGATCATCATAGGGCAGCCCACACTGGTATTCTGGTGCATAGAATTCACTCATCTGATATACAACCTCAGCCCCATCAGTTAGCGTTTGGTAGCCATGAGCAAACATTTCAGGTACGTATAAAGCTCTATGGTTTTGGGCGGTTAACTCAACACCAATGTGTAACTTGTACGTGGGGGAATCAGGACGCAAATCAATAATCACATCGTAGATAGCACCATGAGTACAGCGAACCAACTTTACCTCGGTTGCAGGAGCAACTTGATAGTGCATACCCCGTAGAGTGCCCTTTTTGTAGTTGAAAGCAAGATTGCATTGTGCAATTGTTGGCTTTAAGCCGTGAGCCAAAAATTCTTGAGCGCAGAAAGTACGAGCAAAGAAGCCACGAGTATCTTGCCGTTGCTCTATGTCAATCAGGAATGCACCTTTGAGTGAAGTTTCAGTAAATTGCATTACTTGTTCCAGAAGAAACTTTGATCTATTTGCTGAGTGCGAATTAGATACTCCAGCTGCTTCAAGCGAGTGAATCCTCTAAATAAAAAAGTCGATTCTGACATATCAATAGAAGTAAATAAATCAAACAACTGTTGGGCACCCTTAGCCGCATTCCACTCACATTTAAATTCCGGTAGTATATTGTTAATCTTGTCGAAAGAAACCCGATAGCTGCGGTTGTCTGCACCACTGCCACCAAAGGAAAGCTTGCATCCAGTAAAAACTTCAGCTACTATCTGGGCAATTTCTTTGACTTGATAATTGCTAGCAGTGTCACCCACATTGAAGATTTGGTTGTGAATAATGTCGCGTGGGGCTTCGAGCGTACATACAATTGCTTTGCAAATGTCAAGCAGATGAACCAGTGGACGCCAGGGAGTACCGTCGCTTGTCATCTTGATTTCTTTGGTTGTCCATGCGAGTCCAGACAGGTTATTTAAAACAATGTCGAAGCGCATTCTCGGCGATGCGCCGAAGGCTGTAGCATTACGCAAAAAGGTGGGCGAAAAACTATCGTCAGCTAGTAATGTGACATCTCGCTCTACCAACGTTTTACATTTTGCATAGGCTGTTTGGGGATTAACGGGAGACTCTTCGGTAACGTAGTCATCAGCGCCAACGCCATAAACACTGCATGAAGAAGTGTAGACAAAGCGACGTACACCAGCTGTTTTAGCTAGTTCAGCAAGGTGAACAGAACCTTGATGGTTAATTTCATAAGTAACATTAGGATATAGTTGCCCAGCTGGATCGTTGGAGAGTTCAGCCAGATGAACGACTGCTTCGACACCTTGTAAATCTTCAAGTGTAATGTAGCGGATATCTTTATTAAGAGTTTTGGCTGTTAGCTCAGTACCGTTGTATAGCCAACCAGCCTTATAGAATCCTGTGTCAACTCCGATGATTTCATGTCCGTGTTGCATCAACATTGGGGCTAATAACGAGCCGATGTAACCTTCAGTTCCAGTTACGAGTATTTTCATAGGCATTAAATGCTACGGGTAAAACCAGGTTCTCTCAAAAACCTTTGTTGACTTACTACAAAACTATTTCCTTGTAACGAGCCACTCTCGCACGAAGAGCCGCTTGCAAAGCTGCTTTGACTGTGCCCATGCTGTGGTGCCAGCACAACTGTTTATCAAATAACAGTGTGCAGTTCCGCTGTTTGCGATCGCGTTTAGGAAAATGTACGACTTAACGTATAAGTTTCATGAGTTCGGTTTGTGTCAAGAGTGCTGATTTGCTGAAATTGATTTATGGCTCTCCTAGCTCGTTTACCTCGCTAGCACTAAATTTTCAGACTCTCGCCAGATGATGTTGAACACCTATTTATTTTCTTGGAACAATCACAATATTTTCTACAAGTAGGTAGGCGAAAAAATTTACAAGTATGTAACGAAAACTTAACTGTAGGCATTAGAGTTAAATTTTACACGTTGAGTAATCTAATTTCCTTTATCTCCCCTAGCTTTAACATTATCCATAACGGCATAAACAAGGTCTAACTTATCAAATATTTGACCAGATAGCTCATCTTTTTTTAAGTGTTGCCACTCCAATTCAATTGGATTCATTTCGGAACAGTATTTTGGCAAAAAGAAGATGTACAAACCTATGTGTTCCGACTTTTTCCATAATTACTGAACTTCTTGACATCTATGTATTAAACAGTTGTCCTGCACTATTACTCTAATACGTCCAGCTTTTTCGGCTTCAAGGGCTTCTTGCTCCATCAAATGAATGTAATATTTACGACTAATACCTCTAATTACAAGACCGTAAACAAAACCGATTAAAAGTTGAATAAGACCAATAATGCTTAATCTACGATCTCGACATTTTTTTACCTACTTTTGAAGTAATAGATATAACTAATAATTCATTCTATATAGCAAACTCTGATTCATCTAAATATTTCAAGTCTCTTTTAGTCCTTGTTTTTCCCATTTATGCAAAACCTCTCTTACCGTTTGAAGAGTCAAATTAAAGTGAGCAGCTATTTTCTCCACGTGCCAGCCATGTGCGTTCAGCTTAATTATCTCTGCTCGATCATTGACCTTCAGTGACATTTATGCTGTTCTCAGGTTGAATAGGGTTCTGTTTTGCTCACGAGTCAAAAATACTCTTAGACGAGTGCCCATACTTTAAATTACCTCGGTAGATCCATTCTCAGTATTTATTTATCTTTACATAGTTAGGTTTTTTTATGCCCACTTACTTAATATTAAATTAATGCTTTTGTAAATAGCTAAAATATTGGTTTTCTACATATAGACAGAAAAGATAAAGTAGTTTATATAAACATTAACTTAAAAAAAAATTCCTCGGATGACTGCCGTCTAGTTTGGGTTAAATCAGTCTCAAGATAGAAGCTTGACCAGATATAAGAGATGGAGGATTAAAAAATATTAGAGTGTTCTCTATTTATACAAATACTCATGGCTTACTACTTAAACAAATGAGATATATTAAATACAAATACTGTAGGGTTAATTCAGCAATTAAAAAGTATTTTAAAATGTGGAGATGTAATTAACTCTGTTTTATTACCCTCGGAGAACAATTATCGAAGCAAGATTCTGGAACTTTTATTGAGTCAAGCTTTGAGCCTTCATTTTTTAACATAAATTTAAATTCATAGCCAAAACGTGGAGATTAAAGTTCAGAAAGGCTTTTAGTGATTGGTTTCTCCCAAAGTGATAAAAGAAATTTAATAAAATCTCTACACTTAAAAAACTAGAAAATAAACTATTTTTTTGTTGGCGTACAGGCTGGTGCATTTAAAAATAGCAGAAGAAAAGTCAATACTGGCACATTAATAGAGTTAAGTTATTGCTCTTGATTTATTCCAAGTTCCTTGAAGTTAAAGATATCTAGAGGTTTAAAGTTTAGTTTATGGCACGACGCTCATTGAAAGCATCTACTGTAGGCATCGAGAAGGCAAAAAGGGCTTTTAAAATTAGAGAATGGACACAAGAATATCTAGCTAGTGAGGTAGGGCTTGAAACTCGCCAGTCAATCTGGAAATTTTTTACAGGTAAGCCGATTGAACGTCAGAACTTTATGGAAATTTGCTTTCAACTTGGTTTGGACTGGCAAGAGATTGCTCATCTACCGAATCAGAGCTTACTGAAGCAGAACAATCAGGATTGGGACACCTGCCAAAGTATTGACACCTTAGTGCAAATGGTGCGATCGTGTCGAAGCGATAAGATTCAAGCCCAGTGCGCCACCATACGATTGTTAGATATTGCTCGACCAATAGAACTGGAAGACATTTATGTTAATGCCAATATTCTCAATAATATTACAAGTCAAAGATGGTTAGATATTTTTGACTTGCAAAGCCTTGTTTCAGAAGAATTGGAGCGTTTTGGTTTGGATCAAGTCTGCCAGGAACGATTTCCAGCCATACAGGCAGTTACAACCTATCCCAGACTGATGGTGCTAGGTAAACCAGGGTCTGGTAAAACCACATTTTTGCAACATATCGCTACCCAATGCAATCAAGGCAAATTCCTACCAAACCTGATCCCAATTTTTATACGCTTGAAAAATTTTGCTGAGGCTGCTAAAGAAACAGTTAACTTTAGTGTCTTCAACTTCATCAGTCAAGAGCTTGCCTACTTCGACATTTCAGAACAACAAATCCAAACCTTACTTGCTCACGGCAGAATATTAATTCTACTGGATGGCTTGGATGAAATTTCCAAAGACGATAGTGCCGAAATCCTGAAAATAATTTGCAAATTTTCTGAGGATTATTATAAAAATCAGTTGATTATCACCTGTAGGATTAGTTTTTGCGAGTATCAGCTAGAAGGATTCACAGAGATTGAGATGGCCGATTTTGATCAATTTCAAATTGAAGCTTTTGTTCAAAAGTGGTTTATCAATATTGCCAAAAATTATACAGAAGAAGGAAAAGTCTTGGCTTCTCGGTTCATGCAAAAGTTGCAGTTACCAGAAAATCGAGAAATTCGAGAACTAAGCGTGACGCCGCTTTTGCTTAACCTGGCTTGTTGTGTATTTCAAGCCCACTCAGACTTTCCAACCAGACGGGTCAAACTTTATGAAGAAGGTTTAGACATTTTGCTCAATCGCTGGGATGAAGCTAGGAGCATTAAACGTGATACTATTTCTCATAAGTTTTCTTTACCACAGAAGCTCAAACTGCTGAGTGAGATTGCTGCCACCACTTTCAAGCAAAATCGTTACTTTTTTACACAAAGTAATGTCCAGCAATGCATTGCGGACTCTCTATATAACTTATCCACTACCCAACCTCAGCCAGAAATACTCCAACTCAACAGTGAGGCAGTGCTGAAACTTCTTGAGGCACATGGGCTACTAGTGGAAAGGGCACGCGGTATTTACTCGTTTTCGCATCTAGCTTTTCAAGAGTATTTAACCGCTAAAAACATTGTTGCTAGTCATGAACCACAAATATTAGAAGAAAAGCTGATCGATTTAATTAGCCATTTGACTGAACCGCGTTGGCACAAAGTCTTTTTACTTACAACTGGCATGTTGGATAATCCCACTTACCTATTGCAATTAATGAAGCAACATATTGATGGGCTTGTTGCTTTTGATAAGCAATTGCAGAAGTTTCTCATCTGGCTCAAGCAGAAGTCTGTTTCAGTTCAGACCCCCTACAAATCAGCAGCTATTCGTGCTTTTTACCTAACCTTAATTCTTCCAGACGGTTTGAGCTTGGCTGATGACCTAGCTCTGTGTGTTGCGATCGAACCAAGGCTTGCTAGTAATCTTCCGCCTGATTTGAATATAGATCAGGCTCTTAACTGTGCACTATATTTAAGCCTTGCCCTGTATCGTAATCCGACTTTGGATAGAGTCCTTGCCTTAAACTTTGCCTTTCCTGATGACCGTGTTGTTTATAACCCCAAATTACAACGTGAAGCAAACCTATCGCCCTTAGACGAATCGCTGCAACAACTTAAAGAACAGCTACCTGTCCCAGTTCAAGGTACAGAACAATTGAAGCAATGGTGGAATGCTAACGGCCAGACTTGGACTGAAACATTGAGGTCTGTGATGCTTCGGTATCGAAATATCGGTCACCAATGGCAGTTCAGCGAGCAGCAAAAGAAAGTGTTCAAGCAGTATTACACTGCTAACCAGTTACTAGTGAATTGCCTCAACAGCAGTTGTGAAGTAACTTCCCTTGTGCGAGAGAAAATTTTGGAAACGTTGTTTTTACCCGTAGCTAGAGCATCAGGTAGTACAGCAACCACCACAACCAATACTGCTCGGTTAAGGAAAAATAAAGGGTTGTATAAAAGCTATTTTCTTCTCGTGTTGCATCTGCGAACAATGAAAGTATAAAACAACGGATTACTCGCAGACTTCTTGTAAAACTCAAACATAAAGGACAAATGCCCTTACTACAAACCTTCAAAAGTAGCCTGATATGAAAAAAAGGAGCCTGACTCAGACTCCTTAATAAAAAACTGGTAATACAATTGTGACTACTTAATAGTCACCTTACCGCCAGCTTCTTCGATGCGCTTCTTAGCATCTTCAGCAGCATCCTTAGCAACACCTTCTTTAACTGCCTTGGGCGCAGCCTCTACTAAGTCTTTCGCTTCTTTTAGACCCAAACCGGTCAATTCCCGGACAATCTTCAGCACGGCAATCTTCTTATCAGCTGGGACTGATTCGAGAATCACTTCAAACTCGGTTTGCTCAACAGCTTCTTCAGCAGGAGCAGCAGCAGCACCACCAGGCATCATCATCATGCCGCCAACGGGTGCAGCAGCACTCACGCCAAAAGCTTCTTCAATTTGCTTGACTAACTCAGAAGCTTCCAGCAAAGAAAGGGTTTTTAGTTGTTCTAAAATTTGGTCGGTTGCAGCAGACATTGATATAACTCCTGTAATTTTGATTATTTATTAGTCATTGGTCATTAGCTTTTGAACGGCAGTTGCTCCACTTTGGGAGACCCCGAGACCGCACTGCTTCCTCTTGACTGATGAACCACAAAGTCTACTCGGCAGTGGTTTCGGTGCTGCTATCTTGTACAGCAGCAGTTTCGGTGCTACCACCATTTTGCTCTTGGTCGGCCACAGCCTGCAAAGCACGAGCCAGTGAACCAGGAACTTCATTGATACCCACAGCAATCTTGGTAGCCAAGGCGTTGATAGCCCCAGCAATTTGTGCAATGAGTTGTTCCTTAGATGGCAAGTCTCCGAGAGCCTTGACATCGGGTTCTTTGAGTAGACGACCTTCCATAACACCGCCACGAAGTTCTGTCTTCTTGGTGGCTTTTTGGAAGTCTTGGTAAGCCTTAATTGCTGATGAAAAATCTTCTTTTACCAGTAAAAAGGCGGAAGAACCGTTGAGCAATTCCGACATGGGCTGCCATTTTTCATCATCTTTAATGGCAATGCCCATTAGGGTGTTCTTCGTCACCTTACAAACAGTGCCACTCGGACGCAGCCGCCGCCGTAAGTCTGTGATTTCAGCAACTGTTAGCCCCTGGTACTCTATTACCAGTGCCAGACTTGACTCACTCAAAGTTTCTTTGAGGTCAGCTACTATCTCTTTTTTATTTTCTAGTGTTCTACCCATTCCAGTCTCACCTCCTTAAAATAATCGGGGAAGTGCCCTACTTCTACGTTTCTTTTAAACCTGAACCCAAACAACAAACCCCAGCTAATTTAGCCGGGGTTGAGTATTAAGACTCTTTACGCCATAGTTATCACACCTTTATGGGTGGTAATTCTGACTATTAGAGTTTTAACCTCGGCAGGATATTTAAGCTATTAGCACCTGCTGTCTCCGGCTTTGCCTATTTAATTTTGTCATTTGTCATCTGTCATTTGTCTTTTGTTTTTACCTTTACAAATGACTAATAACTAATGACCAATAACTAAAAATTAACCTGCTTCGCTCAGTTTTAAATCTCGTAGGGCGCTGATATCAACTTTAATCGATGGCCCCATTGTAGCTGACACATAAAATGTGCGCCAATAACGACCTTTAGCTCCTGAAGGACGGTTACGATCAATTGTCTCCTGTAATGCCTTCAGGTTCACTAACAAATCTTCAGGCGAGAAGGTTGCCTTACCAAACATAACATGGACAATACCAGTTCGATCGGCTCGGAATTCTAATTTACCAGCCTTGAATTCTGCGATCGCACTTCCTAAATCAAATGTTACGGTTCCACCTTTGGGCGATGGCATTAAACCACGCGGCCCAAGCAACTTACCCAGCTTTGCCACCTGTGGCATCACATCGGGTGTAGCAATCAGCTTGTCAAAATCCATTCTACCTTTCTGGATTTCGTCAATCAGTTCTTCTGATCCGACAATATCAGCACCAGCGTTGCTTGCTTCGTTTACCTTTTCGCCTCTGGCTATCACCGCCACCCGGACGATTTGCCCTGTACCTTTGGGCAATGCCACTGTTGTCCGCAACTGTTGGTCTGTATATTTTGGGTCAATTCCCAACCGGATATGCGCTTCCGCAGCTTCGGTAAATTTAGCTGTTGCTGTGTCTTTGAGAAGGGCTAAAGCCTCTAAAGGATGATAGTCCTTGTCTTCTACTTTTGCTTGCAGTCCCTGCAAACGACGCGATACTTTTGGCATTTTGTTCTCCTGGGGTAATTCCGAAGCTTTGCCTCTCCCCCGATAATTTTTAGTTATTTGTCCTTTGTCATTTGTCCTTTGTCGCTAGTTTTTTACTAATGACCAATGACTAATGACTAATCCGTGACTGTTACACCCATATTCTTAGCCGTTCCTGCTACAATCTTCATTGCCGCGTCTATATCGTTGGCATTAAGATCGGGGAGTTTAGTTTGGGCTATTTCTTGCAATTGGGCTTTGGTAATTGACCCAACCTTCTTTTTGTTGGGTTCATTCGAGCCTTTTTCAACTTTCGCCGCCTTCCGAATCAGCACTGATGCTGGTGGCGTTTTGAGTACAAATGTAAAACTCCGGTCTTCAAAAACCGAAATTTCTACAGGTATCACCATTCCAGCTTGGTCTGCTGTTTTGGCGTTGTACTCTTTGCAGAACATCATAATGTTAACGCCATGTTGACCCAAGGCGGGCCCTACTGGCGGTGCTGGGTTGGCTTTTCCAGCATTCAGGGCCAGTTTAATGACCGCCACTACTTTCTTCGCCATTTGTATTTAACTCTGTTTCTCTACCTGATTAAATTCCAATTCTACTGGTGTATCCCTGCCGAAAATTGAGAGCAAGGCTTTAAGTTTACTCCGTTCTGGAGAGACTTCAATTACTTCGCCTTCAAAATCTTTAAATGGGCCAGAAAGCACCATTATCTTATCACCAGTAGCCATGTCAATTTTGACAACAGCTTCCTGTTCGCTGGTTTGTTTGAATATGCGTTCTACTTCTGATGAACTCAGTGGTATGGGGTTAACATGACCGCGACCCTTACTGCTACCACGTTTTTGTTCTGAACCGACAAAATTAATTACATGGGAGGTATTTCGTACCACCTGCCAGGTATCATCATCCATCATCATCCGTACCAGCACATAGCCAGGGAAAACCTTTTCTTCTGTATGCTGACGACTGCCATCTTTGCGGATTTTCACCGCTGGCGTTTGCGGAATTTCTACCTGAACAATTTTGTCAGCTACATCAAAAGTTTGAATGCGTTGCTCTAAGTTAGTCTTTACACGCTTTTCACAGCCTGAGGCTACTTGCACTGCATACCAGCGTGCTTCTTTTGACGCTGCTTCTGCTGTTTCTGCTGTTTCCTCCGACTGCAACGTTGAGTTGCGAGGTTCGTCTGTTGCAAAAGTCATCAGAACACCTGTTTTGCTGCCCAACTAAACAATCCATCGACCAAGTATATCAAAGATGCGGAGAGTGCCACCATTAACAACACAGCGGCAGATTCGCTCACTATCTGTTTTCGACTGGGCCAAACTACTTTTTCAAGTTCTTCTTTGGTTCCCTGTATAAAGTTACCAAAGCTAAACCCATTTGTCGTTTCTGGCAATTCTGCTTCACTTTTTTTGGCCACGACCCTTAATCCCCCGTTTATCACTCAATTTTGGTCATCCAGGTTTGTAGTTTCGACTTTATTTCGCTTACTGAAAGCAAAACAACTACAAATACAATAAGTTTACCCGAAATTATTATCGCTGACTGCTAATATAGCAGTTGCGTAATTATTTCGGGCTTTGTTTTTTGCTCTTGAGCGCGCCCTGGAGGACTTGAACCCCCGACATCAGGTTTTGGAGACCTGCGTTCTACCAACTGAACTAAGAGCGCACAAGCTGTTTTTGATTCAGTCATTGCGCTGAACTAAATTCCAGTTTAACGCAATACGCGATTTTTATCATACCTCAATTTCGTCGAGAAAACAAATCAGCGGCAGATGCCGCTTCAGATTTCTCCCATACTATTGAAGGACGAATCACAAAGGGCGGTCAAACCGTTGCTTGATCCGGGTTGCCTTACCTACGCGATCGCGGAGATAATACAGTTTAGCACGGCGTACCTTACCACGACGTAATACCTTGATGCTGTCAATCCGGGGAGAATGCAACAGAAATACCCGCTCAACGCCCACACCTTGAAAAACCTTACGGACTGTAATGGTTTCGTTGATGCCACCGTTGCGCTTGGCAATCACTACTCCCTCATAGGGTTGTACGCGGTATTTATCGCCTTCCTTGATTTTCACTCCTACTTTTACTGTGTCGCCCACATAAATGTCGGGCAGATTCGATTTTAACTGTTCCGCTTCAATCGAGCGGATAATCTCTTGAGCGCTCATAGTCTTTGGTGTCTGCTTAAAAAAATCTCACAATCATCAATCATAAATCGATAATCCTATTTCAGTCTACTTGTTGGGATTGATAATTTTACTGATACAACAGTCTAAAGTTCAAAGCTATATTGCAGAATGCTGTCACACATGGGTGAAATTTATGAAATTTAGCGTCGTTATCAGTACCTATAATCGCTTAAACTTGCTGCAAAGAGCAATTGACTCGGCTCGTAACCAAACAATCGAGTGCGAGGTGGTTGTTGCCGATGATTGTTCATCTGATGATACCCAAACCTATATCAAAAGTTTAGGGGACAAGGTTGTTTACCATCGTAACGAAGTGAACCTTGGCCATGCAGCAACGGTAAATGCTGGAGTTGCCAAAGCTAGCGGCGACTGGATTAAGTTTTTAGATGATGACGACTATTTAGCTCCCAACTGCATAGAAGAGATGATTAAGGCGATCGCACTTCGTCCCGATGCTGTAATCTGCTCTTGTGTGGCGGCTCAGGTGGATGGTAATGAAGTTGAACTTAGTCGCACCCCGCAAGTTGGCCCCGGTTTAGCTTTTTATGTCCCACAAGCCGATATTCACTACGGTATGCTCTTAGAGCTTGTACCATTTGGCACGCCTGTACAAGTAGCTTCCCGACGTGATGCTTTTCTAAAAACTCGTGGTTGGGACTCCACACTCGATGCTAACTGTGATGATATCGATTCCTGGATTCGGATTGCCCAGTTTGGCGATGCTATATTCCTTAATCAGTGTCTTGCTTACCGCACTGTCTGGCCAGGTGCTTATAATCAAAAGTTTTCTTTGTCTAGACGGTTGGCTACAAACATTTTGATGAAGGAGAAAATTTACGCCTTGGTGGATGAGCAACATCGCTCAAAAATTCCTCATTTTCAGGATATAAAAAATTACCTAAAACTTCATTGGATTTTAGTAGCACTGAAGCAAAAAAATCTCAAGAGTTTCCTTTCAATGATAGATGCGTCTATACTTTATCCTCAGTCTTGGAAGTTTTTGTTAACTGCTGCCTCATCACGCCGCTCTCAGGGAAACAATTCTCAGGTTCGCAAACTTGTGTTAATTGAGTCGTAATTATGATGTCTGGGGAAATACCTAGAATAAAAGCGCCAGTCGCCAGAATTCAGAATTTAATTCTGTGCGACTGATGGATTTCGGCGTGAGCGCTGACTCGAATAGCGCTAGACGAGGACGTTACTACCAACTACCAGATTTGTTGCAGCGAAATTATTCAAAGTCGTTAAAGTGAAAGTGGAAGAACCAATACCATTACTTTTTTATCATCTAGCAAGTTACTATTCTTTACAAAGACAGAAGTTTTGGTGTTAATAACAATTTGAAAAATTTTGGAGTTTTACCCCGATTTATCGAGTCATTACTGAATAAGTCTTTAAGCTAGGTAACTGGTTAGAAGCGCTCTTAGTAAGTAGGAAGTAGTGAATTTTATGCATTACTGACTACTTTTTAGTTGTTGCTGAAGACCTCAATAATTATGTTGATTTACAGCCAGTTACTTATCTTTATTTTTTATACATATCTCAAAGATTATGCGAATCATCCATATTTTGAACCACGTTCAAGAAATAGGTAACGGTATTGTGAATGTGGCTGTGGATCTGGCTTGTTTACAGGCTAAATCTGGTTATGAGGTAGCGGTTATTTCTGCTGGTGGTGAATATGAGAAATTACTAAATATATGTGGTGTCAAACACTACCAACTAAACCAAACCAGGAAACCGATAAGTCTTATTAAAGCAGCTGTGCGTTACCTGGCGATCGCAGCAGAATTTCAGCCAGATATCGTTCATGCACATATGATGACGGGAGTCATTTTAGCACGCATTTTTAAAGGGCATAAATATGCTTTAGTTTCCACAGTACACAACGAATTTCAGCGTTCTAGTCTATTGATGGGTTTAGCAGACAGAGTAATTGCTGTCAGTAAGGCTGTGCGAGATTCTATGGCAAAGCGTGGTATTTCAGAAAACAAGCTGCGGGTAGTATGTAATGGGACTTTAGGCAGCCCCCGCACCCAGCAAATACAAGATTATCAACCTTTACCATTACAACGTCCAGCGATCGCTACCGTAGCCGGCATGTATCAACGCAAGGGAATCGCTGAGTTAATTGCTGCCTTTGAACAAATTGCCTCAGATTTTCCCCAAGCGCATCTTTATTTGGTAGGAAATGGCCCTGATAAACAGCTATTTGAGGCACAGGCACAAGCAACTTCTGTAAAAGAACGCATTCATTTTGAAGGCTTCCAGCCATCACCTCAACGCTATCTGATATCTTGTGACATATTTGTGCTGGCTTCTCACCGCGATCCTTGCCCCCTAGTACTTTCGGAAGCTAGGGAAGCTGGAAATGCGATCGTTGGTACTCAAGTAGACGGGATTCCTCAAGCTTTGGACAATGGCCAAGCAGGATTTTTAGTGCCAGCAAAAGATAGTAATGCTTTGGCTGGAGTTTTAGTGCAATTACTGAGTAATGCCGATATGCTGCATGAGTGGAAACAGCGGGCAAATCAAAACCTACAACGGCTGAGTGTTGCCCGCGTTCATCAGGAAACACTCGCAGTCTATCGTGAATTAATTACAAAGGAAGGGCATTAAGAGGGTAGCGATCGCTTTAATTTTAAAGCTACACCTAAAGCGCCAAAGACTAGTACACCTAAAACATTAGTTGATTCAGGAACAGCAGTGTAATAGCTAGCCACTCTGACAGGCCCATCTTTATCCTCTTGCTCTGCTGGCACTGGTGGAACGATTCCAGCACCTGGCGCTACATTGGGGTTGGTAGCAAATGGATTGTAAAACAGGGTTCCGTTTGGGATTACGCCACCACTAAAAGTAATGATGTTATCTTTGATGGTAACGTCTGTAAAAATATTCTTTAGATCGGGGTTATTAGAGTAACCAATCTTCCCATCTCCATTAACATCTCCCCATTGCACCTGCTCATTATCAAATACGGGACTAGAATCTGGATTGGTATAAGAAAGCGTTTTTAAATCAAAAACCAAGCTTTCTATATCGTACCCAGTGTTATTTAAAAAGTTATTAGCTACATCTGGTACACCATATTCTATTACTTGCCCTGGTTGAAAGTCGGTAAGAATTCTTGGTTTTTTCGTGTCAAGTATGTCTTGATTTTGAGTTGTCACGATGGGTTCTACCAAGATGAAGGCTCTCGCTGGTGTCAAAGACAAAAAACTAATTCCTGCTGCTCCTAGAACAGATAAGGCTATTTTGGTTGGTATTGTAGTCATATTTCTGTCCTCTTTATATTGATTGAGAGAATGCCATACCGCGTGGGTTAAATCAAACAGCAAAAACTCATTTTTCAAATGCTATCTACCTGCTAGATAAATAGCTGTTAATGTGTGCCTGCTCAGTGAGTTTATATCAACTCATAGGTTGATTTATAAAGCAATTCTTGTAGTGCTTTATCATGATAACTAGTAATTTCACGCAATCTTTATAAAAAATCTAAATTACAAGTTATGCGTTGACAGATTAGACAATATGTGAATTTGAAAAAAACTGAGTTTAACGCGATCTACCAACAAGTTTTTTCGTTGGTAAATCACGTTAATTTTAATTCCGGCGTGCAGCGTGTTGAAAAATTTAATCCCTCTCAGGGATTCAAATAAATTTTTTCGTAAATCCACGCAACCACATTAACACTGGCTTTGCCCAATTCCCACCTAGCAAATCGTGCAGCAGAATATAAAAACAAGGGATGATAAACAATGTCAGCATTGTAGCGATCGCCATCCCAAAGAAAACTACAATCCCTAAAGGCTGCAAAAACTCAGAACCTTCGCCAATGCCTAATGCCAAGGGAAACAGCCCCAAGATAGTGGTGACTGTGGTCATGATAATTGGGCGCAAGCGTTGAGGAGCAGCTTTCATGATCGCAATTTGGCGACTACAACCAAGTTCATCCCGAATTTGGTTCGCCAGTTCTACCATTAGAATCCCTGCGTTCACCACAATTCCCACCAGCAGGACGACGCCAACAATTACAGTTGCGCCAATTGCAGTTTGGGTAATGTAAAGTCCAAAAATTCCCCCAGCTAATGCCAGGGGTACGGTGAACATAATTACCAAGGGGTCAATGAGCGAATTGTATTGCACCGCCATGACTACAAAGATTAAGAACGTTGCCAATGCCCCCAAAGTTTTTAAAGCATCTTGAAGTTGCTGATTAGTTTCTTGGGCAGAACTAGGTACAATTGAAACGCCATCAGGTAAGTCTACATCCTTGAGTACCTCATTGACTTCTGCGATCGCTTCACCAAGACTAGCTCCCTCGCTCAGGTTGCCTGCCACAATAAAAGCTTGGCGCTGATTAATCCGTTGCACCTCACCAGGCGCTTGACCTTCTTGAATGTTCGCAACATCAAAAAGGCGGATTAGTTGATTATTTTCTGTAAATAGCGGTAATTGTTCTAGCTGGGAAGGACGCTGAATGGCTTCTTTATTTAGTTGCACCCGCACATCAACTAAACGATTACCGCGTTGAATTTGCGTGGGAACTGAACCTTCAATTGCTGTTTGAACTGTTGCACCAATTTGTTGAGCGCTCAACCCTAATGCCGAAACTCTTTCCCAGTCGGGGCGAATTTGGATTTCCGGTTGCCGGGGGTCGGCATCTGGCCGGAATGTGGCTAATTTTGCCCTTTCCTGCAATGCTTGCAGCACTTGTGCCCCTGCTTGCGTTAAGTTTTCTTCATTCTCACCTTGCAGAATCACATCAACTTCTGACCCTTGCACTGGAGAATTACTCAAGATTAAACCCCGTACCTGACCAGGATTGAGGCGCAGCAGAATTCCTGCTAAGTTGAGTTTGTTAAATTCCTGAGTTACTTTTTTGACGAAGCCTTCGACATCTGTGCCAGGTTTAAGATTGATGGTGCTACTGGCACGTAAAGGATTCTCTGTAGTATTGCTACCAAACAAAGAACCACCCACAGTTGTGAAAGCAGACTCGGTTTCTGGTTGTTTAAGCAAAATGTCATCGACAATTTGCATAACTTTTTCAGAAGTTGCTAAAGGTGTACCAGGAGGAAACTGCGCTCTCAAGTTAGCTTGACCAGTACTGATGCGGGGTAAAATTTCTTGGGGAATTTGACCAAACATAAAGAAGCTACTGCCGCCTAAAATTACCAAAGCAGCGGTAACTACGAGGAGGCGATAGCGTAAAACCTTGGTTAAGAAGTTACCATATCCCCGTGTAGCATCTTCAAATCGGTGATTAAACTGTCTAAGCAGCCAAAATTCGCTGATCCGACTAGACCAGCGAATTCCCAAAAGTCGGGAAGATAGCATCGGCACTACTGTGATCGCGACGACAAGGGATGCTGCTACTGCGAAGCTAATTGTCAGAATCAGTTCATTAAATAGCAGTGCAATAAAGCCGCCAATTAAGAGGAATGGTACTACAGAAACTAAGTTAGCACCTGTAGCAGCAATTAAAGCAGACTCTACTTCTTGGGAAGCATTAATGGCACTGTCAATAAAGAATCTTGAATTTCTCTTCTGCCCCTCTGCCTCTATCTCTCTCTGATTGGGAGTCATCCCTGCTTTTTCGGAAATGTTCTCCAAGATCACAACCGATGTATCAATTGCTTGACCGACTCCCAATGTCAGACCTGCCAAACTAAACACATTCAAAGTCAAGCCGAAGATTTTCATCAGAGCGATCGCCGCCAGAGTACACAGCGGAATCGTCAAACTGATAATCAATGTTTGTCTGAATGATCCCAAAAATAACAACACTGCTGCCGCTGCTAGCAATGCTCCAGAAATCCCTGAAAAGATGACATCATTTAAAGAATTGCGGATAAAAACAGATTCATCTGTGGTGGGACTCAAAGTCATATCTGCTGGAATTAAACCTGATTGCCGTAATTGTTCAATTCGCCGCTTCACAGCATCTACAACGGTAATTGTATTAGCCTCAGGCTGCTTTTGGATTGAAAATTTCACAGCAGGCTGACGATTCAGGTAAACAAATACTCGCTGGTCTTCTGTATCATCAATTACCTCCGCAAAGTCTCGCAAATAAACGCGGCGAGAAGGTGCAGGGGAGGCAGGGAAGGCAGGGGAGGCAGGGGAGGCAGAGGAGGTAGGGGAAGCAGGGGGAGAGGAGGAAACTTCTACAGAGAGGTTTTCAATTTCTCTGGCATTTTGGAAGCGCCCTACAGTCCGAGTCAATGGCTCGGAATTTTGCCCCAGAATCCGACCACCAGAAGTATCTTGGTTACGGGCTGTTAATTCATCTAAGACATCATTTAACCCTACACCTAAAGCTTGCAATCGGTTTAAGTCAACAAGCACTCGTACTTCTTCCTCAGCACCACCAGACACATCGACTGAGGCGACTCCTGGTACGACACTGAGTTCACGGGTTAATTCTTCATCAGCAAATACGCGTAAATCTTTACCTGGTAACGAAGCAGATGTCAGTGCCAATTCATAAACCGGCAATTGGGAAGGATCGACTTTAAATAAGCGCGGCTCCTCTATTGTATCTGGCAGTTGTCCTCGGCCTCGGTTAAAAGCAGCAGTCGCATCGTTTAGGGCTTGGTCAATATCGCCCCCTGGTTGGAAGTATAAATCGAGGCTTACCTGTCCTTCACGGGTGCGGGAAAAAACTTGCACTACATTCTCAGTTGCCGATAAAGCTTCTTCTAACGGCCTGGTGATTTCATCTACTGCTACTTCTGGTGAAATACCAGGGGCTTCTAGCCGAACACCAATTCGTGGATAGGTAATTGACGGTAGGAGATCGACTTGGATAGTTGTGAGAAAAAATACCCCAATGACAATTACTGCCACGGTGAGCATGAGTGTGCCAATGTGTTGGCGGATAGCGATCGCACTAAGACTAAATCCGCCATTGCCATTATTATTGTTCGCCTGTTGCATGATACTAAGTGATAAGTGCTGACTACTAAGTACTTTTTTCCTTGGTATGGTGGTTATTACTCACCCTACTAAGCTGTTACGTGTTTAATTTGTACATTTACCTGATGACTGAAAACCCGTCAACAGTCAACAGTCAACAGTTAACGACATCAAAAGTGTTTATATACTTTAGACGCGCATCAGCTTATTGCTTTTCTGAAAGAATTGAAAGACTTACAGTGTCACCTTCTTTTAACGGCTTACCACTACGAACAACATAGCGCTCTCCCGTTTGCAAACCGGATAAAATTTCCACTCTCCCATCAGCCCTTTTTCCCAACATTACGGCTCGTGCTGTTACCTTGGTTTTGCCTTCTGTGTCAATGACTACAAATATTTCCCCACTTCGGTCTTGTGAATTTGCCTTTGCTATCCCAGATGTGTTAGCTGGGGAAGACTGCTGTACATTTGTTTGCGTCTCCTCTGTACCCTTGGAGTTCTTAGTGCCTGCTTGTTTTTGAATAGCTGTTTGCGGCACGACTACGCGTTGTTGTGTCTGGTTTTCAAAGTTGACTCGCGCCAGCAGTCCACTGCCAATTTTCCCTTGAGTGTTGGGAATCACTACTTCTACAGGTATCAAGCGAGCTGTAGCATCGGCAGCTGGGGAAATGCGCGTAACTCTGCCAATTAATGTTTCCTTCGGAAAGGCATCTAAGCGGACTTGTACAGACTGTCCAACCTGAATTTGTGCCAGTTCTAATTCGGAAACTTGCACTACGACTTTGACACGGTTAAAATCGCCAATTTTTATGACTTCGCTACCTGCTTGCAGAAGATTCCCCGGTTCTGTCACCTTTTCTGTGACTATGCCACTGATGGGGGATGTCAGTTGAGCGTAAGACCTGCGCTCTTTGGTTTGAGCAACCAATGCCTGTTGGGCCAATACTCTACCTTGGGCGGCAGCAACAGCTTGCTGTTCTGTACGAACCTGCTCTTGGGCTGCCCGCAGTGCCTGGGCTGCTGTTTGCGCCTGGGTACGTGCTTGTTGGGCAGTTTGTTCAGCGATCGCTCCGGCTTTGAATAGATTCTGTTGCCGTTGTGAGTCTGCCTGAGCTTGCACCACTTCTAGCCGCGCCCGTTCAACGTCAGCACGGGCATTGCTTACCTGATTGGTTGCCCTAGCTACTTCTGATTTGAGGGCTGCTAGTTCTGCTTCTGCTTGCTTTAATTCGGTCAAAAGTATGGCATCATCTAACTGCCCGACGTTTTGCCCAAGCTTTACCGTATCGCCCACGTCTAAGTTCAAAGCCAATAACCGGGCTTCTACCTGCGATCGCACTGATACAATCCGAAAGGGCGTTGTATTACCTGTGTATTCTGGTTGTGTTTGCAGCGAGTCAGTTCGAGCGATCGCCACATCTACAGGCGTTGCACTACCACCTTCCCTACCACCAGGTTGCTGAGATTGTGCATCTGCTGATTCTTTAGGCAACGAACCGCAACTCGCCGTCAGTAGTCCTATACCTACCAAACAGGGAATTAACAAACTTCTTATAGAGGTGAAGGAAAGCAAGTAATTTTCCCTTTTACCTTTTTCACCTGTTGCACTAGTGCTGTTTGCAAGAAGTCTACTCTTTAAATCTGCGTAGGCCCAGCCCGCTCCAAGCATCGCTACCTCAGTCTTCACAACTGAATTTAACTGGATATTAATGAGCTGGTTGGCGGTTACCGGATCTGTCATTTTCACCTGCTTGTGCGGCTTATTCATATCCAAAATCATTTATTTTTCTCTTATTGGGGAGCTTTTGGGGTTAAACAGCCGTGTTTTACCAAGTAATTTTGAGAAATATCATTAACGAAAAACGGCGAGAATTAATAAGCTGTCTAACAGTAATTTTCTGTATCAGAAATTACTGTTTTCCCACAAAATCCAAAACTTCTCACCGCTCTACTTCTTACGCAGAGGTAGAAAATCTTCTTGCAGATAATAAATTATAAACTTAGTATAAATATTTGTCAGTTTTATAGAATCTACCCATAGGGGAAACCTGGGTTGTTCTAAAGATATGAAACTTTTTTGCCCTACATTTTAGCATTGGCGGTACTACAATAATTACCCTTATTTTTGCATATTAATTTTTATCCTCGCATAAATACTAGTATTTATAGGGGTTTATTTCTTGTATTAAGAATATTAAAGATTTATTGCTTTTTTGGGTCTATAATGTGATGGAAAACACTATTTTTTCTTACCCTCTTTGCGTAATATGGCAAGAAACAGGGCGATAAGTACCATAGCAACAACAGCAAGAATGAACTTTTTTGCCAAAAATATATTTGCATTAGCTGAGGAAGGTAAGGCATGACATCCCTGTTCAAAATTGTACAAACCACTGATGAATCCCAGATTTCCGAATTTTTCCAGGAGTCAGCAGGTAAATGGCGATCGCAACGGCACTACTACACGCTACCTGAGGGAGAAACCAAGGAAATAGAGAGTATAGTTACGATCAATTTTCTAGAGCAAGGTTGCGATCAATTGCAAAAGCTAGCTCAGATTCACAATTTGTCTGATACAGGTAGTTTAATCTGTGGTGCGGCAGTTGTATGGAAAAGCACGGATGTGCTAAAGACAAAGAAAGAATCGCAAGGTTCAACAATATTTGGAGTGATGGGAAATACTTTGTATCGCGATCGCGGTTTTACCATATCCAAACCAGTCACCGCCCAGTATTATTTCTCCAACCCGAAAACACTGTGTTTGCGAACTGAATACAACGGTTCAGTGTTTGAGGAAGAGTTAAAGCTAATTGGCAGCAAGTACCGAACCAGACAGACCATCATCTCTCGTGCTGGTGAGCAGTTGATGATTGGTCAATATTTAGAAAAGAGAATAGATTAGTTTATCGGGCGGGTAGGTGTGGCTAGTGACTATAGTCTCACCCGTTTTGGAACTACCCAGCATCTAGCTATCAACTAGTAATATAACTTTTTATAACAGTTTTTCGAGCTTTCCCCCAGAAAGTCCGTTGCTATGTAATCATGGGAAGTGAAATGAGAATTAATTCGGCGACAGTGTTTGTTTTTAGTATTGACAGGCTTTTCCCTTTTGGTATTACAGACTTCTCTCCGAAATCTAAATCTCTACAAACTTATGATTTTGGAGACATTTAATGTCAATTTACGTTGGTAACCTCTCCTATGAAGTTACACAAGATGCGCTGAGTGCTGTTTTTGCAGAATATGGTGCTGTAAAACGTGTTCAGCTACCTACTGACCGTGAAACAGGCCGTTTACGCGGCTTTGCTTTCGTGGAAATGAGTTCAGAAGATGAAGAAACAAAAGCCATTGAAGCGCTTGATGGTGCTGAATGGCTGGGTCGTGACCTTAAAGTGAATAAGGCCAAGCCCAGAGAAGACCGAGGTGGTTCCTTCGGTGGTGGTGGCGGTAATCGTGGCGGTGGTGGCGGTGGCTACAACCGTGGTCGCTACTAAACTAAATAAGAAAGTGATTTAATTGAATCTAGAAAAGGCTCAGGCAGAGGTGCTTGAGCCTTTTTTATGCAAAATTTACACTGTGAATAATACTTAGTAGGGACGTAGAGATGTACATTAGTGTCAACTTAAGACAAAACCCTTTTAATATCGTGTCCCGTTAAAGGCTTATCATTAAGACCGCAGGGGAGCGAGGGTTTCCTGGTTTTGCACAGATGTGGGAATTATAACTAATTAGCCCGACATGATATAAAGCCTCGTTTCCAGCCTCTGGCTGGAAATACAAATCAATTGGGCTGCTGCCGCGAGTCAGGGAGGCGGAGCCTCCATTATGTATTCCCAGTCAGAGACTCTTGACAAGACAACAAGACAATCTCTCAAAATGCCCCATTCCCAATTAATAATGAGTTGCCGACTTGCGATGATGCACAGCTGTAACGCCATCAGTATCTAACAATTTGCCATTCTCGACAGTCGCATAAACCAGCCAGTGGTCGCCAGATTCCATCCGGTTTTGTACGGAACATTCAAGATATGCTAGGGCATCGGTAAGTATGGGAGAACCGTTTTCAGCTTCTTCGGCGGCGACATCGGTAAATCGGTCTTGTCCTGGGCCGAATGGTTTGAGGAAGTGCTTCATCAACCCCAAGTGATTCCCTTCTTTGAGAATGTTGAGGACAAATTTGTTTCCTGTATGCGTCAGTGTTTCTACTGCGCGTTCTTTGGCGACGGCTATGGTTAAACCAGGGGGACTAAAGCTAGCTTGAGATACCCAAGAGGCTAACATGGCACTGGAGCGATCGCCTTCTTTTGCTGTGAGAACACAAAGAGAACCGACAATCCGACCAACTGCTTGTTCTACAGTTGTTGCAGGAAGACTTTGCGATCGCACTTTTCTCGCTTTCTTCAGTGCTTGGGCAAAGTCGGTTCCAGCTTCTTCACACAATTGTAAAGTGGCATCATCGGGTTTGAATTTTACGCGGATGGTGTCAAAACCAAACCGATAGCCAGCATCTTTCAATTTACCTTCAATTAAATCAACCGCTTCCCCACTCCAGCCAAAAGAACCAAAAACACCAGCGAGTTTATTGTTAGTAGCGGTGGAGAGTACAATTCCTAAAGCTGTTTGCACGGGTGTGGGTGCATGACCGCCGAGAGTAGGAGAACCGATGATGAAACCACCGGCTTTCTCTACAGCCGCCCGAATTTCTTCTGGTTCAGTAAATTCGCAGTTAATCGATTCTACAGCGACACCAGCTTTTGTAACCCCACGAGCGATCGCTTGAGCTAATGTTGCCGTATTCCCATAAGCTGATGCATAAATCAACGTTACTGTCAAGTCAGCAGATGTTTGTTGTTGACTCCATTCTCGATAAGCTTTGGTCAGGTCAATTAAGCCATAGCGTACCAAAGGCCCGTGTCCGGTGGCATACATTCGCACGGGGAAATCAGCTAGTTTCTCCAGCGCTGTTTCAACTTGACGGGCGTGGGGAGCCATGAGGCAGTCAAAATAATAGCGCCGATCCTCGTTATATACTTCCCAGCCTTCATCAAATACCTGATCTCCGCAAACATGCGCCCCAAATAACTTATCTGTATAGAGAATTTCCGTTTGCGGATCGTAGGTGCAAAGTTGATCTGCATAGCGGGGATTGGGTGTGGGAATAAATTGTAAATTATGCCCGTTGCCTAAATCTAGGGTTTCTTCGCCCCGCATCACAAGAATTTGCAAATCTGGATTTTCCAGCGCCCCACGTAAATTTATCGCCCCTGGATTAGAACAAACAAAAGTAATTTGCGGGGCAATTGTAAGCATTGCTTTTAAAGTAGCAACGCGGTTGGGATTTACATGTCCCAAAATTATATAATCTAACTCTTCGAGATGGAAACGCTGTTGCAACGCTTTTAAATAAATTTGCGTAAACGTTTCCCCTGGAGGGTCAATGATGGCAGTTTTCTCGCTTTCTATTAAATAAGAATTAGCAGTTGTACCCTTGGCAAGAGCGTATTCAATTTCAAACCTGAGCCTTGACCAACTGCGCGATCGCAGTATTCTTGTATCTGTAGCTATTGGATAAACTTGAACATCACGGGGTTTATTTGTTGACATGGCTTTATTGGGGGTTGGTGATTGGGGATTGGGTGCTGTAGAACTAGTTACCACTAAACGGTATAAGGGGCAATAGGGATTATTGAGATTGGGTATTTGAAAACTTTTTCCCAGTCCCTAGTCCCTAGTCCCCAATCCCTAGTCCCTAATAGTGATTTCCAACTTTGCGGTGATGTACAGCAGTCAAAGCATCTGGCTTAGAAACTCGTCCAGCGTAGACGGTGCTGTATACTGCCCAATGGTCGCCACAATCCATTCTACTGACGACTTCGCACTCCATGTAGGCGAGGGCGTCGTTGAGGATAGGGGCACCATTTTCGGCTGGCTGGGTTCTCACCCCTTCAAAGCGATCGGCGCCAGGGCCGAACCGTTTCAAAAAGTGCTTCATTAGTGGTTGGAAATTGCCTTCTTCTAAGACGTTGAGAACAAAGCGATCGCCTACTTGCATGAGTGATTCAATTGCCCGATCTTTGGCTACTGCAATGGAAAATCCTAAGGGTTTGAAGCTGGCTTGAGCAACCCAAGAAGCTAACATCGCACTGGATACATCGCCTTTTTTGGCAGTGATGATATATAATCCGCCGCTAAGTCTACCTAACGCTTTATCTAAGTCAGCACCAAGGGATTTCATGGCTTTGATACTACGATCGCGTGTTACCCATTGCCCTAAGTCAGTACCCGCTTCTTCACACAGCTTGTAGGTATTTTCTGTAGGTGTTTGTTTAATCCGAATTGCTGGAAAAACCGTTGTCAAACCCAAATTGCGGAATTTACTCACCAAAGGATCTATCGGTTCATCATCGCCACCGCCGGTTTCAAATACGCCGATAGCTTGCTTTTCTTTGGCAGATCCTAAAACTGTGCTGAGTGCAGATTGGATGCTCGCAGCGCCAGAAGCCGGAGGTAGACCAACGATTATCCCAGCACAGCGGCTAACTAGTTCCCGCAGTTCTTGTAAATCGACTTCAGATCCCAAATCGACAATTTCCACGGCGACGCCAGTTTTACCGATACCGTTGGCAATTGCTTGCACGAGGCGATCGCTATAACCGTATTCGGAAACGTAAAATATTCCAACTACCGTTTCTGGCTTGGCTTGCGTTTGGCTCCAAGTGCGGTAACGTCCAACTAGTTCCTCAACATTATGGGATAATAATGGCCCGTGTCCTGTGGCAATCATGCTAATGGTTTTCAATTCCGCCATCCGCTTTAGGGCAGATAAAACTGACCGGGCATTCGGCCCCATCAAGCAATCGTAGTAGTAATGAAAGTCTTCTTCGATAGCCGCCAAGTCTTCATCAAAGGTGCTATCTGAGCAATAGTGCAACCCAAAAGCATCGCAGGTATAGAGAATTTTGGTTTTGTGGTCAAAGCTGAAAATGGTATCCGGCCAGTGTAAATTTGGAGCAATCACAAATTCAAATTCATGACCATTGCCCAAATCTAAGCGATCGCCATTTTTCACAATCCGCCGTTTAAATGGCTGATGTACCAAATCCTCAAGAAACTGAATCGCCACTTTAGAACCGACAACGGTAATTTCTGGAGCCATTTGTAGCAAATCTTTAACTAAACCGCTGTGGTCTGGCTCGGTGTGGCTGATAATCAAATAATCAATCTCTGTTGGCTTAATTAGTCCGGTGAGCGTATCAAAGTATAGTTGACGAAACTTTTCGTGGGAGGTATCAACTAAAGCAGTCTGCTCCCCACGGATGAGAAACGAGTTATAAGTAGTACCGTTTTGCAGACCAAACTCAATATCGAAGCGATCGCGATCCCAATCCAAAGAGCGAATAGCCGTCGTCTCTTGAGCAATTTCCACAGTCTGTATGGTGAGCCGTTTTTCAGTTTTTTCGGTGAGTGCTACCATAACTCCCCTCCTTGACACAATGAGTATTTGTTCCTCTTCTTTTATTGTTACACGGCTTGAATGTTAATTTTTATTAAAAAACCTATAGCTGACTTAAAAAAGTTAAAAGTGTGAAACCGCAGAGGCACAGAGAACACAGAGAAGAAATTTGGCTAGCGTTGGAAATTGGTAATTCCCAGCTGCATTGGGCATTATTTCTAGGCGAAATGCTTTACTCAGCTTGGGATACCGGCCATCTACCTGAGTCTGTTATACAACAGCTAGCTGAATGTAAAACCCTGAATGATTTACTAGAGAAAATTTTTCCACCCCATCAGAGAACTGATGAACAAGAAGGACACCGAGACAATTCCCTCCCTCTCTTTGGGTCTCTCCCCCCTCTCTTCATAGCCTCTGTAGTTCCCAGCCAAACTACTATTTGGCAAATTTACCCCAATATTCGGGTTATTACCTTAGACCAAGTACCACTAAAAGGTGTTTATCCTACACTAGGAATTGACCGCGCTTTAGCTTTGTGGGGTGCGGGGAAAACGTGGGGTTTTCCAATATTAGTGATTGATGCTGGGACAGCACTGACTTTTACAGCTGCGGATGCAAACCAATGTCTGATTGGAGGTGCAATTTTGCCGGGATTAGGTTTGCAATTTGCAACTCTCGGTCAACAAACGGGACAATTACCATTAGTGAAAATGCAAAATTTCCCATCTCTACCACCGCGTTTTGCTCTCAATACTACAGAAGCTATTCAAAGTGGAGTAATTTATACAATATTAGCTGGAATTAAAGATTTTATTGAGGCATGGTTGCAATTGTTTCCTAATGGGAAGATTGCAATTAAAGGGGGCGATCGCATTTTATTACTAAATTATCTGCAAGCTTTATATCCTGAAATTGCACCACGTTTGATTGTAGAACCCAATTTAATATTTTTGGGAATGCGCGAAATAGTAATGGGTAATAGCACAGATCGAATAAAATGAAGAAAAAAGTTTACTCATAATGAAGTTATGCCCAAAGCATCATCGCTTTATGTAATTATGCAACAACTCGCTGCCCTTTCTTTAGTGGATCTTTTGAAAGTTAGGGCAAGAATCGATGCGTTGATTGAGGAAAAATCTTCTCCACTGTCCAATATTTTGAGTGTTGGAAGCTATCAAAGAGCAATATCTGTTTCTAGTGAAACGAGAGACATTGATATCGCTGCTGTATTCCCCCCTATGATTCCGGGGTCGAGTATAAGAGGTCAGATCAGATCCGCTATTATCTCAGAAAACTTAGAACACATTAATTTAGATGAATATCAAGTTGTCCAATTTTCTAAATCGCAAGCAAAAGGGGATGACTCTTTAGAAAAGGTAATAGAACTAGTTGACGAATGGATGGCTGATGAATCTGGATATGATGAACAAATATACCCAGAGATTGAGGTAGGCTTGAATCAGAATTAGATGTCAGTATAGTAACAAAGATGAGTAGAGCCATATTGCTAGACACTCATCCTTTGAGCCAAGTAAGCATCCAAAAGTAGACCCAAAAGTTCAACAGTGGTTGAAATCTTTACAGAAAACCGAAACTGTTATACGTGTGCCAGAAATAGCCGATTATGAGCTTCGGCGTGAACTATTGAGACAAGGAAAACAAAAAAGTATAGACCGCCTCAACAAACTTAGCCAAATTTGTCTTATACCCCTGACTCCCGAAACTATGCGAAAAGCAGCCGAATTATGGGCATGGGTAAGAAACCAGGGGAAACTCTACAGCAAGTAATGAAAGTTTGGATGGTGATGTAATTCTTGCTGCTCAGGCAATTATCCAATTGAAGAGTTTTGCTCGGGTCATAGTTGTGACAACAAACTTGAAACACATATCACGGTTTGAGAGCGAAGGAATATGTGTAGTGGATTGGCAACAAACCCTGAATGACCTAGTTTAATTCGTTGAAATTATGGCTTTTTAAAATACTTTCAATAAACTCCCGAATTTCGATTGCTACAACCCCAGCACAAGATTCTGGTAAGTCATTTCCGGCATGGGCAATCGTTTTCAACTCGACTTTCGGCATCAATTGAGCATAAACTCGGCTCTTAGCTAAAGCATCTGGTGTATCTTGGCCACCTTGTAAAATAAAAATCGGCACATCTATCATGTAAAGCCGCTTTTGTACTAATTCCGCTTCAATTTCTGCTTGTTGCCGTTTGAAAAGTAACTGGCAACCTATGGGATACGGCAACAGCGCCTGACGCATCTGCAAATCCTGTGCAATTTTGTCATGCCAACCCAGGACTTTAGTTAAGGGAGTTAGCGATCGCAACAATTTAACTATTAGGGGTGGATAATTCAATAATCGCCGCATCTTTCGACAATACTCTTCTTGTCCTGCTATCTCTACGCCCTCTGGAGCTAGCAATACTACACCATCAACTTTCTCTGGATACTTTAAAGCATAGCTAGCAGCAATCCAACCTCCAAGAGAATGCCCTACTAAATAAACTTTTTCTAGCTTGACAGCTTGTACAAACTCAGCTAAACACTCTACTTGTAAATCTATCGAATGGTGGATATTCGGATTTTCTGACTCACCAAACCCTAGCAAATCAGGTGCAAAGCAATGGAAATCTTGTGCAAGGGACTCCATCACAGATAACCATTGACTGCTCTCATTCCAAGCACCATGTAAAAAAATTATAGGAGTTTTTTCACCGACTTCACGCCAGAATATCAACCCTTGAGAGAGCTTTCTCCGGGAGTTGCGGAATAGTATATCCATTTTTTATTTAGTAGTTAGCTTTTAGCATCATAATAAATAGTCATTAGTCATTAGCATCTGACAAAAGGCAAATGACTAATGACAAAATATTATTATGCCAATGTTGTCAAGCCATTTAAGTAATCTTGCAACTGCCGAGTATGGTCGTGAGACATTTGTCCTGAAGGTAAGAAATTCGGACAGAAAGCTTGGATTTCCATGACTTCCAAAGTATCCTTAATCTCCATTGTCCCATGCACCTCGGCTTCAACCACAATACAAATTGAATGGATTCTGGGATCACGGTCTGGTGCAGAGTAAACTCCTACCAAACGATTAATTTTCACCAATTCTAGCCCGGTTTCTTCCATCAATTCCCGGCGGACTGTGTTAGGAATATCTTCTCCCCAATCTACCATGCCTCCAGGTAATGCCCAAAGACCATCATCACGTCGCCGGATCAGTACTATCCGACCATCGGGTAAAATTGGGATGATACTAGTGCCAGTAATGGGATGACGAAATATAATACCCAATACTGTTTGTCCAATACGCCATAAGCTACGTGTGGACTGGACAGCTGCCGGAAAAAAAGCAATAACGTTCAATCTTCAAAATTTCTGTATTGTATTTTATAGTTCTCTACCACTTACATAAACTCAACTAATCTTTTTGCTGAGTTTTGTTTTATACATAAATGTTTGTGGGTTGAGATTTTATTCTCACGATTTACGTAGAATACTATTAATTCTAACATCAAGTTTCAATAGAAGCACTGTATTCATATATACATAAAATTTGTTAAATCAGAAAATTTTTCAGTTTATAACTAACATTAGCCTTATCCAAACCAGCTAAACTATTACGCTTTGAAATTACACAGTCACTTCCTAAGTTCGTTGACCGCTGACGGTTAACTCTCAACTGTCAACAGTCAACAGCCAACACGAAAAGATGTGCAAATTAAATGCGCGACAGCTTATCACTAATTGTTTTTCAGCACACATTCAAAAAAATAATCTGAATTAACAAGTCAGAATCTAAAATTTAGAATTTATAAGAGACAATTAAGCTGGGTTTGAGACCGCCACTTAATTCTTGATAATATTGATTGGTTTGTTCTAAGAACAACAACTAATTAGCTAATTTACATCTATATAAAAGGTATTTTTCGTCTAGCTGGTGGGGATAATTCTAAATTATTATTGACAAAACCAGGTTAAATGCGGTAGACTAGTACACTGTTTAAAGCGTATTTATTGCTGCACTAGGCTACAAGTATATCAAGAACATTGGTAGCTGATATTGCCTACGTGATGCCTAGTTGCTACTTTTTTGTTGTTTATTAATGAGGTGAACATGGCCAAGCGCCGTAACCCGAAAAAAGAAAAGGCGCTACGGAACCAGGCGTATGCCAGAAAGTTTCGTAAACGGACTACTACAGGAAGAATGCAGAGAAGGTTCCAACAAAGACCACCAAAGAGTGAAGAAGAAGAAGGAGCAGCAGCAGCTGACACTGAATAAGCTGTCTGCTTTAATCCTTGTTATTTAGATTATTTATTTTTTAGGGCGTACAAATGTGCGCCCTTATTTATTACTCGACAGCGATTTGAGCGCGGGCGGCTATGAGTGCTTTCCTTACCTGTACAAAGCCAGTACCACCGTAACTGTTGCGGGCTGCCACAACTTGACGGGGGGATATCGCCTCATAAATATCTGCTGCAAATGCCGGATGTATTTGTTGCCACTCTTCCAATTTCAAATCTTTCAGGAGTTTACCTGCGGCAATACTAGTTTTTACCACCTTACCCACAAGATTGTAAGCTTCCCGGAAAGGAACGCCTCGTGCTGCCAGATAATCTGCTACATCGGTAGCGTTAGAAAAATCTTCCGTCACAGCTGCTGCTAACCGCTGGGTACGAAATTCCAAGCCTTCCCTAAGCAAAATTGTCATTGCTTCTAAAGAGGCTTTGATTGTGTTGACGCTATCAAATAGACCTTCTTTATCTTCTTGCAGGTCTTTGTTATACGCCAGGGGTAGCCCCTTCATAATCACTAACATCGCCTGGAGATGACCGAATACACGCCCAGTTTTTCCCCGCACCAATTCTGGTACATCGGGGTTTTTCTTTTGGGGCATAATACTGGAACCCGTGGCACAGCTATCTTTGAGAGTGACAAAGCGAAATTCTTCAGATGACCAAAGAATGACTTCTTCTGCAAGGCGGCTGAGGTGAACCATAATCAAGCTAGCAGCACACAAGAATTCGATCGCAAAATCGCGATCGCTCACTCCATCGAGGCTATTAGCATAAATATCGTCAAAATGCAAAAGTTTGGCTGTGTAGTGGCGATCAATGGGGAAAGTAGTTCCAGCTAAAGCACCGCATCCCAAGGGTGAGATATTGACGCGGCGAGAAACATCTCCTAAGCGTTCCCAGTCGCGTTGCGCCATTTGAAAGTATGCCAAGAGGTGGTGAGCTAAACTCAAGGGTTGGGCGCGTTGTAGGTGAGTATAGCCAGGAATCAGGGTTTCAACGTGCTTTTCGGCTATATCTAGTAAAACCCCTTGAAATTCTCGCAATTCGTTTTTGATTTGTTGGATTTGGTCGCGGAGGTAGAGTCTAGTATCAGTGCCAACTTGGTCATTACGCGATCGCGCTGTATGCAGCTTTTTACCCACATCGCCGACAATTTCTGTCAGTCGTCGTTCAACGGCAAAATGTACATCTTCAGCATCGACACCAGGCTGAAATTTGCCCTGGCGGTACTCTTGGCGAATTTGTTCTAAACCTGCAACCAGTTGCTCTCCTTCTTGTTGGGAGATAATGCCCGTGTGAGCGAGCATTTTGGCATGGGCTTGAGAACCAGTCAGGTCATATTCTATTAATTCAATATCAAAACCTATACTGGCATTAAAACGAGCGATCGCTGGATGCAACGCTGATTCAAACCGCTGGCTCCAAGTTTCTTCTTTGGTCATAAATATGAGAGGAGTGGGCATCAATTTTGGATTTTAGATTAATCATCAATCTAAAATCCAAAATCTAAAATCTAAAATTACTTTAACCGTAGCTAGTTAGATTCCGAATGATATAACCAATGACTAAACCAATCAATAATGCCCACACTTGACCTGTTTGTATAAAGTGGTTCCAAGATTTTTGAATCTGACCCATGAGGTCTGGGTCGGTAATTGTTTGTGCTAGTGCTGTCAAATTTACAGGCAAATGCCAATATAACTGAGATATCAAATCGCTGTAATGGCTCATATTTGGTAATTAAGAGGTTGCGGGTGGCAAATTTCAGTATCAGTTGATTTTTTACATAAATTACTGATGATGTACTGAAAATATTGCATATAACCTCAATGTCTTAACTCAAGATGTAGCCGATGCCAACCGCAATTTCTCGGCAGTCCGCAAAATTTGTCCCGCCAAAACTGCTGCGCCAAAACCATTATCGATATTGACTACGCCTACTCCCGCAGCACAAGAGTTAAGCATTGTCAATAAAGGTGCTAAACCGCCAAAACTTGCACCATAACCGATGCTGGTAGGTACGGCAATTACAGGACAACTCGCTAAACCCGCGACAACGCTGGGTAAAGCGCCTTCCATCCCCGCCACGACAATTAACACCGATGCTGACTCAATCAGGTGGCGGTTACTTAATAAGCGGTGAATCCCAGCAACGCCAACATCCCAGAGGCGCTGCACCCGGAAACCAGAAAGTTCAGCAGTGACAGCAGCTTCTTCAGCAACGGGTAAATCAGCAGTACCAGCAGAAAGAATGCCAATTTCACCCTGAAATTGTGGTTCGATGGTAGAAGGAGCGATCGCACAAATTCGCGCCGATTCGTAATATCGCAAACCGCTAACTTTTGATTGCAGTGCGGTATAAACTGCTGATTCAATGCGGGTTGCCATCACTACCGGATTACGGAGGCGCATCACCTGCATAATTTGAGCAATTTGGTCGGGAGTTTTACCAGGACCCCAAATCACCTCTGGAAAACCAGTTCTTAACTGACGATGGTGGTCAATTTTGGCAAACTCACCCACAGATTCATAAGTTAAGCCTTTGAGTGAGTCTAATGCCGTATCTGGCGTAACTTTACCATTAGCAACCGCTTCGAGGAGCGATCGCAAATTTTTTTCATTGGTCATTAGTCCTTTATCCTTTATTCTTGCTACTAACCACTGACTAACAACTAATGACTAATCCGTTATTTTGATTTCATGAATATTCCAGAATGCACCACCAAGTGCAGAGTATTGGATACCTTCAAAGCGATTACGCACTGCTGACATTGATAAGGGATTAACCAGATAAATAAATGGTAAATTTTCTTGGGTAATCCTTTGAGTTTCAGCATAAATTTCTTTCCGCTTTGCTGGGTCTAATTCCCTTGCTCCTTGAATATATAACTTAGCGATTTCTGCTTCCCAAGGAGCCACTTCCCAACCTTCAATTGGCTTTTGTCCTGCCTGAGGTTTCTGATTAAACATGTGTAATCCACCTTCGGGAGACCAGACATTAGCCCCATCATTTGGTTCCAAACCACCAGTCAAACCCAGCATAGAAACTTCCCAGTCTAATGAATTTGATAGCTTATCTGTGTAAGTATTCCATGCCAGAGGAGTAAAATCAACTTGAATACCAATTTTACTCAGGTCTTGTTTAATCTGCGATCCAATCGCTTCACGGATTTTATTACCAGCATTGGTGAGCAATGAGAAGCGGACGCGGTTTCCTTGAGCATCGATTAATTGGTTTTTGTCGTTATATTTGAATCCTGCTTTTAGTAGCAGTTCCTTCGCTTTTTGTATATTGTAGTTATAAACTTTTAGACCTTCTTCAGGCGACAGATAATAAGGGCTTTGCACGGAAATCGGTGAATTTTGTGGTTTCCCCAAACCCCGAAAAGTGTTGTTAATCATTGTTTGTCGGTCAATCGCATAGGCTACTGCCTGCCGAAATTCTACAGTATTAAACCAACGCGATTTTATTGGATCAACCAGGGGTTTTCCATCCCTTTTACCTTTATTTAAATTAAAGAAAACAAACGTCGTACCTGTTGCTGGCCCACCATTAAAAATTTTGAAATTTCCCTGATCTTCTTGCACCTTTAGCAAAGAAAAATAATCTGGTGATACTCCTACAGTATCTAACCCGCCAGAACGAAATTGCAGCAAGGAAGTATCTGTTGATTCCACAATTTGCCACACAATCCGTTCAATATAAGGTTGGGATTCTCCTTTTGGCCCTTTGCGCCAATAGTAGGGATTGCGCCTGAACACTACACGCTGACTTGTGTTATAGCGCTCTAGCTTGTAAGGGCCATTAACAATAATTTGATCCGGAGGAGTATCAACCCCCCACTTAGACAAAAATATTGGCTTACCCTCTTGGTCTTTTGTCTTTATAGATGGTTCTAGGGTATGAGCAGGTAAAATTGGCAGTCCTAGAGTTCCCAAGAATGGCGCAAATGGTTCTGGAGTTGTGAATTCAATGCGTCGAGCATCGATTTTTCGTACCTTTGGCAATGCCCTACTTTCACCAATTCGTAGCACATCTCTAGCGTCTGTGGGAATCGCTTCGTTAAGATAAATATCGTTGTAGGTAAATTCTACATCATCTGCTGTTAAAGGCTGCCCATCAGACCATTTCAATCCCTGACGTAGGGTAAAGAGAAACCGCAATTTGTCATCAGATATTTCCCAAGATTCCGCTAAAGAAGGCTCGATTTCGCCCGTTATGGGGTTTTCAGTTGTCAATCCTTCATAAATCAGAGGAAAAACATTAGGAACCTCTTGACTGAGAGGATAATTAAAAGTTTTGGGATCGCTGAGAATGGCACTTACCAATTGCGGCACTTGAGCAGCTGTGCTTTTGAAGTTAGCTGGGTTACAAGCGGTAAGTGTAAGTGCTGTTGCTGAAGTTAGAATTATTGGCAACCAAAAATGTTTCATTGCCAGAAATATTTTTCTAAAAAATTTCATAGTTTCAAATCTATTTCTATCCTAATCAGTCTTCAATATCTTTATCAGAGGCTAAAAAAAGTTACTCTGAAGCAACTAGCAAGACAACAGCATAAGCACATATACCTTCTTCACGTCCAACGGGACCTAATTTTTCGTTAGTAGTAGCTTTGATGCCAATTTGATTTGATTCTAATTCTAAAATCGCCGCTAGTTTGTCGCGCATATTGTGAATATGCGGTTTTAATTTTGGACGTTCTGCTACTACTACCGAGTCAATATTTCCCACCTGCCAACCTTGATCCCGAATCAGTTGATGTACTTGAGTTAATAGTACTAAACTATCTGCTCCCGCCCATTGGGGATCGCTAGGCGGAAAATAATGACCAATATCGCCCAAAGATAATGCCCCAAGCATGGCATCCATAATCGCGTGCGTTAACACATCAGCGTCACTGTGCCCCAACAAACCCAGTTCATGGGGAATTTGAATTCCACCTAAAATCAAAGCGCGATCGCTCACCAGTTGGTGAATATCGTAGCCATTACCAATACGAATTTTAGTCATTTGTTATTAGTCATTAGTCATTAGTCAGGAGTTAGAAATTATTATTCTCCCCCTGCTTCCCCTGCTCCCCCTGCCTCCCCTGCTCCCTCCGCTTCCCCTGCTGCCATTCCTCTAGAAGATCGGGGCGACGATCGCGGGTTTTTTGAATTTGTTGTTCGTGGCGCCACCGGGCGATCGCTGCGTGATTTCCACTGAGCAAGACATCAGGCACTTTCAAACCGCGAAAATTAGCAGGACGAGTATATTGGGGATAATCCAACAACCCTTCCTCAAAACTTTCTGCTGTGAGGGACTCCGTTTTGGCTACAGTTCCTGGTATTAGCCGCACTACGCCATTAATCAAAGCCATTGCTGGAATTTCCCCGCCAGTCAGAATAAAATCGCCTAAAGATACTTCACGAGTTACTAAATGCAGCACCCTCTCATCCACTCCTTCGTAATGTCCGCAAATAACTACTAACTGGTCATAATTTGTCGCCAATTCTTTTAAAAGAGGTTGATTAATTGTTTGGCCCTGTGGACTCATCAAAATTATTTCTCTTCGGGGTAGAATCGGCAGCGACTCCACAGCGCTAAAAATAGGTTCTGGCTTCATTAGCATCCCTACGCCGCCACCGTAGGGTTCATCATCCACCTTTCGGTGCTTATCAGAGGTAAAGTCCCGTGGATTAATCAGATGCACTTCGGCAATCTGTTTGGCTAAGGCTTTACCCAGCAAGCCAGAATTGAGAACAGAGTTAAAACAGTCAGGAAAAAGTGTAACTATATCAAAGCGCACAGTTATTCGTATTCGAGGACACTAATCTTAAATTTGGATGTCTAGCAAACACCGCCAAGCCGAGGTCGAGTCAAACTCCAGTTAAACTTTATCAATAGTATCTAAAACTACCAGGACTCTTGGATTTTAGATGAGATCAAAAGTTTTTCTAATTACTTAATTTATGTTTAAATGTTGTCACAACTACATTTAAATTAATAATCATATCAAGTTAACAACTTCCAGGATGCATCGAGCCAGCCTCAGAAAAAAGCGTAGTCTTACCTGCTCGTCCCCAGCCTCAGAGGTGGAATCTAGCCCCCTAAAGACTATTTTGCCCTGCTGCAAGTGGACAGGTGAAAAACAAGGCCCTGGCTTTGAGGGATGGGAACGAACACGTTTAGACTGAGGCAACGCGAGCGTTAAGCGAGAATTTGGAGAGTGGCTTTCCCCAGTTCCAAACTTCCAAAAAGTGTCCTCTCAAAGAAGCAAAGCGCAAAAATCATGGCTGCAACTGAACCTTGTTAAATTCACCTGAAGTTGTTGACAGGAGAAACAAAATGCCGCAATTACAAGCTAAATCGCTAGAAATGAGGACACCCCAAGCAACTAAAACCGCCGTTCTGGTTATCGGAGGCGCAGAAGATAAAGTTCATGGACGCGAAATCCTACGAACTTTTTTTGGACGTGCTGGTGCTAGTAAGGCTTATATTACAATTATTCCATCTGCCTCTCGCGAACCGGCCATTATCGGTGGTAGGTATATTCGCATTTTTGAAGAAATGGGTGCCCAGAAGGTAGAGATTTTAGACATCCGCGAACGGGAACAGTGTGAAGCCTCCCAGATCAAAGCATCCTTAGAAGGTTGTAGTGGTGTATTTTTGACAGGAGGAGACCAACTGCGTCTTTGTGGCGTATTGGCAGATACGCCAGCAATGGAAATTATTCGGCAGCGGGTGAGGGCGGGGCAACTTACGCTAGCAGGCACAAGTGCAGGAGCGGCAGTGATGGGGCATCATATGATTGCTGGCGGCGGTAGTGGAGAGTCGCCAAATCGTTCACTAGTCGATATGGCAACGGGTTTGGGATTTATTCCGGAAGTAATTGTTGACCAACACTTTCACAACCGTAATCGCATGGGACGGCTGATTAGTGCGATCGCAGCTCACCCCGATCGCTTAGGCATTGGCATTGACGAAGATACTTGTGCAGTGTTTGAACGTGATGGTTGGCTACAAGTTATGGGTAAAGGCAGTGTCACCATTGTTGATCCCACTGAAGCCACCCATACCAACGAACCCCATGTCGGTGCTAATGAACCATTAACAGTGCATAATTTACGTCTCCATATCCTCAGCTACGGCGATCGCTTCCACTTGTACCAGCGCACTGTATTGCCTGCTGTACACCGAATCTCCAGCTGACGGGATAGAGTATCTGAGGTTACACTGAGTTGACCGCACATTCATTTCTTACTGTAGAAAAATGATAAGAATACCATGTAAAAAGAAAAAACTGTTTGCAATGAACAGTTTAGCGGTCAATTCCAGTAAGAAACTAGAATTTTGGTTCCGAATCTCCATCTACCTATTCCCATGAGAATCCTCAAGATCCAGACCTTACGCGGCCCAAACTATTGGAGCATTCGACGCCACAAACTGATCGTCATGCGCCTCGATCTAGAAACCCTTGGCGAGACGCCCTCGAATGAAATCCCTGGCTTTTATGAAGGATTAGTTGAGGCGCTGCCGAGTCTGGAGGGTCATTATTGTTCCCCTGGCTGTCGTGGTGGTTTTTTGATGCGAGTCAAAGAAGGCACTATGATCGGCCATATCGTGGAACACGTAGCCCTTGAACTCCAGGAATTAGCTGGTATGCATGTCGGCTTTGGTCGCACCCGCGAAACTGCCACACCCGGAATTTACCAAGTAGTAATCGAGTATCTGAATGAGGAAGCGGGACGCTACGCTGGACGAGCAGCAGTGCGGCTGTGCCAGAGTATCGTTGATCGAGGCCGTTATCCCAAGGCAGAACTAGACCAAGATATCCAAGACCTGAAAGACTTTGTTCGTGATGCATCCTTAGGCCCTTCTACTGAAGCGATCGTCAAAGAAGCAGAAAAAAGAGGTATTCCCTGGATGTCTCTGGAAGCCCGCTTTTTGATTCAGCTAGGCTACGGCGTGAATCAGAAGCGGATGCAGGCCACAATGACGGATAACACCAGCATTCTCGGCGTAGAACTAGCTTGCGATAAAGAAGCCACTAAACGCATCCTCGCTGCTGCTGGTGCGCCAGTACCTAGAGGTACGGTGATCAACTTCTTAGACGATTTGGTACAAGCTATTGAATACGTTGGCGGCTATCCCATCGTCATCAAGCCACTGGATGGCAATCATGGACGTGGGATCACCATTGATATCAGAACTTGGGAAGAAGCTGAAGCAGGATACGAAGCTGCAAGACAGGTTTCCCGGTCAATTATTGTCGAAAGATATTATGTTGGACGCGACCACAGGGTACTGGTGGTAAATGGCAAAGTAGTAGCAGTAGCCGAACGCGTCCCGGCTCATGTGATTGGCAATGGCAGATCCACTATTGCCGAACTGATTGAGGAAACAAACCTTGACCCAAATCGCGGTGAAGGACATGATAACGTCCTAACCAAGATTGAACTAGACCGCACCAGCTACCAGCTGCTAGAAAGGCAAGGCTATACCCTAAATAGCGTGCCACCCAAGGGCACTATTTGTTATCTCAGAGCAACAGCCAATTTGAGTACAGGTGGTAGTGCCGTAGATCGTACCGATGAAATTCACCCAGAAAATCTTTGGTTGGCACAACGCGTAGTCAAGATTATCGGTTTGGATATCGCCGGACTTGATATCGTCACCACGGATATTAGCCGTCCGCTGCGGGAAGTGGATGGCGTGATTGTCGAAGTTAACGCCGCTCCTGGCTTCCGAATGCACGTTGCCCCAAGCGTAGGTATTCCTCGCAACGTCGCTGGCGCAGTGATGGATATGCTGTTTCCTAACGAGCAATCTAGCCAAATTCCGATCCTCAGCGTCACGGGTACTAATGGCAAAACTACTACGACCCGACTACTTGCACATATTTACAAACAGACTGGCAAAGTAGTAGGTTATACTACCACAGATGGAACATATATCGGCGATTACTTAGTTGAAGCTGGCGATAACACAGGCCCTCAAAGTGCCCACCTCATCCTCCAAGATCCCACAGTGGAGGTAGCAGTACTGGAAACAGCTCGCGGTGGCATTCTCCGCTCTGGATTGGGCTTTGAAGCAGCAAATGTGGGCGTGGTTTTGAATGTAGCCTCCGACCACTTAGGAATTGGCGATATAGATACCATTGAGCAGTTAGCTAACCTCAAAAGTGTAGTAACTGAAGCTGTATTCCCTGATGGCTACGCGGTGCTTAACGCCGACGATCGCCGCGTCGCTGCCATGTCAGAAAAAACTAAGGCTAATATTGCTTACTTCACAATGAATCCCGACTCGGAATTGGTGCGAAAGCACATTCAAAAGGGCGGAGTCGCGGCAGTATATGAAAATGGCTATTTGTCAATTGTTAAAGGTGATTGGACACACCGCATAGAAAGAGCAGAAAATATACCTTTAACAATGGGCGGACGTGCGCCGTTTATGATTGCCAACGCTTTAGCTGCAAGTTTGGCAGCATTCGTGCAAAACGTCACAATTGAGCAGATTCGTGCTGGTTTGAAGAGCTTCCGGGCTTCAGTTAGTCAAACGCCAGGACGAATGAATCTATTTAATTTAGGCAACTACCACGCTTTAGTAGACTATGCCCACAACGCAGCCAGTTACGAAGCTGTGGGTTCGTTTGTGCGGAACTGGACTACAGGACAACGGATTGGCGTAATTGGTGGGCCAGGCGATCGCCGCGATGAAGACTTTGTTACTTTGGGCAAATTAGCAGCACAAATTTTTGATTACATCATTATCAAAGAAGATGATGATACGCGTGGACGCCTACGGGGTTCAGCTGCCCAGTTGATTATTCAAGGCATCACCTCAGTTAAGCCTGATAGCCGCTATGAGTCCATTCTCGATGAAACCCAAGCGATAAATAAAGGCTTAGACATGGCTCCTGATAACAGTCTGGTGGTAATTTTGCCAGAAAGCGTCACTCGCGCTATTAAGTTAATTAAGCTGCGTGGTTTAGCCAAGGAAGAGACACACCAACAAAATCCCGGCACAACTGTCATCGATTCCCAAAATGGAAGTACACCTTCTTCTGTTGTTAATACCTTGCTGTAGTCAGGAGAAGATCGCACTGCCTCCTCCTGTCTTTTGTATTTTGACTACTTTAATTACTGTTTTTCTTGTTCCGAATTGGTTTCGTCACTGGGAGTTTTCATCTCCTCCTTAAACCCTCGTAGGGTTTTGCCCAGTGCGGTTCCCAGTTCGGGAATTTTTTTTGGGCCAAAAATGAGAACAGCGACTATGGTAATTACAGCTATTTCTGGCCATCCCAGTCCAAACATATAAATTTCCTCTAAGGCATCTGTAATTAAATATAGACATTGATGGCTCAAATCTGATGAATCCGCGATTGATAAGCGTTCAATGCTATTGCAAAAACACGGTATAAATAAATTCATACAACTTACACGCTGTACAAATGCATCATTATGTGCATTAACAACGATGCATAATTTATTTCAGACTTTTCTTAATTATTTTGCGATCGTAAATACACCATGCTGTAGGGGCACAGCAATGCTCATACGTGCCAACTGAACGTAACAGCACTTACGCAAACAATAGCCGAAACCCTTATTTTCAGGTAGGGGCAATTCATGTAGACGCAAAGCGGTGAAGCAGCGCGGTCTTCTCCCTTCGCGTAGCGTCTCGTAGAGAAGGGGAGACGCCAAGGGCGATAGCGCAGCGTCTCGTAGAGAGGTACGAGCGTCTGGGGGTTTCCCCCATGAGCGACTGCTGTTAGCGCAGCGTTAGCGTTCGCGCAGCGTCTCGTAGAGAGGTACGAGCGTCACCCGGAGGGCTTCCCGCAGGGTATTGCCCTTACAGCGTATAGTTTTGCGTAAGTCCTATGTAAAAAGCAGTCTAGACAAAGCTTTGAGAGATTGTCTTGTTGTCTTGTTCCCAGTCTCCGACTGGGAATACATAATGGAGGCGCTGCCTCCCTGACTCGCGGCAGCAGCCCAATGAGGAGCATTTCCAGCCAGAGGCTCTTAACGAGGTTTTAAAGGAGTTTTAGCTTAAATTGACACTTATGAGCATTGCTGTGCCCTTACGAAAGATGTGGTTTTTAAACTTATTTATATTTAGTATTTCTTGTCAATGCGTAAGTCCTAATTCAATAGAAATAGGGCATTTATCTTTAAAACTTTTTGCAGCGCTTTGTTGCTTATAGTCAATCTAATTGCTGTCTCATACTTATGATGGTTGACTTAGAGCAGCCTGATTTCTCTATACTCATTTTCATGCAGCTATCAAAAGCGGATTCATCGGGGACATTGTTCGGAAAATATTGAGACGAATTCGGGCAGAAGGAGGTCACTTGACTGTCCTAGCATTTAATGCTGAGTAGGAATAACCTTGGTCTGTTAATTACGAAGGATATCAGCAGTTTCGAGGAACTGAGTCAGAAAACTTTGAATAAGGTTCATAAAACCTATGACAGAACTTAGTAAAAAGGAGATCATCTGTGATTAAGAGTCTTGGATACGCAGCCCAAAGTGCAACTACACCACTGGGCTTGTTCACTTTCGAGCGGCGAGAGCTAGGACCGCACGATGTACAGATTGAGATCCTTTACTGTGGCGTGTGTCACTCTGATCTGCATACAGTCCATAACGAGTGGAAAAATACGGTTTACCCTGTCGTACCTGGACATGAGATCGTTGGTCGTGTAGTGAAGATTGGTAACCAGGTTTCCAAGTTCAAGGTAGGCGAGGCTGCTGGCGTTGGTTGTATGGTCGATTCTTGCCGCACCTGTCCAAACTGCCGAGAGAGTTTTCAGCAGTACTGTGATAACGAAATTATCTTTACCTACAACAGCCCAGAGAAGCAGACAGGGAAAACGACTTATGGGGGTTATTCAAACCAAATAGTCGTGGATGAAAATTACGTACTACGCGTTTCGGAAAAGCTGGATCTCGCTGGCGTCGCACCTCTGTTGTGCGCGGGGATCACGACGTACTCGCCCTTGCGCTACTGGAAAGTTGGCAAAGGCGATAAGGTAGGTATCGTCGGACTTGGTGGGTTGGGACACATGGGGCTAAAATTAGCCCACGCTTTTGGTGCTTACACTGTGCTGTTCACAACGTCGTCAGGAAAGACGGAAGATGCCAAGCGCCTCGGAGCCGATGAGGTTGTCATTTCAAAAAACAGCAATGAGATGAACAAGCATATCAATACCTTCGACTTCATTCTCAACACGGTTTCGGTATCGCACAACCTGGACGCATACACTCAGTTGCTTAAGCGTGGTGGTACGCTATGCTTGCTTGGTGTACCGGAAAATCCGCACCCATCACCCAGCATCAGTAACTTGATTTTTAAGCGCCGAGTAATTGGCGGTTCGATGATCGGCGGGATTCAGGAGACACAAGAAATGCTCGACTTCTGCGCTGAACACAATATCGTCAGTGACATCGAACTTATCCCGATTCAGAAGATCAACCAAGCATACGAGCGGATGCTAAAAAGCGATGTGAAATACCGCTTTGTGATTGACATGGCATCGCTGAAGGAAGAATGATAGTAAAAAATGCCATTATCGCTTTTGATGAAAAGTCCTGAATCCTTTGCCTTTGTTTAGGGTGTAAGAAAAACGAATCAAAAAAGTCTGAGCGCCGAAAACCAACGCTCAGACTTTTTAATTAAGAATTAAATAATTAGCTCAACTAACTTACCATTGGATTGGTGATTGGTAAACCTAACCATTCACTTAATTCATGAGCTAACCATTCAAGCTCTACTTCGGATTTAATACCGACATCGTTTCCACTAATCTGATATTTTTGTAATCCTGAGCAAATATATAATTGTGCTGGAACGGCAACTCTAGTGTCTTGAGAGCCTTTAGTAAAGTGTTTTGGAATGTAAACCAACTTATTAACACTTTGCCTTGGGGATGGACGGGGACGCTCAAATTTCCAACTAAACAACTCCCGGCTTAGGGCAATTTGTTCTGCATTCAGGCGTAAGCAAATGCGTCCAAACAAATTAAAAATAAATTTATACACCATCAGAAAGCCAGCACCCCAAAAAGGAAGTGAGAACAAGGCAAAGGGGATGTTGCCAGGAAAAGTGATTATTGAGAGAGCGCTAATTGTCCAAAGTAGGATAAATGAATTCCAGGCGATCGCAAATAAACCTGTGAATACTATTGATGGATGAAAACCAGATGGTGGAATGATAATTTCTAGAGAATCCCAATTTTTGGTTAGTTGAATCTTACTCCCGTCTGGTTTACGAACAACTAAAGCAGGTAAGTTAGCCGCTTGTGGTTTCTCTAAGGCTGCGATAGCTTGGGCAGCAGAACTAAAACGCCCTTCTAAACTGGGTTCAATCATCCATTTTAGCCAATTGCTAAAACTCGGACTCACATTAGCTGCTTGTTCAAACTGAATGCGAAAATCCTTTTGCGGTAAATCGGCTGGGTGATTACCCGTCATTAAATAAATTAAGGTTGCGCCTAAACTATAAAGGTCAGATGCTGCAACAGTACGTCCACCAAATTGCTCTGGTGGCATATAGCCATAAGTTCCTACCACAGTTCTTGTCCTTGTCTCTGTGGCGAGGACAGTCTGAACTGAGCCAAAATCTACCAAATAAACTTGACCAACACTATTACCAGAACGCTCCCCTAATAAAATATTGCTAGGCTTAATATCACGGTGAATTACAGGCGGATAGAGCTTATGTAGGTAAATAAGAATCTCTAAAAGCGCTTTGGCTATCTGTTTGACTTCAGCTTCTGTAAAAGTTCGCCCAGTTTCTAAGTATTGCTCTAAAGTTTTTGCTCTTATATAAGTTTGTACCAGCGCAAATCCTTTGATAGTTGGTAAATTTACCTCAAAATAGTTTAAATACTGAGGAATTAAGGGATGTGACAAAGATTTTAAAGTTTCAGCTTCCCGCTCAAACAGCTTTAAATCATCCCATTCAAAATCGCCACCAAAAGAGAGTAACTTGATGACAACTAATTCCTGAGTTTGCAAATCATGAGCTAATAGCGTCCGCCGCCCTGCTTTTTTTCCTAGTAGCTGCTGAACTTCATAGCGCTCACCTAATATTTCGCCAATCATTATGGTTTCTTATAATGCTACGTTTGAAAAGTTTTGAGAGCTTATAGCTTTTCAATTTGGCAAATCGATATCTTTAGTATAATTGCGTAATTCTATGCCCTCCCAACTTTGGCCTTATATTACCCCTGGTATTCCCGATGAATTGTTTGAAAATTTGCCAGGAATTCCCTTGAGTCAGCGAGAAGTCCGACTGCTATTGATTGCCCAACTGCGACTAAAATCAGATTCTGTTTTGTGGGACATTGGCGCAGGGACGGGTACAATTCCGGTAGAGGTGGGGCTGTTGTGTCCAAAGGGACAGATTATCGCTATAGAAAGGGATGAAGAAGTAGCTAATCTGATCAAGCGTAACTGCGATCGCTTTGAGGTGAAAAATGTCGAAGTAATTGAAGGTAGCGCCCCAGAGTGTTTACATAATCTTAAGGTTACGCCTCACCGTGTTTGTATCGAGGGAGGACGCCCCATTCAAGAAATTCTGCAAGCAGCTTGGCATTATTTGCCACCATCCGGTCGGGTTGTAGCCACAGCTGCTAATCTAGAAAGTCTGTATGCTATTTCCCAGAGCTTTTCTCTGTTAAGAGCTAGAAATATTGAAGTCGTCCAGTCTGCGGTTAACCGCTTAGAGACGCGTGGCTTTTCTCAAACCTTTACCGCCGTTGATCCCATTTTTATCCTCAGTGGTGAGAAACTGGATTAGGGACTGGGGACTAGGGACTAGGGGTTAGGGACTAGGGACTAGGGACTAGGGACTGGGAAAAAGTTTTCCAAATACCCAATACCCAGTAACCAATACCCAGTAACCAATACCCAATACCCAATACCCAACACCCAATACCCAATACCCAGTACCCAGTACCCAATATTTCTATGCCTTGGTCTCGGATTATTAGTGGAATTGTTGCGATCGCTCTTGCTCTTTCTGCAACCCTTTTGGGGGGTTGGTACTTTACCATCATCTTTGCGGTTATCATCTTTTTGGGTCAACAGGAATATTTTAATTTAGTACGAGCCAGAGGCATCGCTCCGGCTGCTAAAACCACTATGGCTGTCAGCCAAGTTTTGCTGGTAATTTGTACCCTTGATGGCAGTTTAGCTGACGCTGTGATGCCAATTGCTGGCACACTTATTTGTTTTTACCTGCTGTTTCAGCCCAAATTTGCCACGATCGCTGATGTTTCCGCTTCTATTATGGGGCTATTTTACGTAGGTTATTTGCCGAGTTATTGGGTGCGATTACGGGCAATTGATAGTGTTGCTTTTAGCAACCTTCCTTTCGGAGGTTACTGGCCCACAACCTGGACAGATTTCTGGGAAAAGGCAAATTCCGCTTCTTTAGCGCAAGGTTTTACAGCAACACTGCTGACTTTTTTGTGTATTTGGGCAGCCGATATCGGTGCTTACACTATTGGCAAATTCTTTGGGAAAACTCGTCTCTCTGAGATTAGCCCGAAAAAAACTGTAGAAGGGGCTGTCTTTGGCATTACTTCAAGTGTTGCTGTAGCCATAGCAGGAGCCTATTATCTACATTTGCCCAGATCCCCCTTCACTGGTTTAGCATTGGGTTTACTGATTGGCATTGCTAGCCTTTTGGGGGATCTTACCGAGTCTATGCTCAAGCGGGATGCTGGGGTCAAAGATTCTGGGCAGTTAATCCCCGGCCACGGTGGTATTTTAGACCGTACTGATAGTTATATTTTCACTGCTCCTTTGGTTTATTATTTCGTGACATTGCTGTTGCCGCTACTGTAACTAAGCAGGGGAAGCAGGGGGAGCAGGGAAAGCAGGGGAGAGGGGAGTAAATGCATCCTTGTCCTCCTAATCCCCTAAGAGGCGCTATATCTATTAAAATAGGGTATTAATATTTTGTAATCAGTCATCATCAAGGGTTAACGTTAATCCTGCCACGACACACTAGCTTGTCTGGGATCAGCGTTAGTTCTTGGATATCGACATCTGAGCCAAGATCCAGATTGTACTCATGATTGTCCTCTAATATATCCCCTTGGTCGGGCTTAATTTTTATATGTGCCAGTTGAAACTCATGCCCACTGAGTAACTGTAAGCCCAGGCTAATCTCTAGAGGTATTGTTTCACTATTGGTTACTCTCATACCTCGCAGTATAATTTGGTTGTTATCAAGGATAATTTCTTGCCAATTAATTGGTTGTGACTTTGGGAAATGTGTTGGTAAAACCTTAACCAGTAGATCGCTCAAAGCAGTCGATAATAAGTCAGAAGAGAGAGAAGCATTAAGATCGTTCTCGTCTACGATCAAATTGCCAACCACTGGTACTGTTTTTAACAGCCGTAGGGGTTTTCCCTTGAGTACGGAACCAATGTTTATTTGAATATTTTCTGCCGTTAATTGAATTTTTGTAATCAGGAGACCTTGATAAACCGCATGAGTAGCAAAAATAGATACCAAGGGGATACGTCCAGAGAGAATTTGGCGATCGCTTGCTTTAATCTCTACTTCTAATTCCGATATTTGACTTACTTGCGCTCTCAGCCAGAGCTTTAGGGCTGTTGTGAGTACCTGCGTAATTATGCGGATTTTATTTACATTTGTTGTTTGCGGATTTTGCTCTGGCATCTAACCAATCTGTTTATGAGTATTTGTTCAACAATCGAACAGCAATTAAAACTTGCCTTAAATGTAACATTTATGCCTACTCGCTACAAAATGCAAATATCATTTAATTGTTAACAGTAAATAAGCAATTTCACATGGAGGCACGGTTACAAAAAATTCTCGCTCAATGGGGTATCGCCTCACGTCGTGAAGCCGAAGAAATGATTAGGCACTCACGGGTGCGGATCAATGGGGTATTGGCGCATTTGGGTCAAAAAGTTGATCCCGAAAAAGATGCGATCGCTATTGATGGTAAGCCTGTATCTAAAAAGCAGCGCCCGGCTTTAATATATTTATTGCTGCACAAACCAGCAGGAGTGGTTTCGACTTGCTACGACCCTCACCGCAGACCAACAGTCCTGGATCTACTACCGAAAGAATTACGGGAGGGTTCAGGTATTCACCCAGTTGGGCGTCTAGATGCAGACTCTACAGGAGCATTAATCCTCACCAATGACGGAAATCTCACATTTGGACTAACCCATCCCCGTCACAGTATTTCCAAGACATATCGTGTCTTGGTAGAAGGACACCCTCCAGAAGCAGTACTGCAAATGTGGCGTCAGGGTGTGATGCTGGAGGGTAGAAAAACCAGGGCCGCTAAGGTAAAGCTAATAGAACATCGTGCCGAGCAAAGTTTTTTAGAAATAGTGTTGCAGGAGGGAAGAAATCGCCAAATTCGCCGGATAGCTCAACAGTTAGGATACCCAGTAATCAAGCTGCATCGGACTGCTATCGGCCCAATTCAATTACAAACTCCAAAAGAACCTTTTTTGTCAGAGGGTAAATATCGTTCCCTCAAAGATCATGAGATTCAGTTTTTGCAAGAGCAGATAACGCAACCTAATTATTGATTCAGTGGAGTTAAGGAGTGTCAGCAGACATGAAATGGCTAAGAAAGAAAAATAATCACCAGCCATCACTTTCATTAGAGCAACAACGAGCCGAAAAGTTGGCAGAAATGGGCGCTCAACTTTGGGCATTACGTCAAGAACAGGGACTATCTCTAGAGCAAGTGGTTGTATTGACCAGAATTCCCCAACGATTATTGCAGGCGATCGAAGAAGGTAATATAAACGATTTGCCAGAACCAGTGTATATACAGGGTTTGATCAGGCAATTTGCCGATGCACTAGGTTTGAATGGAGTAGAATTTTCTGGCACTTTTCCAATCAGTTCTGCACAAGTGAATTCCCAAGGTATGGGGAATACTTCACCCCTTAATCAACTACGGCCGATTCATCTTTACTTTCTTTACATATTTCTAATTGTATGCTCTGTAAATGGCTTATCTCAGCTATTAAACAACGCGCTACTACAAGCAAGTAATAGCCAAAATCAGCCATACCCAAAACAAAAGTCCATTGTTAAACCAGAACTAGCCCAACTAAAAGAGTCGGTGGAAGTTCAACCTGTTAGCGATACTCTTAGTGCCATCCAACAGGGACAGGCTGTACAGATTGGTGTCACCTTGAAAGCGTCATCTTGGATTCGCGTAGTAGCTGATGGCAAAACCGAGTTTGAGGGTATTCTGCCAGAGGGGACTCACCGGATTTGGAAAGCCCAAGAACAACTTACAGTGAAAACTGATAATGCTGGTGGTGTGTTGATGAGCGTCAATCAAGAAAAAGCTAAGGAAATGGGAGAACCGGGGAAAGAGGAAGAAGTTAGGATTGCTGCAAAACCTAAGTTTTGAGATGAGGAGGATGAGGGGGACAAGGAGACAAGGAGAACAAGGAGGTATTTCTCCTCCCTCTCCCTTGTCTGCCTTGTCTGCCTTGTCTTCCCCTGCTCCCCCTGCTCCCTCATCTCCTTACTGAGCTTGCGGGGCGCGTCCATTAAGTCTGGTAAGAGCTTTCAAGCGATCGCCTAATTCTTGTGTCAAAGCTTCTGCTTGATAGCGCCACTCCCAGTTCCCCTCAGCAACACTGGGAAAGTTCATCCGCGCTTCGTTTCCTAATCCCAAAACATCTTGCAAGGGAATAATCGCTTGGTTGGCTATGGAACTCAAAGCTAGGCGAATTAAATCCCAGTGGATGCCTTCAGAACTAATACAACCTAAATAAAGCAACAGGTTTTGCTTTTCATTATCGTTAGCTGAATTAAACCAGCCTACAGTTGTGTCATTATCGTGAGTCCCGGTATAAACCACAGCATTTCGCGGGTAATTGAATGGCAAAAATGGATTACCGGGATCAGAACCAAAGGCAAACTGTAAAACCTTCATCCCAGGAAATTCATACTTGTCTCGCAGCGCTTCTACCTCTGGTGTAATTACTCCTAAATCTTCTGCCAAGACAGGTAGCTTGCCCAACTTCTGCCTAATCACTTCAAAAAAAGCATCACCAGGCGCTTCCACCCATTTACCATTCATGGCAGTTTCTTCGCCTTGGGATACCGACCAATAAGCCTCAAAGCCCCGGAAGTGGTCAATGCGAATTATATCTACATAATCCAGCATTGCCTCAAAGCGCTGTACCCACCATTTAAAGTCTTGTTTTTGCAATTCTTCCCAGTTATAAACCGGGTTGCCCCACAATTGACCGGTAGCGCTGAAGTAATCTGGTGGGACTCCTGCCATTTGGGCAGCAACTCCAGTCTCTTCATCTAAGCAAAAGATGTCGGGATGCGCCCACACATCAGCACTATCATGAGCTACGTAGATGGGGATATCGCCGATAATGTCTATACCGCGCATGTTGGCGTAGCTTTTCAGGTCTGACCACTGCCGGAAAAACTCAAATTGGACGAACTTGTAATAATAAATCTCTCCATTGAGCCGATGCTGTACTTGCTCCAATGCTTGTGGATCGCGCTTGACAAATTCTGGCTCCCATGTATGCCAGCTTGCATTCTCGTTAGCATCTTTCAGCGCCATAAATAAGGCGTAATTATCTAGCCAATAGGCTTTGCTATCGCAAAAACCTGCAAACTCTTTTTGTTGGATGTCCGTAGCATTTACTTTAAAGTTTTCACAGGCTTTTTTCAGCAGCCCAATCTTAATCGGCACAACTTGGTCAAAGTCTACCTTTTCTACAGGAAATCCTGGTAAATTAGCAAAGTCTTCTTCAGCTAGCAAACCCTCATCTCGAAGTTTTTCTGGGCTAATCAGCAGAGGATTTCCTGCCATTGCTGAGTAGCACATATAGGGGGAATTACCGTATCCAGTGGGGCCTAAGGGTAAAACTTGCCAATATTGTTGATGGCTCTCTTTAAGAAAATCGATAAAGCGATAGGCTTCTAAGCCTAAATCCCCAACGCCAAATCGACTGGGAAAGGAGGTAGGATGCAGCAAAATGCCACTGGATCTAGGAAAAGGCATATTTAACCTGAATTATAAGAGGGAGCAATTATCTGATTGACACGCTACGCGATTGCCCAAGGGGCAGTGGCAAAGCCAATCGCATCGAATTTATCACAGAACAGTATTTGCAGGGTAAATCAAGTAAACTCATTTTAATTGTCATTTGTCCTACCCTTCGGGAAGCCGCCCTCCGGGCGTCTATGTCATTTGTCCTTTGTGAATAACCAATGACTAATGACTAATGACTAATGACCAATGACTAATGACTAATTAACTATGACTTACCGAAATCCTACACCGACAGTTGATATCATCATTGAACTAGTAGATCGACCTCATCGGCCAATAGTGTTAATTGAAAGACGTAATCTACCCTTAGGTTGGGCTATTCCTGGTGGTTTTGTGGATTATGGGGAAGCGGTGGAAGTGGCGGCCCGTCGGGAAGCTGAGGAAGAAACGGGTTTGCAGGTGGAGTTGGTTGAACAATTACTGGTGTATTCTGATCCCAATCGCGATCCGCGTCAGCATACGATTAGCATTGTGTTTTTGGCGACAGCCACGGGGGAACCTGTGGCTGGGGATGATGCTAAGGGTGTAGGGATTTTTGAGTCTTGGCGTGTGCCTGGTAATTTATGTTTCGACCACGATCGCATTCTGCGGGATTATTGGCGATATCGGCATTATGGGATACGTCCGAGGTTGGGGTAAGAGGGACGAACCGCGAAGGACGCATTCGCGCAGCATCTCGTTGGCGCAGCCTCTCGTAAAGAAGAGAAAAATATCTGGAATTTCCTACCATAGAGTTGGGGTAAACGTTCCGCAGGAATGTGTCAAAGCCAAGATTCTAAAGCTAAGGTTTTGCACCTGTTGTATCCTTTGAAAATCGCTATCTGCTGAGACGACGGTGAGGTTATAGTGCAGAGCAGTTGATGCTATCCACAAGTCGTTATCGCTAAAACCCAAATCTTGAACTGTAAACTTTCTACGCTTTGCTTTGTTTTTGGGGCCAAAATGTTTGACAATTTCTCCTTTGAGGCTACCGTAAACATCCAATACTGTTCGGTTAAGCCTAAAAAATAACTCCAATGTAGGTTGGGTTGAGGAACGAAACCCAACATTATCAAGGCTGGTGATGATGCTAAGGGTGTAGGAGTTTTTGAGTCTTGGCGAGTGCCTGGTAATTTATGTTTTGACCACGATCGCATTTTGCGGGATTATTGGCGATATCGGCATTATGGGATACGTCCGAGGTTGGGGTAAGAGGGACGAACCGCGAAGGACGCATTCGCGCAGCATCTCGTTGGCGCAGCCTCTCGTAAAGAAGAGAAGAATACCTGTGACACAAAGTTTTTGTGATTATACTGTGTCAGTGGTATTTAAAGGTGCATTATGGACGCTGAGACGCTGTTAGAGAAATATGCTGAAGGGCAAAGGCAATTTCACAACGAGAATCTTAGAGGAGTAGACCTCAAATATGCAAATCTGAGTGGAATAGACCTAAAAGGTGCAGATTTGACGGGTGTAGATTTGAATGATGCCAACCTGAGTAAAGCATTACTTCAAAATACAAACCTCACTAGAGCTTCTCTAACAGGTGCAAATTTGAGTGAATTAGTCGAAGGTTCTGGTTTAAATTTGAGTTGGGCAGACCTAAGTAGTGCTGACTTGAGTGGAGCAAACGTAAGTAGCGCAAACTTTAGTAATGCCAATCTGGATAATGCCAACTTAAGCGGAGCAAAACTAAGTAGCTCTAACTTTACTAACGCCAATCTGGATAATGCCAACTTGAGTAAAGCCAACTTGAGTAGCGCAAACTTTAGTAATGCCAACCTAGATAACGCCAACTTGAGTGATGCGACACTCAATTCTGCAAACTTAACCGACGCATCCTTAAATGAAGCAAAAGTCGTCAGAGCTAACTTTACTAGTGCTGATTTAAGTAGAGCTAACTTATTTGCAGCTGATTTGAGTCAAGCAAACTTAACTCAAGTGATACTTAAAGGCGCTAATTTGCAGGGAACCAAGATTCGAGGCGTTAATTTATCTCAAAAGGATTTGTCAGGTATGAATCTGACTGAAGCTGATCTAGGTGCTGCAAATCTCATCGGCGTAAATTTCAGAAAAGCTTGCCTTAAAGGGACAAATTTAGAGAAAGCGGAACTGCAAAAAGTAGATTTGATCAACGCGAATCTGAAGGAGGCAAAGCTGAAGAAGGTAGATTTAACTGGTGCAAATATCTATGGGGCAACCTTTAAAAATGCTGACCTAACTGGTGCGATAATGCCAGATGGAGGAGTTTATAAGCCGATCGCCTCAGAGGTGGAAATCGGTAAACAGGAAGTATCGTTAGAGAAAGTAATATCTATGACTCGTAAAGTAATTAATACTGATAACGCACCCGCACCAGTCGGCCCTTATAATCAAGCGATCGCAGCTTCTGGTCAATTTGTATTCATAGCTGGACAAATTGCCATCGATCCCCGCCTTGGTGATGTCGTTTATACTGATGATGTTAAAAAACAAACTGAGCAGGTATTAGCTAATCTTGAAGCCATCCTTACAGCAGCTGGTGCGACTTTTGAAGATGTGGTGAAAACCACTGTATTTCTGGCTGATATGAATGATTTTGCGGCTGTGAATGCCGTATATGCTAAATATTTCCCAGAAAATACAGCCCCAGCGCGGGCTTGTGTTCAGGTATCGCGCTTACCTAAAGATGTGTTGGTAGAGATTGATGCGATCGCTGTGATTAGTGCTTAGAAGGAACGTATCAAGGAGCAAAATCTTAACGATTACATTTGATGGTTCTGTTTTGCTATGCAAATTCCATATTCTACTCTAAAAACTCCATCACTTCTTGTAGCACATCGGCTATATGTGGCTTTTCGCAAGCAATTACGTTGTCGAAAAGATGTTTATGATGTGGGAAGCTAGGCAAGTTGGGAAAGTGTGGTGTGCTGTCATAACGAAAAATCAGACTATTTTGCTCATCTTGAAAGTGATAGCGGTAATCGATATATGTAATCTGATTATCTACAATAACAAAGGCTTCACTGACTGCCAGTAAATATTTGAGAGCGAAACGTATTCTAATGCGGAGATTAGCTCTCTCTGGCGTTAAAATTACTGCACTATATTCCTCAACGTATGTGTTAAAGGTTCTTTGAAAAGTATCAAGTTGTATAAAGATCCCCCCTAACCCCCCTTAAAAAAGCGGGGAACCGGAATCAAAGTCCCCCTTTTTAAGGGGGATTTAGGAGGATTTAAAAATCTTTTATGTATCACAAACAACTTTTCAAACATCCTCTTAGAGCAGTTGAGTAAAAGTTGCTCAATTTCATCTAAATAAGCTTGTATAACTTTACGCGACATCTCTGAGTTTGCTCTTTATCTCTTGGTGTAGAGCTAGATAATGTTGGTAGTTTGCTGCCCATTCAACAAACACTTCATCATCAGAAGTTTCGCCTTGGTTATATTTGGCAAAAAAAATTTTCTGAATTCATTTCGTACTTTATTTCATAGGTATTTAACTGTTTGGTAAGGGCAATCATCCAAACATTTTTGAAACCCGCGCAGGCGGGTTTTGTCTGTGTAGCCGCGACTTCTAGTCGCCAGGGCATTTTTTGAGCCTCAGAAGGTCAACATTGAGCCTCAAAAGGTCAACATTGAGCCTCAGAAGGTCAACATCGAGCCTCAAAAGGTCAACATCGAGCCTCAGAAGGTCAACACACATCGCGGTCAAACTTACTGCTTTATGAAGCGTTACTCCGAAGCTCTACAAGACTTAGACCGCGCCATTGAACTTGACCCAAAATATAACTGGGCGATCGCAGGTCGCGGTGAAACTTACCGCTTAATGGAGCGTTACTCGGAAGCTCTAGAAGATTTTGACCGTGCGATTGAACTTAATCCCAAACTTGACTGGGCGATCGCAAGTCGCGGTGAAACTTACCGTTCAATGGAGCGTTACTCGGAAGCTCTAGAAGATTTTGACTGTGCGATTGAACTCAATCCCAAAGATGACTGGGCGATCACACATCGCGGTAGAACTTACCGCTTAATGGAGCGTTACCCAGAAGCCCTGGAAAATTTTGACCGCGCCATTGAACTTGACCCCAAATCTGCCTGGGCGATGGCACTTCGCGGTGAAACTTACCTGATACTTCATCGGTACACCGAAGCTCTTGCAGATTTCAGCCATGCTATCAACTTAAAATCTAATAAAGATTGGTATTTGTATGATCGCGCTTTAGCCTACCAAGCTCTTAACCAACCAGATAAAGCATGGGCTGACCTAGCACTTGCCATCAAGCTTGCTAAACAGCATTACGAAAAAGACGCTAAAGACTGGTCTAATACTTTTAATTTAGCCCTTTACTATTTAGCTGCTCAATATACTCAACCAGCAGAGCGGTTATATCGCCATGTTTTATCTCAAGGTGCTTCCTTAGAGCGTACCCATGCAGCTATCCAAGACCTAAATGACTTTTTAACCGTGTTCCCTGACCATGTGCAGGCTACATCCATGCGACAGTTGTTGCAGTCTTATTTAACTGAGGTCATGTAATTTCCAATAGAAATTGTGAAGCGATACCTGGGCTACATCTACACCCACAGTCTCCCATTAGAAAGGCATAATCCTTGGCTAACTGTCATTTGTCGCCAATTTACCCAGACGCTTCAATACACGCAAAACTATATACAACTCATTCCCAGGATTGAAGATATAGAATAAGCGAGACAAGGCATACTTTGGTGTATCTTGTTTAACCAACTTCACGAAAATAAAGCTACCGCCATTGGTAATTAATCCGTATATTGGTTTATCCGTGTTAGATAATGCCAGCATATAAGCTAGCAGCAGTGCTTTACCAACTTCTACAGAAAAAGCTGCTTGTTTTGACTCTATGACTATTACTACTAGCTGTTCAAATAAAATTAAGACATCAATCTGCCCTTTGACCGTTACGCCTTCATCATCAGCAGTAACTTCTACAGACTTTTCAGATTTGACATGAAACGGCGATAAATAAAAGTCTGCTAAATCTAGCAAGGGAGACAGCACCACCATCTTGACGGTGTTTTCTAACAGAGGAGGATACTTGAGTAAATTGGCATAACTGGCCTTAACTCGGTCGAGTTGTTGTTTTTCCGTGTTGGTTATTTCTGGTAAGTTATCTTGCCACTCTCTAAAAAATTGGTCATCCTCAACCAATTGCAGTCCAAAGCTGTTCTCTAAGTCAAACAGAGTAATCTCTTTAGCCTGTATTGTTTGAACCATAATCCCACAATATTTAATCCCACAATATTTTAGTAAATGATAGTGAAAGTAAATGTGCTTCTAGGCGAAACTAGAGAAGGTCGTACAAAAAGTAAAACACGCTTGAACGATCAAAAATGAAATCAACAAACGAAAGAGAACAGTTAATTAAAGATATCAACGTACTGCTACATCAAGCTTATGACAGTACTTTAGATGAAATTTACGCACTCTTAAAAAGAATTGATGATCTAGACGACGAAGAAGACTTAAAAGCCATTAAAGAAGCTAGGGAAGATATACGCATTAATGGTACTGTGTCTTGGGATGAAATTCAAAACGAAATAAGAAACGAAATAAACAAGAATGTTGCGTGAGTTACGAAGTTAAATTTTCCAAAGGTGCGAAAAAGCAGTTTCGGAAACTACCTCTAGACGTACAAGAGCGCATACAAACTAAAATCAACGACTTGGCAATAGAACTTCGTCCAAACGGGGTAAAAAAATTACAAGGTGATAATAATTCATATCGGGTTCGAGTAGAAGATTATCGAGTTATTTATGAAGTAGTTGATGATGTTTTGATAATAACTGTAATTAAAGTAGGACATCGTAGCGATATTTATAAAGGTGAAAGTTAGCACAAGCCCGTCAAGCAACTACCGCCAGAGAGTAAACAAATAGTATTATTACCCCTAGCAAAGGAAGGTGAAGACCCTGCACTGCGTTGTTAGGCTGTGGGTAAGCGATTGTAAGATTCCGGTTCAATATGTGGTACTTTCGCCAAAACTGCGTCGTATTTTTCTCGACTGCCTCGCTTTGCTAACTCCCCTAGATAAATTTCAGTTGTGAGTGCAGCGATTTTCTTTGCAACTGCTGTCGCCACAAACTGATCGATAGAAATGCCGTCTTGTTTGGCAAGTTCCTGCAAACTTTTGTACAAAGAGTCAGTAAGCTGAACGCTGAGGTTGCTCATGCCAATGCTGCCATTTGAAAAATGATTGCGAGGGCTTTTACCTTTTAGATGATAAGCTGCACTGCGTAGGCTAGCAAGAACCGCAGGCATTGCTAAACCCAATTGCATTAAAATATTAAGCGATCGCTACTACTACTTTGCCTTGCTCATGACAAATCGTAGGCGATCGCTTAATTTAAAACTCTTGCAAATACTTGGCAAAAGTCTAATGCCGAGTATTAATGGAACACACTTGAGAAGATATTATTAAGCTTTCTCATTAAAATGTCAAGATTTCACTATTTTTTTCAGGCAAACTTACCATTAGAGATTGCCGCTTTCCTTAAATTCTCAGGCTGTACTGACAAACTCTTGTCACCAAAATGCTTATCCATCAGTGCCGGGACTTGTGAGGCTTGAATTCGGCTATGGCGCGTTTTATCTGGCATTACTAGGTTCGGCCCAGCTTTGCAGTTTTTCATGCAGCCAGTGCCCTTGATTGTAACTTGGTCTTCTAAACCGCGATCGCTTAAAGCCGCCTCCAATGCCTGACAAACTGCTTTACCACCGCGTTTCATGCAATCAGACTTTTGACACACCAAAATCGTAGCTTTAGTTTTAGTTGGTTTTACCTTGACGTTATCAATAGATGGGGGTTGTTGTGGTGCAGCGATGGTTTGAACTGTCGCCATTTCAGAACGCGCCGCCATCACACGTTCAGCCTTCAGCGTAACTTTGTCTTTTTTTATATCGTATTCTTTATAACCAACAACTTGTAGCCAAGTCCCTACTGGTAGCCGCAAGTCAAAAGCAGCCCGTAAATGTTTAGCGAGTTTAATGTAGCATTCGCCCTCATGAGTACCCAGCAGTAAACCTTTCAACTTATAGCCATCTTTAATAACAAAATCTATAAATCTGCCCTCAAGGCAAAATTCTGATACTTCCATATTGTGAGATGCACCCATTTTTTAACCTCCTTTTAACTAATACAAGCTATCTAGCGAGAGATTCTCAGCAACAGCTAAAGATTAGAACTGTTGGTAGCGATTTTTCCAGCAACATTCAAGAGTCCAAATTTGGTCTTGACGGGAGGCTGTTAATCGCCGTACCACACTCCAAAGTTGAACAGCTGTCATAGGAGAGCCAATTTCAACTTTCAATGGCTGGTTAGCCGTACAACTACAGGGAATGTCTAACTCCTTTAGGCGTTGATAGACTTGCCAGCGGTCTGCCCAATTCACCTCTACAAGGTGCTTGCTTTCTATTTCTGAACTAAACGATTTCAAGAGAATTGCCCTCAAAGTGCAACAAACTTGCAGTAAATACCACGATTTAACTCTCTGATTTTTGGGAGTCTGAGGAGTGTAGCCTCTTTAAACCAGCATACCTTAAGTGCAAACAATTCTCAGTAACTTTGGAAAAAAAAATCAAATTTTTGCAGTCATCCTATATTTACAGAGGGATAATCCAGACAAAGAGGACAAGGTAAAATTTTCTCTCCCTGCTCCTGTTGGTCAAAATGCAGATTTAACCCACAATGTCAAGTAAAATGAGAAATTTATGCAAATTGATCGGTGTGCCATTATCGAGCAAACAATAAACTTGAGACTTTTAGTAAGCAAAAATACAAAATCTTGTGATGGCGAATTGGCTTGCTCTTATTATTAAAATGTTAATATGTTAAGAATAAGCAGTTAAAATCTATAACTGTTAAAAAGAGAGGAACACAATGTCTGAAACGCAAACCTTGTTACGGAATTTTGGTCATGTATATGACAATCCTGTGTTACTGGATCACAGTGTAACTGCTCCAGTTACAGAAGGATTCAACGTTGTATTAGCTAGTTTCCAGGCACTGTACTTGCAGTACCAAAAGCATCATTTTGTAGTTGAAGGCTCAGAATTTTACTCTCTGCATGAGTTTTTTAACGAAAGCTACAACCAAGTACAAGACCACGTTCATGAAATTGGAGAACGCTTGGATGGATTGGGTGGTGTGCCAGTAGCTACCTTCAGCAAATTAGCAGAATTAACCTGTTTTGAGCAAGAATCTGAAGGCGTATATTCATCTCGGCAAATGGTGGAAAATGACTTAGCTGCCGAACAAGCAATCATTGGCGTAATTCGCCGTCAAGCTGCTCAGGCAGAGAGTTTAGGCGATCGGGGTACACGCTATCTCTACGAAAAGATTTTGTTGAAAACTGAGGAACGTGCTTATCATTTGTCTCACTTCCTCGCCAAAGACAGCTTAACCTTAGGATTTGTCCAAGCTGCTCAAAGCTAAAACTCTCATAATCTAGATTTGTCTACCTAGACTCAAAAAAACAGTTAGCAGCACTAACTCTCAAAATATTATAAAAAATGGCAGAGAATGGTATTCGTATCTCTCTGCCATTTTTAATACAAGTAAACATATTTTCATAATATTTAACGTTAAAAATATTTAGTAATTAGCGAGTTAATAAATATTTTTAGCTAAAAAAATTATTTCTGCTGAATAAATAATTAGATACATATATGATATCAAAAATAAATCACCATTTGTTGCCAAGCTTCACTAATTTAAATAATAAAGATTCGCAAAAGCTTAAAAAGTTTTAGCGTCACAATTGAATAAAATTAGAAATACAAAATAATCATTGGGCATTAGGCGTTGATTCTTAATTATGCTTCCCCTGCTTCCCCTGCTCCCCCTGCTCCTCTCCCCGCTTCCCCTTGTGTCATCAAACTTAGAAAACTTAATAATAAAAAGCACGACAGGGGGTAAAGACCCTTAAAATAATCAAGATTTGTATTCTCGTACTCCAAGGCAACGACTATGCCCCGCCGTGACGACCTCCGGAAGATTCTACTGTTAGGCTCTGGCCCAATTGTGATTGGACAAGCCTGTGAGTTTGACTACTCTGGCACTCAAGCCTGCAAAGCGCTCCGAGAAGAAGGCTATGAAGTGGTTTTGGTCAACTCCAACCCTGCAACGATTATGACCGACCCGGAAACGGCCGATCGCACTTACATTGAGCCGTTGACACCGGAATTGGTCGAAAAAGTCATTGACAAAGAACGCCCTGATGCTCTCCTCCCGACGATGGGAGGACAAACTGCCCTTAACCTCGCGGTTGCTTTAGCCAAAAATGGGGTGTTGGAAAAGTACGGCGTTGAGTTAATTGGTGCTAAACTACCAGCTATCGAAAAAGCCGAAGATCGAAAACTTTTTGGTCAAGCAATGGCAAGGATTGGGGTAGCTGTGTGTCCCAGCGATACAGCCGAATCTTTGGAAGAAGCCAAAGCTGTTGCCCGCCAAATTGGTACTTATCCCCTAATTATTCGTCCAGCTTTCACAATGGGTGGAAGTGGCGGTGGTATTGCCTACAACCAAGAAGAATTTGAAGAAATGGCACAGGTAGGTATTGATGCCAGCCCCGTTTCGCAAATTCTCATTGACCAGTCTTTACTTGGCTGGAAAGAATATGAACTCGAAGTGATGCGTGATTTGGCAGATAACGTGGTGATTATCTGCTCCATCGAAAACCTTGACCCTATGGGCATCCACACCGGAGATTCAATTACCGTCGCTCCCGCGCAAACCCTCACTGATAAAGAATATCAAAGGCTGCGGGATATGGCAATTAAAATCATCCGCGAGATCGGTGTGGAAACTGGGGGTTCTAATATCCAGTTTGCTGTCAATCCGGTTAATGGGGATGTGGTTGTAATTGAGATGAACCCCCGCGTTTCCCGCAGTTCGGCTTTGTCTTCCAAAGCCACGGGTTTCCCCATTGCTAAAATGGCAGCAAAATTGGCTGTGGGTTACACCTTGGATGAAATTAAAAATGACATCACCAAGAAAACTCCCGCATCTTTTGAGCCGACAATTGATTATGTGGTGACAAAAATTCCTCGCTTCGCCTTTGAAAAATTCCCCGGTTCCGACGCAGTGCTGACAACCCAAATGAAATCAGTCGGGGAAGCAATGGCAATTGGGCGGACTTTCAACGAATCCTTCCAAAAGGCGCTGCGATCGCTCGAAACCGGACGCGCTGGTTGGGGTTGCGACAAAGCCGAAAAATTACCCAGTGGTGAACAAATCCGCGCCCAACTGCGGACACCTAACCCCGATCGCATTTTTTCTGTGCGCCATGCTTTGCAACTAGGAATTAGTGCTGAGGAAATCTACGAACTGACTGGTATTGACCCGTGGTTCCTAGATAAATTTCAGCAACTACTAGATGTCGAAAAATTCCTCAAGCGGACACCCTTGCAGCAATTGACAAAAGAGCAACTTTATGGAGTGAAGCGAGATGGATATAGCGATCGCCAGATTGCCTATGCCACCAAAACCACCGAAGATGAAGTTCGCGCTTACCGCAAGTCACTAGGGATTATCCCAGTTTACAAAACCGTAGATACCTGCGCTGCTGAGTTTGAAGCGTTTACCCCTTACTACTATTCTACCTACGAAGAAGAAACAGAGGTAATGCCCGCAACCAAGCCAAAAGTGTTGATTTTGGGTGGTGGCCCCAACCGCATTGGGCAGGGAATTGAGTTTGATTATTGTTGTTGTCACGCCGCCTATGCTTTGAAAAAAGCGGGGTATGAGACGATTATGGTCAACTCTAACCCAGAGACAGTTTCGACAGACTACGATACCAGCGATCGCCTTTACTTTGAGCCATTAACAAAAGAAGATGTTCTTAACATCATCGAAACAGAAAATCCAGTCGGTGTAATAATCCAGTTTGGCGGACAAACACCGCTAAAGTTGGCTCTACCATTACAAGAATTTCTTAGCAATGACACTTCTGGACTGCTCACTAAAATTTGGGGTACATCACCAGATTCCATCGACATGGCAGAAAACCGGGAGCGGTTTGAAAAGATTCTCCAACAGTTGAATATTGCCCAACCGCCTAATGGTATCGCCCGTAGTTACGAAGATGCGCTGATTGTCGCCAAACGCATTGGCTATCCGGTGGTGGTGCGTCCCAGTTATGTGTTAGGGGGACGGGCAATGGAAATCGTTTATTCTGATGCTGAGTTGGAACGCTACATGACCTTTGCGGTACTTGTGGAACCAGAACATCCGATTTTAATTGATAAGTTTTTGGAAAACGCGATTGAAGTCGATGTAGATGCGATCGCCGATCGCACAGGACGGGTGGTAATTGGTGGTATTATGGAACACATTGAGCAGGCAGGGATTCACTCAGGAGATTCCGCTTGTTCCTTACCCTCGATTTCCTTATCACCAGCAGTTCTCAATCAAATTCGCACTTGGACGGTGCAGCTAGCACAAGCACTGTCAGTCGTGGGGTTGATGAATATTCAATTTGCCGTTGTCGGTGCAAGCAGCTATTCTCCCCAAGTTTATATTTTGGAAGCCAACCCCCGTGCCTCTCGCACAGTGCCATTTGTTTCAAAAGCAACGGGCATACAGTTGGCGAAACTAGCATCCTTAATTATGTCAGGTAAAACCTTAGAGGAGCTAGGTTTCACCGAGGAAGTCATCCCAACCCACATTGCTGTAAAAGAGGCTGTATTACCCTTTAATAAATTCCCAGGAACTGATACAATATTGGGCCCAGAAATGCGCTCCACTGGTGAGGTGATGGGGATTGACAGCGACTTTGGCCGTGCCTTTGCCAAAGCAGAATTGGGTGCTGGGGAGCGTTTAGCACTGACGGGAACTGTATTTGTATCAATGAGCGATCGCGATAAAGCGTCTGCCGGTGCTGTGGTGAAGGAGTTTATCGATTTGGGCTTTACAGTCATGGCTACCCTTGGTACACGGCGAGTTCTTCTCGAACAAGGGTTAAATATTCAATTAGTGCTTAAACTCCATGAAGGCCGTCCCCACGTCCTAGATGCAATCAAAAACCAGAAAATCCAACTTATTATCAACACACCTTCAGGGGAAGAAGCCCAGACTGATGCTAGGTTAATCCGCCGCACAGCCTTAGCTTACAAAATTCCTATCATCACTACCATCGCTGGCGCGAAAGCTACCGTCGCCGCCATCCGTTCTTTACAAAATACGACTTTGGACGTAAAAGCCATTCAAGAGTACTGCCCGATTGCAAGGGAGTAGGGAGTGGGTACAGACGCGATTAATCGCGTCTGTACAAAGTGGGGAGGCAGGGGGAGAAGAACCATTAATTGTTGTCCATTCCCCATTCCCCACAAAAATTAAGTAATTGTTATAAGAGAATGACTATAGTTCTCATTAGAGATACTTTAACAAATATGAGGAAGCTTATGTTAACCAGATAGTTTCTTAACTTGACTTCTAGTCAACCTTGAGAGCAAGGGCAACATTGCATGAACTGGAACATCCAGGAAATTTAATCTCGCTATATAGCCAAAATATTCTCATAAATGTTACAATTGTTAATACGGTTCCAATAAAAAAATGTTTAAAAAGCAACCTTTTATCTGACTGTAGATACTTGTGAAAAGTAAGAAATGGCTGTAACTTTTAGCAGTTAAGAAGCCTAAATTTGATTATTATGAGCAGCCGAGTTTCTCGGGCGCGTAAATTGTAAACCATAGCATAGGTTCCCAGTCTGACTGGGTAGCACCATAACAAAGCATCTATCCCTTAATGACCCTACCGCCAAACCCATCATTACCAAAGAGTAGCGCCATGAAGACCGCTCAGACAGCCACAGACCTCGTGCGGACTTACCTGCGTGAGATTGGCCGTGTGCCACTCTTAACCCACGAGGAAGAGATTTTCTATGGTAAACAGGTGCAACGTTCCTGCACTTTGCACGAATCAAGGGAATCTCTTGCCACCCAGTTAGGTCGTCAACCAACTTTAGAAGAGTGGGCCAAAACTACAAAGCTAGAACCAGCAGAGTTGAACGAAGCGATCGCTGATGGTGAGATTGCCAAGCGTAAGATGGTAGAAGCCAATTTGCGGCTGGTAGTCTCCGTTGCCAAAAAGTACATAAAGCGCAACGTCGATTTACTGGACTTGATTCAAGAAGGTAGTATTGGTATGCAACGGGGTGTAGAAAAGTTTGACCCTACCAAAGGGTATAGATTTTCTACCTATGCCTATTGGTGGATTCGGCAAGCTATTACTCGTGCTATAGCCGAAAAAGCTCGCACCATTCGGCTGCCAATCCATATCACTGAAAAATTAAATAAAATTAAAAAGGCACAGCGCCAATTGTCTCAAAAGTTGGGACGCGCTCCTACAGCTGGTGAGCTAGCTCAAGAATTAGAATTGACCCCCAAACAAGTGCGAGAGTATCTAGAAAAGGCGCGTTTGCCCCTTTCCTTGGATTTGCGGTTGGGTGATAATTACGACACCGAACTCGGAGAAATGCTGGAAGATCCAGGAGCCTCTCCAGAAGAATTTGTCATGCAATCTTCCCTCTCTTATGACTTAGATCGCCTGATGGGTGACCTCACGCCACAACAGAGGGAAGTGATCACACTGCGTTTTGGCTTAACTGATGGGCAAGCCCTGACCCTGGCTAGAATTGGTGAAATCCTGAACATCAGCCGGGAACGAGTCAGGCAAATTGAGCGGGAAGCTTTAACCAAACTTCGCAAGTCTAAAGCCAACATGGGTGAATATTTGGCAAGTTAGTCATTAGTGAGCCAGCGCGGTCTTCTCCCTTGGCGATAGCGCAGCGTTAGCGAGGTACAAGCGTCTGGGGGTTTCCCCCATGAGCGACTGGCGTTAGCGTTCGCGCAGCGTCTCGTAGAGAGGCACGAGCGTCACCCGTAAGGGTCATTAGTCCTTTGTTATTAGTTATTTACAAAGGACTAATGACCAATGGGTGAGAAAATACGCTGACTTTGGTACGGTTACACCTACTTCCACTCTTAAGCTTGGCTGTTACATTAGTTGACAGGAAGACAAAAGAGCTAGCTAAGTCTAATCCAAAACAGACATTTAATATTCAAATCACAAGCACCGCAGCTAGCAGTGGTAGTTAAGGAGCTAAAAAATGAATAACTCATCCAATCGTGTCTCAGAATTTTTCAATAGCGAATCAGAAACTAGCGATTTACTATGGCAGTATGTTAAATCTTTGAGTCCGGAAACAGTTACTCAACTATCTAAACCCACATCTGCCGAGGTTTTCCAGGTAATGGAACGAAATATTACAGGACTATTGGGTAATTTACCTTCAGAACACTTTGGCGTTACTGTAACTACCAGCCGAGAAAGTCTGGGTCGGCTTCTGGCTTCTGCTATGATTAGTGGTTATTTCTTGCGTAACGCTGAACAGAGAATGGATTTTGAAATCGCCCTACAAGGATCTGAAACCAACAGTAGTGAAATTGACTAGAAACGTAATGGGAAATTCAATATTGTTGTTAGGTTTATAGCTAATCACAGTCATGGCGATAAGAATTTAAAATAAGCCTCTGCGAAATCTTTGCCTCTAATTGTTAATCATACATCAGCTAAATCTTTTTAAGATATCCAAAACAGTGACAAATTAAGGTTGAAATTTAAACGCATAGGTAGTTTGCCTTCCCGCAGAGTAGGAGTGCAGAGGTTAGCGCAGAGGTTTTGAATGTGGTTGTCTATGAACTTATGTAATCTGGTAATTAATTCAACTAGAGGCGTATCTCTAAATGATTAATACACACGGGTGGGTAAAATAACCACGGTAAATCATACTCGCAATAAATCCAAACTCGGCAGAGTTCACACTAGTCTGCCGAGTTTTATTATAAGTCAAAAGTCAAGAGTGAACTCCGAATCAAGGGTTAAAAGTTAAAAATTAGAAACTTTATCTCTGCCCATCTCCCCATAAACTATGAGTAAAACTAACTCTTTCCCACCTCATAAAATCATTGGTGTTGCAGTAATTTGGAACGGCCAAGAGCAAATTTTAATTGATCGCCGTCGTCCAGAAGGAGCAATGGGTGGTTTATGGGAATTTCCTGGTGGTAAAATTGAGCCTGGTGAAACTATCCAAGAATGTATTCAACGGGAAATTTCCGAAGAATTAGGAATAGTAATTGAAGTGGGAGAGCATCTGATTACTATTGACCACACCTATACAGACTTGCGCGTTACCCTCACAGTACATCACTGCCGCCATGTTACAGGTGTTCCCCAACCTTTGGAATCTGATGAAATTCGTTGGGTAACCTTGGAAGAACTGGAGCAGTTTACTTTTCCAAAAGCAAATATTCAAATTATTGCTGCCTTAAAAGGGACTGGGGAGTAGAAAAGAAGTAGGGGAAGCAGGGGAAGCAGGGGGAGCAGAGGAGGCAGGGGGGGAGAAGAACTATTAATTATTGTCCAATGCCTAATGCCCAATGTCTAATGCCCAATACCGTAACAATCTATTAATTGCATCAGGTTGAGTGCCGCAATTTTCTACAATAAGCGCAGGGACTTTGATTAAAGGTGTCAGTAAATAAATGCCTAAAACCGTTGCCGATGTGATGAGCCGCGATCCAATTGTCGTCCGAGGGGAAACTCCACTGAAAGAAGCTATCCAAATTCTCGCTGAACGCCACATCAGCGGGCTACCTGTTGTGGATGATGTTGGTAAATTGGTGGGCATTATCTCAGAAACCGATTTGATGTGGCAAGAAACTGGTGTTACTCCACCTGCGTACATCATGTTTCTTGATAGCGTTATCTATTTAAAAAATCCTGCTACATATGATCGTGACTTGCACAAGGCACTAGGGCAAACCGTTGGGGAAGTGATGAGTAAAAACCCAATCACTATTTCCCCTGATAAAACTTTAAGAGAAGCCGCTACAATCATGCACGATCGCAGCGTTCACCGATTGCCAGTACTTGAGGGCACGGGCCAAGTAATTGGTATCCTGACTCGTGGTGATATTATTCGGGCAATGGCAGCAAGTCAAGATTAGTCATTTGTCATTTGTCCAGAGTTTTTTGACTGTTGACTAATTGTTTTTTATACGTTTGAAAATCAAGGATAACTAAATGAGTATTACTCCGGAGTCTGTTAAGCAATTGCTCAGTTCTGAGAATTTAGGCGATCGCTTACGTGCAGTAAATCAAATCCGCGAACTGGAACCTGCGATCGGCTTTGAATTAATTCAAAGTGCTATTGGCGATAGCAATTCCCGTGTGCGTTACTCGGCGGTGAGTCAAATGGATACACTCGGAACACAAGATTTACAGTTATCCTTAGATGTCTTGCGCGATCGCTTGCTTCATGACTCTGAAGTAGATGTACAAGCAGCAGCAGCAGACTGTTTGGGTGCTTTGAAGTTACATGAAGCTTTTGAAGACTTGCAGCACCTTTACCATACAACCACTGAATGGCTAATACAATTCAGTATTATCGCTACATTAGGAGAGTTAGGCGATCCACGAGCTTTTGAACTACTCAAAGAGGCCCTCTCATCAGAAAACGAATTAGTCCAAACTGCTGCTATTAGTTCTTTGGGTGACTTGGGAGATTTACAAGCAGTTCCTTTGTTAGCTCCCTATGCTAGCAATTCAGATTGGCAAATTCGTTACAGAGTTGTACAAGCTTTGGCTCGTTTGGGTGGTGCAGAAGCTAAATCTATATTAGAAACTCTGGCTGATGATGAAGTAGAAGCGATCGCAATTGAAGCGAAACAATCTTTGCAATCAGTTTAAGTCTATTTAAGGTTAAGAAAATTCACCTTTAATACAGATTTATTTGACAATAAAAAGAAATTCGACCTGGTTGGTAAATTTTGCATTTCAGCCAGATCGAATAGATAAATTAGAGTTACTTTTAGTTGCTAAAAGTAACTTTTTTATATTTAGGATAGGTCTATTGAATGACACTTTTGCGACGGCGAGACATAAGTATGCCAGCACCAACTAAACCTAAGCCTAATATTGTGGTTGGCTCAGGAACGCTAACTGCTTCAGCGGTGAGAGTTAACTGGTAAGTGCTTAAAGTCCCAGAAAGAGAAGCGTTCAGAAAGCCCGTCGCAATAGTTTGTCCATTGAAATTAAATTTCCCCGTAATCCCATCCAATATTACGTCACTAATGTTAGTACTCGATTTCCGAATTCTGGTAACTACAGAATCATCTAGATCAAAGGTAAGAAAGGCATTAGTGTTATTCAGGGTTCGTAATCCGAAATTAATAAATGGAGTGTAATTGCCTGTAGAGTATGTAGCTTTTGTGGTTATTCCGTTTGATGGTAGATCAGCTATCTTGGTTAATTTTAAAGTGTTAATGCTAATACCTGTAATAGGTATTGTGCTTGAGTCTAAATTTGGTGAGAAGGCTGCAAAATCACCATCAGCATCAACACCATCAACATCGGCAAATGTAATACTAGTAGTATCTGGATTGATTCCATCACTAGGAACGATAGATGTACCATTAAGACCAATACTTCCGCTCAGGGTTACAGCTTGAGCTGAACCAGCAGATGTAAACATCCCAGCAGTAGCCAAGGGGATTGCAAAAGTAGCAGCCAGAGTAGCGTTTAGTAATTTAGATTTTAAACTAATCATGATCGTTTAAGAGTCCTAATAATAACCTTAAATTAGAGCAGTAATTTATGGAAAATACTGTCAGTGAAAGCGAAACTTGTGTGATGCATTTCTTATCTCCATGAAATCACATAGACCTAGAGCCTGCAATATTTACTGAGTGGTCTTCATTACATCTTTAACATATTACTCTCCTTCATAAAATTTTCATTATTTGCATATCTGCGCTTCGTATATCTTTCATTTCATAGAGTTTAAATTGTTGGCAATAGCTCTGAATTTAAGAAAACTAACTTGCGTATAAGCAATAATACGGTAATTTTTGTTACTTAAGGTAACTCAGCCAAATTTTAGATAAATAGAGTACGCAGTGTATTTATAATCTCTCCAGTTACTAATATTTAGTGAAACGGTTCCTCCCGTAGAATAAATGGGAGAAACCGCTGTATTTGTCTACTATGGATAGTTTTTGTGATGAAATTGAAGATTTGTAACAAGTAGCTAGCTGTTAGCTATTACCCTTGTTCTCAAATATGTTAGATTTTTCAAATCCTAAGAGCCAAATACCTGTGGCCAAGTTGTCACAACGAAAACTACAACTGCGGCGATCGCTAACAACCCTTGAATCAAATTTCCAACCAGAGATCCGACTACAATTCCTATACCCGCTTTAACCGCCAACCCGAATTCACGTCGGTAAAGGTACTCGCCAATAATTGCTCCCAAAAGCGGCCCTAGTAAAATTCCTAACAGCGGCCCCCCAAAAGGCAACGTTGGCAATAATCCTAAAAATCCCACCACCAAACCAATAATTGCGCCAATTTGTCCCCACTTGCTAGCTCCGGCTTGTTTTGCTCCCACATAGCTAGCTAAAAAATCCACTCCGACACTGAGCAGCAAAACTATAACTGTCACAATTAGGGGAATTTTAATAGCTGCAAAGGAACTACTAACGATTCCCCAGACGATAATTGCAATTAAAATTAAGCTACTACCAGGAATGGTTGAGTCGATGGGGGATATTATTCCCCGCACCTCTCAGTTAGATCCGTGCGTGCAGCTTTCACTGCACACGGCTCCCGATGTTCTTGGCTTGCGCCTTTGCTCATGTGCTTGTAATCATGGCAACTCTCGTGAGTTGCTTCGAGATTATTTTTCTTCCAGTTGGCGTGATTTCCATCAATGTGATGCAGGTGAACCCGTTCCTCATCGATGAACTTTAAGCCGCAGGAGGCACATCTATGGTTTTGCTTCTTAAGAGCAATAGAGGTTTCGCCGAAATAGAGCTTACTGTTACGTTCGCTCCAGTAGGCTGTATCTCCGTCGTAAGGTGATTTAGTTCCCTTGACAGAAATGTGTTTGCTTTCGGAGTAAGGAACCTTTGGGAATGCCTTTTTTATTAGCTCCTGGCATGAGTGAAGGTTTTGCTTGGTTTCCTTGTTGAATACCTGAAAAGCTCTATGATTGATGTGCCATAAGGAAAACCTTGACCCATCCATCTTGCAGAACTTGTGGTAGTTTCTCCATCCTCTAACTACCGGGGCTAATTTCTCAGCCTTTGTGGTAGCACCATAATTCGAGTTGTTGACGATGTGTTTTACTTTCTTACGAAATGCTTTGAAGTTGTCCACCGAGGGAGTGCTTCTAAACTTTCCGTTTTTCTGGACTTTAAAGTGCCAGCCGAGGAAATCAAACCCATCTGTCGCGGCGGTAACTTTGGTTTTCTTTTGGCTTACATTCATTCCGCGTTTGCGGAGGAACTCGCTGATTCTTTCAAGTATCTCTGTCGCGTCGTCTTCAGGTCGGAGTATAATAACCATGTCATCCGCGTATCGGACTGATGGTTCGATGATAGAACTGGCTGAGGTTTTAGTGGTGATTCTATACCCTATATTTTCGTGGTATCTGTGTATACTCTCAATCCCGTTAAGCGCGATGTTGGCTAGTAATGGGCTGACCACTCCCCCTTGAGGTGTTCCCTGTTCGGGGAATTCTGGATTAACTCCTGACTTGAGGCATCGGTATATTCCGAGTTTTAAGCCTTTGGGGGCGATGAGTTCGTCCATTATTGCTGAGTGGTTAATCCTATCGAAGCACTTTTCGATGTCGAGTTCGATAACTCGTTTTTCTATTCCATTGGCTTTGGAGCGAAGGTTGTTAAAGATGTACATTTGTGCATCGTGGGCAGAGCGCCCAGTTCTAAACCCGTAGCTCCGTGCGTGGAAGGTGGCTTCATGTGCTGGTTCAAGTGCATATTTTGCGAGGCATTGCCAAGCTCTATCTGCGATGGTTGGTATTTTAAGCATTCTGGTTGTCCCGTCCTTTTTAGGGATGGGGATTTCTCGTAGTCCTTGATGCTTCCAATTTCCACTGTTCATTTTCAGTAATTCTTCAAGGTTGAAGCGTTCTTCAAATGAGAGGGATTTTTTACCGTCAATACCAGCCGTCTTTTTGCCAGCATTTAGCTGAGATACTTGTCTTATTGCAATAAATCGAGCCGAGGTGGATTTTAGAATAAGCTTTTGGAGTGACCTAGCTTTCCGTTTGTCTCCAACTTGAACAGCTTTGTACACGCGCTTTTGAAGGCGGAAAAGATTTCGGCGGAATTTCTTCCACGGTAAAGCTCTCCAAGATTCACTAGTTTTATAACTGTGTCTAATCATTTTCTCTTCTAGAGTTTGTGTATTCTGAACACCTCAGACCAATTACGGTCTGTCCTACCCGACTTGTGAGGATTCCGCTTCTCGTCTAGCCTACTTGGGGTTCGACTGCCCCAGGACTCGCAAATCGTTTTTATTCGTTCCCTCGGAGAGATTGATTGTTCCGTTAGATGTAGCCAATTCGACTGCTGGATTCCCTGGACTCTTACCGATACTCCTGCCATTTGTTCGGCGGGAATGTTCTCCAGTGAGGTCAGGGGTTTTGCGTTGCGCCCTGCCCATAGATTAAGTCGCTTTTTTAGGCTCTGTTTCATCATGGGAACTCCCTGTTAGCGCCAGTGTCAACCCGCAACGGTCGTCTGATTGCGCCCTGTTCCCAGCTTCACTCTACAAGAACCGAGCTTGTTCGGTGTGGGCAGGTAAGGAGTCAATTCTGAGTCTGAATGGTAGGACTTTCACCTACATCTGACCGAGAGTTCAGCCTTTAGTGACAGTAATCTGCTGTCGGGCTGGATTAGTTATTTACGGACTGATTACCGTGATTCACTAATCAACGAATCGCACGGCAGGAACTACAGCACCAATGATACCCACAAGCATTACAGCAAGTAATAGCCAATAAATAATTTGCATAGATGGAATTGTAAATTTCTAAATTTCTGAGGCGTATAGATGTGCGCCCCCATTGGATATTGTATCTGGGCGAGATGGTGAAAAATTTAGATTTAAACCTGAACCAAATATGATTTTCTAGTTCAATCTGGTAAAATCTCTCTCTAGATCGCCCTTGGTTCGTCTTGATAATTGTCAGTTGTGGGGACTAATTAAGTTGCTCGACAGATACAATTTACACTGTTCAAAAAACTGAACAGCAAGCGCGTTACTTGCGGTTTGTTTACTACCCAAACCCCTAACCACAGGCGTAGTAAAGGCACAAGCTGTTCGTACTGATTAACTGAACTTCCCAAACACTCCAAGATAAAGCTCAAAACCAATGACGAGAAAAATTTTAACTGGACTGAGTTCAGCAGCCTACGAACACCCATTTGATCGCAAAGCCTTGGCTTCTTTGCAAAATATGCCCGGTGTCTCTCTGCTACTCAAAAAAATTAACGAATATGGCATTGATCGCCTACTCAGACTGCAAAGCCTTGGTAGTGAAATTAGAATTTCATCCCGTAATTTTCCCCAATTGCATCAGACATTTGTAGAAACCTGCCAAATTCTTGATGTTGCTCCACTTCCTGAACTTTATCTATTTCAAGGTACAGGTCACATTGAAACCTACATTGTTGGGGTAGAAAAACCCCTTGTCGGTATAAATTTAGATGCAATGGAGTGGCTTGGCGCAGATGAGTTACTTTACGTTTTCGGACACGAAGTCGCTCGCATCAAGAGTCAGCATATGGTTTATCACCAAATGGCAATTGTTATGCCAAGTTTAAAAAATTTGTTAAGCAGTACCACATTGGGTGTCGGTGGCTTGGTAGCTAGTGGAATGGAACTGGGTTTGTATAATTGGCGGATGATGGCTAGGTTCACTGCCGATCGGGCTGCAATGCTTGCTTGTCAGGATATTGACGTAGCAACTACTACACTGATGAAACTCGCGGGTTTGCCAGATGAGTACTTGACTACTGCTGTAATTGAAGATTTCCTTGTCCAAGCCCGTGAGTTTGCATCGAATAATTTTGACACTGTTGATAAGGTCACTAAAATATTAAGTTATACAGAACCTGGGCTTTCCTGGGTAGTTATGCGGGCTGGCGAGTTATTGAAATGGGTTGATTCAGGAGAATATGAAAATGTAATTCAACAGAAAAATTTAGAGACACCGGAAGAAGCAGAAGAAAAAGAAGAAAAGACGCCGGAAGAAAAAGAAGGGTGGAATTTTTTGACTTCTTGGTGATTTCTAAACTAGCAAATAACCTAACTATTAAGAGTCACAGCAAGTTTATCAGCAATTCCCGCAATCCAGTTTTCATCTTGTTTAGTGTAACTGCGAGGAGCATTCGCGCCTAAAATTAGGGCACCTTGATTACCAATAGGTTGACAAATTACACCTTGAGTATTTTCTGGTAAATAATCAAATTCAAGCCTACCTGGATATACTTTTAGAGCAACTAGATAAATCGGCTTTTGTTTTTCAAGTACCTGTTTTAAGATTACTCCTGGTACAACCTCGGATTTAGTACCCAGAATTCCGCGACGCAACAAAACTTTACCTTGATAAAAAACTACCAGCGATCGCGTTACTGTATTGGTCAACAATAAATGAGATGTCCAGGCTAGCTCTGTTTTCACAGCTTCAGATAAATCTGCTGCTAGTATAAAACCTTCTTCTCCAATTAGTTCTACAGTATCAGGCGATCGCGGCTGAACTTGCTGCCAAATTAAACCAGTCAAAATTAACACCGCACTCAAAATCACACCCACCACATCACCACGCGATTGAGATTGGGTTAGTTCTGGTGTTAATAAACGGTTAATCAGCAAAAGTACAGCGCCTAGCCCACCCACGACAATGGGTAGACGCCGCAAAACTCGATTAGGATCAGGTTTGGTCATTAGTCATTAGTCATTAGTCATTGGGCATTGGGCATTGGACAATAATTAATAGTTCTTCTCCCCCTGCTCCCCCTGCCTCCCCTGCCCTCTTTCCCCCTGCCCCCTGCTCCCTGCCCCCTGCCTCATCTCCTCACTCCTCCCCTGGTTCAATAATTCGCTGGAAAAGATAACCAGTACCTCGTGCTGTCAGAATCAATTCTGGGTTGCTAGGATCATCTTCTAACTTTGCCCGCAAACGGGATATATGGACATCGACTACGCGGGTATCAACATGGCGCTCTGGTGTGTAACCCCAAACTTCCTGCAAAATTTCTGAACGAGAAAAAGCTTCTCCAGAGCGACTGACTAACAACTCTAACAAGCTGAACTCCATACCCGTCAATCGAATCCGCTCATCGCCTTTGTAGACTTGTCGCTTATTCGTATCGATTTTAATGTTAGCGACATGGATTACCCCAGAACTGGGAATGCCAGAAGCACCGTTCTTGTCTACTCGCCGCAACACTGAGCGAATTCGAGCTTCTAACTCTTTGGGAGAAAATGGTTTAACTACGTAGTCATCAGCACCCAATTCTAGACCGGTGATGCGATCGGCTACATCCCCCAAGGCTGTTAGCATAATAATGGGGACATCTGATTCTTTTCGTAATTCTTGACATACACCATAGCCGTCTAGCTTTGGCATCATTACATCCAAAACTACCAGGTCAGGATCAGTTTTGCGAAAAATATCTAATGCTTCTTCCCCGTCGCCAGCCGTCACTACATCGTAGCCAATCATCGAAAGGCGCGTCTCCAAAATCCGGCGAATGCTGGCTTCGTCATCTACCACCAAGATTTTTTCTTTATGACTTTCCAAGTTTCTCAACGCTCCTTCACTAAAAATTTACATGATTAATTTTTAATACCATAATATTAAGATATCATTCCATCAATTGATTTGGAAAAAGCTCTAAATACTACTATTATTGGTTTTTAGTTTTTTTCAAGAATTAAGTAAATATTAAGATTATTTAATAAGATTTAAGAATGGCAAAGACAAAAACCTTTTTTGTGTGTAATGAATGTGGAGCAGAATCGCCCCAATGGTTTGGTAAATGTCCTGCTTGTGGCACTTACAACTCTCTAGAAGAACAAATTTCTATTCAATCCTCAGTAGATGTACCCAGTCGGGGGGGAGTGAGTGGTTGGCAATCCACTCAAACTAATGGCAAATCTCAGGCTAAACCAGCTAAAGCGCGAGCCTCTTTAACATTTAACCAAATTACGGATCGCCAAATTGCCCGGTGGGAGTCTGGTTATGGAGAATTGGATCGAGTGCTTGGGGGCGGGGTTGTCCCTGGCTCTATGGTGCTCATTGGCGGCGATCCGGGTATTGGGAAATCGACTTTATTGTTGCAAGTATCAAATCAATTAGCACAGAAATATCGCATCCTTTACGTAACTGGTGAAGAATCGGGACAGCAGGTAAAATTACGAGCTTCTCGTTTGGGAGTATCAAAAAGCGTAAATGTGGTTAATGATGAGAATACCACTGTGGTGATAGATGCCACACTTCCCATAGACCCTGACAGTATAGGTGCAGATTTATATGTACTGCCAGAAACAGATTTAGAAGAAATTTTACGGGAAATAGACTCTCTCAAGCCAAATGTGGCGGTGATTGATAGTATCCAAACCGTGTTTTTTCCAGCACTGACTTCTGCACCAGGTTCGGTAGCTCAGGTACGGGAATGTACAGCAGCATTGATGAAGGTGGCGAAGCACGAAGATATCACTATGCTGATTGTGGGACATGTTACCAAAGAAGGAGCGATCGCCGGGCCAAAAGTTTTAGAACATTTAGTAGATACGGTGTTGTATTTTGAAGGCGATCGCTTTGCCTCTCATCGGTTATTACGGACAGTCAAAAACCGTTTTGGCGCAACTCACGAAATCGGCATCTTTGAAATGGTGACAGATGGGCTGCGGGAAGTTGCCAACCCCTCAGAGCTATTTTTAGGCAACCGTGACGATCCTGCACCTGGTACTGCCATTGTCGTTGCTTGCGAAGGTACTCGCCCGATAGTTGTGGAATTGCAAGCTTTGGTGAGTCCCACCAGCTATCCCTCCCCCCGTCGTGCTGGTACTGGCGTAGATTACAACCGCTTGGTGCAAATTCTCGCCGTCTTAGAAAAACGGGTAGGAATTCCCATGTCGAAATTGGATTCCTACGTTGCTTCTGCGGGTGGGTTGAATGTGGAAGAACCTGCGGTAGATTTGGGAATTGCGATCGCAATTGTAGCTAGTTTCCGGGATCGCATAGTCGATCCCGGTACAGTATTAATCGGTGAAGTTGGGTTAGGCGGACAAGTGCGATCGGTTTCCCAAATGGAACTGCGGCTTAAAGAAGCTGCTAAGTTGGGATTTAAACGAGCGATCGTGCCAAAAGGGACAAAGTTTCCCGACCTTAATATTGAAATATTACCAGTATCCAAAGTAATAGATGCGATTATCGCCGCCATCCCGCATCAGGAATTGACAGCCGACGATTTAGAACCCGATGAAGATGAGTAACCATAGCTACTTCGGGACTGAGTACTGGGTATTAGGAAAACAGTCCCTAGTCCCCAGTCCCCAATTCCCAGTCCCTTTTACACACCAAAGGAAAACCCATCATGACAGCCCTTACCCAAGGCTACCAAATCACTTGGGAAAAACTACCCGATGATTACAAACTTCCCGATGATCCAGTGGACAACATCAACCAACCAGCCTTAGCTGCTGCACTCACGGAAAGCTTACAATTAGCTGGAAAAATTTCAGTTAACGCCCTAACTCCAACCAATTACGGCATTTGCGCCACCTTGAATGGCAGAATGGTCATCAAAGCTCCTGATTGGGCATACATACCTAATATTCGTGTTGAACGCGAAGAGGTAAAACGCAGTTATACTCCCCAGCTACAAGGAGAAATGCCACTAATTGTGATGGAATTTATTTCCGATACACAGGAGACAGAGTATTCTGTCAAAGCGACATATCCCCAGGAAAATGGTTTTTTTACGAGCGTATCTTAAAAGTACCAAACTACATCATCTTTGAGCCAGATAGCGGCAGTATCGAGATGTATCGCTTACAAACCACAGAACAGTACATCTTGCAAGAGCCTAATGAAAATCAACCCTACTGGATAGCAGAAATGAATCTTTACCTTGGGGTGTGGCAAGGTACTCGTGAAAATCGCGCAGGAAAGTGGTTACGGTGGTGGGATGAACAAGAAAACTTTCTGCTTTGGGGTTCCGAGTTAGCTGAACAAGAACGCCAACGTGCCGAACAAGAACGCCAACGTGCCGAACAGGAACGCCAATGTACCGAACAAGAACGCCAACGTGCCGAACAACTAGCAGCACAATTGCGGGCGGCGGGAATTGAGCCAGAAGTGTGATGAAATGTTTTAGGAAAAATTGAAAGTCACTGATCCCCGGCTTGTTTGACAAGCCGGGGATCTTATTTCTCACAAATGATTTAGTAGGGCTGAATACCAGTTGTTAGGCAAGACGCGGGTTTAACAACTGCGATGTCTACGACGGGCTACGCCTACGCCATAGGTTTATTACGATTAAATATACCGCTATTGTAGGCTCCATCAGAATCGCCTAAAATCTACCTTGCCAAATTCCAGTATTTATCGTGTGCCAAAATAAATCTCAGTAAAACTACGGACTTGATAAATAGCGTGGAATCCAGGGCAGGAATTTTTTGGCGATCGCTTCGCTACATCACCGAATATCAAACTGTGGGAAGTGCAAACAGGTAAAGAAATTTGCACCTTAAATCATTTCCATAATGTTTATTCCGTTGCCTTTAGCCCCGATGGAGGTTAGCTTCCAGATGGAGATGCTAGCGGGAATATCAAAATTTAGTGACGTGGATGATTTTGGAAATTGTCAATTACTGCTGTCTTATAGTTTAGTATTTGCATCCTGGTGCTTATAAATGCAACCTCTGGTAATGTTAATAGCTATTAAAACACTACAATAGAAACACATATCAATAAATTGTACTGTGTTGAGTATGACAACTATAATTGCCTGAATTTCATCCTTTCTTGGCAGTATCAGAATAGAAAAACTGAATAAGTTTTACCTATTCAAATTTACTGATGTGCAAACACAGATGGAAGATATTTTAAAACGAAAAAAGGCTGATTTACTAACTTTAGACGAAGTTATTGAACTTGAATAAATTGGAGAACTAAACAGGATTTTCACCCATATAAACTTTTTGGGTTCAAGCTGGCTTACATCTTCCTAATGAAAATCTCAGGGCAAAGTAATTAATAAAAATAATAGCCGAAAAATATCAAATTCAATTTTTATTATGAATTTTTCTTTCCACTATATTCCCCAATCTGACCCGCCGCTTCCTCCTTGGGAAACTCTACCAACGATGTATGATTTACCAAGTGACAACCCAGAGGAACCAGGTTTGCCAGACGATTTTCACTTTTTACAACCCTTACTTTTATACTTAACTTTTAGCCCATTAACTGGAATTCCGAACTAGTTTACAGTGCGGCTAACCTTAATCTCTATTATGATTTACAACATCCTTTGTGGTATAAACGCCCAGATTGGTTTGGTGTAGTAGGTGTAGGAAAATTATATAAAGGGCAAGACTTACGGTTAAGTTATGTAACTTGGCAAGAACCAGCAAATCCCTTCGTGGTTGTTGAGTTATTATCTCCAGGTACAGAAGACGAAGATTTAGGCACAAGAAGAGAAAGTGCAGCAGATAAACCTCCTAGCAAATGGGAAGTTTATGAACGAATTTTGCGGATTCCTTACTATATTGTTTTTAGTCGCTACACTAATGAACTTCGAGCTTTTCAGTTAGTCGGCGGTCACTATGAACCGATGAATTTAACTGATGGATACCTACTAATGCCAGAGATAGACTTAAGTTTAGGCTTATGGCAAGGTTCATTTCAAGATATTGAAAGGTTGTGGTTAAGGTGGTTCACTTTGACGGGAGAATTAATTCCCGTACCCACAGAAGAAGCTGCTGCTGCAACTGAACGAGCTATCATTGCTAAACAAGAAACTGCTCAAGCCAAACGAAAAGTAGAACAATTAGCAGAACGTTTGCGTCAGTTAGGCGTGAATCCTGATGAGCTAGACAAATTACTCTAACTTTAGGAGTGTTTTTTGATAAACAGGGTAATTTTCTGCTTTTGAGGAATTACCTGTACTGAAAACTTTGATAGTCGATGCCGAGACTGCTATCTAATAACAACATTTGCTCCCAGAAAGATTAACTTTTGAGAGCGATCGCATATTCAGCACTTGAAATACATATAATAATTTCTTCGGCAAGTCTATAGCAACCTCAGTTTTTCTGAGAAACTATGATATCACGCTATATCCTTAGTTAGTGTTCCAAAGCTCAGTGCCAATAGAGTTACTAGGGGTAAGATGTGGTGAGGGTGCGAATCTAAAAAGCGATGTCCAGAGCAGTCGCAGAGATTACCGCAGACACTGATTATGTTCTGGCTGCTAAAATACGTAAGTATGAGTAGTATGATCGAACTACCCAGATAAAAATTGTCTATTTGGTCACACAAGACCGTCGAAAGATTGTAGAAGAGTGTATTTCCTTGTCTTGACAGTGATGCTAATCTCAATTTTAGGGGTGTTATAAGCCTTTATCTGCTAGAGTTTCTGACTTTCAGCAAACTAAATAATCTATCAATAATAAAATCGCTAGGAGTGCGATGAAATGTCACAGTCCCCTATGACAAAACCAGAAATAGCTGCTGGAACTCTAATCGATAACCGCTATATTATTCAAAAACTTCTGGGACAGGGAGGATTGGGGCGAACTTACTTGGCCTTTGACACTCGTCGGTTTAATGAAGCTTGTGTTCTCAAAGAGTTTGCGCCTATTGGTACAGGGGAGAGTGGACTGGAACAATATCGTAACTTATTTAAAAGAGAAGCAAAAATTCTTCATCAATTGCAACATCCTCAAATTCCCAAGTTTTTGGCTTGCTTTGAAGGAGATGGTCGGTTATTCCTAGTACAAGAGTATGTTGATGGTAAAACCTATTCTAGGCTACTGGGAGAACTTCAACGTCAAGGAAGAAACTTTTCTGAAGAGGAAGTCATACAGTGGTTAAAAAATCTGCTACCTGTTTTGGAATATGTCCACCAGCACAACATCATCCATCGAGATATTTCTCCTGACAATATCATGTTACCTGATGGCAAGGATCTGCCAGTGCTGATTGATTTCGGTGTTGGCAAGCAAATTGCTGACATGAACGAAGGGAGAAGTTCTAACCACCAAGTGACCTTTGTTGGCAAAATGTCCCTTGTCGGCAAAGTGGGATATGCTCCCCGCGAACAGATTAGCTTGGGTTTATGTTCCCCATCTAGTGACCTTTATGCTTTGGGGGTAACAGCTATTGTACTACTCACAGGTAGAGATCCATCCTTACTAATGGATCAATATTCTTTAGAGTGGAACTGGCGTTATTATACCTATGTTAGTGATGGGTTTGCTCAAATACTCGATCAAATGCTGGCAGATAGACCTAACAAGCGATACCAAACAGCTAGGGAAGTTCTTATAGATTTAGAGCGTATTGGAGAACCAGAAGTGGTAATGTCTCCTGCAATCATGCTTGATGATTTGCCTGCCACGGTATTTAATCCTGAATTTCAGGCTATGTCGGCAATATCGCAGTCATACAACCAACCTGGAGAAACAATTTTTAGTTCACCTACTTCACCTGCTATTACGCAAATTAAAGAACAACAACCTTCGCTCCAACCAGCATTTATCAAACATTGTCACCAAGAGTTGGCTTACCACATCGGGCCAATGGCAAATATAGTTATGGAAGAAATATTAGCTCAAAATCCTTACATTTCACCTGACCAATTTATTGAACTTATAGCCAAGGAAATTCCTGACTTTCAAGCAGCTTTTGAATTCAAAAAAAGCTTACTCTCATAAATATTTAGACCAACAGTGGTTTAGGGATAATTTTAATTTTTAATTTTTTAGTCTCCTGTACCTCCCTGAGTGCGTTTGATTCTTTTCATTGCCATTTCTAAACTTAACTGCATCCGTTTAAAGGCTTTAGCTAAATTCCCGATTTCATCATTAGACATCTGCTGGAATTCAACTTCCATATGTCCGGTACTAACTTCTTCGGCTATACGAGTCATGCGTTTGAGAGGCATAACAACTTGTCGATTCAAGAAAAAGTTGACTAACAGGATAGTCGCTATAAAAATAGTTGATACAATCAGGATAATTAGTAAGGAAGACTGATGGGCTTTGTTGATGACGTTATTTGCTGGTACTGTAATAATCTGAGCGCCGACAATTTCATTCAGCTTCCACCCAAATCCATTAGCTGTACCGTAAAGATTAATCATACTTTGCGGTGCAGCTTCGGGTACACTATGACAGACCAGACAGCTCCCCTCAGAAATTGGCAGCGGACGAGCAATATAAAAGATATCTCCACCAGGAATTGAGCGAAATCCACTCACTTCTTTAAGGTCTGATTTATTTCTGAACCTTTCTACAATTTCTGTCTCAAAACCGTCAGCCTTATCCCGAAGATTTGTGGGATTGAGAGTTGCTTCTTTATAAAAGAAATCACGGTAGTCTGTTGTTTGCCGTAAAATCTCAAATACCTCCCGTGCTGAGTATGCAGGCACACTTTGCGGCAAAAACTCAGTTACCAATTTATCAGCTAGCTCGGGATTCACTTGAGTACTGGTGTATTTCCGAACAGAACTCATTGTTTGCATGAGCATGAGAGCAGTTGAGCTAATATCTTGTTTAGCATTTTCCCTGAGCAGAGAAGAAAGAGCAAATCCACTCAAGCTCAAACCGAATGTCAGAATTACCAGTAGCAGAATTGTAAACTTTTGTTTCAGCTTCAGATTCTTTAGCATAATTTTATATTACCTACAAGTCAAATTATTATGACCAAATATGGTTAAAATCATCGTTTACTCTAGCAAGAGCAATCAAATAAATATTTTGGTGTAAAAGTATAGTTTAGCTAAAAGTATTAAGGTATATCCAACTTTATATTAGTAGTTATTGAGGTTACTGAAAATGTTCTCTAAGTAACTAAGTTTCAAAAAGCTACAACAGCAATTCAGATTTAATTTCCAAAGATTCGTGTTGGCTGTTCTGATACCGTGCCAAAATAAATACCAGGAATTGTCAAATATTACTAATGGTGTGGAATGCAGGAAAGTCTTTATTCGGTGGACGCTATATTATTGAAAGCCAACTAGGCGAAGGCGGAATTGGCATTACTTATCTTGCCAGAAATCAACGGAATCAACTGCGAGTGATTAAAACCCTCAAGGAAGAAATCCTGAATCACCCCGCCTGGATACTCCACCGAAACAAGTTACGGCAAGACTTCCGTGATGAAGCTGTTCGTCTGGCTGTGTGTCACCATCCTCATATAGTACAGATAGAAACTATCTTCGATGAGGGAAATTTGCCTTGCATGGTGATGGAGTATATCGAAGGCGAAGACTTAGGACAGTACCTGAGGCGGGTGGGGGTGCTATCAGAAGCAGAAGCGCTACTGTACATCAGGCAAATTGGCGACGCTTTGACACTAATTCACTCTAAAGGACTGCTTCATCGGGATCTAAAACCACGTAATATTATGATCCGCATTGAGAAATCAGAAGCAGTGCTGATAGACTTTGGCATCGCTAGAGAATTTATTCCTAATATGATCCAAAGGCATACAGTGTATCGCACTCCTGGTTTCGCTCCACCAGAGCAGTATGAATCAGAAGCGCCACGAGGAGAATACATTGATATTTACGCCTTAGCTGCTACCTTGTATAATTTGCTTACCGCAGTTATACCAACGAATGCAGATGATAGACGTCACAATATTAATTTAGAACCACCACAATATTTTAATCCTAAGATCAGTGACAGGGTAAATCAAGCTATTATGTGCGGCATGGATTTGGAGTCAACCTATCGTCCCCAGTCTGTGCAGGAGTGGTTGGATTTATTGGGACCTGATACTGGCGAGAACATAGCACCAATATCATCTACCTTGCTGATAACGCCTAGACTTAAACCACCTCCACCTGTTGTATTAGATCAACAGAACTGGCAATGTGTACAGACCCTCAAAGGTCATTCTAGTATGGTTCATGCGATCGCCATTAGCTCAGACGGGCAATTGATTGCTAGCGGCAGTAATGACCATACTATTAAACTTTGGCAACTGGGAACTGGCAAGCTAGTGCGTCAACTAGGTCGTTGGTTTTCTGGTCATTCTAATATGGTTCATTCCGTTGCCTTTAGCCCAATCTCCTCAAAGCTTTCTTATCATTATCAAGGGGAGCCAGACAAATCTGCGGGAGTTGCAGACCTAAACTGGGGAATCTTAGCTAGCGGTAGTTGGGATAACACCATTAAATTGTGGGATGTAAACACAGGCAAAGAAATTCGTACTCTCCAGGGTCATGCTAATTGGGTGAATTCCGTTGCCTTTAGTCCAGATGGCAAGTTTCTGGCTAGCGGTAGTGCTGACTGCACAATTAAACTGTGGCAGGTACACACAGGCATACAAACCCAAACTCTCATAGGCCATTCTGACTCAGTTTCGTCAGTCGCCTACTCTCCGAGAACGCCTGCAACGAATAGCAAGGATAGACAGCTTGTGGCTAGTGGCAGTAATGATTACACCATCAAATTATGGCAAGTATACACAGGTAGAAACATTTGCACATTATTAGGCCATTCCTTCTTCGTCAACTGTATCGCCTTCAGCAAGGATGGGGAAATTATCGCCAGTGGCAGTGGTGACAATACAATTAAACTGTGGCATGTAAATACAGCCAAAGAAATTCGCACTCTCATTGGTCATTCTGAATCAGTTTGGTCAGTCGCCTTTAGCCAAGATGGGCAATTTCTCGCTAGTGGCAGTTGGGATCACACTATTAAACTGTGGCACGTACACAGTGGCAGAGAAATCAGCACACTTACAGGGCATTCCAACTACGTTAGATGCGTCGCCTTCAGTCCCGATGGTCAAACCCTAGTCAGCGGGGGTGATGACGATACTATCAAGATTTGGCGACGGGGATAATAAATAATTTATAATTTATAATTCATAATTTATAATTCATAACATTTTTGCTTAGTGTGGTCGAATAGTTTTAAACCTCCAGATAGAACTGCGATCGCCCAAAACTTGTGACAATAATGACGGCAACCGTTATTTTTGAACAATAAATTATATGGGCTTTGGTATTGGTGATTTATTCTGGATTTTTCTCCTTCTGACTTCTTTGCAACCCCTTTGGCAAAAACGTCAAATAGAATATCGGCGCTTGCGTGCTTTACAACAATTCCAGCAGGAACGCAAAAGTCGAGTGATTTTGCTGATTCACCGCCAAGAGTCCCTTAGCTTTCTGGGAATTCCCTTATCTCGCTACATTACTATCGAAGACTCAGAACAAATACTGCGAGCAATTCGCCTCACACCCCCAGATGTACCGATTGACTTAATTCTGCACACTCCTGGTGGTTTGGTTTTGGCTACAGAACAAATCGCCAGAGCATTAATTCGCCACCAGGCAAAAGTTACAGTCTTTGTACCCCACTATGCTATGAGTGGCGGTACAATGCTTGCCCTCGCCTCTGATGAAATTATTATGGATGCCAACGCTGTCTTGGGGCCAGTTGATCCCCAACTAGGTAACTACCCAGCAGCGAGTATCCTGAAAGTAGTTGAAGACAAACCCATTGGTGAGATTGATGACCAAACTCTCATTATGGCTGACCTCTCACGCAAAGCAATACAGCAGGTACAGCGGTTTGTACGGACTCTGCTTAAAGATAGTATACCCAAACAAAAAGTTCTACCAGAAAATATCGAATCGATTATCGAAGCCTTAACAACCGGGCGCGTCACCCACGACTATCCGATAACTATAGAGGAAGCAACAGAAATGGGGCTGCCCGTAACTGTCGGACTGCCCCATTCTATTTATGATCTCATGGATCAGTACCCACAGCCACAAGGAGGGCGACCCAGCGTCCAGTACATTCCTATGCCTTACAATGACCGCCGTCCAATTCTACCTACACCCAAGGGCAGGCCCTTAGAAGAACCAAATCAGATGACTTGAGAGGCTTTGGGGTAGGAGTTTTTTGTGACGACTAGGGTGTAGCTGTCGGTGTAGCTGTCGGTGTAGCTGTTGGCGTAGCTGTCGGCGTAGCTGTCGGCGTAGCTGTCGGTGTAGCTGTTGGCGTAGCTGTTGGTGTAGCTGTTGGCGTAGCTGTTGGTGTAGCTGTTGGTGTAGCTGTTGGCGTAGCTGTTGGTGTAGCTGTTGGCGTAGCTGTTGGCGTAGCTGTTGGTGTAGCTGTTGGTTTAGTTGTTGGCGTAGCCCTTGGTGTAGCTGTTGGTTTAACTGTCGGCTGACTGAAGACTGTCTTTGCTTCTTCATTCAGCTTTTGGCGGAGTGCTAAATTAGCAATTCCAGTTTCTTGCAACTGATATTTCTTCTGATACTCCTTCACCACTGCTTCCGTGCGGGAACCATAAAAATGATCGCGCGGGAGAGGAGGATTTGGCTTCAGCACTGCATTCAAATTTGCGTGCAGAATTTGAACGATGTTAGCAGCAAAATCTTGGGTTTTTGGCCCTGCTATTCCATCAACTGGTTTTAGCTTATAACCTGTCTGAAATTCACGAATTGCCTTTTTAGTTTCCTCATCCGTCAAAGCACCATTAGTTACTTTGACGTTATAGCCTAACCCTCGCAACACAGCACGGAATTGCTGGGGCGTATAGCTACGTTGACGAGCTGCGAAACCTGTGTCTGCAATTACCACGCTAGCAGTTATCAGGCAAGTAACAGCAACGGTTGCGCTTGATTTTCCAAACCCACACCACATACTTAAAACTCCTTTGGGTTAAATCAGCAGGATTGTAAATGTTAACAGCTGCATTTTAAGTTTCTTTAATAACTTTTTTCGCGATTATTTAATGATTTTTGAAAAATTTATGATTTATTTTTGTCAATTTTAACAGAAATTGCAAAAACTAATTTATGTCATCCATCAAAAGAAGTATTTTATGTAACAGAGATACGGCGGTTATCATTTGAATCGAATACACTTGTTGAACACTAAATCCCCGTAGTGATGTTATAGATGTGCGTCTCTAGTAGGGTCTATTCAACTGCAAATTGCTGTAATTGGTTGGAAAGAGCCGAAAATTAATAAATGAAAGAGCTTATATTCCAAACATGCAAAAAATGTATAATATATGACAAAACATGAAAAATATAAAATCTTCTAAGCAGCGTAATCTTTGGTTTGAAAGATTTATGGCAATTGCTGCCACCGCAAATTTAGGTTTAGTTTTGTTTGATTTAAGTTACGTACCTTGGCGAGATTTCTACTTGCGAAAACTTCCTCAAATTATTCAGATTTATGACCCAATAAAAGGTATTGAACCCTATCGAGACACGAACAATTATCTAGAAATAGTAAAAGCATTAGAAGAACAAGTTAGCCAAACAGGGTTACAGTCGCCTCAGGTAAATAGCAGGCTAGAGGAAATAAGGCGTCTTAGCAACGAGATGATTGACACTAACCCGTTTGCGGGAGTGAATAAAAGTGGGACTCTGGAAAAAATCAAAAATCGGATGCGATCGCGCATCGGTAATGAATCTGCAAAACAGTCCTTTGCCACTTTTTGGAGTCAGCCATACCTCTCACAAAATGGCTGGGATCAAGAAATCAATTTTTTTAACGACAGCATCCGTCCTTTGATTGCCTCTAACTACTACCGCCAAATCGGTGAAAATGGCGAATTTTTTGATAATTTTTGGATTATTGACTTACCCTTTGTGATTTTATTTGGCGTAGAATTGCTGGGGCGTACCTTCTTAATCAGACGCCGACATCCTGGTTTAAGCTGGTTTGAAGGACTATTGTGGCGTTGGTACGACCTATTTTTACTACTGCCGTTTTGGCGGTGGTTGAGAATCTTACCTGTATTAGTCCGCCTCGATCAAGCGCGGTTATTGGATCTTCATCCAGTGCGAAAGCAAATTCATCAAGGAGTTGTCGCCAATTTTGCCGAAGAACTCACAGAAGTTGTAGTGGTGAGGGTAATTAATCAGGTTCAGGGTTCAATTCAGCGAGGTGAGTTAACGCGCTGGCTCTCGCAACAAGAAAATTTACGTCCCTACATAGATATTAATAATGTGAATGAAGTAGAAGCGATCGCAAGTCTTTTGGTAAAAACAATTGTTTACCAAGTGCTACCAGAAATCCAACCTGCGATCATTGCCATTTTGCGCCACAGCATCGAAACCGTCTTCCATCAAGTCCCCGTCTACCGCAATCTCCAGAACCTTCCTGGCGTGGGACAGGCCCAAACCCAATTAAGCGAACAATTGGCTACCCAAATCACAACTAATCTTTACAAAACTTTAGTTAGCGCTGTTGAAGACCCTGTTGGTGCAAAACTCACTAGTCAACTCGTACAAAGCTTTAGTAACGCCTTAGGATCTGAAATTAAGGAAAAACACGTACTTTCAGAAATTCAGAGTTTACTTTTTGACTTCTTAGAGGAAATCAAACTCAACTACGTCCAACGTTTATCCCAAGAAGACATAGATCAAATTATCGAGCAAACCAGGCAGTTACGAACACAAGTACCAGTTTCAGCAGTAGTGAAAAGATGAGGGAGCAGGGGGAAAATTCCTCTCCTCTGCACCTTTCCTCCTGCCCCTCTGCCTCTTCTGCCCGCCCATGCGCGACTATAAAAGAAATGCGCTAAACTCTAATTGGGCGAATCATAATTGGTTCGTCACAAGACTTCTTGGAAGATATACCTATCGCAGGAAGTGGGTCGATGCCCACTTTTTTTATTGAATTCTCTCATGGCTCATCCTTTAGTTCCACAAATTATTGATTTGGCGACACCAGTGGCAGAAGAACTGGGATTGGAAGTGGTTGGCGTGGTTTTTCATACTAACCAAAGTCCACCAGTGTTGCGGGTAGACATTCGCAATCCTCAGCAAGACACAGGGTTGAACGATTGTGAGAGGATGAGTCGTGCTTTAGAAGCCTCTTTAGATGCTACCCAAATCGTTCCAGATGCCTATGTCTTGGAAGTGTCTAGTCCTGGTATTTCCCGGCAACTGGTAACAGATAGGGAGTTTATTTCCTTTAAAGGATTTCCTGTCATAATCTCTACTTCGCCACCCTACGACGGACAACAAGAGTGGACTGGTCAGTTGATTCGGCGGGATGAAACAGCACTTTACTTAAACCAAAAAGGTCGTGTAGTCGAAATTCCCCGTTCCCTAATTACTAAGGTGCAGCTAGACGAGCGCCGATAAACAAAGGGCTAGGGCTTACGAGTTATAGACTAGAGCACCTTGGCTCAAGGCTAGAGGTTAGGAACTAAGGGCTAAAGGTTAGAGGCTAGGGGCTAGAGGTTAGAGATTAGTGTAAAGCTATTCTCTAATCCCTGGCTCTATATAATGCATAGTTTTCAGTCCCCACTCCCCAGTACAGACAAAGGTTAATCGCGTCTCTCCCCACTCCCTAATTTTTAAAGGAGATTGCTTATGTCAATGGTTACTTTATCTGGATTAAAAGAATTAATTGAAAGTATAAGTCGAGAGCGGAATTTACCGCGGCTTGCAGTTCAATCAGCGATTAGAGAAGCACTACTCAAAGGCTACGAACGTTATCGTCGCGCCCAAAATTTAGAGCGCAAACAGTTTGACGAAGACTATTTTGAGAATTTTGAAGTAGAACTCGATATTGAAGGAGAAGGATTTCGCGTTCTTTCCACCAAAACCATTGTCGAAGAAGTCAATAACACAGACCACCAGATTTCTTTAGATGAGGTTCAACAAGTAGCTCCCGAAGCGCAGTTAGGCGACTCTGTGGTGCTGGATGTGACCCCAGATCAAGGAGAGTTTGGTCGAATGGCGGCGATGCAAACTAAGCAAGTATTGGCGCAAAAATTACGGGATCAACAGCGCCAAATGGTGCAAGAAGAGTTCCAAGATTTAGAAGGAACAGTGCTACAAGCAAGAGTCCTGCGGTTTGAGCGGCAATCTGTGGTTCTGGCAGTTAGCAGTGGCTTTGGTCAGCCAGAAGTAGAAGCCGAATTACCGAAACGAGAACAGCTGCCCAACGATAATTATCGGGCAAATGCCACCTTTAAGGTATATCTCAAAAAAGTTTCCCAAGGTCAGCAACGAGGACCACAGTTGCTTGTGTCTCGCGCTGATGCTGGTTTGGTGGTTTATCTTTTCGCCAACGAAGTCCCAGAAATCGAAGATGAAGTGGTACGGATTGTTGCCGTAGCTAGGGAGGCAAACCCCCCTTCCCGTTATGTAGGCCCCCGGACTAAAATAGCAGTAGATACCCTTGATCGCGATGTAGACCCAGTAGGCGCTTGTATCGGAGCCAGGGGATCGCGAATTCAAGTGGTAGTCAACGAATTACGCGGTGAAAAAATAGATGTAATTCGCTGGTCGCCAGACCCAGCAACATATATTGCCAATGCCTTAAGCCCAGCAAGGGTAGATGAAGTACGCCTGATGGATCCAGAATCCCGGCAAACCCACGTACTAGTGGCTGAAGATCAATTGAGTTTGGCCATTGGGAAAGAAGGGCAAAATGTCCGTTTGGCAGCCCGCCTGACTGGTTGGAAAATAGACATCAAAGACAAAGCTAAGTATGACTATGCAGGAGAGGATACCAAGTTTACAGCTGTAAGAACAAAATATCAATCAGAGGAAGATGATCTAGAGTTCGAGGAAGAATTGGAAGATGAAAACCAGGACGAATTAGAAGAGGAGGATACTTTTGACACTAACGACGACGAGTAATTTATTAATTTTGTAAAGTTTTGATAATGTTGATTGTAGTCCGAGTCTCAAAGATTATTTTCTGAAAGACCCTTGGTATAAGTAAAAAATAGTAATAAAAAACTTATTTTTACACCCAGAATGCTGGACTGAGATCACCCAGAAACGATGAAACCAAATTATCGGCGCTGTATTAGTTGCCGGAAAGTAGGCTCAAAAGATGAGTTTTGGCGGATTGTCCGCGTCTTTCCATCGGGAAAGGTACAATTAGATCAGGGCATGGGTCGTTCTGCCTATATTTGCCCGCAAACGAGTTGCCTACAAGCAGCTCAAAAAAAAAATCGACTAGGGCGATCGCTACATGCATCAGTGCCAGAAACACTGTACCAAAGCTTGTTGCAACGTCTAGCCCAGTGCAATACCCAAAATCAAATTTAATTGGAACAACTTTGTGACGTCATCACCACAGGAATAGTGCGAAAGCCGAAGTCGCGCTTTCATAACACCCTCTGTTGATCGTTAAGGTTAGTGCCAAAATAGTAAATGGGTGTAAAAGGCATTCGGCTCTCCAATAATTAAGAGGGGCGAGGCAAGATTCCCAGAACAAGATGTAATCGATTGTGTTGTGGAAGGCTCAGAATCACCAAAACAAGAAACTACAAAATGGCAACCTGGTAGCGCTCAGGCGCAGTTCGGCGTCAGGGGTTCCTATAAAAATCTTTTATTTAAAAAATTTTTATGGGTGTCCCTCAACCATCATTCCTGGTGGGGATGCCATTATTAAACCGAAACATCTCTCTTTCCTGATTGGAGGCACCGGCAAAAACTGAACGGCAGTCTAAAAACAGTAATCCAAGGATGGAGATGTCGCACTCCCAGGCAACCATCCGCTAAAACTGTAAATTAAAGGGGAAGAGTGGATGAACAACGGCAAAGTTAGAATCTATGAATTATCAAAGGAATTGAATTTGGATAACAAAGAGCTACTAGCAATTTGCGACCAGCTCAGCATCTCGGTCAAAAGTCATAGCAGCACGATTTCAGAATCCGAGGCAGAAAACATCCGCACGGCTGCGGAAAAACTCGCAGCGACGAATGTCTCCGCCAAAAAGGAACTACGTACAACCAGCCATAAACCAAACTCACCACCAAACGGCGGATCTGCCCGACCTGCTGCACCCCACAAACAGCAAATTTTGGAAATACGCAAACCCAAAATATTGAGAAATACTACCCCCAACGCCCCAGAGGCGTCAGTTGCTACCAATACCCAAGCTGCCTTGTCTGAAGCTAATCCTCCCTCTCCACCACGGCCTTTCGCTACACCAGTCTCACCCATGAAGCCGGCAGCACCAACTCGACCTGTGCCCCGGACTCAATCTGAGACCCAAGAGCAAACTCCTGTCACAGACTTGGAACAAACGCCAAATCCTAATCAGGCGTCGGAAAAAATAGCATCCCAAAAACCGGAAAAAATAGCTCCAGCCAGAGCGAAACCGGAAAAACCTCAAAAACCGCAACTAGTTGCCCCTCCAGCCAGACCAGCGGCAGAAGAAGCCCAGGTGGCAGATGAGCCAGTCTCTCAGGCAGATAAACCGATCCTCAAACGCGACCAACGGTTACGGCCCGTCGAAGGCGATCGCGAACAAATTAAGCCAAGAGTTGCTAAACTGCCAACTGACCAGTCTGGGCAATCTGCACCACAAAGACAGGCTCGACCCACTCCTGCACCCACCAGACCAGAGCAGAGGGGCAATAGGCCTTCTGCTCCATCACAATTAGGAGAAGGGCAACGACCCAGACCAGCACGCCCTGGTGAAGCTGTAGCAGCCGCAATGCCGATCGCTACTCCACCCAGACAGATGTCAGGAATAGCGGGCAAATCTCAAGGATTGGGTGATGAGCCAGTCGTCGCACCCGATCTCCTCGATTTGAAACGCCCAAGTCCACCTCGTCCCACCAAAGGCGGCAAAAAGTGGGTAGAAGAGGAAATAATTGACGAAGTTAAAGAGAAGGCTAAAGCTGGCGTCAAAGGCAAGCGGATCAAGCCGATACTGGATGATGAGTTTGAAGAAGATTTGCTCGATGATGACGATCTAGACTCACCAGCCACCGTCCAAGTCAGCCTTTCCATTGCCCGTCCTCCCAAACCCAAAGCTACTCGACCTGTACAGATGCCAGGTGCAACTCTTGCTAGCGCCCCAACTGCTAGAGGAAGTAGAAAACCTGGTTCTAAATCTGGTTCTGGCCGTGACCATCAGAATAACCGTCGCCAACAAGAAGCCGATACAAAGCGTGACCGTCCAGAAAAAGTGGTGATCACAGGCCCGTTGACTGTGCAAGAACTGGCTGACGTTTTAGCCGTTGCCGATACAGAGATTGTAAAAATCCTGTTCCTCAAAGGTATGGCGGTGAGTATTACCCAAAATCTGGATATTCCCACAATTACCCTAGTAGGAAAAGAACTAGAAATAGAAGTCGAAACCGCCGAGCGAGAAGCAGAAGCTCGGAAAATTACAGAAATGGTCGGCGCAGAAGACCTAGAATATCTCCACCGCCGTCCGCCTGTAGTGACAATTATGGGTCACGTAGACCACGGTAAAACAACCCTGCTCGACTCAATCCGCAAAACAAAAGTGGCTGCTGGCGAAGCTGGTGGGATCACTCAACACATTGGTGCATATCATGTGGATGTGGAACATGAGGGCAAACCGCAGCAGATAGTCTTCTTGGATACTCCTGGTCACGAAGCCTTTACAGCTATGCGGGCACGAGGAGCACGGGTAACAGACATTGCCGTGTTGGTAGTGGCTGCTGATGATGGTGTCCGTCCCCAAACCATTGAAGCAATTAGCCATGCCCAGGCGGCGGGAGTGCCAATTGTTGTTGCAATCAACAAAATTGATAAAGAAGGGGCACAGCCAGAACGCGTTAAACAAGAACTCACCCAGTATGGTCTGACCTCAGAAGACTGGGGTGGTGAGACGATCATGGTTCCCGTGAGCGCGATTAGGGGCGAAAACCTGGATACGCTCTTAGAGATGATTCTCTTAGTAGCAGAGGTTGGAGAACTATCAGCCAACCCAGATCGTACCGCCAAAGGAACTGTAATTGAAGCACATCTGGATAAAGCCAAGGGAGCAGTTGCTACCCTGCTAATTCAGAATGGCACCCTGCATGTGGGAGATATCTTGGTAGCTGGCTCGGCTTTCGGTAAAGTCCGGGCGATGGTGGATGACAGAGGCAAGAGAGTAGACATTGCTTCTCCTTCCTTTGCTGTCGAAGTACTAGGTTTAAGTGATGTGCCAGCAGCAGGTGACGAGTTCGAGGTCTTCGAGAACGAGAAAGAAGCCAGAGCACTCGCTAGCGATCGCGCAGACAGACAACGCCTATCCCGCCTATTGCAAGGTCGTGTTACCCTTACAACGCTATCCGCTCAAGCACAAGAAGGCGAGTTGAAAGAACTCAACTTGATCTTGAAGGGAGACGTACAAGGTTCCGTGGAAGCGATTGTGGGAGCGCTCAAGCAAATTCCGCAAAACGAAGTCCAAATTCGGATGCTGTTAGCTACTGCTGGAGAAATTACCGAGACAGATATCGACTTAGCAGCTGCCAGTAACGCTGTGATTATTGGCTTCAACACCACCTTCGCTAGTGGGGCTAGACAAGCCGCCGATGAAGCAGGTGTAGATGTTCGGGAATACAACGTGATCTACAAACTCCTAGAAGATATCCAAGATGCCTTGGAAGGTCTTTTGGAACCAGAGCTGGTGGAAGAACCCTTAGGTCAAACCGAAGTGCGAGCCGTCTTCCCAGTCGGTCGCGGTGCGGTTGCCGGTTGCTACGTTCAATCTGGCAAGCTAGTTCGCAACTGCAAAGTCAGGGTGCGACGTGGCGGTAAGGTGATCTTTGAAGGCGTCCTTGACTCCCTAAAACGGATGAAAGAAGATGCCCGTGAGGTCAACGCCGGTTATGAATGCGGTGTTGGCATGGATAAATTCAATGATTGGGTTGAAGGTGACATCATCGAAGCCTATCAAATGGTTACGAAGCGCCGCACTCTCACCTTAACGAGGTAGTGTTAAGGGTAAAATGGTTACAAGTTAGGAGTGATAAATTAGGAGTTAGGAGTTAAAGGCTGCTAATTCCAAACTCCTAACTCTTAACTCATAACTTTTTATATATGCATTCATTTCGCTCTGAACCTATTTTGTGGATTCACGTCGCTGGATTGGCGACGTTGCCTGTTTTTTTAGTCCTCTGCTTATTCTTCCTGTCTGTAGGCGAGCCGTTTTTGCCAGTCTGGATGGAGCTATTTTTAGTTGCCGCCATTGGTATTCTCCCTTTGCTATGGATGCAGTTGCGTCGCCCTTTTTATATATTTGCTCTTTTAGGAATAGCCCTAAAGCCAGAAAATCTGACTGAGCGGCAGCGAAAAATTCTCTGTTTAATTAATACAAAGTTAAATCGTATCCTGGCATTAGTGGCAGCAGTATTGTCGGTTTGGGTGCTGTGGCAGCTTTACCAAATTGCTCCATTAGTTGCAAATTCAGCTAAATTTCTCCCACAATGGCGCAGCCTTGCACTATTGATGGCAGGGTTAGCCTTTTTGGGCAGCAATCTATTTTTACAAATACCTGTGAGCGTAATGCGAGTTTTGGTGACTAATGACACAGAATTCGCTGGCATAGAGCCATTATCTTTAGAAAAGATTAAGCAGGATTTCACGATTTTAGGAGTACGGGTTAATCAAATCGTGCCCCGGTTATTGGAATCTTTGTTTAGGATTAATAGAGATTCGTAGCAGCCCGTAAAGTATATTATTTAACTTTAAAGGGCTAGAAACAAGTAGCAGGAGAGAATAATAATTTCTAACTGCTGACTAATGACTAATGACTAATTACCGTTGAAGTTAAAACAAAGGAATGAGGAACTATGGCTCAAATTCCAGCTTCTAGCGATCGCCAATTTTCTGCTGATACTGAAATTTGGTATGGTCTCAAATGTGCGATCTCCAATAGTTCAGGTTTTCAACGCTGGCAACTAGAACGCGATGCTCAATTACAGGGAATTCGCTTGGAACAGCAGGTACAACGGTATTTAAGGGAAACTTTAGAAACTTTAGCTTACTAAACACCAAATAAATCTTGTAGGCTTGTTTGCAAGCGGCGGAGTTGACGGTATGCACCCTGCAAGCGATCGCCATCAACTTCCACGTCATTTGTCGGATAATTCTTAATAATTTCAATCAGCGACACTTGCCTATCTTGACTCGCAGAAAGTACTAACGCGGCTCGTAAAGCCTGGCGATCTGCTCTCCGAGAGGGTGTATAAATAACCTGACTAATTTGATCCAAAATAATATTACCAATCCGGCTATTTAGGATTTTATCTAAAAATACAGGATTTATCTTCACTGGCTCCGTTAAATATTGACGAATGGCTTTGGGATCTTGTCGCGCCAAAGCTAAATTAACTTTTAGTGAACGTGAGGGTTTACCTGTTTGGGCAAAGATGGATAGTTCCTCCACTGAAAGTGATTCATGGAAAATACCATAATTTAGCACCACTCTTTCCGCAGCAAAGATAGGAGTGGACGAAAGTAGAAGGCAGGTACTACCTACTAAAACCAAGGCGCAACGCAGCCCCAAAAACTTCAAACGCATTTCTTCCGATTTCTAATAGGTTTACTTTTCGTGTGATGATATTTCAGCAAAATTATTTGCAGCATCTAGCTTTAAGGAATACCACAAAATAAACCATTTAGTAGGCAGGATGAGGGTTTAGACAAGGCAGCGAGAGACTTTTTGATCGACATCCGCCTCATCCCGAAAGCCCCCAGTACAGCTTGGCAAAAATCTAGTTACCATCTTAAATCAACAAGACTTGGGGAAAATCCCCTTGTTAAAGCTAGGCAAACTTCCGCTACAGTGTACTAAGAAAATTTTCTGAATAAAATAATATAACTAATGTATAAGTTCTGTGATCTATCTAGGGAATTTAGCTGAATCAGTGCTAATCATCCAGTATAGTTTTGCATGGGTTTTATAGCAGCTGCAAGGCAAGGCTGCTTCAACCTTGTTCGACATACCGTAAATCAGCACATCACAGACTCAAAAAATGAACTATCGGGGTTTTCACATTTTTCCAGCGAAAAACTTTCGCCTTCTTTCGAGCAGTTATCTGATATCTACTTTGCGCGTGGGAGCCGGACTAACGGCAATGCTTGTTGTTTCTAGTGGGTCAATATTACTACCTGGTGAGGTTAATGCTGGTGCTACTCACCCAGAAGGTATCGCCCCAACTATCACAGCGCAAGCTCCTGCAACAGCCGCAGTGATTTACGTTAATCCAGCAACTGGTGCAGATAGTGCTGGTGCTGGTACAACGTCATCTGCACCCTACAAAAGCATCAGTTTCGCTCTCAGTCAAGCCCAACCAGGTGCAGTTATTCAATTAGCACCTGGGAACTATAACCAGGAAAGTGGCGAAACCTTCCCGTTGTTGCTGAAACCAGGGGTAACATTGCGGGGTGATGAAGCTACTAAAGGTCAGGGGATATTGATTACAGGTGGAGGTTTCTACACGAGTCGCACCTTTGCCAGACAGGACGTTACCATCCTTGCCCAGCAAGATACCACGATCGCAGGTGTCACCGTCACCAACCCAAATACCCGGGGTACGGCTGTGTGGGTGGAGTCAACTAATCCCATTATCAAAAACAGTACTTTTACTAACAGTGTCAGAGAGGGTGTTTTTGTCACGGGTACAGGCAATCCCAAAATCGAAGGTAACCTCTTTGTGCAAAACAAAGGCAACGGGATTTCAGTTGTTAGATCTGCCCAAGGAGAAATCCGGAATAACTTATTTCAGGATACTGGTTTTGGTCTGTCGATTAATGGCACTTCCACACCTTTAGTTGCGGAAAACCAAATCGTCGACAACCAAGACGGTGTTTATATCTCAGAGTCAGCGAAGCCCGTATTGCGTAAGAATGTTATTCAGAACAATAAACGGGATGGAGTAGTAGCAATTGGTAATGCTCTACCCGACCTTGGCACTAACGAAAATCCTGGTGGCAATCTTATTCGCAATAACACTCGTTATGATGTGAACAACGCCACTAAAACGGGTCAAATTATCGCTGTTGGCAACGATATCGATCAGAAAAAGATTTTCGGCTCAGTAGATTTCGTTGCCGCAACTGTTGACGTACCCCCTGGAGGGCCTGTCGCCTTTAAGGATGTGCCAGCAAATTACTGGGCAAAAACCTACATCGAAGCTTTAGCTTCCCAAAATATTATTGCGGGCTTTCCTGATGGCAGCTTTAAACCCAATGATCCTGTAACCCGCGCTCAATTCGCCACTATTATCACTAAAGCTCTAACACCACCAACCAAACGCACAGCAATTAAATTTAAGGATGTAGCAAGCAATTTCTGGGCTTACGCTGCAATTCAATCTGCTTACCAAAGTGAATTTGTTTCTGGTTATCCCGATGGAACTTTTAAACCACAGCAGCAAATTCCAAGAGTGCAAGCGTTAGTCGCTTTAGCTAATGGTTTGGGCTTAACTGCGAATAATCAGAATGTTCTTTCTTTTTACACCGATGCTGCCCAGATTCCTAATTATGCGATCGCTCCTGTTGCTGCCGCAACTGCACGGCAATTAGTGATCAACTATCCCACAGCGAAGCAACTCAATCCTAATCGTCAAGCGACTAGAGCCGAAGTTGCGGCCTTTGTTTACCAGGCACTCGTCAATGCTGGACGTGCTCAACCAATTCCTTCATCCTATTTGGTAACGGTTCAGTAAATGCCCAGTTAGCAAATTGGAAGCGCCAGACTAACAAAGTATCAGTCTGGCGCTTCCAATTTAAGTGAGTTTTATTAATTTTAGAGTTTTTTAAACATAAAATTTGGGGTCTTTAAATATAGCTGACCCCATTTGAATGTTATTGGTTTTATGGTCAGGGTCTTTATATTGGCTGACCCCGTTTCAACGATTTCTAGTTTCTCAGAAATTTTTGCTTTTTGGAATTTCCTAATAATTTTTTTATTTTTTCTCTTTTGATATTTTAATCTTCATAAAAGCATTAATAAATTTGAAGAATATAAAGATATATAAAAGAAAGCAGTAAAAAATTAACAGCTAAAACTTCTCGCTTCAGAAATTAGAATTTTTACCCGATTAGCGGCGTCTTTGCCGACGCTGTTCCCAGCGCCAGAGGAAGACCATTAAGGCAACGATTCCTACTTGGAGAGCTAAACTTGGCATTGCGCTCTCAAGATTGCGTCCGGCAAGTACTTGGAAAAAAAAGATGAATGCGCCAATCGAGCCAGAAGCACCAAAAGCGATGTAGATAAATTGGCGTAAACCGCGATAAGGAGCGGCTATTTCTGCTTTGAGGCTGGCGTATTGTTCAGGGTTAAGGCGATTTTTGGGATTTTGATCTACCATGATTAAATCATGTTATACTCTTAGATTGTGTACGCCGATGTGGCTCAGTGGTAGAGCAGCTGATTCGTAATCAGCAGGCCGTGGGTTCAAATCCCATCATCGGCTTTAATGAAAGTATAGTTACAGATTTCATCCTAACGCACCCTACAGTACTGATTTAACATCTTTACTCCCATTTTCAAGCTAAGTGGATTATTGCAGCAAAGGAGTTGTGCCATTACCGTTAGTTGACGGATTAGCAATTGCAGCTTGAGTAGGTTGAGTCGTAAGAACCGCTACAACTGGAGTAACTTTTGAACTAGATTGTTTACTTCGTTTTCGATTAGAGCCGCCAGCCTTGGAATACTCCATACTGTTTTTGCCATAGACAGTTGCAACTCCACTTAACATTCGTTCAGACATTTCGGAGAGAGCTTTATCCATCTGGGTTACTGTTTTACGCGATTCTTCCAGATTGGAAACCAGCGTATTATTAGCTTCTAGCATCGCACGGGTAGTGTTGATTAAGTGACTGTAAGCTTCAATGGTTAACCCATGTCCTAAATCCAGATTTTCATCAATAGATTTAAGCAAGGCGAGACGAAGTTGGGCTTTGTCAATAGCAGCAGAACCACGAGTTTTTAAAGACATAACACATCCTTTTTTAATAATTCCTTTTTCAACATAGTGGAGTATCCTTTTGCCTGAGATGGGTAGTTTTGTGGATTTATTTCCTTAAAAGTTCAACGAAATAATTACGAGTTTGCCTGTGTTTTTACTCATTTTTCATATCGATTTGTTGTTTGAAAATAAGTACAATCAGCAACAGTAATCACAAAATCAATAAATGCGTACCCCAAAATAGCAATTGCGTACCCCAAAATAGCAATTGCGTACCCCGAAATAGCAATTGCGTACCCCGAAATAGCAATTGCGTACCCCGAAATAGCAATTGCGTACCCCGAAATAGCAATTGCGTACCCCGAAATAGCAATTGCGTACCCCGAAATAGCAATTGCGTACCTCGAAATAGCAATTGCGAACCCCGAAATAACAATTGCGTTGGCGTAGCCCGCCGTAGGCATCGCCAAATCGATAAATGCGTTGGCGTAGCCCGCCGCAGGCATCGCTGAATTGTTGATTCAGGCGATCGCTTAGAATAAAGCAAGTAATGAAAAAGTCAATTCATTGAGCTTCAGCAAATGCCTTCCTACTTGGTCAATTTACCTGTTCAACTACAGCAAGAGATAGAGCAATGGGCAACTAGCCAAGGAATTTCCCTCGATCAATTTATTTTGTGGGCAGTAGCAGAAAAAGTTGCCTCCCTTCGCCATCAACTGAACGACCCCTCCTTTCCCTTGATTAGCTATCGCATTGGAAGCAGTGGCCAAAAAGTTGCCGTTGTTAGTGGTACAGGAATTCGAGTGCAAACTCTAGCGATTGCTGCTCATCAGTGGGGCTGGTCTTGCGAGCAAATTGTCCAACAGTATGGTATTACTGAAGCTCAGATCAATGACGCACTGGGTTTTTACACTGCCCATCGTACCGAGATTGATGAAGCGATCGCTATAGAACAAGTGATTGAAACTGCTGGTGTCTAAACTCCTGCTACATTTAGATGCAGACACCTCCATATTTTCATGCAGTTTGAGTGGGATGAGGCGAAAAACTTAGAGAATCTTCGCAAACATGAGATTGATTTCGCCGATGTTCCTGAGATGTTTGAAAGTCCAATGCTAATTGAGTTAGATGATCGTTTTGATTACGGAGAAGACCGTTGGTTCGGTATAGGTTTCCTCGGCAATGGTGTAGCCGTTGTAGTTTGGACAGAACGCAAAAATAATGTGATTCGGATCATTTCAGCACCAAGGGCAAATCGGTATGAGCGACAAAAACTTGAGAAATACCTCTCGTACTAACTGGACAGCATTGGAGTCAATGAACGATGAAGAAATTGACTACTCTGATATTCCACCATTGACAGAAGATTTTTTTCAGAAAGCTACTCTCCGAGTTCCCGCACCTCAAGCACAGCAATTGGTACAGATTGAGCCAGATATACTAGAGTGGTTTCAAGCTCAAAGCGGAGAATATAAAACCTTAATCAACTCTGTTTTACGTCGTTACATCGAAAACTGCGACGAACAGCGAGCAGTGTAACAATTTAAAAATAACAAATGCGTTGGTGTAGCCCAACCCAGGCATCGCCGAAATCATAATTGCACTCGCTAAAATAACAAATGCGTAGGCGTAGCCAGCACTTCGACAAAGCTCAGTAACCACCGCAGGCATCGCCAAAATAACTACTGGGAGCGATAAATTTATGACTCAAGCCTTACGCAAACTAGTTACATTCGATGAATTCGTTGCCAAATACCCAGACAACTCTGGAAAACGCTATGAGCTTCATGATGGAGTAGTTATAGAGATGTCTCAGCCTACAGGTGAACACGAAGAAGTTATAGGTTTTTTGGCACTGAATATATCTATAGAAATTGGGCGACTCAAACTTCCCTACTTCATTCCCAAAACAGCATTGGTTAAACCGCTTGAGAGTGAATCAGCTTACTTGCCAGATGTGCTGGTATTAAACCGCCCCAATTTAGTCAATGAACCACTCTGGAAAAAAGACTCTACTGCAAGCCTAGCTAAATCTATACCATTGGTAATTGAAGTAGTTAGTACGGCAGTTGCTACAACGGGGGGAACCCCCGCAACGCACTGCCTCACCAACTGGCGTGATGATTATCTTACAAAAGTGGCTGCTTATGAAGCAGTCGGCATCCCCGAATATTGGATTGTAGATTATGCCGCTTTAGGCGGTAGGCGGTTTATTGGCAATCCCAAACAACCGACAATATCAGTCTATTCATTGGTTGATGGTGAGTACCAGATCAACCAGTTTTGTGAGAGCGAACGCATTATTTCACCCACATTCAGAGAATTGAATTTAACCGCCGAACAGATTTTTCAAGCAGTAGGTGTGCAAATCTAGGCACAACCGCACACAAAAGAGAATATTGAATTTTTGCGATCGCTACTCAATAGCACGAAATAACAAATGCGTTGGCGTAGCCCGCCGTAGGCATCGCCGAAATAGTAAGTGCGAACACCAAAATAGCAATTGCGATCGCAAAAATTACAAATGCGATCGCCAAATCTATAAACGCGATCGCATCTTTTGGAAATCAAGCGATCGCAAAATCAGTATATTGTCTGTTCACAAGTAAAAAACGCTCATCCACGAGGTTCTTTCATTGGCAGACACACATCATTTGTGATGAAATTCTACACTTTTCTGTAATTTAGGGTGTTGGTGTTGAATTTTTCTTATGATCTAGTTGCATCTCACACCCTTGCCCATGAATGAACAGCGTCAGCAAGCCTATCTCAACCTCATTCAACACCTGTTGAATTGCCCTACTAACGATGAATTCCAAGAAACTTTGGCAGCAAACCAAGAATTAGTAGATATTGGCTTCTTGCAGACAATAGAAGCAGTAGCACAGAGGTTTTCAGAGCAAGGGGATGAGACGACAGCGAATTGGTTGCAAGGTTTGGCAATGCAACTAGGGGAAGCGTTGAATCTAGATAATAAAGTAGATTTGCAATCTCTCAGCGAGGAGGAGATACAAGCATATTTCCAATTCTTGATGCAAGTCATACAAGCAACCGCAGACAGTAATGGTAATTCCCAGGTTGTTTACCCCTTGCTGGCAAAGAATACAGACAAACTCGACGGAGTGTTAGCAGAAAGATTACGCCAGTGGGGAACAAATAGACTCAGGGAAGCGAAAGCAGATGAAGCGGAATCTTTAGCAGCAGTTATTGTTGAATTTAGCAATCTAATTCAACAATTCCCCTTGGGTAGCAAAGCCAGCAATATGGAAATTGCCATTACTGGCTATGAAGTTGCGTTAACTGTCAGAACCAGAGAAGCTTTGCCTATTGATTGGGCAGCAACGCAAAATAATCTCGCTGCTGCCTACAGCAATAGAATAAAAGGAGACAGGGCAGATAACATCGAACAGGCGATCGCTGCTTCTACTGCTGCTTTAACTGTCTACACCAGAGAAGCTTTGCCTATTGATTGGGCAGCAACGCAAAATAATCTCGCTGCTGCCTACAGCAATAGAATAAAAGGAGACAGGGCAGATAACATCGAACAGGCGATCGCTGCTTCTACTGCTGCTT
>NZ_JAIVFT010000010.1:200070-305190 GCF_020829665.1 Nostoc sp. CHAB 5824
TAACTGTCTACACCAGAGAAGCTTTGCCTATTGATTGGGCAATGACGCAAAATAATCTCGCTGCTGCCTACAGCAATAGAATAAAAGGAGACAGGGCAGATAACATCGAACAGGCGATCGCTGCTTCTACTGCTGCTTTAACTGTCAGAACCAGAGAAGCTTTGCCTCAATCTTGGGCAGCAGCGCAAAATAATCTCGCTACTGCCTACAGCAATAGAATAAAAGGAGACAGGGCAGATAACATCGAACAGGCGATCGCTGCTTTTACTGCTGCTTTAACTGTCAGAACCAGAGAAGCTTTGCCTACTGATTGGGCAATGACGCAAAATAATCTCGCAAATGCTTACAGGGAAAGAATAAAAGGAGACAGGGCAGATAACATTGAACAGGCGATCGCTGCTTTTACTGCTGCTTTAACTATTTACACCAGAGAAGCTTTGCCTATTGATTGGGCAATGACGCAAAATAATCTCGCTGCTGCCTACAGGGAAAGAATAAAAGGAGACAGGGCAGATAACATCGAACAGGCGATCGCTGCTTCTACTGCTGCTTTAACTGTCTACACCAGAGAAGCTTTGCCTATTGATTGGGCAATGACGCAAAATAATCTCGCTGCTGCCTACAGGGAAAGAATAAAAGGAGACAGGGCAGATAACATTGAACAGGCGATCGCTGCTTTTACTGCTGCTTTAACTGTCAGAACCAGAGAAGCTTTGCCTCAATCTTGGGCAGCAACGCAAAATAATCTCGCAAATGCCTACGGGGAAAGAATAAAAGGAGACAGGGCAGATAACATCGAACAGGCGATCGCTGCTTTTACTGCTGCTTTAACTGTCAGAACCAGAGAAGCTTTGCCTATTGATTGGGCAATGACCCAAAATAATCTCGGACTTGCCTACAGCTATAGAATTAAAGGAGACAAGGCAGATAATATCGAAAATGCGATCGCTGCTTATACTGCTGCTTTAACCGTCAGAACTAGAGAAGCTTTGCCTATTGATTGGGCAGCAACGCAAAATAATCTCGCAAATGCCTACAGGGACAGAATTAAAGGAGACAGGGCAGATAACATCGAAAATGCGATCGCTGCTTATACTGCTGCTTTAACCGTCAGAACTAGAGAAGCTTTGCTTACTGAATGGGCAGCAACGCAAAATAATCTCGCAATTGCCTACAGGGAGAGAATTAAAGGAGACAGGGCAGATAACATCGAAAATGTGATCGCTGCTTTTACTGCTGCTTTAACTGTCAGAACTAGAGAAGCTTTGCCTGAAGACCATGCAGAAACCTTGTTTGGACTGGGAAGAACTTATCAAGACGCAAACAAGTTTGACTTAGCATACAATGATTTTGAGTCTGCCATTGTCACCATAGAATCTTTGCGAGAAGAAATAGTATCTGGAGAAGAAAGCAAACGCAAACAAGCAGAAAAGTTTAACAAAGTTTATAGCAGCATGGTAGAAGTTTGCTTTGAATTAGGTAATATCACGGCAGCGATTGAATATGTTGAACGTAGTAAAACCCGTAATTTAGTTGAACAAATTCTTGAACGTGACTCTAAAACCATCTTCCCTCCAGAAGTAGCCACTCGACTAGAAACATACAGAGATGAAATAGCCACAGGACAATATCAAATCCAAAATGGCAAAGCTGAAAATCCCAAAGTCCTTGCACAACATCTACAACAGTTGCGAAAGCAGCGTAATGAATTGCAAAACCAATACTTACCTGTTGGTTATGGTTTCAAATTCGACTTTTTCCAAGGTTCTTTGGATGAGCATACAGCCATTATCGAGTGGTATATTCTCAACGATAAAATTCTGGCATTTATTGTCACAAAACAAAGAGAGGTAACTGTTTGCCAATCCCAACCAGAAGACCGAGAAGCTTTGTATGATTGGGGAAATCAATATTTGCAGAATTACTACAATCAAAAAGACCAATGGCAGAATAACTTAGGGAAAGCACTCAAAGAATTAGCTTCGATTCTGCACATTGATGAAATATTAACCCAGATACCAAAGCACTGCGATAAACTCATCCTAATTCCCCATCAATTCCTGCATTTATTCCCCCTTCATGCAATTCCAATAAATCAAAATTCTGAAAATTCGTCTTGTCTTCTGGATTTATTTGCTGGTGGTGTCAGCTATGCACCCAGTTGTCAACTACTGCAACAGGTACAACAGCGCAAACGTCCTGATTTTCAATCTCTATTTGCAATTCAAAACCCCACAGAAGACCTGAATTACACCAATTTGGAAGTAGAAAGCATATTATCTTACTTTCCTTATCATCAAGTATTATCCAAAAACCAAGCTACAAAAGCTGCCTTATCCCAAGCAGCAACACCATTAAAAGAAGCAAATTATCTCCACTTTTCTTGTCACGGTTCTTTCAACTTCAATTCTCCCCAAAATTCTTTTTTATTATTAGCAGATGCCTATATTGACCCCGTTCCTGATGATGCTAACCCAGAAAGATATCTCAAAGTTTCCGATACTGAAGCTGTAGATTTAAGTAAATGTTTGACATTGGGTAATTTATTTGAACGAACCTTCGACTTTAGTCAAACTCGTCTCGTGGTTCTCTCAGCCTGCGAAACAGGTTTAACTGACTTCAATAATACCAGTGATGAATATATCGGCTTACCTAGTGGCTTTCTCTATGCAGGTAGTAGCAGTGTTGTAAGTAGTTTATGGACGGTAAACGATTTATCAACATCCTTTTTGATGATTAAGTTCATTCAAATTTTAAAAAATGCTACAGATATGTCAATACCACTTGCTATGAATCAAGCCCAGCGTTGGTTGCGGGATGCTACTAAAGAAGAATTACAGGAATGGGTAAAAAAGTTGGCGTTAGATAGCACTAAGAAAGGAAAGATACGTCGTCAAGTTAATAATATGACTGGAGAGCAACCATTCACCTCTCCTTTTCATTGGGCTGCATTTACTGCTGTTGGCAAATAGGAGAATAATAATGTCTGATTATGAAATAACTGTTAATATTTTTATCCATCTACTGAATACTCAATCTTCTCTATTTTCAGCAGAGGATAGAATTACACTAATAAAATTGATTAATAACCGACCTGATGATATTAAATCTTTATCTAATGCTATTTCCGATTGGCTGTCAGAACATCCTGAAGTAGATAACGCTTTAGCAGAATTTGAGGAAATAGGAAAAAGAGGGCCAGGCGATAAGCAAGCAAATACAAATATTCCCAAATACGAACTTGATAAAAAGAATATACTTAATGAGATTCAACAAAGTTTGTCATCTGCTAAGGAGATAAAAAAACCGACTTCGACTTAGATCCCCGACTTGTTTAAGAAGTCGGGGATCTGAACACTGCGATATTTATCTTTAATTTAAAATGGATTATTTTTCAACAGGAAAGATAGCTTATCCCAAACTAACTCTTTATGCTTTTCATCTGAAGCATAGCCAGTCACAAAAACCTAAAATTCCTGTAAAAAATGCCAACGATTTATGGTTCAAATGCCAGCAGCTTGGTAAAAAACTTGGTATACCTAAACTAGAAACTTTACCTAAACTGATTGAAAAAGCAAATAATAAAAAAACTAGCATCACTGGAGAAATACTTCCCGAACGTTTCTTAAAATTTACCGCCATCCAACATCAACAAAATCTACACTTAAGCGGTGAAGCTAATCCCCTAGAAATTCACGATACCTACGCCCTTGATTTAACTCTACGTTATCCTTCTTCAGAAGTAAAACTTGCTGATTTAAGATGGCTCAATCCAGATGATTGCTTACTTTCTAAAAATATCAAAGCTTCTCTAGGACAAACCCTAGTATTTTTTGCTCAACCTGTAGGAAAAATAGATGATGAACAAGCATTCGCTGATGCTTGTGTCAAAGCATTATTATCAGAAGAAACTTTCCAAAAACTAAAGATTTACCGTCAACATCAAGGGCAATTATTAGGTAGTCCAATATTTGAATATAACAATGATGCTGATTTTCCTGAAACACAGTGTCATTTATTAATTTGGTTAAATACCCATCCCCAAACTACAGAATTAGAAAACAAAGGAGAATATTATTATCCTTTAATTGACCTTCTTCTTTGTCGCAGTAAAATTATTTATGCTCGTTCTGAAGCTATATGGTGTTATGAACAAGCTAGATCAGCTTATTCTGATCTGGAAAAGTATAAGCAAAAATTTAAAGAGCAAAAAAATAACTCTATAAATTCAAAATTTGATAATTTCAATCAATGGCTTCAGGAAATACCAGAAATTTCTTTTAATTATGTTGATTATTTAAGAGATTTAGAACTGCACAAAACTACAATTCAAACTAATAGTAAAAACTATCGTTTATATCTTGAGAAGCTAAATAAAATAGGCATTGACTCAGATAATTTAGAATTTTTGTCCAACTTTCTGGAACTAGCTGAAGATACCTTTGTCGAACAAATTAACACAAACTTAGCTTATCTTACCCCTGGTCAAAACCTCTTTGACCAGATGATTGGCACAATTCGCGGCATAGTAGAGTTAGAACAAGCCAAACGCGATCGCTCTTTAGAACGCACCATCCAAGTACTAGGTATAGCCTTTGGTGGCGGTGCAATAGTTTCTGGTGTTGTCACCCAACACATAGATAAACCCTTTGCACCACAGATAAATTTCAAGTACCCAGTTCACCCCTTGGTGTCATCTTTACTTTGGAGTGTTTTAGCTACGGTGATCTTTGGTATAGTGGCATGGTGGGTTACTCAACCGAAACCAAAGAGAAATAAACAGAAGTAGGCATTAGAGCAAGTTATCCTACCACGCCACATTAATAGTAGGAATAATCTTGCTGTGCGATGTCTACGACGGGCTACGCCTACGCGCATTTTCGACAACCAGAAAAATTCACACTATTTTCGGTTGATATGCGATCGCTCTTTTGAGCCAGAGCCTCGAATTATTCCTCAAACTCAATTTCACAGAAAGCTTTTAACAAATCGATGCAATTAGCGATCGCCTTCATCGGTAGAGATAACCAAAAACTATAATAAATGCATAAAGCAACCAATACAGGCAAGGTTAGGAGAATCTAAATAATGCAGGCTGATAGCATTTCACAGCAAAGAATACTTGAAAAAATTCAAAAACTGCCTCCCGAAAAAGTTTTGCTAGTTGAAGATTTTATTGATTCTTTGGATCAGCAAAATAAAGACCATAGCTTTACCTTTGCAGCAGCAAAACTTTCTGAACCAGTTCTGCTCAAAATCTGGGATAACCCTGATGATGCAGAATATGACAAACTATGAATTTGGTGATGTTGTTTTAGTGCCGTTTCCCTTTACTGACCAGACTACTACTAAAAAACGTCCAGCAATAGTTGTGAGTTCTAATAGCTATCAACGTGAGCGTTCGGATTTAATATTGATAGCCATTACCAGTCAAGCAAATCCCGCAACTTCCTTTGGTGAAATCACAATTAATGGATGGCGATTAGCTGGTCTTCTCAAACCTTCAATTATCAAACCAGTTTTGACTACCATAAATAAAGGGCTAGTGATTAAAAAGTTAGGACGACTTGAGGAACCAGACCTTCAGACTTTGCAAAACCTTTTTCTGGCTATTTTGGGTTGATATGCGATCGCTCCTTCAAATCAAAGCCTCAACACATCACTCAAACTCAGTTTCGCAGAAAGTTTTTAACAAATCGATACAATTAGCGATCGCTCCTAAATGAGCAATTTCATATCCATGTGTGTTTTGTGTGGGAAACGCCAAACAAGCAGCACGCCCAACATGACCAAATTTCATGGCAATTGAAGCATCACTACCAAACCCACTCAAAGTTGTTAATTGTATCGGCATATCGAGTTGCTTGGCACTATGGCGCAGTTGCCCATTTAAAGTTTCATCATATATCCCATAGGCATCTTGAGATAAAAGTACAGGACTTTCTCCATCCTTAACAGGATATTCCTCAGATAATGGACAAATTTCTAAAGCAATCAAGGCATCCAAACGCTGGTTTTGGGTAAAAAATAGCGCCCCAATTGCCCCCACTTCTTCTTTAGCTGACGCTACTAAATAAACATCGACTACTGGCTGTTTCAGGTTTTCAGCCAAAGCTAGCAAAATGGCAACAGAAGCTTTGTTATCCAAAGTGTAACCAGCAATATGATCCTTTAACCGAATTGGACGCTTGCGATGTTTGCCAATTACCATTCTAGTTCCAGGTCGAATGCCAGATGCTTCTAATTCAGCAGATGTCAGCTTCGTTTCAATCCAGGCATTTTCCCACTTAACAGTAGTATCTTCCTGCTGCACTTTTTGGGGTGATTCGTGGGAAACGTGGCGGGAACCAAAGCTGAGAATACCGCTAATGGTTTCGTTATCTCCAATTAAATCTACAACGCCTTCGCCGTAAACCCACGGGAAAGAACCGCCAAGTTTGCGAACTTCCACACGACCTTCATCACCAAGGCTCTTGACAATTGCGCCAATTTCGTCCTTATGGGCAGTAATAGCGATTCTTCGGTCTGAACTTTTCCCTGGAATCTTCGCAATAATATTATCGGCGCGATCGCACCAAACTTCCACACCCAGCGCCGCAAATCGTTGCATCAACAACTGATTAATCTCAGCTTCTACACCACTTGGAGAATGGTGCATGACTAATTCTTCAATAATTTGAAATAAGCGATCGTAATCCCACATCAATACAGTTAGTTTAATTTTCAACTGTTGTATGAGACAATTGTGCATCAACAACCCGACCTACTGTCATAAGTGCTGATCTTTTTTGTTGACGCTTCAGCACTCCTAGCGCACCAAAAGTACCAAGGGCTAAAATTCCCAAGTTGATCGCAGGTTCAGGAACAGACTTAGCCTCAATCGCCGCCAGCGCAGTATCTGCTATTACCTTATGAGCAGCAGTGGTTGGGTGGAAACCGTCCCAGATGAGAAACTTGTTGTTGGCTGGGTCACATATATCTAGCCTAGATAGACAAGACTCGGTTACATTCGTAAAACCTAATGCACTTGCCTGATTAAATAAAGAATAAGAATCAATAGAGATGATGTTAAGATTCGGGTTTTGACTCAAAGCGCTCACAGTTTGTGCTAAACCCAAGTTAAACTCACTTGTCGATTTGCTAAGGGTTGTTGGGTTGCGATCGTTGATTTTAGCTGCTGGGAGCTGTCCTAAATCTGACAAGTTAAATACCAAAATATTTTTCGCGCCGACTCCTACCAGAGTATTCAACGCCAGGGATATATTACTAATTGGCGTGGTAGAGTCTTCGGGATTGAGAAAAAAGAAATCATTCGCACCTCCCCACAATGTATAAAGTGCATCTGGATTAGCAGTTTGATTATTTGTTTGCAGAGTTCCAGCAAAACCAAGAACTTGTTGGAGTACTCCCGGTAAATTTGGATTGGGAACGACAGCATTACCTGAACCAGAACTAGCACCACCGAAGGCGAAGTTTATCCCTTGGTTAGCAATTGCTGGGGAAGGAATAGTAGTGAATAAAGTAGGCTTTAACCCTAGCTGATCTCCGAGATAATCTACCCAAAGTGGCCCATTGGAAAAACGTCCTTCAAAGTATGGTGGGCTTGGAGGATATGTTTTACCGGTAGCATTGTATATATTGCCTGTATCGGAAAGACTATCGCCAAATACATAAAGCTGATCAAAACTTACAGCCGAGGCTTTGGTCGGCAATATGAAAGAGAATAAAATAAATCCTGCCGCTACAGCTTGTTTTTTCATATTTGTTTTACCTGTGGTATCTTTTAGTCTGTTTAAAAGTAATGTAAGGGCGATATAGCGGTTCTCGTTTACGTGAGGCACACCCGTAGGGGCACGGCATACCGTGCCCCTACACCTTGCGATATAATGTTGTACCGCATCTGAGTGGGAACCGCTATAGTCTGACAACTTATTTTTTGAGATACTCAAAACTAAATACGTCTCTTGAGTTAATTTACGTTGTTTTACTTAACTATGCCTCAAAAGTTCATCAAACACAGGTAAAAGTGCTGAAAATACCTAGATTTACATTCTCTTGAGAAAAAACAGGTATATTACAAAGAAATGGCAAAATTTACATGCTAAAGGGTGGGAATTAGCCACTTTTATGGTATAGCTGAACTAATTGCAACAGAATGGTCTAGCTCATCGTAGATATCGCTTTAACTTCGTTTTAATTTCAAAGCCTCAGCAGCCGATACACCCTCACCCTGACTGCCGAAATACCACAAAGCTGTAGCAGCCTCAGCACGAGTTACTGGTTTTTTAGGTTGAAGCAGAGTAGTATAACCAAACACACGCCGAATATTCGATTGTTCGCCATTCTGGTAATCAGCCAACACTGCTCTTAAAGCCTTGGGATCAATTCGCGCTGCGTCTTGGAAACCCCAGGTTTGTTTAACTGCATCTAAGTTAGCAGAGGGTAAAGCTTGGCGAGTATCTAGGGGTAATTTCCACACCAGCAACTGTTCCCGCGTTAGGGGTGCATCAGGACGAAACAATACTACTGTAGAATCTCCAGACAAAGGACTGGGAATTAACCCAGCTTCGGCTAATCCCTGAATTGCTGAAAAGTCAGGGTCTTTTGCAGAGACATCACTAAAAACTGGTTGAGTACTTTCTGATGCCAAGCGAATTTGTTTAGCTGGATTACTGGCATACATGGCATTGTTAGCAGCAATTAGCCAACGGGCGTATTCCCGATGTGTAACGATTTTAGCGGGTTCAAACTGGTTAGTTGTGGTAGTAGAGTTGCTTTTAGTTGCTTCTGATTCTATAGATAAAACACCTAATGCAGCCAAGTCTTGGATGTGTTGCCGCCATTCTTGCGGTGCCTTATTCAGATCGTTGAATTCCTGGGATTCAGGTGTCGGTGCAGGAGTTGTTTGGTTAGTAGCCGTGCTTGGTGGCTGTGCTGCCAAGTTCGCGGGTGGTATCGGACCAATAAACTGTGGATTGCCCGGTTGAGGAACGTCGTTAGTAGTTTCGTTAAGATTTGTTGTAGTTGGAGTAGATTGTGCCGTTGCAGTACTATTCGGTACGTAGTCAATTAGTAATTCCGTGGCTGTTTGAGGTTGATTAGGTGTGACGTTAGTAACTGATTTAGGCTGAATGGAAACCTTCAACAGCAAATCGTTACGCCGTGCCTCAAACGTACCTCCTGCATCATCTGTTGGCTGTTGCAAAATCTGCCAGTTATTTGTTTGAAACTGGCTACTATAAAAGCTAGCAATAAAGTTGCTGGGGTCAGAACTCAACCAATGAGTTGAGACTCTGTTTTCTGAACCGCTAGCAGGTGTAACTTCCTGTAGTTTGGCATTGGAATATAGTGGGATATCTTTGGGAAAATCAGGTGGTAACTGAACTGTTGATTCATTTTGCTGTGCTTGCGGTTGGTTACCCTGAGATTCTCCAAAGACAACTGGATTGCTTTGCAGCTTAGGATCTGCCGCCAAAGATTCTTCAAGGTTTTTGGCGACTGGACTGTTAGCACAGGCTGTTAACGAAGTCAGTAGAACAGCCCAAATTAAAAATACAGATGGACGTTTACAGGGAAACACAGGAAATCACAAATTGAGTTTCAATTCCTACCCTAGCGCAGACTGTTCATTAAATGGGCATGGGGCATTAGGAATAAAATATTGGACTTCTTGCAAAAGTGGGGATGCATGGTAAGGCGGAAGGAGGAAAGGGATGAAATTTTTTTCCCCTTTCCCTACAAGAGTGCAAAAGTTCCTTTTGTAAGAGGTCTATTGAATAAGAAACCTATTTACTCTGCTCCTCTGCCTCATTAATATTACTAAAAGACACTACCGACTCACCATGTTCTCTTGGTAAATGTCTTTGTTGGTGAAGATAATAATATCTCTAAAAATGAGTAAACGGTAGCAAAAGCTACCGTATTGTCTTTGTTTTACAGCCATTAGGTTTTGATAATTCCCATGCTTATTTATAGAGTTCCCTAAAATTTTGGCAAACTAACATTTTTGTAAAAAAAACATAAATAAACCTGAAATTCCTGCTAAATAAGGATTTTATGATTTGGATGCTCAAAGCTAGGACTCAACCACAGGGATTATGACAGGTTAAGGGAGTTCGTAGTAAGTACTTTAGTGCTTAGATAAGGGCTAGAGCCACGCACTACGAACCAATCACAATTATGCAGACTACTAAATGGAGAATCCATTTTTTAGCTAGTTATACAAATATTCAATTGGCAGAGCAGATAACTGATTGATAACTTACCAAAAAACAGTGTAGCTAAGAAAAGCTTTAATCTCCTTCAAGATGCACTAGTTGTAATGCGATGCCTACGCCAAGCAACTGAAGTGATAGACTAGGACTAAAGCCCCCCTAGCCTCACCCAAGGAGGGGAATAGATAAAGTTCGCTAATGCTGGCTTACAATCAATGCTGGAAATTATTCATCTGACGATGGTAAGCTGAATAAGGCAATAGGTGGAAAATGCCACTATTAAGCAATTCCAGGAACTTAGCGTAAGTTTGTGGTTCTTGGGGGCCGGGGTCATAGGTAAAGCAGTCGAGTGTCACAGCAGTTTCCCTAGTATCTCTAAATTGATTTTCTAGAGAAAGTGCTACTTGTGCTGTAGTCAAGAGTTTCTTGGCAGCCTCGAATGCAGTGAGTGCTTCTTCTAGAACGGCGATCGCCTTTATGTTATCCAAAGTTTTCTCTCAGGCAATCCATCCCCTGTTCTTCTAGGATAGGGTAAAGGTTCTTTTAGGAAGGCTAAGGCTGTGGGCAGAGGGTGCGCTTCGCAAGTTATAGAGGCAGTATATAGTTAGCTGTGACTGTTTTGCCAATCCTAGTAATGATTGGGTAGAGGCAAAAAACACACTTCATCGGATGCACTGGCAGTTCAAAAAGCCCTCTAAAAACTTGGTCTGAACAGTTAACAGCTTGCTGATAGATTAGATACAATTAGCATCTGCGTTTGCTTGAGCGATCGCTTGTTACAAAGCAAGTACTCGAATTGACATACTGTTAAACCTTTCACCTGCTAACTCTGGCGAAAATTTTTGATTCAGGGCAAATTTAGACTTATATTCAAGGGACTTGGGTGTTTCTTGGAGATAAAGTTAACCAAAACGGGGCAAAAGGCTGAAAAAGATATGTCTGATGTCAAAAACGCAGATCTGATAGGAGTATTAAAAATCTAAAATAGATATTAAATTGAAGAAAAAACAACGACCATCGACAACCATCAGTCTATTTGACTTTCTGTAAAGCGTCGCCGGGTTGTTACCAGTGCTGAAACACGATTACATGCAAGTTTCCCAGGATCAGCCTATTTATTCTGAGGCTCCACTCCAGTTGTTACTGTTTGTTGATGGACGCCCAAAGTCCCGACAACAGGTGCAGCGAATTCGTGCTTACTTAAAAGAATTGCAGGCTGAGTATAGTTTTGAACTTCAAACTATCGATGTTGGACAACAACCTTACTTAGCAGAACACTTTAAATTGATAGCAACGCCAGCTTTAATCAAAATCCATCCGGAACCACAACAGGTTCTGGCTGGGAGTAATATCATAGCGCAATTGAAAAACTTGTGGCCTCGCTGGCAAGTCGCTGTAGACGCCTACTTAAAAGTACAGGAAGAGTTACAAGAACGTATAGACGACAATGCTAGGGCGATATCACCCAAATCCACTATCCGTTCAGTTGCTGTTTCTGCGGAACTAATCCGACTCTCAGACGAAATTTTTCGCTTGAAACAGGAAAAAGATAACCTTCAAGAGCAGCTACAGTTTAAAGACCGGGTGATTGCTATGCTGGCGCACGATCTTCGCAATCCGCTAACTGCTGCCGCGATCGCGATCGAAACTCTCCAATCTAACTACAATTTAGAGACAGGGCAATTCCAGCGCCTCAAGCCATCTATGACGGCGCATTTATTAAAACAAGCCCGCAATCAAACTAAGGTCATTGACCGGATGATTACTGATCTTTTACAGGTAGGTCGTGGCAAAGATACAGAGTTTCCAATTATACCACAAAAAATACAGCTAGGTAAATTGTGCTTAGATGTAGTAGAAGAATTGTGCGATCGCTACACCGCCAAAGCCCAAGAGGTAGAAACAGATATTCCTAATGACTTGCCATACGTATATGCTGACCCAGAACGCATCCGCCAAGTGCTAGTGAATCTGTTAGATAATGCCATTAAATATACCCCAGAAGGTGGCAAGATTAGCGTTGCCGGATTGCATCGCACTACCCAAAAAGTTCAGTTTAGTATTGGCGATACTGGACCTGGTATTCCTGTAGAGAATCGCGATCGCATCTTTGAAAACCACTTCCGTCTGCAACGGGATGAAGGTACAGACGGTTACGGGATTGGTCTTTGTTTATGCCAACGCATCATCCTGGCACATTATGGTCAAATTTGGGTGGACTCTGCCCCCAATAACGGAGCATGGTTCCACTTTACTCTGCCAGTTTACCCTTCTTAGGTATTGGACATTGGGCATTAAGGATTGGTCATTCACCAATGACTAATGACTAATGACAACTAAGAACTTGAGACAAAGCGATCGCGCCCCCCAGCCTTAGCTTGGTAGAGTGCTTTATCTGCCCGTACAATCAAATCTGAAGGTGAGGATTCCCAAGTGGGCACAACAGTAGCCACACCCATACTTAGGGTGACATGCTGACTCACCGCAGACCCATCGTGAACAATTTGCAAATCTTTGACTCCAGCTTGTATCGCTGCGGCAACGTGAACTGCGCCAGATGCAGGGGTGTATGGCATAATCACAGCAAATTCTTCGCCACCATAACGCGCTACTAAATCCTGATGTTTTTGTGCCTTGAGGTTTAATACAGCACCCACCTTTTGTAAACAGACATCCCCGGCAGGATGACCATATTTATCGTTATAAAATTTAAAATAGTCGATATCACACAAAATCATTGATAAAGGAGATTCATCTTGTGCCAGATTAATCCACTGAGTATTGAGATAATCGTCAAAACGGCGACGATTTGCTAACTCAGTTAAGCCATCTACATTGGCCAGGTGCTGCAAAGCTTGGTTTGCCGCCTCTAACTGTTTGTATACTTGCGCTTGCTGTAGCAGTCGGCGTAATCGCTGGCGCAATACAGGCCAGTGAATTGGCTTAGTGACATAATCAGTCGCACCTGCTTCAAAAGCACGGTCTACGGATTCCTCATCATCCAAGCATGTGATCATCAATATGGGAGTGCGCTCCCATATCTTGGAGATTACAGTATTATTAAGGGTCGAGTCAGTATCAAAGGTTGCAAGGGCTGATATTAAATTATTTCTGGCAATCTGGAGCAAGTGCTTACAGCAGGTAAAGCCATCCATCACAGGCATTACAGCATCTAGCAAAACTATATCCGGTTTGATAGTCTCGTAAGCATCTAGACATTGTTTACCATCATTGACCTCGACCACTCGATAACCTTCTTGTTCCATAGCCTTACGCAACAATACTCGGATGGTTTTGTCATCATCAGCCACTAAAATCAGTGGTGGTTGCTTAGAAACAGAAAATGGGCTTATGCCTGACATGAGTTGCCTTCCACTTGGGGGACTATCCTGAAAAAGGCTGTGCAACTCAATCGCATGGGGGCGATCGCTCTTATCATCAATGCCAGGATTTGCGGCAAAGGTGTGTCTGGCTTCAGAATCAACTGTTTTTTGGCAATAGACTGCTCAATGTTAGTAAGCCAAGCAAGCGGTAGATAACTAAGTTGCATAGACAATCTATAATTGGAACACGAAGGCAATTCTTACCTTTTTGTTCGGCTATGGTTATGGGAGGAAATGTTACTTTTATATTTCCCCATTGTTAAAGTCAAATTGCGATTTTTTTAAAAATCGCAAATCTACACCTTAATTATTTAGTTCTGGAGTTAGTTGAGAAACCTAAAGATGCAGGTTAAAACAATTGCTAAAGCTTGCTCCAAAGATAGTTAAGACTAAATACTAATATCACTTGAATTAAACTCATTTAGCTATTTAGTAAGTGTTGCGTAGGTTTAGTATAATTACATAAGATTATAATTAAACTTTGTGTAAAGCTGGATTTTTCAGTGAATCGGGGCTAATAAATAAAGTAAAAACTTTTATTAAATTTTATTTATATTCAGTATATTTATTTAAATTAACAACTAGATTATTTCTTCTGAAAGACAGCAATTGATTCACTAGCTTTTAATAAAGATATACTAAAATAAAATTTATATTTTGAACAAATAAATATTAAGTTACTTTATAGACAATACATAAAAGCACCATCTTTTTAACTACGCAAACAACTAGAAAATATTACAGTAAAATCAAAACCTATTACATTCACTAAATCTTTAAAATGCCAGACTCATTAATGTATCAGCAAGATCACTTTGTTGTTTTAGAAACAAATCAACCAGAACAATTTCTGACACAATCAGAGTTATTAGAAAAGCTTAAAATAACTCTCCAAAAACTCATAATTCAAGATTTGCCGCCTGACTTGCAAAACTTTGATACTGCGGAAGCTCAAGCGCAATATTTACTTGATACCAGCTGCGAATTAGATATTGCTCCTGGGCAATATTTGCAGTGGTATGCAGTTCGTTTAGAAAAGTAACTTGATCACTAGTTAAGAGGAAAAGAAGCAGGGGGGGGAATACTAGACTTAAAGGCTTTATCATTACCAACATCTTTTAAACTTCCGCTTCGTTGCCATCTGGTCTTGGAAGAAATTCCGAGGCTAATAGCTTCCATTCCTTTCAAAATGCATAGAAGCTATTAGTCCAGAACTTAAGTTATGGGCGAGATGTCGGTTAACACGGCACTTTAATTGTTACAAAAATGTAGCTGACGACAAACCATAAACGCATGGAGTTTAGGTAACGATAATTTTTATTCTTGACTATTGACTACTGACTAGGGACTGTTGTGGAGTATTTATCAGCACTAGCTCAATTTTATTTTCAGATGGCTGCGTTATTTCAACCTCCAATCCAGGGCCAAAATAGTTGGTCATTTTTTCCTGCTTTTTTTGCCACACATCAATTGGTATTAGCGGGGAATCAAATTCTAAAATTAGGGCATAGCTGCCATTGACTTCTGCTTCTCGCAAGCCCGTTACTGTTGGTCGTTCCTGGTCTGAGGGACTCAAACCTAAAAAAGAAAGTGTTGTATCTAGATGAGCATCTTGACCGTAACAATATCGAGTGATGTCTTTGCGAATTTTATTTTGAGTATCAGTTGCTTGCTGTTGGCGCAAGATCAATGCTGACGGTGACGTAGTTTGGCTAAAGGGTACTGGCTTGAGTTCATTAGCTTTCAGCGCTAACCCTCCCAACAATAGAGGAATCCCGTAAAAAAATCCGACAAGATTGAGTGTGGCATTATTAGCAGCATAGGCGACGAAGCCCATGATGGTTAATATACTGCCGATCGTTAAACCGAGTGTTCCCAAAGAGATTTGGCGTAGCATGAGCTTAAATTAATATAAATTCTGAATACCTCAGTTTTATTATCATCGGCTATGAGTAACAAATTAGGGAAGAACATCGTTCCTAGACAGTAGTATTTAGCCAACTCAAAATTGCCAGGTTAAGACTGACATGGTAAGAAGTCAAGAGGTTCTGGCTTCCTTGTATCAGAGTTTCGGTGGACACGGGGACACAAAAAGCTTTTAAGCCACAAGATTAGTTTAGTGGACTACTCAGGACATATAGTGCCCCACAATGTTGGATTTTGAGTTAAGTTTAAATTTAAAGGTAGTTAAAGATAGGAAAAAAATAATGGATATACAGACTATAAAAGAACGAATTGTCGCAGTTCAAAGCAAACGCGAGTACCTGTTAAGCCTACTGGAGCAACCAAATTTGGGAACTTTGAGAGTTGACGTAAATCAGGCTTTGGAAGAACTGGATGAATTAATTGATGAATTTAGACGCACTATTCCGGTAGAGTAGAAATTATCAAAAATTGCGTCGGTTTAACCGTCAACTTCAGATTATACCGACGCTCTTCAGTACTATCATGTCCTGAAATCCCTAGAATTGAACTAAGCGTAAGTTGGCGAACCAACATGCCTGTATCATTTATCCTGCAACTGAACCATCTCCTGCACGCTGACCTAACTGCCTAACTAAGGCAATAAGTTCACTTGTAGGTACATCTTTCTTGCAAACATCATCAAAGCTAGACATTGCCTTTTTCCCTTGAAAACTTACGTCTTCTACTGAGGAGTAAGCAAGGATCTGCGTGTTGGGAGATATAGCTTTAATGTGACTAGACGCACTCCAGCCATCCATGACTGGCATCTGTAAATCTAGAACAATTACGTCAGGATGGCAACGTTTAACCATTTCTATAGCTTCTTCACCATTACTGGCTAAACCTACTACTTGAATATTTTCCTGGCAAGAAAAAACTAATTGTAAGGTTAAACGAGTCAGTTCGTGGTCATCAACTACTAGAACACGCAAGGTAGAAAGCTCACAGGATAACATTAGCATTGAGAGGAAAGACGAGATTATTTCAGAACAACCTCTCTAGTTTATGAGAACAAATGCCAGCACTAACTCTATCCTATGGTTGAATAACTTGTGTGAATCTATGATAAACAACTTAAATAACTTATTACAAAAGTCAAGTTTTATAAAAAACTAAGTTAAGCTAATTGCCAAGGTAAAAGTAACTTATTTTTAATCAATCAGGTTTGAGGCTATACCATTTGAGCGTAATGCCATATTCATAAGAATTTTTTGCGAATTAGCTTCTGGAGAATCATCATAGGGACGCCGTTGAATGTAAGTGCCATCGGCTTGTAATTCCCAAGCTTGGCGATTATCTGCAAGCATAATTCCCATAATTTCTTGCAAATCTTTGGCAATATCAGGGTCTTTGACTGGGGTAATTACTTCCACGCGGCGATCTAAATTGCGGCGCATCCAGTCGGCACTGCCGATATAGATTTCCTCCTGTGTATTGTTATGAAAATAATAAACCCGAGAGTGTTCTAAAAAGCGACCGACAATGCTGATTATGCGAATGTTTTCACTAATGTCTTTGAGTCCTGGACGCAAACAACAAACGCCCCGGATAATTAAGTCGATTTGCACTCCGGCGCGGGAAGCTTCATATAAAGTGGCGATAATTTGCGGATCGACTAGGGCATTCATTTTGGCAACAATGCGTCCAGAAAATCCATTTTGAACATTTTCGATTTCGCGGTGAATTAGTGCCAAAAAGCGATCGCGCATATTCACAGGTGCAACCAGCAACTCTCGATAAGACTTTTGCAGGGAGTATCCTGTCAAGAAATTAAATAAATCTGTGACATCAGCACCCAATTCTTCACGGCAACTAAACAATCCTAAATCTGTATACAGCCGTGCCGTCTTCTGGTTGTAATTACCAGTACCAATATGTACATAGCGACGCATCCGGTCTTTTTCGCGCCGTACCACCATCACAGTTTTACTATGGGTTTTTAGCCCTACTAGACCATAGACAACATGAACCCCGACTCTTTCTAGCCGCCTTGCCCAGTAAATATTATTCTCCTCATCAAACCGCGCCTTTAATTCCACCAGCACGGATACCTGCTTGCCATTTTCGGCAGCGGCAATTAATGCGTTGACTATGGGCGAGTCGCCAGAAGTCCGGTAAAGAGTCATTTTGATAGCTAAGACATTCGGATCGTAGGCAGCAGAAGTAATAAAGCGCACTACTGTAGCCGAAAAGGATTGATAGGGATGGTGTACTAGCAAATCCTTTTCCCGAATCAGAGCAAAAAAGTCTTTTCCTTCGTCCGTCTCCAGCGCATCTGGGTCTAAACTCGGTTCTCTCAACCGTTGCAGGCGCGATGGCACAACAGATTGGCGTGGTGGATCTTTGAGTTCTGGCAGTGGCAATGCCATAAAATACATCAAATCCCGCAGTCCCAAAAGACCGTCTACTTCGTAAATATCACTATCTGTTAATTCCAAATCTTGCAATAAGCGCGATCGCACTATTTCAGGAGTTTGGGACTGAATTTCTAGCCTGACTGGACTTCCACCGAGCCGCCGTTTTCGCAGTTCTTGTTCGATCGCTAATAATAAATCATCTGCCTCATCTTCTTCTAAGACCAAATCGGCATCACGGGTAATGCGGAACGGATGATATTCTTGAATGTTCATCCCTGGAAATAGAGATTCCAAGTTATGAGCGATCGCTTGTTCTAAAGGTACTCCAGTCCAGTGGGTAGGTTTGTCGTTGTCAACAGTTCCCAACTCAGGCGGTATCGGTAAAAATCGTGGTAGAACACTAGGAACCTTAACTCTGGCAAAGAATTCTTCTTCGGTGTCTGGGTTTTTCACCACAACAGCCAGATTTAGACTGAGATTGGAAATGAAAGGAAAAGGATGACTCGGATCAACAGCCAGAGGAGTCAGAACTGGAAAGACTTGTTCCTCAAAATAACTGTTGAGATGAGTCCGCTGTTTTTGATTCAAATCTATGTAATTCAGGATATGAATGCCATGATTTGCTAGTAGGGGACGAATTACTTGCTCAAAATGTTGATGCTGTTTCTTTACATGAGGAATGAGGGTAGACCTAATATCGTCTAACTGTTGTTGTGGTGTGCGACCATCGGGAGTTAATAGGGTAACTTTAGCCTCTACTTGTTGCTTTAAACCAGCAACGCGCACCATGAAAAACTCATCCAAATTAGAGTTGAAAATTGCCAAAAACTTGAGGCGTTCGAGAAGAGGTGTGCGATCGTCACAGGCTTCATGTAACACCCTGCCATTAAATTCTAACCAGCTTAACTCTCGGTTAAGATAATATTGTGGATCGCTGAGATTGATGGGGGTAGCGCTTTTCTTAGATTTTGCCATAATGACCTAAGGGCAGGCAGATGGGGCCCATTTAACTGGGGGACAATAAACATAGTAAGTTAAATGGTGCTTGAGCATAACGCTGAGGCGATGTTTAGCTGTACTGATTCTCTACCTCGCTACTGGTAAAGAACGGGCATAATGCTTAAATCAAAAATTTCTTTGCATCTCAAAAATAAACTTGTGTAAGCACGAAAGCCAACATTGACTAATAGGACTTACGCAGAAGAGATCCCCCAACCCCCTTAAAAAGGGGGCTTTTCAGATTCCCCCCTTTTTAAGGGGAGCCAGCGCGGTCTTGGGGTCTCCCCAAGTGGAGCGACTGGCGTGGGTTAGGGGGGATCAAGGTTTCAGGTTTTCACTGCGTAAGTTCTAACTAAGAAATTTTTTGGTTTTGCGACGCCGAATAGCCCGTCGTAGACATCGCCTCCGGCAGATGTTTTGCACCATCGTGTCGCGTCTCTTTCAGAGAAACACTCTAGCCAACCTATAACTCAATACGCTTGAGTTAAGGCTTAATCCTCCCTAACCCTCCGATAAATTGGAGGGAATTAGAGCAAGCCTTTTAAAGGGGAGCCAGCGCGGGTTGGGGGATCTTCCGGGGCAAAATATCACTAACACCAAGCGTATTGACCTATAACTAGATTTTATAGCCGTTTTCAACTGGTGGAATGGCGTACAGTTGTGCGCCCCTACAAAATATTGCATTCACATGAGAACCGCTATAAGTCTGGGGATTGAAATCGTTGCCCACAGCATATTACCCATGAAGATGGACTTAAGATTTAGCAAAGATATGACATGAGCATTTCTGAAAATTTTTGACTGATTATTAAGCGGAGTTTACAGAGAATTATGGTGTTAAAAGCAGTCTAAAACCTTACCTTTATTGCTTTTTTAATTTGGTTGTCCTAAAGCCGAAATTTGGTAAGCATTGCCACAATTATCATACAGACATTAAGTAAACACAAGCCTTGCTGAATCTCTATTTTTCTTGGAAATTAGCTGCTACAGTTCAGACCCGCACGAACAATTTCGTCTATTAGTTTTTTTAATTTATGACCGCTGGGATTTTTGTAAACTCAAGTATTATTACTGAAAGCTTTCTGTGAGGCAATGGTTATATTGAAAACGCAAAGAACAACAACACGAGGAGTTTGTTAATCATGAAAATTTCTGCGATCGTTAAAGGAAGCATCTGCTTGTTAGGTTTGGTTAGCGTTGGTAACTTCGTTGTAGAACCTGCAGCAGGTCAAGCCGCTGCTCGTGGTGCTGCGACTGTGGTTAGACCATCAGGTTCTTCTCAAAGTGTGAGTGGTGAGTTAATTGCACCTACTGGCGGATCGTTTAGTGGAGACTTAACAATTACGCCTACTATTACAGGTGCAGGAACAAATCAAGAAACCATAAGTAGTCTAGTTGTCAGCCCAGCCACATTTACTGACGCAACCGCAGCAACTGGTAGCGGAAATCCCTTCCTTGATGCAGCAGCAACTGCATTAACTAATGCAACCGCAGTAGAAGATCAAGCAGCCATCATTCGTGCTGGTGCAGGTACTAATGGCTTTGGCGGTTTAGAGTAGATTAAATTTTGGACTTGTAAATACTTATCGAATTATTCGTAACTGACAGAACAGTTGAATAAATCAATAGATAATAGGGAAGAGAAATAGCAATGCTATATCTCTTCCCTATATTTATTTTGTAGCTAAGATTACTGACTTCTTAAAGAAGCCGGGAATCTTGTTCTTCCTCTTGTGCCTCGTTCCCAGTCTCCGGCTGGGAATGCCCATTGCGAGGTTCCACCCCCATTATTAGCGGCAAAGCTGCAATGAATTTTAAAGTAAATGGATTGAAAGCCTTAGTGGATTGCCATGCTAAAGCACTGCTCATAATCCCTTAACATAACTCTAATGATATCAATATAAACCCTGAAACTCCCACTGAATAATGAATAGAGAGCTTGCGTAAAAATACGAAGCCTCAAAATGTCCATCTTTAACAAAACCCCTCACAACAAAGGTCTTATATTTTTCTACACTGAAAAAATAAAACTAAGAAAAAAGGTTCTATCTTGACTTCTGCTAGGCGATGCATATTCTGCAATGCCAAGCAAAATCTGGGAACGAGCCTAAGGCGAAAAACATGAGGGGTTTATAAGACATGAATAGTTTATCTAATAAATTATCGATAGTTCTTCGGGGAAGTATCTGCTTATTAGGTTTAGTGAGTGTGGGAAATTTTTTAGCTGCGCCAGCAAATGCACAACAAGCCACTGCTCGTGGTGCTGTTACTCTGATTAGACCTTCTGGTAGTTTTCTGAGTGTGACTGGGGAGTTAATTTTACCTTCCGGCTTCGACTATAGCGCAGGCATCAAAATTGCACCAACTTATGGAGGGATAGCAGGCTCAAATCAGGAAACCATCACTAGTTTGACTATCACCCCAGGACTAGTTAAAGCTACTACACCCTCTAGCCCCAACTCATTGATTGATGCAGTAACAACTTCGCTAAATAATAGTGTTTCCATTGAAGATACAATAACTATAATCCGAGCGGGTGATGGTATTAATAGCTTAGGTGCTTTAGATTAGACTGATTTTTTAAATAGAAAGTTTTAGTTCCCCGACTTTTTTCAGAAGCCAGGGATCTTCCAGGTTTTTGTAACAGTCAAATTGTCTTGCTTACCGACATACCGCCAGGAAATTTATTTCCTGGCTAATAGTTAAAGTCCACTTAAAGTGGACTTAAATTTTCTCTTCCACAGAAAATAGGCATCTACATTAGTTAAAATCTTGTATCTAGTCCTCTTGAGAGGACTTTAGCTATTAGCTTCGGAATTGATTCCGAGGCGGGATGACAACGAAGCAAAAGATTTAAAAGATGTTGGTAAGTAAAAGAACTTCAGTTTGTGGGCTATGTTTTTAGTGCGTTACATTAATACCATCAAAATCGATAACCACCTTGAAGCTTGATGTCAAATCCATTCTCGCCTGTACCAATTTGAGTCTCTATAAACACACTATTATCAGGAAAATTGTGCCTCACAATGAGTCCACAATTGAAGCCAGAAACTCGGCTGCTCAAACCCAAATTATTAACACTATAATTTTTTAGATAAGCACCAACAGAAATATTTGTGCTAACTTTTTGTAAACCCTGAAATTCAAAGAAAAATTCTTTGCCCATCTCTAAATTTGCCTTCAAATTTAAACCATGACTAGTACCAAATTCCCCATTGAAAAGACCTAAAAATTCACCATTACTATTATCCTCAATAAAAGCAATGCCAGGAGCTAAGGAAAAACCAAAATTTCTTTCTTGATGCTGATATAAATAACTTAGAAAAGTCGAAAAAGGATTATTTTTATTAGAAGCGCTATTCCAGTCAATTCTCAAGTAGGGTACGTGAGTATTAACAGCTACAGGTTTTTTGGCTGAATTTAAGCGTACATCAGTTTTAATATAGTTGAGAAGTATATTAGTATAAATACCTAAAGTTGGTTCTTCTATTCCTAAATTATTATTGAAAACGCCTGGTGCCGAGTTAGCATCTACATTAAACCACGTTCCTAAATTGGCACTATAGTTAAAATTTCCAGAAGAACCCGCTGCTAATAATTCAACTGTTGGTAAAGATAAATAACCGTTAAAGTTATTAAAACTAACACCTATTTTGTCAACTCTAGTGAGTTCCATGTAATCGAATGCTAAATCAGCTGCTCGCACTTGGAGCGGTACTACCGTAGTATCTGCTGAATTAAATTGTTGTACAAATTGTCCCCCTTGAGGGTTTGTCAAAATTACTTCTACAGCAGAAGATTCATTAATAGGATTAATGGAAGTATCATTTAAAGGAATTGGAATGCCAATGTATGTCAAAGGCCCAAATTTGTCATTAGAGAGTCTGAGATCAGAAAAAAAGGTATCACCTTCATCTAAAATAGAAATATTTCTTTCAAGAAACTGAACTGCCCGTTTATGGTTTCCCGTTCTTACTTGCAAGATGCTGGAGTTATTAGGAGTAACTTGACTAGGAAGCGTGTAAGTTCCCGATACCTGTTCTAGTCCGCTAGCTGCATTAGCATAGGATAAAGTACGATTTAGCCTGTTATTGATTTGCCTTCTTTGTTCAGCCGTAGCAGATGTATTTAAAGGAGTAAAACCTTCTCCATTCTTAAATTTTTCTCTAGCTTCTTCTAAACCTTGTTGAATATTATCGATTTTAATAGATTCAAAAACTCCACCTAATAGCAAACCTAATGTAGAATTAACTGATTGAATAGAATCGATACTAAAATCACTAAATTTGGTTGTTATTGATAATCCAGGAGCAGAGAAAATATTAGAGTAAGTAGCTTTAATTGCCACTGGATCATATTGAATTAAACTACGATTATGAGGATGGCTAACATACAATCTGTGCCAATCAGAACTTTCTTGAGTTTGAGATAGTGTTTCAAATACAGGATCTCTTCTTCCTAAAGATAGCCACTGTAAAGAGTTAAGATAATGAAAGTCTTTTTCGGATTGAGAGAGAAAAGGATTGACTGCTACATTTAACAAATCAAAGTTATCAAATTTTCCAAGTTGAGCAACCTTAATACCCGGAAAAGAAGAGACAGGAGCACTAAAACCAAAACCTTCTCCCGTTAAGATATCTCCCCAGAAGATGCCAGCAGCTTCTAGGGCACTCTTAGGAATAATTTGACCCTCCTGGAGTTGGACATTTCCGCCGTCTAGCAAAGGTTGTACATTTGTTGTTGGAAAGCTTTGGAGAATTTTGGGAGCATTGATAGCATCTAAAGCTTGGAATAAAGCTTGTCCACCGTCAACACTCAAAGTAGAACCACTACCAATATTGGGTATAGGATTTCTTAGAACTGTGACATTAGGAGCGTTTAAGTCAATCCCACTATTAATAATAACTCTACCAGCAGGTACACCTTCAGGATTTACTAATTGTCCTGCTATTGAAGTTATAGAAAGATTCTCAGTATCAACCTCTCCAGTTAAGTTTTGAAAATCTGTAGGTATAGAGAATAGAGATTGCAATCCCCAAAATGCTTGCTGTGAGGTAACATTTTGGGTGATATAAGTATTATTTTCTCTTCCTTGATAGAGTATACCTGCTTGATAGCCTTTAGTTTCAACTACGATTCTATTATTATCAATAACCCAATAAAACTGATCAGCTTTAGGAAATTTAGCATAAGTAAATTTATCAATAATCTGATTGTCTCCAGAAAATCTTATGCTTAAATCCGTATCTATATAATTTTCGTCTTCATTTGGCTTAAATAATTGCGTGGAAAAAGTTAGGTTATCTGTAGGATTAACAATCCAAGGATACTTATTGGCACTAAATGTAAGGGCATCAAGAATTATTTCTTTTTGTTTTCCTTGTTGTTGCTTTTTTGAACGACGTAGTTTTTCTATTAGTATCTGTTGTGTTGATGTGTATGGTTTAGTTGTATTCGGTTGAGGTTTAGTCTCTTCTTCACCTTCATCAGGAGGCTTGGTAGGTTCTACTTTATACTCTTCAATTGGGATAACGTCAGCTATGGTAAAGTCAGATAACTGTTTGGTTTTCTGTAAGTTAGAGTTAGCGTCTTTTAAAGTTTGTTTTAATAAAGCTTTGCTTTGTAAATTATCTCCTTTATCCAGCTTTAACGAACTATTATCACTAAGATTTGCATGATTTTTTGGTATTAATTCAACTTTAGTAACTTCGGATAACGCTTTGATTTCTTGTAAATAAGAGCTAGCATGTTTTAAATTTTCTTTTGACAAAGCTGTGCTTTGTAAGTTATTTAATTTATCAAATTTTAGTTTTAGCGAACTATTATCATCAGCATTTATATTATGTTCTAAAACTAAATCAATTTTGGTAATTTCGGATAGGTGTTTAGTTTTCTGTAAGTTAGAGCTAGTATCTTCTAAATTTTCTTTTAAAAAAGCTTTGTTTTGTAAATTATTTAACTTATTGTGTTTTAGTTTTAGTGAACTATTATCACCAGCAATTATATTATTCTCTGCGTTCAAAGTAATATAGTCTTGGCTGTTCATCTGTAAGGCGATCGCAGAAAATTGAACTAGTATTATTTTGAATAAAATTGTTGATGATAAAAAGCAGCTTATAATTGTTTTTAGATTTTTTTTAAATCTCATAAGTGAGATTATTACAATTCTTTGATTTGAGTTACAGGTTTCCACAATAAAAATATGCTGTTTGGTAGATTCAAGAATAAAAATCAAAATCAATTCCAATTACTGAAGATTTGCTACTATTTTTGTTAGCTGTCAAAATTAATTTATAAGTATCAAAGATTAGCCATAGTTTTATTTTCAAAACTTAGATTGTTGTGGGTTAATTTGGACATATTTAACAGTGGTTTCGGTTAATTTGATATATAGCGAAAGAAAACCAATTTTTGTATTCGGGCTGTAAAGAATAAAATAGGATTAAGCAGATTTACTGCAACAAGAGTGTAATTCTTGGGTAAAAATTAAACCTCAGCAAAATCACCAGAGCTAAAAAAGTGAGCTAATTTTTAGCCGTAAAAACACGTAATGCGAGAATATTCAGTCAAAAAAGTGGGTAAAAAATATGTTTCAGGCTACTCGCCGCCGTCTTGCAATTTGGTATACCGCCGTTACTGCTGTATTACTATTACTATTTGCAAGTGGTGTTTATTTATACGTTCGCAGTACACTGATTGAGCGGATTGATGATACCCTTAACCATGTAGTGGAAATAGTGGAGCGTTGTCTCACTACAAGCCGCTGTGCATCTACGCTCATATTTGAGCCAATTGATGCTGATGCAGATAAATTTCGCGTTAATTTAGAAGCCAGTTTTGATGACAATACCGACACCGTAGAAGATGACCACATCGACCTAGAATGGTTTAGCCCGACTGGTGAATTAATATGGTCAACGTTATCCGAACCCCTAAATATCCCCATTCATGCCAATCGCACTGGTGAAACTGTGCGCGTAATCAAGGGGGAGAGTAAAAATTCAAAATTCCTAACTCCTAACTCCTCACTCTTGACTCAAAACTCAGCACTCTTATTACGGCAAGTTACCCAACGGGTGGAAGTGGGACGGCAAGTATTAGGATATCTGCGTGTTAGTCATCCCTGGTTTGAAGTCACTAAACCCAGTCGCCAGTTAATTTTTGATTTGGCGCTAGGTATTGGGTTAATGCTGATTTCTGTGGGAGCAAGTGGCTGGTTTCTTTCGGGTAAAGCGATGGAACCTGTAGGTGAGTCTTATCAACGCCTCAAACAATTTACTGCTGATGCTTCCCACGAACTTAGAAGTCCCATTACTTTGATTCAAACAAATGTGCAAGTTGCCCTTGCTGACTTGGATTTAGCAGAGACAGAAACGACTACTTCTTTGCAGTATCGCCAACAGTTAAAGGTGGTGGAACGCTTAACGCAGCGTTTAGGTAAATTAGTCAATGACTTACTGTTTTTAGCACGGCAGGATAGTGGTATTAGCAAAGATATCTTTTCACCTTGTCCGCTGGATGCTTTGCTGATGGAAGTGGTTGAAGAACAACAATTGTTAGTCCCTGAAAAAAAAATTGCTCTTTCTCTAAACTTAGTTGATCCTCCCGCCTCCGAAACTAGCCCGGAATTACTGGAAAATTGGTTTACTCTTGTGGGCAATTGGGATCAATTGGTACGGCTGTTCACAAATTTAATTGCTAATGCCTTGCATTACACACCAGCAGGTGGACGGGTAAAAGTGGAATTGGCGCGGATAGAAGGAATAAATCGCGTTTCTGGACTACGTTACACCAGTGCCCAGTTACAAGTTAAAGTGAGCGATACCGGAGTTGGAATTCCAGCGTCAGCCCTACCACGCTTGTTTGACCGCTTTTATCGGGTAGATCCGGCACGGACTCATACAACTGGGAACACAGCTACAGCCAGCGCTACTGGTTCAGGATTGGGATTAGCGATCGCTCAAGCTATTGTCGAACATCATCAGGGTCATATTCAAGTTGAAAGCACTCAAAACATTGGCACCACGTTCACCATAACTTTACCAATAACTCTTGAGTCATAATTCGGTCAGAAATATTTGTTTCCTGTGATAGATGTAAGATTTCAATCCACTCAACTAGACTTTAACTATTTTCTTTCTAGCGGTATGTTGTTAAACAAGACAATTTAAACTGTGACAAAAATGTGGTTAATGACAATAATTAAAGTCTGTGGTCTTATTGAATAATTGAGGCTTTCAGTCTTGAGAATGAAATATATTGATTTATTTAGATTATTTTCGCGTCCTTAGCTAGATACGAAAAACCAAGTGGTTTGTTAAATATTAGATGTACTCAACGACTGAAAAAAACTAATTTAATAATTTTCTGCTGTAAAAATCTTTGTAAAAAGAAAAATTAAAGTTTTTTTAGGAGTCAATAAAGAATATGAAGTTTCAAAAATTTCGCAAGTCTGCTGAGTTATTTGGTGCTATTTTTGGGGGATTACTGATTAGTCTGCCAGCAATTCCTCAAGCAGTAGCACAAGAATCGACTCCTCAGGTTAACCCAAGTCCCAGTATTTTTAGCGAACCACCCTATAATCGCTCCCAGGCTCCTGTACCACCGGGGCAAATGTCTCCCTTACCACCAGGATCAGGTGTTAAACCACCACGCCCAGCCCCTAGAGATCAAACTCAACAGCCCTCATCAGGAGGGGTTTCCACCGACCAACCACTACTACAACCACGGCAAACCCCCAGCGCTACGATCGCAGTGACTAATGGTAGGGTTAATATCAGGTTGGTAAATGACACTGCGGCTAATGTAACCTACCAAGTAATTGGCGATACAGCACCGCGATCGCTACAAGGTAAGTCAGATGTAACTCTGCAAAGTCTAAGTGCACCAGTAACGGTAACATTTGAACGAGAAGATGGCGGACAGTTGACCGTGACTCCACAACCCTCTTCAGAGCCAGGAAGCTTGGAAGTTACATTTAAGGAAGCCACCAATGTAGTTCAAGGCAGAAGTACTTTGAGAATTGAACGAAACGGTTCAGTTTTCTTGAATTAATCAACATAGTGCGAAAAGAGTAGAGCTAATACCCTGCGGGAAGCCGCTTCTGTGCGAGACGCTCCGCGTAGCTTGCTTCTCCGTAGGAGTATGCGTCTACATGAATTGCCCCTATCTCTGCTGAAGCATTTTAGTTATTTGATCCAGCAATTGCACTTCTTGCTTGCTGTCTTCCAATGTTCGCGCCAGGATAATCGCCCTTTCGTAAAAATTGCGGGCAGTTACGTAATTACCTTGTTGCTTGTATAACTGAGCGTAAGACTCAAAAGATTTTAATTCTTCTCGCAAATTTTGCAATTCTTTAGCGACTGTTAAACGTTGCTCTAGTAAATCAAAAGCCCGTTCGTAACGTCCTACAGCAGTGTGAACTGTAACTAAACCGTCAATTGCCCGTAATTCATTAGTGCGATCGCGATTAGTTTTAGCTATCCGCATCGCTGCCCCATAAGTGGCAATGGTATCCTGATAATTTCTAGATGCTAAGTAAGCATCTCCTAAATTATTTAAGGTATTTGCTTCACCAATGGCATCGCCAGTCTGACGGCGGAAAATTAAAGCATTTTCATACAATTTAATCGCCTTGTTGTAATCTCCCAACCTGGCAGTTACCAAACCCAAATTACTAAAAGATAGTCCTTCACCTTCAATATTTTTGACATTATGAGCAATTGAGAGTGCATCTTCAACTATTTTACCAGCGGCAGCAAATTCCCCTTGTTGCAGCATAAATGTACCGATATTATTCAGCACAAAAATCTGAGTTTGGAAGTCTTTAGTGTCACGAGCGATCGCTAATCCTCGTCGTAAAGAATCTTCCGCCTCTTTTAAACTACCAAGCTGGACATAAGCCTTTGCAAGCAAATTGTAAGTCAGACCTTGTGCTTTCAAGTCGCCAATTGAGTGATATAGTTCCAGTGCCCGCAAGCAAGATGCAATTGTTTTATCGACATTTCCTGAAGCGTATTGTTGTTTACCAATACTCAGAAAGCTATCTGCTTCATCTCTTGATTGTCGCCCAACGTTACTATTTAAAGGGCGGTGAAGTTGTTGCGTAATATCAACCGCACCCGCAGCTATGGGATTCAGCAAAAAAGTAAACACTAAAAAACTGTGTAAAAGTACCTGGGGACGAGAAATCGTACCTACATAAATTAAGCCTACCTTTTGCCTGGGAAATACAAGCCGTTGTTTCATAAAAATTACCCCTAAAGTTACGGGTTTAAGTAGAAGGTCTAAGAAAAAGTTTTAAGTTTTTAATTTGAAGACAAACAATATACGCGTTTACACTTAATTTATGATTGCACTAAATCTTCTCCAAAGTATATGGCGCGGATATCTGCGGGTAATTTGTCCTCTAGCATACGATAACCTTCCTGGAGAAAATTGGCTACTTCGTTTGGAGCGATCGCTTCTCCTTCGGCTTGTAGATAGGCAGCAATTCTAGTTTCGCTCCAGTGGAAAGTTTGAGCCATTAACACAATTAATCGCAAAACTGGTGGTAGTTGGTCTAACGCTTGTTCTACATAGCACCATAATGGTGGGGAAGTCGCTTGGAGAGAATAATGTATTGCTTCTGTGGGTGGTAGTTTAATCTCGTTAATACAGAAAGCTGTCATATTAATTAGCCAATTTTGCATGGTTAAGGCTTCTTCGCCTGATTCAGAGTCAGTTAAATTTAGTCCACCGAGTTCGTAATAGATATGCCGCCAAGTGAGGGCAAACAGATAATCTGCCTGCACAGGCGATCGCGCCGAATGCCGAATTAAGGTATACACTATGGGACTATAGCGGCAAAAAATCACCGTAAAATACTTTCCGGCATCTGGATGGCGCTGAAACAGAGTCAGTAGTTCATGGTCACTGTGATGGAACAGCGACTTCACCAGCGGGTGATTAGCTTCCGGGAAATGAGGAATTTGCATAAGCCTTTCGATCGATAGTTGTTAAAATAGTTTTGGGAATTGCACTCCCGTAGTTAATCGCATAATATCTTGGTGTTGCCCAGTTTGTAGCCCAAACTTAGACTACTTGAGTATTGATAAACTAGAAACAAAGACTTAATTTTAGTCTTAATCGACAATCATAAAATCGGCTCCCTTATAGAATCCTTATTTGTTCATGGTTATAGCAGTTAGTGTGATATCGTTCCTGCTCAGTCCCTTTACCTTAGGCTCCTTTCTGCCTTCCCTGCCCTTAGATAGCCTATTCTCCACCCAAGGCATTATGGTGATGCTGCTAGCAGCTTACGCTGGCGCAATGTGGATGTTCCTCACCAGCGCCCCAAAAGTACACACTGTAATGGTGTCGGATTTGGAGATTGCCCGACAGTTGTATGAAGGGCTGCTAGATTTGCCAGCAGCTGAGGTGCCATTGCACTATTACTACAACTACGAACAAACTATAGGCGCAACTGGGATTGATCCACTATATATGTCTACTGGGCCGAGCTTGTCTAGCAAAATGATGAATAATGCCAACGATGGGCTGTGGTATCAATTGAAGAAAAACACCCAGCTACATGTCATTACTGGGGCAAGTTTAGGTAGCAAAAATCAGCAACGCCACGTTTGTTTTGATCACGACTGCCTGGAAATGATTTTAATGCGAGTCGAAACACGCGGTTTAAAATTCAAAATTCGTAACCAGAAGCCCCTGAATTTTTTGGTCAAGGACTATGAAGGACGCGTGATTGAGGTGGCTGAAGTAGCGAATTAGTCATTAGATTTTAGATTATTTTAGGTTGGGTGGTGCGGTCGCTCCACCCAATATTTTTTATATAGCAGGTGAGGCGTAGCTTGCCGCCGTAGGCATCGCGCTACTATTGATTATTTAAAGTCATTATCGGGTTTTGCTAAATAAAAGCTTATGGTCGTTGAAAAGATGTACACATCTCATCTGTATGAAACAGATTTCTATACTTGGACTCAACAGCAGGTTAGCTTGCTCAAAACTCAACAATGGGATCAATTAGATACGGTTAACCTGATTGAAGAAATTGAAACTTTGGGCAGAAGAGAACGGCAGGAATTAAGAAATCGGCTAGGAGTATTGCTAGGACACCTGCTGAAATGGCAGTTTCAACCAGAAAAACGTAGCAATAGCTGGTTGGGTACAATTCGAGAGCAACGTGTTCAAATTAAGCTACTTTTGCAAGATAGCCCTAGTTTGAAACCCTATCTAGACGAAGTTTTCCCCACTGTTTATGAACTGGGTTTAGCTTTGGCAATGCGAGAGACTCAATTAGGTGAACAGGTTTTTCCAGAAATATGCCCTTACACTTTAGACCAAACTTTGAATCCTGAATTCTTACCAAATCTAAATCAGGTTGATAAGTAAGCGAGTAATCGTCCCAATATTGTTTTATCACCGTAAACCGTGGCAAATAAAAGCAGCCCAGTAACGAGGATCTGAAAAGGGAAATTGCTGAGTAGAGTTTTCGATTTCTCTAATTCGTTTGTTCAATTTGGCATACATATTATATTCGCACTTCCATTGTTGATATTCGATAGAATCTGAAGGATATTTTTTTCTATTTCGTATCAGTTCTTTTTCCCTTGCTTCTACTTCATGAAATACTTTCTTTAGGTCTAATTTTGTAAATTCTCTTAGCTGAATTTGGGCTTTCTGTAATGCTTCAGGACGGTTTTTAGCTTCTTGTCGCTGCTGATAATAGAAAATTGAAAATAATGCTGTAGCTAAATCATCTACTACCCAAAAGGTACTGATAACACTTCTAGCACCAGCGCACAAAAAGCCTGTAGAGAGAGTAAGAATATCATCAGTTAAGGAAGGAGTACCCAAATTAGTTTCGCAGCAAGATAGAAACACTTCTACAAGTTGGGGTAAACGCCAGCTTGGTGTCATCAATTGCCCTAATGTGATGCAACCATCAGCTAATTTTAACTGTGATTCTAAAGGATTATCGAGGCGAGATTGGGCATGGTGGCAGGAATGAAGTACTTGAACTTGTTGTGCTAACTGCCGATAGTTATTAGAGGTAGCTTGACTGCTACCAATTAATCTGTTTTCTGGTGGAATATTGTACATTTGGGCAAGTTGTTCGCCTTCAAATCTGGCACAGTGAAGGTTATCTTCGGCATCTTCTACAGTTCCATATTGCAGAGATATTTCATTAAATGTCACTACATTGTCGCGTTGTTGACAAAATTCTAAAATTTGGCAACTTGGGGTGTAACGAATTAGAAATTTATCTCCTAAATATTCCTGATATTCTACTGTAGGTAAAGCAGCAAAGGGAATCTGATGCAGTAACAGGTGAGGTACTAAAATTAATTCTTCTATTCCTTCAAGATGTTGGGATATGAGTTTAGGTATTTGTAAACGTTCAGCTAATTCGCGGAGAATACTGTCAATTTGAGTTTCCCATTTTTGGGAATCATTCATATAAGGCAATAACCAATTCTGGTTAATCCAGCCTTGCAACGTATTTAACCCTTGTCCTGTGCAGGTGTGGAGAGTAATTTGGTTTTGCTGGACGATAAAAATATGGGTGTCGCTGTTGGTAGTGTAGAAACTGAGGATAGCTGCATTGGTTTGGTCAATTAGCTTTTGAATTTCTGGCAAGCTGAGGGGGTTGACTTGAATTTCGCCAGCTAATACGGGATCTTCGCGTCTAATATTTTCCCAAACTTGTTGTTTTTGGGTTTCTAAAGATGCGATCGCTTCATTATAAGCTTGGAATGCAGCGCGTGTTTCACTGCGATTATTTTCAGATTTATGGCTTTGGCGTTCTTGGTCAATTTGTCGTTGCAGTTCTTCATACTGCTGCAATAATTCTTGGACTTTTGGGGGGATTTCTTCGCCTTGAGAGAGATTGTAGCTTGCCATTAAGTCTACCAGGCGTTTGGAACGCGATCGCTCTGAATATTCAAAGGCTTTTTCTATTTGTCCGGCGTTGATGCAGGCTTGCACTATCTTTTCATAAACTTCAATAGTTCCCTGTAAAATTTGTTGACGACGAATTTCAGAACGGCTCCAAGCACGAATCTGCTCTACTGCTTTAATAGCAAAGTCGTATCCCTCAATTGCTTCTGTCCAACGTCCTAACTTAAGAGCTTTATCTCCGAAATTACCTCCATATTGTAGGCAATCTGTAGGCAAGGCAGTGGGTGTGCAAATTTCTAAAGATAAGCGGAAACAAACAATAGCTTGCTCAATTTGTCCTTGGTCGTAGTAAGTAAGAGCCAAGTTATTTTGAACCATTGCCCAGTCTTGTGCCAAAGTTTCACGGCTATAAAACTTCAGCGCAGCGTTAAAGTAATCAAGCGCTTGCTTTAAATTTTCTGCCCGACTCCCTTCATAAAGTTCACGGTAAGCATTGCCAAGATTATTTTGGAGTCCAGCCCAATCTTCTGGAAAGCGTTCATAAGTATATTCTTCTAAAGCAGCTTTGTAGCAATTGATTGCTGTCTTTAAATTTTCTACCTGATCTCCTTGCATCCGTATACGATATACAGCACCTAAATTATTTAGAACCATTGCCCAATCTTGTGGGTATAAGTCTCGAACATAAATCTGTAAAGCGTTATTACAGCACAAGAGTGCTAGTTCCAAATTTTCTTCTCTATTACCACCTATCCAATCAGAGTAAGCAGTTGCTAAATTATTTTGGGTTCTAGCCCAATCTTCTGGATAATCCTCACGAATATAGACTTGCAAGGCTGATTTAAAAGCTGCAATAGCTTTTTCTAAATTTTGTACCCAATCACCACCAATACGATCACAATAGGCATTACCTAAATCATCATTAGTCTCAGCCCATTTTTTAGGAAATGATATTTTGGTAAAAACTATGAGTGCTGTTTCATAGCAAACAATAGCAATTTCATTACTTATCACTTTACTAACAGGAGCGAATTCTTGAATAATATTGCTGAAATTAGTAATAGCTAAAGCTTTATCATAAGCCTTACTTAGCTCCAGTTTTGGTAGGGTGGTAGTTGCCCAATCTCGTAGCACAGAGGGTAAATCTTTGTTCAGCTTGTCTAGGTTATCGTGCAGCAGACGATACACTATTGCTATGTCAGCCTTACTTTCTGCTATTGTCCATATTATCTTTCGTAAGAAATCTAGATAGTATTTGCGGTTTTGTTTACCACTTCTCTGTCCTGTACCGAATCCTTGCGGCATCTTGCTCCAACTATTTTTTAAATATGCTTATCAAAAAATTTTGCCAACCTCTCTAGCAATTCTTCAGCTAAATCCAATAACTCAATTTCATCAATTTCATCACTACTAGCTCCACGATTACTTTCAGCAACCGCTACACTACTAGCTAAGAAATTTTTGACAGCAAAAATCTGATCATCTTCTTCAGATAAACTCAAACATCTTTCCAACTCAACAGCAATGTCTTGGAGCGATTTCTCTTTTAGCTGCTTTCTTACCCTCACCGCTACCAAGTCATCACTTTGCAGGAAATTAATTACTAATTCTACAAAACTTTGCTGCCCATCTTCGTCTTCTCCCCATGTTTCTAGCCAATCTCCATCAACATCATCACAATATAAATGAGCGGCTTCAAGCCCATACTTCATGATGTCATCCTGTACTTTTTGAGCAGCTTCTACAGCTTCTAAAAAGTTGTCTAATCTCTGTTGACGGTCAGATTGTTTTTCCTGAACCATAAGGACTCACTTTGTTAAGTAATAATGTGGCTATACAAATCCAGTAAATGAAAGTGATCGAAAACTATAAATAAAATTTTAAATAACTACCTATACTGAGATTATCGCTGTTATCTAATAATATGTTGACTATCTGATTCACAAAATCAGTTGCACGGGGATTATAACTCAAAAATAATCCTCTATCTATTGCCCAAAAAATTAGGGTATTTTCCCAATCATCAAACTTTTCTTTAGAAAATTCTTCTGAGACGCTAGTGAGTTGAATACATAGTGGATTCTCTTGCGTACTGCTAACAATTATATCAGTTGCCATAGATAGGTCTGCAATATAGCGTAATACAATTGTCCCACCAGAACTTTTAATATTATTAGCAATAGAGCCAATTAATTTGGCATCCTCCTGATTGAACTTCCCCGCCATCAGTTTTTGTCTCCAGATATAAAATTTAGGGTCGTTTTCACTCAACCATTTAGGAAACAAGTAGCCATACCAATATTTTAGAGTTGGATTCAGCATTGTTAAAGCTGATTGCTGCTCTTCTTCAGATGGTAATGATTTAAGTCTCAGCCAAACTTCAGTATCTTGGATTATTTGTTGCAAAAACAGTATGACAAATCTTTTAGCAGTCAGTGAACCCGGTTTGACATCTTTCACCCAGCGATTTATCTCTTCTAGCCTTTTCGTTAAACCAGGATCTATGACAGATGCTTCCTCTATGAGTAATCTTAATTGTTTTTTAATTTCTTTGGCTTGCAAATAATGATAAACCTCAAATCTGGAGTAGGTCGCTGAAATTTTAAAATTATTTTATCAGTCTAAATGATAAGTGCAAAACTCTCCATCTTGAGATTGAAGATGTAGCACCAAAGTAGACTTTAGTCTGTGTCATCCTAAATATCTGCCAACTTTTCTAGCAATTCCTCAGCTAAATCCAATAACTCAATTTCATCAATTTCATCACTAGTTCCGCGATTACTTTCTCCACTCGTTACATTAGCAGCCAAAACATTTTTTACAGCGAAAATTTTATCTTCTTCCTCTGATAGACTCAAACATTTTTCCAACTCTACAGCAATTTCTTCGATTGTCCTTGTACCCAAACGCTCTCTCACTTTCACCGCTACCGAATCGTCACTTTCTAGCAGTTTTACCAAAGCTGTTCTCAGTCCATCATCCTCGCGGGAAAACTTCTCAACGGCTATACGCACATATTCCCGCACACTCATGTTTGCCGCTAATGCCTTTTGGAAAACTACATCTGGTACGTCTACCAGCAATACACCTTCGTTATTGCTAGCTTGATATAAGTCATCTTCTTGTTTGACGGCTACCAGCAAATCTGCACCTAAAGCGTGTAAATAGTGCAACACTGATTCTAATTCATGTTCCTTTAACGCCGACTCTAACTTGGACACCGCAGCTTGCTTAACTCCCAGTTTTTGAGCTAGCTGTGCCTGAGTCAATCCTGCTTTATTACGTATTTCCCGCATGGCATCAGTGAGATAAAGACGCAGGTACTCTAACTTTCCCGCCAAAATAACCTCTGGTTCGTCGCTTACCTTTTGCTGCAACCAAGCTTGAAAATTAGGCTTTTTCATGACTTTTCCCTTTGCTGCAATTCACGCAATCTCACTCTTGCAGGTTCTTTGTCTCTATCTTTGATAGCGCCGTCGTATTTCTTCATAAAGGCGTGCAGCACCACAAATCCCTGAGGAGTAGCAGCCGTTAAGATAAACCGTGGATTATGTTCGCTCTTAGTCATCCGTAACTCATACAAATCATCTTCCAGTTTCTCAAAGATGCCACTGGTAAGTGATGCGAGTCCTTTGTCGCACAGGTAGCTAAGATTAACTTGCAGACGCTTGGTTTCGGAAGCACTCAGTAATGGTTTTGGTGGATTTTCTGGTTGCTCATCTTCGGGAATCATCCTGATGAAAAAAGCCAGCAAATCTTTAGGGATTTCCCCATTGACATCTAGATAAAGTTCCCAATTCCAGGTCACTTCCTACCTCACAGTATAGTATTCCTTATAAGGAATGTCAATTATATTATTCTTTTAAAAGAATATTATATAGAATCAGTGAGTGCAACTTAGGTAATAAAAATGGTGCGTTATGGCTTTGCCTAACGCACCCCACTGTTTATATGCTTAAGTAGGTCAACTCAACTGTTCAAACTTAAATTTCCCTTTAATAAACTTGTTAAAGTATTGACCTTTAGACGGTGCATTATCTAAGTCATCCTTGACACTGGGAGGCACTTTGAAATACTCGTAAACACTTCCACTATCAAATTCAATAGTCAGTGTTTGAGTTTTTGGCTCATAGGTAAATTGCTTAATAACGCTGCCTTCAGGCTTGAGTAGCGGGAAGGCGATCGCATCCCGAATACTGGCACAATCAGTTAATAACATTACTAACCGATCGATCCCAATCCCTAAACCACCTGTAGGCGGCATACCGTATTCAAGGGCTGTCAAAAAGTCTTCATCTACACCTTGGGCTTCTAAGTCACCAGCAGCTTTTCTTTCAGCTTGGGCTTCTAGGCGTTCTCTTTGATCGATGGGATCGGTAAGTTCTGAGAAGCTGTTTCCAGTTTCTCGCCCTACGATAAATAACTCAAATCTTTCCACCAAACCAGGTTGAGAACGGTGGGGTTTTGCTAGAGGTGAAATTTCTACAGGGTAATCAATTACAAAGGTAGGTTGAATTAAATTAGCTTCTACTTTCTCTTCAAAAGCTAAATTCAGTAATTTACCAATTGATTGGGCTTCATCTATACCAGAAATAGCAGCATTTTTACTCGCTGTTTTTGCTTCTTCCAAGGTTTGGAAAGAATTGAAATCCAAGCCGGTAAATTCTTTAACTAAATCGTGCATTGTCACTCGCCGCCAAGGTGGTGTTAAATCTATAGGTTCCCCTTGGTAGGTAATTTGCAATGTGCCGAGTATATCTTGGGCGACAGTGGTAATAATCCCTTCTGTCAGCGCCATCATATCGTTGTAGTCGGCGTAGGCTTGGTAAATTTCAATCGTCGTAAATTCAGGATTGTGTCGAGTCGAAATTCCCTCATTGCGGAAAACCCGCCCCAATTCAAACACCTTTTCAAAACCACCTACAATCAACCGCTTGAGATGAAGTTCTGTGGCAATTCGCAGATACAACTCCATTTCTAAGGTGTTGTGGTAAGTGATAAATGGACGCGCATCTGCACCCCCAGTCTCACTTTGCAAAACTGGCGTTTCAATTTCCAGAAAATCCCGTTCTTCTAAATAGCGACGAATACCAGCAGTAATTTGGGCGCGACGGCGGAAAGTTTGCCGCACTTCCGGGTTAACAATCAAGTCAACGTAGCGCTGACGGTAGCGCTTGGCAACATCCGTTAATCCATGCCACTTGTCGGGTAGCGGCAACAGGGATTTAGTCAGGATAGTATATTGTTTAACGTAGACAGATAACTCGCCCTTTTCAGTCCGTTTAATAGTACCTTTAACTCCCAAGATGTCGCCTGCATCTGTGAGTTGTTTTAAATGATTGAAGGCATCAGCATCAATATCTGCCATGCTTTCTTGGATGCGATTTTTATCCAAATAAAGCTGAATTGTGCCAGTTTCATCTTGTAAAGTGAAGAAAGCCAGTTTACCGAAAACGCGACGCGCCATAATACGTCCAGCGATCGCAACTTCTAAATCAACTTCTTCACCACTGGCTAAATCGGCAAACTTTTCTTGCAACTGCGCTGCATGATGGGTAGATTCCCAACGATAGGCGTAGGGATTAGTTCCTAGCTTCTTGAGTTGTTCTACTTTTTCCAGCCTGGCGGCTCGGATATCTTCTTCCGACATGGTAACGAACTAAATAGGGCAAGATTAATTATAGATGCTGCAAAAGTTGAGAGTAAGAGATATTTGCACTTTGCAGATGATAATATCGCCAAACCAAATACAATGACACAAACTAGAGTGCGCTTGTGGAATGTAGATGAATATCACCGGATGCTTGAGACGGGTATTATCACAGCCGATGAACGGGTAGAACTGATTGATGGGCAAGTTATCCCCATGAGTGCCAAAAATCCTCCGCACGCAGCAACAACGCTGTGTGCATCTGATTATCTCAAGCGAGCGCTAGCAGAAGTTGCCTTAGTTCGGGTGCAAGATCCCATTCAATTAAGCCAATACTCGGAACCTGAACCAGATATTGCCGTTGTCCGCATCGATGCGCGAAAGTACATTGATCATCATCCTGCACCCAATGAAATCTTTTTATTGATTGAGGTAGCAGATACAACGCTAGACACGGATCGCAAACAGAAAGCACCTTTATATGCTAAGGCAGGAATTGCTGATTACTGGATTTTGGATGTGAATCAGCGTCAGGTTTTTATTTTCCGCGAACCACTTTTGGAAGGCTACAATCAACAATTGATTTTGCAGGAGGATGCAACGTTATCCTTGATTGCATTCCCAGAAATTGAAATCCAGATTAGTCAAATGTTTCCATAAATTTGGCAATTATAGACTTCTTCATAGGCTTGCTTTAAAATTCCCTCCTTTTTAAGGAGGGTTAGGGAGGATCAAGTCTTAACATAAGCATATTGGGCAAAAGTGAGTAAGATACCTATAAAAAGCTGCGATCGCTCGATCGCACTTTATCTAAAAGACTCTCATAGAAAATATGATTGATATCTTCTATGACAACGATTCAATAATCTAATGTACAAGTCAAACCTTTATTTATAATCTACTGTTAGCGAATGCCTAGATGAAATTGCTTTCATTTTCAAGTTAGTAAATTGCACGATCGCCTTTACAAAATCTTGCTGTTCTGGTTGCAAATGCAGTTTTTCTAGGGCTTGATTGATATTATTACCAGCCCGGAGATTGTGATTAAGTTGGGCACGTTGCGATCTACTTAAGACTGCCTCAATTTCCCTGTTTCTTCGCTGACGCACAGCCTGGAGTTCTTGGCGTTGTAAGGGAGTCAGGTTAATCTCCGACGAGGTGGAGTAGCTAGCAGTTTTGCTAGTTTGAGCGGAAATAACACCAGAAGCAGTATGGAGTTGAACGGGTGCAGCTAAGGCAATTCCTGGCATGGAAAGGACAAGAGTTAGAATAGCAGCGAACACAGAAAGCCGTTTTGTCAAGTGAATTGCCATATTCAGAAATGCCTACATCTAATTTAATGCTGAGATATAGTTAAGCAATTTTCAAGCCTTAATTTTGAATCTTGAATTTATCCATCCCCAAGAGGATGGTAATTCAGCTAGAAAATATTATCTGCTTTAAGGGAATCCAAAAAAACTAGATTGGCAAACTTAACTGAATTACTTTTGCTAAAATCCAGACTCAAATTCAAGTTTTTACAAAATCATCACTTGATTGCTTATTTCTGTCAATCTGTCAACGCGTAAGTCCTGTAAGTAGCTCGTGATTTTATTTTAGAACACCTATCACAGAAGTTTGGTTTGACTGCATAATATCAATTATCTGTCAATGTGTAAGTTCTAAATTTAATTTCTGGAAATCTCTCAGACAAAGTATGTGCTAAAAGAGATATAAATAGTGCATTAGGCAAATCTAACGCACTATATATAACTTCACTCAGCACTGAAAACTACTCAGACCTTTTCATTCTGTCGATTTCGCGTTGTAATTCTTCAATTTGACGGCGTAAAGTTTCTGTTTCATTTGCGGAAGACTCTGCTGCAACATTTACTGAGCCGGAAGCAGGCGATCGCTGATAATTTCCTCGGCGAATTTGCTGGTATTCTTCGGATACTGCCCACGCCCGTAAGTAATGCAAGCGTTCCACTGGGAAAGGATGGGTCAACATCGTACCTTGAGCGCCATTGTACATCAAAAATTTATACACCTGATTTAGTCCATCTTCATCGAGTGCCTGATAATTTTCTGACTGCTTGATAAACTCTTGTAAACTACATTCATTGGCATGTTTGTTACTACCGCCAGCGAGTTTCATCATCGTTGACATCACGGGATTCAAGTCATCCATGACTAATAGTGCAGCGCGATCTGACGATAACTCGGCTTTACGTCGCCACTCAAAAAAGGCGTAAATCAAGCCCTGTGTTACAAGATTACCGATGCCGAAGGTCAATTCTCCCAAGGCGGAAGCAGCACTCATCGCCCACATCGCCATTTGAATTAAAATAGTATGACCACATTTAATATGCCCCAGTTCATGGGCTAGCACCACCCGAATCTCGGCTTCGTCTAGTAAGTCTAGTATCCCTGTATTTATGACTATGTAAGGATTCTCTTGCCCCAGCGCATAGCTATTTGCTTGGGGATTTTGCGAGACAAACAGTGTAGGTTCTGGGTAAATGTCCAAATCTCGGACGCATTCCCGAAACATCTGGTAAATAGTGGAATATTGACGCGGCCCGACTTGGATGGTGTTACCCATTAGATAAACTAACTGAGGGCGTTCGTAGATAAATTCCACAAATTTACGAGCGATTAAATCAAATCCTGGTAAATTTCGTAAAGCTTGCTCGGCTTGTCGATCTAGTGGATGCCTGAAGGCTTCGCTGGAAATTCCTGTGTAAGTTGGCATAATTCAGGGTATTGGGTGATTAGTCATTAGTCATTGGTCATTGGTCATTAGCAAAGAACAAATGACAAATAACTAATAACAAAGGACAACATAATAGAAATGGGGCTTTGTTCGTAAAAGTCACTTTGTATGGAATTAAAAGCGTGTGATTGAGGCAGAAGTTCATTTGTCACTACATAACTTTTTGCGATCGCAGGCGGGGTTCCCTTCCTGGCCCCATCATTTGACGATGGCACGGTTGGTAGCACGCGCCTTGCGCCTGGGACGTAGCGCCCTCATTCAAGTAGGAGCGGTTTGTGGCTATCAAGGGCGGTATCGTACCAGTTTCGTAGCATCAGCCCTGATGTGGCATGGCCCTGTCATTATTGTTGCTCAAGAAGCGGTGCAGCAACTTCTGCTGCGGGTGGAAATTCCCCGCCTACAGCAGTGGCTACCAGCCAACAAACCGATTAGGACAGGTGACGCTTGGCCTGGTGCTGAGTTCCAAGGGCTACTGTTGACCTCCCCAGAAGCCTGGATAAGAGGACAATTTGCTGGTGGCGATCGCTTTCCCCAAGGCATCCCCACAATTATTGATGGAGTAGATGATCTAGAAGATTGGGTGCGTCATCAACTTACCCAGGATATTCAACCCCATGATTGGGATCAACTTATACTGGCTTGCCCAAATCAAGCTGAGGCAATTAACGAAGCACGGATACAACTTACACACGAACTTCTTCAGCATCCTGTCAATCCATATCAGTGCTACCTAATTTCCCAGCCAGAAATAGAAATTTTAAGCCGTCTGTATTTAGCTTTAGATCAAGCCAACCTCCCAAATAATTGGAAAAATTTCTGGCAACAATTTCAAACCCTTAATGAAAATCTTTCCCCCCCTGCCTCCCCTGCTCTCTTCTGGGCGACTATTGCTCATCGACAAGGTTTATTTTCTTTGCACTACGCCCCAATAGAATTAGGGAAAATACTCTCGCCGATTTGGCAGCGACAACCAGTAGTTTTAATTGGCAGTGCTATAGAACCGGAAACTGAGGCTCCTCTTTTCCGACAGCGCCTTGGTTTGGACGATTTAACTTGCCTGAAGTTCTCTTCGGATCAAGCAGAAGCAATTCAACTGTATGTACCCTATAAATTGCCCCTACCTAACACGCCAGAATTTCAAGCGGCATTTATTCACAAAGTCCGCACACTGGTTTGTCTAAGTGCTACAGCACCAGGATTAACGGTTGTCTTGGTGGGGGATGTACCACTCAAGTCTCAAGTTGCGACAATTTTGGCCTCAGAGTTTGGTTCACGGGTGCAAGTAGAAAAAACTTGTTTAGATGAAAATGGTATTTTGATTAGCGGTTGGGAATTTTGGCGAGAACATCAGCGAGTGTTGCCAGCACCTCATCTGTTAATTATTGCTACTTTACCTTTACCATCTTTGGAAAATCCCTTAGTAGCTGGTAGGGTGGCTCGCTATAAGCGATCGCATCAAGATTGGTTCCGTTTATATTTGTTGCCAGCTGCCTTGAATGAATTACAAAGAGCGATCGCTCCAGTGCGAGAAAGTCAAGGAATTGTTGCTTTACTTGATAGTCGTGTAGTTAATCGTAGCTACGGCGCTCAAATTCTCGCTGCCTTAAGTCCCCTAGCACGCGTTAACTATCTCGATCCCAGTCTGTTTTCTAATACCAGTGAAGAAAATTCAGCTTAAAGTAATTTGTCAATGCCCAATGCCCAATTTACATTTTGTCAACCAAAGCGCGATCGTCTAAAAGCAGGCACTATTATCAGTTTATGCAGGTGATGCGATTCATTGCCTCTCTGTAGCTATGATTCCTGGCAAGATAAATTTAGAACCTAAGTAAAAAATTTGAGTTGCTGATTATGGGTGAAGCAAAGCGTCGTAAAACCACACAAGGGGAAACATACGGTCAAGAGACTCGCATCTTGCCTTGGCTTCCCATTACAAAAAAGCAAGCCGAATTATTTGTCAGTTGGACAAGTCGTGGTGCTTGGATAGGCATTGGACTTATGGTTGTAGCATGGGCAACTATCCGTTTTATCGGCCCAGCCTTCGGTTGGTGGCAAGTAGTCTACTAAATGCTGCTGTTAGTCTTCTCATTCAGAGAGACATTGAATCTTACTCCCCTTCCCTTCTATGGAAGCAGGGTGGTTTCATACAAGCAGAGAAAAACTAAAACTGAGTTTCAAAGCCTCTCCCCCCGTGGGAGAGAGGGAAAAAGCCATGCTACTTTCACGAAAAATCAAGACTTATGTATTTTTCTTTTTTCGTATGAAACCACCCTGCCCTTCCCTTCTATGGAAGGGCCTATGTTCTAGTTAACTCTCTATTAGACTCAACTGAGAAACGCTATAGAAGTAGACCAGATAAAGGGTTCGTCTTCCAATAAATTCCTTAACTGAACCGTATTGCAGTATATGCTCCATGTCTTAGGTCTATCTTTGTAGTATGTAAAGAAGCACTTTTGACCTGAGATTATGCCTTCCTCTAAAAAATCCTTCACCTACCCATCCAGCCACAAAAGCAATCAAGTCGATAACTACCACGGTACTTTAGTCGCAGATCCTTACCGTTGGTTAGAAGATCCTGACTCTGAAGAAACAAGGGCTTGGATTGAGGCACAAAATCAAGTTACTTTTAGCTACTTGAGCGAAATTCCTACCAGAGAAAAAATTAAACAACGCCTCACCAAACTTTGGGATTATGAAAAATACGGCATCCCTTTTAAAGAAGGTGAACGCTACTTTTATTTTAAAAACGATGGGCTGCAAAACCAAAGTGTCCTCTACACTCTGAAAACCCTTGACGACCAACCCAAAGTTTTACTCGACCCCAATAAACTTTCAGAAGATGGCACTGTTGCTCTTTCAGGATTGTCTATTAGCGAGGATGGTAAACTTCTAGCATACGGTCTATCCGCCTCTGGTTCTGATTGGCAAGAGTGGAAAGTACGAGATGTCGAAATCGGTGAAGACCTGCAAGACCATCTGAAATGGATTAAATTTTCTGGTGCATCGTGGACACATGATAATCAAGGTTTCTTCTACAGTCGCTACGATGAGCCGAATGAAAAAACTCAATTAGAAGATGTTAACTATTATCAAAAGCTCTACTATCATCAACTAGGTAAACCCCAATCAGAAGATGTACTAATTTACCATCGTCCTGACCAAAAGGAATGGGGTTTTAGTGGCGGTGTTACTGAAGATGGGCACTATCTAATAATTTCAATTTGGCTAGGAACTGACTCTAAAAATTTAGTTTTTTCCAAAGATTTGACTGAGCCTAATGCTGAAGTTGTAGAGCTAATTAACCAATTTGAGGCAGATTACAGCTTTATCGACAATGATGATAGCGTCTTTTACTTCCGCACAGATTTAAATGCACCACGGGGAAGAGTTATTGCAATTGACACGAAAAATCCTGCTAAGGAAAATTGGCGAGAAATTATTTCCCAATCAGCAGAAACTTTGGAAAGTGTAGGCATACTCAATAACCAATTTGTTGCTGATTACCTTAAAGATGCTCACAGCCAAATTAAAATTTTTGACCTCAAAAGTGCGTTTATTCGAGAAGTAGAACTACCTGGACTCGGTTCAGCCGGTGGTTTTGGTGGTAAGCGTAACGATACCGAAACTTTTTATAGTTTTACCAGTTTCACCACGCCAGGAACTATCTATCGTTACGATATGATAACTGGTAAAAGTACCATTTTCCGCCAGCCAGAGGTAGATTTTAATCCTGATGATTACGAAACCAAACAAGTTTTTTATCACAGCAAAGACGGTACTAGAGTTCCAATGTTTATTACCCACAAAAAGGGCATTAAATTGGATGGAAATAACCCGACTTATCTCTATGCCTATGGTGGTTTTAATGCCTCAATGACACCTGGTTTTTCTGTGAGTCTTTTGGTGTGGATGGAAATCGGTGGTGTCTATGCTATGCCCAATATACGCGGTGGTGGAGAATATGGCGAAGAATGGCACCAAGCAGGAATGAAGGATAAGAAGCAGAATGTCTTTGATGACTTTATTAGCGCTGCTGAGTGGTTGATTGCGAATAAGTATACTAAGACAGATAAGCTAGCGATCGCAGGTGGTAGTAACGGCGGTTTATTGGTGGGCGCTTGCATGGCACAACGTCCCGATTTGTTTGGTGCAGCTTTGCCAGCAGTTGGCGTGATGGATATGTTGCGCTTCCACAAATTCACCATTGGTTGGGCTTGGACTTCCGAATATGGTTCCCCGGATAATCCAGAGGAGTTTCCTGCACTCTATGCCTATTCGCCATTACAGAATCTCAAACCAGATACAGCTTACCCAGCAACCTTAATTACCACAGCCGATCATGATGATCGCGTTGTCCCTGCTCATAGTTTCAAATTTACCGCAGCTTTGCAAGAGGCTCACACTGGTGATGCGCCAACGCTAATTAGAATTGAGACTAAAGCAGGACATGGTGCGGGTAAACCCACGGCTAAAATTATTGAAGAAGCCGCAGATAAATGGGCTTTTTTGGTGCGTACTTTGAATATTGAAGTTTAGAAGATTTTTAGGGTGGGTATTGCCTACCCTATGAAACTAACTTAACTGAATCATTAATCAATTTACGCAAAAAATTTTTCTTGACATCAGTAGTTCCAACTTACAAGTGCTGTCATTACCCTTGCAATAGCCGCGCGATCGCTATCTTCTCTAGACTCAAATAATCTTTCTGCTTGTTGCAGATGCGTAACTGCTTCCTTTCTATGTATCCATCGATTCAGATAGTACAACGAAATTCCCAAGTCTTGATAAATGTCTGGATTATTAGGATGACGATCTAACTTTTGCCGCAAAAGCTCAACTTCATTCTCTAGGTATTGCCAAGAAGATTGTCCAACTTCTAGGTTTTCCCAAATTTTTATATCAAGGGTTGAAGTAGGTGCTTCCGATTTGTTAGCGAAATAGGGGATATCTAAAAATTGTGCAATCGTTTTGGCAATACTTACAGCACTCTCATAGCTACCATCAGACTTTAGATGAAAGCGCCAGTAGATTGATGCCAAAATTAATCTCGGATAAAAAGCTATTCCTCCTTCAGAACCACTGACATCTTCTACTTCAATACCTGAAATAATATGACAGGGAAACCTAACAGATTTTGTGTGTAAAATTTTGAATCGATTTTGTCTTTCCCAAAGAATAGAATTTTTTGCTTTATCAAAGGTGTAAGTAGTAGTTTCTGTATCTTCAATTATTGTATATAGACTTATTGCAACTATTATGCATCCACTTACTATGGCGATGATTCCAGGATAATCAGCACGCTGGAGTACCAACCCCAATAAACAAAGGAAAAGACCAAATGGAATCAAAGTTATGCTAAAGAGTAATACACCCCAAAGCGATTTTTGGAAACGTAAAAGGAGCCGATGTTGGTTTTGTTCAATAATCTTCACGAATTAATTGAGACTGAATTATGCAGGAAATTTTTATTTCACTAGATAGCTATATTTCCCCTATTTCTCGCAGATAAGCAGGTCGGGGTGTGAGTTGACTAACCAATGCAGCATCAGCCGTCCAAAACTCCGCAGATGCACTCTCGGCGCTAGCAAGAAATGCCGCATCATAAAGGGTAGATAAACCATATTTATCGGCAATTTTTCAGGTTCTTATCCTAATTGCCTCTTCTTGAATGTAATCAATAGGCAGTTCACAGAAGTCTTCAAAAAAACCTAGCGCTTCCTCTGTTGTAATTACTCCCATGCGGGTTTTCTTTCTTAGTACACATCCGACTTCTGCCCAAGCAAAAGCTGGAGCCACTATGGGTATACTCAGACTTAAGGCTTCTGCTACTAGTTTTCTGGACTGGGGTTGATAAACTTCTGGTACAAGATAAGGAATCCAAACACTGGTATCTAAACACAAAACTCTAGTCACGTCGCCCTTCGTTTTCTCTAAGGCTGCGAATTAAATCTGTAGAGGTTGGTTGTATGCCAGTTTTAGCTTTAGCGGTTTCACTGCGGGCAATTATCCGTTGATGGGCTGCCCATCCCCTGCGGCGGTTCACCTCACGTTCTAAAGCCTCGACCACTAAATCATTCAGGGATTCGCTACCCTCCTTAATTTTCTTAGCTTTGATAAGTAAATCAGCCGGAAACCGAATTGTTAGGGCTTCGCGTTCCATAGTGATAACTGCAACCAAATATTGATACCATTTATTATAACCGCCCTATATTTAGAGGCTAGATACTAGGATGTTGACTTTGTGGTGAAATCGTCGAAATTTCCTAGTTCTACTGTTAAGTCAATCATAAAAACCCAATCCGTCCAATATTGTTTTTCTTTTTGAAACTTCTATAATCCAATCGGTCCTATGGTGTTTCCTAAGAGGATGTTTGAGAAGTCCTCTTGTCGGCATCAAAAGTTTTAGATCCCACTAAATCCCGCTTAAAAAGGGGGCTTTGACTCCGGTTCCCCCCTTAAAAAGGGGGCTAGGGGGGATCTGAAAGTGCCTAAAGTCACAGTGAAACACTTTTCAAATAACCTCTAAGTAGATGAAGTACACCCAAGTGTTTTTTACCAAGCTTAGTAACTTTGAAAATGTACCTCATTAAGATCAAGAACCGCTATAAACCAATTTTTCACACTACTAAAACTTGGAGTATAAAGTTCCTCTTCAGATACCTCCAACTTCAGATTTTTCTCAACTTCTCATAAACTATCAAAGCTCTGGGCAATTGCATCTTCGCTCTGTAGATGCATTTTGTCTGAATTAGGGACGCGTATCAGATTCTGTTGACATTGCCAAATTTCTTACAAGTTCCTCAACATTTGTGTTTACAGCTCCTTTGTCGGTGGTGGGCGCAAGTTCAGCACTTGCTTAACCCCTGATAGTCCTTACTTTACAGAGGGTTGCATGTCAGCAATGGGAATTATCGCTTTAAATCTTAAACTTCAAAGTACTAAGCTTACTTTTGACACATCAACGAAATATCAGCTTTATATAAAGTTCATAACTTTGTAATACGATTACTGAGCGAGTTTTAGTTTGTTACAAAACTATGACACTCGCTAACTCTAATGTTTTATTTTTCTTTTTGAACTCTTCTCAAATAACAGGGTTGCTACTGATGAATTCAAGCCTTATCTTGTCCAATATCTTGAATCCGCCAGTACTATTTTTCTTTTTAGGAATGCTGGCTATTTTTCTCAAATCTGACTTAGATATTCCTCAACCCTTACCCAAGTTATTTTCTCTTTACTTATTACTTGCTATTGGCTTTAAAGGAGGGTATGAACTTACCCAAAGTGGAATTAATTTAGAAATAGCACTTACACTGTTGGCAGCTATATTTATGGCTTGTGCCGTACCTATTTTCTCGTTTTTTGTATTGAAACTTAAACTTGATACCTCTAATGCTGCTGCAATTTCAGCAACTTATGGTTCTATCAGTGCAGTTACCTTTATTACTGCCCAGTCTTTTTTGAAAATTCTTAATATTCCCTCTGGTGGCCACATGGTAGCTGCTTTAGCATTGATGGAATCACCAGCAATTATTGTCGGAATACTACTGGTGAGATTATTTACTAAAACCTCAGAAAATGGTAAAAAGGAATTTTCTTGGAATGAAGTACTAGGGGAAGCTTTTTTAAATGGTTCTGTTTTTCTTTTAGTTGGTAGTCTTATAATCGGCATTCTTACAGGTAAACAAGGATGGGATAAGTTACATCCATTTACACAAGACATATTTTATGGAGTTCTAGCATTCTTTCTACTAGATATGGGTATTGTAGCTGCTATCAGAATTAAAGAATTAAAGCGTACGGGTTCTTTTTTAATTGTATTTTCTGTATTCATGCCTGTGGCTAATGCAATTTTTGGTATAATTCTAGCCAAAATGATAGGTATCTCACAGGGAAATGCTTTACTGTTTGCTGTCCTTTGTGCCAGTGCTTCTTATATAGCAGTTCCAGCAGCCATGAGAATTACTGTTCCCGAAGCTAATCCCAGTTTATACATCTCTATGGCATTAGCACTAACTTTCCCTTTCAATATTATTATTGGAATTCCTTTATATTTGAATATCATTAAAGTCATAGGAATTTAACATAATGCAAAATTCCCTACCCTCAACGAAGTAGGGTGGGGATAGGGAGTGAGCAGCAACGATTACATACCTGGCCAACCTTAGCGAAGCAGCTTGGAGTGCTTCAATATCCATTGGTGTCAACTTAAGGTAAAAGCCAGTCTAAAACCAGCTTTTAGAGATTGTCTCGTCAAGAGTCTCAGACTGGGAATACTCATTAGGAGGCTCCGTCTCCAAAATTGGCGGCAGCAGCCCAATGAGGAGCATTTCCAACTAGAGGCTGGAAACGAGATTTTAAAAGGGTTTGCCTTAAGTTGACACGTATGTTGAGTATCTTTATCCTACTTGTGCTTAAAACGCGACAGCTTGACCTGTCCCCTTTAGATGGATTGTTGTATAAGTTTGTTTTTGCCCCTGGTTGAATTGAGGAATCACAGAAAAGCGGTTTGTTGTGGTGATTCCTTTAGTTTCAATTTTTACTTCGTTGCTATATCCAAGGTTTACACGGGGTATAAGTAAGGTAAATGTGGTGTTGCCAGTATCTACTGTCTTTTTAATAGTCACAGTCACTAGCGTACCAATTTCCGTATCTACAGTACGGATTTGATCTCCGGTAAAGTTTAATGTCTGTTTCTGTTCTTGATAGCTGAAAAGGGGCTTGCCAGTAATACTTGACGTTGAGTAATTAACATTGACTTTATCGCCTTTAAAATTATACCCTGTAAAATTATACAAGTTCGGTATTTTTTCTTCTAAGGCATGGGATTGTAATACTGGTATTGCTGCTAAGGTTATACCTAATCCGAATGATGCAATTAAATTTCTTGTTTGCATATTTCAAAAAGTTATTGCTAATTTGACAAAGATATCTACCCTAATGGGAATGACAATAGGAATCAAACCAATTATAAAAGTGGATATTCCGAAAAACTTGTTAAATGCAACACATCGCAATCGTTATTAATATAGTTGCAATAATTTGTAATAGTACGTAAAGTTACATCTGTCTTGAAAATAGGTAATAAGTGGCAAGAAATAAGGAAAAGGATTTTTATACTATTGTTATGGGCTATTGCTCGTAGGTGTCTTGCAAATAGGTAAACTTGAAAACCGACTATTACGGCATGGCGGAAATAAAGCTACCATTAAAAATGGTAAAAAAGCCAAGAATGTAGGTCTTTTAACTTCCATAAAACGGTACTAAAGTTTTGTTTTATAATTAGAAATTTTGCATTTACCATTGCTTATGAAGCTACGCTCATATATGCTTATAGGGTTTTTTCTCAGCCTTCTGCTAAGTATTGTGCCTTTTTCAGGCAATTTCACCAATGCTGCAACACCAACAGCAGTCGCACCTGTATCTGCTGTCTCATTCACCCAAGGGGTGCAAAAAACGGTATTGGACAACGGCTTAACAGTGCTAACTAAAGAAGTCCATACCGCTCCAGTAGTGAGCGTACAGGTTTGGTATAAAGTTGGTTCACGTAACGAGGTTAAGGGAGAGAATGGCATTTCTCACCAGCTAGAACATTTGATGTTCAAGGGTACAACTGACCGTCCTGTGCAGTTTGGAAGGTTATTTAGTGCCTTGGGTAGCCAGTTCAATGCCTTTACTAGTTATGACGAAACGGCTTACTTTGGCACAGTGCAACGAGACAAACTCGAAGCATTGTTGACGCTGGAAGCCGATCGCATGAAAAACTCCTTAATTGGGCCTGAACAACTCACAAGCGAAAAGCGGGTGGTGATCTCCGAGTTACAGGGGTACGAAAATTCACCAGGCTATCGTCTGAATCGCTCAGTGATGCGAGATGCTTTTCCTACTAGAGCCTATGGCTTACCTGTGGGAGGCACAAAAGCTGATGTAGAAAAATTCACAGTGGAGCAAGTACGGAATTATTACCAAACCTACTACAGCCCAGAAAATGCGACGTTGGTGATTACAGGGGATTTTGCCACAGAACCTGTACTTAAAGTTGTTAAAGAAACTTACGGGAAGTTGGCAAAACGAAGGAAAGAGGACACAGGGACGTTACGCCAGAACACGGTTAGGGAAAATGTCACCGCGTCTTCTCCGGTTGCCCCTACTACTAAAAAAGCACCGATTGTTTTGAAGCAACCTGGAAGCGCGGCACTACTGCAAGCAGTGTATCCATTAACAGATATCAAGCATCCTGATGTCCCAGCAATTGATGTGATGGATGCCATCCTCACAGGCGGACGCAGCTCTAGACTTTACCAAGCGTTGGTGGAATCTGGACTCGCTAGTTCAATGAGTGGCGGTGCTGCCGAACTCATCGAACCAGGTTGGTATGAAATTAATGCTACGGCGGCTCCGGGTCAAGAATTGGGGAAAATTGCCCAGGTACTCCAGGAATCTTTAGCAAAATTGCAACAGCAGCCAGTTACTACAGAAGAATTGAACCGGGCGAAGACGCAACTGCAAGCTTCCTTTATTTTGGGTAACCAAGACATTACCAGTCAAGCTAGCCAACTGGGATATAACCAAACTGTGGCCGGCGATTATCATTTTATTGAACAGTATCTGGCTGCGATCGCAAAAGTCACCCCAGCCCAAGTACAGAAAGTAGCAAAAACTTACCTAAATCCGGCTAAACAAACCATCGGCTTCTTTGAGCCAACTCAACCAGATGGTAAACCAGGAACTTCTAGTGCTGGTTCTGGTCGCACAGTGGAAAATTTCAGCCCTGGTAAACCTGTAGATCCAGCAGAACTGGCTAAATATCTGCCACCTGCCACATCAGCTACAGATTCGGGCAAACAATCACTACCAGAAGAGTTTACCTTGAATAATGGTTTGCGGGTTCTGTTATTGGGCGATCGCAACCTCCCCACCATCAACTTGAGTGGACAAATTGACGCCGGTACTGAATTTGACGGTAATCAAAAAGCTGGATTAGCGAATTTGACTGCGACCAACTTAATGAATGGGACGCAAACTAAAAATGCTTTGGACTTGGCAAAAACTTTAGAAGACCGGGGAGCCGATTTAGACTTCAGTGCTAGTCGTGAGGGAGTTAACATTAGCGGTAAGGGACTTTCAGCGAACCTGCCGATATTGATTGAAACTTTGGCAGATGTGTTAGAAAATGCCACTTTCCCAGCCGACCAGTTAGAACTGAGTCGCCAGCGGGCGTTGACAAGTCTCAAAGTCCAGCTAGATGACCCTAGAGGTTTAGGACGACAAGTATTTCAGCAGGCAATTTACCCTGAAAATCATCCGTTCCACAGCTTTCCCACAGCCGAGAGCTTAAAGAGTATTACTCGTGATGATTTGCTTAACTTTTACCAAACGCACTACCGACCAGATAACACGACGATCGCAATAGTTGGAGACTTTGATCCAGTTAAGTTAAAAGCTTTGCTGAATCAGGCGTTTGGCAAATGGTCAGCCACAGGTAAGCCGCCTGTTCTCAAAATACCGTCGGTGCCATTACCGCAAACTTTGACACGTTTAAACAAAGTAATTCCTGGTAAAGCAGAGGCTGTTACCTACATTGGCTACAACGGCATCTCTCGGAAAGACCCGCGTTTTTATGCAGCACTAGTGCTAAATCAAATTTTGGGTGGTGATACCTTATCGAGCCGCTTGGGTACGGAAGTGCGCGATCGCCAAGGTCTAACCTACGGTATCTATAGTGGTTTTGCCGCCGGAATCAATCCCGGCCCGTTCTTGATTCAAATGCAGACTGCTCCTCTTGATACCCAAAAAGCGATCACCAGTACTCTCGCTTTACTCAAACAGTTACGCGAACAAGGAGTAACTGAGTCTGAATTCAACACGGCAAAACGCTCAATTACTAATAGCTATCCCGTAGATTTAGCTAATCCCAGTGATGTATCAAGCATCATTTTGAATAATGCTATTTTGGGACTTTCACGAGCAGAAATCCGAGAGTTTCCCCAACGGATTCAAGCAGTCACTATGGCTCAAATGCAACAGACAATTGAGGATTTAATTAAGCCGGAAAATTTGATAATTGTCACTGCTGGCCCTGGAGAAACTGCGTCCGAGGGTAGCTAATTGCTTCATGCCAAAATACAAAGGTGCTAAAGTTTACTTTACGCCTTTGTGTTTTATTAACTTCATACCAATTTAAAAAATTAGGAAAGTTCTGTCAGAAGGAAGCTTTAGCTTAGACTTTCCGCCAAATCTAAAATCCAAAATAGGATCGGATTGCAAAAGTGAAATTGTAGTTTACAGAAAAAGTATAAGTGAACCTATTTCATAATTGAAATGAGAAAATGAGATAGGACTTACGCACTGTACAAATGCATCGTGATGTGAATTAACTAAAATAGGTTCTTTCTGGCTTTTCTTAATTATTCTGCGATCGTTAATAGACCATGCTGTACCCTTACAAAAGATGTGGTTTTTAAACTTATCCATATTTGACATTTATTGTCAATACGTAAGTCTTATGAGAGTGCGTACAGACAGACTTCTACATACTTCTTTGAACGAATTATTTTCTTGGAAAATGAAGATGAAAATTAGTATAAAATCCTTCAGCAGAAAGCCTGTTCTTCCAGAGTTTTCGGCACTCATACTGCAAATCTAAGAATTCTTGGTCTGAAAGATTGCTATGAAATTCAGCCACTTTCTCTGCAATATATGGTATTTCCTTCTCATCTACCCAGACGCAATATTTTTTCCAGTCAATTATAGAATCGTCAGGTAAAACGCAGTCTGTATCAATAAAAATTGGAATACGACCACAACTAAGAATTTCATATAATCGAATAGAATAGTTTGCAGAACCACGACAGGACAAAATGTAGTCGCTCTCAACTATATTTTTCACATATTCAGCACGAGCCTTCTGTCTTTGCTCTACATCTTGTGTATTTAGAAATACTGTTTCGTCTTTGATAATAAAGTTTGTGTTTACTAAAGAGGGGCTTTCTGCAAGTATTTTCAGAGCCTGACTACGCATAATTTGTCCCTTGTAAGGCGAAACCCCAAGCTCTAATGATTTGGTTAACATTACCCCGTGAAATAAAACCGTTTTTAATTTCTTTTCCCATGAATCCGGTACTGCTAAACCACAAAATCCAACAACAGGTTTATCAGATTTCTGCCTGAAAGATATTTCACCCCCTAAATATTCTTCAACAAAATCTTCAGTAAAAGAAGGCATAATAATATCCTTTTGCCTCTTTTTCGACCGATATACTGCCATCCGCATTACTGTTGCATTCTTGACAGGAATTTCTTCGGCGCAACAATCACCTGCGAAAAAAATAACTAGTTCTTTACCGCTATTAGCTACTTTTTCTGCAAATTCAATAGATAGACTTTCTGCTTGTTTGTTAACTTTACTTCTCCAACTCTCTCCTCGGATCGATCTCCAGTTTATAGGCATGATAACTAAATCAGCTTCCTCTAACGAAGTCATTTTAAAAAGAGAATTACTTACCTCTATATACTTGCTATACAATCTAGACCAAGGGTGTTTTTCACTTGGGATAAATTCTGTCCAAAAGGGATAAAGCATTGGAACTGGCTCTATCCTTTTAGGAAGGTAATTTTTATCAGAATAGATATTTAATTGCATATTTCAACGTGAATTCGACTAGTTGAATCATTGAAAAATTATACAATAAATTTAATTAATTTAAAACAGCTTTTCGGCAGATTTGTTTTTATGCTAATTTTTGTAAAAGTATCCGGCATTAGTTGATGCTAACAGATATAGGCTTGAACATATTCATGAATATTTATATACCTAATTGAGCAATTGAGAAAGATAGTATTAAGACAAAATAAACAGATATAGTAATCTGAATTTGAGCGTGGAAAAGTACGTATATCTAAGCATTACAGCGATTTTCTATCTCACGAATGATTTAGAAGGGGAGAGTTAAAAAAGTGATAATATCTAACTCATAGCGATACCTGCGGCGGGCTACCACAATGCAGATGAGGTACTTTTAAATTAATACGTTTAGATTAATCCTTGATCCTCCCTAACCCTTCTTAAAATTTTATTCTTCCTGTTTCTTATCTTCCAAATTGGTTATTTTTGTATTTAGCATCAGGATAGAGTTTTCTGGACTCTTTTGTTCTTCTTTCTTTTCTTGTACGACTTGAGTGGCATATATTTCTACATCTCGTTGAATAATATCTTCTACATGACCTGCAAAAAGATTAAATGCTTGTTCATGGCTTGTATAATCACGATAAGGGCCTGTCAACTGTGAGAATTGCCACCCTTGGGTTTTCAAAGATTCGACTGTACGGCGATAGTGTCGCCAACGTTCTCCATAGTGAAAAAACTCTTCAATGGCAGCGCTAATAGCAACTATTTGGCTTAAACCAAAAGTTGACCAGATAATGATGGCATCCCTGGTAGTATTATTTTCAATATTGTTAACTTTTAGAGTAGTGTTAATGTTTAGACTTACTAATGCCGGGAGAATTACACCACCAATAATAGTTGTTATCCGCAAAAAATAATGGCGATCGCGTGATGAATTTGCCTTAGCTTCCATCCAGAGTACTTGGTCTAACCAGCGCGATCGCAAGAAATGTCTTTGCATATCGCCTAACTTCATACCTTCAAATAACTTGTTAAAATCTTCCTTTAAAAATTCATGATAACTATCTTTTTTTGCCATTATTCACTCCTAAGTAGAAAGCAAATTTTTAATTATTTTGCCTAAGTTTGCAACTCCCTTCTCTATGTCGATTAAGTCGATGTATTCTAATTTACCAGATTTAGCTAATTTTTTAGCTCGTTCATCGCTAGCCTGACCACGCAAGGCATCTGCAAGTATATCTGCGGTTCTACCACTACCAGCAATCACAATAACTAACCTTCCAGTATTAACGCTAGAGAACGCATCCTCAAAGGTAATTTCACCACCGTTCAAAAGTACAGTCAGCGAAGGCGCGTTATTCGCCAGTACAGTTGCCACCTGAGATATCCAAGGAGACTCGTTGCCCCAATTATCGCCAGGAACCAGTATAAAATGAGTATGGTTTGGTTCTAAAGGTGTCAAGTCAGCAGCAGGTTCTTGTTGATTAGGTAAAGCTACTTTACTTTCAGGTGTTACACCAATCAAAGCAAACTTAGCACCTATCTGGGTACGAGCCTCACCCATCAATTGCATGACTCCCGCATCCGTACCTCCATCTACAACATAAGCCCCCAAAGTTTCGGCGATAGGGGCTAAAACTTCCGTAAACAACCGTTGGATGCGGCGAAATTCGGCTTCACTGATGTTACTTGCACCCCCCACCACTACTAAAACAGAACGCGAACCGCCAAGCCCTATTCGCTCAAGAGCATTAGGTAATTCGGTTTGTTGATCAACTCGAATAGCTAATGCTGTTTGTCCGCTGTCAAAGGTAAGTTTCAAACAATTTTTCATTTGTCAAAAATACTGACTGCTTAAGTTTTCCAGGGTAGAACTTCGCAGCCATGTTCCGCAAGTGCTGTATTATGCACAGTTAATTGCTAAAGCGTTCAGCTTTTTGTCCCACAGAGGAGCGATGTCTCCGACGGGCTACGCCTACGCAACAAGCTTTATTTAGCGCAGCTTCAAAAAGCAACGTTATGATAATTAATCGTCTAATAATAAATAAGTTGGCACAACTAAACCTTAATAGTACTGAGACGATTAATCGCCTCTGTAAAGCAGTCAAAAATCATTAAACTATAGACTTTGGGCTATAAACTCTTGAGAGTGGACTGTTAGGTGCTGCACCCAACCAAAATCAGCCGTTGTACAAATTTCCACAAGGATAATTGAAGTGACTAAGACTAACTCAGACTTTCTTACCTCCACCGATCCAGCGATCGCGGAGTTAATCAACGACGAACTACAGCGTCAGCGAGATCATTTGGAGCTGATTGCTAGTGAAAACTTTACCTCTGCTGCGGTACTGGCGGCTCAAGGTTCGGTACTGACAAATAAATATGCCGAGGGATTACCTGGTAAACGCTATTATGGCGGTTGTGAGTATATCGATAAAATTGAGCAGCTAGCGATCAATCGTGCTAAACAGATATTTGGTGCTGCTCATGCAAATGTGCAACCTCATTCTGGCGCACAAGCGAATTTTGCAGTGTTCCTATCGCTGCTGCAACCAGGGGACAAAATTATGGGGATGGATTTGTCTCATGGGGGACATCTCACCCACGGTTCACCAGTTAATGTCTCAGGTAAGTGGTTCCAAGTTAGCCACTACGGTGTCAGCCAACAAACAGAACAACTTGACTACGACCAAATTCGGGAGCTGGCGCTGAGGGAGCGTCCTAAGCTGCTGATTTGTGGTTATTCGGCTTATCCCCGTATAATTGACTTTGAAAAGTTCCGTAGCATTGCTGATGAAATCGGCGCTTACTTACTGGGGGATATTGCTCATATCGCTGGTTTGGTTGCTAGTGGTCTTCATCCTGATCCCATTCCTCATTGTCATGTGGTGACAACAACTACCCATAAGACTCTACGCGGCCCTAGAGGTGGTTTAATTTTGACCAGCGACGTAGAATTAGGTAAAAAGCTAGATAAATCTGTTTTTCCTGGCACTCAAGGCGGGCCATTGGAACACGTCATTGCTGGTAAGGCAGTAGCTTTTGGAGAAGCCCTAAAGCCTGAGTTTAAAACCTATTCTGCCCAAGTGATTGAAAATGCTCGTGCTTTGGCAGAACAATTACAAAACCGGGGTTTAAAGCTAGTGTCTAATGGCACTGACAACCATTTAATTCTCGTGGATTTACGTTCTGTCGGTTTAACTGGTAAGCAGGCGGATCAGTTAGTTAGTACTGTAAATATTACTGCTAACAAAAATACTGTTCCCTTTGATCCACAATCGCCATTTGTTACTAGTGGTCTGAGGTTAGGTTCGCCTGCAATGACCACGCGAGGCTTAGGAGTAGCAGAATTTACTGAGATTGGAAATATAATTAGCGATCGCCTGCTTTCTCCAGATTCCGACGTAGTAACCCAAGATTGTCGGCAACGAGTAGCAGCATTGTGCGATCGCTTCCCCTTATATCCTCACCTGGAAATTCCTGTACCAGCACTAGCATAGGGCATTGGGAAGAGGCAGAGGGGCAGGGGGGAGAATAAAAATTACCTCTTTCCTCTCTACCCCCTTCTCTACTTCTTCATCTTCCCCTGCCTCCCCTGCTCCCTTCTCTACTTCTTCATCTCCCCCTGCTCCCTCACCCCCGCTCCCTACTCCCCTTCCCAAATCTAATGAGTGCAGAAATTATTTGTGTTGGTACTGAACTACTGCTAGGAGATATCCTCAACGGCAATGCTCAATTTTTAGCGCAACAATTAGCGCAGCTAGGTATCCCTCACTACTATCAAACAGTGGTTGGAGATAATCCAGAACGGTTGAAGCAAGTTATAGAAATTGCGATTTCCAGAGCGCAAATTCTCATTTTCACTGGTGGACTCGGCCCGACACCAGATGACCTCACCTGCGAAACGATCGCCGATTTTTTTAAAGTCCCGTTGGTAGAACGCTCTGACATCATCGAAGACATAACCCAGAAATTCGCACAACGAGGTCGGGTTATGTCACCAAGTAACCGCAAGCAAGCTTTGATTCCCCAAGGTGCTGAAATTCTCCCCAACCCCAGTGGAACAGCACCCGGTATCATCTGGCAACCCCGTCCTGAAATCACGATTTTTACCTTTCCCGGTGTTCCCAGTGAAATGCATCTGATGTGGGAAGAAACAGCCGTGCCATTTCTCAAAAGTCAAGGTTGGGGTAAAGAAGTTATTTACAGCCAGAGTTTAAAGTTTTGGGGTATTGGTGAATCTGCTTTGGCGGAAAAAGTTGCTTCCTATTTGAAGTTGCCAAATCCCACAGTAGCGCCTTATGCAGGTAAGGGGGAAGTAAGATTGCGAGTTTCTGCTAAAGCCACTTCAGAAGCAGCCGCAGAAGCCCTAATTGCGCCCATTGAGAAACAAATTAAAGAAATTGCCGGACTGGATTTTTACGGCGTTAATAATGATACTCTTGCTTCCGTGGTCGGTCAATTGTTGCGGGCATCGAAGGAAACGCTTTCGGTGGCAGAATCTTGCACCGGTGGCGGTTTAGGGCAAATGTTGACTGAGATTTCAGGGAGTTCTGATTACTTTTGGGGTGGCATAATTTCTTATGACAATTCGGTGAAGGTTGGGCTGCTGGGGGTTAACCAGGAAGATTTAGATAAATTTGGGGCGGTAAGCGCGATCGTTGCAGAGCAAATGGCTGTTGGAGTCAAAACCTGCCTTGCAACAACTTGGGGATTGAGTATCACTGGTATTGCTGGCCCAACTGGAGGAACAGATACTAAGCCGGTGGGTTTAGTTTACATTGGTTTAGCTGGGCCAAAGAATGAAGTAGCAAGTTTTGAGTATCAGTTTGGCACAACGCGAGGTCGCGCTCTAATTCGTCATGTCAGTGCGAATGCAGCGTTGGATAATCTGCGACGGAAGTTGTTGACGAGCTAGGTAACTTAAGAGCGCGTATCCGCGTCTCTATCCTCCTACACATGACCCGATCGGGTTTTGCCATTACTGAGTAACAACATTCAGTGGTTGCGAGACAGTATTCACAAGCACAAATTGGTCAGCAGTGAGAATAACATTTACATATTCATAGCTTCCAACTAACTTTTGATTGGGTATGGCAATATCTACTGCATAACCTTCAGGATTTTCGTAGCATTCTACAATTGTTCCCAGTGTATTTTTAGGAATCATCAGGTTGGCAAAATCTGGTTGCACTTGTGCCAATGTTTTTATTTGATCGTAAAGTTTAGCTTTCATTATTATCTTCCTCTGGTTTATTTACTTCCAGCCAGTTTGTAATTAGTCGGGGAATCTCTTTTCCATTATCAATCTGCCAGTGAGTTACAGATTCAATGACAGGCATTAAAAGTGTATGTATAGCTTATGTCCAACGTTTTGGACATAATCATCTTACATTAAAAGCTATGAGCAAAATTCCCATCCTCCAACCAAACAACTCGTACACTTTCAGAAGCTATTTTGAGATGTCATTTGAGCCAGAAGACATTCTGGCTGAATTTGGTTATTCTTTAAAACGTTCCTCTCTCAATCAACAAAAGTCCACCATTGAATTAGATAGACTCGCAAATCTCAAATCTCGGATTGAGGAAAGTTTGCCATATATTAGTTTGACTAGTGAAGCAGCCCGCAGAGAATTACTAATTGCCCCAATTTTACTGGATGTTGTTCACTACACCCACGCCCAACTTAGAATCGAATATCCTCTTATAGTTACAGAACAATTAAAAGGTTCCCTTGATTATTATTTGCACGCAGACCATAAACTCTTAGTTGTAGAAGCTAAAAATGCTGATTTGGCAAGAGGTTTTACCCAGCTTGCTGTAGAACTGATTGCTATTGATGCGTGGACTGATTCTCAAGAGGCAAATCTACAGGGGGCTGTTTCTACAGGGGATATTTGGCAATTTGGTCTACTAAATCGAGAAAGTAAACAAATAACTCAAGACCTCAATTTATATCGTGTTCCTGCTGATATAGAAGACTTGCTGCGTATTTTGGTTGCGATCCTGAGCTAAGGATGAAGCACTATCACATTAAGATTTTCTACAGTGAAGAAGATAAAGGCTATATTGCTAATATTCCTGATCTGAAATACTTTTCAACATTTGGTTCAACTGAAGAGGAAGCACTTCGTGAAGTCTTGCAAGCAAAAGAAGCATGGTTAGATGCTGCCAAAGTGGAGGGCAAACCAACTCCATAACCGAGATATCGACCTGCAATTTACCAGATAGACTCATAATTAATAAATATGGTGCAATCGCGCTTTTGTGTAAAGATTGCGATCGCCTTTGGTAAAAAATCTTAACACCAATATTCAGGTTATTTGATTCGAGCTAAATCACGTTTTAACTTTTTGTTAATCGTTTCTAACACCTGAGCTTATTCTGGCGTAATTACTCCGTCTAGATGAGCAATTTTTTGACATTGCGCTAGTAAAGGTATGGCAAAATCACTATTAATTTGCTCAAGTAGAGTTTCTAAAGATGGTGGAGAAATGATCCCAAAAAAGATGATTTTTGTACAGTTAATTTATTATCTGTTGTTGTAGTAATGCCAATTGAAGATTCCACTTCAATATTTGTTTGAGATGTTAATACATCTAAATTTACTAGTGCTTCTATCTCAATTTCCTGTTGCCAATCTGGAAAATCCTCGCCTGTTACTCTACCGTATATTTTGACATTTTTAAAAGATTGGATGCCTAAATTAATTAATCCATCACAAATAAGTGGGACTACTAACTGTTTTACTGGAACTTCAAATGATTCCAGCATTATCTGTAGACAATTTTGTTTGAAACTAGTTTTTGGCGTAATTGTGGGTAAATTTAACCACTGACTTACCAGAGTGTTAATCGCATTTGTATCACCTTGCTTGGCAAGTTCTAGAATGTTTAGCTGTATCATAGTTAGTACTGGTGAGAATCTTACCAATAACCTAGTTCAATTATTCCCACCACTAAATCACAAGTAACATATGATACAGTGAAATTGTAACCATCAGCCATCCTATGCCTACCCATCAACACAATTAATCACGGGATCGCTTGCTGTATTTTTCACAGTTTGTTACAAAATTACAAATTTAGTTAAAATTGGGGTTAGGAACACAATTTTTAAGCCAGTGATCGCACTTATTTTAATTGCCTTTTAAATAAGTGCGATCGCTGGCTCTGTGTTCAGTCCAAGGTAACTTGTTTGACTGTGATATTTATGGCTTCAAGTCCAGAGTCTTACTCTAAGAAATTTGGCTTGGGAGTAGTGACACCATTACGACCAACTGCGGGTATTTCCACTAGCTGATCTGTAGCAGTAGGAGTTCCATTAGTATTCCCACTGGAAGTTACTGAACGTTGATTGCCTGGATGTCCATTGGGGATGAATAATTGCGGATGGTCAAAGGGTGCTTTTTCAAGAAGTACTCGCTGATCAGTAAGTCCGTTTCTTAAGAAAGCGACCAAATCAGCTTTTTTAGCATTGGTTAAGTTCAACGGTGGTGCACCAAAACCACCGTCGTCACCTCCACCACGATTGTAAAAGTCTACTACTTGCTCCAGGGTTGCCATCCCACCGTTATGCATATATGGAGCTGTCAAGCCGATGTTACGGAGGGCAGGTACTTTGAACAGTGATTTGGTAGAATTTCCGGCTCCTGGGTCATCTGAGGCAGGTCTGATACCGTAGTTAGGGAAGAAGCCGTTAGTTGGATTACTAATGAGCGGATCAGTTGAATCTGTTGAAGCTACTCCTGCGGTTCTTCTCACCGAAGCCCTGGTGAATTCTGGAATCGTATGGCAAAAGTTACAACTACCGCCACCATTAGTCCCATTATTGACAAATACAGCCAGACCGCTTTTTTCTTGAGCGGTGAGAGCATTGATATTTCCCGCTTGGAATTTATCAAAAGGTGTCTTGTCAGATACAAGAGTAGACATATACTTTTGCATTGCTAACCCAGAGAATAAGGAGAAGTTCCAATCTCTAAGCGAAAACTGATTTGCAGGTAAAGTCTGTCCTTCCTCACTCTCATTACCATCATCATTTTTGGGGAGGATTGTTGGTGTTCCATTACTGTCAACTTGAATGATTGACTTTGACTTCCACCATTCTTTTTTAAAAGCTTTCCGAATCAGCTGATCATAAGATGCGATAGCCAGACCGGGCCGAGGGAATCGACTGTCAGATCCTAAAATACTGTCTTGCTTATGTACAAGTTGTTTACCTAAGGGCCTGAGGCTTTTAATCTTCTGACCTTTTTTTCGCAGAAACTTAGCGCCGACTTGAGGTAAGGTACGACCATCAGCAGATGTCTCAAATGGACTCAATAGTGGCCCGGTTACTAGGGAAGCTAGAGAGGAATTGTTGAGCGAAACGGAAACAGCAGTTAGTTGCTTTGGTTTTGTAGCTTTGTAAACTCTAGCACTAAGGTCTGTGGCTCCTTTTATATTCACCCCATTGAAGGTTTCTTTGGCGCGACCATCCCAAAACTGGAGTTTGTTGAAGATTGTATTAATTACCGTTGGGGTATTACGCGGCTCAACTCGACGCACATTAATTCCATTGACTTGAAAGCCGTCTGGATCTGGCTTAGATGTAGTCGAATCCACTGCTTGACCCGGAACAACTTTATTAAGAACACTATTAAACACACCTTGAGATGAGGCGACATCGTTAGTGTCAGAAATAACTCTACTGGTTCGATCGTTAGGATTTGCCAGTTTGTGAAATGGAAAATCTGCCGCCGTGAGTTGATAGTTTGCACCACCACCTACCTGGAAAGTTTTATCTTTCAATGATGCCAAAATACCAGGACTAATTTGATTCTTTGATCTGTTATCAGCTCCAGCATGAAAGTGACAACTAGCACAGGACTGAACGCCATCACTACCAAGCTGCATATCCCAGAATAGGGCTTTTCCTAACTTAAGTAGGGCTTTTTGGTCGTCAACAAAGTCTGCGAGATTACTTGGTTGAGCCACTGCTGTTAACAGTGGTGGGTTCGCCGGGGTAGGGTCTCCAGGTGTAATCGGTGGTAAACTGGTTATGTTATTTAGGGGAGCCGGGTTCGGTGTTACTTGCGCGGATACGATACCTCCACTAGCGATCGCCACAGAAACTATGATGAAAATTGCCAGAGGGCGTAAATATCTTGATACTATTCTGGTTTTATACCTTACATAAATCCAAAAAAACATCAAAATTAGCACGCTTAATATTGCTAATGCGGTATTTGAGCGTATCATAAGACCTCGCGATACGTGTGGAAACCATTAGGTTGAAGCTAATTCAGTAAGACTCAGCCATCTTTTTTGTAGTACTATAGTACTAACTTTACATTGCAAGCATAAACAAAATACCACACTGCACTAATGTGATTCTTTAAAGATTTCGAGAACAACGAGTTTTTTTGTACCAAATGAAACCTCGTTGTTTAAGTGTGTTATTCAATTAAATCTCTTAATCTTGATAGCTGGTTTTACCTGTTGTTTGCCTGCTACTATATGCTCCTAGCTCAGTAAAATCGCCACATAAGCTACTCAAAAATTGCTGTCAGTTCTTTCTGACTACTGTCCAAACAATAAATTTTTTAGGTAAAGATTGTGTAAATTTGTAGTTTAATTATTATTTTTAATAACATATAATCTGAAACCAATAACACTAAGAAAAGCTGATTCAGGATGCTTAAATCATATATTTTGCTAGGCAAGCGATGTCTACGACGGGCTGCGCCTAGGCAGCTTGGTTAAAAGTCGGGCTTGACCCTCAAGGGTAAAGTGTTTACTTTGAAGCTTTTAGCCTATAAACTTCAGCGTATGATTACTATTGTCATGAATGCTGCGACGTTTTCCCTGCCTAAGTTACATTTGTAATATTTAATACACGAGACTATCAATCATTAGTCATCCCACGTTTACCTATCAGCACAATTAATCACGGGATCGCTTGCTGTATTCTTCACAGTTTGTTACAAAAGTACAAAGAACTTCTAGAGACCCAAAACCACATGTTCGGCGGACTTACTGGTTTACAAAATCCTAAAGGCACAGATTGGGGAGAGCGGATGCTCAACACGGTCGCCAGCCAAACGATTCGCCACCTGTTTACCCAAAGCGAGTCAGTAGAAGTCTTTGTGCGCTGCTACCCCTCCAGCAAACTGTTGCAAGGCAGCATTGATAGCTTCAAAATGAGCGGTCGTGGCTTGGTGATTCGGAAAGATTTCGCGGTAGAGGAGATGTCTTTTGAAACCGATGCGGTTGCTATTGACTTCGGCTCGGTTTTAAGTGGCAAACTCAGTCTTAAGCAACCTACTCAAGCGATCGCTCAAGTAATTTTATCAGAAACAGGCATAAACCAAGCCTTTAATGCGGAACTGGTGAAAAAGCGTCTGCTTAACCTCACCGTACCATCACTGACGGAATTATCTGGTGGTGAACCAGTCTCCTTTACGGAAGTTCAGGTACAGTTATTGCCAGAGAATCGCTTACAGCTTGTAGCAAAAGCAGATTTAAACAATGGCGAACTTGTACCTTTGAGCATGATTTTAACTATAGGCATTGAAAGGCGGCGGCGAGTTTCTTTCAAAGATCCAAAAATCGCACTTGACCAAGTGCCAGAAGCACAACGGGAAATCTCGCAAACCTTGAGCGTGGCGCTGGTAGAAATTTTAGATAATATGGTCGATTTGGATCGTTTTGACCTTGATGGAGTGAAAATGCGCCTCAACCGATTAGAAACTGAAGGTCAAAAACTTATTTTCAGTGGATATGCTGAAATTGAACGTATTCCACATAGCGCTTGATAATAAATTATCACGTAAAAACGCAAAGTAAAGTTTTTCTGAGTAGCTTTGCGTGAAGCTTTAAACAAATTAAATACCGCCTAGATTCAATCTAGGCGGTAGTTTAAATCTTGATGTTTTGAAGGGAGTTATAGGTTGTAATTAATTTTTATTTATCACTCCTAACTCCTAACTCTCTATCGTCCCACCCCTACATATTGGAATCCAGCCCGTATCATTGCTTCGGGGTCAAGGAAGTTACGACCGTCGATGATAACGGGGTGAGCCATCAATTTTGCCATCTTCACATAGTCGAGAGTACTGAACTGCTTCCATTCGGTGACAAGTACTAAAGCATCGCAACCGTCAGCTAGTCTTTCGGCATCAGTTTCTACTAGCACACCAGAAAGCCCATGACGTAGGCCGGTTTGAGAAACAATCGGGTCATAGGCTTTGACTTTGGCTCCCAGTCGGTTTAGCTGCTCAATTAGATTGAGTGCTGGAGCGTCGCGCAAGTCGTCGGTATCGGGCTTAAAGGTCAGTCCGAGTAGTCCGATTGTTTTGCCTTTGAGAATTTTTAGAACTTGTTGGAGTTTTTCCAAAGCAATTAACCGCTGGCGCTCGTTAACACTGACAGCGGATTTTAGTAGCTGGGCTTCATAACCATAGTCATCAGCAGTGTGAATCAGGGCGGAGACATCTTTGGGAAAGCAAGAACCACCCCAACCAATACCAGCTTGTAAAAATTTGTTACCAATACGGGAGTCTAGACCGATACCTTTGGCTACTTGGGTGACATCAGCACCGACGCGATCGCAAATATTAGCAACTTCGTTAATAAAACTAATCTTAGTGGCTAAAAAGGCATTAGCGGCGTATTTAATCATCTCCGCCGAACTTAGGTCTGTTGCTAGAATTGGCACAGGGGGTAAAGATTGATCGTCAGCGTACTTGCGTTCCACAATTGGGGCATAAAGTTGTCGCATTAAGGCTACTGCTTTTTGACTATTGCCTCCTAGTACAATGCGATCGGGGTTGAAGGTGTCGTAAACTGCCGAACCTTCGCGCAAAAACTCTGGATTGCTGATTACATCAAACTCGGCTACAAGCTCAGGTAATTTATCATTACTCGGCACCCCACCTGCGGGTACCAATGTTTTTTGTCGTTCAGCAACACCATCTAGAACAAGCATCCGCACCCAGTCACCTGAGCCAATGGGTACTGTAGATTTATTTACGATGACTTTATAACCACCGTTGAGATTTTCCCCAATTCCACGAGCTACAGCTTCAACATAACGAGTATCACTTTCACCAGTGGGTAAAGGTGGTGTTCCTACAGCAATAAACAGAACTTCTCCGTGGGCAACTCCAGCAGTGAGATCGCTAGTAAAATGAATTTTTTCTGCTTGAATGGCAGACTGGATAATTTCTGAGAGTCCCGGCTCAAAAATTGGAGACTGCCCAGACTTCATTAACTTAACTTTTTCTTCGTTGTTGTCTACACAAATTACATCATGTCCAATATAAGCCAAGCAGGCACCTGTAACTAAACCAACGTAACCAGTACCAATCACGCAAACACGCATTATTTTAACTCCTCACTTTTTTGGGGTTAGTCTTCAAAAAGAAGTATCAATATGACACTTAGACACTGGTAGTATCAGCCACTAAGCATACTAGCTACCGATAGGGTAAGCCTGCATGAAAATTTAGAGCAACGCTCTAGCTACTCAGGTGGTTGAATTATTAACATCGCTTTGAATGCGATCGCGAAAATCTTCTATTGTTAGTTTTAACCCCTCTTGCAGAGGAATGGTTGGTTCCCAATTTAACCAAGTTTTTGCCTTTGTAATATCAGGCTGGCGACGTCGGGGATCGTCCGAAGGTAGTGCCTCGAATTTAATCTGCGCGTCCGGGTTAATCATATTTTGCACAGCTTGTGCCAATTGTAAAATCGTATATTCACCAGGATTACCCAGGTTTACTGGCCCAATGTAGTCGCTATTCATTAGGCGGATGAATCCTTCCACTAAATCGGAAACATAGCAGAAACTGCGGGTTTGCGAACCATCACCGTACACGGTTAAAGGATTACCCCGCAAGGCTTGAACTATAAAGTTGCTCACCACCCGACCATCATTTTCTAACATTCTCGGCCCGTAGGTGTTAAATATCCGAACAACTCGAATATCAACTTTATTTTGCCTATAATAATCAAATGCTAAAGTCTCAGCAATTCTTTTACCTTCGTCGTAGCATGAACGTATCCCAATGGGATTGACGCTACCTCTATACTCTTCAGTTTGGGGATGAACTTCTGGATCGCCGTATACTTCACTAGTTGAAGCCAAGAAAAACCTAGCTTTCACACGTTTAGCCAGCCCCAACATATTCAGTGTTCCCATCACGTTAGTTTTAACGGTTTTAACTGGGTTGTATTGGTAATGTACTGGTGAAGCAGGACAAGCTAAATGATAAATTTGATCTACTTCTAACCGGATTGGTTCAGTAATATCGTGGCGGATCAGTTCAAAGTACGGATGACCTAACCATTTAAGGATGTTCCGTTTGTGACCAGTGTAAAAATTATCCAAGCATATCACTTCATGCCCCTTAGTCATTAGTCGGTCGATGAGATGGGAACCAATAAACCCAGCACCGCCCGTCACCAAAATTCTCATAGTTTCCCAGTTAATTACAAATATTTTCAGTAGCTATTGCACTTACTTTTAGATTACCCACCTTGGGGGCAAAAATACAAAACGAAAAAAAGAACAAAGTTCAATCAAAAAGTGTTGTTGAACTTACCTATTTTTCTCTGGTTATAGTTTTGTTATATTTTTACTTGCTTACTTAACAATTTAACTAGCAAAATAACAATAATTGTCCGTCTTCCACCTAAAGTTCATCAAATCTTCAACAATATAAAGTGTTTTTACGGTTATTACTGTTTTCAGTTAGATGCAGAAATAGGGTGACACTCTTTGCACTTTAAGGTGTTACCATTAACGATATTTTTGCAATAGTCAAGTTGTCGCATTTACCAACATCCTGCGCTGTATTTAAGTGCAGAAGCTCAGATGATTTCATAAAATTTCTGCTATAAATACATATGTTTGTAGGGGCGTACATCTGTATGTCCCTACAGCCGATTCATTTGTTGCAAAGATTTTAGTCAATGCGACGCCTACGGCGGGCTACGCCAACACAGCCCAAGCCCACTTGAGTGGACTGAACTCTGCCTAATATCATACAGCAGATGTAATGCTAGCAAGCGTCTTAGACATAACTATATTTGTATTTGTAGTTTGAGTGCGTTGCGGTTCTCCAAGCATGATAATGGAGCAAGTGAGTTGTCTGGCTAACTGAGTTGTGACATCGCTAATGGCTAACCCTCCAGGGCTGGTACGATTACGTATAAAAGGTAAAACTACTAAATCATATAATCGTGCTGCTTGCAAAATTGCTTGGGCAACATTCTCATGAGCGATAATTTGAATTTCTGGGGCATTGGCCAAAGCTAATTTAGATACCATTAGGGAGAGATGCGATCGCCTCCAAGCAATTTTACTGGAACTAGTGCGGCGATCGCACACATTCAGCACAGTAATGTGGCTCTGATTTGCCTCTGCCAACATCTGGGCAAATTGCACAGGTTGTAATGTGGGTGCTGTTAAGTTTTCTACTGGTACTAAGATGCGCTGAATTTTTTTCGGTGATTCTACTAGACGTGTCACAGCTACTGGACAATGGGATGACCAAAGCACACCATCAATCACATTCCCAAATAAACGTGCTCGCAATCCAGTCCGTTTACCCCAACCCATAACAATTAAATTAGCTTTTTGTTCACGAGCAGCTCTGCTAATTCCTTGAGCAAAGGCATCATCAATTCGCAGCACTGGTTCTGCCGCTACGCCTAATACTCGACTTTGTGTCGTGGCTTTTGTTAATAACCGCTCACTCCGTTGTAGAGACGCTTCTAACTGCGGTGCGTCCATCTGAGCAGCAGCATTAGCGATCGCAAGGGGTATAATTTTGCCCTTAGACTGACGCGCTAATAACGCCGCCATTTCAATCAAATACTCCTCGGTGTGAGGATTATAGACAGGTACGACTATAGTAAAAGCACTGTCTGTCTCTGGTGCCTTTTGGTCAGGTAGGGGTGGTGCTGGATCTTCAGCTGGTGAGGAATTCAAACCAACAGCTATTCTACTAGTCATCAACGGCCCCAAGGTTGATGTAACAAGCATTAAGACAATGATGCTGTGTAATACTTCTAACGGCAGCAACCCAGCCCGGTATCCCACTAACGTAGCTGCTAATGTTGTACCAACTTGGGGAAGTGATAGCGACCACATCGTTAGCATTTCTTGCCAGTTATAGCGGTAAACCAGTTTTGTGAACAAAGCTGCAATCAATTTACTGACAATCAAACCGACTATCATCAACAGCGTTAACTTGAGCGTGTCCAGGTTGTTCACAAAGGCGGGTAGATTGATCAGTAAGCCAAGGTCAACAAAGAAAATGGGAATGAATAGCACACTGCCAATAAATACCACCTTTTCTTTGGCTAGACCTTCCCCTACAGCTTCATTCACCGCCAACCCCGCTAAAAAGGCACCAACAATTTTCTCTACCCCAATCAATTGAGCGCCCACAGCCGCCAGAAATACAGAAAGCAACACAAACAAAAACTTGTTTCCTTCGTCGTCTCCAGACCGTTTGAAAAATTCTTTGCCTGCCCAATCAAAGCCTGTCACAACGGCAACAGAGTAAATAATTAACCAACCCGACAAGGTGAGTAGTTTAGCAAAGCTGAATGCTCCAACATGAGCGACGGCTACACAAACGGCTAAGATCAGTACTGCGCCAATATCTGTAAAAATCGTAGCTCCAATGGTGACAGTAACTGCTTCGTTGTTTACCACTCCCAAACGGCTGATTATGGGATATGCCAAAAGAGTATAGGAAGCGAATAAAGAGCCAACTAATATTGATGTATTCCAGCCATAACCTAAAATCAACCCTACTAAGGTTCCCATCACTAGAGGTACGCTGAAAGTAAAGCTAGCAAAGCCAAAAGTACGATTTTTTTGCCAGCGAAACTTTTCTAGATCAACTTCTAGCCCTGCGACAAACAGTAAGTAAATTAACCCAATGTCTGATAGCAGGTTAATCATTGGCGAGTCAGACTGAAATAGATTCCAGCCTGAGGGCCCAAGTACTAGCCCTGATAAAACCAAACCCACTAATCCTGGTAATCTTAGCCGCTCAAACATGATAGGTATAACTAAGATGACCACCAGCAAAATAGCAAAGGGAACAATTGGTTCTTTGCCAAGAACTTGGGAAGTTGGTTCCAGAGCAAGAACTTGTGATATGAGTTCCATAGGTAGGAATTGAAGGGGCTATGGTAAAACTGCGATTGATCTTAGGGGCGATCGCTTAATCGATATAAATAAAATGGTCAAGCCACCTGAGGAGAAATCAAAAATCTTAACTTACACTAACTAGGCAATTGTCTAAGAACTAACTACCTACGGATGGATTTGACTCAAAATGAACCGCAAGCGATCATAGTCGTCTTTAAGTAACACACTCAGGTTACGTCCAGCTTTAATTAGCCATTCTCGGTCAGCTTTGCGTAACTGGTATACATCACGAATGGCCGCTGCGGCCAAAGACTCTACTGGTGCGCCATTAATACAAAGGAGTGTCCGCAAAAAATCTAGTTCTTCAGTAAATTTAATGATCGCTTCTGGTTCGCACCGATAAACAGCTTGATGAATTTGCGGGGGACGGGGTGGTAGATATTGATATACTCTTTGGTTATAACTTTGATTTTGCGAAGATAGTTCAAATCCGACGATCGCAGCTCGAAATTCTGTTCTCAGCATGGCAAATATCTGGGGTTGTTCTTCGCGTAAGTCTTGCAATGACAACCCCAAAGCTCTGGCCCGGTGTACGGAATCTATTGGCATGGTTGTGGCATAATACACCACAGCATAAACTTGATTCCCCGATTCTTCATCTACAGAACAGACCCAACTACCAAAGGGTGGCATAGAGGGAAAGCTCAAATCTTCTGGTTCCAAACACTGAGCTAAAAACTCAGTACTGGTAGTCTCAATCACCTCCGCAATATGATTGGGATGGCGATCGCTAGTTGCAAACTGTGGTAGGGGGAGGCGCATAGTAATTTAGTCATTAGTCATTGGTCATTAGTCATTGGTTTTTGCTAAATAACAAATGACTAATGACTAATTTTATTTGGCTTTTTTACGTCCGGCTGTGGTCTCTACGAGTTCCAATTCGCTCAGACGGAAGGTAACTAATTTATCCCAGTTACCACCTTCAAATAATACGGCTACTTTGCCATCACTCAGCCGTTGCACGAGTCCTTCGTAGCGATAATAGGTATCTGCGGGATTTTTGACGCGAACAGTTGCTCCAGGCAGAATCATGTTTTTAGCCTCGCTTGTTTCCTTTTAATAGCTTAATACTTGTCATTAGTCATTTGTCATTGGAGAAGTGCAAATGACTAATGACTAATGACTAATGACGAATTAATAATACTTCTGTCTTTGGCGAAAATTTGCTACCGATTCTACTATTCCCAAGGAAATGAAGTTAGTCAGCATAGCAGAACGCCCGTAACTCATCCAAGGTAGGGGAATGCCTGCCACAGGCGCTAAACCAACTGTCATGCCAACGTTCACAATCAGCTGAAACACAATCATGGACAAAACGCCAATAGCCAACAAGGAACCAAAGTTATCTTTGGCGGTTTGGGCAACATGCAGTAGACGGAAGCAAATTAAGCAGAAGACAAACAGCACTACTAAACAACCAACAAAACCGAATTCTTCCCCGACTGCAGAAAAAATAAAGTCTGTATGCTGTTCCGGTACGAAATTCAATTGCGTCATTGGACCCTTGAACAGACCCCATCCCCAAATTTCACCAGCACCTATAGCAATACGCGATTGGATTAAGTGATATCCAGCACCGAGTGGATCGTGATCGGGGTTCATAAATACAGTTAATCGGTCTTTTTGATACTCTTTCAAAATATGGTTCCAGGCGAAGACTCCTAATTCGCCACCTAGTATATTGAGAGTCCCCGCACCGATAGTGCCTAAACCAAATCGACGCCAGGGGAGAGTTTGCCAGCCCACAATAGCCATCGCAACTGACCAAATTAGCCCTAATGGGCCAAAAGATAGTTCTTTCAATAAAACTATCGGCTCTGACAAAGGCCAAGATATGCTAAACAAAATAGCAGCAACCACAGGAGAAATCATCAGAATTAACCAGCCTGGGTTAGCATTTGCCCAGTAAAGCATTCCTAAGACGATCGCACCAAATACCAGTGATGTTGCTAAATCTGGCTGTAAAAATACTAATCCCCAAGGTATAGCGGTGATTGCCAGAACGCGGAAAACACCTTCGAGAGTAGAAGCAGTGCGCCTGTGTAGCAAAGCTGCTAAGGTGATGATCATGCCGACTTTGGCAAATTCTGAGGGTTGCACGTTAAAGCCGGCGATACTAATCCACCTCTGTGCCCCTTTGGCGCTAGTACCAGCAATCATCACCGCGATTAAGCTGAAATTCGTTAGGGCATATGTTACCCAGTGCCACTGCATTAAGAGTTCATAACGGGTGCGAGATAAAAACAAGGCTATAAGCACGCCGATACCCGCTACCATCCAGTGCCACCACCAGTCAGTTACTGGCTGCTTCAGTTCCGTACTCAGGATCATGATGCCACCAAAGATACTGACAACAATTGGCAAACAAAATAGTAGCCAATCTACATACTGCCAGGGCTTAACCCAAGACTTCCAGCGAATTTTGGGGAGCGATCGTTTTAACAACATTGTGTCAGTTTAGACTTTAGCTTTGAGATTTTAAATTTAAGTGTTGGGGCATTGAGCAATAATCAATACCCATCTGCTTTTTCCCTAATACCCAGTCCTTAGTATTCCCAAGCTATAGCCCAAGAAGTAGATAGAAATTAAAATTAATTATGTTAGAGCAGCAACTGATACTTTACCAGCAATGGTAAGAGCGATCGCTGTTAATGCTTTTGCCGAAGCTGAATCTGGATCGCCAACGACTATCGGTACACCACTGTCACCGCCAACTCGTGTGGAAATCTCTAGTGGCACGCACCCCAATAATGGCACTCCCAATTCAATGGCTGTTTTCGAGCCTCCACCAGAACCAAATATGTCATACTGCTTCTCTGGTTGATCGGGAGGTATAAAATAGCTCATATTTTCCACGATCCCCAATACCGGGACATTCATCTGCTGGAACATCCGCAATCCCTTGCGAGAATCTAACAGGGCTACGTTTTGCGGCGTGGTAACAATTACTGCCCCTGCCATCGGCACTGCTTGGGTTAAAGTTAACTGAGCATCTCCCGTCCCTGGTGGCATATCTACAATCAAATAATCCAGTTCTCCCCATTGAACTTGATAAAGAAACTGGCGAATTACACCATTAAGCATAGGCCCACGCCAAATTACTGGTTGATCTCGATCAATCAAAAAGCCCATTGAAACTAATTTGACGCCGTGATTAAAAGCAGGTTCCAGAATATCACCTGTTTGGGTGGAACGCACTACGATTTGGGCATCAGCCAGACCCAGCATGGTAGGGTCATTGGGACCGTAAATATCAGCATCTAGCAAGCCAACTTTCGCCCCAGTTTGCGCTAGAGCCACTGCTACATTTACCGCCACCGTACTTTTACCAACGCCACCTTTGCCGCTGGAAACAGCAATGATATTTTTTACCCCAGAAATACCAGTGCGGTCAGGCAAACTTTTTTGTTGCGGTGTTTCTGCCGTCACTTCTATGCTGACATCTGTAACGCCTGGTAGCTTTTTGACAGCTTTCTGACAGTCTTCAACGATAAATTCACGTAAAGGACAGGCAGGAGTGGTCAACACCAATGTAAAACTAACCTTGCCACCGTCAATTTTGACGTTACGAATCATATTCAGTTCCACCAGACTTTTGCGGAGTTCTGGGTCTTCTACTGGTCGCAACACTTCTAAGACAGAGCGAGAATCGAGGACATCGTACATAAAAATTCAAAATTCAAAATGAATAGAATACAGCTGTGGAGAATATCTTAGCTATTAACTGGATGCTTTCTTAAGCAAGGTCAGCTTAGTGTTAAGCTAATGCGCGTCTAAAGTATATAAACACTCTATTGGGTCGTTAACTGTTGACTGTTGACTGTTGACGGGTTTTCAGTCATCAGTTAACAGTCAACAGTCATCAGGTAAATGTACAAATTAAATGCGTAACAGCTTACCACTGTTGCTAGCGTAATAAAACTTAGCAAATGGCATTATTACCTAATAGAATCTTAACTTTCTTTGGGCATGGGGCATGGGGCATTGGTTATTTCTGCCTCATCTCTCTTATCCCCACTCCGCCTTACCTAAAAATCAAAACAACTGTCATTAAGGGATTTTTTCTTACCAGATACCGTGGGCAATGCCGTCTTTTCTACTGCCTCTACTAAACACCGGGCTACGCGGTCTGCGTAAGGACGGGATAAAGACCAAATCAAGGGCGATAACCATCCCCGTAGGGTTACAGAATAAGACAAACAAGTACCACAAACTGTTGACTCTACTTGATAAGTTACCCGTTCTTCTATTCCAGGAATCGCCAGCACTCGGATACTCAGCATCTCTCTATGGTTGACGCGCTCCACAAAAATCCGGATGGGAATCGGCCAAAAGCGTGTTACAGCATGAAAAATCAATCCTGGCTTGGGTACTAATCCGTAGGGCACGTTAGTACTTTTAAGTAGTGGATGCCAGGAAACATCCGTTAAGTCAGCGACTTTTTGCCACAGCTCATCTACAGAAGCAGAACTAATCTCTCGATACGTCCGCACCAGAGAAGCGCAAAACCGACGACGTTTCCGGTGGATGAATTTGGATAACCAATCTTGCATTTTCCTAATCCTCCTCCTTACTAGACACTTTCTGGTAACTCTGGTATTGTGGGCAACTACGCTTAGCTCCTAAATTAAAACTTTCTCAAAAATGCCTTAAATATAGCAAGCCTTAATTCGGCACAGACGCCAATAGCCAACATAAAAATATGGCAAAGAAGTTTTGAGCAGGTAAGTCAAACCCTTGATACTTCAAGGTTACGACTAAAGTTTAGTGTTTATACCAGAATATTCCAATTAAGAATTTCAAAAAAAACTCAGTCAATATACAAGCCTATACGCATTTGAGGGAAAATAACTCTAGTGATGCCCATCAATCCTATAAATGTTTGACCAGTAAGAAAAAGCAGGTTGGGCAAATAGAGCTTGATTGTTGGCGCGTGTTTCCCCCAAATTTTCAAAAAATTTGTGGCTTTGTGGAAATTGTAATTTAGGTTCGGGAATCTATGTTGACCAACTCGCAAATACCAACCGCAGCAGCAGAATCATCCAAGTCCTTGCCAGCAACTGACGCTCAGACTAGAGTCAGTCAGTTTATGAAACAGCTGCAAGACGAAATTACACAAGCATTAGCAGAAGTAGATGGTGTGGGCAAGTTTCTCGAAGATAGTTGGGAACGCCCAGAAGGAGGTGGAGGGCGATCGCGTGTGCTGCGAGAAGGTGCAATATTTGAACAAGCAGGTGTAAATTTTTCTGAAGTTTGGGGTTCCCATTTGCCAGCCTCTATTTTAACCCAACGCCCTGAAGCAGCAGGGCATGGCTTTTATGCCACTGGAACTTCAATGGTTTTACATCCTCGTAATCCTTATGTGCCTACTGTCCATCTAAATTATCGCTACTTTGAAGCAGGGCCAGTGTGGTGGTTTGGTGGTGGTCTTGACTTGACGCCTTATTACCCCTTTGCTGAAGATGTGACACATTTACACAAAACATTAAAACAGGCTTGTGACCAACACCACCCAGACTATTACCCAGTCTTTAAGCGGTGGTGTGATGAATATTTCTACCTGAAGCATCGTGATGAGACACGGGGTGTAGGTGGTCTGTTTTTTGATTACCAAGATGGTGAAGGTGCTTTATATCGCGGGCCAAATCCCAATGGGGAAGCGGCTATTCATAGCAATCAGGTGGGAATACCAGCAACCCGCAATTGGGAAGATTTGTTTGCCTTTGTGCAAGACTGTGGCAGAGCATTTTTACCAGCCTACGTACCAATTGTAGAACGGCGCAATGGGATAGAATATGGCGATCGCCAACGGAATTTTCAACTCTACCGCCGGGGACGGTATGTAGAATTTAACTTGGTTTATGACCGAGGCACCATTTTTGGTCTACAAACCAACGGACGCACTGAATCAATTCTTATGTCCCTACCACCCTTAGTGCGTTGGGAATACGGCTATCAACCGGAACCCAATTCCCCCGAAGCCGAGTTGTATGAAACTTTCCTTAAGCCTCAAGATTGGATTAACTGGACACCACCTCAATAAATAGTGCTGAATGCTGTTAGCAGGGCGTTGAGCCAGTGCTGAGTGCTAAGTTAGGAGTTTGGAGTTCTTCCCTATCTCCCTTATTTCCCCTAGTCTCCCAATTTCAACTTGGTACTCAGCACTGTTTTGGTGAGCTAAACTACTAAAGGTAAGCACTTAGCATAAAAAGGTGACAATTTTAGCTATAGCTTGTTAATCTCAAGTGACAGCATTAGACAATTCTGTAACTAGTTAATCTTAAGAGGAATGCCACGGGGAGGGCTTTAGTGATTCATATAGACCAAAAAAGTTATACAACCCAAGATGGAAACACCGTTATTGTCCTGACGCCAGCAGGTCGCCTAGACATTACCACTGCTTGGCAATTTCGCCTGAAGTTACAGGAGTGTATTTCCAAACTCAGCCGCCATGTAGTGGTAAATCTGGCTCAGGTAAATTTTATTGATAGTTCTGGTCTTACGTCTTTGGTAGCTGGAATGCGTGATGCTGATAAAGTTAAGGGCAGTTTCCGCATCTGCAATGTACATCCAGAAGCCAAACTCGTGTTTGAGGTGACAATGATGGATACTGTCTTTGAAATATTTGAAACAGAAGAGGAAGCTTTAGAAGGTGTACCTCGTAGCATCGCCAGCTAAAAAAGAGTTAGGAGTAGAGACGCGATTAATCGCGTCTGTACAGGAGTTAATTGAAAATTCATAACTCAATAACTGATAACTTTATCTTATTTGATACTGATTTCGCTTGGTGTAGCGATAAGGCCCCATAATCGCTCCCCAAGTTGCTTTTCCAGTTGCTGGATCAATTCCTTTGTCGTAGCTGTGAAATTCTCCCACAGTAGCTTCAAAACCTAAGGAAACATTGATGCTATTGCCAAGATAAGTAAAGCTGCAACGAGTCTCTGGTAATGGGGTGGCGGTAAACTTATAGCGATCGCCCGCTTGTGTTTCCTGAGTGACTGTTAGGATGCAACCTGGTAGTAAATTTAATTGTTCGGGTGTCAGTGTGTTAAGTAGAGCAGGGTTATGACCTGCGCCTTTTAATGCACCTGGATCTTGAGGCATATAATATTGCACTTTCAGAGATGCATCAGAGTCGCTTCCCTGACGCAACCGCATAATTCGCTGACGGTAAGGTTGATCCAGGTTCATAACGTTAGCCTGTTCGGCAAAAAGGGTGATGCTATCTTCTGTGAACAGATTAACTGGTCTTTGCCACAGGCACAGATGGACATACCAAGCTGGTTCTGCTATGGCTTGTTCCCGATTATCAAATTCACCAGCTAGGTACTCACCTAAAGCAATTAACTGTGGCGAGAAGTTCATAAATGCAATAAACGAATCATTAAGGAGAAAAATTTTTTGCTAGTTTTTTAGAGGATAAGGGTCTTATCCCCTGTGGCTACTAGCTTATAAAATACTTCTGATTTGTCTACATTGTAAATGAAACCGTCACCAGTCAAAAGCTAAACTTGGCAAAGTAGCCTTTAAGCGAGAAAATAAAGATACGTCGCCCTTAACATTTTCTTTGTGAATAACGTCCGTACTGTCTCTGATACAAAACGAACTTTTTACAATCTTCATACCCGTCCGATCAACACTATTTATCGTCGGGTTGTAGAAGAATTGATGGTGGAAATGCATCTACTATCAGTAAATATCGATTTTAGCTACAATCCAATTTATGCCTTGGGCGTCGTCACTACTTTTGACCGCTTCATGCAAGGCTATCTACCAGAACGGGATCAAGAATCAATTTTTAACGCCCTATGTCGGGCTATAGAACAAGATCCGCAACACTATCGACAGGATGCCCAAAGACTGCAAACTGTAGCTAAAGGTTTGCCAGTTAAAGATTTAATTGCGTGGCTAGGTCAGACTACTTACTTAGATCGAGATGCTGACTTGCAAGCACAACTGCAAGCGATCGCCAACAATCCTAACTTTAAATACAATCGGTTGTTCGCAATTGGTGTATTTTCGTTATTGGAACAGTCAGATCCGGAATTAGTCAAAGATGAAAAGCAACTCACGGAGGCGCTGAAAGCGATCGCTGCTGGCTTGCACGTGTCCGATGACAAACTCAACAAGGATTTGGATCTATACCGTTCTAACCTAGAGAAGATGGCGCAAGCACTGGTGGTGATGGCAGATATGCTCTCAGCCGATCGCAAAAAACGCGAACAACGTAAACAACAATCAACTACACCCGTTGCTCCCCCAAGTTCCAACGAATAGTTAGGAGTTAGGAGTGAATAGTTAGGAGTTATTAATAACTCCTAACTATTCACTTTAAACGCCCAATAATTTGTAGATTAAGCTGTTAATTATAGTCAGTGCAAATGCCCCAATAACCGCACTCCAAATACCGTAACGCAAGCGAAAACCTTCAACTAACCAAGCAGCCATACTAAAACAAACCACGGCAATCATAAATGTGAAAATGCCGGATAACAAGTCCAACGTGAGTAAATTTGGTACTGCAAAAACGAAACTTAAAATCGGTCTGACTATTGCCGTCACGATACCAAGCACTGCGGCAGAAAGGAAGGCTTTACCAGGAGTGTCAATTTCAACTCCTAAAGGTAATTTGCTAATTATCAACAGGCTGATAGCTGTTACTATCCAAACAATTAAAAGCGTCACAATATTCATGCCACAATCCCTGAAACGTGAATGGCAATTGGTGATAAATTACTTCGCTTTATCGGTGGAAAAATCTTTAAAGCTCAACCAATTATTTGTAAATTACCAGAAAATTTTCCTCTAAGCGTGATTTATTCTGTATATCTTTAGGATTGGGAAAAAGCTTGAAGGAAAGGATGAGGAAAACAAGGGACAGTCGGGGACACGGGGATGCTGAGAATGAAAATTTACCTGTGTACCTGCGTCTTGTTTCCCTGTTCCCTATCTCATCTTTTAAGAGCAGGTTGGCTTTGTTTGGGTGCTACAGGCGCTTGGGATGCTGGTGGGTTAGAAATACCAGGATTGATAGGACTGATACCTTGTTTAGTTGGAGGCTGACTGACGCCAGGAAGAGGTACAGAATCAGGTGCTAAGGGAAATTTAGGGGCAAGATTCCCTTCAGGATTGATTCCTGGAAATGGTGCGGTTGTGGGTACTGGTGCAGCACCAGGATTGATTGGGAAAGAGGGGATATTAGGCTGGTTGAGTGAGTTTGTAGGTGGTTGAGATGGGCCAGGAATAATTCCTAAAGAAACGCGATCGCCTCCTACTTGCCGTAGCAAATCCAGTGTCTCAATAACATCATTATAAGTTGCTGTCCGCGAAGCATTCAGCACTACAACAGCACTAGGGTTTGCTTGAAGATACTGTTTTAACCTTGCTCCTAAATCGTCTCGTTTTACAGGCTGTTTTTCTATGTAAGTATTGCCAACGGCATCGATAGTTACAATCAGACTTCCGCTCTGTGATGTTATTCCAGATACTGTACTGGCGCTGGCTTTGGGCAAATCAACATTTATTGCCTGTTGCCTGGTAAATTGCAGTGCCGCTAACAAAAAAAACGTCAGAATACAAAAAACGACATCAATTAAAGGAATGATTTGAATTTGGACTTCTTCAATTGGGGTATGTAGATTAACTTTCATTTTCTCAATTTAAACGCCTGGTTCGGGGGTTGAATTTTTGACTAATTAGATGCATTTGGGGGTTCAGGAGGTTCAGGAAACCTAGTCTTTCCTGGCTTGCGGGGTGGAGTGAAATTTTCTCGCACAATTGCTGATGTACTATCACTAAAATTAGGCGGGGACTGGCGGTAGAGCAATTCCATCTCATTCCCTGCCTTCCGAAAAACCTTGACTTGGTTAACTACAAAACTTTGAAATAGGCGGTAAAATACCAAACTAATGATGGCAACTATTAGCCCAGTTGCCGTACTAATTAACGATTCACCAATACCAGTAGTTACGCCGGCGGTAGATTCAGTTCCCAAATCGCCAATCCGAATTGAGCGCAGAGACTGGATTAGACCTAAAACTGTACCTAACAATCCGAGCAACGGCGCGAGGGCAATCACAGCTTCTAAAAGTTTTTCGCCCCGCCGCATCCCAGCCAATTCATCTTCGGCTGTGGATTCAAGTGCTAGTCGAAAGGTTTCCGCATCAGTTTTTGGAAAACGTAAGGGGGCATAGAGAAAACGCCCGACAGGCTGATCGCTTGCTTGTCTAGCAATGTCAGCAGCTACTTGCCAATTATCCTGGGCAGCATCCAGGATGCGATCGACTATTTGCTTTTCCTGAGTCAAAATTCGCAACCAGAACCACAAACGCTCGAAAATCACACTCAAAGACAGAATCGAAAGAATAAGCAAAGGCCACATTGCTGGCCCGCCCTTATAAAATAAATCTAAAATATCCACTGTTTAAGTTTCCTCCCTCCATGACTAGAGCAAATGTGCTTAAGCATTTTAATTCTAGAGATTAATGCAAAATGAGGGACTTCCAAAATATAAATTTACCGAAAACCTAAAAAGACAGTGCAAGCATGGGGTATTTGACTTAGACTGCTGGACAAACTTGCTGCTGGGTAAGCAATTGAATGATAAACTCACTTCCTTTACTTGGTGACAGATTACGAGTAGCGTATTCCAGACTAACTAGGGCGGTTATTCCCACCGGGAATTTATAGCATAATTTGTCAAAATTAAAGATAACTGGAGGTTCAAAATATGAAATTTTCAATCCAATCACTTTACACCTGGTATGGCAATTTGCTTCGTAACCCAAAGTACCGTTGGTGGGTAATCTTAGGAACGTTAGTCTATTTGATCAGCCCAATTGATATTGCCCCAGATTTTATACCCGTTGTGGGGCAGATTGATGATGTTTTCCTTTTGACTCTGCTAGTTTCTGAGGTGTCTGGGCTAGTAATTGAGGGCTGGAAAGCTCGTAAGGGTGATGTGGGTACTGAAGCATCTAATACCACTGAGGGTTCTACCTCTAGTGCAAGCACTATTGATGTTGATGCTGTTTCTGTTAAGTAGTTTTGCGAACAAAATTTAATTTAACAAAACCCCTGCTTTTGGAATCTGAGGTGGGGGATATTTTTTTTAACGCAGAGGAACGCAAAGGGAAGCGCAGAGGTTCGCAGAGGGGGAGTTAGAGGTTGTTGGCTACGCGTTTAATACCTTCTTTGAGGTGGAGGACGTTAAAGTTGAGGAGAAGACCTAGTTTGCAGTTTGCGAGTTTGAGATAGGTTAAGAGTTGAACGGAATGAATTGGGTGGAAGGATTCTACAGATTTAATCTCTACAATTACTTGGTTTTCGACAATCAAATCTAATCTATAAACGCATTCCAATTTTACATCTTGGTAAATCAAAGGCAATGGAATTTGCTTACCAACATTCAATCCGGTTTTCTTCAACTCATAATCCAAACACTCCTCATAAGCCGACTCCAACAAACCAGGCCCCAAAGCAGTATGCACCCTCATCGCACAACCAATAATCACTCCACTCAACTCATTCTCTCTCATCCTCTGCGCTCCTTCGCGCTTACCTCTGCGCCCCTTTGCGTTTAAAAATCTTTCACAAATTCCGTCAAGAACCTAAATGCCTTCAAAATATAACTAGCGCAATCTCTAGGAGAGGTGTTGTAAAACGATCGCCACGCACTCGCTTTATCCTCATCATACCGATCGCTGCGATGAGTATGGTTTTCTAGCCACGCCAATCGCACTGCATGACCAATTAACACATCCAACACAATATATTCTTCAATTTGCAGCTTTGGATTATTGGCAGCGATCGCAGCTAATTCGATTAATGCTTCAATATTAACTTGACGATATTCTGGAGCTTCGATTTTATTCAGCAAATGCTCAACCAAGAGAGCAAAATTTCTTTCTCCCGCTGTCATTTCCGACAGCATTATCTCACTATCTAAACGATTACGGCGTTCTAATTTATCGCCAATTACTAAGCCTTTGCAATGTTGCATTAATAGCCAAACTTGCTTAAAAAATTCTTTTGGTACGCGCCCCGTTGCACCTTCAGCTTGGCGAAACCGCCGCCAACCGCCTGGCGGAACTTCTATCCCTTCGGCGATTCCTGGTAGCACCACCCAAGCAATATCACTTTCTTTTTGCTTGACGTGTAGTGATTCTTGTTGGCGCAACAGGTTACTCATGCCAGTATATCCAGTTAATACCTGACGCAAGCGCATTTTCACTTCAAAGGGTGAAAGTTGCATTAAGTAATCGTATGCTTCATCTTGAGTGACGTGCAATTCCCGCGCTAGTTCGCTGGTTATCAACAGAATCAGATAGCCGACTCTCAGCGTTAGTAGTCCCTGAAATAGTTCGGGTTCTGAACGAATTAAGATACCAACATAGATTAAAATCTCCTGAGTTAGGACCCGATCGCGTATATCCTCACGACAAAAATGATTAATCTTATCGGCAATTTCATCGTGGGACATGGGTACGGTAATTAGGGACGCTTCACTGTAAGCTTTACCCACAGCAATTTGCTTACCCCGCACCAAAATACTCGTCACTGCATCTGATAGGCTGATATCAACCATTTGCTGCAACCCCGCAGCCCGGCGTACCACTGCCCAAATGCCTAAATCTCCAGCTTTGGTGTAAACTTCATCTAGTAAATCTGCTACGGTGACGCGATATCCTGGGCCGCCATACCCTGTATCAAATTTCATTCCTCGCAAGCGAGTTAAAGTTTGCAATAACTCAATTTGCTCGTAGATATTTTCTGATGAGCGCAAATGAGAAAGCAACAACCCTAAGTTAGTTTCACACTCCATTTGAAATTCTTGGGTATGTCCTAAGCGCCAATTTTTCCCAGGATGATAAGCCAGGTAATAGCAACGTGGCCCAGCATTTTTCACTGGCGATCGCGAGAATTCTGCATTGGGAAGAAAATCAATTCTTTGGATTCCAGCTGTCAGCATTAGCTGATTTAGTCGTCCTAATTTCACCCGTACACCGTTACAAATACCATCTTTCAGTTCTTGCATAAGTTCTAGTAATGCTTCCGAACCTGCCTCTAACATAGTGTGCGTCAACATTAAAGTCAAGTTAGGACGACCTAAATCGCTCCAATATTTTTGAATGTAAGCTAGTTCGCTTCTAATTTGATCCAGTAAAAAATGGTAGTCAAGGGTTAAGTAAAACTGTTGAGAGTCGGAAAATGAAGGCAAAAATACAATTGTTTCACCGCTAATCCGAAAGATTCTAGATGTTGTTAAACTCCGCAACCGCCGCACTGGACGCCCAGTTAAACCAAGTTTATCGTTACGTCCAATCTGTGTATAAATAGCTGAAAATTCTCCAGCTTTTCTCACTTGAATCGGTTCTACTTGGGTAGGCGTTTGTGCTTCAATGCCATGAACTTCTAATTTTTTCTGCAAATCTTCATCTTCTGCCAATAAAGCAATTTGTACCAATGCTTCGCGCTGTTTGCCCACACACAAATGTCTTCCCAAAGGGTCGATATCACCAACCGCCAGTAACCCTTCACCCAGCATTTGACTGAGAAAGTATAAACTCTGCGCCCAAACTAAGGGAATATTTTCATTCGGTAAACGTGGTTGCGTTTGGGGTGCTAACTTTTCTGCTTCTATGTTTTCGGCTGGGACATAATAAAGTTCTGGCAGTAAACGCAAACCATCTTGTTCTATAAGTAATGATTCTAAAAGCTCTTGGTATTTTTTAACTTGTTCTTGTTCGCCGCGAAATAATCCATCTAGAACTAAATAAGTAAAAAATAACGGCCATTCGCATTCAATATGCTCAAATTGTTTGAGTTCCCACGGTTCGTAGTGTAAGCGTTGATTATCTTCTAAAACGGTTTGGTGTCCATCACGCAGAAAGCGTTTGCAGCCATATTTCCCTGCGAGTTTATTAATAATATCGTTTAAAGTGCGATCGCGTAATTGCAAATCTTCCACTGCAAAGGCAGGATAACTAATAATACTCAACAGCGCCGCATCAATTTCTTTGGAACCAGATTCCCTCGGTAATAGAGATTCTAAAGTAATCCGGGCGCGGGCAATTTCATCTGGTAGCACATGAATCACCGATGCTTGACTACCACGTACACCAAACAAATCCAGTCCGTTGATAGCTTCTAAAGCAGCTTTTGCCATGCCTACGGAACTGGCATTTAACTCAGCACTACCACGATTAATTTTATTACCACGTTCCCAAATGCCGTAATCTGGTGTGCGGTAAGCTCGTCCAATGTAGTAAACCAGATTTTGGACGAAATTCACTTCATCAATTGTATAAATTATTTGCAATCCCGCAGCCGTCATTTGCCCCAACATCAGCAAAAATATAGATGTCGCATCAAGTTGCAAATGTCCCCATTGGTCATCACCAACAACAATATCACCAGTCGCAGTATTATATTTGGCGTGCAGTCCATCTAGTAGCGACTGAGTATGTTTAAATGTCTCTACTTTATGAGCCTGTCGCATCATCGCAAAGAGCAACCCGCGCATCAGTTTGATGACACTGTGTTCTAGTTCATAAGTGCGTCCCTCATCGTCGTCAATCTTGCGGTATGCAAGCCCTAAACCCCAGACTGCCAAAATGCTGTAAACGTTGTCTCGCACCCAGGCATCAGTATAATCGCCGTGGGCTGTAATTGCTGTACTCGCAGGTAACAAACCAGTAATCGGATTCTGCCGAGTCAGGATGATCGTTTTGATTTGCTGGTAGTAATACTCCAAGCGAGTTAGCAATTTGGTAGATGTTTTCATGATTTGGTTCAGAACTACTTGCAAAATTTGACCCTGTGACTGTGAAGTGAATTACCTAAACCAAGCCAGAATAAGCTCTGTAATGGTTGATGGGACAACAGCTAAGGGTGGTGTGAGCTTATTATTATCTCGTGTTAATAGGTTTCTGGGTACTGAATTTTAGCGATCCCGAACTAAAATATAATATTTTTTAAATTCTTTACATATAATAATTTATACTGAAATTTTAAGTTATTCTTAAGACATAACAAATTCTTTTTGTTGATAGTTTACGTTAAATAAACGAGTGCTAATTTCAGCGAACGCTCGCAGAACGCTTAGGACGTGATCAGGCAACAATAACTCGTTGGTTGAATGGAAAAATTGCAACACCCTTACCAACTGCGTCAGAAATTAGCCTCTGTGCTAGAAAATATTACACCTGAGGTAATTTTTATCACCTCTTACAACTTTATTATTGAAGTTTGATTTAGCACAGCTTCATCAAAAATTGGTATCAGTATTTTCGGTGAAAGTAAGCAAAAAAAGAGGAGTAAAAGCTAGCGTTTTCTCCCTTAACACTTATATGTTTGTGCTGGTTTTTTTTAGTAATTGAAGATTAACACTAGCACTGTAACGCAGTACGCATACTAAAATAGCTTTAAGCTGTGACTTATGTACAAGAAGTTAATACGCGAGGGCGAATGGTATCTTGGATTTTTTTGCCTGCTGTTTGTTCAGCTAACCTAAGCTCATAATTTTTTTGCAAATTCATCCAGAACTCAGCGCTAGTCCCAAAATATCGTGCCAATCGCAAAGCTGTATCGGCAGTAATTCCTCGCTGTCCATTAATTATTTCGGTAATCCGATTTTTAGGTACATCAAGAACACGCGCTAGTTCACTTGCAGACATACCTAATTCATTAATTTCATCAGCAAGAATTTCTCCAGGGTGGATAGGTGGACGTGTCATTTTACCTCTTTCAGTGATAATCTGTGATTTCTATGTTGAATGGTTTAAGAGATCCCTCTGTCCAGTTAAAACAAATTCTCCACTGCTCGTTAATTCGGATACTGTACTGACCTTTTCTATCCCCTTCTAGAGACTCAAAGCGATTACTAGGTAGCTGCATTAGATCCTCCTTACTAATGGCGGCTTCTAATATTTCAAGTCGTTTACACGCTTGTCTCTCAAAAGACTGAAACTCTTTTACCCTTTTACCCGCAACAAAGTCCTCCGTCCTTTTATCCTTGTACTTCGGAAAATCATTTGACGGAGACATAATAGCGGCAGCAGAACAGTAGTAGATGTTATGCGTTACGTAACTCGTAACTCTAAATTAAATATATCACTATTAATACTTTTTTTGCAAGTCACTTATAAAAAGTGACTTTTAGGAGAAGAGCGATCCCGCCTATAATAGAGTATTAATTTCTCTTTGTATGTCTAAGTATATAGTAACCTAAGCACACCCAAGAGCGATCGCTAAAGCTCAAACACCTTACCGCAACTATGAGGTGAAACCTGCTAACCCATTTCTAATTCTTCGTCGTCCAGGCGACTATGCATGAAGTTGCTTGATGCCAAATATTGCTTGTTGATGTTGTAAATATTTTAACTGTATAAAGTTTGCGAAAAAAATCGTTGATTGCCAAGACACATAGCTTATAGCAATAGTAAAATCTACTTTAAGCTAGACGAAAATTACCTAAATTTCGGGTTAATTAACTTAGCTGTTAGTGGTAAATATCACAAATACTGAATGCTAATATTCAGTATCTCCCGGAGAGCGCTATTCCGGGTTAGGATGATGACTAGCGATGCCTTAATTTAGATATCGATATTGAATTGTTGAAATTTTATGGGCAATAGTCCACCAGATGGCAGTATCAACCTCCTCTGAGCTGGTGAGGAAGTCTCCCAGCGCGGGGGAGACTTAGGAGATATATCTACATGCTTACACAAGATATTCGTGATTTGCTGACTGATACTACCGATTTAAACCAGTTGAAATGGGATTTAAATCGTCTACAACCTGTGGATGTGGGAGACTACATTACACAATTGCCTGAACAACAACGCGCGATCGCATTCCGTTTACTCAACAAAGCTCAGGCAATTGATGTATTTGAATATCTGCCAACAGAGGTGCAGGAAGAATTAATTAATTCTCTGCATGATGTCCAGGTAGTGCAACTTGTAGAAGCGATGAGTCCCGACGAACGGGCAGAATTGTTTGATGAACTACCGGCTGGGGTAATCAAACGGCTATTGCAAGAACTGAGTCCAGAACAAAGGCAAGCAACAGCAACGATTCTCGGCTATCCAGAAGGCACTGCTGGGCGGGTAATGACAACCGAATATGTCAGGTTGCGCCAAGGATTGACTGTAGGCGAAGCCCTAAGCAAAATCCGCCGTCAGGACGAAGACAAGGAATCGATTTACTACGCCTACGTCACAGATGACAACCGGACACTGGTGAGAGTAGTTTCACTGCGCCAGTTGTTGTTTACCTTTCCCGACGTTTTTATCAAAGATATTGCTAGCGATCGCGTCATTAAAGTTAGAACTGAAACCCCTCAAGAAGAAGTGGCGCGAATCATGCAGCGCTATGACTTAATTGCTATCCCCGTGGTCGACCGAGAAGACCGATTGGTTGGCATCGTCACCATTGATGATGTCATGGATATTTTGGAAGAGGAAGCTACAGAAGATATTCAAAAATTGGCGGGTGTGAGTGGTGATGAAGCAGCTTTATCATCTCCTCTCCTCACCATCCGCAACCGCTTGCCGTGGCTGTTGGGAATCATGGCACTATATATTGGTGCAGCCAGTGCGATCGCGCCTTTCCAATCTGTAATTGCCGCAGTGCCAGTTTTAGCAGTGATCATGCCGATTTTTTCTAACACTGGTGGTACTGTTGGTATTCAATCATTAACGGTAACAATCCGCGGCTTAGGGGTGGGCGAGGTAACACCCAAAGATACCTTGAAAATTCTTCGCAAAGAACTTTTAGCAGGTTTAGCCACAGCCCTAGTTTTAGCCACAACCATGATCCTGCTTTCCTTAATTTGGGCACGACCCCAAGAGCGATGGGTGGCTTTAATTGCCGGAATGGTAATGGCAACTAATACAATTGTGGCTGTTACACTCGGCACTTTACTGCCAATGGCTTTGAAACGACTAAAGCTTGACCCTGCCCTAGTTAGCGGGCCGTTAGTGACTACAATGCTGGATACAATTGGGTTTTTAACGTTCCTTACCCTGATTTCGTTTGCTTTGCAGGTATTACATTTACCAAATTAATCAGCTAATGTGCTTTAAAACTGATGTTTTTCGTGAAAACTGTCATTAGTCACTAGTAAATTGTAGCGGAAGTTTGCCTACCTTGAACCAGTTGCTCAAGCCTTAAATCTTGTTAATTGAGATGGTAGCTGGATTTACGCGCCCGCTGTACTATTCCTTTATAAATACAAATGACTAATGACAAAATAATAGATATCTAATTTGATAGAAGACAGGTGATATCATTTCCTCTGCATATGTAAATTAAAAAGCTGTAGAGACGCGACCGCTCGTATCTCTATGTAGGAAACTGATTGCTATTTATGCCTACTACCACCTGGAATCGTCATCACGTTCTTTCCCTAGCTGACTTCACTACCGCCGAATATGATACAGTCTTGCAAACTGCTGCCAGTTTTCAAGAGGTACTATCGCGGCGGACGAAGAAAGTGCCAACCTTGCAGGGACAGGTGGTGGCGAATTTATTTTTTGAATCTTCTACCCGCACGCGCAGCAGTTTTGAACTCGCTGCGAAACGGTTAAGTGCAGATACGTTAAACTTTGCTGCAGCATCTTCCTCTATGACAAAAGGAGAGACAATTCTCGACACGGCGAAGACCTATTTGGCGATGGGAACTGATATTATGGTAGTCCGCCATCGAGAGGCAGGAGTACCAAATGCGATCGCAGCTGAAATGGATCGTCTAGGTGTACGAGTTAGTGTCCTCAATGCTGGTGATGGTCAACATGAGCATCCTTCTCAAGCACTGCTAGATTTATTTACCATTTGTACTCTAATTGACCCAGCTAGTCCCCGACTGGAACTTTTAAAGGGAAAAAAGATTGCCATTGTTGGGGATATTCTCCATTCTCGCGTGGCGCGATCGAATATTTGGAGTTTAATTGCCAGTGGTGCCGAAGTGCATCTGGCAGCACCACCTACCCTCTTACCCAAGTTATTTGCTGAGTATATCTCTGAGGAGTTAGGAGTCAGAAGTTATTCCCCCACTTGCCAACTTTTTCTACATTGGCAGCTAGAACCAGCTTTACAAGATGCCGATTTTGTGATGACTTTACGCTTGCAAAAGGAACGCATGACGGCTCATTTACTGCCAAGTTTGCGAGAATATCATCAGCAGTTTGGCATTACACGCACAAAGTTGCAACTTTGTAAACCTAATGTCAAAGTTTTGCATCCAGGCCCAGTCAATCGTGGTGTTGAAATTAGTTCTGAATTGATGGATGACCCAGAATTTAGTCTCATTCAATCGCAAGTTACCAGTGGTGTCGCCGTTCGCATGGCGCTGCTGTATTTGTTAGGTAGCGGCAAAGCTTAATAACAGGATAGATTTAAGCTAAATCCTGGCAATACATTTTCACCCGATAATTGTGTAGGCAGGTTTCGCAATTCCACATTCTGTCCTTGGCAATAAATTTCCACTTGTTGCTGTTGGGGATTAATTAACCATGCCAATTGCACTCCTGCATCCAGATATTCTTGCATTTTCTGGCGCAGCATTTCTAAATTATCTGTTGCTGACTTTAATTCCATGACAAAATCCGGTGCAATGGGGGGAAATTTACGTCTTTGTTCAGGAGTGAGTGCTTCCCAACGTTCCCGTTGAATCCAAGCGGCATCAGGGGAACGGTCTGCTCCATTGGGTAATTTAAATATAGTAGAAGAACTAAAAGTGTAGCCGAGGCCGGTTTGCCGATTCCAGATGCCCAAATCAATAATTAAGTCGGCTTCACGGTTGCCACTTTCTCCTCCAACGGGTGGCATAATCATCAATTCTCCCTTAGCCGTTCGTTCAAACTGCAACTCACGGTTCTTTTGACATAACTGGTAGAACTGTTCGTCTGTGAGGTGAACGGTATCTAGGTTTAATGTCAAAGGACTTGTAACCATACAGATAATTTGAATAGTAGTGGCGATAATACTATGCTACTTCCTATTTGATAACAGCAGTTTGCTGGTGTCATATAAGACTTATGCAAAAATTGTTTGAAACTCTTATTCCTTTGCGGTAGCCTGCGGAGTTCTTGCTACCAATCTTTTAATATTAGTCCCATCGGACTATTTTACGGAACAATACCTATTCTCATAGAAATTATGTATTCCTCCGATCGCATGAGGACAGAATTCTGTAATCTTGGCACACTGGTATCGTAGAAGTTCAGAATTTAATGACTTCTAGAAATGTCTGAGGTAAATATGAAACGAATTTTTTTGACGGCAGCAGCCTTACTCAGCACGCTATCTTTAGCTGCTCCTATTCCCGTCAAAGCAGAAAACTCCGCCCCTGTCCGGCGCTTGCTAGAAACTAGAGAATGTTTGGGATGTAATTTAGCAGGAGCAAACCTTAAAGGCGCTCATCTAATAGGTGTTGACCTGAGAAATGCAAATTTAAAAGGAGCTAATCTCGAAGGTGCTAATTTAGAAGGCGCTGATTTAACTGGTGCAAATTTGAAGTCTGCTAATCTCACAGAAGCATTCGTCAGCGATACTATCTTAAATAATGCCAATCTCACTAACGTTAATTTAAGTAATTCCCGTTTATATAATACTCATGTAGATGGCGCTGTTCTAGCTGGTATTGATTTAAGCGGTGCTGATGTATTTAATACTGCTATTAGCGTCGGTGGTGAATATTAATGGGGAGTAAAAATTTCAAAGTGATGAGTTAAGAGTTATATTTAACTCCTAACTCTGTACTCTCTAAGTTTTACTCACCAGTAATTGACAGTTCATCAACCCAAATTTTTGGACAAACTCCCCCCGGTGTTAACTCTGCCTCTTTGTCTACATAAATAATTGACTTTAAGAGTTCCAAGAAATCGCCAGCAACAGTTGCTGACTCAATACTCGTCCTGACACCCTTGTTAACTAGCCAACCATCAAACGGCAAAGAAAACGAACCTTGTAAAGATTTAACTCCAGCATGGAGAGCTTGTAAATCATCGATAAAAATCACATTTTCAGCAGTTTCTAAACTTAACTCTTCTTCATGAGTTGCTGTTGTAAAAACGTGATAAAAATTGGGGCTAACACTGACTTTTGCACCAATACTTGCATTACCTGTTGGCTGGGCATTGAACCTTTTGGCAGTACCTGCACTGTGGAGAAAGCCCGTTAAAACGCCATTTTCAATCAGCGAAACCTGACGAGTAGGAGTTCCTTCACCATCAAAGCTTTCTGCGCCTACGTTAGCTGGGTGCAATGCATCATCATAAACTGAAAACAGAGGGGTAGCAATTTTTTTACCTAAATCATCAGCAGTAGATAGGCTTTGGTTGTCCAAAATACTTTGAGCGTTGAACAAGTTAGAAAAACCACCCAACAAACTTAAGAAAGCTTCCGGTGAGAAAACAACCCGATATTTACCAGTTTTAATTTTTTCATAATTTAAGTGACTGATAGTTTTATCTGCGGTTTCTTTGATGCAACCATTTATGTCTAGATTATCTAAACTTTGGTTGATTCTAAAAGCACCTGCACTGCGAGGTTTTTTTCCTTCTTCTTCTGTTTTGCTATAAAGATAAACTGATGCTAAGGAGTGAGATTCAGTTCTTACTGCACCGTCGCTATTGAGATAAAACCTGTCAATATCTCTTTGCGATAAACCATTATAAGGCACACCTTTAATTGCTGGATGAGCTGCTAGTAATTCTTTTTCAGCTACCAACAATTTTTCTATGAGTTCAGCAACAGGTGCTTGAGATGTCTTATGTTGAAGTTTATTTGGAATAGGAACAGTGGCTTCTGGACTAAAATCAGGAACATTTTCTTTAACACCAAAGAAACTGGCTTCGTAGGCAGTTTTCAAAGCTAATTCCAGCCCTTTGGAATCTACATCTGTGGTGCTGGTGACACCCATTGTATTATCTTCATTCCAGACACGAACAGTAACACCAGAGCGATTTGAGGCTTTGACTTGTTTTGGCTCACCTTGGTCTACTTGTACACTGGTGTCATCTACTGTTGAGCCATAAATGTCAAATTTCTTAATGCCAAGCTTATCAGCATTGTCCTTGGCAGAATTTGCAATCTCATTGATATTCGGCATAGTCAATTTTAGATTTTGGATTTTAGAGTGAAAGGAATTCCATTTTTGAGATTAGATTTTGGATTTTGGATGTTATGACTTATATTTTTCTCGCAGTGTTTTATTGCCGCAACAGTCATAGTTATAATTTTGGTAGCTCTTGCATTAGGCTTTTTTAGTTTTTCTGCGTTGATTGAGCTAGATAGACTACTCGATTAATTAGCAAAAACTAAAGTGGCTAAAGGTAACAACTGTTTGCCAATGACATCAGAAATTCTAGTTTGTAGCAATTGCTCAACTAGACGAATAACTCGTAATGCCAGCTGCATTGTTCTAGCCTTAAACTGCTGCTCATTCACAATCCAAAATCTAAAATCTAAAATTCTTATCGTCCACCTACGGTAATAGAATCAACCTTAATGTGGGGTTGTCCTACTGTTGTATAAATACTGCCACTAACGGAGCCACAAAAACCAGGTGCAATTTCCAAATCTTGGGAACACATAGAAATTTTATTCATAATTTCCTTAGCTTCACCAATTAGAATTGCTCCCTTTAGCGGTTTGGTGATTTTGCCATTTTCAATCAAGTAAGCTTCATCTACACTAAAGTTAAATTGACCTGTAGCACCAACACTTCCGCCACCCATTTTTTTACAATAAATACCTTTATCAACAGAGGTGAATAAATCATCATTGGTGTACTCGCCAGAATCAATATAAGTATTACGCATCCGGCTAGCAGCGGCAAAGGTATAATTTTGGCGTCGTCCACTTCCAGTTCTGGGGTGTCCAGTGCGTGCAGAACCTGTTCTATCTGCTAAGAAGTTTTTGAGAACCCCTTTTTCAATTAATAGGGTTCTTTGAGCGGGCATACCTTCATCATCCATGTCAATTGTCCCGAAGGCATTTTCAGAGCGCCCTTCATCCCAGGCTGTCAAACTTTCGTGGGCAATTTTTTCGCCTTTTTTGTCAGCAAAGGGAGTGGTATTGCGTTCAATTTGAGTGGTTTCTAACAGGTGTCCGCAGGCTTCGTGGAAGATTACCCCGCCAAAGTGATTCGCCATAATAATTGGGTAAGTACCCGATTCTACGTAATCGGCATAGAGCATTTTGCCAGCGGATTCTGCTATTTTCTCCGCAGCTTGTTGAGAATCCCAAGTTCTCAAGAAGTTGGCATCGCTAGTGTTACCTGCGCGTTCACCGATGGAAGCACGATTAGCTCCATCAGCACACAAGAGGTTAAATCCTACTGACTGGGTGAGGCGAATGTCACGGGCAAAAGTACCATCACTGGCGGCGATTAAGACTTCTTGCCAATCCCGGAAATAGGTAGCACGGCGCGATTGGACGTGGCTAGCTTTTTGCTTCAGGTGGGCGGTACCATCAAGGAGGACTTCTCCCATTTCTCGGATGGAGCTACACACTGGTAGCCATGAATCTTTACCTCTTTTAGTGGCGTAATCTCTCAATAATTCCAGGTTTATTTCTGGAATGAAAGCTTTAGGAGTGGGTAATTGTAATCCCAGGATAGAAAGACCTTTTTCTAAAGCTGCTTTCAAACCGGAAAAAGAAAGGTCATTGGTGCTGACATAGCAATCGGCTTTGCCACGAAATACTCTGACTCCCGCGCCTGTAGATAGACTGGGTGAAATACTAGTTATGGAGTCGTCTTCTGCAAGAGAACTAATATAGTTGCGACGCTCTAAAAATAATTCGATGAAGTCAGCACCAGCGGCGCGTCCTAGTCCCAGGAGGGTAGCCAGAGGGGCTTCCCAGGTTTCATCGAAACGCTCTGGTGTGGAGGAATATTGGAGGGTGGGAAGTTGATTCGAGAGAAGTAGCGTACTTGTAAGCATGGGTAGCCTCGTCTGCTGGCGTAATTCAGAGATTTGACTGATAAATCCTGGTGTGTTCAGTCTAACAAATCAGTGAAAGTTACAGTTGGGAGAAAGGTAGTGTGGATTTCCCTCCTCTTAAGTGAAGTTATAAAGAGGTTCGGTTAACACTTTAGCGGAAATTTGCCTAACTTTAACTAGTTGCTTAGAGCAAATTGTTTGGTTAATTGAGATGGTAGCTGGATTTTTGCCGTGCTGTATTAAAAGTTGGAGACTATACAAACAAAGTCCGCCTTTGCGGACTGAGATTTTGAAAGTTCGCACCCTTGAGGGTGTGAGTGTAAAATGAGATGCACCTATCTATATATATGTATTTAACTGGCAGTCTTCTCAACGTAGCGAATCATGAGCTAGGAGTGGGATGAAAGAACCTCTACCTATGATCAGTATACAGAGGCTTCCTGAGACTAACTCATATTCAATATGCAATCTTGTTTGTTGCAAATACTTAATTTAGTCCAGGCTAAATTTCTCAGGTTTATTTACGATTTGCCATTTTCAATGGAACTCTTGTTGTTTCTTTGTCATTGAAAGTCTGACCTAAATTGGAAGCTTGTCCTGTCGATGATAGATTCTTAAATAAGAGTTTTAGGGTTCGAGTAATAGTTTTAAGAATTTTCATCTTGCTGGCAGTCGGCTTTTGGTCATATCTCAAAACCATTGGAATTTCTACGATTTTTGGTTTGAGTACTTTAGCTTTCAATAGTAAATCTATCATACAAGCAAAACCACTTTCAGTGAATAAACTACCCCCATAATACATATCCAGTTTACTGACGAAAGTACGATTATATAGCCTGTAACCACAAGTATAGTCTCTTACACCTGGTACACGAGCTGCAATTCTAAAAAGCCAGCTTGCTCCGTAACTCATTATCTCTCTAAATTTTGATAAGCCTATGACTTTAGAGCCTTTTCTATATCTAGATGCGATCGCAATATCATAGCTACCAGCTATCATAGTGTCATACATCTTGATTAACAGTTCTGGTGGTTGAGTATTATCGCAATCCATCGCAGCTAAAAAATCGCCTTCTTTAGAAATTTCTAAGAAGGTGGTGAAACCTGTTTTAATTGCTTGACCTAAACCAGCATTTTTGGGATGCTGGACTAGTTTCAGTGATATCCCCAGTGATTGAGATTCATCTAAAGCGGTCTGAGCAGTTGTATCGCTGCTACCATCATCAACAAGAATCAGCCGTATCTCCATATTAGAGATTTCTTGCAATGCCTGAAACCTTTTGAACAAGGGGCGAATTGATTCTTGCTCATTGTATGCGGGTAAAAGAACAAAAAGACTCATAAGTACCTCGTGTGATTTTCAAAATATGATTCTCAAATTTCAAGAATTCAGTAATGCTGATTTCTTGAGAAATTCATCGACCTGTCGCACAACTGCATTGTTGTTGACGCTATCATTGACCAACTGTGAGGTATTGACGACGAAAAAATCTTCGTTTTCAGTACTTACTTTTGGAACAAGGCTTGAATAATTTAAAACTTGTAGTGGCTGTACTTTAATAGCTCTATTAATATGTGCTGCAACAATATCATCTGCTTTTAGTTCTGGGAACATCAAACGTATACCCTGGAAAAATACTTGACGCAATTCATCATCTGGCTGTTTTAACAACGGGTCAGTGGAAAGTATATATTTTGGTAGAAATGTCATGTGATATCCTGCTGTCTCTTGTAAAGAAACTAAGTTGCTCATACCGATAACTCCGGTAAAGGGAATATTTCTATCAGCAATGTTTACTACGTAATAAGGAACTAGAGACTTGCGAGTAATAAGTACCATGCAGATTACGCCCAGATATTCTACTGTTTCATCGGTATCTGAAACTTTCACTAGTTCATTGGCAGCAACCTGTTGCAAAATATTAACTGGGCCAGTAAAGATGACTTTATCAAAATGTTCCTTTTTGCCCTGATATTCTACCCACATTCCATCCTCTGGATGAGGTGCGATATATTCCACCGCAACACCTGTGTGAATATGACCTCCAGCCGCGTAAATTAATTTTTCTATATGGTCAAAAACAGTTTTGTAACCGCCTGAGACATAACCAAGTTGTTCTTTATTTAATGAAGAATCCCGCGCTGAAAATAGTCTTTTGATATAGGCCCAAATAAAAACTGCTGATATTCGTTTATAATTTTCTCCTAGTTTGGATAGAAGCAAGGGTTTCCAGAGTTTCTCGTATGTGCTTTTGCCACCGAGTTTTAAGAGCCAATCTTCCACTAAAATCTTTTCTAAGCGCCGCCAGTTATTAAGGCGCGAACCATACAAGAGAGTAAAAGCTAATCTAATTTTACCTATAAGCCCAAAGAGAGGAAAGCGCAAAAATTCTATAGAGTTACTGATAGAATAAAACTTTTGATTGTCGTAAAAGCCTGTTAAACTTCGATGCCAACGCAGTTTGTCTCCAAGACCAATATCTCTAATAAAATTTATTAAATGAGTATCAGAAGGTAGGATAACGTGATAAAAGCGATCCCAGGTAAATAAACCATAATCATGATAGGTGGTAAGTCCACCAAGCTGCTTGTTGCTATCGAATACAGTTACTTTATGTCCTTGATTTGAAAGACGTTGGGCTAATACTAGCCCAGTTATACCCCCGCCAATGATGCCTATATTCATAAATTTAATTGAGATTTTTGTAGGGACGATTTTGAAATTTATATTCAGATAATTTTAATATTAATAGCCTTGCTGTCTGCCTTTTTAGCTATTAGTTTACAACAAGAACTACACCAGTTATGATAATGGAAATTCCTACCCACTGGCTAAATACAACCTGCTCTTTTAAAAGATAGTGAGAAGCGATCGGTACAAATGCATACATTAACCCTAGAACTGGAAATGCTTGGCTTAGAGGAATTGTCCGCAATACATAAAGCCACAATATAGTCATAAATGTATAGCATATAAACCAAATCCAAAAATAACGAGATAATAAAAGATTTTGGATAGATGCGCTTGCTCCTTTAGTATGGCTAGAAATGTAAAGTCCATACTTTAATGATAGGTTAGCTGTTGTTCCGAATAAAACTACCAGCATTAAAACTAGCCAAGTAATGATGTTCATTTTTCAACTTTTATAATGGGCTTTATTCTAAACTTATATAGATTTTTTCAGTGGAATTACCACTAAAAGAACACCGAGAAAAATAGTGATTACTCCTGCTATCCGAGTTAATGTAATTACCTCATTAAAAAAGTAGTATGAGCCGAAAAGTATACCGACATAATTTAAACTAGTCAGTGGATAAGCAATACTCAATTTTACAGATCGCAAAGCCAAGATCCAATTTACTATTCCTAAGCAATAAACACTAACAGCTAATGCTAATTTTTGAATAAATACCCAAGTAAATAGTCCTTCATCTGTATGGCTCATGGTGTGCTTCATCAGCAATTGCCCAGAAATACTAAATAAAATACTGACAAATAGGATAATATAAGGAATTATTTGAAAGTTTGAAATTTGTGAGATAGATTTCATAGTATATTTGCCTCAATCGAGATAGTAGGTATGAACCGGACAATAAACAGCCCATCGTTTTGGATTTTGGTCACACCCTCTGTGCAATTCGACTTCCACTTCACTAAATAGACAACAAGATTAGGAAGGCTATGTTGAAGTGACTAATATCAAAAGGATCATCGAAGTTCATGTCTAAGAATTAGTAACTAAATACTATGCAAATTGTAGAACGGTTGCTGTATTATGGCAGCGTCCGATATTATCGGAGTAGAGAATGTTAAATTAGTGAGTTATACTCCCAGAAAAAATAGTTCCTTGCTTGGCAATTAGCACAATAAATTTAGGCTTTGCCCAATTGTAAATTGCAGATATCTTCGGTATCAGAAAGTTATGCTTATAGACTAGTTTTAGCGCGATCGCATCGCAATATCTAAGTCATACGTAGATGCAGACATGGATAAGATTGAGTACTCTGCCACAATGTGGACAAAGTTTAGCAGTGTGCGACGCCGATAGCGAAGCGTTAACGAGTCTTCTCCCAAGGGGAGACGCCAAAGGCGAACGAGCGTCATAGCGCGTCGTAGACATCGCTTATGCTGAACTCGGATTCAGATGAAATTATCCGAATAAATAATGGATTCCCATAATTTTTAATTAATACATTCATTAACTTTCATCAGTTGTATCCTGCTGTAGAAACCTTGTTGAAGGCACTAGTGAACTTCTCAAGGGATTAACTTGTACATCAAAACTAAGTTGGATTGATAAATGTTCTTAAATTTTCTCCAGAAAATGTTTATTAGTTTACTGAAATGCCATAGAAGTTATCTAGGCTCACAGACATATCTGTAATCTCGACTGGAAACTAAGCCGATTAATCAAAATTTGTACTCAAACTGACTGTGTATACGTGCTGTTTTTGGACACCGAAATACAATGAGTAACAGAAGTCTGCCTGAAAGCGGAAATCATCGATAGATAACTCTACAGTAATGCTCCCTACAAGTTTCTGGGGAGTTTTACTGAATGTCAAAATGGAGTTTTTGGCAATACTAACGACTAATGTAAACTAGCATTTGGCGAGCAACTTGCAGCTTACGTTGGGTTAAGCGGACTTGAAATATTTTTACATTATCTTAGTATTAGTTTTGTTTGATTGTTTTTAACTATATGTAATTTTAACTAAAGCTTTATCTCAAACTTTATTTTTACATATAATCACTTACTAGAATACCACGAGAAACCAGTGTTGCAAATTTATCGCCACACTTCATCAAAAATTCATTTTAAGAAAATATACTTAAACAAAAACTTTATAAAATCTACACTTCCCTCTCGATGAATCTTTATTTTTAAGAATTTGTCCATTTATGTACCGCTTTCTGGCTAATAAACTTGCAGAAGTAGCGATTTGGTATCAAACTCTAGAAGTGCAAAGCTAAGAGTTTGAGAAAGCAGAATTGAAGTTTGAAAATTAGCAATAAATAGTATATTTTTATACTAAAAAATACATTAAGTACAAAAAATTATAGATGCTAACCGAGAGTTTGATCGTTTTGTATTTATCCACGAAAATCTTCAAATTCAGATATCTCAGACATAACTTATTTGATAGTTAAATTAAGCACTAAGTAAAATGGAAGTCCCTATTTCGGAATTCTATTATCAAATAAAGTTTGATAGTACAATTGCTTCTGGGTATACTTTTAAAAGTTGGTATCACCTTACAGATGAAAAAGCTCAAAAATACCTAACTTAGCCATAGCATTCATAGGCTAAAGTAAAAGATCAAGCTTGCCATTATTAGGAACTATTCCATTTAAAAAGCTAGTCTAAAGTGGTCAAGACGATACTGAAAGCGAAGAATTACCCATAGAAAAATTAACAATTTCCGTTTTTCAGGATATTGCTAGGTTAGCTGTCTAATAATTTTCAGCAGTTTAAAGTTTAAAAAAATTAATTCGTGTTAGGTGGTCTTATTTAGTTTCTCTAAATTGTTTTCCTTTGCTTTGAGTTTGTTTCGACTCATTTTCCTGCAAAAGTCTGTTGGTAATAATTAAGACAATGATTAACATGACAAACTGAATCTGCCAGGGTGCTAATACTAAACTGAAAATCAAGCTTATAGCTGCAAATACACCCGCAATATATGCAATTTCATCACTGCTCTTTTTAAAGAAATAACCAGTGGCTAAAGCCATACATAGTGGAATCAAGAAAAACAAAGGCATTTTACTAACCTCTGAACTAAAAGTTGTTGTGTCCATAAAACAAATGGAAATTGTTTTTGGAAATTTGGTTAATTTTACATCCAATAAGGTTTTAGCCACAACAGTCTATCGAAATAAATATTATAGAAAGTCAAAATTACGCAACGTTATATCTTATACCTATTGGAATATTGCGCTTCTATGCTAGTGAGGTATGGCTAGTAGTCCATCAAAGAAACTTTGCAGTGTATGTGGTAAGAAAACCAAGTTCTTTTCTTCCCCTGCTTCCCCTGCCTGCCTTGGCCGCTCTCCCGACTCAGCATAGTTGCGCTATGCTATACAAACTCTCGTTTACCCACGCGGATTGAAAGGGTTTAAAACTTGCGTAGGTGGGTTTTGTCTATTTCGCCAATTGCACTCTTGTGAGCAATCATCTGGTAAATTAGCTTAAAACTTTGCCTTGCGCCAGGATAAGGATCTAGCATATTACCTTTAGAAGTAGCATTTTCATTTTTTCATTTTAGACACCTAATGCTGAACATTCCTCAACTCCTGGCAACTGAAATAAATCTCAAACCCCATCAGGTGCAAAACGCGCTGGAACTTTTGGCGGAGGGTGCAACAATTCCCTTTATTGCACGTTACCGCAAAGAGCGCACCGATGAGATGAATGAAGTGGAACTGCGTGAACTGGCTGATCGATATACTTATTTAACAGAACTGGAAGAACGAAAATCGGTGATTTTAAGTGCGATCGCACAACAAGGTAAACTCACAGATGAACTTAAAGCCAAAATCTCATCCTGCTTACAAAAAACCGAACTTGAGGATTTATACTTACCCTATCGCCCAAAACGACGCACCCGCGCCACTATCGCTAGAGAAAAAGGACTCGAACCACTGGCGGAATTTATCAAGTCGCTAAATGTAAAAAATGCTACAACAGCTTCCCTAGAAGAAGAAGCGGCTAAGTATATTTCTGAAGCCAAGGGAGTAAAAACAGCAGAAGAAGCGCTCAAAGGCGCTGCTGATATTTTAGCGGAAGAAGTGGCTGAAAAAGCTGAATTACGGGCATATATCCGCGATTTTTTTCTAGAAGAAGGGGTATTTGTCTCCCGTATCAAAGATGATTATCCCGAGGGTACAACCAAATTTGAGATGTACCGTAACTATCAAATTAAGGTAAAAAATATTGCACCCCACAATATGCTGGCGTTGTGTCGGGGTGAAACAGAGAAAGTATTAAGCTTTGAAATCGCTTTCGATGAGGATACGGTACTTTACTATCTTGAGTCGAAAGAACTTAAAACTAAAATTAGGATAATTCGGGATTTTTATCAAGCCATGTTGAAGGATGCATTCAATCGTTTGATGAAAGTCTCTCTAATGGGAGAGGTAATTTCTGAGAAGAAAGTCTATGCAGATATGGAATCAATCAAGACATTTGAAACTAATCTGCGAGAGTTGCTGCTATCTGCACCAGCAGGAATGAAACCCACCTTGGCGATAGACCCTGGATTTAGAACTGGGTGTAAAGTTGCAGTCCTCGACCAAACGGGGAAATTTATGGAATACCAAGCGGTTTTTCCTCACCAAGCGGCTGAACAACGCGCTAAAGCTGCACAAACTGTCAAAAATCTGATTGAAAAGTACAAAATTGAGTTAATTGCCATTGGTAACGGTACAGCGTCCCGCGAGACAGAGGAGTTTGTCACGCAAGTATTGGAAACCATAGAACGCAAACCAGTTAAGGTAATGGTGAATGAATCTGGCGCATCTATATATTCTGCTAGTATTGTGGCGCTAGAAGAGTTTCCCGATTTAGATATTACCGTGCGCGGTGCAGTTAGCATCGGCCGCCGTTTGCAAGATCCTCTAGCGGAACTGGTGAAAATCGATCCCAAATCTATTGGTGTGGGACAATATCAGCACGATGTCGATCAGAAGTTGCTGAAAAAGAAGTTGGATGAGACTGTAGAAAGCTGCGTTAACTACGTCGGCGTAGACTTGAACATGGCCTCCAAAGAACTTCTGACTTCCGTCTCTGGGATTACGGCAACAGTTGCCAATAACATTGTCGCTTATCGTAACCAGAATGGAGCCTTTAAAAATCGCCGACAACTTTTGAAAGTTCCGAAGTTAGGGCCAAAAGCCTTTGAACAAGCGGCGGGTTTTCTGCGGATTCGCGGCGGTGATAACCCATTGGATAATACAGCAGTACATCCAGAAAGTTATTCTATAGTAGAAGCGATCGCATCTGATTTAAATGTGCCATTAAATCAGGTGACACAAATTGCCGAAAAACTTAAAAAGACCAACCTGAAGAAATACATTACCGATAGTGTCGGCGAACCCACACTACGCGACATCCTTAGCGAACTAGAGAAACCAGGTAGAGATCCCCGTGCAGAGTTTAAGTATGCCACCTTTAAACAAGGAATTAAGGAAATCAGCGACTTAAAGCTAGGAATGGAACTAGAGGGAATGGTGACGAACGTCGCTAACTTCGGTGCCTTCGTTGATATCGGCGTACATCAAGATGGCTTGGTACATATATCTCAACTTGCTGATAGATTTGTAGACGATCCCAAAAAAGTTGTCAAAGTCGGACAAGTGGTCAAAGTGCAAGTGCTAGAAATCAACGAGAAACTGAAGCGGATTAGTTTGTCGATGAAAGCAGTTAAACAATAATTAGAAACAGCAGATGGCAGTTTATCAAGTTCGATTCATTAATCCTACACTTAGGTTAGATCGCACCATTCAAGTACCAGACGATCAATATATTCTAGATATGGCGGAAGATGCTGGTATCCGCCTACCATCTGGGTGTAAACAAGGCGAATGTTCTGCCTGTGTTGCCAAACTCATTAGCGGTGAAGTTGATCAAAGTGAGCAAAAATTTCTGCGTCCAAGCGAAGTACAGGCTGGTTATGTTGTTACTTGTGTAACTTACCCCTTATCTGATTGCACTTTAGAAACCCATCAAGAACAAATCTTGTATAAATCAGCTCTTTACTATCAGCCTGAGTCTGGAAAATCTAAGTGATTGCAATACTAATTGTTTAAGAAGATTTGTAGGTTGGGTTGTAGCAAGATCCCCGTAGGGGTAGGTAGTGAAACCCGACAATGCCGTGAAAATCTTGAGTTCACGTTCCTAAACCCAACCTACCTCGGAGTGCTTTTTTAAGTAAAACCTACGCAGTATTAGAACCGCTATATTTTTCTCAATGATCGACCTAACGATAGAAGGAAATTCTATCTTGCAAGAGAGGTTAAAACCTAGCACATAGTTAAAGATAAGATAAGAAGTTACAAAAAATCTTTAGTGATTAGGTCAGAAAAATGTTGACACCATTATTAACCGCCCTAGCTACAGCTTTGAGCCTGTTGATTGTTGATTTAGTTGTTCCAGGCGTTAATATTGCTAATTTTCCCGCAGCTATGATTGCTGCTTTAGTAATTGGTCTAATTAACGGTTCAGTTAAACCAGTTTTGTCTGCTCTTTCTCTACCACTTAACTTTCTATCATTTGGAGCATTTTCGCTCGTCGTAAACGGTTTGTGTTTCTGGTTAGCAGCAGTGCTAGTTCCTGGGTTCGCAGTTCGTGGAATTATTGGTTTCCTTCTTGGGCCAGTTATTCTAACTTTTGCTAACACCTTTATTAACAACTACTTTGTTGAAAGAAACCTTTTAACCGGCAGTGGTGATATTAAAAGCCAAGATCAGTTACCCTCTAGATAAGTATCAGTAGGAGTAGAAACATTAGTTATATCTGTTTTTACTCCATATAAAATCTTCCGAATCAAGATAATACATTAGGTAGATTTTCTAATTCGGTATCTTCAAGAGAATGTAGTTAAACAAAATTACAAAGTTGTAAAATCATGAAATTAGTTCGTTTTCTTCTAGGTTTGTTAGTGCCTCCTTTAGGCGTTTTCTTGACAGTTGGCGTTGGCCCAACCTTGTTTATTAACATCTTGCTCACAGTTCTAGGTTGGCTACCTGGTAGTATTCATGCAATTTGGGTGATTGCCAAGCATGATGAACAACTGAATAGAGAAGGGGGTATTTACTAATACGCAAGATAAATTTTAGGGAATCTTAAGTGGGGTGCGTTATGGTTTTAGCTATAACGCACCATTTCACTTTCTACCAGAATTAGAAGTTATAAGTTATTTTAAGTTTAAATTGCATAATTAAGTGGGCATCTTGCCTACCTCACAAGACTTTGATTTGTGCGATTCGTTGGTCAGTGAATCACGGTAATCATCCCGTAAATAACTAACCCAGCCCGACAGCAGATTACTGTCACTAAAGGCTGAACTCTCGGTCAAGATGTAGGTGAAAGCCCTACCATTC
>NZ_JAIVFT010000109.1 GCF_020829665.1 Nostoc sp. CHAB 5824
CAGCAGCAGCTGTAGTGTCAACTGGAGCAACGGTAGTATCAACTTCTGGAGCAGCAGCTAGAGTGTCAGCAGACTCAGTAGCTTCAGTAGTTTCAGCTGATGTACAAGCTGCGAAAGTTGCCATTCCGGCTACGAATAAGATTGCAAATACTTTTTTCATTTCTTTAAATTTGTTTATTGTTACAAATACAGTTCAAATTTAAGGGAATTTTAAGAATAGATGCAAGTTTTCTTAAAAATAAATTAAAATTTCTTTAAAAATCCTTTAAAAATGGTCTAAAAAATGGGAATTATCCTATTTTAAGCCTTTCTGACCTTAATTTCATCATAAATAAGTTCCGTTTCTGCCTTAAGAATATCTAAAAGAGCTTTAAGCTTGTTATGGTTTATCCATGCATAACCCCAATGTATGGCCGGAAACGCCTGAAAACAAAATAGCCAGGAAACCGATTGATTTTCCTGGCTATTTATATAAGGGCTTATCCCTGAGGCTTAGAAGAAACTTCTGACAAGATTAGGGAATAAACCGAAAATGATGGTTCCGAGTGTGGTAAGGAATAAACATACCTTAACAGCCGGATATAGTTCAATCGTATTGCTGTTTTCGGTATCCTTAAACAAGGCCGCAATGATTGGTTTGAAATAGTAATATATACCCACAGCAGACATGATCACCGCAAAAACAAGCAGCCAGGTAAGGTTTCTGTAAGCCGCATCTGAAAACACGAAAAACTTACCCCAGAAACCGGCCGTCAGTGGAATCCCGGATAACGAGAACAATGAGATACTTAAAATAACTGCCAGGAAAGGGCTTTTCTTTAAAAGGCCGTTGAATACCGAAATAGATTCATTCGGTCTGCCGTTTTCAAGCGTATTTTTCGAAACTACCATCAGTACCCCGAAAGCAGAGATAGAAGCCAGGGAGTAGCTGACAGAATAAAACGCCAGGGATTCTTCCGACTGGTTACTCATTCCGATCACACTTAACAACATATAACCTGCCTGCGAAATACTGGAGAACGCAAGCAGTCTTTTAAAGCTGCTCTGATAAACGGCTGAAATGTTTCCTATAGAAAGACTTAATACAATAGCTCCGATAATGAGATTTGACCAGACTGCAAATTCGGAAGAGAAAGACACGCTGATCAGTTTAAAAATGGCGTAAAAGCCGGCCGTTTTCACGACAGTTGCCATAAAGGTGGTGAAGAACGTCGGGGCTCCTTCGTAAACGTCCGCTGTCCAGAAGTGGAAGGGAGCAGCCGAAACCTTAAAGAGCAAGCCTATCAGCATAAAAAATATACCGATCCAGAAAAATATTTTACCTTCATGGCTGCTTTTAATCAGGGCCATTGAAGCTGATATATTGAATGAGCCTGTAGCTCCGTAATACATCGCTATACCAAACAAAAGAATACCGGTAGCAAAAGACCCCATTAAAAAGTATTTCAATGCCGCCTCATTTCCTCTCAGATTCCTTTTGTCGCTTCCTGTGAGAACATACAAAGCCACAGAGAGTATTTCAATACCTACAAAAAGCATGATCAGATTTTGAAAACTCACCATGATGATGGCTCCTACAAGCGACATTTGCATGATGGCGTAATACTCAGCCGGATGGGCTGTTTCGTCATCAAAACGCCCTGCTGACAGAGGCAATATCAATATTGCCGTGATCAGGATGATGGCTCCGAAAATGATGGAAGTATTATTAATGTCAATCATGGCATTAAAATACAAACCCGGTTTATTCCAATCCAGAAAACCGGCAGCCACCGCAATCAGCAGAAAAAGGATGGTGGCAGGCAATAGAATTTTCCGGGACTTTAAGAATCCTAAAAATAATGTAATTAAACCTGTTATTGACAGTATAACAATTGGATACATAAAGATTAAAATTTATCTTGATTCTCCTAAGGAAAAGCCCTTTCAGAAAATTTAATGTTCTTTTTATTTAGCTAACTGAAGCAGGTTGAGAACAACCGGCTCACTAATTTTCAGGAAAAAGTTTGGAAAAACACCCATCAGGATCACCGCTGCTGCGATCGGAGCCAGCACCAGGACTTCACTGGTTTTAAGGTCCGTGAAGTTCTCTGTGTTATGGGTAATATTCCCAAACATAGATCTCTGCATCAGCCTTAACATATACACAGCTCCCAAAATGATGGTCAGACCGGCAAATGCTCCGAAATAAGGATTGAAATCAAAAACACCTTTCAATAACAGGAACTCACCGATAAAGCCGTTGGTAAGCGGTAAAGCCACACTACCCAAAAGGATGATCATAAATAATACAGACAAAACAGGTGCTTTCTGAGTAATCCCGCCTAAAGAAGGAAGGTCTCTCCTCCCGGTTCTG
>NZ_JAIVFT010000110.1 GCF_020829665.1 Nostoc sp. CHAB 5824
CCATCCGGCGACCAGCGCGAATTGGACTCCCCCTCGTAAGAGAATGTCAACTGCCGCGTGCGATCCTCGTCTGAGGGATTAGGGATTAGGGATTGGGGATTAGGATCATCGGGGCGTTGAGAATTGTCTCCCCCTGTCCCCTTGTCCCCCTGTCCCCCTGTTTGCATATCCTGTTCCCTACCTTCCCATTCCGTGAGATAGAGGTGACTGACCCAGCGGCTTTCCTCGAAATCGGCTTCGGTGACAGTGAAAGCGACACGCGAGCCGTCGGGATGAAGGCGCGGCTCGCTGACGCGCTTGAGTTCCAGCATCGCTTTGGGTGTCAGGCGCTGCTTGGGTTTGGTTTGTTCGTTTTTTGGAGAAATGTTTTCTGGTAACATGGTAAAATACAATACCCCTTTTTCCCGAAAGAGAAAGGGGTATTTGCCAATCTAACGGCACGAATCGAGAAATTAAGGGCAGGCAGTCGTATCTTCCGAATCGGTGATATTGGATTCGGGAATGCCGTGCAGGTCGTTATAGGGATTTGCCGGTGTGCTGGCAACCGCTTCGAGTGCGGCAGGCTGCGAGACGAAGGGCAGTGTAGTGTTCCAACTGTAATAGACGTTGGAGCGTGATCCCGCCGGTGTCGCGCCGCCATTCGGGATGGCACTGTATCGGAACCACTTCGAGTGACCGTCGGCAAAATTGACGACCAAACCTTCGGAGTGCCGCGCCGCGCCGAGGAAATTGTAAAAATCAAGCGGACGGAAGCCGTTTTCGCCCTTCATATATCCATCGAAGAACATAATCGTGTCCATCGGGCGAGACACAGCCGCCATCGCCGCAACAGGCGTGAAAGAAGTTTTGAGTGGCGTTCCGCATAAGTTCTCGCCAAACAAGCCGAGGTTGGGAACATAGCCGACAGACCGGAATCCATCGGGCGAAATCAGCGGCGCGGGAATGCGTTTAGGCCAGTCAATGCCGGGCGTGAAACTGGGGCAGACGAAAATCTGAATGTTCTTCATATAAGGCGCGACCATGCCATAAACGGAGACGATCCGGTTGGGACGCTGGAAATAGGCACTCAACGGGAATGTTTCGTCATAGTCCTGAGAGTACATCAGAACGGCAGTCGCCAACTGCTTTTGGTTGCTGAGACAGGAGGTCTGTCGGGCTTTTTCTCGCGCTTGGGCGAAAACAGGGAAAAGAATGGCGGCAAGTATCGCGATAATGGCGATGACAACGAGCAATTCGATCAGTGTAAACCCTTTTCTTGAATGCATCTGTAATTCTGCTCTCCTTGCGCTTTTTCGCGCAATTGTGTTACTGTCGCAGCAACGACCGGGAGAGAACAGTGGCTGGCAGAAACGAAAATGTGGTCATTCTGAGGAATATACTCGCAAGTCGTCGCGCTCCACCGTACCGACCGCGACGCTGCGACCTAACGGTAAAAAGTTCCGCTCTGCTGGCGGACTCAAAAATTCGGTACAGTATCCACTTTTTTTGTTAAGAAAACAACTGTATCTTTGTCTGCGTTTATTGAGACATCGTCGGCAAAACAAATGCACCGCAATTTTCGTCGAAAGCCGGTGACGATAACGGGGCAATATCAGTATAGAGCGTGGCATAGAACTTGCAGGGCAAGACAGCGTTTGCCCGTATTTTTTTGTAGTAAGGACAGTAAACGATGGCAGTGAACTCTTGGAAACTTTCTCTTTTATTCGGCATGATGAATCTGTGTGCGACTTCGATCCTCGCGCAGTCACAAACGCTGACATTTCTTCCTAAAGCCGACTATCCGACACAAGGCGCGAATTCGGGACTGCGTCCTTTTGCCGTAGCCGTCGGCGATCTCAATGGGGATACCTATCCCGATATCATCTCTACCAATACCAACAGCAACAATATCAGTGTTTTCCTGAACAATGGAGTTCTCTCGCCGGGAACATTTGCCGACGCGGTCACCTACAGCATCGGCAACACGCCGCGCTCACTCGTTATCGCCGATCTCAATGGAGACACGTTTCTCGACGTTGCGGTGGCGAACAATGCGACAAGTACAGTTGCGGTGCGTTTCGGGAGCGGCGACGGAACACTCCAAGCCAGTGTTGTTTACAATGTCGGCGGGAGTCCGACGGCGATTGCGGCGGGCGACGTGAACAACGACAGCTTTCTCGATTTGGTGACAGTGGGATCAGAGGCAACGCAGAGTGTTCTTCTCAACGCCGGAAACGGAACATTTCCCACGATACTCAACTCGACAACAGATCCGGCAACAGGCTTGGTACTTGCCGATTTCGATGGGGACAGCACACTCGATATTGCCCTTTCGACGAATACATTGGATAGAGTGT
>NZ_JAIVFT010000111.1 GCF_020829665.1 Nostoc sp. CHAB 5824
AGGAATCTTTTTCTTGGCGTATTTAAATAGGGTAGCTCCTGCAACACTACCAAAAAAGCTAACTTTAGAAAAAATATGCGGGTTCCCGCTGAATTCTTCTCCTTCTTTCTTCAAATTCATAGTCGCCCTTTGTCCAAAAACATATAGTCGGTTGGTATAAACGTAGTATATCAACAGCAAACTACCTATAAAACAAAACACTATGGTCATTTCGAGAAATAGGTTTTCAATTACATCCTTCCTGATCAAAACAAGGATAAAATAGATATACATAATGATGAAAATCACAAAGAGCTCGTATATTTTTTTTGATAGGGGTATCCTGATTTCAAAATACAAATGAACCATGCAAAAAAACAGAAATACAAAAGTCATCAGGTACAACGGACCATTAACCTCATAAAGTACCTTGAAATTTCTGAAGGGCAGAATCATCATCAGCGGGCCAATCAACAAGGCCACAGTGAAATACATGTTGTTCGGAGCAAGACCTATTCCATCCCGGAGATAATAAACAATGGGAGCACCAAACAGGAAAGTGCAAAAAGCTATGGTTTCTCGGTTACTGATTATCTTATCTGGAAGACCCTTCATCTGTAATATGGAATGATTTACTTAAATGGCAAAATTAAGGTTTTTTAATCGATTTATACACCTAATCATCATTAAATAAAACGACTAATTTATCAAAAAGCACATTAATTAATCCATTTTATTTAGTTTTCTCTCCATGAAATATACAGAAAAAACCAACCTGTTCAGATTGGTTTTAAAATATACACGACGAAATCAAAATACTGGCTTTAAGCTCTCTAAGGATTTGAAAAGGTCATTTTAACTCCACATCAAAATCAACATTGGCATCGTCACTCCCCGGAGCAGCTGTGCCGTTTTTGACGTTAGCTCCGTTGACAGGCGGCTGGTGTCTTAGCTGCACTTTCAGTTTACCTGTTCCGGCTGCCCCTGTGTTCACGTTTCCTGAAAGACCGATTGGAAAGTTATTGACATCCTTATCCAGGTAAGTGTATGCCACCAGCGACGAAGGGCTTGGTGTGAATACCACCAGGTGCTCGTGTGACTCCTCTCTGACTTCTGCTGTGATGTCTTCAGCCGGCGATTTACTTTCATTCAGAAACGAAACCTTCACACTGTACTCCGTATTGGGTTTCAGGATAATCTTATCCACGACCGGGGCACTTCCGCCATCGCCGTCAGCATCTTTCCAGCTAAAGGTAGATACGGTCGCTCCATTAGTAAATTCCAGCTTGACAGTAGTGATTAACTCATTTTCTTCAGGGTCCACTTCAGCATCTTTACACGAAAAGACAGCAGAAACCAATAAAACAGAACACAACAGATGACTTACTTTTCTCATTTCTTTGGTGTTTTTAATTTGCAACATTGATGCAAATATATAAAGATTTCTGAAAGACTCAAAATTTATAGGTAATTCTTGCAACAATGTTGCGACCCATTTCGTCGGTGAAATACCTGAAGCGGTTCAGGTAATCCCGGTAAGCGGTATTGAAAAGGTTTTTAACCTCCAGGCTCAGCGTTAAAGGGTTATTTCCGGTCAATACGAGGTCTTTCTTCATTTGCAGGTTAAAGACATGATAAGCGGCAGGCGGAGCAGAAAAATCGCCCCCGAACTCATTAAAAACAATGGTTGAAGGATCTGCATCATTAAAGATGATTTTGCTGGGTACCCTCGTCTGTCTCGCCACAAACAAATGATTGATACTGATTTCGTCCATTAGCTTAAAGGACGGCGTCCATCTTAAAGTATTATCAATTCTGTTGGCAGGAATAAAAATAAGGGGCTGATCATTGTTCCGGTCGTTGGCTACCAGGTAAGACGCCTTGGAAGTCAGCTTCAGATGAGAAAACAATGAAACATTAAAACTAAAATCAATGCCATTGAAAAATGCATTGGTCTGGGTATACTTAAATTCAGGAAAAGCCCCCCTGATGGTCAGCAACGGTCGCCCGGTAGGACTGATAAATATGTAATCATTAATATAATTCAGATAACCATGAAGCTCAGCATCAAACTTACCTGAAACGTATTTGAGGGTCACCGAGTTGTTATAAGCTGTTTCCGGCTTCAGACTAGGGTCTCCCAATTCATAACTGGCCGAACCATGATGTACTCCGTCACTGTACAGTTCGTTTACCGAAGGGCCTCTGAATGTGGTCGCCAGATTGACATTCAGATCCAGATGATTATTAAAACGGTGGTTAAAGCCCAGTGTCCCTGAAAAATTAGCATTATGGATCACAGGTCTTTCCAGGCTTTTGGATTCCCTGTTCAGATAATAG
>NZ_JAIVFT010000112.1 GCF_020829665.1 Nostoc sp. CHAB 5824
GTGAGGACAAACCAAACCAGCCGGGCGTTGGTATAATCACCTGCAAAACCAAGCAGGTGCGGGATAATAAAATGATAAATGTGTATCGGCCCGATGGTAAAAAAATCGATACTTCTCCACAGCACAGGATCTACGTGCATAAGGGCCATCCCCTCAGCCAGGTTAAAGGCTTCATCGGGATCAATGACCCTGTTTTTTAACAGGGCAGGAAGTTTATTAAAAAGCAAAAAAGCAAAGCAGGCTAAAATAAAGTAGCGACTTCTTATTCCTGAGATCTTAACGTTCTGAAACCCGGTTGTGCAATAACCAACTAGTAAAAGAAGTAAAGTAATGTTTATTATGAGGCTGACTGCAATCATGGTGCAAGCTAATCAAAATCGCTGTAAAAGCCATAATGCCCTTCACCGGCATGGATTATTAAATCCTGATAATTTTAAACTCCCATAAAATTAATTAAAAAGTACAATTATCTTTGCAGTAAAAAAGAGCTGTTCATGATTAAAACTCCATCCGTATTTAAAAGTAAGACGCCGAAGAAATATTATTTATCCTTACTTTCGCCGGCTAAAAACGAGCACGACTACCTGGTTGATTTCGTCAAATTCTACAAATATCATGGGGTTGAACATTTCTATTTTTATGACAATCAGAGCACAGTCCCGGTAAAGGAAACCCTGAAAGACTACCTTGACTGCTGCACCATCATTGAATTTCCCGGGGTCGGCGTCCAGGTTCAGAGCTATGCCCATTTCATGAAAAATTTCAAACATGAAACCGAATGGATCGCCATTTTTGACATTGACGAATACGTCCTTCCCAAAAAGCACGAAACACTCCGTGATTTCCTGCGGGATTATGAAGATTACGACGCCGTGGCCATCAATTGGGTGACATTCGGCGACGGTCACAACAAAACCCAGCAGGCAGGACCTTTGATCGGCAACTATCTGTACTCTTCCAAATCACAGCATCCGAATTTTAAGTCTGTTTACAAAACCGACTCTATCTATAAAGTTGACCACGTGCATTTTGCGAAGTTGAAATTGTTCAGCAAGTATGTTGACGCCAGGTTGAAACCTGTCAAAAGTGTGTCTCACACCGAACCCACAACCGACATCATTCAGTTGAATCATTATTTCACCAAGTCGGAAGAAGAATATCTCAAGAAGATCAAACGGGCCAGGGCTGATACCGGTGAATCATACTATGATCATATCAAGGAAAATCAGTGGCTGGTAGACGAGCACACCCGGACCAACGAGATCCGTACCACCGAGATCTGGGACAAATACAAGCATATCTACGAAAAATAAGAGCTGGTTTACCGGATAAAATATTATTTACAAAGCCAATAAGGTTATGCATTCAAATGTATAACCTTATTGATTTATGACCATCGGCCCACTCTATTTTGACTAAACCTTCCATTTGTTAAATCAAACTGCTATTTTTGCAAAAATTTAATATAATATCATCATAATGGCGGATTACAGGCACAAAGCAATAGAAAAAAAGTGGCAGGAGTTTTGGGAAAAGAATCAAACCTATAAAGTTGAAATAGACAAGACTAAACCCAAATACTATGTACTCGATATGTTTCCTTATCCTTCGGGAGCAGGACTGCACGTCGGGCACCCGCTCGGATACATTGCTTCTGATATCTTCAGCCGTTACAAAAGACTGAAAGGTTTCAACGTCCTTCACCCGATGGGCTTTGATTCATTTGGTTTACCGGCTGAGCAATACGCGATCCAGACCGGGCAACACCCGGCCATTACCACCGAAAACAACATCACCACCTATATTAAACAATTGAAAAATATAGGGTTCAGTTATGACTGGTCCAGAGAAGTAAGAACTTCCGATCCGGGATATTATAAATGGACACAGTGGATTTTCATGCAGTTGTTTAACAGCTGGTATAACAAAGGCACCGACAAGGCAGAAGCTATCGAGACTTTGTATGAAGCCTTTGAAAAAAACGGTACAAAAGGCCTGAAAGCCGTAACTGCTGACGACCTTCCGGAGTTTACTGCAGAAGAATGGAAATCATACAGCGAAGATAAAAAATATGAAATCTCACTTGACTATCGTTTGACCTACCTGGCTGAGTCTGTGGTGAACTTCTGCCCGGCCTTAGGAATGGTTTTGTCAAATGACGAGGTTAAAGACGGAGTTTCGGAAAGAGGTGGCTATCCGGTGATTCAAAAAAAAATGAGTCAGTGGATGATGAGAATCACTGCTTATGCAGACAGGCTGATCAACGGTCTGGATCAGATAGACTGGTCTGAGTCCTTGAAAGAAC
>NZ_JAIVFT010000115.1 GCF_020829665.1 Nostoc sp. CHAB 5824
TTTGTGCGATTCGTTGGTCAGTGAATCACGGTAATCATCCCGTAAATAACTAACCCAGCCCGACAGCAGATTACTGTCACTAAAGGCTGAACTCTCGGTCAAGATGTAGGTGAAAGCCCTACCATTCAGACTCAGAATTGACTCCTTATCTGCCCACACCGAACAAGCTCGGTTCTTGTAGAGTGAAGCTGGGAACAGGGCGCAACCAGACAACCGTTACGGGTTGACACTGGCGCTAATAGGGCGTTCCTATGATGAAACAGAGCCTAAAAAAGCAACTTAAGTCTGAGCAGGGCGTAACAAAAAACCCCTGACTTCACTGGAAATTATTCCCGCCGAACGCTAAATCGAGTATCGGTAAGAGTCTAGGGAATCCAGTAGTTGAATTGGCTACATCTAACGGAACAACGCCACATGCTACAACGGGGGGAACCCCCAAGGGCGCTGTGGCTCATCAATCTCTCCGAGGGAACGAATAAAAACGAGTTGTGGGTCTAGGGGCAGTCGAACCCCAAGTAGCCCAGACGAGCGGAGGAATCCCCACAATTCGGGTAGGACAGACCGTAACTGGTCTGAGGTGTTCAGAATACACAAACTCTAGAAGAGAAAATGATTAGACACAGTAGACATACTAGTGAATCTTGGAGAGCCTTACCGTGGAAGAAATTCCGCCGAAATCTTTTCCGCCTTCAAAAGCGCGTGTACAAAGCTGTTCAAGTTGGAGACAAGCGGAAAGCTAGGTTACTCCAAAAGCTTATACTAAAATCCACCTCGGCTCGATTTCTTGCAATAAGACAAGTATCTCAGCTAAACGCTGGTAAAAAGACGGCTGGTATCGATGGTAAGAAATCCCTCTCATTTGAAGAACGCTTCAACCTTGAAGAACTACTGAAAATGAATAGCGGAAATTGGAAGCATCAAGGCTTACGGGAAATCCCCATCCCCAAGAAGGACGGGACTACCAGAATGTTAAAGATACCAACCATCGCGGATAGAGCATGGCAATGCCTAGCAAAATATGCACTAGAACCAGCGCACGAAGCCACTTTCCACGCCAGGAGCTATGGGTTTAGAACTGGGCGCTCTGCCCACGATGCACAAAAGAACATCTTTAATAACCTTAACTCTAGCAGCAATGGAATAGAAAAACGAGTAATCGAACTCGACATCGAAAAATGCTTCGACAGGATTAACCACTCAGCAATAATGGACGAACTCATTGCCCCCAAAGGCTTAAAACTCGGAATATTCCGATGCCTCAAGGCTGGAGTCAACCCAGAATTCCCCGAACAGGGTACACCTCAAGGGGGAGTAGTCAGCCCACTATTGGCTAACATTGCACTCAACGGAATCGAAAGTATCCACACATATAAAGACAAGTGGCGCCACCACCGCGAGCCATCAACTCGTTACGCGGATGATATGGTTATTATACTCCGACCCGAAGACGATGCGACAGAGATACTTGAAAGAATCAGCGAGTTCCTCCGCGAACGCGGAATGAATGTAAGCCAAAAGAAAACCAAAGTTACCGCCGCGACAGATGGGTTTGACTTCCTCGGCTGGCACTTCAAAGTCCAGAAAAACGGAAAGTTTAGATGTACTCCCTCAGTGGACAACTTTAAAGCATTCCGTAAGAAAGTAAAACACATCGTCAACAACTCGAATTATGGTGCTACCGCAAAGGCTGGAAAACTAGCCCCGGTAGTGAGAGGGTGGAGAAATTACCACCAGTTCTGCAAGATGGACGGGTCAAAGTTCTCACTTTGGTCTGTAAATCACAGAGCATATAAGGTATTTAACAAGGAAACCAAGCAAACATGCCACACCAGCAGGGAGTTAATTAAAAAGGCATTCCCAGCAGTTTCCTCCTCCGAAAATAAACACGTCATGGTTCAAGGAATAAAATCCCCCTATGACGGAAATACAGCCTACTGGAGTGAACGTAACAGTAAGCTATATTTCGGCGAAACCTCTATTGCTCTTAAGAAGCAAAACCATAGATGTGCTTCCTGCGGCTTAAAGTTCATCGATGAAGAAAGGGTTCACCTGCATCACATCGACGGAAATCATACCAACTGGAAGAAAAAGAATCTTGAAGCAATTCACGAGAGTTGCCACGATTACAAACACATGAGCAAAAGCGCAAGCTAAGAACATCGGGAGCCGTGTGCAGTGAAAGCTGCACGCACGGATCTAACTGAGAGGTGCGGGAGATAATACTCCCCATCGACTCAACCA
>NZ_JAIVFT010000116.1 GCF_020829665.1 Nostoc sp. CHAB 5824
CATCTCGATTACGTGAGATCTGACGCGGTTCCCTGTCAAAGTATGCTGAAGGCAAAAGCATTCTTCGCTAAGTTTGATCCTGAAAAGATACTCCCCAGCGAACCCACAGAAAAAAAAGTATCTGCCCTTATTAAAAAACTTGAAGATGGGGTAGAGACTTTAAGAGTGAATAGAGCCGAAAGTCTAATAGCGATGCAAAAAGAAGTGACAAAATACCTCGAAAACGATACCTTTGAGGTCACATCAGAAACACAGGAAGGTTTACGATTGAAGTGAGTATTGCCAAAAACCAGCGAGCAATCAAACGCCAACTCGGTCAGTTTCTGACGCCGGAAGTGCTGGCAAAGCGGCTTGTTGCCGCCTTGCCTTTCACTGTCGAATCGAAAGTCCTCGAACCCAGTTTTGGTGAAGGCGCGTTTTTGCTGGCTCTGATAGATCGATTTTTGCCTCTCTATTCAGGCAGTGAAAAAGAACGCTTGACCCAAATTTTTGAGCGCAATCTTTACGGCATAGAAATTGATCCGACGGTTTTCGAGGTTTTCCTGCAAACATTGCAAAAGCGTTATGGCTTTGTTCCTCCGATGCCCCACCTGCACGCAATGGACTTTTTTCGGTGGCATGAATATAATCTCCAATTCGATTTTATTATCGGCAATCCTCCTTTTGGCGGCACGCTCGACGCTGAACTTCAAGACGGATTGGACAAGGTTTATGGATGGCGATACGGCGAGAAGATCAAGAAAGAAACCTATTCGTTTTTTTTGGTCAAGTGTCATGATCTCTTGAAAACAGGCGGAAAACTGCGTTTTATCTGTTCAGACACCTTTCTCACAATCAAAACCATGCGCGGATTGCGTAAGATGCTGATGCTCAACGGAACAGTAGAGACCAATGAGATTGATTTCTTCTCGGAAGAGACCAAGCATCCCATGCTGACTCTTGACTATGCCAAAACCGCGATGCCGACAGACGCTGTCCAAATCAACGGGCAAACAATTCCGCGCTCGGAGGTCGAAAAAACGGGGAATCTCTCTTGGTGTATCAGTTCTGACTTATCGCGTTATTTCGATGGAGCAGTTTTGGGTGACTATATGGTTGCATCGAGCGGGATGACTGTTGGGCGCAATGAATGGTTTCTGCGGGAAATTCGAGACGGTAACATTGAGGAGTCTTACTCGTTCGAGTTCTTTGATGATCCCATCACATTGGGAAACGAGATTTCAAGGGCGCGGCTTGGTAAAATCTCACCGCAAACACGCGCCAAAATTGTTGAGAAAGAAGCAAGCGGAGAGACACGTAGAAATGTCAATGTTGTTCCTCGTGATATGCCGCTGAGACTCAACTTGCCGCACGCCGATTATTGTCCTTACAACAAAGGCAGTAATGAAATTGTTTTTGCGTCTCCTACTCATGTCATCTACTGGAAAGATGAGGGCGATGCGGTCTACACCTACAAGAAAAATGGGAATTGGTATCTGCACGGCGTCGGCGGAAAACCCTTCTTCAAGCGAAGCGGCATTACATGGCAACTGATTGCGCCGCGCCTCTATACCCGTTTTCTGCCGGAGGGATATATTCTGGACAGCGGTGCGCCCTGCGCGTTTCTGCTACCCGGAATTGATGAAAGAGAACTGTTTTTTATTCTCGGCTGGTCGCTGACGGAGCAATGCAGTCACATCCTCAAAACAGTGATTAACCATACGCGCAATATACAGTCCAAAGATTTCGAGCGACTGCCTTATCCCTTTTGGGTGAGTGAGGAGCGGAAAAGGGAGATTATCTCTCATGTCGAAAGCCTGATTTCACAAGCAAAGTCGGGGCGGAAGTTCGATTTCCGTTCACCGGAGATCAGTTTGTTAGATTCGCTCTTCGAATATGTTGCCAACACAGAGGCGTTTCTTTATCGCCCGAAACGCGCCAGTGAATTATCACAACTGGCACTGTTCGAGCGACCAGCACAGACAAAGTAAAAAGCGGCACGAGTATTTCGCTCGTGCCGCCTTTCTATAGGGATACGGGGAATCGAACCCCGGTTAATGGACTGAGAATCCACCGTCCTGACCGCTAGACGATATCCCCTCGTTTCTCTTCTGAAAAATAGGATACACCAGACCGGCGCATCTGTCAAGAGAAATCCCAGAAATTCCCTGTGGAGACGCAGGAATTTTTCCGAGACTTGTGTAACTCCGTAAAAGGAATTCGCTCTCAAACAGAAGAGAAACTGCCCCGCTGGGAGACA
>NZ_JAIVFT010000118.1 GCF_020829665.1 Nostoc sp. CHAB 5824
CTCGCTCAAGGTCTGCTTGTCTCTATAAGCGCTGTCTGGTCAGCGTTTCCACTACTTTCTTCTCTTTTAAGAACTTCACCCTGCACTGATTTTTTTTTGTTTTCCGATTACTGAATCGGTGTTCTAGGTCTTAATCCCTACTGTGTGCCTCTTTAACCCCAATGTCGTCATATCTGACTTTTCCCGTTAAGTCGTGAAACAACGAAATAGCAAGAGTTTCAGATTATATTATATTTTCAAGAACTTAATACTAATGACAATAAATTACGAGAGAATAGGGTTTTTGGCTAGGGGTATAGTAAGCGATCGCCCCTTAAAGGGGTAAGATCACCGAAGCTGACGTTTGCCGCCACATAACGGTTAAAACCCTTGCTGTACAAGAGATTTGAAAATAAAAATGCCGCTACTTACCAAAAATTCGTATGTAGTACGCTACTTCTGTGCCAATTGACCTTTACTTTATTTGGTGCAGAGTTTTGCAACGTAGCCATAAGGGTTTCAGCTTACAAAAATTAAAGGGGTTCAAATGGTACAGCCTTTCATAGCGTGTCAGTCCAGCCAAATCCAATGGATTCGGGTAAAAGTAAGAATTTTGACTGTAAGCTTTATCAGACAAGCTTTTGGGGAGTTAAGTGGCGGCAAATGTCAGGCTCGCTGATCTCACCCCTGGTTAATACTGTTTGCTTTTATCGGGACTTAAACATTTTTGAGCAAGAAAAAAGCCTCAAACCCATACAGGGCAAGGAAAATACACCAAACACTCAAAAATGCTTGAAACCCAGATACATCAAGAAACTACGCAAAACGATGTCAAAGTCTCTCTATATATACATTTGAAGGGTTTTTCTAGCTACTTTTTACCTAAGTCCCATTATCAGGTGCAAGATATGAGCCTCTAACTAGCGCGACTACGCGCCAGCAAAATATAGAAGAAACACGGTCTAAGCAAAGTTTTAAAGCGAATAAATATTACACTTGAGTAGTACCATGACAGCAAAAACCGTCTTATCAATAGTGCATTATTCGCCCGAATGTGAGCCTGGTTCTGGGTGATTTTGGCAAAGATATTGGTGAAGTAACGACTGTTACTATCCCGTTTGAGAGAATAGATTTATTGTCATCATCCAGGCATGGTACATCTAAAACAAAAACGACGCAATCACTCTTGTCGAAACTTATGAGTCAGCAGGAACAGCCAATTAGTACAGAGCAAAAAAATTTACCTGTAATTAACCCAAATGCCGCAGGTATCGATATTGGTGCTGATAGACATTGGGTGAGTGTTCCTGTAAACAGGGATAATGAGAGTGTACGTAGTTTTGCCTGTTTTACTGCTGACCTATATGCAATGGCTGATTGGTTAAAGCAGTGTGGAATTGAAATGGTAGCAATGGAATCAACAGGAGTTTATTGACTACCTGTGTTTCAAGTGTTAGAAAGCCGTGGTTTTGAGGTGAAATTGGTAAATGCCCACTAGATATGTCCTTAAAACAAAGTCTGTGGGAAAATGATACAGAAACAGAAAACTAAATGTATCAATGATGACAAGTCCTTTAGTAAAAATTGAATCACATCCCCAGTCAGCAAAACGATTAATTGGTATTAATTATGAACAGTTTATTACATTAGTTGCGTTGGCAGAACAACGACATAAGCAGAAACAAACAGAAATTGAAAAAGACAAAGTTCGTATTATTGCTTCTGGCGGTGGACGGAAACCAAAAATGTCTCCTAAAGAAGGGATATGTTTATGTCTAGTTTACCTCCGACAAAAACCAACTTTTGATATTTTAGGTTTGTTATTTGATATTTCAAAAACTAAAGCTATAGCGTTTCCTAGTCTAGTGAGGTACAGTAACAACAATGAGTAAACCAGCCTTGGATATCTTTTAAAGACACTTTATTAAAAGCCTCTTCAATTGCTTTCGCTAAAGAAGGATAATTTCTGGCACCAATAGAACGTAGTATGTTCTTGATTTTTGACCAACAGTTTTCAATGGGTGAAAAATCAGGAGAGTAAGGCTGTAAATAAATAAGATTTGCTCCCGCCGCTTGAATCATTGCTTCAATTTCTTTACCTTTATGAATCGAGCAATTATCCATGATAACAACTGCCCCTTTCCATAGCTTGGGAACTAACTTTTGGGAGACAAATGCCTCAAAGGTAAGTCCATCTGTAGCACCAATCAGACTGATTTGAGTAATTACG
>NZ_JAIVFT010000011.1 GCF_020829665.1 Nostoc sp. CHAB 5824
CACAGAAAGATTGTGGACAATAGTAGATGAACCAATCGCCAATCAATCGTTTGCAACTCTTGATGATTTGGAAGAAGTTTTATTTGAGCGATGCCAATCTCTGCTCCAACAGCAAGATTTGATTCAAGGATTAACTGGTTTTCATTGGTGGATTCAAATTGGAGTTTAATCGTAACTAATTACCCGGACATGATATAACATCCCCTCTTTGCAATGCGAAGAGGGGTAGGGGTGAGGTTACGCCGGATAAATCCGTAAGCGGCGATTTGGTTCTTCACCAAAACTATGCGACTTGAGGCGATAATGTTCTACCAACTCATGTTGCATTTTGCGGACTTGGGAAGAACGTGGCAATAATTCGACTGGCTGTCCTTTAGGAATCACAATTTGCTCTACAGCAAGTCTGGCTTCTTCAAGAGCATCCATCTCATCATCGCTACCATTGTGCAAAAACAGTTGCAATTCTAGGTCATCGGCCATCTCTGGGTCATCAATGTTCAGCAACCGTCGCAAGCCACGGGTAATTTGGGGAATGGTGCTGGACTTAATTACGTGGATGGGTACATGACGAGCTTTGGCCATTTGGCGTAATTTGGCGTGGTTTTTGACGTGCGATCGCAGTGCTAAAATTGCATCAGCACTATCTATATCTTTTGTCAATACCACGGGTAACGTTAACACGCTAATTACCTGTTCCAGTTGGTGGCGGCTAACGCCATAGGGGTAAACGTGCAATGGCAAATCTTCACCATTGGGCCCTGGCGCTCTTGTAGCAGCATCCAAATCAATGCTTTCAGAATAATTGAACGATTCATCCAGCAAACGGTCAAATTCACTGCGTCCAGTTACCCGCTCTACAGGCAATTGCGGCAGTGCTACCATTTGTCCAGATGAACGCCAGCCATTAGCCTGCCGTGCTGGTGGGAAAGATTCCTCTACTGTCCCTAGCTGTCCACCGCGACCGTTGACAACAGCTAACTGCCTTGTAACAGCGATTTTGCCTTGGTCATCAACGGTTCTTGTTTGTGGGGTAGGTTGACGCCCCCGTAACAGATTATCTACGGTGTCAGCAACACTTTCGTGTATTGTCCAGCGTTGGCGTTCTAACATTTCCACAGCAATCTCGAAGGTAGGAGGGGCTTTCCGCTCCAAAACAGTTTTTTGACTGCCCCGGCGTCTGGCTTCATCGTCTCCCAGTGTGACAGCTTGGATACCCCCAACTAAATCAGCCAGCGTGGGGTTTTTAATCAGATTTTCGATCTGATTCCCGTGGGCAGTACCTACTAACTGTACACCCCGTTCCGCAATGGTACGAGCCGCTAAAGCTTCCAGTTCTGTGCCAATTTCATCAATGACGATGACTTCTGGCATGTGGTTTTCCACTGCCTCAATCATCACCTGATGCTGTTGATCTGGATGAGCCACTTGCATCCGCCGAGCGCGACCAATGGCAGGGTGAGCAACATCACCATCCCCAGCTATTTCGTTGGAGGTGTCAATAATCACCACTCGCTTTTGCAGATCATCTGCCAAAACACGAGCAATTTCCCGTAAAGCAGTAGTTTTGCCCACGCCTGGACGCCCCAGCATGAGAATCGATTTACCAGTTTCTACCAAATCGCGGATCATGCCAATGGTTCCGAATACCGCTCGACCAACGCGACAGGTCAAGCCAATAATCTTACCCGTGCGGTTGCGGATGGCGCTGATCCGATGCAAAGTTTGCTCAATTCCTGCCCGATTATCTCCGCCAAAGATTCCGACTCGTTGAATGCAATCATCTATCTGTTCTTGAGTAACGGGTACTTCGCTCAGATACTCAGCTTGATTGGGAAAGCGAGCCTCTGGGCGACGACCCAAATCCAAGACCACTTCTACTAAACTATCTTGTTTGGGATGACTCTCTAGTACTTGTCGCAGGTCTTGGGGCAAAATGTCTAATAACTTTTGGAGATCGTCTGTAATCGTCATGCTTTCTATGGTGACGTTTTTAGAGATAGCGAGGACATTTGCGTGCAGGAGAAGCCGCTCTGGGTAGTTTTCAAAGAACGAGCGATTAGCGCTCCTGCTATGACTTGATCTGGGAAACGAGAGAATGGGCAAGTTCTACAGCTTGCCAAAGTAATACATCATCTTCTTCTAGGCGAACAGCCGCCTTCACATTGGTGTTACTTACCTCCTTATTTTCTAACTGTTCGAGAATTGGTGACAGCAGTACACGGGCGTAGCTACCGTAGGCGACCCCGGAAATGGAGGAGGGGGGGCAGGGGGTAGGGGGCAGGGGGAAAATTTCTTCTCCTCTGCCCCCCGCCCCCTGCTCCCTTGCCTCTTTGAGCAGTCCCATTGCCTTTAACTTAGAAATGGTATAGCTATTAGTGCCGCCTGCTAACTGCACATATCCCGGTAACTTAGCTGCCAAAACTTTTTGCCCTAATTTCACCGAGGCTATTGTAGTGCCATCGCCAATATCACCACTCATGGGACGACCGTCGGTTTGCCAAATTAAAGCACTCTTGAGTGGGGTAATCAGGTCATATACTCCTCTTAGGTAGTCAATCATCCCCTCGCCATCGGGACAGCTAATGGCTAGTAACTTTAGTTTATCGGCCCACGGTAAAATTGCTTGCCATAATTGCTGAAATTCTGCCAATCGCCCTACTTTTGTATGGATTTCTACGGCATCTACTCCCGTTGACATTACCAATGGCGCGATCGCTCCCGGCGTTGACATATATGAACTTGTATCAATTATATCGTATGGACAAACTGGTATACAACGACCGCAGCCATAGCACTTTTGTGACAATACTCCCGAAAAGTCTTCTTTTATACTGTTAAACACGATTGCTTGTGCCGGACAAATCCGTTCACAGGGTCTAGGGCAGTCTGTAGGACACTCAGTAGGATTAAATTCTGCTTTCCGAAAATGGGGGTCTTCTCCATCGTTCAGGCTGACCATCAAAAAGGGTGAGTTGCCTTTGTAGTCAAAGCCTCGCTTTTGGGCATCCTTAGCAAGAGTTCTGGCTACTTGTAGCGCTGCTTGCGCCGCTGCAATCACCGCTGGATCAGCTGCGACATCTATACAGTCAGCGCCCGCCAAAGTATAGGCTAACGTTAAACTTCTGACTGCCGGCAAATGCTGGAGGCTGGCTCCGCAGATAAGCTTGAACCAGTCACCTTGTTTGAGAGATTGTAAAGGGGCGAACAGATCAGTCACACTTCTATTATGCGTTTATGCAACTAAAAATAGTAGTTTGTGATCAAGAAAAAGTCCGGATTTCCTGATTCAGGGTTTAGCGATGGGATTGGGCATAGGGCATAAGAGAATGAAAAATGGTGAAGGCAAAACTGATCCATGAAAATTTGTACCGACGGTTCATGATGCTATTAAGCGGATGCAGCTAATGCGCGTCTAAAGTATATAAACACTCTCGATGGTCGTTAACTGTTGACTGTTGACGGGTTTTCAGTCATCAGTCATCAGTCATTAGGTAAATGTACAATATTATTTGCGTAACAGCTTAGAACAACAGCAGGAACGTTGGCTAAATTTTCAAAAAGAAAGTCACTAACCCCGCTCTGAAATACAAGACTATAAAAGTGTCTTATTATGCGGAGTATGGAAACGAGATTTTCTTACCTAACGCTGAGGTTGCTCGATGGGAATTTCGATTACAAACTCTGCTCCTTGCCCAACAAGAGAAGTGCAGGTAATATTTCCTCGGTGTTTTTGTACGATAATCTGATAGCTAATGGATAATCCTAGCCCACTACCTTTGCCCACAGATTTTGTGGTAAAAAATGGGTCAAATAAACGCGATCGCAACGACTCTTCTATGCCTTGACCATTATCTGCGATCGCAATTTTGACCATATTCAAGTCTGTCACCTCTGTATGAATCCGAATTTGGGGAGTGGGCAGGAGCCACTGCGGTCTTCTCTCAAGGGGAGACGCCAAGGGCGATAGCGCAGCGTTACCGAGTCCGCGTCCCTTGCGCGTCTCGTAAAGAACGTCTGGGATTTCCCCAAGTCGAGGAGGCGGTGCAGTCTTCTCGCAAGGGGAGATGCCCGCCGTAGGATGCCCGAAGGGCTGTAGGGCGATGGGGTCTTTCCAAATAGAGCAACTGCCGTCAAGCGGCGTTAGGGGGTAGGGAGCAGGAGATTGATTTCCCACTCTCTCTTCTATTGCATCAATAGCATTATTCAACAAATGCATAAATACTTGGTTTAATTCACTTGCATAACAAGTGACTAGAGGCAAGTTACCATAATCTTTCACTACAACAATTTCGGGATGGTCTGCTGCTTCCCTGAGCCTATGTTGTAACATCACCAAAGTGTTTTCGATGTCTTCATGGATATTTACCCGCTTCATTTCTGCTTCATCATGTCGAGAAAAGTGTTGTAGCGCTAATATAATTTCCCGAATGCGATCAGATCCTCTATACATTGCACCTATCAGGTTTTGCAAATCCGTAATCATAAAATTCAGGTCTATATCTTTGGCTATTTGCTGAATTATTGGTGTGGGCTTGGGATATTCCTGTTGATAGACCTCAATCAGATTCACTAAGTCTTGCACATATTGACCAGCATATTGGAGATTCCCATAAATAAAACTTATAGGGTTATTAATCTCATGAGCAAGCCCAGCCACTAACTGTCCCAGCGCCACCATCTTTTCGTTCTGAATCTGTTTAACTTGAGAGGCTTTCAAGTTGTCAAGAGCTTGTTGGAGTAAAAAGTTTTTTTCTTGCAGTTTAACTTGGAGCAAACGTAAATTAATCTGATTTTCAATTCGCAACACAACCTCTGCCCCATGAAAAGGTTTTGCAATATAATCTACGCCACCAACATCAAAGGCTTTTACCTTATCTACAACATCATCCAGGGCGCTAATAAAAATTACTGGGACTTCACAAGTTTTATCATCAGCTTTAAGTTGTTGACAAACTTGATAGCCATCCATATCTGGCATATTGATATCCAGCAAAATCACATCTGGCAAAACCATTTGACACGCAGTCAGTGCCATTTTACCGTTTAAGGCTTTGCGAACTTCAAAACCTTGTGCAGTCAACATCGCCGATAAAAGCCGCAAATTATCTGGCGTATCATCGACCACCAAGATATTTCTTTTTTGATGGTTAGTTTGATTGAAATGCATTATATATCAAAAGCTATGTTTGTAACAATTAAGAATAGTAAATATTTATTTGAAATAATCCTGAAAATTTTTTATCGACTTCATCAAAATACTTGTATTTATAGTTTAGCTCTCACAGTGCTTGGAGAGTTTTACAGACTACCACAGCTATTAGTTAATTATTAGCTTTGCGAATTTGATAGCCCGCTTACAGCAGTATAGTAGATAATCTAAGCAGATTATCTAGCCAAGCGTCAAAAATGAAATTTTTCCCAGGTGCTGTTTGATAGCTACCATTGAGGTGCTGCGGCAAGTAACTTAATAACCAATTGCTGTTCTATGGGTTTAGAAAACAGATATCCTTGAGCAAAATTACAGTTTAAACTTCTCAATTGGGCTAATTGTTCTTGTGTTTCGACACCTTCAGCGATCGCACTCATACCCATTGAGTTAGCAATGCCAATCATTGCTGGTACTAGTCCCATATTTTCTTTGTTTTCCTGCATACGTTTAACGAAAGATTTATCAATTTTAAGTGCATTCAAAGGAAAACTGTGCAAGTAGCTCAAAGAAGAATATCCTGTACCAAAGTCATCCATAATTAACTTGATTTTTCGTTGCTTTAGTTTTTGAAGAATTATTTTAATTGCATTAGTATTTTCCATAATTACACTTTCTGTAATTTCTAGTTCTAAGTATGCAGGATTTATTTTACTTTCATAAATTATTTGGTCAATTTGATCTACCAAATTAGGCTGTGAAAATAATCGTGCGCTCAAATTGACACTGATGGTTAGAGGTTCTGGTGTCAGCGGATAATGTTGCCAGATGCTCAGTTGATGACAAGCTGACTGTAATACCCAAGTATTGATAGCATTAATCAAACCTGTTTCTTCTGCCACAGGAATAAATTCTGTGGGAGCAACCAGACCGCGAATCGGATGTTGCCAGCGCACCAAGGCTTCAAATCCAGAAATTCTGCCTGTAGTCAGGGAAACAATTGGCTGATAATAAACGAGGAATTCTTGTCTTTCAACAGCCCTTCGCAGGTCATTTTCTAACTCTAAAAGTTGAATAGCTTCCTGATGCATCGCTGGATTGAAAACGTGATATTTGGCTCTTCCTTGAGCTTTGGCCCGATACATTGCCGTATCAGCATCCCGCAATAAATACTCTGGGCGATCGTAATCTTTATTGCCCCAACTAATACCAATACTGGCATTCATAAATACTTCATATCTTGACAGTTTAAAAGCGAGTGATAGCTGTTGCAGAATCCGTTCAGCAACTTGGATTGCTATATTGATATCTGTAATATTTTCTAAGAGAATTGCAAATTCGTCACCGCCTAATCGCGCTAGAGTATGAATAGGTGTCAGACATGCTTGTAGGCGACGAGCGATGGCTATCAGCAATTCATCTCCTACTAGATGTCCAAGAGAATCATTGATAACTTTGAAGCGATCGCAGTCCAAAAAAAGGAGAGCAAACTGATAACTAGATTCTTGTTTCGCCCGATTGAGAGCGTTTTCTAATCGCCTGATAAACAAAACTCGGTTTGGTAATCCAGTCAGTGAATCATGCAATGCTATCTCTAGCAATTGACTTTGCAATTTTTGGCGGGAATTGATTTCTTTCTGGAGTTTTTGTAGGGCTTTTTCTAGCTCCCCAGTTCGTTCTTTTACTCGATGTTCTAGTTCGACATTTAGTTTCAAGATTTCTAATCGCGCCGACCTCAATGCCAGTTGATTTTGCACGCGCACTATAACTTCTTGAAACTCAAAAGGTTTGGTGATGTAGTCAACACCACCCATCTTAAAGGCTTTAACTTTGTCAAAAACATCATCTAAAGCGCTAATAAAAATCACCGGAATATCGGCTGTTAGCTCCCAAGCTTTAAAGGTTTGACAAATTTCATAGCCATCTACTTCTGGCATCATAATATCAAGTAGAATCAAATCCGGTAATACTGTTTGAGTTGCTGTCAGTGCCATTTGCCAGTTCAAGGCTTTACGAACGTTATACCCTTCCCTTGTCAATATGGAGGATAAAACCCGGAGGTTGTCCGCCATATCGTCAATGATCAAAATATCTTTTTTATTAGGGTCTAAATGCTCGTAATTCATTCTACGTTTGTTTTAGTCAATTCCATGATTTTCTCAAACTGGTAGTTATTCGCTAAATCCCTGAGAACTTTGAAAACTTGACCATTATCTGATGGAATTTGTTTGAGTAACTCTAAAATCAGTTCATCGCTACAGCTGGCTGCGGCATAGTAAATATGTTGGAGCCACTCAGGTGACATTTGTGATAAACGGCTCAGGAGTTCGGCAACACTGACAAATATCTGTGGGGGTTGATCGACAACTGTTGTGTTTGTGGTTTCTACTTGGTTGGTATACTTTACACCCAGATGTTGGCTTAGTTTTTCCAATAATACTTCTTGTGTGAATGGCTTGCGTATAAAATCATCGCAGCCAATGGACAAAATTTTCTGGCGTTCTTCTTCAAAGGCGCTAGCAGTTAGGGCAATAATGATCGTGTGTGTATTGAAGCAACCCTGCCCTGCCCCAGAGAAGTTGTAAAGGGGAGCCAGGGTTGTTGGCGATCGCTTTATGAACGCACCAGAAGCATCGTTTCCCATGACACCAGTTGCTTCTAGAGTGGGAGATGCTGCGCGTAGCTGGCTTTTGAATAGGGGTATAACTTTGGGAACTTCGCAATCACCTGAATCAGGAAAACCTCCCGTAAGGTACTGGTTCCCCGATGACACCAGCTGTTTCAATTTTGGGAACCTCAGCAACGTATTGGCTATCCCATGCCCTATTTGTTTAGCTTTAATTATTCTTGTCGCTTCGTAACCGTCCATAATCGGCATTCGCATATCCATAAAAATCAAGTGTGGTTGCCAAGATTCCCAATTAGCAACTGCTTCACTACCATCTGTAGCTTCTCTGACTTCAAAGCCAACAGATGTGAGAATTTTAACTAGCAACATCCGGCTTTCTTTGGAGTCGTCAACTACTAAGATGCGGTATGCTTTTTCAGTAGGTGCTAAAGTTAAAATTTGGGATTTAATTTGGTTTATCGGGATTTCTCTGGGGCAAGTTAGAGCAATTTGAACATCAAAGGCAAATGTACTACCGACGCCAGGCATACTGCTGACAGTAATATCTCCTCCCATCAGTTGCACGTATTTACGACTAATCGCTAAACCCAAGCCTGTCCCTTGTTGGGATTTTCTGCCGATTTCAGTTTGCTCAAAAGCTTCAAACAACAAGTCAATTTCTTGTAGGGTAATACCGCAGCCAGTGTCTTGTACCTCGAAAAAGAGATGAGGGGGATGAGGAAAATTTTGCTCTCTCTGCTCTCCAGTTCCCCAGCCCCCATCCCCCAGTCTCACCCGTAGCGTCACCCTCCCAGTATTAGTAAATTTAATGGCATTTCCCAAAAGGTTGAGCAAAACTTGACACAGTTTATTTTCGTCCGTTTCTATGTACTTAGGAATGTTTTGTGCATATTCAAACACTAATTCTAAATTTTTAGATGCAGCACGCAAGTGCAACATCTCTTCTAACTTCTTCAACACATGAATTAAGTCAAAGCTGCTGCTATTTAATGTGATTCTGCCAGCTTCGATTTTGGACATTTCTAGAATGTCGTTAATTAAGTTGAGTAGATGTTCGCCAGCACGATTAATAATTGCCAAGTTTTCTTGATGTTCCCCAGATAGCGAATAATCTCGGCTCATGACTTGGGTAAAACCGAGAATGGCATTAAGTGGGGTACGCAGCTCGTGGCTCATGTTAGCAAGGAATTCGCTTTTGGCGAGGTTAGCGGCAGCGCTTCGCGCCGCTTCACGAACAGCTACTTGTTGTTCCTGTGCGGCAATTTTTTGCGATTGAATCAGTTCTTGTTGAGCGGTTTGCAGTTGCTCGATAGCTTGCTGGAACTCTTCAGTACGTTTTTTTACTTGAGTCTCTAGGGTGCGATTATATTCTGCTAATAACTTTTCTGCTTGTTTGCGTTGGGTGATATCAAAAAATGTGGCGATCGCAAAAGCAAGATTTCCTGATTCATCATAAATTGGCTTTCCCAAAACTTCAATGGGAATAATCTTGCCAAAATAGCGAATTTCCATATCATCAATCCTGGCGCTTTCCCCAAGCAATGCTCTCAAAATCGGCAGGCGATCGCTGGGGTAAAGTTGATCTGTCTCGCTAAGGTAAGCTTGATATACCTCTGACAATTGTTCGGCGCTAACTTCTGCGATCGCTCCTTGACCAAGAATTTGCTGCCCAAGTTGATTTGTATAATAAGGTTCACCTTCAGCATCTATAATAAATACACCTACTGGCATGGCTTCTAAAAATTGAGTCAGCCGACTCTGACTGTGAGATAGCGCCTCATTTAAGACTTGCATCTGAGCATTCTTTGCTGACAAAGTACTAAAGGATGCTTGGAGTTGCTTTGCCATAGTTTCAAATGACTTGGCTAGTTCCCCCAGTTCATCGGAACGCTGAATTTCTGGTATTTGCTCCCATTCACCTTTAGCAATTTTCTTAGCTAATGTATTTAATTGTAAAATCGGCTTAATTACCCACTGAGCAGTCAAAATTCCAATTATTATAGCCACTAAAAAAGCAACTATGCACAGCAAAATGGTGATGCGGGTGTTGGCGTTAATTTGCCCCATAAATTCGCTTTCGGGAATCACCGCCACGATTAACCAATCTAAACCCAGCTCGTCCCTCCAACTTTTTACCTGCACAAAATAACGCATTCCATCGGCGGTAAAGTTTAGCTGTTGCTTCCCGACCATCAACTCAAGACTGCCAAAGCGTTTGATCAAAGACTGGGTTGTGAGTCGAATTAAATAATTTTGACTGTCTAATGCTGATCGACGTTTTATTTGACCATTAATAATAGTATATGGTGGCTCGGTAGTAGAAGAAGCCACTATTAACCCGGAACGCTCTAAAATAAAAGTTTTACCCGATTTTTCGGTGTTTAAGTTGGCTAAAAAGTTGCTGATTTGTGACAATATCAAATCAACACTAATCACCCCAATAAATTTGTGAGTTTTATCGTAAACAGGATAGCTGGAAGATATAGATAAAACTTCTAGTTTATCTTCCCATTGATAAATTTGACTCCAAATTGGTTTGCCCATCTTGGCGGCATCTGCATACCATGCTTCTACACGAGGATCGTAATTTTTAACTTGCTGAAGCTGGCGGCGATTACCTTTCAGGTCTGAATTATAAACATGAAGTTTTCCGATACCATGCTTTTTCGTAACTTCATTAATTAAGAGCGTGCCATTATCTAAACGTTCAATACCGATAAATTCACCTTTGGAATTGGCAAAGCTGTTGTAGCCAACATTGAAAACCTGCATTTGTTTCCAAAAGTAATTTCCGGTGGTTTTAAAGTCCGAAAGATTGATCAAATCTAGCTCAATTGCATCTAAGTTTATTTGATTAATTTGCTTTGGGGTTGTTAAATACCTATCAAGATGCTGTTCAATGCGATCGCAGATTTCATTTTCTAATTGATTAGCAAGCTCCTTCACTGCTTTTTGTCCGTTTTGATACGAAAGATAGCCCACAAGCCCCACCGCCCCACAAATTTGCAATATAAAGGGCACAATCAAAACATACTTCAGGGGCATCTTGGCACAAATGCCAACTAAGCGATTAATGGATTTGACGGGCTGAAGTTTGGATAACATTGTTGTTTGCTTCTTCCCCAAGATATATTAGAGGTATTTTTGCCATATCCGCTACACTTAGCCTCAGGATAATTACTGCGGGTATTTGCTTTTACTATGACATATTTTTGCAATCTCTAGTATAACAAAGCACAAATTCTTATACTTGTTTGACTGGCTGAGTTCCTCCAACGCCTAATTTTCAAACTTTGTGCTTACACCTTAATTTGCTCAGTTTTATTTGGCAATGTGTCAACAGATTTTATTGAATGAACTGAAATTTAACTAATAAGTTACAGTATGCCATTCTAAAATTTAGGTCGCCATTAGCATTCAATCCTAAATTTAATTTTTAATTGCTAATGTTTTGATTTTTTGGTCTCCAAACCTCTAGACTTGTACAAAAACTTATCTTTAACTACAGCAATTTTAAACTTTTTATGCAAATACACAGTAAAAATAAAAAAAATTCCAAAAAATTTACCTTGGATTTTTTTATTTTAAATAAATGTTAATTTTGTTGTGGAAATATGTCAACCTCATCGCCGATTTGTAAAATTTTCCCGGCTGACGATAGGGGTAATTGGGTATTGACACTCAATCTGTAAAAGTGATTAAAAGGCGATGCATCAACCCAATTTGGCAGAGTTGCTTGTCGCTGGGTTGCAAAGATTTTTTGAAAGTTTGGGTAAGCTTCTCCTAAGTAAGAATCGCGTGTTGGGACTATACAACGCTGACATGGATTAACCCCAAAAAAATCGATATTTCCCACTCGAAAGGAGACTAAATCACCTTGTTTACTAAATAGCCGATCTTCCCAAAATGCTGGTACACCATCAATCTCGATATTGGCACGCATCCGACGGCGCATTTCATCTACACTTAAACCGGGAAACCAAGAAGCTACTTCTGTCAATGTTGCTGTACTAATTACCGTTGGGCCAAGTGAGTGTGTATCGTCAGGAAAACCCATCAGAGAGTTTTGCCTTAATGTGACAGCAAACTCAAAAAAATTACTCAAAGTTGCTTCTAATGCTTGCCGTTCCTCATCCAAATGAAAAAGTTGTTGTGAGTCGCCGTCTGGGATTTGCAACGAGATAGTTCTATTTAAGAGTGCAAATTGTGCCCTTAACAAATGGATTTTCGCATGACGCTTGCCATTGACAAATTTACCCTGTTCATTAAAAATTGCAAACTCGCGGTCATACTGTAGTGCGCCACTGGCAAGAACTCTAGCGTTCTCAACTTCAACACCATCCAGTGACTTAACTGGATACAGTAAAATCTTAGCTAAGTAAGGCATCATAGCAATTTTGGATTTTAAATTTTGCGAAAAGTCTGAGCGCCTAAAATTGGAGCGGTTAAGTTTAGACAATCTGGATGGTACGTTATGCTAACTGTGCAAAGATGCTCGATCTGGACAATTATTTCAAAATATTAGAACAGACTTGTTTGAAACGTGGCATGTATTTTCAGAAAGTAGATAGTCGCAAAACAAGTCAAATTTGTCCAAATTGCCAAACTGAGACAGACAAAAAAAAGCTATTAGAACGCATTCATGTTTGTTTAAATTACAGCTACACAACCGATAGAGATGTGGCAGGCGCTCAAATAGTATTCCTCCGAGGACTTGCAGCTACGGTCAAGATGCTTGGCGTTAGCATAAGCGAGGCGTACCTGGGGTTAAGTATTGGCTCCCCTAAGACTTAAGAATCCCCTGTTTTCCAAGCAAGCACTGGCGTTACTTGTTCAACGAGGGGAGTCTCAATAATATTGTTAATTATGGATATATTGGCGATTTATCTATTCCTCCAACATGATTTAGAGGCCAGAAGCGAACTACAGCCCGCCCAATAATATTCTCGCGGGGGACAACACCCCAGCAACGACCATCGTAACTATTGTTCCGATTATCACCTAGTACTAAATATGAATCGGCTGGTATAGTCTGGGGTTTCGCCAAAAAAGGTGGCTGTGGTCCTGATTGGCAAACATCAATGATTGTACTCTGACCAGAACTGAGGTAATTGGCTTCTGGGAGGGGTTTGTTGTTGATATAAACTTTGCCATCCCTAAGTTGTATTTTTTCTCCAGGTAAGCCAATTACACGTTTAATAAAAGCGTCCTGGTATTGTTCTTTTTGTAGCTCTTTTGTAGGCGAAAATACTACAATATCTCCCCGCTGCGGGTCAGCAAATTTATACTTCAACTTATCGACAATGATTTTGTCTGCCTCCCACTGGTTTGGCGTACCATGCAGAGTCGGTTCCATCGACCCAGAAGGAATCCAACGTGCTTCAGCAACAAAGGTACGAATTCCCAGAGCGAGAACAATGCTTAATACCACTGTTCTACCTAGCTCTGCGATCCAAGAATTATCGGGTTGTTGACTAGAGTTGTTATCAGACACTTGATTTTGCATGAAATTACTTAACGGAAGGAAAAATGTAGGTAATTAACTCGCCTAGTGAGACTTTATCTGTTAATCTTAACGGGAAAATTTTAATTTCCTAGTCATGTTCCCATCTTGACTACCAATTTTAGATTGTGGATTTGACGGGGTTCTTCATAAATTAAAAATAAACTTTTTTTTAACGCGCGGCAAAAATTGGTTACTCCGGGCGCGAATAAGTTTAACCTAAAAGTATGGTTCTCTGTAATACATAGCTCCCTGTCTAAACTTTGTTAACCCTATGTCATCTCCACAAATTTTACTGATTCGCCGCGCTCGCATAATTCTACCCAATGGTGAACTGATGATTGGGGATGTGTTGACCCGCGATCGCCAAATAGTCGAAGTTGCACCAGAAATCTCCGAAACGGCACTAGCCACTGAAATTGACGCAGAAGGGTTAACTTTGTTGCCAGGAGTTATTGATCCCCAGGTACATTTCCGGGAACCTGGACTAGAACATAAGGAAGATTTATTCACCGCCAGTTGTGCCTGTGCTAAAGGCGGAGTCACAACATTTTTAGAAATGCCCAATACGCGCCCCCTGACAACGACACAGCAGGCTTTAGACGACAAGCTACAACGGGCCTCACAAAAGTCCTTGGTTAATTATGGCTTTTTTATTGGGGCAACACCAGAGAATCTACCAGATTTGCTTTTAGCAAAGCCAACACCAGGAATTAAGATTTTTATGGGGTCGATGCATGGCCAGTTGTTAGTTGATGGCGAAACAGCACTCTCTGCGATATTTGCTAAAGGCGATCGCTTGATTGCCGTTCATGCCGAAGATCAAGCTAGAATCAACCAACGCCGCCAAGAATTTGCCAACATTCACGATCCAGCTGTTCACTCGCAAATTCAAGATAATCAAGCGGCTTTGCTTGCAACCCAACTGGCATTAAAACTTTCTCAAAAATATCAACGTCGGTTGCATATTCTGCACATGTCAACTGCCGAAGAAGCAGATTTGCTGCGTCAGGAAAAACCTAGTTGGGTAACAGCGGAGGTGACACCACAGCATTTGTTGTTGAATACCAGTGCTTATGAGCAGATTGGTACTTTGGCACAGATGAATCCACCGTTGCGATCGCCCCATGATAACGAAGTTCTCTGGCAAGCTTTGCGCGATGGCGTGATTGATTTTATTGCTACAGATCACGCGCCGCACACCTTAGAAGAAAAAGCTCAAGAATACCCCAATAGTCCTTCGGGAATGCCTGGGGTGGAAACTTCCTTAGCTTTGATGTTAACTGCGGCGATGCAGGGAAAGTGTACTGTGGCCCAAGTTGTTAACTGGATGTCTAAGAATGTAGCTGTGGCTTATGGTATTTCCAATAAAGGAGCGATCGCACCTGGTTATGATGCCGATTTAGTGCTTGTAGATTTAAACACATACCGTCCAGTCCGGCGCGAGGAACTGTTAACCAAGTGCCGTTGGAGTCCCTTTGAAGGCTGGAACCTCACCGGCTGGGCTACAACCACCATTGTTGGTGGTGAAATAGTTTATGACAAAGGCCAGGTAAATACGCAAGTGCGGGGTCAAGCTTTAACTTTCTTGTAGCAAATATTTATTTAATATTACGTAGTAGACAGAGAATTATACATCAAAGTCATACTTGAACTGGCAAGATTTTCATCTATCCAGAGTCAAGACTAAACCAATGCGGTTTGGTTAAAACTAAAAAGCGAAAATCCTTTTTTTTCCTCTTTTACCCTTTTAACCAAAGGGTATTGACTTGTCTCTGTATCAAAAATTGCAACTTGAAACCCTGAATTTATTTCTAAGTGTTTCAAGCCCAATTTTCAATAACTAATTCTTTGCCGCTATAAGATTACATACTTTTTCTTCTTTTTCCTGCAAGGCGTCCTTCTCTAAGGAAACGCTGCGTGCTGACAAAAGCCGACGCACCAGAAGGCGGTAGCCTGCGGCAAGCCGCTTCTCTCGTTCCCTGTGGGACGCTTACGCGCAGCTTGCTTCTCCGTCGGAATATGCATCTACGTAAAAAAACTGAGGTATCTTCCAGCCGGATAAGAGTAAACAAGCTAATGGAACTGTATTGCGATTCATTTCATGATGCTTGTCCCCAGAAACTATGCCCGGAAACATAACCATAGAAATAATCAATGGAGAATTGCTATGTCCTTTAAAATTTTAGCTTTGGATGGTGGCGGTATTCGTGGAGTCGTTGCAGCACGAATACTTCAACAAGTAGAACAAGAAATTAGAAATCAGGGGAAGGGAAACTTTTTACACGAATACTTTGATCTGATTGCTGGCACTTCTACGGGTTCAATATTAGCAGGAGGGATTGCTGTAGGAAAGCAGAGTGATGAACTGATTAAACTGTATAAAGATAGAGGTAAAGATATATTCCCGTTAGATAGAAAAGATCGCTATAAAAACTTGCCGTCCATTATCAAATCAATTCTTGATGTATTTTCAGAATCTAAATATTCTCATGATGGAATTGTTAACGTCCTCAAAGATGCGTATAAATCCACAAGAATAAAGGATATTGAAAAACCTATTCTCTTGATTCTTGCTTACGATACGCTATATCGTAATACAACCTTTTTTACAAACTGTCATCCCGATTTAGGAGACAGATGGTACGATGACTGTTATTTATGGGAGATATGTACCGCTTCTGCCTCTGCTCCTACTTTTTTTCCACCATATAAATTAGAACCTGTAGATAAAGAAAAATTTGGTGATTGGGAATTTCCACACATTGATGGAGGAGTTTCTGCTAACAACCCCGCTCTCGCAGCTTTGAGTCTAGTGATGAGGATCAGTCAATCTTCAGAATCTCCAACAATCAAGCAAAAATATAAACTAGATAATCTGCGATTAGAAGATATTTCTATCCTTTCTATCGGCACAGGTCAAACTGGTGAACCTTATCAATATAAGCAAATAAGCAAATGGAGAGGCTTAGACTGGGTAAAAAATCTGACTAACATCTTTATGGAACCTACATCTGAGATTGATAGTACTATTTGCCGACAAATCATGGGTGGATACGATTCTAAACGTTACTTACGTCTTCAGTTTGACTTAAATGAGACATTTAAACCTAAGCCAAAAGAAACTTATAAAGATCCTCGTATTGTATTAGCTCCGGAAGATCGCAAAAACCGATTTACAGGGGAAAAAGTCAGTGTAGAAATAGATAACACTAATTCGGAGATTATTCAGCAGTTAATAGATACTACTTCTACATTCATGGATCAAGGTCTTACGTACTATACCAGAGACGACTCCGGTTCTCCGATAAAAAAGGCGATCGCCTCTTTCATTAAAGATAATTAGTGCATCCACTTAGGCATATTAGTGCCAACTCATATAGGATAAAACATCTCGTATTTCTACGATAATTATGTAGAAATACGAGATGTTTTATTTAAAATTTTATTAATACCAGCGTTAACTACAGATGTGCAGAGAAGAACTTATTGCTATTTAAAATTATTTAAATTAATTTTCAAACTTCAATAAATCAGTATTTTTGTGTATATATTATGACTTTGTTTTGGGTATACTGAGGATAAGGAAAAGTTAGACAACTTCTACAAAACTTGATGTTGTTTAACTTTTCTCTACTAGCTTTGGCTGCTAAATAATCCAGATTTGTTCTCTTAATGATAGTAGAGAACTAATCGGGTTAAACCAAGCTGACTAAGTTTTATGAAAACTCTCATTTAACCCAACAACAGTTGACATTTTCTTAATTCATACACTATCTAAATCAGTTTTTGAACTGATTATTGCAGCAATAAAGCTGCTGTTACAAAATTTTTTCATTTATTTTGGATTGAGATAAAAATGTTAGTAATTTCCAGTGGTGAGCGTGGTAGTGGCAGATAGAACGAGTGTAGAGTTCTGCCTCGACTGTTTGCAGAAATTTGCTCGTGTTCTGCTCAAGAAAGTGACATTTCTCGTACTTGTAGCGGTTCTCGTTTACGTGAGGTACACCCGTAGGGGCACGGCATGCCGTGCCCCTACACCTTGCGATATAATGTTGTATCGCATCTGAGTGGGAACCGCTATAAGTCGGGAGATGAGCTTAAATGGCGGCAGTGACTTCGCTAATAGCACAATTGAATGGGATGAGTTCGACTTGACGAGTGCCCTCATTTCCATAAGTTAAGCTTACACTTAGATAGCTATCTGGCTTGTAGGGCAATCGTTTTGCCCATTCAACTGCGACAATTCCTGGTATGACTTCAACACCTTCCCAGTAACTTTCTAAATTCAGGGCTGCAACTTCTTGTGGTTCTAAGCGATATAAATCTAGGTGGTACAGGGGGAAGCGTCCTTCCGTGTACTCATTAATCAGGGTGAAAGTGGGGCTGACAATAGGTTCAGCGATTCCCAAACCTTTGCCAATACCTTGAACTAGCGTAGTTTTACCAGCACCTAAATCACCTTCTAGTAAAATTACACTGCCAGGAGTCAGGGATTCACCGAGAGTAATACCTAAGCGCAGCGTCGCCTCTGTATCTGCAAGAAAAATTTTCATAATCAGTCATTAGTCATTAGTCATTAGTCATTAGTCTAAACAAAGGACAAATGACTAATTTTCATCTTCCGTGATGAGCTCTACCGTACCACCGCAACAACACTCGTGCTAGATTCTGCGGATTGTGGCGGACAACACCCGTTTCATCTTCATACAAAACATTAGCTGGAACAATCCTTCGCCCTAGCTGAGTTACGGCTTCTCTATCCAGGAAAACGGGATGGGAGTTTTGTTGAGCGTAACGCATGAGTGATTGTTCCGAGGGGGATTTTTTGTGTATCAGCACAGCATCGAATAGCCGTCTTTGCCCACAAGCAGCATCAATTGCTCTGATGTGATCTGCAACAGTGTAGCCTTCAGTTTCTCCTGGTTGAGTCATTATATTGCAGATATAAATACGGGGGACATCTGTTTGAGCGATCGCATCGGCAATTTCTGGTACTAATAAATTAGGAATTAGGCTGGTATAAAGGCTACCTGGGCCAATAATAATGTAATCAGCTTCTTTAATTGCCTTAATAGCTGCTGGTACCGCCGGAGGATTAGCTGGAATGCAGCCAATTTTGACAATTTTACCACCAGCTTTGGGAATGCTAGACTCCCCATCAATGCGGCGACCATCGGCTAATTCTGCCCAGAGACGAACATCACTGAGTGTTGCTGGTAGTACCTGTCCCCGTACCGCTAGCACTTTGGAACTGGCTGCAACAGCTTGTTCTAAATCTCCAGTAATATCACTCATTGCCGTTAAAAACAAATTACCAAAACTGTGACCCGTTAACCCATCTCCAGCCCGAAAACGGTATTGAAACAATTCTGTTAATAACTTTTCTTCATCTGCTAAAGCAGCCAAACAATTGCGAATATCCCCTGGTGGTAATACTCCAAATTCTTGACGCAACCGCCCAGAAGATCCACCATCATCGGCGACAGTGACAATCGCAGTAATATTAGCGCTGTAGGTTTTTAGTCCCCTCAACAAGGTAGAAAGTCCTGTACCACCACCAATTACCACTATTTTCGGACCTCGGTACAATCGATGATGGGCCAGCAAGACATCGATGAGTTCTTCTCCGCCTTCTGTTCTTAGTACCTTAGTAATTGAGCCTACAGTGCGAGTTTGCCCCCAAAGTACTAACAGTAAGCCACCAAGCAGCACCAAAGGCCCACTGATATAGTTGGGTAAAATGTTGGTGATTACTCCTAGAAAACTCCTAAACAACTCAATCATCCAAAAAATTGGGGTCAGTTTAATCCAGATAGCTAACCCCAAACTTGCCAGCAGTACACCCCCAACACTAATCAAGAACCAACGTTTTACCGATAGTCCAGGGGATAACCATTTAAACCACTGGTTAACCCGATAGGAAGTACGAGAACGCGACTGCTTTTGCAGGGCGTTGAGGGCTTGTCTGAGAAAACCAATTGACATACCTGATTTGGAGCAGTGCTACAAATAATAATTAACAGAAAATGTACACCACTTGGTTTAAAACATTAGGCGTGAAACTATTATATTTGTCAATCCCATTAGACTAAGAGCAAGTGGTCAAGATTGCCAGTATTCCTAGTTAAACAATACCCTGGCTTGGTAAAAGTGAATTTAATGGAAAAACGAATTTTAGGATTAGATCCAGGACTGGCAATTTTAGGATTTGGGGTAATTACCTGCACACAAATCCCCAACAAGATACAAGAGACTAGAGTAAATATGCTGGATTTTGGGGTAATCAAAACGTCGGCAGATGTAGAAATGGGACAGCGCCTATGTACCTTATTCGATGATTTACACACCCTGATGGAGGAATTTAAACCGGATTTAGTGGCGATCGAGAAACTATTTTTCTATCGTATGTCAAGTACAATCCTGGTTGCACAGGCGCGGGGTATATTAATTTTAGTGTTGGGTCAACGTCGTCTTCCCTACGTAGAGTTTACTCCTGCTCAAATTAAGCAAGCTTTAACAGGCTATGGCAATGCTGATAAGTTAGATGTGCAAGAAGCGGTGGCGCGGGAGTTGGATTTAGATGAAATTCCCAAGCCTGATGATGCTGCGGATGCTTTGGCGGTAGCTTTGACGGCTTCTTATCAGCTGTAGGTGTGTACATAAACAATAAAGTTCTTAATTGAGAATACATTCGTTAGAATCAAGACGCTCTCTACGAGACGCTAAAAGCGTAGCTTGCTTCTTTGTAAGAGTACGTGGACTCGCTTTGCGCGTCGCTATCAGTGAGGGATTCAGACCCAAGACTGATTGTTTTGCAGCAAACTTTCAATTTGGTGTGCTGTTTCACTGTTTATTTATCCACCATTCGCACAGAATTCAATTTCTTATTCTGGCGAAGTCGCCCATGTATTCTTTCTTGTTAATAAGGATTTTGCTGAATAAGTAGGCTTGACAATAAAACGCTATAACTATTGAAATCAATAAAAAATTCTGATGCTTTAAATAAGTTTGCGTTGATAATGTATCGTAAAGACAATTATGTTTAAAAAGCCAGCTAGCAACACAAGAAAAGGATTTGAGAATCTAAGCCTCACGGTAGATAAACCTCTAAATCACAAGCTTGAGCTAAGTTATTTAGATATTAATTATAACAAGCTAAGTTTCTACATAAGTACATTTAAGCGTACATAAGTTGTACAATAATTATGAGTACCCAATCGTACATAAATTTTAGGCTTGCCGTACCTCTAGTGGTACTAGATATACAAAAGCTTTCTCTAATAAGCAATATAAAGTTATAAAAAATACTTTAATTACCCAGATTTTTTAAAAAATGCAATGACAGGATATTGGCTGAAGATGCTTTAAATAAATCATTAGCGTTTAAAAATAGCTCACTTAGTTTCTAAGTAGTTACAAAACTACATGTATAAAGAATGTCAAATCGAAGAATTTTTATATGATGTGTGTAAGCTCCTATGGTCAAGCGATCGCTCCAGGGATCTCTCGCTGGGATTCAACAAGCTAAAAAAGCGTTCGCTCATAAGGGGTGGACACAAGAAAATTTGGCTTTTGAAGTCAACTTAAAGACTCGCCAACCAATTTGGCGGTTTTTTAGTGGGCGTCCGGTTGAGCGTCATATCTTTATAGAAATTTGTTCTGTGTTGTCGTTGAATTGGCGAGAGATTGCGGCTAATCCTCCAGAAGAATTCCCTGAATCAAAAGAACTTGGTGCAGCTGAATTTTTAGATATTGATGCTCTAGTACAACAAGTGCGATCGCAACGCTTTGACAAAATTCAAGACCAATGCGGCACTTTGCAGTTATTAGATGTTAGTCGCCCCGTTAAAATCGACGACATTTACATCGATGTCAACATTTTGGAAGAGATTGCCAGCTTTCAGTGGTTAGAGTTTGCTGATTTGCAAAAGTTTACATCAAAAGAATTTGAGCGCTTTGGTTTAGGTGAAGTATCCCAAATACAAATCGCGGGGATCACGGCAGTTGAAACTTACTCAAAGCTGCGGGTGTTGGGTAAACCGGGAGCAGGTAAAACCACGTTTTTACAACATCTGGCGATTCAATGCAACCGAGGTAGATTTGCAGCAAATCGGGTTCCGATTTTTGTCACCTTAAGAGATTTTGCCGACGAATCTAAAGAAGCAGAGGAGTTCCACTTACTCAACTATATTTGCAAAGAATTCCTCACCTGTGGGATTTCAGATCCATCTGTGCTAGAAACTTTGTTGTTAGAGGGCAGAGTGTTGCTGTTGCTGGATGGATTAGATGAAGTACTCCAGCAACAGAGCAAGGGTGTTGTCAATGAGATTCGCAGACTCTCTGAAAAGTATCAAAAGAATATGTTTGTCGTCACCTGCCGCACGGCAGCTAAAGCTTTCAACCTCAGACGCTTTACAGATGTTGAAATTGCCCCCTTTAGTCAAGACCAAATTGTTGCTTTTGCTCAGAAGTGGTTTACAGCACTCACAAAAACGAACATTCAGGATAAACAAGAACAGGCAGTTAAGTTTATCGAGAAACTAGATTTACCCGAAAACTTGCAATTTCGTAGGCTTGCCGTCACCCCCTTGTTTTTGCATCTCGCCTGCTGGGTTTTTCATCACCAAAACAAATTCCCAACCCAAAAAGCTGCGTTTTATAAGCAATGTTTAGACCTCCTACTTAGCAAATGGGACGAAGCCAAAGGAATTGAGCGGGATGAAGTGTACGAAGGTTTTTTATTACCACAAAAGCTGAAGTTGCTGAGTCAGGTTGCTAATACGACATTTGAGCAGGGTAATTACTTTTTTGAACAACATATTGTTGAGCAATACATTAGCGACTATATTAGTGATTTGCCGAATGCTTCCACCGAACCAGAGCAATTGCAATTAGACAGTGAAAGTGTACTTCAAGCGATAGAGTTGCAACATGGATTACTAGCAGAACGAGTGCGGGGGATTTTCTCCTTCTCTTCTTTAACGTTTCAAGAATACCTGACTGCTCGACAAATCGTCGCTAATCATAATTTACAAGCATTAGAACAACCGTTAGAACGTCTGGTGAATCATATTACTGAACCCAGGTGGCGCGAAATCTTTTTGTTAACGGTTGCCATGCTGCGGAGTGCAGATTTTCTGGTGCAGTTGATGAAGCAACAAGTTGATGCGCTAGTGGCTCAAGATCCATATTTGCAAAAGTTTTTAACTTGGGCAAGCCAAAAGTCCCTTGCATCTCCTCCCCAGCCTGCTGCAACTCGCGCGTTTTACCTTGCGCTGGCTCGAACTCCTCACCTTACTCAGCACTTTGCCCTCGCCTGCATCCTCGATCGAGGTATTTTTTTGGATGCGGCATTAGATAACTTAGTAATGGAATGCACTATTGACTGCAAATCTAATTTTGCCGATGTTCATGCCTGCGAGGATGCTCTGAGTGATGCTTTAGCAATTGTTCAAGATGCTGGCTTACGTCAAGCTTTACAACAACTTAAAGACTTACTGCCTGATCCTGAACAAAGTAAAGAAAGGTTTCAGACGTGGTGGCAAAAAAGTTACCCTACCTGGATGGAACGGTTAAAGGCGATTATCGCCAAGCATCGAAACATTGAGCATCACTGGCACTTCAGCCCTGAGCAACAGCAAGTATTGCAGCAATATTATGATGCCAATCAGTTGCTTATCGACTGCCTTAATAGCAACTGTGAGGTAACAGACGTTGTGCGGCAGGAGATTGAAGCCAGTTTGTTGTTGCCGATAAAAGAACTCTCTGAGCGAGAATGGCAGGGATTGTGATGAGGCAGAGGGCAAAGGGCAGAGGAAATATATTTTAGAATGCAACAATGAGTCTTTGAATCTCATTAATGAACCTTTGATATTCATTAATGAGTCTTTGAACTCCATTAATGAGCCTTTGATATTCATTAATGAGCCTTTGAACTCCATTAATGAGCCTTTGATATTCATTAATGAGCCTTTGAACCTCATTAATGAGCCTTTGATATTCATTAATAAGGCTTATAGCGGTTCCCAGTCAGATGCGGTACAACATTATATCGCAAGGTGTACGGGCACGGCATGCCGCACAGGTGTCAACTTAAACTCAAACACTCAATTTACCATAGTTTTAGATCCCCCAACCCCCTTAAAAAGGGGGCACAAGGCTCTAATTCCCCCCTTTTTAAGGGGGGTTAGGGGGGATCTAAAATCTAGTTGGTACATCGAAAAATTCTGAAATGCTTATCACAATAGGTTTTCACGTTAAGTTGACACCTGTGGGCATGCCGTGCCCCTACGGGTGTACTTCTTTCTTTGTGTCCTTCTCTACGAGACGCACTCGCATTTGCGTCTACGTTTTTCTTTTCTTGTACTTAAATATGGTTTAACGCATCTTCATCCAGAATTGGTATAAGTTGCTAGTTATCTGGTTATGACTCGGAACGACAAATAGGAAGATGAGGAAGACAAATGACAATTTATAGTTGCAACACAGCGTAGAATAATGTTGTATCCATCAATAAAAATGACAACCCGATCGCGGCTTTCAAAAGGTTGCTCCGGTGAAAATATAGTGGTTCCCAATCACATAAGGTACAGAAATTTGTAGGGGCGTATAACTATGCATACGTGTCAACTTAAGCAAAAACTCCTTTAAAACCTTGTTAAGAGCCTCTGGCTGGAAATGCTCTAGTCATGCGAGGTTCAAGTTTAATTATTCAAAAAACATAGATAACATTGGGCTGCTTTTATTTAATAAGAAAAGGTATCTATGGTTGGACACGACATTATTGTTATTGGTACTTCGGCAGGTGGACTCAAAGCACTGGGCGCAATCTTGGGCACTCTGTCTGCTGACATTGATGCTGTTTTCTTCATTGTTCAGCACCTCGCAGCGGATAAGCCCAGCATTCTCCCTCAAATTCTTACAGATGTAAGCTCTCTCCCAGCATCTCACCCATCAGATGGAGAGCCAATTCAAACCAGACGAATCTATGTCGCACCGCCCGATTATCACCTGTTGGTCAATCAAGGCTCGATGCGTGTCGTGCGCGGGCCTCAAGAAAACCGCTTTCGACCTGCGATCGATACATTATTTCGTTCAGCCGCCCGCGCTTATGGTACAAGGGTAGTAGGTGTGGTACTCACTGGCTATCTCGATGATGGCACGGTGGGGTTGCAGGCAATCAAGAAACGGGGCGGAGTGGCGATTGTTCAAGACCCGAATGAAGCAGAATACCCCAGCATGGCAAAGAGCGCCTTGCGATATGTAAAGGTCGATTACTGCTTGCCGCTCGCAGAAATCCCAGACCTGCTAGTGGAGTTGTCAAAGGAACCCGCCGCTAAGGAGGACGCATACCCCGTGACCGAAGAAATTGAAATTGAATCCAAGATTGCTGAACAGCAGATGAATACCCAGGAGTTTTTGGAGAGTGTAGAAGCGATAGGGACTCGAACGACTTACACCTGCCCTGAGTGCAACGGCAGCATCTGGCAAATTGGCAAAGAAGATCCGCTACGGTTTCGCTGTCACACGGGGCATTCCTTTACAGCTAGTGTGTTCTTGGCAGAGCAAACTCAGAATCTCGAAAATGCGCTGTGGTCGGCTGTGCGAACAATGGAGGAAAAGGTTACATTCTCCCGTCAAATGGCAGAAAAAATGAGAAGTTACAATTTAACTAGTGCCGTAACAAAATATGAAGATCATGCAATGAATTTGGATAAAGAGGCGTCCTTAATTCGAGACATTATTCTCAACGGCTTTGCCACGAAACGAACTATTGCCGCAATAGAGGAAGATCAGCCGGAGTAGCTGTAGGCTTATGAACTGTCACAAATCTTCCTTAAAAATGCTTGGGTGTTTGTATTTAAATCAACCCTGTATTAAGTCAGCTAGCGGATGAGAGGAATATTAGGTTGTAGCCCTGTTAAAAGCCTGCTTATTTCGTCCGCAAATCTGCTTCGGTGAGGAGTACCATCGTTTCTGCACCAACTCTGCCAAAGTCAGGCTCTAGTCCTAATGCCATCTCAATCAGATAGGTCCATGTGCCAGATTCAGGTGTATAGCTTCGTATAATCCCTTCTCCGCCAACAAAGCTTACCCATTGGGTATTGCGAAACTTAGGCAGCTTCATGAAGGTTGCAGTCATGCTTTTGATTCCTCAATTCATAGTTGATACTTTCTGTTTTAATAGAATAAATCAAACATGTTTTGTATCTTATTAAGTAAAGATATCAAACATCATCTATAACTTTTGAATGTTTTAGGTGCAAATTATACAATTTATACGTAATTCAAACGTTTCTTCAAACATGATATGGGTCAAACATCACTAACTGAACTGTATTGAGATATAAAGTCCGTGCATTTTTTACTTTTTCATAATTAAAATTAGTTGCTCTGCATCCTCAATTACAAATTACAAATTACGTTAGCGTTCGCGTAGCGTCTCGTAGAGAAGCGGTAGCGATAGCGCAGCGTAAAGCCTTCTCTTTCAGAGACGCTAACGCGAACGAGAGTAGGACTTACGCACTAAAGCCTGAAACCTAGATCCCCCCTAGCCCCCCTTAAAAAGGGGGGAACTTCTAAAGCCCCCTTTTTAAGGGGGTTGGGGGATCTGAGTGCGTAATACCAATTCACGAAAAACCTGATACATATAGATTTCTCGTAGGGGCACGGCAATGCCGTGCCCCTACCAACGTATTTGTATCATTATTAAAGTGAAATGGTATAAGTCCTGGAAAGGCTTCGCCAACGGCATGGCAACTCTTAGAGAGGCTGCGCCAACGCTTAGAGCGAGTAATCGAGCGTCGGAACGAGCGTCATTACGTAGCTTGCTTCTCGCCGGAGGCGAGTATTACAAATTATCTATAATTCGTCCACTCAAGTTTGCAATCATGAATACCAATTGAGTAAGCTCAATCGGTTTAGCTAGATGCATTTGAAACCCAGCATCAATTGCCATTTGCCGCTCTTGTTCAGTGACATAGGCAGTGATTGCCGCTGCTGGAATTTGTCCGCCAGCTTCAGCATCAAGCGTTCTGACTTGACGAATCAGGGAGATACCATCCTCATCTGGCATCCCAATATCTGCTAGAAGTACATCATATCTGCGAGGAGATTCAGTTAGAGCCGCGATCGCTTCCCTTGCCGATGTAACAACCACTACTTCAGCCCCGAAGTCTTCTAACATCCACTTGATTAAGTCGCGGCTATCAGCTTGATCGTCTACAGCCAAGATGCATAACCCTTCAAGGATAAGGGATGGAGTCTTACCATCTAATGTATCTGGAATCCTTGACAAAATGCTCGGCTCTAAATAATTTGGCAGTGTAATCTTCGGCGGCATTGAGCGCAGAGGCAGCCTGATGGTGATCGTAGTTCCTTTTCCCTCGCCTGGACTTTGCGCTTGAACTGTTCCACCGTGAAGTTCTACAAGATGACGGGCGATTGACAAGCCCAATCCAAGCCCCTGACTCGTTTTGCTGCTGCTGGAATTTCCTTGGCGGAAGCGATCAAAAACATACGGCAGCAAGTCTGCCCGGATGCCAATTCCTGTGTCGCTGACTTGAATCTGGGCGTGAGTATTTACAGCTTCGAGTATGATTCCCACTCGCCCATCGGCTGGAGTGAACTTAATCGCGTTAGAAAGTAAATTCCACATAACTTGCTGTAAGCGCTCAAAATCTCCGACAACTGTCGCCGAGTTCAACTGTGAAATAATTTGAATGCTTTTCGCCTCTGCGGAAAATTCTACAGACTTAATGGCGGCATCCACTACTGAAACTAAATCGATTAGACGAGTGTTTAAATGAAGCTTTCCACTCGTAATCCGTGCGACATCCAGCATATCATCGATTAATTTAGCTTGCACTTTAGCACTCCGCTCCACCACTTCCCAGGCACGAATGACTGCTGCTTCATCTAAATTGCGGGTGCGGAAAAGTTGCGCCCAGCCCTGTATAGTATTAAGCGGGTTACGAAGTTCATGGGAGAGATTCGACAGGAATTCGTCTTTAGCTCGGTTGGCGATTTGGGCCTCTTGACGGGCTGACTGCTCCTGTGCTAAAAGCTTAGATCGCTCTAACTCAAACTGCTTGCGATCGCTAATATCTTCAATCGCCAGCAAAATCCTTTGGACGTCTCCCTGTTGAATAATTTTCCAACCATTAAGCAGCATGGTTTTCTGCCCAATCTGCTCAAAACGATGCTCTACCTCTAAGTTTTGAATAGTGGTATCGTTAACCAGAATGTCTTCTAGGATCTGTTGTAGTCCAGGTAGATTCCACTGACCATTCCCTAGTTCAAAAATCAGAGATTGCGTTGTCTCTGATAGTGAAACCTGAAATGTTTCATAAAACGAGCGATTGGCTTTGTTCACCCGGAAATCAGAATCAAGCACGATTAATGGCACTTGTACCGTCTCCACAATCGCTTCAGCGTAATTCCGGGCTTGTTTTAAGCTTTCTGCATTACGTTTAAGACCATCAATATCTATTAACACCAACACTATTCCGTCAATCTGGTTTTCTGTGGTGCGATAAGGACGGATGCGGAGGTTATACCAATGTCCCCCAAAGGTTTGGACTTCTAATTCTTTAATGCTGAGTGTGTCAAGTACCTCTAAAATTAGAGGTTCTAAATCAGGAATATTCAGATTCGCTCTGATATCGCTCAAAGGTCGTCCAGCATCGGTGGGAATTAAATTGAAAAGCCGTTGCGCCATCGGCGTAAAACGTCGAACCCGTAAGTCCGAAGTCAATATCAAAATGGGAATATTGATACTAGCAAGCAAATTCGTCAGATCGTTGTTAACTTGGTGTAATTCCTGATTTCGAGAGCGAAGTTCTTCATTAGTTGTGTTGAGTTCTTCGTTGGTTGCCTGAATCTCTTCTTTGGCAGTTTCTAGCTCCTCATTGGTGCTTTGCAACTCTTCATTGCTGGAGAGGATTTCTTCATTAGCAACTTTCAGGTCTTGATTGATGTGTTCTTGCTCTTGAATCACCGCTTGCAGATATTCTTGAGTCGCAGCCCTCTCTTGGTTGGCGTTTGCGAGTTCAAGCGTTAGCCGAACAATCTCTCGCTCTAATTCTGGCTGCTCCTGGCTCTCAGGATTTACCGCGTTGAGGTTGTTAACTACGGGTGGGGCTTCTTCAAATAAAATCAAAAAGTAAAATTCTTCGTCGGTCGAAGGCTTGAATGGAATCACCTCAATATTGATGATTTTTGAAAGATTGCCCTCTTCAAGTCGTAACTCTTGCTTTTTAACTAGATTTTTTTGCCGTTGTGCCTGATAAATGGCGGCGCGTAGCTCTACGAGCAAGCCTTGGCGCACCATTTTAAATAAGTTGAGACTCGCTTTCCCAGGTACAAGTTTTAAGTAGAGATCGATTTCTCCCCGAAGTTGCAGCACCTCCATCTTGTTGTTGATTACTACACCCACTGGGGCATAGCGATTCAAGATCAGTTGATCGGTTTTTCTATCTAAATCAAACTCCTCTGATGGATTCTCATTGGTCGGCTTAGGTTCCTCTATTTTTGCTACTGGATAATTGCTGGTAGCGAACGAAAGAATTGGACGATTTGCAGTTAGCTTCTTGGCATAAATTTTATACTTTTTGTCAATCAGAGTAAACAACTCCGAATATTTACCTGTGCTTTCTGAAGTCCCTAGCACCAGAAAGCCTGTCGGGTTGAGACTGTAATGAAAGACGGGCAGTATCCGTTTTTGCAAGGTTTCGTCCAAGTAAATCAGTACATTCCGACAGCTAACTAAATCTAAGTTAGAAAAAGGGGGGTCACTGCTCAAGTCTTGTCGGGCAAACACACACAGTTCGCGTACAGCTTTGCTAATTTGATATCCACCGCCTTCAATGGCATTAAAGAATCTGCGACGGCGCTCTGGTGAAACCTCCACCATTTGATTCTCTGCATAAATGCCCGATCTAGCTTTCTCAATCGCTATCTCACTGATGTCTGTGGCAAAAATCTGAATCGACGGTGGGGTTACTTTATCTGACAAAAACTCCAGCAAAGAGATGGCGATCGAATACACTTCTTCGCCCGTGGAACACCCCGCCACCCAAATCCGAATCGGCAACTCTAACGATTTGTTTTTCGTGATGGTGGGAAAGACTCGCTTTTTCAACACTTCAAAGGCTTCGGGATCGCGGAAAAAATAGGTGACGTGGATCAGAATTTCTTCATAGAGGGCTTTGATTTCACCTGGATTGTTTTGCAAATACTTGGCATAATCCTCTAACTTTTCTAATTTATACAACAGCATTCGGCGCTGGATTCGGCGATCAAGGGTATTAGGCTTGTAGTGGCTGAAGTCAACGCCAGTTGTTGATCGCAATAACACAAAAATAGTCCCAAGGGCATCTACTAGTTCGGGCAATTTTTCAACCGCGATCAGCGGCACTGAGTCCGAAATCAAAGGATTGCGACTGAGGTTTGCTAGTTCCTCGGCAATTTTTTGAGGCGGCAGCACAAAATCAACATTCCCTGTGGCAACAGCGGTATTGGGCATACTATCGAATTTTGCCGTGTCTTCACACTGAGCAAAAGTCACGCCTCCGGCTGCCTTGATTGCCTTTAGCCCCAACGCACCATCTCCATCCGATCCAGATAGAACCACTGCGATCGCTTTGTGCCCTCGATCCGTTGCTAATGAACTAAAGAACGCATCAGCAGGCATATATTTCCCCTGAATTCTCTCTCGCGGCGTGAGTTGCAACACCCCACCAGACAACATCATCTTAGTGTTAGGGGGAATAATGTAGACCTGGTTCGGTTCTACAGTCACGCCGTCTTGCACTTCAGTGACGGGCATTTGAGTTGTTCTTGCCAGAATCTCGCTCAACAGACTCTTGTGGTTAGGATCTAAGTGTTGAATCAGCACAAATGCCATCCCTGTATCGTCAAGCAAATGACTGAGTAACTGCGTAAATGCCTCTAATCCACCCGCAGAGGCGGCAATGCCAACAATGGGAAATAAAACATCTGTATTGTCAAGCTGTTCTACGTCGAACGCTTTATCAGCGGCAGATTCAGATACAGGTTGCTCAGAGGATTGATCGGATGTCATAGGATGAAGTCTAGCATCGCAATAGTTTGGCAGATCAGGTTTATATTTTAGGTTAATTTACTTACTTGCTCTGTATTTAATAATAGTTTGAGTACAAATCAAATAAGTCAAGGCTCATTCGATGAATTAAGCTCTCAAATCACGCCTAGTTCTCATTTTTTCGATTTTTGCCTTAGCACCAAGAAAAGAGGAAAAGGGACAGTTCTTGCTCTTAGCTGGGGAAAGAACCCCATAAATAAATTTAGGGCTGCTTAAAACCTGGACGCATTATTTAGGAGTGCTTTGCATCTCGAAATAAATATTTTTGTTTTGAGCATAAATAAATTTACTTGCTCTGAACCCTTTTTGCTGGGGGAATTCTAAATCCTCCCCCTTGCAAGAGCAGCTCCCTGATCCCCTGCTTCTTCGGTCAGTCTGAGAAATATGAAATTCTTTTCTCTTATGCATTAACAAAGTTATAAGATAATTAACTTGGAAAACACAGATCGTTCATTTGTTAAAGTATTGCACAATTAGAGAAACTAGCAAACCTTCTACAGCACAGTATAATTTTGATCCCTACACCTTGTTTTTACTCTCTCAGCCCAAGTTGGGGAAATGCAACGGATTAGCTGAGATATTGCCAAAGAGTTTGCATTATAGCGGTTCCCACTCAGATGCGGTACAACATTATATCGCAAGGTGTAGGGGCACGGCATGCCGTGCCCCTACGGGTGTACCTCACGTAAACGAGAACCGCTATATAGCATAAGTCGATCTTTGCTACAGGTAAATATCCGAACAGAAGTAGTACTAACTTAATATTAACAAGAAAATGGCGGGTCTGAATCCTCCACTGATTGCATTCTGACCGCAGGCGGAGCGTCTTTGGCTTTGCTCCTGTATTCTAACTTCTGAATTCTTTTTCAAAACCTTATCAACACTTAGTGTAAGAAGTAAAGCATTGAAGAAATTGAAATAAGCCTGGACATGAACAAACCTGCGATTCACTGAATGCTTTACAGAGAGCAGAGAGGACAATTAACTTGAGGTTTTTAATGTCCACAAACTGAGCATTTTATAACTCGCTTTCAAACTCGAATATTGGGAAAATTTAGCAATTTTATATTTTCATCTAATATCCCCAACAGATAAGCTATAAATTATAAACAATTTAATTTTTTTTTTAAATCCAAATCAATGCTAAAAAGTAAGAAGCTAGAATAAATCCAATACCAATAATTCCGCTACTCAAAAGCAAAACTAATTGAGCTAAAACCCACATTTTATAACTCCTGAGATTAATCCTATCGTTTATTAAGTTCCTTGGTAGCATTTCAAAAACTAATAAATAACCCATATCATTGCTTCTCAAAGCTTAGACTACTATATCTAAAATATTAATTAGAGCTAGTTAGCATGAGGTCGAATAAGGATTATTAGCAATTGCTAAAATGCCAAGCACAGCAACGAAATCATCAATAACTACGGGTTTAGCAAAACATAGACTAAACCCAGCTAAAAGAGCATGTTGATACATATCTTCAGTTACAACGCCTGTCAAGGCGATCGCTGGTACTACTTTGCCTCGTTCTCCCGTAAGTGTTCTCACTTGCTGAATCAGAGCATAGCCATCCTCATCTGACGAGGAAATATCACTCAAGAGGACATCAGGTTGCCATTGCACAAACATTTCCAAAGCTTGCTCTCCTAAAAATGCCGCTTGTACATTCACACCATAGGATTGCAACATCGGCGTGAACGAATTGCAGAAATTGACATCATTATCTACAAGAAGTACTCGTAGCCCTTGAAGAAATGAAGGATTATTAGGAAATCTATTATTTAGATACATCACAGTTCCAAAATTGAGATTTTCTTAAGCTTTGTAATGTCGTTAAGTAGTACATCTATTGTGCTTGCTTAAAGTTCAATAAACGTCTCATCAGTAGGCACAAAAACAGTAAACGGGCTATTACTTTTGAAAGTGTCTACTTCCTAAGCAGCTTTGATTGCAGCAAGTAGGGTACTAGGAACTTCCAAATAAAAAAATATCCTATCCCTGCGGGACGCTACGCGTAGCAAGATCCCCAAAGGGGTACGCTCTTAGGGCAGGGGAGCAGGGGGAGGAAAAGTTGTTTTGATTCTAAAAATTGGATAATTTGCTTTTTGGAGTTCCCCTAAAGACACTAGCTTTTATGGCAGCATCGCCAATATCAACTATTTATTTGAACCACCCAACATAATTTTTCTTAACAATTTTTACTTTAACATCCTATTGTTAAAATTCATGTTTTAAAAAGTGTTTTAATAACGTATAATTTGTATATTTTGTATAAATTTAGCAAAAAACTTTATGATAAAAAATATTTAAATTATTCTCATGCTCGGTAACTACTGCTATTAATATTGATTATGTCTAAAGAAGTAGAATTTTTCTATCGTTTAGTAGTATTAAAACAACTTTCAACAATATATAATATACTTGGTTCTCCTAGATGAGCGCAGTCCCTTTTGTGAAATTTGCATCTGCGGCTTCCTTTTCGAGGATGATATCGAACCTCTAGATAACTCATTTTTGGAACAGCTTAAAGGCCAATACGCTTGGGTTAAGGAGAATTGTAGCTACTGTTTTAAAAGTCAAGCGACGCCGAATAGCCCACACTTCGACATACTTCGACTGCGCTCAGTACAAGAAGCTCAGTGACCATCGTAGACATCGCTTTGTTTGTGGAGATTTATGAAAGCGATGCCGTACCCCTACGGGGAAGCAAGCTACGCGGAGCGTCTCCAAGAGTTGGCGGGCTACGCCGGAGCACCTGTGTACTTGATTGCGGTGCGACAGTACCTCAAAATGACTTTGAAGTACCTCAAAACGACTTTGAAGTACCTCAAAATGACTTTGAAGTACCTCAAAACGACTTTGAAGTACCTCAAAACGACTTTGAAGTACCTTAAAACGACTTTGAAGTACCTCAACACGACTTTGAAGTACCTCAAAACGACTTTGAAGTACCTCAACACGACTTTGAAGTACCTCAACACGACTTTGAAGTACCTCAACACGACTTTGAAGTACCTCAAAACGACTTTGAAGTACCTCAACACGACTTTGAAGTACCTCAACACGACTTTGAAGTACCTCAACATGACTTCGAGGTATCTATTGCTTATATAGCAGTCCTAAATGATTCGTGAGAATTTGAGATCGTTTTAACCCCCCTATAGTCCCCCCGATGAAGAAGCTATGCGTTACCCACATCTTTCTTTACAATCTTGAAAGCCATGTTTTATAACCATCTTAGACACTGAGGAGTTAGGCAGACTTGACAAAATCGCTTTTAATATTCTTGCTAAAACTGCGTTTTTATTGAGAATGGACAACGAGCGAATAAGGGTTATAAAAACGTGAGTCAATACTCTCGCAAATGTTAAGAAAGATCCGGGTAATGGATAGGATAAAGAAGGGGGACGAAGGTAGGGTTGAACTTTAGTGTTACCCAACAAACCCGGAAAAATGTTGGGTTACCCTTCGGGAAGCAATTGCGTTAGCAAAGCGGGGCGGTCGCTTTTAGCGTCTCCAAGAGTTGCCCATTGTGAATTGGTATTAGACGGTATAGTATTTCGCCAGCCTTTGGTACAAGCAAGATACCTTCATCCTCACGGTTAGCCCATTCAGTAGGTCGAATGGTAGCCGGATCGAGATAATTCAAGTTATGAGCAGCACAGCGTTCAGCAGAAATACCAGTAGCTAAAGTGACGCGAATCCGCGCTTGTTCCCCTTCTATGGGATCAAACGTACCCATACCTTTTAAGTGGGTACTATGAGCCAGCACTCCACCGGGATAGGCTTGGAATTTATCCCACTGTTTGAGGAAGTAATCCCGCACATGATAACCAATTTGGGCTAGGATTTCGCCATATGTATAGCTAAACTCGGTAATGTGAGGGGCATATATAATTACTTCGCCTCCGTCGGCCACTACTGGTTCTAGCTTGTACATTCCTTTAGCCGCTGTCCAAATGTCATCATACATTTGGGGCATTACTGAAAGCACTTGTTTAAAAGGCTGATTTACATATTTAATATGCAGTTTGGCTGATAATTTGGCAGCCGCTTCCCAGGCTGACTCTGGTTTATCTATATAAAGTCCAGCTAGCTGATTCGTTTTTGGTGCAACCACCATTGCTAGGCAAAGCTTCGGGGTAGAAATCAGGCTAGCGGCTCGGTTAATCAAACGCCGAACTGGTGTTATTCCCGGTGTACCAATAATTTCGTAACAGGTGATTAAAGCACCTAACCAGTGTGATATATCTATTACTTCCTGACCACCAATACCGGGAAAAAAGTATTTGTTTCCACCAGAGAAACCGACAACTTCGTGGGGAAAGACCGGGCCGCAAATCATTATTAGATCGTACTGTGTTACAAGCTTGTTAACACGGACTTCAACTGCTTGATGTAACATCCCACGGCTGATTTCTGCTATTTCATCTGCCGAAATTACTCCACAAGAGATAAAAGTATCCGGCTCATGCCAAAGGTGGTTAAAGACGCGAACTTTTTTAAAAGTTGTCTCTCGCTCCTGGTGTGTCACCCCCACCAAGTGATTGATTTGTTCCTGACTCATGGGATTATGTGTACCCAGAGCAATCAAAAAATCCAGAGCTGCAACTCTTTTACTCAACTCCTGATGAAGCAATCGAAACATTTGAGGGATGGGAGCAGTGCGCGTACCATCTGGAATTAACACCAAAATGCGCTGTCCATCTAACTTGGGGTTTGCTAAAGCTTGATGAACTAGCCCGGAAACTTGCTCATCTGAAAGTGTTCCGTTATTTACAGCCAGTGAATACATTATTAAACTCCACTGTAGATACTAAATCCACCATCTACCGGTACAACTACCCCGTTGACGAAACTAGAACCAGAACTGCATAACCAGATTAAGGTGCTGAGTAATTCATCTGGTTTACCAAAACGTCCGGCGGGGGTATGCTCAATGATTTTTTGCCCGCGAACGGTCAAACTGCCATCTGCATTTAGGAGTAAATCTCGATTTTGTTCTCCAATAAAAAAACCTGGTGCGATCGCATTTACTCTTAGTCCATCTCCATATTTTTGGGCGAGTTCTACCGCTAGCCAGCGAGTAAAGTTATCTATCCCCGCTTTAGCAGCTGAATAGCCAACCACGCGGCTAATTACCCGAATCGCAGACATAGAAGAAATATTAACAATGCAACCGTAGGGCTGATTTTTTTCCACCATTGCTTGACCAAAAACTTGGCTGGGCAGTAGAGTACCAACTAAGTTGAGGCTAACTACTTCTTCAAAAGCAACGCGAGGCATATCAAAAATAGTCGCATCAGCAGTAATTGTGGCAGCAGGAATATTACCGCCAGCCATGTTTACCAAGATGTCTATTTCACCCCAACGCTGTATAATTACATTCCTAGCTATTTCTAATTGGGAGCGATCGCTAACATCTGCCAACACAGCTATACTTTCTCCACCATTAGCAGTAATATCATCTACTACCGCACCCGCCCGTGCTTCATTGCGACCCAAAACCGCGACACGCGCTCCAGCAAGGGCCAAACCCTTTGCCATAGCCCCACCAAGCACACCAGAACCGCCCGTGACTACCGCTACCTTCTCCTTCAAGCTAAAAAGTTTACTTAAAATCAACTCTACCATCAACCATTCCCTCAGTAAAATTCTCTGCGTACCTCTGCGCTTCCCTCCGCGCTCCTTTGCGTTTAAATTTCCCCCCTCAATTCCCCACGATTTTACGCAAACTTATAAGCAACCTTAGCAAGGTCATAACCCAAAGCCCGGGCCATACCATACCCCTCCTCTTCCTCAACCAATCCCCGCGTTACCAATCCAGCTAACCAATTACAAGCTACCCTCCGCCAGACCGTGTGACGAGCCGGAATAGAAACAAAAGCCCGTGTATCATCATTAAACCCAGCAGTATTATAAATTCCGGCAGTTTCCATTACCCGATTAAAATAGCGCTCCATACCATTTACACTGTCGTGAAACCACCAAGGCGGCCCAAGCAATACAGTAGGATAATGACCGGCTAACGGAGCCATCTCTCGGCTCAGGGTGCTTTCATCCATGCCAAAAATGATTAACTGAAAGCGCTGATCGTTACCATAAGCTGACAACAACGGGCGAAGATTTTGAGTCCATTCTATTTTTAACGGAATATCAGCACCTTTATCAGATCCAAATCTCTCAAATAAAGCTGGATTATGGTTACGCATAACACCACAATGCATTTGCATCACTAAGCCATCTTCCACACTCATCCGCGCCATTTCCATGAACATATGACCGGTAAAATGCTTGACATCACCTGGATTCAGCTTACCGATTAATGCTCTAGCAAAGATAGCTTCGGCTTCCTGGTCAGAAAGGCGTGTGGTATATGGTGTAGCTGCACCTTGATCAGTAGCTGTCGCACCCATTTTTTTAAAGAAAGCCCGACGTTCTTCTAAAACTTGTATAAAAGTAGCGTAGGTGCTAATTTCTCTGCCGACAGTGCTTTCCAATTTGCTAAGATTTTCCCGCCAACCAGGAGCATCGAGGTTAACTACTGCATCTGGTCGAAAAGTTGGTTTGATTTGAGTAAAACCTTCTTCGTGGAGCGATCGATGGTTTTCTAGGGTATCACTGGCTGCATCGGTAGTACAAAGCACTTCGATGTTAAAGCGTTTGAATAAAGCACGAGGGGAAAACTCAGGCAAAGCTAACAGACGTTCCAGGTAATCATAGATATGTCCGGCATTGCGAGAGTTTAAAGGTTCATCTACACCAAAGACGTTAGTTAGTTCGTCTTTCAGCCACAACCCGGATGGAGTACCCTGGAATAGATAAAAATGTTCGGCGAACAACTGCCAGATTTGGCGATGGTCGGTTTCTGCTGGTGCATCATTAGTAGGTATGCCCAATGCTTGCAGAGGTATGCCCCGACTATAAAGCATCCGCAAAAGGTAATGGTCAGGAATAATAAATAATTCGGTCGGTGAACCAAAACGGGCGGCGGGATTAGCTAACAAGGCTGGATCTACGTGGCCGTGTGGGCAGACCAGAGGTAATGCAGATATGCTGTCAAAGAATTGATGGGCTAGTCGTCTTTGAACTGGTTCTGGAGAAAAACAGCGATCGCGAGATAAAGTCAGTTTTTTGGTTAACATAATTTTTGTTTGGTTAAAATCTTGAGTATTGCTGAGTGAAAATATGAATTTGCTTCACGCAGAATTTTTTTTAATTAAACGCCGTCCATTTTGAAACCTAAAGTTTTTCAGGAGAGTAGCTTTTCGCTTGTGGCTTGAGTCTGAGTTTTACTCTGACTACAAAAAAATTACAGTTTTCAAAGTAGACACGGTTTAAAATTACTTTCTTAATGCTGCACTACTACCACGCTGTAATAGAAAAGGAGATAAAACGCGGTTTTCTACAGGTTTTTCTTCTAATAAATCGAGTAACATTTGCATGGCTATGCCACCAATTTCTAACATTGGTTGGCTGACTGTGGTGAGTGCCGGGGTAACGTAACCGCCCAAAGCAATACCATCAAATCCAACCAAACTTAAACTTCGCGGTACTAAAATACCTAGTTCTTGGCAGGCTAATAGAGCGCCAACCGCAACCATATCGTTGTAACAAAAAATGCCTGTTACCTCAGCAGTCAATAGTTTAGATAGCATCTGTTGACCAGTAGTAACATCGTTTGTTCTGGTATCATCTTCATCACTAATTGCAACCCAATCAGGATTTTGTGGTAAACCAGCTTCAGCAAGAGCCATTCGATATCCTTCTAGGCGCTGCTGATTCGACCTGCTGCGATCGCCTACACCCAGATAACCAATACTGGTGTGTCCCAGACTTATTAGATGCTCTGTGGCTAATCTAGCACCTAAGCGATCGTCTATTGCCACTGAGTGAAATATTTCGCATTGATCTTCGGTCTGGCTGTTAATCAGAACTGTTGGCACAGCAATTTGCGTTAGTTGTTTGGTATGCTGTTTACTAATCCGTGAGTCGGCTATTAAGATACCGTCTACTCTCCGGCGATGAAAAGTATCAATAGCTGCTATTTCCTGCTTAAAATCTCGGTGTGAAGCACTCAATAAAACACTCAAACCTGCGGGTCTGGCTATCTTCTCGATTCCTTCTACTACCTCAGCAAAAAAGGGATCTGCTATAGAAGTTACTACTACACCAATGGTATTAGTACGTTTATTTTGCAAGCTTTGAGCAATAGCATTCGGCACATAGCTCATCTCCTGCGCCAGTCGCTTAATTTCTTCTCGCACTTTAGGGCTAATTAAAGCATTATCTCGCAAAGCACGTGAAACTGTAGAATGAGAAACGCCTGCCCTGCGAGCAATATCTTCAATTGAAATTCTTCGTTTATTCATTTTTTATTTTAGCTTTTAAATATTGCACACGTGTGCATTTATATGTATTATAGAAAATAAATGTTATTTGTCAACAGATTTAATACAACTCACATTTTCCATAGAAAGGAGCCAGGAGTATTGAATTCTGCCTCCATTTCAATAACTTAACTTTTCTTAAGAAAAAGATGATTAAGCAGTCAATGATTATTCTGGTAATGGGTGTATCCGGTTCCGGCAAAACCACTATAGGAAAACTGCTAGCAGACTCGTTAGAATGGGAGTTTAGCGATGCTGATGCTTTCCACTCACCAGAGAATGTTGACAAAATGCGGCGGGGCATCCCTCTGAGTGAAGCTGACAGGATGCCTTGGTTGCAAGATTTGCAAACTGCTATTAAACATTGGCTGCAAGAAAATAAAAGTGTGGTGCTGGCGTGTTCGGCTCTAAAAGATAGTTATCGGCAATTTTTGGTATCGGATAGCGATCGCATCAAGCTAGTTTACCTCAAAGGGTCTTATGAGTTGATTCAAATGCGGTTGCAAGAGCGTAGCGATCATTACATGAGCGAAAAACTCCTCAGCAGTCAGTTTTATACTCTTGAAGAGCCATTAGACACCATATCTATGGATGTTGCACAGCCACCTCAGATAATTGTCCAAAACATTAGAACAGCTTTGGGAATTTAGTTTATTGGTTAAGCTGATGCGCGTCTAAAGTATATAAACACTTTTGATGGTCGTTGACTGTTGACTGTTGACAGGTTTTCAGTCATCAGGTAAATGCGTAACAGCTTACAACCGTAAGATTAAGATTAATAACGTATTTAGGAAAACACGAACTTTTGGCAACCAAATTACATCAGATGTAAATCTAAAGAAATTATAAAAGCAACCACATAACTGGAGTGGTAGGAGAAAACTAGTGTTTCTAAGATTAGCGCAACAACATCAGGAATTCGCCCAAGACTTGGTGATCAACCTGCAAGCCTTGACAATTATCCTTGAGCGGCGTGGTTATACTGCGTCTTGCTATACATGCGGTGACCAAATGCAGAGTGCTTCATTTATGGTTAGCCTGGGAGAAAAGCACCTGATTCGGTTTTTAGTGTCTGATTACGGCATTACCTGGATGGAATTATGGGACGATCGCGAATTAATGAAGTTGGAGGGTGCAGAAGCGATAAGCCAATTACAAGAGTTGGCTAATATTGTCAAGTATTCTCCTGCCGTACAATTGACAAATTGACACACCTCTGGGTAAAGCCGACAAAAAATTAACATAGATTTTGCCCACCTGTGTAAAACAAAAGATAAACTTAATATTCAATATGTTTATACACACCTGTGCATAAACGATAAACCATTTTCAAAAATTTCGCTCCTACTCCATCTATTTGTAAATAAAGTCATGGTTTTGGCTCGTCTTAAACCATTGGATACGTGTAGATTCTGCTCTAAGCAGATTGAACAAAACACTTGATGAAGTGAATTATGCACAAATATGTAAAGACGAAAAGAAACTTAACACACTTTTTTGCACACGTGTGCAAAAATTAAAAATAAGTCAATACAGGTTTTGCACACCTGTGCATAAAATGTAGTACGAAAGTACCATTTAACAAATCAATAGACCTCTTGCAAAACTATTTTTGCACTCTTGGGGAAAGGGTAAAGGTTAAAGGGTGCATGGTAATTCTATCGCCGCTTTCCCCTTTACCCCTTACCCCACTTCTGCAAGAAGTCTAATATCGACAAGTAAAAAGATATGTCTCAAACTCTAAATAATTCCATCGACCAAGCTCAAAACAATCCCTTACATTCGCTAGAAGAATGGGAAGAAGACTTACTTAATCGCTATCCCGATCCGGATAGCATAGTTAAAGAAGGTAAAACCACCGAAGAGTACAGGAATTACAAAACGCCTACTAGAGACACAGTAAAAGAGTTCTATCGGTTAAATCATATTAATCAAACCTATGATTTTGTACTAGAGAAAAAAGAAGACTTTCTGAAGTTGGATAAGAAAGAAATGTCTGTCTGGGATGCATTGGAGTTTTTGAATCAATTGGTTGATGATTCAGATCCTGATACAGATTTAGATCAATTACAGCACCTATTGCAAACATCAGAAGCCATTCGCGCTGATGGTCACCCAGACTGGATGGTACTTACTGGCTTGTTTCACGATATGGGGAAGGTACTTTGCTTATTTGGCGAACCCCAATGGGCCACAGTAGGCGATACCTATCCTGTGGGTTGTGCATTTTCTGATAAGATTGTTTTTTCAGAATTTTTCAAACAAAACCCTGATTACAATAACCCTATATATAACTCCGTATATGGTGTTTACGAGCCAAATTGTGGTTTAAGTAATGTACATATGTCATGGGGACATGATGAGTATGTATATTATATGATGAAAAACCATTTGCCAGAATCTGCATTGTACATCCTCCGCTATCACTCATTTTATCCTCAACATCGTGAAAATGCTTACGAACATTTGATGGATGAACATGATAAAGAAATGTTTAAATGGGTGAAGTTATTCAATCCCTACGATTTGTATTCAAAAAACCCTAATCCTCCAGATTTGCAAAAATTAAAGCCTTACTATGAAGATTTAGTGGCTAAATATTTACCTACAACCTTAAAGTTTTAAATCTTCGCTAGTAGCAAAGGTAAATAATTTAAAACATACCCTAGTAAGATTATAACTGATTGTGTTTGTAAAAGTTGTGAATATTTTTGCACATGATGAATAATAATTCTTCGGCAAGCCTAAACCGAGTGGAATGTTTTGCAAGAAAAAATAGTACATTGCCAGCTATAAAAGTATAAAATATCTGTGCAGATATCCTGAAGTTTATCGCCACTGGCTTGACTTTTCTTGAATTTCTAGACCCACTGAACAGGCGCGGACTACTTATCGCGTTCGTTCTTTCACATCTTGGCAAGGGTAGTAATGAGGTAAGAATGGCTTTTTTGGTATTTCTTATCCCTATATCTAAAGAATTATTCTGAGCGATATATAACAAAATTATCTCTGGCAATTTAGTATAGGTATAGCAAATAAGCGCACTTGACAGGCATATTTGAGTAAATTCTGAAAATAAAACAAAAGGATTTTTATATATGACCATGAGCTATATATTTCTACCCCTGAAAGATAGATTTAAAAGCAAATATTTCCTTCGACGTGATTAACTTTTCTGAACTCAACTTGAGTTAAATATATGAAGTTTTTTAAACTATACTTCAGCTGAAAATTAATTAATTTTCGCAAATTCTTTAGTGAGAAAAGTCTAAAAAAATAGAGAGATGGAATAGTTTTCTTGACTTTGTAAAGTTCGATAAACGGGGATCATATTTGCAATAATGCAGGTTAAACTAAAATAATCTAAAGGGAAATACAAAGTTCCAAGTCTGATAATATCAGACTCTACTACTTTTAGTTAAAAGCTGTTTTTATACCGCACACTTTCAAATAAATTTTCACAAGAGATGTGATTTTTTGAAGTAATGTAGTGCTTATAGTTTTGCTTTAAAAAACAAATTATCTAATTTAAGGCAATTAATAGCGCTAGCTCAAATCAGGTCACACTATAGAACCTTTGATAAGAGTTTAAATTGCCAAAATCAGCAGTATTGCTAGGTTATGTCTGAACTTTTCAGACCTAGCTCATGTTGTGATAAATTGGCAAATTTATATTCTCCTGACCTTTTTCAAGTTTAAATCCGTTGTTAAAAATAGATGAATATGAAGAGAATTTCGCTCATAATTGGCATATTAGGTTTCGCTGTTGTTGGTTGCACAAATGGCGCTCAAAATGACAACACTGCTACTAATACTAGTACTAACACTGCTACCAACGCTAGTTTAGAGAGTCAGGCTAATGCTCAAAATAGAAAATTGCAAACAATCGGCGTCGCCTTAGGTGACTTGGGCAACCCTTTCTATAATGCAGTGCAGAAGGGGGCTGAGATAGAAGCTAAAAAAATCGGGGGTAATATTAGAGTTAATGCGGTTTCCAGTGCGTTTGATCTGAACCAACAAACCAACCAAATCGAAAATTTCACTGCTGCCAATACTGACCTAATTATCCTCAGTGCTGTTGACAAAAAAGGAGTTAAACCGGTAATTGACCAAGCAAGGCTTGCAGGTAAGGTTGTGATTGCAGTAGATTCAGCCGTTGATGCAGATGTGGATGCGATGATTAGCTCCAACAATACCCAAGCTGGTGAGATTGCTTGCCAATATATTGGCGATCGCCTCCAAGGTCAAGGTAGTGTGGTCATCCTCAACGGGACTCCGATGGACTCAATCAATCAGCGAGTGAGTGGCTGCGAGAAGTCATTGTCCAAATATCCTAATATTAAACTCATCTCTAAAGACCAAAACGCCGAAGGGACTAGGGATGGAGGACTGAGAGTCATGAGCGATTTGCTCACCACCTTTCCCAAAATTGATGCCGTTTTTGCCACAAACGATCAAAGCGGTGTTGGTGCAGATTTAGCAGCTAGACAAGCAAGACGCAATGAATTTTTTATTGTTGGGGTTGACGGATCGCCAGATGCAACCAAAGCAATGGAAGACAAAGATGGTGTATTTGCTGCAACTGCTGCTCAAAATCCCGCAGGGATGGCTCAAAGAGCAGTTCAGGTTGGAAATGATATCATCCAGGGCAAAAAACCTGAGTCATCTGAGATTCTGATTCCAGTCAAGTTGGTTACTAGAGAGAACCTTAGCAGCTACAAAGGCTGGTAACTCATAAAAATTACATAAACTTTAGGAAATAGATAAATATGAAAAAGATTGTGATCGCTTCTAGTGTTACGCTTCGCGTAATCGCAGCTAGCATACTAGGTATCATCAGTGGCAGCCTGGTCGGCTGTACAAATGGTTCCCCCGATGGCAACACTGCTACTAACACTGATACAAAACCTGCTACCAATACTAGTGCAGAGAGTAAAACTGCCACTGGCAATGGAAAATTACGATCGGTTGCCTTCACCGTTGGCGATCTAAGTAACCCCTTCTTCGTTCTGATGGGGCAAGCAACTGAGGCAGAAGCAAAGAAAATTGGCGGTAAGGATGTCAATGTTACTGTAGTTTCCAGTGCCTATGACCTCAACCAACAATCCAATCAAATTGAAAATTTCACGGCTTCTAATACTGACGTTATTATCGTAAATGCTGCTGATAAGAGTGGCATTAAACCAGCAATTGAAAAAGCAAAACTTGCAGGTAGAATTGTCATTGCGGTAGATACAGGTGCTGAGGGAGGTGTGGATGCCACCATCACCACTAATAATGTCCAAGCTGGAGAAGTTAGTTGCAAATATATTGCTGACCGCCTCAAAGGTACAGGCAACGTAGTAATAGTTAATGGCCCGCCGGTGGACTCAGTAATTCAGCGAGTTAGTGGCTGTGAGAATGTATTGTCTAAATATCCTGGTATCAAAATCCTCTCCAAAAACCAGAATGCAGAAGGTAGCCGGGATGGAGGACTCAGAGTTATGACTGATTTGCTTACAACCTTTCCAAAAATTGATGCTGTTTTTGCCATTAATGATCCGAGTGGAGTTGGCGCAGAACTAGCAGCTAACCAAGCACAACGTAAAGAATTCTTTATTGTTGGGGTTGATGGTGCGCCAGAAGCAATCACTGCGATCGCAGCTAAAGATAGTTTATATGCTGCAACTGCTACTCAAAATCCACGAGGAATGGCCGAAAAAGCAGTTCAAGTTGGCAACGACATCTTAAATGGTAAAAAACCTAGTAGTCCCACCATTTTGATTCCAGTTAAGTTGATTACAAAAGATAATGTCAAAACAGAAAAAGGCTGGTAAATAATAAAAGTTGTTAATTTGCGATTAAAAATTATGTCTAATCGGAGTTGAGTCTTCCGATACATTGACAGACTTTTTGCACATACCCATGATGTATATATATGCATCTGCGGAAAGTTTTAAATGTCGGAAAAGAATTTCCGAACTTTCCAAGATAGTGGGCGGTTTTTAAAAGATGATTTTGTGAGAATTTTAATTTCACATCAGTGTGAGTTGATTGATTTCTAACTCATAATTGTGATTTTTAAATTGTTTTTGTTTTTACAGGAGATGTTCATGACAACAAGTATTGAAACCTCATTTCCTGATGCACCAACCACCACCCCTGTATTAGAAATGCAAGGGATTACGAAACGATTTCATGGTGTATCTGCGCTCCAAAATGTCAATCTCACGATTTATCCAGGAGAAGTTCACGCCCTCATGGGTGAAAACGGAGCAGGCAAAAGCACATTGATGAAAATCCTGGCTGGGGCTTACATTGCCGATGAAGGAGAAATTCGGATCAATGGTCAACCCTTGAAAATTACCGATCCGGCGACAGCACGCAAATCAGGTATTAATCTCATTTATCAAGAACTGAATGTTGCACCAAATTTAACCGTTACCGAAAATATGTTTATGGGTAGCGAGTTGCGACGAGGTCAGTTTTTAGACCGCAAAGGGATGCAACTGGAAGCAGAACAAGTGCTGCAAAGCCTTGGAGCCAATTTTACAGGGCAGACTATAGTTGGTACCTTATCGATCGCAGAACAGCAGCAAGTAGAAATTGCGCGAGCGCTAAAGGACAAAAGCCGCGTTTTGGTGATGGATGAGCCAACAGCAGCACTGTCTGACCGCGAGACTCAGCATTTATTTGAGGTAATTCGCAGACTACGAGACGACGGCATTGCTATTATCTACATCAGCCACCGCATGGAAGAAATATATGCCTTAGCTGACCGGATTAGCGTGCTGCGGGATGGTCAATATATTGGCAGTCTTACACGGGATGAAATTTCTGCACAGCGATTGGTGCAGATGATGGTCGGTCGTTCCATGCAAGATTTTTACGAACATCAACGGCAAACCAATCATGGACCGGTGGTGCTGGAAGTCAAAAATATCAGTGACGGACGCAAAATTACACCAGCTAGTTTTCAAATTCGCGCTGGAGAGATTCTTGGTCTAGCGGGGCTAGTTGGTGCAGGACGCACAGAGGTATCCCGATTGATTTTTGGTGCTGACCGGAAGGCAAGTGGTGAAGTATTGCTAAATGGGATGAAACTTAATATTAATAACCCCAGTGATGCTATTGCTGCCGGCATTGGCTACGTCCCGGAAGACCGCAAAGATCAAGGTCTATTTCTGGAAATGAGTTCCCGTAAGAATATTGCCATCAACACACTCAAGCAGGATGCCAAAGCTGGAATTGTTAACTGGAGTTCAGTTAATCGGCTCTCAGCAGACGCAGTGGAAAACTTTAATATCCGCCTAGCCAATTTGGAAATTAGAGCGCTGGATCTTTCTGGTGGTAATCAACAGAAGCTACTGCTAGCCCGTTGGTTAGCCATTAAGCCCAGAATACTGATGTTAGATGAGCCAACACGTGGCGTAGATATCGGTGCCAAAAGCGAAATTTACCGAATTATCAGCGAGTTGGCAGCACAAGGTGTTGCTATTTTGATGGTTTCCAGCGAACTACCGGAAATTGTCGGCATGAGCGATCGCGTTTTAGTGATGCGAGAAGGTCAGTTGGTAGGGGAACTGGACGGCAGTCTTGGTAAAGAAATTACCCAAGAAAAAATTATGCACTATGCAACTGGAGCATCGGAGGTATCAGCATCATGAGTCAAACAGTCAGACCGCCTGCCAAGAAATCAGCCACCAATCCCGTATCCAGCAGCCAGAAATCGATTAGCACTCTACTGGAAGTTGCGGGTATTCTGCCAATCCTAGTAATTATCTGCATCTTATTTGCATTGCTTTCTCCCAACTTCCTTACAGGCGGTAACATCGTTAATATCTTGCGTCAGGCATCAATCAATATTGTGCTGGCGACAGGAATGACCTTTGTGATTCTCACCGGAGGTATTGATCTTTCAGTCGGGTCAATCTTAGCTGTTTCTGCCGTATTTGCACTGTTGGTATCACTACTGCCGGCTTTAAGTTGGGCAGCCGTGCCTGCGGCCTTGCTGGCAGGATTGTTTTTAGGCTTACTCAACGGCGCTCTCATCACCTTTTTGGATGTGCCACCTTTTATTGTCACGCTGGGTTCACTGACTGCCTTGCGGGGTGTGGCCTATTTAATTGCTAAGGGTACAACGCTGATTAACCGGGATATCAATTTTGCTTGGGTGGGTAATAGTTATATCGGCCCCCTTCCTTGGCTAGTGATCATTGCGCTACTGACTGTAATAGCTAGCTGGTTTGTACTGCGACAAACTGTTTTAGGAGTGCAGATATATGCCGTAGGTGGTAACGAGCGGGCAGCCCGATTAACTGGGATTAAAGTTAATCGGGTATTGCTATTTGTCTATGGTATTAGTGGATTACTAGCAGGTTTAGCAGGAATCATGAGTGCTAGCCGTCTTTATAGTGCTAGTGGCTTATTAGGTCAAGGTTACGAACTAGATGCGATCGCTGCTGTTATTCTAGGTGGAACCAGCTTTACAGGCGGTATTGGCACCATTGGCGGCACACTTCTAGGTGCATTAATCATTGCTATTCTCAACAATGGTTTAACTCTGTTGAACCTATCTTACTTCTGGCAACTAGTCGTCAAAGGACTAGTAATTATTTTGGCAGTAATGATTGACCGACTCCGCAGACGTTCTAGACGGTAAACAATTAAAGTATTTGGGCATTGGGCATTTATTCCCCTTGTCCCCTTATCCCCTTGTCCCCTTATCCCCTTGTCCCCTTATCCCCTTGTCCCCTTGTCCCCTTGTCCCCTTGTCCCCTTATCCCCTTATCCCCTTATCCCCTTGTCCCCTTGTCCCCTTGTCCCCTTGTCCCCTTATCCCCTTGTCCCCTTATCCCCTTGTCCCCTTGTCCCCTTATCCCCTTGTCCCCTTATCCCCTTGTCCCCTTTATGTATGTAGTTCATGACAGCTACTTATAACTATGACCTCCACTACAACTCGTCGTAAATCCAACACTTTTTATGTCATTTTGATTGCTGGTGCTGCTGCCCTCGGCGGCTTTCTGTTCGGTTTTGACACCGCAGTGATCAACGGCGCGGTTTTATCTCTAGCAAAAGCTTTTAAGATTAGTAGTTGGCTGACTGGGCTAGCGGTGTCCCTAGCGTTGCTGGGATCTGCGGTAGGAGCCTTCTTTGCCGGACAGATTGCAGATCGTTATGGTCGAGTCAAGGCAATGGTGGTCGCTTCAGTGTTATTTACTATCAGTGCCATTGGCTCTGGGTTTGCCTTCACTATCTGGGATTTTATCTTTTGGCGAGTACTGGGTGGGATTGGAATCGGCGTTGCTAGCGTCATCGCCCCAGCTTACATTGCGGAATGTTCTCCCACCCATTTGCGGGGAAGGTTAGGATCTCTGCAACAACTAGCGATTGTAGTGGGAATTTTCGTCGCCTTATTGAGCGACTACTTTATCGCTACGTTAGCAGGTTCAGCAGATTCGCTTTTGTTTGGGGTTCCAGCCTGGCGCTGGATGTTTTGGACAGCAGTCCCGCCAGCAGTATTCTACGGGATGATCGCTTTTACAATTCCTGAATCTCCCCGTTACTTAGTTGCCAAAGGAAGGGAGCCAGAAGCTGCTAACGTTTTGACCAAGATTTTGGGGGGTGACGTGCTGCCAAAAATTGAAGAAATTCGGCAGACAGTGCTTCGTGAACGTCAGCCTAAGTTTTCTGACCTGTTGAGTAGAAGTGGCGGACTCCTCCCGATTGTTTGGATAGGAATAGGCTTATCTGTATTACAGCAATTTGTTGGTATTAATGTAATCTTTTACTACAGCAGCGTTTTGTGGCGTGCAGTCGGATTTTCCGAAAAAGATTCCCTAACAATCACGGTGATTACAGGAGCCGTAAATATTATTACAACACTGATTGCGATCGCCTTTGTAGATAAATTTGGTCGCAAGCCCTTGCTGATACTAGGGTCGATTGGCATGACCTTGACCTTAGGGACAATGGCTTCTATTTTTGGCATTGCTCCCCTAGATGCTGCTGGGAACCCCAATCTCACCGGAAGCGCAGGTACTGTGGCTCTCATCGCAGCTAACCTGTATGTGTTTTGCTTCGGTTTCTCTTGGGGGCCAGTGGTTTGGGTGCTGTTGGGAGAAATGTTTAATAACAAGATTCGAGCCGCTGCACTTTCAGTTGCAGCAGCAATGCAATGGGTTGCAAATTTCCTCATTTCCACAACATTTCCGCCCATATTGCAATATTTCGGTCTAGGTTCTGCCTATGGACTTTATACAATTGCAGCGGCTACCTCATTATTTTTCATTCTCTTTTTTATTAAAGAAACCAAAGGAATTGAGTTAGAAGACATGTAATTCGCATCTCTGTCTGCTCTGCGATAGACTGCTGCAAGCCCTACGCGTCTACGTTAGAAAAAATGACTTTGACAAATAGTTTCAGTCTTATACTAATTACCTGTGAGGTTGCTCCTGAACAAGGGGCTTAAGCCCCTTGTCTCACCAAGCCTGATTTTGTACATACAGATAAATTCCAACTTCCTGCCTTCTTCACAACTGATGACTGCAAAGTAATTGAAAAATATGCAGTAGTGTGTTTATAAACGCAGCGTTTTCCTAATTCGCTTAATGAGTGTGCATTCCCGAAAAAAATATTAGACAACAACTAAATACAAACTTTCGCTTCAGTAAATTAGTAAAAAGATGGAAACTATCAATACGGCTCTTTGTTCTTATGGTTCGTCCGGCATGGTATTTCATGCGCCGTTTATTGATTTGCATCCCGGATTTAAATTAGCTGGTTCTTGGGAAAGAAGCAAAAAACTGATACAGGAACATTATCCTAAAGTAAAAAGCTATCCTTCTTTGGAAGCATTGCTAGCAGACGATCAAGTAATATTGGTGGTGGTAAATACACCCACTTATACCCATTACGATTATACTAAACAAGCTTTACTTGCAGATAAACATGTAGTGGTAGAAAAAGCATTTACCACAACGGTAGTAGAAGCCGAAAAACTAAAAGAATTGGCACAAAAACAGGGAAAGAAATTATCTGTATATCAAAATCGTAGATGGGATAGTGATTTTAAAACAGTTAAAAAAATTGTACAAGAAGGCTTGCTGGGTGATATTATTGAAGTAGAGTTTCAAGTTCAAAAATATAAACCAACCCTCAGCCATAAACAACACGTAGAAGTTCCCGGTTCAGGGGCAGGAACATTAAATAATTTAGGCCCGCACTTAATAGACCAAGCTTTGCATTTATTTGGGATGCCTGATGCTATTTTTGCAGACATCCGCATAACCAGACAGCGATCGCAGGTAGATGATTGTTTTGAATTGATACTATACTACGACAAATTGCGCGTCAAATTAAAAGCAAGTTTACTTGTGCGTGAGCCTGCACCTGCCTATATCATACATGGCACTAAAGGTTCTTTTCTTAAAAGTAGAGCCGATAAACAAGAAGAGTATTTAGTAGCGGGGATGAAGCCTAACATACTTGATTGGTATACAGAACCGGAGAGTGAATATGGCTTGCTTCATACAGAAAAAGACACAAAAGTAATTCGAGAAAAAATAAAAAGTTCACAGGGCAGTTATTTAAGTTATTACGATGCAGTATACAACTCAATTGTGAATAATCAGCCAATTGCTGTTACTGCTGAAGACGGAATTAATGTAATGCGGATTATAGAAGCGGCTATTAAAAGCAACAATGAGCAAAAAGTCATAGCGTTGCTTTAAGTAACCTAAAACCTCAACTAAAAATATGTAACTTCAATGCTGATTAACTCATAATCTGGAAGCTTTGCTTCGAGTCTAATCTCTTTAGTTACAAAGTCATAATTAAACTACTTTCAAGTAATAAGACAATGATTAAAATTCTTTTTCAGAGCTTTTTTCTCTTATTTTTTGCAATTCCAGCAGTTTGGGCAGCACCTCCAGAAGATGATTCGAGTGCAGCAGATGCTAATAGAAATTTGCAGGGACAAGTCACCTCAGTTTCTCAGTTTTCTGATGTACAACCAACCGATTGGGCATTTGGTGCATTGCAATCGCTGGTTGAACGCTATGGCTGTATTGCAGGTTATCCTAATTCCACCTATCGCGGTAACCGTGCTTTAAGCCGTTATGAGTTTGCCGCAGGTTTAAGTGCTTGTTTGGATCGTATTAATGAGTTAGTTGCCACAGCTACTAGCGATTTAGTTAATAAGCAGGACTTGGCAGTGCTGCAAAAGTTGCAGTCAGACTTTGCCGCAGAACTGGCAACTCTGCGCGGGCGAGTGGATACCCTAGAAGCACATACAGCAACACTGGAGGAGCAGCAATTTTCCACTACTACCAGGCTGAATGCTCAAATTATTACCGCCGTTAGTGATACCTTTGGTAATAGAGTGGGTGGCGATGCCTCCGGCAACCCGAAGCGGGAACGCGATGAATCCCGTCCCTACTTTGCAAACCGGGGTCGTCTCAACTTGGAAAGTAGCTTCACAGGCAAAGATTTGTTGCGAGTCCGGCTGGAGTTTGGCAACTTTGCGAATTCTAATGGTACAAGCCAAATTGCCGCAGCCACAGGCACAGGGATGACACGCCTGAACTTTGATTATGATAGCAACGATACACTTTTTGTTCCCCACATCCGTTACTACTTCCCAGTCGGTGACTCTCTTAACTTCGTTGTTGGCCCCACAGGCATTGGTTATACCGATATTTCAACCACTGTAACTCCCGCTACAATCGCTGACGACGGCAATGGGGTTCCCTCACTATTTGGCTCATACAGTCCCTTATTCCGGCGAGGTGGCGGCGGTGCAGCCGTTAACTGGAACATTAGCAGTGAATTGGTTCTCACCTTGGGCTATTTAGCAAGCACTCCCAATGTGCCATCGGGTAGCAATGGCTTGTTTAATGGCGGCTACAACGCCCTGGCACACTTAGCATATTACGGTAAGCAAGGAGCTATTGGTGTTGCTTACTCTCATGGCTATAGCCCTGGTGGAGTAGTCGATCTCGCTGCTGGGACGGGTAGCACCCTGTCAAATGCTCCCTTTGGCAACAACATTGCTACTTCCAACGATATTGTCGGCGCACAGGGATTTTATCGCTTTTCCCCGAATTTCCAAATCCACGGTTGGGGTGGATATATTTGGGCAAATGCCAAGAACTCTGGTTTGAGTGATATTTCCAATGGCAGGGGTGGAACAGATTCTCTATTTGTGAACAGTGGTGACAATGCCAATGTCTGGTTTGGGGCGATTGGTATGTCGTTTCCAGATGTGGGTGGTAAAGGCAACCTGCCGGGAATTCTCTTTGGTATACCGCCGCGTGTCTCTAATAGTGATGTCCGTCAAGACCGAGACAATGCTTATCATATCGAAGCATTCTATCGCTACCGCTTAAACGACAACATCTCAGTGACTCCTGGTTTTTGGGTGATTCTCAACCCAGAAAACGACAGCAGAAATGATACGCAGTATGTGGGTGTGATTCGCACAACCTTTGATTTTTAATTGAATGTGAAGTGCTAGTCATTGGTCATTGGTCATTGGTCATTAGTCATTAGTCATTGGTACTAATGACCAAAGAGGCAGGGGGCAGTTCTTGCTGTTCTTGCTGGGGGAAAAATAGTGGAATTAGCCCTGCCACAAGGGTTTCAAGCCACTAAATTTATTTATGCCCAGAAGTAAAAATATTTATTTCGAGATGTGTAACACGAGAAATAATGCGTCCAAGTTTTCAGAGCAACTAAATTTATTTATGGGGTTTTCCCCCCTGCTCCCTACTCCCTGCCCCTTTTCCTCTTCTATGATTAAATCGGCAGGCGGTTATTCCTCCCACCCCTTGAAGGGATGGGATTCCCGCCGATTTTCGTTGAGTAATCGCGCACATCTTAACTTGTTACTGCTGATTTCTTTCCATTTCCGTTGCTATTCACACTAGCAATGAATGACGGTTGCTCTGAACTGGGAATTGGCGAATCGCCTCGTAGTCCCTTACGGCGCTGATTTTTAGGAACTCCTCCCGCCATGCCATACTCTACACTGCTTTTGCCATATCGAGTACCGACTCCCATCAGCATATGTTCTGTCATATCTCCCAACTCGCTCTCTGTTTGGAGCATTTCACAGTACAACTTATCCAGGTTAGAAAGGGCACTATTGTATGCATTTTCTTTAGCTCGCATCGTCTCGATGAGAGTTGAGAACGTAGATAGGGTAAGTCCATTGCCCACATTTAAATTTGGATCAATTGAGTTCATACCAGCTGCACGAAGCACTGCTTTTTGTAACACTGGAGAGCTTCTTTTTCGACGAGCCATGATATTACACCTTGTAATGTAGTACGGTTAATATTCTTTACCTTAAAAGACTTCAGTATCAAACAGCCTGAGAGAATTCCGGCAAATATGCAATGGTTTTTGTTACATAGCGATCGTTGTCATGAGTGCTTGAATTACTGAAATGAGAAAGCATTTAGACAGAATGAGTAAGCAAACTCCGGTTTGCTTGCGGAAAACACCAAAATCAGAAAGCATTTAGACAAAATGATTAAACAAACTGGGGTTTGCTTGCGGAAAACACCAAAATCAGAAAGCATTTAGACAAAATGATTAAACAAACTGAGGTTTGCTTGCGGAAAACACCAAAATCAGAAAGTATTTAGGCAAAATGATTAAACAAACTGGGGTTTGCTTATAGCGCTTCTCGTTTATGTGAGGTACACCTGTAGGGGCACGGCATGCCCCATTGGTATCAACTTAAGCCAAAACCCTTTTAGGTATTAACCCATTTGAAGCCCAATATCAAAGGTTGCTGCGTAGCCAAGGCTTGTTTTAGTAAGCTTAAGCAACATTTGTTCACCACCATCTTGAAAAATTCCGTCTTCAGCGTTCTTCAACTTGCGTTGTCCCTTGCTGGCGTATGGTGTCTGGGTATGTACTTGATCTGTAATCAAGTCATCAAAGTATAGCTGCGACGTAAACTCATAACTCTGTGCTGATGGCGCATCTGTACGAACCTTAAAGTGGATATGGACGGTTCTACCTTGATACCAACCAGGATAAATAGTTGTGAACTGGACGGTTCCATTTGCGCCCGTGACTTGATAGCCGCGTAGAAACTTTTTGCCGATGGTACTAAAATCTGGGTCTGCCACATCTGAATAAACACCTAGCGCATCACAGTGCCAAATATCCACGATCGCACCTGCCCGTGGCGTACAATCAGTATTGCCAATTTGCGAAATCCGCAGTGTCAGTTGGAGTGGTACGCCGTTTTTCACTGATCCGTCTGCCGGATCAGAGCGGATGTCGGAGCGGTTGAGCTTTTCGTCTACGAAATAAGGGCCTTCGGTCTGCTCTGGAGTCACGATACACGCAGGCAATGTATTAGAGTTGGCTAAAGATGATGCTGGGATAGCTACACTCGATTGTGCCTGTGTGGATCTGGACTTTCTCGGTATACATCCAACTACAATTATTGCAGTTCCGGCTGCCCTAAATAGAGCAAGTGCTTTTCTTCGACTCAGAATGCGACTTATTTGACAATATTCTTTTTTCATGCTTTGTTCATTATGCTTTTGTCATTCTCAAAGTCCTCAATTTATCGGAGGATTTAGGAGGAGCTAAAGTTTTGGATACTTTCAGCTACAACTTTTCAAACATCATCTAAAAAACAGGGTTCGTACTAAGCACTTTAGTGCTTAGTACGAACTTGCTTACCCATCAATTAAAACTTGACAGACTAGTAAGCTGTCGCGCATTTAATTTGCACATCTTTTCGTGTTGGCTATTGACAGTTGACAGTTAACCGTCAACTGTCAACAGTCAACGAACCTCATGAGTAACTGTGTAATTTCAAAGCGTAATAGCTTACTACGATTAATGGATAATTTAATTTTTTCCTTAATCTAGATAATGTTCAGCTATTTTGGTGGATTAGAGCGATCAACGCCAGGAGGATGAGGTGGAACCCCTAGTGCATCTTTTAACTGTTGTTCTGTAACTCCTAGCTTTGCCGCAGCTGCCTTAAAATCAGGTCGAGGTGGACGCTGATTGCGATCGCCTGGATTGGGAGGATTGGCAGGAACTCCCAACGCATCTTTTAACTGTTGTTCTGTAACTCCTAGCTTCGCTGCCGCTGCCTTAAAATCAGGTCGAGGTGGACGCTGATTGCGATCGCCTGGATTGGGAGGATTGGCAGGAACTCCCAACGCATCTTTTAACTTAGCTTCTGTAACTCCTAGCTTCGCCGCCGCCGCCTTAAAATCAGGTCGAGGTGGGCGCTGATTGCGATCGCCTGGATTTGGAGGATTGGCAGGAACTCCCAACGCATCTTTTAACTTAGCTTCTGTAACTCCTAGCTTTGCCGCCGCCGCCTTAAAATCAGGTCGAGGTGGTCGCCCCTGTTCATCCGGTGGTTGGTTAGGCGGTAGTTGCGCCTGTGCAATTTGAGAGAATTTACTAGCAGCATTTGCTTGATTGAGTGAAATAAAACCAAAGATGCCAATTACAAAAGGAATTGTTGTTATGGCTAATACTCGACGAATATTCATAAAAATCAACCTTCAAAAGGTAGGGTGTTCATATTTCTGATTAAGCCACCTCAAAATTACAGTCCACCTGCTTTCTAAATTACAGTTTTGTAATTTAAGCAAAAGGATGAGGAACTTATACTGAAATAGTAAAGACATCTTGCAAAAGTAACTTTTGCAAGATGTTGGTGAAAAGTTAAAGGTTACTGGCTTTGGGGAAATTCCATCTTTTTCCCCTTTACCCGCAACCCCATTCCCCACTTCTGCAAGAAGTCTTAAGTAAAGTAGTAAAGGCTTGTGAACGTTCTGTTTGTCGAAGATGAAGCAAAAATTGCTAACTTTGTCCGGGCTGGATTGAAGGAGCAGGGATTTGTTGTAGACTACTGCGACAACGGTGATGAAGGATATCTGCGGGCATTAGAAAATGAATATGATGTTCTTGTACTCGACATTATGGTGCCGGGAAAGGATGGACTATCGATTCTGAAACTCTTGCGGCGGCAAGGTCGGAATACTCCAGTAATTTTGTTGACGGCTCGGAATGAACTAGACGATCGCTTGGAAGGGCTAAATTTGGGAGCCGATGATTATATAGCTAAACCGTTTTTTGTGGAAGAGTTAGCGGCTCGAATTCATGCCGTTGTCCGCCGGAGTGTGAGCGAGCGCCAAAATCTGCTTTGCGTTGGGCCTCTCAAACTTGATCGCATCACCAGGGAAGTCACTTGTAATCACCAGGCGATCGAACTCACCAGCCGCGAGTTTAATCTTCTAGAATATCTCATGCGCTCTCCCGGAAGAGTTTTCACCCGTACCCAAATCTTAGAACACGTTTGGGGCTACGACTTTAACCCCAACACCAACGTCGTGGATGTTTGTATCCAGCGAATTCGTAAAAAAATTGACCCCATTGATCAAGCAGTCTGGATTGAAAGCATTCGAGGGGTTGGATATCGGTTTCGCAAACCAGATCCTGGCTCATGAAACTCCCTTCGTTTCGACTCCGAATTGCCCTGTTGTCTGCTGCTCTAGCTGGAAGCACATTAGTAGGGTTTGGCGCAGTCTCCTGGTTTCAGATTTACAATGCTAAAATTAGCCGTCTTGATGCAGAACTGTTAAATCACTTGATGCGGGCAACTCCGAACTTGCCTCCACGGCGCGAACCTCCCGAATTTCTGAGCAAAGGAAGCCGACCTTCACCCGATCGCTCACGATGGCAGTTTTACGAAGATTCATTATCCTATGCCTTCGGAACCAATACAAAAACCCCCATTGCCCTACTCGTACTTGATGCAAACAACAACATACTTTATCAATCCAACTCCTTACCTACCGAGGTTGAGGTGAATCGTCTGCTGCTTGAGCGTCTTCAGTTAGAACCTCTACCACCGCCTTTACCCTCCAATACAAAACCATCCTTTCAGCCACCACCCCTTTTTCGTCCACGTCCAACTCAATTTGTTACTGAGCAGACAAAAACAGCAGCTTGGCGGCTTGGGGCAGCTAATTTTCCCAATCTTCAGGTTGCCATTGCCGTTAATTTACAAGCCGTCGATCAAGAGATGGCTACCATTCAAAATATCTTTCTGATTTCAATTCCGGGAGCGCTGCTGCTGGTTGCGGTGGGAGCGTGGTTGGTTTCTGGCGGTGCTTTGCGTCCCATCCGGCAATTAACGGACGTTATTCAACAGGTAACTGTCAAAGGGCTAGATCAAAGGATTCCGATTGGAACAACTGATGTTGAATTCGTCGAACTGATTCAGGTATTTAACCAAATGCTAGAACGCTTGGAACGCAGTTTTACCCAAGCTTCCCGCTTTAGTGGTGATGCGGCTCATGAACTGAAAACCCCACTGACTATTTTGCAGGGCGAACTGGAACGAACCCTGCAACAGGTTGATCCCGGAAGTGAAGTGCAACAGCGTTTAAGCAATCTGTTGGATGAGGTACGCCGCTTGAGTGGAATTATGCGGAAACTCTTGCTGCTATCTCTAGCAGATGCGGGAAAAATGAGCTTGTATCTAGTTGAGGTGGATATGTCTGAGTTGCTGATGGAGATGCTAGAAGATGTGGAAATGCTAGCTCCCAATTTGATTGTGCAAACTGACTTCACTGATGGGCTACGGGTACAGGGCGATCGCGATCTTCTGATTCAAGTTTTGCAAAACCTGTTCAGTAATGCCATCAAATACAATCTCACCAACGGCTGGATACAAATTCGCGCTCATCAAATTCAAACAACTCTCCACGTCACCATTGCCAATGCATCCAAAGATATTCCCCTAAGCGAACGCAATCGCATTTTTGACCGCTTCTATCGCGGCGAACCTGCGCGAACCCGTAAAATAGAAGGTATCGGACTGGGACTGAGCCTAGCCCGTGAAATTGCCAGGGCGCATTATGGCGACCTCACCCTTGACTCAACATCTTTTGGTCAAACAGCGTTTACCCTCACCTTACCGATGAAGTTACAGAATTGAGCGATCGCTCGTTAGAAGTTTGAGAATCTTTATAAGTCGTTGGGAAGAATCCCTAGTGATATGAATCGAGAGAAAATCTGTTTGATAAGCTCGATTTTGGGTTGGAGTGCGATCTTTCAGCTACCCTAAAATTGATATATAAAAGAGCAATTTTCAAATGACCATTTACTTTTATAAGGTTTGGCAGCCTTATGGCTGTTTTTCTAACTTTTCTCCCCACGGAATCCATATCCAGGGTACTTACTGGCCAACGGTTGAGCATTATTATCAAGCGCAAAAGTTTGTCGGCAGCACAGATGCGGTAATTATACCTCTCATCCATGCTGCCGCTACCCCAGAAGAAGCTGCCGCGTTGGGAAGATGTAGCACTCGCCAATTTCGTCGAGACTGGGATTTGGTCAAAACTGAAATTATGCGAGAAGCTGTACTCAAAAAGTTTATCACTCATCTTGATATTAGGGAAGTTCTCCTGAAGACAGGCGATGAGATTTTGGTTGAAAACTCCCCAACGGATTCTTTTTGGGGCTGTGGTGCTAATAGAGCAGGTCAAAACCATCTCGGTAAAACCCTCATGAGTGTGCGTGAAGAAATCCGAAAATTACTATCTTTAACAGTAATTCACGAATAATTTAATCAAAAGAGTTACATCCAACATAAAATCAGCAATTAAACGGGGAATAGTAAAATTCCCCAGTCAAAAATCTTTGAAAAAGTTGCTAATAATTTAGTTATTTTTTCAAAACAATCTTAATTAATTGAATTAATGAGCAAAAATGGTAAAAAATATTTTTAATTTAAAGCAATCATTCAGACTTTATTTTAAGTAAATTTACTCAAATAGTTTACTAATTGAGAATATAAAATTAATAGGTGTCCATGATTAAAATTTTCTTAACTTTAAACTTGAGAGGATATTTGGAAAGTCTTTAATGATATGCCAAGCGGTTTGATATCTCCATAAAGAAACTTTAGAAAGGCTACGGGGATCAAACAAAATATCAAATATTTTTCAAATATCCTCTGATCCATTTCCAAAAATCTTCACAACAAATGTACGCCCCTAGCAACGCATTTGTAGCAGGAATCTCTGGAAATAGGATGAAAATCAAAGCATTATTAAGTTGAAAACTTTGATCGGTGACAATTATAAAAAAAATTATACTTCAGTCATGGTGTATATAGACAATGACATTTACCGATAAAGCAAATGGGTTGCAGCAAAGCTTAGACCAAGAAAGTTTACTACACCGGATGATAAAACAGATCAGGCGATCGCTCGACCTCCAAGAGATATTAACGACTACCGTTAGCCAGGTGCGTTTATTTTTGGGTACAGATCGGGTAAAGGTGTATCGTTTTGATGCTAATGGTAGTGGTGAAGTCATTGCTGAATCTATCTATGACCAGCGTCTGCCATCCTTATTAGGGTTACGCTTCCCTGTTGATGATATTCCACAAGAAGCTAGGGAGATGTTTCTTTTAGCACAGCAACGTTCGATTGTGGATGTGGCAAACGGAAAAATCGGGCTATCGCCTCTACATTCAAAAGAAACTAGCAAACGTTTACAAACTAATATTTACTATCGGCAGGTAGACCCGTGCCATATTCAATATTTAAAGGCAATGGGCGTGCAGTCTTCGTTGGTAGTGCCAATTTTAGATTGCGACCCACAAGAACAATCGGCAAAGCCTAAATTGTGGGGATTGTTGGTATGTCACCAAAGTGAACCGCGAAAGATTTTGAAGCGGGAACTAAAAGTATTGCAGCAAGTGGCTGACCAGGTAGCGATGGCGATCGCTCAAAGTAATCTACTCACCGCAGCCCGCACTAAACAAGAGCGAGAAGCTACTATTAACCGAGTTACCACACTATTGCATAAACTGCCGACAATCCAATTGCAGGGGGCGCTAGAAGAAGTTATTACTGCCTTCGCTGGAGTAGGTGGCAGGCTTTATATTGAACAGAGTCGGGAACTATACACCTGGGGCGACCAACCGACAATCCACTACGAGTTAGATAACAGTATTCTCGAACAGCATCCCATGTGGCGAAGTTGGATGGCTGAGTGTAAAGAAGGCAATATTTGGGCAATTACTGACCTCTATAAAGAACCACGTTTGCAAGTTTTGGCTTTAGCATTCCGTTCTACTCCAATTCGCGGACTTATGGTAATTCCCCTACATTACCGGGAAAAATTCATTGGTGTATTAAGCATTTTTCGCTCTGAATTTGAAACGGAAATCTTGTGGGCGGGACGATGTGAAGAAAATCAGCGACAACTGTTACCCCAGCTTTCCTTTGAGGTTTGGCGAGAGCAAAAAAAGGGGCAAGCGCCTGAGTGGAAGCCGGAAGACATCTCATTAGCGCAAGCTTTGTACGACCATTTTTCAATGGCAATTCAGCAACAGCAAATGTATAAACAGGTACAAGCCCTGAATGCCAACCTAGAACTGCGGGTGCAAGAGCAAACCGCTGAACTCGAAAAATCATTACTGTTTACCAAATTACTCAAGCAAGTCACAGAGCATATTCGCCGCACGTTAGACTTGCAGGCAACTCTGCAATCCATCGTTCGGGAAGTCCGTCCCCTGCTAAATTCAGACCGGGTGATGATTTTTGAACTCAAGAGTAAATCGGTAATTGTAGAAGAGATTAATGGCAATTGGCAGTCAGTTTTGGGAGTGAATGCACCACCAGAATGTTTTCCCGATCAGTATACCCGTCTATACTGTCAGGGCAGGGTAAGGGCAATTAACAACGTTTCAACGGCTTCTTTAAATGATTGTCATCGAGAGTTTTTACAGAGTCTGCAAGTGCAAGCAAACTTAATAGTTCCGATTAATATAGGTTTGGAACTATGGGGCTTACTAATTGCCCATGAGTGTGAGGCTCCCAGAGATTGGCAGGATGCAGAAATTGATTTATTGCAACAGCTAGGAGATCAGGCTGCGATCGCTATTCAACAAGCACAACTCTACGAACAAACTTGTTATGCCGAAACTGAAGCCAGAAATCAAGCTGCACAGTTAGAGCATACCCTACATGAACTCCAAGAAACACAGACAAAATTGATTCACACTGAAAAAATGTCTGGCTTAGGACAGTTGGTGGCGGGTGTCGCCCACGAAATCAACAACCCTGTTAACTTTATCTACGGTAACCTGTGCCACGCCAGCGACTACACCGAACAACTGCTAGAAATTTTACGCCTCTACCAGCTACACTATCCCCACCCTCATAGTGAAATTAGCGCCGCGATCAAAGCGATGGATTTTGAATTTTTGGTAGAAGACCTCCCAAAAATCATGGTCTCAATGCAAGTAGGAACCGAACGCATCCGCTCAATAGTGCTGTCGTTACGCAATTTTTCTCGCTTGGATGAGGCTGAAAACAAGCGCGTAGACCTGCATGAAGGTATTGACAACACCTTATTAATTTTGCAACATCGGCTGAAAGCAAATTCTGAATTTCCAGGCATTGAGGTCATCAAAGACTATGGCAATATACCACGGGTAGAATGCTATGCCGGTCAAATGAATCAGGTATTCATGAATATTCTCAGCAATGCCATAGATGCCTTGGTAATGAAAAATGGGGAACTTCGGGCTAAGGAACTAGGGACTAGGCACAAGGAGAACAAGGAGAATAACCTATACCCAATCTCCAATCCCCAATCTCCAATGCCCACTATCCACATTTCCACTAAAGTTTCAGCAGACAACTCTCGTCTGTTGATTCGTATTTGTGACAATGGCCCCGGAATGACTGAAGAGGTCAAAAAGCGGATTTTTGACCCGTTTTACACTACCAAACCTGTCGGCAAGGGTACAGGACTAGGACTGGCAATCAGCTATCAGATTATTGTTGAAAAACATGGTGGAATAATGGAGTGTATTTCAGAACCTGGCAAAGGTACAGAGTTCTGGATTGAAATTCCCGTCAAGCTTCCAGCCAAAATTAACTAAAGGTAAAGGATTGATACTCTCAGCACTAAAGTTAGAAGATTTGATGAACTTCAGCTAAACTGTGGTAACTAATGCTGCTAATTTAGCATTCTTTATAGTAACTTCTCTCATCATCTTATTTCTTATTTTCGTCAACACAATCCCGACTCCGGCATTATTGATCTTAAGAGGATATTTTAAAAGTCCTATTGTAGGTATCAAAAGGTTCTAGATCCTCCTAAATCCACGCCACTTGCTTCACTTGGGGAAACCCCAGACGCTCGATGACTCGCTAACGTTGCGCTATCGCCCTTGGCGTCTCCCCTTGGGAGAAGACCGCAGTGGCTCCTCAATTTATCGGGGGACTTTGATTCCGATTCCCCCTTTTTTAAGGGGAGCCAGCGCGATCTTGGGGTCTCCCCAAGTGGAGCGACTGGCGTGGGTTATGGGGGATCAATAAGTAGTTAAAATCACAGCCAAATACTTTTCAAACATCCTCTAAGGCTTACTCTCGTGTTTTTCGATATGTTCGTGAAATGTTAAAAATGCTTCCCGAAATCCTTGAGCCTATTTTATTAGTCCAAATTTTTGTCAAGCTTACTTCTTTAGGTCATATTCACCTTGTTTCTAGAGGCGTTGAACCCTCGTAAATTGGCAAAGGTATTAATCACAAAACAGCTTTTTATCTACTTGTTTTATTCTTCCATAATAATAGTTGCTTTATTTTTGCTGTGTTCTAGAGCGATCGCTTGAGGATTTCTCAGATCAAACAAACAGTAATCACTCGTCTGTCGTTTGGCATAATACCATACTGTACTGTTCGCTTCCCAAGTATGTGACATAATAATAACTCGCTGTTAAAAAACAGATTTTGGAACCCTTAATCAGCAACGCTTTCACAAAATTAATCAAATGTGTTTCTTTCATATTTTGTTAGCGCAACTATGAGCTAGTTGGAGGTTCACATCTTAAACTTGCACTCAGGTTCACCATTAATGAGTAGATATATACTCCTTGCGCTAGGGATGATTATTGAGATTAATAGTTAGCTTAATAATGAAGCTGATTTAAACGTATAAAGTATTATGACTGACAACAAGCAACCTTTGAATCAAACTGATGCCAATCCTCTCCTCCATGAGGAAAAGATTGTTAGAAGTGAGAGTGAGAAAAAATTATCTTTAAATCAAGCTGAAGAAAATTTTGAATCCCAGCCAGAACAAATATCAGACTCTTCATCAGATTCAGGCATTAGTGCTAGGGTAGCTGGAGCTGCAATTGGTGGCATACTAGGCGCTCGCTCTGGAGGCATTATCGGTGCTGTCGCAGGCTCAGTTGCTGGTGCCATAATTGGTAAGGGAACTGCTGATACTGTTAACCGTGCTGTAGATAATTTAGGAGATGCAGCTAACTCTGTAGCAGAGGGTGTTAAGCATTCTATAGAAGACATAGGGACAGCAGCCAAGGAAACGATTGAAGAAGTTAAGCCATCTATCAAAGGGACAGCAGAAGCCGTCAAGCAAACAGTTGAAGAGTCCAAACCTTCGATTAAAGGTATAGCCGAATCAGTCAATCAGACGGTTAAAGAGGCTAAACCTTCTGTAGTAGACGCAGTTAAGAATGTATCCGAAGAAGTTAAACCTACGATTAGAGGGGTAAAAGAGTCAGTTCAGCATACAATCGAAGGTGTTCAGCCTTCTGTAGAAAACGCTGCTAACTCTATTAAGAGCGCTGCCGATGAAATTAAGCCTTCTGCCAAAGCTGTGGCTAAAGAAATTGAAGGTGCTACTAAGGATGTTCGCTCAACTGTCAAAGGAACAGCGAAGGCAGTCGAGCCATCTGTAAAAAGTGCTGCTGAATCTCTCAAATCATCGGCTCAGAATGCGACTGAATCCCTCAAATCATCGGCTCAGAATGTTACTGAATCTGTCAAAGGTTCAGCCCATGATATTAAGTTATCTGCTCAAAATACAGCAGAATCTGCCAAGAAGGAAATTCAGGATAACGATACCCGTATCTCCAGCAGCCCAATGCCCGAAGTCATTATCATCAAGGAAAAGGGAATTATTGAAGATAAGAGAGACTAGCCTCTAAGCAAAGTTTCAAGCAAGGTGGATCTAACAAAGGGTTCACCTTTTGTTTAGAAGGAGTGAATTAGCGATCGCACTATGATTATAGCGGTTCTCGTTTATGTGAGGTACACCCGTAGGGGCACGGCATGCCGTGCCCCTACACCTTGCGATATAACGTTGTACCGGATCTGAATGGGAACCGCTATAGCGTTCCATCACTCTTATGAGAGAATAATGGAGTAAAGCGTAAAGTGTCGTAAACTCTTTGCTGGAGTATGTTTAAGGCTAGAGTTGCAGCCAAAAGCATAGGCTTTTGCTGCAAAGCCCATAAAGCAAGATTTTAAAACAATACGGTTTAGTTAAGCCCAGATTTCTCCCTCTGCTTCTCCTGTTCAAAAACTGTTCGTCTCAACACATAAATGTCCCTTAACTGAAGGGTATTGGATTTTAGAATTGTGGCTAAAGTTGACACCAATAGTACGCAAATCCATTTTTTACCTGATTTTCATAATATTACAAAATGTTAGTTTCAAAACTTAAAATTTCAATTAGCAATTACTGAATTCATCCAAAAGGTTGATAATAAAATTTTTAACAATAGGCTAAAGAAAAGATTTAGAAGCTATCCAGAGCGTGCAGTGTATTGAGTTGGATTAAAAATCATTCAAAAGTAAAGTTTAGTTGCAAAAAAAATTCCCCCCATCGGGAAGTGATAATCTAATAATTGAAGTTAATAAATAAGCTTCCCTGGCAGATATAACAGCTGCATTTGGAATGTCAGTAAGAGGTAAAAGACGCTGTTTAACTTACATCTGTCTCGTCAAAACACTGCAACACCCAACGCGAAAACTGCTATTTTCTCAAGTATGCAAGATTAGGGGGCGCTGTAACTGGTTTTCATAACTTGTTTACACAAGCAATGAAAGTTAGTACATCCCTGCCTATGATAAACAAGAAGAGGAGATGGTTCAGCGAGTAGAGGTTTGGGTGTTGTTGTGTGTAAAGAGAAGTCTGAGATAGGGACTCCTCTTAGTGTAAGATTATACGAAGTTGAATAGTGAGAAACAGTTTAAATAGCGCCTTATGTCAATTATTGCGCTCAGAGCGTGGTATCTACAGGATTACGAGCCGATTCCAGAACTGGAAAAACGTCCGCCAGACATTCGCTTAAGCAAAAAAAGCCTGCTGAGATCAGCATTGCGAGCGGACTTTTTGGAAGAAAGCGACGAAGTTAAGAAATCAACTTGGTTTGGACGCTATCTGGAAGGGGAAAATATTGAATTTTATATTGAAGGTAGTGGTGGTTATTGCGTCGCTAACATTGACTTAATTAGTCATGAAATTTATTTCACCAAGCAGGCGCTGTTGGCTCAGTTAGAACCAACGATTTTTTTATCCTATCAAACTGAGTATGCCGCAGCGACTAATGCCCTCAGAGAAGAACTGCGAAAAAGTTTGGACAGTTTAAACAAGCGATCGCGCCTTCCCCTAACATTAGTAGAATCCTCTCGCCCCAGCGGTGCTACTGTACGGATTAACCGCACTATCATGCGAAAAATCCGTAAAAGTTTGTTATTTATCGCTGACACCACGCCCATTGCTAGTATTGACGGTAAAGAAACTCCCCAAGTAATTCCTAGCCCGAATGTCTGTATTGAGATTGGCTATGCCATCCAAAGTAAGCGGTCTGAACAAATTTTACTAGCGCACATGCAACGCCCAGACTTTGAAGGGCAGTTTCCCTTTGATTTACCCACACAGCAAATTTTGCAATTCCAAGACACCATAGAACTAAATAAAATCCTAACAGGAACGATTCAAAACCAACTAGCACGATTCAAATTGTTTTTTTGAGCAATCACTGATGTCAATTAAAATAAACGAACAGGTTTATTTTGCAGCCCAGAAGTAATCGAGCTTACCCGCTCAACCACAGAAATCATGTATTTGTAATCTGGTACTTGTCCATTGGTTACATACCCTACTTCTTCAGCTAAACCTGAAGGCGCATTGCTCATTACTTTGCGGATGAATTCCTGACGGTTACGTTCTACATTAGGCCCAATCAAGACCACACCTAAGGGTACATAATGAGGGTCTTTAAATAGGATGCGGAATTGGGTTGGCCCCAACTGCGAACCGTAGAGACTCAATTCAGCTTCTGAGACTGCACAGGCGATCGCTTTTCCTTGGGCGACCAATTCCAGCGCGGCTTTGGGTGTGGGTGCAAATAGGATTTCAGCTAGTGTTATACCAAAAAGATTGTAAAGTGGGAAATAATATCCTGTTGCTGAACCTAACTGACCTAAAGCCACTGTTTGACCTTGTAGCTGTTTTAAGTCGGTTATCGGATTTTCTTTGCGAACAACGAAGATTGAACGCAAATTACTAATACCTATTAAAGGAAACAGGGGAACATATTGGTGACGTGCGATCGCGATCGCTGCTAAACCTGGTGGAGCAAATACCAATGACCAAGCACGAGCCTCAAGGCGCTCAACGGCTTTGTTTTCATTAAAAGCAGGCTCTAGCTGAATATATGCATTTGTCTTCTCGCCCAAGTAACTATTAAATTTAGCATATTGGTTAATTATCTGTTCGCCTCCACCATAGTTGATAACACCAACAGTTAATGTGCCCTCAAACTGCTTTTGTGGTTGGCAGGCGGCAAACGTCAAACCTAGCAGATTAAACAGAAATAAACGACGGGGGAATCGCAAAAACATCGCTAATTATGGTTAAGTAAATAACTTGGCTTTTAAGACTAATTTAGATAAGTTTCACAGCTGCCTAAATAGGTTATATTGCAGCAAAAAATTAATATTTATTTAAATCTTGTTAAGATGGTTTCTAACAGGTATAAATAAATATTAGACAAACTCAGATACCACCTTATTTTGTTAGGTTATGTTAAACAATATTACGTTAAAAAACTTAAAAATAGGTGCTAAATTTAACTTATTTTTAATATTAGTTTTCATAGTTAGTATTTTGGGTAGTGGCGTTGCTTTATCCAGTGTACTTCAAAGAAGGGCGCAAAATGAAGTAGCTTCCCAAGCGCAGATTCTCATCCAAATGGTGAACGCAGTTAGAAACTATACGCAAAATCGTATAATTCCCCTATTAGAACCTCAAGTAGATACTAACCCAACGTTCATCGCTGAAGTAGTACCAACTTTTTCCTCTAAAGAGGTGTTTGAAAATTTTCGTAAAAAGCCGGAATATAGAAACTTTTTTCATAAAGATGCAACACTTAATCCAACTAATTTAGCAGATAAAGCCGATAGTTTTGAAACTCAACTTGTAGAGCGTTTTCGCAACGAACCCAATACTCTAGAAATTACCGGCTTTCGCACCTTGTCAGAAGGCGAAGTATTTTACATTGCACAACCACTCAAGATTACACAGCAGCAATGTCTGCAATGTCATACTACACCAGACCAGGCTCCTAAGAGTCAGTTGGCAACTTATGGTTCGGAAAATGGTTTTGGCTGGCAACTCAATCAGATTGTTTCTGCCCAAATAGTCTCTGTTCCTTCTCAAGATATTTTTGCCAATGCCCATCGGACTTGGATATTAATCATGGGACTTTTAATTGCGATCTTTGCGATCGTAGTTTTATTAATTAACTTTTTAATCAACAAATATGTGATTCAGCGCATCAGAAGAATAGAAAAAATAGCTCAAAAAGTTAGCATTGGTGATGTGGGCGCTGATTTTGAAGAAAGCTCTAATGATGAAATTGGCGGGTTGGCAGAAGCATTTAATCGGATGAAAGCTAGCTTAAAAATAGCTATGGAGATGCTAAATAACCAAGGCTAAACAATTCAAAATTTAAGAAAGTAGGCGTTGTTGAAATTGCAAAGCTTTTTGAGGATCGGGAATATGTGATGCTAAAATTTTCACAAATTCTGCACGAGGAAATTGTCCAGAAGACCTAAAAGTTTTTTGGACTATGAACTTGGCTATTGGGCCAATTAAATCAGCCAATTCTCGCTCACACTGATGCACAAAACTCTCGCTGATTACTTGAGGTTCTTGGCTTGGTAAATTATTTGACTTAATTTCGGATTTAACAGTAAGTTCCTGTAAGAGAGTAGGTTTGTCTAGTAAAAAAATTGTTTTCTTCTTAAAATCAATTTGTTGATTTCCTCTAAGATGAAGACACAATTGATTAATTAATTCTTCGGGGTTGGGCGCTGATGCTGCAACTTGCCGTAGTAATCTTGAGGCAACAGGGCCGACAAATTCCAAGAGAATCGTTTCTAAACGGTTGTGATTTTCTGGAGACAGGATAAAAGCAGGCGGATACTCAATTGAGTTTTGTTGAGAAAGTGAAGCTTGAGGCGGTTGTGTAAAAGATGGTGGTTGAAGTGATTGCGCTTCTATTTTAATATCGAGATGCTTAAGCACCTGTAGAACTTCAGCCGCAGACTGATAGCGCTGTTTGAAGTGGTGTAGCACCATTTTAGATAGCACAGATGCTAACTCAGAACTGACATTAGCTTGATGCTGCCAAGAAATTTCTCCTGTATCTGGATCTTCCTCAAAGTTTATAGGATGTAACCCTGTCACCGATTGAATACCAATAATGCCCAAGGAATAAATATCGCTATTGGGACGCGGCTTACCTTGCCCCTGTTCTGTAGACATATATCCTGGGGTACCAATGATAATAGTAGCCCCCGTGCGCCCTGAAACTGTAAACAGTTGAGTTTGGACTTGTTTGACTGCGCCAAAGTCAATCAGCACTAACTTGCCGTCTTGTTGCCGCCTGATTATATTGTCCGGCTTGATATCTCGATGGATAACGTTGTGGCTGTGCATAAATTGCAGAATACCCAACACCTGTTGGAGAAGTTGAATTACTTTCTCTTCTGTCCAATGTTGATTGGGGAACAGTTCCGCTTTTAGAGTATGCCCTTCAATGAACTCTTGCACCAAGAAGAACTCTTGGTTGTCTTCAAAATAGGCTAAAAGCCGAGGAATCTGGTCATGGTTACCCAGTTGTTCTAGTGTTTCTGCCTCACTAGTAAATAACCGTCTGGCAGTTTCGAGAAATTCAGGACTACGAATGACGGGCTTCAGGTGTTTGACAACGCATTTCGGGAAACCTGGTCGATGGGTATCTTGGGCTATGTAAGTTTGACCGAATCCACCTCCACCTAAGACCTGAAGGACTTGGTAACGTCCGTCTAATAATTGTCCTAACATTGTGCCACTTGCCTTAAGTCCTCAAATTAATCTTGGCACAACTATTAGCTTTGGCAAGGTTTGTTGAGAAAGAAAGTAGGTTAGTATTGCTGAAATTACAAGGTTTTTTGAGGTTGGTTGAGTTCGAGAAATTACACAATAAAACGAGAAGCATGAAAGCTTACCAGTAAGACTCTAAAATCCCAAAAAGATTTTAGAGTCTTACATCCTTATTAGGGTGGGATGAAATACGACACGGCAACGTTAGTTACTACAACGAGGGAAACTCCCACAACGCACTTGTTTTAAGTGCCGTGACGAACTAGTTTGTGTTACTAAGCTGTTACGCATTTAATTTGCACATTTACCTGATGACTGAAAACCCGTCAACAGTCAACAGTTAACGACCATCAAAAGTGTTTATATACTTTAGACGCGCATCAGCTTAACAGCTTTGCGTCTGGGAATCTGATCGCATTCCCTATGGGCGCTGTGTGCGATCGCAAACTTTTAAGCGCGAATGCAATCTTGGCGAACAAAATGCTGACTAGACAAAGATAAAGTCTCTGGATAAACTTACATTGGTAGTGTCTTGAACGCTAGCAATCAACTCATTGCCATAGTAAATTTGTGTGTCTAGATCCGAACTGCCACTATAGTTTGCATACCCGAAAGAGTATTGACTAGGGTAACCAATGGTTTGAATGTAATCAGAAGTGTCCCACTCAACAATGGTAGCGTAACCAAAATCTTGGTATGAAACACCCCAGGAACCGCCAAGAATGAAAGTATCAGAACCAGCACCACCAACCAGAGTGTCGTATTCCGTGCCACTAGTTGCATAACCGTCAAGGCGATCGTTGCCGGCTCCACCATAGAGGACATCATCGCCAGATCCACCATAGAGGCTGTCGTTGCCAGAGTATGTTGGATTAAGACCGCCATAGAGGACATCATTACCTTCTGAGCCGTAAAGGTTGTCATCCTGATTGCCACCATACAATGTATCGTCGCCAGCATAGCCATACAACGTATCGTAGCCGTCGTAATCATCGTAGCCAGAGCCAGGGCCTGAAGCGGGATAGCCGTAGATCAGGTCGTTACCGCTAGTGCCATAAAGTACATCGCTAATCGAAGTGCCGTTAATAGCCATTTGAGTTTCTCCTTAGAATTTGTGTTTTTGATTTGTTAAGCTATTACGCTTTTAAATTACACAGTCACTTCCTAAGTTCGTTGACCGCTGACGGTTAACTGTCAACTGTCAACAGCCAACACGAAAATATGTGCAAGTTAAATGCGCGACAGCTTATTAGTAAATTAGTGGTTCAGCCAGCGGTCATTGCTTATGCATAACAGGCAATTTCCTCTGCCCCAGAGCCAAGGCTCTCCTCCGGATTTATTGGAAAACAAGTCCTTCATCCTGCACAAAAGTTAAAGTTTTTCCAACTATGGCGCTCATTCGAGTTCACCCGTTTTAAAACTAGAAGCCTCGGACGTAACCTGATCCCAATTGAGTTATATAACTTAAAGACAACTTGTTATCTTGTTGATTAAATTATTCCTTAATACCCAAAAAACTTTTATAGATTGAGTTTGTCGTTTTACCCCATTCAACTCAACCGAAGCTTACGAACTTAAGAACGAACTTAAAGACTGATTAGCCTCGATCTCTCCAAGTTAGATACAATAATTATTTCAGCCACTACCAGACTTAATTCCACACTCCCTTTTCTTCGGTAAAATCAGCAAAAGCCACCTTAACTTCAGTATCTACAATTACAAAACTTGATATTAGCTTCTAGGAAATATAAAGTTGAAGTTGGAGCGAACAGAAAAATAGCGATCGCTTTCCAGAAATCCCTGAATAGCGGTTGCAGATATAAGAATTTTTTTAACCACCTCTGCTCAAATTTCGAGCGCCTTCACAACAGTACATCACCCTTGTTTCAACTAGCCTTAGCCTTGCAACTGCCATAAAATTGAGCAATACGCGATCGCGGTTTTAATAACTAACCGTAAAATTACTTAATGTCGGTGCGAGAAGAAAGCAAGTAACATAAATTTAACTGGATAAATTTGCTTTATTCAGTCTTTTCTTTTAATTTTTGCCTGCTTTTGGTCTGAAATAGTGCGTTGCATCTGTGTTCCCTAGCATAATTTTTTAACAAATCTTTTAAAGGAGTTCAGCTTTTACAATCAAGACTTGATTGAGATGTAGATAACTTTGTAGCTTTCGCAGCTTAAGTTATTTAGTGCTGAATTGTGCCAGTTATCTCCTGTTTGCTGCTGCATCTTACCGATGCACTACAGACGGTCATGCTTATCTATAAAAATACATTTATAACCTGCGAGGTTCCCAATGAAACTACAACACAGGAGTCGTAGACGTGGTGTAATCTTAACGCCCCAAGGATTGCAGAAACTCCAAGATGCAAAATCTAAATCAGAACATTATGATAATTTTGATAAACATTATACTCGTGAAGTCTTAGGCTTTCGTATGGGGTTAGACCCAGATACAGTAGCAAAGGTATTTGCCTGTGAAATGGGAGTAGATCGGCAAACCTTGAAGTACTGTTTCCAAGCATTCAACCTACAACTAGAACCTGATGACTATCAGTTCATTAATCCGGATATCAACCCACAAGAAAACTACACAAAAATTCAAAATCAAGTTGATTGGGGAGAAGCACCAGATGTATCTCTTTTTTGCGGACGCACAGAAGAACTAGCAACCCTGAAGCACTGGATTTTAGCTGAGTTTTCTACAAATGAGCCAATACCCTGCCGTCTTATTACGCTATTGGGCATGGGTGGGATCGGCAAAACCTGGCTATCCGTCAAGCTTGCTCAACAACTTCAGGATCAATTTGAGTTTGTAATTTGGCGATCTTTGCTTCCTACTCCTCCAATTAACGATCTCCTAGCAGACCTAATCGCCGTCCTATCTGATGGCAAAGAAACTGATCAGCCAGAACCATTCAATCACAAAATTTCACGGCTGATTTATTATTTGCAACATCATCGTTGCTTACTGGTTTTAGACGGTACTGACAGAGTTCTTCAAGAATGTGCCGCCCCAGAGATTACCCGCCGAGACTGTATCTGGCTCCAGCACACAACCATTGGAGAGTACTGCGAGTTGTTTAAAAGGGTGGGAGAAGCCACCCATCAAAGTTGCTTAATCTTGACTAGTCGTGTCAAATCCCATGAGATTACCTCGCTTGAAGGAAAGACACGACCTGTGCGAGTATTCTGTCTCCCAGGATTACAGGTTACAGATATACAAGAACTTTTTAAAACCAAAGGAATCTTTAAAGGAAAACCAGACAACTGGAATCGATTAATCGCATCCTATGCAGGGAATCCCTATGTCCTAAACCGCATTGCCACAACAATTCAACAGTTATTTAATGGCAGTATCACTGAATTTTTAAAGCAAAAAGTTACAGTTTTTGGTACAATTTTCGACGGTTTAGACCAAGAATTTGAACAGCTGTCGGATACAGCTAAAGCAACGATTCAATGCATGGTACTCAATCGTCAACCTATTTCTTTTTCACAGCTACGAACAAAGATGCCATCGTCTATTTCATCCCAGGAACTCTTGGAAACCTTGGAACTACTGGAAGCGCGATCGTGGATTGATGCCAAATCAGGTATGTTCTCTCTGCAAACGATGATGATTGAGTATGTTAAATCTTTTATTCTTGAGAAGAAGATCACCAAATTTCAGCCGAGCGCATTTCTGGATCAAGAACATCAACGTCAGGTAGCAAGCTAGAACTGCCAGGGGAACTTTTGTCTAAGACTATGTTTCTTTGAGTTCATTACCACAACACCCAACAATCGCAATAAGCTGTCGCGCATCTAAATTGTACTTTTCGGAGCCTGAAAAACTCGCTGTGAGCTTTTGAGCTTGAAAAATTAAATGCGTCTTAGCTTATCTACACAATTGGGCGTTTAGCTGCCTTTGCTTCTTGAATATCCCCTAGTAAATGCCAGGGCATTCGTTGACAGTTTAAGATGAAATTCTTTTTATCAAAAGTAGTTATGCAATAAATTATCGGCTCAACTTTGTACAGAGGTTTTCGGGTAAGAATGAATGATACTTTTTCAAATCAGACGTAGGCGTAGCAAGCCTCAGGCATCGCTAGTTTAAAAATTGTGTTTCTTACTCCTTTTTTGGCAAAACTTTAAGCACTATTACTTATTGACAAATTGTTTGTGACCTTAGACTGTCAAGGATGTCCTTCAAATCTCCTGCTCCCGTATGCTTACCCTTTTCATTCGGAGGTTACGTGGTTAACAATGGGTTGAATGTTTTTCAAATGATCCAACCTTATGCCTAGAACTGCAAATGAATACGCCGTATACCTCCTACTGGAAAGCGGCCACCGGGAAGAAGTACGTTTTCCTACTATTCAAGAGTTTCAGAAGTGGTATAGCGGCGAACTTGTGCCAAAGTCTGCTTCTAATGACTTTATTAGCGTGCCGATCAAAAATATTCAAGGGGAATATATGGTAATACGCCCTTCTCGGATCGTAGCAATCCGGGTAGAACCCGTTTTTAGTTCCAGTGTTGAAAGATTCAACTAAATGATGAGAAAAACCCTTGCTTTCCTTTCCTTGAGTCTGGGAATTGCCCTGGTAAACCCTCTCTGGTCGGCTGTTGCTCAGGTTCCTAACTTACTGCCCTTGCCAGTACCGACTACTCCTGATCTCCCACCTCTGCCAGTACCAATTACTCCGGAGGTAACGCCGCCGCTAAAACCAATCGCCATAGGAAGTGATTGTAGCCTCCGGCAAAGTTGCTTGGGTTGGGATGATCAAATTTGGGGTCAAAGAGGTAAAACAGGCGTTGGCGCTTCGTCCACCAGAGGCGATCGCAAAGCGCTGTTGGCTTCCATTGATAACAGTCTGGTTTACCTAGCAAAGAGTGAGGCGATCGCAGCATATCAAAATTATCCAGTTAAGGAAATTACCCTTGATCGCGTCCGCCGGAGTTTGTTACGTTTTCGCCAACTAGTTGTCAGTTCTAAGTCAGCAGCCCAATTACAAGCCGCTGTCCGCCGTGAGTTTGTCTTCTACCAGTCCGTGGGCAACGATGGCAAGGGTACTGTTAAGTTTACTGCTTACTACGAACCTGTTTACACCGCTAGCCGTGTCAGGACTGCAACATATAAGTATCCCCTTTATCGCCTACCACCTGATTTCAGCCAATGGCCGAAACCCCACCCAAAACGAATTGATTTGGAAGGGAAGGATGGTTTACAAGGGAATAAGAGCAAGTTACGCGGTTTAGAACTGCTTTGGTTTCGCGATCGCTTAGACGCATACATGGTACATATCCAAGGTTCTGCCCAAATTAAGTTAACTAATGGCAAAACAACATCAATTGGCTATGCAGGTGGAACTGATTATCCCTGGACTAGTATCGGCAAAGAACTAGCGAAAGATGGCAAACTTCCACTAGCAGGATTGACAATGCCACGTCTGATTAGTTATTTCCGGGGAAAGCCTCAAGAGTTGAACAATTATCTACCGCGCTGGGAACGATTTATTTTCTTCCAAGAAACAAGCGGTAGACCAGCTACTGGTAGTATTCATGTGCCAGTAACAGCAGAACGTTCCATTGCTACAGACAAGTCTCTCATGCCTCCAGGAGCGCTAGCGCTGATTTACAACTCATTTCCCTATCCCGTCAATGGGGGCAAACTAGAAAGGCGTACTGTCAGCCGCTTTGTGCTTGACCAGGATACAGGAAGCGCCATCAAAGGCCCGGGTCGGGTGGATTATTTCATGGGGTCTGGTAAACTAGCAGGCGATCGCGCTGGCATTACAGGCGGTAATGGTTCACTATATTATTTGCTGCTCAAGGAATAGGGCATTGGCCATGGAGAAGAGGCAGAGGGGCAGGGAGCAGGCAGCAGAGGGGAAAGAGGTAATTATTTTTTTTTCCCCCTTGCCCCTTGCCCCCTGCTCCCTGCTCCCCTGCCTCCCCACTCCTCGCTCCCCACTCCCACCTAATACGGCGGATAAGCAAAATCATCTTCATCAGCATAAACGTAAGAGTTGGAAACTCCTGCCATTGCCAATTTAGGCGTTTCTGATTTTACAGGTTCCTTCCCAAAATCTTTGTATTCTTCAAAAGTCTTACAAATCATTGCAGACTCAAAAGAATCGGAAGCAATTAAGTATTGTGTTAAAGTCCCTACCGTCGGATGTTTGTAGTCCACAGTTGAAGCTACGAGAACTGTATTTGGTTCAATACCTCTTTCTTCACACTCAATTATGGGGCAAAAAATCCCGTGAGCATGGAACAATGCTCCTTTTGGTGTCAAAGGTTGCTTGCGATACACAGCATAAGCTTTTTCTAGTTCAGCAACGAATCCACTAACTACTTTACCTTGTTGATATTCGCAGTAGGTTTTGCTGAAACTCGCTCCGGCAGCACCATTAAGAGTTAGTTGCAGTGGTGATTCATGTAAAAACTTTTTATTCTCACCCACTATAAAAATTAGATAGCGAGTAAAGGTTTTAAATTTAAGTTTGTCGGCTAAAAAAGCATCATAATTATCTTTGAGCGTACCCAGTTTTAGACCACTTTCTCGGTCTTTGACAGACAATGGTCCCCGACGCACTAAAACCAAGCGTGGAGTAGTGGTAATAAAAACCGTTTCAACTCCAGAGCTAAATTCATGCTCCACTTGCTGCCAACTATCATCTGGCACAAAGCCGACAGCATTGGCATTATCTAACTTAATCGCCAAACCGTGGGATTGCATACCATCTGTGCCATACCGAGGATTAATCATCTGACACCAGGGGATGACTTGAGAAGGCGGTGCATTAAATTTCTCGTCTTCAAAGTCGAAATTAGCAGATGCTTTCATCGTTTTAGGCTATCAAAGTGTTTTCTTAAACAAGTTTATCGGCAGAGCGCTGATCCTGGAGAGCCAGAAGCAGAGCATTGGTACGAGCATCACCCGTCCCTTGCGCGTCGCCCTCAAAAAAAGGGCGAACGTGGCGTCAAACTGGCGTAGTAGTTTTTCCAGATTAAGACAGAATCAATCTATGTTGCAATCCCTGTTTCGTTTTGTAACAACAGATTCTCATCGAAATAGGGCTGGGTACTCAGCACTTATTGCTCAGTATTGTTTCGGTGAAATCAAAGCAGCGAGAGCTTTTAAATCCGGCACTTCTAAGTCAGGTTGACTTATTGCTGATCCTGTGGGGTTAACTGCTTTTTGCTCTGCTCGACGGTTTACCCAGACTGTTGATAGTCCCAAAGATTTGGCTGTAATGATATCGTGATATATACTAGCAGCAACGTGTAATATCTGTTCTAACGGCAAATCAATTCTCTCAATAGCCGGTCTGAAGTTGTTTAAGGAGGGTTTATAGCTTTTTGCCTGTTCTGCTGTAATTATCTGGTCAAATTCCACCTCCAAATGCTTTGCCGAGAAAGCAAAGAGATCGTCATCTACATTTGAGATAATTACCAGCTTAAACTTTTGCTTTAAATCTCTAAGTGCCTCAACTGTATCGGCGAAAGGCAGCCAATGTTGAATCGAATCAGCAAGTGAATTTAGTTCGTCAGCAGTTGGTTCAAAGCCAAATCGTTCACCAAATTTCTGGACTACTTTTTTCAAAATTTCTCGATATTTAATGTAATCCCCATTTTCCAGTTCTGCTTCAAATTCAGCAAAAAGTTCCAGAATTTGCTCGTCATCCAAATTAGTGTTACGTGCCAGCAGAAGTGGCTTTAGCACCCTTAAGATACCGTTCTCCCAATCGATTAGGGTTCCGTAACAATCGAAAGTTAAAGCTTTGTACCGATCGAAGTCAATCACCTTTTTATACTCCAAAGCTTGATTAATAGTGTTCAGTTTTCATAAACTAAAAGACGGGTGAACCCATCTGCGTTGGCGCAGCCCGCCGCAGGCATCGCCACATTTGCCGCTCTTAATGGCACAAAAAAACCAAACTATCTTAATTAAAGATGAAGTAGGTTCAAACCCCTTAGCTTCTTGCCTTCAGCATAGCTGCTTGCTGCCTTATTTCAACGACAAATATTTACGCTGACCTAGTTCGGGTGTGGGATAATATTATCCCACAAAGGAAATTCTTCCTAAGATGTTTGTATGGATCCTAAATTTAAGTATATAAAAGCAAATAGCAGTAAAGAATTAAACTCAAGTGAACAGCAATCTCATAGCAAGCCGTGCAGACCCTTTTTAGTAGCAGAGGCAGTGGTTAAAATACTGGAAGAGATGGGAGTGCAGTATGCCTTTGGTGTTTCGGGAGGCGCGATCGCCCCAGTGTGGGCTGCATTACATCAAAGTCCTATCCAGGTGCTGCACTTTCGCCACGAAGCTGGAGCAGCTTTTGCAGCCATTGAAGCGCACTTTGCTAGCGATCGCCCGGTTGTGGTATTCACTACTACAGGGCCGGGAATCACCAACGCTTTAACAGGGTTGTTGGCTGCCCGTTGGGAGGGCGCTAAGGTAATTCTTGTCTCAGCTTCAACCTCAGCACGACAGAGGGGACGTTGGGCTTGCCAAGAAACTAGCACGTACACAATGCCTAGCGCCGGGATTTTTACTTCCGGGCAAATATTCCATTATGCAACCACTCTCGAATCCAGCTATGAACTCATAGAGGTTTCTCAAAGGCTTGCTCTTGGACTAGGACAATCAGGAGGATTCGTAGCTCATATAAGTATTCCTACAAATATCCAGACAAGTTCATTAAAGACATCATTACCACGAGTAACTCTGTCTCATGCTGTGGCAACAGCAAGTCAGCAGACAATAGTCGAATGTATCCACTTACTCTCTGAGGGGCCGTTTGCCATCTGGGTCGGTTTCGGGGCACGAGGTGCTGCAAAAGAGATTCGCCAGCTTGCCGAGAGAACTGGGGCTGCTGTAATGTGTTCACCACGGGCTAAGGGCATCTTTCCTGAAGACCATCCTCAGTTCGTGGGTGTCACTGGCTTTGGCGGACATAAATCGGTTTTGAGGTATATGCAGGAGCAGCGTCCTTCGCACATACTGGTACTAGGAACACGTCTTGGTGAATTTACCTCATTCTGGAACCCCATGATGATCCCCAGGCGCGGCTTTTTGCATGTTGATATAGACCAGAAGGTGCCAGGAACCGCATATCCGTCTATTGAGACGTTTGCCATACACTGTGATGTAAGGCTTTTTCTCAAGGGGCTGCTGAGATACTTTCCAGAGAGTCTTAGTCTGTCAACAGCCCGGTCACTACCGAGGCCCCTATATAATGTAGTTCATCCAAGCACGGCTGATCGAGTCCTACCTGATATATTGATGAGTGTGATTCAACAGCTAATTGTTGAAGGAAGTGATGCATTGGTGATGGCTGAAGGTGGAAACTCATTTGCCTGGGCAATTAATTTACTGCAATTTGCAAAACCAGGCCGTTTCCGTGTTAGTACTGGGTTCTCGTCTATGGGTCACACCGTAACTGGAGTTGTGGGTGCTGCACTGGCACGCAAAGGTAAAGCAGTTGCCATCGTTGGGGATGGTTCTATGCTCATGCTTAGTGAGGTAAACACCGCAGTAAAATACCAAATCCCGGCAGTCTGGATTGTACTCAACGATGGGCGCTACAATATGTGCGAACAGGGAATGGCATCTGTGGGTTTTCAGGGTGCTGATACAATAATTCCACAGGTTGATTTCGTCAAGATTGCTCAGGGAATGGGAGCTGATGGTGTCCGTGTTGAAAGAGAGTACGACATCCAGGCGGCATTAAAAAAAGCGATCACAGCGACTGGGCCATTTGTGCTTGATGTAGTCATAGATCCGACGCAAATCGCACCCACTCAAAGTCGTAATCAAAGCCTGATTTCACAGGGCGCTACCAACTATTAAGATAAGAGACAATTTTTTTATATGGTGCATTCCCCAGTAGGTATTCGCTCACTTGCACTAACTTTTCCAACTATTAGACGTACTAATAACTATTACATAGAAAAGTACCCTGAACTAATAACTCAGGCTGAACAAAAAGGACTGGCAAGGCTGTTTTCGCTGGCTGGAACTCCTCCGAGTCACGAGTTTGACATGGAGATGCTGCCTTATCTCTCAGATCCGTTTCGTGGTACTGTTGAGCGCTGGGTGCTTGGCCCTGGCGAGTCCTCATTAACCTTAGAGTATCGTGCAGCAACAGATGCCCTCAATGCGGCCAAACTTTCTCCCAATGAGGTTGATCTGATGATTGTCGCCTCAGTTTGGCCTGAACACATTGGATTTGGCAATGCCGCCTTCCTTGCCCGTAAACTTGGTCTTGTCGGTGCAGCATGGAATCTTGATGGAACATGTGGCAGTACGCCAGTTGTGCTTCAAACTGCCTGTGCTTTGGTACGAGCAGGAGAGTATCGTAATATACTCGTAGTTATTTCGTGTTCCTACTCTCGCGTTTTTGACGAGGAAGATACTGTGTCTTGGTTCCTTGGAGATGGTGCGGGAGCCTTCGTAGTCGGTTCACTCGAACCAAATCAGGGTATCCTTGGCACTAAGACAGTTCATACAGGTGCGCTGTGTGAGGTAGTATCTGCTGAACTGGTAAAGGACGAACAAGGAAATTCACGAGTCCGTATGCAGATGGGCAAGGATGCCAAAGCACTACGCGAAACGGCTGCGGAGTTTCTTTGTGTATGTTGCGAGGGTGCGATCGCATCTGCTGGTGTCACGTTGGAGCAAATCGACTTTTTTCTTTTCAATACCCCTACTGCTTGGGTTACAAGCTTCTGCACGCGGCTACTCGGTATTGACCCAGAGCGCACAATCAACCTCTACCCTGTATGTGCAAACATAGGGCCAGTACTGACTGTGGCAAATATGTACTATGCTGCACAGTTAGGCAAGATTCACGAAAATGAATTGGTTCTCATTTATGGTTCTGGTGCAGCAGGTGTCGCCACTGCAAGTGTAATGCGCTGGGGTAATGTGGTGCTAGGTTCAGATCCTCTTGAAAGCTCTAAATCAGCAAAAGAAAGCTCTAAACATTGGAGCGAAGTTTCTTTTTAAGGACATCTTTAGAAGGTTGAAACTAGATTAAGGAATTAACTGTGCAACGACAAATTATAACAATAGGATTTTTGCTGTTATCTTTGATATTTCCACTCAAAGTATTAGCAAAAGATTATAAGAATATTTACATCTTTGGAGACAGCTTTTCTGATAGTGGTAATGTATTTAATGCCACTAACGGAATTATTCCTCCAAGTCCAACCTACTCTAATGGGCGTTTTTCTAATGACCTAATTTGGGTTGATTATCTTGCCTCTGATCTAGGATTAACATTAAATCTGAAAAATAACTTTGCTTTTGGTGGTGCGACGACAGGAACTAAGAATATTGGTTTACCTAGCTTACCAGGATTACAGCAACAAATAAATAGTTTTGTCTCAGCACAAACCGCTGATCCTAATGCTCTATATATTATTTGGGCTGGGACTAATGACTACTTAAATTACTTTTTCGATGGTAATCCCAACTCTACCAATACAGTGAGAAATTTATCAGCAGCACTGACATCCCTTGTTACTGATGGCGCTAGAGATATCATGGTGGTCAACTTGCCAGATTTGGGAAAATTGCCTTTTGCAAATTTTGATAGCCAGCGTTCCAACTTATTTAATACATTCAGCAGCACACATAACTCTAGCTTAAACACGACACTCAAATCTTTGAGGCAACAATTAAGTCCCGATATCAACATTATAGAACTGAATGTTAATTCCCTATTTGATAAGGTTATTGCTGCTCCAGAGGAATTCGGTTTTACAAACGTGACCAACTCTTGTATTAGCAAAGACTTATCAGTAGTACCCATAGATGTTCCCACACCACAAGTTTTATGTAATCCTGAAAAATTTTTGTTTTGGGACGACGTTCATCCTACAACTACTACTCATAAGCTAATTGGAGAACTAGCATTCTCTGCACTTGAGCCAGTACCAGTACCCGAACCATCTGCTGGATTAGGGATGCTAGGATATAGTATTTTAAGTGCAGTTTCGCTATTGAAACGCAAAGTACTCAACTGATTAATTCTGACTCCTGACTCCTGAATTCTGACTTCTGAATTCTTCTTTGATTAATACTCAACTGCTCCTAAAGCTTTTAAAGTATCCTTTTGAGACTCAGTTAACCCAGCTATGCTAGTGATATTCATTCCCTCGTAAGGGTTTTTGCTTCTCAAAGTTTTCAAGCATTCACCTGTTTCTACATCCCAAATCTTAATTGTTTCATCTTCACTGCAACTGACCACAGTATGACCATCGGGACTAAAGCCAACCGACCAAACCCACCTAGTATGTCCTGATAAAGTTCTTAAACAGCTACCAGTGCAAATATCCCACAACTTCACTGTTTGATCGCCACTACCACTAGCTAGCATACAACCATCTGCACTAAAGGCAACTGAGTATACGCTATTAGTATGTCCTTGCAAAGTTTCAAGACACTCACCAGTGCTGACATCCCAAAGTTTAATAGTTTGATCTCCACTGCCGCTAGCTAGTATACGGCCATCTGAAGTGAAGCTAACTGCCCAAACCCACTCTGTATGACCCTGTAAAGTCTTCAAGCATTGATTTAAGATGGTATGCCAGAGTCTCACTGTTTGGTCATGACTTCCGCTAGCTAATGTATTACCGTCAGGACTGAAGGCGACTGACCATGTTCTACCATTATGCCCCCGTAAAGTATTGAGGCATTCACCAGTGCTGATATCCCAGAGTTTTATTGTTTGGTCATCGCTACCACTAGCAAGACAATGGCTGTCGGCACTAAAAGTAACTGATGTAACTCGATTACTATGTCCTCTCAAGATTTTAAGACATTTACCACTACTCAGATCCCATAACCTTACGGTTCGGTCTTCGCTGCCACTAGCAAGTAATTGAGAATCAGGACTAAAGACAACTGATGTGACTCTTCTACCATGTCCATGCAAAGTTTTGAGAGATTTACCAGTTGTAGCATTCCACAATGTCACTGTTTGGTCATTACTGCCACTAGCAAGGATGTTATCGTTTGGACTGATAGCAACTGACCATATACCATTGTTGTAACCCTGGAATGTCTTAATACATCTACCAGTACTGATATTCCATAACTTTACCGTTTGGTCATCACTGCTACTAGCACAAATGTTTTTATTTATACATATTGCTAACGACCATACCCTACTTCTATGTCCTTGTAAAGTTTTAAGGCATTCACCAGTAGCGAAATCCCATACCTTAACTGTTTGGTCATCACCGCAACTAATAAGAGCATTACCATCTACACTGAAGGTAACTGAATGTACTAAGTCGGTATGCCCCGGCAAAGTTTTAAAACATTGAGCAGTACTGATGTCCCAAAGTTTCACTGTTTGGTCATGGCTCCCACTAGCTAGTGTATTACCGTCAGGGCTGAAAGTGACTGAGTATACCCTCTGAGTGTGACCCTCCAAGGTGTGAATACATAAACTGCTGTTAATATCCCACAGCCTTACTGTATAGTCATCATTTCCACTTGCCAACATGTAATTTTTTGGACTGAAGGCAACAGACCATACACTACAACCAACTTCTTGTAAGGTTTTTAGACATTTGCCTGTAGTGGTATTCCAGAGCTTCACTGTTTGGTCATCACTGCCACTAGCAAGAATCTGATTGTCAGGACTAAAAGTGACTGAACGAACCCCACCACTATGACCCTCTAAAGTTTTGAAACACTGACCGTTATTGGTATCCCACAGTTTTATTGTTTGGTCATTACTGCCACTAGCAAGAACCTGACCATCGGGACTAAAGGAGACTGACCAAACCCAACCAGCATGACCCTTACAAGTCAGAAGTTGCTGACTATTTGCAACTTCGTACAAGCGAATTTCTCCATTGGTATCACCAGTAGCTAAAAGCTTTCCACTGGGGCTAAAGGCTACTGAAAAAATACCACCAAAGGTTTCAACAAAAACAGACTTAGCTAGATGGGCGTGAGCAAAATTTGCATTATGTAACTTGACGTTTTGCAGGTCGGCTTGCCAAATAGTTAGATAAGAAAAATCATAACCGCTAAGATCAGTTTCTAAATCACAAAGTAGGTTAAAGACATTTCCTGCCGTATAACTTTGTTCTAGGGGAGATATCTCTCGTAGGGTTGCTAAAATTTGAGCTAAGTGATTTTCTAGGTTTTTTTTACTTCTAAAGGTAGTAAGCAGGCCATTTATAACTGGTTTGATGATGAGGCGAATTTGAGTATCCCTAACATATTCTTTTGCTGTGGCTTTTATCAAAGCTTTGCTCGTGAATAAATTAATATTCTGAGTAATAATTTCCTCACAGACGAGTTCTATCAAGCTACTAGTCACATACTCCATAACCACAGGCTGGAGAGTAAACAGTGATCCAGTTTTTTGAATAAGCGTAGGCGTAGCCTTCTCGATTAGCGATCGTCTTCCTAAAGATTCCACAGCCTCTAGTAATTTTGCCTGTGGTACTGGTGATACAATATCTTCTCGCAATTCTGACAGTGTAACCGACTCACGATTAATCGCTAGCCAGTACATGATATCCTTTTCTAAATCTGACAAGCGCTCAAACTGCTGCTCTAAAATATCGCGAATATCTCCAAAAACAAACGTATCTTGTTGCAAAAACTCAGTCACATCACCATGAAAGATATCTTGAACGGTCGTGGCAACTATCTTTAAGGCTAATGGATTGCCTGCATAGCGTTCAATCATTACTTTCCATTCATCTTCTGCCGCCGATAGCCCTTTAAGTTTCAAGATTTCTTGCCCTTCCGCCACCTTCAAGCCACTCAATGGCAATGAGCGAACAGCTAGTGCTTGTCCTTCCAATAATGCCACTTCTCTAGGCTTTTCACGACTGGTCAGCACTAAGCAGCTTTGGTGAGTTGCTTCTCCTACCCGTTTTAAAAGCTCACCATATTCCTCATATCCTTCTCGATAAAGTCCAGCACGGCTACCACTGCGGAGAATTGACTCTGCATTATCAAGGATCACCAAACAACGATGATTTTGCAAATAATAGAGTAGTCTCGATAGCCTATCACTGAAGCTTTCTGGTAAGTTAGCTTCTGTCTCCTGTTCCTCAGATAAAAATTGGAGCAGGTTACTTAGGACAATTTTAACAGGTGGAGCTTCTCGTAGCGATCGCCAGATAACATACTCAAAATTCTCCTGAATCTGTTGAGCAAACTTTACAGACAACGCTGTTTTCCCCATGCCTCCTATCCCCAATAGTGCCACCAATTGGCAGTGCTCATTGAGAATCCATTGCTCTAGCGTGGTAAGTTCTTCTGTACGCCCATAAAAAACTGAGTTAAAGATAGCTTCTCCCCAATCTAGACGAGTATTTGAGCTTGAATAGTCGTCTTTATCTATTTTTAACTTAAAAACTGAAAAAAGCTTCTCAATAGTCTGTTTGTCAACTCCTCCTTCCCGATTCAATACTTTCGAGATGGTAGCGGAATATAACCCAGAGCGTGCACTCATTTCTTCAAGAGTGTACCTGTTTCCAAAATTTTCCTTTGCTTCTGACTGATGCTTTGCTTCCTTAATTTTTTGTAAACCCTTGGTAGTAAGTGCAACGCCACGCTTGCGTCTCCAATTCGGTAAAGTCATGTATTAACTCACTGTTCGTGTAATCACCTTTGACTAAAAGGAATTATCTACTAGGTTGCTATAGATATAAGGTGATAGCCATAACAAATGAATAATCTCATATTGCAAAGGATTTTAAAGAGGTGTATGGCTAAAATATTTACTAATGCAAGCCACCTTTGGCAATCCACTCATTTCGGTAATTCAACCCCGCTTGTTGAACAGACAATCTGGTCTGTGGAGCATTGCTGACATAAGCTCTTCAGCCGAAAGCTTGTAACACCATACGTGATGGCAGATTACTTACGTGTGATGTTATTTATTTAATACCTTAATTTCCCAGTAATGTGTGTGGCCTGTAAAGCTTAAGTTCAATCTCAAAATCTCGATTTTCACTGGTAAAAACAGTTTTGAATTGGCAATCTTGATAAGGAAAGTTCGTATATATCTAGCCTATCAATCAATGAGTAAAACTGCTGCACTTAAATTTCCCCGTTTGGCAACCTCCAGTAAAAAAAGGGCGCTTAAGCGAATTACCTTCAACTTGACATCAGATGAAGGCGAGAACCTTGAAAAATATTGTCAACAGACAGGTAGATCAGCAATAGATGTGATTCGGGAACTCATTCAAGCCTTGCCTTGACCTGACTTTTCACGTCTAGCCTGAAAAGCCCCAGTCCAGAAGAATCATTGCTAAAGTAGAAAGTATTGCAGATTTTGACAAAGGTTTTCAAATTTACTCTGACGAGGGCAATTCAACAGCGGTAATCATAGATTAGATCCTTCTGACTGGATATTTGCTATTTTAATACTGTTCTTTGTTGCAAAAATACTATAAAAACAAGGGTTAGAAATTATTCTCTGAGGGAAGTGACCACAGAATAAGGATAGTGGTCAAATCGCAGAAGCAATCTCTCACTCTTTATTGTGCAACTCACTAATATTTATTATGTCATCTTATCTTCGGCGTGCTGCGCTCGTTTACGACCGACTAGCACGCCTTCACTAAATTTTTATCTCCCTCTCAATCCTCACAAAAAATTATCACTCGTTAATTTAATACCTCCAATTCAAGCAAATTCTAATGCTTATATCTTGAGAATGAACCTAGATCAAGGTATTAAATGGTTCGCAAATTTACTTTTATTTTATGACTGGCAACGCTCGAATGAGTTCTCGAATCACATCAGTTAGTTGCTGGTCTGCCTGTGGGTTCACAATATTTTTCAAGGTTCTTGGGTTCATTTGATGCCAGGTTTATAGTGATTCGCTTGACCGCCCATTTTTTGTTCATGCTGAAATAGATAAATCATGTAATCAAAGCTTTAAACCCTGATTTTACCTCCCCAACTGGAAAGTAACCTAAATTGGGAATATGCTGTTGAAATTAGTAGTTTGAGACGAGGACGCGGGGAAATATTTCTTCTTTGCGTTACTGTGTCTTTCTCTCTTTGTGTCGCTCCCTACCCACGATTTACTGATTGATAATCTACTATTATGGCATCTAATTAATTCTAGATGCTCCAAATTTTGCCGCCTCTCAATTTAATTGTTAAAGCTTAATTGCAATCAGTTTAGTATTAAAAATACTGAATAACCCCTTAACCTAAATTTGTACTAATTTTAACTCAACCTTTGCTTACTCTGTATGCCTTAGTAAGAAGATTGTGTAGTGATTATGGTAAAATACGGTATTTCCGTCGGGATTTAGATGTATTATGACCATTAATCCAGAGCTAGAAGCCAAATTGGAGGTTCTTACGAGTTGCTGTTTACTGTATTAAGGATTGTGTATTTATGAAACTGCAACTGACTCAATTACATTCACTCTGAGCCAAATTAACTGGAGTGTAGACCCATGAAATGCACAGATGGTTTGCATAGTAGAAAATTAGGTGTCTACGCCTACAGCATAAAATTTGCATATTTTCTGTGGAGTTTTCTTAACTATTCTTGAGGAGTACAAATGCTTGAGGCTATCGCTGTTGCTTGGTTATTACTATTTTTTGGCGATTTTCTATCTACATTCTTTTACCACGTACCCGAGCACGTTTTTGGTAGCCTACATTTAAAAACGCACCACTCCTGGAAGAAGGATTTCCGTCACTACGCTATTTTGGCTTTTAATCCCCAGGTTCTTTTAGATGGTATTTTGGGAGCTTTGCCTTATGTACTTATAGCAGTAGTTTTGTGGTCTTTCTCTCCCATCGGCGTGATCTCTGGATTACTGCTTGGTCAGTTTCATGTATGGTGGAGACACATAAGTGTACTGGGTTGGCAAACTTCAAAACCTGTCAATATTTTATGCCAAATACTATTTATTACTACTCCTGAGAGACACTGGTTGCACCATCAAAAAACTAATTTAGGTTTTGGTGATATTTTCACGTTCTTTGAACAACCTGCACAAATGTGGTTACGTTGGCTTCGGCTACTCAGACTCCGTTTTCGCTACTCTCGGATCTAACTGAAGTTACCACTTACTTAAATACTTTTAAAAGGTACAAAAAAAGCTGCGATCGCAGCTTTTTTTGTAGGCTATGTTTTGCCAGAGAGAGGATTATTGCAGTCTCAGAAATGCACTCACCTACATATTCAAAAAAGTTGATTTCCAATTTACGACTAGTCGCAACAAGAGACATCAATTGACCATAGAGTTAAATCTATACCTTTCTATAATTATGAAATATTTATTTATAGTTTTTCTATAACTCGTCAAAAAGTAAGTGAGTTACGCAGACGGAAGGATGCCTCTGGTAAGGAATTTAAAGATATTTGCTACTACTCAACTTCGCTGTTATATCGCCCATCTTTTTGGGAAAGCTAGTCTTAATTAGTAAATTATTATATCCCTAGATTTTTATGAGAATTTCTCTCTTTACCGCAGATGCTGGGCGTAGCTTACTTATCCAAAGCGGTATGGATAGCTACGGTGAAGAAGGCTGGACGCAGGATACAGGACGCAGAGGGTTGCAATACAGTTTAGGCTTCTTTCTTATACGAGAGGCTGCACCAATGCAACTGGTACAAAGTGAGAAAATGTCCGTCTTGGAAAACTTAACGGTAAAAGTGGCAGATAAAATTAATAACCTGGTTGGCTTGAATGCGGTCAATTTAAAACCAGCTATAGATGAGGTATTTCATGTCAGCAGTTAGCCTCAGAAAGATTCTCAACAAAAAAGAGTTGCCATCTCTGCTTCATAACTTAGTTTACCAGTTTAACACTGCGATTGATGTTGAACTGGTAGACGGCACAAAACTAATTAGCATTGGGGAGCAAACTGCAAAAAACCGATATCCAATCGAGGTGTCAGGAGAAATCATTGGTTGGGTTGTTGGGGGAGAACAGGCAACTCTACTTGCGACTTTGCTCTCGTTTCTGGCAAAGCAGGAAGCTGAGAAGAAAGTACTCGCCAAAGAATTGCTGGAGCGATACCAGGAAATTGATTTGTTTGAGGATATCTCAACTCAACTGACAACAAGTTTAGATACGCGACAGATCGCCCAACTCGTGCTTCAGGAATTGAGTCAATTAATTGAATCCTCTGCGGGGATGATTCTGCTCCTGAGTCCAGATGCAACTGCATTTGAAATCATTGCCGAATTTGGGGTGTTTTTTGACCACAGTCAGCCGGAACCAGGTAAAGGAATTATTGGCAATATTGTGCAATCCAACCGCGCAGAACTGGTCAATGATGTGCAAGCCGATCCTCGACTAGAGGAGCAAAAAAACGTTAGTGCAATGATTTGTGTACCGTTGCGAGCCAAGGAGCGGGTACTAGGAGCGATCGCCATTGGAACCCCCAAAACTGACTCATACAAAGCTGAACACCTGAAACTTGTGAGTATCTTTGCCTCTCAAACAGCGATCGCCATTGACAAAGCTGTGCTTTACGAGCAGAGCATTCAAGCAGCCGTCCAGGCAAAAGCCCAGACACAGAAGCTTCAGCAAGCTCTCCATGAATTGCAATTGGCCCAAACTAAGTTGATCCAAAGCGAAAAAATGTCCAGTCTAGGCCAACTCATTGCCGGAGTTGCCCATGAAATCAACAACCCGGTTAACTTTATTTGCGGCAATTTAAAGTATGTTGCCGAATACGCCCAAGACTTGTTGCACCTGTTAGAAAACTATCAGAAATTTTTACCTATTGCTCCTCCAGAACTGGAATCAGAGTTAGACAATATAGACCTGGAATTTATCATGGAGGATCTCCCCAAACTGTTAGATTCGATGAAACTGGGTACAAGTCGCATCGTAGAAATTGTCCAATCCCTGAAAAACTTCTCCCGCCATGACGAAGCAGAAATGAAAGCCGTCAACATCCACGATGGCATCGATGGGACGCTAATGATTCTTCACCATCGCCTGAAAGCAGATGTTCGCCGACCGAAAGTTGAAATTGTTAAAGACTATGCCAAACTTCCTCTGATTGAATGCTACCCCGGACAGTTGAATCAGGTATTTATGAACGTCCTGGCAAATGCCATTGATGCTCTAGAGGAGGGAATGAGCAATGAAGAAATATTCCCCCCCTCTGCCCAAATCAGCATTCGTACTGAAGTCCTCGACAACCAGTGGGTTGTGATTCGCATTGCCGACAACGGTCCAGGCATGAAAGAGGAAGTAATCCGCCGCATTTACGATCCCTTCTTCACCACGAAAGATATTGGTAAGGGAACTGGGTTAGGCATGGCAATCAGCTACCAAATTGTTGTAGACAAACATGGGGGAATGCTCAAGTGTCGTTCTCAACCAGGTGAAGGCACAGAATTCTGGATTCAGATTCCAGTAAATCGTGCATTGGCAAACACTGCTAAAGAACAAAATAGCACCTCTGCCTTGCCAACTCCCACAACCGAATCATCCCCCACACCCGATGCCGACGGCTTCATTCCATCAACAGCTCCAATGCTCAAACCGACGGATCTACTAATCCGCCACACTCAATTGATCCAGCGACTTTCACAGCACAGCCCATCTGTAGAAGGTGCATCACCCGATGAAATTTACCAGATGTTCCAACGCCACCCAATTTCGTTGAAGCTTTACGCCACTTTGTTGTCTTGGTTCTGTTGTTCTAACCCTACCCAAATACGCCACTAAAAAAACCTTAACCATGTTTAACCAACTTGATGAATACAACAGTCAGCTATTTGAACAATGTCCTGTTGGGCTAGTACTATGCCGAACAGATGGGACGCTAATTAATATCAACCCCGCCTATGCTGCCATTTTGGGGCGCACTGTTCCAGAAACCCTGAATCTCAACTATCACCAGATTACTCCAGAAAACTATGCGATCGCCGATCAAGCTACGCTAGAGAATCTAGAACAAACTGGTCGCTATGGCCCTTATGAGAAGGAGTTAATCCACAAAAATGGGCATCTAGTTCCGGTCAGGATCTCTGGACTGATGATTGAGAAAGATGGGCAGCAATTGATCTGGTCTAGTGTGGAGGACATCAGCGACCTTCGACGCGTTCAGCAGGAACGTCAACATAATGAACAAATCCTGAAACAGAGTGAAGCCCGATACCGCTCTCTAGTAACTGCTAATACACAAATTGTCTGGGTAAGCACACCACAAGGAATTTGCTTTGAACTCACAAGCTGGATAGCTTATACAGGTCAAAGTCTAGCTGAAGCAGAAAATGGGGGCTGGATTAATGCCGTTCATCCTGACGATCGCGCCTACACCGGAGAAGTCTGGAGTGCTGCCGTGGCAAACCTGAGTATGTATCAAATTGAATACCGAATTCGTGGCAAGGATGGCAACTATCGCTACTTTTGGGTCTGGGGCGCGCCCGTTATAGAAGAAGATGGCAGCGTTCGGGAGTGGATTGGCACCTGCACCGATATTCACGATCGCAAACTGGCAGAAGCTGAAAATCAGCGTCTTAAAGAACGATATCGCTCGTTAGTAACTGCTACTTCACAGATCGTTTGGGCAGCTACCCCGGAAGGACTGGGAATAAGCAGTGAAATGTTCACCTGGATAGCCTATACGGGGCAGAGCAAGGCTGAAGTTGAGGTTTGGGGCTGGATCGATCCAATTCACCCCGATGACCGTGCCGGCTCCACAGAAGCTTGGAATGCTGCTATGGCGAACCGAGGTATCTACCAAACCGAATACCGAATTCGTGGCAAGGATGGCACATACCGCTACTTCTCTGTCTGTGGTGCCCCCGTCCTGGAAGAAGACGGCAGTATTCGGGAATGGATTGGCACCTGTACTGATATTCACGATCGCAAGCAGGCAGAAGCTGAAAATCAACGTTTATTGGATATGTTGAATCATTCCAGCGATGCCATCATCGTCCGCGACATGAGCGACAAAATCTCTCACTGGAACCAGGGTGCCGAAAGGCTCTACGGTTGGACGCGTGAGGAAGTCAAAGACCAATGCATTCAGGCTTTTATCAAAAAAACCTTTCCAAAACCAAAGGAAAAAATCATAGCAGAGTTATTAGAGCAAGGTAATTGGGAAGGAGAAGTGCAACACCTCACCCATGATGGCAAACTGATTACCGTGCAGAGCCGATGGACGTTGCAACGGGACATTTCTGGTCAGCCCTGCGCCGTGCTGGAAATCAATACCGATATCACTGCCCGCAAACAAGCAGAAATCGCTCTGCGGCAACTGAATCAAGAACTGGAAGCCAGAGTTGTAGACCGGACAGCTGCCCTGCAAAATACCCTATCAGAAGCCCAGGGATTAAATGCTATTTTAGATAACTTAGCAGATGGTTTGTTGGTGGCAGATACCACAGGACAAATTACCCACTTCAATCCTGCCTTTTTAACCATGTATGGCTTGACAGCTACCGCCCTCAAAGGTCACTACCGAGAACTGCCGATATCTGGTTTAGCAGACCTGGTTATACGAACTCAGTCCCATCCTAAAGAGGTGTTATCTGCCGAAGTTGCACTGACGAAGGAACGCATTGGTCAGGCAGTAGCAACCGCCATTTTCAAAAAGACGGCAGATTCAGAACCCGCTGCTTGCTTCGGTTCGGCGCTGCTGATTCGGGATGTGACGGCAGAAAAGGAAATCGACCAGATGAAGACCGACTTCATCTCAACAGTTTCCCATGAGCTACGGACGCCACTGACTTCTGTCCTCGGTTTTGCCTCCATCATTCAAGAAAAGCTGGAAACCGATGTGTTCCCAATGATTTCTACCGAAGACCGCAAGCTTCAGAAAACGATTAAGCGGGTGGCTGACAATCTCAACATTATTGTGTCGGAAGCAGAACGGCTCACGTCTTTGATTAACGATGTCTTGGACATCGCCAAGATGGAAGCAGGTAAGGTGGAATGGCACATGCAGCCAATTGATCCGAGCGAATTACTGGATTGGGCAACCAATTCTACCGCCGGGTTGTTTGAAACCAACGGCTTGCAGTTGGTCAGTGAGATTGAACCTGGACTGCCTCAGATAATAGGCGATCGCAACCGTCTATTGCAAGTTTTAATCAACCTGATTTCCAATGCCGTTAAGTTTACTCAATCTGGTTGTGTCACTTGTCGCGTCAAACAAGGAAACGACGGTGTTTGCATTAGCGTTATTGACACAGGCATTGGTATTGCACCTGAAGACCAGCCGAAAGTATTCGAGAAATTCCGCCAAGTTGGCGACACCCTCACCGACAAACCCAAAGGCACAGGATTAGGACTACCCATCTGTAAACAAATCGTCGATCATCACGGCGGTAGAATCTGGGTTGAGAGTGAACCAGGTAAGGGCAGCATATTCTCGTTCATCATTCCTACCTACGCCTGCGATCAAAAAACCACTGCTAATCTGAATTTGGATACGTTAGTCAAACAACTCAAAGAACACGTCATCACTACAAACCCTGTGCTGAACCAAAACCGTAAAACCATTTTGGTTGTAGATGATGACGCTAACATTCGAGAACTGCTCCGTCAACAACTGGAAAACGAAGGCTACAATGTTCGCGAAGGAAAGGACGGCATGGATGCAATTCATCAAATCAAAACAGCCCGTCCCGATCTGATTCTTTTGGACGTGATGATGCCCCAAATCAACGGCTTCGATGTGGCAGCTGTTCTCAAAAATGATCCTCAGACCGCAGATATTCCGATAATTATTTTGTCAATTATTGAAAACAAAGAACGGGGCTATCATATTGGCATCGATCGCTATCTCACCAAGCCCATTGACACAGAGAAACTCCTCAACGAAATTGGCTCACTGCTTTACCAAGGCACTTCTAGTAAAAAGGTATTGGTTGTAGATAAAAATGCATCAGCCCTAAAAACTCTATCAGATGTACTGCAAACTCAGGGATACAGCGTGATTGAAGCCTCCGATCCGCAAGAATGCATTTATAAAGCCCTGTCAGCCAAACCTGACATGATTATTATCGATTCTATCTTCTCTCAAGAAGCCGATTTGGTGAAAACCCTACGCTTTGAGAAGGAGTTGGAAAATGTATTTTTTATTATGCTGTCAGAGCAGTAATCGCTGCAACTGGAGGCTTAATGCTGGGGACTGGGGACTAGGAAAGAATTCTTCTAATCCCCAATCCCTAATTCCCAATCCCTAATCACTAATTCCTAATCCCCAATCCCTATGACCCAAAAAATTTTAATTGTTGATGATGAACCCAATATCTTGATTTTGATGGAACAAGCTTTAGAAGCATTAGAAGACGAGGGTGTTGAACTTCTAACTGCTAGAAATGGAGAAGAAGCTCTCGAAACTATTAAAACTGAAAAACCAAACCTAGTTTTTCTTGATGTGATGATGCCGAAAATGAATGGTCTGCAAGTCTGCCATATTGTAAAACACGACCTGCAAATGACTGACATCTACATTATAATCTTGACAGCTAAAGGACAGGAATTTGATAAACAAAAAGGAATTGAGGTTGGTGCAGACTTGTATCTAACTAAACCATTTCGCCCTAAAGAAGTACTTGAAAAATCGATGCAGGTGTTGGGTTTTTAAGGAAAATTCTGAATGCTTTTCAACTGCGATCGCTTCCAGTCTGCCGTAGGCGATCGCAGCTTTTTTTATCAGCTATTTAGTTGACCTAGATTCAGGATATTTGACTGACGCTAGAACTTTACCGCAATTAATACAACTCTAAAATTTCTAATTCTGGTGAAAGTGGAAAGCCAAATTTTTCATGATAATGAGGAAATTTGAGTAAGAATAGGCATAAAGGTTTATTTCGATAAAAAGCTTGTAGCTTAAATATGCGGACTTCAAAACCTTCTTTTTGTGCTTCTTGTGATTCAGAAAAGCTTCCAGGAAAAATTTCATCAAAATGAAGTTCAAATTTCCTTGCAGTTTCTAAAAAATGCTTGCCAATCAATCTAGCACTATTGTCATAGGCAGGGTTGGGTATTACTTTCCTATACTGGCTTTCGTCGAATCCAGCTTTGAAAATAAATTCAAAGAATCCGCTAAATATTTTGAGGTTTTCACTTGTATTAAAATCTTCCCAGCCTTGAATTAGGCTATCTTGAAGCTCTTTATAAATACTATTTATAAATTGACTTTCTACCGAATTAATCTCAGCAATATTTGTTTGCATTTTTACTTTTATCAATGGTAATTTCTTGACAGAAAATCAGTTTAAATTCAATGTTTTGAAAGTAAACAAATCAACATGCTCTTGGAATATCAAACAAAAAGATTCAAAAGCGTTTAGGCAAACAAAAATATAAAATTTTTGAAATTTTTCTACTCCAAAACTTCATAGTAATGAAGTACCATAAACGAATTTAAACTTTGCAGATGATGTAATCCTCAAAGCTTGCTAAATTTTATTTAGAACCTGTAAAATTTATAAAGTTATGAGCCGAAATACTTATGCATTTATACTGCCATAAAAGAATAATAAAAGTCAACAAGCTTAGTCAGAAATTAAAAAATTACTCCATATTATTATTGACAAGTTTATATTTACTAAAAATTCATATCCATAAAAGCAATTTTGCCGTCAAAATACGGGCAACACAGATAGCTGCGTAATAGAATTTGAGTTAAAACTGACTTAAACTCACTTAATTAAGTTAGTTTGAACAGACTTGGGCTATTAGCCTGATACTTAAGTTTCAAGCTCCATAGCAACGAAGTCCTTAGTTTGGTAATAACCAGGCTTAAAGAGTAGACGTACAGGTTAGCAGAGCCAACACAAGGAAAGAAAACCTCTTCCCTGCTCCTTGGTTCACGCAGCGTCTCCCTTAAGAGAAGTTCTGATGCCTGTTTTAAAAAGTTCAGTTCGCCTTTGGCGTTGCCACAAGCAGACGCTCGCTGACTCGCTCTAAGCGTAAAGCCTACGGCATAGCTTCGCTTAGGGCGCAGCCTCTCTAAGAGTTGCCATGCCGTTGGCGTAACTCCTACGGGGATCTTGCTACGCGTAGCGTGTCGCAGACAAGCCTCTCGTACCACTTCGTGGATCTTGCTACGCGTTAGCGTCTCTGAAAGAGAAGAGAAGGTTTTACCTACGCTATCGGCAAGAACCGCTGTTTCGACTTTTCGCTGTGTTCGCAACACAGCGGCGGTAACCGCCGTGACGCCAGTTGCTTTTCTTGTTCAAAGACGCTGCGGGTAGCTTGCTTCCCCGCAGGGAAGTCGGGAAACCTGCTATTAGAACCTGGCTCGACTTTTCGCTGCGGCAGTCTGTGTTCACGTCGCTATCGAGCGTCGGAAGCCTCCCCTCAGAAAACTGTTTGCTTGTTCAATCAGAAGGTATTTCTGGGAAACCTTAATTTGTGAGAGCGAGGGCTTTTGCCAGAAGGAACTAGAATTAGGAAACACCTAGCTGGGTTCTTCTGACTTTTGAAATTAGGAGTGCATGTGTGCCAAAATCCCCTAAATATTTGCTGATTGGATCAACCGAGACTTACAGCGGTAAATCTGCAACTGTTCTGGGTTTGTCTCATCAGCTACAGCAAAAAGGACTGGATATTACCTACGGTAAACCGCTCGGTACGTGTTTGAATTCGTCTAGTGGAACCGTAATTGAGGAAGATGTCCAATTCATCGCTCTTAGCCTCAATTTGCCGGAAAACCGTGTTGCACCTACAATGCTGGCTTTGGATGAACTCAATGTGCAAAAGCGCTTGCGGGGAGAAGACAATACCGATTATCAGCAGTCCCTAATACAGCAATATTTGCAAATGTCCCAAGGAGATTTGGTGTTACTGGAAGGGCCTGGTGATTTGTCCGAAGGCAATTTGTTTGACTTGTCTTTGCTGCAAATTGCTGAAGTATTAGATGCTGGGGTGCTGTTAGTAACCCGCTATAAATCGTTGCTTTCGGTTGAGGCGCTATTGGCTGCTAAAGGGCGTGTGGGCGATCGCTTGCTTGGAGTTGTGATCAATGATATCCCTGTCACCCAACTAGAAGCGGTTGACACTCTCTTGCGTCCGTTTTTGGAACACCAAGGGATTCCGGTACTAGCAATGCTGCCAAACAGCGATTTGCTCCGCAGTGTCAGTGTTGGCGAACTAGTCAAACAGTTAAAGGCTGATGTTCTCTGTCGCAACGATCGCCTAGATTTGTTGGTGGAAAGTTTAGCAATTGGAGCGATGAATGTCAACTCCGCTGTGAAATATTTCCGTAAACGCCGGAATATGGCAGTGGTAACAGGAGGCGATCGCGTCGAAATTCAGCAAGCTGCTTTGGAAACTTCTACCCAATGTTTAATTCTCACCGGGCAACTACCACCCCCGCCGTTCATTCTCAGTCGCGCTGAAGAACTAGAAATCCCCATTTTATCTGTTGATTTAGACACCCTCACCACTGTAGAAATTGTTGACCGCACTTTTGGGCAAGTCCGCCTCCACGAGCCGATTAAGGTTCAGTGCATTCACCAATTAATGTCTGAGCATTTTGACATTGACCGCCTGTTATCTAAACTAGGCTTAACTCCCGCAGCGGCATTGTCTTAGATTTATCAACTCAAACAATTGAGATTATCAATGTTCAGTTATCAGTTAGGAGGCTCTATTACTAGGGTACAGATGGTTCGCCGTCACCCCCCAAGCGACGGCGTGCTGTCTTTCTTTACCCTATAACTCTCTTGAATGGCATTAATTATGAACCATAAAAGCTTGTTGGTGTGACCAAGTAATGCAGTTACCGAACCGAAAAATTGAAAAACTGTAGCAATGTTTAGGTCAGGTTCTCCTCGCACCTACACGCTGTTTGGTAAAATATCTGGGTCGTTTAATCGGATTATCTCCATCTTTGAGCCAATCAACAGACCTTATTAACCTAGATACATTAGCGCAAGAACTAGCGACAATCCAGCAAACGGGTTCTAAAAAAATCGCCTTGCTAGGTTCTCGTCATGTCCCAATTACGCATCAGAATCTTATTGAAATGATGACATATGCCCTAGTTTTATCGGGTAATCGAATCATTACTTCTGGTGCTACAGGTACAAATTCAGCTGCCATCCGGGGAGCAACGCGGGCTGATCCGAATTTGCTAACGGTGATTCTACCCCAAAGCCTGGAACGCCAGCCTTTGGAATCGCGCCAGCAACTGGAACAGGTAATGCATCTAGTGGAAAATCCCAGTAATGATAATATGTCCCTTGCTGAAGCTAGTTACCTGTGCAACAAGGAAATTGTCTCTCGTTGCCAGCAACTGATCTGCTTTGCATTTCACGACAGTCGCACCCTGTTGCAAACTTGTCAAGATGCAGAAGAACAAAGAAAATTAGTTACCCTCTTTTACTTTGATTAGTCATTTGTCATTTGTCCTTTGTCATTTGTGTTTGACTGATGACTGATGACTGATGACTGATGACTAATAACTAATGACTAATAAGTAATGATAATTTTTTTGTACTCGATCGCTGCTGCTGCCGTTCTGATTTACCTGCCATTTTTGCTGGTAGCTTATGCCCGTGCGCGTATTGGGTATGAAATGTTTTCTACTCCTCGCGCCATGTTTGAGAAATTGCCACCATACGCCCAACGAGCTACTTGGGCACATCAGAACACCTTTGAAGCGTTTATGGTGTTTGCAGCAGCGGCATTGATGGCATACGTAACTGGTGTCAATTCAACTAAAGCACAAGTGGCTGCGATCGCCTTTGTGGTAGCCCGTTTGCTATACTCAATTTTTTATATTTTGAATATACCCCTTTTGCGATCGCTCATGTTTGGCATTGGCATCCTTGGCTGTGCCACTCTCTTTTTCTTGAGCATCATCCAAGCTACTAGTTAAGTGGGGAGTGGGGAGTGGGGAGTGGGAACTGGGGACTAGGGAAAAATTTTTCCAATACCCAATCCAAAATCCAAAATCTAAAATCCAAAATGTTTTATGGCTTCTACTTTTTCTTTTGACATTGTGAGCGACTTTGACCGACAAGAGTTGGTTAACGCTGTCGATCAAGTTATACGAGACATCAAAGGTCGTTACGACCTCAAAGACACTGAAACTACTGTCGAGTTAGTCGAAGAAAGCATTAACGTTAGTACTGACAGCGAGTTTACCTTAGATTCTGTACACAACATTCTGCGGGAAAAAGCCGCCAAGCGTAACCTCTCCCAAAAAATCTTTGATTTTGGTAAGGTTGAATCAGCCAGTGGTAATCGCGTGCGTCAAGAAATCAAACTCAAAAAAGGCATCAGTCAAGAAATCGCCAAACAAATTTCCAAATTGATTCGGGACGAATTCAAAAAGGTACAAGCCTCAATCCAAGGCGATGCTGTGCGGGTTTCTGCCAAATCTAAAGATGACTTACAAGTAGTCATGCAGCGACTAAAACAAGAAGACTACCCAGTTGCTCTGCAATTTACAAATTACCGTTAACAGATTCGTAATTCGTAATTAAAAATTCAATTACGAATTACGTTAGCGACGCAGGAGCGTTATTACGAATTATTTTAAGTCCGTCCGCCAATACTTCTTTGAAATGCCGGACGCTCAGATAACTGCTTCATATAGTTCAACACCGCTGGATAGGGGCTGAGGTCTAGCTTCAGTATCATAGGAATATAATTCAGAATAGACCCCACTGCCACATCAGCAATAGTGAACTCATTGCCAAGTAAAAAAGGTTGCTTACTGAAAATTTCATTTAACGGAGTCAACAAGCGGGGCATTTCCCGTTCTCGATTCTCCGCTCCAAAAATCCCTGGGCCAAGGGTAGCATTAGCAAACAACACCCATTGGGAAAATACAGCACGTTCCTCTGGTGAAAGTGCAGTTTTACCATACTTATCGGCAAGATACAGCAAAATTGCCCCAGATTCCCAAAGCTTAAAATCCCCGTCAACAATTGCTGGAACTTTACCAACTGGGTTAATTGCCAAATATTCAGGCTGAAGATGTTCACCAGCCTGCATATCGAGCTTGACAAATTCGTAAGGAATTTTTATTTCCTCTAAATACCATTGAACAATTGAGGCTCGACTACGAGCGCCGCCGTAAAGTTTGAGCATAATTACTTAAAGAACTTTGTGAGTATGGGAATGCTGTTTAACGTTATCTTCTTTGGTGACAACTCTAGCGGCATTTAACACCCGTTTACGCTCAATAGAATACTTAAATTCAGTGTAGTTTGTACCTAAGGGAATCAGGGATTTTGCAGATTCACGACGCTTGTAGGTACGAGCTGCTGCAAATGCGCGTGGTACAAATTCTTCTCCAAACTGAGCCGACTCTGGGAAGCCATCTGGTAGGAGTTGTGAATCGCCATCCAGCACAGATCCCAAAGTTGTTGCATGAGCCAGCTTATAGGAGGTAGGAATGCCCTTTAAAAGCGCTTCCAAAGCCGCAGAGGGAATCGGTTCTATAACTTCGATTTGATAAACTTCTCCATCTTCTTTAACGAAGCAGGTTGCCAAGCCGATAACAATGTAATCATCGGTTGTTAAATCAGGAGCATTGGGATAGGAAATTGCGGTTGTCATTGGAAAATTTCTCAAAATTTCAAAATTAAATCTAGATACTGAGGCATGGGCGAGCCACTGCAATCTTCTCTGTTGGCGCTAGCCTCTCCCAATGTGAGAAGGGGAGACACTAAAAGCGATAACTACACCGTTAGCGAGTCCGTGTACCCTTTCCCGGACGCTACGCGAACGGGGAAGCAAGCTACGCGTAGCGTTTCGTAGAGAGCGTCTGGGGTCTCCCCAAGTGAAGCAAGTGGCATCCATCATGTCATGGGGGGTTATTCTCCTTGTCTCCCTTGTCTGGCGTGTCTTCTTTCCAACTTCTAATGAACGGCTTGTTGGCATTCTACCAATTTGTCGCTCTCACTACTTGACTAGCCTTTGAGATTGACATCTGCTATTTCTGGAATTCACCCTGAGGATGAAGTATTCATGATTAGGTTTGAGAATCAATTGTTTATCTAGGGCGTAAATTTCTCTTGTGCGACTAGGTTAAGTTCTCTCTTGAGATGGCTTCTAAGTAAGCCTAAATACTTTAAAAATAGACACAGTGGTAAAACCACCATCAGGGAAAAACTAGAATTTGATTCCACAAAGCACGGATTGAATATAGGAAAAGATGAATATTCACTCATTTTTAACTGACGGTGACCAGCAAAGTAACAAGTATAAGTTTGTGTTAAATATTATACATGTATCCCAAGAACATAAAAAAAATCACAGTGGTGAATCTGCTTTAGGGGATAGCTACTTACGCTCTTGTGCTTTAAGGTTAGCTCAACAAAGAGATTATACTGAGGCGATCGCACTTTTAACCCAACTAATTTTCCGCCATCCCCACAATGCCGTTGATTACAATAACCGGGGGCTGATTTATTTCCAAGGTGGTGAAAGGCAAAAAGCGCTTGACGACTATAACACTGCCCTCAAGCTTAATCCCTATTTAGCTAGTGCTTACAATAATCGGGCAAATTACTACGCTGCTTGTGGAGAATTAGCAGCAGCACTTGCTGACTACGATCAAGCGATTAATTTAAATCCTCGCCATGTCCGGGCGTGGATTAACCGAGGCATTACCCGGCGTGACTTGGGGCAATATGAGGAGGCAATTGAGAATTTTGAGGTAGCACAGCTTTTCGGTCAACTAGAAGGTCATATCTGGGCTGAACGCGGCAGGACTTACCATCTTTGGGGCGACTGGAACTGTGCCATCGCTGATTATCGTCGCGCTCTGACTCAACTGCCCTTTATCGAAACAACTAGGGACGTTACTGGTTGTCGCTTGCGTTTACAAATCGAAAATTGGCTAAACGATTTGTTATCTCCTGGGCGTCCTATCTGGTAGATTAGTCCTTCTAAGGGATTCAAAATTCAAAATAAATTATTAAATTTTGAGTTAGAGTTTGGTAACGCTGTATCGTTAATGACTAATAAATAATAACTACATAGTTATTTAAGAATTAGCTATTAACCATTATTTATCAGCAATAATATAAATTAGCACCCGGTTTATACGTAGCTAGAATCACAAGAAAGCTAAATAATCCCAAATTCGTTATTTGTCTTAGGGTGATGACTCTGTTTGTTCATCTTCTCGGCGATCCGGATTCATCAACACAACCCGACGCTGGCTAGGATCAAATCGGTATCCTTGTTGTTGCATAATACTTTTAGTTTGCTGAGGATCGAAGTTACGGCTAAATTCCACCTGCAAACCGTTGACGTGTCCTTCCATCAGCTTGACTTCAGTACTGATTTCTCGCAACTTTACTTGCTGTGACCAATGATAAGGCAAAAGTTGTGATAAGGCTGATGCTGCAACGGCTGTAATGACAAGATTAACCGCTATTTTGGCTGTGCTTTCCAGCGCCATCACCTGGTAAGAACGTTGACGAAGATGCCGCTTTGGTCGAGGAATGACCCGGCGTTTTTGTATAGGTTGTAACGGTGGTCTGGATGGTTGAATTGCGTTCATGATGCTAAAAAATAACCTCGCTTAGTGAAGGGAAGCACTGTAAAAGCTCTCTGGCGCTAATTACTGCTTGATTTAGCTGTCATATTACTTCATTTTTTTGAAATAGCTACAAGTGTTGTACTAGTTAAAAAATAACCTGGCTTACGTAAGTGCAAGGTTTCTAGCTACTGATGGCATAAAGCCATAAGGTCTGGAAATTACACCCCGTACTGCCAGGATTATTAGCTTTTTAACTGTGTCACATCGTAGTGTTACTTGTAAAGTTCTGTGGCTAATCGCCAAGCTAGAACTCCTGGGATTAGCGCCACAACTAGAGCGATGTAGACTTGAGTATCTGAGATGGAAGATATCTGAGCGATGTACAGAGTATCTAAAATAGGCATGGCTGAAAACCTCCTAACCTGAATAGATTTTGAACAGTTCGTTTACTACTTTTCCTTGTTTTGCCAAGATTGTGGAATATCTTGTTACAAGATGCAACAAAAGCAGTTATTAGTCAGTAGCCGTTAGTAATTCTTTATTAAAAAAATTTATAAAACTATGGATTTGTATTTGGGTATCGACTTCGGCACGTCTGGCGCACGCGGTATAGTGATTGACGAGGAAGCTAGCATCCAGGCACAGGTGCGATATCCCTTCCAAGATTCACCAGCCCCTGTTATGCCAAAAATTTGGCAGGAGGCTTTGTTTGTGCTGGTGGAACAAATACCTGACCAATTGCGGCGAGAAATTAAAGCGATCGCAATTAATGGTACTTCTTCCACTGTCTTGCTGGTCGATGCCGTTGGTAATCCAACAGATGCACCATTGCTGTATAACGATGCGCGGGGATCATCTGTGCTAGAGCATTTGAGGAGTATCGCACCCCCTAATCATACCGTGTTGAGTGCCACCTCCAGCCTAGCCAAACTTTTGTGGATGAGGCAACAACCCTCTTTTAGTGAAGCTAGATATTTCTTGCATCAAGCAGATTGGCTGGCGTTTCTCCTACATGGACAATTGGGTATTAGCGATTACCATAATGCTTTAAAGCTGGGTTATGACGTAGAAGAGTTGAAATACCCAGAATGGCTAGAAAATTTGCAAATACCGATTCAGCTACCCAAAGTTTTAACCCCTGGTACTACCATTGCCGAATTGCATCCTGAAATTGCGGATAAATTCGGTTTCCGCCGTGATTGTTTTGTGTGTGCTGGTACAACTGATAGTATTGCGGCTTTTCTCGCCAGTGGGGCAAAATTACCTGGTGAAGCCGTGACTTCCCTTGGTTCAACGTTGGTACTAAAGTTGTTAAGTCGTACCCGTGTAGAAGATGCCAGATATGGAATTTACAGCCATCGCCTGGGGGATTTGTGGCTGACTGGTGGTGCTTCTAATACTGGGGGTGCAGTACTAAAGCAATTTTTCACAAACGCTGAGTTAGAAAGCCTTAGCCGGGAAATTGATGCATCAAAAGCCAGCGAGTTAGATTATTATCCATTGTTAAAGGCAGGCGATCGCTTTCCGATTAATGATCCTAATTTACCCCCACGTTTGTCACCACGCCCAAATCATCCAGTGGAATTTTTGCATGGGTTATTAGAAAGCATTGCCCGCATAGAAGCGCGAGGGTATAAATTATTACAACAAATGGGCGCAGACAAGTTGAGCCGTGTTTATACTGCTGGCGGTGGTGCGGCGAATGACACTTGGAATGCAATTAGGGCGCGTCATTTGCAGGTTCCTGTAGTGGCGTCAGTGTCCACAGAAGCAGCTTACGGAACGGCGCTGTTAGCGATGGGAGGCGGAATTAAGGGTGAACAAGAGTAATTGTGTAACAATCTTTTCGTAGGTATTTCGTAAATCAGTATCTATCCCAGTGACAATCTACATATCTCGGCCGATACTGGGATGATTAGATACCGGACTATAGATTCCAGGTTCATGATCTGGGCAGCTATTCGGGGATGGGTGCTTCGCCACAAGCGAATGTCATCTGTCCCCTTTATTAATTATTGGTGTGAGTTCTGAGGGATTAGGAGAAAAAGGTTTTTTAAGAAGGTTTGACCTGCGCGATCGAGATTATCATCTAGGGAAAAGGTGAGGCTATTGACTCGGATTTCGTCACTTTTAATATCTAGTGGCTGTGTCAAGTCTTTGGGGTATATCAAAAAGGCTTGCTTACATTTGGTTGTGTTGGCGTAGCTGATCATTTGATGAATATCTGTATTTACTGTAGATTCAGAGGCTTTATACTTTGTATCTAGAACTGCTATTGTTTTGCCAGTAGCAGTATTACAAAGTAATATATCTATAATAAAGTGTCGATTTTGACTAACTTCTATTGGATGTTGCTGTTTAAAAAAATAGCCTTGCGGCGTGTTTTTCTTAAGCCATTCTGCAACAAAAAGTTCATATAAATGTGCCATATCAACGAGAAAGGGTAGAGTTTTGTAATTTCCCCTTTCATGACTGGGACTACTATTTTCTAAAAAGAATCGACATAAATTATGTAATGGTTGATAGTCTGTATTGAGACGATTATACTGTCTGGCGATACAATCTTCTGCGCTACAAGGTTGCAGCGTTACTAATCCTTGTAGAGCGTGATAAGCTTTTCGTATTATTGGTGATACTCTTTCTGAACATAAACTGCTACGACCAATGATATAAAGTGTCCATGCCAGGATTTGATTTTCTTTAACATCAGCCGTATGTTCTTCGTAATTGCATTTAAGTTTAACATTCCACGGCTTTTGAATTATCTGTTGCACATCTAGCCTTCCCCGCGCATAAGAAAGCTGCTGTGTTTTAGGCAAGTAAGTACGATATAATCCTTTGCGGCACCGTTCTAAAACTTTATCGGCTAATATCTGAGCCAGATTATTATAAAAATTCTCAAGAGATTCACAATCCATCAGCCCTTCGAGAAAGCGAAACCCTTTTAAATTGTAGGCATATTCCAGCATTCCGAAGAGGTTTTGGATAGGCACTTTCGAATTTATTTTTAGATGCAATTCAGGAGTTACAGGAATGTAACCTACCCATCCTTTAGCTTTGATTTTCCAATGTTCTTTCGTTTTATGGTTAGGAAATTCTATATCTACTTGTGTTTTGTATTTTTCATATAACTCGACTCCGACTGAATCTGGTATTTCATAACGCTGAAATAATTTATTTTCGTATTCTGTAAGTTCAATAATTCTTGATTTTGCTGGGTTTATATCCATAGTTTATTTTTTATTTCATCCCAGCGAAACTGATCTACTTTTTCCAGCTGGTTAAAAAAGTATTCTTCTAAATATGGTTCAATTTCCATGCGCCATATATCTTCTATATCTTCACGTAGGTTGTCTGTTAAAAAGAATGAAATACCAATTTCGTAGTTTTTATCTGCGATCACCTGATTTAATTGCTGTAAAATATTAATTAATCCCTCTACTGGAACACCTGTTTTTTGGTGATAACGTTCTAGCACTTTATAGTTTGGGCGAAGTTCAATAAATGCAAAACGACGGCGTAGCGCATGGTCTATATTGGCAATAGACCTATCTGCTGTATTCATTGTCCCAATAATACGGACATTTTTCGGGATACGAAAGTTGTTACCGCCAGCTAATGGAATTTCTCTATCTCGGTACTCAAGTAAGTACATCAATTCACCAAAAACTTGTGCGAGATTAGCGCGGTTTATTTCATCGATAACTAAAACACAAGCATTTTCACGAGACTCAGCTTTTTTACAAAATTCTAAAAGTCTTCCTGGAACAAGTGGATATGCTAATACTCCATTTTGGCTTTGAGGACGAATGCCTTGAATGAAATCTTCATAAGAGTATGCTGGATGAAATTGCACCAGTTCCGAGAAACCGTCACCACCACCGATTAAATGTTTAGCAAGTTTTTCAGCAAGATAAGTTTTTCCTGTTCCAGGTGAACTATATAAAATTGTTTGACCTTTACGATTAATTGTACGTATCCAGCGTTCTAGTGTTGGTTGGGAAAGTCCAGTATCTTCAGCGCATTGGTCTAAACTATATTTAGGTTTACTAGAATGTATATATTGACTAACAGCAGGTATTGGCTCCTTAAATACTGCTTGTAAAAAGAAGGGAAGATAATGTTGAAACCATTTTTTAAATTTATTAACTAGTTCTTCTTTAGAGGAATTTAATATTTCTTGTTCAGTAAAACAACAACTATCATTAGATTTAAAATCAAACGCATTAACATTTTCAGCAATTAAATCTGCTATCATTACAGGATTTATTTCTACAATTTTTCTGGCTAGAAATGTACCTGCAAAATCTATAAACTTTATTTTAATACCTGTATCGAATAATTGTATATATAACAATGAAAATATATCTAAATCCTTGCGTAATCTGAATTTATGAGGAGATCCTAACATATTAGTGTCTACCTCAATTAATAATCTAGCTGGTTTTATTATATAAAAATCAAGGGCAGCAATTTCACATGGTATTTCTTGATATATTAATTGGCAAAAATTAATAAAAGGCTCCTTGACTGTGTTTAACAAATCTTTATAATCTTGAAAACTATCCTTACGATTATTCTTGTATTCTTTAATTGCTTCAAAGTGATTACAAGAAAAAAGTGGTTTTAAATTTTGATTATTATCCATAAAAAAGCCAAATATTAAAAATAAAAATATTTACCACTTTATCTTACTAGTCATTTCATCGTACTGAGTTTAATAAATAAAATGCTAGCGTACAAACACGTAAAGAAAAGAAAGCCAAATTGTGGGTTTAAAGTAATCGGATGCTAGAAAAACTTCAGGTATTTTGTAGATGCGGATGAATGCCTTATGGCAGTAGGCTGCTTTAATGACAGCAAGCGTAACACGGAGACAAAAAAGTGCAAATCACTAAGCGCAATGTTGAATTAAGAGTAGATGGCAGCTTAATGCGTGTTTATGTTGCAGCTCCCAAAGCAGCAGGAAAATACCCTGGTATTGTCTTCTACAGTGATATTTATCAATTAGGCGATCCAATGATTCGTTTAGCTAACTACTTAGCAGGATACGGCTATGTAGTAGCAGCCCCAGAAATTTTTCACCGAATAGAGCCAGTTGGTTTAGTAATTGAGCCAGACGATCTGGGAAGGATGCGGGGTAATGCCGATGCTCGTCGAACCTCCGTAGCTGATTATGATGCCGATTGCCTTGCTGTGATTGAATTTCTGAAAACAGAGAGTGCGGTTTCTCAAAATCAAATAGGCACTCTCGGCTTTTGTATAGGTGGACATTTAGCTTTCCGCGCAGCATTTCAAAGCGAAATTCGGGCTTGTGTCTGCTGTTACCCTACTGGTATTCCCAGTGGTAAACTGGGTAAAGAGGTAGCCGATACAATCCAGAGGGTAAGTGAAATCAAAGGCGAGATGCTAATGGTGTTCGGTACTCTTGACCCTCATATACCAGAAAGCGATCGCCAAACCATAATAAAAGCAATTGAGGATGCTAATATACCTCACCAAGTTTTTTTGTATGAAGCAGAACATACATTCATGCGCGACGACGGTTATCGTTATGATTCTAGTGCTACCACCGCAGCTTGGTCAGAAATAGTAACTTTCTTGGGGCGCATATTTGCAGACTGAAAACTCCTATTATTGCTTTCTTCGCGTCAATTTTGAGTTGTCTGCAACGCTAATAACCCAGCACCATAAGCAGGCTCATACCTCGGAAAAATCACCTTTACATTAGGAAACTTCTTAACAAGAGACGCTGCAAATTTTTCATGGATCTTGCATCTACCGCGCCAGACACTTCCTGTTGTGACTACTTCCAAAATTGAGTCAGCACTAAAAATCGCATCAATTACTGTAGATGTAGCTTTTACTAACTCTTTTACAGCATCATCAATTATGATATTCGCTACTATATCACCTGACGCTGCTGCAAAATCTACAACTGGTGCTAAAGCAGCTATCTGTTTGACTCCCCATTCTCGGCGATATACTACTTCTATTAAATCTTCTATAGTTTCCAAATCAAGATACTGTTTGAAACCCTCTACTAAACTCGTTGATATTTCCCGTCCATCATAAGATTTTAATGCTGCATTCATGCCTGCGATCGCAATTTTATAGGCACTACCTTCATCTCCTAGAATATACCCCCAGCCGCCGACTCGCTTAGTATGTCCTTCATGATTTCGGCCGAAAACTATCGAACCAGTACCGACTGCAACCACAATTCCTACAGGCTGACCAATTCCACCAACTAAAGCAATCAAAGCATCGTTACAAATTACAATATTGGCTGGCTGTAATGCCCAAGTAATAAGCAATTTATTATTCTGTAACTCTTTAACTAAACCTTTCACTACTTCGATATCTGTTGCACGACCTACACCTGCTAAACCCAAACATATCGCATCAATCTTTAGAGTATTTGTAATTATTGCTGCCTCAACCGCATTGTGAATTGCTGTTTGAATAGATTGTAAAGTTGCTTCAATACCTATACTCTGATAATTAGATGGGCCTGCTTCAGCACGACCTAGCACTAGATGCAAATCATCCATCAAGACACAAACAGTCTTGCTACCGCCGCCATCTATTCCTAAAACATAACTCATGAACTGTAATAATGTTAATTATTTTGACGCTTCGGTTCTTCTTTTAAAGGAATAAAAAATAGAGCAATCATTCCAGGAATTGTGAGAAAACAGATCAAGACAAAGAATAGTGGATAGCCAAGTTCTTTCTGTAAATAACCACTAACTAATCCGGGTAACATCATTCCTAAAGCCATAATGCCAGTAGATATGGCAAAATGAGAAGTTTTATATTCGCCTTGGCAAATATACATTAAATAAACACTAAAAGCTGTAAATCCAAAACCATAGCCAAATTGCTCCAAGGAAACCAAGGGATACACTAATGTTAGTGAAGGCTTAGTGTAAGCCATATACACATAAAAAATATCAGGCAAATTCAATGCTAAAGCCATAGGGAATAAACATTTTTTTAATCCATATCTAGAAATTAGCAAGCCTCCTAAAATTCCTCCACAGATTAAAGATATTACTCCAAATGTCCCGTAGACTAGCCCGACATCTGATGTTGATAACCCTAAGCCTCCTACTTCTGGTTTGTCCAATAGAAATAAAGAGGCTATCTTCACAAGCATTGCTTCACCAAGTCTGTAGAGCAAAATAAAGGCTAAAATATTTATAATTTTATCTTGAGCAAAATATGAGCTAATGATTGACCAAAAAGGTATATTTTCCCTAGCTTCTATTTGTCGTTGCTTATCTGATTCAGGTAAAGGCAAAATTAGGCGATGGAAAATATACAGGATTGATAAAATTAAAGCTGCGAAACCAATAGTTATAGTCCAGCTTAAAGGAATGTTGTTCAGAGAAACTTCAAGCTGACCTGCTAAGACTACTAATATTCCAGAGCCAAAAATGACAGCCATTCGATAAAACAGTGAGCGAATGCCAACAAAGAAAGCTTGTTGTTCTGGAGATAAAGCCAGCAGATAGAAGCCATCGGTGGCAATGTCATAAGTTGCAGAAATAAATGCTCCTATTGTTAATGTTGTGAGGGAGATGAAAAAGAAATTTGGCAGTTGCAAGGAGAAGGCTATCAAACCCAAACAAGCGAACATGGCAAATTGGGTATAAAATATCCATTGACGTTTGGTAGAATAAATATCAACAATTGGGCCCCAAAACATTTTGATGACCCAAGGTAGATAGAGAAAACTTGTCCACAAGGCAATTTGAGTATTATCTATTCCGAGCTTTTTATAAAAGATTACGGAAACTGTATTGATGATAATGTAAGGTATGCCAGAGGCAAAGTAGAGGGTGGGTATGTATGTCCAGGGCGAAGGGGTGATGGTTTGAGGTTTCATATTTGCCTCTAATTATCGGTGTTATTAAAATTAGCATCCAATCGGACACCAATAAGATAAGTTATCTGTAATTTCTCCTTCAGAAAGGCGCATTCCTACACCTCCAGATATAAATTTGTCATTACCATTGTTATATAGCCAAGCTCCCCAAACCTGAGTCATCGACTTGCCATCAATTTCTAATTTAGGAAATTCTAATAACTCTTGATAGACATAATTTTGTTGTGTGTACCAAGGGTCATTATTACTACTACGCACAGAGATGTTTCCTGAATTAACTGCAAATCCTCCTTCACCTTCTCTTCCTAAAATAGGTTTGGCAAAGTATGAATCACCTATTGCTGTTGCACTCAGTGATGTTTTAGGAAAATATTCCCAGACTGTCCCAGCATCTTTGTTAGAAAAAAAGTCATATCCAAAATCTGTAATTAGAGCAAATATACTTTTTGGTTGCAGTGCGAAGGCAGAACCAAAGTTCACAATCACAATTTTATTCTCAAAAATTAGTTGCTCTAGAGCCGGCCATAATCTTTCACCTTTTTCATCAGTATCATGGATTAGCCATTCCACTGGATACCACATAAAGAGTATATCTATTGGTTTTTTTGTTCTCTGGTCAAATAGATATTTACCATCTTTGATACCAAGATATTCTAAGGGTAAAATGGTACTTTTGGACTCCAAGTAATTTCTTAACCATCGCATAGTACCTAAATCTTCGGCATTATTCAAAGCTGTAAATGCTACGCGACAGTCTGTAACTGGTTTACCAAAATTTAATGCGGCTCTATTTACATGCTGATTAAGTGTTATTTTTAAGATTTTTTGAGCATCTAAATCTGGTTCTTGCAATCCAAAATGTCTCGCAACTTTATTATTGCCATCCGTACACTCAAACCAAAAACTAGGAGTTTGGGGATTAGTTTCTACTACCTTTTTTATCCCTTTTTCTTGATTCCAGCACCAGTCAAGACGCATACAAAATGGTGCGAGGAAGTCATATTTAACTAACTTGATGGTAGCTTCCGGAAATCCATAGTAAAGTAGTGTATCTTCATCAAGAGTGCGAATAATTTGCCACACTTGGGTTAAAACACTACCGACTAATTCTGACGCTTGCTGGATTTCTTGTATCGTCTGTGGTAAGACTTGATGGCAATAATAAAGAGCGTAAGGTGTTTCTTGGTCAGTCAGAGGTATACCTGTTCCTTCTTCAATAGGAGCAAAGTTGTACCAACCCATTTTCATTGACTGAAATAGACGCTTTCGTTGAGGACTGTTAAAAATATTCATAACTCTCTTATCCACCCGCATGACCACCGCGACCGAAACTACCAAAACCACTACGACCCTTGGCAGAACCATTGGAAGTCCCGGCCTCCGATGAATTACCAAAACCGGGTCTTGTAATGCTACTCCCACCAGAGTAACCACTCGATCTGCCGCTACCATTAGATGAGGGTGAACAGTTATTGGGTTGTTGTTTAGCGTTCGGCGACGTTGTGGAAATACAATCTGACTGTCTTGCTTCTGGGGTTGTCGCACAAGAAGCAAGTAGCGATACAGTCATAACGAATACTATGAGTTGAAATAAACCTGGTTTCAATTTCATAAGTCTTTCTGGATGAATATACAGATGTCAGCTACGGAATTTATGCAAGATAACTACAAGGGTCAAAAATAAATTTCGCATTTCCAGATAGATTTTTTAAGGGTACATCCACGATTTAGAGAATTGCTAAACAAACCCTCTCCAACCCTGTGGCAAAATTTATTAGAGTCCTTCCATAGTTAGTTTGCCCCGCATGACCGCAACTATTGCCAATCTCCCCAGTCTCTACGACCCCTTTTCCACTGAAGCCAAGTGGCAAAAGTTCTGGGAAGACAACCAAGTTTACAAAGCTGACCCCAACAAAGGCGGCGAACCCTACTGCATCGTCATTCCACCGCCGAATGTAACTGGTAGTTTGCACATGGGTCACGCTTTTGAAAGTGCGTTGATTGATACCCTTGTGCGCTACCACCGGATGCAGGGACGTAATACCCTGTGGCTACCCGGAACTGACCACGCCAGCATTGCTGTGCATAGTATGCTGGAAAAGCAACTCAAAAAAGAGGGTAAGACTCGCTACGAATTGGGGCGCGAGAAGTTTCTAGAACGCGCTTGGCAATGGAAGGCGGAGTCTGAGGGAACGATTCTTAATCAGCTACGACGCTTGGGTGTCTCGGTGGACTGGTCACGGGAAAGGTTTACTCTGGATGAGGGTTTATCTAAAGCTGTTGTCGAGGCGTTTACTCGCCTTTACGAGGAAGGCTTAATTTATCGTGGTGAATATTTAGTTAACTGGTGTCCTGCTTCTCAGTCGGCTGTGTCTGACGTGGAAGTAGAAAATCAAGAGGTGAATGGAAATCTCTGGCACTTCCGCTATCCCCTCACCGATGGTTCCGGTTTTGTAGAGGTGGCGACAACTCGACCAGAAACGATGCTGGGCGATACGGCTGTAGCGGTTAATCCCAATGACGATCGCTACAAACATCTCATTGGCAAAACTCTAACTCTGCCAATTCTACAACGAGAAATTCCCATCATTGGCGATGAATTTGTTGACCCGACTTTCGGCACGGGTTGCGTAAAGGTGACTCCCGCCCATGACCTGAACGATTTTGACATGGGTAAGCGTCACAATCTGCCGTTAATCAACATTATGAACAAAGACGGCACTCTCAACGCCAACGCTGGGGAGTTTCAAGGGCAAGACCGCTTTGTTGCTAGAAAAAATGTGGTTTCTCGCCTAGAAGCAGATGGCTTTTTGGTGAAGATAGAAGATTATAAACATACCGTTCCCTACAGCGATCGCGGTAAAGTACCCATTGAACCCCTCCTCTCAACTCAATGGTTCGTCAAAATTCGCCCTTTAGCTGACAACACTCTCGAATTCCTCGACCAGCAAACTTCTCCAGAGTTTGTCCCCCAACGCTGGACAAAGGTCTATCGTGATTGGTTAGTAAAACTCAAAGATTGGTGTATCTCTCGCCAATTATGGTGGGGACACCAAATTCCGGCTTGGTACGCTATCAGTGAAACGGATGGGCAAATTACTGATAATACGCCCTTTGTAGTGGCAAAATCAGAAACTGAAGCTTGGGAAAAAGCTAAATTACAATTTGGCGAAAATGTCAAGTTAGAACAAGATCCAGATGTGCTAGATACTTGGTTTTCTTCTGGACTGTGGCCGTTTTCGACTTTGGGCTGGCCAGAACAAACTCAGGATTTAGCAACTTATTACCCGACTACTACTTTGGTAACAGGCTTTGACATCATCTTTTTCTGGGTAGCCAGAATGACAATGATGGCTGGGCATTTTACGCAGCAAATGCCTTTTCAAACAGTTTACATTCATGGTTTGGTGCTGGATGAAAAAGGTCAGAAGATGTCAAAGACCAAAGGTAATGGCATTGACCCTCTGTTATTAATTGACAAATATGGTACTGATGCCCTGCGGTATACCTTAATTAGAGAAGTGGCTGGCGCTGGTCAAGATATCCGGTTAGAATACGATCGCAAAAAGGATGAATCAGCATCGGTGGAGGCATCGCGCAACTTTGCCAACAAGTTGTGGAATGCTGCCCGGTTTGTGATGATGAATTTGGATGGACAAACACCGCAACAATTGGGAAATCCAGTAGCTACCGAATTGAGCGATCGCTGGATCATCTCGCGGTATCATCAAGTTATCAAACAAACCACGAATTATATCGATAATTACGGTTTAGGGGAAGCAGCAAAAGGACTCTACGAATTCATCTGGGGTGATTTTTGCGACCAGTATATTGAACTAGCGAAATCCAGATTGCAAGCAGATGCCGATCCAGTATCGCGGCGGGTAGCACAGCAAACCCTCGGCTACATATTGGAAGGAATTTTAAAACTGCTTCATCCGTTGATGCCTCATATTACCGAAGAAATTTGGCAAACTCTCACCCAACAATCGGTAGATTCCCCGCAAACTTTACCATTACAAATATATCCCCAGGTAGATGCAAACCTAATTGATTCAGCTTTAGAAGAACAGTTTGAATTACTCATTGCTACTATCCGCACAATTCGGAATTTGCGGGCTGAGGCGGATATTAAACCAGGGGTAAAAGTGACAGCAAATTTGCAAACCCAAAGCCAAAAAGAGCGGGAAGTTCTCACTGCTGGACAGTCTTATATTAAAGATTTGGCGAAGGTTGAGACTTTAACCATTACCGACAAGCAAGAAAATCAAACTGTTGCTGCGAAAAAACCTCAGAGAGGTTTGAAGACAATTGGCTTAATTATCGTGGCTATTATCTTTGGTAGATTGGGTTTAGCTGCGGGAAATGCCATTGATGACATTCCCATCATTGGAACATTCTTTGAAATAGTTGGTTTTGGTTACACAGCGTGGTTTGTTAGCCAAAATTTACTCACTGCTCAAGCTAGACAAAAGTTATGGAGACAGTTTTTTCCGCAGAAAAAATTAGAAGAATCACAAGAACCAGAAAATGCGATCGCAGGTGTAATTGGTACAATACAGGTGCTAATTCCTCTAAGCGGTGTGGTAGATATTGAAGCTGTGCGTGCCAAGCTAGAAAAAAGCTTGAGTAAAGCTGAAGCCGAAGTTCAATCCCTGAGTACCAGATTAAACAATCCTAGTTTCGTAGATAGAGCTAGGGCTGATGTGGTACAGGGAGCGCGGGATGCGTTAGCAGAAGCACAGAAGCAAGCTGAAATTTTGCGCGAGCGTCTAAAGGGGTTGCCGTAGGCATCGCCTGCGTGGTTTAGGATAACTGTAATGGGTAATGGGAGAGTTATTAATTCCCAATTACCCATTACCAATTAAATTTATTCCAAATATCAATTTTGTCCTTGTTTTTTATTAAAAATCATTTTTTGAATTTTGAGCGGAGCCGGAGACGTTTCCGTTACTCGATAGAAGTTGAAGCTAAGGCTTCCTTAGATGGCTTTGCCATCCCCAACGGGGTACATAACTTCTACTATGATAGACGCTGTACGTAGCTGGCTTTCCCGTAGGGGTACGTTGATTTTGAATTTTGAATTGGAGCGAAGCGACTCTCATGCTATATCTAGCCCAGGTGCGTAAAAACGATTTTTTAGACCAGCACCAGTTACGCTTGTTGGCGCGTCAAGAAGCTGATAACTTGTGGGCGATAATTCCGGAAGAGGCTTTCATTCTGCTGGGAAAGGGAAAGATTATGAGTGAAAACTTGCTTGTTTTAGTGGAACTTTCACCTACAGGCGATATTGAAAGACTAGAAGATGCCACCAACTGGGTACTCCATCTAGTACAAAGCTACCTCACCATCGGCATTACCCCGGAATTTTTGCAGCACGAAGCCGAGCGAGCAGAACATTGGCGACAATCCCTAACGTTGCAAAACCAAGACTTAGCGCGACGTTCTTTAGAATTGGAAGCTCGTCGTGAACAAATTCAAGCTTTAGAAGAAAGCCTCAAACGCGAGAAAAACTGTTATCCCCAAGAAGAAAGTTAAAAGTTTGCAATTGTATTGTATTGCCCATAAAGCCACATTACCCCCAAACGCGTACAGACGCGAAATTTCGCGTCTGTACGTAGATTAATACTAGGTTAATTGTCTTAGCTTTCGTTAGGCAATCACAGTAATATTTGCACTACTAAGCTCTGCCTTATTTGAGAACAGTGCTATTTGAACTTGTGCTGTACCACCCAATCCATCTTTATCAAAGAATAGGTCACCCGTAGCTTGATTGTAGATGAAGCGATCGCCTGCGGTTGTCGCATTGATACCAAGTCGGAACAAGCCCGAATCAAGTGTAGTATCCTGAGATTGGCCCAGTCCGAATTCTGCCTTGGAAACGAAGATAGTATCATCTCCAAGAGTAAAATCAACGATGCTATCATAGCCTCCAGTGCGGCTACCAGTCAGATCAAAGCTATCTCGCCCAGTTCCACCACTCAATACATCTCGACCAATTCCACCAGCTAGTAAATCATCACCTGCACCACCAAATAAGGTGTCATTACCTAAGTTACCAAAGAGGCTATCATTGCCATCAACTCCATTCAATGTGTTAGCGCCACCATTTCCTATGAGGATGTTATTAAAGCTGTTACCAGTAGCATTGATTGCCGAGCTTCCAATCAGGGTTAAGTTCTCCAGGTTATTTCCCAACACCCAACTCACCGAAGAATTGACTAAATCTGTGCCTGCATTTAAGCCTTCAGTAATAATATCGTTGAGGTTGTCTACCGTGTAAATGTCATTGCCAACTCCACCATCAAGACTGTCAATCCCTGCACCTCCATCCAAGGTGTCATCGCCAACACCGCCGAACAAGGTGTCATTACCTGAGCTACCAAAGATGCTATCGTTGCCATCAACTCCATTCAAGATATTAGCGCCACCATTTCCAATCAGGATGTTATTAAAGCTGTTACCAGTAGCATTGATTGCCGAGCTTCCAGTCAGGGTCAAGTTCTCCAGGTTATTTCCTAACACCCAACTCACGGAAGACTTAACTAAATCTGTGCCTGCATTTAAGCCTTCAGTAATAATATCGTTCAGGTTATCTACGGTGTAAATGTCATTGCCAACTCCACCATCAAGATTGTCAATCCCTGCACCTGCATCCAAGGTGTCATCGCCTACACCACCCAATAAGGTGTCATTGCCTGCACCACCAATTAGGCTATCATTGCCATCAACTCCATTCAAGATGTTAACGCCAGTATTTCCAATCAGGATGTTATTAAGGCTGTTACCAGTACCATTGATTGCCGAGCTTCCAGTCAGGGTCAAGTTCTCCAGATTATCTGCCAACACCCAACTCACGGAAGACTTGACTAAATCTGTGCCTGCATTTAAGCCTTCGCCAATAATATCGCTGAAGTTATCTACGGTGTAAATGTCATTGCCGGCTCCACCATCAACAGTGTCAGCTCCTAAACCTCCATCCAAGGTGTCATTGCCTGCACCGCCCAACAAGGTGTCATTACCTGAGCTACCAAAGAGGCTATCATTGCCATCAACTCCATTCAAGAGGTTAGCGCCAGTATTTCCAATCAGGATGTTATTAAGGCTGTTACCAGTACCATTGATTGCCAAGCTTCCAGTCAGGGTCAACTTCTCCAGGTTATTTCCTAATACCCAACTCACTGAAGAATTGACTAAATCTGTGCCTGCATTTAAGCCTTCAATAATCGCATCGTTCAGGTTGTCTACGGTGTAAATATCGTTGCCGGCTCCACCATCAAGGCTATCAGCTCCCAAACCTCCATCTAAGGTGTCATTGCCTGCACCGCCCAATAAGGTGTCACTGCTTGAATCACCAAAGAGGTTATCGTTGCCATTTTCTCCGCTCAAGGTGTTAGCGGCAGTATTTCCATTCAAGATGTTATTAAAACTGTTACCAGTACCATTGATTGCCCCGGTACCATTCAGGGTCAAGTTCTCCAGGTTATTTCCCAACACCCAGCTCACGGAAGACTTGACTAAATCTGTGCCTGCATTTAAACCTTCAGTAATAGTGTCGCCGATGCTGTCCACAGTATAAGTGTCATTGCCTTTACCACCAATGAGACTGTCAGTTCCTGTACCACCATCTAAGAAATCATTTCCATCGCCGCCATCGAGAGTGTCGTTATCACCTAGTCCTTGCAGTGTGTCATTGCCCAACAATCCTGAGATGATATCCATATTCACCGTACCAGTCAGGTTGTCTGCACTAGAAGTGCCATTATTCGCATTTGTGACTTCATTAATGGTCAAGTTGACAGTAGCAGTGCTACTGCCTCCGTGCCCATCACTTATGGTGTAAGTGAAACCATCGGAGCCATAATAGTTTTCGACAGGGGTATAAGTGTAAGTACTATTACCGTTGTTAACTAAGCTTCCTTGGCTAGGTTGGGTAAAGCTAGTAATGCTCAATGCGTCACTGACATCCACATCTGTATCATTGCTTAACAGAGTAGTAGCGTTAATGATAATGGGTGTGTTTTTGTTTGTGGTGATGCTGTCGTTAACAGCAACAGGAGCATCATTCACTGCTGTGATATTAATATTGCGGGTAACGACGGTACTATTAGCAGCCCCATCATTAACTATAAAACTGATGGTACGAGATGTGAGACTGGGGTTATCACTACTGTTGGTATAAGCAACCGAACGCAGTGCGGTTTGATAATTAGCAACGCTAGAACTGCCAGTTAGGGTTAAAACGCCTGTGCTGCTGTTGTAGCTGCCCGTAATCCCATTTTGGTTGGTGAAGACCAGGGTATCTTGAGCCGAAATAAAGCCACTGGTAATGCTGACGGTGGTACTGGAGAGGTTAGGGGAGTCCACATCGCTGACGGTGATGCCTGAGTCAATGGCTGTAGTGGCGTTCTCTGTGTATGCCAGGGCAGAGTTCGTGGCAGTAGCAACGGGAGCATCATTCACTGCCGTGATATTAATGTTGCGGGTAACGACGGTACTATTAGCAGCCCCATCATTAACTATAAAACTGATGGTACGAGATGTAAGACTGGGGTTATCACTGCTGTTGCTATAAGTAACCGAACGCAGTGCGGTTTGATAATTAGCAACGGTGGAACTACCAGTTAGGGTTAAAACGCCTGTGCTGCTGTTGTAGCTGCCCGTAATCCCATTTTGGTTAGTGAAGGCAAGGGTATCTTGAGCAGCAATAAAGCCACTGGTAATGTTGAGGGTGGCAATAGCCAGGTTGTCTGAGTCTACATCGCTGATGGTGATGCCTGAATCGATGGCTGTAGGGACGTTCTCGGTGTATGCCAGGGCAGAGTTGGTAGTAGTAGCAACGGGCGCATCATTTACTGCCGTGATATTAATATTGCGGGTAAAGGCGGTACTATTAGCGCTTCCATCATTAACTATAAAGCTGATGGTACGAGGTGTGAGACTGGGGTTATCACTGCTGTTGCTATAAGTAACCGAACGCAGTGCGGTTTGATAATTAGCAACGGTAGAACTGCCAGTTAAGGTTAAAACGCCTGTACTGCTGTTGTAGCTGCCCGTAATCCCATTTTGGTTGGTGAAGGCAAGGGTATCTTGAGCAGCAATAAAGCCACTGCTAATGTTGACGGTGGCACTAGCCAGGTTGTCTGAGTCTACATCGCTGATGGTGATGACTGAGTCAATGCCTGTAGTGGCGTTCTCGGTGTATGCCAGGGCAGAGACAGAACCAGAGGTGATTGTTGGGGGAGCTCCACTTTTGTATAGTTGGGCATATATCCCTCCATTTTCTATTTCCTCGTTTTGACCATAACTAGTCCAGGAAACGACAAAGTCCCCCCCTGCATTCATCGCTACTGTGGGAATACTTTGGTCATTGGTGGTGATGGTATTGGCCTTAAATTCGCCCCCTTGAGGCAGCCCAGCACTGTTGTAGCGTTGGGCATATATCCCAAAGCCAGACTCGTCTTGACCAGAGCTTTGCCAGGAAATGACAAAATCCCCCCCTGCATTCATCGCTACTTTGGGGTTAATTTGATCGCTAGTGGTGTTACTATTGACCTTAAATTCGCTCCCTTGAGGCAGCCCAGCACTGTTGTAGCGTTGGGCATATATCCCAAAGCCAGATCCGTCTTGATTATTGCTTTGCCAAGAAATAACAAAGTTTCCATTTGTATCCACCGCTACCGTGGGGTTAACTTGACTGTCGGTGGTTCTGGTATTGACCTTAAATTCTGGGATGTCTTTAGCATCCCCATTACTGTCGTAGCGTCGGGCATATATCCCATTACTAGACCCGTCTTGACCATTGCTAGCCCAGGAAATGATAAAGTCTCCCTCTGCATTAATTGCTACTGTGGGATAATATTGAGCTTCGGTAGTATAGGTATTAACCTTAAATTCACCCCCTTGAGCCGCCCCAGAACTGTCGTAGAGTCGGGCATATATCTCAAAACCAGACCCGTCCAGATCAAAGCTAGTCCAGGAAATGACAAAGTTCCCCCCTGCATTCATCGCTACTGTGGGGTTCAATAGAAGGCTGTTGATATCAGTATTGACCTGAAATTCCTCCCCTTCAGGCTCCCCATCACTTTTGTAGCGTTGGGCATATATCCCATTACTAGACCCGAACTCATCAAAACTAGTCCAAGAAATAACAAAGTTTCCAGTTCCATCTATCGCTACTGCGGAGTTAGATTGAGCGGTGGTAGTGGTGGTATTGACCTGAAATTCCTCCCCTTCAGGCTCCCCATCACTTTTGTAGCGTTGGGCATATATCCCATTACTAGACCCGAACTCATCAAAACTAGTCCAAGAAATGACAAAGTTCCCAGCTGCATCTATCGCTACTGTGGAGTTAGATTGATTGCCGGTGGTGTAAGTATTGACTTGAAATTCAGTCATGAAAAAACCTCTGAAAAAACTAAAAATTTAATTTCAACAATTACGGTCTGATGAGGCACACTCTTTAGTAATTAGGAATCACCACACTCGGTAACAGCGAGTAGTTAAACTCTGGTGCAATAAATGCTTGGCGGACGGATTTCTTTTCGTTCCTGATTCAAAACTATCGGACGCTGTACACTAGGGAGAAACTGCACATCATAAAGTTATTGACAGGCTGTCGTGAACTTCAGCATTCCCACCTGCTGCTACGCGCATTGTCTCGCTCTTAAGGCTAGGTAGTCTTTGTTTGTGAGCCAGCAACTTCCTAGTCTGTTAGTGATCGCGCACCGTCTCGTAGAGAAGCGGCACGTTAGCGGAGCGGAACCCAGCACGGAAATTTTGCACCATTTGGGATGCTCCTGTAGTCAGTGGCTTTAGCCGTTGAAATTGAGCGATTTATCGCTTACTACAAAGCTCTTAGAATTAATGACACAGGCTACTAAGCGTGTCATTATTGTCAATAAACAAACCTGTATCAGGAACAACACCTAAACAAAGGAATTGCCCCCGATAACAGGTCGCACCGCGATAAAGCTGCACCGTATCTAAATCTTTGTAAACATTTTGAACTTAGTTTTTTAGAATGTCCTAGTGGTAAGTTTTATTTGGCATGCTACTGTTATAATAAAGACTATTTTTATTAAAAAAACCTGTATATATACTGAATATAAAACTTGGTCAAAACTTTAATAAGTTGCAATCTGAGCCAGCAGGTTTGTTCGTATAGCCTCGCAGCCCATCGTAGACATCGCCAGCCGCTGTATTGGATATTAAGCCGAGATACGTGTAAGTGCGATTCCTTGGCTTGAGATGAATAGAGGTAAAAGTAGCAAGGCTAACACAATCTGCCAAGCAACGTCTGAAATTCCTGCTAAAAAAGGATTATAAAAATAAAATTGCTATTTGACCCGAAATTACCCAAAAAAAGCTTATTTTGGTATGCCATTTGAAGTGTACGGCGGAGGTAGAATGAGACAACAAGAGTATGGCGTGACAGTATGGTTCACTGGTCTAAGTGGTGCAGGTAAAACTACTATCTGCCAATTCGTGGAAAAGGAGCTGCGGATACAGGGATACAAAGTTGAAGTTCTGGATGGCGATGCGGTACGTCAAAACCTATGCAAGGGATTGGGTTTTAGTAAAGAGGCTCGAGAAGAAAATATTCGGCGCATTGGCTTTGTGGCTCACCTTCTTGCCAGAAATAATATAATTGTATTGGTTTCAGCCATTTCACCTTACCGTGAAATTCGGGAAGAAGTGCGCCAAAGTATTCCATCTTTCATTGAAGTTTACGTGAATGCGTCATTAGAAGTTTGTGAACAGCGAGACGTAAAAGGGTTATATAAAAAAGCAAGATCCGGGGAGATTAAGCACTTCACTGGTATTGATGATCCTTATGAAATACCACTCTGTCCGGAAGTCGAATGCAAAACTAACCAAGAAAGCGTTGCCCAAAGTGCAACTAAGGTTTTAGAAAAGCTGGAAGAGTTAGATTATATACTTGCTAGAGTAAATGAGTTATGAGTTAAAAAAAGTTTTTAACTCATAACTTTTACTAGGATGCCAATAATTGCCGAATTAATCTAGCTACAGCCTTTTGTGTAAAGCGGCTGGCAATTTGTTGGCCCAAACGTTGTACATCTGAATTTACCAATAACTGGGCAATTTGGGGTGCAAATTGCACTGGGTCAAAACCTCGTGTTTCTCGGAGAATCCCTAATATACGTTTGATATGCTCCAAGGTTTGTTGTTGCTCAACAGTCGCCACTGGAGTTTCATTAACTGCTGTCAACCCAACGCGTTCTCGCAGCAAATAGGTGAAGTTATGCAAAACATTTTTACCTAAAGCATCGAGTCCGTTAACAGATTCATCTACTAGTTTGTCACGAATGAAAGCACCTCGTTCCGATGACAGAAATTCTATGCCCTGATTCAGCACTAAGTTGAAGTCATAGTCTTGACTGTTACGCGCATTACGCAACAAGTTTTCTAAGCGGTTCCAGCGAAATCTGCCATCTTTAAAGAGCAAATCTTGCAATGATGCTCTTAATTGCGGTGCTGGGTCTGTTAACAGGCGTTTGGAAACGTAAGGATAAGCTTCGCTGAGAACTTTAAAGTTAGGATCTATATATATTGCAATGCCTTCAAGGGTTACGAGGGAGCGAATAATTAAAGCGTAGTAAGGCGGTACACGGAAAGGATACTCATACATCAAAGCCGATAGTTCATCGGTGATGCTTTTAATGTTAAGTTCGGCAACACTGGCTCCTTGGGCATCAGCAAAGACTCTCGCAAAAGCTGGGATAATGGGTGTTAAATCGGTTTCTGGTGATAAGAAATCTAACTTAACGTAGTCTTTTGCTAATCCTTCAAAGTCGCGGTTGACGACGTGGACGATCGCTTCAATTAATCCATAACGCTGTGGTGGCTTAATTTCGCTCATCATCCCAAAATCAAGATAAGCTAATTTGCCATCCGTTGTCGCTAACAAATTACCAGGGTGGGGATCTGCATGGAAAAATCCATGTTCTAGCAGCTGGCGCAGGGAACACTGCACACCCACTTCAATCAGATAACGAGCATCTATGCCTTGGGCGCTAATTTCTTCTGTCTGGGTTAATTTAGTGCCGTTAATCCACTCCATCGTCAAGACGCGGCGATTGGTGTATTCCCAGTAAATTTTCGGTACATATACGTCTTTAATGTGACCGTATAACTGGAAAAATCGCTCGGCATTTTCACCCTCATGGATGTAATCCATCTCTTCAAAGATGCGATCGCCTAATTCATCGAGAATCCCAACTAAGTCACTTCTTACCCGTTTGACCTTTTTCTGCACCCAAGCGGCGAGATTACGCAAGATATACAAATCAATGGTGATCCCCTCTCTTAAGTCGGGGCGTTGAACTTTAACAGCGACTTCTTCACCAGTTTTGAGCTTACCTTTATAAACTTGCCCCAATGATGCCGCAGCAATTGGCTGGGCGGAGAGTTCCGCGTAAACCTCTTCCGGAGGTGCGCCCAGTTCTTCTTTGATAAACTGGTAAGCAATTTCGTTGGGAAAAGGTGGTAATTGGTCTTGTAGCTTAGTTAGTTCTTCTAGGTATACGGGAGGAACTAGATCCGGTCTGGTGGACAAAGCTTGCCCAATTTTGATGTAAGCAGGCCCCAGTTGGGTCAGCAATACTCGTAGCTGAGTGGCTCGGCGACGGTCATTTTTGACGACAATTCCCCGTTTACTATCCGACCACAGCCCAAAAGCAAAGGATAGAGTTGGCCCCAACACGGCGAAAATCCGCCGTAAAACTTGCACTTTTCTGTTTTGGTAATGCGCCGCTATGCCCACGGGATCGTAAAGCGTCTCAGGTTGGGCTGTTGTCCTCACTTTTTGGGCGGCTAAGAGTTTTGGCGAGCGCACAACTAAGCTTGGTGTACCATTTTCTGGTACTACATCAATAACGTCCAGTTCGCCTCGGAGATTTGTGCCGTTGCCATTGTCCTCCTGAATCGGTCGGGAACTAGGGGGAAGTGTCTTAACAATCATGAAGAAGGCCACCAGTCAGAACGATCACATTAAGTATTGTAACAATATGTTGAGGGATTGGGCATGGGGCATAGGGCATTGATTATTTCCCCGTTGCTCCTCTGCGTCTTAAAAGTCCGCAGTACCAATAGGTCTGCTACACTTAAACGGGCATACTAGTTCAATAGTAGTTAAGTATTGCTAGTTGCTGAAAGATCATACTCATTGTCTTGTAAGTTAGAAGTATCCGGCATCTGTCCTCATGGAGAATTTGGCTTGATGTTGCTCTGCCTGCGAATTGAAAACTTTGCCCTAATTGACCAACTGGAATTGGAATTTGGCGCGGGACTAAATGTGTTGACAGGTGAAACCGGCGCTGGAAAATCGATTATCTTGGATGCCATTGATGCGGCTTTGGGCGGTAAAGTCTCTAGTCGAGTCATTCGCACAGGGACAAGTCGGGCAATGGTAGAAGCCACTTTCACCTCAAACGCCCCCTTAGCTGCTTGGTTGACCGAACAAGAAATAGATTTGCTTGATGAAAATTCTGTAGTCATTAGCCGAGAAATCACAGCCACTGCTACTAATATTCGTAGTCGATCGCGGGTGAATGGCGTGTTGGTAAATCGGCAGATTATGGGAGGAATGCGCGATCGCTTGGTGGAAATTACAGCCCAAGGTCAAACAGTACAAGTGGGACAATCTGCCCAAGTCCGCGACTGGTTAGATTTATATGGGGGTGATTCTCTGATGCAGCAGCGCCATAAGGTGGCCACGAGTTTTAGTGCTTACCAACAGGCGCATTTAGTACTAGAAAAACGCCGGACATCAGAACGGGAACGGTTGCAACAATTCGACTTGCTCACCTATCAAGTGCAAGAACTCGGAGCAGCCAATCTCACCGAACCTAATGAATTAGAACAGTTGGGACAAGAACGGGAACGCCTGAATCATGTCGTCGATTTGCAACAGATGAGTTACAAGATTTATCAGGCTTTATATCAAAACGATAATGAAACTCCCGCCGCAGCAGATTTATTGGGAGACAGTGAGGCAACATTAAATGACATGGTGGAATACGACACGCAACTGCAACCCCTATTGGAATTGGTGAGGGATGCACAAGCTGCGGTAATGGAAGTGGGAAGGCAGATTAATGCCTACGGGGATGGTTTGGAAGCCGATCCGCATCGATTGGAAGAGGTGGAAGAACGAATTCAGGAATTAAAACAAATTTGCCGTAAGTATGGGCCGACACTAAAAGAAGCGATCGCCTATTACCAACGTATCCAAGGGGAATTAGCCCAACTTAACGACAGCGAACAATCTATCGAAAATCTAGAACAGCAAGAAAAGGCGTGTTTTGAAAAACTCACCCAAACAAGTAATCACTTAACTCAACTACGGAGTAAGGCGGCTGCTAATTTAGAATCACGTTTGATATCTCAACTCAAGCCCCTGGCGATGGAAAAAGTGCAGTTTCAGGTTGAAATAGTGCCAACTTCTCCTACTGCAATGGGAGCAGATAAAATTACCTTTATGTTTAGTCCAAACCCTGGAGAACCACTGCAACCTTTAACAGAAATTGCCTCTGGTGGGGAAATGAGCCGCTTTTTATTAGCATTAAAAGCTTGTTTTTCTCAGGTAGATGCGGCTGGGACAATGGTATTTGATGAAATTGATGTGGGGGTTTCGGGAAGGGTAGCTCAAGCGATCGCTGAAAAATTACACCAACTCAGTCAACGTAACCAAGTATTGTGTGTTACTCACCAGCCTTTAGTTGCGGCAATGGCCGATCGCCATTTTCGCGTGGATAAGCAAACTATCAATCAAGGCAAAGGAAAAAAAGCCAACAATGACAACGCCGAGCAGCGTACCGTTGTTAGAGTTACTACCTTGGATAACTTAAACACTCGCCGCGAAGAACTAGCGCAGTTAGCTGGTGGTAAATCTGCAAGTGACGCGATCGCTTTTGCAGAATCTCTGTTATTACAAGCTGCTAACCACCGTCGCGGAGGGCAAACTTAACAAGTTTAGGCTGCCAATTCTGAAAGGCGTAAACCAGCGATATTCTCGCAGGAAAAAGTCTCTTTACCCATCCATTGGCGGCAGATTAGCTCTATAATTTGACCTGCCCAGTTGCGGAAAAACCATTGGCACAAGGAACCATCTTCTTGAGGAGTCATAGACAAAGCAACAAAGCCTTTCTTTTGCCACACCTCTGCTGCTGCATAGATATCATCAACAAGAATGGCAACGTGATGGACAGTATTAAAACCTTGCTCCTGGAATAAGCTAGCAATCTGTTCATCTGGCGCGTTAGGTGCAAGCAGTACCAAAATCATGCCTGACGGCATTAAGGCTGAGAGAAAGTACATGCTAGCATCTTCGGGCAATAAACTTTCTTCTGGACAAAAATCATCAGGCCATTTTCCTGGCCCTTCCGTGATTTGGGCATCATTGTTGATCAAAGTCTTAGCATACTCTGTGAGAGTTTCTGAATTAGGAAACAAGAGTACATAGTGATCTACGACAACTGGTTCACCAAATAGATATATGCAAAAGGATGAGTTTAAGAATTCTGGAGTCTTGCACTCTTCTTTATACAAGAGCAATCCGTTAGTTTCCACAAAAGGGGACTCCTTACTCATCGAAGTCTCAGCTAAGTTAAAACCTTTTGCAGCATCTGCTAGAAGGTTATTACTCATAATTCTCACCTCTAAAAACGACCTAATATTCTTCTACATTGAGGCTTAGAAACAGGGCTTGTATCTACCATCATAACTAAGATTGCTTAGAGCTAATCTCAAGCACTAATGAATTGTGTCCTCTAACTAAAATGAATGGAATGAATTCTTAGTAAGACTTTTAGAAAACTTTTTAATCTATTGACAATAATTTTTTAACGTCCGCCGAAGGTAAGAAACAGGTTTGTTACTCTTCCCCTCGAGATAGTGTTTGAGGTGGACGAGTAATCTGCTCCTTGAAATTTTCAAAGCTGGATTGCTCGTTTTGTACTTGTAATCCCATTTGTCAAGTCCTATTCATACCAATTTAATTGATCTTACCCTGCAAATTCCAGTAGTAAAAGTATCTAAAGATTTGACACAAGCATCTAAATATTTTTCATTGTAAAAATTAGTTAACTTTTATATATTTCTTTATAGAACTAGCGTTAATTACAGGTTTTCTTTGGTCACTAAATTTCATGAAAACACTATGTAATTCAGTGCGAAAAGCTCAACAATAGCAATAAAAAAAACAAGAAAAAAGTTATGAAGAAAGCTTGATTTTTAGCTTTCCTAACATTTCTTGATAGCAAAATTTATGTCCTAATACGAGGATTAACTCTAATGGCATCTGATGCAATTTCTTTTCCTGGTAACCCCGTTAATGGTGGTGGTCAGGCTAGCAACCCCAGCGATCCTTTCGCATCTGGAGGCGCTTTTGGCATCCCAACGGCTGAAAGCTTCGATTTTGACAAGTATGGAATTCCCAAAGAAGGCAGTTTCGATCCTGCTAAGTATGGCATCCCAACGGCTGAAAGCTTCGATTTTGACAAGTATGGAATTCCTAAAGAAGGCAGTTTCGATCCTGCTAAGTATGGCATCCCAACGGCTGACAGCTTTGATCCTGCTAAGTATGGTATTCCCAAAGAAGGCAGCTTTAGTTTAGGTAGCTCTGGCATCCCAACGGCTGATAGCTTCGACCCTTCTAAGTATGGTATTCCAACGGCTGATAGCTTCGACCCTTCTAAGTATGGTATTCCAAGCGGAGGCAGTATACCAAGTTTTGGTGGTGGTGGCCCAACTGCTTAGTGGCAATTGTATAACTTGAAGGGCAAATTCAAGTTATACATAATTCCAAAAGTCTGGGTTGATCTATCTTTTAATTACGTGATGTGCAACTTTCACTAAACAAAAATCCCATCCTAGCAAGAGATAACAATTATAATTTTGTAGCTTTTGCATAGGGTGGGGTTTTTATTATCTATGGAAGACTTAGTAGTGGATATAACTCCATCATCTAATACTGCCATTTTAAATTTATTTATATTCTTGCAAAGCTCCTAACTTACGAATTCCTGGCCAAATCATAGCTGTAGCAATCACTACTAAAATTGTGCCAATTCCACCACCCACAACAGAAATCACCGGCCCAAATAGGGCCGCAGTTAAACCTGACTCAAAACCTCCCAATTCATTCGAGGCACTAATAAACACGCTATTAATAGCAGCAACCCGACCACGCAAATGATCCGGTGTTCTGATTTGAACTAATGTATGGCGAATCACAACGCTAATACTATCTAGTGCGCCACCAAGGATCAGCATCAACATAGACAGCCAAAAGGAACGAGAAAGTCCAAAGATAATTGTTACAATTCCAAAGCCAACCACTGACCATAATAAGGCTGGGCCAGCCTTGCGTAACGGTGGTAAATAGGCTAGGGTAATCGCCATAGTCAAAGCACCAATGGAGTGAGCTGCTTGTAAGTATCCCAACTCCACTGGGCCCACATGTAAAATATCTTTGGCAAAGATCGGGAGGAGTGCGATCGCACCACCCAACAATACTGCAAACATATCTAACGTAATCGCTGCTAAAATCAACTGATTCTGCCAAACAAATTTAGCACCAGCTGCAAGTGCTTTAAATGAAATTGGCTCAGTTGTACGGATGACTTTTTGCTCTTTAATCGCCAGCGTTAAAATAAAACACAGTAAAGCTGCGATCGCTGCTAACACATACACTCCTGTAGCACTTCCTAATAGCGCAATCCCGAATCCTCCGAAGGCTGGGCCAATGACTGCGGCTAACTGAAAGCTACTACTATTCCAGGTGGCTGCATTGGTAAAAGCACTGACAGGTATCAACTGCCACATCAGAGCATCACTGGCAGGTTTAAGGAATGCCCTAGCGACACCTGTTAATACCAAACAGGCGTAAATTAGAAAAATTGCCCCTTGAGTATAGGAAAGTACCCCTAAAGCTAGGGAGCAGAGGGCTAGCAACATTACCGAGAGTAACATAGTGAGTTTGCGATCGCGGCGATCAGCAACATCTCCGGCAATTAAGGTGAGAATAATCATCGGTAGGACTTGGGCCAGTCCTACACCACCTAAAGCGATCGCTGAGTTAGTCCGCTCATAGAGTTCCCAGCCAATCGCTACAGTTTGCATTTGCGACCCCACGAACAGCACCAGCCGTCCAATGGTAAATAGCCGATAGTCTCGAAACTTAAAGGCTGCAAAGGGATCGTGTTGTGCAACCTCAAAGTTATGGGGCTTTGAGTTCTGTTTTCTCGAAGACATTTTTTAGTAGAGTTAAGCCTTCTTCAATATTGGAAATTTGGTCTTCTGAAAGACCTTTGAGCAAGTCGGTAATATGAGCGCGAGTTTGATCTTGGGATTGCTTGAGATGGTGTTTTCCATCTTCAGTTAAATTGAGCAGCACCCGCCGCCGCTCTTGAGGATGAGCAATCCGTTTCACGAAGTCCCGTTGTACCAAGCGTTCTATGGTTGCTGATGCCGTGGCAGAAGTGACACCTAAATGCTCTGCTAAGTCAGATAATGAAGCACCAGGATTACGGTTGATAAATGCTAGCGATCGCAATTGAGGTATAGATAAAAAAGCGGCACTATGGGCACGCATATCCGCTCGGATAAACCGCATCACTAATGGAACTGTTTCCATTACTCTAGCGGCACATTCTTCGGAAGTTGCACCTTTAGTAGGTTTATCCAAGGTCATGGGCTTGTTGTTCTCCTAGTTACATCGCCACCCGTGGATAAAGTTTTCCACCAAGGATGGCCAAAATTATTAATGTGAATAAGAGAATTGTACAATCCAGACCAAAGCCATAGATGCTAGTGCCGTTTAACAGCATGGTGCTACGTAACCCGTCAACCAGATAAGTCAACGGATTTAAATGGGAAATGAACTTTAACCAACTGGGCATCAACGAGATCGGATAGATGGCATTGCTAGCAAAAAATAACGGCATGGTTAACAATTGTCCAATACCCGTCATCCTTTCTCGGCTTTTCACCAAACAGCCAATAATTAATGAAAAAATACAAAATGTTCCCGCACCCATTATGACTAGCAGCAGTACTTGGAGAATAGCTAGGGGATGAAGATTTAGTTTGACACCTAATAAAAATGACAATCCGTAAATGAATATTACCTGAGATAAGCACCGTACACCACATGCTAGACCTTTGCCCAACACCATCGCTACACGGGGTGTTGGACTAGCTAAAAATTTATGTACAATCCCTAAATCTCGCTCCCAGATTAGCGTCATTCCACCACTGAAAATTGCCACAAACAAAATACTCTGAGCCAAGATGCCAGCAGAAATGAAGTCCAAATAGGGTAAGTTTCCTGTAGGAATCGCGCGAGTCCGGGCGAAAACTTGCCCAAAGATTAGGAGCCATAATGCTGGTTGCACAGCTCGAACTATTAAATCAGTGGGATCGTGGCGGAGTTTACGTATTTCTAATTCTGCGATCGCCAGGGTTTTTGTAACTAGCTCTTTAATTGCAGAGATCAAATTTCCTCGGACAGTGGGTGGTGCTTTAACCCAACCGTTGAGCAGTACGTCTGGTTCTTGCTGTGTCACGGTAGTTGACTCCTGATGTTAACTGGTCGCCTGTATAGTGAATAAAGACATCATCCAAAGTTGCATTTGGGTTATCTAAAGAAGCTTTTAAGTCGCTTGGTGTACCTGTGGTAACGACTTCACCTTGCTGCATAATCGCCACTCGGTTACATAAGCTATCTGCTTCTTCTAAAAAGTGGGTTGTTAAAAATATAGTTGTGCCGTAATCAGCACAGAGCTGTAGTACAAGCTGCCATACTTGAGTTCGAGCGATGGGATCTAGTCCGACAGTCGGCTCATCAAGAAACAAAATTTGGGGTTGATGTAGAACTGATATGCCGATTTCCAGCTTGCGGATCATCCCACCAGAGTAGTTTCGTACCAAGCGCTTCGCCGCATCTTGCAAACCCATGTATTCTAGAATTTCATAGATACGGCGATCGCGTCCCTTGGCAGGTATTCCATACAGCTTGGCAAAAATTAAGAGATTTTCGTACCCCGTGAGACTACCATCAGCAGAGAGCGCTTGGGGTACATAGCCGATAGCCCGTCTCACAGGATTGGGTTGACGAGTCACGTCATAGCCAGCTAAGGTTGCTTTCCCTGCACTGATAGGCAGTAAGGTTGTCAACATTTTAATAACTGTACTTTTCCCTGCGCCATTGGGGCCAAGCAGACCAAATACTTCGCCTTGTTCCACAGATATGCTCAGGTTATTAACTGCGGTTAACTTCCCAAAACGGCGTGTGAGTCCCTGAGTTTCCAGAATCAACGGTTTTGGTTGTTCTTGAGGTTGCGATCGATTTATTTTGCCCGTCAGTATTGTCACAAGTTTGATGCACTTCTATTAATTAGCAAATCTAACTATTAGCTTCTCAATAGATTTACCAGAAGTCAATAGACTTCTGGCGGAAATTTGAACCAGAGTAAAAGGAAACTCAGTAGAGTGGCAGCGAGATTATTGATAGGCGAAGTATCACCGAAAAATTATTTTCAGATCCTGAGTCAGTAATCACAGGTGCATTCTTGTTATCTAGAATAGCTTTTAGTAGAAGATACAGAGATTTTGGCAGATAGTGCTACATTCCAGTGCCGTATAAAATGAATACAGACAAAGCTGCACTCGGTATAGAGGCGGCAGAGTACGGAAAGGATAAAAGTACTATGACAAGAGCGCTCAACACGCGCTGGTGTGCTGTTCTTGAAATGCAGCAGCGCCTTAAAATGCTAAACCCAGGTTCACCTGAAGCCGAGATTGTGGAACACGCAGTTTCACTTGCGATTAATTCTAAAAGCCAGGAAGAAAACTTAAAGTTTTTTCGCTACGACATCATAAGGAATGCAAGGTTCAGCCTTCAACGGACAAAAGTTCGGCAGCGTAGGCTATGTAACAAAGTAGCTTTGCTCACACCTGCTTGCTTTGAAGAAGCAGAATCTTGTACTTCGTTTGATTTAGAGGCAAGACTACGAGCAGTAATTGCTGCATCGGGTAAGAATATGAGCCAATGCTTTGATGACATGATCAACGACAAGGGTGTTGCTGCTACAGCATTAGCCTGTGGTGTTTCACAACGCACTGCCAACAGGTTACGTCAAAAGGTACGCCAAGTTGTGAAGATATATCTAAACTCTCAGGGTTTTGCATAATCTCCCACAGTATTATTTGCCTTCAAACCTTTTTGTTTGGACGTTTTGCCTTCGGGTATGACGAAAACGCACTGCTTAATTACTTTCAGTAAATCACGACAAACCTATGGTAAGCCAAGCAACTTCTACTAAATTAGTATCGACTGAAAAAATCCCTATTGTCCTAACAGGACACGCTTTACAGTCTCTACGTGACTCTGGCTATAGTTTACCTGCTGCTCTTGGTGAGGTCATCGACAATAGCTTAGAAGCTAATGCAAACAATATTACTTTACACTTTGAAGAGTCTCAGGCTAAGTCTGGGAAGAGACATATTCACCGCATTACTATGATTGATGATGGTGATGGAATGGAACTTGACATCCTACAACGCTATCTCCAATTAGGTTTTTCCACTCGCTACATGCAAACTGACACAATTGGTAAGTATGGCGTAGGAGCAAAACTTGCGGCACTTAACTACGGTCAGCGTATTGATGTTTGGAGCCGCACGAGTAAAGATGAACCTTGGTATCATGTCCATTTTGACCTGGAAGAAGCGTTAGAAGAGGAAAAAAAAGGTGAAACTGTTGGCATTGCTCCCCCCGATACTGAACCATTCCCAAAGAATATTGTGTCATTTCTCCCCCAAGATAGCGGAACAATTGTACTTTGGTCTAAAGTAGAGCGTTTAGAAGAAGGAAAAAAGGCTCCTGATGCAAGGGCACTAAAAGCTGAAATCACGCATGAGTTGTCCCGCATGTTTCGTTACTTTTTAGATGATGGGATTAAAATTTGTGTCGATGGCACAAATTTGTTGCCACACGATCCTCTAATGCTTATGGAGGGTACATGGGGTGATCAATTTCTTGTCAAATACTATTCTCCGCTGAGGAAATCTTTTGAGAAAACTGGTAGAAAGCCGGAGTTTCCACTACCTGATGTAACTAAAACACATTTTCCTGCCAAAAGAATTGCAAGAGAAGTTATTAATATTGGACAGTCTTCTTGCAAGCTCACAATTACAGTTTACCCTAGCGAAGTAATTCGTAAAAAATACGCAACAAATAAGAAAGATGAGCTTACTAAGAATTTACGTCTTGAAGAGAATATGGGGGCAATTAGTTTTGTTCGCTTGAACCGCGAAATTAACTATACTACATTACCTAGAATCTTCGGTGAAAGGGTTGCTTCCTCTCACCGATTTATTGGCATTGAAATTTCATTTCAGCCGGAGCTTGATGCCTACTTTGGGGTCAGAAATGTCAAGAGAGGTGTAGAGCCATACGATGACTTAAAAGGACAGCTTCGTGAGCTTTTCTCTAGGTATATTCCAGAAGCGCTCAACTGTATTAATGAAGTGTGGGGTGAAGTTTCACGAAAATCGAATGATCATCAGGGTGAACATTACCCCCTACTTGAGGCTGCCAAAGAAGCAAATCGGACAATGCCTAAAAGCCGTGTAAAGGTTCCAGTAGATTCAAAGCAAAAGGAAAGAATTATTGAGGATCTGGCTAGAGATGCTGTACCAGGCAACGATAAAGAGAAGCAAGAAGAACGACAGCAGTATTGCGAGTCTATCAAGGATTTGCCATTTATCGTGGAGTCTGTTGACTTTCCTGGTAATTTATTAATTGATACTCAGCACATTGATGGTCAAGTTATCATTCGGATTAATACACGACATCGATTCTATCGGGAGATGTGGGAACCACTTCGCAGTATTGCAACTGCACTTCCTGAAAGCATATCTAGCGATGAAGCTGCAAAGGCGGCTAGACGTTCAATTGAAGCCTTGACGCTACTCATCATTGCTTATGGCAAGGCTGAGTCAATGGATGAAAATCCCCGTGAGCATTTTTCAGAATTGCGAAATGACTGGGGCAAATTTACAGATTCTCTAATGGGTAAGGTTAAGGATATCATCTAGGCTGATAGTTGGAGGAAATAGCTGATGAGCTTTTGTAACAGAACTTACGCAAAATACCTCGCAAACTCTTATCCCTCCGTGTCCTCTGCGCCTCTGTGGTTCGTTATTCCGTAACTCGTGCGTAAGTCCTATATAAGAGGAATGCACAGGTAGCAAAAGATAAGTAAATGTACAAAAACATGTACAGTCATTGCGAGCGACGCGAAGCAATCCTAGCCATTGCGATTGCTTCATTTCGCTTCTCTCCATTCGCAATGACATTGTGTAGTTAATTCTGTCTGATTGCCAGTGTAAACGGTATAAAAACGCAGATGTTAATAATATTTAGGATGGACTACCCTGACGCACATAAATATAGAGAATCTGGCGATCGCTCAGATTACCAGATGCGATCGCATTAAAAATTATTGAAAAATTGAGCGCTTCTTGACAAAATCCTGATTAGTAATCACAATGTAATTACAATCAAGGATAAGTATCCTCATGGGGACAGCAATTAGAACCCGTATTGTTAAAATTGGGAATTCTCAAGGTATCCGCATTCCTAAACTTCTACTAGAACAAAGTGGTATTGGTGAAGAGGTGGAAATTGAAATTCAAGATTGTCACCTAATTGTCCGTGCTGCTTCTCAATCGCGTAAGGGGTGGGATGAAGCATTTGCAAGAATGGCGAAGCAACACGACGATGCACTGCTCGATGATGGCGTAACTACAGAGTGGGAGCATCTAGAGTGGGAGTGGTAGTCAATCGATTTGATGTGTTTTTGATTAACCTCAACCCAACGATTGGCAGCGAGATTCAGAAGACAAGACCCTGTGTAGTAATTTCACCAGATGAGATGAATAAATATATTGCCACGGTTATTGTTGCTCCGATGACAACTAAAGGACAGCCTTATCCGACTCGTGCTGCTTGTCAGTTTCAGGGTAAGGATGGGCAAATCGTTCTAGATCAAATTCGTACAGTTGACAAAACTCGATTAGTCAAAAAGCTAGGTCAGATTGACTCTGATGAACAAAAAGCAGTTTTAGATACCTTAGCCGAAATGTTTGCCGAATAATGCTATATACCCGATGATTATGAGATTCCACCGTAATGGTTATACCAATCTTCTATGAGTATGAATTATATAACATCTCTAGTTATCTTCAACATCTGGTTTCCACCAGGCTGTAGTTCGTATTCAACCTTTTCAATATCTATCTTGTAACCTTTTGAAGTGTAATATTTTACTATTTCATCTAAATGTTGTGAATGTTTCCACATTAAAGTTATCAGGGGAAATATTCTGACTTCTTTAGCAATACGCAGCATCTCACCTACTGAATTTAAGTGAAAATCGTAATCGAGATGATCTGAATATAAAAATAATAAATGCGAACAAAGAGCTAGATCAAACTCTTGATTATCATAAGCCAATTTTGGCAATTCACCGACTGCATACCTGTTGCTCTTTTTGCCAGTTTCATAATCAGACATAAATTCTTGAATAACTTTGACTCGATTGTGTCGCAAATCATCTGGAGATTTATGATAGCTCCATACCCAATCATCCGATGTAGCCTTGACTTGGTTAATGATGTTATCTACCACTTCATTAAATCTTTGCAATATCTGATCACCGGAAAATTGGTAGAGTGGATCAACAGAAACTACACTTTTACCCTGACGTGTCATTTCTGCATTAAAGCTTGCTGGCCCATCCCCAATCCCAATGATTCTTTTATTTAAATCTGCATTTGTTAAATTGAATATTTTTATATATTCATCCATTGATCTCCCAAAAGGAACTACTTTATCTAGAACCATTGCCATAAAATTTACCTCGTCAATAGACTGATTAAACAGGATGATAGCATCAAAATGTTGTATTCACTGCGAGACGGCAATCATTCAGAAGCACGTCAAGTTCTTTTACAACTGCCAAGGGATTTCTACCTCTAAACATAGCAGCTAACGCAGCTTCATAAGGATTTCTACCTGTTTTTTTGACAGCATTTATTGCAGCTTGATTTGATAATCCTCGCATACTAACTAGCCATGCCGCTAATACATGTCCAGTACGCCCAATTCCACCAGAGCAATGTACAACAACTTTCTCATTTTCTTTATCTGCTTCTATTAAGAAAGGAAGTATTTTCTGTGTGAGGGTTTCTAAATCACATAGATGGAAATCTGTAGTTGGTGCCCAACACACTAGTTGATTACCAAATTCCTGTTTGTAGGTGTCCAGAAGGTTAGAGTAAGAAGCTAGCTGTTGATTAGGAAGAAGGCAGCAAACTCGCTTGATATCTTGACGCTTCATGAATTCTATCCAATCCTGAACCTTATTGTTAGTGTATCCAGGTCGCGCAGCACCAAATACTATTTGCTCATTCTCCCAAGCTGGGGCAAACTTATACATATTTAACTGTCTAACTTCTGAATATTGAAAGTTGCTGGATGCAGCCATAAAATAGTTAGTTATTTTTTGATAAAATAGAATACTTTGGCGGAGCATTCAGGTGGTAAAATATATGGTGTATTCACCTATTCTAAAAAGCTTTTAAATCTAGTTCAAAGATAGTATTTTTAAATAATCTTGCACAGCAGTAAATAGTCCCACCTCCAAAGCATCGGCAATCAAGGCATGACCAATAGACACTTCAAGTATGCCAGAAATTGAACAGAACTTTTCTAAGTTTTGCAGATTTAAATCATGCCCAGCGTTCACTCCTAAACCAATTTCCTGAGCCTTTTGTGTTGCTTTTTGGTAGTCTTGAAATACAGACTCTACATTGCCATTACGAAAAGCTGTCGCATAAGGTTCTGTATATAGCTCAATGCGATCGCTTCCAATCTCTTTAGCACGTTTAATTTGAGTTAACTCAGTATCCATAAACAAGCTGACTCGAACTCCGAGGTCTTTTAGCTCTCGAATGATTGGTCTGAGCCAAGAGCCATCTGTAGCCAGATCCCATCCGTGGTCTGATGTGAAAGCATCAGGTGCATCGGGAACTAAGGTACACTGCGTTGGTTTGATTTTTCTGACTATCTCTAAAAATTGAGGTGACGGATTACCTTCTATGTTGAACTCAACAGTCAATATCTGCGCCAGTGCATCGACATCTCCGGGCTTGATATGTCGCTGGTCTGGGCGTGGATGAACTGTGATTCCCTGTGCGCCAGCTTTAATGCAGGTCAAAGCCGCTGCAATTACACTCGGTCTACCAAAATTTCGAGCATTCCTGAGTAAAGCGACTTTGTTAAGGTTAACGCTGAGATTGGTCATATTACAAATATGTTAGAGTTTGTTATTTACCGCCAAGTAATGAATCTGATAACACCACATCTTTACGCAATTTGAGATTTTGAATGCGAGTATCTTTGACGGGTGGTACATCCCCTTGAGCAAAGGGAATCTGCTTAAAGTTAGCAGCCAGATATTCTGCTAATGCATCTTGCTCAGAACCATCAGCAGCAAAGGTGGCTAAACCTGTGCGTTTGCTCTTATCAGCATCTTTTGATGTCAAATTAAGCCGTTCTGTTTTGGGAAAAGGATAGCCATCACCACCAGTTGCAAGGAAGTTGAGGGTAACAGTACGGAAAACCCGATTAGGGTCACCCACTAACTCTGCATTTTTAACCACAACATCAATAATTTTACCTTTCCCATCTTTAATAGCTAGGGATTTGACACGCTTACCTGCTGGCAAGTCTGGGTCAAAGCTAAAGGCTAATCCCGCTACTTGGGGAAAACTGCCAGGGGTAGCACCGGGTGCGATCGCTGCTACACTGTGTTCAATCACTGCCAGTAGTTCTGTTGCACTCAGAGTAACTAAAGTCAAGCCATTGTTGAATCGTAGTGCATTGGTGATATCAAGTTGGGAAATTTCTTTTGCTTTCTTACCTGCGACAGGATTTGCTTGAGGTGGCAGTTTAATAATATCCTGTGAGCGAGTCGAACCTGCGGGAAAGGTATATATACCGATATTGTCACGGATACTACCGCCATTTTTAATAGAAATGACAGTTTTAGGATCATATCGCTTGGCGATCGCTAAATTAGCTTCGGCTGTCAAATTCCCTAAATTGGTTTCTTGTGTGCGGACATCACCCCGCCAGCCGTTGAGGAAGACGTTGGTTTTCCCGAAAATCTGACCATCTTGGGCAATAATCACTTTTTTGAGTGCCTCTGTAATGGCGACAATTTTGGAGTTGGGTTTCCCACCTACAGCTGCAACTCCTTGGGAATCAGTAGCATAAACACCGCTGATTTTAGAGTCAATACTTTTAGGAATAATCACTCCATTAACATCAAAATTAACTACTAGACGACCAACATAGCGATAGTTTCCATCGGTATTAACTACGGCTATCGGATTACCATCTGCTGCTTTTTTGAGAATTGGATAAGTTCCAGCAGATTTATCACCCACTCGAAGACGGTCTGTTTTGTCGGCTAGTAAGGTATTGGAACCACCAGCAACAATAATGTCTACTCCTTTGAGTAATCCTGCTAACTTTTGCTCAATAGCAATTTGCTGCATGTGCGCCAACAGAATGACTTTATTAATCTCTGCGTTTTTTGTCAGCAACGCATCGACAGAAGTTTGAATTTCAGCAGCTAAGGCGGCGATGTCTGCGGCATCACGGTCATTAAATTCTTTAGGCAACACAGTCACACCATCGGTAGAGGAAATAGTCGGCAGTGTGGGAGTTGTCGCCCCAACTACAGCAATTTTTTCACCATTAAGGGTAATGATGGTGCTACGAGCAATTTTATTAGGAATTTTACTTGCTTCTTGTCCATCAGCAGTAGCTAAGTTTGCCAGGTCTTTATCAGTGCTGAAGTCGAGATTTGTGCTGAGATAGGGAAATTTTGTGCCTGGGTAATTTTCTTTAGGTCGGATTAAGTCAGCAATAACACCCGTACCTAAGTCAAATTCGTGATTGCCAAATGCGATCGCTTGAAAACCAAGAGTATTTAGAATTAAGATATCTCCTCTTCCCTGTCCACCAAAAGCTGTGTCACTGGCAAATAAGAAAGGACTGGGAATATAGGCATCTCCCGATGAAAGGATTAAGGTATTAGGATAATCAAGCTTACCGTCACGATTAGCATCTTGATTTTTGAGTGCATTCAACACCGCAGAAAAGTTTGGTACATCCTTGAGCGCGGGAACACCTGCTTCTTGGTCAGAAGTGTGTAACAGTTGCAGTGTAAACCCTGACTTATGTGCTGTTCTAAGTTGCGCTACACTAACAGTAGTTCCTAGAAATAAAAAGATGCTAGATAGAATTAGCCAATTTAACTGGCTAACACTTAATTTTTGACCATTCAACTTACTTGAAAATCGATTTTTCTTATCTAAAAAAGACATAATAAATTTTAAAGCTCATCAGATGTAAATAATTTTCTCGTTTCTTACAACCAGAAACTATAATATTGAACCATAATTTCAGCTATCCAGTGCAAATGTGTACTAAAGTTACGCATACATTTTGCCATTTTTATTATTATTTTTAAATATCCATTTTTTGTCAGAGTCGGAGAACCAGATCGTTCAAAGCCTTTTGGAGCTTTGTTTTTCACTTTTTGGCTAAAACTTTTAATTCATGTTAGAAAATAAAGCTTAAAAAAACGGGCTTTCAGACTGATGTAAAGGTGACAGATAACTATTTTATCTATGCACATGGGAGAAAGGTTTAAAAAATTCGTAATTCACACTATGCCTCACTGATTCAGTATCACCTAAATGCTATGGGAGTATCAGGCTGATTTTTTATAGTGGAGACATTAATTCAACATGGTATGAGAAAGCCTCATCCGACTATTTTCTCTGACACACTCCTTAAGTTAGATACTGATGCTTGATCGTGTATATATATTTGTAATAACTATACAGATGACTGATGTGGGGCTAAAGGAGTAAAAATGAAATGTATTTTGATTAACAACGAACAACGTTATCTAGAGCTAGGTGAGCAGAGAGTTGAAAACCTTTTTCAAATTGAAGAGAGGTTATTTTTTGATTAATCTTAGTCAACTATGATTGCCGAGCAAGCACAATAAAATTTACTAGCTGCCTAACAGACAGTTTGCAATGCAAATTCTTAAAGTACTAACTAGAGTCTATCTTAGTCCGATAGATTTGGATGAGGCGATCGCTTTCTATGAAAACCTCTTTACAGAAAAATGTTGGTTGTGGTTTCAATATTCCGAAGCTGAGTTGGAACTCGCAGGTGTGGGTTCTATTCTTTTAATTGCTGGTTCGGCAGAAGCACTCTCTTCATTCAAAAGTACACACGCAACATTTCTCGTTGACTCACTCAATGATTTTAAAGAAGCACTTATTCAGCAGGGTGCAGTAATTCTGGCAGAACCTAACAAAGTCCCCACTGGAGCTAATATGCGAGCAATGCATCCTGATGGAACAATTATTGAGTATGTTGAGTTTGCATAATTAGTTTTTAGCCGGAAAAGGATCTGCTGTGAAGGCTGCAATCAGACTAGCTAATGAAAGTGATGCCTTAAAAATGCTGGCAATTTATCCACCAATTATGCGGTAAACTTCAATTTCCTTCAAGATAGAGCCTCCCAGCGAAACGGAATTTCAGCAGCTTATCCAGAATTATCAACAGCAGATGCCTTGGCTAGCGTGTGAAATTAACGGTGAGCTTCTAGGTTGTGCCTATGCTACTCCCTGCCGGACTCGTGCCGCTTACCAATATTTATATATAATATAATCACAAAAAAAATTATTCTTTTACCTTTTACCTTTAATTATGTCCACTTACTGAGCTATGAATTGCTTACATTACTTTTCATAACAGTTTTATCAACTCCCGCTAAATATCTAGCTGCTATGTCATAATGAAAAGTGAGAATTAATTCGGCGACCGCGTTTGTTTTTATTATTGACAGGCTTTTTCCTTTTGGTATTCACAGACTTTTCTCCGAAATCTAAAACTCTACACATCTATGATTTGGGAGACAATTTATGTCAGTTTATGTAGGCAATCTTTCTTACGAAGTTACAGAAGAAGGTTTGAATTCTGTGTTTGCAGAATATGGTTCTGTAAAGCGGGTTCAGCTACCTACCGACCGTGAGACAGGTCGTATGCGCGGCTTTGGTTTTGTGGAAATGGGCACAGATGCTGAAGAAACAGCTGCCATTGATGCTCTTGATGGTGCTGAGTGGATGGGACGTGACCTCAAAGTGAACAAGGCTAAACCCAGAGAAGACAGAGGTTCCTTTGGTGGAAATCGGGGAAACAATAGCTTCGGTAATCGTTAGTAAGATTCAAAGATATAGCTTTTGAAGCTAATCTATAAATTGAATTTAGTTGTGGCTCAGGCAGGAATGCTTGAGCCTTTTTGCTGCAAAACTTGCTTAATAAACAAAAAATTAGGCGATCGCCACTTCACGAGTAGCAATTTTGCTAAACTGATTTACCGGACGAGGTAAACCAAGATTTTCGCGCAGGGTTCGTGCTTCATACTCTGTACGGAACAGACCGCGGCGTTGCAATTCAGGAATTACCAAATCTACAAACTCATCCAATCCTCCGGGCAACCAAGGCGGCATGATGTTAAATCCATCTGCCCCGCCATTGATAAACCAATCTTCTAATTGATCGGCAATCTGTTCTGGTGTGCCCAAAATTTGACGATGCCCACGCGCTCCAGCTATCCATAAATACAGTTGTCGAATCGTTAAATTCTCTCTACGAGCCAGGTCAGTCAAAAGTTGCTGACGGCTTTTACCACCGTTAGTCTCTGGTAAATCCGGCAACGGCCCGTCCAACGGATAGCCGGACAGGTCAAATCCACCGATCATCGAGCCAAGCAAATTTAAGCCGACTACCGGATCGATCAACTCCTGAATCTGATCGAATTTATCCTTAGCTTCTTGCTCAGTTTTGCCAATGACTGGGAATACACCAGGCATAATCTTGAGATGGTCAGGTGAGCGCCCGTATTGAGCCAGTCTCCCCTTCACATCTGTATAAAACGCCTGAGCTTCTGCCAGAGTCTGCTGGGCAGTGAAAATTACCTCCGCAGTTTGTGCAGCAAGATCCTTACCATCCTGGGAAGATCCAGCTTGAATGATGACTGGATAACCCTGGATGGGACGCGCCACATTTAGCGGGCCGCGCACTGAAAAATGCTCGCCTTTGTGGTTGGGAACGTGCAGTTTATTTGGATCGAAGTAAATACCCGACTCTTTATCATGTAAAAAAGCATCATCCTCCCAACTATCCCAGAGCTTGGTGACAACATCCACAAACTCTTTGGCACGCTCATAACGTAGTGTATGCTCCATGTGCTTTTCCTGATTGAAGTTCAGCGCTTCAGCTTCAGTGGCAGAAGTCACAAGATTCCAACCGGCACGACCGCCACTGAGATAATCCAGTGATGCAAACTTGCGGGCGAGGTGATAAGGCTCGTTGTATGTAGTCGATACTGTCGCCGTCAAACCAATGTTTTCTGTCACTACAGACAGAGCCGACAATAAGGTAAGAGGTTCAAAGTGGACGAGTTTACCATTGCGGCTCAAAACGTCGGCTCCTTGATTGCGGTCTCGCACAGCCACGCCATCGGCAAAGAAGATCATGTCAAATTTGCCCCGTTCTGCTGTCTGTGCCAGCCTTTTATAATGTTGAAAGTTCAAACCGCCATCAGCTGGCGCTTCCGGGTGTCGCCATGACGCAACATGATGGCCACTGCTTGGCAAGAATGCACCTAGTCTAAGTTGAGGTTTTTTCGTACTCATGCTTTTTTGAATTTTGAATGTGTGAATTTTGGATTGCTTATACAGGCTGTGGTCTGAGTAAATCTGTTTTGGTAACAAATTCACTGAATGTACTTGCAACCTGCTGCGGTAATGCGATGCCTGGTGTTTGCACTGGTAAGCGAGGAAACAGCAATTCCGCGACTCGATAGGCTTCTTCAAGATGGGGATACCCTGAGAAAACGAAGGTATCAATTCCTAAATCGGTATATTCCAGCATTCGTGCTGCAACTGTCTCTGCATCTCCGACTAAGGCAGTCCCAGCACCTCCACGCACTAAGCCAACACCTGCCCATAAGTTGGGGCTAATTTCTAAGTTTTGGCGATTACCCTTATGTAGTTGGGCCATGCGGCGTTGTCCTTCTGATTCAGATTGAGCAAACCGCCGATGTGCAGCAGCTATGGTTTCATCATCCACATACTGAATCAGTTCATTAGCTGCATCCCAAGCTTTTTGCGTAGTTTCACGCACGATAACGTGCATCCGAATCCCAAAGCGGACTGTTCTACCTTGTTCTGCTGCTAATCGGCGTACCTTTGCAATCTTTTGAGCAACTTGATCTGGTGGTTCACCCCAAGTTAAATACACATCAATATGTTTGGCAGCAACTTGGAGCGCAGCATCTGAAGAACCACCAAAATATAAGGTGGGGTAAGGCTTTTGTACGGGAGAAAATTGCAGTTTTGCGCCTTGAACTTTCAGATGACGACCACTATAGGTTACTTCTTCACCTTGCATGAGCGATCGCCAAATTGTCAAAAACTCATCTGTGAGTTCATAACGCTGATCGTGATCTAAGAAAATTCCATCTTTAGCAAGTTCTTTTGTGTCGCCACCAGTGACAACATTTAGAATAATTCGACCGTTAGAAATCTGGTCAAAAGTAGCAGCCATTCTAACAGCTAAAGAAGGCGACATAATTGCTGGACGAAAGGCTATAAGAAACCTCAAGCGTTCCGTAACTGAAATTAACGAAGTAGCTACAATCCAGGTATCCTGTTTTTGTCCAGTACCAATTAACATCCCACCATAGCCCAATTTATCGACAGCTTGAGCTATTTGCTGCATATAGGGATAAGTGGCTGGCCGCCTACCAATTGTAGTACCTAAATAACGCTCGTCTCCCTGTGTAGGTAAATACCAAAAAACTTCCATGTTCCTATCTCCTGGCGCTATTTCTGAGTGATAGTTTCCGGCGTAATAGCTGCATATTGTTCGCTAGTCAGCATCGCTTCCTTGATATTAATTGCTTTAGGAATAACTTTTTCTTTGGCAAACAAATTAGCTATCTTCTGTTGATTTTCCATAATTTCTGGCGTAATTGGTCTTAAACCATAAGTTCGCCTTTCAACCATTGTTGTTAGAATATCTTCATCAATTTTGAGGTGAGGAATAGTAAGTTTTACAACTTTTGCTCGGTTTTTCTCACTCCATTGACCTGTGTTATCTATCTCTTCAAGAACTAATCGCACTAATTTCGGATTTTCTGTGGCAAACTTTCGTGCCGCCATGTAATATCCGCCCTGAGTAGAAATGCCACTAGCATCTCTCAAAACACGAGCATTTGCCTTTTTTTGTGCCACTGCTAAATAAGGGTCCCAAGTTACCCAGGCATCAATTTTTCCTTGAATAAAAGCATCACGGGCTTCTGAAGGTGGGAGACTGATGGCTTGAACATCACTATATTTCAAACCAACCTCTTCCAAAGCTTTTATTAATAAGTAATGGGAAGCAGAACCCTTTTGAAAAACTACTTTTTTACCTTTGAGATCGGCTAAGGTGCGAATTGGTGAATTATTTTGGACTATAATCCCACTTCCCTTACCAGTGCTGGGTTTGTTACTTGCAACATAAACTAAAGATGTCCCAGCCGCTTGGGCAAATATCGGGGGAGTTTCACCTACAGAACCAATATCAACTCTACCTACATTCATTGCTTCCATCAGTTGTGGCCCTGCGGCAAATTGCGCCCATTCGACGGAAACACCTAAAGGCTGTAAACGTTTTTCTATCAATCCTTTAAGTCTGAAAATATCCCCAGAACTTTGATATCCCATTCGGACAACTTTGGTTTTCAACTCAGTAGTTTGATTTTCTGAGTTTGCGGTTTGGACTGAGCAACTAATTAAGGTTGTTGAGATTGTTAATAATCCAGGTAATAGAAATAGTGAAAAACGTTGGAAAATGTTAACTCGTGGCTGTTTGAAGACGGTAATCATAAACGTGATACGTTATTTTTATTTGCTTTTGATTGACTATTTGACTAATATGTGCGTATATTCAGTCATGGGAGCGTACAGTTGTATGCCCCTACAGCGTATTGCTCCTAATCCAAAGATTTAAACTTTTTGAAACTGAAGGTTCTTTTGGAAAAGTTCTTGAACGTTTTTCCAAGCATCAGCAGCAGCTTCGGGATTGTAACTAGCGCGATGGTTGCAGAAAAAGCCGTGTTCTGCACCAGGATAGCGGAAGACAGCATGAGGAATGTGATGTTTCTTCAGTTCCGCCTCAATCTGCTCTGTTTGCTCCAAGGGGATTCCTTTATCTTCAAGACCAAAGAATGCGTAAATTGGGCCTTTAATATCAGCAGTACGGGTGATCGTTGGTTCTCCACCGCCGGGAGTTGAGTTAGGAATACCGCCACCATAGAAGGAAGCTGTAACTTTAATATCTGGTAATGTGGCTGCTAGGTAAACGACGTGACCACCAAAGCAGAAACCAATAGAGCCGATTGCATCTCCTTGCACATTTGGTAGAGTTCTTAGATAGGCGATCGCAGCCTTAATATCACTCAATATTTCATCGGCTGTAGTCTGCTCCTTATACCCTCTTCCTTGCTGGACATCTTCAGGAGTATATCCACCCTCGAAACCGGGAGCGGTGCGTTGAAATAAAGTCGGAGCGATCGCCACATAACCCTCTTTGGCAAATTTCTCAGCAACTTCCCGAATGTGAATATTGACGCCAAAGATTTCCTGAATCACGATAACAGCTGGGAATGTTCCCTTTTTTGCTGGTTCCGCTAAGTAAGCATCAATTTGCAAATCACCGTTAGGGACTTTAACTTGAGCGGTGCGAATTTCTGTGTTTGTCATCTTAGGGATTAGCCTGTAATTGCTTTGAGGACGAAATGTTTTATGGTAAGTTTTGTACAATAATACTTAAACTTTACCGATTTACCGTAGTTTTTAGAGTAGTATTTCACAAACAATGTGCAAAGGCAAGTCCTTTGATTTAGAGATGTAGATGAATATAAGACCATATCAAGAATCTGATGCTGAATCAGTCAGCGCTCTGTGGGATGAGGTGTTTCCTAATAACCCATTGCACAGCAGCCCAAAATTGGTCATCAGTCAGAAGTTTGCTGTACAGCCTGAGTTGTTTTTTGTTACGGAGATTAATTCTGTAATTATAGGCACTATAATGGCAGGCTATGACGGGCATCGGGGTTGGCTATACACAGTTGCAGTCAGTCCTCACTATCAACGGCAGGGTATTGGTAGCAAGCTAGTGCGACACGCAGAGAAGGTATTGATAGCGATGGGATGCCTCAAAATCAATCTCCAAGTTCGTGTCTCCAACGCAGAAGTAGTTGAGTTTTATAGAAAACTTGGCTATCTCGTCGAAGAACGCATCAGTATGGGAAAGCTTGTCGCATAGGTGATTGTAGAGTTGCCGAATTTAACCCAAACTAGGAGAAAAATTTATGAAGCTTGATGCAGTTCATCATATTCAGGTAACTTATCCTCTTGAGGTGGAGGATGCAATGCTGTTTTTCTACAGTAAAGTTTTGGGGTTGACTGAAATTCCCAGACCTGAGGTAATCAAAAACGATTCAGGAGCGTGGTACAAGTTGGGAGATATTGAGCTGCACATTAGTACAGAGAAAAACACCAATAACCAAGCATCTAGACGACATTATTGTTTTCAAGTCGATAACTTGAACGCCTTTGAGGAACACCTAAAAGGACATGGGGTAGAAATTATTCCCGATCAACGACCATTACCAGGATGCGTGCGGTTTTTCCTCCGCGATCCTGGTGGGAATCGAATAGAAATTGCAGAGTTCGTCAATAGTACTTTTCTACAGCTACAAACAGAGGAGTTGCTATTAGACATCTCCAGAAATTAAATATGCGTTATCCAGAACCCTTGTAGAGACGTAGCAGTACTACGTCTCTTTTTTAGAGATATCTATTGACACCAATGCACAACCGTGTGTCATCCATACAGAGGATAGCCGTTCAAATAGATGAAAAAGGAAATAAACTTGCCGTCATTTAAACCTTCACTTTAAGCTTTGTATCAAAATAGCTAATTTTGGTCTGTTCCTAAAAATTTGTCTAAAATATTATTAGATAATAAGAACATCTAAACAACAGATGAAATTTGCATTCAACTAATTCTTTTTTTGAAATATATAGAATCTTTACGTAAATACTAAACAAACAGTATTTTTTCTAAATTTTATTAACTATTTATAAAAATTTATATGGCTGAGGCGTTTATTTCTTACTCCCGCAAAGATAAAGAGTTCGTCAAAAGGCTTTATGAAGCGCTCAAGCAACATAAGCGAGATATCTGGGTGGATTGGGAGGGAATTCCGTTCACGGCAGATTGGCGGAAAGAAATTCATGAAGGAATTGAAGCCGCTGATAATTTTATCTTTATTATTAGTCTGAATTCAGTAACTTCTGGAGTCTGCGGTGAAGAGATTGCACACGCCCTCAAGCATAATAAACGTTTAGTGCCAATCGTGTTGCAGGATGTTAAGGGTGTTCATCCCGAATTAGCCAAAATTAATTATATTTTCTTCCAAGAAAGTAATGATTTTGAGCAGGCCTTGCAATCATTACTCAAAGCCCTCGATGCTGATCTAGCTCATGTTAAACAGCATACCCGCTTACTCGTGCGAGCCTTGGAGTGGGATCAGAAAAAACGCAACAATAGTTGCTTGCTGCAAGGTAGTGAACTAGAAGAAGCAGAGCAATGGTTCACCCAAGGAGCAGGGAAAGAACCCTTAATTACACCACTCCAACATGAGTACATCGGCGAAAGTCGCAAAGCCCAGAGTGTACGTCACAGAACAAGATTTATTGCGTTGACTTCAGGGTTGGTAATTTCAACGGGATTGGCTATTGTTGCAGTAATTGGGTGGAAGGAGGCCATTAACCAACGGATAGAAGCACAAAAATCTGAACTCCAAGCTCTAATTTCAGCGTCAGACGCACGTTTTACCTCAAATAGAAATACGATTGATGCCTTAATAGAAGGTTTAAAAGCCGGGAAGAAACTCAAAGAACTAGACACAGCCAAAGTCACCATTCCCAATCAGGAACAGGCAAAAGTTATGACTGTGTTAGGACAAGCGGTTTACTGGGTAAGAGAGCGCAATCGCCTCCAGGGACACAGCGATTATATCCAAAGCGTTAGTTTCAGTCCCGATGGAGAAGCGATCGCTACCGCTAGTGGGGACAAAACAGTAAAACTTTGGAACAAACAAGGTCTTTTGCTGAACACTTTCAAAGGGCATCCCGATCAAGTCTTCAGTGTGAGTTTTAGCCCCAATAGTCAAATCCTTGCTTCTGCCAGTTTTGACGGAACAGTGAAACTGTGGAAAAAAGATGGCAAGGAACTTAAAACCTTTAAAAAGCTGAATACTGCAATTCGGGCTGTGAGTTTTAGTCATGATGGCAAAACCCTTGCCTTTGGTGGTGATGACAATATGGTGAGACTTTGGAACATACAGGGTCAGGAACTCAAAACTTTTAAGGGGCATACAGGCCCAGTCGATAGTTTAAGTTTCAACCACGACGATCAAATCCTTGCCTCTGCTAGCGTAGATAGAGCAGTGAAACTATGGAACAAAGATGGCAAAGAACTTAACGCCCTAGAAGGACATAATAATACAGTCACTAGCGTGAGTTTTAGCTCCGACGATACCCTTGCCTCTGCCAGTTATGATGGAACGGTGAAATTTTGGAATCGCGATGGGAAACTGCTTTCAACTATTAATAGATTAGAGGCACAAAGTAATCGGATCTACAGCGTCAGTTTCAGTCCCAATGGTCAGACCTTTGCCACGGGTGATGAAAATAACAGCGTGACACTCTGGCAGAGAAATGGCCAGAAACTTACCACCTTTACAGGACATAGTGGTGGAGTCAATCAAGTTACTTTCAGCCCCGATGGTCGTACCCTTGCATCTGCTAGTCAAGATAAGACAGTGAAACTGTGGCGAATTGCTCAGCCTTGGCAGACTATTCTCACTGGACATCAGGTTGGTGTCAATCGCGTGAATTTCTCACCTGACGGGAAAGCGGTAAGCGTTCGCAGAGCGTCTCGTAGAGAAGCCATGCCTGAAAGGCTTATTGCTACCGCCAGTGATAACGGAACGGTGAAACTCTGGAATCAGCAAGGTAAGCAGATTAAATCGCTGAAGATTAATGACTACAAAATCTGGGATGTAAATTTTAGTCCAGATGGTCAGATAATTGCCGCTGCTAGTTATGACGGGGCGGTGAGACTGTTGAATCGTCAGGGTAAACTGCTCAATACTTTCAAGCATGGCGATCGCATTCGCATCCAGAGCGTGAGTTTCAGCCCAGACGGCAAGGTAATTGCTACCGCTAGTGATGACGGAACGGTGAAACTCTGGAATCGCAAGGGTCAGTTGCTTAACACCATAAAGGATAGTGCTACTGTCTATAGCGTCACTTTTAGTCCAGACGGCAAGATGATCGCCACTGGTAATAATGACGGGATAGTGAAACTCTGGAATCGGCAAGGTCAGTTACTTAACACCATAAACCATAAGGCTGCTGTCTACAGCGTCAGTTTTAGTCCAGACGGCAAGATGATTGCCAGTGCTGGTGCAGATAATAAAGTAAAACTTTGGCATGACGGTCGTGCGATCGCCAGTCTCAATGGGCATAATGCTGCAATCTGGCAAGTAACTTTCAGCCCTGACGGTCAGATGATTGCCACTGCTAGTGATGACAAAACAGTAAAACTTTGGCACAAAGACGGGACTTTGATTATTACTCTTACTGGTCATAGTGGTGAGGTCAATGGTATTAGTTTCAGCCCTGATAGTAAAACTCTCGTTTCTGGCAGTAAAGATGGTACAGCAATTTTGTGGAATGTGGAGAATATCACCCTAGATAATTTGATGGGGCGTGGGTGCGATTGGCTGCATGATTATCTAGCTAATAATTCTCAGGATCAGAGCGTTGGCGCAGCCCATCGAAGATATCGCGATCTTTGTGATGGAGTTAAAACTCAGACTAAATCTTGATTTTGCTAATTTTTATTATTATTTCATTGTTTAAATACTTCAAGAAAAGTAATAATTTTTAAATATTTTTTTGCATAAAAAGAACCAGAACAATAGATAACCATAACAACATAAATCTGAGAGGAAATCACCGTGGATAGAAAAGCAACAGGTTGGGTACCAGACTACCCTGATTTTAGAGACTACCGCATGGACGAAATCAATCAGAAGTTAATGGTGACAGTCCAAGATATACAGATAAATAATGATAATGATTCGCAAAGTAGTGTAGAAGAACTGTTTGAATTACTAGATTCAATAAAAAATGAACTAAAGGAACCTCTCAAAAATAAACTTGCCCCCAAGTTTAAAAACTTTGAAAAAAAGATAAGTAAAGGTTTCAAATTAGTCAATGCTAAAGCCCTTAAAGAACAAATATTTTTAGCTCCTGGTTGTGCAGGTCAGGAAGTCTATAATCTTCAACAGAAGTTGCGAGAATTTCACAATTATAAGGATAAATTTGGAAATTGGGAAGGCAAGATTAAATGTTTATATCAAGATTTTTTAGCCTCAGATTACATAGAATATGGTTATTTTGGTAAAAATACAGAGGAGGCAGTAAAACTAGTCAAGAGCATTTTTGGACTCTCAACTGTCTCAGATGACAGTGTTGATAGTGTTGTGGATCAAGTGACACTCTATACTTTAAACCAAGTTTTGGAAATCCTAGAAGGTCTAGAAACAGAAAAAACTTCTAAAGATGAAGCCACGGAAACAACGATAAAAAAATTGGGAGTGTTTGATCCAGAAATTAAAGACATTCAAATAAAACTGAATGAATTAGGTTATCTCAAAAACTTAGGAGAAAATAACGGGGCAATCAAGGGATTCTTTGACTATCTTACACAGGATGCAGTTCAAGAATTCCAAAGACAATATTGTTCACAATATCCTTCAAAGTTTGATGGTGTTTATGGGATAGTTTCCGAACATACAAGGAAAACTTTAAATGAGCTATATAACAGATATAATGGACAAAAAGATTATGTAGAACAAAAAAAACCTGACTGTAAGAATGACGTTAAAGAACTACAAGAGCTTTTACGTGAGTTAGGAGAATTTGATGGACAAGTAACAGGGTATTCTGGATTACAGACACAGACAGCAGTCAAAGCATTTCAGGCTAAATATGGATTAGTAGTAGATGGTCTAGTTGATTCGCCAAAAACCTTGCAAATATTACGTGATCTAGTTGCGCTCAAAAAACAGCAGCGGTTAGTTTTACCTGCATCTTCAGCAATACCCATAAACCTTTATGAAATCATTTTAAGAGTTTTTGAAATTTCTGAATTTAAGGCTGAAGATTTTGTTAGTGAAAATGGATTTCAAGCAACTACAGATACAGATACTGATACGTCTGATCTCGGAAAACACCATAGTGTATTGAAGCGAGCAATTGATATGATGGTTAAATTGGTTGCTCAACTAATTTCTCCTTTAGCTCAACATAGAAATCTTGAAAAAGCTGTAAGAGACGTATTAGAAAAACTAAATCAATGGTTTGAAAAATCGGAATACGTTCAACAAGAAAATGAGAAATTAAGTATTAATTCTGTCAATCATGAATTTTCTCAGCAAAAGTTGTTGCAAAAATCTAATATTTTTCCTCAAGCAGAACAGGAAAAAAACCTATTTAAAGGCTTGGATTTAAATTCAGTGTCTTTATATATAGCTCTTTCAACAATTTTAAACTTTAAACTATCCCTGACGAATATTAAGGAAAAATTTTCTGCTCAAGCAACCAAGGAGATAAATAGAGTAGCTATCTCTTTAAAAAAGATAGATGATATATTTAAGTCTCTTAAAAATTTAAAAGTGAATCGGGAAAATTATAATCCTCAACTTCAGGAAGAAAAAGATTCAAAAAATCAACAGAAGAATCTAAGAACAGTCATCCAAATACTACCAGAACTCCAAGATGAACTAAATTATTTAGAGAAAAACCTAGAGTTTCAAAGTGATTTACTAATTCCGGTAGAAGGTAATTTACAGGAATCTATCAGACCAAAACTAAAAAATGGCAAGAAGGTAACTGTATATTTATTAATGCCAGAATTTGTGGATTTAAGCTTCTGGTGTTCCCCAATTGAAGACCAAGGCTCATTGGATTCATGTACGGCACATGCCTGTGTTGCTTTAATGGAGTACTTTGAGAAAAGAAGTTTTGATAGATATGTCGATGCTTCTCGGCTCTTTCTTTACAAAGCAACACGTAATCTCATGCATCGTCAAGGTGATGCAGGAGCATCTCTAAGACAAACCATGCGGGCAATGGCATTATTTGGCGTGCCTCCAGAAGAGTACTGGCCCTATAGAGAAGACAAGGTTGATGAAGAACCAACCCCTTTCTGCTACTCTTTCGGTCAAAGTTATCAAGCGCTGAAATACTTCCGCCTAAATCCCTTAGGCACTACAGAAAATATACTTTTATTCCGAATTAAAACAGCTTTAGCCGCTGGTTTTCCTTGCGCGTTTGGGTTTACTATGTATTATTCCATCGAGGATTTAAACCCAAGTGGTTATATTGCATACCCAGTTAAAAACGATAAGGTAAAAGGAGGTCACGCTGTTGTTGCAGTTGGCTACGACGACCATAAAGTAATAGAGAACGCTGATGGTAGTAGACGGTCACAAGGAGCATTGCTAATCAGAAACTCTTGGGGAACCGATTGGGGTGAAGGGGGCTATGGTTGGCTTCCTTATGACTACGTATTGGAAGGTTTGACAAATGACTGGTGGTCGCTGCTCAAGTCTAAGTGGTTTGAGACAGGACACTTCGGGTTAGGAGCAAACGATTGGGCGTCTGATTTGGGGGGAGGAGATACACCTAACATACTAAGAGAGAACCCTAAGTTAGCTAATTTGGATAAAGGAGATACAGATAACAGACCAAAAGAGAACCCTAAGCCACCTGGAAATTAGGGTAAATGCACGTAATTGCAGCAAACCCTTGGTGGATAAGAATATTGATGAAAAAATTGCCTAAAACATGAAACGCTCAAACCCTGGCTATTAAAGAAACGTGAGTTCAACGGGGTTAATTGACTGTGATATCAGCTTAAGGGTTCAATTTAATAAGTATGCAATTTTAATTTTTGAAGATGTCAAATGTTTGAGGCAATGTTTAATTCTGATTTTTCACGGTATCTGGAAAACCTCTCTCCCTTTAGGAGAGAGACTTTGAATTTTATCTCTTAGAGCGTCGCGAAGGGGGTTAGATTTTTCGTAGGTTTTTCCATATAACGTGAAAAGTGAGATGTTTAATTAAGTTGACTTATTGATAATATTTTTTCGCAAGTGTCACACTGAAGTTAGAAATGTTTACTGAAGGGATGCACATATCTGTACGCTCACCAATGGTCAGATTAATTTAGAGGAAAATAACTTATGTCTGATTTAATTAACAAACAAATCATCCTTAAAAGTCGTCCAGTCGGCGAACCAAAGGAGAGTGATTTTGCTTTAGTAGAAACCCCAACTTCCGAACCGGGTGAAGACGAAATTCTTAGCCGCACTATTTATCTATCTCTCGACCCTTACATGCGTGGTCGCATTAGTGCAGGCAAGTCTTATGCTGCATCAGTAGAATTGGGTTCAGTTATTGTGGGTGGTACAGTCAGCCAAGTAATTAAATCAAATCATCCTCAATTTAAAGTTGGGGATTTTGTTCTTAGCAATAACGGTTGGCAAACTTATGCTGTATCTAAGGGTGAGACACTGCGTAAACTTGATCCTACTCAAGCACCTTTATCCTATAGTCTAGGTGTACTGGGTATGCCTGGTCTGACTGCTTATGCTGCTCTACTTGATATCGGTCAACCAAAAGAAGGTGAAACTGTTGTGGTTTCAGCCGCTTCTGGTGCTGTCGGTGCAGTAGCAGGTCAAATTGCCAAAATTAAAGGTGCGCGAGTCGTGGGAATTGTCGGAAGTGACGATAAGCGGGATTATATAGTTAAGGAATTAGGTTTTGATGTTGGCATTAACCGCAAAACTCAAGAACTTGATTCAGCGCTCAAAGAAGCTGCTCCTAATGGCATTGATGTTTACTATGACAATACAGCAGGTGTGATTTTAGAAACTGTGTTGCAGCAGATCAATCTTGGAGCAAGAATTCCACTAGTAGGTTTGATTTCGGAGTATAACGCCATCTCTACTCCACCAGGGCCTAATTTAAGACCACTGCTAATCAAGCGGGCCTTGATCAAAGGTTTTCTAGTTAGTGATTACCAACATCGGTTTAATGATTTTTTGCATGATGTTCCTGGATGGTTGCAATCTGGTCAACTCAAGTATAAAGAAGATGTAGTTGTTGGTTTAGAGAACGCTCCTAGTGCATTTATTGGTTTACTTCGAGGTGATAATTTTGGCAAGCTGATTGTTAAGGTCAATGACGACCCAACAGCAGCTTGATCGGCTATTAAGCTAGGTGTGTGCTACGTTGACGCAAATCAGTAGCACATTACTAAACAAAAGGGAGCAAATTGTTGAAAGTCAGCGTCAGGAGTAGATAATTCAACTAAAATTTTAGGCGTAACTAGATGCACAATGGTTTTAGGAGTAATCTGCCACTACTGCTGACATTCTGCTTATTTACTAGCTTTTTGCCTGCCTCTGGTTCAGTTTTATGTCCAGCCGTTGCTTCTGACGAATACTATAAAGTAGCCAGAAATTATGGCAGAGATGGACGCACAGGAAGTGATGGGCGATCGGGTAGAAATGGTGGCAGTGGTGAAAACCAAAATATTTTTGTCAATGGTTCACCTGTTAATCTTGACTTGTCGGGTAAAGATGGTGAAGACGGGGAAGACGGAGAACATGGTGATCAACCGGATTGTGGTTATCAACGCGATGCCTACGACGGGCTACGCCCACGCGTCAGCCATGATATAAATGCACCAAATGGTGGTAATGGCGGTAATGGTGGCAACTTCTCTACTTGCGCCTGCTTCTGCGATCGCTGATGATTATCGAGAGTTTGAACAGCGTCTAGAAGAAGCTTTTCAAATAGTTTGGCAAGAAAGACAACCCATTACCAGCTTTGGCAATCAAGCTGTAACACTGAATTTAACTGACAACAAACAAGTAGAAATTACTTTTGTTGAGGAATTATGAGTTGAGGGTAACACTAAAAGTGAGGCTAACTTGACAACATTTATCGTTAACCATGCCATTCCTAAGAAAGATGTCACCCGGTTAGCTGTGGCAGAGTTTGCCGATGCAGGACAAAACCTCAACTTAAAAATAGTCGATTTGGCAGCAAAGTCTGATGCTATTAATACTCAGTTTCGCGTGAAATTCCGCGCACAAGATAGCTTGCACGGTTTTTCTGGCTACAAAACTGAATATGAAGGGGATATTCCCAACGAACTTGTGACTCGTGACTACAATCGTTTTACTCTAGCTTTGGGCAAGCTCAAAATTCCTGACGAAGCTTTACGCCCTGGTGTCAACGTTGATATTGAAGTTGTAGCAACTCGTTCTTTGGGAATACGTTCTGCAAAGCAAACTATTAACTGGCAGGGTGCAATCCGCAAGCCTAGATAAAATTTAGGAAGGTTTTTTTCCATCTGAAACCATTTGCGAAAGAATATAGGCTGCGAAATCTAGTAACTGATCCAGCAAAAAGCCAATGATACCGATGTAGAGGATCACCTGGATTATGTAATCGGCATTGCCAGCTTTATAAGCATCCCAGAGTGTAAAGCCAAGTCCTTTTGGGCCGATTAACATTTCTGTAGCAATAACTATAAACCAGGCTACCCAAATGCTAACTTTCAAGGCGTGAAATAGATGAAATATAGCTACTCGAAAGTTATTATTCTGTCTATGAAAATGCCGCATACCTATTGCCGTATTTATGATCATCGTCCAGAAAGTTCCCAGAAAAACTACTACAATAGCAGCCGATTCGCTCTCTTGAAACGCTATTAGGGTAATAGGTAGCAAAGCTATAGGAGGGATACTATGTGGTATCTGAAATATCAGCCTGAATAACTGATAAATCATGCTATTCATGCCGATAAAATATCCAATGAAACTACCCAATACAGCGGCTGGGATGTAACCTACAAATAACCGTTGCAGGCTAGCTAAAATGTCTAAAAACATATTATTTCCTATGCCTCAGTTCTCATCGAGAATATCTGGGAAATACTGTGGCAACAACATAAAATAGCGGATGAAAAAGTGATTTTAATCGCACTTCCTCTTTTCTCACTACAAGATTTCCTAGAACCTCTCCTCCTTGGCGGTTAATCAAAAAAATTAGGTGTTTTTACGATCTGATAGTGGTAGTACAAAGAAGAGGTAAAACTTGGCTTTACTAAACTTTATCAGAAAAGGAAATCCTGATTAGTAAATTAAATACAATTTCCAGATTTTACTTGCTTGATAATTGTACTAAGTATGAATATCTAAAAGTTTTAATACTAGGTAAATAGCAAATTTTGTTATTAGCAATACAGATGACAAATAAAATAAGAAGTAGGAAGGATGAAATTTTTTATTTAACTTTCATCCTTTACAGTTTAGTCTTTGCGATTATTTCCCCAAATTGCGCTTCATTTGTTCTAACTCATCCTGAGTTTCCCAGCTACGGAACTTCTCTTCTAAATCATCAAACCCACCAGAATAACTGCTAGTTTGATTCGACCAGCCGCTAGTTTCAAAACGCTGCTGAGTTTGCGCTTTAGCACGGGCTGTCTGTGCTTCGGCGGCTTTAGCTTGCACTTCCTGTCGCCGCTGCTGAATTTTTCGCAGTAGTTCCTGAGATTGGTTAATGCGTTCTTTCAGCCCTTGCATATGTCCCCAGCGCTGATTTCCTTCGCGCAACAGGGCTGCTTCTCGCTCACCTGCCGCAGCTGCTAAATCCTCTCTACCTGCGTTTTTGGCTTTTTGAACACGGATATGCCAACGCTGAATTTCTTGAGCGGTGGACAGAATTTCTTCTTGCGATCGCTTCTCTTGTAATTGTAAATCTGCGATCAGCTTTAATGTGCCTTCCTCTTGCTCACGCAGCTGTTCTAGCAGCGCCTCTAACTCCAAATGTGGATTGTTACGCAAGAATTCTTCTAAACGGTTTTCTAGAAACCGACTCAAATCATCAAATAAGCCCACTACTAGAACTCCAGAGATCGGGTGCGTGACTATTTTATTGTAGTAACGATCATCGTGAGCGGAAATCTAAATTTTAACAAAACAGAATTCAGGAGTCAGGAGTCAGGAGTCAGGAGTCAGGAGTCAGAATTAAATTCTGTTGACAATCCTTTGGGAGTCGTACTTCCACATCCGGTGAAATTCTGGGTGTTAGTTAAATTATAAAGTTGGGAAGAATGTATTTGGTGAAACTACGCAAGCAACACTGACTTACAACATGAGGCTTTAATCAGTATGAGTTCTGATTTTCAACCGCCACCTAAGAGCTTGTCCATACTAGCTTCTGTAGGAGGAGTAGTTACCGCTGTCATAGCGATCGCAATTTTAAATGTTTGGTCTAAGCAACTTTCCAAGACTTCTACAGCAAAACCTGAAATATCAACATCCCAAAATGCTTCACGGCAGTCGGTACAACCAAACAAACCCCAACCCCCTGTCTTTTCTGCCAAAGAAGCTGAAATAGTTGCCAGCCTTGATGCGAAATCTGTAGTTTTGCCAGGTCAACCCATTCTTAAGAACCAACTAACAGTAGCAATAATTCCCTATGTTGCTCCTGGAGTTGGAAAGCTGACCCCAGAGGAAACGACAACTGCCCGTCAGGCTTGGTCATACTTCCAGCGCAACTGGAACGATGAAACTGGCTTGGTCAATTCCGTTGATGGCTTTGCCTCTGTAAGTATGTGGGATCAGACAGCAGCGATCGCAGCTTTGGTTAGTGCTAGAGAACTCAATATTGTGCCTGCGGCTGAATTTGAAGCCAAAATGAGCAAAATGTTGAAGACACTGGCATCTATGCCTTTATACAAAGGGGAACTACCCAACAAGGTCTACAATACAAAAACCCTCGTACCTGTTAATTATGGTCAACTAGAAAAACGGCAAGAAATTGGTTGGTCAGCCATTGATTTAGGACGGATGGCAATCTGGTTGAAGATTGTCGCGGCAAAATATCCAGAGATGCGACTAGAAACAGAAGCAGTTTGGAAACATTGGCAAGTTAAGCGTCTGACCAGAAAGGGACAAATGTACGGTACTGCCGTTATCAAAGGCAAAGAACAGTACAACCAAGAAGGTCGCTTGGGCTATGAGAATTATGCTGCCTATGGTTTAAAGCTTTGGGGCTTGGATGTTAAGAAAGCCTTGGATTATCAGTCCCATGTAGCCTTTGTTGATCTTTACGGACAGGGAATTCCTTACGACCAACGTGACTATAAAAGCTCTGGAGCTAATAACTACGTTCTGAGCGAACCCTATATTTTAGATGGCATCGAAACTGGGTTTCAAGCTTTGCCTAAAGCCTATGCCGATCGGATTTTAACTGCTCAAGCAGCGCGTTATGAAGCAACAAAACAATTAACTGCTGTTACCAAAGACAACTTAGATCGCCCTCCTTACTTTGTTTACAGCAGCTTGTTTGTCAACGGAGAACCTTGGGCAACCATCGCAGATACCCGACAAAAGCACAACGATTTGCGCTTTCTCAGTGCCAAAGCTGCGATCGGCTGGCATGTGCTTTACAATACCACTTACACCAACCAATTATTTAATTTTGTTCAAGCTAACCTTAAATCAAAAGACGGTTGGTACAACGGTTTCTACGAATCTCTGCGTCAGCCGAATAAAACTCTCACCGCCAACAATAATGGTGTAATTTTAGAGAGTCTACTGTATAAGCAAGTTGGACAACCACTTACCGTTTGGGCAGGCGTTAAGAATTAGCAGTCAACTTACAGCTAAAATTTTAAGGCAATGAAAAAACTGGCGTTGCTTTAATTTAGTAGGGTGCGTTATGGATGTTAGGACTAACGCACCGAAAGTATCGGATGGTGCGTGAGACGGAACGTAATTACACAATGCCTGACTCGGCAGATATTACTGTTTGGTTGACCGTCGGGCGTGCTTTCTTTCGATCTGACTTGCGTGTTCCACCAGCCATCCCATATTCATCACTATTTTTGCCATAGCGAGATGCAACACTCAGCAGCATCTGCTCAGAATAACTATTTAACTCACGTTCTGCTTCTACTAATGAATTCTGTGTTTTATCTACCATCGCTCGTGCTTGATTGTAAGCGGCTAGCTTGTCTCGTAACTCCAGAATTCTTGTGTTGTAACTAGCGATTGATAATCCATTACCAAAGTTTAACTCAGAATTAATCATCTGTATTCCTTCAATCCGTCGCTCAGCTTTGGTAAGTGCAAGCGAGTTGCGTTTGCGTAGCGTCATATAAGTTTTCCTGTTTGGATTTGAATATAAAGAACCTAACGGTAATTTATACGTGGTTCTTTAGATACTATTAGAGTACGCAATAAGCAGATGCAGCAGCCACAGTGAAGCTACATAACTTTGAAAGCATTAGGATGATTAAATTGGATATAGCGGTTCCCATTCAGACGCGGTACAACATTACATTACAAGGTGTAGGGGCACGGCACTGCCGTGCCCCTACGGGTGTACCTCACGTAAACGAGAACCGCTAGAAATAAGGGTAGGTTTGCTGAAATTAGTCAGAAAAACAAGTTTATGAATCGCAAAAGTTGATTCACGAATCACAAAAGTTGATTTACAGCTCAAAAACTTAATTTGCGAGTCGCAAAAGTTGATTTACGAGTTAAAAACTTAATTTGCAAGTCGCAAAAGTTAATTTACGAGTTAAAAACTTAATTTGCAAGTCGCAAAAGTTAATTTACGAGTTAAAAACTTAATTTACGAATCGCAAAAGTTGATTTACGAAGCGATCGCTAGCACTATTGAAATACTAGCATCCTGAAGCGCGATCGCGCTTGTGGTAGCTTTAAGACCTGTTCCTTCGATCTCATATCGGGGGTAGTCGAATTATGGCGATTTTACCTACCAGCCCTCAACACCTGTTCAGCCGTCAGTTTTAAATCTGGGAAGGTTAGAGAGACGATGGTCTGATTGCCCCGAAATTGCTGAATTTCATACTCTCCATCCACTAGCATACAGATAGAGAGGGTGGGCTGTTTGGGCTTTCCAATGTGTCGAGTACCACCATTACCTGCGTAGTCAGCAATCCAATATTCGGGAATGCCTAAAACCGCGTAGTCTTCAACCTTACGGGCATAATCATTTTGCCAGTTGCTACTAACAACTTCCGCCACAAATTTAATCGAACTGCCCAGCGTCAGGAGCGACTGTTCAGACCAAAGCAGTTTTTTGGTAAGTTCATCTCGATCAATAACTGCAACATCAGGTCGAAATGCTGTCATACCAATGTTAGAAGGGCGCAATAGTCCCCTCTGAAGGACAAACCAAGGTAAACCTGTTCCGTCGTGGACACAAACCTTCGCGGTGATAAAGGCTGCAACCTCTTCATGCAGACCTGTTGGCTCCAAGTCAAACACCTCTCCATCGATCAGTTCATAGCAGTTATCGCCACTATAACGGGCGAGAAACTCGTCAAAGCTAAGTGCCTTCTGTTGTATTGGTTGGTTGATCGCAAGGGTCATAGGTCAATTTAGCCCAATCAATGCCTTCAGTCTATCAGCTCAAATATGTGACAGATTAAACTCCCAATACGGTCATTGTGCATGGGTATTGTTATATAGCTCGCTAACGATGGAAAAAAGTTCTGAAAGTGTAACAACACGATAGCCTCTTCTAGCAAGCTCAGGTAAAACTCGCTCTAGAGTTAATGCTGCTCTTTCGCCCCGTTCACCATCATCATGCAGAATAACTATTGAACCGGGACGAGTATTCAATAAAATATGATTCGATGCAAACCAAGGTGAGTGAATATGAGTATCGAGTGGAAATATAGAGCCTAAAGCAACTGTATATCCATATTTTTGGGCTATCTTAACCATTGTGTGATTATACCAGCCAGATGCAGGTCGTAACCAATGAGGAACACTGAATTGGGTAAGAATGTGATGAGCCTCGATTAAGTTTGCCTCGAATTCTTCTGATGACAGCTTAATGCTTGGCTCATCTTTGGTAAGGTGATTTCCTAATTCATGACCTTGCTCAATTATTTGTAAGACAATAGACTCATTTGTTCTAACTTTATTACTAATGATAAAGAAGGTTGCTCGTGCCTGATAATGTCGCAACACCTCAAGAAGTTTAGGTGTCGTGTTGGGATCAGGAGTATCGTCTATAGTAAGAGCAATAATTTTCTGAGTGGTTTTAGCAAAGTAAATAACTCCTGGAAAAATAGAGGCAATGATTGAAAGTAGCCATCTAGGTTGGAAGAGAAATAAAGTCATAACTATAATTAACCCAATCAAAGACGCTACGGCTATAGTATAGCTAAATGTCAAAAAACCCTCTAATAAAATAGTCCTTACCTCATTTTTTTAAACTATGTTTAAAGAGAAATTCTAGAAATATTCCTGTAAGTGTCGCATAAGGGAGCAAAGCCATTAAACTAGCAAAGTAAAATGACCCTACAGCGCTCCCCCGACCGAAGATTATAGTTAAAAATAAAGAGAGAAAATTGCTAATAAAGATACCAACTGAAATACCCATTACACTCAAGAAAAACCATAAAATTGAGTCACTAAACTGCTCCCTGATTAGTAGCCATTGAGCCAATCCAATTAAACTTCCCCAAACAATGAATACTAATATTTTTTCTCCTACTTCAATTCTTTTTCTAGTAAGACTTGAGTCTTGCGAAGCAAAGTTAAGAAGCGTAGGAACATAAAATAAGCCTGAGTATAGAGTTGTTGGGATAAAGTGTGCAAAGCTAGTAAATAAAATCCAATATATATTTTTGCTAATGCCAAGTTGAAAGAGAAAAATGTTTTGAGATACAGATACACCAATACCAATTCCTAAAATTGGAACTAGTATAGGTATAATAGTTATCAACAAAAACAAAAATTCTCCCGTTTGTATCGAGACAAAATCGAGAGAGTTATGGAGAGGGTAACTCAGCGGCTTAATAAGAACTATTCCAATAAACAAACCTATCAAACCACCTAAAAACGTGAATCCCATCCAAGGCAATGTGATATTTTGATTTGTATGTAAGGCTAACAAGCTGTTTTCAGACATAACAGCATTACTTGTAATAAAGAAAACTACGGCATTCAACATATAAATAAGACCCAACTTATCATTTCAGGTATTTTCTATGATTTATCTTGTTTTATGATTTGTTTTGTTCGGTCTCGCATTCAATTTCTCCAACATATTTAATCGCTGCATAAAATTCTTCAAGCAGTTTTTTCAATTCCTCATCATTTTCTGTGTTTTTAAGTCTATGCTCAATAATAAGTAAATCGGCTTCAATTTGAGCATATTTTCCGGCTTTTCCTTTGACACGAAACTCTTTATTGGCAGACTGAGAAAGAACAGCAACGGAGCCAGAGAAGGCTATTCCGAATTTAATCCAGTCTTTATAAGTTTCATTATTGATAACTCCCAAAATCGTAGTAACTGCGGTCAAAGTTATACCAGATACGGTTAAAGTAATATTCCACCAATGATTAATATTTCGTAGCCTACTAACTCTCCTTCTGCGAAATTCCTGAACCTCTTGAAGAAAAGCTTTTCCTTTTTCGGTCGGCGTACTATCCATACATTACCTCGCGCAGAATAATTAAAACGAAGCCAATTTCCTTTACTACTAATAAGAAAGAGATGAGGAGCCAGCTAACTAGTTATTAGACTGAAACTTTCCACATATCACACCAAGCGATCCAGGTAGATAAAGGATTACAGGGGTATTGGTCATAATATAAATAAATTTTCCGGATATCGTCAATATCCAATTATTTCGTCACAGTTTAGCTCCACTCACCCCTGAAGAACAAACTTATGCTCGTGCTGCTTGGCAATATTTTGTCAAAAACTATCAGCCAAGAACGGGGTTTACCAATTCTACTGGAGGTTATCCTTCCGGTATACTCTGGGACATGGGGAATTACCTGATGGTGTTAAATGCGGCGCGCTGGTTGAATCTCACTGACCAAGCAGATTTTGATGCGCGTTTCAACAAGTTTTTGACAACTCTCAGTAGTCTGAAGTTATTTGAAGATACCTTACCCAATAAAGTCTATAACGCAGCCAATGCACAAATGGTTGATTATGGTAATAATCCACTGGAGCGGGGTATTGGTTGGTCTGCTTTGGATGTCGGGCCAATCCTGGCTGCATTTGATGTCATCCGCACCTGTCATCCTCAATATAATGATTGGCTCAAAGGAATTGTAGCGAAGTGGCAGGTTGCGCGATCGCTATTTTAATAACCTCTAAGAGATTTCCAACAAATAAATTATTCGATCTTGTAGAGTATTGTTTATTTCAAAGGCGCTAAGTCTTTAAATGAATATGATAAGAGGGGGCATTGAACCCCCTCACTTGTCCCGCAATTAAGAATCACCACTACACCAGAATGATTAGTGGGAGTACTTTTGCTGACATTTAGATGGAACAGCAAAAACTAGACCAAAAGATGATCGTCCTTTAGCCCTATCTACCGGGAAATCATCGTAGCAGATTTCTGAGATTTGGCGGGATATTCGAGTCAATAGTTACTGTGATTTTGACAAACTGCCAACTGTTCTTGTTGAGTCTGGTGTTTCCATCTCAGAGTTTTCAGCATTGTCAACCTCAAGAGTTCGGAGCAATTCTCGAACTACATCTGTTGCTGGTCTTCCTGTCGCAGCACAGTAGCATTGAAGTTTCTTCATTTCCTCGGTTGTGAGATTTACTGTCAGTCGTTTTACAGCCCACTTTTTATTCATGATCCTCTTTTGTCTTTAATATGTTCCTTTTTGCTGAAATCACCAAGTCATTAGGGTTACTCCCGCAGTGCATAACCAACACCACGGACTATATGAATCAAACGCTTTTCTTTATTGTCTTCTAATTTGAGTCGCAGATAACAAATATAAACCTCAATAATATTAGAATCACCCATGAAGTCGTAACCCCAAACTTTCTCTCTTATTTTGGTTTCTAGTAAACACCTGACGCGGATGTGGGAGGAGATATTCTAATAAGTCAAACTCTTTTGCTGTTAATTCAATGCTTCGTTTCCCCCGAAATACTTCACGGGTGCGGCGATTTCAGCTTAAACCTTCAAATTGTAACAAAGCCTCGTCTGTTTCTTGCGTGCGCCGGAGATGGGCGCGAATTCTAGCTAGTAGTTCCTCATAATCATCGGCTCCCGCATCTAAACCTGCGACGCGATCGCTCAGTTCATCTTTTGCTGTCAATAAAATTACTGGTACTGTACTACCTGTGGCTCGTAAACGGCGATAAATTTCCAAACCTGTCAAGCCAGGTAACATCCAATCCAGGATCGCTAAATCTGGCGATGAGTCTCGCGCCGGGGTTAGACCAGCAATGCCATCATGGGCTACACTTACGTGATATCCTTCGCTACTAAGTTCTAATTTGACAAATCGCGCCAGTTTGATTTCATCTTCCACCAAAAGGATTCGTCATTCCAAAGAGCGATCGCAAAACAAAGCCGTTGATGATTATCGGAAATACCAGCAATACCATCTTCACCCCAACGGTAGGCGCGAGAACGAGCCTGATCGTGGGTAGAAACAGTCCCAAGCTATGTTAATTTCCTCTGACTTCCACACACATAAAACAAATTTTTATTTTGTTGATTCGTTTAGTTAGCAAATATCATGTTTATTTTTTAGAATTGTTTGCGTTTTTAATATCATTTATCAACTCATCAATCCTTGATTTTGTTGTATTCCAAGAACACATAAAACGTACTCCTCCAACACCAATAAATGTATAAAATTGCCAGTTCTTTGCTTTTAAAGCGTGAATAACTTGCTCTGGTAGTTTAACAAACACGGCGTTGGCTTCTCTCGGAAACATCAAGTCAACATTTTCTATATTCAATAGTTGATTTTCTAAGTATTCAGCACATTGATTGGCGTGTCTGGCATTTTTTAGCCAAGCACCAGTTTCCAATAAACCCAACCAGGGAGCAGAGATAAACCGCATTTTTGAGGCTAGCTGACCTGCTTGCTTGCATCGATAATCAAAATCCTCTGCTAGCTCTTTGTTGAAGAAAAGAATAGCTTCACCTAATGCCATGCCATTCTTTGTACCACAAAAGCACAACACATCCACTCCACTTTTCCAAGTAATTTCAGCAGGGGTTTTATTCATAGCGGCAACTGCATTTGCAAAACGAGCGCCATCCATGTGGATCTTTAAGTTATACTTTTTTGCAACTTCTTTAATTTTCAGAAGTTCTTCAATAGAATATAAAGTCCCTAATTCAGTTGATTGTGTGATGCTAATAACTTTGGGTTTGGGATAATGAATGTCAGTACGTTTAGTGACAATTGTCTCTATAGCCTCTGATGTTAACTTGCCGTTTTTACCTTGAGCAAGTAATAGTTTAGAGCCATTAGATGCAAATTCAGGTGCGCCACATTCATCTGTTTCTATGTGAGATGTTTCATGACAAATGACGCTGTGATATGACTGACAAAGGGCAGCTAATGATAAAGAATTAGCGGCTGTACCATTAAAGGTAAAAAATACTTCACAATCAATTTCAAAGAGTTCCCGAAAATAATCTGTGGCTTTTTGAGTCCATTCATCATTTCCATAAGCTGGAACACTACCTTGATTTGCCCTAATCATATATTCCAGCGCTTCCGGGCAAATCCCAGAGGAATTATCACTTGCAAACTGCTCTAAGTAGCTAATCATAATCTCTAATTTAATTAGTATCAGTAATTGTTATAATATTAATGAATAATTTTGACATTTGGCAACTCCAAAATTGATGGTGATGCTATTAATATCTCAAATTATCTAATAACTCGCTAATTAAAATAACTTTGGATAGAAGCAAAATAAATGTTTCTATCCCCCTACCAAATCATTCGTGAATAACAAGATTTCCGACTTATCTAAAAAGTAGCGAATCTGAAGCTTTTAACTTTCACAAATCAAATATAATTGCTATATCTGGCTTTAACCTGTTAATTAGTTTTTGTTGTGGTAGCTTTTCTGTGAGTAGTTATAGCAATGATTAGTATATTGATACTATTCTATGACTTTGCTAATGTTTACGCAAAACTGGAGTCTTACTTTGCCTTTACTGAGACGTTACAATACTACGGTGTCTTCGTCAACCTTGTCTTGAGGGGATTCTAGGACGTGAAACATCGCAAATAACTAAATATTGTGCTAAAAAAATAAAGTTCGCTAATTAGAATGCTAATCATATACTTATAATGTACCATACAATACCTACCAATAACTACGACATCACTATTGGGCTATTTGTCCTTTGTCCTTTGCTAATGACAAATGACCAATGACCAATGACTAATGACTAATAACTAATGACTGAACCATTGATTGAACTGAAAGGTGTTTCTAAGTCCTTTGGTAGCCATAAAGTTCTAGATAATGTAGACTTGACCATTTACCGGGGAGAAGCACTGGGGATTATTGGCCCATCAGGGACTGGTAAATCAACAATTTTACGGGTAATCGCGGGGTTACTGACTCCCGATAAAGGAGAAATTTATGTGCAAGGAGTGCGGCGAGACGGTTTGATTGAGGATGGTCGCCAGCAAGTTGGCATTGGCATGGTGTTTCAGCAGGCGGCGCTATTTGATTCGCTGACGGTGGAAGAAAATGTGGGATTTTTACTTTATCAAAATTCAAAGCTACCGCGATCGCGCATTGGAGAATTGGTAAAAGAAAAATTGGAGATGGTAGGTTTGCCAGCAATAGGCCACCTCTACCCAGCCGAACTTTCCGGGGGAATGCGAAAACGGGTGAGTTTTGCTCGTGCGATTATGTCTAACCCCGATAGTCCCACAGATGGCCCAGAAGTTCTACTATACGACGAACCAACAGCCGGACTTGATCCCATTGCCTCAACAGTAATCGAAGATTTAATCCGCTATTTGCAATGTTTACATGGAGTTTGTAGTACCTATGCTGTTGTTACCCATCAAGACAGCACTATCCGTCGTACAGCTGATAGACTTATATTTCTCTATGAAGGTAGAGTGCAGTGGCAGGGTACAGTTAGTGAAACATACAACACAGAACATCCGTTGATCAGACAATTTCTTAGTGGAAGTGTGCAAGGGCCGATTCAAGTCGTCGGTTAGAAAGCGAGAAGTTAAAAGTGAGGAGTTAAAAATCAGGAGTTAAAAATCAGGAGCGAGAGTTCAATTCAACTCCTAACTTTTAATTCCCAACTCCTAACTCATAACTCCTAACTCATAACTAATTATTGGGTGGAGGCAAAAAAAATGCGAGGTCTTATGACAAGCCGCTTCGCGTCTGGGCGAACATTTAGAGAAGGCTCTGTGGGGTTGTTACTCCTGCTAGGAATAGGGGTATTTGGATTACTTTTTCTGTGGTTAAATAGATACACTGCTGCTGGTCGTTCATACAAAGTTATTGTGGAATTTGCTAACGCTGGCGGAATGCAAAAGGGAGCAACAGTTCGCTATCGAGGCGTTAAGGTAGGCACTATTTCCCAGGTTCGGCCAAAAGCGAATGCCATTGATGTAGAGATTGAAATTGCCCAAGCTGACCTAATTCTCCCCCGGAATGTAGTGGTAGAAGCTAATCAAAGCGGATTAATTAGCGAAAGTATCATCGACATCACACCAAAAGCAACGTTACCTACTGGGGTTGTGATTGCTAAACCCCTAGATAGAAATTGTGATCCCAGCCTTGTAATTTGTAATGGCTCTCGGTTAAAAGGTCAGATTGGCATCAGTGTTGATCAACTAATTCGCAGTTCAACTGAGCTAGCTGCTGTATACACTGACCCCAAATTCTATAGAAATGTCAATAGGGTTCTAGAAACTACTACAGGCGCAGCATCTAGTTTTACCGAGCTAAGTCAAGATTTACAAGGTTTGACCAAAAGCTTGCGGCAACAACTAAATACATTTTCAGCTACTGCTAATTCAGTGCAACGAGCGACAAACCAACTTAATGAATCCGCAACTCAAACAGTAAATAAATTCGGTACGACTGCAACTCAAGCAAATCGTTTGCTAAACAACCTGGATAATTTATTGACAACAAATCGTTCTTCGCTGGTTGGCGCTTTGAACAATATCACCGAAACCAGCAACCAACTGCGTGTTACAGTTAGTAGCCTATCACCATCTGTCAATCGATTGACTCAAGGAGAATTACTCAACAATTTAGAAACTCTTTCAGCAAATGCAGCGCAAGCCTCAGCTAATTTACGCGATGCTTCTAAAACCTTAAACGATCCAAACAATGTGGTGCTGCTGCAACAAACTTTAGATTCAGCACGAGTAACATTTGAAAATAGCCAAAAAATTACATCTGATTTGGATGAATTGACAGGTGATCCTACTTTCCGACAAAATTTGCGGCAATTGGTGAATGGTCTAAGTGGTTTAGTATCTTCTACACAACAGATGCAGCAACAAGTGCAAGTTGCTACTACTCTAGATTCGGTAAAAACTGCTGTGAGCAAACCAAAGAATCTAATTCCTACCCCAGCGCCAACCCCAGAGGCGATGTCTAATGATAAGTCTCTACCAGTCTATGTAATTAATCCCTCACCTGCTAATTTTGAAAGTACCGATACCAACCTTGAACCAACTCCCAGTCCGTCTATCCCTAACTCATCTCAAGAAGACCTTTTGAAGCAGCTGCGGGAGTATGGTAAGCAAAGGGAGCAACTGGAGACGGAAAAATAGGTAATACAGGTTGACCGAATTTTAGATTATAAATTTTGGAAGTCCCTAAGAGATGGGAGAAGCAAACGTTAGTTGCTTCTCCCATATTACGTAATTATTGATTTTTAACAAGTTACGAATGGTATCCCATCTCTGCAAACTATCAAACTTCATAATTTACATTATGATTCGTTGGTCAGTGCGTAACTCCTACATTCATCCTTGAGATTCTTGTAGAACTTCTTCGGGTACATCGTACCTAGGAACTCTCCTACATGCTCTACTTCCTCCAAACCAGTAATAGTCATCGTAAGACTTTATAAATCGGTCAAAGTCACACTTGTAGTAATAGTCGTAGTAGCTTTGTTGCTCTTGTTGTTGTCCTCCTGTAATTCCTTCAATGGTTTTGTCATCCAATTCTGTGAATAAATTGGAGTCTTCTAATCCAACACGTGGCTTAAATGCAATGATGTAATCTAACATAATTGTTAACCTCACTTACAAAACCTGGCAAACAATTACCTTACAACCCAATACTATGCATTAGCTTATTAGAGATTCATATATCCAAAGGTATAATATTTATCTGTCATTTGATGTATGTTTGAGGATAATTTTTGACAGGCAAAGACCGCGATAGATTGGAAGCATAAAGCCGTATATAGCAATCCTATTTGAGTTGTGAAATTAGTCTTGGAGGCAGGCAATAGGGAATAGGCAATAGGCAATATAGCGTTTCCTCACCTAGTAAGGTACACCCGTAGGGGCACTGCCGTGCCCCTACGTGTCAACTTAAGGCAAAACCCTTTTAAAACCTCGTTCCCAGTCTCTGACTGGGAACGAGAAAAACGAGAAAATCTCTAAAAGCTTGTGTGTGAAACTTTGGCCCAACCAGTGAAGCTGTCATGCTTCAAAAATACAATATTTTGCGTGAGATACAAAGGTGCGTTAAGAAGTATGGCACCATTTTGATCTAGCCTGTCACGGTGCAGCGATCGCCAGTTGTTATTTTTTGTTCAGATTAGGGAATTCTATTAATACGATTCAGTAATTCGCACAGCGTTGATCAGAGAAAGGCTTCCCGTAGGGTAGCGACTGGTATTGTTTGCTGTGGGTTGATTTGAACTGTGTTGTAAAAATATTTTGAGTTTTGAGGATTGGCTGATGGATAAATCAATTATTCAGTTGGTTGACGAATTACCGACTGACAATATCACTGTTAAAGTTTTAAAAGCTCTTGATTATGTAGCGCCAGGTGAGTGGAGCAATTTGACAGGATTTGAGAATAATATTCGCAGCATTACTGGAGAAAGCGATGCTAAGGTAATTCAGAAAATTCGCGATCGCGCTGTTATTTTATACGAAGATCCTCAACAAGGCTACGAGTTCGCAATCAAACTTTATCAAACAATTGATAAGGCAGACACAGCTATGGCAGCGGCGGCTTTAGCGAATAAAGTTAGTGAGAAAATTGGATTTCTGTCTTTTTTAGGCAAGATTACTCCCAAAGCTGATGTAACTCAATCTATTGACTTAGTATTGAAAATCGCCGTCGAAATTATTGTCTTTTGTAAACTAAATGGCATTCCTCAACCCAATCCCCAAGAGTTTGCTAATTCCCTTGCTAACAACTATCAAAATGCATCCCTAATGAGGATGGTAGCTCTAGTTTGTCTAGACGGAATTCTACCCTTAGGCCCCGATTTTCTTAGCAAAATTCATGGAGTTATTAGTGGTACTGATACTGGCGCAATAACTCAAAATCCGGTTTTCTTAGCTATTAATAACTTTCTACCAGGTAGTAACCCCTCTGATAAAGTTGGTTTTATCAGTCAAGGTTTCAACTCTGTGCAAGGTTGGATGAATAACTTAGTATCCAAAACAGGCATAACTCCGCAATCAATCTCTAGTAATTTGGGTAATTTTATTCAGATTGCTGATGATAATTTAGATTTAGTAGCAGCATTCTTAGATCAAACTACCAATTACTACGAACATACGGGAATTCAAACTGTAGCTCGCAGCTTGATTTTGCAAGCCTATACTTTAGTACAAGAGGAGATTAAACAAGAGGAACAAAAGCCTATCCAAGATGTTTCATCTGATGTTAAGTCAGATAAAAATCAGTATGAACTCAGCAAAACAGTAGAAGTCTGGGACAATGATGATGAGGATTGGTATCAAGGAACAATTGAGAAAATCGAAGATGACCAATTCTTTGTTCATTACCTTGGTTACGGTTCATCTTATGACGAGTGGGTGGGCGAAGATGACATTCGGACTCGCGATCTTCGCTCTACAGATGATAATGGATATGCACTGGGTCAAAAAGTAAAATGTTGGGATGATGACCAAGAGGCTTGGTATTCTGCAACGATTGAGCAAATCCAAGGTCAGCAATACTTTCTTCACTACATTGGTTATGACTCATCCTATGATGAGTGGGTTGATAGCGACGAGATTTCCTAACTATTGAATTAGTACGGGGTAGGCGAGAGCAATATCTCCGATGGGCTATTCAGTGTCGCGCCCTGTGCTAGCATACAGCATTTTTCAAAATTCATAATTGAAGAATAATTCTCTTAGTCAGAATTCCTGTTGAGATAAGAATGGTTCAAATGAGTGATAAGCCTCATAATTACGAAAATGTCTAGCGTATAAGTCAACACCATCACTAGCTGATTCAAAGCCATCATCCAATACTGAATTCACATCTATTACCTTTTTCAAAGACCAGGTAATAGTTTCTCCATTCTCATTTTTATAGCTTACCTCTTCTTTTTTTGCATAACTTATAGCCTTTTCTTTGGCTTTTTCTAAAGAGCTAGATTTGAGTAACACAAAATATTCTTGGTACAACGGTTGATAATCCGGTGCATCGGAGGATGATTCATAAAGAATTACGGCAATATAAAAGGATTCTGTTTTATCTGCACTTTCAGGTTTCATTTAATATCCTCTAAAACTACTTCTTGAATCTACCATCATTCAATAACTTACAAGCCCTTTTGCTAGGGGCTGATTTATCGTTTTTGATATCTTCTAAATAGGAGTTTAAATACTGGCTGGGGAACTCTCGTCTAATTGATGCTTTGCAGCACGTACTAATAAAAGTATCAGCAAATAAACTTAAGTTTTCGTTCGCTTCACAACTGCCACCTGGTCTAACTTGACTTATTACTAAAGACAGCTTGAATAAATGTGCATTCAATAAATATGTTACAGTTTGAGAATGGGTAGCCGTAAATTGCAGAATCAAAACCACAGCGAAAAGACCGACCAGTGGGTTAGATAGAGGTTTTCGTAACATTAGGAAACAAACTTTTTTTAATTACGAATTACAAATTATTTTGACACTTGCGCTACGATATCCCCTATTGCCTTTGTGCAATGTATATGAGGAGTAGTACAGGTCAAAAACATGACAGAAGAATTCAATACACAGGGCGCAGAGAATCTGGTTGCGATCGCAGATCAATTCGCTCGATTGGGGAAGGTTACAGACGTTAAAGCATTTGGAAGTGGTAATATCAATGACACTTTCCTGGTGAATTTAGATTTTTCAGAAGAACAACATTTTGTGCTGCAACGCATCAACACACAGGTATTTCGGCAGCCACAACTGATTATGCAGAATATGCGTACCTTCACGGAGCATGTCCGCAAACGGTTACAGGATACACCCCTGAATCGTCGCTGGGAAGTGCCACGCGTACTGTTGACCAAGGATGCTCAAGACCACTGGAGGGATGCAAATGGCTCTTTTTGGCGGGCGATCAGCTTTATTGAAGGCTCCCAGTCTTTCGATACTATGCGCGATCGCTCACACGCCAAAGAAATCGGTTATGCCTTGGGGATGTTCCACAATCTGATCAGCGATTTGCCACCAGAAAAACTCGCCGATACCCTTCAAGGATTCCATATTACACCGCTTTATCTCCAGCATTACGAGGAAGTGTTAGCGAAAACTATTGCGTGTCAATCTTCGGAAGTTAATTATTGCTTGCAGTTTGTTAGCGATCGCCAAACCTTTGCACATATCCTAGAAAATGCCAAAGCTGAAGGTAAGCTACCCTTGCGTTTGATGCACGGCGATCCAAAAATTAATAATGTCATGTTTGACACTGCTACCCAGCAAGCTGTCAGCGTCATCGACCTGGACACAGTTAAACCCGGTCTGGTACATTACGATATTGGTGATTGTCTGCGATCGGGTTGCAATCCAGCTGGAGAAGAAACCGAGAATTGGGACAGTGTTTATTTTGATACTGACCTGTGCCAGGGAATCTTACAAGGTTATCTCTCGGTGGCAAAGGCGTTTCTTACTGAGAATGACTATGCATATATATACAATGCAATTCGTCTCATCGCCTTTGAACTAGGATTGAGATTTTTTGCTGATTATTTAGCAGGGAATGTCTACTTCAAAATTAAACACCCAGAACATAACTTGGCAAGAGCGATCGTCCAGTTTAAGCTTACCGAAAGTATTGAATCTCAAGAAACGCAGATTTACAACATTATTAAAGATATGAAATGAACGACCAGACATTTTCCCTGCAACCCTTTCCTTCTACAAAATCCCTGCCTAATTTGAAAATTGCAGGTAATATTGCCCGAAATTCTAATCAACTCATCATTTGCTATACCCTTGGAGGCGATTTAAAAGAAATTGCGATTACGCCACCATCAAATGCAGCATCACGCAAGCATGAATTGTGGAAAGATACCTGCTTTGAGTTTTTTCTTGGCATCAAAGATTCTCAACGGTATTGGGAATTCAATCTCTCCTCCGCCGGACACTGGAATGTCTATCGCTTTAACGGATACCGTCAAGGAATGCAAGAGGAAACAGCTTTTAAAAACCTACCGTTTAATGTTCAAAATCAAGCCGATGGTTTAACACTTGCGTTAGATGTTGATTTAAATAAAATCATCTCGGCAGAACAAGCTATTGAAGTTGCCATTACAACTGTCATCAAAGATAAAGATGGTGAGGTGACTTACTGGGCGTTAACTCATCGAGGCGCGGAGGCTGACTTTCATATCCGAGACAGTTTTATCGTTGAGTTGTAAAGACTGATATTGAAAAATTTACTGTGAGTAGCTGACTCAAGATGTCATCCTGAAATAATGCGGGTATTACCCAGGAGATATTTCAAAGTTTTTGTAATTATATATACAGCATAACTGGTCTAATATAAGCGCAATTACCAGTTACGTATCAGGTAATTTCTATAGGAAAAGCTAATGGCAAGACAGCCCATTGTTCTGAATGGTAAAGAGTTCAAATTTCAGAAGAACATTAAAGAATACTTTAAGCAAATGCTTGAAAGGTATCGTAATGGTCAGACGGTTGATAGTGATGATCATGAAATGCTTCTCGCCCTCATTGACCGTCATCCTAAAGCTAATAAAAAGATTGGATGTGGTGTAAAGCGCTTTTATAAGGATAGAACGGATATGCCTACAAGTTGTTTCTGGATAGAGCGTGAAGATGGCAGTAAAACTGATTTTTCCTACTTAACAGCTATAAACGTAAAAGGAAAATCACTATATCAAGAATTCTTTGAGGCTTGTCGAAATGCAGTTCAGGACGACCTCAAGAAGATTAAAGAACAATTTTTTGATAAATATGCTGATGAGACTGGCAAATTAGCCAAGTTGGCAACCCAACTATTTTAGTTACTAGCTTCGACAAGGCAATTAAAGTTTTATGTTGGTCATCGCACCATCCCAACCCGTATTAAATCCTCACTCATCCTTGGCAATGGCATCAACAGCGACATAGGTAGAGACAAAAGCTTTTGCTATTACTTGCGGTAGATGTACAATCAAGAGTAAGTAGGTAACGACGAATTAACCTACTATGTAACAATACGCTTGGATTAAGCAATTTTTCCTTTTTTCCTTCTCTCTGCGCCTCGGCGGTAGCCTGCGGCATACGTTAAAAAATTGACTTTAACAAAAAATTTTAACAAATATCTCAACCATCGCGATATTTACATATCTAAATATTCATGCTTGTTACTTTATCAACTATATATATAAACAATAATTTAAACGTGACGTTATTTTAAGACAAAAAATAAACTAATTTGCTTATTTCGCTTGATAGAGTTAATTAAATCTTAAGAATGCAAAATATAAGTTAGATAGCTAAAAAGCAAATTATCAACTGTTAATTTATGCAAAAGATTTATGGCAATAGTCAGGGGATAAAAGCTAGCCAAATAAAACAATTACAACGGCTTTACGAGGAAAATCAACCAGCCGATAGATTAATTACGCCGGAATTTGCCCAAGCCTTAGCTGCGATTAGTAAAGACATTCATCACCCGATTTGTTGTTATATCAATCGGCGTGGGCAAATTATCCGAATTGCTGTAGGAACACCAAATCAAACTCAAATTCCATCTGAAGAATTACCCCGTCGCAGTGCAGAACGCTTGAGCGGAATTCGTTGTGTTGCTACTCAATTTAAATCAGAACCGCCTGATGAAGCATCGTTGATCGCAATGATGCGTCAGCGCTTAGATGCTCTTGTAATATTAATCGCAACTGATAGCGAAGTAAAAGAAGCTTTTCTAACTTACCTTTTTCCTGATCCAGAAAGTCCTTGGGTGATTTCACCTCCTCTAAGTTTGGATGACTTAACTGAGCAAGAATTTGATGAGCTAGTTCACGAATGGGAAAGAGAAATTGCTGATGCTGGGGATGGAATATTCCTATCTCAAGAAATTGTCTCTGGCCAAGACAGGGTGCTACTGGTGGGAGTGCAGACAGAAGATTTATCAATGCAACGGTTTGAAGATGGGCTGGCAGAACTAGTACGTTTAGTCGAAAGCGCTAAGGGTATTGTACTGGATACAATGCGGCAAAAGCGCGACCGCATCCATCCCCAAACAGTGATCGGTAAGGGAAAAATTGAAGAAATCACCCTTTTGGCTCAAAAACTAAGAGCTAATCTAATCGTTTTTGACCGAGATATTTCTGCATCTCAAGCCCGTAACTTAGAACAAGAGATTGGCATCCGAGTTGTAGACCGCACAGAAGTAATTCTAGATATTTTCGCTCAACGCGCTCGCACTCAAGAGGGTAAATTACAAGTAGAACTGGCGCAACTCGAATATATGTTACCTCGGCTACGCGGTCGCGGTCAGGAGATGTCTCGATTAGGTGCGGGGATTGGTACGCGAGGCCCTGGTGAAACAAAACTAGAAACGGAACGGCGAACAATTCAACGGCGAATTGGTCAACTACAGGAAGAAGTAAACCAATTACAAGCACATCGTGCCCGCATTAGACAACAACGGCAACAGCAAGAAATTCCGGTTCTGGCATTAGTTGGCTATACCAATGCTGGTAAATCTACTCTGCTAAATGTGTTAACTAATTCAGAAGTTTACACCGCAGACCAATTATTTGCTACCCTCGACCCAACAACCCGCAAGGTAGTAATTACAGAACCAGAAACACAAGAGCGCAGGTCGATTCTGCTCACAGATACTGTAGGGTTTATTCACGAACTCCCACCACCACTGATGGATGCGTTTCGCGCCACATTGGAGGAAGTAGTTGAGGCAGATGCCATGATTCATGTTGTGGATTTGTCCCATCCAGCTTGGGAAAGCCATATTGCAAGTGTGCTGGAAATACTCCAAGAAATGCCTGAGATTCCAGAAAAAAGTTTGATTGCTTTTAACAAGGTTGACCAAGTAGATAGCGAAACCTTGGCTAGAGTTCAACAAGAGTATCCCGAAGCTGTGTTTATATCTGCAACCCAGCGCTTGGGTTTAGAGACTTTCAAAATGCGATCGCTGCAACTAATTGACGAACCCGTTAAGGCGATGCCGGAAGCGCAGAACGCAGTCCCACAAAATTCATACTAACTGAAGGAAATTATATGACACCGACCATCATTGTTCACGGTGGGGCAAAAACCATCACAGACGATAAAGTTGCAGCCAACAATGCAGGCTGTACAGCAGCAGCAGAAGCTGGTTGGGCAGTGCTAATCAGCGGAGGTACAGCCGCAGAAGCTGTTGAAGCAGCTATTCGAGTTCTGGAAACTGACCAGACATTTAACGCCAGTCTTGGCGCAACTCTCAACAGTGACGGAGAGGTCGAGTTAGACGCGGCGATCATGGAAGGGTCATTAAGTTGGGGAGCAGTCGCAGCAGTTCAGGGTATCCGTCATCCTATCTCGGTTGCACGACAGATTATGGATGAAAAACCGAGGCTGCTAGTGGCGCGGGGCGCAGAACGCTTTGCCGCAGACAACGGAGCCGAAATGTGTAAAAAAGAAAACTTGATAGCTGATGAACAGTGGCAGCAGTGGAAGGAGGATCAAAAAGTTGTGGATCGCCCCAACACTGTAGGTTGTGTGGCTTTGGATGCTAGCGGCATCCTAGCTGCTGGCACTTCAACTGGTGGTACCACGAAGCAGCAAAGTGGTCGCGTCGGTGACACTGCGCTTGTTGGCTGTGGCTTGTACGCTGATAATAAATTCGGCGGTTGCTCAACAACAGGTGATGGCGAGTCGATTATTCCCGTGGTTTTGGCTAAAACTGCGATCGATTTTTTGAGTGAAGACAGGCACCCAGAAGAAGCCGCACAGATGGCAATTGACACTTTGGCTTCTAAAGTTAAAGGTGAAGCTGGGTGCATCCTCATAGACCGTCAAGGACGCGTTGGCTGGGCGTATAACTCATCACACATGGCTTGCGCTTATATGACCGAAGGACAAGACAAGGTGGCTGTCTTTACCAAGAAATAACTCATACCAATTCCTAATGGGCTACGCTAAAGTAATACGTAGTGAATGAAGCTAAACTACATCTGAGTTTTCAAGTTTGAATATACAGCTTTGTTTTTTCAAGTTGGTGTTACTTGGAAATTTAGGAAACTTGTTTAATAAACAACCGCATCCCTTTGTGGATGCGGTTTCTCGGAGGAGTAGATGTCAAAATACGACTTTCATTATTTTCAAGGGAGTACTCTTTCTGATCTGTTTGCTCAAGATATCACAGATGCATCTTATGGGTTTATTTTAAATTACCCTGCAACTGCCAGTTGGGCTGCTTACCCCAACCGGAACAAATATTTTCTTCAAGATGGCAGTAGTGAAGCTACCAAAACCTCCTTCGACAAGATTTGTCAGAAGGAACCTTGGAAAAATCTGGCTGTGTTAGGCGATCGCATTCCTGGAATTGTGATTATACAACCGCCAAAGTCGCTAATTGGCTACTGGCAAGAGCATTTCGGCTTCAGCCACTCCAATATTGAAATGATGGATTGCTCGACTTATCTGGATGACCTCAGCCACAGCAATGGCTTTGACAAACTCATTAGTTTATTTCCCTTTGATCACCTCAAACCTGAAAAACACGCTGTTGATCCAGATACTCATTACCGCTTACTCAGCAAAGTAGCACTAGCCGAATTGGGGGTGCAATGTCCGAAATACAAGAGCTACAATCTGCACCAAGTAAATCTCGAAGACATTCAATTACCACAATTTCCATATTTAATTAAAACCTCCCACGGACTCTCAGGAGAAGGCACTTACATCATCAAAAGTCCCAGCGATTTGAACTACTGCCTTGAAGAAATTAAGAAATATCTCAATATTAAGTTGCTCGATACGATTATTGTTTCGGAATTCGTCAAGAATGAGGTACAGAATTACTGCGTACAGTTCTATGTCAACAAACTAGGAGAGATAACCCTCATCGGCACTACTGGCCAACTCGTCACTCCAGAAGGTAATTATTTAGGCGGACTGATTGACTACCGCAACACTGACATGAACAAGTTCTTTGAGATGATTGATAACGTTGGTCAGTATGCTCACAAACAGGGTTATTTCGGCGTGATTGGCTTTGATGTGCTGGAAGATCAAGAGGGACAATTTTATGCGATCGATGCCAATTTTCGAGTCAATGGCTCAACTCCGTTGTGCTTGCAGCGTAATACCCTAGTGGGATTGGGAAAGGGAGTAGCTAAATATTCCAGTGACTACCGCATGGAAGGAACATTGGATTCAATTTTAGCCACTTTAAAACCAGAACTAGATCGCAAGGATTTAATTATTCTGTCCGCTTTAGAGAAAATCAAATACGGAAAAATCAACACAGATATTTATGCGATCATTACTGGAGAAAATATCCAGGAAATGCAGCATATCGAGCGTAAATTACAGAGCAAGGGATTACAATGGCTTCCTTAAAAAGCACCACTGTTGGCTTAGTAGTTTACAAGAGAATAGTGTAACTGAGGCAGCTGAATGAGTGAGTTGCAAATCGGTACTAGTGGTTGGGTTTATAAACATTGGACGGATATTTTCTATCCGCCACATTTGCCTAGTGGCCAGCAACTCTCATTTTATGCCCAACATTTTGCCACTGTAGAAATTAATTTTTCCTTTTATCGTTTGCCAGAACGGTCTGTGTTTGAAAATTGGCGCGAACAAACACCATCTAACTTTGTTTTTGCCGTCAAAGGTAGCCGTTATCTCACCCACATGAAGAAGTTAAAAGACCCGATAGAACCGCTATCTCGTCTGATGGAACGGGCGTCTGGATTGCAAGAAAAGCTCGGCCCTATTTTATTTCAATTTCCTCATACCTGGCATATTAATATTGAGCGTCTTCAGCCCTTTTTGGAATTCCTGCAAAGCTATCCACAACAAAGATTTACGCTTGAATTCCGTCACACAAGCTGGCTGATTCCCCAAGTTTACAAATTACTAGAAAGTGCAGGTGTAGCCCTTTGCTTACCTGTAAGCCCAACAGTTCCTCTTGATGTGTGTTTGACTACTCCTTGGACATACATCCGTATGCATAGTGGGCAATGGGATGTTAGGTATAGCGATGAAGAGTTATCTACATGGGCCGAGCGTATCGGTTCATTTATTAGACAGGGGATTAACGTTTACGTGTACTTCAATAATGACCCAGATGGACATGCTATTCGTGATGCTCAAAGATTGTATATTTTGCTGGGATGTTTTTGAATTGAAGAAGAATCCAGAAGTCAGAATTCAGAATCCAGCAATCTTTTAGTGGGGGATTCAGACCCGCCACTTTCTTGTTGACCTCCAAATTTTCTTGTTTTGTGGGGGTTTTAAACCCGTTTATTCATCTGCCCTGCGGGTACGTCCGTTACTTTATGCCGGGGAACCCGTCCACCGGACTGCCTTACCAGTCGCACAGAATTCAATTCTGTTAGCGGATAGCTAGGGTTTAGCCCATTCTGGCGACTGACACATGTATTCTGTTTTGATAAATGTTGGTCTAAACTTGATATTAGAGGCAGGTAAGCAAAGGCAACCTCTGCCCCTATTAATAGTTAAAAACTTATTCCTCTACTTCAATCAGATCAGTTGACTGCTGGATGGGAAACAGGACTCGCATTAGCTGACCCATTGGTACTGAGCGCCGCTCTTGAACAAAAACTAAAAACCCAAGTGCAGCTATCCGTAGTAAGCCTGAGAGAACAAACAGCCCTAGCAAACCCGCAGCACCAGGCAAAGTTGCTAGAAAGCTACCAACAGTGATACCCATTGCTCCAGTTATACCAGCAACTGCACCTGCGATCGCAAAGTAAGTAGATTGATAACGCAGCGGTGATATTCCCATCATCAGATTGTTGGTACACAAATCAATTGCCGCCCACGTCCCGCCAGCTAGTATATGCAACAAAGGTAACCAGATCCAAAAAGAAATTTGATCGCTTCCAACTCCCAGCCACAGCAGAGGTGTCACCGCCACCAAGACTCCCACCAATAGTAGTAGCGGACGATTCCCAATTCGGTCGGCCAGTTTGCCCCACAAAAGCAGCATTAACATGTTCGCACCAGTTCCTAAACCGTGATAAATCGTTACCACACTAATATCTATATCCAGGTTATCTAGCATATAAAGGTTAAAGAAGGGAGCGCTGATGTTAACAGCAAAGCACCAAATACTCAGGTAAAGTACAAACTTGCAAAAATTAGCGTCTTTGAGAAAGCTAAAATCTATACCCTGAGACCGGGGTTGGGATATGTCTGAACCCGTGGCTGTTAAAAGCTGGGGGTTTACATCAGTCATCCAGAACTGACAGATTTGACTGATTAGCCCTAGCAAAATTCCTAGAACCAACATTGCACCATAGCCTTGAACTGTTCCACCAGGCCAAACCGATACTGCTAAACCTAGCAACGGCACACCAATAAGGTTAGTCAACCCAACAATGCTATTGCGAAAACCGAAATATCGCCCCCGCAACCGTTGAGGTACTAACACAGCAGACCACCCAAGCCAAGGCGCACGACCGAAAGATTCAATGATATTACCTACCAAAAGAATTGCCAAAGTCAACTGCACTACTTGGTATCCAGCCAGATGAGATGAAGTAACCAACACAATCGCTGGCAGAAGAATCAACCACACCAACCGCGATGGAATGAAAATACACAGGAAATACCAACGGAAGCTGGTACTTCGGTTCACCAAATACGCTCCCAGTGGTTGCAGCAGATTCACCATCTGAGGGATAGCAGCAAGCAGACCAATTTGTACTGGCCCAGCACCTAACTCTAGCAAAAAATTACTGAGCAACGCGCCGCCGATGACACTATAAAAAATCGTAGCAAAGAGACTCTCATAAGTTAGCGCTTTAAGGCTTTTGCGAATTTCTAGCTTAGAAATTTTCAAAAGCAGTTTCGGAGTTGGAAAAAGTACCGTCTCCGTTAATGCCCTATCCTCTGAGATTTCTTGAATGGGGACAGGGGGAAGAGAACTAGTTTCTACTGAAATGTCATTTTCTTGGGACTGAACCATATTAATTATCTAATCAATATTTTTTAAAGAATTAAATTGTTATAGCTACTATTAGCCATAATTAGTAAAACTTGTATGATATTTCATAAATAAGCTCTAACGCATTGCAATTGCTTACTTATCTGAAAGACTAGGACACGTTTTCAAACTAGTTGTTTAGCCTCCTAAATTTTTATATGCCCCTAAATCCACGGCACTTGCTCTACTTGGGGAGGCTTCAGACGCTTTCTAGTCTCCCCTTCTCCCAAAGGGAGAGGCTAACTCCTGCCGTAGGATGCTCGAACGCAAACAGCGTCTCCTTTAGGAGAAAGGCTGTAGGGAGAAGACCGCAAGACCGCATCCCCTTAAAAAGACTTGATTCAGAGTCTCTTAAAGCCCCTCTTTTTAAGGGGAGTTGGGGGAATCTAAGACTTTAAAAACACGCCCTAGTTCATAGTAAGTATTGACTATAGATTGCTTTCGTAGGAAAGACAGGCATATAACTATACTTGGGCTTCTAATCAAAAAAGCCAATTAATTGACATAAATTTAATTCTATCTATAGAGATTTCGCTAGAAACTTCCTTATATAAATATTTTTAGCAAATAATTGATATTTTGTGTCAAGATAATAATCGGTATTTGCTAAATTCACTCTTAAGAATTAATACCTTTGCAGAAGAATCTTAAAATTTAGCTGGCACTAGTACACATAGACATAAATAATGCTGAATTATAACCAATAATTAGGATTGGGGTTTAAGTTGAACTTGTTTGAGTAATTTTACTAGATGGCATGGAGAGAGAATTTCCAAGATAGCTGTTTGTCTATTTAACCTGCTAACAGCAATACAAAATAACGAGTATGGAACCAATTGCATAAGCCTTGAGGAAATTATTTCATTGGAAATTTCTATCGTGAGGTATCATTGCTCATCCTACGGAATGTGCCACGATCGCAATAATCGCAGTAGCAGTATGAGTAAAAAAATTTTATGGCACAGACGGAAATTAACGATATATCGGTAGATAGCTCTTTAGTTGATCCAGAAAAAGACCTGTTAGGACATGCCAATTTTGCCAAGTATCTAGCAGACAGCATTTACAAAATGAGCTTTCCTGAAGGTTTTGTTATTGCAGTTTACGGCTCTTGGAACTCTGGAAAATCCACATTATTAAACTTTGTAGTTCACTATCTTCAGCAAAAGCCGGACGAGGAGCAACCAATCATCGTTCCTTTTAATCCCTGGTTATTGTCTGGACACGAAAATATCACAAGACGCTTTTTTGAGCAATTACAAAACGTTTTAAGCAAAGAGTCATCTGTGTCAAAAGGTTTGAAAGAGAGAGTAGCTGATTTTGCCGCCATTATTTCAGACATTCCTCTACCTTATGCTCAAACTGGCAAAGCATTAGCAGCATTGTTGGACGAGAAGGACAAGGAAGCTGCCCAATTAAAAGAAGAAGTAGAAGACACGTTAGTACAGTTGCAGCGGCGAATAGTTGTAACAATTGACGATATTGACCGATTGGCTGCTGAAGATATCAAGCAGTTATTTCGTATTTTCAAAGCAATGCGGAATTTTACTAACGTCGTCTATTTTATAGTTTTTGATAAAGAAATTGTCAGGAAAACAATTGCAGATACCAAAGAAATATCTGCGGAAGCATACTTAGAAAAACTTATTCAAGTTAGTTTTGAGTTACCTATTCCTGATAAAATTTCACTTCGCAGGCTGCTTTTTGCAAAGCTTGATAATATATTTGCTGAAATTCCAAAAAAACAAATTAGCCAAGCTCGCTGGGGTGATATTTACTTTAAAGGAATAGATAACTTTATTACTAACATCCCCGATATTGTTCGTTTTGTTAACACTTTAACACTGACGTATCCAGCAGTAAAAGACGAAGTAAACCCAGTCGATTACATTGCTATCGAGTCTTTGCGAGTCTTTAGCCCAAAGATATATAATATAATCCATCAAAATCCTCATATTTTTGTAGGAGAGGTAAACCCTTCAATAGACGAACTCAACAGTCTTTTGAATACCTGGATTGCTCAAGTGCCAGATCAGGACAAGCAGCCCAGTAAAAATCTGCTCATGCACCTTTTTCCAAAGTTAAAATCTATTTTGGGAAATACCTATTTAGATGAAGAACAAGAGTTTGAATGGCGCCAACAACTACGTGTGTGTAGTTTAGAAATATTTCCTATTTACTTTCGTCTGTCGTTATCAGCAGGTGAATTATTTAATATCCAGAGAAAAATTATCCTTAGTTGGGTTGGAGATAAAGATAAGTTTAGAAACCATTTGATAGAACTTGCTAAACAAAAACTTCCAGGCGGTACAACACAAGCTAGGATATTTATAGAACAGCTAGAGAATTCTACTGAACAGAAAATTCCTGAGAATTATATTCCCTCAGTTGTGGAAGCTTTGTTTGATGTTAGTGAGCAAGTCTCATTGTGTCAAAATGATGAATCTAATGGCATTCTTGGTTTTGGAGATGAAGTTATCATCAATCGTTTTATATTACGGCTGTTGCGTCAGGTTGACGAAACATTACGGTTTGATCTGCTAAAAAAAGCAATTACTCAAGGTAAAGCATTAGCAATAGTTCATCATGAGATTGCAACACTAAAAGAGCAACAAAGTCAATATGGTGCAGATAAATTTAATTTAGAAGAGGAATGGCTGGTGAATGCACAACACCTCAAAGAACTGGAAGAAATGACTACGAAAACGCAGGTAAAAACTGATACAAAGGAAAACTTATCTAAAATTTAGATTTATTTATAGTATTTCTCAATTGAGTACTATAATCAAGTGGTTTAAAAATAAATTTGCTTTTTGGCTATAAAAATACTGCTGCTAAATATTTGACAATAAATATTTTATAACCCACGAAAGATTTAGATATCTTCAATACTTTCTAATATCAGGAAATATACTTTAATCCCCGCATTGCAGTCATGGAATCCTATGACGTTGTAATTATTAGTGCTGGTCATAATGGTTTAGTTTGTGCTGGCTACCAAAATATGCTTCATGGTTAGATCAAATGAAAATTTGGTTTAGCATTTTACAACATAAATTACTCACTCCAAATGATTTTCCTGACCTCAAGACCTTACAGCAACGTATAACTGATTTTATCGTCCGTCACAATGATTCAGCCCAACCAATCAAATGGTCATATACAGTAGCCTAGATGACGGAGAAATTCGCTACGAATTAATGCAAAGCTGTACTAAGTTAGTTTCCTCTAGCAGTGTTGGTGCTGTCACAGACTTGGATTTATTTAATAGACCTCTTGCAAAAATAGTTTTGCACTCTTGGGGGAAAGGGTAAGGGGTAAAGGGTGCATGGTAATTCTATCGCCGCTTTCCCCTTTACCTTTTAACCCACAACTGCTAGAAGTCTAATGAGTAGGGAGTAAGGGTAGAGACGCGATATATCGCGTCTCTTTACAAGAGTAGGCTACGGATTTTTTGTGTTTCTTTCATTCGTTGCGGGAGCGTGAAACGCGCCCTTTGGGCGCTTGTATCTTACAGCAGTTTTCAAATGAGTAGAGTTCACTTCCATTCCTCTCTCCTAAAAGGAGAGAGGAATGGAAGCTACTCCCCAATGCTAGCAAGGAAGCAGGTGGTTTCATACAAGCAGAGAAAAACTAAAACTGAGTTTCAAAGCCTCTGCCCACGGGGGGAGAGGTTTGGAGAGGGGTAAAAAGCCATGCCACAAAACGAGAAATCAAGACTTATGTATTTTTCTTTTTTCGTATGAAACCACCCTGCCCAAGGTTAGAAGGGAAGGGGTTGGGGGTTAGGTTTTTTTATATAGTCTACTCAACTGAAAATCGCTGTAAAAGAAGTAGTAGACCTCACCAGGATTTGATGTCAAGCGAATTACTTTACACCTGTTTATCAAAGCGGCTGCGAAAGCCTCCGTATTTTATCCAATATTGTTTCAAATTGTGGCAGGGTGTATGCAAACTGGCTCTTGCCTGATGCAGAATCACTTGACGATGAGCGCCCATCCAAATTTTGTCAATTGGGTCAACCGAAATAATAGTGCCTCCTAAGGTTCCCACACATTGGGAAAAACGCTCAATAGCACTATAATCTACGGTTTCAAAAACAAAGAAATTACCTGAACAAATTAAATGCCTGCTGCGAATCCAGCACTGCATTTTTTTCTGCGCTTCTGGGGGTAGCATATTCGCTTTAATGGCCAGATTAGGCAGGGAAAGATCATAGGATGTTTGGGACTTCATGGGCGAAACCCTCCCGCTTTTCAAAGCGCAAAGGCCCAAAGGTAGATCCCCAAACCTGCTCGTGTGTATTGACATCCAGCCCTCTATCTAGGCTTATCCAAGTGGTTTGTGTGATTTCAACGTAACTATCGAGATAAGTCTGGCAGCCATTTTTCTCAATTAAGCACAAGTTTCCAGGCTCAACAGCGCCTATAAATCTATCTCCCTCTCGTTTGAAAATCATCGAGCAGTGATATCTGCGTGCGATACAATCTGGGGTGATGGTTCTAAGAATGCTTAACTCACGGGCTGCACCAGCATAGAAAAGGGCATTTTTTAAACTGTAGTTTTCGATATAAATCTCATCGCCATGATCTACTAAGCGATGTACTCCCTGTCTATAAGGTCTCCACAAATCATAGTCATAAACCTGTTCTGAATAAAGCCCGATCCCTGAGAAGAATTCAAACGGTAATGGACGAAATAATACGTGAATATGAGCGTAGTCTTTAGGATTTTCAAATGCCTGTTTATAATTGCTGAAATCCCCTGCCATCCAACGAGCTAGGGTGATTAAATGATTCGATGTACTGTCGCGGATATGTGGTGGTGAAGAATTCATAAGTAGATGAGGATAAATAAACAATACAGAATTTTTCTTGTAAAGTTGCTCCTTTTAGGCTTTGCCTAAAACCGCACTTTCCGCAAAATTCAAAATTATGACCTTAACCTATGGCAAAAGTGTCTATTGACAGACTAATGGCATGACGAAACTAACGTAGTCAGTTCATATTGAGACTGCACGCTCTGACGTTGTATATATATGACTAGAAATGCCTAGAGAGCCATTTTTGGATCTAGTTTATTTATGAATATCCTGGCGGATTTCGGAAGAAAAAGAGGCAGTGACAACTCCAGTACCAGCACTGGTTTTAATTAGAGAAACCCGACAACGGACATTGGGGTTGACAAACCAGATCTTTTCTTCGGCGGCGGCGCGCTCGTAGGCGGTGACTAGCACGAATGTGCCGTCTTCTGTTAAGTAATAATCGCCAGCCGCAGCAATCGTTTCGGCATAGCCTTGATCGCGCAGAAGTTTACCACGATGGGGATGAGTTGGATCGGGGATAGGAACTAGCACGCAAGTACCTTTGATTTCATTTTCATCCCAGTCTGATTGGCCTTCCCAACTCATCCGAAAGGGAGAAACAACTGTTTGAGGATCAATGTTATAGACTTTACACAAGTCAATCACTACCGGATCATCGTCTGGGAGAGCAATGATATTTATCTCAGACTGTACGGCTTCAAAGTGACCGAATGCCAAATGATGGGCACTGCGTTGCGATCGCCAACGCCCAATAGAATTTGCAACAAACTCCGTAATATTCATCAACTCTTTGGTTTGTGTTTTTAGCTATTTGCTTTTGGATTGGAGAATCTCCCAATGGAAAATGATGAATAAGCTATTACGCTTTAAAATTACACAGTCACTTCCTAAGTTCGTTGACCGTTGACGGTTAACAGTCAACAGTCAACAGTCAACAGCCAACACGAAAAGATGTGCAAGTTAAATGCGCGACAGCTTATCCCAATTTACCTCTATAGTTCATCAATTGACAAAATGTTAGAGGTTGGGAAATTCTCCATTAGTAGCATTAAGCTATTTCCGTGATACTAAGAATCTTGCCTCCTGTTTTCTGGATGCTCTGAATTTTTTGGGCCAGCTGGTTGTATCTCACGTCATAGGTTGCCATGCTTTTAGTCACTCGAACACCAAAATTGCCTTTGGAGACAGCGACACGGAACCGCTTCCCTGTATTGCTGATAGCACCGGAACCACCTGGCGGGGAAACAATTTTTGTCGCCAGATTAGCACCAATGTCGCTAATCAATTTTGCTGATTTGCCCAAATCATTGGCAGCAAATCCCCGCATCAATGCAAAGGTACGGTTAAAACCGACATTCTTTACCCCAGCTTGGGTACGATTACCACGGGCAGAGGGGACAATATTTTGGCCAAAACTCCTGATATATTCATCGCTATCAATGTAGGAGTTGATTTCCGCTGCGTAGCCCTGGGTGTTGTAAATTTGCACATGTTCCGCAACTTCAGCCTGATCTTGGGGAGCGCGACCGAGCAAATGTTTGAAGTTTAATTCTATAAAACGATAGGGAGAGGAAGTTTCAAAAAACAGCGAACGGTATAGATCAGATTGAGCCACGGCTCTGACGAAGCCAGTAACAGTGATGTCACCATTCCGCAATTGAGACTCTGCACTGGTAAGCCGTTGGTTTTCAAATACATGAGCATTGCCCAAAACTTGCCGATACACTGCTCGGATCACGCCTTGCAGATCATCTTCAGTGGCGTTGGGGCGTAATTCAACGGACTCAGCTTCTATCCAAAGTGTCATATCAATGCCTCCTAAATTTAGGATTTTCGTGTGGTTTTCTGAAAAATTGCAAATTAAAAAAGTTAATCATCTTGGGTGAGCATTGCCCACCCTGTTAAACGTTACACAATTTCAGTAATGCTGACGATTTTGCCAGAAGTACGATTAATCCGCTGAATTTGCGGGGTCATTTTACTAGCTGGGACAATATACTCAGTGGTACTGATGCGACGGGGGCTGTCGAATTTGGAACCTGTCACCACGATTTTGAAACGTTTTTCGGTGCCAGAACCAATCACAGTTGCTGAAGAGGCTTTAATGGCATTGGTACTGTTGGTAGCAACAGCATAGACCAATTGGGCAGACTTGACTGAACTGTCAATTTGGGCAGGGCCTCTATCAATAGCAAACATTCGGTTGTAGCCTATTTGCTTGGAGTTAGCTTCGCTGCTTCTACCGCGATAGTAGGGTACTACGTTTTCGCCAAAGGCTGCTTGATATTCACTGCTATCGACGTAGGAATCAATTTCAGCATCGTAGCCCTCGGCGACAGTGCGAACAATATGCTCAGACACTTCTCGTTGCTCCTGGGGTGCCCGACCAAGCAAGTGCAAGAAGTTAAGTTCTACAAAACGGTAGGGAGCGCAGGACTCGAAGTAGCGGGTACGATAAAAATCAGACTTGGCAACGGCGCGAACAAATTCCCGCACTGTGATGGAGCGATCGCACAATTGTGATTCTGCTCTTAACAACCGCTCGCTCTCCATCACATGAGGGTTGCCTAAAACTTGTTTGTAAACTGCATGGATGATAGTTTGAACTTCTTCTAAGCCACTAGCTGGCCAAAGTTCAAGAATTGTCTGGGATGCCATTAAAATCTATGCTCCTCAATTTTTTAAGTTTGCACCTTAATTTATACAGCAGTGATACTTGCAATCACACCGCCCTGCTGGTGAATCCGCTGATACTCTTGAGAGAGCTTTTCGTATGGCACCAGAAAGACTTGGTTGGAACGGCGAAACTTGGAAATACTATTGAAGCTTTTGGCACGATAGCCTGTGACTTCAATGCGGTAAACTTTGCCACCAGCACTAGCATCAACTCCAAGACGAGTACGGGCACCACTGGGAGGTGCAGAGAAGGTTGCCCCAGCACTAGCAGGTGAAATTACTGCTGTGGGTGTGCCTTGAATTACTAATGAATTTAGCTTGGGAGCCTTGCCCGACAGGTCACCCTTCAGGCTGCTGCTGGAAGCACCCCGTACCAACTGAAAAGTGTGAGTAAATTGCACCATGCTCTGAAGAGCTTCGGTTTTGTAGCCTCGGATATAAGGCACAAAGTTTTCCCCAAAGGTAGACTGATACTCATCACTATCGAGATAAGAATCGATCTCAGCTTCAAACCCTTGAGTATCAAGAATGGTGCTGTGTGTCCGCATTTCTTCTAAATCCAGCGGTGGACGACCCAGTAGATGGCGGAAGTTGAGTTCGATCGCCCGGTAGCGCGCACAACTGGTGAAAAAGCGAGAACGATAGAGTTCAGATTTAGCCACTGCTCTGACAAACTCGCGGACGCTCAATTCACCCCGCTTAAACTGGGATTCGGGCACAGCGAGCCGCTCACTTTCCATCACATAGGCATTGCCTAATACTTGCCGATAGACTGCCCGAATGATTATTTCTGTTTCTTCTTGTGAGCGACCTGGCACCCACTCAACGGGAGGGGTTTCATCAAATAGACTTACTCCCAGGCGTGAAGCTGGTCCAAATGGCATTAATTGTTTCTCCTGTTAACGAAAGTTTAAGAAAATTGTTTCAATTTATAAATAAATTTCAGATTGCTCTTTGTTATGATCATTTTCTTATGAGCGCGTAACGATGAGCATCAAGATTTGTAAATTTTGATGAGATGAGAGAATTTTGCACTCAGTTTGCACAAACGATTCTTATGTCATGGGGTATCGGGTATTTACTCTTGATGGTCGTTAACTGTTGACTGATGACTGAAAACCCGTCAACAGTCAACAGTCAACAGTCATCAGGTAAATGTACAAATTAAATGCGTAACAGCTTATCACTCCGTTGCTCCTGCCTGGATTAACAAATTTACTGCTTGAGCAGAACGGAAGGAATTGCGGGCTTCACTCAACGCCGTGGCACCCCAGCGATTCTTTGGGCAAAAATCTGCGCCATGTTCCAACAAAATTGTCATAGTTTCCAGATCGCCTTTGGCTGCTGCGATCATTAGAGGAGTCCAACCACCGATGTTAGCGGTATTTACTTGGGCACCCAGTTCAATCAAGGCTTTCACCGTATAGGTATGCCCATTATCTGTTGCCAAGTATAATGCCGTGTCACCAATTTTATTGGTAGCATTCACCTGGGCGCCCATTTTCACTAGACGTTGCACAATATCTGTTTGACCACGCCGCGCCATTGTCATCAGCACAGTCTCTCCATAGGGATTGCGATCGCAGATACTAGCACCACGATCCAGCAGCAACAAGACAATGTTGCGGCGATCGCTTTCTGCGGCAAACATTAAAGCTGTGTAGTCTGCTGGATTTTTTGCATTCACATCAGCATTATGAGCCAGCAACAATTCCACAATATCGAAATAACCCTCTGTGGCTGCCCACATCAATGCAGTATTACTGGCTCCTAAGGCTGTAACGCCCCCGGTGGTATTGGCATCTGCGCCTTGGGCTAATAAGCTCTCCACAGCAGCTGTGTCACCTTTGATGAGCGCACGGATCAGATATTCGTTGAGAGAAGGCATTGTTAAAGTAATTTGTAATTGATAAGTCGTAATTCGTAGTTATAACGTTACAACTTAGTGGGCAGTTCAAGAAGCACTACCAATCTTTAATCGGCGTGCTTGCTCGTACTCATTAATAATGACAAACTACGAACTAGTAATTATTTGCTCAAGCTTTCTTTAGTTCAACTTTGAATACACTATCTGCGGGCTTCTGGGCGATAGTGGCATCCCAAGCGATCGCCTGCAAAAATGCCTCACCAGAGCTAGTTTCTACTACATCCACACCCCAGTTTCCTGGTTGCAGAGCATCGGGAGAATCGCTAGTGGGAGGAGTTGTTTTGATACCACCTAAAACCAGAATTTCTGGTATAGGATCTGTGCTTAATTGTTGCGATCGCCGCTTCTCTGCTAGGGCTTTAGCACAGAGTTCTCCAACTTGCTGCGGCGAAAATTCATTGGTAGGGAATAAAATTTCTACAGTCCAATGAGGATGATTCACCAGCCTGCATTGCAGGTGTTTATAAGCACTTAAGCCTGATTGAAACACTTGGGCAAATTCTTCCCGACTAAGGGCTGGCACTGTGTCAGGATTAACATCAAAGTTGTGAGAGAGCAGCATTCGCCCTTGAAATTGATTAAACATTTGGGTTCAGCATAATTACAGCTAGGGTTTAAGCGGCTTGAGGCCTAGCAGATAGCTTTTGGGATGGGTATTACATCTTGCTATGGGCAGGTTGGAGGAACGCTTCAAGCCATTCTTATTCTCTAACCATAGTAGTTGGAGAAGGAAGCCAAAGTTTAAAACTTCCTCTCCTACGTAAGTAGGAGAGGGTTTTAGAGCAAAGCTGGAAAAAAACAGGTGAATAATGATGTTCACATATTATGCAGCGATCGCTATCAAATTGTAGAGTGATAGCGATTGCTCAATCATCAGAGAAGCGGCGTAAGCCTCAGCGGGGCGGAACGCACATCGCACTCATAGTAAATAGCTGAACTTTGTCAACGGTTCAAATTAGCGGCAGCAAGTAAACTTAAACTCAGCACCAGTGCTTCTCAACTTTCCGCTGTATTTGAGTTGTTACGCCGCATTTTTACTTTGGGTTAACCAGAACTAATCTACTAGGGTAGTCGAATGATGGCGATTTTATCTACCAGTCCTCAACACCTGTTCAGCCGTCAGTTTTAAATCTGGGAAAGTTAGAGAGACGATGGTCTGATTGCCTCGAAACTGCTGAATTTCATACTCCCCATTCACTAGCGTACAGATAGAGAGGGTGGGTTGTTTGGGCTTCCCAATGTGTCGAGTACCACCATTACCTGCGTAGTCTGCAATCCAATATTCGGGAATGCCTAAAACTGCGTAGTCTTCAACCTTACGGGCATAATCATTTTGCCAGTTGCTACTAACAACTTCCGCCACAAATTTAATCGAACTGCCCAGCGCCAGGATCGACTGGTCAGGCCAAAGCGGTTCTTTGATAAGTTCATCTGAATCGACAACTGCAACATCAGGTCGAAATGCTGTCATACCAATGTTAGAAGGGCGCAATAGTCCTCGCTGAAGGACAAACCAAGGTAAGCCTGCTCCGTCGATTTGGACACAGATATTTGTGGTAATGAAGGCTGCAATCTCTTCATGCAGGCCTGTTGGTTCCAAGTCAAACACCTCTCCATCGATCAGTTCATAGCGGTTATTGTCACTATAACGGGCAAGAAACTCATCAAAGCTGAGTGGCTTCTGTTGTATTGGTTGGTTGATCGCAATAGTCATAGGTTAACTTAGCCCAATCAATGCTTTCAGTCTACCAGATCGAATATGTGGTGGATGTGTGACGGATCAAACCCCTAATGGTTGGTGGATATTCGGCCAGCGATCGCAATCTGGCGCTAAAAAAACACAAAATCAACAGCGATGCCTGCGGTGGTCACTGAGCTTTGTCGTACCACTTCCCTACGGGACCCTTCGGCAAGCTCAGGGCAACGCGCTACGCGAACGTGGAAGCAAGCTACGTGCAGCGTCTCGTAGAGAAGTACGGGCTTCGTCTACGCACAAGCATCTAATTCAATCCATCTTTAGAACCTTCTAGAATTAGCTTCACACTTCCTGCCTTAACTTCTCGTAAAGTTAAAGACGTGTCACCTGAAACTTGACATAGATGCAAAACAATCGCTTCTAGCAGTGGCTTATCAATTTTATTGATCGTAGCACTTAAGATGAAAACATAATAAGATTTAAACTTTCGATAGGTTTAAGTAAACAATAGAAATGTTCCTTTGCAGATAGATTTAGGTGTCAAAGCGTTCCTCTAAGCCACCATCGCAATCTGGCGTGAAAAAATCCCAACATCAACGACGCACTCAGAAGCGTCTCATTCAAAATTTATTTAAGAACGCCCATGATGCGATCGCCCTGGTTGACGATCGCTTATGTTTCGTAGATATGAATATTGCTGCAAGTGATGTACTCGGTCTACCGCGTCAGCAACTCAAAGGGCAAGCTTTAGCTAATTTCATTACTGCAGAATTTGCTCGTCAACCCAACTCTCTTAGTTTTCCACCGGAACAATCATTGATAGGGGAACTGTTAGTTTCATCTTCTGCCCAGAACCAGCGAGAGATGGAGTATACCTTAATACCTAACGTACTTCCCCACTGTCATCTGCTGCTATTACGAGACATTAGTCAGCGCCGGGAATCAATGCAGGCGGAATTACGACAGCAACAGCAACGGGTAGAACTGTTTTCGGAAGTGACGTTGAAAATTCGCCAGTCGTTACAGCTAAAGGAAATTCTGCATACCACGGTCACGGAAGTGCAACGGATTCTGCAAGCCGATCGCGTGCTAATTTATCAGGTATTGCCGGATGGTACAGGAAAAACCATCAGCGAATCAGTTTTACCAGATTATCCCACACTGATGGATCTGGAATTTCCTCAAGAAGTTTTTCCCCAAGAGTATCAACAACTGTATGCTCAGGGACGGGTGCGTGCGACCGTAGATGTACACGATCCGGCGGCTGGCTTGGCAGATTGTTTGGTGGAATTTGTCGATCAATTCCACATCAAAGCCAAATTAATTGTACCAATTGTGCAAAACCTCAATGCCCAGTCCCAGAATCAGCTTTGGGGTTTGTTAATCGCGCACCAATGCGACAGCGTTCGCCATTGGGTAGATTTTGAGTTGGAATTGATGCAACAACTGGCCGATCAAATCAGTATTGCTTTATCTCAAGCCCAACTACTGGAACGCTTAGAAGAGGTTGTAGCAGATCGCACCGCAGAATTGCAAGAGGAAATTAATGTGCGGATGCAGGCAGAAGCGGCGTTGCGACAGAGTGAGGAGCAATTGCGCTTAATTACCAATGCGCTGCCAGTACTAATCGCCTATGTGGACGATCAACAACAATATCGCTTTAATAATCAAGCATATCAGGATTGGCTGGGACAATCTCCTAAAGAAATTTATGGTTCCCATCTACAACAGGTTTGGGGAGAAAATTGCTACCAAAGAATGCAAGTTTATGTAAAAACAGCTTTATCTGGGCAAGCCGTCAACTATGAAAATGATATTCTTTTAAAAGATGGGAGTTGGCGATCGGTTGATGTAACTTACATCCCGCATCTAGATGACGAGAAAATGGTCAAGGGATTTTTCGCTCTTAGCAGCGATATTAGCGATCGCAAAGCCATTGAAAGGATGAAAGATGAATTCATTTCTGTAATTAGCCATGAATTGCGGACTCCCCTAACTTCGTTGCATAGTGCCCTGAAAATCTTAGCTACAGGTCGATTGGGCAGTCTCTCGACCGAAGGACAACAAATGCTAGGAATTGCCGATGACAGTACTGAACGGTTAGTGCGTTTAGTCAACAACGTCCTCGATTTACAGCGAATTGAGTCTGGCAAAGTCATCATGGAGTACCAAGCCTGTAATGCTGCTAATTTGATGATCCAAGCAGCAGAGGCAATGCAAGCAATGGCACAGCAGCATGAAATCACTCTGGTCAAACAACCGCAAGATATCTCAGTGTGGGCAGATGCAGATTATATCTTGCAAGCTTTAACCAATTTACTCAGTAATGCCATCAAGTTTTCATCACCTGGAGGGACTGTTTGGCTAACCGTAGAACAAGAGCAAGGTTCCCCAAACCTCCCCAAAGAATTGGTGTTTCGGGTGCGAGACGAAGGGCAAGGCATTCCTGCTGACCAACTCGAACGGATCTTTGAACGGTTTCAACAAGTAGATTCATCAGATTCCCGCAAAAAAGGTGGTACTGGTTTAGGGTTGACCATCTGTCGCAAAATTATTGAACAACACAACGGTAGAATTTGGGCTGAGAGTACTCCAGGATGTGGAAGCACCTTTGCATTCACATTACCTACCCTTGAGTGCGTCAATATCTCATGGAGGGGGATCTATGAATATGAAGCGGATTTTAATTATTGATGACGAAGAAACCATTCAAACCGTTGTGCAATTTGGTATTAAAATGGCAGCAGGTTGGGAAGTTTTTACTGCTAGTTCTGGCTTTGAAGGCATTCAGACTGCCCAAACCGAAAAACCTGATGTGATTTTGTTGGATGTGATGATGCCAGACATGGATGGTATTGCTACCTTTAAAGAACTCCAGTCTCATTTTGAAACAGAACAAATACCAGTGATTCTTTTAACTGCCAAAGCACAAACGGCAGAAAAGCGTCAGTTTAATGATTTGGGAGTTAGTGGTGTAATTACAAAACCCTTTAACTCCTTGGATCTACCGGAGCAAATTAGTAGAATCCTTCATTGGTAGCCGCATCAATGAAAATTTTGCTTGTGGATGATGACGATTTATTAATTAAAGTTCTGACTAGAAATCTGGCAACCCATCACTATGTTGTAGATGTAGTCAAAGATGGGGAAATGGGTTGGACTTATAGCTCCACCTTTGAGTATGACTTGATTGTACTGGATATCATGCTGCCGAAGTTGGATGGCATTAGCTTATGCAAGCGTCTGCGGACACAGGGATACACCGTCCCAATTCTGTTACTTACAGCTCAAGATAACATTACCTCCAAAGTGCAGGGATTGGATGCAGGTGCAGATGACTATGTTGTAAAACCTTTCGATCCCATAGAACTGATTGCCAGGATTCGGGCATTGCTGAGGCGGGGAAGTAACAATCCCTTTCCTTTACTGACTTGGGGGGATTTACTCCTTAACCCCAGTACTTGTGAAGTGACTTACAATAGTCGCCCCCTGAGCCTGACAACGATGGAGTATGATTTGCTAGAACTTTTGCTGCGGAACTGTCAGCATGTTTTTAGTAGTGAACAACTTCTAGACAGATTATGGTCTTCAGAAGATTTTCCATCTGGGGCAACAGTACGTTCCCATATCCGTCGAGTGCGACAAAAGCTAGTTGCAGCAGGTGCGCCTCATGATTTTATCGCTACCATGCATGGACGCGGTTACTACTTAAAAGCACCAAGCACAGAAGAATCAACCACTCAATCAGCGATACCCGCTGTAAATAATGCTGCGGATGACTCTCAAATAGCTGTATCGTTGAGTGATTCGCCAAAGTATAGTCCTCCTGACGATTCCCAACAACAATACCTGGCTTTTCTCAACGAGACTTGGAAAACTACAAAAGCGAAAAGCCTCGACCAGATGACAATTTTGTTACAAGCTGTCAGAGACTTACAAACAAATCAACTCAAATCCCAACAACAAGAACAGGCGCAACAAGTTGCTCACAAACTGGCGGGGACTCTGGGAATCTTTGGGTTAAGCAAAACAATGCACATCGCACGGCAGTTAGACTATTGGTTGGGTGGTCGAGAGCCGCTACAACCGAAACACGCACCGTTGATGAAAACCCTGGTGATGGCTCTCCAGCAAGACATTGAGCAGACTACACTGATTCAATCTCAGGTTCCCAATGGGCAATCACCGCTTTTACTTATTGTAAGTTCAGATATCGAGTTTAACCAGTCCTTAGAAGCTGTGGCGGCAAGCCGGGGAATTCGCATTCAGATTGCGCCGATGCTGGAGAATATGGCTAAAGCATTGCTCACAAGAGATTCAGTTTTTGATAGCTTAGTCCAAAATCCTGATATTATACTGTTACATTTTGCCTCAATTTCATCCGAATCCCATACTCACCAGGTAAGTAATTTTAGGGAATTGCAGATATTAGCACAGCGTTACCCTGGCTTGCCAATTGTCGTGATTAGCGATCGCAGTGAATTGTGCGATCGCTTGGAGGCAATGCGGCGGGGCGGAAAACTGTTTTTGACAGCACCAATTCCTCCTGAGGAGGTGATTGACACAGTAGTAAACTTGTTACGCGGTACTGAGATAACAAAGAAAGTGATGATTCTTGATGACGATCAAGATTGGTTGCACACTCTTCCCACCCTGCTAAAACCCTGGGGATTTAAAGTTACAACCCTTGCCGATCCGCAACAATTTTGGACAGTACTGGAAGCTGTCACCCCCGATGCCCTAGTATTAGATGTCAATATGCCACAGATCAATGGATTTGAACTCTGCCAGATTCTCCGCAGTGACCCTCATTGGCAGCGTTTGCCAGTTTTATTTCTGAGTGTGCTGACAGATTCCGCCAGTCAGAATCAAGCTTTTACTGTTGGTGCTGATGATTATTTATGTAAGCCCGTTAAAGGAGTCGAACTAGCTAACCGAATTCTGCGACGGTTACAAAGAGTTAAGGCTTGGGCAAGTTTATTATAGGACGGGGGCAGGGGGAAAGAGGGTTTTCCGATTTTTGCACAGATGTGGTAACTGTAACTAATTAGCCGGATATGATATCATCCCCCGAAAGTTAGGTTTCGACTGAACGAACTGCACAACCCAACAAGTCGATGCCCCAAGCGTTTGCCAAAGGCATTGGCAAAGCGATCGCAGCAACAATTAGCGAAATTGCTTTAATTGCTCAATCAGATGATCAAAGTAGGGAGCAACGATTGCTCGCTGCTCGGCTTCCACTCGCTTTAAACTGGCAGTTTTAATACCTTCTAACCCTACAACCATTGCATCTAAAGGTACTTGCAATTCTTGATACAACAGTTCCATATAGTGCAATCCTTCGGTGCTGGTATAGTCGGCGTGCTGTCCGGCGATGCCGTAAGTAATACAGCGTAGGAAGTGCCAGAAATCACGCCAGCAGGCATCTGCCCTAACTGGGGGATAGAGTCCACCACCGGGTTGGGTAATGTTGGAAAATGTAGCCAATACCTGGCTTCTGGCTTCATCTACGATTTCATGGACGCGATCGCGCAGCCCCTGGCTTACTGAAATGAGTGCTGTATTTGCGGGTACAAGCTGCTGAATCTGCTGCAAATCTTCATCAGTAAGATACCGTCCCTGATCATCAGCCGCCTGGAATAGCTGAATAGTCTCTGCTGGATGGGTATTTTGCCAGGTGGCAAAACTAACAATCCTTGCTTTTTGCATCAGTTCTCGAACTTTTTCACTCAATTGTGGCTGAGTCATTGTCAAAAGTATTAATCGACTGGTTGAAAAGTAGAACTCCTGCCCTTTTTTAAATTTCCAGCAGGGCTATTAGTAACACTGTAGCGGTAAATTGTTAGGAAACTCAAAAGGTAAACTATGAACAATTCAGAAGACTACACAGTTAACAACCTTGATTTTTATAGAAAGCATCATGGTCAGCAGCTTTACTATCGCTGGGAGGGACAAGTCTGGTGGCAAGAAACAGGCAATCGCCAACAGCAGAAATTATTCTCGATTATTGGGATGAATGCAACCAAGGTTTTCATTCGTCCCGATCCTGAGTTTGAACAGGTAGGTTACCGGATCAATCGGGAGTTAGGCCTATTTTGCGATCCGCAGACCCAAGAAATCCTGCATACATGGCAGCCCGATTCAACCAGTCCTGCTGTAGCGATCGTGCATATTGCCAATCGCATAGTGCAGGGGGCTGTGCGACCGAAAATAACGGTGATTCCCAAAGGGCAAGACTATGTTACCTCTGTCGTAGAAATTCCCCTGACCTATCCTCATCCATTAGCAGCAGATCCCAAATATCGGGATTATTGTCCCGGTGAAATCTTTAATGGGACAGAATACTTCACCAGCCACATTTCCCGGCCAGGGGTGAAGGATCTTCCTCCAGCCACTTGGGCGCGAGACTGTCCCTGGTTACCCTGGATGAAACTGGGCTATGGTCATCCAGCTCGCTTACGATTTGAGACAACAACGACTCGGGTTGAATCCTTTGAACAACTCCATCCCAATCTGATTCAACTGATTCGGGAACGAGTGCCGATATATGAATTTACACCTGACCAGAGTGACGAACCAAATATGACCAGTACACTGTACTTTAAGCAGCACTTCGCCGCTTACCTAAAAGGAGAACGCTTTCCCATTCCTGAAGAGCTTTGAGAAGGGTTTGAAACTGTAACTTAATTTCAGATTGTCAATTCTATGGATCTTAGTCAAATCGAAACCGATCTACAAAACTCGGATTTTCAATACCGCCTGAAGGCGATCTCTGCCCTACAAGATTATCCGGCTGATGTCGCTTTTCCTTTACTCAACCGCCATATCCAAGATCCAGAGTTTCTGGTGCGAACCTTTGTTGCTAGGGAGTTGGGTAAGCTAAGAACCTCAGAGTCCTTTGCTGCCCTGTTGCAAATTATAAAATTTGATGACACCCCCAATGTCCGAGCAGAAGCGTCTAATTCCCTGTCCTTATTTGGCAGAATTTCTGCTTCTCATCTGGTACAGACATTTTTACGAGACGATCACTGGTTGGTACGTCGCAGTATTTTGGCAGCCTTGGTAGAAATGGATTGCCCTGAAGAAGTTGTAGAGGTTTGTATTCTGGGGCTAGAAGGTGACGATGCCGTAGTCCAGGAAGTATCTGTAGATGCGCTGGGGTCATTGGCGACTTCCCGTCAGTCTGAGGTAGCTTTGTCCCAACTCTTGAACCTGAAAAATTCTGAGTTTGAATATATTCGGGTACGAGTTGCTTATGCCCTCAAGCACTTTAATACTCCTGAAGCCAAGGAAGCCCTGGCGCAACTCAGACAGGATGCCGATCATCGGGTGGTGGGGGCGGCAATGGAAAATCTAATCTCTTGAGGAGCAGGGGGAATCAGCGGACAAGGGGACAAGGGGACAAGGGGACAAGGGGGCAAGGGGACAAGGGGAATCAGCGGACAAGGGGGCAAGGGGGCAAGGGGACAAGGGGACAAGGGGACAAGGGGACAAGGGGAATCAGCGGACAAGGGGACAAGGGGACAAGGGGACAGAGGAGAATATTTACTGTTGACTTTTATCCAAAAAATAATTTGGATGCAGAGCAACTAAATTCATTTATGGGGTTCTTAATTTTGACTTTTGACTTTTGACTTCCCCGAACGCGAACACTGTCTCGCAGAGGAGGGGCTGACTCTACCTCCAGGTGGAGAAGAAAACTATTTCTTTGAGTTGTGCCTAACTCAGTGATGGACACCTATAATTTATCCATGCTCTACAGCAATTCAACACAAAAGTCTAGAAATAAGTAGCAATGTTGACATAAATTAATATTTAGACTGGCAGAATTGGGAAAGAGCAAACTGTTACTGAGTGTTTTTATTGGCACCATAGGAGAAACAAATGGCTGAAATTCCCATCGGCGGTCAAATGCTCTGGAAATTGGAAGGGGACGATCGCGTTTTGCACCTGCGGCATAATTCGTCAGAGGCGTGGCGGCCCTATGAGGAGTTTCCGCAATATGTTCTACCCGACCCCCAAGGATTTTCTAAAGGAATTGCCACCTTTCTGGCGTTGCTGAAAAAAGATTGGACAGCTACTAAATCTTAAGAAGGAAATGGGGAATGGGGAAGAGGACAAGGAGACAAGGAGAATTAGGGACAAGGGGAAAGAGTTATGCAAGTTCTCACCCCTTGTCCCCTTGTCCCCTGCTCCCTCTGCCTCCCCTGCTCCCTACCTTATCCCAACGACCTACTTAGTTTCTAGACTGGCGCGTGTGGTACGACGGGTTAAAGCATGAGGTGTATCTAGCTCTTGTGCAGGTTGGCTAAGGAGGCGCGATCGCATTTCGTCACTCAGCCCTTGAACATGGGTAAAATCTGCTCCAGCAATGCTTTCCAGATGCTCGAAATCAACGCCAGTCAAATCTGCTGCTCGTAAATCAGCTCCTGCGAGGTTGGCTCCATTTAACCGAGCATTGCGTAAAGATACTCCTGGCAACCAGGCTTTCCGCAAGTCAGCCTGACTTAGCCGCGCTCCCTGAAGATTGGCATGAGTTAAATCAGCCCCCCCCAAATATGCTCCCAACATACTTGCACCTTGCAAATCAGCATGACGCAAGTTAGCTGTATTCAGCTGGGCACCATTCAAATAGGCATTTGGCCCAATCGCTCCAGAGGATTTGTAATTAAAGCCTTCGGGAAATAGGGTTTGGCTATCATATATTGCCCCTAGCAGCTTGGTGTCGGTCAAAATAGCTCCCCGTAAATCTGCGCCACTCAGATCGACTCGGTACAAACAAGCTGCCTGTAAATTGGCATCCCTTAAAATTGCTTGGCACAGATCGGCTGCCCGTAAATCAGCACCACTGAGATCGGCAGCACTCAGATCCGCTTTGCTGAGATTCGCTCGAATCAAAGTAGCTTGATGCAAATTAGCTTTTTGCAGTTCTAAACCACTGAGGTTGAATTGATATAAATCTTCTTGAGTTAGAGCAAATCCTGCCTTGAGGACAGCCAAAACCTCTTGGGGTGTCTTCTGATCCCTGCTGATCATGGGTTGAAATCGTGAGATTATTTAGGGGTATTGTACCGTGACCTATCTACAATCTTTAGAGTCTAAGAAAGGATGAAGTTTTATTAGAGGAGCAACTATGCCTTTTGTACCACCAATGACCATGATGGAGTTTTTCCGTAAGAGTGAAGGAGTCTGGTTTACTCAGCGCACGGTGCATCACTTTGATACGGTGCCGGATCAATCAGGAGAATCAAAGCTTTATGTAGGCGCGATCGCACTTGATGATCCACGGGTAAAAGCAATCTGCCAGCCGCAAGGTATCGATCCAGCTAGTGCTAAGGGAGGTGCTAGCTTTATGTGGCAAGAACATGACGACGATCAAGAACCCAATCCGGATCGTGTCGCTGTCTTAATTGATGTACCAGATGATGAAACAGGGCGATCGGGAAAATTGCTCCGCAACCAAGGCTATGTGGAAAAAATTCCAGTAGTTAGCCGTTACTGGTTTGGACAAGATGGCATTTTAACCATCGATACCGAATATGAAACCAACCAAGGTCAGGAACGCTGCTGGTTCATGACCGATGATTTTCGGGTGCGCGTCAGCACAGTGCGGATGATGAATGGAGTCTATTTGATGACGTATTGTTCTGAACGACGCTATTTAACTGAGACGAATTTAGCACAAATGGTGCAACACAATTTATCTAGAGCATCCCTATAATCATCTGGTCGCTCATAATTTTGAAGGACTTGCTATCGTTTCTAGGCAATCATTCTGGCGATCGCCATCAGTAGGTATTGCACCATCACCTAATGCTAACGTTAAGGATCGTTACTTTGTTTAACATATTCGAGACGGCAAATCTGGGAATACCCTATTCTCTGGGGTTAAGGCAAATTAGTCTATAAATTTTATGTATAAGTGCTTCCTTGAGCATCTGGAACAATGGCTTTTGCAACGGTTTACATTAGAAAGTCGCCCAATTCCCCCAGGACTAGAGTATCAGGTGAGCGATCGCGGCAGAAATCCCGCCACAATTCAGAGTTGGTGCTATCAGTGCCCACAGTTGCGGAAAATTCGCTATACATACATTGATGCAGGCGCAAGTGCCCAGATTTTTAATAGTGTGATTTATCCCAGTCATCACTATGATTTGCCCTTACTCGGCATTGATTTTCTCTCTTTCGGTCAGGTAAAAAACCTGATTGTGATGGATTTCCAGCCTTTATTTCAAGATGAAGCTTACTTGAGGAAGTACATACATCCATTGCAGACATTGCATGATTTGTATCCAGACTTAGCACAAGGCTTGGAAATGAAATTTTACGATGCTAATCAGTACTTCTCAAAATATCTTTTATTTGCCAAAACCGATGCAGAAACAGTAAGAACGAGGGTCTTTGAGGCATTCAAAGACTATCTGAATTTGTACTGGCAAATGCTAGCTCAAGCTGAACCTCTGATCGACGAGTCAGACATTCAACGGATTGTCAAAGCCCAAAAAGACTACGATCAATATAGTGCCGATCGCGATCCTGCATCTGGTTTGTTCAGTAGTTACTTTGGACATCAATGGTCAGAGCGATTTTTGCATGAATTTTTGTTTGAGGATGCTGTGCCATTAGTAGCTAGTGCAGCCAAATAGTGGTTTAAATCTACATCACCACAACAGAATATGGTGATTATTAATTTTGAATGCGTGAATTTTGAATTGGGAGCGAAGCGACATTGACTCTCTATCAGCCATTTTTAGATTACGCGATCGCGCTTTTGCAGGAACGTTTGAATTTGCAGCCTTATGCAATTCCTCAAGGGTTTGAGTCGAAGCAAGCAACAGTGGGCAAAGGCAAACATCAACAAGAGGTCTTAACGACTAGCTATGCCTATCAAACTACCAAACTCCGGCAAATTCGAGCCGCCCATGTACAGGGGGGTGACTCACTTCAGGTATTAAATTTCGTTATTTTCCCCCATCTAAATTACGATTTGCCCTTTTTTGGCGCAGATTTAGTTACCTTGCCAGGAGGGCACTTAATAGCCCTCGATATGCAACCCCTATTTCGGGATGATTTGGGGTATCAAGCGAAGTATACCCAGCCTATCCTGACAACTTTTCACGCACATCAGCAGCATCTACCTTGGGGGGGCGACTTTCCCGAAGAAGCCCAGCCCTTCTTCTCACCCGCCTTTCTCTGGACGCGCCCCCAGCAAACTGAGGTAGTAGAAACCCATGTGTTTGCTGCCTTTAAAGACTATCTACAAGCCTACCTGGATTTTGTTGACCAGGCGCAACCGATAACCGACTCCAAATATTTAGCAGAAATTGAACAAGCTCAACTGCGTTATCTCCGCTATCGAGCCGAAAAAGACCCAGCACGGGGAATGTTCACCCGTTTTTACGGTGCTGAGTGGACAGAAGAATATATCCACGGCTTTTTATTCGATTTGGAAAGAAAGCTAGCATCAGCGATTTAGATGAAGCAATACCAATTTTGGATTTTAGATTTTGGATTGAAAATCTTGATTATAGCGTTTCCCATTCAGATGGGGTACAACATTACATCACGAGGTGTAGGGGCACGGCAGTGCCGTGCCCTTACGGGTGTACTCTTCTATAAGTTTGAAACAAGATTATTTATCCGAAGTTGGTATCAAAGGTAGAACTAGGACGATCAAAAAGGTTTGTCCGTTGATGACTGAATCTGAGAAAATCGAACATAGGCATTTTAAATCTACTTTTAGGAAACACAACGGATATGGCTGATACTACAGAACTCACCTCAAGCGCTCAAGCCAACCCTGAAGAACTGACAGAAGCGATCGCTGAATTAGAAGAATATCGGGAACGCCTGGTTAACGATACCTTGTCAATGGCACAACGCGCCAAAATTATGAAGGCACAAGCACTTGCTAGCCTGCAACCTCAGCTTACCCAGATTGACGCAACTATTGAGTCACTACGACAGCAGCAATCTACTCTGGCATCTGGTAACTAGTACCCCTTCGGGGAATTAAAAATTAAGAATTAAAAATTTAGGAATTTTTCTCAATTTTTAATTTTACATTTTCAATTTTTAATTGGAGGGAAGCGACGGTCAAAAGTCAAAGAGCTTTAATTTTAGGCTTTCTGGCTGTAATAAAACGGTAAGTTTATTTCCGCCGGCCTGTACTAGATCATTTAATAATAACGGTGATAGGGAATTTGTCATGAGTCAATCGCTCAACTTTGAAGCTCCAGCAGTGGATGATCCTATCCTGCGAGTGCAAGCTGAAAATGATGATCTGGTTCAAAGGGTAAATGAGCAGATTACACTAGAAACCTTCGATTCTACAGATCAAAAAGTTCTTAAACAACTAGTGGAGGGTTTAGGAGATCCACGGGGATTGGTGCGACTGCGGTTTGCCGAAACCTTAGGTGAAATTGGTGAAGCAGCAACGCCATTTCTCGTAGAGGCACTGGCAAATCATTCCAATGTAGTTGTGCGGCGAGCTGCTGCCAAGACACTTACTATCATATCTGACCCGTGTGCTGTGCCAGACTTGCTTCATGCTTTTCTCAATGATGAAGATAGGGTAGTCAGAAGTTCAGCCGCCGGGGCGTTGGCCAGAACCGGAGAAGCATCTGTACCAGCATTGCTGGAAATTTTAGCATCAGACGAGCATCCACAGGATATTAAAGGTCTTGCCGCATGGGCGTTGGCGTTTATTGGATCGGAAGCAGCAGACCATTTATACAAAGCGTTGAACGCCGCCTCTTTGGATGTCCGATGTGCTGTCATCGGGGCCATTGGTCATGTGGCGCAAGAGCAGTCAGACGAAAAATCCTGCAACCTTCTAGTTTCTGCTCTGACTGACAAGGAAGCGCTCATCCGCACTGAAGCAGCCGCAGCCTTGGGACAAGTAAATTATCCTCCCTCTGTGCCGCATTTAATTTTGGCAATTCAAGATACTGATTTAGACGTGAGGAAGGCAGCAATCAATTCCCTTGGTAAAATTGGCGATCGCAGTGCATTAGAATCATTACAGCCGCTACTTAATGATGAACAAGAGGTAGTGCGGGTTCTGGCTAAACTAGCGATCGCGCAAATTGAACGCCAGTCCGAAGCAGATGATTGGTAAGTTTTTCTTCCTGTGGGTATTATTTTTCTCCCCGATCAAACTTCATTGTCATCTCTAGGCGAGATAATGCACTAGTGGCAGACTCGCGTACATAGGAGTCGGTGGATTCATCCTGAATAAGGGATTGTAGCACTTCCACACCTCGGCGATCGCCAATTGAGCCAAGGGCATTCACGATAGAGATTGCCAGCGCTGGGTTGTCTGTGGTTTGCAATGCTTCAATCAAAACATTCACTACGGGAGAACCAATTTCACCTAGAGCCATGACAGCAGCAATATTCACTACAGGATTGGGGTCATTGAGAGCAGTCCTTAAACCCTGCACACCTTCAGCTGCAAAGGGAACATCTGGATGATTAATGGCGACTTGTGCCAGCGCTTTGGCGGCACTTCCCCGGACGGTGACATTATCACTATTGAGCAATGCTGTTACTAGCGGAGTCACTGCATCAGGACCGATCGCTCCTAGAGCTTTGACGGCAGCTCGTCGATAGGTGGTATCTTCTTCATCGAGAATACTCATCAAGCGGGGAATAGTTGTCTCATCAGGATTCTCAGCCAATGCCCACATTGCTTGCTCGCGTAGGTGGGGGTTGGGGTGTTTTAGTTGTTGGAATAGTTCTTCTGTGGACATAACAAGATTTTAATAAATTATCAAAAATGTGCAATTAATCTGTCAACTCAACACTCGGTACTTTTTCTGTGAACTAAAAAAATCAGGATACTTTCCCCCTTGCTCCCTGCTCTCTGCTCCCTTGCCTCTTCTTCAAGCCTCCGGATTTATCATTGGTGTGATTAATTTTGAATTTTGAATTTTGAATTTTGAATTCCCGTAGGGGTTGACTTGGCTTTTTGACGAATCAGCCAATCATCATCATTGGTGACTTGTTCATAACCACTGGTATCGCCGAGTTTTTCCAGTGCCATTAACGCTGCATACTTCAAATCCCAAATTTTGGTTTCTAGGCAGGCTTTCAGTTTGGGAATTGCCCGTGCTTCACCGAGTTCACCGAGAGCGATCGCTGCTGCTGCACGTGATTTTTGAAACTGTGGTTGTTTGTTATCCAAGGCTTCAACTAGCAAATCGTAAGCTGGGGAATGTTTCAACCAACCGAACAGCTTTATCACATGGAAGTGGGCACCATAATCATTATTGGCTTCTTCGGCGTAGGTGGCAAACAAAGCCTCAGGAGCAGCATCTGGGTAATGGTCAAGTATGGTTTTAGCTGCCAAATAACAGCGCCCAAAGTCTGTTTCGTACAATCCCCGAATCAGAACCGGTAAAGTAGGGAGGCTTGGATAACTATGCACCAAACTCAGATCATTGGGGTGGTCGTATAACGTCTGTTCTAAATGAGGTTGAATCGTGGCAAAAGTAATTGCTCCCGCAGCGATTCCGGCTTCTGCCAAAGTCCGAATTCCTCGCAGCCGAAATACCAAAGATACTGGACATCGGGCAATATAGGGAATTGCATCGTAGTAACGGGCATCCATTAAATCTTGGATAGACAACCGCCGTCCTAACACATTTGGGTGTTGTAACATTGCCACTACCTTCCCCATCTGGGAATAGTCGCCAGTTAAACGGCAAACTGCGGCCATTGCCGCACTGGCTGTCGGTGGATCGGCATCATCTACAAATTTGCGAATTCGTTCCAGGGCAGGTTGATAATTAAACTTTGTGAGTGTGTGGATGATTACACGGTAGGTTTGCCCTGGCTTGTCCAGCAATTGAGCCACATCTTCTAAAATATCAGGGTCTTGAGTCCCAATTTCACCGATCGCCCAAACAGCATTTTCCACAGTGTAGCAGTCTTCATCAAAAAGACAGGTGCGGATCACTGGCAGGGCTGACTCAGCTTGCAGTCGCCCCAAGGTTTCTACCGACTTGCGGCGGACGATGCGGTTATCCAACGAGGGATCAGTTTGCTGCACTGCCCGCATCAGCGCCTTAATTGATCGCTCTGTGGGAAAATTGATTAAATGAGAAGCGGCAATATAACGTGAATCATCCTCACTCAATTGGTCTTGAGGCGTATCCAAAAGAGCGATCGCCTGGTCTTCTGTGAGATTAAAAAAATTAAAAAAGCGTTTATCCATATATATATAAGCTGTTACGCATTTAATTTGTACATTTCCCTGCTGACTGCTGACTGATGACTGATGACTGAAAACCCGTCAACAGTCAACAGTCAACAGTTAACGACCCAATAGAGTGTTTATATACTTTAGACGCGCATCAGCTTATCAACTTGCCGAATCTTATTAAAACAAAACAAACCCGGAGATTCTTTGCCATTACTCAACCTTAACAGGCAAAGCAAAGAGCCAGGAACCCCCAGGTTTGTAGGATCACAATGTACCCTCGCCACCAAATGACAAGTTTGGCAACTAACTAGGAGAGAGAGTTAATAGCGTAGTCTAGTAAAGCATTGTACTCAGTCAATGCTTGAGCAGACATATCACGAGGCGCACAACCACGGTTACGAGCAAAGCTTAAAGCTTCAACGTAAGGAGCAGTGGGCAAGCCTAAAGCGCGGTAAACTTCACGTTGTCCAGCAATACCCCACTCATCCAATGGGCCAGTACCACCAACAACCAAGCTGTATTGGATTAGGCGCAGATAGTGTTTGATGTCACGAGCACACTTGGACTTGAAGGTATCGGTGGAATTAGCTTCACCAGCATTGTTCAAGTAGGGATATTTCTTGATAGAAGCGTTGTAAGCTTCGGTTGCAACAGCATCGATGTTGTTAGCTAGCTTTTCAGCAGCTTCCAAACGAGCAGATGCACGTTGGATAGAACCTTGTACTGATTCTAAATCAGAGGTGCTGGGGAAACGACCTGCGGCATCAGCAGATGCGATAACGGTGGTAACAACTGATTTCATTTCTTAAATCTCCCAAAAGGCTTTTAATTTAAACTGTGTTAGATGTCAATCTGTTGAGTGAATTGCAAATCGCAAGTTCCTTAGCTCAGAGCAGAAATTACGCGATCGAAGTAGCTGGAAGATTCAGCAACTAGGCTAGCGCAACGATCTTCTACGACAGGAGAACCCATCTTACGCAATTTGGCACCAGCACGAGCCTCGCTGGGGTTATCTTGAATGTGAGCAGCTGCACACGCCTTCATGATTTGAACGGCACGCACGGTAGAGGTGGTGGGTACGCCCAGAGCTGCATAGGTTTCTTTCAAACCGTTCAAACAACGATCATCTAGAACTGAAGCGTCACCAGCTAATAAAGCGTAGGTTACATAGCGTAAGATGATTTCAGCATCGCGCAGACAAGCAGCCATGCGACGGTTAGGATAGCAGTTACCACCAGCTTGGATCAAACCTTGGTTTTCGCAGATCATTCCAGCAACAGAATCAGAGACGATGCAGCTAGCGTTGCTAGCGATCGCATTTACAGCATCCAAACGTCTGTTACCATTAGCAACGAAGGCTCTGAGGGCAGCAATATCAGATACGCTAGAAGTGCTGGCATCTGCTGAAACTACAGCTCTAGAAAAAGCGTCAAGCATTTCGCTCTCCTTAAAAATTGGTTTTCTCTGAAACTTAATTGCCTGTTCCCTGAACAAGACAATATAGAACATAAAAGATGACACCTATCTCAGTCTCAGTTATGAGAAACTAAGTAATAATCCTTAACAAACAATCCCCAGTCAGGATTGGTCTGACTGGGGAACTCGGTGTACGCTTTGAGGATTGATTAGGGGCGAAGGAGTAATGGGGACTGGGATTGTGAGGATGAAGGGGATGAAGAAGATGAGGAAGCAGAAAAGAAATAACATTGACAAATGCCAAACATCAAACACCCAATCCCTCATGCCCATTTTTATGCTTGGTTCTAAAAAATAGTGCACTCGTACTGAGTAAATCTGACAAGCTTTTGATAATGAACGTTGTAGGGGCGAATCTCCTTATGCAGGAGCTACACTAACGCCAGTTGTTGTTGAGATTGAATGTATATAATACCGCCAGAGGATAGAGTAGGCTTGCAGTTTAATCTAGAGAAGCCTTTCCACATCCTTTTGTTTCTACTTGTCCTCTAGAAAATTAACAAACATCCCCAGTTATCTAAGCCTCCTTAAGAAGATGCTTGATCATATTGTCTTTGACCATTAACTGCCGCAGCACCTCTAAAAGCAATTTTTGAGATTCTTGCTGGTTTAACCCCTTAACCTGCTGTTCGTAAAGTTTGAGGTTGAATTTCTGCTCTAAGTTAAGCTCCATTGGGATATCCATAGTTTTTACTCTCCGGTGTTTCGCAACATTAGCTTTATATATTCTCTATATTAAGGTTAACAAAAGTTACACCTGCTTGACAAGTGGACAGTTTTAGAAGATAGCGAATAAATCCACATGATGCTACTCATTGGGGTTGGTCAACAAACGCCTTTGGAATAGGTAACCTATGGTGTACACACAAGTACTGTCGCCCGCAGGCGATCGCACTTGTCCTACTTGTCCCTTTTCCAGAGTTCTTGTAACAAAGCTACACTTTGTCAGAGCTTTGAGTCCTCTACCAATTGGTGGTAAGTGTGGGTGGAGATTTAAATCAAGCATTCCCACCTAGCAAAAGAGCGATCGCAATGTCTCATCGGAATGTGAAAGTTGATAGACGGTTCAACTGTGTCCATGCCTGACACTGTAGAGAACAGTCAGGTTTAATTACATCTAGTTATTTCTACCTTTTTTGTTAATCCTAAAGCTAGATGTAATTTTTCGGGTTAGAGGCGAGATTGTAATAAATAATCAAACAAGATAAAAGCCATAAAAACTTACAATTTAACCAATTCTAACAATACCGAACGGACGACACTCCACTTGGTCAACGAACTCGGCATTGAAATCCGCATTGCTCACTATCCCCTTTACATTTCCAAACACAACCCTATTGAGCATCGGCTGTTTCCACATCGACCCATATTTGTCTTTCTTGTGATTTTCGATTCGGTCGAAATGGTTAATAACTTGATGGCAGATGCCAAGACCCAAACTGGTCTGAAGGTGTTTAGAATTATCTTGACTCAGGTATATAAAACAGGCCGCAAAGTCACAGGGGATTTCAAGCAAACGATGAAAATTGTGTTTGATGATTATTTGCCCCAATGGAATTATACTGCCGAGTCACAGGTGTGATAATTTTGGATCTTATTTAATCCATATTCTTAAATCTTCGCTTATATCTATCCCCATTGGGGGAATTCAGTTAATAAAGAACAACTTAGTAGCGCCTTAAAAGTTAACTTACTCGTGAATTAGAGTCTAATGCTGGGGTTTTAGATGGACGCAGTAATACAATTGCGAAGGAGGAAAATATGATAATTAAAGATACAATACGTGCATTAGGAGTATTTGCTAATTCTCAAGGAATAGAGCAGGCAGTTAATGAATTGAAAACTGCAAGCTTTCCTATGGAAAAAGTTTCTGTCATTGCCAAAGATGTAGAGCAGGGCGATCGCGTAGGTGAGGCGCAGATAAGCGATCACATCGGCGATCAAGATGTCAATACAACTGGAGCAGTACGAGAGGCGCTGACAGCAAGTACTTGGGGTAGTGTCTTGGTTGGCTTGAGTAGTTTGGCACTTCCCGGCTTAGGAGCCGTGCTAGCAGCGGGTTCCGTAGGTGTAGCATTAGTCAGCAGTGTGGCAGGTGTTGCTGTGGGAGCCGCAGCAAATCAGAATTTACTAAAGGCACTAGGTGATTTAGGCATACCCGAAGACAGAGCCAGAGTTTATAGCGATCGCCTCCAGCAGAGTTATTATTTGCTCATACTAGAAGGCTCAGAAGAAGAAATTCATCACGTTGAACCGATATTACGAAACCAGGGTATTGAATATTGGGGCGTGTATGATTCCTCGCATACTTCAAACGGTGGGGTGCATTAGCGCTTGGTTTAAACAAAAATTTTTTCACAGGTGTTGCTATATCTGTGCATTGAGTCCAGAATTTTTAACGAATTCTTATAGTGGTTATTGTGCGGATTATCTTAGGAAAAACAATGGAGCAAACCTGATGGACACACAGCAACATACCTGTGAAATCAACCAACTTCTGAAAACATTTGATACCTTAATTCAGCTATCCCAAGCTAGCTTTGACTATCAGTTAGTGCTGGCAGATATTTGGCTAAAGGCATTTTCGGAACTGACGCGGGAGTTGGCTTATTACCAAGCTAAGGGTGAAACAATTGAGAATTTGCAACAGTTTCTAGAAATTTGGAGTAGTATATTTGACCGAGAATTTGCACAAAAGTTTCGTTTAGAAGATGCCCAAGCAATTCAAGGGAAATTCTTGAAGGTAGGCATCACTTATTGGCATGAACAGCAACAGCTGCTAGAAGGAGTTCGCAAGATGCTTGAGATGGCTTGTAATCAAGTGAATGAAAGTAACGTTTAATTTAATCTATTTATTTCTACCTTTTTTGTTAATCCTAAAGCTAGATGTAATTTTTGGAATTAGAGGTGAAATTGTAATAAATAATCAAACAAGATAAAAGCCATGAAAACTGACAACGTAACCAATTCTAACAATACCGAACGGACGACACTTGAAGGTGGAAGTAAAGAAGCTCTCAATCAAAAAACCTCTGTGCAATTTTTACTTAGCACAGCGTTGGTAGTTATAACAATTATCTTAGTTAGTGCAACTGCTTATTTCGGACTTATTAGCTAACGCTACTTGTCTAAGCAGGGCATTTTTGTTTGCTGATGACATTGAATATCATTTGAATAATTTCAGATATAACATCAGCCATCACAAAATTTATGGCAGTGTTTTTAGTTAATCAAAAATCTCTATTTAAGTTAAAATACTGCCATATTTCTGTAAGGCTTGAATTTTCGATTTTCTCATCCGAGATGTTATTAGGAAACAATGCACGAGTCGCTTGAGCTAATCGAAAAGCTGGTTAAAGGCATAGATATCTTCAACCGCCTACGGGAACAAGAAATTCAAATAGGGGTAACACCTAAGCAAGAAGTCTATCGAGAAGACAAGGTATTACTATACCACTTCCAATCACAGGTAGAAAACTTGTTTAAAACTCCGATTTTAATCGTTTATGCCTTAGTTAACCGTCCCTACATTGTAGATTTACAGGAGGGGCGATCGCTTGTTGCCAATTTACTCAATCTTGGTCTAGATGTGTATTTGATTGATTGGGGATATCCTAACCAAGATGATCGCTGGCTCACTATTGATAAATACATCAACGGGTATATCAATAACTGCGTAGATATCATTCGCAATCGCCACAACTTAGAACAGATTAACTTATTGGGAATTTGTCAAGGAGGAACCTTTAGTCTTTGCTACAGTTCCCTTTACCCAGAAAAGGTAAAAAACCTGATTACTATGGTTACCCCAGTTGATTTTCACATCAATGAAGGACTTCTCAATGTTTGGAGTGGAAGCAGTTTAGGCACACAAGCGTTAGATGTCGATCTCCTGGTTGACACTTTAGGTAACATTCCTGGCAACTTTCTCAATTTTGTGTTCGTAATGCTGAAGCCTTTTCAGTTGGGTGTCAAAAAGTATATTGATCTACTAGAGATTGTTGAGTATGAAGACAAGCTGCTTAATTTTCTTCGTATGGAAAAGTGGATTTTTGACAGTCCAGATCAAGCTGGAGAGACTTTTCGACAGTTCATTAAGGATTTCTATCAAGAAAACAAATTAATTAAAGGTGAGATTGAGATTGGCAACAAGCGAGTAGATTTAGGAAATATCCGCATACCAATTTTAAACATTTATGCCGAGCAGGATCATCTAGTTTTCCCGGCATCATCTTTAGCTCTTGAGAAATATGTTGGCAGTGTTGACTATACAGTGCGATCGTTTTCAGTTGGACATATTGGTATGTATGTGAGTAGCAAAGTTCAAAAAGACTTACCGCCAACGATTGCCGATTGGCTGAAGGCGCGAGAATAAAATATTCGCTTTCTCAAATGTTTGTATTATAAAATACAAAATTCTTTAATCTAACGTCCTTCCTTTGGGTAGACGACTATACCATTATTTACTTCTAAAGATTGATTTATTGCTAAAAAAACTATTGTAAATTATTGTTAAGCAAATGAATTTTGCTTTTTAAATGCAGTGTATTTAGCAAATTTAATCATTCAATTACAAGCAATTATTAGCAAGATTATAATTAGGAATTTATTTAAAAAATTACTTATATTTATATTATTATTTTCAATTTTTAATTCACCAACGTGATGAGAAGTATGGAAGAAGCTTATATTGTCTCAGCAGTACGCACACCACTTGGTAGGTTTGGAGGTATCTTAGCAGATTTGTCTCCAGTAGACTTAGGTGCGATCGCTATGCGTGCAGCCTTAGAACGAGCAGGAGTATCAGGAGAAGCTTTAGATTTATATATTTTTGGTAATGTCCTTAGCGCCGGACATGGGCAATCATTGCCTCGTCAAGCAGCTTTCAAAACTGGAATTCCGCAGAAGGTAAACGGATATGCAGTAAATATGGTGTGTTCATCGGGAATGATGAGTGCTATTAACGGTGTTAGTGCAATTCGTTCTGGTGATGCCCAAATGGTACTTGCTGGAGGCATGGAATCTATGTCCCAGACAGGGTTTTTGCTGTCGCAACGAGCTAGATGGGGATACAAATCTTTATTAGGTTCACCAGAACAACTCACCGATGTTTTACTCCAAGACGGACTCACCGATCCCATCAGTGGGGAAACGATGGGAGAGCAAGCAGAACAACTGGCAACTGCTTACCAAATTACGCGGGATGAGTTGGATGAAGTAGCTTTCTTTTCGCAAGCTAGAGCAGCTCAAGCGACTGAGCAAGGCTTGTTTAAACAAGAGATTATACCAATTGAGATTGCGGGTAAGAAAGGTTTACAAGTTGTAGATAAAGATGAAGGAATTCGCTCTGAAACTACTTTAAAAACTCTTGCTGGACTGAAGCCTACTTTTAGAGCAGATGGCGTGTTCACGGCTGGTAACAGCAGTCAAATATCCGATGGAGCGGCAGCTCTTGTTTTGGCAAGTAAAACAGCAGTCGAACGCTACCAACTCAATCCTCTAGCACGCCTGATTGGCGGAGTATGGACAGGAGGAGAATCTTGGCGGTTCCCCGAAGTTCCGATCTTGGCAGTGAACAAGCTTTTAGACAAACTCAAAATGAAAATTTACGATTTTGATTTGTTTGAAAACAACGAAGCATTTGCTCTAAGCAATGTCTTGTTCAATCGGGAGTTAGGCGTTCCTTATGAAAAATTAAATGTCTATGGCGGGGCGATCGCTTTAGGACATCCCATTGGGGCTTCAGGAGCGCGAATCTTAGTAACACTGCTCAACGCTTTGCAGCAGCAAAACGGGCAGTTTGGATTAGCAGCAGTTTGTCACGGGACTGGTGGCGGTACTGCGATCGCACTGGAAAGGCTGAGATAATTCGTAAGCTGTGGCGCATTTAACTTGCACATCTTTTCGTGTTGGCTGTTGACAGTTGACAGTTAACCGTCAGTAGTCAACGAACTTAGGAAGTAACTGTGTAATTTAAAAGCGTAATAGCTTAGTTCGTAATTAAGAGTGCCAAATAAGAATTATTTTGACTGTTGTGAAATTTTGAATTGGTTTGACTCATGGCATCTTTAGGATTGGAAGATCAAGTCGTATTGGTAACTGGCGGTAATCGGGGAATTGGAGCTGCGATCGTCAATCTGCTTTTGGAGTTGGGAGCCAAAGTAGCTTACACCTACCGCAGCGATTACAATCCGCAGATGGGGAGTTTCGCGATCTCAGCCGATGTCACCGATAAAGCAGCTATGGAGACAGTCACACAAAAGGTTGAAGAGAAACTTGGCCCAATTTACGGGGTTGTGGCTAATGCTGGAATTACGCGAGACAATTTTTTCCCCAAACTGACAACGGCAGACTGGGATGCAGTAATAGACACTAATTTGAAAGGAGTCTACAACACCCTAAAACCCGTTATTCCTAAGATGTACGAACGGCGTTTTGGCTCTGTTGTCTGTATCACTTCAATTTCCGGCGAACGCGGAAATCTCGGTCAGACAAACTACGCAGCATCCAAGGCAGGAACCATTGGCTTGACAAAATCTTTGGCTCTAGAAGCGGCGCGTTACGGAGTGCGGGCTAATGCTGTAGCGCCAGGATTTATTGAGACTGATATGCTCACCCCGATTTCAGATAAAGTCAAGCAACGGATTTTGTCTGAGATTCCCCTGTCTCGCTTTGGGAAACCGGAAGAAGTTGCTTGGGCAGTAGCGTTTCTGCTCTCGCCAATAGCTAGCAGCTACGTGACTGGTACAGTTGTACGAGTTAACGGCGCTCATCACACATGAGTAGGGCATGGGGCATGGGTATTAGGGATTGGGAATTGAGGGCTGGGAGTATTAGGTAATATCTTCTTCCTTGCTCCCTGCCCCCCTGCCTCTTCAAAGTCCCAGTCCTTAATAAATGGCAAATTCAAAATAGTGGGAGTAACTGTGAACATGGGATTTGAAAAGCGGCAAATAGATGTAAGTGGACTTAATATTCGTTACTTGAGTGCGGGTAATGATGATCCACCGTTAGTCCTGCTACATGGAGTCGGTGATAGCGCTGTTGATTGGTCTTGGGTAATATCTGCTCTAGGAACTAAACATCGTGTCATAGCCGTAGATTTCCCAGGTTCCGGGGATAGTGCTAAACCCAAGCGTGAATATTCGCTGGAATTTCTGACAGATTTCTTGACCGATTTTCTCAACGCTTTAGAAATTCAACAGGCAATATTAGTAGGCAATTCTTTGGGTGGTTTGATTGCTTTGCGCTTTGCACTATCAAATCCCGAACGCGTACCAGCATTAGTACTGGTAGACAGTATGGGATTTAGCCAATTGGTCAATCCAATTCTGTCAAATTTGACTTTGCCCTGGTATGGAGAGTTAGCGATCGCTTGGAGCAAAACGCCTTTGGGCGCGAAGCAAAGGGCTTGGTCACGAGCGGCGTTGCTTTTTGCTAATCCCTTGCAAGTTCCCAACGCATGGCTAGCAGAACAAGAGCGAATGGGGCTGCTTCCTGGCTTTTTGGAAGCGAATTTATCTATACTGCGTTCTCAACTATATGTATTAGGACAGAAGCAGATAGTACTCGACTACTTACCAAAGGTAGAGATGCCGACCCTGGTTGTATGGGGTATTAATGACTTAGTTTTGCCGAATTATCAAGCTCAAGATGCAGTTAGCCGTCTAAAGCAAGGACACCTAGCTTTAATACCCAATTGCGGGCACTTACCTCAAGTCGAGCGTCCCGAATTATTTACCGACGCATTGAACCAGTTTCTTGCTTGTCATTTGTGAATCGGGACTGGGGACTAGGGACTCTAGGAATGAATTTTAATTCCCAATCCCCAATCCCCAATACTTCGGCTTCGCTCAGTACAAGTCCCCAATCCCCAATCCCTTTTAAGGAGTAACACTTATGAAATTAAAGCCAATCAATCAACAGGTCGTTTCCGTCGTTGGAGCCTCCAGCGGTATCGGACGAATCACAGCTCTTGAGTTTGCTAGACGCGGGGCAAAAGTCGTAGTCTCTGCTCGCGGTGAGTCGAAGCTACAGTCTTTAGTAGAAGAGATTCGCAGCTTTGGCGGCGAGGCAACTTATATTGTGGCCGATGTGGAAGTATTTGACCAAGTTAAGGCGATCGCAGATAAAACTGTGGAAGTCTACGGGCGACTCGATACATGGGTACATGTCCCCGCTATCGGCATCTTTGCGACTTTCGACAATACAACACCAGAAGAGTTTAAGCATGTTATTGATGTCGATCTCATGGGACAGGTGTATGGTGCAATGGCGGCCCTACCCCATCTGAAGCGTGAGGGAGGGGGGGCACTGATCCATGTCTCTTCTGTGGAAGGTACGCGATCGCTCCCCTATCAAAGTGCTTACTCAGCAGCCAAGCACGGGGTCGAGGGTTTTATCGAAGCCATGCGCGTTGAGTTGCAACATGAAAAATGGCCTATCAGCGTCACAAGTGTGAAGCCAGCAGTGATTAATAGTCCCTTCTGGAACAATGGCCGGACGAAATTAGGCGTAAAGCCTGCCGGGATACCACCTTACTACGAGCCTAAACTTGTAGCTGATGCCATCCTCTACGTAGCCGAACATCCAACTCGTGACTACTTAGTTGGGGATGTTGCTAAAATATTAGATTTGGTACAGCGCATCTCACCACCATTAGTAGATTCACTGTTACTGCTCGTCGGCTTCAAGTTACAGCATAGTTCCGAGCCGAAATCTGAAGATGCATCAAATAATTTTTATCAACCGGTTGCTGAAGATGACAGAGTTAACGGTGATTATGGTCACTTAGTTATACCTAGTGTTTCCGACTGGCTAGAAAAAAATCCGCTTCTCCAGTGGGGTGCGATCGCTGGTACAGCAGCATTAGCGTTGCTAGCAGCTCAAGTCTTCAAAGATTAAGGATAAAAATCAAAGCCTTTTTAGAAAAAGCTTTTAGAGCTCGTCTCGTTCCCAGTCTCCGACTGGGAATGCCTAATATGAGGCTCCGCCTCAAGACTTGCGGCAGAGCCGCAATTGATTTGCATTTCCAGCCTCTGGCTGGAAACGAGGTTTTAAATTCCCTCCTTAAAGGAGGGTTAAGGACGATCAAGCCTTAGCAGAACGAAGTACACTAATAAAGTTTTGAGCATAATTCTCCGTTGAGAAATCGAGGGCGCGTTGTCTGGCAGCGACTCCGGCACTCTGGGCAAATTCTTGCTCGTCAAGATAGCACAGAATTGCGATCGCTAATTTCTCTGCATCACCGTAAGGTGTTAATAATCCATTCATGCCATCGGTAATAATCTCCGTCGGGCCGCCTGCATTACCAGCAATTACAGGTTTACCCAGCGCCATCGCCTCAATAATCACAATTCCAAACGGCTCTTTATCTGATGCATGAACGAATACATCCATCGCCTGCACCCACTCCGGGATATTACGCTGTAGCCCAGCCATAATTACTTGCTCTTTCAAGCCCAAGGCGGCAATTTCTGCTTTTAAAAAGTCCTCATAATCCGGTTCTAAATCGTGCTTACCGCCAACTACTACACAATGAGCATCGGGATACTTCTGTAAAATTTTGGGCATTGCTTGCACCAATACGTGCATTCCCTTCCATCGTTGCAATCGTCCAACAATTCCAATCAACGGCCCGTGCAAAGGTAAGCCTAACTTCCGCCGTGCTTCTTCTGGAGTTGGTAAAGCATCAGGCTCAAATCTGTCTAGTGCCACACCAGGATAAACCAAAGGTGTTGGTCTGTGGGGCCAAATTTCTGCCTGTGCTTGCTTGCCATCTTGGGAGAGAGTGATAATTGCGCGTGCTGGTATTAAAGTTGCGATTCGCACCAACCAAGTCTTATCACTAGGCACTTCTAGCTGATACCACACAGCAGGCAACCCCGCCAGCATTGCCGCCAAACCTCCAGATATATGCGTAATCCACATCCAATTGACAATTATATCTGCACGTTCGCGGCGAGCGATCGCAGCTATCCGAAAAACGGCGGCAATAAAACGGTGGATTTGGCGTAAACGTCCACTTTCTACAACTCGCGCATCAATGCCAAGAGACTTTACTTGTTCAACCATCGGGCCGTCTTCTAAAAATATCACTAACCACTCGACACCAGCATTACGCCCCTGCTGCACCAAATCCCAAAGCATCATTTCACCGCCACCTCGTTGCTCGGCCAGTGGCATTACAATAATTGCTTTCATAATCTATATCAGTCCTATTTAAGTTGTAAGATTTTGTTTAACTAACTACAAAAAATAATTTGCATCCAGTCAAATATTTTTGAATTAATTCGTAATTAATAATTCTTTTGATGTTGATTAAGTAGTTATTGGTCATTGGTCATTGGATTTTGGTGCATACCCCGTCCCTTGTGGGCGGAAAAACTTTGTCTTTCATCGGACTAATTCAAACCACGTTAAAGAGTGGGCGTGGTTTCTCTTGGACTAATGACTAATGCCTCCGCGAAGCGGTTTGATAGTACTTATGTCCTGCCATAGCCATAGCTAAAAATCCCCAAAGAATCATCCCTGCCACACTTAACATGCCGCTACCAATAATTAACTGTGCAGAAGAACTGATACCAATAGCGCGGGCAGCACTGATAAAACTATCGAAACGACCTTCACCATAACTACTGACACTAATAATTAAAAAAATTAATCCACCCATATAAAAGATGGCTCCAAACCAACCAAGGGTGAAAAACATATCTAAAATGCCACTATCAATCACCACTACTTCAATTTGACCAGTTTTTTCGTTGACTTTCCAAATATTTCCTAACCCGTTACCTAGACCATTAGAAAGGGCTAAACCAAGGTTTTTGTCATAACTTCCCGATCTATCTTTAAAACTGTTATCTTCTTCAAGATTAGAAAATGTTTCCAAACGTGCTGCTACAACCCCAGCAATTGGTTCGATAGTTGTCAATGGGACAACACAAATTGCCATCACCACAATTATAATAATTAAGCGCATTTGAATCCGGGTTTTGACTGAACCCACAATCATAATTATTCCTAATAACCAGCCTCCCCAATTAGTACGTGCTTGTGTCAACAGGAAGGACAAGTAACCAACAGCGGAGGCAGGAAAAATTAAGTTTCCTGAACTGGTAAATAACAACAGCAATCCGGCCTGCATGACAGAACCAAAGGGGCCAACTGAGTGCAATGTACTCCAGACGCGCATCCCGAAAGGCACAGGGTTTCCAGAACTCATGAATAATTTTGATTCTATGAGCCAGTACCTGTCCCACTCAGGAGCCACGACGAATTGATATACGCCATAAGCTCCTAAAATCAACACAGACCAGAGAAATGTTCGCTGAATGTTCTGGCGATAACTAGGATAATCTCGCCAGTTTATAAATAAGTGAAACGCGAAGATAATCGGACTGAGCCAATCCATCAATCCCCGTGCTACGGGAATAGGTGCATTATAAATCAGACCAATTAGAAAGCCATAGAACACTCCAATAAAAGCCAAAACAAACGGCAAGCCCCCTTGACGTGAGGCGCGGGGAAAGTGTCGTAAGAATGTTGCGATGGTTACAAACACCACCAAGTATGGTGCTATAAGCATCTGACGGGTAGCATCCCAGCCAACCCGATAGTCAACCAAGCGGGTAGCCAAGGGCGTGAGAAACCAGATCCACCAGGTAAAGCTGATGTAGAGAATGGGATGCCGTAAGTATAAAAATATGGCTACTACTAAAGCTGTCACCGGGTAAATTAGGCGTAATGCGGCAGTAGCACCAGCAAAATAGCAAACTACAGTCAGTAATACAAAGCCTGCGATCGCCATCCAACCCTGTAGCGATCGCTCCTCAGGAGAATAGCTTTCTTGTAAAAAACTATTGAAAAGTATTTGTCTAGAATTCATTCAATTTTAGATTTTAGATTTACCAATGCTAACTAGTACAATGTCTAAGCTAATTTTTAAGGTTTGTAGTAAGCACTTTAGTGTTTAAATAAGGACTAAAGTCCTTATTACGAACTTTTTTACCCATAACTTTTAGCTTTACAGACTACTAGAGCTAAGAAGAAATTAAATTCATTACGAATTACGAATTACGAATTACGAATTGTTTATATCCTTGCCAACGTCCACGCCAGGATGCAAGCAATTTTTTCCCTGCCAACTGCCCTTGGCTAGGTAAAAATCTCAGCCATTGGACGAAACCCAAGCTATCGCATGTACCCACAAATACTGCCCAGAATAAAAATACAATCCGACGGATAAATGGCAAATGCTCTAATAAAACTAAGGTTTCATTATGGACTAAATTAATAAAGGCAATTTCATTAAAATTATTTCGCTGGTCTTCATCAAAACGTTGTGCTGGGTAGTGATCTACAGCAACATTAGGATCGTAAATTATCTTCCAACCAGCCCGTTTTAATCTTAGAGTAAATGCCATTTCAAAATGTACCTGCGCTCCTGTGCCGCGCATCCGCTCGTCAAAGCGCATTTGTCCGATTGCTTGGGTACGAAAACTCATGTTTACGCCTTTGAGAATATCGACTTCGCGGGGTTCTCCCACTCCCAGGTGATGGTTGCCAATCACTCGCCCAAACCACTGCAACTGTCCCACTACTGGGCGGGATTCGTCTTCTAATTTGCTGCCGTGGTATATCCAATCACGCCCGCCAAGTCCACCGAGGCAACTATCACAGGTAAAGTAAGCGGCGATGCGCTCTAACCAATCTGGGTGAGGTGCAGCATCATCATCAGTAATGGAAACAATATCACCCTCTACTGCTGCTAGTCCGCCGTTGAGGGCTGCTACTACCCCCGATTGTGTGACTTTCACAGTATGCAATGGCAGATTGGGCGCGTTGAATTGCGCTAGAAATTGCCAAGTTTCTGCATCCGTATCGCGGACAACCACTATCACCTGATCAACCGGTTTAGTTTGCTCCTGTAGCGCCAAAAGGCAGCGTGAGAGATCCTGAGGACGGCGATAAGTTGGTATCAGAACGGTGTTCCGCATTTTTGCTTAACTCCTCGAATAGATCCACATAAGTTTGTGCCATAGTCGTCCAGCTATGTTTTTCTGCCACCAAGCGAGCCGCTGTGCCCATTTGCTGCATCAATGGGCGATGTCTGCCGACAAGCCGCTCCGCGTCTACGCTCACCAAGGACATCAACGCCACAGCCAAAGCATCAATATCATCTGAGTCGGATAAGACGATGCCACATTCTGGTGTCACCAACTCTCCGCCCCCGGTGGCTGTGGCAGTAATTACAGGCAGTCCTGAAGAAAGTGCTTCTAACAATACGAGGCTACAAGCTTCGTATCGGGAAGGAAAAACAAATAAATCTACTGCCCGCATAATTTGGGGAATATCACGGCGAAATCCCACAAAATGTACGCGATCGCTTAACCCCAAGGATGCTGCTAGTTGTGGAAAGGGGCTACCTTCTGTATGACCCACCACCGCTAGATGTAAATTGGGAACTTTCGCCAAGGCGTGCAGCACTGTATCTAAGTTTTTTCTGGGTGTGCGGATGTCTCCGGCGAACAGTGCTAGGGTAACGTTCTCCGGTAAACCTAATTTTTGGCGATTGCTTTCACCAGGGGTAAACTCTTCTAAGTCAACGCCATTGACAATTACGCGAATACGAGAACGCGGCACACCAATGTCGACTAATTCCTGGGCTACTTTTTCTGATACAGCTACGACAACCTGCGCTTTTTGGAAAGCCTGTTTTTCCCAACGGGCATTAAAAGCCGTAAACAGCCATTGGTAAAAACCATACAAATCTCGGCGGTTGCGAGAAATATGAACAGGCGATCGCAACCATGAACTGTGGACAAAATGTACAGCATTCACATCAGCCGCAGCCAGATTAATTGCTCCATTGATTTTAACCAAATCAATCTCAGAGCGATGTTTACGCAACCAATTTGCACTTTTTTGGGCAAATATGAAATTACGCACAAATTCTGTGGGATAGCCTTTAACTGGAATTGAAATCCAATTAACTTGGCTATTGTGTTTTAGCTCTGGCGCAACTTCACTAGCTAATAATGTTAGTTGATGACCACGGCGAATTGCTTCTTGAGCAACTTCGTAATTTACGCGCCCCTGACCATCACCTTTTTTGATTTTATGGGTAACAATACAAAGTTTCATACACTACTTTCCTTAAAAATAGACCTATTGCATAAATATTTTCTTACTTCACGCAGAGAAGAATCTTCTTCTTATTCTTTTTGCGTCCTTCTTTGCAAGGCGCTGCACGTTCGCATAGCGTTTCGTACAGATGGCAGTTCGTTAAAAAAAGTAATTTTCCCAACTTAAGCAAGACTCAATACGCTTGGTGTTAGTGAGATTTTGCCCCGAAAGATCCCCCCTAGCCCCCCTTAAAAAAGGGGGAACCGGAATCAAAGTCCCCCAATTTATCCGGGGATTTAGGAGGATCTAAAACGTTTTGCTACCTACAAGAGGACTTTTAAAATATCCTCTAAGGAGGATCACGCCTTAACCCAAGCCTATTGAGACAAGACTTCTATATTATTTCGATATTTTCATTAACTTACTTGCTAAAAATTGCGGAGTAAAACTAAGACTTAATGCCGCTAGAGTTCGCACATTAAATTTTTGTTTTTTCAATGACTGCCAAAAATAAGGGCGTGCTGTTGCTATCTGTTCACTTCGTAGCAAACCAATTCCCAAAGTTGTATTAGCTTCTAACCATTTCTCTTGAAAGTACGTCCTAAATTGCTGTAGACGACTGTCTTCCATAAAGATTTGATAACAAAACATTTCGCTTTTAGCTTTGCGAATTTTTGCCTGCACATCTCGACTACCACTGAGCATAGTATCAGTTTGCTCATGAGCACGATATTGCGTTAGCCTTTCTGGATAGTAGTAAGCTCCATAACCAGAGACACAGCAGAGGTAAGTTAAATATAAATCCCACATTCCGCCAACTTCTGGGGGAATACTATCCCAATCGACAAGATTATTGCGAATCACACAAGATGCAGCAGTAGGTACGCTTTTATCTATTAACCCAATTTTAGAGAAAGGTTGATGAATTCCTTGTGTTAATTTATCTCGCTTGTAACCGCGTGTGTTTTCTTCAGTTCCAATATCATTAATTACGCCATTAGCATCTATGATATATTGGTCACAAAAAGCGATAATTAACTCAGGGTTTGCTTCTAGAGGTGGTACTAGCTTTGCTAAAAAATCTTCCTTCCAGATATCATCATCATGGAGACTAGCAACGTATTTACCTCGCGCCATTTTGAAGCCATGTTGCTGATTAGCAATCATGCCCACATTTTGCTGATGTCGCCAAAATCTGATGCGTGAATCACCAAAAGATTCCACAAGTGCTTGGGGATTTTCTAAACTACAATTATCTGAAACAATAATTTCAATATTTTGATAAGTTTGTTTAACAGCGCTAGCGATCGCTTGCTTAAGATACTCTGCGCGATTATAGGTGGGAATAATAACGCTGACTAAAGGTTGTTGATATTCTTGATGCAATGACATATTTTTTCCTTTTACGTTTTATAAGTAAAAGATGCACTATTTGAGTTTTTGACCAAATTAAGCCTATTTAGCTTGAGAGATGCTATATAATTTTTTCGCTCTAGAAGGAAACTCTGCTATTGTTTTTGCATAAATCGTTTGTAGATTTTTTACATGAGCAGCCATTGTAAATTCCTTCATCAATAAAGCATGACCTTGTTCGCCCATATATCTGCTTTTTTGATGATCTATATATAACTCATTAATAGCATCAGCTAGTTTTTTGATATTATTGCCTGGAACAAGAATACCCGTTTCTCCATCTCGTAAATGCTCTGGAATTCCTCCAACTGCACTACCAATTACAGGTCGATAACGAGAGTATGCTTCTAGAGTTACAAGACCGGCAGGTTCAGGCCAAACGCTAGGAAAGATGACTGCAAAAGCCTGCTGATAAAGTTTATTTAGTTTATCGCGATCGCACCAACCATGCCAAGTGATCCGGTTACTCAATCTTAGGGTATTTGCTAAATTTTCTAAGCGGGATCGTTCCCATCCTTCGCCTGCGATATCAAGTTGAATTTTCGGGTCTGTATGTATTAAGGTTTTAAGTAACCATTCCAGACCTTTATCAGAAACAATTCGTCCCGCAAACAAAATTTTATGATTTTGGTGAACTTCTAAACTTAAAGGTGCAGTTGCTGTTTGTGGTACAGAGATTCCACAATGTACGGTTACAGTTTGCTCTGGGGGTACACCATTTTGAATCAATTCTTGCCGCACATATTCACTATTAGCAATAAAAGTAATTTTTATCTTTTTTAATACATCTAAGAACTGATTAGTAGTTTGAAGCTCTTTCAAACTTCTTAAAGGTCTACGGCTACCACATTTATCTACTAGTTTGCCCCAGGTACATCCTAAATAAGAAAAGTTGCGATCGCAGATTGTCTGCTGTCCTGCTAAATATTTTGTCCCACTAGGACAGTAGAATGAGTGATTATGAACGCTGAAGATGACAGGGCATTCTCCTGTAAGCTGCAATAGTAAATCTGGGCTGTGGATGTGCAGCAATTTGAATTGACTTTGGTCAACATTATTAAGCGATTTTATCACGCGATCGCTAACTTCATGCGGTCGATGTTCAAATAGAGAAGCTAAATAAGTTTCAACACCTCCGCCCTCACCTACATTAAAATTAGAGCATTGATAAATTAGGTCTTTCTTAAATATTTTATCGTACATATTTTCCATTAGTGTTGAGCATATAGTACTAATTTGATTAGTTCCTAACCACTTATTTTTAAGGATAAAGAGAATTAAGATACTATTTTTCTGTTGGTGCTCCTATTCCACCATATACCTGATACAACGAATAGAGGTGTACAGCTGTACGCCTCTACAGCTTAAACTCAACCAGATTTTGGATATTATTCCTAATCTGGTTGCCTCACTTCATACTGCATTTGATGATATTTCCAAAGCTTACCTTTGAGATCAAGTAATTCTTTATAGTTACCTTGCTCTACTATCCGTCCCTGTTCTAGTACTACAACTTTATCTGCTTTAGAAATAGTAGAAAGACGGTGAGCGATCGCAATTACGGTTTTCCCAACAGATAGCTTTTCTAATGAATCTTGAATTAAGCGCTCAGATACAGAATCTAAAGCGCTAGTTGCTTCATCTAAAATCAAAATTTCTGGGTTCCGCAGTAAAGCGCGGGCAATAGCAATTCGCTGTCTTTGTCCTCCAGATAACCTAACACCCCGGTCTCCTAATTGGGTATCAAAACCTTCGGGCATTTCCAAAATAAATTCTAGTGCATTTGCTAGTTTAGCAGCTTTTTTAATTTCATCATTAGTCGCTTCTGGAGTACCATAACAAATATTTTGCCAAACATTAGCATTGAAGATAAAAGTATCCTGGCTGACGACAGCTATTTTGCGACGTAGTGAATTAATTTCAAACTGTCGCACATCAATTTCATCAATGTAGAGATATCCATCTGTCGCATTATAAAACCGAGGAATCAAATCTGCAAGGGTTGTCTTACCAGCGCCAGATGCCCCGACTAATGCTGTCATTTTTCCCTTTTCAATGCTCAGGGTAATATTATGCAGCACTAGATTTTCATCATCGTAGCCAAAATCCACAGATACTAAATCTATTGACCTTTTTAAACCTTTAAATTCAATTTCGCCATTTTTAAAGTAATATTTATCATCACTTTTCAACAAATTTTTAATGTTGTCTGCTGAACCATATAAAGTGCTGAGATATGCTCTTGTGCCATTAATATCTTGAACAAATGGGATGAAACGAAATAGCACAAAGAAAAAGGTTAGCAAAGAAGCAACTTGTAGTGTTCCATTGGTAACAAGGCTAGTGAACGCCAAAATAATCATTCCGATCAATACCGTAGTAGCGACCCCTTCGGCGATTGGTTTGACAAGTGTCCAAGTAAACACGACTTTCGTTGTAGTACTTATTACCTTGTCGCTAGCTTTGTAGTAACGCTGACGCTCAAATTCTTGAGTACCGCAGGAGTGAACAGTGCGAATGCCATTAATAAATTCTATGGCTGTTGATGTAAAATTAGCATTAGCAGTTGTCATGCCAAAACTTGATTCTCTGACTCTAGCGTTCAGATTGGACAACCCTACACCTAAAAGTGTAAATAGTAATGCTGAAATCAGTGTTAGTTGCCATGATATCAAAAACATTGATATTAAGTAGACAAAAGTTGTCAGTCCTCTAGTGACTAAAAAAGCTCCGCCACTAAAACCCTGTCTGATCCTTTCAATTTCTGTCGTAATTGTGTTAATTAGTTCACCAGAACGAGTTTTGGCAAAGTAAGTTAATGACAAGGATTGTAACTGCTCAAAAATTTGCTTGCGTAAGCGATCGGCAAGATGTAGTTGAGATAATTCCGTGTAAACTTGAGAAAAATAGTTAAAGGTTGCACGTAACCAAGTACTCAATAAAATCAGCAAAGATACGCGGTAGAGGCGATTAATTGCCGATGTCTTAGCTCCCAGAATCCAAATATCAAACCATTCTATTCCTGTTTGGACAGGTTGAGCGTTCGGACTAGTTAAGCTTTGCAAGAAGGAAAGTAAGAAACCAATACTTACACCTTCAAAGGTTGCCGCCAAAACCGAAAATATCAGAGCTAAAATTGCAATTTTGCGAAAGTGCTTAAATTCTCGCAATATCAAATAGTTGTCTTGCCAAAAGCTGGTAGCTTTGAACAGACTACGAAGTTGTTGAGAAAGTTGGAAATGCATGGATTTTATCATAATAGTTTAGCAAGGTAGATAGACCGCTATAGATGCTACCTAAGCAATTTTTGCTATAGCCTCAGTGCGGTAGATGAAACCATCAATTACCGCACAGATAAATTACAGTGTTTGGCTATCTAGATGTAACAGGTGAGACTGTGCGTCTACTTCCCATAAAGCTGTAATTTCTGGCAGTTTATTTAGCTGTACTGCATCTTCTAAAGTCCAACAACGAGAGCCGCTCAAACTCATGTCACCCCGTAGCACGTTCAATAACTGGGGCAGGTTGTCGAGACTGTATTTACTCATCCAACGCCCTAGTAGTGTGATGTTTTGCGTGCGAAACTTCATTGCCCGAAAGAGTTTACCCCGTTCTCCAACACGCCACTCACCACAAAAAAGTGACCCTGGCGAGTAAACATGCATTAATACAATCAATGCCAACATGGCTGGACTTGCTAATAGCAGCAACACGAAAGCAGCAATCCCATCAATTAGCCGCTGTAATTGTTTCAAAGGTTGGTTAGGCAGTTTATTGCCAGCGGGTATGCTTAGGAATATTGGTTTTTTAGCTTCTTCACAGGCATCTGCCCAAAACCTAAGCAAACCCTCACCCAGTTTTGGATCTATGCTCACCAAACTTACAGGAGAATGTTGTAAGCATTCTACTAGCGATCGCTTACTATTTAATGAAGGCAGATATGGTTGTTTTACTTGTCCAGGCGGCTTCACCAACAGCTTACCCCGCCGCCACTGGAGTGTGCAGTACCCACGATTATCTTGGTGTTTCTGGGTTACATCATATAAATTCTCTAGAGTTGGAATTCTTGAAGTTGTCATAATGTCTTTGGGTTTATACAGGAGTGAATTACTGAGGCGTTATCAAAGGCTATCAATGCCAAAGACCCAAATCCGAATCTTGTTGTCAATCCAAAAAGTTGGAGATAATTGAGGGCAAAAATATGTTGTTACTATTTGCCACTCAGCCAAGCACACATTGTGCAGAATTCTGCTGGTGTAGAGGTTTACAAATCGACGTTACTATCAATATTCATGGGTAATTGGTATTTTTCCGGTAACTACTGAAAGTAGAAATGTGTAGAGGGAAATTACCCATAAATCTATACTTACGTTTAATTTTACTGAGGTGCTGATTGTGTCGATAGATTTCAAAAAACCAGTCCAATCTTGTCTTCTAGCCTTTATGAAGGTGCTTTAATCTCTAGAATATAAGAGTATGTAGAAATAGCGATCGCTCAAATAAATTCTTTATTTACTCTTTAAAGAGCCAGTGATTTCTCTAAAGACCCATAAAGATAGCATAAATATACTGAAATTGTCCTGATCGCAATAAAATTAAACTTTGTTCATAAAAATGTAGGGGCAATTCATGAATTGCCCCTACCTAAATCAGTCTTTACCTCGTTCCCAGTCTCAGACTGGGAATGCCATCCTAGAGGCTCCGCCTCCCTTACTCGCGGCAGAGCCGCTTTGAATGCATTTCCAGCCAGAGGCTAGAAACGAGAAAGAAATATCTAAAACCCTTACGAATTACGAATTACGTACTACTTTTCCACAGCTTGACGCAGGGCTAATTGCTGTTGTTTGATATAAGGGACGTAATTACTGCTAGAGTTTGATACTCCATTAGCTACAACCCCAATCAGATTTAACTTACTCAGCATGGCTGTTGCTTGATTAAGCTGACTTCGCGTCACAATACCAATGCTTGCCACCATGACCACGCTACGACAAGATGATGCGGTGAGCATGGCATCCACCAAGCCGAGAACTGGGGGAGCATCTATGAGTACCAAATCATAGTTTTCTTCAAATGCTGCCATTAGTTGCATCATCCGAGGGGAACTCAAGAGATTAGCTGGGTCAGCAGGTTTTGGGCCAGCGGTCAAAATATCGATGTAAGCGGAACCTGCGTATTGAAGACTAATCTGGTTGGGTAGAGTTACATCACTAGCCAATAGAGTTGAAAGCCCCTGTTCATTAGGAAGATTCAGTTGATGGTGCAAACTGGGATCACGTAAATTGGCATCAATCAGTAACACCCTTTTGTGTAAACGGGCAGCACTCATTGCCAAACCCAACGCCAAAGCTGATTTACCCTCATCAGGTAAAGCTGAGGTGATCATCAAAGATTTTAAGTTAGCAACAGTATTTAAAAGTTCAATGTTTTTGTAAATCAGATCCAGCGATTCCCAACGTGGTGGAGATTGCAGTACCTGAATTGTCCAAGGGGCGAGAACTTCTGGCTTACCAAAAGGCAACTTGATCATTGATTCTCTGGGTTTGGCTGGCGGTAATTTGGGAGTTGTTCCCAACAACGGCATGGCCATTTGCTTTTCCAACTCAGCAGTGGTGTGAACTGCATCATCAGCCGATTCTCGAATAAAGGCAGCAATGCCTCCTAACATAAATCCAACTACAGCACCTAATAGCAAGTTCTGTTGAAGATTAGGGCCTAATTGTGCGCCTTTTTGGGGATCTTCTACAACTTCCCAATTAAATCCACCCTTGGAAAGTTCTTGCCGCAATTGCTGTTCTGCTCTTAAAAGCTGCTCTAACCTTTCACGACTAAATTGCAACTGTGGTAGCATCCGATTGTAATAAGCCAACAGAGGCGGGAAGCGTTTGATTTCAAAACGCAGTTCGTTCTCTTTCTTAGCTAAAGTTTGATCGCGAGCAGTTAAAGCAACTATATTGGTCTGCGTTTCCACTAGCTGACCAGCAAGGCTGAGATCAATTTCACCGAGTTGCCCTTTTTCAAGAAGAGAGTCTCCAGAAGCCAATGCACCAGCAGACTTTCCGCCTAAAGTTCTTCCTACCTCTTGTTGCAATAATTCCTTCTGGCTCTGAAGCTGTTCTTTGAGCTTTTGCACACTTGGAGTCTGATCTGTAAAGCGTAAACGTTCCTGTGCTAGTGCTAGTTCAGTTTTTTGGATTTCGTTCAGTAAGCCTTGATAGCGAGTAGACTGACTCAGACGAGAAGCAACTAGAGCATTTTGAGGAGAACGGTTAAGTTGTTCTTCCAAAGATTTTTGGCGTGCTAAAGCTTCCCCATACTGAGCACGAGTTGTCTGTCTTTCTTGGGCAATATTATTCAAAGCTGTCTCAATCGCTTTGGCCTGTGACTCTGGATCAATTAAGTTCTGATTTCTGCGAAACCTTTGTAAATTGGTCTCAGCCGCGTTTACTTCTTCACTGGCTTTACTTAACTGTTCTCTGATAATTTGCAAACCTTTTTGTAAGCGCGAATTCTGTTGTTGTTTGTTATATTCCACATAAACTTGTCGAATTGCATCCAGAACTTTTTGTGTCTTTTCTGGATCTCCAGCGGTGTATTCAACTTGAAATATTTTAGTAGCGACATTATCTTCTTTACTCCTTAATTGAGTTAAGACCAAAGAAGTTTTAATCTCAGCTGCACTTATATCTGGATAATCAGACTGAAGTTTATCAACTGCTTTTTGGATAAGTCCCGAACTCTGCATTAAGTTAAGCTGGGTAGCAGTATCTATCACAACATCAGAGTCGGTAAATTGGTTGTCTAACCCCGCCCCTTCTTTCTTACCTTGATAGTTAGGTTCTACTAGCAGTTGCATTGAACTCTTATAAGTTGGTTTGGTTTTCAAAGTTACCATACCTGCAATAGCAATAGAAGTAATTAATACTGCTAGAAACCAAGGAAATCTTCGCACAAATACGGCAAACAATTGTCCGTAGCTTGGTTCAGTTTCTGAAGCTGGAGTTATATGAGGATTTAGACTACTTTGAACCACTTTTATTATCCTTGTCTTCAAGACTTACGCTAAAAGATTTTCCGAAGAATGTTTTTTTGCTCACTTTAAAAGTTAGGTATGTAGCAAAAAACAATAACTAATGACTACTTGATCAAATGAATATTTGATGCCCGCCACAAGCTTGGTTAATAATTTGCTCAACTTTCCCAAAGAAGGCATTCTCTGAAAAGTTTGCGACTGCATGATTACGGATGCGATCGTAATCCCAAGAAATGCCATTGGCTTCTAATAATGCAATTTGTAGAGATTCGGGTGTTTGCCTTTTGAAAAAAACTCCTGTTTCACCTGGTATTTGAGTATCTAATACTCCACCTGCTCCATAAGCGATGACTGGTGTGCCGCTAGCATTAGCCTCTACTGGAACTAATCCGTAGTCTTCTAAGGCTGCGACAATAATAGACTTGGCTTTGGAAAACAAGTCTTTGCGGGTTCTATCACTTACGTGTCCCAAGAACTCAATATTTTTTAATGCTTTGGATTTTAACCGTGCTTGTTCTGGCCCGTCACCTGATATTAATAACCGCCACCCTAACCAATTAAAAGCTTCGACTATTATATCAAGACGCTTATAGCTGATCATCCGGGCTGAGGCCAGATAATATTCTTCTTTTATATCGGAAAAAAGAAATTTACTAGTATCAATTGGATAGTTTACCATCATTGCCTTTTTGCCATAAATACTTTCAATACGGCGGGCAACAACACTAGAATTAGCAATGTAAAGGTCAGGTTCCTGTGCATATTTCAGGTCTACCTTTCTCATTACTTGAAATACTTGTTCGATTAAAGGAGCAAAATATCTATAGTCTCCGTACTCTCTTAAATAGGTTGCTGTATCCCATAAGAAACGGGTGACATTATGGCAAAAACAAATGTGGCGGGCATTGGGATTTTTTCGCACTGCTTTAGCGAAGCTTGTGCTACTGCTAATAATTAAATCGTAGTCTTGCAGATCCAAGGCACGAAAAGCAGGGAAATATAAAGGAGCCATTGACCTAAAATATTTGACTGCACCAGGGATCTTTTGCAAAAAGGTTGTGTTGACTATGCGATCGCCTAGATCAATAGTTTTTTGTGGATCGTACAGAGATGTGAAAATATCCGCTTCAGGATAGCGCTTACAAAGCAGTTCAAACACACGCTCTGCCCCACCTCGCTGGGTTAAATAATCGTGGACTAGAGCAATTTTCATCAATTTGACCTAAAGTTTCGATCAGGTTTGTTTCAACGCTCCCCAGCAAATTACTATCAACAACTTTAGTGTCCCGCAGTATAACTCCTATCCTCTTCACGAAATTCTTGTGACAAATACGTTGGTAGAGGCCTCGGAGATCCCCCCAATCCCCCTTAAAAAGGGGGGCTTTTTGTAATTTTTACCCCCTTTTTAAGGGGGTCGCCGCAGGCGGGGGGATCTTTCCGAAACGTATTAGGGGCGTATAGCTGTACACCCCTACAGCCGATTCATTTGTAGCTATTACCCAACTGCTACTAAGATTTTTTCTGAGGCAAAATAACTGTTTTGCTCAGTTCTTAGTTGGTCGCAGAGTCTGCCTTCAGGTAATTCTACATCCTCATAAGTGAGGACTTGATCCTTAGAAATATCTCGTTTTACGCGACATCCTTCGGCTAAACCAATTGGTAGAAGATTTTGCTGTTGGACGATGGGGGAATTTTCACATTGTCCGTAGGTCATGTAGTAACCAATGCCATCCAGGGTTTCTCCAGCTTTCAGGTCAATTTTGGCAGTGGTGACAACATCTACTAGCGGGCCTGCTAGTGGAGACATAACCGCATCACCGAATAGGACAGCACGCGCTACAGACAGGGGAACTTCAAAATGACAGAGGTGATAAGGAGTATAGAAGCTGTAAAGTGGGCCTTCGCCTAATTTGTATAAGTTGAGATAGTGCTGTTGCTTGGGGTCGTCGTGAGTGGCAAATACATATACGCCTGGGCCAGGTTTTGCTCCAACTACATAATCGACAATGCCGCCCAGTTCTTTGAGTTGTTCAACATCATATATATGGGCCATTTCATCGACATAACCGTTGAAGTCATATCCCAACATGCCCCGTTTGGCGACTTTCATACCTGTGGCATTGGCAACGATCGCTTGCTCAAAGGAAATTTTGGTTCCGTCGGCAAAGCTAGCCACCATGTGGGGCTTTTGACCCCAACGTTTAGCAAATCCTTCCTGGGTGGTGGGATTGCGATAGGGGTCTTGGAGTCCTTTAATGTTACCGCACAATAAGGGAGTTAAACCAATGCTTTTGACAAAGCGGTAGAGGTTCATTTGTACCCCTGGCTGATCGCCATCACAGGCGCTGAGAATCACACCTGCTTTGTCAGCATAGACTTTCAGGATGGGGCCAATGGTGCCGTCGAGTTCGGCATTCATCATGATCACATGTTTGCAATGGGCGATCGCTTCCATAACGATGTGAGCGCCAAATTCCACTGCACCTGTGACTTCGATTAATGCATCGATGCTCTCAGCCCGACACAGTAACTTAGCGTCTTCTGTGACTGCATATTTACCGTTAGCGATCGCATCTTCTAATTCGCTGACAGTTGCAACAACTTGAATATCTTCAATTCCGGCTTCGGAATAAGCTTGTTTAGCTGCATCAATCTGACGATTGGAGATAGCAACTAACTCCATTCCTGGCACTGAATTGACAATTTGGTTGGCAATTCCTCGACCCATAAAACCAGCACCAATCATTCCCACCTTGATAGGATTTCCTGCTGCTGCACGGGTTTGTAAGGCGCGATCGATAATAATCATGAACTAAACTCCTTTTTGGAACTGTTGGTTGTGATACAAATTCTCTATAAACTTGCACTTAATAATTTTTGATAACTAAATATTAAGTACATTTTCATGGGAATTAAGATTAGCGATCGCTAGTAACTGGTTGTTTGCTAGATACTGTGGAAGCAGTCTGTTTTTTCTGGCTGTGATTTTCGATAATTTGCTCTACAACATTTTTGTAGACTTGGGCAAACTTTTCTTTGGTATGATTTGCTCTTGCATATTCCCATGCCTGACGAGACATTAGCTTTAAATCTTCTACAGGCAAATTGGAAATACTTCTAACTTTCGCCTTAATTTCGTCAACGGAAAGATTGTCAAAAATCACGCCAAAATCGTGAACATCTACACCAGATTCGTAGCTCAAAATCGGAATTAACCCGGCTTGCAAGCAACTGATTACTGCTCCTGACTGCCCTTCAGAAACAGAAGGATAAACAAGCCCTAGACAGTTATTTGTCACCTCTATAAAGTCTGCGCTACTAACATCAATCCACCCATAAGTATGGATGTTAGGAGTTTCGTACAGTTCTTTATAGAAAGCTTTTTCAAATTCTTTGTCATTACTTACCGGGCCACAAATTGTTAAATGGTATTCCGGCATTTGGGCAAAGGCATCTAAAACTAAATCTAATCCTTTGAGGACTAAAGCACTACCACCAAACCACAGAAAACGCTTTCTTACCGCTTCAAAATCTTTTTTGTCGGGATAAGGATAAACGACAGGCGAAGAAATTGGGATACGATACATTGGTTTGTTGGCATACTTGAATGTATCAGTTGTGAAATCATTACCCAATACAATCGCGCAATCGGCATATTCAATTCCCAAGTTAGGAACCTCAAAACGCTGTGGTTTTAAGGTAATACCTTTGCGTCGTTGTAGTTCTAGAAGCCTGTTACATTCAGCTGCATTGCGAAACACCATATTAGCAATGTCAACGTGGAAAATCTTGATGCAGTCTTTATTCAGCTTTGGTGCAAGCGCTTCCATTCGATGACGGATATCAATGAAAAATGTGTAATGCTTTTGCGGAACGAATTTATCATTGTGGAACTGAATAACATCAACGTTGTAGCCTAAATTTAAAAAAGTTTGGGCTATTTGCCAAACTTCCCAGTACCAAGTATGGTCGTTAGGCATTGGCTGACCAGATTTTAAAAGAAATGGCTCAATCCGATAAGAAAGAAGTACATTTCCTTTGGAAGGCTGCTTGGGCTTTAGGGAAACAACCTGTAGTGTCTTAGTGTAATTGATGCGATCTTGGACTTTTTTTGAGATAAAAGAGATAGCATTTTCAACGCGAGATAGAATACTATTTAGCATTTATTTCTACCCAAACTAATTATTTTTTTCTGACAGAGAGGCGTAGATAAAGAGTTTAAAATTATCTGGAAGCTGTACCACCAACAGACATCATTCTCAATAAAGGCCAATTTAAATCTTTCTCGGAGATTTCAGTCACATCTAGAGGCCAATCAATATCAAAGAATGGGTCATCATAGCGTAAACCTCTCTCATATCCTGGCGTGTAAAATTCACCTACTTGATATACAACTTCAGTCTCATCTGTGAGTGCTTGATAGCCGTGAGCAAACATTTCTGGTACATACAAAGCACGGCGATTTTCTGGGGTTAGTTCTACACCGATATGTGATAAAAAGCTAGGAGATTCAGGACGCATATCAATAATTACGTCATAGATTGCGCCTTTAGTACAGCGAATTAATTTTGTTTCTGCTGCTGGCAGAATTTGATAGTGCATTCCCCGGATAGTGCCTTTTTTGTAGTTAAAAGACAAGTTACACTGGGCAACTGTTGGTTTTAATCCGTGTGCTTGAAATTCTTGGGCGCAGAAAGACCGAGCAAAAAAACCACGGTGGTCTGGCTTTTCTTCTAAATCAATAATAAATGCGTCTTTGAGCGCGGTTTCGGTGAAAATCATGTGATTAGTTTGAGATGAATGTTGACTACAGAAAATATTTGCTAACTGTTTAATGCTTGCGCCAGAAAATAACAGTCATGAACGTGGATTTAATAACTTACAAAAGGTTTCTAAGTCGGAACTTCAATTGCATTTGATGCACAACGTAACTCTGCTCTGGGATAAGTATCATCCCAATATTGGGTGCAGAGGTCTGGTCGTTCGGGGGGGTTGGCGGTGTAACAAAAGAATAGTGCTGACCGTTCTTCTGCGCGGACTGTGCCGTGATGCAAAGCATTTTTCGTATCTACAAGAATGACTGTACCTGCTGGGCCTGGACAGGATTTCCAAGCTGATTTGGGGATGACTGGTTTTACTTCTTCATCATCGATACCCATATAACCTGACTTCCAAAGTTTGTAATAAAGTTGAAAATATTTCCAACTAAATAAGGGTGTTAAAGAGCGGGGAATATATTCAAAAGGCCCAGTTTTTTCTTCTACATCATTCAAGTAAATAAAGATTTTGATAATGCGACGGTCTTCTGCATCGCTATGCCATAGCAGCGTCCCAAACTGATGTCTACTAGGAAAATCTTTGCGTAAATGTACACCATGAAAAGCAATAGGAAGACCGATATAATTTTCAATGATGTTGACTAGTCTTTTCTCAAGCCCCCAAGCATAAAATTCTGGTAACCCTGTAACTGTGGAAATTTGCGGTAACTTTTCATCTAGATGGTCGTTGTTGGGATTTTCCATCTGAGACAATTGATGGTAAGCAGCTTTAAGGAGTTCTGAGGTAGAATTTAATCCTAAATCTGCCAGTGTTGTGACGCAAACGCCGTCTTTTTGGAGAGCATTAAGGATGTTGCGATCGCTTTCTTCCAATGCTGGCAGATTTCTGCTATGCTTCCAACGGGCTACGTAATATTCAACGTCAGAAGCCAGTGTAAATATTTTGCGTTTAATTGCACTAAACATGTCTAAATTCCTTCTATGTTCGATGTATATTTATCAGTAATTTAGTATTTTATGGCTTATAGCTTCGTATTTCGTGAGTAGTAGCTTCGCGTGATTCTGCTAACCCAAATTCTTTAGAAACTATTACATCCAAAGCACACAAGCTAACTAAAGCCAAAAATGGAACTACTGTCTTAATAGCAGACATAGGCCATCTTCTTAAAGCACCCAAGAAAACTTTCAAATTAACTTCTTTACCGTTCTGCAACAACATCCGTCTGCAAAATTGCTTAGAATACCCATTTTCTTCCAGTTTCAAAATCACTTCGGGTATGTGTTTGTATTGCATTAACAGTGCAGACTTTGGTTCTTTCTGCCAATAACTCACACCAACAACACATTCTAAATAAGTCTCTTTAGTGACAATTACATTGCCATTAGCAGCACAATACCCAGCTAAATATGCTAAAGATATCCAGTTATTCTCAGCATCTTGCCAATCTTGCAAAGCGCATTTTACTAGGTCGGTGCGGTAGACTGTAGCAGTCAGAAAAATAACTGCGCCGACACTTTTTGAGAAACAATGCTCAAATATAGCTTTACCATCACCATCGCCATCTTCACTATCTATATCAAACCAACGATTACCAACAATTGTTGGTGGATGAACTGGTTCGCCAGTAATTTGGTTCCGTCCGGAAAAGTTGAGGAACAATAATGATAAATCTTCATGCTGCTTGAGTTTGTTAATCACATAAGCAATTGCTCTATCTTGAATTGGGTCATCATCACCAATTGTCCAAACATATTTTGTTGTTGTAGAATTTAGACAATACATAATATTTTTGACTACGCCTAAATTATTTAAATTTTTATTTGATTGAAATGTGATATTGCTAAGTATGGCTTGCCATTTTTGTATGATTTCCTGAGTATGGTCTGTTGAACAATTATCAGAAACTAAAATTTCACAATCATCTTCAAAACCTTTAATAGCTTGAGCTAACCATGCTAACTGTTTATCAAGTAATTCAGCACGATTATAAGTGGGTATGGCAATAGTCAGTAATTTTTGCATAGGAATAGATAGTAATGAAATTGGGATATAATTGGTCATTGTCAAGACTTAGGATTAACAATAAAGTACTTGACAATTAATACACTAAATTACAGGCTATTTTCTAGCTGCTTGGGTGGAAAAAGAATTGCCCAAGCTGATATACTTAACAAACGTAAGTAAGGAATAAATATCTTTATTGTCAATAAAGGCCAACGTTTTAAAGCACCTAATAAAATTTTCAAATCAGTTTTTTGTTGGAAATTCTGCCAAATCATTTCTTGACAAAATTTCTGAGGATATCCTGTCCCTAGTAGTTTTATATAAACTTCAGGTATGTAGGCATATCGCATTCTGAAGTTCCATGTTGGGTCAAGATCCAAAAGACTAGCACCCATCGTACATTCTAAATAAATGTCTTTAGTAACAATGACACTTCCATGAGCAGCACAAAACCCAGTCCAATATGCTTGAGACGCCCAATTACTAGTAGCAGATGGCCAACTTTGTACAGCGCGTTGTACTAAATCTGTTCGATAAATTGCTGCTGATATAAAAAGTACACCACCAAAATTTTCGTTCAGATAACTTTGAAATACAGCTTTTCCATCAACTGTTGGCTCGTCATTATGACTATTCAACCAGCGTTCTACAACAAGTTGACCTGTTCGTTTTTGGCGACCAGAGAAGTTTAAAAACATTAGCGCTAAATCTGAATGCTTTTTTAGTGTTATTAACACATAATCTAGGGTTCTGTCTTGAATTGGATCGTCATCACCAATTGTCCAAACATATTTACTGGTTGGCGTTTTTAAGCAACAAGCAATATTACCCATTACGCCGACATTTCCGCTATTTTTATTTGACGTAAATGTAACATTACTGAGAATTAGCTGCCACTTTTTAATTATTTCTTGGGTATTATCTGTAGAACAGTTATCAGAAATAAAGATTTCGCAGTCAGACTCAAACCCTTTAATAGCTTTAGCTAACCAAGTAAGTTGTTTATCTAAAAGCTGGGCACGATTGAATGTAGGAATGGCGATGGTTAGCAGTTTATTCATATTAAGCTCTAATTTGTAGTTAAAAAGGTACTAACAGCAGCTTAGTAATTAATAAACTGCTTCCCGGTCTAACTTTTGTGGTTTGGCTGTCCAAATTTATAGTAGATACACCTTTTAATTAATATTTAGCGATTTCCAAAAAATAAATGGTTTGATATTCATTTAGAACTCACTTAAATATTACCTATTATCACAATGACGCATAAAAATAGTAACAGTAGACAATTTCCTTGTTTGTAATTAGTAATTACGACGCTATTAAAACTCTATCCGGAATAGGACATGGATAAATTTTTACTTCAGGAATTGGCACTACAAACTGTCCACCCCACTCGCCAATAAATGCCATTTGTTCCATAATTTCTTCTTTGAGATTCCAAGGTAAAATTAGGACGTAATCTGGTTTTGTTTCGCGTATCTTATCTGGTTCAAAGATGGGAATATGAGTACCAGGTAAAAATAAGCCCTGCTTGTAAGGATTGCAGTCTACTGTGTAATCGATAAAATCTTTACCAATCCCACAGTAATTGAGCAATGTATTGCCTTTAGCAGGTGCGCCATAACCAGCGATTGATTTCCCTTCTGCTTTAGCCGTCAAGAGAAAATTTAATAGCTTGTACTTTGTTTCTTTGACTTTTTCTGCAAATGTAATGTAAGTCTCTATCTGATGCAGTCCAGCGGCGATTTCTTTTGCTTTCAAATGGCTAACGCGTTCACTAATGCTGTGATTATCAGCATCGTCATGTTTGGCATAAATTCTTAGTGAACCGCCATGAGTTGGTAATTCCTCTACGTCAAAAAGTTGCAAGTTGTGTGCTGCAAAGATTTTTTCGATAGTCAGGAATGAGAAATAAGAAAAATGCTCGTGATAAATAGTATCAAACTGATTTTCTTGAATAAGTTGCAAAATATGAGGAAACTCCATCGTCAAAATGCCATTGGGTTTGAGGATGAGTTTCATTCCAGCAATGAAATCGTTTAGATCCGGTACATGAGCTAAAACATTGTTACCTATTAAAAGGTCAGCTAGTTTTCCTTGTTTCACGAGTTCTTTGGCAGTTTCAACTCCAAAAAACTTGTTGATACTAGGAATGCCTCTGGCTTCAGCAACCTTGGCTATATTTGCTGCTGGTTCTATTCCTAAAACGGGGATTCCCTTTTCTAAAAAATATTGCAGTAGGTAGCCGTCGTTACTAGCGATTTCAATAACTTGATTATCATGATTCAAGTCAAGCTTTTCTACCATCATATCAGTGTAAGTTTTGGCATGTTTTAGCCAACTTACTGAGTATGAAGAAAAATAAGCATAGTCGCTGAAAATATGATCTGGAGTTTCAAACTGTTCTAATTGGACTAACAGAGTGTCTTCAGATACATAAGCGTGGAGAGGATAAAATTTTTCTGCATTATTTAGCTGTTCTGCTCTAAGATAAGCATTGGCTAAAGGTGACATTCCTAAATCAATAAAGGTTTGATGCAGAGGTTGACCACTGAAACGACATTTTGCGATCGCCATAAATTTCAACTCACTAATTGCAAATAATTTGATAGATGGGATAAGTCCGAATCAACACTATTTGATTCGGAAGCTTAGATTATTTATTCGCTGGTGTTAGGCTACTCTAACTACTTTTTATTCCAGAAAAAGTCTTTGTCAATTTGCTCGGTACGAATCAAATACTCTAGCTGTTTTAAGCGGGTAAATCCTCTAAACAAGAAAGTATCTTCAGCCATGTGTATTTGACTGAATAAATCAAATAGTTGCTGGGCACCAAGTCGGGCATTCCAATCACACTTAAATCCAGGTAGGATTGTGTTGATTTTCTCGAAGGATACGCGATAGCTGCGGTTATCTGAGCCGTTGTCACCAAAGGACAATTTACAATCTGGGAAAACATCAGCAATAATTTCCGCGATTTCTTTGACGCGATAGTTGTTTGCTGTATCTCCCACGTTGAAGATTTGGTTATGAACAATGTCCCGTGGTGCTTCCAAAGTGCAGACTATTGCTTTGCAAATATCCAGTGCGTGGACTAATGGCCGCCAGGGTGTACCATCACTGGTCATTTTGATTTGTTTGCTAGTCCATGCCAACCCTGCTAAGTTGTTTAAAACAATATCAAAACGCATCCTGGGAGAAGCACCAAAGGCAGTGGCATTCCGCATAAAGGTGGGAGAGAAGTCATCGTCAGCGAGTGGTCTGACATCTCTTTCTACAAGAGTTTTGCATTCTGCGTAGGCTGTTTGAGGATTAACTGGGGATTCTTCTGTGACATCACCTGCGGTAGCAACACCGTAGACGCTGCACGAAGACATATATACAAACCGGCGCACACCCATAGCCTTAGCTAGGCTAGCTAGACGAACTGAACCTACATGATTAATTTCGTAGGTAATATTAGGTGCTAATTGTCCGGCTGGGTCGTTGGAGAGTTCCGCCATGTGAACTATTGCTTCAACACCTTCCAAATCATCAGGGGTGATGTTGCGGATATCTTTGTTGAGGGTTTTGGGTGTCACCCCATTAGCGTTATACAGCCAACCAACTTTATAGAAACCAGTGTCTAGACCGATAACTTCATGTCCCCGTTCAATTAACAGAGGCGGTAATAACGAACCAAGATAGCCTTCTGTTCCAGTTACTAATATTTTCATTGTGGTTAATGCCTTTGTATTGATGAGTTAAATTAGGGGCGCACAGATATTCGCCCTACTACGTGTTGCATCCAAGAGGGAACCGCTATATTTTTCGTTTATATGCAATAACTCGACTTCTCTCCTTTTAGGAGAGAGGTTTTGAATCTTGCTCCCCTTCCCTCTCTTACGAGGAGAGGGTTAGGGAGAGATAGGGAAGGGCTTGGGGGTTAGTTGGACTCAACCAAAACTAGATGACTCGGCTAACAGTCATTACGTAGTTACTAAAACTTTTTGCCGACTTACCCATTGGGTAGCAGCACTCTATAGCGGTTCTTAATTGATGCACTATACTTTTTCTTGTGGGATGAGTATCTTGTCCCTTGTATTTTCAGGTAGGCAAAGATGCCCACCATACAAGATTCATCCTTTAATTCAGCAGTTCCGGAAGTAATAACTATGGTATCTATGCAGTTACTGCACTATCTAGATGCGAAAGTTGGGGAATTTCTGCCACAAGCGCTTTACCGATTTCTAGAGAAGATGTGGCCGCAGGTGAAGGAGCATTGCAAACATGAATGGAGTTTTGACCGGATACTATCAAAAAGTCGTCTACAAGCTTACCATCGTTCATTAAGGCTTGAGCGCGGACTCCTGCATGGGTGGGAACTAAATCTTCTGCTTGGACTTCGGGAATTAATTTTTGCAAACTTCTGGTGAAGGCTGCTTTGCTAAAGGAACGAATGATTTCTTGGATGCCTTCATCAGCGTGTTTGGCTGCTAATTTCCAGAAACCAGGATAAGTGATAACTTCAACAAAATCGCGCAGGTCAAAGTCGGTTTTTTTGTACCCTTCGCGTTTGAGCGACAGAACGGCGTTTGGCCCTGCATGGACGCTACCATCAATCATCCGGGTAAAGTGAACACCCAGGAAGGGAAAGTCTGGATTGGGAACTGGGTAAATTAGTGTCTTGACCAGATAACGTTTCTCTGGGGTGAGTTCGTAATATTCTCCCCGGAATGGAACAATTTTTGCTTGGGGTTCAACTTGACCTAATTTGGCGGTGCGATCGCTATGCAATCCAGTACAATTAATTACAAAGCGGGTTTCAAAGCTACCGTTGTTTGTTTGCAGTACCTGATTCTTACCACTTGGAGAGATTTTCAGAACTTTCGTATTGAGGTGTAAATCTCCACCCTGCTGTTGAATTAACTGGGCATATTTCAAACAGACTTGCTTGTAATTAACAATACCAGTTGAGAATACCCGAAGTCCACCTACACATTTTACGTGAGGTTCAATTTCCCTGACTTCTTCGGGGCTGATTCTCTTGACTTCTATGCCATTGTCTAAGCCGCGTTTGTAGAGATTTTCTAAGCGTGGTAGCTCTTGTTCTTCAGTTGCAACAATTACCTTACCACAAACTTCATGCTCAATTCCATGCTCTTGACAAAATTCTACCATTGAGCGAGAACCGTCACGACAAAATTTAGCTTTGAAACTCCCTGGTTTGTAGTAAATACCAGAATGAATCACCCCGCTATTATTGCCGGTTTGATGAAATGCCCATTGACTCTCTTTTTCGAGTACTAAAATACGGGCATTGGGATAGCGTTTTCCTAAAGCCAACGCTGTAGAGAGTCCAACTATTCCCCCACCTATAATTGCAAAATCATACATTAGTATTATTGTACTTGAAATTACAGTAAATCTATAAAGTTATTTGTCATTTGTTATTTAACTCCTGACTCCTAACTCCTAACTCCTAACTCTTCTCTTACCATACCTTCCAAGGAGCTTGATTGTTTTTCCACAGCCCCTCTAGGTAGTTTTTATCGCGTAAAGTATCCATCGGTTGCCAAAATCCATCATGCTTGAAAGCAGATAACTGTTCCATATCAGCTAGCTTTTCTAATGGCTCTTGCTCCCACACGGTAGAGTCATCAGCAATTAAGTTGATTACTTCTGGTTCTAACACAAAATAACCGCCATTAATCCAAGCTCCATCACCTTCAGGTTTTTCCCGAAAGCTGGTAATTTTAGTTTGCTCATATCCTAAAGAAATAGCACCAAAACGTCCGGCTGGTTGAACGGCTGTGAGTGTTCCTAAGCTATTTTGTTCTTTGTGAAACTTCACTAACTCGGTGATGTTAATATTACTGACACCATCACCATAAGTAAAGCAAAAAGTCTCATTACCAAGATGTTCGCTGATTCGCTTTAAACGTCCGCCTGTCATTGTATTATCACCCGTATTTACTAAGGTGACGCGCCAGGGTTCGGCATAACCAGAATGCACGTTCATCTGGTTAAATCGCATATCAAAAGTAACATCTGACATGTGTAAGAAGTAATTAGCAAAATACTCCTTAATTATGTAACCTTTGTAACCGCAACAAATAATGAAGTCATTAATGCCGTGAGCAGAGTAAGTTTTCATTATGTGCCAAAGGATTGGCTTACCACCAATTTCAACCATCGGCTTTGGTCTGATACTGGTTTCTTCACTGAGGCGTGTACCAAGACCTCCAGCCAAAATCACCGCTTTCATGCAATTACCTCGGAGATTTGTAGGGATATGATTATTTGAATTTTTCGAGATGAAGAGGATGCACTTAGATGGAGAAAAATTGATTTCTGATTTCTTTTTCTCCGTCAATAATCTAACTATAATTTTCGGCAAAATTATGAAGGAAAGATAAATTAAAATCTTTTCTATATAAAAGCTCTATGAATATCTAGAAATAAAAGAATAAATAACTCAATTAAAGAAAAATATCACCCATAAAAGAACTAGGATTAGCGTCAGCTAACCCTAGTCAAGCTTGATTTTTTCAATCAAGCTAAATAATATTTTAGTAACAAAAGTTACTTGTTTCTAGTTAGTTTTTTCCACATTACTTGAGCTGTTGAATAAAGGATCGCATTTGTTTTCTACAACTACACACATGTTACTGAGTGCTTGCTGATAATTATCCATATCATCTTGCTCAAGGAAGATTTTGGCAGATGCCTGTATATCCTCGACAGCTTTCGCCTGATTTTTGTTAGATTCACTACCGCCATACTGTGCTAGTTCATAGCGAACCATACCTCGTTTGAGATACACTTTTGCTAGTTTGGGACTGATAGTTAATGCTTGGTTAAAGTCAGCGATCGCTTGATTATATTCTTGCTCATAATTGCTGCTATATTGAGCAATTTGATAATAGACAACACCTCGCTGAAAGTAAGCTTCGGCTTTGGATACATTAAGTTTTATCGCGTGAGTAAAATCAGAGATCGCTCTTTTGTAAGCTTGTTGAGATTCACCGCTGTATTTAGCCATTTGGGTGCGGACAATTCCCCGTCTGATATAAGCTTCAATTTCATTATTATCCAGACCAATGGCGCGATTATAGTCTGCGATCGCTAGGTTATACTCTAGATCGGGATCGTTGCTATATTCAGCGAGCATATAGCGGGCATTACCCCGATTCACAAGAGCTTTGGTTTGATTGGGATTGATTTTGAGAGCTTGGCTATAATCTACGACTGCTCCTTCGTAGTCTTTCATGTTATAGCGGGCATTGCCACGATTTACAATAGCTCTGGCATGTGTCGGTTCTTGTTCAATTGCTCCGGTAAAGTTGGCAATTGCTTTTTCATAATCTCGGTCTTTGTAAGCAGTATAACCTTGCTGATAGTAATCAGCGAAGCTGAGTTTGTTAGTTGTCTGGCGAGACTTCAGCGTTTGTTGAGTGTAAGCATTTTGGGAAACCAACGGCTGAGTAAATTTAATCATTACGTCCGCATATCCCAATAAACCAAAACCTAGCAAGCAACAAATAATCGGGTACAACTTTGACTTCTTGGAAGGTTTATAAGACGCACCGCTTGGGGTAATTATTGGCTGCCAGTAATTTAGCTGCGGTGACATGGCCCGCTGTGGAAAATGCGGTGTCTGGGTGTAGCGCTTTTTCGGTTTGATTCGCGGTTGGAGATGTTCTCTAGCTTCGATAGCCCGATGTGATGGGAAGGGGTCGCGTCCGCCTAATCGCACAGTTCGTTCACACCAGGGACAGCTACGCATGTGGTTGTTGTAGCGATGCTGAGGATTTGCCGTGCAAGTAATCAGGGAATCTTCGGCTTCAGCAATAGCTGAAAGCCAAGTCTGGGCACTGGGGCGCAGCAGTGGGTTATTGTGACCCTCTTCAAAACAACGGACAAATAGTTCCTGTAAGCTGGGATGGAGAATTTCCCAAGGGGGTGCAATGGGTGTAGGAAGATAAGGTACGTAGCGCTTTTGGCTGTAAGTGAAATGACCCGATGCAATGCGGGCTTCATAAGGCGGTGGCTCAATAGCGCCTTGAAAAATCCCCGAAAATGGGTGGGTGCCTTCCATTAAGAGTTGAAATACCAGCACTGCTAACCCAAATAAGTCGTGAGAAATTTCGCGATCGTGCTGGGCAAAAGTTTTATTCTGTAGTTCTGGTGGGGTAAACTCTGGTTTACCTACTGGGCAGCGATAAACAACATTGCTGTTGGGGTCGAGTACTTGGAAAGAGTCTGTGTCTATCAAAGTCACCAGTGCTGTGTCACTGACGAGGATATTCGACTCATTCACATCACCAATACAATATCCACTAGCGTGCAAAGCTGCAAAAGCCGCCGCCAAGTTACGAGCCGTGCGGAGCAGGTACTGATAGTTGAATAGGGGACAGTGTTGGCGACGGGTTCTAGGGTTATAAAAGTCGATGATTGGACGCATCCCTTGAATGTGTGGCATCAAAAAGCCCAGGATGATATTTTTGCCATCTGCCGCCCGTAATAAATCCTCTGGCCAAGCGATAGAGATATGCCCTAAACTCGCCGTAGGGTTTTCTGGCGGGTTGGCAAGCATCGCCTGGAGTTTATCAGCATGGGCAGTCGTTGGCTTGTGGTAAATCTTCGCCACCAAATTGTTATCGGATGGCACTGCATAAACACAAGCTTCACCGCCACGTCCCAAACTGACATTGAGACTGAGGATTTCTTTTCTAGGGGAACAACGTAGTACCTGCATAATGAAATTACCGCTAACGGAGTTATTGTAAGATGTGAAACCTGTAAATTTTTTGCTTATGAGTTGTTGAATGCAGCTATAATGAGTGTTAAATCATCATCAGTGCGTTGGGTAATCCGTTCTGAGCGTAAAAACTTTACTAACTGCTCCTTTGCTTCTGTCTTATCCTTGGCATTAGCTACAAATTCAAACAGGGGAAAAAAGAAGGGTTTGTGAGGTTCGCCAACAACCATATTCAAAGCCAGCATTTGTAATCCGTCAGTGATGATGCCAACGTTTACTATGTCTGTGCGCCAGACTCTCATCTGGGCTGTATCTAAGGCAGTAGGAGAAGTTAAAAAAGTGGTTTCGTTGATGTATTCGCCGCTGTCAGGCATAGTCAGTGCCAACAGGTTGCCCATGCCATCTTTTGCCACTGCTAAACCATCACCTATCTGTACCACAGCTACAACTTCTGGTGTGGCGAGCATCACAATTAAGGTAGTTGCTAAATCTTGAGGCTGTTTGTCACAAGTAGCCGCCTCATCCTCCACAGCTTTTTTGGCAGCTAGTATGGCATCATTTAAGAGCGATCGCACCAATGCATCATCAGTCAAAATTTTCCGCGTGAGTCCAATGGTTGAAATGTTTTCTATTGCTGTCTCCACAGCAACCATCGCTCCAACTTTCCCAAGGCTAGCAGAACCCGCGCCATCTGCTGCGGCCGCCACTAAAACGTTATCTGATAAAATCTGCCAGTGATGAGCATCCTGACATAACTGATTGTTTTTTAAGTGACTTGTTCCACATACAGACGCAGCCACAATCTGCCATTGAGCAATCTGTTTTGATAGGTTCATAGATTTTTTTCCAGCAGCTAGCTGTGTAAACATCAAGCTGCGATTTTTAATTAGACAGTCCCCCAACCAATCGGCGGTAATGCTACCTGTTCGTCCACCTGCGAATGGGAAACAGCTGACATACTAGTTGACAGCCAGACAAACATCTCGATAAAATTTAATCCTTTCAGCTTCAGGGGGGTACGCACAGCTATTTGATTTAAACGCGTCATATTCGCATTTTCTACACCCACTGTAAAAAATGCTACCCGCTTATTAGCCTCATCCCCCTGTAGCCGTTGGGATGCTTGCTCTACCACATTTTCTTGCTCGCCTTGCGGTTCTCCATCGGTAATCATGAATACCCAAGGACGATAGTAAGCAATGCCATTGGCACGATACTGAGATTTCCGCTCTTGAATTATGTCTAAAGCTTTATGAATTCCTGCACCCATTGTAGTTAATCCCTGGGCTGTCAAAATCGGCGGATTGAATTGGTCGGCAGTCACAAAGTCTTGTACTACATTGATATTACTATCAAAAGTTACGATCGCCACTTCCACGCGTCTTGCTGCCAAGGAATTTTTGACTAATTCATCTTTTAAACTCAATAAACCCTGATTTAAAGCCTCAATCGGGTCTCCTTGCATCGAACCAGATGTGTCTAGTAAGAGTACACAAGGACAACGTGGTTCTGGGTTCTCAGCAAATTCTACTACTTCATCAAGTCTTAATGTATCATGCATAACTTTTTGTGTTATGTTAAAGTTCAAAGCTTTGTTTTCCCTTGCTCAGAGTATATAATTACAGTCGCTGAGGCGACTTACAGAATATAGTATCTAGTGGTAGACGCTCTAATTTTTATTAAACAAATTTTTTTCATGAAGTTCTTTACATATTTAAAAAGAACTTGAGAACAGTTTAGTTTAGCAAAAAAGAGTTTATCAAAACCCAGCATTCCCTGTTGTAATGTATCTACCCAAAATTTATATCCATTAACCCTACAGTACAATAAATACGTAAACTTTCCTATATAACTTTTTAAAGATTTTATGTAGGATAATCGGTGTTTTACATAAAAGTAATTAACCCTAATTAAGCTCATTAGCTCTAGAAGTATACCAGTGTAACTGTAAAGACTTGGAATCGAATTTACCTTTTTAAGTGAGTGGGCATCAATAAACATCATTATTAAGGTCTTCAGCCAAAAGTTGTCGGTAGTAAGTAAAATCCAGAAGTAACCAACATCTACTAATAATCTAGCTATGATAGGTGTTTACGTTTATTCATACCCACATACTTTTTTTTGAGATAAATCAATTAAGTATAATGTGCCAAATGTAACAAGCAGTCTCTAGAAGTTATTACTTTTAATATATACATATTTTAAAAGGAATAATTTGTGCGTAGAGAAATATTACAAAGAAGAAAATACTTCATAGCTAATATCTTCAATTTACAAATGTTTAGTTGTTGATTCCGCAAAAAACTTGAGAAATATGAATAATTCTGGTGCATTCACCAAACTACGTCCTCTAAGCTTGTTAAGACAGTTATCTAATTGCTCCGACAGTACTTGTTTGCAAGCATTGAGTAACTCAGTTTCTTGGTCGATTTACCTAGAACAGGGAAAAATAACCTACGCTACCCATTCAGTGGAACCGTTTGATCGAGTAGAACGTCATTTGCGTCGCCTCAGCCACCAAATTCCACTGCTTACTAGTGAAGTTCGGATTCAACTACGTCTAATGTTTGAACCTGATTCACACATTCAGTTAATCGAAGATGACAGCAATTCGAGAAGCTACCCTCCTGAGTATCAGGCTATATCCTGGCTTGTTAGTCAACAATATCTACATTCTACACAAGCAGCAGTGCTGATTCAGGAATTAGTTCAAGAGGTGATTGAATCATTTTTGCTAATCAAAGAAGGTACTTATGAATTAGCAGAACCACTTGATAAAATGCCAAGAATTTGTAGGCTAAATGTAGAAAAAATTCTAGAATCTTGCCAAGTAAAATTACAAAATTGGCAAGCTTTTGTTCCCCAAATTTCTTCTCCATATCAACGTCCATATCTGTTGATTAATAGCAAAATTGAGGAAAAAGATTTACCAAAACTTCAGCCAGATTTAACTAATTGGATGAAGGGTTTCAGCCTGTGTCATCTGGCTACGATTTTGAATCAGGATGAAATCCAACTGGCTCGCAACTTATACCCTTACATACTTAAGGGTGCGATTATCTTGCATGAACCCGATCCACCATTTGATAAATTACCAAAGATATTTGAAGAGCGATGTCTACGACAGGCTACGCCTACGGTTTTATCAAAATTCATAAGAGAGTTAGTTGACACCAAAAAAGAACTAAGTACTACCGTCAATTCTTTCCCAGATATTTCTGAAGAGAATTTAGCTCCTGTTCAGCAATTACCACAAATTTCTCCTCCTTCAAAAGAGAACTTTCAGGAACCAACAATATCAAATAACATAAATCCTGCTTCCCAAATAGTAACGGCTGCTACTGTAACGGCACAAAAAGTCCACAAAATTGTTTCTGTAGATGATAGCCCCACAATTCTCAAAGAAATTAGCCGTTTCTTAGAAAATGAAAATTTTTCTGTAGTGACTATCAACGATCCGGTAAAAGCGGTTTTGTCAATTATAAGGCACAAACCGGACTTAATTTTGCTGGATTTAAATATGCTAGGAATCGATGGTTATGAGTTGTGTCGTATTATACGAAATAATTCAATATTTCAAAAGACTCCGATCATTTTTGTCACTGGTAGTAAAGGGATTGTAGACAAAGTAAAAGCGAAATTAGTAGGCGCATCTGGATATCTTACTAAACCGTTTACTCGCGCCGAATTACTGAAAATAGTTTTTATGCATTTGACTTAGATTAACCACTCCATTGATTTTTTTGATCCACATTACTTTGTGCGATAATCTACACATGACTACTAATCTAGAAATTAACGAAAACTTAATTAAGGAAGCTCTCGAACTTGGTGGTCATTCAACTAAAAATGCCGTTGTTGAAGAGGCATTACGAGAGTATGTACAACGTCGAAAGCAACTGAAAATTCTGGAGCTATTTGGCACGATTGAATACGAGGATGATTATGACTACAAGCAACAACGCCGCAGTGGATGAAAGTCATTGTTGATACTTCAGTCTGTCTTTAGCTCTCAGACGCAATTATAAAATTGACGGCTCACCTCATGTTGCAGTGTTGCGAGAATTAATTACTGATGGTCGAGTTGTTTTGTTGGGTGCTGTCCAGCAAGAGATACTCTCAGGGATTCGTGACGCCAACCAATACAATCGGCTGAAAAGTTATCTCCGTGCATTTCCCAATCTCGAGTTAGATTTAGAAGACTATGAGCTTGCTTCTGAGTTTTATAATATTTGCCGAAGCAACGGTATTCAAGGTGCAAACACAGATTTCCTAATTTGTTCCACAGCTGCTCGGAGAAATTACAAAATAATAACCACAGATAACGATTTTGAAAATTTCAGTCAGCATATTCCCATAATATTGTTTCGATGCTAGGTCTACGCTACTTAACGCTGGACTCAAGTTAGAGTATAAAGTTTTGCTCATAATGCCAGTCTTTTCCTTAACTCAGCCTCCAACTATTCACCTGTGCTAACCACAACCCTATTTGGCTTGGCTCTAACAATTCTTAAATAGTGTTGAAAAGCTTCTTCATCCTGGGGATGATGCTTTACATATTCCCGTAATTCCGCTTCAGTTAATTGCTGATAATTTAAATTACTCATTGGATGATTTCTTCTGTGTTATTCAAAATTTATACTTGAATAGTTTGACCTATATAACACTACTATTCTTTGCGATCGCGTGTCGTACCTGGTTAGCTCAACCGTTTGTAGTAAGTTACTTACTCTGCACACATAAATCATAGAAAGCCTTTAACTGTTCAATCGTGGGTTCCATTTGTATATATGAGCTACTGCTCTTTTAGCAAACATATCTCCCACATTGACACAAGCCAAGACACGAAGAAAAGATTAGCATGAGAGATTGTTCTGCCAGTCTAACGTAGTAGGATTGTTCAAGTGAAAGAGTAAGCCTTGCGGGACGAGTAGCCATCGATCGCTTCTTGCACCCTAAAATAAGAGCAAAAGACGATTCCTAAAACAAGCACACTCCATGCGTATTTCTCTAAATTGGCTGCGCGAACTAGTAGAGATAAAACTTAATCCAGAAGAATTAGCCGAAACCCTGACAATGGCAGGGTTTGAGGTTGAAGAGATTGAAGACCGCCGCACTTGGGCAAATGGCGTGGTTGTAGGGAAAGTGCTTGAGCGTCAACCCCACCCCAACGCCGATAAATTGAGTGTTTGCCAAGTGGATATCGGTGCAGATGAGACTTTAAATATTGTCTGTGGCGCTGCCAATGTGAAGGCAGATATTTATGTACCAGTGGCAACTACGGGTACTTACTTACCCAACATCGATTTAAAAATTAAACCTGCAAAATTGCGTGGTGTCCCATCTCAAGGCATGATTTGTTCTTTAAAGGAACTCGGTTTGCCCACTGATATAGACGGAATTCATATTTTTACCCAGGAAAATTTACCATTGGGTAGTGATGTGCGTCCTTTGTTGGGTCTAGATGATGTCATTTTAGACTTAACTGCAACTGCAAATCGCGCTGATGCTCTGAGTATGGTAGGCGTAGCACGGGAAGTAGCAGCTTTAACTGGTGGAAAGTTAAGCATTCCTGAACCCGGTGAAGTCTCTATTACCAAAAGTGCCGGAAATTTAGCTTTAAAAATTGCCGATACCCAAGCTTGTCCTGCATACATTGGTACGGTAATTGAACAGGTAAAAATTGCTCCATCTCCCGAATGGTTACAACAGCGTTTGCGGGCTGCTGGGGTACGTCCTATTAGCAATGTCGTAGACATTACTAATTACGTTTTGTTGGAATGGGGACAACCGCTGCACGCCTTTGACCGCGATCGCCTAAAATCAGTTGCAAGTAGCGAAAATTTAACCATCGGTGTCCGCTTCGCTAATCATGGAGAATCTTTAAAAACCCTGGATGGACAAACTCGCACCCTATCAACCCAAAATTTGTTAATTACCGCCAACGACAGACCCGTTGCACTGGCGGGAGTCATGGGTGGAGAAGAAACAGAAGTCCATCAAGGGACTCAAAGCCTAGTTTTAGAAGCAGCTTTATTTGATTCCGTAGCAATTCGCCGTTCTTCCCGGAGTGTTGGGTTAAGAAGTGAGGCTTCTGGCAGATACGAACGGGGAGTTAACCGGGCTGAGTTGGAAATAGCTAATCGCCGCGCCTTATCTTTAATTAGCGAATTAGCTAGTGGAATTCTTGTCCAACAAGAAATTGCCGACACCCGCCCCGACCCATCTACCTGGAGTCGTTCCATCGCATTGCGTTTAGACCGAGTTAATCAGATATTGGGGCCAATCGATTTAGGAGAGGACACAGGTGAACTCCAAGCACAAGATGTTGAGCGCATCCTGACAGCATTGGGATGTCAGTTGACTCCTTCAGCCGATGTTCCACGAGAAAATAGCACGCATCAACCCACGTGGTCAGTTTCTGTCCCACCTTATCGTTACCGCGACTTAGAGCGAGAAATTGACTTAATTGAAGAAATCGCCCGCCTTTATGGCTATAACAAATTCTGCGATACCTTACCAGAAAAAGCGGAAGCTGGCTATCTGCCTTTAGACGAGGAATTGATTCGCAAGTTACGAGCTTTCCTCCGGGCTGAAGGGTTGACAGAATTAATCCACTATTCTTTAGTCAAACCAGGAGAAGACAGAGAGATAGTACTGTCAAATCCCTTATTTGTCGAATATTCAGCGCTACGAAACGATTTGATATCTGGGCTGATTGATGCCTTTCAATACAATTTAGAGCAAGGTAATGGTGCGCTCAACGGTTTTGAAATCGGGCAAATTTTCTGGCGAGAAGAAGACGGTTTGCAAGAAACAGAAGCCCTTGCGGGGATTGTGGGAGGCGATCGCACTGTTGGCAAATGGTCAAAAAGCGGACGCGAAGAACCCATCACCTGGTTTGAAGCCAAAGGCATTTTAGAAAATGTGTTTCGGCAACTTGCCTTGCAGGTAGAATTTCAACCCGATTGTCGAGATAATCGCTTACATCCAGGACGCACCGCTTCCCTGTGGATTCGCGGTAACAGGCTGGGTATTTTTGGACAACTTCATCCCCAACTGCGACGAGAAAAAGGCTTACCAGATTCCGTTTATGTTTTTCAGTTGGATCTAGATGTGCTTTTAGATTCTCTAGGACAAGATGAAATTCTGGTTCCCACATTCCAGCCCTATTCTACCTATCCAGCTAGCGATCGCGATATCGCCTTTTTCGCACCCGTGAAAATCTCAGTTTCCGAAATTGAAAAAGTAATTACCAAAGCTGGTAAAGATTTGCTCGAATCGGTGGAATTATTTGATGAATATCGCGGCGAAAATGTCCCCGAAGGCCAGCGGAGTTTAGCATTCCGCTTAATTTATCGGGCTAGCGATCGCACCCTTACTGAGGCTGAAGTCGAACCAGTACACAATAAAGTCCGCGAAGCCTTAGTGGAAAAATTCGGCGTAAACCTGAGAAGTTAGGAGTAAAGAAGAGAAAAGATTACAGGTGACAGGGCACAGCAAAGAAAAACTATCCCCTGTACCCTGTACCCTGTAAACTAAGATTTTAAATTTTTAATTGATTAACCATGCCTAAATATGTAGTCTGGGGAACTTACTGCGAAGATGTTCTCGAAAAACGCGCCCCCCACCGTCAAGCTCATTTAGACGGATTAGCAAAACAGAAAGAATCAGGTGTACTTATTACTATTGGCCCCACCAAGGATGTGACAAAAGTTTTTGGGATTTACGAAGCCGAAGACGAAGCCACTGTGCGCCAGTTAATTGAAAATGATCCCTACTGGAAAAATAGCATCTGGACTGAATATTCTGTTAAAGAATGGATTCAGGCTTTTTAAATTAGTCTTGGACATGGGGAGATGAGCATGAACGTTGAACCTCTGAGCATGAACTTTGAACCTCTGAGCATGAACTTTGAACCTCTGAGCATGAACTTTGAAGCTCTGAGCATGAACTTTGAAGCTCTGAGCATGAACTTTGAAGCTCTGAGCATGAACTTTGAAGCTCTGAGCATGAACGTTGAAGTTCTGAGCATGAACGTTGAACCTTTGAGCATGAACGTTGAACCTCTGAACCTAAAACTTTCAGTTTTAACTCTCATTGATCTCTGCCATACCCCCATTTCCCAAAGCCCCATGCCCAATCCCTAATGCTCCATGCCCACATAATATGAAAATTTGGCAGGTTGATTTTTATCGTCGTCCATTGCAAGATGCATCTGGACAAATTTTATGGGAGTTGTTGATTTGTGACGCAACTCGCAGCATTGAGTATGAAGCTAGCTGTCTCCAGTCAGCAGCAAATTCGAGTTGGGTTGCTGCTCAACTTGAGTTAGCCGCAGGTGAAAAATTACCAGATGTAATTCAGGTATTTCGTCCTCAGTCTCTCAGCTTAATTGAGGCGGCTGGACGCAATTTAGGTATTAATGTCGAACCTACGCGCCACACTTTGGCGTTGAAGCAGTGGCTACAAGAAAAGCAATATCCCTCAGCGCTGGATAAACCACCCCCAGCACCATTACCAGAAAACCTCTGGGGAGAACAATGGCGTTTTGCAAGTTTAGCTGCTAATGATGTGGAAACGATATTTAGCGATCGCCCCATTCCCATTTTGCACATCCCAGAACATCTCAAACCCATCAATTTGGGTTTAGCGTCAACAGTACCCGTCCCTGGTGTAGTAATTTATGGTGGACGGCAATCGATGCGTCTAGCACGGTGGTTGCAGCAAGCCCGCCCTGTAGCCTTGAACTATATTTCTGGCGCACCAGATGGCTTAGTATTAGAGGCTGGCTTAGTGGACAGGTGGATTGTTGCCACTTTTGAAGATCCAGAAGTTACAACAGCAGCCCAAGCATTTGAACAACGAAAAAAGCATTGCCAAGGATTACATTTTTTGTTAGTTCAACCTGATGATTCCGGGATGACTTATAGCGGCTTTTGGTTGTTGCGGGCAGAAGATTGATATTAATTGCCAAAAATATTTGTCCGCTTAGTTTTTATAGCTAAAGAAATAGACTAAAGCCATGTCTGACTGCAAGGCACTATATGTCTATAGCTTTACTGTAATTTTAGTATGATGATAAAATCATACTAAATAGTAATACTAAAAATTAATTATAGATGCTCAAAGTCACAATTACCTTAGAAGAAGACATTCTAGAATTTGTAGATCAGTATGCACAAGGAAATCGTAGTGCATACATTAATACATTGCTAGCAGAACACCGACGCCAAATTTTGGCAGCAGAAATGATTGCAGCCCTCAAGCAGGATGCTGAAGATGCAGAGTATCAAACTGAAATTGCTGCTTGGGATAGCGTTGCTGGAGATGGCATAAATGCCAGGGAATAATTTAACTTATCGGCGAGGAGAAATACGTTGGGTGAATCTTGATCCAACAGTGGGGGCTGAAGCAAAAAAAATCCGTGCTTGCTTGATTGTGCAAAATGACATCATGAATCAGTATGGGTTGCTCACAATTGTCATGCCATTTCGACCCGGAAGTAAACAAGCCCCCTACGTTGTAAATGTAAAAGCAACACCAAATAATGGACTAGATCAAGACCGTTTTATTGATGTTGGGCAAATTCGTGCTGTTGACAATAGTCGTATTTTGGGTTTGGTGGGTGTGCTGGAGTCAGAGTACTGGGAACTTATTCGTACAGCTTTAAATGTAGTTCTAGGATTTGTGGTTTAAAGTGTATTGATTTAAAGTGAGGTGAAAGCGATCGCTCGCTCGATATTAGAGGGAAGGTATTGCTACAAAAATGTGGAATAGGTGCAATACTCTACTAAGTTGGCTTTTACCATTGCCCTGAATTATCTTCCTGTTGCAAACCTATCAACTGTCGCCGCTTCCAAGCATAGTGAAGAATATTAATTCCGAGTTCCTGAGCTGTACGAATGGTCAATCTGGGTAAACTCAAATCTCTATCCAGTCCCCAAGCAGTTGCTAAATCTCCAATCGCTAAAATAATTCCTCCACCGATTAACAGTTTAATCTGCTGTTGATTAACCATTGGCAAGGCAGCAAATAAGAAAGGTTTTGTCCTTAAAGGATGACTCCGTTGCAATTCTTCTAAAGGTCTTAAAGGACTTTCTAACTGTTGTGCTAATGCTTGAGTACTCTCAATTAGAGCATTAGCATTTGTTGGCGCATCAACTAAAAGCACACCGCCTAAATTTAAGTAATTTTTTAGAGATTCAAATTCAAGACTATTTAAAGATATGGCCTGTCCACCTGTCAGATAAAGTATGTCATAGTCTTGAATATTTTCTCCTAAAGAAACCTGACCTGGTTCATCAGCTCCTCGCAAACTGGGATATAGAGGTTCTACTGCTTGTAACAAATACGAAAGGCTGAAAAAATTACGCGCACATTCAGGATCGCTATGATTCGCCTGCGCCATACATACAAGTGCTTGAGGACGCATTTGTGCCTGACGGCGATAACGCAAATCAATATTGTTATATCCAGGAAAGAAAGCATCTACAGGTTGGATAATTTCAGTATGTCCTGGTTGCAAAAGTATGCGACATATTTCTATTTCTGAACTGACTGGTATGGAGTTTCTTTGGTCAATTCGATAAGTTTCTTGAACAATATCTCTTTGCTGTCCGCGCCGCAATTCATCAGGGTCTACATAGGTAACTACTAAGTAGATCATGAGCGGTTCGGAACTTGCTACTTCTATATCAATGGGAAAATCATAAGAAGTCGGCACAACAATTAGATTACCTGCTAAATCAATTGCAATACCAGGTTGAATTTGCACCCAACGCCCATCTCGATATCTAGCTTCAACTTGGCTTGGCGCAGTCACATCTCGAACGCCTAAGCCGCAGACAATTCCTGGTTGGTTTAAACTTTGGTATTGGGCATTTTGCCGATTCCGGTGGTAATCATGGGCTGTGCGCCAGCGTTCCGCATTGATTAGTAACCCGTCTGCGGCTTGTAGGCGTTCAAAAGATTTGATTGGTGGAGGTGGGAAAGGATGGGACATAGCAATTTTGGATTCTACTTACTTAATTACTAATTACGAATTATTTAATTAGGAGGATTTTCGATAGATAGTTCATAAGTGCAAAAAGCAGGTTTTTCTTGTTCGATGATTCTTTCGATAAGTTGCTCATTGATGATGCCACTAGAAATATTTGAACGCAAACGCACTATAAAGTGATATGGTTGCCCACCTGCTAAAACTGCATTTCCTAGTTGTGCGTCTCCTATAATGAAACTTGGGCCAAAAGGTTCTGTAATACTAATATGTTTATCAGCTTCATTAGGTAAATGTTCGTCTAGCGGTAAACCAGTATAAAGATGTAAATAGAGACGCAATCCTTTACGAGTTCCCCGCCAGCGATAAAGTTCTACTGCCCGACGGATTAAACGCCGCTGTTGTTGGAGATCCCAAATTGAATCTACTTGCCAAGCAACCCAATGAGCCATAAAGGGTAGTAGTGCTTGTGGTGCTGTTAAGGGATCGAGGTTTGCCCACATCACATTGTAACTATCAACTACTGGTTGAAAAGCTTGCTCAAATATCTTTATAAAGCGACCAATAAAGTCCACTTCTCGATACAAAATTGGCAAGAACTCCATATAGGCAGTGTAGGGACGGATATATAAATCGAAATACTCGCTTCTCTCAATTTGTTCGTTGTCAGTGCCTGGGTCTATATGTAGAGTAATTAAACTGCGAAAATTGAGAGTTAATTTGTCTTTTTTCCCAGGAGAAATCGCTTCTTGGTCTTCAAAAAATGTGTCGGGAATTGAGAAGTAGAGGACAGCATCCATTTGTCCACGAGGCGGTATCTCACTGCCTTCTGTGCCAATCTGACACCACTGGGACGGAAAGTTTCCCTCAACGCTTAAGCTCACCCGCAAAGGACGCTGTTCTAAGTTTTGCACTTGCACAATCATCTCGCTGGGATGCCCAGGATGCAAGAGTAAACTACGCCCAGCCACATCCATATCCGCATTTGCAAATGTTAAACCTGCTACAGGTAAAGCTTCGGGTATTTGCATTGGGGTTAATTGAATGCGTACAGATGGACTAGAGCGACTTTGAACCATAGGATTGGGGATTGGGGATTGGGGATTGGGGATTGGGGACAAGGGGACAAGGGGACAAGGGGACAAGGGGACAAGGGGACAAGGGGACAAATGACCAATGACCAATGACTAATTAGCGATTAATGATTTGGATATCGTGATTAGAACGCAGATTTGTATCAGCCCAAGAACAAATCAAACCTTCCGATCCTGGGTCAATCAGCTGTTCTGGCGATGGTTGTCGTCGCCAATTTTCTCCTTGCTTGCGGATGGGAAATAGCAGGACGGGGCCTAAATGACGCACACCTGGGGTTTGTTGCAGTAAGGCTACAATATCCGATGTATAAACGGGCCGCCCAAATGGCCAACCTTTGCCGTCGATTCCTCCAGTTAATGGATTTAAGTATTTATACAGCGATCGCCTTAAATTTAGACGAATTTCTTCTCTGGCAAAAGGATTGTCGTATGCTGGCTCTAGAGCAACTTCTGTCTGTACAGAAACACCTACGTAATTCGGTTCTTGTAATTCTATTTGTACTCCTAATAAGCGTCTTTCATCTAAATAACTCAAAATTTGCTCTTGGAGTGCATTACTCAAGGCAAATTCTTCTGGTTTTATGCCTTTACCTTGAGCGATCGCATCTGTATTTGCGAATGGAACTATCAGTAAATTAACTATACCAGCTTGTCTTTGAGAATTTGCTGGTAAACAGCGAACGCGTGCGATCGCACCTGCACCTGCTTGTTGACCTAAAACTTCAAAATCTTCGGCTGTGACCGCGCGATCGCGGGTACGGAGGATACGGGGAGCCTTGATCACGGCTTGCTCCAGTGATTCAGCATCCGCACCATTGATTGCTGGTACATGATTTATCACACTAGCAATATATGGATATGCAGACTTCAAAAACTGGATTGTCCCAGCTTGAACATTGCCTTCTCTACCACCGCCTGTACGATAAGCAACCATTTTAATCTCTGAGTCACGGGGAGGAATTGCGCCGTACTGGTGTTCAGATTGGTTGTTTTCCAGAGTACTAACTTGTACAGATGTGTCGTTTAGTGATGGTTGTTGGATGCGCGAACGCACTTGTGTTTGCTGTTTAAGTTGGCTAGGTTCCCGAATCAGTGGCCCAAATTGGATTGTACCAGTGATCGAATCGATGGTGTAATGAAAGTGATGCGGACTAGAATCAGCAAAATCTCTCACCTCAGTCCACTTCTGAGGCAATCCACCAGCGGGGGTAACTAAGATATATTCATTTTCTTTGCGTTCTAAAATCGGTGCGCTTTGTAATTCAAAAGTCTGTCCGGGTTTACCATCACTGATTCCTAGACGCTCATCTTCAATGAAAGTACTGTGACTAGCCCGTACCGTACCACCCATTGACTGCACTGCTAAACCAGTAATTCGTGGTGGACGATTGTAACCAGATTGATTTGTTTCTGTGACAGTAAAAGTGCAGCGTAGCCAGCGACCCCGGTAAGAAGTAAAGTTGGTCACAGGCCAATTTTGAGGTAAATGCAGACGGACATCTGCTCCTTGAGACGGGTTCCCACCCTGTTGGGCGAGTTCGTAAAAACTGAAACCACCAGTGTCATCATCTGACTCTTGCAATAAAACTGGTTGCCAATGTTCTCCATCCCAAGCTTCCCACTTCCGAGGCGGTTGATTGGGGTTAATACCAGCAGGTGTAGCTGCGGCTCCTTGAAAAGTAATATCTAGAACATTACCATCTAAAGGATCATCAGAAGCGATCGCTAAATAAAAGCAGTTACCAGGCTGGGGTTCCTCTTCAAATATTGATATTTCATTGCCTGTCCAGAAACCATTAGATTCACGAGTCCATGAACTTGTGACTCTTTCTCGCAGAGATTGGGGAATGTCTTCGGCGATTTGGGCAGTTAAGAAGTGCTGTATCCGGGGTTTGCCAATAATTAGAGGAGAATCTGTACTAAAAGTAATAGCTTCTGTAGTTTCAGTTTGGAGAGTTGAGGCTTCTAATCCTGCCGGAATAGTGAAGGCTTCAGGCAGTGCAGCGCTTAAATAAAAAGTTAATTCCGTGCGAGCTGGGGCGGAAGGCTGGAGACGAATACCCAGTAATTCTAGGAAAGCTACATAATTTTTTCGAGGTACTTGGTTAAATCTGAGCAACATCTGGTCAGTTAACCAAGCAAATAACTCAATTAGCGTAATCCCTGGATCGCTCAGGTTGTGGTCTGTCCATTCTGGACAGTAGCGAGGAATACGCATAATACATTCTTCCACCAAATCATCGAAGGTGCGATCGTCTAAGTTGGAAAAAGGTAATTTCGGTAAAAAGTCAAAGTTCACGATTCCTCTCCAGCTGAAACCAAGTAATAAGGATAAACAAAACTATAAATATCGGGACTGTCTTTGAGTCGATAATTAATGATGATGTCCACTCTGCCACGCACGGGGTCTGGATCAGCGAGAACTTCATCGATAATAATGCGTGATTCCCAAACTTCTAAAGCTTCTATGACATAAAGACGGATTCGCAGTAGGGTATCGCTATTCATAGGTGCAAACGCCAGTTCTGACAAGCGCGAACCAAACGTAGGTCGATAAAGTCGCTCACCTACTCCAGTGCGAAGGATAATCCAAATAGATTCTTTAACTTTTTGATCTTCACGGCTAAGTTGTATTCCACCTTGCACACTTAAATGCAGCGGATAAGCTAAACCCGCCCCTAAATAGTCTCTTTGCCGACCATAAACCATATCTGGCACTTAGACAGCTGTTACATGGATATCTTCAAAGATATCGGCACAGGAGGTTTAAGCCTATTCGCCAAAGGTCGAGGTTGAAGAGGAAAGGGGCTAAACCACGATTTGTCGCAAGTGTAGTAAGCTATTACGCTTTTAAATTACACAGTCACTTCCTAAGTTCGTTGACCGCTGACGGTTAACTGTTAACTGTCAACAGCCAACACGAAAAGATGTGCAAGTTAAACGCGCGACAGTTTATAAATATATCCGTTTTATACTACGCTGTACAAGTTAGAGGAGAAGCTGTAGACATCTGACTTTATAAAAGTGCTAGCTGGAAACCCTTGAGGAACAGGCGCATAGCGCCGTATTGCGTACTTTAGGCAAGGGGACGGCAGGTGCTTCAAGTTGAAATTACCAACTGCATTTTCAGGGGATGAATACGGTTGTTTGACCGGGGTTAATTACTGTAATCACACCCGCCCACGCACACATTAATTTAGATAAATTATTCAGCGCTGGGCTTTTGCCAATCAGAACAGTAGGCGAACCGGGTGTCCACGGGGCGGGTATCACAGGCACACAAGGCATGGGAGTCAACACACCGCCGGCGGCTGCGGTAGCGGATGCAACTTGTGGATTTGCGATAGATGAACACATACCAAAAGGCATGATATTAACCAATGGCTTGTTATCCAAAATGTTAGCATCTGGCGTACGAGTTAATACCCGGTTGATTGGCAGAACTACCAACGAACTTGGTGCTACACCAAAGCTACATTTGAGCGTTGCGCCAGAACATACTTGTAGAGCCATAGTTTATTCCCTTCACCAATTAACATACAATTTTCTGGTTACGTAGCATAGCATTCATCAGCAGCAATTCTAAATTTGGTTTTCTAAGAGTAATTAGCTGGACAAATAGGGTCAAATTAATTGAGCATAAAAAAATTTGAAATTACACAGTCACTTCCTAAGTTCGTTGACCGCTGACGGTTAACTGTCAACTGTCAACTGTCAACAGCCAAGACGAAAAGATGTGCAAGTTAAATGCGCGACAGCTTAATTAATTAAGTTTAATCATCGCACCTTTGAGTGTAATGATGCCCCTAGCTTGAATATCTATAGTTGTAAAAGCATCTAATGACAGAGAACCTGTTGATTTCACTGAAACTTTTTTAGTTCTATCGTCCATATTAATTTCATGACCGCCACTTGATTGCACTAAAACAGATTTACTGCTAACTGTGTCGTCCATTTTGATTGTATGACCGCCACTTGATTGCACTAAAACAGATTTACTGCTAACTGTGTCGTCCATTTTGATTGTATGACCGCCATTGGTTTTAATAACTATACACTTTTCACTATCATTGAGATAGATTTGGTGACCGTCTACAGTTTCCAGGCGAATACCTTTTTTACTAGTGTTACCAGCTTTACCACCTTTACGAGCTTTACTACCTTTACGAGCTTTACCAGCTTTATTACTTTTATTACTTTTATTAATTGCTTCATCCTCTTCGACAAACTGTAGAACATGACCTACACGAGTTTTAAAGGTGCGTAATCTTACAAGGCCCTTCGTTGTAACTGAGTCATCCACATTTTCCGGTGGTGCATCCGTCCCATTCCATACTCCGCCAATTATGTAGGGACGGTGGATATCGCCATGCTCAAAACCTACCAAGACTTCATCGTTCACCTCTGGTAAACAGTCGAAACCTCTGTTTATTCCTGCTCCTAAAGCTACAACTCTCGCCCAGTCACTTGTATGTTGTTCTGTGAGGGTGGGAAACTTAACCTTCACTCTACCCCATCCCTCTGGGTCTTCGTTATCAGTTACAATTCCCACTAATAAAGTCTGAGATGGCTGTAGGCGTTTTTGTGTAGATAGAGTTGTGAATAAATCACCAGAACGTAGTCCTCGCACACTGAAATCAGTGTAATAAACCCGCTTACTGTAGAAATGGCGTGTTTCTGTAACATAATACTTTCCACTATAGCGATCGCCCATACCTTGAAGATCAATAACTCGTCCTGGACGAATATCAGGATTACCCTCTGCCTTGGCATCTGCATAAACAAATTCTCCTCCCAGTTCATCAAACAGAGCCTGAGCCATAGTCTTTGCTTGTTTTACAGTGGCAACGGGTTTATCTACAACAGTCATTTCGTGGGACTTAAGATTAGGAAATGCAGTACTGGTACTACTTCCTAGCTGATTACCTGTTTTAGTTAATTGCTTCTCTTTTTTAGCTGTTCCAGTAATCAATTTTTTCTTGGTATAGTCCCAGGCACGTACTTCTACAGAACTCACCTGTTCAGCACTGGTAACGCGAGTACTAAATTTATTAATATCAACTAGCCATTTTAGTGCTAAAGGTTTAATAGGGTTTGGTTTTGGCTTGCAAAAATTTATTTTGCCATCTCTAACAAATAGTTCATAACCAATGCGGGCAGCCCTTTCTTGCAAAAACTCCATATTAGTTTGGTTTTCTTGGAAGACATATTTATCTGCGTTACTTTGATCTATTTGACCAAGTTGTATCCCTACTTCTTTAGCTATTTTTATGACTATAGCGCTATCAGCTTGATTCAAAAAAGACCGATTATAACGACCTCTATGAAGACGATGGGAAATATCATAGCCGCGAACAATGATATGAGCTTCAGATTTTTCATTGAAGTGAACTTCCATCGCTGTAATTTCGCCTTCTATTAGAAACTTTTGTACCTTATCTAGAAAATTCTTATCTTGAGTAGTACTTGAACTAAAACCCAATTTTACTTTTTTCCCAATCTTAAACAGCTGCTCATATCGCCAAGGCTTGTTTTGTGGTTGGTCAGATGTAGAACTATAGCTATTATGTATTACTAGCGTAAACATTGCTGGCAAATGAAGGCTTTCTTCTATTGTCATTTGCAACACATCCTTCATTAATTCAGCAGAAGCAGCTTTTCCTTCTATCTCGATTTTAGGCTCACTTAAATAAAGGCTTTTTTCAGCAGGCATAACTATTATTTTGTAACTAGGCAATGTGCAAATCAGTCTTTACTTACAAAGTAGCAATAAATACTAATTTATCACTACTTTGGTTTATCAGTTTTCCCCAGTTTTTGATCTATCTGACCATTAGAAGATGATGCTTGCCCCCCAGGAAGGTTTTTTTTATCTACTTCTTGCAAGGCTATATCTACCATTGCTCTTACTGGTGTTCCATCACTCAAAAACATATTTAAAGTGTAAGTTAGACTCGTGATTACACAATAAAAATACTCTGTTCCCCATGTAAAAATATAAACAGGCGGACGACTGTCAACTGCTTTAGTAATAGTTTCTACGCCTTTCTTAATATTATCTATATACTTTTTCATCACCGACTCTTTCGTTTCATAAGTATCATAGAGTAATTGTTTAAGTGTAAAAGTGTAAGGTTCAACTCCAGAAAAATTTACCTTTGGAAGTAGAGTAGTTCCTCTATTACCTTGCTGACTTTCCCACCTAACAGCCCGAGCAAAACTAATATCTGTGGGATTAAACATTAATTCAATATCTGGCGCTTCCTTGTTATAAGCTATAAGTTTGGCTTTCTCAAGTTGCGGTTGAAGCTTTTTAATAACAATAATTGCTGGACTTGGCATTTGAGTATTTCTCCGAAAAATAATTATTGAATGGGAATTTACCAAGGTAATCGACCTGAGTGACCGCCATGACGCTCTCGCTCAATTTCTATCCGTTGCCGTAATCTGCTATAAATTTCACGGGCTAGAGCTTCAAGATCAGCCGTATCATCTTTATCATCTTCTTTAGAAGACGAATAAGTATTCTCTATCATTTCAGTCACTGGTTCTATGTCTCTAGATATGTCGGGTAAAGTGACCTCTTTACCGTTAGCAAAGCCTCTAAGTGTAGGAAGATGTTTAGCAAAAACTTGTGGCGATTCTGAAACATAAGAAAATTCAGAATTTTGGCTGTTAGATTCCACACCACTAAAATTAAAACTAGTTAATTCATCATTATTTCCATTTAGTAAATCTTCCACACTTGACCATTGGGAAGGTGTGTTTGACCCTTGGTAAGGTCTGTTAGTAGCGGGATTTGCTTTTCGGAAAATCAGGGGAGGTGATGAGTATTGAGGTAAAGGTTCATCCACATTACTTGTTTCATTTTGAAGAGTATTAAGCTGTGGAGAATTGAGGATTGAAAGCTTCTGTTTTCCAATATCCAACCCCAAGGAAGAAGGTATTAAAGAATTCGATACCTGAGGTAAATGAGTCTCAGCGCTTTTTAGCTGTAATGAAGTGTCTGAAAAAGAATCGACTTTAGTAGGAGTCTCTGGAAAAGTTTCTTCTTCTGGTTCTGTAGGATTGAGTGTCTGTAAACTTGGAAGGATAATATCCTGCGGTGTACCACCAGTATTAATGTGATGTAGTAGAGGTAAATTATTCTGTGCATCCCTGGTATTAATCACAAACTCTCCAGGTGTAGGCATTGCAGGTACAGTATCCGAGGGTGCTATCTGCTGGCGATTTTCAACGTGGAAGTCTGTCACATGACTACCAGTAGCATAACCTTTAGGCGCTGGGAAATTTTCTACAGTAGTATTTTGCTCAACTTCAGGTGATGTACTTACCTCATTTTGTGGGGAGATTAGGTTATCTGAGGTATCAACAAAGGTTGATATTTCAGGATTTGTTACTGCTGTAATAAATTCTGATTTTACTGTTTGTTCATTATTAATAATTTTCCTGAAAATACTCGCTTCTTCACCAATTTCAGATGATGTGGCGGTAAGTGGTGCGATCGCAGTTTCACCAATCTCAGATGATGTGGCACTAACTTTTGGCGCGATCGCAGTTTCACCAATCTCAGATGATGTGGCACTAACTTTTGGCGCGATCGCAGTTTCACCAATTTCAGGTGATGTGGTGATAATTGTTGGTGTTTTACCAATCTCAGGTGATGTAGTGGTAATTTTTGGTGCGATCGCAGTTTCACCAATCTCAGGTGATGTGGCGGTAAGTGGTGCGATCGCAGTTTCACCAATTTCAGGTGACGTGGCGGTAAGTGGCATGATCGCAGTTTCACCAATTTCAAGTGATGTGGCAGTAAGTGGTGCGATCGCAGTTTCACCAATCTCAGATGATGTGGCACTAACTTTTGGCGCGATCGCAGTTTCACTAATCTCAGGTGATGTGGCGGTAAGTGGTGCGATCGCAGTTTCACCAATTTCAGGTGACGTGGCGGTAAGTGGCATGATCGCAGTTTCACCAATTTCAAGTGATGTGGCAGTAAGTGGTGCGATCGCAGTTTCACCAATCTCAGATGATGTGGCACTAACTTTTGGCGCGATCGCAGTTTCACTAATCTCAGGTGATGTGGCGGTAAGTGGTGCGATCACAGTTTCACCAATCTCAGGTGATGTGGCGGTAAGTGGTGCGATCGCAGTTTCACCAATTTCAGGTGATGTGGTGGTAAGTGGTGCGATCGCAGTTTCAACAATTTCAGGTGATGTGGCGGTAAGTGGTGCGATCGCTGTTTCAGGTGATGTGGCGGTAATATCGGCTGAGTTAGGTGTTAACTGAACAGGCGCACTGGCTGGAAACTCACTTGGAACACTCGAATCAATTTCTTGTTGTATTGCAATAGGGCTTTTTGCAACTGAAGACTCAGAATTAGGTGCAGCAACATCCGGTAGGGGCACATGGCTATCCCCCCCTACGGTATTTTCATCATTCGCCAAAGGATGGAGTAAAGTTGGTACATCATCAACATCAGGTGAGGTAAGTGCTGACGACAAAGTTGAAGAATTATCAACAACCGCGTTATCTCTGAGAAAATTATTTACGATACTTTCTGATATTAAGCTTGGTTCAATAGCTGTAATTACCTCAAAATTACTATTTGTATGTGGTGCTTCTTTTTCCTGCAATGGAGAGGTTACGCTTGGTGACACCTCTTTTGCTTGAATTAAATTTGTTTGAGAAACAGTGGTTTTATTATCAACTATATAAGCAGTTCGAGATGTTTCTATATCCTGTTTTGATGATGTTGGGCTGACTGGTATATCTGAGATATTAGCTATTTTTGGTGCTTCTGGGATTACTTTATTGTTAAAGTTGCTAGATGAGGTAAATATTTCCTCCTTCTTCTTATATAAAGGAAACTCTTTAGGTGAATCTTCTACTAATCCACTTTTATTATTGTCTAATTCTATCTTTTCTTCTGAGGGCAGAATACTTTTTGTGACAGACGAATCTGCACTGGTAAAACTAGATTGCAACTCGGAATTTAATTGCGAAGCATCGTTAGCAATATTTTTTATTAAAGCTGATTTCTCTTCAACAATAGGCGAACCTAATGCCGTTATAATTGGCATTAAATTATTAACATAATTATTATCCTTTGTAGTGCTTTCTGAAGCAATATCCAGTTGTAAAGTGGGGGTTTCGGAATTAGCCTCAACAGACAAAGACTCATCTGATGCTGCTAATAAGGTATCTTCATTACAATTAATAGTAACATTACTTGCTTGAACAAATTGCTCAGCATTCTTAGCCACAGATGATTTTGCTGCTTTTTTAGTTCTAGACTTTGATTTTTTCTCTAGAGGCTGTTGAGATTTATTTATTTTTTGTGATTTAGATTTACCTTTAATATTTGGCTCTGTCGAGATATCATTACTCGTATTGTTGTCAACGCGACTTGGCAGTATCTCCAAAGTCCTGTCTTCTACTGATTTACTACTATTAATATTAGTATTTTCGGATAGAGCTATTGAATCAAAAGAATCAGACTCAAGTAATGCAAAATCACTATTGATATCGTGATTTTCCCAACTATCCCAACCTATTAAGGGTTGTATGGACGATTCATGTTCACCAGACAAGAAAAATTTAGAGGATGTGACTAATGGTGGTTTAGTTTGTATGGGACTGATAAAATTACTTCGTGAATTCAGAGAATGAGACTCTTTTCTCAATAACATTCTGTCAGGATGAGATAAAAATGATATTACCCCAAGAGGATGAATATTATTTCCTAGTGGAGATTGAGTAATTTGCATAGTTATAGTTGAAGAATAGCCAATTAACTAGAAACGAAATATCCTGTTTTTTTGTTTCGTTGTACAGAAATGCCTCCTCCTGTAGCTCTTGCAACTTGTAAACCTTCATAAGCTAAAGTTAATTCTTCAATTGCAACTGCCTTTCCATCTGCTTGGAGTGCAGGTGTTTTCCAGGTTATAGGAATAGCACCAATCAAAGTCCAACTCATCATGGTTTCACCAGCTTGATTAAAAATCAGAATATTAACATTGCGTCGAGATGTTTTCTTTTTTTCATCAAAAACTGCATTCATCCAGTTCCAAAAACCTGGATGATCGGTAAATCCTCGTTTAAGAGTTATGTCTGCAAATTCTGTATGACCTAAATAAATTCTTTGCTGGTCGTTGACACCACCTTCATTAAAAACATTTTTCTTAATTTGAACACTTAATCCTGTACATTCAGCGAAAGATGCAGCAATAGAACTGTCTATCTCTACGTAGAAACGATTAGTAGTGACATAATTTAATTCGTGAGTAATGTTGCCATTATTAGCGCCTATAGCCATCACAACCACCTTTGGGAACCATAATTACCTAGCCTTTCCCGCTGCGATCGCAGGTCTTCTAGCAAAAGTTTATACACATGCTCTGTGAGTTGGTTCAGCAGCAGTGAGTCATTAAGGTATTTACTTGCGGTTTTAGCGACCTTGCTGGCATCAGAAGTCACTGAAACCCCGGCATATCCAGCAGTACCGCCAACATCTCCATCGAACGTGAAAAACGTTTGTTGCTGATTTGAGTCCATAAATAAAAAAACTCTCCTAGAATCCAGGCTAAAGGTAGTGCATCAGAATCAAAAGTAGCCAAAAGTCGAACTTAGTTTTCGCCTGGATTTCGACTTTAGAGGAATTGTGTTACAAGTGCGATCGCAGTACTCTAGATTGTTAGTAACAGCAAAATATTCATCTAGCTAGTGCTTGGGCATGTGGAGAAGAAAATGAGAGAACACGTTAGCCGGAAGAAACAAACTACTACAGGCTTCTCAATTCCATCCCTGAAACACCCTACACGCGGCTTTGGTTTGGAGTCGTCGACAATTTCACGCCAAGCGGTTCCTGATATACAACCACTCCATAAACCACTTACTCACGACATAAGTTCCATACCACTGCGTAGCCAAGCAAAACTCTCAATTAGCCAGCCTGGAGACATTTACGAACAGGAGGCTGATAGCGTAGCGCAGCAGGTAATGCAAACAATGGCGCAATCTGTAAATCGCCAGTCTATCCAACGAGAAGCATTGCCAGAGTCAGAAGAATTGCAGATGAAACCTCTGGCAAGTTCCATCACGCCTTTGGTGCAACGAAAACCATTGCCAGAGTCAGAAGAATTGCAGATGAAATCTCTGGACAGTTGCACACTACAACGAGAAGAAGCCCCAGAGGATGAGGAAGAATTACGGATGAAGCCGATGGTGCAGCGTCAGGCTGAGGCTGGGATGGATGCTGCGCCAGACTTGGAAGCGTCCATTAACCAAGCTAGGGGTGGTGGACAGGCGATGGCGGACAATATCCGCGAACCGATGGAACAGGCGTTTGGCGCAGATTTTAGTGGGGTGAAGGTTCACACGGATGGTCGGTCTGACCAGTTGAATCAATCAATACAGGCGCGTGCTTTCACGACGGGACAGGATGTGTTCTTTCGGCAGGGGGAATATAATCCAGGGAGTCGAGGCGGTCAGGAGTTGTTGGCGCATGAGTTGACCCATGTTGTGCAGCAGAATGGCGGGGCGGTGCAGCGGGTGGCTGCGCCACCAAACTTAAAAGAGGATACGCTAAAAGTAGATGTTGCGACGAGTATATCAAAAGCGCTCAACGCGGTGGGAATTAATGTATTTCTAGGAGGGGCAGCAGCAGCAACACTTTTTACTGAGACCCGTAAGATTAACGATTTAGATTTTAGGTTAGACAAGCAACACAGAAACGCATTTCAAGGAGATGCTGGGGATGATTTAATTAAAAGAATCAGTGATGCATTAGTAAATCAAGAATTAAATATTACAAAAGCTTTTACTAAAGTGGAAAAAACAACAACCACGATCAGAGGAGAGGTAAATAACGTGGAAATTAGCATAACAAGTGAACCTTCCACTGAAAAAACATTGAGCAGGGGAGAAGCAAAACCAGGATTGGAATCAATTGGACAGTTCTCCATATTATTAGAAAAGGCTAAAGCTGCGGCATTGAGACCCAAGAGTAAATCTGACTCAGTAGCTACAGACGTATATGACATAATCATGGTGAGGAACTCCTTACCTGGCAAAGGAGCAGGGGTTTTAACTTCATTAGATAGCTATTGGAATGAAAGTTTAGCCGATCAATTAATTGAAAGGCTAAATTTATTGCTCTCTAATGCTTCTAAAACTAAGAACTCGTTTAGTCGGGGAAGTAATGATATTACTAAAAAGAACAATTTATTGAGCCGCGAAGAATTTGATAATGGAATCAAGGAGTTAAAGTCAGAGTTATCAATACAGAAAACAGTTACTGTACTATAGGAATCCTAAATCATTTATAAAAAGTTAGATCGCCGATCGAGCAAAGAAATGCGATAGCTGCTCTTGTAGAGTGCTGAGGTAAATAGACTTCTAGCAGTTGTGGGGTAAGGGGTAAGGGGTAAGGGGGAAAGCGGCGATAGAATTACCATGCACCCCTTTCGCAAGAGTGCAAAACTATTTTTGCAAGAGGTCTAATGAGGTTAAACAAATATTAGGATAATGCGATGCCTGCGGCGGGAGAATCGCATTTTCTGTAGCAACTCTCTTAAAAGTCAAGCGATCTTTATTTGCTGTAGAGTTTCCCGTTAAAGACTTCCAATTAAAAAAATATCCCATCGTTTTTATCGTAGAAGAGCAGGGATCTCTTCGCACGTGAAGGCGGAAGTTACTTCAGGGAAGGCAGAAGTTGCTACAGACTGCGCGAAACACCCAAACGTGAAGGCGGAAGTTACTTCAGGGAAGGCAGAAGTTGCTACAGATTGCGGCGGGCGTAGTGCGGCCCGATACTTTAATAACAGAGTGGGTTCCCCAAAAATTTAGACTTTCGATGAATTGCTTGATGAATGCGATCGCTGTACTTTAAATGTTAGTAACAGCAAAATATTCATCCACCTACTGCTTGGGCATCAGGAGAAAAAATGAGAGAACGCATAGGCCAGCCCAAAAAAGCTACCACTGCTTCCTTCTCAATACCTACACTCAAACAGCCAACACGCGGCTTTGGTTTAAAGTCCTCTGGTACTTCATCCCAAGCAGTTCCATTAGTGCAATCCCTCAACAAACCGCTAGGGCATGACATTAGTCGAATCTCACTGCGCTCTCAAACAAAACTCACTGTTAACCAACCAGGAGATGTTTATGAGCAGGAAGCTGATAGAGTAGCACAGCAGGTGATGCAGACGATGAGCCAGCCTATAAGTCAACAGTCTGTACAGCGGGAGGCATTGCCAGAAGAGGAAGAATTACAAATGAAATCGAAATCTCTGGCAAATTCCATGACTCCTTCGCTGCAACGGGAAGCATTGCTAGAGGAAGAAGATCAACTCGCCCAGATGAAGCCGATGGTGCAGCGTCAGGCTGATGCTGACATGGCTGCTACGCCAGACCTAGAAGCTTCCATCAACCAGGCAAGGGGTGGTGGACAATCCCTGGCAAACAGTATCCGCCAACCGATGGAACAGGCATTTGGGGCTGATTTCAGTAGGGTGAAGGTTCACACGGATACGCAATCTGACCAATTGAATCAATCAATTCAGGCAAGGGCGTTTACCACAGGTCAGGATTTGTTCTTTAAAGCTGGGGAATATAATCCTGGAAGTCGGGATGGACAAGAGTTGATTGCCCATGAGTTGACCCATGTTGTGCAGCAGAATAGTGGACAAGTCCAGACCAAGAAAAAAAATGCAAGTATAACTCAGACTACACAAACACCCATAGAGCAAGCAGATATTGTTCAGCCCATACTAGGTAATCGTATTATGCGTGCCCAATTATATCGGGGCATGATAGAAAGCGGTGGTCAACCCCAAATTGGCAGTACGGCACGCCAACTTGGTGTACGTGAGTCCGACGTGGATTTGGATAAAGATAATAAGGTGATTCCCGGAAAAGGTATGTCAACAGCGAAGGGACGCCCAGAAAATCTACCAAAACACCGTCGTTCATCAAGCTGGGGTGGCATAGGAAAAGACCCGGTTTGGGAAATTAATGAAAGTACTATTAATGGCAACCTGAAAGCAAATCATGATGGTGGCAACCATGTGAGCATTACGACAGCCAATCAAGGTATGTCACTGGCAGAATTTCAACAAGAACTAGTAGCAACACAACCAAACTGGGCAAAGACTCCAGAACCAGAGAAAAAATAAAAACGAATATAAAAAACAGGTTAGCAAACTAAACAGGGGTAAATAATGGCATGGCTTTTTAGTTTATCGGCTGAATGCGGAACTCAAACTCAAGCCGAGCTTTTTTTAGCATATTTTCAAAAGCTATCTTGGACACTTCAAGATGGAAAAACAATCACGGCTGTACCGGAAGTGATGGAAGATAACGATGGTAACTGGTGGTGTATGGTTGTCCCTCAAGGGTTAAGTGAGAACTCAGTGGAAAGTGACGAAGATACACCACAAATGAGGGAAATAGGCAACTTACTTTATAGAAGCTTGCAGAATGCGCCGGATTTCCGCTATGCTTTGTTAGGTATTGAAGTTGATCTCTTTAGAACACTCAGCGAATTGTTAGAGGATACAACAATTGGTGAGCAACCATCCAACTTTGTAGGGCTGGTACTGGCAGAGTCAATCTGGGATCAGATAAACCGTCCAGAAGCTTTTCAAATCTTTAAACCTGGTTATGTCTGGATACCCTATCCAGATTAGTGGTTAGAGGAATTCATCAGGGACTTTCAAAAAATAAATTAAGCTATTACGCTTTTAAATTACACAGTCACTTCTTAAGTTCGTTGACCGCTGACGGTTAACTGTCAACAGTCAACAGCCAACAACCAACACGAAAAGATGTGCAAGTTAAATGCGCGACAGCTTATCAAATGTTAATTTGTAGCCACTTTCAAGACAGTCGCTACAATTTGGATTTATTTAATTGGAAATCCTTAAGTATTTGAATTAACGATTGTGCGATTACCAAAAAAGCGATCGCCTAGCTCCTAAAGAGCGTTACCAAAGTGATATATTGCATATTGCATACTAGAGTATAAATCCATATTTATGTCCCTCACTCTAGGAAGGAGCTAATCAAATGACCGATCAGCCTCCCATTGCTCACGAGGCATTTAAACAATTCGAGCGCAACAGATTTTCCCTAGTGGCCCAAGGATACGATCAAGCGATCGCTCAAGTAACGTCTCAAGTTGATCAAGCCATATTAGATGCCGTAGAAGCAGGGTATGGGAAGCAATTGCTGGATGTCGCTTGTGGAACTGGATGGCTCAGTGCGGCCGCAGTGAGTCGGCAGGCTATAGTCACTGGATTAGACTATGCAGAGAATATGGTCACCATTGCCCGTTTGCGATGTCCTGAAGCCGAATTCCAGATCGGGGACGCCGAAAATCTTCCCTTTGAATCGGGTCGGTTTGAGGCGGTCGTCTGTAGCTTGGGCATCCTCCATTTCCCTGACCCGGAAGGAGCGATCGCCGAATCCTTTCGAGTCCTCAAACCAGGAGGGCGCTATGCCTTCACCTGCTGGACACCACCAGCGCGTAATCCTTTCATGTCTCTAATTCTGGGTTCGGTGCAGGCTCACGGCAACATGGAGGTGGGTCTACCTCCAGGGCCGCCCCTGTTCCGCTTTGGCGAAACAGCCGAATGCAAAAGGGTCTTGAGTTCCGAGGGATTCACTTCAGTCTCAATTACCGAACTACCCATAAAGTGGACTTTCTCCACACCCCAGGATGTGATGCCAAGGGTTGTTGTCAGTACGGCCCGTCTTGGAGCAATACTTGCAATGCAAACCGAGGAGCAACGGCACAATATCGAAAACGCTATTATCGAGGGAGCAAAAAAGTATGTTACGGACGGTGGTTTGAAAATTCCCGCTTCTGTGATGCTGGCTGTAGGTCACAAACCATGAGCTAGAACAAGAACCCTTCTAAAGTTCCCGCAAGTTAATCTACAGCGGATCTCAAGTTGGTGAGGTACGCAAGCTAAGTCTATTACCCAGGTATAAAGCGTGTTTTGCTCCTGAATTCAAAATTCAGAATACAGAATTCTGCTGTATCAAACTCACGTTAATTTCTGGCAACTCTCGCCAAAATTGAAAGGTAGTTGAGCAACCAACTACCCTATGAAATTTGGCAGCTTTTTGTAAACCTAGTGCATTAGCTAAAGCCATTTACTAGATAATATATGCAGTGAAATTAACTAGATTATCCTGACCAAATCGCACTGAATCGCCATTAAGTAGTCGATATTGCATACCAGGAGTTAGAGGATTGTTGTTTAAATAAATACCATTTGTACTCATGTCAACAATCATGTATGCATTTTGTGACCAGTCCCAATCGACTCGCGCATGACGACGAGAGACTATTCCCTCACTGGGGATGCCGGTCAAGTCAATTTCTGGCGGCACTATTCCTGGACTCTGACTGCGGCGACCAATATAACCTCCTTCTCCAACGAGGTTAAATTCTCTTCCAGTGCTATGAATTAGCTTTAAGAGTGGCGCTCTTTGAGGTGGGGGGGTATAAACAGGCGGTGTTGGTGGATAGGAAACCCGTGGCTGATAGACTGTTGAATAATCAACAGGAGCTTGTTGGGGAACCTGGTAATTAGGTTGCTCTGTAGGCGGTCGCTGATACTGAACAGGTGGTGGTTGACTAGGTTGTTGTTGAATAGGCGGAGGTTGACTAGGTGGTTGTGGTGTAGAAGAAACTACATTACCCACAGGAGTGGAACACCAGGGACAAACCTTAGCATTGTTAGGCAGGGCGCGGTTAAAATATTCGCAATTGGGATTAGGGCACCGATTTGCAGGCATAGGAATTTATATCATCAGGCATAGGTTGTAAAGCTACAAGACCTACTTTACTAAGTAAACACTGACCCTGACGAGTGGTTAGCATCTGGGCAAATGTAGAACCACCCGGTAGGCGGGTGCTGTCTTTAGGGTACACTACAAAAATAGGGTATCCCAAAGGGTAGCTTTGGAAAGTTGTGACATCAACATAATAATCATCATGTTGACACAAATCATCTGAGGGATTAATTGAGCGGCGATCGCGCCTTTGAAACAGAGGTTGAATCGCTGACTTTTTACCATCTGCGATCGCTAGCGGATAGCCAGTACACTGTTTCCAAGTTTTACTGATAATGCCAAAACTGATAATACCAGTGGTTCGCCCCTCTAGAGTTTCACTGCGTATCTGATTTTGGGTTTTTGTTGTATCAAGTTTACTAACTTTCGCTGCAAATAAAGCTTCGTCCTGAGGAGCATTTTTGAAAACTATTTCTTGAAATTTACTGATTGCTTCCGGTTCGGTTGGGGCAAAAGGTTTCACAGCCAGATTTGGAAGTTTGGCATTAATCTGCTGCCAATTAGTAATTTTGCCTGTGTAAATTTGACGCAATTGCTCAATATTAATTTGCCCCCCAAGAGCATTAGCAAGATTTGAGTCTCTTTTATTAAATGCTACAAAAACAATTAATCCATCATAAGCAACTGGTTTTTTATCAAGTTTATCTGTGATGTTATCTACTAGACTAGTAATTGCAAAATCTTTTTTGCTTGTTTGGACTTCTTCGACACTTTTAATCGGATTGTTTATATTGGATGACAAAACAGATTCATAGTTAAATGTTGCTGTTGCATCTGGCTTTGGCCTGGTCAATAAACTTCCTAAACGACTGTTGTCCACGGGTTGCGTCAAAACATAGCTCCATGTACTGTCTTTTTCTCCTGTGTAAGTAAATTGTCCGGAAGGGATGTTGGGGACTTCTGAGAAATTCCGCAAAAGTCTAGACCATTGTATATATTGATTAGGACTATCTGTTTTCTTGCCCAAAAGCCAATACCAAATTCCCCCACTAAGTAGTAATAAAGCCAGAATGACTAGCAAAATTAAGGGCATTGGGAAACGCTTTTCTATTACTTGAGACGCTGGCGACGAACGCACCGAACTTTTGCCATGAGCTTCTTTGGGAAGTTGCAGCAAAGCTTGACGAGCCGCTTCTGCACTCTCGAAAGGACTTTCTAGCCCAATTAAACGATAAATAAACTGCTTTAAATGACTATCGGTATCTGGCCATTGTTGATTATCTCTAGGATCAAGAGGCTGGTTTGATAGAAAATTAGTTGTCCGTCCTACCCATAAATAAAAGGCTACCAATCCTAATGATTCTAAATCTTGCTCAGGTCTGACGGGCGCGGGTTGAGCAATAGTAGGTGGAATAAATAAGTTTTCCCAGATAGCTAAATCACAAAAGTATATAGAAAACTTTTGGTTATTTTCTACCTTAATTAAGGTACTATCTAGATTGATATTGCCATGAGTTATACCCAGTTGTGTTTGATTTGAGGGAAAACGCAGCTTTTGGGTGTGGAGAAACTGGAGAGTTTGTAGACTTTGATTGAGGACTTCACGCACATCAGGAGATGTCATTGCTCCCTTCTCTATGAGATATTTACCTAAAGTTTGAGATGACTCTACTTCTTGAATAATTAGATAGCAGCGTTCTCCTTTTTCATCTGCGATCGCTTCTTTAGTTTCCACAAGACGGAAGTTTTGAATTCTACTATCGGCTAAACTTACCCCACCCACCCGTTTGAAAGTCTCTTTGCGCTTTTGAGTCTCGCTTTCATTAAAACAACGATTGGGTAGGAGGTATTCTTTGATGATTACAGGCTGTTTGTCCTTAAGTTGAACACCTGAGTATAAGCGGCCTAAACCCCGCACACCGACAAAACTAGCTATTTGATAAGTCCCCTGACTTCCTTTAATCTCAGCCTCCTGCGGTAAAGTTGCTGGAAAACCACATTCCAAGCAAAACTTAGCGCCCTTGATTTGCTGTGCCGTTTGGAAGGGGCGATCGCAACTTAAGGGAGAATTATACGAGCAGGGGTATTGTTGATAAAAAGATTCAAATGAAGGCATATAAGCAATTCAAAATTCAAAATGGAAAACTTTCTGTTGCCAAACATCCTGACTACTGATTATATGCAAGTTCAATATGGAATAGCTTACAAAGAGTTTCGTGGATTGCGGTGATTACTTCTGTCGCGCTCAAGCGTGAACTAATCCTAACTTGAGGGCAGCCACAATAGCTTGAGTCCGGCTAGTAACCTTCAATTTTTCAAAAATACTTGTGAGATGCGCCTTAACAGTCGCAACTGTTACATATAAATGTTTAGCGATTTCTTCATTAGAAGCACCTTGAGTTAACCAGTATAAAACTTCTTGCTCTCTTTCTGTTAAATGCACCTCATGACATGCTTTCACACAAGAGTCTGAATAAGCCTGAAAAAACCTAAAAAATCGACTAGCAACTTCTGAAGGTAGATAAATTTCCGACTTTGTAACAGTTTCAATAGCTTCACACAGTTGTGTTGCCACACGATTTTTAAACACATAACCTGCGGCTCCCGCCTGCATTGCTCTAAAAATCCAGTCGTCTTCTTGATGAGCCGACAATATTAAAACCTTACCTGTGTAAGCAGTTTCTTTAAGACGTGTTAGAACTGTAATCCCATCACATCCTTTCAATTGCATATCCAACAAAATTAAATCTGGACACTTCTGGGCTGTTAACTTTAAAACTTGCTCAACAGAATCTGCATCACCCATAACTTCTACAGGTAATGCAGAATTAATACTATAAAAATTCAAGAGAGTACGTAACCCTTGACGAAACCGTTCTTCGTCATCCACTAGCAAAACTGAAAGTTTTTTATGATCATTAGTCATATTTTTATTATATTAGCGTTCGCGCAACGTCTCGTAGAGAGCGTCATTATGAATTAATTCCCACTCCTTGGTCTAGGCAAAATTACAGAAAATTGTGCTCCACTTTCGGATAAAACTTGCGCCCAGATGCTTCCTTGATGATCCAAAATAATTTTTTTAGCAATAGTTAAACCCAATCCTGTACCTCCTCGACGTCGGGAATAAAATGGGGTAAATACTTTTTGTAAATCCTCTTTAGATAATCCTGGCCCTTGATCTGATATTTTAATTAAAACTTCATCTTGAAAAATTTGCCAATTACAGGTAATAGTTCCTGAATTAGGACTGAAATGAACAGCATTACTGAGGATATTGTCAAATACTTGTTTCATTTGTAATCTGTCTATTTTCAGTGTTGTCGATGTATCAGAAATCAATATTTGAAGTTTTTTTTGATTAATTAGAGGTTGTAAATTTGTAATGCTTTCAACTACCAAACTTCTTAAATCTTGAAGTTTTACCCTTAATTTTGCACCTTGTCCACAATCAATAAGCTCATTTAAATTAGTATCTAGATTTTGTATGCTTTCGCTGATAATGGTTGCTTGTTCTTGCCAAGGACTATCCTTTAACCCTAAGCATAAATTATGTGCATACAATCCTATAAGTCCTAGAGAGTTACGCAATTGATGTCCTACTCGATGCAGGATATCTTCTAGTAGTTGAATTTCAGTTTTTTGTCTTCCATAGTCCAAGTGAATATCTACATACTTACTCAGGAGCATAGCAGAGCGTTTTACGTATAATTGCAAACTCTCTGAGAGAGGCTCATGAGTAATGATTTGAATGTATTCAGGTTTTTGATTTCTATAGGCTATGGGGCAAATGTAACAAATGGATGAAAAGTCCTTAAGTCTAAATTCATGTAAAGTCAAAGCAGGGGGAAAATCTGTAAGCCATGCTTCTGACCGTAAATAAGCTAAAGTTTTCTGGAAAAAAGGAGCTTGGTCTTGACCATAATTTATAACCTCCTGATGATTTTTCAGCAAACAATCATGATAGACAATACGAGCAAAAAAAATTGGATATTGACTAGTTAACTGCTCAGACTCTAGCTGACAAAACCTTTGGATATCTGAGGAACTCAAATAATTAGAGCCATTTTCTAGTTTTTGTACAGAAAACCCTAGTGTCATAGCTTTACTCGCTTTTTGCAACCTAATGTTTTTACTGTTTTGCTGACTAGTATAAAATGATGCAGTCTTAGTAATGTTTATTTTTTTGTTAAGTTATCTTGTTATACCAATTCTATTTGAGCCTGCATAGAATAGTGCCTTTATCTAGCAAGGATTTCAGACAGTTTATTCTGTGCATCTTTATAAAGAATTGGTGTTAGATAATTCATATAACGAAGAATTATTAAGTTTATATTCACATGTGCCTCTCATTTTTATAAATATATAGGTATGTAGCAAAGAATATATTCATCCATCAAAGTTGGTTTAGTGGACTACTAGAGCAAGCTTTTCGGCCCGCCCCACAACAAAAAATGTAGTGCATCCAATTAAGAATTGCTCCAGACTAATCTACAAACTGAAGTTGCTGCTTTTCGGATTATTGAAAAACTAATATTTTTCAGCCCCCTCAATCATCATTCTGGAGGACATGGGGACTGGGGACTGTGGGGATGAGCGAGCAGGGAGAGACAAAAAATGCTTAACCCAAACGTATTAGCCTATGCCAATACCCCATCTCAAAATATCGACAAAAGTCTAATTAACTTTAGAAGGCTGATACATATACTGTAGATGCATCTGGATTAGCTACCAGCACAACACCTTCATGCTTATCTTCGTTCTTCAAACTTTAGCCGAAATTCTAGCTGGAGGAACCTCACTTACCAGTACAGAGCAAATTGACTTTAGCCATCCTGGTAATCGAAGGGAAGAAGGAGCAGGCCCGACTCTCAATTTATACATTTATGATATTCGTGAGAGTAAGCAGTTTCAACAAGCCGGAAGGCAAGTTGAACGTAATACTACACGCCATTTACAAGCTGGCATTGTAACTTGGGCACCTGCTTGGTTTGATGTTTCGCTGCTATTAACAGCCTGGGATAGGACGACTTTAGGCGAGCATCACTTCCTTAGTGAAGCATTGACTTTACTTATGCGCCATCGAGCTTTGGAGGAAGAGTTTTTAGTTCCTGAATTGCGGGGTTATGGTAGTTTGCCTATGATGATTGGGCTACAGCCGTCACTTGAGCTTGGCAGCTTATGGAGCGCTCTTAATGTACCTTTGCGTTCAGCCTTATACTTAACAGTAAGCGTGCCTCTTGATACGCAAGCTACTACCACTCCTTTGATTTGGGAACGAATTTTTAACCTGCGAAATAACATGCATGGGAATGGTAACAACCCAATTATGACCAAGCGAGTAGTAATTGCAGGTGTTGTCAAAAGTACGACAACAAATCTGCCACTGCTGGCGACCAAAGTTACTCTGCTGGGAACTAAAAAATTCATGGAAAGCAACAAAGAAGGACTGTTCTTTTTTGAAAACCTTGAGATAGGTAACTATGTTTTAAATCTAAATTGCCCTGGCTATTTACCCAAGAATGTTAATGCATTAGTAGATAACCAAAGTCATACCTTCAAAGAAATATTTCTAACTCCTGAATAATTAGATTTTTACTGACTTGGAGAAACTTTTATGGCTAGACTTGATTACTTTGCTCCTGGTGTCTATATTGAAGAATTTGACCGAGGGAGCCGACCGATTGAAGGAGTTAGCACAGCAGTTGCCGGCTTTGTAGGCTTTACAGAAGATGTTCGAGATGATGCTGAACTATTTAAGCCAATGTTGGTGACCAATTGGACGCAATATCTTAACTATTTTGCTCGTCCTAATTCTGATGGTTTCACCGATTTCAACGCCTACTTACCTTTTGCAGTTTATGGCTACTTCATGAATGGTGGCGGTCGCTGCTGGGTGACAAGCATCGGTACTCAATTACCAGGCGCACCCAAACCCGTAAATCCGGAACCTGCCACTTTAAGAATCAACTCTCGTGGCAATCGTCCAGCCCTTCGCTTTACTTTGCGCCCTGAACAAGCAGCAGACGGACTAGTAAATATCTTAATTATCGATGGTTCCCCTCGTGCGTTACCTGAAGGTGCTGAAGGAGAAGCTCCTCCAAATACAGGGGAATATTTCACAATCCAGATTCGTCGGGGAGATGAGCTGTTAGAGCAATACGAGAACTTGACGATGAACCGCGAGCCTGGTGCTCAAGCAGCAGTTTATGCGCTGGCGGCATTGAGAAATTCTATGTATGTCAGTGTAGAAGACATTAGTCAAAGCGGACAGCCTTTAACTCGCCGTCCAGTTAATGGTCAGTACGAATTAGCGCCACCAATTGTTGCCACCCCACCAGATAGATTTTCACGAGATATAGAAGGGGTACGAGACGATCGCACAGGGGTACGCGGGATTTTTGAAATTGATGAAATCACAATGCTGGCTTGCCCTGATTTGCTGAGAGCTTATCAAGAACAAGTGCTGAACTTGGATCAAGTCCACGGGATCATGGAACTGATGATCAGCATGTGCGAGGGTTCTGCGAGTGGCGATATTCCTAATCCACCCAACCGCATGGTTGTACTTGATGCACCACCTGATGCCGTTAAACCCCAACAAGTAGTGGATTGGTTAAATAGATTTAACCGTCGTTCGATGTTTGCAGCCCTTTATTACCCTTGGATCAAAGTTCCGAATCCACGCGATCGCGGCAATCCCCTTCTAGTACCTCCTTGTGGTCATGTAATGGGTGTTTGGGCACGCACCGACGAAACCAGAGGTGTTTATAAAGCACCTGCAAATGAAGTGCCTAGAGGCGTAATTGGTTTGGGTTACGACACCAATTTCCGCGAACAGGAATTATTGAACCCCCTTGGTATTAATTGCATTCGCAATTTCCCGAACCGAGGTATCCGCATTTGGGGGGCACGAACTTTAGTTGAGCCAGATAAAACAGAGTGGCGTTATATCAGCGTGCGTCGGTTGATTAGTTATCTAGAGAAATCAATTGAACTAGGCACTCAATGGGTGGTTTTTGAACCAAACGATCAAGATTTGTGGGCGCGTGTTAGACGTACTGTCAGTAATTTTTTAGAGCGTATTTGGCGTGAGGGTGCTTTATTTGGAGATTCACCAGAACAGGCATTTTATGTTAAATGCGATGCCGAACTGAATCCACCAGAAACCATAATTTTAGGTCGTTTGTATGTTGAAATAGGCGTCTGCCCGGTTAGACCAGCAGAGTTTGTAATCTTCCGCGTCAGTCAATGGAATGCACTTGATGAGCAATAACTGATTAAGCTAACCCGCTTACATATTGCAATATTTTCCCTTAAAAACGTCATTAGTCATTAGTGATTAGTCCTTTATCAATCACAAATGACAAACAGAGAAGTCTATTAATTTATTAGGAGATGAGATATGCCTGGGGAATTTGTTACTGCTTCTGTCTTCTACTTTGAAGCAGATGGCATCACTGAAAAATTCGTTCAATCAGTCACAGGAATGGGAGCAAAAAATAATGCCACTAAAGGCGTTAGAGGCTCAGGCAAAAATGGTAAGACATTACGTCAAAACCTTCCTGGACAAGCAGAGTTTAATAATGTCACAATTACCGTAAATTACAATGGTGAACAAGACCTACATAAATGGTATTTAGCTTGTAGCGAAGATGGAAAACCTCGTCAATGGGATGACAATCGGAAAGCAATTTCAATTGTTGGCTATAGCCAAGATAAATCAACTGAAATAATCCGTTACAATCTTAAACAATGTTTTCCCGAATCATATACAGGCCCAGAATTTGATGTTACGAAAAATGATCCGGCAACAGAGAAGATTGAAGTGTCTATTGAGGGCTATGAGGTCATAGCAAACAAAAAAGATGTAAAAGCCTAAAACTCAATTGTTAGGTTTTATTAAGTTATGAATTAGCTGTCTGCTATTGGCAGTAGGTTGCTATCTATAATTGATAGCAACCTTAACTGCTAAGTTAAATTTAAATTTTCAATCAATATATATACTGTAAAATAAAATGGCTGAAATACCTGAATTTCTTACAAATTATCATTTCTTTTTAAGATTAGACATAGGCGCAAATGATAGTGATAGCTACTTTTTAGAATGCCAAGGTTTCAAAAGAACCCAGGATGTAATTGAGATTTGTGAAGTCACTTCTCAAAAGTGGGGAAGTGCATCAAAAGGTAAAGCGGTTATAACTAAGCTTCCTGGCAATGCTAAGAGTGGCAATATTACTCTACGTAAAGGTTTGAACAGCTCCAAAGATTTTTGGAAGTGGTTTGAAGAAGCTGAAGCAGGTAAGTGGGCTAAAAAACGTGAATTTATTTCTTTATCTATTTACGATCAATCAGCCAAAGAAAAAGCTAGATTTGAATTAGCTGGGGCTTGGCCTACTAGTTACAAAATTGCTGATGTTAATGCTAACAGTCATGAAATAGAAATTGAGGAGTTAGAGATTGCTTTTGAGGAATTTAAACGCGTGAAGTAACCAGGAGAATTATGTTTCCAACAGAGTTTGAATTTACACTGCCTAAGGGGTATCTAGACTCTGAAGGCAACCTCCACCGCAAAGGTGTAATGCGGTTATCAACGGCGATAGACGAGATTGCACCCTTGCGTGACCCACGCGTTAAAGCTAATCCCGTTTATGCCACAATTATTATCTTGGCGCGAGTAATTACCCACTTGGGTGCTTTATCGGAAGTGACTCCTGCAATAGTGGAAAACTTTTTTGCCCAAGATTTAAATTACCTCCAAGATTTTTATCGGCGAATCAATGGATTGGAGAGCGAAACTTCTATACCAGAAGATACAATAAATTCCCCCGAACCACTCCTTCATAATTGAAGAAACTAGACAATAATTACCTATGCGCCGTAAGAAGGATACTCTCTGCACAGAATTTGCCTTTACTCTTCCTAGAGGGTTGAGTGATGGTGAACACCGAATACATCGTCATGGGGTGATGCGTTTAGCCACCGCTAAAGATGAAATTTTGGTACAACAAGAGCGCAGAGTTCAGGAAAATCCAGCTTACGGCGTATTGGTGATGCTTGCACGCGTTATCACTCGTTTGGGCAGTTTCAACTCTGTTAGCCCTGATTTACTCGAAGGATTGCTCTTACATGACATTGCCTATCTTCGAGAATTTTACAATCGAATTAATCAGCAAGGCAATGTACATATTCCGACACAATGTCCCCACTGTAATACTGAATTTTCAGTGGAGCTAGAACTAGCGGGGGAGTCGTAAGCTACCCCTCTGATACTTTGTATGAGGAGGTAGCATTTATTGCTTATCATTTCCACTGGTCACAAGATGATATTTTAAATTTAGAACACACTACCCGTCAGCGCTGGGTGGCAGAAATCAATAAAATTAACCAAAAATTAATATGAAAGTAAAAGTTAGCTACTCACCAAATCTAAGTGAAGTCAATGAAGTTGACCTTACCATAGAAACTACAACAAGAGGAGAATGGATAATAGGTCGTTCTCCTGATTCTGATTTAGTTTTAGATAGCCCTGACATCAGTCGGGTACATGCTAAGTTTTTTGTTAAAGGTGGAAATTATTACTTCTCTGACCTTGGTAGTAGAAATGGCTCAATATTTAACGGGAAACAGGCTGAAAAAGATCGACCATATTCTTTGAGCGATGGAGACATTATCCGGATTGCAGATTATGTTCTGATTTTGGAAGCAGTTACTCCCGCCTATGAGCAACCAGAGACAGTCTTTAGAATTATAGATCCTTCACTGTTTTCTCGGCCGCGATCGCCTGAAAATGTCAGCCCTCCTAACGTTGCTAATCCAGCACCAGAGGTAGTCAACGAAGTTCCAGCGCCAATTAGTCAAGAACTAGAAACACCTGAACTTAATGTTGTTTCACTAGAAACCAGCGAAATCTCAGAAGCTTATACTCAACCTGATGATGCCATCCCGGTTGTTGAAGTAATCACCCCTGAAAACATCATTCAGTCACCAGAAGCAATTAGCAAAGTTCCACACGATGTTTATGATGAAGTTGGGGATTTGCCGACATCAGTTGCAGCAGAAGTCAGTGCAGATGTTGAGGAAGTAAAAGTTCCAGAAGTCAGCCAAGCCTCAGAAGTTTCTTTTACTGTAGCTGATGATGCGATCGCACCACCTGAAAACATCGTTGATACTCCTGAAGAGGAAAGTGTTCTTCCAGAACCCACTCACGACGAGGTTGCAGACTTTGAAGCAGCACTGGCGACAGAATCTACCTTCGTACAGCGGCGTGATTTAAGTGCCATTCCCGAAGCTACCTACGATGAGGATGCAGAGTTTGAAGCAGCACTGGAAGCAGAAGTCACTTTCGTACAGCCGCGTGATATTTTCAACGAAGTTCCTCTACAGAGTGCCATTCCCGAATCTATCTCCGATGAGGATGCAGAATTTGAGGCAGCGCTAGAAGCGGAAGTCACCTTCGTGCAGCCGCGTGATATTTTCCACCAGGTATCTGAGGAAGAGAGTATCGTTCCCGAAGCTACTTATAATGAAAATGAAGTAGTAGATTTAGATACACCAATCGCGGAAGAAGTCAGTGCAAATTTTGGCGAAATTGTCAACGAAGTTCCTGAAGACGAGAATATTCAGCAGCAGGAAACATTGAGCCAAGTTACACAGGATATCAGTGATGAAGTGGTAGATTTGGATACGTCATCTACAGCAGAAGACAGCGCAGATGTTGACGAAGCAGAACCTAGTTTTGCTGTTGATGAAACAGGAAGCGAAGTTTCTGAAGCATTGACGGAACCTGATAATACTGTCGGGGAAGTTTTCAACAATCAAGACATTGATTTGAGTAATACAGCTACAGAAGAATTCAATGTAGACGTTAATGATGTCGCTTCAGTAAATGAAGTCTCTGACTTAGCTGATATTCAATCTTTAGAAACAACAGAGAGTGGAGCTACTGAGAGCATCAATCAAACCCTTAAAGAGGCTTCTGAAGTAGAAGCAACTCAATCTGATGAAACTCCAGAAGAAACAAATGTAAGTGTTCCTCCTCAAGTGATTATTGAAAGAAACATAGTACTTATCGCTCACGAAAGCAAAAAATCAGAACTTGCTGAATTTGTTTCTCAGCATCAGGAATTTTTCTCACAGAGCTTTACAATTACCTGGCCATCTGTTAGCGAAGTTTTACATCAACAAGCAGGGATAACTATTAGTCAACAAACCCCTGCACCAACTTCTGGAGGATATCAAACAATTGCTTCATTGGTTGGAGCAGGTGAAATTTTAGCAGTTATTTTTCTGAGAGATTTGCTGCAACCACAGCCTGGTCAAGCAAATGAAGAAGCACTGCTAAGGTTATGCACTATTAATCAAGTTTTATTGGCAACTAATTTGCCAACAGCAGAGGCGATCGTGCATTATCTTAAACCGAGAGTAGACTAGTACTAAACTATTCATGAACGACAATATCCTCGATTTCTCAAAAAAGTCGGAGATAAAGGTATTTCGTTGTTTTTTTAAATTGCAAATTGCTTATACCAATTCACGAAAAACCTGATACATATAGATTTCTCGTAGGGGCACGGCAATGCCGTGCCCCTACCAACGTATTTGTATCATTATTAAAGTGAAATGGTATTACTTATTGCTTACTTAGAATAATTTAAATGATCAAAAATATCTATATTTTAAAATAACAACTTATCTAGAGAAATCCTTAGAAACTTAAAAAGTTTAGTAAGGATTCAGGTCATACCAAAATCTCTACAATCTTTTGCTGATAAAGGTTTCCGGGAATTAGTCACAAATTTATATTCTCAATAAAAATTGCGTAACGACTATATTTTCGTGCCTTATTGCGACTAAAGGTATGTTAATAAGCGAAACTCAATTTTGAAACTGGCTCTGTGACTGGTTTTTAAACACCTAAATACTTACCTCAGCAGCAAGAAGCCCAAAACATTTCAATTGCTATTTCTAATTATGCACTTTATGAAAAAATGAGCGGGTTGCCAAAATTCAACAGTGATATTTCTTCGTTGGTAATTATGGGAATACAAGGTTTAACTAGGATAGTTCCAGAGAATTTCGCAGAGATACAAATACTGGTGAAATGATTATCCAAAGTGAAACTGATGCTAATCAACAGTTTTAGCAACATTGGCGCAAACTAACTGACGGTACAGACGAGTTGGTTATTATTTGAAATAGAATGGTACATTTCGACTTCACTCAACGATATCAGTCAGCCGCAGAGATGCTTAAAACTTTGGAAAGCTTTTAGTACTATGTCTGATCTACTACCCAAAAATTTACAGTTGGACTTCATTCGGATCTTCAAGATTATCAATCCATTTAGAGGTATCTATTACTTTACTAATAAAGGTATCTTGGGAAACTAAAGTTGCCCTATGAAGTTCTTCATCAGTAGCAGCGCCTGCATTATTTTTGAAAGCGAGAGTTCCTGTTGCATCAGAAAGAAACTCTACAGAAAAACCTAGATGGGAGGCTTGTCTAGCAGTTGTATCACAACACATTTGAGTCATGTATCCAGAGATGACCACAGTATCAATATTCCTCTCTTTAAGCCAAGTCTCTAACTCAGTTTCTGTGAAACTTCCTGGCAAACTTTTCTCAATTAGGAGATCATATGGACGTTTGGTAATTTCAGGATGAAGCTCCCATTCTGGGCTTCCCTGTTTAAAAATGGCAGAGTTTTCTGGCGGCTGTGTATGTCTAACGATAATCACAGGTATACCTCGCTCATTAGCAATATTCATCACTTGAAGAATATTATCTAAGCTTCCTGATGGATAGGTTATTGGCAGTTTTCCAGTGAAGTATTCATTCTGAACATCAATTACTAATAAAGCTCGTTTCATCTTGATTCTTCTCCTTAATAACTTATCAAGGCTTATTGTGACAGTTAAGAGTACAAAGTACCCATTGGGTTGAGTGAAACTGAAACATCTGAAAATAGGCCTAGCTGATACTATAGCCGTTCTCACTTCAATGCAATACAGTTCTCTTGCTTCTGTTTTTGCCGTTATTTCTATGTCAGTTGCCTTCTCTACCTGGGCGATTTTTAATTATTTTTTACTTGATCTTTTTTTATCCTATGCCATGACATGAGCGGTGATGATGTAAAAGCGTTATTATCACTATTTCATTGTTAGTAATATTGTTGTTGATACTAAAAAGCGCTCTCCCTTTTGGGAGAGCGCTTTTTGCAAATAGTGAAACTTGAGAATTAACCGTTGATAGCAGGAGCGCTCATTGCCACAGGAGCAACATCACCTGCTGCCAAATCTAAGGGGAAGTTGTGAGCATTGCGCTCGTGCATTACTTCCATACCCAGGTTCGCCCGGTTGATTACATCTGCCCAAGTGCTGATGACGCGACCGCTTGAGTCAATAATTGATTGGTTGAAGTTGAAACCGTTCAAGTTGAACGCCATTGTGCTTACACCCAAGGCGGTAAACCAGATACCGATTACAGGCCATGCTGCTAAGAAAAAGTGCAGTGAACGGCTGTTGTTGAAAGAAGCGTATTGGAAAATCAAACGACCGAAGTAGCCGTGAGCCGCAACGATATTGTAGGTTTCTTCTTCTTGACCAAACTTGTAACCGTAGTTTTGTGACTCGGTTTCGGTTGTTTCACGAACTAGTGAACTTGTTACAAGACTTCCGTGCATTGCAGAGAACAAACTTCCGCCGAATA
>NZ_JAIVFT010000119.1 GCF_020829665.1 Nostoc sp. CHAB 5824
GGTGACCGCCGACATATTGGACGCGGTTTTCTTTTCAAACGCGATGATAGCTGCCATGACCTGACAGCAACAGCGGCTTCCGGGTTAGTGGCTGCTCGACAGCTTCATCAAGACAAGGCCGCTGACGATGAGGACGGCGGCCAGCACGCGCATCGGCGTCATTGCTTCGCCCAGCACCATCACGCCCACGGCAAAGGCGCCGACAGCCCCGATGCCGGTCCAGATGGTGTAGGCCGTACCGATAGGCAATGTTTTTAAAGCCAGTGAAAGCAGGCCGAAGCTGGCTATCATGGCCACGATCGTCACAAGAGATGGAATGGGTTTGGAGAAACCTTCAGACAATTTCATGGAATAGGCCCACAAGATTTCAAGAAGACCGGCGAAGAACAAAAATAACCAAGGCATAAATTTTAATATTTAGCCGGGTCGTCCCGTTGAATTTCCCGAAAGGGGGAGGTCGTCCTCCAGTTTTTATTTAAACGCAGGACATACGATAAAGATTCCTCCGGATTGATTTTTTCCTGCTTCTGGCCGGTAGTTTAACAACAAACGGTTTTAAAGCCACTTCTTTCTTTTAAACCAGATCAGCGGCAGTGAAAAACTCAGGATGATCAGAATGAGGGCGAAAAAGTAACCCCATTTCCATTCCAGCTCGGGGATGTACTTAAAGTTCATTCCGTAGATTCCGGCCACCAGGGTCGGCAGTGCAATGCACATGGTTACGATGGTGAGGATTTTGAAAATCCTGTTTTGTTCAAGCTCTATCTTGCTTGAAATGTTCTCTTTCAGGTCGTCAATCCTTTCGAAATTGTTCTGGATGTATTCATTTATGACCACCAGGTCATTCAGTTCGGAATACAATGCCTCCTTAGTGTCGCTGCTGAGTTTGCTGCTTTTCCTCAAAAGGTGCAACACCCTTCTGTATTCATTTACGGATTCTTTTACAATGAGATTGTTGAAGCTGAAAATCGTTATTTTGTCTAATCCTTCTTCTGAGAGTTTTTTGCCCTTCAGTACCTCAGAATATTGCACTTTTATCTTTTTTGAGACCACTTCCGTCAGGTCTGCAAAGTAATCTGAGAAAAAACCGACTACAATCAGAAGGTAAGAATCCGTCGGAAACCGGAAGTTATTGAATTTCTCCACATAAGACTGACGCTGTTTTTCAGGAATGAAGGCTTCAAAATCAACGGCGATGAACGAAAACACTGCGTTATCCTTAAGTATGTTATAAACCAGTTCTTCCGTAATCCGGCCATCCGCATTGAAGTAGGGTACGGAGAAGTTGATCGCAATCTGCTTTTCGTTTTCGAGGTAATGAGAACTGATCTCTATGTCGTCGCCGCTGTGAAGGATAGAAGTATTAAGGTCAAACCTCTTTTCGATCTCCCGGATATCACTTTGCGTATAATTGATAAACTGAATATGGACAATGTCGTCAGGTGTAAAAGTCAATTCATCAAGACTTTTAGCTCGTACCACCGTTTTATCCCTGTAGATTAATTCAATATCCATTGTTATTTGCCTTGCTATGGGGTGCAATTTAATTAATTTATTCGCTTCCGGCGAGACCGCAGCCCTGGAAAACTGAAACCGGGGCATTTTATATTCAGTAGGGTTTTATGAGCATGTAAAAGCAAAGAATCCCGTCCTGTAGGAATGGGATTCTTTAAACCTGGAAGCTGAACGATAAGTCAGTGTCAGAAGGTGCTTATTTACAATTTATTGAAAAATTTAGTGAAAAATATTTTTTCTACTCAGGCAGAGTGAATTTCCGGATCTGTAAGTAATCTTCTCCGTTTTTGTCTTTCATATATTGATTAAAGACCAGCAGCGGATCGCGGGGTGAAAAAGAGGGAGCTCCTACGATTTTCCCTTTCTCTTCGTTCCCGATTTTCGAAGAAATGCCTTTTGTCAGATCAAGAACGTAAACCGAATTCTGAGCTACATAGGCTATTTTATTGCCTTCCTTGTTCAGGTTAAATGAGTAATCGATTGAAAAATCATTGTGGGTAAGCAAGGTGATCGTTCCTGTAGTGATCTCAATCTGAATAATCTGATTGTGTTCTTCCTGGTCTTTTGCCAGAGCGTAAATGAATTTTCCGTCAGGACTTGAACGCAACCAGTGGCGTGTATCTGAAAGCCCTTTTTCAGAAAAGGTAATCCTTCTTTGTTGTAT
>NZ_JAIVFT010000120.1 GCF_020829665.1 Nostoc sp. CHAB 5824
AAAATCTGTGAACAGTTTTTGAAAATAGGCGGAATCAAGTTTTACGAGCTCGTTGTCAAAAGATTCAGCGTCGATGCTGTAAATAGTGTCCATTTTCATTTCTTGGGCGATTCGCATACCCAACTGATATCTTTCATCTCTTTTTTCTCTCAATTCCCCCGCCTTGTATTTTCTGAGTTTTTCCCCGGCTTTCCATTCGGGAGATGCTTCGATGGCGATCTTCGTGGGCTTGAATTTTTTAATGTAGTTAACGAGTTCTGTCACTTCTGATTTTTTGGGTTCTGTCAAAACATCCACTTTGTCCTTATCCAGGGTTTTGCTTACGTCCAGGTTAGGATAGTCAAAATGGAAGGTTCCCACGATCATTACTTTGGCCCTTTCTTTAGGGAAAAAGGAGGAGGGTGAAGGCCTGTCGTCTTTAGATTGTCCGGAAACGCAAAGGGTGTTAAGGAAGGTCAGAATAAGTAAAATGGCTTTTTTCATTTGTATTAGCTTTTTGTTATCCAAAAGTAATCAAAATGAAGAACAAGCTAAGCCGGATCAAAAAATAAAAGCTGTGGTATTTAGTAAGAAATGTAAAGACTTTAACCATCGGACATTGTCTATACCCTTAAATAAAAAAGGACCCTCCATACCGGTGAATCCTTTCCTTTTATTTATTAGTCAAAAACCTGAGTTACTTTGGGGGGATCACCAGGCCCTGGCCGGGCACCCACTTGTCGTATTCCATATAAAATGCTACCTGTTTAGCCATTTCTTTGCTGTGAAGTTTTTCGACGAGGTGCAATGCCCCGTCAATCCCGGCTGAAATCCCTGCAGTAGTAATTATTTTTCCGTTATCAACATACCGGGCATCAGACAATACCTTGGCTGTCGGAACAGCTTTTTTCAGGCTTTCGATGCTTTCGTGAAAAGTGGTTACCGTCAGATTGTCCAGTAAACCCGCCTTGCCGAAAATAAACGCCCCTGTACAAACTGAAAAGTAGTACTGAGTGGTATTTTCGCGTGCTTTTATCCAGGAAATGACCTCCGGATCATTGGATGCATTGCCGGAATTTCCTCCGAACACGGCTAAGATATCATATTCAGGAGCATCAGTGATGTCATAATCCGGGATGATTTTTAAAATGCCCTGTGATTTGATAGGTGTTCTGGTTTTGGAAACGGTAAAGACCTTCGCTCCTGAATAAGAAAAGACCTCCATCGGCCCGGCAAAATCCAGAACCTCCACACCATCCTGCAGGTAGAAGCAGATGGTCATGGGTTTTTTATTTACCGCTGTTTTTTTGATGAGGGTCATGTTACAATGGGGGCAAACGCCTTCTTTTTCGAAAGTGAGTTTGTCGCAGGCGTTGTTACATGGCGGACAAACATAAATTTCTCCTTCTTCTTTCTGGGCCAATCCAGGCAGAGAGATGAAGACAAGCCAACATAAAAGGTACTTTTTCATTCTTTGTTTTTCTTACAAAACTAACAGGGGAATAAATGACGCAAAAGGACATTTATAGTCGGAATCAGGACAAATTACGAAGCTCTTTGGGTAGCTGCCCTTTGTGCTTTTTAAGCAGACTGATCAGCTGATTGGTATTCCTGAAGCCACACTGCTGAGCTACTGAAGCAACCTTCTCGTTTTGTTTAAGTAGTTGAGAAGCTTTTTCCACCCTCAGATTTTCAATGTATTCACCGATTGTAATCCCCGTTTTGGATTTGAATAGCCTGGTCAGATTACGCGAGCTCATGTTCACTTTTTCGGAAAGGTCTTCTATCGTGATTTTGGTGTGGAGATGATGAATGATCCAGTCCTGGACCTCATGCACCTGATAATTGATGTGTTGCCGGAACTGCACAAAAACACTTTCCTGTGTATCCGCACTGTCTCTGCGGATATAAACGACCAGCTCTTTGGCGAGTTTATAGGCAAAATTAGCCCCGTGTCTTTCTTCCATCAGGAACAATGCGAGGTCGATGCCTGTGGTGATGCCTGCCGAGGTAAATATGTGACCGCTTTTAACGAAAAGTCGGTTTTTCTGGACTTTCAAAGCCGGGAAATACTTTGGCAGGGCATCCAGGTATTTCCAGTGGGTGGTGCATTCGCGGCCATCCAGAATACCTGCTTTTGCCAGGGCATAAATACCGGTACAAACTGTGCAGATGGTGATTTGATTGTTAT
>NZ_JAIVFT010000121.1 GCF_020829665.1 Nostoc sp. CHAB 5824
ATCTGGCCATAAAAGAATTTAAATTACCCACTGCAGATGCTTCTGAATATGAAAAAGAAATTGAATCAATTGACGAAACCTTTATTCACTCTGATAAGTTATTATTGAGAGGGGGGGGGGGGTATTTCAGGGGGATTTATGAAGGAACTGATAAAGATGAGATCAACAGGCTTATTGTAGAAATCAAAGTACTGCTGGATCATCAGAAAAAACAAAAATAATTTTTTAGAATGGATATTACAGAGAAAAAATCATCATTACGACTGATCAATATTATTTCAGTTGTTATTCCTGTGGTGGTAGCTCTTTTACTGGGCATCAGGATGAAATTTGACCTGGGAGCATGGACTAAAACGCTTCCTTTGATCAATGCGATCATAAACTCCGCTACTGCTGTTTTTTTGCTGGTCGGACTGTGGTTTATCAAAAGCAAAAATATTGAAGCCCACAGAAAAGCAATGACCGCTGCGTTTTCACTCGGAGCCTTGTTCCTGGTTTTTTATGTGATTTATCACTTGTCAAACCAGGCTACTCCATATGGAGGAGAGGGAGCCATCAGGTATTTCTATTATTTTAACCTGATTTCGCACATTCTGGCTTCTCTCATCGTTTTACCTTTTGTGTTGAGGGCTTATTATTTTGGTTTTACCGGGCGTTATGAAGAACACAGGAAGATCACTAAAATAGCCTATCCGATCTGGTTGTATGTTTCTGTTACCGGGGTGATTGCTTACCTGATGATTTCTCCTTATTATACCTGATATCCTTATGAAAAAGAGCATTGTACTTTTCGTTATTTTACTTCTGGTTTCAGCTTCACCTTCATGGGCCCAGTGTGCCATGTGCCGGGCTACTGTCGGCAGTAACTTAAGCGAAGGAAGGGGAGTGATCGGTACCGGGATCAATTTCGGGATTCTGTATCTTCTTTCTACGCCGTATTTACTTGTGGCGGGATTGATTTACATGTGGTACCGTACAGGAAAGAAAGAGCTGAAAGAAAGGCTGGCTTTAAAACAACGCATGGACGAAATTTACCAGGGATAAGCCGAAGATATATCAAAAAGGCCGGAAGTAATTCCGGCCTTTTTGTTTTTATGCGATGTCACAAATCTTGACAGCCTGTGAAAGAGAAGCAAGAGGGTCACGTTTAGGAATGAATTCCTGTCCTACATATCCTTTGTATCCTGTATCCACGATGGCTTTCATGATGGCAGGGTAATTCAGCTCCTGTGTCTCATCAATTTCGGCCCGGCCCGGCACACCTCCGGTGTGATAGTGTCCGAAGTAAGGATGGTATTTCTTAATGGTAGCGATTACGTCACCTTCCATGATCTGCATGTGATAGATGTCATAAAGCAGTTTGAAACGCTCAGAACCTACTTTATCACAAAGGGCAACTCCCCATTTGGTTAAGTCACACATGTAATCTTTGTGATTGACTTTGCTGTTGAGCAACTCCATCACCATGGTTACACCGTGTTTTTCGGCAGACGGCATCAGTTTTTTAAGAGCTATGGCACAGTTTTCAATGCCCTGCTCGTCGCTCATTCCTCTTCTGTTGCCTGAGAAACAAATCACTTTGTCAAGTCCGGCAGCTTTCAGTTTAGGAAATATAGTTTCAAAACTCGCAATCAGCTCATTATGCAAAGCTGGATCATTAAAGCCTTTTTCGATACCCAGTCCGGCACCCCATGGCATAGCACAGGTAAGACCGTGTTTCTGAAGGATCGGCCATTCGTCCGGTCCCTGAAGTTCCACTGATTTGATACCCATTTTTTTAGCCTCCACACAAAGGTCTTCCAAAGGGATTTTGCTGTAGCACCATCTGGCTACAGAATGGTTGATTTTACCATTAAGGTCAGCACCAAGGGCTTTTTCTGAAGCCGCAAAAGCTTCTGTCAGTGATATCATCGGAGATGATACTACCGCAGCAGTGCCCAAGATGCTTTTCAGGGCTGAACGACGCGATGAGTTTGATTTCATGATTAATATTTGATTGAATATGTTTTTATATAATATCTCTTAAGGTCTGATACTTGCTTTTTCGGCGTTTGGAAAGTCTTCCGGTACCTTCTGGGTCACTTCTCCTTTCGCAACCCATTCCGTGCCTCTCTGAAGTGTTGTAATAAAGCCGACACACTTTTGCGAATCATTGCCATGTCCGAGC
>NZ_JAIVFT010000122.1 GCF_020829665.1 Nostoc sp. CHAB 5824
CTTCCCACTTTCCAGCCCTCTCCCCCTTGCGGGAGAGGAGCATCGGGTCGGTCGTGCTCCCTGCATGACCTGAATAGCACGGGGTGCTATTCACCCGATGCTGTTAAGGGTCTTGCTTTTCGCCCTGCCGGCCGGGCTGGTTTCGTCTCTGGCGCAGCGTCGCTGCGCCAGTGCGAATTCAGCCCATAATTTCCTGTTCAAGCTTCTTGGCCATCTCTTCGATGTTCTCAGGCGGCCAGCCCGGGATTTCCATCCCCAGCCGCAGCCCCATCGACGACAGCACCTCCTTGATCTCGTTGAGCGACTTGCGACCGAAATTCGGGGTGCGCAGCATCTCGGCTTCGGTCTTTTGAACCAGATCGCCGATGTAGATGATGTTGTCGTTCTTCAGGCAGTTCGCCGACCGGACCGACAGCTCGAGCTCGTCAACCTTCTTGAGCAGATAGCGGTTGATCTGCTGCGCATCGCCGGCAACTTCGCCAGCGGTTGCCGGAACGGCCTGGCCAATCGGCGCCGAACGGACCAGTGCCGATTCGTCGAAATGGACGAACAGAGCGAGCTGGTCTTGCAGGATGCGACCCGCATAGGCAACCGCGTCATCAGGCGTTACCGTGCCGTCGGTCTCGACCGTCAGCGTCAGCTTGTCGTAATCAAGCTCCTGGCCGACGCGCGTATTCTCGACCTTGTAGCTCACCTGGCGGACCGGCGAATACAGCGCGTCGATCGGGATCAGGCCGATCGGCGCATCGGCGGGACGGTTGGCGACGGCAGGGACATAGCCCTTGCCGACATCCGCCGTCAGTTCCATGTTGAGCGTCGCGCCATCGTCGAGATGGCAGATCACCAAATCGGGGTTCATCACCTCGATGTCGCCCGACACGGCAATATCGCCGGCCTTGACTTCGCCCGGCCCGGTTGCCGAGAGCTGGAGGCGCTTGGGGCCTTCGCCCTGCATGCGCAGCGCGATCTGCTTCACGTTGAGAACGATATCAGTCACGTCTTCGCGAACGCCGGCGAGCGACGAGAATTCGTGCAGCACGTTTTCGATCTTGATCGATGTCACCGCGGCGCCCTGAAGCGACGAGAGCAGCACGCGCCGCAGCGCGTTGCCCAGCGTCAGGCCAAAACCACGTTCGAGCGGCTCGGCCACAAACGTCGCCTTGCGCTTGGCATCGCCGCCAGCCTTGCGCTCAAGGCTGCTGGGCTTCTTCAGTTCCTGCCAATTCTTTGCATTAACGGACACGGGCTTCCCCTTGGTTTTGGGCTGGAGCGGGGCATGCGCCAGCCGGTGGGAGACTGGTTCGCGCCGCGTGATCAATCGCGCGCGAACAAGCCGTAATCAGACGCGGCGGCGCTTGGAGGGGCGAACGCCATTGTGCGGGATCGAGGTCACATCGCGGATCGACGTGATCTGGAAGCCGACCGCTTGCAGCGCACGCAGCGCCGATTCGCGGCCCGAACCCGGACCCTTCACCTCAACTTCGAGCGTGCGGACGCCGTGTTCGGCGGCCTTGCGGCCCGCATCTTCGGCGGCGACCTGGGCAGCATAGGGAGTCGACTTACGCGATCCCTTGAAACCCATCATACCCGCCGAAGACCACGAAATCGCGTTGCCCTGGGCATCGGTGATCGTGATCATGGTGTTGTTAAAGCTAGCGTTCACGTGCGCGACGCCGCTGGTGATGTTCTTGCGCTCGCGCCGACGAATGCGCTGAGGTTCGCGTGCCATTGGTAAAATCCTAACCCTGAATCTCTGCTACGGAGAGCATCTCTGATACGGAGAGCGGAAGGCGGTCTGCCGTCAGCCTGCCTCCGGCGAAGTAATTCGCGCCCCGCGCGAATTACTTCTTCTTGCCGGCGATCGGCTTGGCCTTGCCCTTACGGGTGCGCGCGTTGGTATGCGTGCGCTGGCCACGAACCGGCAGACCCTTGCGATGACGCAGCCCGCGATAGCAGGCGAGATCCATCAATCGCTTGATGTTGATCGACGTCTGGCGACGCAGATCACCTTCAACGGTATGATCGGCATCGATCGTCTCGCGAATCTGCAACACTTCCTGATCGGTCAGGTCCTGCACGCGGCGCTCAGGGGCGATGCCCAGCTTGGCGGTGATCTCCTTGGCCTTGGTGTTGCCAATGCCATGGATATAGGTAAGCGCGAT
>NZ_JAIVFT010000123.1 GCF_020829665.1 Nostoc sp. CHAB 5824
TAATCTATGAGCTGGCTTTCAAAATAGAGGGCTCCCCACCACCATTCCACTCCCAGATCTTTCGTGAAAAAGCTCGAAACAATCTGCCGGCCCCGGTTAGACATATAGCCGGTATATTTTAATTCCCGCATACAGGCATCCACAATCGGCACACCGGTCATGCCATTGACCCACTTATTGAAAAAGTCTTTATTTTTCTTCCATCTCTTAACGAGGTCATGCTTAATCCCGCTTCTTTTGAAAAGCCTTATACCGAATTTTAAAGCGATAAAGTGGAAATAATCCCTCCAGAGCAATTCAAAAATCAGCCAGTAAGTCGATTCATTGGCGGCCACTTCCTGTTCATACCGGTTTACTTCCCAGTAGATTTGTCTTGGCGATAAACATCCCATACTCAGCCAGGCAGAAAATTTGGTTGAGTAATCCGACCCTACCATTTCATTGCGGGTACCCTTATAGTTCTGAATAAGGTTTTTGTCCCACAAGTAATAATTAAGCCGTTTTAAGCCTTCCGTTTCACCACCTTTAAAAGGATGGGCAGCCCGCTCATCATGCGGTTTAACTTTAAAACCCAGGTCTTCCATCGTGGGAATTTCAGGAATTTCAATGTCAATGATGGTCTCCAGTTGCCCCACCGTTTCAAAACACGGCCTAACCTTAGCGGTATTAGCTATTTTTTTTCTGAAATCCGTAAAAACATCAGGAATATAATGAATCTGAAAAGGCAGGTCGCGGGCATGATAGAGCGTCGAACCCCAGATCAGGTCTATATCAATATTTAAGGGCTTCAGTTTTTGTGACAGGGCCGACTCCACGCTGGTTTCTTCCTGGGTTACTTCTTTTGAAGCAAACACATGGCTGACCTTCAGGTCATCCGCAATCCTGGAAATGATTTCTTCGGGCTTTCCTGTTAAAACGATCAGGTCTGACCCTTTGGCCTGGAGACTTTGCTTAAGGTCTCTGAGCGATTCGAGCAAAAACTGGGTGCGAAAATATCCCGTACGAACAAATCCAAGTGAGTTTTTCTCCAGCTGACGCTCGTCAATAACATAAACAGGTACCACCCGGCCTTTTTGCGAAGCCAGCAGAAAAGCTTCATTATCGTGTAGTCTGAGGTCGTTTCTAAACCAAAAAAGAATATTTTCCATCAAAACAAAAAAAATTAAATCCGTAACAACACGTTACCGGTAAATGTCTGTAAATATAGCCTAAATTAGTGCTTCTGTACTAATTATTCTTTGCAAAACAGGTATTAATAAAGCCGTTTTGTCATAACAAGTGCCTGATAATTCTAAACAAGTGCGTACCAAATCAAGTTTAAAAGAGAAATTAAACATCTGCTGAACACCCATGTATGTATCATTGACCATTGCTAAATACTCAGGCATCAGAAGTCCGATGGGATTTCTTTCGATGGCTCTGTTCAGGTTGTTTTTATATCCCGATTCACGCGTTCTGTTCTATAAACTTTTAGGCACCGGCAAAAACGGCACTTTTGACATGAAGCCTGATTTCTTCAGTTGGGGACTGCTGGCTACCTGGAAAAATAAAGAAGATTTTGACGACTTTTTACGGACATCGTTTATTGGTAAGTACTGGAAGTTATTCTCAAGTGAAAACTGGACTATTCTTTGTCAGCCGCTGCAATCCCACGGACAGTGGGACGGCAAAAAACCGTTTCATTCAACATCTGAACAGGTAAGCTGTGAGGGCCCTGTGGCAGTGTTGACGAGGGCTACCATAAGGGTGTCTAAACTCAGAGCTTTCTGGTCAAACGTGGGGGCGGTGGCAGAAGAGATGAAAAGGTCCGAAGGCTTCATATCGTCAGTGGGCATCGGAGAAGTCCCGTTTTTAAAACAGGCTACATTTTCAATCTGGGAAAATCAGGAATCAATTGACGCATTTGCCTATAAAAAGCATACCCACAGGCAGGTCATAAAGAAAACAAGAGCCGGTCAATGGTACAGTGAAGAGTTATTCGCCAGATTCGTTCCTGTGGCCACTTACGGCACATTTCCGGGGTCAAAATTATCGTTCCAATTTTCTAATAATGAAGTACTTAACAATTAATTAATTTCATTTTGTTGATATTTTAATGTAGAATTTCAAGAAAGGAAGTTGGTTTGATAATTGTACTTTTTTGATTTTAAAAAAACAC
>NZ_JAIVFT010000124.1 GCF_020829665.1 Nostoc sp. CHAB 5824
CATTCATCAACAAATACAGGATTGAAGAAGCTAAAAGCCTTTTATTTTCAGAGAAATTCAATCATCTGAATATCCTGGGTATCGCATTTCAATCGGGTTTTAATTCCAAAACAACATTTAACATCACCTTTAAGAAGCACACGGGCTTATCTCCTACCGATTACGTAAAATCTCAAAGATAAAATATGTTCACTTGGATATAACGGAACGCTTTGTTCCGATCTGGTTTTCAATTTTGAGCCATAATATCAAACTTTAATCATTGAGTATATGGACTTCAAAAAAATGAAAATCCCGGCCCTTGCCTTATTTATGCTTTACACCTTATTTTCCGGTTCAGATCTTTCTGCACAACGCCTCCCGGAGAATATTACAGAGCTCACAAAAGAACTAAGTATTCAAATGGAAAAGCAACATGTAGCCGGCATGATGATGACCATCGTTACCAGAGACTCCGTATTATTTACAGGCGGGCTGGGGCTCGCTGACATAGAGTCACAAGAATCCGTCACAAAAAATCACCTGTTCAGGCAAGCCTCTGTTACGAAAATCTTTGTTGCATTAGGCATTACACAACTCGTGAAAGAAAGAAAACTCTCGGTAAATACGAAATTACGAGAAATTGCTCCTGAAATTCCGTTTGAAAACAAATGGGAAAAAACTCATCCAGTTACCATAGGAGATTTAATGGAGCATACCACCGCCTTCAGTGATAAATCTCCTTTTGAAGAATACAATTTTTCGGGAAAGAAAAAAAACCCTCTGGAAGCCCTTAAAGTGTTCCGGAAATTCATGGTTTCAAGATGGAAACCGGGAGAAAGGCACAGCTATTCTAACGTTAACTATGCTATTCTGGCTTATGTTATTGAAAAAGTCTCCGGAGTATCTTCTGATGAATATCTGAAGAAAAAAGTATTTATTCCGTTAGGAATGTCAAACGCAAACCTGCTTTTAACTCCCGGAAAGACAGGCCTTTACAGCAAAGGATATGTATGGAAAAACAACCGGTTCAGGCTTGTTCCTCATCAACCTCCTTTCAACGCCGGTTACTCTGCTCTAAACGCCAGTGCCGGAGACTACAGCCTTGCTTTGAAATATTTTCTGACTGGAGAAACGCCAAACGGACAATTCCTTTCCAAAGACATGCTGAATGATACTGAAACACCACATCATTATCTCTCCGCAAAAGCCGGATTAAAAAATACTTACGCTTATGGTAATGAATGCTTTAATATAAACGGGCATATTTTCAGAGGACATAACGGAGCCATCGGGGGCTATCTGTCCAGGTTTGTTTACAGCCGGGAAACTGGGGTTGCTTATGCCTTCAGTCTCAATACCCACAACGAATCTTTCTTTCATTATGCCGACCAGCTTATCAGTCACTTTCTGCTGAGAAACAAAAGAAAACACGAAACCACCGCTGAAATCCCGGTCAAAAAAGCCATCGCAGAACGCTACCGGGGTTATTACAGGCTGAGCAACCCCAGCCAGCTTTATTCAGGTTTTTTTGAAAGTCTGACAAATACCTTTCATATCGGGCCTGCTGGAAATGCCTTAAAAGTCGACATGATTTTAAGAGGTTCAATGAACTGGAAAGCTGCTGATCATTCGGGCTTACGGTACAGTAATAAAAACGCAGCAACTTCACAAATCGTTTTTCTTAAAGACGAAGACAACAAACTTTCTATTGCCGATGGTACTCTTTATTTCAGCAAAATTACTGCTGCAGAAGCATGGCTTCCGCTCATTTTCCTGATATTCAGTTTTATTGTATTAATCTCAACGCACTTCTTCGGCGGTATTTGTCTGCTGACTTTCCTCCTCAGGAAGAATCGTTTGTCAGAGTTGCCACTCAGATTAGCTCCCGCTTTCGCTACTTCAGGACTTTTAATCATTCTTATAACCATCCCAGACCTCTTTGAACATATGCGTGAAGCCAGCGACATGTTTTATTCCAGGCTTTTGTGGCATAGCGGCAAGTACATCTTTGTTATTTTTTCGGTCGTTTTTTTATATCTGCTCCTTATCAAATGGAAACACCTGGGGAGCAGAGTCTTAAAAATATACCTTGGCTCAGTCTGCATTTCCTGCTGTTATGTGTTAGCCTTATTGATCGCTAATCACTTTTACCCATGATAAAAAG
>NZ_JAIVFT010000125.1 GCF_020829665.1 Nostoc sp. CHAB 5824
GTAATCATTTCAAAAGCAGACCTAACATATTTACTGGAGACTATTCCTAAAATGGAAAGAATAGTTAGAATGCTGCAGGAGAGAGGTCTTATGGAATATGAACGCCGGCTTGAACTTTTAAGAGAGAAAGATACATTGCTGAGATATCAGAAGTTTATAGAAGCATATCCAAATCTTCAGAACCGCATTTCGCTTAAGAAAATCGCCACCTACCTGAATATCAGCCCAAGGCATTTGAGTAGAATCAGGAGCCAGCCTGTGAGAAAGTAATAGTTGAAAGAGTTGAGATCTATTACTTTCAATAATAAGGAATTCTTGTAGTTACATATATGGACAATTGTCTATATATGGGGTCATTCAAATGGACAATCGTCTATTTATAATATCACAAAGTATTTTGACTTTTGCAAAGTATAAAGCCTCCGTCAAATCTTGGCGGACCGTCGGAGGCTTTAATGTTCAATTTATAACAATTAAACGGTGTAAATTTATGAAAAATGTCAGAATTAGTCTATTAATGTTCTCATGTTTGATTTTTTTTATTTTGGGTTGTTCTGGAGAGAGAAAAGAATTGAAACCTTCTGAAGTTCAACAGTCGAAGAAAATAACAATCTTGGAAACCAGTAATGTTTCAGAGAACGACGAGGTATTTGTCAATTTTAAAAATTCAGAGTCATTTCAAATTTTAAAATCAAATATTCCCAATTTGGAATTTAATAAAATACAAAAAATTGCATTTAGTGATACCTCTGTAAGATTTCTAATAATAGCTTTACCAGAAAGTGGCCCATATAAAAGAGAATTGGTGGTTGCTTATAAATCCAGCACGCCTGACTTAATTACATCATTTATTAGAGAAAGTTCAGTTACTGGTTCTGAAATTGATGGGAAACTTTCCTTTAATGGTGATATTAACTTTTACAATGCAGATTATTCCAGGCTAAATGAAGTAACTCTTACCAATAATAAAATTACGAAATTTAAGAAGTTTACATCTGATTTAAGGTTTTCTTTAAGCAATGCTCGCCCGGCGTCGTCTCAGGCGTGTACCTGGCAATGCGTAGGAAATGACTTTAACTGTGAGTATCAATTAGCTAAAGCCACATGTGAGTCAGATTGGCAATGCGACATTGCCGGCAATTGGTCTTTGTATCTTGTGGCGGCTATAATTGCCTGTACAGTTTGTGTATAGAATACTTACTACCTTAGATTAATTAGTAGTTGTAAATTTGTACATTTAACTGTTATTATAGAGAATGAAATAGGGTTTGATTTATTAGCAAATAAGTATTCATTTTAAATATCAAAATAATGAAAAAATACACTATTCTTTTCCTAATTGGTTTCGTAATTGCAAGCGTCGGCGTTCTGCTTTTTATCAAGCATGCTTATATAGATTTTGCACGCTACATGATGATATTTGGAGTAGTTTTTGAAATTGCTTCCGTGGGTTTATTCCTTTTTAATAGGAAACACTTTTCTTCTTAGAAATTCCGGTTTTTTTAATTCCGGGAAACAAAACTCAAAGTCTTAATCGGAGCATTTAAACCGGTTGAGACTTTTGGTGTTTGTAAGTAAAATTTTAATGTGTCAATTTCCAATGAGACTTACTCCAGTATTTTAAACACAGAATTTCCGTAATTTCCTTATGAACAAACTCTCTTTACTCGTCTTATTGTTTTCATTAAGGGCTGCACAGGTCTCAGCCCAGGAAAAAAAGAACATCATCGGTCTATCTGCCGGGAAAACATTCTTCGGGTCAGGAGACATCTGGGGAGCCAATGCCACAGCAACGTATGAGCGGAAACTCTGGAAAAAGCTCTGGTTTCAGACCAGGTTGAGCCTGGCCCAAGGGAATAATTTTATCGAAAGCAATGTTCCGGATAATCCATACCCTATATTTTACCATGCCAATCATTCTCAGAAGTTCAATCTTGGTTTGTTGATAAATCTGTTGGAAATCCGGAAGCACAGTCTGGGACTAAGCGTGAATGGGGTCAGTCTGAGAACGGCTAAGTTCAGATCAGGCAGTTACTTCAGAAACCCTGATCCTAATGCCCCGAAAGAATTCCAATACTTCTTTACGCGGCCCACTTACAGGAAAGATATTACCATGGGCGGCAGTATTGGAATCGATTAT
>NZ_JAIVFT010000126.1 GCF_020829665.1 Nostoc sp. CHAB 5824
GTTAATACACATTAATTATTGCAAACTAACATCTTCAACATATAAAGGATCGAGATATATCAGCAGTAAATTCAGATTCCGGTAACCCATTTTGGCAAACAGGTTTCCATAATTCCGGAGCTGTTTTTTATGTGTTTCTTTTTTATCGCCCGTTTTGTAATCCACAATGAATATGGAATCACCTATAAAAACCACCCTGTCGGGTCTTTGGATTTCATGATCCCGGAGCAATATTTCCCTTTCATTCTCAATTTCCAGGCCCTCTTCAAATAAGAAACTGATTTTCGGATGGCTGATCACTTCTTTAAGGTAAGCCCTGATTTCTTCTTTCTCGGTTTCGATAATCATCCCGTCTATAACCAGCCTCCGGATGGCATCGTCGATATCACTTTTGGACTTAATAAGGGCAAAGCCGGCATGTATTTTATTACCCCTGTCCTTCTGTTTTTCGAAAGTCTCAATATCAAACAACTGCGAAGCATTCGATTTGATCTTTAGCTTTTTAAACTGGGTGGATGTCCTCAGGTTGCTGATCAGAAAACCGCCTGATAACTGAGGGGTCTCCGTTTTTTGAGGGATAAAAGAGCCTTCAGATATGGTATACTGATATTTCCCTTCTTCAAAGACTCCCGTTTTCATAAGATAAGACATCAGAAACTCACCCACTCCTTTAAAATTATTGTGATGGCTAAGATCCGACAAAATGTATAACTTGTCTGTAGGACGCGTTAAACCCACGTAAAGCATGTTGAGACTTTCGATAAAAGTCATCTCAAGCTCGGTTTTGTAAATGCCGCTCACTTCTGTCTCTTTCAGAATATCCTTCAAAATAAACGGAGCGGCCATAAGCCGTTTGCCATCTACAGCAAGTTCTTCATAAGAATTGTCAGACAGATCAACCCAAACCGAGGTTCCCGCCTTAGGTTTGTATTCCCAGGCCGCGTAAGGCATAATTACGACAGGATACTCCAGCCCTTTCGATTTATGAATCGTCGTGACGGTAACAGCATCCTCTCCACTTTGGGTCTGGATGGAGGACTTATCCCGGATGTCTTTCCAGTGGTTGATAAAATCCTGCAGCTGACTGCTTTGCTGCTGATAGAAAGTCAGGATCAGGTCCAGAAATGTAAACAGGTAAGGAATATCTTTTTTATTTTCTGAAAGCGACAGAGCCTCGATAAGGCTTTCTGTAAGAGTATAAGGGTTCAAAAAATCAAAGTCGGCACTTTTGAAAACCACACCAAAACGCTCGAATAGTTTCAAAAACTGGTCTGTTTCTTTCTCATGAATGTAGGTTTGCATTTCCTGGTATTGCCCGGTGGTTGGCGTGGTACCGAATTTAAGAAGAAAGAACAGAAAAACAGCCTCATACCGGTGCAGTTCATTTCCCGGCTCATTGATCAGTTCGAGGAAAGCAATCAAAAGGTTAACAGATAAGCAGTTTCTCAGAAGCAATGAATCTTTCGATACGATCTTGTAGCCTTTACCATCCAGAAATTTAGCCACTTCTGCCGACTGCCGGTTTGTCCGTGACAATACGGCAATATCGCCTAATCCGTATCCTTCGCTTACCGCTTTTTCTATGATGGTTAAAATGCGATCAAGGGCACGGTCTTCCGCAGGATCATAAGGCAGAAACTCAATTTCCACATGCCCTCCGGATGGTGCATCAGGTCGGAATTCCTGCTTATAATCTTCAAATACATCTTCAATAAATGGATAATCAGCCTTTTTCTCTTCTTTAATAACCTCAAAAATGGCATTATTGAATGATATGATTTCTTTTCTGCTCCGGTAATTAATCACCAGGGCCTCTTTACTGATAAAAGTATTCAGGTTGTCCAGTTGTAAATGCTGAATCTCTGAAATCATATCATTTTCTTTCAGCTTGTCCGTCTGGCTCTTGACCAGATGAATCATCAGCTCCACCTTTCCTCCTCTCCAACGGTAAATTGATTGCTTGGGATCGCCCACAATCATATTAAAATTGTTTTTAGCAAGAGAGTTTTCAATAAGTGGCAATAAGTTAAAAAACTGAAGATCGGAAGTATCCTGAAATTCGTCAATCAGAATGTGGTCGTACTTCTCGCCCAACCGCTCATAAATAAAGGGCACAGGCTCCGAAACGACTATTTT
>NZ_JAIVFT010000127.1 GCF_020829665.1 Nostoc sp. CHAB 5824
CCGATCTCCTGTATCCCCATCCTCAGGAAGTTGGTCTCGTCGAGTTTGAGCTGATAGGCATATAATAAATTGATTTCGGTATTTTTAAGACGGTTGCTGCCTTGTGAGTCATTCAGAAAAGTAACACCGATACCGCTGTTTAATTTGTCAATATAATGATCCACGCTGACGGCAGAAGTGATAAAATTGGCATTAAGCGAAGGCCATTGATTGCGGTAGTTGAAAATCACCCGGGGGGCATACCCGCCTCCTGTGAAAGCCGGGTTGTGATATAATGGTGCGGCATAGAATTGGGTAAATTGCGGATCCTGGGCAAATCCGTAACCAAAGCATAATAGAAAAGCCGAAACAAGTTTAAGTTTTTTCATCACCAATATTTATACATCACAAACCACTTATTTAGCAAAAGTCATTCCAATATAATTAAAACAGACCGTAATTTAATACCTATGTTAAAAAATATTAGATTTGTAATAAATAATGCAGGAATGCCGTTCTAAAAAAACATTTTTAACTTAGATTCCGTATTATATTAAATAGTTGGAGCTAAATAGCCAGGAATAGTTTTATAACGTCTTCAGATCATGGGTATTGGATTGAAATGCAGAAAGATTTTGTTGACGCTCGCTTTGATAAAAGTAGCGTCATCGGCTTTTGCACAGATCTATGTCAGTCCTAAAGTTTGTGTCGCGAAAGACCCCGGTACTGCTCCTCCTACCGGAACTCCTCCTGCCACACCACCTCCTACGGAAATGCAATGTGACATACCGACTTATTTTTTTGATATGAATCTGAGTCCCGCCACGTCGTGGAGATGGGATGTCAATGGTAAACAGATAGCTTCAGAAAGAAGGGCTCAGCATTATTTTACCAGCCCTGGCACGTACAATGTGACGCTTACAAGAATGGGTGGCTCTGGGCCTTCTTCATCATCAACTACTGTGACAGTGGGGACATTTCCTACTCAACCACAATTTAACAAGAAAAACAGTACTGATACCACCGTTTGTGATGGAAGTACGATTACGCTTAACCCATATAAAGGAGCTTTAGGTGGCGGGAATTATGATTTCCTTTGGTTTCCCGGAGGAGAAACAACTCCGACAATAGATGTGGATAAATCCGGATGCTATTCTGTTGAAGTTTTTGATAAAGTAACAAAATGTTCGAGAACCGCGAAGATTAATGTCAAATTCTGCCTTCAGGACCCTGAGTCAGCCGGAGGAACTGAAAAGTGGTATTTCGGTAATGGTGCTGTCCTGGATTTCAGCCTGACGACTACGCCTGTTGTAGATGACCCTATAGATCATGAAGGGCCTGTAGTGCCGGTGGAGCCGGAAACCGAAGATCCGGTATATTCTCCCCTGCCAAGTACGCAAACGCATCCTATGAATGTGGAACAAGGGGTAGGTATGGTTTATGGGCCTGACGGTAGCCTGAAATTTTATTCTGACGGGAGAACAGTCTATGCCGGAGAGGATGATTCTGTTATAGGAAGTATTACAGGTAGCAGTACGATCAATACCAGTCCAAGCACTTCGCAGGGTGTAGCCATCATCCCCAAGAGCTCATGTAACGAATGCCCTCATCATCAATATTATCTCTTTACAGTAAACCCGGACACGAAATTATTAAGCTATAGCGTATTGGATATGCGGTATAACGGTAAGAAGGGAGCACTGACAGAGATCAATGTCCCGGTTATGTACCCGGTGACCGATAGAATAACTGCCATTCAGAATTCAAGTCAGGATGGATTTGTCATAGCAGCCCACGAAGAAGGCTCTGATTTGTTTACTTTGATCAATGTTGATTCTACAGGCTTAAGGTTTGTAAATTCCAATGTAGGTACAGTCCAGAATACCCCGGAATCAAGAAAGGGTTATTTTGTATTGGAAGACGGGAAAACCAAGGCGGCCCAGGGACTTGTAGAAGGCGGCAAAAATTATATTGAACTGTATGATGTTGATCTGGCGAATCTCACACTTTCAAACCCGGTTAAGATTGATTTAGGGACATCTGCACCACCGGAGGTATACGGTGTTGCATTTGCTCCGAACGGGAATATTCTATATGCTACCATTTCAGGTTCAGGCTCGGAACCTTCTTATCTCATTCAGAGATCG
>NZ_JAIVFT010000128.1 GCF_020829665.1 Nostoc sp. CHAB 5824
CTAAGCGTGGGAGCAGCAGAGAAACCAGTTGCCGCACACGGTCAACTGGCAGTTCACGACACAGGACGCTCGAACCAAACTCAAGCGGTTGTATCCGACAGTCAATTATAAATGACTGGCTAACTGACTACTAAGCGGACTATCAATAAAATTCCTGAATTATTTTGATGTATCTATGAGGGCATAATTTTCTGATCAAGTATATAACGAACCTCCTGCAAATTCTGAAATGTTTTCAACGTGGAGGGATGCTCACTTCCGAAACCAGAGAGATATATATCATAAGCACGTTGTAAAAGCGGCAGGGCTTCTTCATACCGTTGTGTTTGAGCATAAACGTCAGCTAGATTACTAATATACAGAGCGGTATGAGGATGTTGAGGACCTGATGCTTGTTCTGATAGTTGCGTTGCACTGGCAAATGCTTCTAAAGCCTCATTCCAACGCATCTGCTTACTCAAGATCGTGCCAAGATTGTTTATAGACTGAGCAACGTCTGGGTGTCGTTGTCCCAATGCTGCCATTCGAACTTCGACTGCCTGGCGTGCATAATTCTCTGCTTCTGTATCCTTGCCAACGCGTAAGTAGGTGATCGCCAAATTATTGTATGACTCACCAAGGCCTGGATGGCCTTGCAGTAAAGATTTCTCACGTATTTTTAATGCCTGCTCAAACCAATGAATGCTTTCGTCAAATTCATTGCAGCTAAAATGTACTGTTCCTACATTGTTTATAGTTTCTGCGGTGTCAGGGTGCTCATCTCCTAAATGTTTCCTTCGTATCTCTAAAGCCTCAGTGTATGCGGTATGTGCCTCTTTATACTTTGCCAGATGCCGATATAGTCCCGCAAGATTGTCTAAATTCGTGGCAATGTCTTGGGGGACTGATTGAATTCTCCGACGAATGGCAAGTGCGTCCTCACAAGGTTTAACCGCTTCTCTATATCGTCCCATCGAGTCATAAATAAGCGATAATGCATTTAGTGCAGCAGCAGTATTGGATTCATCTAAATCAGCACGTGGCTCAAACAGAGTTAAGGCACGCATACAAAAGTGTTCAGCCTCACTGTACTGAGCACGTTGACGCAGATAGGAACTAATGTGCAACAACAATAAGCCCATGTCGAGAGTATTAATGTTATGCTCGTCTGCATATTTTAGGTAGTGTCTTACATGCGGAAGTACACTTTCACATCGAGACCAATTTTCAAAGTTGTCTGAAGGAAATGTTGCACAGAGTAAAGCCGCAACGCTCTTCAAGATTTCGATTAGCCGTCCTTGCTGTTGCAAATGTCTTCTCAAAGCACTTTGCACCACGCGATGGATATGGAAAACCTCGCTTCCACGCCGCCATTGAATTAGCGAGTACTCATGAAGGGAAAGTAATCGTTTCGTCCACTGCTCCAATGCGTCACTGAATTCACTGTCTTTCCCGCTGAGTACTAAATTCCATGTTGGGCTAAATATCAAGAGATGGAGATCATCCGGCGCAAGGAAAGACGCCTGTTCCAATAGCTGAATGGAAGCGGGCGATTGGTGCTCGATTGCTTCAAAATTTAATTGCCATGTCGAACTTGCTTTTGAACGCTCCAAATCATCAAGAGAATCGGCAACGAAGATATCAGCATACCGATCCAGTTCTTCTTGTTCTCGCTTTTGGTAGCGATTCAAATATGTGGAAAATTTGAGTCCTTCTGCGGCAATGCCAGAAATCGCTTGCTGTAATGCTAAAGGAAGTCCATCCAGTTCTTGTGCAAGCAACCGAGCACTTTCTATTTCCACAGGTGAATGGCTTGGAAACTGCTGCGCTAAATACAATTGAAAGAACTCAACCGACTGCTCGATAGTCATGGCATCAATTTCAATTGGTTTGGTAATACCTAGACCACGCAAGTTACTGTTTCGAGAGGTAATCAGAAACTTTCCGGCAGGATTGGGAGGAAGCAATTTGCGAAGTTTATGGGGAGTCCATGTGCCGTCAAAATCGGCATTATCCAGAACCAATAACCAATTGCGGTTCTTTTCATTGGCGAGCCAGTTTTTCACTGCGGTAGCTATCTCATGCCGATTTTTATTGTTCGCTTCTGGTAATTCTAATATTTTAGCAATCTCTACGAAATGGGAGAT
>NZ_JAIVFT010000012.1 GCF_020829665.1 Nostoc sp. CHAB 5824
GGGTTGGGGGGATCAAAAGCTTGTGGGACAACTTTAGAAGACTTGTGTGTACACCGTAGCCCCCACGGGGGGAGAGGCTTTGAAACCCAGTTTTAGTTTTTCTCTGCTTGTATGAAACCACCCTGCTCATCGCTTGCGGGGAGGGGGTTAGGGGTGGGGTTTTTGTACCTCACTCAACTGAGAACTGTTATAAGAATTATTTCAACAGGGCATCAAAGCATCAAATCTGCCCAATACTGCCATATCTTCTTCATCTAACTCCGTCGGAATCCCACTGCGAATCAATTCTGAAAAATCTTCATTGGGAATCATAACAGTCAAAGTGTACAAGCGAGTAGAACCAGTGTTTTTAATCAAATGAGTTCCAGTGGGAGGCACTAATAAACTATCTCCAGCTTTAATCGTGGTAGTCTTGCCGTCACATACGGCGATCGCTTCCCCTTTGAGGACGAAAAACATTTCCACCGCCCACTGATGGCGATTTGGCGGTGTTTGTCCACCAACATCAAAAATTTCTATGCAGCAAGTCAAAGAAGTATTAGCATTTGTCGAGTCAAAGATAATTGCTAATCGATTAGAAGCGTCGGGACTGATGCGATATACTTGGTAATCTTTAGTAGATTTGATCACCGGAATTACACAACTGGTAGCGTACATTTATTTATCCCCTCTGAAGTTATCGATGGGTATGAAAATTCCTAAAATCCAAGTCTTGAATATTGAGTTGTTAGTATCTCTAAATCACAAAATCGCTAATTACTCCAAAGTATAGACGCGATTAATCCCGTCTCTCCTCACCCTTTTGCAGCGCTGTTAAAATTTCTTGCGAGTCAGTGACAAAACCGAAGCATTGTTTGACATTGTACAATGTCGCCAGCCAACAATATTCAGGAGAAGTGGTAGCAGTACAGTCTTTAACTAACACGCAGTCATATCCTAAGAAGTTGGCATCACATAACGTAGCTAGAACACATTGATCGGCATTAACACCAGCAAAAAATAATGTTGTCCTTCCTAGATTCCGCAAGATACTATCTAATGGAGTATCCCAAAATCCACTCATGCGGTATTTATCCACACGAATATCTTCGGGAATTTGTTCTAGTTCGTCAACTACTGCTGCGGCCCAACTACCTGCCATGAGTACTCTAGCACCATTGCTTGGCAGTGGATCGCCCAATCCCACACCCTCCCCTGTGGGATTATAGACGTGACGCGAAGCAGCACTAATATTGAGCAAGTCGGGACGATTTCCCCAATTTATCCAAATTACCGGAACACCAGCCTCACGTAGTTCTGGAAGTAAATTGTTTAAAGGTTCAATAGGCTGACGCACTGGAGTTACGTCCACGCCGATATGCGCTAACCAGCCATCAGGGTGACAGAAGTCGTTTTGCATATCAATGACGAGGATAGCAGTTTTTGCCAAGTCTAGGCGCAGGGTTTTAGTTTCTGTTGATAAAATAACGGGTTGTGGAGTTTTTTGAGGACGAGTGATATCTGCGATCGCATCATTCACTGTCCACGCATTTGGTGCAACTCCCAATGTCCTTAACGGTAAATTCATAAAATTGCAATACCCAATGCCATTTTCTATTTTGTAACTTGAAATTCAGTTGAGAATACAATTACTTAATCAAGGTTAAATATGCTAGATTTCACCATCCAGAATGTTTTGATTGCCGCTGGTGATGATTATGCAACGGTAGATGTACAGATTGTAGATGGTGCGTTAGCGTTGGCAAAGCCTCTCGTAGAGAAGCTCGCCGGAGGCATCGCTGCCATTTCCCCCAATCTACAAGTAATTGGCACTGCCATAGATGGCAAAAATAAGCTGCTGCTTCCTGGCTTTTTCAATGCCCACACCCACTCATCAGAGATGTGGCAACGCGGGATCATGTCAGTTTTCCCTTTAGAGTTATGGTTGTCAGAACTGTATGATTTTGCCCCCCTCGATCCCGAACAGGTTTATCTCAGCGCCTTGGGTACTGCGGTGGAAACCTTACTTTCCGGCGGGACAAGTGTAGTAGATCACCTAGTGTTAATTCCCGGACTTGAGTTAGAAACGATCGCTATTGCCACTCGCGCTTACAGAGAAGTGGGAATTCGCGCCTTTATCGCCCCTCTAATTCAAGATGAATCCCTCACCGCAGGTATGCCATCCGGGGAATTAACCCAAACTCATGAACCTTATTTTCGTTCAACCGCGGCAACATTGGTAATCATCGAAAGGCGGTAAGACAGTTTCATCGCCCAGATGAGGGTGTAAATATTGTAGTTGCACCAACGGGGATTCAATTGTGTACTGATGCTTTATTTTAGGGGTGTACTGAGTTAAGCGATCGCTACAATCTTTGCCGTCATTCCCATTTACTCGAAACCAGGGCACAGGAAAAACTTGCTCAAGAAAAGTACGGTTGTACTGCTGTAGAACATTTGAAAAGAATCGGATATTTGAGCGATGTCTACGACGGGCTACGCCAACGTACAACACTAGCTCATTGCGTTTGGTTAAATGATGCTGATATTGCCATCCTCGCCGAAACTCAATCTACAGTCGTCCATAATCCTTTAAGTAATCTGCGTTTAGGTAGTGGCATCGCCCCAATTTTAAAATATCGCCAAGCTGGAGTAAATGTAACTTTTGGTTGCGATGGTGCTTCTAGTAATGACTCTCAAGATTTACTAGAAGCCATCAAAATGGGTTCTATCTTGCACAACGTTACAGACTCAGATTATCAACACTGGATTACGCCCAGACAATTATTAAGTAGTGGCACAGGCTAACACTGCATTTGTTGAACATTTTAAAATAATTGGGTATTTGAGCGATATCTACGACAGGCTACGGCTACGCACCACACTTGCTCATTGCATTTGGATTAAGGTCAATGATGGCGTCACGCATGAGAGCTTGCTGAATAGAGAAAGGTGATCGGTGTTAGCTTTAAGAGCAAAGCGTTGTATGAGAGCAATTCACCATGTCGTCAGCAGCAATTACCACCGTGATCAAAATGATGGAGTCTTTACCCATTGAGGTACAAGATCGGATTGCAGAGCATCTGCGGGAATACATTGATGATCTGCAAGATGAAATTAAATGGAATGAATCGTTCCAGAAAACACAATCAAAACTTATTGCTGCTGCCAAACAAGCCAAACAAGAAATTGCAGAGGGACAAGCCACTGCAATGAACTACGATCAGCTATGAAGTCAGCAGTACTTCCCTCTTTTTGGTCTGAGTATCAACAGTTGAGCAGCGAAATTAGGCAAAGTGCCAGGAAAGCATATTGGCTGTGGGCAGAAAATCCATTTCACCCGTCTTTACATTTCAAGTGCATCAACAGTCAGGAGGGGATTTGGTCAGTCAGGGTAACGCGAGGCTATCGGGCACTTGGAGTTTTGGAAGGAGACACAGTGACATGGTTTTGGATCGGTAGTCATGACAATTATGAGCGTTTCTTTGGGTGAGTCTGTATATTTAGATAGCTGCTGATTGCTGTGTTTGCTAAAATATCGCGCAGAGGCTCAATGCCAAAGGAAGTAGCTGTATGCCAATTGTCATTACCCTTAGCCCAGAATTAGAAGCATTATTACGTGACAAAGCCACTCGGCAAGGTCAAGATGTTAGTCTTGTAGCATCTGAGTTGCTTACCAGTGTCCTAGAGTGGGAAGTACAAGAATCAGAGGAGGCAATAAAGGGGATTCAACAAGGATTAGATGATTTTGAGACAGGACGGTTCCGGTCTTTTCATGAGTTTGCCCAAGAACAGCGTCGCAAGTATAATCTGCCAGCTGATTCATGAAATATCGCATCGAAATTTCCAGTGTGGCGGAGTTTGAAGCAGACAGTGCCTTCCTACGGTTGTCCCAAGTCACATCCCCTTTAAGGGCAAGTCAATGGTATGCCGAATTGCTGCAAGCGATTGATTCTTTGTCTCAAATGCCGAAGCGCTGTCCTTTAGCGCCAGAGAACGAGTATTTCAGCCAAGAGATTCGACAACTACTTTATGGTCGAGGACGCAACTCATACCGCATCCTTTTCACTATTTTGGAGGATCAAGAAGTATCTATGGTGCGTATTCTGCACATCCGACACACTGCACAGCAAATCCTGGGTGAATATCCTGAAGAACCCAACGCCACCTAACAAATCACTGCACCCGATCGCTTAGAGGTTATATCCTGGGTGTTCAATGTTATCTGCCACCAGTTATCTTGGTGTTATTTCGTTGTGTGTACCTTTACAGATGAGTATATTTCAGGATTGGTTCTGGGAAATCAAAGAGTGTGGACAAGGGCCTCATTACTACTTCAGTGCCACTTTTGCTCCGTCTGATGCTGAACGCCTTGCTGCTTTGGTGCGCCAGCATCCACTGTCTGGTTTTGAACACTGCCACTTTGTTGGCAAATTAATCAATGCGCCATGTGGAGACGCCAATTATCAAGGTTCTTACGATTTGTATGTTGACCAGAGCAACTATGCTGAAGTTATTTCGGGTATACAAAGAGATGAACCTATAGTTACTGTTGCACACTGTGTCTGGCAAATTATTGGTGTTTGCGATCGCAATTTTGGCATTGAGTCTGGTTATGGTGGGATAACTGGTACAGATAACCAAACTGACACCTCACTGATTGTGGCGCTGGCGCAGTCACCAGAACTTACCTTAGTTGATTGGAGAGTCACTTCTGGGGGAGACGGTTACGCATCGGTGTTTTTTAGAACTGGCACATCAGCCGCAGAACTGCTTGCTTACTTGCAGATGCAGCCAGAAAAGCCTGACTTCACGCAAATAGAAACAGAGTTACGTCTAGCTTTATCAAATCCAACATTGTCTAAAATTTATCACTTGGGCGAGTGCAAAATCAATGGTTGGCGGCTGGAAGTAGTTGTTTTGCATAATATTGAAAAAACCACAAGCAGCTATGGTGGCGAAGGATGGGACATGATACCACACACCACCAAGCTTTCCAAAGTCGCCCAAACTGTTAGCGATAAGTGCAAGGTTCCGGGTTGTGCAGGCGGTGCTGCACACGCCCCAAATGACTTCTACACACTCATTGGCAGCCATCTCAGCTTTGGCTACCCGCGCCAGGAGGGGTAATTTTAAATCGGAATTTGAATCACCAAGGCGGCGGGAAGCCCACTTGCTTTTTGGGGTGTCCGGGATAGCCGCCGCCGTTAACTGTTGACTGATGACTGATGACTGATGACTGTTAACCGTCAACCGTCATCAGTCTTTCGTGTTATCCCATCCCCTTTTAGGGGTGGGATGAGCTTAAAAATTCTGTACCCTCTCCCTGTACAGAATTTACTTCCAGAGCGCCGCCATGTTTTTCTACAATAATTTGATGTGCGATCGCTAAATCCTTCTTTACACCATCAAAACTCTAATAATTAACTAAAACGCCAGAAAAAAAGGCGGATTTTTGTGTATGCTTTGTGACCATGTGCCTTAGCGATACATTTCCGGGAGTCATTATGGAACGCGCCATTTCTGCGTTGGGAATTTTAGTTTTTATCGGTATATCCTACGCCTTCTCTGTTAATCGTCGTGCGGTGCGTTGGCGAATAGTGGCGTGGGGTTTGGGATTGGAGTTTGCATTGGCGCTAGTGATTCTTAAAACTCCTTGGGGTTTAAATGTGTTTAAATCTCTGGGAGATATTGTCAGTCAATTTTTAGCATTTTCTGATGTTGGTGCTAAATTTGTCTTTGGAGAAAATTTTAAGGATCATTTATTTGCGTTCCAAGTACTACCGACAATTATCTTTTTCTCTGCTTTCATCAGCGTTTTGTACTACTACGGCATTTTACAGCGAGTCGTAAACGTGATGGCGTGGGTAATGATAAAGACAATGAAAACATCAGGTTCTGAATCTTTATCCTGTGCAGGTAATATCTTTTTGGGGCCAACAGAGTCGGCGCTGATGGTTAAACCTTACATAGCGAATATGACGCAATCGGAACTCCATGCCTTGATGACGGGTGGTTTTGCCACAATTGCAGGTGGAGTTTTAGGAGCATATCTTTCCTTTGGGATACCAGCAGAACACCTGATTGCTGCTTTTTTTATGACTGCTCCCACGTCGTTGGTAGTATCAAAATTACTTTACCCAGAAACAGAAGTATCAGAGACGGCTGGGAAGGTAAAAGCGAATGTAGAAACTAATTATGTAAATGTAATTGATGCTGCTACTAGCGGAGCGCTTGACGGCGTAAAGTTAGCAGTTAATGTTGGGGTGATGATTATCGCCTTTTTAGGATTATTAGCTGCCCTGAATGCGCTGCTGGGATGGTTGGGGGCATTTGTGGGTTTACAGCAAGTGTCATTACAGTGGATTTTGTCTTTTGTTATGGCTCCCGTAGCTTGGCTGATGGGCGTACCTTGGGCTGATTGTCGGCAAGTGGGGGCTTTATTGGGTACAAAGACAATTCTGAATGAGTTTATTGCTTTTTTGGATTTGAAGGTACTAATTGAAAGTGGAAAAATTTCCCAACGTGCAGTAATTATTGCGACTTACGCCTTATGTAATTTTGCAAATATAGGTTCAATTGGAATTACCATTGGCGGCATTACTGGGATAGCACCTAATCGCCAGCATGATTTAGCTCGCATGGGTGTAAGGTCAATGATTGGCGGATTGTTAGCGGGTTTTATTACCGCTTGTATTGCTGGGATGTTGATTTGAATAAGAATTTTCCAAGTCAGAATTCAGGAGTCAGAACAAAAGGTGACGGGTTTGAATCCCCCACTTTCTTGTTGACTACCAAATCATAGATTTGGTGAGGTGTGTTAAGCGCATATTCGAGCTAATTTGTCACAACAAACCTAGTCGTTCCGAAATAAACGGAGTTCAAAGGTGGATGAACGGAGTTCAAAGGTGGATGAACGGAGTTCAAAGGTGGATGAATGAGTATTAAAGGTGGATGAATGAGTATTAAAGGTGGATGAATGAGTATCAAAGGTGGATGAATGAGTATCAAAGGTGGATGAATGAGTATCAAAGGTGGATGAACGAGTATCAAAGGTGGGTGAATGAGTATCAAAGGTGGATGAACGAGTATCAAAGGTGGATGAACGAGTATCAAAGGTGGGTGAATGAGTATTAAAGGTGGGTGAATGAGTATCAAAGGAAGTAGGGGAGGAATTTAACTCGTCACTTTTGTGCGGACTACAGATATTGATTGTTGATGATGATGCTGACACACGGGGGTTTTTACACTTCTTGCTACAAAAGAATGGTGCGCTAACAACTGTTGCAGCATCCGCAACTGAGGTGCTGGCTGCCATAGTAAAGACTCTACCTGATTTATTAATCAGTGATTTAGGAATGCCAGAGACGGATGGTTATAGCCTGATTAGGGTACTTAGGGCAATGCCCAAGGAAGAGGGAGGAGAAATTCCTGCGATCGCTCTTACCGCCTATGCTGGAGAAAGCGATCGCGATCGAGTCTTAGCAGCTGGTTTTCAGAAACATCTTGCCAAACCAGTACAACCACCTGAATTACTAACCTCAATTGCAGATTTGCTCAGGCAAAGGTATAAATAAAACTTTTCTATAGTGATCTTTCTGACTGGCTCAAAACGCGAGAAGACTTTGCACTTATATGAAAATGTAGGGTTCAAGGATGGAGTAAAACCGGATTTCTTGCCCTCCTTCAGAGGAGTTATAAGCAAAATTGATACAGACTAGACACCTTTCAAAAATCCTAGTTTATCCGTGGGTTCATTTTTATCAAATTGTCTTTTGCAAAAAAATAATTCTTAGCCAAAAATATTAGCGTAATCATGCCCCAATTTTTTGATTGCGATCGCTAATTTTCAGTCTAGTATTGGAAAATTTACCATTACAGACAACTATCTAAAGAGTGAAAGTTTTTCCTCGAAAGCCAGCCATTAGTTAGTTGTATAATTTCGATCAAAGATTAATAATACAATATACCGCCAAGATACATTTAATTTCTTAAATGCTGCTAAAGATCATAATGCATTGAGTTTGATGGCATTAACCCTCTTCGGCAATTATCCGGAAATGGCATTAAAAGCCAATTATTCTACTGCTTGGCTGCGATTTTATCAGTTATAAAATCGCCTATTTGCATTAAGTGTCTTTATTGTTGTAACATACCATATGCAACAAGAGCGCTGCTTGTGCTTATTAATGTTATCTGCGGTTTTTCAAAAATCAAATAGGAATTTTGTACTATGTGTGGTGAAGACTTAGATAATTGTTATGAAATGTCAGAACAGATACTCATAATGTATAACATTTTTATTTTCCAGAGTTAATGGTTGTATTTGTGGTTTACATTTCGAGGCAAACCAAACAATCATCTCAATATTTGTATTCACTTAATTTTGCATCTAGTATTTTCCACTAGTCAATCCAAGAATTTCAAAAGAGGATAAATCCATGTTTAGTTTCTTTCGTTGGCCATCAGCAAGGGTTGGTTTACTAGTTCTGGGAATGACAGCTGCTACAATAACTCCCATCGTAATTTCTGTCCCAGCTTTATCTCAAGATACTGTTCCATCTACGACACCATCACCTGCAACACCATCACCTGCGACACCATCACCTGCAACCCCATCGCCTGCTTCAACAGTTAACTTATCTGATGTTTCTTCAGATTATTGGGCGCGTCCTTTCATTCAAGCCCTAGCTGACAATAACGTGATTACTGGCTTTCCTGATGGCACCTTTAGGCCGAATCAAGCCGTGACTCGTGCTGAATTTGCCGCTCTAATTCAAAAAGCTTTCGGTAATCAAAACCGAGTTCGGCAATTAAGCGCAGGTGGATTTAGTGATGTTCCTGCTAACTATTGGGCGGCTTCTGCAATTCAGCAAGCCTACGAAACAGGATTTCTGGCAGGCTATCCGGGGAATGTGTTTAGACCAAATCAACAAATACCCAAGGTACAGGCGATCGTTGCTTTAACGAATGGTTTAGGTTTAACTGCTAGCAGCACTGGAACCAGTAGTGACCTCAGCACCTACTACAGCGACGCCTCAAGTATTCCGGATTATGCTGTTAGTAGTGTGACAATAGCAACACAATCTAATATTGTTGTTAATTATCCAGATGTAAAACAACTCAATCCGCAACAGCCCTTGACTCGTGCTGAAGCTGCGGCGCTCTTATATCAAGCTTTGGCTAGACAGGGACGCGTGCAACCCATTGCTAGCAATCTTCCAGCTACTCAATATATTGTCGGTGGAACTCAAACCGGTACTGATATTGTTTCTCTTGCTGCATCCAGTAATTCTTTCACAACTCTGACTTCTTTATTAAAGACAGCTGGTTTAGCAGATGTTCTGCAACAGCCTGGCCCTTATACAGTCTTCGCTCCCACCGATGAAGCGTTTGCTGCTTTGCCTGCTGCTACCCTACAGCAGTTACAGCAACCAGAAAACAGAGAAGCATTGATTAAGATTTTGAGATATCATGTGGTTCCTGGTGCAGTAACTGCTAGTCAGCTCTCGGCTGGAGAACTGAAAACCTATGAAGAAAGACCTGTAAATATTCAAATCGATTCCGCTAGTAATCAAGTCTCGGTAAATAATGCCAGAGTTATTCAGGCGGATGTGAAAGCTAGCAATGGTGTTATCCATGCAATTAACCAAGTCCTTGTCCCGCCTGATATTAACATCAGCCAGTTAAATCAACCACCAACAGGAAACACAGATGGTACAACGCCTAATGTTACCCCAGGTAGAACTACTCTTGGTGGTCCTAGCTACATCGGCGTTGCTGGTAATATTGGTTTGAGCGGCAATGATACAGCTCTGGGTGACACTAACTTTGCAGTAATCAGCAAAATTGGTCTGACACGCAATATATCAGTGCGACCATCGGTGCTGTTTGGGGACGATACAATATTTTTGGTTCCCTTGACTTTGGATTTTGCTCCTCGCACAGCAGGTTCAGTGGGCGAAAGAACCTTTGCTATATCTCCTTTTATTGGTGCTGGCGTAGCTATCGAAGCTAATCTTGATACCGATTTTGGATTACTTTTAACTGGTGGTGTAGACATTCCTATAGCTAACAGATTTACGGTGACAGGTGCTGTAAATGCTGCTTTTATGGATGAAACTGATGTAGGACTACTATTAGGAGTTGGCTACAACTTCTAAGTAAATAAAAGTAAAACACACGATAGGGGCGCACAAATGTCATTGGTGTCAACTTAATGTAAAAACCAGTCTAAAACCAGCTTTGAGAGATTCTCGTTAAGAGTCTCAGACTGGGAATGTCCATCATAAGGCTCCGCCTCCAGAATTGGCAGCAGCCCAATGAATTGCATTTCCAGCCAGAGGCTCTTAACGAGGTTTTAAAGAAGTTTTTGCTTAAGTTCACACGTATGCACAAATGTGCGCTCCTACTGTATTCCACCAAATTGAAAACAGCTATAACAGGAAGTTGGCATCAAACTGTATTAAGGTCGCTTGATGGCTAAAGTAAGCCCATCGGCAATGGGGATAAGAGAGAGGGTAACCCGTTCGTCATGATGTAACTTCTCGTTGAGCGCCCGGATAGCTTGGGTGCTTTCATCTTGATTTTGCTCCTCAGCAACTTGTCCTGACCATAAAACATTATCAATAGCAATCAATCCACCTGGACGCACCAATTGCAGCGATCGCTCAAAATATCCATCATAATTTTCTTTATCAGCATCAATAAAAGCAAAATCAAATGTCTCAGCTTGCCCAGTTGCCAATAGCTGATCTAAAGTTTCCAAGCCTGGTGCTAATCGCAGATCGATTTTATCGGCAACTCCGGCTTCTTGCCAATAGCGGCGAGCGATCGCAGTAAATTCTTCACTCACATCAACAGCGATTATCTTTCCATCAGCCGGTAGTGCCAAAGCTACAGAAAGTGAGCTATAACCCGTAAACACTCCAACTTCCAGGGTTTTCTTGGCCCCAATAAGCTGCACCAAAAGTCTCATAAACTGCCCTTGTTCTGGTGAAATCTGCATTCCACTTCGGGGATGACTGGCGGTTTCTTGGCGCAACTTCAAAAGAATCTCCGGTTCCCGCAGCGAAACGGATAAAAGGTAATTATAAAGTTGGTTATCAAGACCTATAGACTGTTTTGGCATAGTAGATCAGAGTATTAAAAGAATCTACAGTTATACTATCGCCCAAGAGTAGTTTTTCAGGAATCCCCAGTGAGCTTAATCTCTGTCGTCTTCGTCTGGCTCTATTTACACAGCGTTTATAATTTCACTTCCAAATTTTCAGTGATACCTTGGAACAGTTCCAACGCTGCACCTAAGTCTTCTGCAATTTCCAAAGCTAAAACATCCGGTGCAGGTAAATTATCAGAATCCTCTAAACTCTCATCCTTCAGCCAGAAAATATCTAAACTGACTAAAGGCATCCCCATCAAGCGATCGCAAAGCCTCCCAACTATATTCGGTGGGAATGGTGGAACGTTTACCCAAAGGTGGGGGAAGTTGGTTTTGTTCTTTGACCATCTTTAGCAACAGCAAATAGGTAAGCTGTTCTACATAGTCATTAGACTTCTTGCAGAAGTGGGGTAAGGGATAAGGGGTAAGGGGGAAAGCGGCGATAGAATTACCATGCATCCTTTAACCTTTACCCTTTCCCCAAGAGTGCAAAACTATTTTTGCAAGAGGTCTATTGTAGCTAACGCCATTATCACGGAGGACGTTGCAATAATTCCAGAGTTTTTGAACGATGGTCGAAGATCCGTTAGCCATTTAATTAAATTTGTATATAGGGTTTAACTGTCATTCGCCATGACTAACAGTTGAATCAAGAGGAGGAATTTGATCGGCAGTTAATGTAACAACTTGGCCATCTTGCCAAATGCTAATAGATTCTCCTAAACGGCGGTGTCTTTCAATCGCTTTCTTCATAGCGAGTTTAACCCCTGCGTCGATTTGGCTAGATAATTTCTCAAAAATTGGCTTATTCATAGGTATTAGTAGTAATTTGGCTCCATAGTTGGGGTTGATAAATTATCGGCTCTTGATTTAAAGGGCGTTCAGCTATGATCTGCAAAATTGGATTAGAGTTATCGTAAACAATCCAGCGATCGCACAAGGGTAAGTATAATTCAATTAAGTTCTTTCTTGAGCGTTCGTAGCGACGGCGAATAGTGTCTTCTGGGATGTTGTGACCACCACTTTCTACACGTCTCTTGACCCGTGCGATCGCTAATTCGGGACTTTGTAACCAAAAGTAAATTAAGTTGATAATATAACCTTTGTTTTTACATTCTCTCAAGAATCGGGCAAAATTGCGTGCAGCTAAAGTTGTTTCAAAAGCAAAATCAGCTTCAGCATTCACCAGAGTTTCTAGTCTTTCTAACATTAATCTTCCGGCTTGAATGGCTACGGATTCCGGGTTAAAAAGAGAAAGTCCGGCTGCTATTTCATCGGCGTTGACATATTCAAATACTTCTAGGAAGTAGGGAAGGATTTGCAAGGCGGCGGTAGTTTTACCAGAACCGTTTGCACCGCCGATAATGTACAGGTTGGGCATTATTCTAATGGTAATGCTAATTGTGTAGATGATTGGGGCTGAGATTTAGTCTTTTTCTTGGTTTCGGTTGTTACCTGTTTGGCTTTTTCGGCTTTGATGCGTTCTAGGAGTTTTTCTGCGGGTTCGTCGTTGGGTTCCAACTATTGTCAGTAAAATATTATTAATTTGAATCGGATTATTTTTACTAATTTCTTCAAAATTTTTTTCAGTAATGTATGAAAAATCTTCTTCCAAATCTATAAATCCTTCTTTTATATTTCTTGCACTAAGTAAAGGAATACCTTTTTCGGGGAGGACGTGACAGCGCATTTGCTAAGTGCTTAATCTGCTCATAAGTAAATTGTCGCTGTCCGTAGGGTTGATTATAAAAGATAGACAGCGCCGTAATTTCATCCTTATTGTCCTGAATAACTGGCGAAAACTCTCCACCGTCCCTATTGCCTTATCTCTAGCGGTGGTATCAAAACCAGCCTGTAACACCACATCCTGACTGAGCTTAAAGTCGTCAAACATCAATTTCCCGAATCTGGAAAAGCGAATCTACGCCGATTGGTCAACCAAGTGCTGCGGAAATATGGTTATCCGCCAGAAAAGCAAGAGAAGACGATGGTGCTACAACAGGCGAGGAATTCGGAAATTTAATAAACCTGCCAAAATGGCAACTAGATTCTGATTAACCAAGTTAAATTGTACAAAGATAAACGACTTCAAGGGTTTTGTTATCAGGGACTACTACGTAAGCAAATTCCTTTTGGAAAATACTATATACTAAGTGATTTACAAGAAAAAACTATCTCTACCAGTTATTTGCAGAGTATTTTCTGTGCAGATAAATATCAATAATTAGGTTTGACATTTGCTGCAACAGGAATATTAAATACGTGCGGGCGTTGTTGAAGTACGCATTAGCCCCCAAATAACGGGCAACGTCTGTATACATTCCTGTTCACTTCAGTGGCAAATGGCAGAGTGGGAGTTTGGAAGCTGACTGATATGCTTCCTCCCACTCTCTTTTTCTTTAGTGATTTCTAATTGTGAGGTATTTTTGCATATTTGGGATGCTTCTATCAAAACATGAACTGTCTTTACAATTCAGTATCTCGTAAAAACTCAATAATCGCTGCATTCAACACCTCAAAAGCACCAGTTGAGGCATCATGATAGCAGTTAGACAAAATTTGTAATTTAGAATTAGGGATATGCTGATGTAATTTTTCACCATGACTAGTAGGAAACCAACTATCTTGCTCACCCCATAAAACTAGTGTAGGACACTTAATCGCACTCAGGTTATTTTGAATCTGGGTGAGCATATTTGGCTTATTTGCTTGCCAATTTTCAATTTCTCGCGCTGCTATTTGTAACTCTTCGGCGACTTTTGCGATCGTACCAGGAAATTCAATAAATGGGTGAGTTATCCAATAGATATCTTCTTGTGTCAAAATTGACGGATCAAATAATACCCTACGTCTTTCTATCGCCATAATTTCTCTAAATAGAGGTGCAAACAAATATGCCAAGCGTAAGGAGTCAATTGTTTGGATTATTTCCAGGGGCGTTTGGGCAAGTAACCACATAGCCCAATGGGGTAGACGTTCGGCAAAAACAGGTACGTTTATGACTACAAGCTGCCCGATTAATTGCGGATTTTCTTGAGCAAGGGCAAGGGCAACCAATCCCCCCAGAGATTCAGCCACAATCACTGCGGGTTCATCACATAATGCCTGAATAATTCTTTGAAACTCAATAACTTGATGACCGTTGTGTTCTCCACGAGACAATGGTTTTTCCGAAAAACCAAAACCTTTGGCATCAAAACAAATTACTCGAAAATATTTAGATAATGGTGCTATACTATGGCGCCAATTATAGCTCCAACTACCCATGCCATGTAATAAAATTAGCGGTTTACCTTTACCTTTTTCGCCATAAGCAATTTGTACAGGATACCCTTTAAAATCAGTAATAATTAGACTTTGCCGACCTTTAGGAAAAGTAGCTTGCCACCAATCTTTCATTCCATTATTAATAAATAATTTAACTACCAGTTAAGGCGTTCCACAGTATTCTAATTAGTATCACGGGTAATGTTACTAAAACAACGGATATCAACAACAATCCAGCCAAAACAGCAAAGATAAACCACCTGTCTGCACTCTTTTGCTGGCTGGGAAACTTTAAGTACTCTTCCAATAGTTTAATATTGTTAGTGTTAGCTCTCCAGGCAAAATCAAAAAAGTCTCCCAAAACTGGGACAGCGCCTACCAAGCCATCAACGATCACATTTAAAACCATTTTGCCTAAAGTAGCTCTAGATACACCCAGCCGCGCAGCTTCTAAGATGATGTAGCTAGAAAACATGATTCCCAAAAAATCACCACCAATAGGTATTAATCCTAAAATTGGATCTAGACCAAAACCAATCTGCGTGCCAGGAATGGTAATAACATTATCCAGCAGCCTACTTAACTGACGCAGGCGCTTCAATGTGGGTGCTTTGGCATCAGGTTCAATCATTGAAAATCGAGGAGGAGAATCAGACATGAGGGCGATCGCTAACCTTGTATTGAATCGTTAGACATTCTACTCCCCTACTGAACTTTTGCAAAAATTTCTTCAGGGATTTATAACGATATTTACAAATTAATATTTTTCACAAGATTCTGACGTGCTTTTGGGCGCATATCTTCGCCGACAGTTACGTTCAACTGATCGCCGATTAACAGAACAGCAGCGCTCATTGACAGCCAGAGCATTAAAACTATCACAGCCCCTACTGCACCATATACTTTATTATAATTGCCAAAATTCGCCACATAAAGCCGAAATAGGGCAGACAATATTGCCCAGAAAACAGCTGCTAAAATTGCTCCAGGCATCATTGGCGTACCTGGGTTCCACTGGCTTGGGCCATAGCGATAGACAAAGCTAAAGGCGACAGCAACAATACTTAAAGCTAAAGGCCAGCGTAACAGCTGCCAAAGATGCAACAAAAAAATCAAAGAACCGTTTCCGCGCACTACCATTGCCAACAGCCAGTCGCTGGTAAACACTAAGAAAGAAGCCAGTACTAAAAGCAACATAGTACCGACTGTTAATCCCAGAGAGACGAGCTTGGCTTTCCAAAAGGGGCGGATGTTTTCTGAAGGAATTTGATGGATTTGGTCGAAGGCAGTCATAGCGGTACTCACCGCTCCAGAAGCAGTCCAAATTGCTAATACAAAGCTTAGAGAAAACAAACCACTGTTTCTAGAATTGGTAATTTCTGTGGTGGCAAAATCACGAATCAGAACTAGAGCTTGTTCAGGTAGGACTTGACTGAGTTGTGCTGCCAGTTGTTTAAAGGTGGCTTGCAAAGATTCTGCCAATAAGCCAATGGCTGTGATGATAGCAAGAATTGCGGGAAACAGCGATAACATAGCATTGAAGGCGATTTCCGAGGCGAGTCCAAAAAGTCGTCTTTCAATTGTCCTGGCAAAAGTTTTTTTGAGCGTGCGCCAATTGAGGTGGCGAAAAAAGCGAAAAAACCGAGGCTTTGGCATGACTTAGAGTTAAAACTGGTTGGCTTTATTAACTACTGTGCCAAATTTTGTGTAGCGATCGCATTTACCTTTTTACCGCAAGAATATCGAGTGACCGAGTGGGAAGCAAGGAAAGAATTCCTAACTCTTGTACAGACACGATTAATCGCGTCTCTACTCTTGACTAATGACCATTGACTAATGACCATTGACTAATGACCATTGACTATTTATTTATGAATCAAGATTTAACACAACAGTGGTTGACAGAGATTCAGGTGCTCAAAGAGCAGATGGCAGGACTTCAAGGCGATCGCGATGCGGCTTGGGAAAGTGCCCAAAAATGGCGTCAACTCTACAACACAGAAGCAGAACAACGGCGCACAGATGCCCAACTATCGCAACAGGCGATCGCATCCCTCAAGGCAAACCTGCATAAACTCCAGGGTCTTGAGGTCGAGACACTGGCTGCTGGAACACCAGTAACAGCGATCCAACAAGAAATAGAACAACTAAAATCTGTGGAGGACTTGCAAGCTAAACTTATCGCCGTAATCAAAGAACGCGATCGCCTCTTGCAAGCTTTGAAAACTGAGCAGGATAACCACGCTCAAACCCGTAATAGTCTGACTACTGCCTTGGGTGATGCTATTGACAGCTTGACACGCGAACGAGCCGGAGGAGAAAAAGAGAGTAAATGACATGCCACTAACCGCTTAGGCGGTTAGCGGGGGCTTGTAAAAGTAAAAGCCTATGTTAACCAGACCACCTGTAGGTAAAGTATCGCGTCCTGTAGATGCTGCTTTATCATTGTTCGTTGTTAAACAGATGTACCTCCCCATATCATCTCCTAGTCTTTTCAAAAATCAAATTAGATTACTATACTAAGCGATACTCAAATTAACTCTCACAATAACATCGTTGAAATCGTTGTCACCACCACTTGGTAAATCCTTGCTACAAGACAGTTCACAAGCTGGTTTATTACCGTTTGGAGTCATACCCGAAAGTTCCTCGTCCAAAAAGCTCTGAACAATCACAAGCTTGCATTTGAAGCATTTAAAAAAACCTTGCAAACAATTTAGCAATGCTGCATTGGTTTTGTTTGGCAGTTTTATGCACAACTAAAACGATTCGTTTTTGCTGTCAGGACGAAACTAGAATTGGATTGAAAACAATCACAGGTAGAAAAATCACTGCTGTGGGTGTTAAACCAGTTGGTGTAAATCAATGGTAGTTTAAGGCAACATATTTATATGGAATTATCGAACCACTGACTGGCGAGAGCAATATTAGGAATTCTCACACCTCAATACTGACTGTTTTCAGATATTCCTCAATCTAGTTGCTCAACATTTTCCTGATTCAGTACTAATTATTCAACTCGATAATGGTGCCTTTCATAAAGCCAAACGTCTTCAAATACCAGATAATATCATTTTATTATTTCAGCCGGCACATTCTCCCGAATTAAATCCAATTGAGCAGGTTTGGCAATATATTAAGCGCCGACTTCGTTGGTTATTACCAAAAAACCTCGATGAATTACGTACTGCTCTCTATGCTGAAATTGGGAAATTAACCAAACCAATTATTGCATCTATTGCTGGCAGGCAATATATTTTGGCGGCTCTATCTGTAGCCGGATTTTAGAGAATTAGTATGAGTCGAGTTGTTGAGTGATGCTAACTTGGGCAATGGGAGTGGTTCCTTGGTCAGCGTTGTTGCTAAAGCGGATGGTATAGGGAATGACTGCACCGGCTGTTAACCAGTTTTGAGTTCCAAAACCGTCAGGGTTAATTAGGGTGTTCGGGGCGCTAATGGTTTCTAGTCGCTGTTGGGTAATCGCTCCTTCGACAAATTGCGAGTCGCCATTGGTGATAAAAATATCAAGGATGACATCTTCTAGCACATCCGGGTCAGTAATCCCCGCATCTCTGGCGATTTGTTCGGCTGTGGCGCGTTGTTCAGGGGTTAAGGTGGCTGCTGTGACAATGTTTTGGGGAAAGGTGAGGTCGGTAAAGGTATTGGTATCCTGTTTTGGCGCGTAGTCAAAAAGGGAAGTTGCTTGAGTAATGCGCCAACTGGCTGCATAGTCGCCATAGAGTTGTTGATTGGAGATAGAATCGCCAATCGCTGTTCCGTCACGGAGGGAAAAGTCATCGTTGCGGTTATCGTTATAGTTGCCCAAGAGTCCAACGACTTTACCTTGACGGTTATCAGCAAGACCAAGGTTAATATTGAGGAAGCTACCGCGATCGCTGATTTGAATTAAGTCGTTATTAGCGGTAATAATATTGTAGCGATCGCCTTCTCGTGTAACTAAATTTTGTCCGACTGCGTAGAGGGTGCGATCGCCAAGGTTAGTAGCAGTACCGTTAACGAGGAGAGGTTGGGCTTGGTTGGCGTAAAAGGCAATGCGTTGACCGTCAATTTTAATTGCAACTGCGGTGTTGGTAGAGACACTGGTACTGCTAAACCAAGGTTGTTGTCGGGTTTGGATTTCAAAGTCGTCGGTAGTGGATTTGACGAGGGTAAATTCTCCGACAGATTGGAAGTCGTAGCCTAAACCGTCCAGGGTTTGTAGGTGAGGGTCATTCCATGTGCCACCGAGCAATGATATTCCTCTTCCAAGAATACCTCCTATGACACTATTCTTTAAGAAGTCAGGAATACGATCAATGGTTCGACGCAATGGCCCGTATTTATCGCCCCAGTTTCGCCATGCTCCCCGCCCCGTTCTTTGACCACCTCTAAGTTTGCCACCGTAATAAAAAGGATCATGCTTGTAGTGGCGCATTGGGCTTACATATTGTCCATTTAAGCGACCAATAGCACTATTTTGATTAAATAAAGTGCCTCTTCCCCATCTTTTAGGTAGTGCATGAGAAAATATAGTTCCTGCTTGACTTCCAACATTTCTGAGGGCTGCTGTTCCACCACCACATATAGCACCTAACCCAGCAGAAACTCCAACACTTCCCCAGTCAAACTCTTCCTGTACTCCAATACCAATCATAACTCCTTGAATAGCTGCATCAGTTGCAGCACCAGTAAAAGCCCCTATTCCTGCTGCAATGACAATGGGAAGGAAAACCAGATTTCCTGATGGGTCAGTGTAGATGAGTGGATTGTTGAAAGTATAGCGATAGAGATTAGTATCTCCTGCACTGATTCCTAAAGGATCAACTGCCGTAAACCTTCCTAAACTACTGTCATAAAACCTTGCCCGCATGAAGTCGAGTCCATTACCCCCCATTGCCCGACATACTCAAAGGGGTTAGCAACGCCTTCAACTTTGGTTAAATCTTCCCCAAAAGGTAAATAACTATAACGGTTAACATAACTCTCATCCGTCCCCGTTAACCCTACCGTTGAACCGATCGCATCCGCATCATAGTAATTAATATTACTGCCATTTACTCGATTAACTAACCCAATGCCGTGAGTATAATTGGCAACTAAATTACTGCCGTTATATTCCCCGACAACATCCCCCAACCCAATCGTCTTGGTTATGTAAAGTTGGTAGTTGAGAGATAGGAACACACCAAACTTGTCTTTTTTCAGTCCGATGATGACCTTTCTCTATCCGTTCATCATAACTATGAATAATCCTGTCAAACCCTTGAGATAAGCGTTGCTCAAACCAATCTTTCACTTGCCCATGAAGAGTAGGATGATTTCCCTTTAGTGCTAAAACGTAATCCGCTTTGGCGTTAAAAATTTTGGATGCAATTGCTGTTTGCGTACCCATCGCATCAATAGTAATAATACATCCAGCGATGTCTAATAACTCTAATAACGCAGGAATTGCGGTAATTTCATTCGATTTATCGGCTACCTTTACTTGCCCTAAAACAAGACGATATTCACTCGACCAAGCGCTCACTAGATGTATTGCTGATTTTCCCTGTTCTCTATCATAGGAACCTTTGAGGGTCTTACCATCAATGGGAATTACTTGTGCCCCTACTGCCTCAACTATATATTCTACCCACTGTCGAAAGCACCGCTCAAATACTTTTGGGTTAATCCGTTCAAATACTCGCCGAAATGTATCTGCACTGGGAATACCTTCTGGTAAAGCTAAAAACTGCTCCAGCCATTCGTATTTACTCAATCCATAATTTTCCATGTCTTCCCATCCCTTACCTCCCGCAATCACTGACAAGATTCCCATGATTAAAATATCTGTTAAGACATGGACACGGGTTCTTTCTACACGGGGGTCTTCTATCTCGCTAAACACTAATGCCATTTTTTCTATTAGTGCAGTTGCATTTGCTATACTAAGGTTTTTTGAGCTTTTAATCGTTTGTTTTGCAGATTTTAAACCCGATGTCATGAGACTGTTCCGTTAAGTAAGATAGACGCTTTGCTTATTAATAAGCTACTATTAAAAGTCTTTAATACTTAACTTATTTCCACCAATTTATAATTGTGCAAAATAATCTGTCAATTTAGCTACAAAATTAGATGCGCTTACCCTGGTTCTTTTTGGACTGGTCAACCAGCTAATGCATCTTATTACACTGTGAATAATGGTGTTTTAATCTTAAAAACTGCAATTACTGGTGTAACTCAAAATCTTGCCGAACCGGGGAGTGATTTTATTGTTGATACATATAGGATTCTGAAAGCAACTTCTTCTGTTGTAGAGTTAAAAAAATTGAATCGTAATGGTACACCTCAGTCTGTAAAAAATTTTCTCCTCAAATGCAAAACAATTAACCTTTAGCATCGACATGGGTTTGTTATGGCGTGCTTTGCACTGCTGCACTCTTAACGTAATACCACTGCAACTAATTTAGTTATTCAAGGCTTACATCATATCCTGGGACAGTCAGGAGCCTAGAAATTTGTCTACAGCAACTCGAAACTAAATTGCTAGAATTTTGAATTGTTAACTCTATCTATTCGTTTGTAGTACACTTCGTAACGCTATCCTTGTCTCGGCTGAATGCCAGATGCAATTAATGTCTCTATCGACTTGCTATCTAGGGGTTTGGAGAAAAAATATCCCTGTGCATATTTGCATTTCATTGCTCTAAGTTGTGCCAGTTGCTCTACTGTTTCTACGCCCTCTCCTATTACATCTATATTTAGACTCTGTGCTAGGGTGATGATCGCTTGGACTATCTCCAAGTTTTCTCCATTAGCACCAATCTTGCTAACAAAAGAACGATCAATCTTTAAGGCATTACTTGGAAAGCGGTGCAGGTAACTCAAGGATGAATAACCTATGCCAAAATCATCTAAGTGTAATTGGATATTCATCTGTTGCAATTGCAAGAGCATAAAAGTTGCTGATTGAATATTCTCCATCAGTACGCTTTCGGTAATCTCCAACTTTAAATTGCTGCCTTCTAGACCAGTCTCTTGCATAATTTGGGTAATTTGCTCAATTAGCCCGGGTTGTGAAAACTGTTTAGTGGAAAGATTTACACTAATTGTCAAGGGTGGGTCAGTAGGAAATTGTATTTGCCAAGCACGCATCTGCCGACAAGCCTCGCCCAGTACCCAATAACCAATAGGGATAATCAACCCAGTTTCTTCCGCCAGTGGAATAAAGTTATCTGGAGGAACTAATCCATGTTGCGGGTGCTGCCAACGAACGAGAGCCTCGAAGCCAATAATTTTGTAGGTTTCTAATAAAACAATTGGCTGGTAGTAAACCTGAAACTCCTGGCGTTCAATTGCCCGCCGTAGATCCATCTCTAACTCTAATAGCTTTGTTACTTGGCTGTACATGGTTGAGTCAAATATCTCATGGCGTGCCTTACCCAATGCTTTAGCGCGATACATTGCAATGTCAGCATCGCGCAGAAGTTCCTCTGGATGGTTGTAACTACCCTTGCTCAGGGCGATGCCAATGCTGACGGTGGTAAATACCTCGTACCCGCTGAGTTGGAAAGCATATGTCAGAGCTTCGTGTATCCGCTCCACTACGCCTGTTACGTCATTGATGTTGTTAAGATCGTCAAGCAAAATTGTAAACTCATCTCCCCCTAGACGAGCAACTGTATCTCCAGCTCGCAGACAGTTCTCCAGTCTGCGAGCAAGGGCAGTTAACAGTTGGTCACCAATCATGTGGCCGAGACTGTCGTTGACAACTTTGAAGCGATCTAGGTCTAGAAAGAGAACAGCAAATGTATAGTTCACACGTCGTTTTGCCACCATAAGCGCACGTTCTAGCCGTTCTATAAATAAGGCGCGGTTTGGCAGACCGGTCAGTATATCGTGAAAAGCGTCATAAATTAATTGCGCCTCCGCAAGTTTTAGAGCAGTAATGTTGCGAGCGATACTCAAGACAAAATATACTGATCCATCGCTAGTCAATTCAGGTACAAGACGAGTATGGTAATGTTTTGTTTGGGAAGCGATCGCTAAACTGCATTCAAACTCGGTTTCTTGCTTAGTTTGAAAAACTTGCTGAAGTTTGCGATCGCATATCCGGCAAAATTCTTCTGACAAATTTAACTCTGCGTTTGTTTTGCCGATAAATGTTTCGGCTGATATCCCTGTAACCATTTCAATAGCTGGATTAACGTAAACGTAGCGTAATTGAGTGTTAAATCTGGAAATAATATCAGGTGCATTTTCAACTAGTGCTTTGAATTCTTGCTGGCGACGCGCTAGTGCCTCCAATATCTGCTTACGCTCAGTGATATCCTGAAAAACGCAAACTGCACCCGTGATGTTACCGTTGTCATCTTTAATCGCTGCAATACTATCATCAATTGGTATTTCTGTACCGTTTCTAGTAATAAGTATCGTGTCTTCTGGTAGACCAACAGTAAGGCCCGACTGAAGGACTTGCCTGATCGGACTTTCAATTATGATACGAGTTTGTTCATGAGCAATATTGAATACTTCTGTTGTTTCTTTACCAAACGCGTCTGAATAATCCCAACCCGTTAGTTCCTCCGCAGTAGGATTCATAAAAGTCACAGATCCAGATGCGTCACTAGTAATTACAGCATCTCCAATACTTTTAAGTACAGTAGTCAACCATTGTTCATTCTGCTTTAATTTTTTTTCTGTGCGATGTTTGGAAAGAGTAATTTCAATAGTAAACTTTAATTCTTTTTCTTTAAAAGGCTTGAGAATGTAGCCAAACGGCTCTGTTACCTTTGCTCGCTCCAGTGTTGATTCATCTGCATTAGCAGTAAGATATATTACTGGAATATTAAAAATATTACGAATTATCTGAGCGGCCTCCACCCCGTCCATCTTTCCTTTGAGGTGAATATCCATTAAAACTAAATCTAGAGAATCATCTGCTGCTTTCTTAATTGCTTCTTCTCCAGAATCGGCAAGCCCCAGAACCTTGTATCCAAATTTCCTTAGCCGATTTTGTATATCCATTGCCACGATGATTTCATCTTCAACAACTAATATATTTACTGGGTTCATGATTTTATTTAAATTATAAATCTAGCAATTTTTAGTCGGGAATATAATTTTATACTCCACTCCATTATTACTGATAAAATCGATATTGCCTTGTAGCTGATGTGTTAGACCTTTTACTAATCGCAGACCTAATGATTCTGTAGTTTGAAAGTCAAAATTTTGGGCAAAACCGACACCATTATCACTGATAGTAAGTGTAAATAAATTTGCTTCTATGGAGCAAAATTCAATATAAATTTCTCCCAGTTCTCTTTCGGAAAAAGCATATTTTAAAGAATTTGAAATAAGTTCATTGATAATCAAGCCGCAAGGAATAGCTGCATCAATGGCTAGAAAAACCTCCTCAACGTTCATTTTCAAGATAATAGCGCTGGAATTAACGTTGTATGAATAAAATAAATTAGTTACTAAATCTTGGATATAGTCAGCAAAATTAATCCTTGCCAAGTCTTGAGATTGATATAGTTTTTCGTGGATCAGAGCCATTGATTCAATCCGATTCTGGCTATCTTTGAATACCTCAAGGGCTTGATTGTCCTTGAGATACTCTGCTTGCAGGTTGAGCAGACTAGAAATAATCTGCAAATTATTTTTCACCCGGTGATGAATTTCTTTTAATAGCACCTCTTTTTCTTGAAGTGATGCTTTAATTTGCTCTTCTGCTTGTTTACGCTCCCATCTTACCTGTGCCTCACGCAACTCGCGGGCAACAGCAGGGATAAGTCGCGCTAGATTGCCTTTGATAATATAGTCATGGGCACCAGCTTTCATAGCAGCTACTGCGGTATCTTCACCAATAGTGCCTGAGACAATAATGAATGGCAGGTCAAGTCCACTTTCCTTGACCTGCTTCAATGCAGCAGGGGCGCTAAAGGTGGGCATGGAATAATCGCAGATGACAATATCCCATGTTTGCCCTGCGATCGCAGCTTTCATGGCTGTGGGTGTATCAATTCGTTCAAAGGTTACTTCATAGTCGTCACCACGTTGCAGTTCACGCAGCACCAACAAAGCGTCATCTTCTGAATCCTCAACAAGTAATACGCGCAGAGGTGTACCCATGTAATTCGTAATTCGTAATTAAGAAAGTCAGCTTTGCATCTATATTTTGGAGGCAGGAAGCAGAAGGCAGATCGCGCAGCGTGTCGTAGACAAGGCAGGAGGCTTAGTTGGAACCCACGTTTAAAAACGTGGGTTGATCATGGACACCTTTGTATCTCCTGGCACTTGACCTTTGATACAATTCTTCTTTTAAACTGGGCAATGACCCAGAACTAAAGTTTTCATTCATACTTCTTGCCCCCTGCCCCCTGCCCCCTGCCTTCTTTGGTAAGCTATACCCTCGGCGGTGATTCGTTTAAGACAAACCAGTACAACCCTAGTTGTCGCACTGCTTCACTGAATTGGGAAAAGTCTACTGGTTTCCGAACATAGCTGTTAGCACCCAAGCTGTAGCCATTGATTAAGTCTTGCTCCTCTTTGGAGGAGGTGAGAATGACCACAGGAAGGATTTTTGTCCTGTCGTCAGTTCGCAGGTGTCGCAAAACTTCCAGACCATCCATTTTAGGCAACTTCAAATCCAGGAGGATGAGATTCGGCATAACGCTCATGTCGCGATCGGCGTACGCACCTTTACCAAAGAGATAATCTAGGGCTTCTACTCCATCACGTGCCACTACCACCTCGTTCAAAATATTGTTTTTCTTGAGTGCGCGTAGGGTTAGCGCTTCATCGTCAGGATTATCTTCTACAAGTAAAATCATGTTTTATATTTTCCTATTAGTTAAAGGGTGAAGTAAAATGTTGCGCCTTGCTCCACAGCACTTTGGGCCCAGACACGACCACCATGACGGTGAATAATCCGCTGCACAGTAGCTAGTCCGATGCCAGTGCCTTCAAACTCAGTCATGGCGTGCAGGCGCTGAAAAGCACCGAAGAGTTTCTCAACATAGGCCATATCGAAGCCTGTGCCATCATCACGGACAAAATACACATGAGTCTCATCTTGCTGCAAAAGCCCAAACTCTATGCGTGCTTTTTGATGTTTTCCTGTAAACTTCCACGCATTACCCAGCAGGTTTTCTAGCACTATCCGTAAAAGATGAGCATCACCATTGGTAACCAATCCCGGCGCGATCGCAAACTCTACTTGGCGTTCTGGTTGTGTTTTGTGCAACTCTATAGCGATCGCCTCCACTAGGGCGCTCAGATCAACCGTTTCGTAACGCATCTCACTGCGCGTCAGTCGTGACAGATTCAGTAAATCGTCGATGAGTTGTGCCATTCGCTGGGTGGCTGCACGCACTCGCTGGAGGTAGTTTTGACCTAGCACGTCTAGCTTGTCAGCATAGTCTTCTAGTAGTGCCTGGCTAAAGCCGTCGATGCTCCGCAAGGGGGCCCGCAAATCGTGAGACACAGAATAACTAAATGCTTCCATTTCTTTATTAGTGGCTTCGAGTTGTGCTGTGCGTTCTGCGACTCGCCCCTCAAGCTGGACGTTCAGGCGCAGAATCTCTGACTCCGCCTTTTTGCGCTCATTAATTTCAGTTTGCAATTCTTCGTTAGTGTTTCTAAGTTCAGCAGTCCGTTTGCTAACCTCTATTTCTAATTCATCACGAGCCTTTTGCAGAGAATTTTCCATCCGCTTGCGTTTAACAAGTTCCTGATTGGTGATTATGGCTGCTAAACCGACGATAAGAGAAGCTATAATGCTGCCAAAAATAGTCAGCACAGTTGTTTTATGAGCGCTGGCATTTGCCTCTAACGATCGCTTTTTCAATAACTCATTCTCTTCCTTCTCCATAGCTGTAGTCAGCATTCGGATGTCCTCCATGAGCTGCTGACCCTGATCTGTCTGAACTATTTGCAGTGCGGACTCTAGATTTTTACTCCTGGCGTTAATCGCCTCTTCAATCAAAACCAGTTTTTTGGCAATCAGGGGTTCAAGGCGATCGAGCCGTCGCTGTTGATTGGGGTTATCCGCAGTCAATTGGCGCAGAGCCTTAAGTTTCTGAGCAATCTCGCTAGTTGCACTGCTATAGGGTTTCAGATACTGTTCTTTGCCCGTGAGAAGATAGCCCCGTTGTCCAGTCTCTGCATCTTTGAGCTGTGACATTACTTCTTTTGTCTTTTCCAGCACCTCGCGTGTATGTGTGACCCATCGAGCGTTTTCTCTATACTGAAACAAACTTAGGTACGAGACTACGCCAACACCAGTCATAATTCCCACCGCTATTACAAAACTGCCCGTATTCTTTTTGTAAATAGCCCATTCCATTTTTTACCTTCCTAGTTGAAAAAGTAGCCGCCCACTAAAGTAGTAAAAACGGTGAGCTAGCGCTGTAGACGGGTAACAGTCGCTCTCTACTGGCATTACGAGCGTCACCCTTGGGGTGACTAGCAGCCCAGTTCAAGCGGCTATATATCTGTTCCACCAAACAGCATCCATAAAAAAATTGGCTTGCTGAATAAGAAGTATGAAAATGATTTTGTTTGATGTCAAAATCCATTTAGAGACGCGATATATCGCGTCTCTACCTCTTGATTCATACTTTAAATCAGCAATGCCAAAAGTTTTTCACGGTACTACTCGTCATAGTCGTGCTAACTGATACCAAGTTTCTTAACTGTTAGAGCAAATTAGCTCTAATAAAGGATATCTGTAATTAGTTAATTATTGTGAGCGTATATTTTCTGACTCATAGTTAAGCAAATAATAAATTTTGTTCAATTATTCAGTATATTTCCTTAGCCATCGTCAAGAGATTTTCGCTTGCATAAATTATATCAATATGCTAAATCGCCTCAGCAATTGTACCTAAAAACTTTTGGTTGTATTAGCTTGATATTAAATTGACTGCCTAAATACGTAGACTAGATAGAGACATAAAGCCATGTGGGGAGGCAGGGGGCAGGGGAAGAATAACTTAATTAATGACAAATGACAAATGACAAATGACAAATGACAAATGACTCTGACACTTCGGAATTGCTGGAATAAGGTAAAAATAATAGGGCATGGGGATAATTACCTCATGCAACTAACTCAAGGGAAGGTAAAGTACCCATGCTCAGGCGCTTGATTGTGATTGTTACTGCCGCTATACTCTCTAGCAGTTCCTTGACCTTGGCAGAGACTAAAAAGCCCAAACCACCGGATAAATTTCCTCCTAGTCCCCTAGAAATTACCACACCCGATCCACTGCTACCACGTTTGCCCAAAGATAAACAGCCGTTAACTCTCCAAGAACAGCAAAAATTAGAACCAGCGCTGGATGCGTTAAATCAAGAAGCAACAGCGAAACTGCAAGTAGGAGATCAGGTGGCGGCTTTTGAAATTTGGAACCGGGAACTGCGCTTGCGGCGCTTTTTAGGTTCATTAGCAGAGGTGCAAGCACTATCACGAGTCGGGGCGATCGCCTGGAAGCAAAATGATGCACAAGAAGTACAATATATTACGCAGCGATTGCAAGCAATTCAAAAGCAGGCACAATCTCAGAAAACAACTGCCCAAACTGATCTAGAATTATGGCGATCGCTAGGTCAAGCTTACCAAAATGTGCGATCGCCTAAACTAGCTCTAGAAGCTTACGACCAAGTTTTGTTAGTGGTGCGAGAGCAAAAAAATACAACAGCAGTAGTAGAAAACCTCAAGACAATTGGGGAACTACATTTGAGTTGGTTTGATTATCGCAAAGCCGCGCCAGTCTACGAGGAATTATTGGCTTTAGCTACATCCCTTGGCGAACGTGTAAACGAAATAACATATTTGCAACGACTGGCTTATATTTACGAGCAGACACAACAACCGCAGCAGTCATTGAATGTACTTAATAAATTAGCAGAAATTTACATCAATGAAAATAATCTTACTGAAATACCAGAATTAAAGCTAGCGATCGCTTCAAATTACGAATCTCTAGCAAAGAAAGATCCTAACTTACTGCTAGAAGCTTTTAACAATTATCAAGAGGCTTATACTACTGCTTGGCAATTAAAAGAGTACGTTCGTGCTGGTGAAGCTTTGCAGAAGTTAATTGCGCTGTACCGCTCTCAAGGACAAACAGACGAGGCTTTACAGGCTAGCCAAATTCTTGTGGAGACAGAGGCGCAAGCCGCCAACTTTTACGGGCTGATGCAAGCTTATGACCAAATTGGGCAATTGTATCTAGAACGTAAGGACTTTCCTCAAGCATTAACAGCCTTTCAAAAAGGATTAGAACTAGCGCAACAACTCAAACATGAGGAAGCATACTTTACAGGACAAATTGAAAAAGTCTCAAAAGCAAATCTGTAGTAAATATTAGGTAGTTGAATAACACTTGAATAGCTATAAATCTCAGCTATAACTCTCAAATATGTTAGAAAAAAAAGAATTTTCAAACGATACAGACAGTTCAGTTAAAAATATCTTGCTCATAGGCGCAACCGGCTATATTGGTGGAGCATTGTGCCGCAAGCTTTCTCAAACACAAGATTTTTTTGTGTTAGCTCTTGTGCGTCCAAGGAGTGATATTGAGGCTATCAAACCCTTCTGTAAAGAAATAGTTTACTCTAAAGAAGAACAATTTTCTCAAAAGGATGTTGAAGAAGTAATTCGCAAGCATGATGTTAAAACAGTAATTAATTTAGCATGGCACATGCCTCCAGAAGCAACCAAAGAAGCTCAATTTGAGAAAGATCGTATAGCATTAGAAGCCGCTTTACACGCTGCTAGTGCAGTTTCACCAGATATTCATGTCATTGCCACCAGTGGTAATTTCTCTTTAGTGACTGCTGATGGAGGAAGAATAACAGAAACACCTCTCCACACAGGTTCTAGAAAGCTGGAATATCTATCATGGATAGAGTTACTAGTAGATGTAAATTTGATGAAGGATAAATTAATAGAGGAATATATCAGCAAAGGAGGTAATGCCTCCATCGTCTATCCTTCATCAGTGTATGGTTCATCGCCTACCCGTGGCAGTATCTGGGATTTTGCAATCCAGCAGTTCATCACGGGAAAACCGCACCAAGGCTATCAGCCATTTCCGCCAGATTTTATGACGGCGTGGATTCACGTTGAAGATTTAGCAGACTGCTACATCGCCGCAGCACGAAAAGGCTCCAAAGGAGGACACTACCTTGCAGCGGCTGAAAATCTGAGTATTAGCCAGATGGCAACTTTGTTTGCGGAGGCTGCTCAAGTGAAATTTCAAGCACCAATATTTGAAAATAAAGACAATGTGGTATTTGATGATTCTTACACTAGAGAAGTACTTCAACTTCAATGGAAATATAAAACCGCTGATGACGTTAAGGCTTGGGTAGAGCGAATCAAAGAGTTGGGAACTTATTTCTTAGAGGATATTTGAAGTTGAGTCTTAACAGTACTTGCTTATTACCTCTTTTGCCATAGTCTTTTTCATTATTTGAACCCACAATGTTTTGTAGGGGTGCATAGCTAGCTCATTACACTTTAAAACCTCGTTAAGAGCCTCTGGCTAGAAATGCACTTCATTGGGCTGCTGCCGCAAGTCTTGAGGCGGAGCCTCCCATTAGGCATTCCCAGTCTCTGACTGGGAACGAGAAACGAGAAAATCTCTAAAAGCTTGTTCTAGGCTGGCTTTCACCTTAAGTTGACACGTATGATAGCTAGCTGTCGTCAAGAGATGTTAACGAATTTAGCCAGACGAGTTTGGGGTTTAGACACTTAATCTAGTATCCGATAGTATAAATATTATTGTAGAATGCCTTGTTTGTTCAGGCGATGCAATATTACCATTTATGTCTCTCGAAGAGTCAATTTTTATTTCTATTGTCTGTAAGTGTCACATCTTCATATATAGCACCGATCGCACACCGAAAATCAACGCTAGCTAAATGCACTTCTTGTTCTTTTTCATAAGGGTAAAGCACCCAACGTCCTTCTTCATTGCGGCGGAAGCATTCTACACTCATTCGGTCTGGTGAAATTAGCACATATTCTTGTAGTGATTCTAAGTGCCGATAGCTAGCAAATTTTTTTCCTCTATCAAAGCCTTCTGTTGACTCAGAAAGCACTTCGACAATTAAGCAAGGATAACACTTAAAATATTCAAATTCTCTATCTCGTGTATCACAAGTCACCATTACATCTGGATAAAAATAGCGATTTATGACATCAATTTGTGCCTTCATGTCTAACATATAGACACGGCAACCACTACCCCGGAGATGGTTTCGCAACAGCATAGATACATTCATGCTAACTGTGACATGAGCATCACTTGCCCCGGCCATTGCGTAGACTTGCCCATCAATATACTCGTGTTTGATTTGACTTACTTTCTCGCCTTCTAGATATTCTTCTGGTGAGATATAGTACTCACTTTGGCTAATGACCATTTTAGTACCTTAGTAGTTTTATCAAACATTTTAACCGATACAACAAATTTAATGAGCTACAGCGCCACCAGTTGCCTTCACCTTTTTGAGGAATAAAATAGCAATCCCACTAAGTAACAAAGCAATGGCAATAAAGTAGAAACAATCGTTAAAAGCCATCACAAACGCTTCCCGGCGGACGATGTTAGATATAGATGCGATCGCCTGATTTTGCGCTGTACTTAAATCTGCTCCCCGACTGATAAAATACTGGGTCATTTGGTCAATTCGCTGTTGAGTTTCTGGGTTATATAAAGATATTCCATCACCCAATCTATTCGAGTGAAATTGTTCTCTGTTAGTTAATAAAGTTGCTAAAGATGCAATTCCGATAGAACCGCCCATATTCCGCATCATATTAAATAAACCACTCGCTGATCCTGCTTCTTTCGGACTCAATCCAGCAGTGGCGATAGAAGTCAGGGGTACCATAATTAAGGGTTGCCCCATTGCACGTACAAATTGCGACCACCGTAACTGATCTAATCCAGTTTCATTAGTCATTCCAGAGTTCATAAATGCACTGATGGAAAACAAAGCTACACCAACAGCCACCATTAAACGCACATCAATGCGTTGCATCAATTTTGGAATGAGAGGAATAATAAATAATTGGGGAATACCAGCCCAAATTAATACTTCACCAATTTGCAGCGCATTATATTTTTGAATCTGAGCAAGATACAGCGGTAAAATATAAATTGAACCATACAACCCTACTCCCAGCGAGACATTTACAATACTCGCTAAACCAAAGTTACGCCTAAACAAAAGCCGTAAATTAATAAATGGTTGTTTTCGAGTTAATTCAATATAGAAAAATACTGCCAAAAAAATTACCGCAATCACAGATAAGCGCAAAATAAATCCTGAACTAAACCAATCTTTACGGCTACCTTCTTCTAAAACAACTTGCAGGGAACCTAACCCAATAGCCATCGCAATAATTCCCCACCAATCACCTTGTTTCAGTAAATTAATTTGGGGACGTTCTTGCTTAATTCCGTACCAAACGCCAGCCAGCATTAATGCCCCTGGAATTACATTTATATAAAAGTTATATTCCCAACCAAAGTTTTCGGTTAACCAACCTCCCAATGTTGGGCCAATTGACGGTGCAAAAACTGCACTAAAGCCAAATGCAGCCAGTCCAACTGATTGCTTAGATTGAGGCAAAGTTGTTAAGACAACTGTCATAGCCGTGGGAATTAATACTCCTCCGCTTAAACCTTGTAAGGCGCGAAATAAAATCATGGAATAGAGATTCCACGACCAAGCACAGCATATAGAAAAGAAAATGAATAGCGCAGTATTTACTAATAAATAACGTCGTAGAGAAAACACCCGTGATAACCATCCTGTTAGAGGAATTACCACAATTTCTGCGACGAGATACGCTGTAGAAATCCAAGAACCTTCTTCTAGGGTTGCTCCTAGACTTGCTTGAATATCTTGCAGCGAAGCATTAGTTATTTGAATATCCAATACTGCCATAAATGCACCAAGCATACTGGCTAATACACCAATCCAGGTTCTTAGCGGTACATTTTCTGGTGGTACAGCAGGATTTTGCCCTTGCTGACGAATTACACCTGTATGAGCCATAGTCTTGTTCCAGTTAAATAAAATTATTAAATTTCATCTCATTTATTTGCGGCTTTCTAACCTAAGCTCTCTTACTGACTACAATGCCCCTTTGCTCATAAATTGGAAACATTATTTTCCTTAAAGCAGGTAACTGTCTGCTAAAAATGATAGAGCCTAAAATACAAACTATACCATCAATAATTAAAGTGTTGGCTGCACCAATATGACTGGCTAATATACCTCCTAACAAATTGCCCACGGGAATCATCCCCAAAAATGACATTGTGTATAAACTCATCAATCGCCCACGTTTGTCATCTTCAACAATTGTTTGTAAAAATGTGTTGCTAGCAGCAATCTGGAGAATTGTACCTAAGCCAACAAATAACATTGTAAATAAAGAAAGTGGTAAAAATCGAGACAAAGAAAAGGCAATTAGACCAACTCCTAAAATTGCTGGAGCTAAGGCAATTAATTTCCCAATTCCTACGATTGTTTGGCGCGTAGTTAAATAAATACCACCAGCTAAAGCTCCAACTCCAGAAGCCGCCATCAAAAACCCCAAACTTTCTGCACCGCCCTTGAGAACTTGTTCTGCAATAACTGGAACCAAAATAGTATTTTGCAATCCCATAAGGCTAACTAAAGCTGATAGCAATAAGATGGCTCGAATGGGTGGAAAGCTAAAGGCATATACAAATCCCTCTTTGACTTTTTGTAGGGGATTACCATCAGTTACCACATTTTTCCAAGGTTTAACTTTCATTGCCAATAAAGCGGCAATTACAGCAATGTAGCTTAAACCATCAATTAAAAAACAATAGGCAGTTCCAACTCTGGCGATTAATAAACCCCCGATCGCAGGGCCAATTAATCTAGCACCGTTGATCATTGTGGAGTTGATGGCGATCGCATTGCCTAAATCTTCTCTGTGTTCAACCAATTCTGGCACAAATGCTTGGCGGGCTGGCGCATCTAAGGCGTTAATAAATCCTTGAAACAAACTCAAGGCGATGATGTGCCATACCTGAATCACACCAGTCAGCGCCAGCGCTGCTAATGTTAACGATTGAATCATCGCCAAGATTTGCGTACCAATTAAGGTACGATACCGAGAAAAACGGTCTACAAATACTCCGCCAAAGGGAGCTAAAAAAAAGCTAGGTATTTGACTCGAAAATCCCACAACTCCTAGCATTAATGGGGAGTTTGTCAAGTCATAAACTAGCCAAATAGTCGCAAGTTGCGTCATCCATGTCCCAATTAGGGAAATGCCTTGTCCGGCAAAAAACAGCTGGTAGTTTTTTGACTTTAATGCAGGTAATAGGGGTTTTTTCATGTCAAGTTTGTTTTATACCAATCTGCTTTCATAAATATCATCTCACCTCATCTCTTACGCCTCTCCGTAGATGTAGGAAGATGTCACGGTAAGAAAGATGTTTTTCAGCAATTTGGTTTACTAATATTTCTCGCTTTGTGCATTTTTAACTCTGAATCGGGTTTGGGGTAAAGGGTACTGGGTTTGGGTTAAAGGTTTTTTCTTTCCCCTTTTCCCCAAAACCCGAGAAGTATTAAATTTGGTATTACTTGACTTCCACAGCAATTTCCGCAGACATCCCCGGAGTAATCCGCGATTCGTACCCTTGAATGCTCTTTTGGTCAAAAACTACTTTTACTGGGATGCGTTGGACAACTTTAGTAAAGTTACCTGTAGCATTATCCGGTGGTAATAAGGCAAACTGAGCGCCGGAAGCTGGCGAAATACTGTCAACACGACCAATAAAAGCGTGATTAGGGAAAGCATCTAGCTTGATTTCTACTGGCTCTCCTGGGCGCATCTTTTCTAATTGAGTTTCTTTGAAGTTGGCAATTACCCAATATTCGTTGTCCACGATCGCCATTAATGGTGTTCCCGATTGGACTCGGTTACCAACTTCCACGTTTTTCCTGCCTACACGTCCGGCGCTAGGGGCAGTAACGTTGGCGTAGGATAGTTGTAATTGTGCATCTTTGAGCGATGCTTCTGATTGCGCGATCGCAGCTTTTGCTGCTTCGTATTGACTACGTTTTACTGTTGTATCTTGTCCGCCTGCGGTAGCTTGTTGCAATCCTCCCTTAGATGCTGCCAATTTGGCTTGGGCGTTGGTGACATTTTCTTGCGCCTGTGCTAGTTGAGACTGGGCTTTGGCGACACCAACTCTAGCAGAGGCTAATTTGGCTTGGGCTTGTTCTACTCCCTGAATAGCCGCGTTTTTTTGTGCGGTAGCCACGTTATAAGCGGCCCTAGCTGTGTCTAGCTGCTGACGAGCGATCGCACCTGATTGATACAACTGGTTATAGCGATTGTAATCTGCTTGGGCATTTTCCAAATTCGCATTTGCTTGCGCTACCTGCGCTTGCGCGGCGGGAATCCCTGCTTCGGCTAGTCTGACTTCAGCTTGTGCTGCTGGTATCCCAGCTTGGGCTTCTTTTACTGCTGCTTGGGCTGTAGAAATTGCTGCTACTGCACTGCTAACATCGCCCTGCGCTTGACTTGTCTTACCAGTAGTCGTTTGTGAACTTAAAGCAATATTTGCTTGGGCGGCTTGCGCCTGACCACGAGCATTTTCTAGGGCGGCGGCGGCTTGTTGCACCTTACTTTGATAGTCTCGTGGATCTAACTTTACTAACAATTGTCCTGGTTGCACCAGCTGGTTATCATTCACAAGCACCTCACTTACTGTTCCGGGAATCCGGCTACTAACTTGGTGAATGTTTCCTGCAACGGTGGCGTTGTCTGTTTCCTGGTGAGTAGAAGCATATTGCCAATAGTTATAACCAAAACTACCTGCGGCGATCGCACCCACACCTAAAGCTGCCAAAATTAAACCAGTCGGTCTTTTTCGCTTCGGTGGAACTTCTTTCTCTATCTCAGGTGCTTCTGCTGTTACAGATGTCTCTGCGGTAACAGCTTCTAAAGTCTCGGAATCAGTAATCAATTCTTTTTCTAAAACTGGGGTTTTGTGTCCGTTGCGTCCGTTAAAGCTATTAGCTTTCATAATTGTTAACTCGCTTGCTCGTTTAATAATTTGATTGATAGTCGTTTATTTAGAATGCGTAGTATTTCCTGAAAAAATCTTTATTCCTTCGTATGCGTATTATTATCTCAAAACAAATCTTTACAACACCTCCCCCGGTCGGGTGATTGTGGGACGATCTTTAGGAGAGGTTAGCGATCGCCCGATTCAAGATTTGGGAAAACAGTTCTCGGTCAGCAAAGGAAATACCATCCATCGCTTCATCACGCACGGCTGCGGCGATTGGCGGTAAGACAGCTTCTAGTTCCTTACCTGCATCTGTTAGCCAGATTCGCCAGATGCGGCGATCGTGGGTGTCACGTTCACGACGCACCAAGCCACGTTCTTCCATCCGATCTAATACGCCTGTTAAAGTCCCTCCTACTTGTTTGAGTTTGTCCCCAATACTAGAAGTAGGTAAACCATCTTCTTGCCATAAACAGCACAATACTAGCCAGTGAAATGGCGTAAGTCCAAACGGTTCTAGCCTCTCAGTAAACTTGCGACTAAGCAGTTGTGAGACTAATTTAATTCTGTAGCCCAAATTGTATGGTGCCAGATTTTGCTGCCACGAATCTAAAGCTGGGGAGTGATTAGATGTAGAAACCATTTAGCAAAATACTTAGTGTACGTACTATTATCATAACTAAATTAATATTTTTTAGCAATAGTTGCTTTGCATCTGTTTTAGGGAATAAATTGAATCAACTAATACTCTTTAACTGTACCAAGAATGCGGTGAGGCCTAGATAATTTTACGATGATTTGTCACATTTCGATTTCTCCTCAGAACCCAGCACGTTGCACAAGTTCTAGCTGAAATCTTACATAGACAAGCGACACTCTATCCTTTTAACCCAAACAGTTCGGCTTTGATAACCTTTTGTTCTGTGTAGAGAACAGAGCATTGCTAGAATTATTTACTCTATAAATGACCGTTCATTACTTGAAGATTGTACAATCAGAAAAATTGAAAAAAGCTTTTGATTTTCCTAATTAACACGATTTCTTCAGACATGGACGCGCACAATGCTAATTCGACAATTACAAAAAGTTTTAACAACACCTATTATTCAAAAAAGCAGACGAAATCAATCTAGATTGACTGTTATCTTTTGGTACAGTCTAAGTCTAACTTTTGCTGTTGGTTATATTATTATGGGGCTGCGACAAGCTCTCAGCAGTAAATATATAGTCAGCGACGATGCACGGGAATATATTTCTTGGATATATCGTTACTTTAACCCAGATTTATTTCCTGGAGATTTAATTGCTGATTATTTTCAGTCTGTGACACCAATTGGATATGGTATTATTTATAAAATAATTGCAGCTTTAGATATAGATCCAATTTTGTTTAGCAAAGTTTTTCCAATAGTATTAGGACTAATTACAACTAGTTATTGCTTTGTAGTCTGTATGCAGATATTACCAGTGCCAATGGTGGGTTTTATCGCATCTTTACTTTTAAATCAAAGTCTTTGCATTCATGATGACCTATTTTCTGCTACTCCTAGAGATTTTATTTATCCCCTATTTTTAGCTTTTCTATATTATTCAATCCGGTCTTCTGAGTTCGGGATATTAATTGTATTCGCACTCCAATGTTTAATGTACCCTATAATAGCTTTTGTCGATTTATTAATTTTATTTTTGAGATTATTCCATTGGCAGAATAGACAGATAACTATTTCTGATAACCGAAAAGATTTTATTTTATTTGTAGCAGCCATTATGATTGCTGGTATTCTAATTTTACCTTATACCATTCAATCATCACAATTTGGCCCGACCATTACTGCTGCTGTTGCAAGAACTATGCCAGACTACTGGCATGGAGGAAGAGTTAGCTATTTTAGTCATAATATTGTTAGTTATTGGTTTGATGGTAGAGATAGCGGTTTTTTTGCTTTAATTGCACCTCCTCAACTATTATTTGGTTTATTATTACCAATTATCCTAAAATTCCAGTCTCACTTTCTTCTAACCAAGCAAGTAAAAGATGAAGTCAAACTATTACTACAGGTAGTAATAGCTAGTTTAATCATGTTTTTTACTGCCCATGCCTTAGCTTTTAAACTGCACTGGCCTAGCCGCTACACCCATCATACTTTTAAGATGGTACTTGCTCTTGCAGCAGCAATTTCTATTACCTTGATTTTAGATGCTATATTTCAATGGTCGAGACAAAATGGCAGACAAATTTTAATCTTGGGGACTATTATAATCCTTGGTGCAGGACTCGTTTTGTACCCTAGTAGTTTAAAAGTTTTTCCCAAAACTCCTTATTTAGAGGGTCAAGTTCCAACATTATATAATTTTTTGCAAAAGCAACCGCAAAATATTGTCATAGCCTCTACTTCCGAAGAAGCAGATAACATACCTATCTTTGCTCAAAGAACAATTTTAGTGGGTAAAGAATATGCTTTACCGATCCATACAAAATATTACGCTCAATTTCGCAAGCGGATGATTGACCTTATTAATGCCCAATATACTGAAGATATTAATCAGATTAAAGACTTTATCCAAAAATACCACGTAACTTTTTGGTTATTAGAACGTTCTGCATTCCTTCCAGAATATATAACTAAAAACACTTGGCTACAACAATATCAGCCAGCGGCACAACAAGCGAACGCAAATTTACAGAAGGCTGTACCTGTTTTAGCGACATTAATTAACTCTTGCGCTGTTTTTGAGACTGATAATTTAGTCCTTCTTAAAACAGAATGTATCAAAGTGGTAACGAAGACTTGAACACAATGCCGAATTATAGCAATCCGATTTGATTCTTGAAAAAATTTAACTATATGTAGGCTGCGTTAGGAAGGAGTGTGTAAGATACCAAAACCTTAGTTTTCGGACTGGACTAATTAGATTTAGCAACAGTGGTTTTCCATCTGTCTTAGGGAATAACTTGAATTAACTGGTACTCTTTGACTGTACCAAGAATGCGGTGAGGTCTAGATAATTTAGGGGACTGGTCAGTATAGATCCAAGCATAGCTCAAAGCTGGTACTTGGGAAATAGAGGCTACTTGTTGGGGACGAGTAGAAAGATAGAAATTAAGCAGAACTTTGGTTTTAGCGTCTATTTCCACATAGTAGGTTGGATGAGATTGGATAATTGAAGCGATCGCACTTTGTTGTAAAAAAGCTTTCAAAACAGGGTTATAGTCACTTAACAGACCGATGCTACCCATCGCTGCCAAAGCCAGCCAACAGGGAATTAACCAACCTGCAATCCAATAACGCGCTGTAAGAAACTTTTTGCCAAAGTGGTAACGGCCAATCCACACCATAGGTAAGATTAACCAACCCAAGCCCATAGCCAAGCCAATAGTTGCATACTTGCGGATGTCAGAACTACCCCAACTAAAAATGCCAATACTCGCTATAACAAGTAAAACACCTAACCCACCCAAGCCATAACTGAGGTTTCGAGGAAGATTATTTTTTGCAAAAAGGTTTAATATCTTTTTTTTACTTTTTTCAAGAGGGAAGTGTGGGGGAATTCCTGTCTGGGAAATATTACCCAACCAGTTTAAACCGACAGATGCAAACAAAGCGATGAACGGATAAAGGCAAAGACTATAGTGAGATAAACGAGTGCTAAAAATACTAATTTCTACAAATAAAACCAGTGGAAAGCCAACTAATATTAACTGGTAACGAGGAATGGGACGACGGAGAGTTAAAAATAAACCTAAAAGTCCGAAAAAAGCCCAAGGAAATGCTTTTAAAGGAATATTCCAGACATAGAATAGTAGTCCATTAGACTCCCGCTCTTCAGAACCTAGTTGTACAACAAACTTGAGTAACTCCTGAAAACTATTATTTCCGTAGTGCAGCCAGCTTAACCACAGCCAAACACAGGTAGGTATTAAACCTACGAAAAAGCCTAAATATAAAATTGGGTTAGTAAGATGACGATGACGGCGATGTTCCCAAATTAAATAAGGTAATAAAGCTGTAATTGGCAAAAAAATCATAAAGCTTCTGACTAAGAAGCCTAAACCTAAACTTAAACCAGCTAGAAAACTCCACCAATAGCGATATTTAGGATGTAATTCCGTTTTTATGAAAGACAAAATAGCTAAAAGTACCAAGAGAACCATCGGTACATCAGGTGTACTTAAGCGAGAGTATTGCAGCCAGAGAAATTCCACACTTAAAATTGCAGCAGCTAGCCAACCTAATTTTTTGCCTAGCATACTTTTGCCGATTTCATAGACAAGCCATAAGCTAAAAATGCCAGCAATCATACTAGGAATACGCGCACTAGTATCACTTGTACCAAACAGCTTGTAGAAACTGGCAATTATCCAATAAGGGCCAGGCGTTTTATGATGTGCCTTTTCCCAAGGAGCTATCCAATTACCAGAATCAAACATCAGACGCGCACGTGATGCGTAAAGCCCTTCATCATGTGCCATCAGGCTATTATGTCCAGAAGTAAATAGTAATAAGGGCAGTAGCCAAACTAACAAACTAAAATACGGTAATGATGCGACTAGCCGGATTTGCCGCCAAATATACTGCAAAAAGTGTAGTTTATATAACATTGAATTAATAAAAATTGAATGCTGCTATTTAGACTAGTTTATGTGTCTTACTGTTATTAAAATATGTTACATAGTGTTTGTTAAAAAATATCTGAAATTACAGCAATTTTCGGAAAAAGTACTCCAAAACAGAGATTTATGCAGTTAAAACCGAATCAACGCCTGAAATTAGACGACACAGACGATAAGCTCTTCTATGCCTATCCTCGCTTCGTCACCCATGTCGATGAAGGATTTATTCAACAGCTAACGGATTTATATCGCGATCGCCTCAAACCCAACACCCGCATTTTTGATATGATGAGCAGTTGGGTGTCTCATCTACCAGAAGAGATGCAGTTTGGCCATGTGGAAGGACACGGACTTAATGGTGAGGAACTAGCACGAAATCCCCGCTTAAATCATTACTTTGTGCAAAATCTTAACGAAAATCCGCAGCTACCTTTACCAGATGAAGATTTTGATGCTGTTCTCAATTGCGTATCTGTGCAGTATGTGCAATATCCAGAAGCAGTATTTTCCGAAATTTACCGCATTCTGAAACCCGGTGGTGTTGCAATTATCAGCTTTTCTAACCGCATGTTTTTTGAAAAGGCGATTCAAGCCTGGCGCGAAGCTTCAGAAGCACAGCGAGTGGAATTAGTCAAAGCTTACTTCGCCTCAGTTCCAGGATTTACAACCGCAGAAGTTATAGCTCATAAATCAACATTACCGAATTTATTACAGTGGTTAGGTGCAGCTGGAGGAGATCCATTTTATGCCGTCATAGCTTACCGCAATTAAGCCAAACAATGCCGTTTGAAAATAGCTTTGCGGTAGCGCAAGTGGCGGTAATCTACAGGAGGCTTTATGACAACCACTAATAACTTGCTTTTCGCATTGAAGCTGTTCTCGGCACTAGGCTGCGGGCTTGTGGCTGGCGTCTTCTTTGCCTTTTCGACTTTTGTGATGAATGCCCTTACACGACTCCAACCGAAGGAGGGGATTGCCGCTATGCAATCCATTAATATCACGGCGATCAATCCGTTATTCATGCTAGCGCTCTTCGGAACGGCTGCGGCTTGCATGTTTCTAGTGGTTTCCTCGCTGTTAAATTGGCATCAACGTGGTGCTGGCTACTTGCTTGTCGGCAGTCTGATCTATCTCATTGGCACGGTTCTAGTGACGATCGCGTTCAATGTACCACTGAATGATGCACTGGCGATCGCCAAACCGGACAGCACTGAAGGTGCGAACCTATGGGCTAAATACCTAACCAATTGGACAATTTGGAACCACGTTCGCACAATAGCAGCACTGGCGGCAGCAGCAATCCTCATGATTGCGCTTTGCGATCAACCGGTGAAATAAGAATAAAACTATATGAGTGTTCAAGCAGCACTAACTTGCAATCCGTTGTAGTTTAAACCCATTGCACAGGATCTAATTGATAGTAACGTTGCAATTGCTCATAAAGTGCCGGATGTTTGGACAGCAATTGGTGCGGTTTCTCAAAGAATGTCTCGGTTGCTACGGCAAAAAATTCTGCGGGATTCGTTGCACCATAGCTATCCATTACCGTCTTTACGCCTTGTATAACATCATGACAAAGTTGCTGATATTCTTCTGTCATCACCTTCGCCCAAATAGCATAGTCTGAGTTGCTTTGGAGTATAGGAACTCCTTCAGCTTTCCCATCCTCTTGATCTAACTGATGGGCGAATTCATGAAGAACAACGTTACGTCCGTCTTCCCAGTTATTAATGTCTTGTTTCACCTGTTCCCAAGACAGTACTACTTGGTCATTTGTCCACGATTCACCCAGTCTTGCTACACGCCTTTCTTCAACAACATAATTTCCGATGGAAGTCGTTTCCTGAACAAAATAAGCATTAGGATAAACCAGAATTGAACGAAGTCTAGGGAAGTATTGTCCACGTTCATTTAATAGAAGTAAACAAGCGATCGCAGCAAGGGTAAGTTTCATTTCCTCTGTAACTTGTAATCCTCTACAGCCAATAAATTGCTTTTCTGCTAAAAATACTTGAATATGTCCCTGAAGTCGTCTGATTTCATTGGGAGAGAGACACAGATAAATAGGAAGATTATTCTCAATAATTGCATTCCACAGTGGGGGAAAAGGACGGTGTTTGAGACGGTTTCTTCGCCTTTTTACTAGAATGGGATTGATTAAAATCCCGGTGAGAATCAGCCCAATAATGATAAAGACAACTATTGTTTGAATCATTGACTTATGAGCAGGTTACATATTTAAGTTACTGTTAACTAGATGCAAATAATTTAGCGTAACGCACCCTACAGCTACTATAAGCATCAAGAAAAAGAGAAAAAATGGTAGCAACTTACACAATCCATCCTAACGAATACTTCTTAAAGCTAAAATTTTTTTTAAATGGATAAAATGACGGGTTTAGTTAGACATTGCACTCAGGTAACCAGTGATATTCAACATTCGGTTGACCGTTGATTTTGTTAGTTGATAGCTTACTGAATTTGAAACCATGTCGTTCGTAAAATTTACAAGCTCGCATATTCGCTTGTAATGTGTGAAGCTTCAGCCCTTGCGGACAAATTGCCTTAGCTTGGGCAAGTAGGACTGAACCGATACCCTGATTTTGATAGGTCGCATCTACAAACAGCTGGCTTAACCATTGTTCCTCTTTGAGAACTACAACAAAACCCACAATCTGATTTTCAACTTCCGCCAGCCAAACATCCCCATGTACAGCTAGGTCATCACGAAATCGAGCTTTCCATAAAGAATACGGTTGTGGGTGTTTAATATGAGAAAATGTTTCATGCCAAGTTCGATACCACAAACGGACAGTATCTTCTAAATCATTTAATTGATAGGGACGAATCGTTACCACGATATGGCAAGTTACTTTTAAAGTAGTACTTTCATGTTTGCAGATACTTTAATTATACTGGTTTAAATTGGATAGTTTAGGTGCGAATTATTCTGAGTAGCGCCACCATTTTAAAATACTTATTAATGCAATAGGAAGATGCAAAAACTATATTTACTGGCACATATCACCGCTATTGGATCAGAATTATGCAAGATTGGATTTTGGTAGAAAGGGTTTTTTGAAGCCCTTGCTCAACTTTGCTAATCAGTTGATCAAAAGCTTCTTTATCTGCTGTCAATTGTTCTTGAAGAACTTTCTCTAACTCAGGCTTTATTTGCTCACACATATCATCGATTTTTTTGTCACTCAAAAAACTAGAACGAACCCAACTAGGTACATCCACATTTGTCTTGATTACTTCTTGAACACTCTTGCGATTTAGCTCCATTCCTGCCGCCATCACCGAAGCCCCATATACTAGTGCAATAGGCCAGGTTAAATGTCCAGTTAGTATGAGAGTAATGATGCTAGCTACAGTGCCTCCACCGATTACTACATTGACAATAAAGCCCACTGTCTCAGCCAGAATAGCATCTCCAATTCGTAGCTCTGGGTTAACAAAATTTGGGTCAATGCTATCCTCAAACCTTAAGCTACTTCTAGGTATCTGAAACTTTCGACATATTGGATCGGTTTGTGCGGCTAAATCGGGTTGTATTTTATTGCTAAACCAATAAGCGCATTGATGATTAATTATCTCCACAGCGCGTTCGTCGGAGACGTTGCCGGAGGCATCGCTTTTGAGCCATTGTTCTGCCCGACTGATTAAAGATGTTTCCAAATCTGCTAAAGTTCGGATTTTGTTTTTTTGCCAATCTTTTAAACCTGGTTTAACTGCATTGACAATCAAGCCATCTGTCAAAGGCTTAGTTAGTGATTCGATTAACTCCGGGATATGCCTTTCAATCAAACCTTTAAGCGTATTTGAGGTAAATAGTTTGTTGACTTCTTCTTTAAAAGCACCAGCACGCAGATCCCATCGTCCTACTCGTGCTAATCCCAGTGCAATACACCGTTCTGGTTCCGGATCGGGGCGAAGCAGCGTTTCTGGTTCGGGAAACATTTCCTGACAAAGAAAGTGCGTAAATTTCATGCGAGATGCACCGCCAGTCATCAACAAAAGTTTCGGCACGATTCCAAGTTTTTCTAGCTTTTCTTTAGCCTCGGTTAAAGAGTCGCTAAACGATCGCACCCAACTATGATGCCCCAGTTCCGGTAAGGGCTGGTTTAAAATTTCCTCCATCATCAATTTATTTACTTGGGGAATAAAATAAATCTGTTCGTTGATCGACTCGAAGCCACGCGCAAAGGATTCAGGATCGCTGTATAGCTGTTCATTAGAAAAATAATCTTCTTTAGCTTTGCGGCAAGCAAGTTCACAACGAGCTTGGTGATGGGGATATTCCTTAAATACTTTTTCGAGTAATGCTTTTTGTTCGTGGTTGGCGAGAGTCCGGGCAAAAATAGCTTTGTCAATTAGAGATGCACCTAAAGTATTACTCCCGAAATCTATCGGGATCTCTTCTAAGCTTTTAACCAGAGTAAAATCTGTGGTTGAAGAACCAATATCGACAATTAGCACCGATGCAACAAGTTTGTCATACTCCAGTTTCCCGGCTTCCTTAGCTTGCATGAAAGCAGCCCGCGATTCGGGTACAACATTTAGCCGGGGAATACCAGCTTCTTGAAGTAGCTTTTGGTATTCGGTGCGATCGCTAACTGACCATCCTGAAGGGCAACCAATGTAAAAATAGCTACCTTCCTCACCTTCAAGTTGTTTGCTTTCTTTCAAAAGTCGGTAATAGGTTGCCACAAAAGTGCTAATTGTTTCCCGATATTTAGGATCGTTGTTGGGTTTTTGCTTGAAAGAAATTGTCAGTTGGGTAACGCCAGCTTGAATTAATGCTTGTTCGCCGACAAGATAACCGAGTTTAGGATGCCAGCCAAGGGCTGTAATTTGGTTCTTCTTGTTATTAATCTCCAGCATCTGGGGGGGGTCGATGCTTTCCACTATCGCTTTAGCTACAGCCGTTTCACCGTGCCCTAAATCAAAACCGATTGTTTCTAAAATTTCCATACCCTTATTGTCTATTATTCTCTAGAAGCGGAATATGCTGGCTCAATTACCCTACCGCGCCGAATCAAGCGATCGCCTTTTAACAGAGCCGGAGTTAAAGTTACGTGATCTTTGGTATCGGGGTCGATACTTGGCTCAAAGTCAAAAAACTCGCGATCGCTGTGAGGGTCATTTGGTCGATAAATTTGAGCGTTAATTCCCTGAGACATTAAAATCTGTGGTAGAAGTTTCGCAAGTTCATGAGCCATTTGGGGTTTATCAAGTTTTGATGCGCCCATTAGCCTTTGCAGAAAATTCAATAGCTCTGGCAGTTCTTCTATTGCTAAGTCGCCTTCATGTTTATTCCATTCTTCTACTCTAGCTACTGCTAGGTCGATAGTGTTGAGAGCATCGCCAAGATGATCTAAAAATACATTGCTATCAACCCGGAGCATAGGTTTAGGTAATTCCAATAGCTTTGAAGACATAGAATTTTGCTGGCTCTTTAACTCAAGTTGAAGCACAACTTCTACCCCTAGAAGTAGAGAGGTTAGTAAGATAGCCATCCATGCACCTGGGGTAGTTTTAGTTAAAGAGAACAACGAACCTAAGATGCCTATATAAATTAGTCCTTTTAGCAGTTTTAGGATTAATCTGCTGGAAAAAAACTTTGTACCTGAGTTAGTAAATTGCTTTCGCTCTGTTGCAGCAATCTGAGAATAGTTAGCCGCAGCGAGAGTGGCGATGGACTGTCGCAGCGTATCTAGGAAAAAGGAAGCCAGACGAACTTGAGCCAGATTAAGTTTTTCAATGTAAATTCTTTCGAGATTATCAAGTCGATTCTGAACCAACTTAACTATCTCGTCAATGTTGGTTGCATTATCAATATCTGTCTGGAGTTGGTTGCGTTCTTCGCTAAAAAGTGAAGTGATTGTTTTCATTGCGTTGAATAAGACTTTAACGTTACTAATAGGTGTGAAACGAACAATTGTTTACTCATTTCACCCTGTAATCACATGATGACTGATGTAATTAACTCAGTTGCATGATTCCAGCATATTTTTATTGGAAAATTGCGCTCAATGTTATGTAGAAATCTTGCATATAGTTGAGATCGCACTTAGACTGCTGATGAGGCAGGGTCACTGGCAATACGATTCAGTTAACGTTTTAATATTTTGAAGATCCCCCCAACCCCCCGATAAATTGGGGGGCTTAGAAACCTCTTTTACCCCCTTAAAAAGGGGGTCGCCGCAGGCGGGGGGATCTGTATTGGGTTCACTGGGGCCTTTGAAGCCACCCATTGCCTAACCATTGATTGCAAATTACTAGCTAAGGTAGGAGGAGCAGAATGTTTATTTGCGTCATTGCAGACTACGGTACAGGAGATCCGGCATTTACAGAAGTCACACAACGTCTGCTGATGGCTTTACCCGATGCCCAAATTCATTTGCTTTCGGTTCCAGCATTCAGTACCTTGGCAACGGGATTCTGGATTGCCCAACTAGGACTTAACCCAGGCCCTAGCGATCGCCTAATTTATCACAACTGTGCGCCTCGTCAAGATGATCCTGAAGCCCGCCGAGACAATGAAGGTGAAGGGCTAACTTATGCCCTTTTATCCAATGGTGTAAAAGTAGTGGGTGTGAATGCAGGTTACACCCTCTCCTTTATCAAAGACTATACAAAGGAGTTGCGAGTGGTCAACGTTTCTCGTGGTGGTTCGCAGTTTCGCTCACGGGATGTGTTTCCTCCGGCTGCGGCTGCCATTATGAATGAAGATTTTAGCCTTTTGGGAGATAGCCTTAAGAGCGAGCAAATCCCAGATGTTCCACCAGATCGAATCGCCTGGATTGATGGCTACGGCAACATCAAAACAACTATTGGGGCGCATACACTGAACTTGGAGCCTCAAACCAAGATCGTGATCCGAATTGGAGATGTGGTCAGTGATGCAGTGTATTCTGATGGTAGCTTCAAGGTGTCTGAAGGAACTTTGGCCTTCGCTCCTGGTAGTTCCGGTTGGTCAAGAGGCGATTCAGGAGAACCATTGCGCTTCCTAGAATTATTTCTACGAGGAGGGAGTGCTTGGGAACGCTTTGGCCGTCCCCGTGTGAATCAACAAGTAACTCGAATTGCCTAAATCAAATCCACTTCTTCATAGCCTACAGATAAACCTGACTTTTCACGGTATCTGGAAAACCTCTCTTCTTCATCTCTCTTCTAAAAGGAGAGAGACTTTAAATTTTCCCCCTTCCAGCGTCGAGAAGGAGGTTAAGGGGTTAGGTTTTCGTGATCTTTTTCCAAATGGCGTAAAAAGTCAGGTGTATTGCAAGGTATTAAAATAATTCGTAATTTGTAATTCGTAATTTCTAATTACATGATTTTAGACTAATACCCTTGAGATCAAATATTTTGCCTATCGATTACGCTTATAGCATCGGTGAGAGGTTAAGGTAGCTGCATTTTTGTCATTTATTGTTAACCTCTCATCGATGACTGCCACTACCCAACAGTCTTTAATCATGCGTATGTTATATAGGCAAAAACTTTCAATGTATAGCTTCAGAAACTTACTTTGCTGTGAAATTGCCTATAATGCCACCAGCTTCGAGCGAACATCTAAAAAGTGTACCTGTTTCGCTATTCCCATCAGGCCCATCATTTACATCAAGGCTACCGAGATTCAGGGTTTGCCAAACTTTTGGCCCAGAAGTAGTATAAGTTAGAAAACTAGACGAGGTACTGTTTCCAACACCATTAATCGAAATTGTTTGACACGAGCTATTATTTCCATAAATTCTGACTGACGTTGGGTGAGAACCTGGTGAAAGTTGCAGGGTTCCTATGACTTGAACACTGTAACTACAGTTATTAATAATTCCCCCATAGCTCGAAGTGCTTAAACATGAATTGTCTTGGGGATAGGAATTCTTCATAGTAGCTCCCGGTGCCGTTACTGCCAAAGCTTGGTTCGCCATTAAGCTTATAACTCCAGCCAACATACTTACCAAATAAGCTTTTATAAAAAACCGCATTTTTTTTACTCCAATTTTGTATATATTTCAGTTTCATAAATTGAATTTACCTAAGAATTAAGCATGTTTTTGACAAAGTTATTCTGTCGTTACAATACTTTTTTATAACTTTTTCATATAATATTTAAGCTGTCAAAGACTTTGAAAATAATGATAATCAAAAAGAGGCAAAGAAGTGCGATCTATACTCGCATCCTTTCCCTCTTTACCACATGATTATCATTTTGATTAAACTTATTTTGAGTATTTTAACTCATTGACAAAATAAGTTTTATCTGAAAATCTCAAGGATGCCCTTGTAGAGACGTTGCATTGCAACGTCTCTACACAGCAGAAAGTCTTACCAATAACCTTAACTAAACGGTAGAAATAAGAGTTACAGAGAGTTATTGCCTAATTCATGGCTTAGTTAAGGGAATTTAGCGTGATTTCATTCAACGACTGTTACTGAAGCCCCTTCATTTGATGGAGGTATACTGGGTAATTCAAGACAGTATCCAGCACCATACACTGTTTTTATATAGCGGGGGTGGCGGGGATCTGGTTCTAGCTTGGTTCTCAAGTGGCGAATATGGACTCGAATCGTTTCAATGTCGTCATCGGGATCGTAGCCCCAAACTTCTCTGAGAATTTCACTGGGAGAAACCGTTTGACCGTGGCGTTGCAGTAAGCAGTGAAGTAACTCAAATTCCAAGTGAGTCAGTTTCACTGTCTCATTGAACCATATAGCCTCAAATCTTTCGGGAACTAGGGTGAGTGAGCCATAGTTCAGAATCTCACTATGTTTTGCTGCCTGGGGAATGCGGTCAGTACGTCGCAAAAGTGCCCGCACCCGCGCCAGCAGTTCTTCAACTTCAAAAGGCTTGGTGAGGTAGTCATCTGCGCCAGCATTGAAGCCCTCTACTTTGTCCTGAGTTTGGCTCAAAGCCGTCAACATTAACACGGGAATCTCAGAGGTGCGATCATCTCGACGCAGGCGTTGGCAAACGGTAAACCCATCTACTCTGGGCAACATTAAATCGAGCATGATCAAGTCTGGTTGTAGCTGGAGAGCCAGCGCTTGACCTTTGATGCCGTCTTCAGCTTGACTAACATCGTAGCCAGCCATTTCCAAGTTGACGGCAACTAGTTCTGAAATCGCTGGGTCATCGTCTATGACAAGAATCCTCGGCATTCTTAAAAAATTATTACTACTTATTAAGGATAATTAACAACCTTTGATAGATACAAAGATTTTTGAATCGATTCTAAGAAAGTTTTTAAATCTTACATAAATATTAAGATTAAATGACTGTGAAATCAAGACTCAATTACACGAAATCTTATAGTCTATGATGTGTTATACTCCCCCCTACAATCCGTCTTGGTTTTTACAAAACGGTGTGATGATGACTGTATACACCGCTTTGTGGGGAAAACGTTACTGGGAAAGTACTACTCGATTACTTGAACCGTCTTATCAAGAGAAAATCTTTATTGGTGGCCAAGGTGTGCCAATTTTTGGCTTGGTTGCCATCCCTGAAAATGCTCATAGCACGATTATCGGTACTTATGGCATTACTGGAGAGTTAGGGACGGAATGGTTTTTGAGAGTGCTAGGACGTAAGGCTTACGCTCAAGGCTACGCTGTAGTGTTATTTGATTGGCGTGCCCACGGCAAAACTGCCGAATTTTCACCGACTCTAACTTCTGATGGTTTGTATGAGGGGGAAGATTTTGTTCGTATCGCCGCCGCTGCTAAGGCAATAGGATGTCCGGGAAAATTTTGGTTTACAGGGTATTCTTTAGGAGGGCAATTGGCGTTATGGGCGCTAAAGGTTGCTGGTGAGGTGATTAAGGAGTATGGAGATTTAGGACTAGAAGATAGTGATATTGGCGGTGGTATGGTGATTTGTCCTAGTTTGGATTCTGAGCGATCGCTATCTTATCTAGTTACAAAGCCCTTCGGCAGATATTTGGAAGCAGGGATTGCACAAAATTTAAAAAAACTGGCATGGCGAATACATGATGCCCATCCTGGAAGCATTGACCCAGCGGCGATTGAACGGGCAAACAGTATCTGGGGTTTTGACAATGAATTGGTAATCAACCGACTAGGTTTTCCTTCTGTGGAGGCATATTATCAAGCTAGTAGTGCTTTACAAATATTGCCGCAAATCTCGAAACCAACTTTGATTTTATATGCTGCTGACGATCCACTTTTTGACCCAGCCATCATACCGGAATTAGAAAAAGCTTGCGATCGCAATCCCGTGATAGATTTGTTACTTACTCAGTATGGGGGCCATGTTGGCTATTTGAGCAGTAAAGAGTGTCAACGTCAAGTACAAGATTCTGACCCTTGGTGGGCATGGAATCGGGTTTTAGAATGGTTGGAGAAACAGGGTAATTCGTAATTCGTAATGACGCTTGAATACTCGCTCTAAGCGTACCCCTACGGGGAAGCAAGCTGCGCGGTAGCGTCTCTAAGAGTTGCCATGCCATTGGCGTACTCCTACGGGGATCTTGCTACGCGTAACGTGTCGCAGACAAGCCTCTCGTACCACTTCGTGGATCTTGCTACGCGTTAGCGTCTCTGAAAGAGAAGAGAAGGCTTTACGCTACGCTAACGTAATTCGTAATTAAGATTCATCAGATTAAATCTGGGTTTCCAGAGAAAGCATCTGTAACCTTTTTTTAGAGAATGGGTATAAGGTTGTTGTACTCTAGTAGATTTTCTACGACAATTATTATGGGTGGAATAATTTTAATATGCCAACGCCAGAGCAGATGCGAACTTGTTTCATTCTTGGTTATTGGGCAACCAAGATGTATTTACCAATATATTTGATTCGTATAGACGAGCGCACAAAAGATGTAATTATTCTGACTGGAGAAGAGACATAAATCTTAATTTACCCAAATGGAAAATGGAGATATTTATGAGCAGCAAACAAGATTTTATGTCAATGAGCCGTGCCCAGTTGCGTAAATATATCCTTGAACACAGAGAAGACGAGGCAGCCTTTCAAGTTTACGTAGATAGATTTAAATCTGACAGTAATGAAATATTTCCAGCGCCACAAACTATAGATGATTTAAAAAACTTTCCCGAATTACAACGTCAGCACCAGCAAAAACCCAATCAAAGTTAATTAAGAATTACGAATTATCATGACCGCTCATCATCTCTGGCTACCTGCACCAACAGATGTAAATTTGTTATCGGATGAAATTCATGTCTGGCGTATAGACCTTGACCAACCAGAACCACATCTGCAAAATTTAGTAGCGACTCTTTCCAGCGACGAAATAGCTCGTGCTGAACGGTTCTATTTTCAGGAACATCGGCAGCGTTTCATCGCTGGTCGTGGTATTCTCCGAATTATATTAGGTCGCTATTTGCGTATCCAGCCCCGACAAGTGCAGTTTAATTATCAAGACCGTGGCAAACCAGTATTAGCAGATACATTTGTCGATAGTGGGCTGGCGTTTAACTTGTCTCATTCCCAAGCGTTGGGTTTGTGTGCGGTGAATTGTACTCGCCAAATTGGTGTAGACCTAGAATATATTCGGCCTATGTCTGATTTAGAAGCTCTTGCCAAACGGTTCTTTTTACCGAGAGAATATGAAATGTTGCGATCGGTATCTCCCAACCAACAGCAAGAGGTATTTTTCCGTTACTGGACTTGTAAGGAAGCTTATTTAAAAGCAACTGGAGACGGACTATCTCAGTTAGAGCAAGTTGAAGTGTCGTTGACTCCTACAGAACCAGCCAAGTTACAGATATTAGAAGACTGGAGTCTTTTTGAACTACTACCTGCTAACAATTATGTTGCTGCCGTTGCTGTAGAGAATTTTGGCTGGAACTTAAAATGCTGGCAATATTGAATTGATGTTGATTAAGCTCATCTCCTGCATGAAACAAGAGAAATTTTGCAGACATTGTAAAATAACCAATGCCCAATGACCAATGACAAATGACAAATTACTTATCTTCCTGCATATTTCTCACAATTTTTGTCACTAGGTTTCTAGGTACAAATCTGACGCATTTTGCAAGCAGTTTATTGATAAAACCAGGAATGACAATAGTTTGACCCTTCATTAAGGCGCGATAACCAATTTCGGCTACTGTTTGTGCATCCATCATCTTTTTTCCCTTGAGCAACTTAGAGCCTGCCATTCCGGTTCTTTCATGAAAAGCAGATGCGGTTGAGCCTGGGCAAAGAACTGTTACAGTGACGCCTGTACCTTCTAATTCATTAGCGATCGCTTCTGAAAACGATAAGATATAGGCTTTAGTAGCAAAATAAACTGCCATCAAAGGCCCTGGTTGAAAAGCAGCAGCCGAGGCGACGTTTAAAATTTTTCCTTCACCTTGCTTTACCATGTGCTTCACGAATAGCTTGGTTAAATGGGTGAGACACACCAAATTTACCTGTAGCATTTCCAGTTCAGTAGCTAAGTCTGTTTGGTGAAATAATCCATAGATACCAAATCCAGCATTATTTACCAGCACATCAACATTAATATCGGCGAGTTGCAACTCTGTGAAAATTTCTTCAGGAGCCGTTGATATAGATAAATCCTTAACAATACTCTTGACAAAAATTCCAAATTCTTCTTGGAATTTAACTGCAATTTCTACTAGTTTTAGCCCATTTCTATCTACTAAGACAAGATTATAATCATGAGCAGCAAAAATACATGCTAATTGGTAGCCAATTCCACCGGCTGCCCCAGTAATAAGAGCAGTTTGTTTGCTCTGTCCTTGATGTGTTGTGTTCATGTAAGAATGTTGGTGAATTCAATTTAATGAAACTGCGTTGCATTTACAGTCGTTCTCGTTCTACAATTAAGTACGCGTAATATTTAAACTGACGAGAAATGTCTTAAGTTATTCCCCTTTCAAATACTTGTGTGATGCTTTGGACAGATGTAGCAGTCCAAACGTAAATTTAGGACTTATGCATCGAATAAGTTAGGTCTTAAAAAAGTTCAATTATTTTAAACTACTAGTATCTGGCTTTTAATTACTCACAAAAGCCAACAAGTAAAATCAAACTTTCATGCCCGACACTAACCATTCTATCCTCAATTGCTTCTGTCAAGAGTTGAATCCTAAAAATTTACATTATTGAGCATAAAAAAACAGGGCACTTATATTGCCACTGTTGATGTATGAGTTGTTGCTGGCATCTGAAATATTGGCTATTCAGTAGTACTGAGTTCTAAAAAACATGGACTAAATCAAATTATTTTGTAAGATGTGTTACGGTTTTCATAACACATCCTATGCAGGTTGCAAATTCCTAAGCGATATTCAAGAAGCCGCTTTGAATCAAGTAGGCGGTATAAGTCATAAACAATTGAGAGTCAATTGGAGGACAAGCAATAGAACTACCTGCTAGTGCATGAAGAGTATCTTGGCAGCTAATATGAGGTCTTCTAGCTTGCAAGTACAAATCAGGAATAGTCAGTTGTTCATCAGACCAACGTTCCAGTAAAAAGGGTCGCAGAGTGTACAAAGGGTTATCCGCAGAAGTCACATTATTGATTAACTCAGATTGCCATTTTTCATAAGGAATCATTTCAACTGAATAGCCGAAAGAGCGTATCCACTCAACTAGCATTTTCAAAGCTGCGGGTTGGGGATGTTGTAAATTGAAAGCCTTACCTATGGATTCTTTTTGGCGTGATAGATAAACAATGGCTTTACTTACATAATCCACAGGTGACATATCCAACATATAATCTACATCAGGGAAATATCCCATTTGTAGACAGCCCTTGGTCATCAAATTGATAAAGTCGTGTGTGTTACAAATGCCTGTTTTGCTATCACCTGAAATCAGTGGTGGTCTGTGGATAGTTACAGGAAGTCCACGGTCACGAGCAATTTTGACTAACTTTTCAGCTACCCATTTAGTTTGTGAGTAACCAAGATAAATACCTTCCCAATGATTGAATTCATCCTGTTCTTTAACAACCTTGCCAGCATAAGCAGTGGATTCAAAAACAGCAACACTAGAAACGTAATGTACAGGCTTGACTTTAACTTGACAAGCCAATCTCAAAACTTCTTGAGTGCCTAAAACATTGGCTGCTTTTAGTGCTGAGTAGGGGAAAACATAATTTAACAAAGCACCACTATGATATATAGTATCAATATTGGTAGCTAAAGTTTGAAACTGTTCAGAGCCAACACCTAACAAAGGTTGAGATAAATCGCCGACAATAGGAATAATTCTGGAGCTAAATTTTTCCTGCCAAATTGCATACTGTTGCAGATTATTTTGGAGTTTGCTTTTGCCTTCTTCGGCATTAGCAGCACGCACTAAGCAATAGATATCCGCATTGGTTTCCTGTAGCAATTCTCGGATGATAAAAGCTCCTAAAAAGCCTGTTCCTCCAGTTAAAAAGATGTTCTTGGGTTCACCTATAGCTACATTAGATGCTGCACCGGGATGGATTGTGGGGTCAAGAACAGCCTCAGCACCTAAATCTAGAACAGCGGGTGCAGTGTTGGCATTAGAGACTACTACCTTTGTATCTTGAACTGGTGAACCTTCTTGTACTTCTTCAGCTAAACGCTGTGAAAGAGCTTCAATATTTGGGTAATGCCACAGCAGCAACGGAGATGGTTGAAATCCTAGCAACTTTTCTAAGTTACTTACTAGAATCATTGCTTGGGCTGAATCCAACCCATAGTTTTCTAAATGTTCTTTGACATCTATTTCATCAGTTGCAACTCCTAGCAATTTAGCTAAGTTAGATACCAAAAATAATTGAATATCGTCTGCTGTGAAAGACTGTTTTATAGTCATTTTTAAAGCTCCAACAATGATGTAGAACGAACAGGGTGATATTGACTGTAATAATCGGAAGCTTGTAGTCCTTGAATTTTCAAATTTTGGACACGGTACAAAAAGGCTGCACCAGTCATAATTTGATTAGCAACATCAACTACACCACGATTATTTGGTTCAGACAGGTAAGAACCGCGTACCCAGTCATTGAAACCGCCCATTGCCGGGCCACACCAAATTTGATAATCGACTTCTCTACCTTTTTCACCAGAACTAGACCAACGAGAAGATAATCCTAGATACCAACGGAAAATCAACGCCATTTTCAGTTTAGGATTATTGACTGCTTTCCCAAGTTTCTCAGGATTCTTTTGGGACAGGTAAGCCGCAGTTCCTTCCCATACTTCAGCAATAGTTTTGCGAAAAACTTGTTTTTCTAATTTCTGTCTTTCTGCTAAAGGAATGTCTTCAATGGAATCATAAGCGCGATAGAGTTCAAATAATTTCTGCGCTCGCATGGGGAACATTGTACCCCGTTTGAGAACTTGCAGTTTCACTCCCATTTCAAACATATCTGCTGCTGGGGCCATAATCATATCAGCCATTTCTGCTTGGGCTAGTAACTTTTTGGTATGTTCACAAGCCCCAGATTCAACACATGACTGATTAATGGAACCAGTCATTATATAAGCAGCACCCATCATAAAGGCTGCTAATGCTGATTGTGGTGTCCCAATTCCCCCTGCTACTCCGATTCTAATGGGTGTTTGGTAATGATATTGTGCTTGAATTTCATCCCGCAAGGCAATAATAGAAGGTAACACACAAACTAGGGGACGGTTATCTGTATGACCCCCAGAATCAGCTTCGACGGTAATATCATCAGCCATTGGAACTTTGGCTGCAAGAGTTGCTTGTAACTCAGTAATTAACCCTTGTTCCAGGAGTTCTTTGATTATTCTGGCTGGTGCTGGTTGCAGAAACTTAGTCGCAACTTCTCGGCGAGAAATTTTGGCAATGATTTTATTTTTGATTTCAATTTGATTGGCGCTATTCAATCCCAATCCAGCAACACGGTAATAAACAATGTTGGGGGTCAAGTCCAAAAATGCAGATGCTTCTACTGTTCTGACTTGATATTTGAGGTATAAATCCACAGCCCGGCGTTCAATCGTAGGTTCGTTAGGACTGTGAATTAAATTAAATGCATAAGGCCCTTGAGGTAAAGCTTCTTGAATGCGATTTATGGCTGCTTCCAAACGTTTTGGAGTTAAACCACCTGCACCAAATGAACTCAAAATCTGCTCTTTTCCTAGTGCAATGACCATTTCTTCGGAAGCAATTCCGCCAGCCATTGCGCCGGTAACGTAGGCATATTTCACCCCATAAGAGGAGAGAAAATTTGGATCTCCAAATTGTTGAATGCGGATTGGTGCTGCAAATGTCAGCAGTTCTACTTGTGCTGTTGTGCCATTATCACCAGGGGATAAATACCCCTCATTAGTGACACCGATTTTTCCGGCAACTTTCACGATGTAGCAGGGTTTATTTAATACCATCAATTTATCTTTGATGGTTTGTTTCTCGAAAGATACAGTTTCTAAAGAACCTTTCCAAACCTGGTTTTTGTTATAAGACCAGGAAGAGAAATTAAGGTCATTATCGTGTTTACTTAGTACCGTATCTACGGTTGTCACGGCAGTTATCCCTCGGATTACAATTATTAAATAAGGGGAGTGGGGAATAGGGAATGGGAAAGAAATATTTTCCTTTTATCAGTTCACCTTTTCCCTTACCCAAGGTTATTGATGGTTGAAGTATGTAGACTTATGTTAAGATTCGTCGTTAAGCAAATTTTGGGCGCAAGCTAGTTGCAATTGAATGATTTCGCTCATTTGCTGACTGTAATCTTGTCTAGCTTGTAAAAAAGCAGTGTGTGCTTTAGTTATCTTTGAATTATTAGCATTGAGCTTTTGGTACTGGGTCTTATTTAAATCGAACATGCTGATGATGCTACTAATTTTTCGAGTTATGACAGGTGGGGAGGAAAGAGGAATTGGCTGTCTAATTGCGCTTGACTCAGAAGATTGTAATTGTTCTTTCGGTTCAAAAACGTTATCAATGATATTTTTCGGTTTTACTTCTTCTGTCTGAGGCAAGATGTTAGGTGAATTACTTTCTTGTTGGGTTATGTGGTTGGAAGTGTGAAGAGAATCTATAATTTCAGATTGTTGGACATTAGGTATGTTTGGATGCTGTATTTTGAAGCGTTCGCCCTTGGCGTTGGCGGAGCCATCGCTCCTAAAATCCCCAGCGAAATTTTTAACAATCTGGCGATTTTCTTCGCTCAAAATTGTAGTAGCGATCGCTTTCCCACCCAAGGTAACTGTTCTCAATGTTACTTTACTTGAATTAGCGGTTTCTTGGGCTTTGCTATACAACGGTGATAAATCCACATTCACCTGATGACTGAGTAGTTTTGCTAATGCTTTGACCATCGAAGCATGGTCATCCATACCTCTACGATTTAGAGAAACTGTGATATGTTCTTTGTTTCCGAGAATTTTATCAATCCATCGTGAACAAACACTACCTGCGCCTGCTTCTAGGAATATTTTCACACCATCATCGTAGACACGATTAACTAATTGCGGGAAATCAAGTTCTTGGCACAATCCTTTGGCGATATTGTGAGCGATCGCATCTCTTTCAAGTGCAACTGGTTGATAATCGGCGGCAGAATAAAACACAATTCCAGGAAGATTTTGTGATGGTAAGCTGTTTACCTTCTTGATTTCGTCGAACTGCGATCGCATCGCCTCGCAATGTATCACATGGTCGAAGGGAGCGGGGAAAGCATTGCAACCTAGAGTTTCAATCACTCGCTTACAGGCGGCGTCTTCACCAGCAATTAATACTTCTTCTGGTGTGTTGATTTGAGTTAAGTAAACGCGATTTTCATGTTTCAGGCATTCTCTAACTTGCGATGGAGTAGCCATGAGAACATAGGTATTCCAAAAATTGTTGTTTGGTGAATCTGTTAATCCCCAATATTCACGCACAGCATTTTTTGGCCCAGATAACTTATCACCAAATAGAGGTGATGAGTTTAAGGTGTTACTTCCACCTTCAAAATCACTCCAAACTCCTTGGGCAACCATCATGCTAGTTTCACCCAAGCTATACCCAAATACAGATTGTGGCTTGACCTTAAAATCATCTCGGAAAATTGCTGTCATATATCTAGCAAAGGCGATTTCACTTTCAAACATTGCCAGTGAATCATCTAACAATTGCTTTTCGAGAGTTTCTAATTGCCTGGTTGTCAACTTAGGTAAGCTTCTGGGATAAACCAGCTTTTCAACATCGGCAGCCCGGTTGTAGAGATTGTTACTTTTTAAATCCTCGAAGACTTTAGGAAATAAACGAAAAACAGTCCGGCCAATGCCAATATAAGAATTGACTGCTGCGGGATAAACATAAGCAACCGCTCCAGTTTTACCCAATGGTTTTGCGGTGAAATAACTACCTATCGGTGTTTGCCAATCTGTGCCATTTTCAAAAGCATTATTTACACCTTTACGAGCAGATTCAATTTCTTTGAGTAGTTCTTTTGTGTTACGTCCTGCGATTGATAAAACGTATTTTGCATCAGATTGCTGTTGAAAAGTAGCAAATGTCTCGCTGGCGGTAGCTGATAAAGAAGAACTAGCTTCGATGGATTTTTGAAGATGGTTTAAGATATCGGGTATAGTGGAGCGTAGGCGTAGCCCGTCGTAGACATCGCTAACTGCGATAGGGAACAGATGAAAAGGCATTTGTTGCAAATATCTGTTATCCCGCTCCTCTTGGCTGGGTTCCTCCGATAAGATTAAATGGGCGTAACTCCCATCTATACCCATGCTATTAATTGCTGCTATTCTGCGTGTGCCGCCTTTATCGACAAACCAAGGTCTTGATTCCATTGCCACATAGAAGGGGCTACCTTCCCATACTTGCGGTGTTTTGACACCAGACCATTTTGGTGTGGCGGGAATATACCTGTAATAAAGACAGAGAGCGGTTTTGATTAAGCTAGCAATTCCCGATGCTGTATAGGTGTGACCGATATTTGCTTTGACGCTACCTAATGCACAATGCAAACCATTGCCCACTTTCGGATAAGCTTGGAGTAAACCTGTGATTTCGGCTTCATCCTCCTGGGGAATGCCACTACCGAAGACTTCCACATAGTTAACTTCTGTGGGTTGAATCTCCGCCATTTGGAAAGCTTGTTTGCAGACATTGCTAATGGCTGAAGCATCAGGTTTTACCAAAGCATCACTTAAAGTAGAATTACCTTGTGCGAAACTCATGGCATCAATTACTGCATAGATGCGTTCATTGTCTTCCTTAGCAGCTTCGTAGCGCTTGAGGACGACAGCACCCGCACCTTCGCCAACCGTCCAGCCATTAGCTTGCTGGTCATAACCCAAGGTATTTACACCTGTATTAATTGGTGCAAATTGGCTGCGGAATAAGACATTTTCCACACCACCGGCTAAATCTACCGCACCCACAACTACCGCGTCTACTTCTCCAGTAGCGAGTAGCATTTGGGCAACTTCCAAGGCTTTGAGGGCAGAATTTTCGCCAGCGCTGACGGTGAATGCAGGGCCAGTGAAATTCCACAAAGCAGAAATCCGACTCGCCATGATGTTGGCGATGTGACTCACATATTCGCCGATTTCTACTGGTTGGTGAATACTATCTTTGACAATGGTTTCTAGTTGGGAAAGCTGTTCAGCAGGTAGAGAAATTCCCTGGTTGAGTAAGCCATCCTTAACTTGCCAAGACAAATTCCATCTTTGTTGTAGCTGATGCACAGAGAATTCTGTCTCAGCAGCGACAATCACAGCCACATTGCCACCCTCCTGTAGTTTCGCATCTTTGACGGCGCGATCGCTAACCTTGAGGAGCAATAATTGTTGTGGGTTTAATTTGTCTATTTCATTCGGTGGGATTTTGCACGATAAAGTATCGATTTCAAAATCCTTGATATATGCCCCTACTGGTGCTTTCCCATCTGTTAAACCGTACTCTTTCAGGACATTTTCTTGATTTTCTATACCGTGCCATCTTTGAGGCGGTAGAGAAGTAAAATGTTGTGTTCCATCATAAATGCTGCGTTCAAAAGCATCTAAACCATTGCAGTTACCAAAAAAGGCATCCATGCCGACAATAGCAACTTTCGTAGGTGGAACAGGTGGAGTTGATTCAACAGATTCTGCTGTAGTTCCATGTTCTAAAATCAGATGAGAATTAGTACCGCCAAAACCAAAAGCGCTAATAGCTGCCCGTTTAATTGGTGCGTTATTATTAGGCCATGTCGTAGCTGTTCTAACAATCTTGTCGGCGGAGATTGTACCTTTTTCTGATGTTAAAGGTTCCGAAACATTCATGGTTGCTGGAATTACACCATGAGACATACTCAAAATCACTTTAGTCAAGCCAACCATGCCAGCAGCAGTTAGCAAGTGACCAGTATTTGCCTTAGCAGAACCCACCAGAGGCGCAGCTTGATTTTGACCAAAAAATGTTTCTATGGAGTTAAATTCGGTTGTATCTCCTAGTAATGTGCCAGTGGCGTGACACTCTAGATAATCGATGGTTTTTGGGCTAACTTTTGCCTCATTGTAGGCTCGTTCAAAAGCTAAGATTTGCCCTTTAGGATTTGGACTAAGTAGGTGCTTACCTTTGCCATCATTTGAGAGTCCGTTACCGCAAATGGTAGCAAGAATCTTGTCGCCATCTCTAACGGCATCAGAATATCTCTTCAGCATTACCATTCCAACACCATCGGCGGGAATTAGCCCTCTAGAGGATTTATCTAAGGGGCGGCTAATGCCGTTTTCTGCATACCCTTGAACACCGGAAAATAACATCCGCACAAATAGCGAATCTGCACAACTGATGGCTCCAGCTAACATGACATCAGCTTTGTGTGACCACAAGTAATGAGATGCTAGTTTAATCGCATAAAATGATGATGAACAAGCAGCATCCAGACATAAATTAATCTGGGATAGACATAGAGCTTGAGCAACGATAGATGCTGGTAAACCAGATATCATCGCATTGTATAAAGATGCTTTGTTTGCACTTGGTAAAGCAGCTAAATCAAAGTCTTCATCCTGCAAAAGTTCTTTGACAGCAGGATTAATAGCTTGCTGGTAAATTGGAGAGAATAATTGATTAGATAATTTTGTCGGGAATGACAAATTACCTAAAATTACGCCACATTTTGCCAGGACAGTTTGATTACCCCAATAACCACTTTGTTCAATTGCTTGTTTAGCAGCATACAATGACCATTTGAAGGTGTTATCTAAACCAGCAAGAAATTCTGATGGTAGATTGTATTCAGATGGATTAAACTGGAAGTTGCGGATGTATCCGCCTTTGAGAGAATAAGTTTTGTCTGGTGTACCTTTAACTGGATTGTGAAATATTGTCGGATCTACTCCGATTTCTTCGACGGTTGCAGAGGATGTGGAATCTTTTTGATTAACGATGTTTTGCCAGTATTCTTCAGGATTTTTAGCATCGGGGAATAGGCATGATAATGCGATGATGGCTATTTTTTCCACGATTTATATGCTCCGAGTTTGGGTATTTAGCAAGAGATAATTAAAAGGCAGGATTTACGCTGTTCCCCAAACTTTGAAGTGGCAAGTTATGGCAATCCTATTCGAGTTGTGATAAATACTCTTTTTAACGAACCGCAAAGGGCGCAAAGGGCGCAAAGGACGCTAAGAAGAGAAAGAATTTCACAGAGATTTTAGGAATGCTATAGGTGTTGAGTTTTAAAGGAAGATTACTAGCTTCTGAGCATTTTCATTGACCAAATAATGGCATGAGCGCCGAGCATTCGTGAATAGATTTTACCTTGGCGATCGTGTATGATAAAGTTTGCGATCGCACTACTTGGTGTCTTAGATATCACTTCACAAGAAACGTAAAATGTTTCATTATGTGGTATCATTGCAAACTGTTCAAATTTTTCTACTTTTCCAGGTAAACAACCTTCTTGATGAAAGTGTTGTGTCCAAACCCATAAGGCGTGCATACTCAAGTCAGTTGTATAAGGATTTACCCATTGCACGGGGAATTGTCCTTGTTGCTGGGGGCTGAGTTCTGGCCACAGACATTCTGTAGTAATTTTTTCAGGGCTGATATTTACGACTCTTTTGATTTCTTGAAAAGCTGGGCCGTGAAATAATGTGGCTCCACCATTTTGGTAAAAATCTTTTCCTGTAGCGGTGATGATATTATCTTCTTCGAGATTGAGAAATTCATAAGTGGGTACATTTGGGATTTCTCGCTGGAGATTGAGTTGAGCACTAAAATGAAATTGGATTCTACCTTGTGGGTTTTTACTCGAAATTTTGGCTTTAAGTTCGATTTTTTCAAGATTAACTTTAGAAATTTCTTCTATTTCTAAAAGATGTTCCTTCGCTAATGTTTCATTGAAAGTAATTCCCTTTAAAACTTTAAAATCTTGGTAATTAAACAACCGATAACCTGGATATAATTGTTCACAAGCATTAATAATCCATGTCATTGCACAAGTTGCTGGTAAAACTGGAGAACCAGCAATAGTATGATCGTGTAAAAATGGATTAGCCTCTAATGTCATTTGGCGACGAATACGATAGGTTCGTAGTTCTGAATTTAACTCCGCCGCCAGGGGAACCAGTGGACTACCAATAACAACTTGTGAGGTTGCATGATTGGCGTTATCCATTTCTTTAACGAGCATTTGCGCCCCAACTGCAATGGGAATTATATCGATTTTTCGCTCTTGGAAAATCTTCTTTAATTCTGCTGTCACCATCCCACTGTCCCAAGCGCCCCAGTTGATAGCGACTACATGGCATGAGGGATAACTTTGCTTAAATATATGGGCTGATTTGTTCAGAATTTCATTTGCGATCGCATAATCAGATTGTCCAGGATTTCCGTAAAAGCCTGTGACTGAAGAAAACAAAACTAAATGCTGAAGTTGATTAGGGTTGACGCAAGCTAACAGATTTTCCAAACCTTGAACTTTGGCGGTGTAAACTTTTTCAAAATCCTCTTCTGTTTTCTTTTCAATTAACTTATCAGCCAAGTTTCCCGCGCCGTGGATAATTCCTGTAATTGGGCCGAGATGTTGCACAGCAGTGGCAAGTTTTTCTTGTAAAACTGGCGTATCTGTGACATCGACGCTGATATATTCTGCTTTAGCTCCGGTTTTTTCAATTGCTGCAAGAGTCTTTTTAATTTCGCGGCTGGAGGTAATTTTGTTATATATTTTTTGCACATTCATGGGTGTGGGCTTCTCTCCTTGAGAAAGAAGATTTTCCATGATGCATTTTTTCAATGCGGATTCATCAGAGTTTTGAGCAAAATCTGGCTCTGTTTCTAATAGTTCGGAGCGACCGAGGAGGATGAATTTGCAGGGTTGCTGTTGGGCTAATTTGATAGTACACTCAGCCGTAATCCCTTTTGCACCGCCGCTCACGACAAAGACAGATGATGGACTAAGCTGGGCTGTTTGTGTCATAAATCCTCGTGAATACCTGCATAAATTGGGTTTTTTGTTATTGGCCAGTTGAGTGCTGGCCAATAACTAGTTATTTCCTGATGGAGAAGATTTAATTGTTTTTACGAACCGCCAAGACACCAAGGACGCTAAGGAAGAAAGAGCATTCTAATTTTCTCAAACACGAAACTTTCGTTAAAGCTCTGCGTCCCTCTGCGTGAACCTCTGCGCTCCTACCCTGCGGGAAGGCGTTCGCGTAGCGTCTCGTAGAGAAGCGCCTATGCGTTTAAAAATCAAACATTCGGAATTCTCTCAGAGGATGAAGAGGTAATTTTGTAGTGGGAGGGGATTTAATCGGCGATAATGGTGACTCGTCCTTGTGAACCATACCCAACTTCACTGATATAAAGATTGGGGTCGTGAAGTTCGGCAATGATGTTTTGTACTGACTGTTTAGCATCAAGTCTGGGGCTTAGGTCGATCGCACGAGTAAATACCTTTGGCCATTCCCATCTCAGAGTTTTGCTTAATCCGAATAAACCAGCGCCGATCGCACCGAAGTTGACTTTATACTCTAACCCAAAGGCTCCATCAAGATGAGCAACTGTGCAGAAACAACTACGTCCATGCTTTGCGGCTTCGTTGAGGGAGGGTTTGAGGTGTTTCGCCATCAAAAATACGTGCTTGACGATCGCCTTTTCTGATTCGTTATAAGAAATACTTCCGGTGTGATTTCCTACAAACATTGGATGGAGATGGATAAAGGCCCCAATCGCTCCGCAGTGAGATGCGATCGCTTGCAATTGTTGTTGAAGATGTTCTTCACTCAAGTTTGCTAAGGTGACGCGGGTTACTCCTGTCGGTAAAGGCGCTTGTTGAGCAATGAGCGATTGGGGGAAGCTGATAACTACTACTTTCCAGCCTTTCTCGATTAGGGATTCAGTTAATTTATAAGTGGTGAGGGAACCATCATCGGTGATTAAACCGATGTGTCCCTCTGGTAACGTGAAATCCAAATAATCGGGTTGTGGTAAGCTTCTGAGTTTGACGGGATGGCGCGGGATATTATGCTCTAATTCCGGTGGCTGCTGTTGGACAAACTCAGGCTCAGACTTTTTTTTTTCACCTCCAGCCAACTGCTGTAAGTAATCGACTATTTGACCGATGGTGCGGAGGTCGCCGAGTTCTTCGATATTTGGCTTGGGTAAGTTGGGGTACATTTCTTGCATCGCCCCTAAAATTTCTACCCGTTTAATCGAGTCAATCCCTAAATCGGCTTCCATGTCCATTTCCAGTTCCAGCATCTCTACTGGATAGCCGGTTTTATCGCTGGTGATGGCTAACAGGGTTTCACCTAAGTTTGCAAATTCATCACCCTCCGGGTTCGCCAGTCCCTCTTTGTTGGAGCAACAAGACCGGGCTGGCTCACTTATAGCGGGAGCAACTTCTGGTTCTGGGGTGAATGCGATAACTATGCTTGGTTCCGGTGCAGTAACTACCTCAACTACTGGTGCAGCCTCTACTGCAATCTCGGTTGGTTGTTGTACTTCGTGAACTGCAATTTCTACAGTAATACTTTTGGAAGCGTGGGATTGCAGATACTCAACAACTTGGCCGATAGTGCGTTTTTCTGACAGTTCTTCTAAATTGGGCTTGGGTAGGTTGGGGTACATTTCTTGTAGCGCCCCTAAGATTTCCACCCGTTTGATAGAGTCAATCCCTAAATCAGCCTCCATGTCCATGTCCATTTCCAGCATTTCGACTGGGTAGCCGGTTTTGTCGCTGGTAATGGCTAAGAGGTTTTTGTCCAAGTCAACAATATCGATGGTTGCGCCAGATACAAGTGCAGCAGTTGTGGGTGCTAGTTCTGGGGTGAATGCAACAACTTCCTCGACTGGAGGTGCGCTAATTTTGACTACAACCTCGGCTTGAGATTCTACTACTGGGACAGGTGGCTCTACTGTCTCGACAGTGGCGAAATGCGGAGTTGGTAGAGACGCGATTGATCGCGTCTGTATTGGGGATACAGGAGTTTCAACTACAGGCTCTACCACCTGGGGAGTGGGCGGGAGAGGTTCTTGGCTAACTGTTGAGCCGTTTTTAGCTACAGGCTCAGTTACAGGTAAAGGCTGGCTTTCTACTATCTTGGTAGTAGGAGGTACTGGTGCATCACTAACAGTTGTTTCTGTTGTGAATGGGACGAAATTGCTTATCTCTGTTAGTTGGGTTGCTCCATCACCAGAGATGATTTGAGAATATTCTTGCTGTATGAGTTGGAAAAAGTTTTTGGTATATTCCAACTGCTCTTGAAGATATTGCTCATGGATGCGTAGAGTTTCACCTTGTTGGGAGTGAAACTGCATCATGCTACGCTCTAGGCTTTCCATGACAACTAGCTTCATTTTGGCAGTTTCGGCTGTTGATTTACTTTCACTCAACAAGGAATTCTGCTGCTGCATCAGTTGGAAAAACGCTTTAGCGTATTCCATTTGATGGTTGAGATAAGTACCGTGAACTTGTAGGTTCTCGGCTTGATTTTCCTGGAACTGTGTCAGGAGGTATTCTAAACTTGCTAAAAGTTGTTGGTAATTTGTAAGTTTTTCTGGTGTTGGTTGCATCTTAGATTCCTGGGCTGGTTGTGAAAGGGTCACAGGATTCATTTGTTGCTCTGGCTGGGTGATGATATTAGAACTCACACCGTTCATTTCTGGGGTGAGTTTTTTATGTCCGTTAGTGTCTATTACTGCTAAAGGTGGAGTCACGCCTGGGCTGCTAAATAAAGGAATCGCATCAGAATATTCGGGGGCGGGTAATGTGACTTTATGCCCATCCTGCAAAGCTAGAGCGAAGGCATTTTTCGTTTTTTCGGATCTGTAGTTTATCCCGTTTAAACGGACATTTAATGTCTTCTTCGTCTCAATTGGGGGTATAGTTTGGGGAAGTTGGTAAGGATCGAGGTTATTCAAAGCCATACCTATCACACGCAACTGCACAACTGCTTCTCGCAAAGAGCGATCGCTATTCTTTTGAGTGCTGGGGTTCAAAGATACGGTGATGTGTGGGCGATCGCCAAGAATCTCTTTCACCAAGTTGCTGAGAATTCTCCGTGGCCCAAATTCCACAAAGCAAGTACCACCCGCCGCATAGATATTTTCAATTTCCTGTTTAAACAGCACTGAGTTAGAAAGGTGCGTTTCCAAGATTTTTTGAATATTTTGGGCTTCCTTGGGATACTGCTTACTGGTAACGTTGCTGTAAACAGGGATTTTGGGAGTTTGGAATTTGACAGACTTGGTAGCGATCGCAAAGGATTTCTGAGCAAAGGCAATTAGCGGTGTATGGAAAGCTGCTGATACAGGTAACAATACAGCTGTATATCCTTTCTCGTGTAAAGCCTCTCTGACTCTGGCTATTTCTGCGGTAGGCCCAGCCAAGACAAATTGAGTCGGAGAATTTTGATTAGCGATCGCAACTTGGGGAAAATGTCTCAGCACTGCTTCCACTTTGCTGATATCTTCTTTGACAGCCAGCATACTTCCCGCATCATGATCCGGATCTTCGGGTGCAGCCATTGCTTGACCCCTAGCTTTCACTAAGAACAAGTAATCTTCGGTACTCAAAACCCCCGCAGCCCATAGCGCTGTTAATTCACCAAAGCTATGTCCCGCCACAAAATCTGACTTGAATCCAGCTTGTTGCAGTATGCTGTACATCCCTGCACTCAACACTCCGATGGCTGGTTGAGCATATTCTGTGCGTTGCAAGGCAGCAATTTGGACATTTTTTTCTGCCTCTCCAAACACAGGATGAGGGAAAACGATTTCTGACAACGGCTGCAAATTATCTTTGAGCAACAGGCTATCCATATAACCATGAAGACGGCGCATCAAAGGAAAATTCATTACCAGTTCGCGTCCCATCTCCAGGTATTGCGAACCTTGACCAGAAAATAGAGAGACAACTTTTCCACCCAATTCCATACCAGAGGAGCGGTAATAAATCCCTTGGGGATGCTCCCAAGATGCTGCTGTTCCTTTGTGCTTCAGCCAGTCAATGCTAGTTTGCAATAACTTGCAAGCTTCTTCGAGATTTTCAGCTACAAACCCAAATCTGGCAGCAGAGAGGGGAATTTGTTGTGATTTGCACTCATTGACTAATTGTGCATAATGTGTCGGTGCATCTGGCGATTGCAACTTACTTAAAATCTCTTCCGATTTGCTCAACAATTGCTCTACTGTAAGAGCAAACAACAGCACTTCACTAGCATCACTGTGTAAGCGGTAAGCGTGGTTTTGCTCGGCTTCATATTCTTCCAAAACGACGTGATAGTTGGTTCCGCCAAAGCCAAATGAACTGACACCCGCACGTCTTGGCGCTTCCCCTTCTGGACGAATCCAAGGTCTAGTTTCGGTATTCAAATAAAAGGATGAATTTTTAATGTTGAGTTTCGGGTTCGGCTCGGTGATGTTAATTGTGGGCGGTAATACTTTGTGATGTAAAGCCAAAGCAGTTTTAATCAAACTCGCTGCACCCGCAGCCGCTTTTGTGTGTCCAATTTGCGATTTCACACTACCCAAAGCGATGTGCTGCTTTTTGTGATCATGTACATCAAAGAAGTCTTTTAAAGAACCGAATTCTGTCGGATCTCCAGCCATTGTACCTGTACCATGTGCTTCCATCAAACCAACAGTAGCGGGAGAGAACCCAGCATCTTCATAAGCGCGTTCTAAGGCTTTGACTTGACCTTCTTTGCGAGGAGCATAAATGCTCTTATAACGTCCATCGCTGGAAGTACCAATACCTTTAATTACGGCATATATTTTATCATTGTCCCGTTCAGCATCTTCTAACCGTTTGAGGACAATCATTCCGATACCTTCACCCAGCATCATCCCATCAGATTTAGCATCGAAAGGTTTGACATTTTCGCTAGGAGAAACCGCCGGTGTTTTGCTGAAGGAGATGTAAGCCATAATGGTGTTGTCGGTATCAACACCACCAGTTAGCATCATGTCAGAGCGATGCTCAACTAGTTCGCTAATTGCCATTTTTAAAGCACCAAAAGAACTAGCGCAAGCGGCATCAACTACGCAATTCATCCCGCCAAAATTTAGGCGATTGGCAATTCGTCCGGCGACTACGTTAGCTAACATTCCAGGGAAAGCGTTCTCATCCCATTTGACGTAAGCGCTTTTAATTTTATCAACGATTTTTTGGGTATCTTCATCAGATAAACCACTGCTTTTGAGTGCCTTTTCCCAAATCGGATATTCCAACCTAGCTGAAAGTGGCATTCCTAATTGCTTGGCCATAGCCACGCCTAAGATTACCCCAACCATCTCGCGGTTAAAATCACGTTTTTCGCCATAACCTGCATCTTCCATTGCCTCTTTCGCAACCACTAAACTTAATAGTTGCGATACATCTGTGACTTCCAAAATGCTGGGCGGTATGCCAAATTCCATCGGGTTAAAATCTACCTCTGGAAGAAACCCACCTCTTTTACAGTAAGTTTTATCTTCAGTAGTTCTGGGATTTGAATCGTAATAATCTTCGACGCTCCAGTGAGTGGAAGGAACATCAGTAATACAGTCAATTTTGTTTACTATATTTTGCCAATATTCCCGTAAATTTCTAGCTTGGGGCAATAGAGAAGCCATACCAACGATGGCAATAGGATTGTGTTGTAATTGTCTGTTAATTTTGTTGATTGACACTGATTTATCTGATTTCATTTTTTTTCCTTCGATAGACTTAATCACAGCCTGTTCACAATTATTGACAAGGCTCTCTAACTCCGCTAAGGCAGTATCAATTGAATAAGCAGACATAGGGCATAGTGAGTACTGTGGATTGTGTAGATACAGTAATTTCTGTTGCCTACTAATAATCAAAAACTCTGGTTTTGTAAGCAGTTAGCTATCCTATCTCCGCTAAATGCTTGTCTCCAAATCGACACCACATGACACATACTGCCAGGGTAAAACCTTATGTTTCCAGGCGATTTTGGCACACTGCGTAGGCGTAGCCCGTCGTAGACATCGCGAAAAAATGCTATCCAACGCTAGACTCTTGAAATTGTGGCAATAGGTCGATGACGTTGTTAAAACTGGTAAAATAGTTTTGGAGTGTAATAGCTGCTTGACCAGTGAATTCAATCCATTTGTAATAGTAGATATTTTGAGCAATGGTATCCCACTGGAACAATAAAAACTGACGGTTAGCTAAAGGAACAGAAACCCTTTTATCATCCGGAACCGCTTGATTATCTAGCTTAACCACAGCAACATACCTGTTGTTAATGACAACGTTCTGTATTTTGATAAATGTCATAGCTAGTTTCAACGTCCGGGATAATATATCTTATGGGATTTGACCCAGCAAAGTTGACAAGTTCGTTACAGAAAAGACACCACCTTTAATCCGAGTTTATGCAGGTTTGAAAAGTAATTAGACGATCAAAAGGTGATGGATAAGCAGTTATGTTTAGTTATTTTTAATTTAAAAACTCAATTAAATAACTAGTTTACTTAACTGCTTTTAAGCATTGAATTACTAAAAACAATAGCACACTTTATATAAATTAAATCATTTCTTTAAAGTTATTTTATAAAGAACTATCCACTCTTACTGGTGTGAATTTTGAATAAAATTAAGCATAAAAGTATAATTTATGACTATATAAATGTGCAAGATATTTTGTTATCTACGGGTTAGCCAAAATTTTGTACTAGATGAAGTTAACAATGCAAATCTGTTGTTTAGTAAGTAACAATTCTATGAATACATAAATAGATTGAATAACCATAAGTATGTTTTTTCAGAGAAACATGATAATTGAGTCAAAGTTTTTGGTTATTTTTAAATATAAGTCAACTTAAAAAGCAAAGCAGTTATTTATAAAGCAAATATTAATTTTTAGTATGTTACTTGATAAACATAATCAGGATTACATCATTTAAAAGGGCGTTTAGCTACGCTAGGGCAATGGAATTCGCGGAGTTTACGGGCACACAAATATAGACGCTTTGCGGCTTACCGCTAGTTAGTTCTAAGAAAAATTGGGTATTTGAAACCCACGAACCCGTTTTCCAACGCTTTAAGGTGGAAAACTCAAAGTCTCTCTCCTTTTAGGCTACGGTTTACACACAAGTTAGAAATAGTAGTCTTTCAAGGAATAATTGACGAGTACATTCTCTGTAGAGACGGCGATTTATCGCGTCTCTTTGAGGTGTCAGTTTTTTATACGCGATAAATTGCGTCTCTACATGAGATAAATCGCGTTTTTACATGAGGGCTTACTGGTTTATCCAAGCGTATTGGGATAAAACTGGTGACTTGTGTGTATACGGTAGCCTTTTAGGAGAGAGAAATAGAAGTGAAGTGTCTAACGCAGGTGGTAAAGCCACGTATAAACGTGGTTTCCAACCGCCCTTTAATTACTAGGAACAAAGCTAATAATAATGTCTTATATTACACAACCTTAATAACAACAATCTGTTAAAAATATCAAATCTGCTTGATAACTAACCATTTATTGAAATTTAATTAGCAGATGAGGGATTAGTGATGAGGAAAATTATTCAGTCTCTAATCTTACTGCAATGAAATATTTTAGTTACAAAATCAGGACTTATGCAAAGCTAATCGGTTGACAAAATTCAATTTTTATGCCATATTTAATAACCAGTTTATCCCAAGTTCGAGTTCATTTTACTGGCGCTTCGTTGTTCTTGAAAGTTAAATTTTCCGGTGAACACTATTGTATTTCACGCTACTGGATTAAATGTAAACATAGGATATAACTTAGGAAGCTTTGAAGTAACACCACCATTAATTTTCACACCACAATAGTGAGTTTGGGCGGCAAAAGCGTACAACAATTCATATAAAACCAATTTAGACCCATCCACTTTATTAAGGTAGAAACCCTAGAGGACAAGTCCTTTTGGTAATTTGCGGATGAGTCTATATCTAATCGACTAAATATAACCAGGCTATCCCCTAGAAAACAGAATTGGAATGAAAATATGGCAGTAAATAAAGAAAGCCGATTATTCACAAAACCCGTAGGGCGATCGCAAGTAATTTTAGCAGCTTCTCTCACTTTGGCGGCGGGATTAATAGCTTTTTATAGTTTAGTACCGTTTTGGTCTAAACCTAAAGTTGTGACACCAGCAGCAAATCCTCCCAAGCCTGTCGCTCCTGCGAAAGTTGCTGTGACTGCCTTGGGACGTTTAGAGCCAGAAGGTGAAGTTACTTCTTTAAATGCTCCCAATTCCAATAATGGGGTGCGAGTAGAAAGACTGTTGGTAAAAGAAGGAGATGCGGTTAAAGCGGGGCAATTATTGGCGTATCTAGAAAATTATGGTCGTTCTAGAACAGCTTTGCAACAAGCTTTAGACCAACTGCAAGTGGCCAAAGCTAAACTAGCGCAGGTCAAATCTGGAGCTAAAACCGGAGATATCGATGCTCAAAAGGCAGCGATCGCCCGTTTAGAGCCACAATATAAAGGAGACGTTGCCACACAAGAGGCAACTATTGCCCGCATCCAGGCTGAAGTAGACAATGCTCAAGCTGAGAACGATCGCTATCAACAATTATATAAACAAGGTGCGATCGCAGCTTCTGTAGCAGATACCAAGGCTTTACAACTAAAAACCACACAACAGCAGCTAACAGAAGCCCAAGCCACCCTCCAGCGGACTCAAGATACCTACCAAGAACAACGCAAGCAAGCACAAGCGCAACTCACGAGTATTAGTGAAGTGCGTAGTGTAGATGTTCAGGTAGCACAAACTGAAGTCAACAGTGCAACAACTGCTGTTCAACAAGCAAAAGCCGACTTGGATTTAAGTTATATCAAATCTCCAATAAATGGCAAAATTTTGAAAATTCACGCCAAAACCGGAGAAGTCATCAGCACCAGCACAGGATTTGCTGAAATAGGTAAGACATCTCAAATGTATGTGATTGCAGAGGTGTATCAAACCGATGTTCAAAAAGTGCGTGTAGGACAAAAAGCCACTATTAAAAGCACTGCATTTACTGGAACATTACAGGGAACTGTAAAAGAGATTGGTTGGCAAGTTGACAAGCAAAGCATCTTCAGCCTCAACCCTGGCTCAGATACAGACCGCAGAATAATTGAGGTAAAAGTCTCTATTGATAATCCCGCAGATAGCGAGCGGGTAGCTCGTTTAACTAACTTACAAGTGGATGTAGCCATTCAAATATAGTCATTGGTCATTGGTCATTCACAAATGACAAATGACAAATAACAACTAACAAATAAATTCATGATTTTCAAAATTCCTTTAGGATGGCTACAGCTAGCGCAGCAAAAAGTTCGTTTACTAGTAGCTGTAGCTGGGATTGGTTTTATTGTGCTGCTAATGTTTGTGCAACTTGGTTTTCAAGATGCTCTCTATTCAAGTGCAACCGCAGTACATCAGAATCTCAAAGGAGATTTATTTTTAGTGAGTTCCCAATATAAATCTTTGACCTCAAATCAAAGCTTTTCCCGGACTCGTTTGTACCAATCTCTGGGGTTTGATGGCGTAGAGTCAGTTAGCCCCATGTATTTACAATTTGCCAAACTGAAAAATCCGGCAACTGGTGAGAAATATTCAATATACGTTATTGGTTTCGATCCAGGTAGACCTGTGATGAACATTCCAGAAGTTGAGAAAAATTTAGATAAACTCAAAACTCCCGATGTCATGCTTTTTGACCGGAGTTCTCGCCCAGAATTTGGCCCAATAGCTAAAAAATTTGATGCGGGAGATATTGCACAGACAATTGAAATATTTCCCTTCAATTCATTAATTGGCTATAGAGTCAGAATTGGTGGCTTATTCAGCTTAGGACCTTCCTTTGGGGTAGACGGAAATTTACTTGTTAGTGACTCAACTTTCCTGAGGATAAATCCTAATACTCGTCCGGCAGATATGATAGATATCGGTTTGATTTCCCTCAAACCTGGTACTAATGCAGGAAGAGTACTAAAAAATTTGCAAGCAAGTTTGCCTAATGATGTCCAAGTTTTTACACGCCAAGGCTTTATTGATTTTGAGAAAAAATATTGGGCTGTCAGAACACCCATTGGTTTTATACTTAATTTGATGTTGACAATGGCTGCGGTTGTTGGTGTGGTAATTGTTTATCAAATTCTTTACAGCAATATTGCTACGCAGTTCGTTGCTTATGCCACTTTAAAAGCCATAGGTTATGCCAATAGATATTTATTAAATGTGGTATTTCAACAAGCTTTTATTTTGGCAATTTTAGGTTATATTCCAGGATTTCTTACTTCTGTTTTGTTATATAGTTTTGCAGCAGAAGCAACTAAATTGCCAATAGTTATGACCATTAATAATGCACTCATCGTCTTAACTTCAACAGTTTTGATGTGTATAGCATCAGGAGCGCTTGCTATCAACAAACTCCGCTCCGCAGATCCGGGAGATATTTTCTAGCTATTCTTAGCAGCAAAATAATTAAATTACTTTGCCTAAACTAGACTCCTAACTAAGCATTGATGCAGACTCTCTACAGAACAACTGCTCTTTATACCTATTTTAGATTTTAGATTAAAAGTCTTTACTGAAATTCTAATTCGGTATAACTTTGAAATTTTTTATCTAACAACTCAAATTCAACTATTTAACAATAAGCTCAAATTTATGAACCTCAAAAACAAAACCCTCCTAATTACTGGGATTGATGAACTTGTCGGTTTGCGTACAGCCGAGTTAGCTATAGCGCAAGGAATGAATGTTCGTGGACTGCAAAGTTCTACAGAACAGAACAAGCAATTACAGAATCTAGGTGTTGAAGTAATTATTGGTAGTATCACCGATTTTACTATTGCTCAAAAGGCTTGCCAGGGAGTAGATATTGTTTTACATACAGAGCAAATTGCCGAAGAAGCTGGCGCAATTAACCATTTTCGTGATGTGAATGTTGGCGGTACTCTCAACATAGCTAAAGCCGCTAAACAGGCTGGTGTCAAGACATTTGTGCATCTATCCAGCGTAATGGTTTACGGTTTCAATTATCCTAATGGTATTACAGAATCCGGCCCACTCTCTGGTGAAAATAATCCCTACTGTCAAACGAAAATAGAAGCCGAAACAGCACTCTTAGAACTGAATAATCCTCCAGATTTTGGCATCATCGTTATTCGAGCCGGAGATGTTTACGGCCCAGGAAGTATTCCCTGGATAGTCAGACCAATTCTAATGATGCGTCAAAAATTATTTGCCTATGCCAACGATGGTAAAGGAGTAATCAATCATGTATATATAGATAACCTGATTGATGCCATCTTTATAGCGATAGAAAAAGAAACCTACGGTGAAATATTTAATATTACCGACGGACAGGAAACTTCGTGGAAAGAGTATTTTATGCGTTTAGCGGCAATCGAAGGTTTATCAGCCCCCCTTTCATTACCGAAAGATGAAATCAAATTATTTCTAAAGCTACGCGTTCAAGGACAAAAACTTTTTCGGAAAAAAGTTGATATTTTACCAGAGTCTATAGATTTTATGACTCGTCCCTATGCTTATTCCATTGTCAAAGCACAAAATCTGTTAAATTATAAACCAACAATTGATTTAGAATCAGGAATGCAGCGAACACATGAATGGCTGCAAAAAACAGATATTCAAAGCTTGATGAAATAGCCTACAAATTTTTTAGAATTCAGTAGTCAAAAGCCAGAATTCAGAATAATTATCAAATGAATAAGCTAGTTACCGCTTGATTTATTTGAAATTATTAAGCTTGGTATCAAAGCATTCTGACTCCTGAATTCTGACTTATAAATTATTACGTTGCATCTGCCTAACAATTATCTGCAATTAAACATAAAATAATCCACAGATTTTCAGAATACTTATTTTATATGAGTAGCAATCAACCACGATTGAGCATCGGATTACCTGTATACAATGGTGAAAAATTTATCAAAGAAGCCATAGATTCACTCTTGGCTCAGACTTTTGAAGATTTTGAGCTAATTATTTCAGATAATGCATCTACAGATAAAACTGAAGAAATCTGTAGAGCTTATGCCGAGCAAGACCAGCGTATCTGTTACTACCGCAATGATAAAAATATCGGTTGCGCTTGTAACTTCAATCGCGTTTTTAAATTGTCTTCCGGTGAGTACTTTAAATGGGCAGCCTATGATGATCTACATGCTCCAGATTTTATCAAGAAGTGTGTTGAGGTGCTTGACCAAGATCCGACTATAATCTTGTGTCACTCCCAGACATATTTCATTGATGAAAAGGGGAGTTTTCTTCAAAACTACGATATCAAACTCAAGGCAGATGCACTAAAACCACAGGAGCGTTTTCACGAATTACTGATCAAGCATTTATGTTATCAATGTTATGGTGTAATTCGCGCCAGTGCCCTAAGAATGATACCGCCAATGGGTGGTTATGGTAATGCAGATGGAATTCTCTTGTTAAGACTTGGTATTCTCGGTAGGTTTTATGAAATTCCTGAATACCTGTTTTTTGCCAGAAGGCATCCGCAACAATCAATGAGTATGTATTTCCCTAATTATCTGTTGTTTACTAAAAATAGTAAAAAACACTCGTTGAGTATGCTGCCTGATTTTTATGCGTATTCAGTGTGGTTTGATTCAGCAAAAAAAGGACAAATTTTATTGCCACATTGGAGAATAATTTGGGAGTATGTACTCTCGATATGGCGTAGTCCCTTAAGTTTGTATGAGCGGCTGTGTTGTCATATAAGTCTACATCAGCAGTTAAAAGGGACAGAATATCTTCTGCTAAAAGATTTGCTAAGGGTGCTGCAAAAACTTTGGAAAGTTTGGCAATCGGCATCAATTAAAAAACAGCAAGTCCCACTTTGAACGAATCAGTTCAAAAATCAAAGCTAGCGATGCCTGCGCCAACGCCTGTGACGAACGCAGTTTTTTTCAACTCAATAATCACCTATTATTCACTATAAAACTATGTTGAAACTATCTCATCTTTGTCATGTTTTGCTTGCTACTTTAGTGAGCATCAGCTTTGGTAAAACAGTGAATGCAGAGTCAACTGCAACATTAAGTGTTGTGGTAAATGGAGTACATCATCAAAAAGGTGAGATTTGCTTCAGAATTTACGCAAGCGAACGAGGATTCCCGATGAGTGATACTAGTGAAGCTCAAAGCGGCTGCGCTAAGATTACTGGCAATTCTGTAAAAAAAGAATTTTCCGGTTTGAAAGCTGGAACTTATGCTGTCGCCGTGGTTGACGATCAGAATGGCGATCGCAAACTCAATAAAGACTTTTTCGGTATTCCCAAAGAAGGTTTTGGGATTTCCAAAAATCCAACTGTGTCCATACAAACAGGTACACCAAAGTTTCGTGATGCCAGTTTTGTTGTAAACAAAAATACAACAGTCAACATCATCATGAAATATTCGCTGGATTCGTAAAGGAGTGGGGAGTAGGGGAAGCAGGAGAGGCAGAGGAGACAAGGGGACAAGGTGACTTGAGTTAGAACTTGCAACAAGTCTTTCCCCTTGTCCCCAATTCTCCTTGTCTCCTTGTCCTCTTCCCCATTCCCAATCCCCAATCCCTTATTCTGTCGGAGACTAAAAATTTAATGGAAGATTTGGCGATATTTCTGTCTAAGTCTTTGACGGGTTGGCTGGTTATTCAGGTGTGTTTAACGCTTGTCTTTATATGGTATCTGCGCTCATCTAAAAAAAAATTATTACCAGATGATCAGTTACCCAAAACCGCAGTGATTCTTTGCCTACGCGGAGCCGATCCGTTTTTGCCTAGATGTTTGCGATCGCTCCTAAATCAAAACTATCCACAGTATGATTTAAAGTTGATCGTTGATAGTCATGAAGATCCTGCTTGGAAAATTGCCAGTGAAACCATCACTGAGCAAGAAGCAACCAACGTTCAAATTAGCCCTTTGAGAATAGTACGCAACAATTGTAGTCTCAAATGCAGTTCTTTAATTCAAGCTGTCCGTGAGTTGGATGATTCTTACAAGGTGGTTGCCTTAGTAGATGCTGATACCATAGTCCATGTGAATTGGCTGCGAGAATTAGTCAGTCCTTTAAGCGATGTCAAAGTAGGGGCAACAACGGGTAATCGTTGGTATGTACCTACAGGTAAGTATTGGGGATCTTTAGTGCGCTATGCTGGCAATGTATCCACAGTCGTGCAAATGTTTCTCTTCCAAATTCCTTGGGGTGGAACGTTGGCTATAAAAACAGAAGTACTTCGCCAAACAGAACTGCTAGATAAGTGGGGACAAGCTTTAGGCGAAGATTTTATGATGCACGACATCCTCAAAAAACAAGGGTTGCAGGTAAAGTTTGTGCCTTCACTGCTAATAGTAAATCGTGAAGAGACTGATTTATTCAACTTAATAGATTATCTTAAGCGCCTCATTCTTTTTTCTCGACTGTATCACCCACGTTGGTTAGCTTTAGTTAGTGAAGCTGTTTCTAGCATTTTGTTTCCTACTACAGTCATCATCTTAGTTCTAGAGTCGTTATTAGAGGCAAAATGGGAAGCTGCGGCTGTCTTGTTAGGTTGCTATGGTATCTATACTGTCGGATTACTTTTAATAATGCTCGTGTTGGAATTAGAGATACAGCGAGTGGTTCGCTCAAATGATCAGGCGATTGCCAAATTATCAGTTGTTACAATCATCAAAATGTTGATTGGGATTCCGCTGACACAGTGGGTTTATGGGTTAGCAATGCTATCATCCTTGTGGACATCAACAGTCACCTGGCGCGGTGTTTCCTATCGGGTTAAAGGGCCCTGGAATGTCCGGCTAGTTGAATATCGCCCTTATCAATGGTTGGATCAGCCTATCAATAGCAAAGTTTCTCTTTGAAATGAATCGCTAGATATGAACTAGGGTATGAAAGTTCTTATACTAAACATTCCCTAGCCTTCAAATTATATTATCTTATATTTAGTAGAACTATATTAGCTATAACCCTTGTCAAAATACACGCTTTTGCTTGTTGATTACAAAAATGTATTTGCATTAATGGCAAGGGTTTAGACAAATATATTAAGGGGAATTTTGACTTAGTATTTTGGATGTTTTGATAGTTCCTAAGCAAGGTTTATAAACATCCTCTTCAGAATCGAGAATTTCGGCTATAAAATGCGTAAATCCTTAGTCTAACTCTATTAGTGGGAATTTCTGAGCTAAATTATCAGGATGTTCATGAAACATTTGCTGCGTAAATCCTAAATTCAAAACCAGCATTTTCGTGAAAGATTCCCCTTTTTTATGACTAAGCAAAAACTTCGCATTGCACTGTTTACAGGGTTGTATGCTCCTTTCTTGACTGGAGTTTCCGTCGCAGTTCACCAACGGGTTCGTTGGCTGCTAGAGCAGGGACATGAGGTTTTTTTAATCCATCCACAAATAAACGATCGCTACCCCAAAAATGTTGGCGATCGCCCCATGCCAGGTTTAGAAGAAATTCAGTCTTTTCCCAATTTCTCTGCTTACGCATTCCCCACACAACCACTGGTATTTTACAAGTCTCTTCCTCAACCATTGAACTATCGACATTGGAGCGATACCAAGTTGCTGGAGAAATTCCAGCCTGACATTATCGTGGTTGAAGAAGCGGCGCAAATGAGAGGTTTATACTCATTTTTCTTACAAGGTTATGGTCGCCCAATTGGCACCCAATACGCAAGACGAACAGGCACGCCAACAATATCACTCTTCCATACTGATATCGTTGCATATATCAAGTATTACTTTGGGGATAAATTCTTTAACTTGGTTCGTCCAATCATTCCCGTTTTGGTTAAGCAATTTAGTGAGTCTTATGACTTCAATTACTTTTCTTCTAAAGAACAACTCACTAAATACGAAGAATTGAAATGCCAACGTGCTGAATACGTCGCTTATCAAGGCATCGATTGCGAAAAATTTCACCCACGAAACATTTGTTACAACCCCATTTCTGATGATAACCGACCGACTCTTTTGTTTGTCGGACGCATCACCCCGGAAAAGAATGTTAACCAACTGCTTGATATATTTCCGCTCATAGCTGCCAAAATCCCTGATGTCCATCTGGTGATTGTTGGTAGTGGCCCTCTAGATGAGGAAATCCGTGAGCGTGCTAAAAAGTTTGGATCGGGTATTACTGTATGGGGCGAGTCTCACGGTACAGAACTTTTGGGTTGGTTTGCTAGAGCAGATGTCTTTGTCAATCCCTCCATTACCGAGAACTTCTGTACTACAAATAACGAAGCATTAGCATCTGGAACCCCTCTGGTTGCCGTTGTTGCACCTTCCACCTCAGAACAGGTATTTCCTGGTCGTAACGGTTTTCTTGCCCAACCTAACAACCCCACAGACTTTGCCCAAAGGGTAATTACGATTCTAGAAAATCCCGATTTGAAAGCAGATATGACTCGGCACGCTCGCCCCTCCATACTCGAATTTGATTGGTCAGCATGTATGCAAAAATTTGAAGACAAACTTTACCAAATTGTTGAAGGATCGCAGAAGCTGAAGGTAGGTACAGCCAGTATAAGACCATAGCGATAACAAATGCGATCGCAGCAGTGCTATAAGGTAGTTCACAACTGCTGCAAAAGCTGTGAGTTAATGAAACTTTGAATTTTTGCTTTCTCTACCAGGCTGCACCTTAATTGCATCGACCTGCACCTTAATTGCATCGACCTGCACCTTAATTGCATCGACCTGCACCTTAGTTGCATCGACCTGCACCTTAGTTGCATCGACCTGCACCTTAGTTGCATCGACCTGCACCTTAATTGCATCGACTTGCACCTTAATTGCATCGACCTGCACCTTAGTTGCATCGACTTGCAACTTAGATGCATCGACCTGCAAAAATTAAACACCTTATTGGCGTGATAAGAGTAGTAGCGTTGGCGTACCCCACCGTAGGTATCGCTACTACTCTTGTCAAAATTAATTATCTTAAAACTTTGCAATATAAAATATTCAAAAGCAACTAAGTCGATTCACCAATACTAAACACATCCAACTCGCACTGCTGTAGTTGCAGCCTCAGTGCGGTTCGTTACTCCTAATTTATTAAGTACTTGACTGACATGATGCCTGATGGTAGAAGGACTCAGTTTCATCCGTTGAGCGATCGCTTCATTACTTAATCCTAGAGCCAGTAGTGCTAAGACCTCTTGCTGTCGCTTGCTCAGTTCGTAAACAGGTTGGGATGATGGTTTGCTCGGTTGCAGCAAAGCCTGAATCACTTCTGCTGCTAATATTGAGCGACCGATCGCAGCAGCTCGTATGGCATCCGCCAACTCATCAATCGAGATACCCTTGAGCAGGTAGCCAATAGCTCCGGCTTGCATTGCTTGCTGTACCAAGTCATTCGCTAGAAAACTCGTCAAAATTAAAACTTGAATTTCTGGGTATTTTTTGCGGATAGCCCTTGTTGCTTCTGCCCCATTCATCCCCACCATCATCAAATCCATCAGCACCACATCTGGCTGCAACTGTTCGCACAAATGTACTGCTTCATCTGCATTACGCGCTTCACCCACTAATTCAATGTCATCAAACGCCAGCAAGACAAATTTAATACCTCCCCGCAGAATTTCATGATCGTCAACAGTAATCACCCGAATTGGTTTCAATGATTTATCTTTTTCCATATATAAATTCGGGGTATTAAAACTATTTTTAATACATTTACATTACATTATTCTTCCATTTTGAGTATTTATACGTGAGATTCTTAATCTTTAATTTTTTATTTATCGCCAGTCAATCACGGAAAAATCTTACGTTATATATAAGCCTGTCTTTTCTCAGTAAGTCGATTGAAAGAAACATAACTATATTACAAAAAGCAAATACGTCTAAAGCCCTTACCAATAACCAATCAAAAAGAACAAATCACGCTTTTAATAGTTAACTTTATTTATGCCCAATGCTTAACGCCTAATTTTCTACTCCCCACTCCCTATTTTATTGATAGCGGTTGACCAACTCAGAACAATCTCAGTCCCCTCCCCTGGATAGCTTGACAAATGAAAAATAGCGCCGATGGACTCAGCCCGTTCTTTCATAATTGCTATGCCCAGATGACCAGATGGTATTTTGTTAGAGTCAAAACCACAGCCATTATCGCTAATACGCAAGACTATTCCCTGTGAATCACCGTGGAGGCTGACTGATACTTGCGTTGCTTGGGCATATTTAATAATATTATTCAGTGCCTCTTGAGTAATCCGGTAGAAAACAAGCTTCACTTCATTAGACAAAGAGTCATGATCGGCTTCCACCGTCGTTATTACCTGTAAACTTGCCCGTCCTTGAATTCCCTTGGTTAACTGGTGTAGCAATTCACCTAAAGGTTTCTCTACCAAACCATTAGGACGCAACTCGACTAGTAAATTCCGCATTTCTGCTAACGCCCCTTGTGTTAATTGGGCGAGTTCTTCTAATCCCTGTTGGGCTGTTTCTGGGTTGCGTTTCCACACTCTAGGCAAGGCTTCGGCAATTGTCGCCACAGTAAATAATGTCTGCGATACTGAATCGTGTAAATCACGGGCGAGGCGATTTCGCTCCACCTCTACAGCCATCTTCCGTAGCCGTTCGCTTTCAATCAATTGTTCGCGTAGCTTCACCGCTTGCATCAAGTCTTTGACCAGGTGTAGGCTCATAATTACCACGAAGGCCAAAAATCCATATTCAGCAATATATATGGATTTGATCGTTCTCAAATCCACTAGACGATCGTATTGAACAGTTCCTATAAAAATTGCCAGACTCAAACCCAAAATCAGTGCCGCTTGCTTTTCACCGCACTGATATTGACGGTAACAGGCGTAAAAAAGGAAAACACTATTACTGATTAAAGCTAAGAGTTGGAACCCGAATAGATGATTGAGTGTACCTTCTGAGAGGGTAATCGATTCGCCCCAAGGCAAAGAAATACTTGATAGTCTGCTGATATGGGAGTAGAGAATTCCAGTGGGTGAAATTTGGTTAATTAAGAGGCAGATGAGGTAGAGGCTATTCAGTGCCAAAAGTAGGCGTACAGGCTTAACTTTAGTATATAAAGCCACAAACCAGATAGTAACAATTCCGTCAATATATCCCAAAGCAGATAGCAATTTTCTGGCATTTATATAATCATCTACATTCATGGCTTTATATTTGGCTATAAGAGCCAAGATATAACTAAAAACTACCAAGCAGGTTAACCCAAAAGATAAGTGCAGCGAGGGTTTTAATCGCGCAGAAGCAATTAGCAGGTGTAATAGACCAACATACAGGCAAATGCCAGCAAATATACTCAAAAGGCTTGAAATAATAGTCATTACCTGATTGCATGGGAAACTTGTTTGATAGATAACGCAGTAATTTCACCGTAGTTTACTGCTACTCGCGCAGATGAATGTTGATTCTGCAAATCAGAAAACAGAACAAAATTATAGGTATATAGGATCAATGACCTAGTGCATTATAGGTCATTGATCCTAGTCAAAAATAGGACAAGTATCCGATGCATTGATCAAAGCGATCGCTGTACAATCCATTACGTCAATGATTTAAGCAAAACTTTAGCGATGGCGTACCCGCCATGAATCGGTGGCGATCGCCTTGCCTCTGCGGTCAGAGCGCATAGGTGCAGAAGCTTATGCGCCAATACGGTTCAGTAGAAATGTTGCATTGCGTAAAGATGTTGTATCGCAATATCTCTACACAATGTTTGGTTGAGAATACTTACAAAGTAACTAAATCTGTGTAATCAATTAACAAACAAAATGAACAAAATCTGGTCTTGCAATACTTTGTTGTTTAGTTCTGTTTTGGCTTGTACATTGCTTGCCACTTCTAATGTCGTTAGGGGTGACGACTTCTCTGTAGCAGAAACTAATGCTAATACAGCACGTTGTCGCCTAAATGTCACTGGTGCTTATCTAACAAAAATTTTCAATCCAGATGGCACAATCGGATCTCGTGGAGTCATAACACTTACCGCAGATGGTAACTTTTTTGTCATTGACTCTAATCAAGGTGGTGTTACCAACGTCTTCAATCCCTTTAGTAGTGGACAAGGTGCTTGGAAGTGTAATGGCAAAACTGGGGTGAGCGCCAGATCAATTACCTTTGCTTATCCAGGAAGTGCAGGATCTACTGGTAGCATTGCCCGATCTGACTATCAAGCCAGCTTTAATCCCCAAACGCAGACAGTAGAAGGGACTATTACACTACGTTTTTTCAATCTAAATGCTAATCCCTTATTAGATAATGTTCCACCTGTAGGAACATTCAATTTTTCAGGGCAACAAATTAAAGCCAATTAACTTTGGCATGGGTTTTAGCTGCGTACAAAATCCAACGCGAAACGCAACTTCCTAAGTTTCCCACCCCTCCCTAACCTTTCCTTTTAGAAAAGGGAAAATTCCATTCCTCTCCCCTTTTTGGGGCTACGGTGTACACACAAGTCGGAAATAGCTGATTAACCAAGGTTTTACCCCACCCTAACCCTCACGCCACTTGCTCCACTTGGGGAAACCCCAAGACCGCAGTGGCTCCCCAATGCATTGGGGAGGGAACTAGATTCCGGTTTTCCCCCAATAAACCTACGGTGTACACACATCTTTTTGCTGGGTGCAAAATGTGTATTGATCCCCCTAAATCCCCTTTAAAAAGGGGGACTTTGAGAGCTTTTTGCCCCCCTTTTTAAGGGGGGTTGGGGGGATCAAAAGCCTGTGGCGCAACTCTAAAAGACTTGTGTGTACACCGTAGCCCAATAAACGGGGGGATTAAGGGGGGTAATTTGACTTGTCTATACACCCTAGCCTCTTTTCAAGGAGAGGAATGGAAGAGAGGTTTTCCAGATCCTATGAAAGCTTTTTTATAACTAATATGAATTCCAAAATCCACTTTATCTCCGGCTTACCTCGTTCTGGTTCCACCTTACTCGGAGCCTTACTGCGGCAAAACCCCCGGTTTCATGCCAGCATGACTAGTCCTGTTGGTAGTTTGGTGAACCGAATGCTAGAGGCGATGAGTGAAGAGAATGAATATTCAGTCTTTATCACCCCTGAGCAAAAACGGGCATTAACTTTAACTATTTTTTCCACATTCTACCAACCCCAAGCCGAAAAAGAAGTTATCTTTGATACTAACCGCTTGTGGTGTAGCAAATTGTCCTTAATTCAAGAGCTATTTCCTGGCTCAAAGGTGATTTGCTGCGTGCGGAATGTCGCTTGGATTATGGATAGCATCGAACGGCTGATTAGAAAAAACGCTTTTGATGTGTCGCGGATGTTTAATAATGCTGGCGAACGCTCGACAGTTTACACCCGCACCGAAGCCTTGAGTCAAGGGGGACGGTTAGTGGGGTTTGCTTATAACGCTCTCAAAGAAGCATTTTATAGCGAATACAGCGCCTCTTTGCTTTTGGTGGACTATGACTTATTAACCCAAGCACCTGATAAAACCCTATCGCTGATTTATCAATTTTTACAAGAGGAACCCTTTGAGCATGATTTTGCCAATGTGGAATACGAAGCTGAGGAATTTGATAATCGCCTGAATACCAAAGGACTACATCAGGTGCGTCGCAAAGTCGAGTTTCAGCCGCGACTGACAATTTTACCGCCAGATTTATTTACTCAGTATGATGGGTTGTCTTTTTGGAAGAACCCTAGCAATAGTCTGGCGAATGTGATTGTCGCCCAGCCATTAGAAGCAGTAAGTAAATGAAGCTTTGAATCTTCCTCCTTCCCTACCAAGCTGCACCTTTGATGCATCGACCTGCACCTTTAATGCATCGACCTGCACCTTTGATGCATCGACTTGCACCTTTAATGCATCGACCTGCACCTTTGTTGCATCAACCTGCACCTTTGATGCATCGACCTGCACCTTTGTTGCATCGACCTGCACCTTTGATGCATCGACCTGCACCTTTGTTGCATCGGCTTGCAACTTAGGGATTTCCAACAAATAAATTATCCAATCTTGTGGGGTGGGCATCTTGCCCGCCCATAGCCAAAGGCGGGCGAGACGCAAAATTTCGCATCTCTACAAGGGTTTCCTCAACTTGTCTAAATAAGTAGGCAAATATTTGCCCACCTTACAAATAACTCATTCACCTCAAACAAAGGAAATAAATTAAATGGCAAACTTCATCGTTAACCAAACTACTGATGACGGCACTGGCTTAACCTCAGGCACCCTCAGTTATGCAATCCTCCAAGCGAACCAACTAGCAGGGGATGACACCATTACCCTCAATAATGATGTGCGTGTGACTGGGGTAATGAAAACCCTGGTGAACAGCAATATCTCTATTGTCGGCAATGGCAACAGCATCAGTGGCGATGCTAATAATAACAGCATTAACGACAATGGCGACGTGCGCCCCCTATTCATCCTATCGGGAACCGTCGGTATTTCTGATTTAACCATCACCAACGGACGGGCTAAAGGCGGAGATAGTAACGGCGGTGGCGGCGGTGCTGGACTGGGCGGCGGCTTGTTTATCTATGATGGTGATGTCTCCTTAACCAATGTCGCTTTTAGTAATAACGCGGCACAAGGTGGCAGTGGCGGTGTCAGTGGTGGCGGCTTCGGCGGCGGCGGTATGTTCGGCAATGCTGATGGCGGTGGCGGCGGACTGTTTGGTTCGAGCAGCGGCAACTCCGGCGGTTACGGTGGTAACGGCAACTACGGCGGCGGTACTGGTGCCTTCGGCGGCGGTGGGAATGGGAGTTATTCCGGTGGCGGTGCTGGCGGCTTCGGCGGCGGTGGCAGTTCTGGCGGCGTCTATTACGGTGGCGGTGCTGGCGGCTTCGGCGGTGGCGGCGGCAATGGCAACGGCGATGGCAGCTTTGGCGGCTACGGCGGTGGTGGCGGCACCGACAGTGCTGGCGGCTTCGGCGGCGGTGGCGGTGGCGGCTTCGACGGCAGCGGCGGCGGCGGTGCTGGATTGGGGGGTGGCATCTTCGCCCGCAGTGGTTCTTTAACCCTCAACAACACCAGCTTTACTAACAACACTGCCACAGGTGGCTCAGGGGCTAACTCAGGTCAAGGTTTGGGTGGAGCAATCTTCATCATGCAGTCCACCATCAATACCAACGGCAATAACCAGGGAATGCCCACCGTTTTAGCTACCGTGACTTCTGTAGGAAATCCGACTTTCAGTGGCAACAGTGCGGCTAATGATGCGGGGACACCCACCAATAACGATGATGTCTACGGCACGATTAACGTCACTGCAACCAACCAACCCCCCGTCGCTAACCCCGACAGTGCCACCACTGCCAAAAATACTGCCGTAACCATCTCGGCAAGTACCCTGTTAGCTAACGATACCGATCCCGACAGCAACCCCCTCAGCATCACTGGTGTCAGCAATGCTACCAACGGTACGGCAGTCCTGAATGACAACGGCACAGCCAGCAACACGGCAGATGACTTTATTGTTTTCACTCCAACTACTGGATTCAGTGGCAATGGCAGCTTTGACTACACCCTCAGCGATGGCAGCCTCACCGACATTGGTAATGTCACCGTTGCCGTGGGGACTAACCTTTCTGGTGGTAACGGCGACGACTCGCTCAACGGTACAGCAGGCAATGATAGCCTAAGTGGCGGCAACGGCAAAGATACCCTCAACGGTAATGGTGGCAATGACACCTTAGTAGGTGGCAACGGCGCTGACATCCTCAACGGTGGCGACGGCAACGATTTGTTGCAGGGCGACGACAGCGAGGAAAGCGGCAACGGCAAAGACATCCTCACTGGCGGTACCGGCAATGATACCCTCTCTGGCGGTAACGGCAAGGATGATTTGACTGGCGGTACTGGCAACGACATTTTAACTGGTGGCAGTGCTTCTGATACTTTCATCTTCGCCGCCCTAGACGGTACCGATACCATCACCGACTTTAACGATGGACTTGATTACATTGGTCTGTCTGGCGGTCTGACTTTTGGCGCTCTGTCTTTCTCTGGCAGCAACATCATTATTACCAGCACCAATGAAATCCTGGCAACGCTGACGGGTATTAATACCACTACCCTCACATCTGCTGATTTCTTAACGGTCTAGGCTCATAGCCTTTTTGGGTGACCTCAAATGCGATCGCATTTTCTTTTGATCTCAAACGCGATCGCATTTTCGCCCATAAAGCCTATTTAATCAAACGCACTTAAAACAACAGGAATCACTCCATACCTAGTTGCGATCGCGCCAAACAATTTTACCACCAGATTTATTTACCCAGTTTAATCAGTTGTCTTTTTGGACAAATCCTAGCAATAGTTTGGCGAATTCGATTGTTCCCCATCTCATAGAAGCAACGGTTAAATCTAGTTTCCCTTTTTAAGGGACGAAAGTTTCACTGACTCGAACTAAACAAAGGAAAAAAATCAAATGGCAACCTTTAATGTAACTTCTACTACCGATGACGGAACTGGCTTAACCACAGGAACCCTCAGTTATGCAATCCTCCAAGCTAACCAAATAGCAGGGGATGACACCATCAGCATCGATACAAATGTTCGCATCACCGGGGTGATGAAAACTCTAGTTAACAGCAATATCACCATTGACGGCAATGGCAACAGCATCAGTGGCGATGCCAATAACAACGGCATCAACGACAATAGCGACGTGCGCCCCCTATTCATCCTATCGGGAACTGTCGCTATTTCTGACCTGACCATCACCAACGGACGGGCGCAAGGCGGCGCTGGTAGTGGCGGCGGTGCTGGACTGGGCGGCGGCTTGTTCCTTTATGATGGCGATGTCTCCTTAACCAATGTCGCTTTTAGTAATAACGCGGCACAAGGCGGCTACGGCGGCTTCGGCGGCGGCGGCGGGATGTTTGGAAATGCTGGCGGCTCCGGCTATGTGGGCGGCGGCGGCGGACTGTTTGGTTCTGGCACTGGCAGCAGTGGCGGTTACGGCGGCAACGGCAATTATGGCGGTAGCAGCAATGGCGGCTTCGGCGGCGGTGGTGTTGCGAGCAGTGGATTAAACGGCGGTGCTGGCGGCTTCGGCGGCGGCGGTGGCAGCGCAACAACTGGCAGAGATGGCGGTGCTGGCGGCTTCGGCGGCGGTGGCGGCGGTGCGATCGCCGCCGCCGACGGCGGTGCTGGCGGATATGGCGGTGGCGGCGGATATGGCAGCTTGGACGGCGGTGCTGGTGGCTTCGGCGGCGCTTCTAGCGGCGGTTCTGGCGGCGGTGGCGGTGGTGGATTGGGGGGTGGCATCTTTGTCCGCAGTGGCTCTTTAACCCTCAACAACACCAGCTTTACCAATAACACGGCTACAGGTGGCTCAGGTGGCTCAGGGGCTGACTCAGGTCAAGGCTTGGGTGGGGCAATCTTCATCATGCAGTCCACCACCAACACCAACGGCAACAACCAAGGAATGCCTACCGCCCTTGGCACTATCGATTTTGTCGGTTCATCTACCTTCAGCGGCAACGGTGCGGCGAACGATGCGGGAACTGCCACCAATAACGATGATGTTTACGGCACACAAATACCTGTCACCAACCAACCCCCCGTCGCTAACCCCGACAGTGCCACCACTGCCAAAAATACTGCCGTCAGCATCCTGGTGTTAGCTAACGATACCGATCCAGACAGCAACCCCCTCAGCATCACTGGTGTCAGTAATGTTACCAACGGTACTGCCGTTATTAATAATAACGGCACAGCCAGCAACACGGCAGATGACTTTATTGTATTCACCCCGACGACTGGGTTTAGCGGCAATGCCAGCTTTGACTACACCCTCAGCGATGGCAGCCTCACCGACATTGGTAATGTCACCGTTGCCGTGGGGAATAACCTTTCTGGTGGTAACGGCGACGACTCGCTCAACGGCACAGCAGGCAATGATAGCCTAAGTGGCGGCAACGGCAAAGACACCCTCAACGGTAATGGTGGCAATGACACCTTAACAGGTGGCAACGGCGGTGACATCCTCAATGGTGGCGACGGCAACGATTTGTTGCAGGGCGACGACAGCGAGGAAAGCGGCAACGGCAAAGACATCCTCAATGGCGGTGCTGGCAATGATACCCTCTCTGGCGGTAACGGCAAGGATGATTTGACTGGCGGTACTGGCAACGACATTTTAACTGGTGGCAGTGCTTCTGATACTTTCATCTTCGCTGCCTCACACGGCACCGATACCATCACCGACTTTAACGATGGACTTGATTACATTGGTTTGTCCGGCGGTTTAACTTTTGGTCAACTGTCCTTCTCTGGCAGCAACATCATTATTACTAGCACCAATGAACTCCTGGCAACGCTGACGGGTATTAATACCACTACCCTCACATCTGCTGATTTCTTAACGGTCTAGGATTATAGCTTTTTTGGGGTGATTAGTGATGCGATCGCATTTTCTTTGGTAATGAGATTCCTTTAGTGACTGCCTTTGATACCACCACGTTGTCGCAGAACGATTTTATCTCTGTTTAAGTTTATTGGGTGGGCAAATGTTTGCTCACCCTACAAATTAGCTAAATACATTAATTTGTAACTTTGATGCATCGCCCTGCACCTTTAATGCATCGCCCTGCACCTTTAATGCATCGCCCTGCACCTTTGATACATCGCCCTGCACCTTTGATGCATCGCCTTGCACCTTTAATGCATCGCCTTGCACCTTTAATGCATCGCCTTGCACCTTTAATGCATCGCCTTGCACCTTTAATGCATCGACCTGCAAAAATGAGCTTATCCTTTCTTTAACCTTGTTTTATCTAAAAATCTCACCATACTGTTAGTTTTATAGTTGCAATGGGCACATTAAATATGTAGATTAGAACAGTATACTGATATGCCTATCCAAGATATAACACGTCGTTTGCGCCCTCAAGTAATTAGTGAAGATGTAACTTCATGGCACGGTTTGCAAACGATCGCCACTTATGAAACAACCCGTGCTGATGCCTCTGCTACCAACTTACAGCAAGCTTATCAAGCTATGTTAACCCAGCAACAAGCCGAAACCGAAAAACTAACTTTATACCGTGCGGCTGCTGATGCTGCGCGATTAGCAGAATGGGAATTTCACAATGCGGTATTAGCGATGAAAGAAGTTGTGCGCGGACAATACGGATCGGATAGCGATCAAGCTCAAGCTGTAGGACTGAAGAAAAAATCAGACCATAAGCGTCCCAGCCGCAAAAAGTTAGTCGCATCATGAGCTAGGAAAAATTAACACATTCTAGATGTGCGATCGCTGTCACAAGTAATGTAAAGTGCGATCGCACTCTTCTATAGATGAAGAAAAAGCGAGTTATGAACTATCAAGGTCTAATTCTTTGGCTAACAGGGTTAAGTGGCGCGGGTAAAACAACAATCGCCAACGGTGTTGCCCAAGAACTGCGATCGCGGGGTTGCCGAGTAGAATTACTTGATGGTGATGTCGTTCGCACCCATTTATCTCAGGGGCTGGGGTTTAGCAAACAAGACCGGGATACAAATGTACGCCGCATAGGCTTTGTTGCAAATTTACTCAGTCGGAATGGGGTAGTGGCGATCGTTGCTGCAATCAGCCCCTATCGAGAAATTCGAGATAAATTGAGACAAACAACCACCAACTTTGTAGAAGTTTACGTTCAAGCACCATTAGCAGTTTGTGAATCCCGTGATGTGAAGGGACTTTACGCCAAAGCCAAGACGGGACAAATCAAGCATTTTACTGGTATATCTGACCCTTACGAAGAACCTTTAAATCCAGAGGTTATTTGTTTAACTCATCAATTTACTATTGAGCAATGTGTTTACCAAGTAGTTAGCTACTTAGACTACCAAGGCTACATTAGACATAACTGCTAGTTATCTTAAACAAATGTTAGCGTTTCGATGTCAAGTAAAAGAGGCGACTGGCGTGCAGTTTCTAATTCTACAATTCATGCAAGCTGGTTTTAGTTTTAGCACCATACCACCCGTGCAAAATAGGCATGATAAACAATCCCCACGCTAAACCTGTAATTAACCCAAAAGGCGTAACGAGATAGTTATTAAAACTCCACAAACCGAAAACTTGTGCTGCTAATTCCAAAGGATAAGCCATCATCAGCACACTTGCTAAAGCCGCACCACTCCAGCCATACTGACTTAACCAGTAAAATCCCTTACCACCAGTTATCCCATACAGCAGTCGCGTTATCAGTAAACCCGTTACAGTGCCATAACAACGCATACATACAGCCATAATAAACGGTGGTGCTAAATCTAACCCCATATCTGGTTGCGGACAGACATGATTACCCATAAAATAAATGATGTCCGCAATTCGAGGAAGCAAAGACACTCCAGACGCAGCCAAAAAGGGAGCGATAGGCGGGCCAAAAACCATCCCTACCAACAAGAAATCAGCTATAAAACTGACCCAATTAATCTGCAACTCTTCACTGAAAGCTACTCTTGTCATCTTCCTTTCTTCGCGCCCTTTGCGTCTTCGCGGTTCGTTCTCTTAACCTACCTTATTTACATACGGACTTGTTAACTTATTCAACTGCTGAATCAACAAACTGAGGAATAATCCCACATCTGTCACCACACCTACCGATTCTACAGAACCGCGATCGCTTAACTTAGTCACTACAGCTGGATTAATATCCACACACACCATTTTCACCCCTGCCGGAGTCATATTTCCCACGCCAATGGAGTGTAGCATCGATGACAGCATCAAAATCATCTCCGCACCTTCTAGGTGTTTAGCATATTCCTCTTGTGCTTTAATCAAATCCATTTGGGTATCAGGTAAAGGCCCGTCATCCCGAATGGAACCAGCAAGCACAAAAGGTACATTGTTGTGGACACACTCATACATCACGCCACTTTTAATTGCCCCCGCTTCCACAGCTTTGGGAATGCTACCATAACGGCGGATACTATTAATTACCTTCAGGTGATGGCGGTGTCCACCATGCACAGCGACACCCCGCTTCATGTCTACACCCAAGGAAGTGCCCATGATATTTTGCTCGATGTCGTGAACTGCGATCGCATTACCACCCAGCAGTGCTTGTACGTATCCTTCCCGAATCAGTTGCGCCAGGTGTTCGCCGCCACCAGTGTGAATTACCACAGGCCCAGCCGTGACAACTACTTTACCACCAGCATCGCGGATTTTCCGCAATTCCCAAGCTACTTGCTCAACAACCAATTCCACGCGCCGTTCACTGGAAACCCCCGCCGACATAAAGCTGAATTCTTGGGTGCTGCGTTGTTCCCGCGATTCAGTTTTGCGAATGGTGCGGATACCTAACACATCTACAATTACTTGTTCGCCAACTTCTAAATCGCGGAGTATTTTACACCGAGCAACGAAGCCATTGGCAGTTTGAGTAATTGCGATCGCGCCATCCATCCGCTGATTTTCCACCTTCACCCACTGACCATTAATTCGTACTTCGGTGGGATAAATTGTACTGACGTAGAAATCATCGGGTGCAACGCCATTTTGGATTACTGGCTCCAATTTTGCGTCTCGCTCATCATGGGGTAAGTCGACTGCACCCAAATCTATCAATCGTGAGATGATTTCTTCCATCACCTCATGGGATGGTGCTGATACCCTTACCTCGGCTGCTGAGGTACTTTGCCGTTGTTCTCCCAAGTTGAAATTCAAGACTTGGAAACTGCCGCCAGCATCTATAATTAAATCCAAAGCGCGGTTAATTAAGCCAGCGTCCAGCAAATGTCCTTCCATGCGAATGACGCGGCTTTCTACTGAGACATTGGCATGAATTTCATCTCTAACTGGTTCTGTCACCCGCAGGGTTAAGCATTTAGCTGCCCCACCAGCTTTGAGAAATTCGGTCAGAGGTGTTTCCAGCACTTGAAAACCTGCATCCGCAAGACGGGTTTTCAAAGCATCACTCGTCTTGTTCATGATGACGATGCCATCCACATTCACCGCATTACAAGCGAAGTTGACTGCATCAGCCTCCTCAATTGCGATTCGCTTTTCGGGTGCGACTCGCATTTCGATTAAGCGGTTGGAGTAAGAATCAAAAGCGCCTGGATAATATAGCAAATAGCCATTTGCTAAAGGACAAAAGCAGGTATCCAGATGATAGAAACGTTCGTCGATCAGTCGCAGGGATAGCACCTCAATATCCAGCCATTTAGCTAGATAGGGGTGAGAATCTAATTCTGAGCGGAAACCGTATCCCGCCCATAACCAGCGTCCTTCTCGATCCAGCAATGCGTCCCCTGCTCCCTCAAAGGGCAAATCTTTGGGAAGTTCATTGACTGTATAACCATTTGCCTCAAACCATTGTTTGAAGAAAGGCTCCTCTCCCTGACGTTCTTTGTGCAAAAAGCGACTGAGGACGACATTATCTCCCAGTACCAAGCCAGCATTGGCGGTAAAAACCAAATCTGGCCAACCTTTTTCAGGTGGTACTAAGTCTACAATGGCGTGTTGTTTAAGAATCTGGTGTAGTCCCTGCCACTGTTCCACGGCGCGATCGCGCGATGACTTGTGAATATTCCCTTCCATCCAAGGATTAATCACATAGTCCACATCGTAGTGGTCAGGAGGGCACATCAAAAAGCGAATACGGGAAGTCATAAAAATCTTACAAGCGTTTTATATGCTACAAGCCTATTTGAGATACAGATTTTCGATTTACTGACATTTCGTAAAATCTGCTACTAGAGGTTCTATCTTTTGATAGTTGAAGGTTTTATAAAGGCTTCGTTCTTAATTCTATTACTGGAAGATGGTAATAAGTAGAGAAGGTGGAAAAATGGTGTCAAACTAGCTTGCCGTGACTGTCTTGGTAGTGTTGAGTAAGGCTGCTCTTAGCAAAAGAGTGCAGGAACTAAGGGGTAACCCCATACTTAAAAGTACTTGCTCTGGAACAAGGACAGATTATGCGTTGTGTAGTTTCCACTAAACAAAAATTTTCTTTTCGTGGTAGGTAAAGGCGATCGCAACTATAGAAACGATAGTGTCGTAGCAACAGGTCTGTTTTTCTATAGGCAAAATCAGCCAGGTAACCCATGAATAATAAAAATACCCGCATTATGAGCGATCGCTAGCTTAGTCTACTCGATAAACCAGAGTCAGCATCTTCCGCTATTGCAAGGTTGGGGTTTCAACAAACGTTGACATACCTTTGGTTTGAATTTTACTCGAAGGCGTATTTATAATATTTTCATATAAACTTTATCAAATCTTTATCTTTTTAACACAATTATTTTACATTTAGCTCATTTTATACTACAGTATACGATGACCAATAAACAATTGTATTTATTGTTGGATATTATTGCTAAAAATTTAGTTTGTAGATTATACAAATTATAATTTTTGTACCTTAGCATATTTGGAGATACTAATTTACTTTTGCCATTATCAAAAGGTTATTAAAAATTTGTGAATTACTTCTAATATAGATACGAATACTTTTCTCTAGTCATTCATGCTTATCACAGTCGGTGACAACATCTACAATTTGCAATTTTTGGATTAACCTAAAACTGAATCTGGCGGTTGATTAAAAGCAGTTGTAGCGTCTTGCAATATCTTTTAGGGGAGCATTTAAACCAAAAAGTCTGCTAAAAAACAATTATTGCAATAAAAACAAAATTTTACCACCGTTTATTAAGGCTTTGAGGAGATTGAAAACTACATGAAAAAGCAATTTTCACATAACTGGTCTATTTCTCAATCCTCACTACGTTTTTTAATTATCATCGTATTAGTAATAGGTGTATTTTTCCGCTTCGATAATATTGATAAAAAACTTTATTGGGGTGATGAAGTTTTTTCATCATTACGCATATCTGGCTATATGCAGTCAGAAATGAATGATCAGTTAAGTAATGGTCGTTTGCTGAGTATAAAAGATTTGCATAAATACCAGTATCCCAATCCTGAAAAAAACACAATTGATACAATTAAAGGCATGATCTTAGAAGACTCACAGATTTTGCCGTTATACATTATAATAACCCGATTTTGGGTAGAATGTTTTGGCAATTCTGTAGCAGTGACGAGAAGTTTTTCGGCATTCATTAGTCTGCTCACCTTTCCTTGTATTTATTGGCTATGTCAAGAATTATTTGAGTCTTCACTCGTAGGGTGGATAGCCATCGCGTTGGTAGCCGTTTCACCTATTCATGTTGTGTATGCACAAGAAGTACGAGCATACAGTTTATGGATAGTAACTATCTTAATATCGAGCGTAGCACTGCTGCGAGCTATGCGCCTTAAAACAAAGATTAGTTGGTGCATTTATGCAGCAACATTATCATTAGGGTTTTATACTCATATATTTTTTACATTGGTTGCTGTTGGGCAAGGAATTTATGTAATTGCAATCGAACGCTTGCGATTGAGTAAAACATCAATTTATTACCTAATTTCATCGCTTGCGGGGTTTATAACTTTCGTCCCTTGGATTTGGATTATTATTACTAACCCTCAGCCAGAATCAGTAAGTTGGGCAAGTGCTAAACAAACATTTTTTGCGTCAGCTACAAGGTGGGCTGGGATCTTTAGTCGTACATTTCTTGATTTAGGTATTAGCCCTAGCGACCCAGGAAAGCTTAAGATTGCGCTAATTCCTTTTATTTTAATTATTTTAGCTTTAATGCTCTACTCAATTTATTTTCTCTGTCGAAGAACCTCGAAAGAAGTTTGGTTATTCGTCTTAACCTTGATTGGATCTGTAGGGCTTCCCCTATTGATAGTGGATTTCGTTTTTCAAAAGCGATACGCTACGAGTCGATATACACTTCCCTCAGTTTTAGGTATAGAGTTAGCTGTTGCTTACTTATTTACCACTAAACTCACGTCTATTTATACTAAGCTTTGGCAAAAAAAGCTTTGGTCACTTGTAGCGTTCATGGTTATTATCAGCGGAATCATATCTTGTACGCTTAGTTCTCAAGCCCAAATTTGGTGGAATAAAGTCCCAGAAAAAAATCAAGAATATCCTCAAATTGCTAACATTGTTAGTCAAGGTAATAAACCGCTTTTAATTAGTGATGCGAGTATAATTCCCCCAATACAAATTATTGGTTACTTAGTTGATCAAAAAGTACAATTTCAACTTGTACATAAAAATCAATTACCACAGATTACTAATGGCTTTACTGACATATTTTTGTTCCATCCCTCTGATTTCTTAAAAGCTGGAATTGAGAAAATTTATAACTCAAATTTACAGCAGATAAACGACTTTCTTTGGAAAATAAAAAATCCACCTAAACCGAAGATATAGGCGCATGAGGAAGATCCCGTGAATAATTAAAGGTTTTTAGTAAGCGGCTTGATCCGCTTACTATGAGCCAATTTAATTAAGTTTACATTAGACTTCTTGGCATTGTGGGGTAAGGGGTAAAGGGGAAAGCGGCGATAGAATTACCCTTTACCCAAAAGTGCAAAACTATTTTTGTAAGAGGTCTATTGTGCAACATAGTTTTCTTGATTCTTGCCCACTTACTTGTAGCAGTTGGGAGACTGCAATGTGGAACCTGAAAGCAGACAATTGACATTTGAATATGGTTCATAGGTTAAAAATTAATATCAATTAGCTTAATAAGTGGCACAATTAGAGCCAAAATATACTTTAATTAAAAACATAACTAAGTATATAGTTATACTACTGCCATTTATGTCATCGCCCCTTGAGCGCCCGCTAAAATTTGAAATCAGGCTGCCATCTTCCCATCCTCATTTATTAGAAGGGTTAGATATATGGCTGCGCTTAGGTTTGATATCCGATACCCAAGTTAGGCAGCTATGCCGAGAGTTTCTGGTGTGTACGGTGGTATTGCAACCCCAGCCTGAAGCTGAAACAAAGGTAGCGTTTGTAACTTCCGACCCCGTACAGCAGTTACCCGTAGCAGCTTTACAATCTAGTAGCCGTAGACAACCGCAGCAAAAACCAGCCCAACCCAACTTTATCAGCACAATGTTGCAGTCCTTGGGGGCAGAACTGAGTGTCCGCTGGCTGCTTTTTTTAGGGGTATTCCTGGTAGTGGTGTCCTCTGGGGTACTGGCTGCAAGCCAGTGGGAAAGGTTTCCTGCTTCTGGACAATATGGAGTTTTATTTGCTTATACTTTGACTTTTTGGGGATTAAGCTTTTGGGCGACTAGGCAAAGCAACCTCAGATTGACTGCTCAGACATTGCTGATTGCCACCCTTTTATTGGTGCCAGTAAACTTTTGGGCAATGGATAGCTTTAGGTTGTGGCAAAATCCTGTGAATTGGATTCTAATTGCGATCGCTTGGCCTACTCTCACTGCTATAACTGTTTTACTCTCCAAAAATCGGACTATTTTTCCTAATTTATATACTGGCAAATTACCTCTAGCAAATATTTTGGGGCTGAGTTATCTGCATTGGGGTTGGCAATTTCCAGGATTTCCCTTGATTGCTGTTTATGTGGCAACAATTGGCACAGCTATTATTACCGTTTATCACAATCTTTACCACCAGCCTAATCTTATTAGTGAGGAAGATAGACGCGATGTCTACGACGGGCTACGCCTACGCCGACAGTTAAGTATTAGTTTATCTGGCGCTGTAATTATTTATGCTTTGATAGTGCTGCTAGTGCGGGCAATTTTTGTTGTCCGGGTAGATGTCACGCAGTTGGGGTTAGCTATTGGTATTTGCGGCTGGTTGGTAACTTGGTTAGCACGGGAGAGGGCAGGGGGCAGGGGGCAGGGAGCAGGGGGGGCAAGGGAAGTAACTATAATATCCCCTTCATCTCCTCCATTCCCTTCATCCATGTTCCTCTGGGAAAGGCTTGGTGGTATTTTACTTTTTCTGGGTTGGCTGGTTTCGGTAGTAAATTATCCTTGGCAAGCAATAGCTGTAAGTGGTTTGGGTTTGTGGTTTGTGGGAAATCGCTTGCGGCGGTACAGTTTAAAGGCTGACTTCGCAGCAGTTTTTTTCATTGGCTTACAGACGATTTGGTTAGGTTGGCGATTAGTACCTGATAGCTTACAGAAATTAGCGATCGCAACTGGCACCCAACTCACCAATTCTCAAAATGAACCTTGGGCGTTGCTGAGTGTAGCTTTATTTCCATACATAATTTTGATGGTGGCGCTCACAGATAGCCTGCATCGCAGCCAAAAGCGAGAATTGGCTAAATTTGGCGAACTGCTCACCCTTTTATTTGGAGCTTTTTTAACAACGATCGCTCTAGTAAATCCCGCATTGCGATCGCTAAATCTGCTATTTTCTACAATCACTCTTGGATTCGTCACTCAACGCCGATCCCCCTCATCCCTTCCCCTGGTATATCTAACTCATATTATGGGGGTGCTGACGTTTTGCTCTACGATTAATTGGTTATTACCAAACCTGAGTCAACAAGCCTGGACAAGTATTTTATTGGCTCTGATGGTTGCAGAATGGCGATTTAGCCTGAGCAATGGACTATGGCAACGTAGTGCATGGGACATCGGTTTAGGACTAGCCGCCGTTAGTTTTTTGGTATTGTGGATGAATGCAGAATTATCTTGGTATGGCATAGCTGATAGCCAAGCTTATTGGGGAGTCTTATGGCTAGTTACGCCTATAGCTCTCACGGGTGTTGCCAATGCCACAATTATAGAGCGTCGCATTACTAGCCGTTACTTGAGTGTATTGGCTGTGGGAACTGCCCAGCTACTGACTTTACAGCTACCAGAAACCAGATTAATCGGTTTGGCCGTGGGTACGGGATTGATGTTTGCAAATACGCGCTATTTGCGAAACCAAATATCTGCGGTAATTACAGAAGGATTTCTTTTGAGTTTCATTGTGGCGCTGCTATGGATAGGTGTACCTGGCTTACCTCGTCTCGCGCTAGCAGGTTGGTTTATCGTAGGAGCGATCGCAACCCTAAGTCTATGGTTAGCGCGGACAGTTCTAAGCCGACGCGGTAACGAATTAGCAATTATATATGCAGCCGCCAGTGATAAATGGGCGATCGCCTTGTGTGGTTTTGAGTTGTTTGGTTTGACGCTACATTCAATACTGGTTTACTCAGGATTTATTAATTCTGGATTTTTGTACTTAGCTGCCACTGCTATCACCTTGGCAGCCATTGTTTATCGTAGTTGGCGACAACCAACAAATTGGGCATTTTATGGCATCGGTTGGTCTTTGGAATTGTTGACTGCCCAGGTGTTGGGATTTGGGGAACGCTCAACTGTTAAGATTGCGATCGCTAATATTGCTTTAGGTTTAATCGTTCAACTTGTAGGAGAGTGGTGGCGACGACGACATCAATTAGAAAGAATTCCTAGCAGTTTTCATATTTTGCCATTAATTTATGGAGCATTCAGTGTATTGCTGCGTTTGGACACCTTCACCCAGTGGACAGGTTTGTATTCCTTGGGCGTAGCTTTAATTATCATTGGCGTGGGGCGACGGCGCGAGAACTTTAAACCCCTACTGTACTTAGGAATCATTGGCGTATCAATTTCTGCCTATGAACTTCTGTTCTATCAAATGTTACAAGCTTCAGGAGGAGCATTAGGTGATGGATTGATTGCCATGTCTGCCCTTGGCGCCAGTATTATGTATGCTTACCGGATTCTGTCACCTTGGCTTGTAAACTACTTCCGCCTAACTCCCCAAGAACTGAAAGGAATTGCCCATATTCATTGGGTTTGGAGTAGCTGTTTATTAATGGCTGCCATTCCTCTTCCCATTGGAGTTAACCGTTTGCTGGGATTGGCAACTGGGGTATTTTTGATTCGCTATGCCATCTTTCAGGGACGAAATTCGCGCACTTCCCGCAGCATTTTGGGAGGAATTACAATAGCCGAAATGTGGGTTTACCTTGGCTTATTAGAGGTAGCTGGCATGAGGGTTTATTGGCGCGAGACAGCAGTGGGAAAATTTTGGGCTGGGCCATTAGTTCCTTGGAACGGTGCGATCGCCTGTGTGGTAGCCTATTTTCTGTACATTCTACCTTGGGAAAATTGGGGTTGGTCTAAAAGACCTTGGCAACAAGCCGCATACGTTATACCACTGATAATTTTATGGGAAACCAGACTGCAAACTTACCCCATTACCTTAATAATCGCAGCTGGATTTTACATCTTCCTCGCAAAATTGGGTGAAAACATCCGTTTTACCTACATTAGTGTGGCGTTGATTGATTGGGCACTTTACCGTTGGTTTTATGAATTACGGCTGACTGATATTTTGTGGTATGTAACACCCATTGGGTTTTCACTGCTTTATATTGCTCAAGTAGATACCCAACTGAAACTACTAGAGTATAAAGCCGCTCGTCATATTCTGAGAGTGCTAGGTAGTGGTTTAATTTGTGGGTGGGCAATTTTATTTCATCAAAATACAGCCTGGATACCTGGAATTTTCAGCCTCATCGCCATTTTTGCCGGATTAGCTTTGCGAGTGCGGGCTTTTCTCTACATTGGTACAGCCACTTTTTTAATCACTACAATCTATCAATCAGTAATTTTCAGCTTGCAGTACTCCTTTTTAAAATGGGTTGTTGGCTTGCTAGTTGGCATCCTACTCATTTATATCGCCGCTAACTTTGAAACCCGTCGCGCTCAAATAACATCCCTAATTCGTAGCGCCATTGATGAATTTCAATCATGGCAATAGGGGTAGGTATTAAGCTAAGGGTTGAACTAATTAGACAGGCGATCGCCCTACGAAGTGCAGATTTTTTCGGGCGATCGCACTCCCACATTCTCGCGATCGCAAAACTAAATTAGGGATTCAGACGAATTACCCGACTCTCTACATTTTCATCTACAGTCAACCTGTAAATAAAAATTCCAGGTGATAAAATTTCACCTTCATCATTTTTACCGTCCCAGGCAACTGATTTTTGACCAGCACTAGGATTAGTTTCATCAACCAGTTGCCGAACATAAACAGCAAACTGATTCCAAATATAAATTGTGACTTTTTTAGTATTCTCTGGTAACGTATATTCGATAGTAACTGATTTTTCAAATTGCGCTGGCGCATTTGTTGTCAAAAAGCTTAGAGGCGCAACCCTTTCCATCAGCGGGGCTGTTACTGGCGCAGCAGAATACTTGTAAACAGTCTTGCCTGAAGCATAACCGACAGTCACGGGATTACCCAAAAATCGGAAGCGATTGATAAATTGTCCTATCTGATTAGCATCTTGCCAATTTTTACCTCCGTCTTTTGTTTCGCTGCTAAAACCTCCTTCAAAGTCGGCATCTCCCCAACCACCAACCCAACCGAGGTTCTCATCAACAAATCCTATACCTTCGAGATTGGCATTTTCTTGAGGATCGTTGATGCGAAGTCTCGTCCAGGTTTTTCCGCCATCTATTGTCTTGAGAATTGCGCCTTGATTGAAATTTTCCAGAGACACAAAACCAACTTTTTCATTGAGAAACTGAATTTTCCAACCCCATTCTCCTAATGGAAAAGAGGAACTAATATCGGCGACTTGGTTTAGCCAAGTTTTCCCCCCATCTTCTGTATAGAGAACTACTGGAATTACATCATCGCGGGTGGGTTTGGGAATACTATTGTCAGCTTTGCCACCGACAACCCAACCACGATCTGGATTAATGAAATAATTATCAATCAAAATTGTGGCATATTCGTTCATATCCCAGGCAGTCCAAGTTGCCCCACCATCGACGGTTTTCATCATGCGGGCAGGAATATCAGCAGGATCATTGGTACCAGAAGCGTAAATCACCGACTCGTTGACGATCGAAAGACCACAAATCTTTACTGGAGCCTTTTCAGGGAGATTCTCTACAATAGCCCAAGTCTCCCCTCCATTAGTTGTGTGATACAAGCGTTGCTCTTCAGATACTGTTCCAACCCAACCATTTAAGGGGGTCGAAAAACCAACACACCTCAAATAAATTGGTCGCCTGTTAACAATAGGTGTTTGAAATTGTTGCTTCCAAGTATCGCCGCCATCGGTAGTTTTGATGATTTGACCATTACTATTAACTGCCCAACCTACCAGAGGATCGATAAACCAAATATCATCAGTTCTCGAACTAGCGATCGGTGCATTTGTAGGAAACCATTGTAAATTTGCAGAATTTGTCATGACGGATATTTCCTCTTGTTTAGCTAAAATCTATAAGATTTGGATTACTGGGGAAAACTATTGTCTTTCCACTTTTTGAACAGGTTAATTCTTACCTCTGTCCAAGGCCCTTCGGGAAGTAAAGGCATTGATTTGGAGGAGACGACATCTAAAATTGCCTCTGCATCGTTTTTTACAGCATCATAATCACCAAGATTGACTCGAAATGTTGGAATTGATTTCATATGATCTACATCCATCGGTGAGAATAATTGGGAGATGCCATTTGCCCAAGTTTCTCCATTGGGTTCGAGGGAAATGGTATGAGCAATGTTTTTGAGCGCCGCCGATACTTCCGTTAAAGCTTGCTGCAACTGTTGATATGGTTGAGTTCTAGAATCGTTAATCAGCGCGTCACAAGCTTCGGCAATTTCTTGCAGTCTCTCTTGAAAAAAGATCCAAGCACTGCTTATCTGCGGCAGTAATTGAACGTCTGCATAGACTTCAAAACTCGGGCCTGCATTTATGCCTGGAAATCCCTCACCTGCCGGCAATAGAGTAATTGCTTTAGCCAAGGGAGAAACGCCAAAAGGCATAAGATTAATAAACGCACTCTTGAGAACATACATCTGCTCCTCATTTTCCTCAGTGTGTGCAAAGAAACGCAGGAGTATTTGCAGCATGACTTCGTAAAGGGCAACGAATATCTCGATTACATCCCGGCTTAAGGGATCGGTAATGATATTAGCACCAAGAGTTGTATTATCTTGTTGAAGACTTAACAGTGGATTTTCAATGACCGGACGAGTAGGTTGAAAATTGGGATCGTTCTGCAATTCTGCTAAATACTCCTCACGAATTTTGGTGAATTTAGCAAAATGACTGTCATCTCTTTGGGCAGGAGAGCCTTCACCCTGTACGATAATCAAATCGATCGCTTTTATTGCTGATTCCAAGTCTTTAACCTGGATCATCTCTCTAAAAATTCCAGCTGCTTGAGCTTCGGGCGGCCCAATAAACAATTTTTGACCAATAGTTTGAAAGCCTTGGCGGATTAGTCCGTAAAGTTCTCCAATGGTGTTATATTCAAGTTTTCTAGGAAGTAATGGTTGTGGTAGCGCCCTCAGAAGTCTTCGCAATTCTTCGTCTCTAATGCTCTGACAAAACTGATTCCAAGATGCTTTTTGTTCTTCAGTATCAAAGCTATTTGGCAATTCAAAACAAATATAGCGGTTCAATGTGGTTTCATTGAAAGGCGCTAGTTTAAATTGAAGCTTTAAAGAAGTATAGGTTTTAGCCTGGGGAAAATTCGCACGTCGGAAATATGGCGCTCCTCCTATGGCGGTGAGCAGATTGCTAGCCAGTGCTAGATGCAGCATTTCCTGTACTGCAATTCCATTGATTGTCCGCCGCCACCGATTAATCTTATTTAATTGAGCTTGAGAAACTCCCTCATCTGTGGATTCTTTGAAGCTGAAGGCAGTAAAAAGATACTGGCAGGCTAGGGAATGTTCTAACTCTGCGGCTTGGGAGAGAAGATAAAGTAAGTCTTCTCTCGTTTTAACTTGATTGGTTACACTCATAGAGGTAATAGATAAGATAAGTTGGCATTAAAAGAATGAACTATATAACGAAGTTTAAAGTTAGCGAATACCTTAAGAATAGGTTATTAGACTTCTAGCAGTTGTGGGGTAAGGGGTAAAGGTGAAAGCGGCGATAGAATTACCATGTACCCTTTAACATGCAACCCTTTCTATTTTTGCAAGAGGTCTATTATATAGCTTTGATAAAACTAAACATATATCGGTTTGAGCGTGCCGACTTACTTATAAGAAGTTTACAGGTTTGCTTCAACATAAATTGCTATAAACTTATAGTGATAAGGTTTGTTTTATGACAAGAATTTGTCTCAATGTCATTTAATTTGCACTGTGTCGTCATATGTTAGATTCTCAAATGCTATTTTGTTTTACTCCTTGTTGAAATTAACTAGGGGCATTTTATTCTGCTATTCCTAAGACGAGTTGAGTGGTCAATTTCTGAATTTTTTGATCGAGTTAAAGGCTTTTGTTGCCAATCTCGATACCTCTCATCCAACCAGCCTCAAATACGAAAACCATTACGCTGCCTCGTTTACCTTTCCCTTGAGTTTTCCAATTGTCTCAACTCTGCTGTACAATCAAGGGATGATTTTGGTTATGAAGTAGCATTCTGTCTTACCCAATGGATGACAGTGTTGTGGCTAACCCCAGTTTCCCGCGCGATCGCTCGACACCCCATCCCATCAACATGCAGCTTGAGGCAACGCTCCCGCACCTCTAGGGGATAGCCCTTGGGAGAATAGGAATCGATAAACTGGCGATCGCATTTTTGGCAGAAGTAATTTTGCTTCCCTCTTCTGTTACCGTTTTTCCTAATGTCCGTAGACTGACAATAGAGACATTGCATCCCTCGATTGTGCAAAGCTTCACCACCAGCCTTTGATTGAATTAACAAAGTTGACGGCAAATTTTGTTGTATCCCTTTATTTAAATTCGCCTCAGTTGGCTTATCCTTTTTTATTGATGGGGGAGGAATTTCAGAGAGAATAGAATCATCCTCTCCCAAAAGATACTTGTTTATCTGGGGTTTTAGAATTGCTCGCGCCTGTGAAATCCTTTTATAGACGTTATCTATGGAAATACTGAGTTTTTGGGCAATATCTAGATAAGACATATCTTGCTCAAAATGCATAGTAAAAGGCGATCGCAGTTGGGGAGGTAGAGAATTCATCGCACAGCGAATGGTTGTTTCCATCTCACTACTGAGAAGGGCTGATTCAGGGGAATCAAGTGGAAATGTTACAACTTTTATTTGCCCAGCTATTTCTTCAATATTATCTGTCCCTATTGCCCTGCTGCTATGCTGTCGGTGTATGTCCATACAAAGATTATGAGTAAAACGCTTCAGCCAAGCTTTAAGATTAGTGATTTTGTCAGCATGGAGGAATAGTTGATCCCAAGCTTTGAGAGTCGCTTCAGAGAGAGCATCTTGGGCATCTGTAACATTTCCATCCATCCAATTAAAACAGCAATGATAAAGATAATTTTGGTGTGGCATCCACAGTTGCCAAAAGGCAGTGCGCTCTCCTTGAGATAAACTTTTTAATAGAAAGTGTTCAGCCAATGAGGATGGTTGCATAGCCCAAACCTAAAATCACTGGTTTTTACAGAATTGGAATTTGGACAAAATAAGAATAAGTTCGCGTTTAGGGGGCGACGAAAATTGCTGATATACAAGCAAATTAACAATTCAAAATTCAAAATTCAAAATTCAAAATTTAAAATTAAAGACATTTCAGATGGGGATTTAAACTCCGACTGAAACTGATACTACATGTAAATGTAGGCGTCTTAAATCCATAAATTTACGATAAGAAGATGTTTGAAAAGTATTTAGCTATAATTTTAGACACTTATTGATTCCCCCTAACCTTTCTTTTTAAGAGGGGAGCCAGCGCGATTTTCTCCCTTAGCTCTAGCTAGCTTCTCCCTTTGGGAGAAGCCAAGGGCAAACGAGCGTCTGGGGTCTCTCTAAGTGGAGCGACTAGCGTGGGTTAAGGGGGATCTAAAAGTGCCTAAAGTCACAGTGAAAAACTTTTCAAACAACCTCTAAAATTTAAGTTTACGTGGAAACAAACATATCTGTAATAAGTCTTTAATCAAAAATAATATGACTCGTGTTCAGCTGGATATGATATGAAAATAAACTTAACAGAATCCTACATTTAACATCCATCAAAAAATATTGCTCCAGGGTTGACGTTTTCGTATTTCGCGCAGTCTGTAGCAACTTCCGCCTTCCTTGTAGGAACTTCCGCTTTGACGTTTTCGTATTTCACGCAGTCTGTAGCAACTTCTGCCTTCCCTGTAAGAACTTCCGCTTTTCTTGTAGCAACTTCTGCCTTAACCTTACTCAGTACTAAGTTTTGAGGGGGCAAAACTTCTATCAATACGGTTTGCATAACAAAAGTAAAGATTAAAAAGATGAGGGGGATGAAGAAAATTAGGAAGATAGGGAATAGACATCTTGCAAAAGTTCCTTTTGTACTCTTGTAGGGAAAGGGAAAATTCCATCCTTTACTCGCTGCCCCTTATCCCCACTTCGTGGGGGCCCCACCTTCCCCCTTACCATGCATCCCCACTTCTGCAAGAAGTCTAATATAAAGATTTCACCCACTCCCATTCCTGTGTCAAACCCTCTCTCAAAGAGACTTGCGGCTGATATCCAAGAATTTTCTTCGCTTTAGATACATCAGCAGCGGTGTGGCGGGCGTCTCCCATCGCTTTTTCTATGTGGTTTCTTTTGATTGGTTTCCCAACAATTTCTTCAATCGTATCCAAGACTTCTGCTAAAACTACCCTGCTACCGCCACCGATGTTAAAGATTTCTCCCACTGCTTCGGGTGCGGTGGCAGCGGCTAAATTGGCGGCGATGATATCACTAACAAAGGTAAACTCCCGCGTTTGCTGGCCATCTCCGTAAATAGGAATTGCTTCATCTTGCAAAATCGATTTAAAGAACTTATTAAATGCCATATCTGGGCGCTGTTTGGGGCCATATACTGTGAAATAGCGCAATGTTACACAGGGTACGCCAAAATTTTTGTGATACAGTTCACACAAAAACTCCGCTGCTAGCTTCGTAATGCCGTAAGGAGAAACTGGTTGAGGACAAATTCCCTCGTGGGTAGGTAATGTTTCCGCATCACCATATACACTCGATGAAGAGGCAAACACTAACCTTTTCAGGTGTTTAGCATCTTTGGCTGCTTCTAGCAAAACTTGTGTAGCATTAATATTTCGTTCTGTATAACCTCGAAAAGCTTTACCCCAACTTGCTCTAACCCCTGCTTGTGCCGCTTGATGGTAAACTACATCAACATCTTCTAGGAGTTTTTGCCAATCTAAAAACTGCATATCTCCTTCAATTAATGTAAAGCTAGGTGATTGATGTAAGTGTGCAACATTTTTGAACTTTAACATCGGATCGTAGTAATCATTGAATTCATCAATCCCGATTACTTCTTCTCCTTGTTGCAACAATGTTTCTGCAAGATGAGAACCAATAAAGCCAGCGGCTCCAGTAACAATAATTTTAGCCATGTTGCCTATTTTTTGATGTTTTCATTAATCTCCATATTCACAGGTTAATACTTGTAACCAATAATCGTCATTACTTGAAGATGATTTTTTTTATTCAATTATTGAAATGCTTAAAAACTCATCATCAATACTTAAATTTATCCTTTTATTGGGATAAAGTCAGTATATTTATTTAGTTATTGCAATTAATAAAATTTATAATTATACTAATTCACTAAGTTGGATTTTAAGAATAAACACAGTAAAAATTCAATAGCTATATTTTTTTAGCGTTGCAGAGAAAGCTGGATGATTTGGCAACTTCTAAAATTCCTTTCCTGCTCCCCCTGCCCCCTGCTCCTCAGCCTTTTTAATCATAAGGGGGGCTTGCATAAGTGTGAGAATTGATGAAAAATTGATCCGCGAGAGCGCTAAGGCATTCTCGTTTCGCAAGGAACGCACGAGGAAAGCAGTGAAAGTTTTAGTTGTAGGTAATGGAGGGCGCGAACACGCTCTGGCATGGAAACTATTGCAATCTAAGCAAATTGAGCAAGTTGTCTGTGTACCAGGGAATGGAGGCACAGCAAGTATGGAACGTTGCCATAATTTGCCTTTAGCAGTAGATGATTTTGAGGGCATGAGCCAATATGCTCTGGAAAATGGTATTACCCTTGTGATAGTTGGGCCAGAAGTACCTTTGGCAAAGGGAATTACAGATTACCTCCAAGGCAAAGGATTGATGGTATTTGGCCCAGTTAGAGCGGGAGCGCAGATTGAAGCGAGTAAAGCTTGGGCAAAAGCCTTGATGCAAGAAGCGGGGATTCCGACGGCACGGGCTGCGGTATTTACGCAGGCAGCAGCAGCAAAATCTTATGTCAAATCTCAGGGAGCGCCAATTGTCGTCAAAGCTGATGGCTTGGCGGCTGGTAAAGGTGTAACGGTAGCTGAAACACTTGAACAGGCAGAAAGTGCTGTTGATGCAATTTTTCAAGGACAATTTGGCAGTGCTGGTGAATTTGTCGTCATTGAAGAATGTTTAATTGGGCAAGAGGTATCAGTTTTAGCGTTAACGGATGGGTTAACGATTCGACCCTTGCTGCCAGCTCAAGACCATAAACGGATCGGTGACGGCGATACGGGGGAAAATACTGGTGGGATGGGAGCATACAGCCCAGCACCTATTGCTACGGCAGAGTTGATGGCACGCATTCAAACAGAAGTTTTAGAAAGAGCGATCGCAACCTTACGAGCTAAAGGCATTGACTACCGAGGTGTACTCTATGCTGGATTAATGATTGCACCCGATGGCGACTTGAAGGTTTTAGAATTTAACTGCCGCTTTGGCGATCCCGAAACCCAGGTGATTTTGCCACTGTTAGACACACCCCTAGAAGAGTTGATTCTAGCCTGTGTCCAGCAGCGATTAAGCGAATTGCCGCCCATTGCTTGGAAAGGGGGAGCATCTGCCACTGTCGTTGCAGCTTCAGGTGGTTATCCAGGAGAATATAAGAAAGGCCAGGTCATTACTGGCATTGGCGAGGCAGAGGCAACAGGAGCAACCGTATTTCATGCAGGTACGAAATTGAACCAGCAACAAGAAGTAGTAACAGATGGGGGTCGGGTATTAAATGTGACTGGAATCGGAGAAAATTTTGAGCAAGCGATCGCCCAAGCCTACGCAGGAATTAAATATATTCAGTTTGAGGGGGTATATTACCGAAGAGATATTGGGCATAGAGTAGCCAGCGGGAAGCAGGGGGAGCAAACCCCATAAGCGATCGCGTGATATTGCTTGTTGACAAAGGTATTCAAGATGTCGGCTTTAAGCCTGGTACTGATTTTCATCAGACAGCGAGGCCGACTTATACTTAAAGTTATGCCCAAGTTAGACATTATCCATAACGCGGTAAAAAACGCACTGATGAAGGACGGCTGGGCGATTACAGACGATCCCTACATAATTCAGTATCGAAAAACAACGTTGTACGCTGATCTCGGTGCTGAACGCCCTTTTGCAGCTGAACGAGATGGGCAAAAACTTGTTGTTGAAGTGAAAAGCTTTGTTGGCGCATCAAAGATACAAGATTTGAAAGAAGCTCTCGGTCAGTATGACATCTACCGTTATCTTCTAGAGGAAACAGCGCCAGACCGTAAACTTTACGTTGCTGTCGGTGCGATCACTTATAAAAGCTTTTTCAACCAGGATGTGATTCAACTCATCCTCCACAAACATCAACTTCCACTGATTGTTGTCGATACAGAGACAGAGGAGATCACACAATGGATAAATTAACTGAGTATCCCAAGATAATTAAGCGTATCCTGACGGAATATATAGAACTATGTAACCGTCGTCCTAACCGAGACATCGAAATATTCTTGATTATGGATGAGCCAAAGGGTCACTATATTTGGATGAACCTTGGTTGGCAAAATGGCGAACGCATTACTGGTATGACTATCTACGTTCGGATTCGAGATGGCAAATTCTGGATCGAGGAAGATTGGACTGAAGATGGGATCGCAACTGACCTAGTTCGTGCAGGTGTTGCCAAGGAAGATATAGTTTTGGCATTCCATGAGCCTAAGATGCGGCAGTACACAGATTTTGCAGTAGCATCTTAGCGGTGGCGCGTCGGTTTGAAAATATCTTGGTGCTTTTCAAGTTTACTAGCAGCCGCTAACCTGAGCCAGACAACTAGCTCAAAATCACGACAGGTTGGATTTTTGTTAGACTGCTCATCTGTGCGTAACCAAGAGTCACAAAAATGGGTTTAATGCGTTAATCCTCAAGTGGATATAAATTCCGATGGCTGAAATGAGGTAAATTCGTTAAGACTACCTTAACAGCTATACCCCCTGCGCTCCCCCATCTCTCTGTCCCCTAACATGTTTGTCAAATTAACTGTTAATTTTTTAGTTGTTGGGCTTTATAACAAAGACTACTAACAACTTTATTTAAGATGCTAAGTCTGTTAAAAACAATTCGACATGCGATCGCTAGTTGGTGGTCGGAGTTCACACTCCAGACCAAATTATTGGCTGTGGCCACAATGGTAGTTTCATTGGTGATGAGTGGTCTGACCTTCTGGGCTGTGAATACAATTCAGCAGGATGCGCGGATGAATGATACCCGCTTCGGTCGTGACTTGGGGCTGCTACTTGCTGCCAACGTTGCTCCCCTAATTGCTGACAATAATCTGACTGAGGTTGCCCAATTTTCCCAACGCTTTTACAGCAGCACCTCTAGTGTGCGTTACATGCTCTACGCCGATGAAACCGGGGAAATCTTTTTTGGCATTCCTTTTTGGGAAGCGGAGGTAGAAAACTCCCTCACCATTAAACGGCGAATACAACTGCCAGAAGATTACCCTGGTGATGGGGAAAAGCCGATGGTGCGGCAACACATGACCCCAGATGGAACAGTCACCGATGTATTTATTCCCCTAATCGTTAATCAAAAATACTTAGGTGTATTAGCGATCGGTATCAACCCCAATCAGACCGCTGTCATTTCCACCAATTTTACCCGCGATGTCACCATCGCCGTTTTTATCACAATTTGGGTAATGGTGATTTTGGCAGGGGTAATTAACGCTTTGACCATCACCAAGCCCATTAAAGAACTGCTGGTGGGAGTAAAGCAAATTGCTACCGGGAATTTCAAGCAGCGTATTGATTTACCTTTAGGGGGCGAACTGGGGGAGTTAATTTTAAGCTTTAATGAAATGGGAGAGCGATTAGAGCGCTATGAAGAACAGAATATTGAGGAACTGACCGCAGAAAAAGCCAAGCTACAAACCCTAGTTTCGACGATCGCCGATGGTGCTGTGTTGATTGATAACAACATGCAGGTGATTTTAGCTAACCCCACAGCAGAGCGAATTTTTGGATGGGAAAACGCTAATGTGGTAGGTTGCAATGTTCTGCACCACTTACCCCCAGCAGTACAAATGGAAATTACTGGCCCTTTGTACGAAATGGCAGCAGGCGAATGCGAAAGCGCTGAATTCCGAATTTTTCTTAACCAACCCACCCAGCGGACGATCCGCATTCTCTTGACTACAGTACTCAATGTGCAAAGGGAAAGCATCAAAGGTATTGCGATTACTGTCCAAGATATAACCCGCGAGGTCGAGCTAAACGAGGCAAAAAGTCAATTTATCAGCAACGTTTCTCACGAACTGCGAACGCCTCTATTCAATATCAAAACCTATATTGAAACCCTGTACGACTACGGCGAAAACTTAGCTTTACAAAAACGGCAAGAGTTTCTGCAAACAGTCAACCATGAAACCGATCGCCTAACCCGCCTAGTTAACGATGTTTTAGATTTGTCAAAACTCGAATCTGGTCGCAACTATAGCTTCGATGGCGTGGATTTAGCCCAAGCGATCGAGCAAACATTGCGTACTTACCAACTCAATGCTAAAGATAAAGGTGTTGAACTCATTCAAGAAGTTGCTCCTAATTTGCCCCTAGTAATGGGTAATTATGATCTATTAGTACAAGTGTTTGGTAACCTGATTGGTAATGCCCTCAAATTCACCAAAGCCGGTGGTAAAGTAGCAATCCGCGCCTACCAACTAGATTTCAAGCCCAGTCACACCCAATCTCCTCCAGTGCGGATTGAAATTTCCGATACTGGAATTGGCATCGCCACAGAAGACCAACACTCAATTTTTGAACGTTTCTTCCGCGTAGAAAACCGAGTTCACACCCTAGAAGGCACGGGTTTAGGTTTATCGATTGTCAGAAATATCATCGATAGGCATCGTAGTAAAGTCCATCTAGTGAGTGAAGTCGGCATTGGCACCACTTTTTGGTTCGACTTAGCCGCCTTTGAAGAAAAAGCGCCACCTATACAAGTTGAACCTATTGCGGAAGCATCCAAAATCACCACAGCCTAAACGTTAGATATTGGGAATTGGGCATGGGGCATTAATCAATAGTTCTTTTTCCCTTGCTCCCCACTCCCCAAAAAATACTAATCAAGACCTTAATATAACGAACAACAAACAGACCAATAATAAACCTAATAGCAACAGCAAAGCCTGATTGCGTTTTACCCAACTTTTCACAGTTATGGCAAAACTGTTAGTGTAACGCTGCTGTTCCAACTCTAACTTTGTCTCTTCAATATTTTGGTAGAGGGTACAGTCTTTAGCATAGGGACGCTGAGGAAAATTGCAAGTATCATCAGCGTGATAAGTGCAGGTGTCACACAGATACCCGTCCCCAGTGGCGCGGTGCAATGGAATACCAGGATGACCGTAAGCTTTAAGTGTTGTCCGGCAATAGGGACAACTAATAGCTTGACTATCAACGAGTTGATGGCAGTGGGGACAAGATATAGTAGCCAAAACCTTTAGCGCAAATAGGTTAAGTAAACACTTTGATTCTAGCCATTTACAAGGGTAATGGGAAAATACGTGCCTAGCCTGTTAATTTTGAATATAGCTAGCTCTCAGAATTGGTTATTTTATCAGTAAAAGTACTAATCTTAATGATGATTTTTTATATATTTCTAAGTGATTTCTATTACTCAAAATAATTAAGGGTATGCCATAATCTAGCAAATATCAGGTTTGGTTCCAAGTTTAATAATTATTTAGAGGTAGAAAAATATTGCCTTTTAACCCTGAGCTGTGCCGTAACGAAAGCGAAGTTGAAAGCAAACTTATAGTGCAATATTTGCTACCGCAGCTAGGTTATACTCCTGACACCTGGCATCAAGAAGTTGCCGTTGGTAGCATCCGCTTAGATTTTTTAGCATTTGCCGCACAAGTAATTCCCTTTGTCTTAGATGCCAACTCACCACTGAGTGTCGTCATGGAGGCAAAGCATCCCAAACAAAACTTAAATAATCATGTCCCTCGACTCAGGCATTATTTAACCAGCTTAAATGTCAGGTGTGGATTGCTGACTAATGGCAAAGAGATTAGAATTTATCAAAAATTGCAGACTGATATTCAGCTATTATTTCAATGCTCTGGGAAGGAAGTTGAGATAAAGTTAGATGAAATTAAAGATTTAATTGGTAGAGAGAGTCTGAAAAAAGGACAGTTAATAAATCAACCAGAAATTAAAATAACTGAGAATAATTCAAATTTTGAAACCAAAAGGCAACATTCAATGAAAACGATTGCAATCTACCACAATAAAGGCGGCGTTGGTAAGACTACTGTTGCAGTCAATCTTGCAGCAGCATTACGTAAAAAAGGTAAACGTGTACTTTTGATTGATATAGACTCCCAGGCAAATACTACTTTTGCTACAGGATTAATCAAATTTCAATTTGATGAAGATGACGATTTACGCGAACAGAATGTATCTTGTTTATTAGAATCATCAGATTTCAATTTTATACCAGAAATTATGCGTCAATCTCATTTTTTTAATAATCCAGAAATAGATGTGGTTCCATCACATATTAATCTGATTCAGAAGCAAGATAAACTAAATCAAATAGCAGTAAGCAGAAGTAGACTTATTTACAAACTCAAACCAGTAGAAAAAAATTACGATATCGTAATTATTGATACCCCTCCATCAAGAGACTATTATGCTCAAGTTGCCTTGATTGCTTCTGATTATTTGATAATTCCTTCAGATTTAAAACCATTTGCAAATCAAGGTTTACCAACGGTAAAAACCTTTGTTAATGAAATTAATGAATACAAAGGAATGATGGGGAAGTCACCTATTAATATAATAGGAGTTCTAGCTTCTAAAATTTCGACTAACGCTAAATTTTTGCAGTACACTTTTCCGAGACAAAGAAGTGTTATATCGGAGCGATATGACTTACCTTTGATGGAAGCAGTTATTTATGATAGAACCTCTCTTTCGGAATGCATGAATAATTCTATAATGGTTGGAGATTTAGAATACCCAGACCCAAAATCAGTTATAAAATATGCAGAATCGAAAACTAATGCTCAACAATCTGCTATGGAATTTGAGATGTTAGCCAAAGAAGTTTTAGAAGAAATGGGAGTTAATTAATAATGAAATTTTATACTGTTGATGTAAAAAATATTACTTGTAATGTGCCTCTATCTAATTTTTCAAATGATGCTTTAAATAGCCTCGCTGATATGATTATAGAAAGCGGGGGAATTATCAGACCATTAATTTTAAAAACTACGGGCTTAGAGACTTATACAGTAGTTGATGGACATTTTGAATATTATGCTGCTGTCAGAGCAAGAGAAAAAAATCCTCGTCAATGCGAAATGGTCAACGCCTTTGTAATTTCTCCTAAGAACGAGGATGAAATATTTAAGCAAGTAACTGCATTTAGGGGATTGGATTCTGATGCTAAACCCGAAATTAAAATTCCAATTGAAACAAATCATTCAGAATCAATTTCAAAAAATAATGATTTTAATTTGTTGGAAAAGCAAATTAATGATTTAAGCTCAGAACTGACACAAGAGAGACAAGAAAGACAGAAACTATACGAGACTATCAAGTTGATTGAAAGTCAGATACCGAAACAAATTACACCGTTAGATGCATTTAATAATCTAAGTTTACTAGAACTAACTTTCAGATTAAGAACTGCTAGTTTTACTGATAAAAAAGCTGTACAGGTTGCTGAAAGTGTGGAAAAAGAACGTAAAAAGAAAAAGTTTGAATCTTTGAAAGATGTATTAGCAAGAGTAAAAGTTGCCAGTGGCAAAAAACAGATTAAAGGTATAAGCAGCGATAAAATGGTAGATATTGTTGATAGCTGGTCACGCATCTTGTTTATTTAAAATTTAGCTAAATCTCAGATAATGTAGGTTGGGTTAAACGAAGTGAAACCCAACAATTAATGCTTAATGTTGGGTTTCGTTCCTCAATTCAACCTACGTAGCTTAAAGTTTTTAGGGCTAACTGAACCGTATTAAGATAAGTTATTCACAATGTAAAAGCCTGCATAATTTTCTCCGCACTTCTACATGAAACATTTCAAGAACTATTTTCTAACCCCGCGCCTGTCGCAGTGCATTAAAGGCCTTACGTCGCAACCCAACTGGTAACAACGATAAACCTAAACCAGTCCAAGCTTTAGGAGTTGAAAAAGATTGTCCTGATAAAACTAGCTCTCTGCCTTTTTGCGTTTCACCCTTTTCAATTAAACGTAAACCTAATAATAATTGCGTTTCAGTTAGACGATTTTTCCTGATTGTCTCTATTTTTTCCGACTCAAATTTATAATTTTCTAAATATCGGATTTTATCAAATAAATAAGGAATGGCTCGATTGATACCTTGCTGCTCTGCATGAGAGCGATATTCCATCAATAATTCTGGTAAGTAATAGCCCTTTTTTCCAGCCAAAGCTAGACGCACAAATAAATCATTATCCTCACAATTTTGCAGATTTGGCTGCATATATCCTAATTCTTGCAGTGTTTTACGACGAAATAATGTCGCCCCGATTTGAAAGCTTTGTTGAATAAATACAACTTCCAACAAATTATCTACAATACCTGCTGGTAAATTCTTTCTACCCCAGCGATGAGAATTTTCTTGAGTTTTTGCCTCATCTCGCACATTGTTAATATCAATTATCCAATGGTCTGTACCAACAAAATCAATACTATAATCTTGAGAAAGAATAGCTGCGGTACTTGCGAGAAAATTGGGTGTTAGCCGATCATCATCATCAAATTTAATAAAATATTCACCGCTGGCAGCATCAAAGCCAGAGCGCATATTATTACTTTTACCAATATTTTGCAGATGACGAATATATTTAATCCGGTGGTCTGTGTACTGTGACATCAACTCAGGTGTACCATCGTCAGAACCGTCATCACAAACAATTAGCTCAAAGTTTTGCTCAGACTGATTGAGTACACTGTCAATGGCATAAGGAAGGAGATGGACACGATTAAAAGTAGGAATGCAAACAGTAATTTTAGGCATATTATATACTAATACTTGGAGAATATATAAAATAGAAAGTTTATATCAATTGCTAATTTAATGTATAGCCAATAAAACTATATTTAGCGGATAGTCCTTTGAATTTTCTTTATTGTTTTGTTGAAAAAATTATTACTTTTGGCAATTATACTAAGTGGTTTTAGCTGTTTTGGTCTTTGTTCTGGCTGTTTAAGAAAACGATAATGTAAAAACTCATTAGCATAACAGATATTCATATCTTTTCCTTGACATAAATAGGCCAAATCACGAGAAGAATAGCTCATATAATGAATGCGGTGAATTGGTTTTAAGCCATCTTGGTTGTAAAGAACATTATTAATATTGACGAAGGGATCTGCATTGGCACAGTTGCCTGTTCTATCTTCGGCATTGGGGCTAAGTGTAAAGTTAAAAAGCGGGCGATCGCAGCGTAAAGTCATATAATTAAACAAAAACGCATCATCCCACCATCCATTAATCCATTCAACTTCTTTATGGGTAATTAATCGCTCCTTGATTATTTCAATTTCTTTAACAGTAAATAACCCTCGTTTAGACCCAAAAAAGCTAGAACAATGCAGCTTAGAACGTATATCTGCTTCTGTATATAGTCCAGTTTGCTCTATAACTGAAATATCTAACGCTGCAACCGATCTATCTTTAAGGTGTTCCCAATCATCAAAAACAAAATCGTATGTTTCTAGCTTGTCAATTAGATTATTGACTGGCTTCATTGCCAAGCTATCACTGTCATAAAATACAAATTTATCAAAAATACCCTCAAACGCAACAAACTTTCTTTGTAAATGACTTTTATACCAATTAGAACGTGATAATTTTTTTTCTTTTTTACTGGAAGGAGCAGCCCAAACCTGATGGGCAAATTCTTCCCAGCGTTGAATTACCTCCCAATTATCAAACAGGATTACATTCTTTCGAGCATTAACTTCTTGCCTAACTAGATCCAGTCGCTCATCATAGGGAATAATACAAATAGGAATATCTGCGCTAATATTCACCTCAATGCTGTTTAGCAAAGCTACTAGTTGGTCAAACACCACATCATTAGCAAGGGTGTAAATACCGAAAGAATCCATTTTGATAAATCCTTTTTATCTTTAAGTTCCTAAGTAACGTAAATAGGATGATCGTTATTTTCTAAGCTATTATTCCCAAATAATTAATAATATACACATCTTTACACTTTTTGCTGAGGGTAAGCAGAAAGCGATTTTGGTTGGTTTGGATGATACTAACATTACCCACTGTTTGTCTGCATTGGCAAAATCCGTGTTGTGGTATCGCTTTTCCTAAAAATGCCCTGTGCGCTTGGGCATTCGATTAAAGTACATGGCAGTGTACCAGTAATGAGAGGATGTTTTAAAAGTGGTGGCTGAGGTATCCAAAACTTTAGATCCTCCTAAATCCTCCTTTTTAAGGAGGACTTTGAGAAGGTTCTTCTCCACTTTTAAGGTTTGCTGGGGAAGATTTCAACAAATTAGCAATAATGCACAAAGCAAAAATTTATTTGTGAACTTGCATCAACATACAGTTAATCACTGATAAATAAATACTATTTTTAATTTAAGTATAAAAGGAGTAGCAATGTCTGACATTGAAGAAAACAAAATAATTGCTCGACGGTGGATAGAACTTATTAGTGAGCATCGGATTGAAGATATCTGCGAGATGACCGCCCCAACTTGGAGGATGCACGGTGGTTTACCTGGGCTTCCTCCAGGGCCAGATGGGGTACGTAAACTCTTTGGTTCATTTGGAGTTATTAAGCAGAAATGGACAATTGAAGACGTAATTGCTGAAGGTGAGAAAGTGGTAGTGCGTGCGACCAACATCTGCGCTCAGGAAAGTTTCTTTGGAATACCTAGTTATGGCCGAGAGCAAACGTTTACGGCTATGTTCATTCATTGGATTGTTGACGGGAAAATAATTGAAACCTGGCGAAACGCTGATGATCTCGGACGAGTTCTTCAGCTTGGGGCGCGAATTGAGCCAGGAACATCTGGGTAATAACTTTAGGGACTTGCTAAACAAATGGCGAGTCTCTTGAAAAACTAATAGAAGCACTAATAAGTTTAGCTGTTGAACAATTGCCTTCTAGAAAACAATCTCAGCAACCCGGCAGTTCCAAGACTCCAAGCACCATTAACCGATAAACCTGTTACTATTCCTACAAGTTTCCAACCTCCAGCGATGGGCTGACCCTTGAGTGGTGCGACTACAAACCAAGCCACTAGCGTCGGGACAATTGCACCAAATACCAATGCAGCTAACCAATAGCTTTTATCATGTCGAAAACGAGGTGCTAATGCTACCCAAATCAGTCCCCAAATCCCTCCCCAAAATGCGCTTGACCAAATTTGCGGGATTCCGAATGGTTGTGTCGGTGCAGTTGGATAGGGGGCGCGAGGTGTGAAATTTACTGCATGTAGCAGCGCCAAGACACCTTGGTGAAATAGCAAAACAGACACGAAGCCTGCAATAAATGCTAAGGCAAATCGAGATAAGGTAGATTTTTGAGTCATTGTTTATACGAAAACTTCTAGAACTAGCTTCTTAAAGTTGTTTATGATAGTTTGCTAAGTAGTATAAACTACAGTAATTTTATCAACTTACCGTATTTTACTAAACAGCATCGCTGATATAGTCGAAGAAGTTTGGAGTTAAGAGTATTCAGGTACTCTACCAAATATATGACAAGTAGAAAAGTCGGTCTTGCCGATTGAGAAGTCGATGCCTTGGAATTTTTCAATTCATCTAGAGCATTTCTGAACAAGGAAGCGCCTGCTGCGATCGCTGTGAACATGTAGTGAGGATAGCACCCTACAATGAATATACGTATGCGAACTATTCACAACCGTAAGGTCAAAGCTGGGCTAAACGTTGGCACAATTGCAAGTACGCACTGTGTAGGACAGCAGTTGCATCTGTTTTGAGAATCAGTAAGAGGCAGGGAGAAGAATAATTAATGCTCAATATCCAATGCCCCATACCCAATTATCAATTACTTAGGAGTTAGATCAATGACAGGGAAATTAGAGGGAAAAGTAGCAATTGTCACTGGTGCTTCAGCGGGAATTGGAGAAGCAACTGCGATCGCCTTGGCTTCAGTTGGAGCAACAGTAGTACTCGCTGCTAGGCGTGGCGATCGCATTCAGGCATTAGCAGAACGTATCGAAGCTAGCGGTGGTAAAGCATTGCCTATTGTCACTGATGTGACTGACGAAACCCAGGTAAATAACTTGGTGGCAAAGACAAATGCAGAATTGGGAAGGGTTGATATCCTTGTGAATAATGCAGGGATTGCTTTACTCGGCACCATTGAAGCTGGGAATAGCTCAGACTGGCGGCGATCATTTGACCTCAACGTACTAGGACTGCTATATGCTACTCACGCTGTTTTGCCTCTGTTGAAAGCGCAAAAATCGGGACATATAGTCAATATCTCCTCAGTTGCTGGCCGGACAGCGCGGGCGGGCGTCGGTGTTTATAATGCTACCAAATGGGGTGTGAATGCCCTCTCGGAAGCATTGCGCCAAGAAGTTCACAAGGACAACATCCGCGTTACCATCATCGAACCAGGTTTGGTGGATACGGAAATTGACAACCAAATTACCGATCCCGTTGCTAAACAACGGATCGAAGAACGACGCAAGGCAATTCAACCTCTGCAAAGTGAAGACATTGCTGCTGCGATCGTTTATGCCGTTACCCAACCACCACGCGTTAATGTCAACGAAATTCTCATCCGACCAACGGGACAAGAACATTAAACAAGCATAAAGTCCAGGAGTCATACCTTTCACTTTAATAATGATACAAATACGTTGGTAGGGGCACAGCAATGCTCATTGGTGTCAACTTAACGTGAAAACCAGTCTAGACAAAGCTTTGAGAGATTGTCTGGTTGTCTTGTTCCCAGTCTCTGACTGGGAATACATAATGAAGGCTCCGCCTCCCTGACTCGCGGCAGAGCCGCAATTGAAGTGCATTTCCAGCCAGAGGCTCTTAACGAGGTTTTAACAGGGTTTTGCTTTAAGTTGACACGTATGAGCAATGCTGTGCCCCTACGAGAAATCTATATGTATCAAGGTTTTTGTGAAATGGTATCAGGAGCAGAGCCGGAAACGCTCCATCTCTGGTTAGGAGTTATATTATGTCCGGTTGATTAATTATGATTCCTGCATGTGTGCAAAAGCTTGAAAACTCTTTCTCCCCCTGCCCCCTGCTCCCTGCCTCCAAGAGTCTTAATAATAAGTCTTTGCGGACACGATATTAAAAGTTATGTGATGTCCGCGCCCTTATTACTAACCCAAAATCTTTTCTGTCAGGCGATTGCCCATAAGTGACGAGCCTTGAGCATAGGCTATTCCAGAAAAGACATTTTTGAAAGCAAACTGCTACTAAATCTTAGAAAGAATCGCTTGGGCAGCAGCTTCATCGGTAATCAATCCTGTAATTAACTTGCCATGCAGAGCAGCCAAAATCGCCTCCGTCTTTTTCGCACTGCCTGCCACACCAATGATGAGTCGATGAGCTGGTTGTTCGAGTGCCACGCTAGCAACCCGACTGTTTGTCCCCTCTTGCAGTAATACTCCACGATCGCTGTAAGCCCAACCTGCAATTTCTCCTACTGCTCCCAGTTCAATCAATTCAGCCACCTCATCATCATTAATGAAGCCGTCTTGATGTAATGGAGCATTCCAAGCAATGTGACTGATGCCGACAAATGTTGCTTTGGCTTGTTCTGTAAGAGTTTTGACGGCGATAAATGATCGCTGAGTCTGCAAGAGTTCTCGTTCTTCAATGCTAGTAGCGACAACCGGAGTCGGCACTGGGTAAGCTTGGGAACCGACGCGATCGGATAAATGCATGACCACTTCGTGGCGACCTGCACGCCCATAATGAGACATGTTGCCAATAATTGAAACAATCTTATGCTGGGGTTGGTTCATTGAGGGTATCTGCTCCACCATTGCTCGCAATGTGCGACCTGAGGACAACGCCAGTATGGTTGGGGTTTTTGCAATCAGGTAAGCCTCTAAGTAGGTGGCAGCACATACACTAATTCCGTATAATGTATCACCACTACCTGCATCAGTTGGTACTACTTCACAAAGCGACAGATCAAACTTATCGCGTAATGACTCAGCCAGAGCAATGCATTCACTCAGGGGATGATCAAGTCGAAATTTAATTAATTTTTCACTGACTGCTAGTGCCACTAGGCGTTGTGCAGCTTGCCGGGACACATTGAGCTTGGCGGCAATTTCTTCTTGCGTATTGCCAGCAATGTAATAGAGCCAAGCAGCATGAGCAGCCAGGTCTAATTTGCGATCGCGCCGCTCCAAAAAAGGTTGTCCCATATACCACCTGCAAAAACTATGTATCTATCAAAGGCATGATTGCATTTTTTTTGAGTATATGCCCAAAGATATAATATTTGCTCAATTACCTTTAAAATCTATTCTCCTCCAGTAACCTCTAAGTTAAACCCAGTAATGTAGCTCGCCTCTTCGCTCATCAGAAATGCTACCCCATTCGCCACCTCTTCCAGGCTTCCTAAACGCCGCATTGGGACTGAATTGATCATCTGTTGCTCAACTACCTTGGGATCGGTATCAAAGTACTGGGAACCTACCGCTGCCTGCAATTCTGTTTGCCGTGTCCACATAAAACCAGGGCCGATGAGCGCAGGCGAAAGCGCATTCACCCGAATGTTGTAAGGAGCCAAGTCTTTCGCTGCCGTTTGAGTCATTCCAATCACCGCAAACTTGGAAGCACCATATGCCAGCATATTTGGCGGTCCGACTACGCCTGCATAACTCGCCATATTGACGATCGCACCTCCACCTGCATCGCGTAGTTGCTGTGCAGCCACTTTGAGAATGTGGAAAACGCCGACAACGTTGATGTTGATAACCTTTTGAAAGTCGTCTTCAGGATATTCGCCGGTCTTGGCAAACACTCCTTGATAGCCTGCATTGTTAAATACATAGTCGATCCGCCCAAGCTGGTTTACAGCACTAGTAAAGGTTTTGACAACATCATCAGCAGATGTAACATCACAGCAAAACGATCCAACTGGAACGTTGTAACTTTTTAATTCCTCAGCCACATCTGCCATCTTCGGTTCATTCAAATCTAGGAGCGCTACACCTGCGCCATTAGCAGCAAAGCGGTGTGCAGTTGCCTTGCCAATATCTCCTGCACCGCCCGTAATTAGGATGGTTTTACCTGCAAACTGATAGGTTGCTTTCGCTGTCATAGTTTAAACCTATTATTGAAGAATTGTTGCAAATTCCCGCCATTGAAATGAGATTGGTATGATTTCTATTATTGAGCTTTTGCCCAATAATAGAGCATAAAATTAAAAATTTATTTCGTTTGGTTTTTTACTTTAAAGGAGTCATGCGATGCGTATCCCCCGCTTCGCTAAAGTGCTGGTTGCATTTCTCGCTGGAGTGATGCTGGTGCAACTTCTACACGCTTGTTCACCACGCTCACAAGCCGCAGAGAAAACTAGACTGACGATCGCCACTGTCAACAACGGCGATATGGTGGTGATGCAAGGGCTTTCTCGCAAATTTGAGTCAGCTAATCCTGATATTCAACTCCGGTGGGTTGTGTTGGAAGAAAATGTGTTGCGCCAACGCACAACTACAGATGTTGCAAGCCTTGGTGGGCAGTTTGATGTCATGACGATCGGTTCTTATGAAACACCAATCTGGGCTAGGCGGGATTGGTTAAGACCCTTGGATCAACTGGGCGCAAACTATGACGTAAACGACCTGCTCAAACCCATACGAGAAGGACTTTCCAATAACGGCAAACTCTATGCCGTGCCATTCTATGGGGAAAGTTCCATGCTGTACTACCGAAAAGATTTGTTTGAGAAAGCCGGAATTAGGGTTCCTAAACAGCCAACTTATCCCCAGATGAGAGAATGGGCAAGCAAAATCCATAATCCAGCAAATGGGGTTTATGGAGTTTGCCTGCGTGGAAAACCCGGTTGGGGTGAAAACATGGCATTTGTTTCCACCTTGGTCAATACCTATGGTGGACGGTGGTTTGACATGAAGTGGCAACCGACAATTAATACTCCAGCCTGGAAAGAGGCGATCGCCTTTTATGTCGATCTGCTCAACAAATATGGGCCACCGGGAGCCAGTTCCAATGGATTTAATGAGAATCTGGCGTTATTCTCAACAGGTAAATGCGGGATGTGGGTAGATGCAACCGTTGCTGCGGGGTTGTTATCTAATCCGAAAGAATCCCAAGTTTATGATAAACTTGGCTTCGCCCGTGCGCCAATCGAAAAATATCCCAACGGTTCAAACTGGCTTTGGGCTTGGGCGTTAGCGGTTCCTAAAACATCAAAATCACCCGAAGCCGCGCAAAAGTTCGTTGCTTGGGCAACCTCTAAAGAATACATCCAACTGGTTGCGAAGGAAAATGGCTGGGTTGCTGTACCACCAGGGACTCGAACTTCCACATATCAGAATCCCAACTATCGAAAAGCTGCACCCTTTGCTGAAATTGTCTTGGAAGCAATCCAATCTGCTGATATTACCCGTCCATCCGCACAACCAACTCCTTATAAGGGAGTTCAATACGTTGATATTCCAGAATTTCAAGCGATCGGTTCTTCCGTTGGGCAAACCTTGGCAGCAGCGTTAACCAATCGCACTTCGGTAGACCAAGCGTTGCAGCAATCACAGAGATCCACTGAACGCTTCATGAAACACACAGGTTATATCGAGTGAGTTTTCTATGTCTTCTTCATTAGCGGTAAAACCTCAATTTGAAACGCCACCACCCACCAAGCAACGGACTACGCGGCAAGTGTCAACCTTACCTCTGGTTGCACCTTCGGTCGTTCTCCTACTGCTGTGGATGATTGTGCCTCTGGTGATGACTTTATGGTTTTCCTTTCAGCGGTATAACTTGCTGAATCCAGATGCACGCAAATTCATTGGGATTGAAAATTTTACATTCATCCTAACTGACTCAGCTTTATGGACATCGATCGCCATCACAATTATTCTGGTTGTTTCTGTTCTAGTAATCACAATTGGTCTAGGCACATTACTAGCAGTGCTATTTGACCAAGACTTTTATGGTCGTGGAGTAGCGCGGGTACTGGCAATCTCGCCATTTTTCGTTATGCCCACAGTTAGCGCCCTAATCTGGAAAAATATGCTGATGCATCCGGTGAATGGGCTATTTGCTCAAATCACCAGAGGTTTGGGTTTGGGTGCGATCGATTGGTTTGCCAGCGTTCCCTTGCTTGCGATCATTATCATTGTTTCATGGCAATGGCTGCCCTTTGCCTTACTGATTTTATTGACCGCCATTCAGTCACTCGATCGCGACCAGTTAGAAGCTGCGCGGATGGATGGAGCAAATGCGATCGCTCTATTTCGTTTCGTCATGCTACCGCATCTGAGCCGCGCCATCTCTGTGGTTGCCATGATCGAGACGATTTTCTTTCTCACTATCTTTGCTGAAATCTTTGTGACCACAGGTGGCGGGCCGGGACTTGCAACCACTAACCTTGCCTATTACATCTTCCTCAAAGCCTTGCTCGAATTTGATGTCGGCGGTGCTTCAGCTGGTGGATTAATTGCCGTCATCCTTGCCAACATCGTGGCAATCTTTTTGATGCGTAGTGTTGCTCGTAATTTGGATACCTAACATGGCACGTAAAACCTCAAAGATTTGGCTATGGACATTGCTCGGCTGGCTTGCCGCTTGCATCTTGTTTTTCCCGATTTTCTGGATGTTTCTCGCCAGTTTCAAAACGGAAGTAGCGGCAGTTTCAACTCCCCCTCAGTTGTTTTTTCGCCCAACGTTGGAGAACTATATTGCGATCCAAGACCGGGCAAATTATTTCAATTATGCATTTAACAGCGTAGCAATTTCCCTTGGAGCGACTATACTCGCGCTACTGCTTGCCGTACCTGCCGCTTACGCAATGGCGTTCTTCCCAACAAAACGTACCAAGGGCACTTTACTTTGGATGCTGTCCACCAAAATGCTGCCACCTGTTGGCGTGCTAGTGCCGATCTACATTTTGTGTCGCAACGCCGGGTTGCTGGATACTCGCATCGGTTTGATTATTATTTATACCTTGATTAATTTGCCAATCGTCGTCTGGATGATTTACAGCTTCTTCAAGGAAGTTCCTAGAGAAATTCTCGAAGCCGATCGCATGGATGGAGCAACCACTCAGCAAGAACTTGTGCATGTGTTGTTGCCATTGGCAGTGCCCGGAATTGCATCCACTGCATTGCTTTCGATTATTTTGTCATGGAACGAAGCATTTTGGAGCTTGAACTTAACAACAGCAGATGCAGCGCCGCTCACAGCCTTTATTGCTTCATTTTCCAGCCCTCAAGGATTATTCTGGGCAAAACTTTCGGCAGCATCAACACTAGCGATCGCACCAATCCTCATTTTCGGTTGGCTGAGTCAACGGCAATTAGTTCGGGGTCTGACTTTTGGTGCAGTGAAGTAGAAGGAATTGGAACATACTCTTACGTTCTTCTCTGCGCGAGAAAAAAACTGAAACCTATTAATGGAAACATTTTATGTCAACAGTTGCTTTAAGAAATATCCATAAAACTTACGCTGACACAGAGATCATCAAAGGCATTGATCTTGACGTGGGCGATCGCGAATTTGTTGTCTTCGTCGGCCCCTCCGGCTGTGGAAAATCAACTTTACTCCGCATGATTGCTGGACTAGAAGAAATTTCCTCCGGCGATCTACTTATTGATGGACAAAAAGTCAATGATGTGCCACCCGATAAACGCGGTTTAGCAATGGTGTTTCAAACCTATGCCTTATATCCCCACATGACAGTGGCGGAGAATATGGCCTTTAGCCTCCGGCTTGCGGGTATGCAGAAAGCCCAGCGTTATGAAAGGGCGCGTGAAGTCGCTCGTATCCTGCAACTAGAGCCACTTTTGAACCGGAAGCCCAAAGAATTATCGGGAGGACAACGCCAACGGGTGGCGATTGGTCGTGCTTTAGTGCGTAATCCCAAAGTATTTTTGTTTGATGAGCCATTATCTAACCTGGATGCTTCTTTGCGGGTGCAGATGCGGATCGAGCTTGCCAGCTTACACGACAGCTTGCAAGCCACGATGATTTATGTAACGCATGACCAAGTTGAGGCAATGACCCTTGCCGACAAAATTGTGGTGTTGCAGGGTGGCATCATCGAACAAATGGGTTCTCCCCTGGAACTTTACCATCATCCCCGCAATTTATTCGTCGCCGGATTTATTGGTTCACCGAAAATGAACTTTATCTCGGTTACGGTGTCAGCCGTCAATGACTCTGGTGCAACGGTGAGACTCCCTGGTGATGCAACCGTAATGATTCCGGTGAAGCCCAAAACCCTATCAGTTGGGGATAGAGCAACATTAGGGATTCGTCCTGAACATCTGGATCTTGATCGCAATAACCCAAGCGTGAATGGCGAAGTATTAGTCGTAGAACGATTGGGCGGAGAAACCTATCTCTACATCAAAATTGCTGGTGGCGAAACCATAGTTGTGCAAACAGACGGAGATAATCCAGCCATTATGCACGATTACGTTCCGATTTACATTAACGGTGAGCTTTGCCATTTGTTCGATCAAAACGGTGAAGCCATTCCTAAAGTTCATCGTCACCACCTAACCCAAAATGAATCCCATGAACAGCAATATCAGCACAGGCTCAACAATCAAGCTGAATGAAGCATCTCTGTTTCATTTAGCAAATAACATTCACGTACCCAATTACGATCGCCACCAAATCACTAACGGCATTGTCCATATCGGTGTAGGCGGGTTCCATCGCGCACATCAGGCGTTATACCTGGATAACTACTTTCATGAGCATCCCGGCAGTGATTGGGGAATCTGCGGGGTTGGGCTACTAGAATTCGACAAACGAATGCGGGATGCACTGAATTCTCAAGATTGTTTGTATACCTTAGTTGAAAAGTCACCATCAGGCGATCGCGCAGCCTCTCCCCAGGAGAATCGCGCTCGTGTGATTGGGGCAATTACAAAATATCTCTTTGCCCCAGATAACCTACAAGCAGTAATCGACACCTTAGCAGATCCCAAATGTCGCATCGTCACCCTCACCATTACCGAAGGTGGCTACTACTATATTGAAGGCAGTGGTGAATTGGATGCCAATCACCCGACGATTCAGTACGATTTGCAGCATCCTAATGAACCAATTGGAGTATATGGTTTTTTGACAGCAGCCCTCGAGCGCCGCCGTCAACAAGGAATAGCACCATTTACCGTGTTGTCCTGCGACAATTTGCAAGGTAACGGCAATATTGCCCGAAAAATGTTGACTGCATTTGCCCAAATGCAGAACCCGGAATTGGGGCGTTGGGTTGCCGAAAATGTAGCGTTTCCTAACTGCATGGTTGATCGCATTACCCCCGCCACAACCCCAGCAGATATCAAAATGGTGGCGGAACAGTTTAATATCGATGATGCCTTTCCAGTTGTTGCCGAACCTTTTCTTCAGTGGGTAGTCGAAGACAATTTCAGCGCAGGTAGACCAGATTGGGAATCCGTTGGCGTTCAGATGACCAGTGATGTGCATCCCTACGAGATGATGAAAATCCGCCTGCTCAACGCGAGTCACTTGTTAATTGGCTATCTCGGCTCTTTGGCAGGCTATACCTATGTTCATGAGGTTATGGCAGATCCATTGATTAGGAAAGCCGTTGATAATTTAATGGCAGAAGTTACGCCGACACTCCAACCTGTACCTGGGATTGATTTAGATAATTACAAAGAAACCTTAATTGAACGCTTTGCTAATCCCAAGATTCGGGATCAACTCCCGCGTCTTTGCCTCAATAGCTCCGCTAAAATGCCAAAATTTGTTTTAGGCTCAGTCCGTGACGCGCTGCGCCAAGGAGGGGCAATTGACTACATGAGCTTAACAGTTGCAGCTTGGTTCCGTTACCTCAATGGGCTGGATGATCAAGGTAATCCCATTGCCATTGATGATCCAATAGGAGGTACTCTAACTCAATTAGCCCGTTCCAGTGGCTTTGATGCCAAACCATTGCTCAACCTGACTGAGATTTTTGGGGATTTATCGCAGTCGTCGCATTTTGTTGAGTCAGTTACGAAGCATTTAAGCAAATTATATGAGTTTGGAGCTAAAGAAACATTAGTCAAAACTTAACCAGAGAGTGGAAGCTGCGACCCTTGAAGGCGGAAATGAAACTTCCGCCTTCTGCTCTTAAGAATTTGGAGGGGCAATTGACTGACATCGTAGTTGGCTTAGATTTAGGTACAGGAGGAGTACGGGCGATCGCAGTTAATCTACAAGGGCAAATTATCGCTCAGACAACCAGAAACTATCCTCTATTAACTCCACAACCCGGTTGGACGGAGCAGAACTCATCAGATTGGATCGAAGCAAGTTTGGATGCTCTGTTTGATATTACTCAACAGCTAAACGGATACAGAGCAATCGCCCTTGGTTTGTCTGGACAAATGCATGGCATGGTTCCTCTCGATGTGACGGGGAAAGCAATTAGACCAGCAATTTTGTGGAATGACCAGCGCACGGGTAAAGCTGTTGTTGAGATTGAAGCTGCTATTCCCCGTCACGAGTTGATTCAGCGCACTGGAAATCCGGCAATTACGGGGTTTCAACTACCGAAGCTTCTATGGTTACGGACTGAAGAACCACAAGCTTATACTCGGCTGTGGCAGATTCTTTTACCAAAAGATTATCTGGGATATGTGCTAACTGGTGAACTAGTGACAGAACCATCTGATGCGTCTGGTGTCGGGTGTCTCAACCTAGTGAATCGGCAATGGGATACAGATATTCTCCATGCTCTTGATATTAACCCAGCGTTGTTTCCCCCGGTAATCGAATCTACCGCGATCGCCGGACGGCTAAAATCAGAAATAGCCGCCCGCGTGGGATTATCTGCGGGATTACCTGTAGTCGCAGGCGGAGGTGACAATGCCGCAGCAGCGATCGGTTTGGGCATCTCATCAAGCAACCTAAACCGGGGTAGTTTGAGTATCGGCACATCGGGAGTTATCTTTGCACCTTGCGATCGCCCAATTCCTGATCCCGAAGGTCGAGTGCATTTGTTCTGTCATGTAGATGGCGGTTATCATCTGCTGGGAGTGACGCTAGCGGCAGGTGGATCTGTGCGTTGGTATCGAGATACATTTGCACCGCATATATCCTACACCGAGTTGATGGATATGGCAGAGCGATCGCAGCCTGGTGCCCGTGGTGTTCTATTTCTGCCACACTTATCAGGAGAACGCAGTCCCCATCTCGATCCAGATACTCGTGGTGCTTTAGTAAATCTGTCATTAGCTCATACGCAAGCAGATATAATTCGTTCTGTTCTGGAGGGTGTTGCATTTAGCTTGCGAGAAGCATTGGAGGTAATTAGTGCGATCGCTCCTGTTGAGCAACTCTTAGCAACGGGTGGAGGCGCACGCTCTAATATCTGGTTACGAATTTTGGCAGATGTTTTGCAAACAAAACTTATTGCTCCCAAAGCTGAAGAAGGAGCTGCTTACGGAGCAGCTATTTTGGCAATGGTGGGGGTTGGTGCCTACCCTAATTTAGAAACTGCATTCAAGATCCTACAGCAGGATAGTAATGTGGTACAGCCGCGGACAAATCTTTTGTATGAATCAGGGTTTAAGCGATACAAGCTACTTTACGAAGCATTGAAAGCTGTTCGTTGACAAAACACCATCGTTAAAAAGGAAATAATCAATATTATGTCACTCAATCGTAGCGACCTCGAAGCCGGAAACGAACAGACGAGACTATTAGAAGCATCACACTCTGGAATCAAGTTAACTACCCTAAGCGAAGATGAGTTAGAGCGATCGCTCCATGAAACATTACAACAGCAACCACAAAATTCTGATATCTGGATATTTGCCTATGGTTCGCTGATTTGGAATCCCTTAATCACATACGTCGAACGCCGTGCTGGGATCATTTATGGTTGGCATCGGCGTTTCTGTACATGGATGATCCTCGCTCGTGGTACTCCAGAGAATCCCGGATTACTCTTAGGACTAGATCGGGGCGGTAGTTGTCGTGGTATTATCTATCGAATTGCTGCTGCCGATGTAGCATCCGAATTAGTGCTGATTTGGCGACGCGAGATGTTGGGTGGTGTCTACATTGCTCGTTGGGTAAAAGTGTTTGACGGTACGCAGGAATTCCAAGCGATCGCCTTCGTTGCCAATCGTCAACATCCCAGGTACGCTCATCAAATACAATTAACAACTACTGTTAATAGTATTGCCACCGCATCTGGAAAATTGGGTTCCTGCGCTGATTATCTTATGAGTACTGTCGATGGATTAATGGCAGAAGGTATTAGAGATAGAAAATTGCTCTTGTTACGCAAACAAGTGCTGGCAAAACAAAAAGCGCTTTTAGTTAGTAGCGGGTCTACTCAAATTACTACTTCAGAATAACTATTGTGAACCTTTAGTTAAATCATTAAACCGATACTAAAAAAATCTAAATTTAAAGTTATGGAAAAGAATTATACCAAAATAAAAAGCACTTGAGTATTTTTGATAAAAACAACTTTGAGTTGCGTTTGTTTCTCAAAGAAATTGTTTGATTTAGATCAACCTGACATCGTGAATCTCAACTTTAATTACTCCGAATCAATCCTATTAGCATAAACTTTCTAATTTGGCTTATGACTTACAGCCACATTGAGAACTGAGAGTGGCATTGATACCGCGCACAAAAATATCTACACAGGTTTCTATGTAGTCCTCACAGCTATAGTTGCCTTGATTGAAGTTTGCACTGCGACATAGCATTCCAGCTAACAGCATTCCTGTAAACATATCGACTGCTGCAAATGGATCAATATCTGCTCTGACGGTGCCTCGTTTCTGACTCGATTCCAGGTATGCTCTCAGTTTTTCCCTTAAGGGCTTGGCAGCTTCTTGAATCACTTGTTTAGCTGCTTCTGGATGACGTTTAGCTTCTCCAATGAAGGTACGAATTAAGTCTTCTTGTGCCTCTAGCATAGTATTGTAAAGATGGGCATAATGTCTTAAATCAATTTTTAGATCCTGCGTCCACGCTTCGGGGTGTGCAAGGGCTTCTGTCTGGAGTACAAAAGCATTTTCGATTACTGCTCCCAAAAGTTGTTCTTTGCTAGCAAAGTGACGAAATAAAGTCACCTCATTCACACCAGCAACACGAGCTATTTCACGGGTAGTTGCTCCTTGAACACCTAAACTGGCAAACACTTGCGAGGCGGCTTCTATCAAACGTGTACGGGTGAGAGTTGATGAACGGATGGTTTTATTCATTTATGCTGGCAAGTACTTACTTACATCATAGGTTATGTAGAAAAAGTTGTCGCAATTTTAGGAAAAATAATCTTGATACCAGCATTTTTAAAGTTATGGAAAATCTTGTATCGGCTCAAATTTATTTTGGTGTAGAAGCTAATGTTTTACTCATTTTAGTAACTGGAACAATTACACCACTTCTTAAATAATGAGGTGCTCTTTGGATGGTAGTAAATCCCAGTTGCAAATAAAATCCTTCAGCATAAAGACTAGCAGTTGTAATTACCTTATCTATACCTTGTTGGCTTGCTTCATCGCAAAAATGTTGAACTAAAGCACGCCCAATCCCTTTACCTTGATATTTAGGATGGACATACAGCCCGATGAGTTCATCAACAATAAAACTAGCAAAACCGATAACAAAATCTCCCTGCATCGCAACCCAGAAAGTTTCCACTTTCATACTCTTCAAGATATTTGAACCATCAGGTTTGTTGCGGTAATTACGCCAAGCTAAAAGTTCATTTCGGGTGTAAAAAGTTGCAGGCAGAGCTTTGATAGCAGCAATATGAATTGCACTCAACACCCACGCATCTGTTTCCTGGGCAGGTCTAAGACATATTTCGTTAGCGCTCATAGGTTTAGGGCTAGCATTCAGATTACATGCCTGTTTGACTTTTTGATAGAAAGATATCAACTTTGGTTATAAAAAAATTTAGTTACGTAGACATCGCAACAGATCAACTAGCCATATTTTCAACTGCTTTACTAATATTAGCAGTTTGCAATTGACTCACAACTCGTTGGACAATCTGCCGTCTGATTTCCTGAATATTGTGACTTGCTGAGGTAACACGAGCAAGTACAACCGCAGGGGCAGTTTGTTTATGATCCTTGTTCACGAAAATCCTCATCTAATCGCTCCCCCAAGACCAATAGTAAGCTGATGCGCGTCTAAAGTATAAACACTCTCGATGGTCGTTAACTGTTGGCTGTTGACGGGTTTTCAGTCATCAGTCATCAGTCATCAGTCATCAGCCATCAGTCATCAGGTAAATGTACAAATTAAATGCGTAACAGCTTATAACTCTTGAAATATAAACTATGGTAATTATATCGATATAAAGTATAACAAAATCAAATTACCGATAAATCTATCGACTAACCGTATATTATGGATAAAAGCAATAAAATAACCAGCTTCAAAAGGCATATTTTGAAGTAATTAAGCAATATCGTTTGATATTTTGCTAATTTTGCGGTGCTTATTTGAATATCTTCTTAAAGCTTGCTAATTAAAGTATTTATCAAGCTGGAAGCCATTAAAAGTCAAAAGGAGTGAATGTGATTAACGCCATACAGATTAACGAAAACTTGACAACCACAGGACAAGTTATACCAAAACAGCTTGAGCAAGCTATCCAAGAAGGTTTTAAGTCCGTTTTAAATCTGCGATCGCCTGATGAGTTAGGATTTTCCCAGGATGAGCAAAAAGTAGCGGAAGCATTGGGGCTGCATTATACGAATGTTCCACTCAAGGTGGATTTAAAAAATTTGAATGAAGAGGCGATTACCAAAATCCTCAGGACACTCGAAGAAATTCCTAAGCCAGCAGTTGTACATTGTGCAGCCGGGATGCGATCGACTGGAATTGCGCTCTTAAGTATTGCTATCCAGGAAGGATTAACACCAGAAGAAACCTTGGCAAAAGCTAAGAATCTGGGTTTTGGATTCTTTGAACACGCCAGCGTTAGTCCCCGGCTGAAGCAATTATTTGTGGACTACGTTAACAAACACGCCAAAGTAGCTGTATCTACTTGCTGAAATAGGTTTAATCAATATCCTAAATTTGAGAAAGCTGTATAAGCCAGTTTAGGATGATACATCAATAACAGTCGCTATTTCCTGCAAACTGATCGCGTGTTTGCAGGATAATATTGCTGTTTATTTTCCGCTTCAACTAAGGTAGACAGCTACAACAGTCCACAGATGTAATTTTGGGATGAGCCAACGTACACAGTCAAGGCGATCGCCCCATAATAACTGGTGGTTAAAAGCTTTTGGTTGAAGGGTGTGAAGGTGCGATCGCCTTTAGTATAGCGATCAAGCTATTTCCTTACAGTTGGCAAGTGTGTATAACTTCCAGTGAAGTCCTAAAAGAATTCCTGGGTTACTTTGCAAAAATACTAATGGAGCAACAGTAATGTCTGTCAGAGTCAAAAGACTGGTCAATTCCTATGAAGAAAGGATGCTGGAGTTTCTGCAAACTTGTGTACAGGAAGATTATAGAATTCATACACAGGTGAGCTTATGTCAATTTTGTGAACTAGATAGCAACCTTGATATCGAACTAAGAAAGTTTTTCTTTAGCTCCAGTGTAGACGCTCTGATCACTACTTCTGACTATAAACCATGTTTAGTAGTAGATTTTCAATCTTCATATCATGATTATCCTGAAGCAAAAGAGCGCGATCGCAAAAAAGCAACTATACTCGCTCTTGCAGAGGTTCCCTTACTTTATTCACGGATTAAAGACTTTGGATTATTGCATCTTTACTCTCAATTTGAAGAAGTAGTATGTAATTTATTTACAGGAAACAGACGCGAAAATGCCCAAGCTCTAATTAGAAAGTATTGCGAACACTCTTTTTCTTCTGATGTTCGAGTTACAGCTTGTTAAACTACAATATAATTGCACGCCAATAGCCATAAATCTCAGCGATGTCTCCGGCTGTAAACTACGCAAAATTAGCATACTATGATATCGCTTTGGCTCGATTAAATTACTATAAAATATAAATAAGCTTTTATATCAAAGGAGTGGTTATCCTTCCAACCGCAGCACAAGCCCTAAAATGTGTCTACCTGTGTCAATCATTGACTACAGCTTACTTACCCATCTACATAGTTCGTCTAGATGAGCGGACAGGAAACATATTCATTTTATCTGGCAATGAAATAGAAATTTTAATTAGTCGTGATGGAAATTGGCGATATCTATGACAAAACCAAACTTTGATGCTATGAGTGAAGCAGAATTACGCACCTATGTCTATGAACATCGAGACGATCAAGAGGCTTTTTACGCATTTGTAGATCGTTTGACGGCAAAACCTCCCTCTGCGACTTATCCCGCCTCAATGACTCCAGAAGAAATCCACAAGGCAATATTAGATATTATTCAACAGAAACAACAGAAATAGCGTAGGCGCAGCCCGTCGTAGACATCGCCAGACTCTAAAAAAACAGCATAAATTTTTAACACCCTTGCTCCCAAATAGAACCAAGGTGGTACACTACATCCATGCTAGGGGTGCCTATATAGCCAGGCTGAGATCACACCCTTAACACCTGAGTCTGGGTAATACCAGCGGAGGGAAGCTGTTTATTGAGGAATTACTATATGCGGACAGAATGGGTTGCTAAACGGCGTGGGCAGGGTAATGTATCTCAAATGCACTACGCCCGCCAAGGTGTTATCACCGAAGAAATGCACTACGTCGCCCAACGGGAAAATCTCCCTGCTGATCTCATTCGTGAGGAAGTGGCGCGGGGACGAATGATTATCCCGGCTAATATTAATCACACTAACCTAGAACCGATGGCTATTGGCATTGCCTCTAAATGTAAGGTAAATGCTAATATCGGCGCTTCCCCCAACTCTTCTAATCTTCAGGAAGAAGTTGATAAGCTGAATCTAGCGGTGAAGTACGGTGCTGATACCGTGATGGATTTATCCACAGGTGGCGGTAACTTAGATGAAATTCGTACCGCTATCATTAAGGCTTCGCCTGTTCCCATTGGTACGGTGCCCGTGTACCAAGCTTTAGAAAGTGTCCACGGCACAATCGAGAACCTGACTGCTGATGATTTTCTCCATATCATCGAAAAGCACGCCCAGCAAGGGGTAGACTATCAAACTATCCACGCAGGGATTTTGATTGAGCATTTGCCTTTGGTGAGAAACCGCATCACTGGTATTGTCTCTCGCGGCGGCGGTATTTTGGCGCGGTGGATGCTACATCACCACAAACAAAACCCGCTTTATACCCACTTCCAAGACATTATTGAGATTTTCAAGAAGTACGATGTCTCCTTCAGTTTAGGAGATTCCCTGCGTCCTGGCTGCACCCATGATGCCTCAGATGAAGCACAATTAGCTGAATTGAAAACCCTTGGACAGCTAACTCGCAAAGCCTGGGAAGATGATATACAGGTGATGGTGGAAGGGCCTGGACATGTCCCAATGGATCAAATTGAATTCAACGTCCGTAAGCAGATGGAAGAGTGTTCTGAAGCACCTTTCTATGTTTTGGGGCCATTGGTGACAGACATTGCTCCCGGTTATGACCATATCACTTCAGCGATTGGGGCAGCGATGGCTGGATGGTACGGTACTGCAATGCTGTGCTATGTAACACCTAAAGAACATTTGGGCCTACCAGATGCCGAAGATGTCAGGAATGGGTTGATTGCCTACAAGATAGCAGCTCACGCGGCTGATATTGCTAGACATCGGCCTGGTGCAAGGGATAGAGATGATGAACTTTCCAAAGCGCGTTACAACTTCGATTGGAACCGTCAGTTTGAATTATCACTCGACCCAGAAAGAGCTAAGGAATATCACGATGAAACTCTGCCAGCAGATATCTATAAAACTGCTGAGTTTTGTTCGATGTGTGGGCCTAAGTTCTGCCCAATGCAAACTAAGGTTGATGCTGATGCGCTGACAGAATTAGAGAAGTTCTTGGCGAAAGAGGCTGTGACTCAAAGCTAACAGATTGTTATAAGCTGTCGCGCATTTAACTTGCCCATCTTTTCCTGTTGACTGTTGACAGTTGACAGTTAACCGTCAGCAGTCAACGAACTTAGGAAGTAACTGTGTAATTTAAAAGCGTAATAGCTTATCGAGTCCGGTTGAATACCTATGGCGGTTTTCACATGGATGAGATATGGAATAGAGGCGCAGTAGGGGCAATTCATGAATTGCCCCTACTGCTTAAAATCCAATTTCAATGGTAAAGCTACGAACTTTCCCTGTATCTGCGTCAGCTTTATCTGCAACTTCAAGAGTCCAGGTTCCTTGAGGACTTTTACCTTTAAAGGCAGCAAGTTTAAGGGTATTTACCTCGTCATAGGTTGTTTTAATATTATCTGTAGCTCCGCCCTGGCGATCGTGCAGAATGATGGGAAGTACGCCTATTTGCACTGGGGGAAAGAGAGTAACTACAAGGTCACCAATATAAGTATGCTCGATGTCTACATTAACTTTGATAGATTTCACGAGGCCGGTATTAGCGATCGCCAACGACAATGTTGATGTTTGTAAGTCGTTAATTGGGATATCTTGGACTGCTTTAAATATGCTGATGGGCGATCTTTGAGCAGGCTTGGCCAGTTCTACAGCTTTGAGAGCATTGATTCGACCGTAACCGTAGAAAGGGCTGCGACCATTGGCATCATATTTACCTCCAGCTTGATCAATGCGATCGCAAGAGCGTTTAATAATGTCTCGCACTTCGTCCCAACGCAGATTTGGGTTTCTGGCAATAATTAGAGCTGCTACACCAGCCGCACCTGGACAAGCACTAGAAGTCCCACCAAATTCGTTCGTGTAGTTGCCTCCAGTGTCACCCAGATTCTGATTACCCGAATTATAGCCAACTACACCACAGCGATCGGTTGTCCAAATTCCAGTGGTTTGAGAACTGTCGCCATTGTTGCTAGGGAAGGCGCACCAGACCCCCTGACCAAAGTCACTGTAAGCGCTTCTCGTGCCGAAGTCGTTACAAGCTGCCACAGCAATCACCTTTTGGTAGCTGGCGTAGCCATCATTATCCATGCTTTCGTTACCATTGCCAGCCGCGAATAAAATTACACAGCCCTTGCCGTTGCGTCCCTTATTAATTGCAAAGTCCATAGCAAGTCGTGTAGAGTCAGGCAGAGGTACTTTTTGGTTGTGTACAGGATCATTTAGCTCAAACCAAACACCGTCTGCGGGCCCCCAGCTACAAGAGATTACATCAGCACCATTTTGAGCCGCCCAAACAAAAGCATCTGCTTCATCCTGCGATCCCAGCGCCGAAGCTAAACGAATCGGCATCAGCTTTGCACCTGGTGCCACACCAGATGCGCCAAAGTTGCCGTTTGCACAAGCCACTCCTGCACAGGCTGTCCCGTGGTTATTGTCGTTTCCCGGTCTGGGATTGTCAGTTTTACGTGTGACATCACGCGGGGCAACAATTTTTCCAGAGGAACGGAACTCTTCATGATCGAGATCCACACCGTCGTCGATAATTGCAATAATTGTCCCTGTGCCATCACTCAACTTCCAAGCTGCCTCAACGTTGGCATGGGCATTAATCACCTTATTGTTAATTGTTGTCTGCTTTAGATGCCACTGCTGCGGGAAAACCTGACGTTGACGTGATTCACGCACTAGTTCAGGATGGCACAGTTCAACTGATTCTTCATTCAGAAGTCTCTCGGCGATGTCAAAGATGGCTATACCAGTATTTGCAGGCGCATTGACAAAGTAAGCATTTCGTGCATATTCAAGTTGGCGTTTAATTGTTAAGCCGTAACGTTTTAAGACCTCTTGGCAGAGCGTTAATTCTTCTTCGCTATCGAATTTAACGAAAAGGTTTTCCGTGTAAATTACAGGTTGTTTGGATACTGGATCGACAAGGACACGTCCGGCAAACTGAACTTCAGGCTCCCTATTGAGAATTTCACGGGCGTGATCGCGCAAAGCGACACCTTGAGTCGGAACTTTCGCTCGCAAAATTTCTACACCCGCTTGCCGAAACCGCGTTGCTAACTCGAATTGATTAAGGATGCTACGAGCTGTGGGTGATACCGATGCGATTTCAAATGGTCTTGCACCCACAAGACCACTGCGGCTTTCGGTACGCACTACAACGTGTTCCTTACTGATAGCAAGTTCATATTGTTGACCATTTTCTCCACCATAGCGAACCTGAACCATAATTTTATCTCCTGGGATATTTGGGATATTAAAGTGACACTATCTTAAAAATTGGGCATTGGGATGCGAAAAACCGCATCATGCATTGTATTGTTGCAACCTGCGCTTGGCATTTACGTTTAGTTTATAGATGCTTCTGATTTCGTGTGTTATATGTGTATTACGACATTAAAAAAATATAGCTTAAACAGAATTTAATTTATCTAAGTTCATACAAGCCTTCGATTCGCCTTTCCAGAAAAGAGAGATTCAAGGCCAAGCTGCTTTACTAAAGGCGTATAGCTGTGCATCCCATAGCACTGGAAAACGCTATAACATCATTAGGACTTAAGAAAAATGTTTTATTTCCCGGCTGAGTATTTTCTACAGGTGTACTCTTTACCCTTGATTGCTGAAGTGAGATTTAAAAAAGATTACTTTTCTGAATATCCTGAACAAATTCGAGTTGGTGGCGATGCCTATGGCGGGCTACGTCTACGCACTGCTGTATCCTACACTCGTAAGCCTGGGTACTATGCAATACATTACAATCAACCCAAGACCGTGGCATCAGGAGCTATTTTACAACTTAACGACGGTGCGATGTCTACGACGGGCTACGCCTACGCAGTTTTTCCAGGCGAACCCAATCAAAATCAATCAGAACAGGGGACACTAAGTCCAATTTACACGCTACAACCCAATGGTTCCCTAGCAGTACCAACTGGGCTTATTTTCATCCGCTTTGCTGAAGGCGTTGATGTGGAGTCGCAGCGCGAGGTAATCAATCGAGCGGGTTATGAAGTAGCGCAAAGCCTTGACTATGCACCTCACACCGCTTGGTTGCGTGCCCAATCAGGTAATATTGCTGATGCGATCGCCGGGATTCCTCAGTTAGAAGCGATACCTAAAGTTGAGAATATTGAACCTCAAATGCTTATGGAAAGAGGTTTGAGACTAGGGCGTTGATTTTCTTGGCAATAAGCCTCATATTTTTTATCAACCTATAAAAAAGATGTTTAACAACAGCAATAACTTCCAACCTAAGCAAGCTAATGTTCTCTACAGACATGGCGACGTTCTAATCAGACGTATTACCAGCTTACCTGTCGGCGCTCAAAGGGGTATAGGTGCTACTCTGGCTCATGGTGAAATCACAGGACACAGCCATCGCATTCAGCAATCCCATGCTGTTCAGTTGTGGGTACATGGTAGTGACCTTTTTCTTGAGGTTAAAGAACCAAGTGCCACTTTAGTTCATGAAGAACATCGGGCGATTGAATTACCCCAAGGGCTTTACCGCGTCTGGAAACAACGTGAATATCGCCCTGATGCTTACGTCGAGGTGATGGACTAATGCTCAAGATCATGTCGAATGGACGTGTGCCGAATAAACCAATTAAGCAGCGCCCAAACCAAAGCCACGAGCCTGTATCGGCTGAACATGCTCGAAAACTCATCCTTGAGCATCGCGCTTGGGATGGTATGCGCGTTTTGGGTCATCTGGATTTAAGCGGTGCGTTGAATCTTTACAATCTACCTGAAAATCTCACCTGTGAAAGTCTTGATATCAGCGACTGTGTAAACCTGACTATCCTTGCCCAAGGACTCCACGTCACTTATTGGATCGAGTTGGCCGGAAGTGGGATTACCAGTTTATCTGCGGGGCATGGTTTTGTCTTGCGCTGGCGAGGCGTACAGGTGACAGATAAAATTGCCTTTGAATCCCAGTCTCTAACGGGACAAGATATCCTCAATATAGAGAATGTTGAGTTGCGCCGTGTACTAATTGAGCGTCTGGGATACGAGACATTTTTGCAGCAAGTGGGAGGGTTGATCCGCGATCGCGATCGAGATGCTGGTGGGGAACGTCAACTAGTGTACATTCCTTTTGAGGATGACGAGCCGCTGATGGTCTTGAAAGTCACTTGTCCATCTACAGGGCATATTCATATTTTGCGCGTTCCCCCGAACATGCGAAGTTGCCATCAAGCAGCCGCCTGGATTGCAGGCTTTAATAACCCAGATGATTATAATCCTGCGATCGAGGCGTAATGTCAATTTTGGATTTGGCGTTCGCGTAGCGTGTCGGAGACAAAAGTTGTAAAGAGGCGTACCTATTCTCTTGACCAATCTTCTGTTTGCAATTCTTTGATTTGCCCAAAATCTGACTGATTACGTGTAACAAGAGTAGCATGATTGGTCAGGGAGATTGCAGCTATTTTTAGATTTATATTTCCGAGACGAGGATAGGCTTTTCGTAAGCGTTGATGTTCCAGGGCTGCTGTCCGGTTGAAAGGGACAATCACGATAGAGCGGTAGTCTGTTGCAAGTTGTTGTAGCCCTTGATAAGCAAAAACTTGTTCATTTAACGTTTTTGCTCTAGATAGAAGGTCGAGCCGACCCCTGACTTGCTCTTCATAGGTAATCATGGTAACAGCAAGTTCAATCTCTTCAATGGCTGCCAGCCTTGTCAGAATCCGCTTCCCATCCTGTCCGTTGCGCTGGATGAGGCTGAGATGGTCAGTATCAAGAATGTACATTGTGAAATGTCTACAATCTACTTAGCAGATTTTCGCCATTCTTGTCCTAGACGAACAGCTTCATCAAAGGTGGGATCATCTTCAAAAGTACCTACAATTTTCAACCACCAGGGTTCTTTTTTCTTAAGCGACTCTGCTAGCGTTTGCTTCATCTGCGCCAGTTCTCTCTCCAATGTTGAGATTCGTGTTTCGAGTTGTTGAGAACGTTCTTCAAGTTGCTGAGGAGTCATGGAAGCCTCTGGTTGATAAAGGGGCTAGAGGTATTATATAACGACGGTTAGGCGCACCTGGTCTTTTGGGCTTCGTGGAATTTGACCCTGAGTCAATAGTGGTCTGTCAAACTAGTTTTGATCGTTTGTAGTAAGGACTTTAGTACTTGGAGAATAAAGACTAAAGTTCTTACTACGAGCTTGTCTAAGCTGTTACGCATTTAATTTGTACATTTACCTGATGACTGAAAACCCGTCAACAGTCAACAGTCAACAGTTAACGACCCAATAGAGTGTTTATATACTTTAGACGCGCATCAGCTTACCTATTAATTTCAACTTCACACAGTAATAGTGGATTGGACAAATCGCTTGATTTCACCACACGCAATATAAGATTTTCCATCAGGTGCTGTTTTGACTTCATCAACGACGTAAAGCATTCCTTCTTCACGAACCGATCGCGGAAAACGCATGTTCCAATCCGGTTCATATCCATCGGAAACCACCCTAGCGCGTAGCTTGCTGCCATCTTTGACACACTGAACAAGAATGGCATCCTTTACCGTGTCAGTTGTTGGGAGGTCAGCAGCACTGACAGGGGCTTTCGAGGCTTTGCCTGTGTTAGCTATATTTGATTGTCTAGGAGCAACAAAGATATCTGCTTCACCGGGTTGAGCAAAACGGGTGATATTGCCACGTACACGGTAGAAAGTGCCTTCGCTTGAGAGTTCCAGTCCTTCAACAACATAGCGTGCTCCCTCGGCACGAATGGCGCGGGGAAACTGGACGTTCTTGGTTGAATCGTAGCCTTCGGACATGACTTTGACCCGCAGTTTACCCGCTTCACGAGTGCAGTACAGTTGAACGCCTGAACCGACTTCATTTACAACTGGCATCGCGTAGACTTCATCGCCAGTAGTGACACCGCGACCCACCAAATCGCTGCGATTGCGTGTCATCGTCTGGTAACTCTGATCCCGCATCTCTTTACGTCCGGCATTACCGAGAGCTTTTTGGGCAATCCGACCCGCGAAATACTCAAGCTGATCGATCTCTTCAGCAATTTCAAAATTTTCATTCAACCCTTTATCCCGCAAATCTTGCACAAGCGCACGGAGGGTTTGTTCAGCTTCCTGATGCCTGCCATGTTCAGCTAGATCGAGAGCAGTCTCTTTGGCCTTAGCGATGGTGAGGCGACTCAGTTCCAGAATGATATGGCTGGTAGAGGCAAAAGCTGCTTCTTCAACGGTGCCAACTTTGGCGACGATATCTGCTGTGCCTGACACGCTTTGAATCAGGTCATCTTGGATAACATCGGCGCTGTAATGCAGCTTCATCATAGGTAACTCACCAATTTGAGCGCTTGATATCTCCAAACTCAAACCGAGAAGTTTATCTTCGCCCTCGTAAAGCTCTCCCAAGGTGATGACAGTTTGACCAGCGTCATTTCGACTAACTTTGGCAAGACTTAAGGTATCAACAAGGCTGACACCATCAGCCAACTCAAGTGTCAGCTTGAGGTTCTGTCCCACTACTGCTCTGAGACTGTCTAGCTCAATACCAAACACTTCAGTTGCTTCATCAATGCTCTGAATGAAGTAAAAATTGCCCGTGGCGGCTCTTGCCATACCAATCAGTAGGTCTTCATTGAAACCCTGAGCAAAACCTAACGTAGTTGTGGTAATACCTTCTTCAGCTTTTTGCCCCGATGTCGCCGTGAGTATCTTGGGATCTTGAATGCCCATATTGGCGTGACCATCGGTAAGCAGAAGAACCCGGTTTATTTTTTGCGGATCAAGTCGCGTCTTTACGTGTTCACAGCCTTTGAGCCATCCTCCCGATAAGTTGGTAATACCGCCTGCTCTAACTTTGCGGATAGAATTTTTCAATGAGGCCTTGTTAGTCACAGCCTGGGGTGGCACAACGCTATCTACTTCATCGTCGTAAACAACCACTGAGAGAATGTCATCTGGCTCAAGTTGATCCACCACAGACTCAGCGGCTTTTAGTGCATGATGCAAGGGAGCGCCCGCCATAGAGCCGGAACGGTCAATTACAAGAGAAAGGTTAAGGTTACGTCGGGGAGATTCAGCTATCTCAGCACGAAAACGTAGCAGAATATTAGTCTTTAATGAAGATCCTGCGGGGAGAATAGACTGGTCAAATTCGTAACTTGTCTTAATCACTTTTTATATCCTTCAAAATTGTCTGTTATAAGCCACAACCCCTATGATGCGAGGATAGGGAGTGCTATTTTTAGTTTACCCAGGAATCAGTTTGTTAAGTGTAAAATTAAAATTTCATGTAGTATTTATAGCTATAATATCTTACCACCGTAGGCAAAGCCCGTCGTAGGGATCGCTCTTTTGGGAAAAGTTAGTGATTTAGTGACTTTATCCTTCTCCACTCAGCAATAGTGAAAGGCGATCGCAGTGGTCACAATTGCGGGAAACTAAAAGCAGATTAATTAGGAAAGGAGAACCTAATGAGCTGGACTAAAGTTCTTGCAGTCGAAACACTTTCCCCAGGTACGCGACAAGTGGTGAAAGTTGGCAACCGGAAAATTCTGGTTTTGAATCACGAAAATCAGCTTTATGCTGTAGATAACAACTGTCCCCACTTAAAATTACCCTTAAAAAGTGGAAAAATTACTGAAAGTGGGGCAATAGTTTGTACCTTCCATCGCAGTGCTTTTGACTTGCGGACTGGTGAGGTACAAGGCTGGTGTTCTTGGCCACCTGGTGTAGGCAAGGTACTCTCGTTGGTTTCGTCACAAAAAGCATTGCCAGTATTTCCTATTCGTGTGGAAGAAGGCAGTATCTGGGTTGATGTAGAAGAGGAATAGCCCCCTATCCTTGAATTTCTTGCAATTGGGCAAATATCTGAAGTTGCGAGTAGGCTACAAAATTTTACTCACACTTTTCTCAACATCTTGCCTATAGCGAGGCCGCTACGCGTTTATGTATGCAATACACTTTGACCTTACTTACATTCCTCTCTCCTAAAAAGAGAGAAGCTTTGAATCTTACTCCCCTTCCTACAACGGAAGGGGCTGTTCTTGTTAGGTTTCTATTGGACTCAATTGAGAAACCCTATATTCATTTTTGAGGGATAACCAACAGCACGCGATAAGCTAAGAATTACGGTTTTACTAGGCTATATTAGCCTATCTCTTTTTTAGGAGTTAAGCGACAAAAACCCCAGCCGATAAGTTTAGCTGGGGTTTCTATCAAAATTTACCTATTTCAGAGATATAGGAACTATTGAATGAGAGGATAAAACATCTTCCAAGCAGTTTAAACGCTTTGTTGTGATGTAATGTTAGGTTGTGTGTTACCATTGCCAGCTTCTATAGAAGCTGTAGCACTTTGAGATTGACCTAAATTCACTTTGAATACCTTGGTCTGCTCTTGCTCCAGTTTAGGTAAAGTCAGAATTAAAATCCCATCTTTCATGTCTGCCTTAACTTGCTGATTCTGAACTTTGCTTGGTAGAGGAACTATTCTAGTGAAGTTGCCATACCGGAATTCAGAATGAACTTTAGCGTTAGATTCGGAATGTTTTTCGTAACGATGCTCACCAGCAATTGAAACTGCATCTTGAGTAACTTGAACATCCAGGTTTTTAGCTTCTACTCCTGGAATCTCAACTCTTAACAGGAACTCGGAACCATTGTCAGATAATTCAACAGCAGGAACCCACGCTGTTCTTGGTGATTGAGAAATCTCGGAGTTGCCGCGCTCGGCTGCTGTAAGCTCAGAAAAGAGTTGATCCATTTGACGACGCAGAATCTCCATTTCACGGAATGGTTCCCAACGAATGAGTGCCATATCTTAATCTCTCCTTAACTTTCTAATTTACTTTTGAGTAATCAAACAAAGTTTTAGAGGTGTTTAGAGGTTTCAGATATTTAACGAATTATCGAACCTCTACTTTTTTAGAGAGAAGCTTTATTTGCTTTGTTTCTTCTCTCTAGTCACTAATTTAATAGAATAAAAATCTCAAAAAAGTTGGGCAAACCGTACAGACATAAGTTGGATTTACCGTATCAAACAAAAAAAGGATGAAAAGCTTGAGAATAGTTGTCAAAGTATCTTCTTGCCGTAGGAATTGGCTTATGGACAAGAACAAACAGCCAATTCTCCATTCATGAGCAGTGAATGCCAACTTATGGATACGTATGTATAGTTTATAACAAGCTTTCTGAGAGCCGTGTTCTTGTCGCAGACAGAGCTATTGTATAAGCTGTAGTTGAACTTGAACCAAGAAAATTTTTGGGCATCGGATATGGTAAAAAGTGGTTGTGCCGTAAACCCTGATGTCGCAAGTTGGTTAGGGAGTTGATACCATTACAAATCTGAGCGACTTAGTAAGTATATGGGCGATGTCTGCTTTGTTGTATCTTCGGACTCCGATTTTCGGTAACAGAGATTTAGCGGTATTAACCTGTACTCCTACTACATCTGTAACTTTTATATACACCCTGTCCTGAAGTATGGTATTAAGAGACGATGATTTTATTTACAATCTTGTAACAAAGTTTTGCTTTCTGATTTCATGTTCAGTTTGATTCAACAAATTATTCCTGATTGAAAATTAACTTAGTCACTGATATGGATGCTCAAAAAATAAAAATTTTATTAGTTGATGACAACTTAGAGAATTTAAATTTTTTATCAGACATCCTTCAACACCAAGGTTATCAGGTGCAAAGTGTCATTTCTGGACAATTGGCAATCGATACTGCACTTGTTTATGATCCTGATTTGCTTTTGCTAAACGTTCTCATGCTAGAGATAGATGGTTACGAAGTTTATCAACATTTGAAAGCTAACTATAAAACTCAAGAAATACCGATAATTTTTTTCGGTATTTTAGATAAATTATTTGAAAAAATAAATATTTTTGATTTAGACGACATTGACTATATTACTCAACCATTCCAAATTCCAGAAGTTTTATTACGTATACAAAACAAACTCAATACTCAAAAGTTGAAAAAACAATTAAAAGAACAAAATGCCCAACTGCAACAGGAGATTCAAGAACGTCAACGAGTTGCTGTTGAGTTAGATATTCGCAACAGACAAATAGAAGAGATTTTTAAAGAAATTCCCGTTAGCATTGGCAAAGCTTTCTGTAGAGAAATTAACCAAAGCGAACGCCTTTTAGTCGAAGCAGCTCTCAAGAAGAGTGAAAATCAGTATCGCCACCTAGTGGAGACATCCCAGGATATGATTTGGTCGGTGGATATTGATGGACTAATTACCTTTGTCAACCCGGCAGTCAAGCAAATTTATGGCTACGAACCCCAAGAAATGATGGGGCGTGCTTTGACTGATTTTATCTCGCCTACACAGATTGCTCAAGATAAAGCGGCCTTTGAGCGTGTTTTTCAGGGAAAGCCGATCTTTCAACATGAAACTACCTTTGTAGCTAAAGATGGTACTTTACTTTATCTAATGTTTAATGCGATCGCTTTACGCAACGAAGAAGGTCTAGTTATAGGTATGACAGGTACTGCTAGTAATATTACACAGCGTCGAGGGGCAGAAAAATTACTTCAAGAAAGCGCGATTAGGCTCCGCAATCATAACTTAGTACTAACCCAACTGGCACAAAATCAGACGCTTTATCAGGGTGATTTAAAAGCAGCTTTGAGTAAAATCACTGAAACAGCCGTTAAAAATATTGGAGTGGAACGAACCAGTGTCTGGCTGTATGACGAAACAGGCACGAAAATCGAGTGTTTTGACCTATTTGAGGGCAGTCGCAATCAACATAGCGAAGGACTTTCCTTGGTAGCGGCAGACTATCCAGCTTATTTTGCAGCTTTGCAGCAAGACCAACCAATCGCCGCAGATGATGCTCATAACGATCCCAGAACTAGAGAATTTTCTGCATTTTACTCAAGATTAAGCATTACCTCTATACTCGATACACCCATTAGGCTGGAGGGAAAAACTGTAGGAGTTTTATGTATGGAGGCAGTAGAAATTGCTCATCATTGGACGCTAGAAGACCAAAATTTCGCTCGTTCTCTGGGCAATTTAGTATCCTTGGTATTGGAGGCAAAAGAACGCCAACGCGCCGAAGCAGCACGAAGGGCTTCTGAAGAAAAATTAGCATCAGCTTTTCGCTCATCTCCTGATCCAATTGCTTTAATCACTGTTCCGAATCAACGCTATATCGAAGTTAACGACAGCTTTTGTCGGTTTTTTGGTTATTCTCGTTCTCAGGTTATTGATCGCACCGATGAAGAATTGAATATTTGGGTGAATCCAGAAGAATATAATTTTCTCACCCAGATCCTGCTAGAAACAAAAGCCATCCGCAACTATGAGATTGATGTCTGCACTTCAACAGGAGAAATCAGGACAACACTGTTTAGTGCAGAAATGATCGAGATTGATGGGCAATGCTACGTACTAGGCACAGCGAAAGACATTACTGAACGCAAGCAGGCAGAAAATGAAAGCCGTTTGCTACTGTTAACAACCCAAGCTATCACTCGTGCTAGTGATGTCAACAGCGCTTTAACAGTGGTCTTGCGCTTAATTTGTCACACCATTGGCTGGGATTTTGGGGAAGCATGGATACCTAATGAAGATGGTACTTTAGAACACAGTTTGGGTTTTTATGGTGAGGAAAGTAGTTTAGCAGAATTCTTCCGCCAAAGCCAAACTGTGAAATTTGCTTTGGGAGTGGGACTACCAGGAAGAGTTTGGCAAAACCAGGAGCCAGAATGGATAGAAGATGTTTCTAAAGTTACACAACCAGTTTTTTTGCGATCGCAATATGCAACAAAGGTAGGATTAAAAGCTGGTTTTGGTGTTCCCATCTTGGCTGGAAACCAAGTATTAGCTGTTTTAGTGTTTTTTAAACGCAGCTCAGTATTAGTAGATAAACGTTTGCTCTTGCTAGTAAGTGCTGTTGCTGCTCAGTTAGGTGGGTTGATTGAGCGCAAAACCCTAGAACAAAAACTAGCGCTCAGAGAAGCTCGCCTCAATGCCTTTTTTAGCAGCGCTCCTGTCGGCATGAACATTGTAGATAGCCAGCTGCGGTTTGTGCAAATCAACCAATTACTGGCGGAGATTAATGGACTACCCCAGCATGATCATATTGGCAAGACAATCTATGAAGTTTTACCCCACATTGCGCCCTTAGTGGAACCAATTTATCAACAGGTTCTGTTAACCGGTCAACCCATTCTCAATCAAGAATTAAGCGGTGCATCAATTAAACAACCAGATATTATTCGCCACTTCTTAGTTTCTTATTTTCCGATTCCTGGTGAAGACGATCGCCCCTCTGGTATAGGTACAGTTTTAGTAGAAATTAGCGAACTGCAAGCCGCGCTACGCGAACGGCAAGCCGCGCTACGCGAACGCAAACACGTTGAACAAGAGCTGCGTTTAGCTAACGAACGCCTACAATATCTACTCACTTCCAGCCCTGTGGTGATTTATAGCAGCAAAAAAAACTCAGGAGATTTTAGCACTACCTTTATTAGTAAGAACGTTAAGGCAATGGTTGGGTACGAAGCGCGAGAATTTATCGAAAATCCCAGTTTCTGGCTCCATCACGTCCACCCAGAAGATGTTGAACTGATTTTAGGGAAATTAAAGGAGCTTGTTGAGCGGGAATACAGCTCTTACGAATATCGGTGGTTACATGCTGACGGAAGTTATCACTGGTTTTACGAAAAGATGAGGTTAATCCGTGACGAAGCTGGTAATCCGATAGAATGTGTTGGTTATTGGGCAGATATCAACGATGCTAAACTAGCAGAACTGGCTTTGCAGTCAGGTAGGCAGCGATATCAACTTTTGGCAGAAGCCTCACCAGTTTGTATATTTTACGCAGATATAGATGGCAATTGGTTCTATTTAAATCAGCGCTGCACTCAAATTACCGGACTTTCACTACAAGAGTCTCTGGGCAAAGGTTGGATAAATGCTTTACATCCAGAAGACCGCGATCGCGTGTTGAGTTTATGGTATGAAGCAGCCGCCGGGAAAGTTCCATCTAATTGTGAGTATCGATTTTTACATAAAGATGGCACAGTTGTCTGGGTAATTGCACAAGCCTTGCCCGAAATTGGCGAACGTGGAGAAATTAAAGGTTACATCGGTACGATTACAGATATTACCGAGAGAAAATTGGCAGAAGAAGCCTTGCGTGAGAGTGCAGAACGGGAAAGAGCGATCGCCCAAGCGATTCAAAGGATGCGCCAAACACTGAATTTAGAGACTATATTTGCAGCTACAACCCAAGAATTACGGCAAGTGCTTAACTGCGATCGGGTTGTTGTCTATCGTTTCAATCCGCAGTGGAGTGGCGAATTTGTTTCTGAGTCGGTGGGTAATGGTTGGATTTCCTTGATAGAAGAACACAACAATGATCCTCATCTCACAGAAGGTATTTTACAAGACGGGCTTTGCCTAGCAAAAATTTTGGATAGCGCGGATAATCAGGTGCAAGATGTTGATGTGCAAACAGCCCAAGGCGGCATTTACACACAAGGCGCAAGTTTCCGCTACGTCTGTGATATTTACAACGCTGGGTTTCATTCTTCTTATATCAACCTCTTAGAGCGTTTTCAGGCTAAAGCCTACATTATTGTCCCTATTTTATATGGTACTCAGCTTTGGGGATTACTAGCGAGTTATCAAAATTCCGAGCCGCGCCAATGGAAACCAGGAGAAATCAATATCGTAGTTCAAATTGGTAATCAATTAGGCGTTGCTTTACAGCAGGCACAATTGCTAGCGCAAACTCAAAGGCAGTCACAAGCATTGCAAGAAGCTGTGATTACAGCTGATGCTGCCAACCGCGCCAAAAGCGAATTCCTTGCCAACATGAGCCACGAACTACGTACCCCACTCAACGCCATCCTCGGTTTTACCCAAGTCATGAGCCACGATCGTGCTTTATCTACTGAACATCAGCAAAACCTAGCAATCATCAATCGTGCTGGCGAACATCTCCTCAACTTAATTAACGACATTTTGGAAATGTCTAAAATCGAAGCTGGCAGAATAACATTAAATTTCAACAGTTTTGACTTAATTCGTCTCTTGGAAAGTCTCGAAGAGATGTTGCGCTTCCGCGCCACCTCTAAAGGATTAGAATTGGTCTTTGAATATACATCTTATCTTCCCCAATACATCCAAGCTGACGAAAGTAAACTGCGTCAAGTGTTGCTTAACCTCTTGGGAAATGCAATCAAATTTACTGATACTGGAAGAGTAATGCTGCGGGTATGTCTGGGGGCTGGGGGTTGCAAAGTAGAGGAGCAGGAAAAATTTTTCCCCTCTTCCCCTCATCTTCCTCATCTCTTTTTCGAGGTACAAGACACCGGTCGTGGTATTGCCCTGCAAGAAATTGACTTGCTGTTTGAAGCTTTTGGACAAACTGAAACCGGAAGGAAATCGCAACAGGGAACAGGACTAGGTTTAGCAATTAGCCGTAAATACGTGCAACTAATGGGGGGAGATATTAGCGTTATTAGCACTGTTGGCGAGGGAAGTAAATTTGCCTTTGATATTCAAATTGATTTAGCCGCAGCCAACGAAATACAGATAAAGCAAACTAGACGCCAAGTTTTTAGTTTAGCGCCCGCTCAAAACGAATACCGTATCTTAGTGGTTGATGATTCCAAAGACAGCCGTTTAGTGCTAATGAAAATTCTGACATCTATCGGCTTTACAGTTCAGGAAGCGGCAAATGGTACTGAAGCGATCGCAGTTTGGCAGACATGGCAACCACATTTAATCTTAATGGATATGCGGATGCCGATTATGGACGGCTATGAAGCCACAAAAATTATTAAAGCTAGAGAAGAAACCTCAATTCAAAATTGCAAGACCATTATCATCGCCTTAACCGCTAATGCTTTTGAGGAACAACGAGAGGCAATGATTAAAGCGGGTTGTGATGATTATATTAACAAGCCTTTTCGCGAGGAACAATTACTAGAAAAATTGAGCGAATATTTAGGAGTTAAATATATTTATCAAGAAGATAGCTATCAGATAGCAGATGCAAGGCAGCAGGAGACAGAATCAATCTTGAAGCTTGCGGATTTAGTTCCTTTATTGTCTGAAATGTCGCCTGAATGGGTGAAACAAGTATACACTGCCGCAGCCCAATGCAGTGATGACTTAATTTTGGCATTGATTGAGCAAATCCCTTCGGAAAATGCACTACTACGAAATTTTATTCAGAATTTAGCTCATGATTTTCAGTTTGAGAAAATTATGGAATTGACGAGTATTCCAGGAGTATTATCTAGTTCATAATAATTGTAGATTAGTGAGCTATACGTTTCAGATAAGGCTTGATCCTCCCTAACCCTCCTTAAAAAGGAGGGAATTAAAGCAAGCATTTTTGAATTAAGCCCCCCTTTTTAAGGGGAGCCAGCGCGGTCTTCTCCCTTGGCGTTAGCCTCTCCCTTTGGGAGAAGGGGAGACGCCTGCCGTAGGATGCCCAAAGGGCTGTAGGGCGATAGCGCAGCGTTAGCGAGGTACGAGCGTCTGGGGGTTTCCCCCATAAGCGACTGGCGTGGGTTGGGGGGATATCTTATCTATAATCTTGCTTTTGAATACTTCCCAAACGAGCAGCCTCACGAATATTGTAGTCGGGTCGAGTAAAGCGATTTAGCTGCATTTCAAAAAAATCTCGATTGGCTTGTAAATGCTTGGGATTTGGGTCATCTAAAGGATATAAAAGAGCAGTTCGCAAGGCTTGAATTACCGCAGAAGTGACACAGTACATTGACCGTTGGAAACTAACTCCCAACTGAATCAACATATCTTCTTCACCCCGGCAATGTTGGCTGTAGTAATCAACAAGATATTGTGGCAAAAAGTGCAACATATCTTGCATTAATAATGTCGGGGGAATGCCAGCAGTACCCACTGGAAATACATCAGCGTAAAGAATTCCATAGTGAAAGTCTTTTTGGTCTTCCGGTACTTGACGCGCTTGAGCATTATAAGATTTTGTCCCTCGGAAGGGTGCGGTGCGGTAGAAAACAGCTTCTACATAAGGTAATGCGGCTTCATATAGCCACATAAAACCCTTGGATTTGGGGATAATTTCGTAGCATTCGCCACGAATATAAACATGATGGTAAATGGGACGACCTGCGATCGCAAATATACCATTAACTAAAAAGCTCATCGCCTCTGGGACGCTGCTAATGGTACCTTCGTCATAGCGATCGGACATTTCAAAGAACACTGGGGCCATGATTTCCCAGAATAAGCCCAGATTAGCGTAGTACGACATCTGGCGGCACTGTTCCAAAAACATATCTGGGAATAGTTTGTACAGTCCCAGCATTACGGGGTTGCCTTGAAAGTAAGCTTTAATTGCTCGGTCGGCGTTGGCTTTGTATTCTTCTGAATCTAGGTAAGGGTCAAATTGTCCACCCATACCTCTGTGCCATAACATCGCTCGCATACAAGCTTCAGCAAATTCCATATTAATGCGATCATGGAACAAGTGATGCAACAACTTCGGCATTTTGAAAGTTTCACCTTTCTCAATAAATGCCAAAAGTTCTGGATGTGCAGTAGCTTCGCCGCGCCAAATTCGCAAATCAGCATCATCGCCAGCGTAATGATTATGCCGTTCCAAATACTCTTTTGGTAAGAAGTATTTAAACAAGGGAAACGGGTTTAAAAATTCGTGTTCAGCAATATAAAGTAGGTCACGCCAGTAAAAATCCATCGGCACAGCATAAGCTTTGTATAAACCGATGATTTGCATCAAATTTTCTGGAGTATCCGGTAACATTGCACCGCCTGCTTCTAGACGATGAATTACTTCAGCAAATTCATGCTTTGAAGGAGGTAGTTTAATTGCTGTTTTAATTGCGGTCATAGTGATGGTATTTGGTAAATTGCGTAAATTTATAGCGAGCGAATCAAATTTCTAAACTCTGCGCCACTCTGTGTTTAAATCGCAACTCTCAATTATTTATTACTTCAGCGCTACTTCAGAGATTACGGTTGTTTCTAAGGAAGGAATTGCAGCTACCATTGTTGTAGTTGTAGATTCACTCCAACGCACTAACCAAGTGGGTTGTACGCCCAAAAAGATGATAAAAGCTGCCAAAATTAAAGCTGGTATTTTCTCAGACCAAAGAACTTTGGGATAGTAGGCGAAATTATCAAGTCTACCAAAACAAGTGCGGTTGAGGAGGATGACAAAATAAACTGCGGTTAAGCCACTAGCTACTACACACAAAATTGTCGGAATGGGAAAGGTAGAGAAACTACCTTGAAAGACGATAAATTCTGCAATAAATCCTGTTAAACCGGGAATACCAGCACTAGCCATCCCGCTTAAAACGAGTAAAGCACTAATTAGAGGTAAGCCGCGTATGGGACTCATCAAACCATTGAGTTTATCTAATTCGCGGGTGCCGACTTTGGCTTCTACGACTCCCACCAAGTGGAAAAGGATTGCCAGGATAATACCGTGGCTAAACATTTGGGCGACTGCACCCACAAGTGCTAAGGGAGTACTAGCGGCACCAGCTAGCAAGATATAACCCATGTGGCCGACGGAACTGTATGCTACCATGCGCTTGATGTCTTTTTGAGCGATCGCAATTACTGCCCCATAAATAGCGCTGACTGCTCCCCAAAGTGCCAAAGTTGGTGCAATGATACTCCAAGCATGGGGAAACATACCCAACCCGAATCGTAACACTCCATAAGTTCCCAGCTTTGCTAACACACCACCGAGAAGAATTGCAATTGGTGCTGAAGCTTCAACGTAAGCATCCGGTAGCCAAGTATGGAAGGGAACTAAGGGAATTTTAATGCCAAAACCCAATACTATCCCTGCTAGTAAAAGGATTTGTTTTGCTGTTGACAGGTTTTCTGTAGAGACTGCATCAAAAGCAAAATTGGTAGAACCACTCAGCCACACCATACCCAAGAATGTTGCCAGAATTAATGCTCCTGAAACAGCAGTATAAATCAGGAATTTAATCCCCGCATAAGCTCGTTTTTCCCCTCCCCAAATAGAAATTAGTAAGTAAAAGGGGATTAGTTCTAGTTCGTAGAATAGGAAGAATAACAGCAAATTTTCAGCTAAGAAAGCACCAGCGACTCCTCCACTAACTAATAAAATCATGGAGTAGAATAACCGGGGACGTTCAGTTTCTTTACTACTGCTGTAAATAGCAATCCAGGTGAGCAGGCTATTTAAGACCAACATCAATATAGAAAGCCCATCAACACCTAATTGATAGCTCAAGCCAAGGGTTTCATTCCAGGGCAGATACTCTTTAAATTGCATCCCTGGATTGCTGATATCGAATTTTAACAGGATAAAAAGGTTCCAAAAGAGAACTATCCCAGAAAAAATTAATGCTGTTAAGCGAATGCGATAAGTAGGGAAACTTACAGGTAATATTGCTATGAGAGTAGCGGCTAAAATTGGGAGCCAAATCAAAACACTTAACATGGTAATTTGGGATTTTAGAAAATTGCTAATTGTTATAAATATCTCTGAATTGCCTCTTCATTTACGGCAGAGCCGTAATGAAGTGCATTTCCAGTCGGAGACTGGAAACGAGATTAAGGACAAAAAAGCTAAACTACTATACTGATTCTGCCAGTATCTAAATCGTAATAACCACCAGCTATTTTCAGCTTTTCTGTTTTGATTAACTCAGATAAAACTGGCGAGGATTTCAACTTTTTAACTTGTGCTATAATATTTGCTTTACAAACGTTTTCTAGCTTATCTCCTGGTTGATCTTTTGAACTTTCTAGACTTGGTTTAATCGCATCAAGCAGACTGCCAATTTGTCCTGGTACTTGAGCGCCTTTGATTGTAGCATCTACCGCACCACATCTTTCATGCCCCACTACCATAATGACTTTGGTTCCTAATACTAAGCTACCAAATTCTAGGCTACCAATTTCTTCTGGTGTAGCAATATTACCAGCTACACGGCAGACAAATAAATCCCCAAGTCCCTGGTCAAAGACAATCTCAGAGGGAACCCGTGAATCTGCACAACCTAAAATAGAAGCAAATGGTTTTTGAGTTTTGGCAATTTCTTGCAAACGCGTATAGCTTTGGTTAGGACTTTTACGTTTTCTTTTCACAAACCTGTCATTACCGTCCAGTAATTCTTGTAATGCCTTATCGGGGGTAATCTCATCTTCTGCCAAGGGTTTTTCGGCTGCAAATAAGTTTGAACCAAGTCCGGCTGTCAATACACCTGTACCGATCGCACCTGCACCAAACTTGAATAAACTTCTTCTAGAAAGATTGATTTGGGGATGTTGTCTGCTCATGGAATTATCCTCACAATATTAAATGTCTGTTTGTAATAAAACGGTGATTAGCTACCTGGATGTAGTGATTTAGAAAATCAAATCTAAAAACTGCACTCCCCAAAATGGCCAAGTTACCCACATTCCTAAAACGCCTACTCCTAGAAGAACAGTTAAGGCATAAAATTGGGTTTGTCCAGAGGTGCTGTATTTGAGACTTTCGCCGCCTAAGAGCGAAAATAAACCAACCATATTAACGATGCCATCGACTACAAAGCGGTCAATCATATCGGCAAGTTGGGAGATTTTGGCAACTCCAAAAATAATGGTCATCCGATAGAGTTTGGGGGTGTAAAAGTCGTATGCGAACAAGTCCTGCAAGCCTTGCCAAGGTAAGCGAATCGGTTTAGGAATATTCCCTAAATAAATCACGCCAGTGATGCTGCAACCGAAAAGGCTCGACCAAATTAAAAGTAGTGCGACATCTTTATTTAAAGTTGCCCAATCGGGTAAAAGTGATAAGCTTTGCAACACTAAAGGAAGATGTAGACTAAAGCCAAGTAAAATCATCATTGGCAGAATCATGGGCCAGTGAGCTTCAGGCGATCGCTCACTCATTTGTGTAGCTTTACCACCAAAAATTAAACCGAATTCTCTGGTTAAACTCACGGCTGTTAAAGCATTTACCGCTATTACTACTCCCACTAACCAAGGTTGAGTTTCCCACAACCCATCTGCTAGTTCCATCAGTGCCCAAAAGCTACCCAAAGGTGGAAAACCAATTAACCCCAAAGTCCCGATGATAAAGGCTATTGCTGAAATCGGGCGACGTGTCCACAATCCGCCTAATTGGGTGACATCTTGGGTAATGCTATTCCAAATAATTCCGCCAGTACTCATCACCAACAGCGCTGCGGATATGGCATGGGTGAGTACTAACAACAGTGCCGCTTCGTCTTGTTGCACTCCCACGGCGATGAATACTAAACCCATGTAGGCACTGACAGAATAGGATTGGCAGCGTTTAAGATCAATTTGAGCGATCGCAATTAAAGAAGCGCCCACTGCTGTCACTACCCCAATCCCCACCATAGCCGAGGAAACTATGGGCGACAGGCTTAACACAGGTTGCAGTTTAATCAGCACCCATGCACCGCTAGCGACTACTACCGAGTTCCGCAAAATTGTACTGGGAACTGGGCCTTCCATTGCTTCATCCAACCACAGATGCAGGGGGAACTGGGCACATTTGCCCATCGGCCCGGCAATTAAGGCTAAACCTACCAGTGCCATTGTTGTCGGGTTAACATTTGCAGTAGCCGCCCATTCAGCTAGTTCTGTGTAATTCCAAGTTCCGGCGAGGGGCCATAATGCCAACACGCCCATCAGCAAGAATAAATCTCCTACCCGCTTAGTTAAGAAAGCATCTCTCGCACCTGAGACTACCAACGGCTGGCTAAACCATAAGCCAACTAGCAGGTAGGTTCCCAGCGTCAGGACTTCCAAAATTACATAGCTGAAGAATAAGTTATTACACAGAGCAAGGGCACATAGTCCCGCTTCAAATAATCCTAATAAAGAATAGAAGCGTCCCCAACCCCAATCCATTTCCATGTAGCCGATCGCATAAATTTGCGCCAGCAAATTCAAGCCAGTAATTACACCCAAAGCACCAACACTCACCGAAGATATTTCCAAAGCAATGGTGAGGTCTAAACCAGCCGTAGATAACCAAGGAATAAATACTTCTTGGGGTGGCTGATTCCAAGTTGCTTGTAAGGCGATCGCACTATGTACAAACGCCAAAAATGTCATTACCAAGTTTACATAACCCGCCGGTCTTGGCCCCGTTTTGCGAATGATCCCCGGTGACCAAGGTACGGCTAACAAGCCACCTATTAAGGCATAGCACGGAACTAGCCAAACAGTCTCAAGTAGAAACTGAGCCATCAACTTACCTCTATATTGTCATCAAAAACTTGGGTTTTGAGTCAACTTGCGTTGATCCCAGTTAACCCAGCACTCGCAGATAAGGCAAATTTATATTTGCTTAATTTTGTTAGAAACAGCTTACCGTTATATCTGTCCAAATGGAATTACTTTATCTAAATAAATTTGAGATAATTCCTCTAAATAAATCTTATATAATCGACTATTTGAGGAATGAATAATAGCTATTGTTTTTTATCTATGAATTAACTGTTGGTTTAATCAATAGTCATCAGTAGTTTTTACTTATTGACATAAATGACAAGAGACGCAATTGATTGCGTCTCTACAAGTCAGCTAAATATAAACTACACTTCGGTAACTTTGTCAATCTGCCAACAAACAGAAACAATGGCAGGCGCTTGGTCAAATTGGCTGATGGGGGCGGGTTTCATGTCCCGGTAGTCCAGCAATTGGACTAAGATGAGGTAAGCGATCGCTAAAATGACCGAAATCGCACCTGTAATAATAGCAACTAATTTTGAACGCTCCATCAGTATTTCCTTTAATGCAAGTTATTGTGCTGTGTCTATATCCACATTAATACTTGAGACACACACCACACACTTACCGATCTAGTCGCAGTTGATCAAAAGACTTCTAGCAGTTGTGGGGTAAGGGGTAAGGGATAAAAGGGAAAGCGGCGATAGAATTACCATGTACCCCTTTCCCCAAGAGTGCAAAAATAGTTTTGCAGAACGTCTAAAGTAAAGCTTTAGACGTTCTGCTAGTGATGCATCTACTTGCTGATAAAACTTCTGTACCTTGCGAATTAGTACCAGCATTTGCGTTTAGCCTGATTATCACTGGTTTATTTTTAACTTTCTCTGGTTTGTCTGTTGTTTTAAAGTAAAACACAAAGTTTGGTTTTGCTTACAAGTCAGGAATACCCTTAAATGAGCGCTTGTATTTAAATTATTTCGGTAGATGCATTCGATCTATTTATCTTTACATGGTTTAGTTTTTTCGCGCCTATCTACTTATTTAAACAATATATGAATATGGAGTTTTACTTAGACTACAAACATTTGCAATCTCTACAAAGTGTGGCATAACAAAGCAAAGTTAAGATTATAGTTAAATACCAAGAGGTATATAAACATTTACTATTACAGCTTCTTTACAGCCTCTAAACATTATCTAAACATTATTAGTTACTAAAAAGCTACATAATTACTGTTATCTTGCCAGTTTCTTAGTTACTGCGGGATAGTGACTTAATTTTAAATTAAAGCTTTTATATTATGAATTGTGTTGCTAAATTAAATAGAATTGACTTTCTAGTTTTGATTGTTATTGTCATAATTGGGCTTGTACATTTACCTTTTCCATTTGACGGAGATCAAGCATTTTTTAGGCTAGGTGCTTGGGAGATGCAACAAGGAAAGATACTCTATCGTGATTTTTGGGATATTAAGCAACCGGGGATTTTCTGCTTTTATTTTTTGGCAGGAACTTTGTTTGGTTTTAATGAGATTGGTATTCATGCCTTTGAACTTATTTACATGGTATTTTTTTCGATAATATTGCTGCTGACTCTAAAAAGCTATTTTCGGCATCAGATAATCGCAAGTCTAGTACCTTTGTTAACGGTTGGTGTTTACTATATTGTTTCAGGTGCTTGGCATCTTACTCAAGTGGAAGCGCTAGTTGGTTTTCCTTTATTCCTTTGTCTTTGGCTAACTTTTCAATCTTTTAAAACCGAAGGAAAGCAAAGATTTATCCTGGTTTTACTGTCAGGCTTTATTGGTGGAATTATCCTTCTATTTAAATTAATATTTCTGTGTATTTTGTTTTCATTTTGGCTAACTATATTAATGTATTCTGTATTAATCAAGCGGGAGAGCATTAAAAAAATATTTATTGAAATTTGTTTGCCAATTTTTATAGGTATTATGTTTCCTCTTTTAGTAGTTGCCACCTACTTTGTCTGGTTTAATAGTTTTTCAATAGTGTATCAGACATTCTTTATATATCCACCTCTTATTATTGCTAATTCTGCTTTGGAGCAAAGTGACTTTATTTCGGGAATAAAATGGTTCTTGCAGAGTTTTTATCCTTTAGTCTTAATAGCTATTATTGCAGTTGATGCTTCATTACGTAAGTCTAAAAATATATTTACTTTACTACTTATTGTTTGGTGTGTTTTTGGTTCAAGTGTTATTGTTCTACAATATAAAGCCCTATGGGAATACCATTTTTTACTATTATTTGTACCCATAGGTATTTTAGCAACTAAAGGATTAGATATATTATGGAACTATTTAAAAGAATTAAGTTCCCCAGTTCCGACAATTTTGCTCATATTTTTATTGTTATTACCTTTATCATCCACCCTGATAAAAAAGAGTGTAACTCTGGTTAATAATAACTTTGCTTTAACTGAAGATACACGATTGGAATATCAGACTGTCTTTAGAAAAAAATATCCATCTCTCCACTCAGAGGCTAACTTTATCTCTCAACCAGAAAGTCTTGCTGGTGAGATTTATGTAGCTGGTGATCCATCTATTTACTACTTTTCTGGGCGGACTCAAGCAACAATACTACGTGGTTGGGCACTTGAATATTTTTTGCCTGAACAATGGGTAAAACTTATAGAGCAATTAGATTCATCAAAGCCTCCTTATATCTTTATTGATTATGGGCCCCAGGCTATAATTAAAGAATATTTCCCCAAAATGCTAGAATTTGTTGAGCAAAAATACCAAGTTTTACGTCAAAGTAATAACGGTATTTGGTATATCATCAAATGATAGATAAAATTTTCAATTTATTACTGCTTATAGTAGTAGAAAGATAATAAATTATTTACAGTCATATTAAAAATTGGGTAGAATAGAGAGTATTGCAATGGACTGTATTCTACTAATAGGGGCGGGTTTCATATTGTGCTAGTCTAGCAGTTGGACTAGGATGAGGTAAGCGATCGCTAAAATAACCGAAATCAAACCTGTAAGAATAGCAATTAATTTTGAACGTTCCATTAGTATTTCCTGTAATGCAAGTAGAATAACTCTGTATTGAGTCATCAATGAGGATGGCGTAGGCGCAGCCCACCGTAGGTATCGCTATGACTGCAACCACAAAAAAATTTACTTTTGCAGAATATCTTTTGTATAACGATGGCACGGATACCCAATATGAATTGGTAGATGGAGAATTAATTCCTATGAGCCTTGGCACTGGCAAGCACGGTGGCATCTCCAAGTTTTTAGAGCGAAGCTTTGATGATGAAAGTGCCAAAATGGGCCAGAATTGGACAGCACAAAAGTTTTCTGTCGGAGTGCGTTCGCCACGGGTGGGACGCTGGGACACCTCACGAATTCCAGATGTAGTAGTATTACCAACACAGCAGTGGGAAGCACTTTCTAATCGAGAGGCTGTAATCGAACTCAACGAAACTCCCCCCATATTAGTAGTAGAAGTCGTCAGCGAATCGACACAAACCACGGATTATCGCAGCAAACGTTCTGAGTATGCTGTTCTGGAAATTCCCGAATACTGGATTGTTGACCCGATTCAAGAGATAGTAACAATATGCACCCTAGTAGAAGGGTTCTATGATGCTGTTGCATTCCGAGGACAAGAACGCATCATTTCTTTTACTTTTCCACAGTTGGATTTGAGTGCCGAACAAGTCTTGGCAGGACAAAAGTGAACTCTCAATTACTACCCCAATTTGCAGGCGGCATTGTGCAGGCTAACATTGTTAACGCCGCTATCTCAACGGTGATGCGATGCCTACGGCGGCAAGCTACGCAGTTGCAAGAGTGATAGCCTTGCCAAATATCGTCCTACCATTACCTGTTGTTGCTGAACTGTTGTTTGGAGCGGAAAATTCTGCGCGTTTCTTGCAAAACTTGACTCGCTATTCAGAGCTTGTGCTGTGGTTACAATGGGGCGAGAAACCGCTACATTCTATGCCCAAACACGCCTTTCCTTAAAGCGCAAAGGTAAACCGATCCCAGAAAATGACATTTGGATTGCAGCCCAATGTCTGGAATGTAGCTGGAGATTAGCTACAAATGATCAGCATTTTAGCTATGTAGATAGTCTTATAGTGGAACAGTGGTAATCAGTGGCTGTAGTTCAACAATCTGGCTTTTCACGGCATCTGGAAAACCTCACTTCTATTTCTCTCTCCTAAAAGGAGAGGACTTTGAATTTTCCCCCTTCCCGCCACGGGTTGGGGGTTAGGGGGTTAGGTTTTTGGTGGACTTTTCCACATAACGTGAAAAGTCAGGTTCAACAATGAGTCTTTTATATTCGTGAACGAAGCTTTGAACTCCGTCAACGAGTCTTTTATACTCGTGAATGAGTCTTTGAACTCCGTCAACGAGTCTTTTATGTTCGTGAACGAGGCTTTGATCTCCATTAATGAGTCTTTGAACTCCGTTAATGAGTCTTTTATACTCGTGAACGAGTCTTTGAACTCCGTTAATGAGTCTTTGATACTCGTGAACGAGTCTTTGAACTCCGTTAACGAGTCTTTTATACTCGTTAACGAGTCTTTGAACTCCGTTAACGAGTCTTTTATACTCGTTAACGAGTCTTTGAACTCCATTAAGGAAAAATATCTAGCCATTCCTAAATGTACAGGGGTGAGGGTGTAGTAAAATTTGCTCACCTTTGTAAAGTGGAACATGGCTTTAGACTTCTCCGGTCAAAATCTCCGAGGACGCAACTTCAAAGGTAGACAAGACCTTGCGGGTGCAAACTTTAGCTATGCCGACATCCGAGGGGCAAACTTCACCAATGCTAATTTAACAGGGGCAAACTTCAGTCATGCCAAAGCTGGACTGCAACGCCGGTGGGCAATTTTCCTAGTCCTTGTCTCGTGGCTTTTGTCGGGACTCTCAGGAATTTTATGGCTTTACAACGGTTCTTTCGTGCCACAAATATTTGATTTCAGCTTAAAGAATCAGATTAACAACTGGATTTTTTTAATCGTATTGATTTCCTTTTTCTTCCTCACAATTCGCCAAGGAGTAGCAGCTGGTTTAGGAGCCGGAGCCTTCGTCGTAAGCTGTTACGCAGCCGTAGGTATAGCTTTTGCCGTAGCCCAACCCATCGTAGGAGGAAGAGTCATCGCTGTAGCCTTAACCCCAGCCCTATACGGAGCCTTCGTCGTAGCCTTCACCTTAGCCTTTGCCGTAGCCTTTGCCGTAGCCTTTGCCGTAGCTTTTGCCGTAGCTGGAGCCTTCACCGCAGCCATAGCCTTCACCGCAGCCATAGCCGCAACCGTAGCCATAGCCGTAGCCGTAGCCGCAAGACCCTTCACCGTCGCCGTCGCCGTCGCCTTCGCTGGAGGCTTCGCCGTCGCGGTAGCTGGAACGTTACTTAGCATCTATATTAGTTGGCGAGCCATGAAAGGAGATCAAAAGCACTCCTTAATTCGCAATATCGCGATCGCCTTTGCTGCAATAGGAGGTACAAGTTTTCGTGGCGCTGACTTAACCAATGCTGATTTCACCCAAGCCACACTCAAGAGTACAGATTTCCGAAACACTATTCTTGTCTGTAGCCATTGGCATCAAGCCAAAATGCTTGACCGTGTTCGTCCTGGCTCAACTTATCTGCAAAACTCACAAGTACGTCAACTGCTGGTTACAGGACAGGGACAGGATAAAAACTTTGACCGTGAAGACCTGCGGGGTATCAACTTACAAAAAGCTAACCTAGCGGATGCCAGCTTTATTAGCGCCGATCTCAGTGAAGCCAACTTGCAAGATGCCGATTTGTCAAGAGCAAAGCTGAAGCAAACGCAACTAGATGCAACCGATTTAACAGGTGCAACACTGACTGGCGCGTACATTGAAGATTGGGGAATTACAAATACAACTAAATTGCATGGGGTGAGGTGTGAATATGTCTTCATACGCTTACCCACAAAAGAAGATCCTGACCCGCTTCGCAAACCTGATAATAAGCAAGAGGTATTTGCAAACGGGGATTTTGCCGACTTCATCCAGCCAATTTTTGACACCCTTGACCTTTACCATAATCAAGGCGTTGACCCCCGCGCTGTTGCGATCGCTTTCAAAAACCTCGCCGAAAACCATCCCGAAGCCGAGTTAGAAATCGTGGCAATGGAGAAACGCGGCGATGATAAAATCTTGCTCAGAGCCAAAACCGCAGCAGGTAGCGATAAATCTCAACTGAGTGCAGAATATTTTGATGACTATAATCAACTCAAAGCTTTATCGCAGAGTCAGCAATTATTGCTGGTAGAAAAAGATAAGCGCATTATTAGTTTAGAAAATATGGTAGACACTGCACTCCAGCAGCCGAAATTTTATACACAAGGAAATACCAACATGTCAGATATCAGCGGCATCAATATTCAAGGTAGCAGTAATGTTAGCGGTATCGCTGGCAATAGTTCTATTGCTAATCTAGGAACCATCAGCGGTAATGTAAGTATTGCCCTCAGTCAGTTACCTGATGCAACCGATGCCGAGAAACCAGGAATCAAAGAATTATTGTCGCAGTTGCAAGATGCAATTATACAATCCACATATTTGCCAGAAGAAGAGAAAGCCGAAGCGCTAGAACAGGTGAAAGCTTTAGCAGAAGCAGGTAAAAATCCCCAAGAATCCACCAAGCAGAAGACGGCAAAAACAGCAATCACTATGTTGAAAGGGATATTTACAGGCTTACCTGCTGTTGCTTCTCTGGTGGAAGCGGGTAATAAATTATTGCCTGCGATCGCAAAATTATTCGGTTTGGGATAATTTAACGTGAGTTAGCCAAACCTCTCCCAGCCTTAAATTAAAGCTCAATTCTTGCCCTCTCTAACTCGGCTACGGTGTATACATAAGTCAAATTACCCCCCTTAATCCCCCCTTTCCAAGGGGGGAAAAACAAATCTAGTTCCCTCCCTAATCCATCGGGGAGGGTTAGGGTGGGGTAAAAACCAGATTCGTAAACTACTTCAGACTTGTGTGTACACCGTAGCCGAGTCGGGGAGGGACGGTTTTATGTAGTAAGTAAAACCAGGGAGAGGTCTTTTTATTCAGCTACTTTCTTCATTCTCAGGTAGTTTTGGAATGTAGAGTTGAGTTTTTCCAAAATGTCTCTAACTGAAGAAATTCTTTCCCAATTACCCGGCGATGTTTTAGCAGGATTGCGCCAAGGCGATCGCATTCTAACATCTCTGCGCGAAAACTCCGCACCAGTACCAACGCTAGTTAAAGAAAGTCAACAGCCTTTAGGAGTTGTAGACTGGGATGTGCTTATCTGCGGTGGCACATTGGGTATTTTAATTGGTTGCGCCTTAGCGGTGAAGGGACTGCGGGTGGCATTGATGGAACGGGGTATTTTGCGGGGGAGGGAACAAGAGTGGAATATTTCTCGCAAAGAATTAGATGTGTTTGTGGAATTGAACTTGCTGACTGAGGAGGAATTAGAGAGTGCGATCGCCACTCAATATAACCCGGCGCGAGTTAGTTTTAATGGCGGTACAGAAGTTTGGGTAGAGGATGTCTTAAATATCGGTGTAGATCCAGTTTATTTATTAGCTACTTTGAAAACCCGATTTCTCGCTGCTGGTGGAAAGTTGTTAGAAAACACACCCTTTACCGAAGCGGTGGTTCATCCAGATGGGGTGATGGTAAATAACCAACTCAAAACTCGCTTGTTAATCGACGCGATGGGACATCTTTCACCCATCACCCAACAAGCACGCCAAGGAAAAAAACCAGATGCACTGTGCTTGGTTGTAGGAAGTTGCGCTCAAGGTTTTCCGGAAAATAACTCAGGCGATTTATTATTATCATTTACATCTTTGCAGAATCAATGTCAGTACTTCTGGGAAGCCTTCCCAGCCAGGGATGGCAGAACAACTTACTTGTTTACCTACATGGATGCACATCCCCAACGCTTGAGTTTAGAAGCTCTATTTGAAGAATATCTGCGTCTTTTACCAGAATATCAGGGAGTGGAATTGAGCAAGCTGAAATTTCAACGAGCGCTATTTGGTTTCTTTCCCACCTATCGCCAAAGTCCATTGGAAACTCCTTGGAGTCGCATTCTACCAGCCGGAGATAGCAGTGGTAGTCAATCTCCCTTGAGTTTTGGTGGTTTTGGGGCAATGGTACGTCATCTGAAGCGTTTAACTTATGGCATTTACGAAGCGCTGGAAACAGAACAATTATCTGCAAAAGCATTAACACTGCTGCAACCCTATCAGCCAAGTTTGACTGTCACCTGGTTGTTTCAAAAGGCGATGAGTGTTGGTGTAAATCAAAAAATTGCTCCAGATCAAATTAACCAACTACTCTCAGCGGTATTTCAGGAAATGCAACAGTTAGGTACACCAGTGTTAAAACCATTTTTACAAGATATAGTGCAGTTTTCGGCATTAACACAAACACTGTTAAAAACTGGTTTATACCATCCGGTATTAGTTGCCAAAATAATTCCGCAAGTAGGTTTGGCAAGTTTGTTAGATTGGATGTTACATTACAGTAATTTAGGTGTATACACTGCCTTGTTTTGGCTAAGTCCAATGCTAGAAACATGGATTAAGAATCAAGCAAATGAACAACAATATTATTGGCATCGTTTGATTGATGCCTGGAAGTATGGTTCTGGCGGTGATTACTCAGATGAAACTTAGAATTTTACCTGTGTGAGGATAACATGATTGAACGCAAATCATTAGGAATCAAATACTTTGCAGTGCTGATTGGATTCCTGCGCGATCGCCAAGGATTTCTAGAGGAAGTTCGCCAAGGTACAAGATTACCAACTAAAATTATTTCGCTGCTAGTTTGCAGTTCTTTATTTCTCGCCGCTTATGGTGGAATCATTGGTGCATACCATAGTTGGATGCAAGCTTTGTCTTCCGCCATTAAACTCCCGGCCCTTTATTTAATCACACTTCTGATTTGTATCCCGACGTTGTTCTTTGCTAACATTATTTTTGGCTCAAAACGGACTTTTGGACAGCATTTAGCATTAGTGCTGACTGCTGTTTCAATCACGAGCGTACTTTTATTTAGCTTTGCACCAATTACACTGTTTTTCTTGATTACTACCAATAATTACCAATTTTTAATTCTGTTAAATGTATTCGTCTTTGCTTTAACTGGATTTATTGGTGTTTCATCTTTATATCAAGCCACGAGTTTAGTTTTAGAACAAGATAATGAAGGTAGCAAGACACGCCAGAAAATTTTGCAATTTTGGTTATTTCTTTACGCTTTCGTAGGCAGTCAGTTAGGCTGGACTCTCAGACCGTTTTTTGGTACACCTGATTCTGCTTTTCAACTATTCCGTGAAAGAGAAGGTAATTTCTATTTGAGTGTTATTCAAGCTATTAGCTATCTCTTAGGAATTCGTTAAATATTCATTAGTAATTTAACAAAACATACAACATATAAAAATATGCGAAACAAGGAAAAGCTCGGAATTCAGCAATTGGGTGTCTTGGTTAATTTACTACGCGATCGCCAGGCATTCTTAGAAGAAATTCGTCACGGAGTTAGATTACAAAATAAAATCAGTTCTCTGTTCGTATCTAGTTCCATTTTCTTTGCCATCTATGGCGCAATTATCGGCGCGTCCCATAGTTGGGCACAGGCATTATCTGGCGCTATTAAACTTCCGGCGTTTTATTTATTAACGCTGATTATTTGTTTCCCGACTTTATTCTTTTTTAATGTTTTGTTTGGTTCCCGGAGTAGTATTCAACAGCATTTCGTGGTGTTGCTGACATCGGTATCAGTGATTAGTGTGCTTTTATTCAGCTTGGCACCAGTTACACTATTTTTCCTGATTACTACACCCGATTCTTATCAATTTTTTAAACTGTTGAATGTGTTAATTTTTGGTATTACAGGCATCTTTGGTGTTAAATTCCTATACGAAGGAATGCAATTACTTTCTCAACAAGATGAAGTTGGTAAAAAAACCCGCACCACTATTTTAAGATCCTGGTTATTGCTTTATGCTTTTGTTGGTATGCAGTTAGGATGGTTTCTCAGACCATTTTTTGGTGCCCCTGACTCTAACTTTGAGTTGTTTCGTGCAGTAAAAGGTAACTTTTATTTAGATATTGTAGCGGCGATTTCCGAAATTTTAGGTTTGCGTTAATCTAAGATTTCGCTCATTAGTCTCGTTCCCAGTCAGAGACTGGGAATGCCTATGGGAGGCTCCCGCCTCCCTTATTCGCGGCAGAGCCGCATTGAGAAGCATTTCCAGCCAAAGGCTGGAAACGAGGTTTAGAAGCGCAATCTGTGTTACCCTACTTTTCGAGACTCCAGCCCAGCGCTATTGCTACTTCAGTAGCTAATTCTAGAGGATTGAATGGTTTAGCGATCGCACTGATCATTCCCATCTGGGTATAGCGACGGCGATCGGAAGCCTGGATTTTGGCAGTTAATAAAATCACCGGAATTGCTTTAGTTAATGGATTGGCTTGTAACTTTTCAAACGTAGTGATACCATCCATATTTGGCATCATCACATCTAGTAAAATTGCATCTGGTTGGTGAGTTTCAGCTTTAATTATGCCCTCTTGACCAGAACTCGCTGTCACTACTTTCCAGCCTGCAACTGTTTCCAAGCAAATCTTGGCAACTTCTTGAATATACTGCTCGTTATCAACCACTAGAATTTGCTTTGTTGTCATCACTGCTGTCCTCTTGTTGGTTCAGGGTAATTCGCTGAAGTAATTCCATCACCCGTTGTTCAAATTCCTGGGTGGTAACACGCCCTTTAGTCAAAAATTCTGTATGTCCTAACTTCAGTCGATTGTGTTCGGCCTGATCCAACTCTCTAGCTGAGTAAACTACTACAGGGATATTACAGAGGTGATTGTGTTGTTGTAACCAATCTACCACTGCAAACCCATCGCTTTCTGGCAAAATCAGGTCGAGAATCATTAAGTCAGGATTCACTTCTTGGCTCAGGCGGATTGCTTCTCGTCCGGTTTTGGCTAGGAAGGTTTCAATTTTATGCTTTTCAAATAGGGTAATGAGCAGTTGAGCTAAATTGGTATCGTCCTCAACAATCAGAATGCGGACTCGCTTTGAGGATTTAGCAAACACTTGTCTCAACGATTGCAATAGGTAGTTCTCTGGAAATGGTTTATTTATCCGCTCAACAAAATCTGCACTTACTCGGCTATTTGCGGTTTGCTCGTAACTACTATAAGTTATGGGGATGTTTGAAGAGTTGTCTAAATTAGTATTTTGGAAAGTCCCAAACAACGGCAGAGCAACGTAAAAAGTGCTACCTTCGCCCAATGTACTTTCAGCCCAGATGCGTCCGCCATGCTGTTGCATAATGCTCTTACAAATTGCCAAACCTAAACCAGTACCATCATGGTTGCGTGAATCTGAAGAGTCAACTTGTTGAAAGCGCTCAAAGATACTTTCAAGTTTATCAGTTGGGATACCGCGTCCGGTGTCTTTGACTGTCAACAAAACTTCATTCTCTTGTTGTTGCGCCCCCAACCAAACCGTAGAACCAGCAGATGAAAATTTAATGGCGTTACTCAGTAGATTGGTTAAGGTTTGGACAATGCGATCGGAATCTGCCAATACTTGACCGGATAGGTCAGAAATAGATACTTTCACTCCGGCTTTGTCGGCTAGAGGCTGCATGACATTTACTGCTTGAGCCATCAGATCAACGATATTGCAGATTTCTGGTTCCATCTTCGTCTTACCCGACTCAATTCGCTCAATGTCTAGGATGTCGTTGATTAAGCGTACTAGGCGTTCGCTGCTATCAGTGGCAATTTGCAGCAAACGTTTTCCCTGTTCTGAGTCTGTCGGTAGCAAACCACTGGCTAGCATTCCTAAAGAGCCGTAAATCGAAGTTAAAGGTGTGCGGAGTTCATGACTAACAACAGAGACAAACTCATCTTTCATCCGTTCGATTTGCTTACGCTCTGTGACATCTCGCAATATAACCGTATAAAATATTTCCTCGCCCATGTCTATTTTGGAGATGGAAGCTTCCGCTGGAAATTCAGTGCCATCTTTGCGGCGACCATAGATTTCACGCCGTTCTCCCATCCGGCGGGCAATATTGGGAGATTGGCCAAAGTCAACCACATGTTGGCGATGCGCTTGAAAAAAGCGCTGTGGTAAGAGTAAATCAAGAACTTGACCAATCACTTCCTGGGCAGAGTAGCCGAAAATCTTCTCTGCTCCTTGATTAAACAAGGTGATGCTTTGGAATCCATTAATGGAAATAATTGCATCATCAGCAATATCTAAAATTCGGGCAAATCGGGCTTGAGAGAATCGTAGTTCTTCCTGTGTCCGCTGGCGCTCATCAAGTTGTGACTGCAACTGTCGATTCACCCTAATTAACTCGGCGGTGCGCTCTGCTACTCTCAATTCCAATTCGTTGATGGCTTGTGAATTATGGGATGAGGGAGAAGCTTCACCCTCTACTCTCCTGCCCCCCTGCGCCACACGTTGCCGCAATTTTAACCGTTCTAAGCGATTGACAATTCGCGTTACTAGTTCTGGCCCGACAATGGGCTTGCTTACAAAGTCATCAGCACCAACGCTAAATACCTGATTTACCATCTCGGCATCGCTATGCACAGTGAGGAATAAGATGGGTAACTCACTCCAGCGCGGATCGTTGCGTACCAATCGGCAAAGTTCTATACCATTTGTATAAGGTAATTCCACATCTAAAATAAGCATATCTGGAGCAACCGCTTTCAAAGTTTCCCATAACTGGCGCGGATCTTCAAGAGCGATCGCTTTGAGTCCCCAAGGAGTAAGTAAGGTTTGCAACAATGCCTGAATTTGCGGATCATCATCCACAACCAATATTTTAGTTTCTGTATGAGGGTCATTTTGCAGCGGTTGCGTCACTGTTTTTAATACCTGTGGGGTTGGTGATGCAGATATTGCCGCTGTGTCGTTTCCCTCAATTTCCCGACGTAATAACTTGACCCAACTTTCGAGGTTGTTAATCTCAGATTTACTCCAGCTTTGACCAGAACTCAGTAACAGTTCAATATTGCGTGCAAATTTTGAGCCAAGAGGCAAGCCAAAAGTACCTAAAGATCCTGCCAAGGTATGCGCCTCTTTGGCTGCAAGGGAGAGTAATTCGGCATTTAAACTATTTTGATTTAAAGTTGCGATCGCTTCCTCCAGCACCCTCACCTGCTCATCTACCCGCCCTTGAAATCGTTGCCAAATTTCTGCAACTGCCATTAGTGTTTGCTGTTGTGATTTGAGATTTGTGGCTGGGGACTTTGCCCGATCTAATTCCCCTCTGCTCCCCTGTCCCTCTGCTTCCCTGCTCTTCTGCTCCCCATCTTCCAGTTGTTTCAGACGATAGCCAATCCCATAAACTGTTTCAACCAAATCACTGGGCGCTCCTACAGCTTTAAGTTTCTGCCGTAACCCTTTGATATGAGTGCGAACAGCTTCTTCTTGTGGAGTATCTTCATAAGACCAAAGATGTTCTAAAATCATGCCGCAGCTAAATACCCGGCGACTATTTCGCAAGAATAGTTCTAACAGAGCAAACTCTTTTGGGGTAAGTGGCAACAGATTGCCAGCATAAATCACTTCACAGCTACTAGGGTCTAGCCGCAACTTACCATACTCCAGTACAGGCTGTAAGGTTACGCCTTTGCGACGCAATAGTGCCCTAATACGAGCAATTAACTCCTCTTGCTCAAAGGGTTTAACTACATAGTCATCTGCGCCTGCATCTAATCCGATCGCTTTTTCATGACTACTATTGCGCCCTGTCAATAATAATATTGGCATTTGCAGACCACTAGACCGGATTTTACGACAAAGACTAATGCCATCCAGCTTGGGCAAAATTACATCCAGGAGGATTAAATCATAATCGTAAGTTTGAATCAAATCCCAAGCGGCATCACCATCAGTGGCAACTTCAACCGCATAGTTTTGGTTAGTCAAAACGGCGGTGAGTGCATAGGCATTTAACTTGTCATCCTCTACAACTAAAATTTTCATATTAAAAGCTTTCCAAGTTAAAATTAATACAACAGATAACAAGCAATAAACTTAAATTGCAAAATCAATTACAACGCTTTTCAAGTAATTAAACCACACCATTCCCTGCTCGCTACATCCTCTAACTGAGTAATGATTTTTCTAGTCAAAAAAGAGGAAAAGGGGCAGGAGACAAGGGACAGAACCCCATAAATAATATAAATAATATTTAGGTTGCTGAAAGCTTGGATGCATTATTTCTCTCTACGAGATGCCAAAGGCGAACGCGCTTCGCGTCTCGAAATAATATTTTTACTTTGAGCATAAATAAATTTATTAGCTCTCAAACTATAAAGACAGGGGAATTTAAAAATCCTTCTCCCTGCTCCCCTGCCTCTTCAGAATACGCTACAACAGAAAAAACCCTCTGCTAAACCTGTGAAAAAACGAGTAACGCTTACCTTCCCGAAACGCGCCGTGCAAATGCCAGTCACTTACGTACTGGCCAAAGAGTTCAACGTCGCTGCTAATATTATCCGTGCCCAAGTTGCCCCAAATCAAATTGGCAAACTGGTAGTGGAACTATCGGGAGATATCGATCAATTAGATGCGGCAATCGAGTGGATGCGATCGCGCCATGTTAACGTTTCTTATACCTTAGGCGAAATTGCGATCGACGAGGATGTGTGTGTCCACTGCGGCTTGTGTACTGGGGTTTGTCCTACTGAAGCCCTCACTCTCCACCCAGATACATACAAATTAACATTCACGCGATCGCGTTGTATCGTTTGCGAACAGTGTATCCCCACCTGTCCTGTACAAGCAATTTCCACTAACCTTTAATAATCCAAAATTCAAAATTGATATTATCCCAGCTTAAACACATCTGCTATTACACCACCATCACCCACCAATCTAGTTTGTGCTGGAGAGTCATAAACTACTAATAACGAAGGTATGCCAGCTACATCCTGAAACAACGTCATTCCCTCAGCATGATCTTCTCGATTTCCATAAGGAATATCTTGCACAAAATCTGGATTGCTAAAGACATTTTCTCGCAAGTTAACGCCATTTATCCAGCGATAAACTTGCACGGGGCCATCTAAATCCATCGTTGGCCCGGCTAAAATCAACAAATCTTTTCCATCTACATACAAATCCCGAACTCCTAAACCATTCAACCAGATAAAATGCTTTTTATATAATTCCTTTGCTTCTCCAATTTGTCGCAGTTTCAGAATTTCAGGGCTAGAATCTTCTAACTCAATTTCCAGCACTACAGCCCAACCCCGTAATACAGGGCCGCGCAAACCCAGAAAAATGCGGTTTTGATAAATGCCTATTCCTTCAATATCAAAGCCGTTATCTTTTCCTGCAATTGCTGCCTTGATAAATAAGCCCAAATGGGCGTCATCTGCTAAAGCCGTCATTAGCAAATTACCCTGGTCTGTTACCTCTAGTTTAGCGGCATTCAATTGCACATCTGGATTTTGCGGGTGTGGGCAAGATGAGAATAACTTACCATCTATCAAAGGAATCCGTCCTAAGACGTAACGGTTAGGTTCTGATTCAATTTTTGCCAGCCTTTTAAAGTTTTGTGCATCGGTCTTATCAGATTTATGTTTTTTGCGTTTGTAACTATGAGAACCAACAAACCACAAGTAATAATCTGTGTAAGCAAGTCCTTCTATATCAATTTCTTGGTCTTCTGGCGCAGGTAAATTGATAAATTCTGCTACCCGAAATTGTTGATGATCTGTAAATTTATCAGTATCAACCAAAGAAAGACGTTCAATAGTTGAGGTTTCATCAGATCCCAACCATAAATACTTCTGGTGTGTTAGCAGCACCGCTGATAAGTCTTCTCTATGTTCTTGAAAATTATCTACAAAAGTCAATAAAACTTGATTGAGCAAATTTGAGTTTGGCATTTTAAATTCTCTTTAGGATTAACAAAAGATTTATTATGCTATCATAATAAATGATTTAATCCAGGCAAAATTTTATTGTCAGCTAGTGTTCACAACAACTCGTTAGGATAAACCTTCTCTTAAAACTTTTGATAGATATAGTATCTCTCTATAAGAGGATGCAAATATCAATGGTCATAATAATAGTTTTTAATCACCATTTAAAAAAATATCAGAATGTAGCTACAAATTTTTAACTAATGTTATTATGCAATAACCTCATGAGGTAGTCATTAAAGATCAATTATGAAATTAGCTACACAACCCACGGTAAAAACTCTAGGGGACTACGCCTACCAAGCGATTGAAAAACACTTTAAGAAAACCTTGAAGTGGGAAAAATCAGTGAAGAAAGATGAAGATCCAGAAGCGCTGCACCAAATGCGAGTGGGAATGCGTCGCCTACGCACAGCGGTAACTAGGTTTGGGCTAGCGGTGGATCTGCCAAAACCAGTCAGCGATAAAAATATCGGTAAAATAGCCCGTCGTCTTGGTAGTCTGAGAGATTTAGACGTACTCAAAGAAAGTTTGGAAAATAATTACAAACCAAACTTACCACGCAAAGAGCAGGAATCTCTACAAACAGCTTTCAAAGCTTTAGCTAAACAACGTGAAGATGTACTATCGAGTGTGCAGAAAACGTTAAAAGATGAATTTTACAAGTCTTTAAAAGATGCATTAGACAAGTGGTTAGATAAACCTAGTTATCAACCTTTGGCATCTTTTACCATTCAGCAGATACTACCAGATTTGCTTTTACCAGAAGTGAGTAATTTCTTACTGCATCCGGGTTGGCTATTTGGCACCCAATTTGTGGAATCAGAAGTGATAATCCAAAAAAACTGGGAACCAGAAAAGATAGAAAAACAATTAACGACAGAAGGTGAAATTATTCACAGTTTGCGAAAAGAAGCTAAACGTATACGCTACCAGATGGAGTTATTTACTGACTTATATGGTGAGTCTTACGCAGCTTATCTTACAGAAGTGAAAAGTATTCAAGAAATTTTGGGTACGATGCAAGATAGTGCAGTCTTAACTGAGTGGCTTACAGATGTCTTCAAGTCAGAAATTGAGACTGAGTTGCCTACGCTTGCTACTTTGTTAACTCAAAATCGCTATCAGTCATGGCAGCAGTGGCAACCCTTGCAAGAACGGTATCTGAAAACTGAAACTAAGCATAGCTTTCATTTAACAATACTGCACCCACTTTCAGGAGTAATAAGTTAAAAGTTTCTCTTTATTGGGAAAGGATTGGACTAACAAGCAGACAATTTAATAGGAGCCTCTAGTGACAAAAGATAAACCCTGCTGGTAATACTAGTGCCGGGAATTATCTGACCACAGAGGCAGGGGGCAGGAGAGAAAGATGCTAGAATTGCCCAATTCCTCAGCAATATAGGGTTTCAGAGCAAATAAATTTATTTATGCTCTTCGATTTTATATTTATTTCGATAGCGCAGCGTTAGCGACAAAGGAGCGTCTGACTCGCTAACGCTGCGCTATCGAGCGTCGCCTCAAGTGCTACAAGAAATAATGCGTCCAGTTTTCAGCAACCCTAAATTTATTTATGGGGTTCTCCCCCCTGCTCCCTGGATTTAACGAGATTTTAAAATGATTCAGGGATAAATAAAGACGGGTTGCAGCCCGTCTAAATAGCTTGAAAGTGCAAATACACCTTGTATAGTATTGAAAATAACACAGTTAATGTTCTCAAAGTTGCCAATTTGCCAAGTCAGAAAAAGAACAGATATTGAACTGCTACTTGTATATAACCGTCCCACAAGTTCTAGTCTTTCTGGATAAACCCTTTACCCATGTACGTTTGAGGATTTCCAGAAATTGCAATCGCACTCCTGGCACTCATTGAGCAATTTTAAGTCCTCTCTAGTCTAAAAGCAGTAATAATTGCCCTTAAAAAATATTGCTTTGTCTAAATCAGTCATAGTAGAGTTGACAGCTACTACATACAAAGGCTTCTCTAAGTGTGTTATGAGAGTCGCTAAGTTGTATGTGAACTCAACCAGCAGATAAAATCAAGGTTTATAAGCATCAAATATGAATGTTTTACTTCTATACCCCCGTTTTCCAAAAAGTTTTTGGTCTTTTGAAAAAACACTGGCTTTATTAGACCGTAAAGCAATGCTACCGCCTTTAGGCTTGGTAACTGTAGCCGCGATATTACCTCAAGAATGGGAGTATAAGTTAGTAGACCGAAATGTTCGCGTCTGTACGGAAGCAGAATGGGCTTGGGCAGATTTGGTTATTATGTCGGCGATGATTGTGCAAAAAGAGGATTTGCTCTCTCAGATATTAGAAGCAAAAAGGAGAGGTAAACGGGTAGCTGTGGGTGGCCCTTTCCCGACAGCACTACCAGATGAAATGACATCCGCCGGAGCAGATTACTTGATATTGGACGAAGGGGAAATTACCCTACCCTTATTTGTAGCAGCGATCGCACGGGGCGATCGCACAGGCATTTTTCGCTCTGGCGGTGAAAAACCAGATGTAACCAACACTCCAACTCCTCGCTTTGACTTGCTAGAGTTTGAAGCCTACGCGGAGATGTCGGTGCAATTTTCGCGTGGATGTCCCTTCCAGTGTGAATTCTGCGACATTATTGTTCTTTATGGTCGCAAACCCCGCACTAAAAACCCAGAGCAATTATTAGCAGAACTTGATTATCTCTACAAACTGGGTTGGCGACGCAGTATTTTTATGGTGGATGACAACTTCATCGGTAATAAACGCAATGTCAAATTATTTTTGAAGTCCCTTCTGCCCTGGATGGTAGAACATAACTATCCATTTTCCTTTGCCACAGAGGCTTCAGTTGATTTAGCCCAAGATCAAGAACTGATGGATTTGATGGTAGCGTGTAATTTTGGAGCCGTTTTTCTGGGAATTGAAACCCCCGACGAAGAAAGTCTCACTTTCACTCAGAAATACCAGAATACCAGAGACTCGCTCAGTGAAGCAGTGAATAAAATTACCCGCTCAGGGTTGCGAGTCATGGCAGGCTTCATCATTGGGTTTGATGGCGAGAAAGTGGGAGCAGGCGCACGAATTGTGAAGTTTGTCGAGCAAACAGCAATTCCCACCGCCTTATTTAGTATGCTGCAAGCGCTTCCAGATACAGCCCTCTGGCATAGATTAGAAAAGGAAGGACGACTCCGCAATAAATCTGCCAACATCAACCAAACCACGTTGATGAACTTTGTCCCAACTCGACCTTTAGAAGACATCGCTCGTGAATATGTGCAGGCATTCTGTGATTTATATGAGCCAGAGCGGTTTTTGGAGCGTACATACAAACACTTCCGGCTTTTGGGCGAAGCAACCTACCCGAAAAAGGGCAAAGCTGCCAAGAAACCATTGAATTGGAAAGTACTCCGAGCGTTTCTGATTATTTGTTGGCGGCAGGGTGTACGTCGTCAAACGCGGTGGCAATTCTGGCGCAACTTGTGGAGCATGTATCAGCATAATCCGGGTGGAGTGAGTAGTTACTTAGCTGTTTGTGCCCAAATAGAGCATTTCTTGGAGTATCGCCAAATTGTCCGGGATGAAATTGAGGCTCAAGTAGCTGAATTTCTGGAAGCAGAAGCTAGGGTAAAACCTGAAGCACAAGTGATGGTTAATTCGTAGCGAATTAAATTTGGCAATACCCCGCAATGCTAATGTATCCCGATGCAATGTTAATGCGTTCCCCTGCAATGCCAATGCATCCCGATGCAATGTTAATGCGTTCGTCTGCAATGCCAATGCATCCCGATGCAATGTTAATGCGTCGCCCTGCAATGCCAATGCATCTCGATGCAATGTTAATGCATCGCCCTGCAATGCCAATGTATCCCGATACAATGTTAATGCGTTCGTCTGCATTAAAAACGCTACGCTTTTACCGAGCTATCCGCGCCGATAAAGCCCCTAAATTTATTTATGGAGTTCAGAATTATTCACTTTTGACTTTTGACTTTTAACTTTTGACTTCCCCAAAGGGCTACTATGCCACCCGATAATTCGGAGATTAATGAAACGACTGCGGCACAATTTGCTCAATTGGTGCTGGATTGTATCGAGCAGGAGTATCCCAACAGTAATCTGTATTGGGCAGATAGCGACGAGGATATAAAACCACCGCGTGAATTGACTCCTGCATTTTATGGCTGCTTAGATTGGCATTCAGCCGTACATGGTCACTGGTTGCTGGTACGTCTTATGCGTCATTTTCCTGAAGCCTCCTTCAATGCAGCGTCAAAGCAAGCACTTGAGCAAAGCCTAACACCTGAAAAAATTCAAGGAGAGATTGCCCATTTCCAACGGCTACCCTTTTATGAATTTCCTTATGGTGTGGCATGGCTTTTACAACTGGCTGCGGAACTTCACGAGTGGAATCATGCTCAAGCCAAAGAATGGCGGGTTGTGTTGGAACCGCTAGAAAAGTTAATTGCAGGTAACTTACAGCGCTGGATTAACGGACTGAAACTTCCAAATCGCACAGGGATGCATAGCCAAACAGCTTTTGCACTTGGTTTGATGCTAGATTGGGCAAGGATTACCGAAAATGCTGAGTTTATTCAGTTAGTAGAGAACAAGGCACAGCAATTTTATCTTAGCGATCGCAACTACTCGTTACAATTCGAGCCGCTTGGTTACGATTTTCTCTCTCCTGGCCTTGCTGAAGCAGACCTCATGCGGCGAGTTCTCCCAACAACAGCTTTCGCTGACTGGCTCACCGATTTTCTTCCGCAAATACCGATTGAGACTTCAGCAAATTGGTTACAACCACCCGGAGTAGATAATCCTAAAGATTATATGCAAGCCCACTTCTACGGTCTTAATCTCAGTCGCGCTTGGATGCTTGAGGGTATCATTTCTGGATTGGCAAATAGCGATCGCCGCATAGAAGCACTTCGCTTTGCTGCCCTTCACCATCGTCAGCATGGATTAGCAAATATTGTAAGTGAACATTATGCAGCTAGTCACTGGGTAGGTACTTTTGCTGTTTATCTCCTAACGAATCGTGGATTGCAAGGGCAAATTAATTAATCTCCATGCCCAATGCCCCAATCCTTAAAATATGCCAAGCAAATATGCCCTAGCTGACTGAGACTGTCACGATCATAATAGTAAAGAGTAAAAGGCAATCTATTTTGACTTTTAACTTTCTCCTTTTGTTCAACTTTCCACAAGGGTAGGTTTAATCTTGACTAAATTGAAGGTTGCTATCAATGGCTTCGGTCGAATCGGGCGACTTGTGCTTCGTGCTGGCATCGATAATCCTAACATTGAGTTTATAGGTATTAACGACCTAGTACCACCAGATAACCTCGCTTACCTATTAAAGTACGACTCAACCCACGGCAGATTAAAGCACAAGGTTGAAGCCAAGGAAGATGGTATCCTCATTGACGGCCTCTTCATTCCTTGCGTATCGGTGAGGAACCCAGCAGAGTTACCTTGGGGAAAATTAGGTGCGGATTATGTCGTGGAAGCTACCGGACTTTTCACTGACTACGAAGGAGCCGCAAACCACCTGAAAGCAGGTGCAAAGCGAGTAGTAATTTCTGCTCCCACGAAAGATCCAGATAGAGTTCCTACCCTACTAATGGGTGTAAATCATCACTTATTTGACCCCAGCAAGGATATAATTTTATCCAATGCTAGCTGCACTACAAACTGTCTAGCTCCCATTGCTAAGGTCATCAATGACAACTTTGGTTTGACTGAAGGGCTAATGACCACAGTTCATGCCATGACTGCCACTCAGCCAACTGTAGACGGCCCCAGCAAAAAAGACTGGCGGGGTGGTCGAGGTGCAAGCCAGAATATTATTCCTTCCTCCACAGGCGCAGCTAAAGCTGTAGCTTTGGTTTTACCAGAATTGAAGGGTAGGCTGACTGGTATGGCATTACGAGTTCCGACTCCTGATGTCTCTGTAGTTGATTTAACTTTCAAAACTGCCAAAGCTACTAGTTATAAGGAAATCTGTGCTGCCATGAAGGAGGCTGCCACAGGTTCTCTAGCGGGTATCCTGGGTTACACAGATGAAGAAGTAGTTTCCACAGATTTTCAAGGCGATACCCATTCTAGTATCTTCGACGCAGGTGCTGGGATTGAGTTGAATTCGAACTTCTTTAAGGTAATTGCCTGGTATGACAACGAGTGGGGCTACTCGAATCGCGTGATTGACCTAATGTTGTCTATGTCACAGAAGGAAAAACTTGCACCGACAGCGGCTGTGGTTTGATTGGTCATTAGTCATTAGTCATTAGTCATTGGTCATTGGTCATTAACTTTTGACTTTTGACCCTTGGCTTTTGGGATTTGGGTTGAATGGTAAATATGCTGAAAACAAAACCTCATTTAGTATTTTTATTTACAAACTTAGTGATATAAAGCACATGTTAATTTGGATGGCTTGGGCGATGTCTACGACGAGCTACGCCTACGCACAAACCACCCAAATTTGCAGGTTACTCCTCAACCCCTAATCCCTATGCGTCGAACCAAAATCATTTGTACTGTTGGGCCGGCTACATCTGCACCCGAAAAGCTGCAAGCCTTGGTAAAAGCTGGAATGAATGTGGCACGGCTGAATTTTTCCCACGGAGCTTATGAATTCCACGCCCAAACTGCTCACTATCTCAGACAAATTAGTACTGAGCAGCAAAAGCCGATCGCAATTATGCAAGATTTGTGTGGCCCTAAGATTCGTTTGGGAACTTTACCACCAGAAGGGTTAAATTTAGAAGCTGGTAGTGAAGTCACCTTTGTTTTGCAAGAAAAGGGTGAGAGTATCGACGAACTACCTCTACCATTACCGACTTTGTTCGCAATGGTGCGACCAGGCGAACCAATTTTGATTAATGATGGTCGCGTCAAGTTGATTGTTACCGATCGCGATGCCGATCGCATTCGCGCACAAGTAAAAATTGGCGGGTTAATTTCTACACACAAAGGAGTAAACCTACCACAAACTCCTTTACCTGTTAGTTCCATTACTGAAAAAGACTTGCTGGATCTGCGCTTTGGGATTCAGTTAGGTGTAGACTGGGTAGCGGTGTCCTTCGTGCGATCGCCACAAGACTTAGAACCCGCCAAGCGAATGATTGAAGCTGCTGGTGCTTCCATCCGCTTAATTGCCAAAATCGAAAGAGCAGAAGCAGTAGAGAATTTTGACTCGATTCTGAAGGTTGCCGACGCGATTATGATTGCTCGTGGCGATTTAGGAGTAGAAGTACCAATTCACGAAGTCCCCCTAATTCAAAAAGATATTATTCGCCGTTGCAATCGTGCTGGCAAGCCGGTGATTACAGCCACCCAAATGCTAGAGTCGATGATTAGCGCCCCCGATCCCACCCGTGCCGAAGCAACCGATGTTGCCAACTCCATCTTAGATGGTACGGATGCAGTAATGCTTTCTGGTGAAACAGCTGTCGGGCAATATCCCATCGCCGCCGTCGAGATGATGCACAATATCGCCGTGCGGACAGAACAGGCTTTAGATGAGGGTAGCAAACATGCCTGGTGTCATGAAGCAGGCAGTCTTAGCGTCACTGAATCTGTAGCAGAATCCGTGTGTCGCATCGCTTATGAAACAGGCTCACGGGCAATTCTCTGTAACACTTCATCAGGAAGTACGGCGAGAATGGTGTCTAAATATCGCCCTACTTCTCCCATTATTGCCCTTACCCCTGACATTACCGCTTATCGCCAACTAGCGCTTTCTTGGGGTGTGGAAGCTTTGCTGATCCCACCAGTCCACAATGCCGAAGAGATGTTTACCAATGTGGTGAACACAGTTGTAGACATGGGTTTAGCGAATAAGGGCGATAAAGTAGTTATTACTTCTGGTGTTCCAATTGGTAAATCAGGAACAACTAGTTTAATCAAAGTGCATTCCATTGGACAGCCAATTTCTGCATAAGGCACTTAGAATAGGGCTGTGGCTGAAGATAGTAAGCAAAATTGGGCAATGATTAAGAAAAATTGCCAGAATCAGAATTGAAGGAAGAGTAAAGAGTGTAAAGAACTGGGGAATAAGTAAATCCTGTAACATTCATCACGGAGTATTTTATGTCTAAGAATTTACTGGAACAATTGCGACAAATGACTGTTGTGGTCGCAGATACAGGGGATATCCAGGCAATTGAAAAGTTCAAACCCCAAGACGCCACCACCAATCCTTCGCTGATTACTGCTGCGGCGCAGATGCCAGAATATCAGGGAATTGTTGATCAAACTTTACTCCAAGCGAAGAAAGATGCTGGAGCCGGAGCCACCCAAGCACAGATAGTTTCTCTAGCTTTTGATCGTTTGGCAGTTGCCTTTGGATTAAAGATTTTGCAAATTATTCCCGGTCGCGTGTCTACGGAAGTGGATGCTCGCTTGTCCTACGATACCGAAGCTACCGTCACTAAGGCACGGGAATTAATTGCTCAGTATAAAGCTGCTGGAATTGGCCGCGATCGCGTGTTGATTAAAATCGCCAGCACTTGGGAAGGTATTCGCGCTGCGGAAATTCTTGAAAAAGAAGGTATTCACTGTAACCTTACCTTGTTGTTTGGTCTTCACCAAGCGATCGCCTGTGCAGAAGCCGGTATTACCCTAATTTCTCCTTTCGTCGGTCGGATTCTTGACTGGTACAAAAAAGATACCGGACGCGATAGCTACCCAGCAGCCGAAGATCCAGGAGTTTTGTCCGTCACCAAAATCTACAACTACTACAAGAAATTCGGCTATAAAACCGAAGTTATGGGAGCTAGCTTCCGTAACATTGGTGAAATTACTGAACTTGCAGGTAGTGATTTGCTAACTATTTCGCCCTCACTTTTAGCTGAATTGCAAGCAACTGTTGGAGAACTGCCACGCAAACTCGACCCTGCTAAGGCAGCAAACTTGGAAATCGAAAAGATATCCATTGACAAAGCTAGCTATGACAAGATGCACGCCGCTGACCGCATGGCAACTGACAAACTAGACGAAGGTATCAAAGGTTTCACCAAAGCACTAGAAGACCTTGAAAAACTTTTGGCAGACCGACTAGTTCGCCTTCAAGAAGAGGTAGTAGCAAGTCATTAAAACATAACGATAGTTAGTGGTTAGTGGTTGAACCACCAACCGCTAACCATTAGTTAGTTGCATCAGCTGTAGTCAATACCGACGGCGGATAATCTGGTATCCTCCGTAAGGCTGTTGTCGTTGAATAATCTGCCGTTGTCTTAACTGCTGCCGCCGTCGGATATTTTGGTATCGTCCGAAAGATCGCCGTGGTCGAATAATTTGGTATCGTCCAAAAGGCTGCCGGCGTCGAATAATTTGGTATCGTCCAAAGGGCTGCCGGCGTCGGATTATCTGCCGTCGTCGAATAATTTGGTATCGTCCTGACCGCCTTTGAGCAATTAAAAGCTCTCCGGTTTTATCTCCAACTAAGTTAGCCTCTGGTGCAGTGCTCTGTTCGTTGCGAGCATTACTTAGAGAAATATCCTTCGCTTCAGCTAATGAGGGCGGATACACAAAGGCACATAGCAATAGCGCTATTGAAGATAACTTCTTGAAACCTTTCATGTTTTTGCTTCTACTAGACTTTCGGTAATAACTTTATTAAACACCTTAAAGTCAAGAAATTATCGCTCAACCATTTTTTTTAACTTAATTTAGTATGAAATCCTATATTTAAATTTCAGCCTTATGGCTAATAGTAAATTGCATCAAACTGTGTAAATAAATAGCAATATCTAAAAAAATGTAATTTTTCTCAATGTTTTAAGTACAGTTATGGCTTGATTAATACTTAAAATTATTTATAAAAACGAGAGAGAATTTTTACAAGTGCAATCACTTACCTTTAACTTTCTTAAACTTCTGATTAGATTGCAGTTTCCTAATGTTCAGGAAATTACAAGTAAAGAATTAGCTCAATTGCTATTAGATTCTGCAAAGCTGCGGCCATTAGTGCTAGATGCACGAAGTCAGACAGAGTATGCGGTAAGCCATATTGAAACAGCCGTGCAGCTAGATGCTCTTACACCCGACTTAGTAGCACTTTCAACAGTTTCAAAAGACAGACGAATTGTCGTGTACTGCGCCGTTGGCTACCGTAGCGCCAAATTAGCCCAACAGCTTGATGAAGCTGGGATTAAGTACATTTATAACTTGAGCGGTGGAATTTTTCAGTGGGCTAATGAAGGAAGGCTCATTTTTAGAGACGAGCATCCGACACAGGTTGTACATCCTTACAATGCAATCTGGGGAAAACTGCTGAAAGCTAATTACCATGCTCAGAAGCAGTAAAGTCGAATTTTAGCGTTTTTCACACAATATCTCTTTTTCTCACTTCTTCATATTCAACCTGATATTCTGATTGAGTCCAGCTTGTTGCTGCTGTGCGACAGAAGAATCTTTAGCAGGAATGCTTAGTTACATCTGGGTACTACGCCACAGTAGATTCAGGTTTACTAACTTGCGTCCTGATGCTTTATAAGCAAGGCAAATAAATGAACTTAAAATTTGATTTAGATATAACAAACAATCACCAAGAAAGACACTATGACCTTGATTGGTTAAGAGTATTGGCGGTGCTATTGCTAATTTATTTTCACACTGCCGCAGTTTTTTACCAAGGCGAATTAGGCGATTTTTATATTAAAAATGATTTGCTAAGTCCTGTTCTTGGATGGTTTATTTTTTTTGTTCATCAGTGGCATATGCCATTATTTTTTTTAATTTCCGGGGCTGCCTCTTGGTTTTCTCTTCAGTTGCGAACACCGATGCAATATGTGAACGAGCGCTTTAGGCGATTATTGATCCCATTCATATTCGGCACGCTGGTGTTAGTTCCTCCTCAAATCTATTACAAACTTCTTACTCATCACGAAAATATCGGTTCCTATTTACAGTTTTACCCACAGTTTTTTAACGGTATTCGTCCCCAAGGTAATTTTGAGTGGGCGCACCTATGGTTTGTGATTTACCTATTTGTACTATCTATTGTTAGTCTCCCTCTGTTGTTATTCTTCAAGCAACAGATGAGTCGGCACAGGTATTCTACTATTGCAACTTTCATAAAACAGCCAGGAGGCATTTTTTTGCCTGCTTTACCATTAGCTATGATTGAAGGTGCATTCCGTCCCAAATGGTTTGGTTTCCAAAACCTTTATGATGATTGGGCAAATTTGTTGCTGTACCTTTGTTACTTTGTCTATGGTTTTATTCTGTGTTCTAATACCGAATTTAGGCAAGCAATTGCTCAATATCAAAGGCTCATGTTGTTTATGGCAATAGTTACCATGTCTATTATCTTTGGAATACAGCTAACTGAGATACTTCCTGTACGTGGCTATTCTAGAGGATATATCTTTTACCAAATGTGGCGAGGCTTCAATTCTTGGTGTTGGGTAACTGCCATACTTGGATTAAGTCAGCGATATTTATCATTTACTAACAATATTTTGCAATATACAACCCTTGCGGCTTATCCAGTTTTTTTGTTGCATCAGACAGTTTTGGTAGTGATATCTTTTTATGTAGTGCAATGGAATTTAGGCATAGCAGCAAAATTTTTAATTATTAGTACAGTAACCGTTTTAGTAACAAATGCTTTGTATGAAATGTTAGTAAAACGTTTCAAGATTACCCGATTTCTATTTGGGTTAAAGCCTATCAACATGAACAAGTAAAATAAAGATAATGATAAAACTACTAAATCGGTATGTCTCAAATTTCGATTATCATTCCTACTTTAAATGAAGCAACCAACTTAGGGCGTACATTGCGCCAACTAACTTTACTTAATCCTCCTGCTTCTGAGGTGATAGTAGTAGATGGTGGCAGCGAAGATCAGACAGTGACAGTTGTAAAGCAAATTTTTGAATCATTTAATCAAACTTTGAATGTACAAATTCTTTCATCTCAACAGCCAGGGCGTTCTATTCAAATGAACTATGGAGCATCAGCTGCAACTGGAGATATTCTTTGCTTTCTTCATGCAGATACTTGGGTTCCAGATGATTTAATCACCGTCATTAATAAGACCCTGGCAGAGCCTACAGTTGCCTGTGGGGGGTTCATTTCTCTGATGAGTGGATCTCAAACAACTCGTTGGGGTATCTCTCTACATAATTATCTAAAAACCTACTACGCGCCACTATTATTTAAGCCTCACCTATTTTTTCGAGGATTGCGTCTGTTGTTTGGAGATCAGGTAATGTTCTGTCGTCGGATTGATTTTTGGGATTGTGGCGGATTTGATGAGGCATTACCGATTATGGAGGATGGAGATTTATGCCTGAAGTTAGTTAAAAAAGGACGTATTTATCTAGTAAACCGTATTGTTCAATCTTCAGATCGTCGCGTAGCCAAATGGGGTAGCTTCAAAGCAACTGCAATTTACCTTTATATTGGTCTTTTGTGGGGGATTGGCGTTAATGCAAATTATCTCAAACAGTTTTATCAAGATATTCGCTGATTTAAGCTCCAGTCATAGTGAAGATAAGATATCCGCGTTGAGGCATTAAGGGGATAGTCTGTTTTCAAGTAGCTGCGAATATATTCGGGAATAGAGGGTGCAACCTTTAAAAGATCCTGACGATACCACTTGAAGATTTTACTACAGTAAAGTGTTTTGCTCTCCATGTCATAACGGACTTTTTCCGGGTTATTTATGAAACGACGTGCATCTTCATCTAATTGCTCACTGACTTGCTCAGGAAAGTAAGCTCCCGAACGTAGTAAAGGACAACCAACCGAAGCACAGACGATCGCAAAATGGATTCGTGGCTCCTGCAATTTATCCCGCAGAATAGAGTTCTCAATTTCAGCTAAACTGTAACTTTCCCCAAACATATAATAAGCTCGACGTTGGAAGAACCACAAAAAAGCTAGCCAGTTGGGAATCCCTAAAATTCGCGGACGAATCGATTCTATCGGGTATCTCTCCAAAATTGTTGAAATGGTGAACGCATTGTAAAGGTTGATCCACAATGCCAATTGTTCGAGATTGTTGCTATTAGATTTAAAAGCCAGATTTTTTTCACTCGATAACCAATCTGTAAGTGCTTGGGGTTGCTCCTTCTTCCAAGCAACATAGTCTACACGACCCTGTTGATCAACATACTGACGCAATAACCTGTCCCAAGGTTCAAAATCAATCATTATCGCTGTGTTGATATGCTAGCTGTTGTTTTTACCTACAACAATCAAAATTGAGAAAATAGGAAGATTAAAAAGGTGTTTTTAAGCTGATCACTCATTTTCTCTTTCACGAATTATCTAGGGTTGGTATATATTATAAACTCAATAGGAAATTAAGTATAGATGGTTTTTTCGACTGGTTTTAGTAAAAATTTGTCTGAGCGTAACTTTACTTTCTTTTGATTACTAGTATTTTATCAATATAGCAGCAAAATTCATAATTTATTTTTATTTTAAGCACCTCTTCAATTATGAGTAAGCCTCTAACCTAGAGTTTAGTTAGAGGCTAGGAACTTTGTTGTCTGCTTTTATCAAAGCTACTTCTATCACCAAATATTTGCCTCTAACTATGGAGTATTTGAAGGCATATATGAATAATCGTCCAAGTTAAGTTTGTATGTAATTACTGATACAAAACAAAAATACTACGATCAGTCCAAAATTCCAGCAGGGCTAATATTTTAATTTATTACTCTAGGTGTACAAAGCTCTATTTAACGCTGAAACTTCTGATAGAGTATAAAGTTTGTTTTTTGGGTTACAACTTTAGATATCTCAGTACTAACTAATAGAATTACAAAAGGATTGACTGTAATGGAAAATATCAACGCAGCAAAAATGACAGAGCGTTATATTGCTTTGGCTATCGGAATCGCTTATTTACTTTTAGGTTTAGCTGGCTTTATACCAGCTTTAGTTTCATTGCCAGGAACAAGCGAATCTTTTATTCCACTTGATGAATCTACTAGCGCTTATTCTGCGGGCTTTGGTTTTATCTTTGGTGCAATTCCAACCAACTTCTTACATAACCTTGTACGTTGTGCTGTAGGATTATTTGGAATTACTTCTTACAGCAATGCTAGCACTGCACGCTTGTTCAATCGTGGTTTTGCAATTTCTTATGCTTTGCTGGCTGTCATAGGATTGTTACCCTTAGGTAAGACGTTTTTCGGCTTAATGCCCCTGTTTGGTTATAATGTTTTGCTCAATGCATTAGCAGCGATCGCAGCTGCTTATTACAGCATTGTCATACCAGCTAAAATTATGGGTGTTAATGTATCGGAAAATATTTAACTCTTCTTGTATCCCATAAAATTTAGTGGCAGAAAAAATAATTTCTGCGGCTGACAGAAAATCGGAACACTTTTACCACTCGCTGACTATCAACTATCCAATTGCCAAAAGTGGAACTTATTAGTCATGGAAAGCTCAAAGCAAGTTGATTCTAGAGCTACTGAAGGACGGTTGTTATCCCGCCCAGTTCGCCCCACAACAACCGCTTTGATCGGGTTACACCCACTAAGGCTGGATGGGCAGCGAGATGGTTTTGTCTATGTACCTGAAACCTATCAAGCAGATCAACCCGCTCCACTGGTGTTGATATTGCATGGAGCAGGAGGCAATGCAGAGGGTGCGCTAAAAATCCTCTATTATCTAGCAATTCGCTTTGGGACAATTCTGTTGGCAGTAGATTCACGCCAACAAACTTGGGACATTATTCGGGGTAGCTATGGCCCTGATATTGCCTTTATCGAGCGGGCATTAGCACAAACTTTCAGTCATTACGCTATCGATCCGAACCAGGTAGCGATCGCTGGTTTCTCTGATGGTGCTTCCTACGCCCTTTCGGTTGGGATTACCAATGGTGACCTATTTAACCACATTATTGCCTTTTCACCCGGATTCATGGCTCCTGCTAGCCAATCCGGGAAACCGCGTCTGTTCATATCTCATGGAAAGCTCGATACGGTGTTACTGATTGAACGGTGCAGTCGCCGGATTGTGCAGCAGTTAAAACAAGCAGGCTACGACCTAGAGTACCGTGAGTTCAACGGGTTCCACACAGTTCCTACTGCGATCGCTCAAAGAGCTATGGAGTGGTTTACTCAATCTGCACCGGATAAAGTGCTCCATCTGTGAAATCAAAACTATGAAAACTAACCCAGGTATCGTTATAGATTCCAATCCTCTTAAAGTGGAGCCTCAAAAAATAGATGGGGAACTATTGCGATACTGTTATTTTTAGTTATTTTTCTTAGCTTCTTCGCCTACAGACTAAAATTTGTTTTAGGTAATGATCAACCAGAAATTTTACCCAGTTCACGTTAACTAAGAATAGACATGGAAAGAGAAATTAAAGATTCAGATGGAATTACATGGACTTGTATTCAAGCATTTTCAGGTCTTTCAGATATCTCAAAAGCTCAAGATGCGGCTGAGGTCGAAGGAGAACCAGATACTTACTGGGTTGTGTGTACTCCTAGTGGCGGCGCACAGTCTGTACGGCTGAAGCTACAGGGTAAATGGGAAGAAGAATACTCTGATGAGGGCTTACTCAAGGAAATTAGAACGCAGCAATAATTGGCGTTGTTGATTAATCAAATGAATATAAGCTTCTCAAAGTCCTCCTTTTTAAGGAGGATTTAAAGCTTTGGATATCTAAAGTAGCATTTTTAAAACAACCTCTAAGACGCACAAGAAAAAGTAATTAACATTATGACAAATAGAGTAATTATTACAGGCGCATCTCAAGGAATTGGCAAAGCTACAGCATTATTATTTGCCCGTCACAACTATAATGTTGTGTTAGCAGCTCGTCAACCTGACCGTTTAGAAGCTACTGCTGCACAGATACGGGAATTTGGACAAGAAGCGATCGCTATTTCTTGCGATGTGAAAGATCCTTTACAAGTAAACAACCTGATCCAGAAGGCAATAGATCATTTTGGTCACATAGACGTATTAATTAATAATGCAGGTATCTTTTGTTTAGGGCCCGTCGAGGATTTTAGCTTAGATGATTGGCATCAGATAATTGATACTAATTTGTGGGGCTATATCCATACTATTAATGCCATCCTGCCCCATTTCTTAGAACGTCGCAAAGGAACCATTGTTAATGTCAGTTCTATTGGTGGTATAGAACCGATTCCTTATCACATTCCTTACACAACCACAAAGTACGCCATAACTGGGTTGACAAAATCGCTACACGCAGAGTTATCACCTAAAGGGATTCACGTTAGCGGAATTTATCCCAGTTTTATCAGTACTCAACTGATGGAACGGGCAATCTTTCGTGGTAAGAACGAGGAAACTGCTCAAGCGCGTTCTGAGTTGGTAGGTAAAGCAATTCAAACTCCTATACTAGAAAAGCCTGAAGATGTAGCAAAATCAATTTGGGAAGCAGTAAAGGATCAGCGTTCTGATGTCATGGTAGGCACAACAAACTTTTGGAAAGCAATTTATCACTTGTCTCCTAATTTGATGCAGTCAGCTTTTCGGCGTCTCTTCGGCATGGAAGAACGAAGTTAGTCACATTTACAGCGACCAGAAATAAAAAGGTACAAGCGCCTAAATTTATTTATTGAGTTCAAAATTTTTGACTTTTGACTTTTGATTTTTGACTTTCCCAAAGGGGCTGACTCTGCCATTGGAACTAATAACCAAGGTAGAGGTTATGGCAACAACTTTTCAGTAGTGTAGAGGCGTAAAGTAACCTGGAAATTTCTCAATGGCATATAAGGGTGTAATCCTAGATGTAGATGGGACGCTTGTTCTTAGTAATGATGCTCACGCTCAAGCTTGGGTAGAAGCATTTGCAGTATTTGACTATGAGGTAGAGTTCGAGCAAATCCGACCCCTGATTGGCATGGGAGGCGACCAGATTATTCCTAAGTTTGCGCCAGGACTTTCTGACCAAGAAGGAAAAGGTAAGAAAATCGCCGACAAACGCAAAGAATTGATCATCAACAAGTTTGGGAAAAACTTGGCTCCCGCTAGTGGTACGCGGCAACTAATGTTGAAGATGCAGGATGAGGGGTTGCGTTTAATCATCGCTACTTCAGCAACGAGTGAAGAACTGTCGGTGTTACTTAAAGCTGCACAAATTGATGATTTACTCAGTCAGGATGAGGCGGCAACATCTAGCGATGCCGAAGCTTCCAAACCCGCTCCAGATATTGTCGAAGCTGCTTTAAGTCAATTGAATATGCAACCATCCGAGGTAGTGATGCTGGGCGATACTCCCTACGATATTGAGTCTGCAAATAAAGCTGGTGTTGGCGTGATTGCGCTTCGTTGCGGTGGTTTTGATGATAGTCAATTAAAGGATGCGATCGCCATTTACAACGAGCCAGCTGACTTGGTAACACATTATGACACTTCACCTCTAGCACCCAAAGTAATGACGAGGACATAATTATCTAAAAAGTGGTCAAGTAAAAAACTGATTTATACTTCAATACCCTTGGGTTAAGAAAAATAGTAGGTTTGGTTGTAGCAAGATCCCCGTTAGGGTACGGTGTGAAACCCAACAAAGCCTTGAAAATGTTGGGTTTTGTTCCTCAACCCAACCTACGCCAGCTTTAGTTTTTAGCCTTAACCCAAGCGTTTTGATTGATACTTGACACCAACTCTGCATAAATATTTTTATAAGCTTTGTCAATGCCTGATAGCAGAGATAGAAGTTTTATTATGAGCGCTGTCCTTACTCTAAGAGGACTAAGAAAATTGTCTTTTTTAACTTACTCGTTATTGATTGTACACACGCCGTCGTTTGCTGGTCTGACCAGTTGCCAATTTTTCCAGCCATCTTGATGCTTCGTTGTAAAGTTTGAACTGGCTTTCGCTGACACGAAACTCTCTTGTATGAACCATTCTTCTGCCCTGAACCCAATTTGTGCCGTGGTACTTGTGCAGCAATTCGTGATACAAGACAAACTCACTCACAAATTCAGGTACACTACCATTGTCAAGGGTCAAGCTGATAACCACCCTATCTCTAGCTGGCTCATAGTGCCCAAACTTCCGATAAGTGTTAATTTGGCTCCATGCAAGACGCGGTTTGGCAAGAGTTGCAGCAAAATATTCACGGTTGAGTTTATCAAATAACTCATTTAGGTTATAAAACTTGCCTTGTGGGTTTTCTGCAATTACTTCCGCAATCAAATCAAGCTCTAGCAAGACATTGCTGTATTCTTCAGAACTGGCAAAGGATCTAATTAGTCGCGTATTATCTTGATTTCTCCCAAAAAGAGCAGATTCCACCAACGCTGTGATTACTTCTTCTGACGCATTAATGAACCCCTCATTAACAATAATATTAGCAGCATCACCAGACCTTTTACCCTTGTATAAAAGTGCAAAACTAGTGAATTCAATCATTAGTTTTACTGATTGACCATGTTTAGCCAACATTTGTTGAGCAATTTGCTGCACACGTAAAGTACTTTCCAGATGAAGTTGCAGATTAACTTCCTCCGTTAAGAACTTCATCCAAGAGTAGATTTGCCGCGATGAACGACTTAGGTTTGCTGGTGTTGCTTGTTGGTTAAAACATATTTTTTCAATTGCTGTTACTGTTTTTACTAAAGTTTGTGTTATTTGTTGAATTTGTGCAGATTTTATAGTAGGATTCGATACTAATTCAAAAATCAAGTGCAAAATGATATTCTGTTGTGTTTTAATATTTTTTAACCGGATATGATCAATGCTCATTTATAATGTTATTGTTTCGGATTTTTGGATAAAAATTTGTTAAAAAAACCAATCATTGGGCTTATATACTATTAGCGCCTATACTGCCATTAGAGAAACAGCCAGAAACTTTTCTTCCAATCGAGTCAAATATAGCTCTCTTGAAGTAAACTCCCTTTAGGATCAGAGGCGATCGCTTCATAGTCGGCTCAGACTCCAGCACAAGGATGGCGAGGCTAAAGCAGGATACTATATTGCTCAAAAGCCACCATTAGTAAATTTTTGAGCAAATATTGAACGCTCAGAACCATAATATCTGGAGCGCTCTAATTGTAGGCATTATTGGATGATTTATTCACTTTTGCTACTAGATTGCACCCAAATGAAAACTACTATAACTCTTAAGATTTCTCTGCTACTAAGCAAGACGACGTAACACTATGAGAGAACGGTCTGTAACTGGCACAGTTTGCTCACCCATAATCAGTTTTCCTGAGCTAACGAAGCGAGATTGGTTAGTGTCAATAACTATTTCCCATTCCCTATCCTTGAGAACATTAGGTAAGGCAAACTCAATCATTTCGTAATGAGCATTAAAAAATAGCAGAAAGCTTTCATCAATAATCCGTTCACCACGGGGCCCAGGAGTAACAATGCCCTCGCCATTCAAGAAAATTTCCATAGCTTTGGCATAACTAACTAGCCACTGCTTTTCAGTCATTTCGCTACCATCGGCATTAAACCAACCAATATCGCTGATTCCAAAACCGTGAATAGGACGCCCTTGAAACCACTTACGCCGTTGAAATACTGGATGCTGATGACGAAAATAAATGAGTTCACGGGTAAAATTGAGTAGTTCGGCATTAGACTTTTGTAAACTCCAATCACGCCAGGAAATTTCACTATCTTGGCAGTAGACATTGTTGTTACCCTTCTGAGTGCAACCAATTTCATCTCCCCCTAGTAGCATGGGGATGCCTTGAGACAGCATTAAAGTTGCTAAAAAGTTGCGCCGCTGACGTTGCCGCAAGCGCATCACGTCTGGGTCATCAGTTTCTCCTTCTACACCGCAATTCCAAGATCGGTTATGGCTTTCCCCATCCCGGTTATCTTCACCATTGGCCTGATTATGCTTTTGGTTGTAGCTGACTAAATCATTGAGCGTGAAGCCATCATGAGCAGTGATGAAATTAATACTTGCACTGGGATTACGCCCGTTTGCTTGATAAAGGTCAGGGCTGCCAGTAAAACAATAAGCAAATTGTCCGAGGCTATCATCCTCACCACGCCAAAAATCCCGCACAGTATCACGATATCTGCCATTCCATTCAGACCAACGTAAAGGAAAATTGCCAACTTGATAACCGCCTTCTCCCAAATCCCAAGGTTCAGCAATCAACTTTACATCTGCCAGAACTGGATCTTGATGAATAATATCAAAGAAAGCTGCGAGATTATCTACTTCATATAGTTCTCGCGCTAATGCTGATGCTAAATCAAAGCGAAAACCATCAACATGCATTTCTATTACCCAATATCGCAGACTATCCATGATTAACTTCAGAACTTGGGCATGACGTACATTTAGAGAGTTGCCGCAACCTGTGAAGTCCATATAGTAGCGGGAGTTATCTTTAACTAAGCGGTAGTACACAGCATTATCAATGCCTCGCAGCGACAATGTTGGCCCTAAATGATTGCCTTCGCCAGTGTGGTTATAAACTACATCTAAAATTACTTCAATGCCAGCAGAGTGTAAGTCCTTGACCATCTGCTTAAACTCGGTTACTTGTTGTCCGCGTGAGCCACTAGCACTGTAACCAGAGTAGGGGGTGAAATAATTAATAGAATCGTAACCCCAATAATTTTTCAGTCCTTTATCCACTAGAAATCCTGGAGAAGATAAAAAGTGATGTACAGGCATCAATTCTACAGATGTGATTCCTAGTTGTTGGAGATATTGAATTGCAGCTGGATGTGCCAGCCCTGCATAAGTACCACGTAATTCTTCTGGAATTTCTGGGTGTAGCTTAGTAAAACCCTTAACGTGAGTTTCATAAATAATAGTTTCGTGCCACGGCCTACGGAGTAGTTTGTCGTCTCCCCAATCAAAGGACTCATCGACAACAATACACTTGGGCATAATTTCGGCATTATCTAAATCGGAAAAAGCTAGGTCTTGCTCTGGTGCATCTAAAGAGTAGCCAAAATTAGCTGAACTCTCGCTAATTTCCCCATCAATTGCCTTGGCATAAGGATCAATTAGTAGTTTATTAGGGTTAAAGCGATGACCAACTTCTGGGGCCCAAGGGCCATGAACTCTAAACCCATAGCGTTGCCCAGGCCCTACTCCTGGTAGATAAGCATGCCAAACAAAATTATTTTTTTCAGTTAAGGGTAAACGAATTTCATTATTATCAGCATCAAATAAACAAAGTTCTACACCTGTTGCATTTTCAGAAAACAAAGCAAAGTTCGTACCTTTGCCATCCCAACTAGCACCCAAAGGATATACATTCCCAGGCCATACAGCTACATACATAAGAAGTACCAAAAGCTAATTTTACTGTCATTAAAAAACTTGAAGATATGTTGAATAGTAATTTATGTAAGTTAATTCAACATTAAAGGTAATAAATTTGAGTTAACAAAAAACTACTATTTTATAGCTTTTATTTTTAATAATCTTTAAAAGCGGATAATAATAATTTTTTTCCATTTCAAGCTAGAATAAAATTTTTTATTGTTAATTGACAATATTAGGAACGCCGTTGTTACTGCTTAATCATAAATCTAGTAATAAGTTTATTTACCAAATCTTTCAAGTTTAATAGTTTTACAAAAACCAGCAAACGTCTACATCTGCCAAAATGAATAAATTTACTTATATCAGCGTGTAGATTTACTTAAAACATCTTTTGTGAAACCATCATGCCGATTTTTGTATTGACTTATTGTTGTAGCATTGATCTGCGGTAGCAGACATCATCTACAGTGATAGGATTTTAAACACGGGTTGCTTTTAGAAAATGCGTTATCGTTGTGAAAAAAATAACTTTACTATATCAGCCCTCTCTCTTCATACTCTTTTGTTGGCAAAGGTATTGTTATGAGCCAGTATATTTTCAGTAGCCTCACACCTGATGAAAAACTCAATTTTTCTGAAGAAACAGAGGTTTTCGTCTTCCCGACTTCTTTCGCCCAACAGCGATTGTGGTTTCTCGATCAGTTAGCACCGGGCAATCCATTTTACAATGTGTCAACAGCACTTCGCCTAACAGGTTCCCTCAACTTCACCGCCTTAAAGCAGACATTCAACGAAATTGTCCGTCGCCACGAAACCTTACGCACTACGTTTGTGATGGTACAGCAACCAGTGCAGGCGATCGCACCCAGTTTAACCATACCTCTTCCCCTAATAGATATACGCAATTTCGACCAAGAACGTGAGACACAAGTATGGCGAATTGCAACCGCAGAGGCTCAATATCCTTTCAATCTCACCACCGGGCCATTGCTGCGAGTGAAACTGCTACAACTTGATGAAGCAGAATATGTGCTGCTGCTAAATCTACATCACATTGTTGCCGATGGCTGGTCAATTGGGGTGCTAATTAGAGAACTGGGGGTATTATACAAAGCCTTAGTAGAAGATAAGCGATGTCTGATGTCTACACTCCTGCCAGAATTACCTATTCAGTATGCAGATTTCGCCCAATGGCAACGGGAGTGGCTGCAAGCATTGGGGGCAAACGGCTGTTCGCCTTTACAAACGCAGTTAGGTTATTGGAAAAAGCAATTAGACGGGATTTCGGTGCTGAATTTACCAAGCGATCGATTAAGACCAGCAGTTCCAACCTACAGGGGCGCAAAACAATTTTTAGAATTACCACACTCCTTAACTCAAGCATTAGAGGCACTTAGCTACCAAGAAGATGTAACCTTGTTCATGATTTTGCTAGCAGCGTTCCAGACTTTGCTCTATCGCTACACCCAGCAAGAGGATATTGCAGTAGGTTCACCTATTGCTAATCGCAACCGTAGCGAACTAGAGGGGTTAATTGGTTTTTTTGTCAATAGTTTGGTGCTACGTACAGATATCTCAGGGAACCCGACGTTTCGAGAATTATTAAATCGTGTGCGAGAGGTAACTTTAGGAGCCTATGCCCATCAGGATTTACCTTTTGAAAAGCTAGTGGAGGAACTTCACCCAGAGCGTGATTTGAGCCGCCATCCCTTATTTCAAGTCGTATTTAGCCTGCAAAATACTCCAATTGAAGCGCTAGAGCTACCTGGGTTAAAGCTTTCGTTATTCGACTTCGACAGCAAAGTTGCCAAGCTTGATTTAGAGTTCCATCTGTGGCGAGACTCGGAAACTCTGAAAGGACAAGTGGTGTATAGCACCGATTTATTTGATCAAAGCACCATTACGCGAATGCTAGGGCATTTTCAAATACTTTTAGAAAGTATTGTCGCCAATCCAAAACAGCGTCTTTCAGATTTAGCTTTACTTACTGAAGGAGAACGGCAACAGTTATTAATCGATTGGAACGACACTAAGAAAAGTTACCCAGATAACAAGTGTTTTCATCAGTTATTTGAAGCACAGGTGGAGCAAACTCCCGATGCGATCGCACTAGTATTTGGCGAACAACAACTTAGCTACAAAGAGTTAAATATATGTAGCAACCAACTTGCACATTATCTCAAAAAAATAGGTGTAGAAATTGAAACTTTAGTTGGCATTTGTATAGAGCGATCGCTAGAAATGATCATCGGGCTATTAGGTATCCTCAAAGCTGGTGGTGCGTACTTACCTTTAGATTCCAGCTATCCCCAAGAGCGTCTTAACTTCATATTGGAAAATGCACAAGTTTCAGTATTGCTGACACAAAAAAACTTACTTCATAATTTTGCAAAATTCCCAAATAAAACTATTAGTATAGATAAAAACTGGGCAGCTATTACAAAATATAGCCGAGCAAACCCAACCAGTTGCGTAACTCTTGAAAACTTAGCTTATGTCATCTACACCTCTGGCTCAACAGGGCAGCCAAAAGGCGTTTTAATAGAACACAGAGGGCTGTCTAATTTGGCAGCAGTTCAGATTGAGGTTTTTAGCTTGCAACCGAATAACCGCATTCTGCAATTTGCATCATTGAGTTTTGATGCTTCAATTTTTGAGATTGTGATGGCATTGGCAACAGGGGCAACTCTCTATTTAGCAAAGAAAGAAAGTCTTTTACCTGGAAAACCTTTACTTCAACTATTACGTGAAAAAGCTATTACTCACATCACCGTTCCACCTGCGGTTTTGGCAGTCCTACCTACAAAATCATTACCTGCATTACAAACTATTATTTGTGCAGGTGAATCATGTTCCGAGGATATAGTAAAAAGTTGGTGGAACTCTGAGCGTCGCTTTTTTAACGCTTACGGCCCTACTGAAGCAACTGTTTGGTCAACCGTTGCAGAAATTAAATCTTTAAGTGAAAAGCCTCCCATTGGCCGCCCAATTGCCAACACTGAAATTTATATATTAGATAAGCATTTACAACCTGTACCAATTGGAATTTTAGGCGAATTATACATTGGTGGTGATGGGCTAGCACGAGGCTACCTCAACAGCCATGAATTAACTACCAAAAAGTTTATTTGCAATCCTTTTAATGATATAAAATTAGCAAGGCTTTACAAGACGGGTGATTTAGCCCGATATCGACCAAACGGTAATATCAAATTTTTTGATCGCATCGATAATCAAGTAAAAATTCGCGGCTTTCGTATTGAATTGTCAGAGATCGAAACAGTTATAAATCAGCATACTAATGTAGAAAAAGCAGTTGTTATTACTCAAGGTAATCTATATGATAACAAGCATTTAGTAGCTTACATTGTTACAAAATCAACGCATGAGCAAACAATTATTGAACTACGTCAATTATTAAAAGAGAAATTACCAGAATACATGATACCAAAAGTTTTTGTAATTTTGGATTCTCTGCCGCTAACAGCTAATGGTAAAGTGGATCGTTATGCACTAAAAGCAGTTGATACTCCCAGCCACTCAATAGATAAAACCTTTATTGCTCCTCGTACTCCAACTGAGTCAACCTTGGCAAAAATCTGGGCTGAAGTCCTTAACGTTGAGAGTGTAGGTATTCATGACAACTTTTTCGATTTGGGAGGTAATTCGCTGCTGGCTGTACGTTTATTAGACCAGATAAACAAACAGTTTGAGCGTGATTTACCCTTATCTAACCTGTTTTTAAATCAAACAATTGAAAGTTTAGCAATTTCTCTATCTTCAAAAACAGATTCTCTGGCGTGGTCTCCTTTAGTTCCGATTCAACAGAATGGATCAAATCCACCTTTTTTCTGCGTACATCCAATATTTGGTGTTGTCTTTCCTTATTATGAATTAGCTCATCACTTGGGGAAAAATCAACCATTTTATGGGTTACAACCTATTGGAATTGATGGAGAAACTCCGCTAACTCGTATTGAGGATATGGCTAGCCACTACATTGAAGCATTGCGCTCAGTACAGCCGAAAGGCCCTTATTTTCTAGGAGGTTGGTCTTTCGGAGGATGGGTTGCTTTTGAAATGGCTCGACAACTTCAAAATTCTGGGGAAGAAGTAGCTCTACTTGCTGTGCTTGACACTGTAGCACCAATTAAGAGCAATCTACCTTCTTTGAGTAATACTTTCAAGTTTATTTTCACTATAGTAGCGCCATATATGTGGCCATTTTTCCTCGATTATTTATGCCTAATTACTGCTCCTAGTAAGAACCGGATTAACAGTTTAACTTCTCGATTTCCTAATTTTAAGAAGTTGGTGCGATACTCCTTTTGGGAGTCGCTAATGCGATCGCTCAAAACAAATCTGTTCTCGCATTTCATCCAAAAGGAGGATGCCACAGTCAACCTGATATCTCAAGAATCCAAGTTAAGACTTTTAAGTGAGTCAGCAATTGGCCCTATGCTTCGTGTTTTTAATGCCAATAGCCAAGCAGTTATCAACTACATTCCGCAAGTCTACCCTAAACGAATTAATCTTTTCAGAACAAGAGTTCAGTCAAGCATTGCCGAGGAAGAGCCGAGTATGGGTTGGAATCAGCTAGCTGTGGGAGGAACAGAAATTCATCACATTCCTGGCAATCACTTAACTATGTTGAGAAAACCCCATATCCAGGTTCTTGCCGCACAGTTAAGAGCCTGTATTGAGAAAGCACAAACTTTAAAATAAGGATCAATATGTCTTCTGAAGAGGTCTTCGTCTTTCCACTATCTTTTGCCCAGCAGCGATTATGGTTCCTCGACCAATTGATCCCTGACAATGCTATTTATAATGTGCTGACAGTAATTCGCTTAACAGGCTCGCTTAATTTAACGGCACTGGAGCAGACTTTCAACGAAATTGTGCGTCGTCACGAAACCTTACGCACTACATTTATAGTGTTGGATGGGCAACCCCTACAGGCGATTGCACCCAGCTTAACAATACCTATTTCTGTCCAAGACTTCCAGCTACTACCAGATGATCGAGGAGAGTTGGAAGTAAGAAGGAATGTTACCGCAGAGATAGAACATCCCTTCGATTTATCCTCCGGGCCATTGCTACGAGTAAAGTTGCTTATGCTTTCTAACACAGAACATATTCTATTACTGAATATGCACCATATTATCTGTGACGATTGGTCTATTGGGGTGCTGATTCGGGAACTAAGAACCCTGTACACAGCTTTTGCAAAAAATCAGCCTTCCCCTCTATTAGAACTGCCTCTTCAATACGCCGACTTTGCCCACTGGCAACGCGAGTGGCTACAAAAAGAAGTACTTCAAACGCAGTTAACTTATTGGCAGCAGCAATTAAATGGTATTTCTATGCTGCATTTGCCTACCGACAAACCAAGACCAGCTATACAAAGCTATCAAGGATCAACACAATTTTTTGAGTTACCAAAAAAGCTAACTGATGCACTAGAAAAGCTTTCGCAGCAAGAAGGAGTCACCTTTTTTATGACGCTGCTGGCAGCTTTTAAAACTTTACTCTACCGCTACACACATCAAGAAGATATTGCAGTAGGTTCGCCAATTGCTAACCGTAACCGCAGCGAAATTGAAGGTCTTATTGGTTTTTTTGTCAATAGTTTAGTACTACGCAGCAACTTATCTGGAAACCCAACTTTTCGACAATTGTTAAGTAGAATACGAGAGGTAACACTAGGAGCTTATAGTCAGCAGGATTTGCCATTTGACAAGCTAGTTGAAGAACTGCATCCAGAGCGAAATTTGAGCTATCATCCGTTATTTCAAGTAGTGTTTAGTTTGCAGAATGCGCCAATGTCGGCACTAGAACTGCCAGAATTAGTGCCTAGCTTTATGAATATTGATTTAAAAAAAACGCGATTTGATTTGGAACTACACTTATGGAAATGTTCTGATGATTTTAGGAGTTTATGGGGTGGAAATTGGGAGTATTCTGAAGGACTCCGTGGCGTAATAGTTTACAATACAGATGTATTTCATAAAGCTACTATTAGCCGGATACTGGAACATTTTAAAACTCTATTGTCAAGCATTGTTGCAAATCCAGGACAACGCATCGCAAATTTACCGCTATTAAGTGAAGCGGAGCTACATCAGGTATTAGTCGAATGGAATAATACTAACGCAAATTATCCTCATGATAAGTCTATCCATCAATTGTTTGAAGAGCAGGTACATCATCATCCTGATTCTATAGCATTAATCTTTGGTAACGATCAACTCACTTATGAAGAGTTGAATAGTCGCAGCAATAAACTAGCACAATACTTAAAAAAAATCGGGGTAGGTTTAGAAACTTTAGTAGGTATTTGCATTTCGCAGTCTATAGAGATGATAGTTGGGTTACTAGCCATTTTGAAAGCAGGAGGAGCATATCTTCCTTTAGATCCCAGTTATCCTGAAGAACGTCTAAAGTTTATGCTGGAAGATGCACAGGTTTCAGTATTGCTAACACAAGAAAAGTTTCTCAGGTCTTTTGAATGGTTCTTGAATCCAATTGTTTGTATAGATAAAGACTGGAAAAATATTACTCAAGAAAATAAAAATAACCTTGAAAGTAGGGTTACATCTAGCAATTTAGCTTATGTTATTTACACTTCTGGTTCTACAGGAAAACCCAAGGGAGTAGCTATAAATCACAAAGCTGTAAATCGGCTAGTGTGCAATACAAATTATATAAAATTGGAATCTACAGATAAAATTGCCCAAGCCTCAAACATTTCTTTTGATGCAGCAACATTTGAGATTTGGGGAGCGCTACTTAATGGCGCTAAACTTGTGGCTCTTAGCAAAGATGTAATCCTTTCGCCTCATGAATTTGCATTACAGCTACAACAAAAAGAAATTAGCGTCTTGTTTTTGACAACAGCTTTATTTCAACAGATTGCCAGAGATGTTCCGCAAGCTTTTGCTTCATTGGGATATTTACTATTTGGAGGTGAGGCTGTTGATCCAAGATGGGTTAAAAAGATTATCAAATATGGTGCGCCAAAGCATTTAGTTCATGTTTATGGGCCTACAGAAAATACAACTTTTTCATCTTATTACTATATACAAGAGCTACCAGAGTCAGCTACATCTATTCCGATTGGTTGCCCTGTCAATAATACACACTTTTATATATTAGATACTCATTTACAACCTTTGCCTATTGGCGTTATTGGCGAATTATATATTGGTGGTGATGGTCTGGCACGAGAATATCTCAATCATACAAAATTAACTACCGAACACTTTATTACAAATCATTTTAGTAATAATTTAAAAACACGTCTTTATAAAACGGGTGATTTAGCCCGCTATTTACCAGATGGCAATATTGAATTTTTAGGTCGGATTGACAATCAAGTAAAGATTCGTGGCTTCCGCATTGAATTATCAGAGATTGAAGCGGTGTTGAATGAATATCCAGCAGTGAGAGAAACAGTGGTCATTGCCGATGAGGACATACCTGATAATAAGTATTTGGTGGCTTATATTGTTCTTAATCTAGTAGAGACACCAAATTTACTATCTCTACTACGTAAATTTCTGAAAGAAAAGTTACCAGAATATATGGTGCCAACAGCCTATGTAATATTGAAATCAATACCATTAACACCTAATGGCAAAGTAGACCGTCGTGCTTTACCTAGACCCAATATAGTAGCTTTCGATAGATATGATTATGTAGCACCGCGATCGCAAGTTGAAGAGTTACTTAGGGAAATTTGGGTTAAAGTCTTGGTAAAAGAGCAGATAGGCGTTCATGATAATTTCTTTGAATTAGGCGGTCATTCTCTACTAGCGACTCAGTTAATTTCCCGAATCCGAGATACCTTTCAAATAGATATAACTGTACGCAATTTGTTTGAAGCACCAACTATTGAACAACTTGCTAATTACATTGATACAATGTTTTGGGCAGCAAAAGGTGCAGATAAAACTGAAACTACAGGACAAGAGCGAGAAGACGTTGAATTTTAAAGAGAAAAAATATCACCTTATTATTTATGTCATCCGGTATATGTGCGCCAGCCGTAGTAACGATTAACTTAAACATTAGGAAAATACGCGAATTGGCTGGGTTTAAACTAAAGGGAATTAATAAAAGCCCTTTGACTTACTTGTTGATGGTATTTATCTACAGCCTCCCTGTCTGCGTTTTTCAGCCTTGGGAGTTTTTAACAAGCTCACTAAGTTTTTATGCTGCCGTCTTCAGGCAAAAATCTCTGGTAGAAATCAACCTGTATTAGGAAGTGGGCTATGCATATTGGATTTCTCAACCCTCAAGGCAATTTTGATTCAAACAATAGTCATATAACGAAACACCCAGATTTTGGGGGTCAGCTAGTCTACGTTAAGCAAGTCGCCATAGCTATAGCTCAAATGGGTCATAAAGTTGATATTCTCACCCGTCAAATTATTGACCCGGAGTGGCCAGAGTTTGCTGAAGTGATTGACACTTATCCAGGGATCGATAACGTCCGCATTATCCGCTTACCAGCTGGGCCAAAAGAATTTCTCCCTAAAGAGTTGTTATGGCCTCATCTGGTCGCTGATTGGGTACCCAACATCTTGAAATTTTATCAAGAGCAAGGTGGCTTACCCGATGCTATGACTGCTCACTATGGCGATGGAGGACTGTGTGGCGTTCTAATTGAAGAGGAGACAGGCATACCTTTTACATTTACTGCTCATTCTCTCGGTGCCCAAAAGATAGATAAACTGGAAGTCACGCTAGAAAATCTGCCAGAAATAGATGAGCAATTTAATTTCAGATATCGCATTTTAGCCGAACGCCTGAGCATGAATCGCTCGGCGGTTAATATCACCAGTACACGACAAGAACGCTTTGAACAGTATTCTCATCGAGTCTATCGTGGTGCAGTGGATGTAAACAACGACAACCGCTTTGCAGTAATTCCACCGGGAGCGGATTTCTCGATTTTCGGTGCAAAGGCACGTTCCGAAAATGAGGAAGCTACCGAAGAGTTCATTCAGGAACGATTGGCACGGGACATTGCAGAAACCCGTCGAGATTTGCCCGTTATTGTAGCATCCAGTCGATTAGAGCTTAAAAAAAACATATTAGGGCTAGTACAAGCTTTCGCAATGAGTCCAACACTTCAGGAACGAGCTAACTTGATGCTAATTACAGGGGGGCTAGACGATCCTTTACGAGAAGAGGCTAGCGACAGCATGGCTGAAGAGGTATTAGCCCCCATTCGGGAGGTGGTCAAAGAAAATGATTTGTGGGGCAAGATCAGTGCCTTTGGCTTGTCAGATCAGTCTCAAGAGTCACTGGCAGCAGCCTATCGATTTATGGTTAAACGCCGCTCGGTATTTGCGCTGACCGCACTCTACGAACCCTTTGGGCTTGCTCCCTTAGAAGCGGCAGTTGCAGGTTTGCCAGTGGTAGCAACCAAGAACGGTGGCCCTAGCGAGAGCTTGCGACAGGGAAATAAGGAATATGGTGTACTCGTTGACCCAGAAGATCCTGCTGATATTGCACGCGGCTTAGAGCGGTTGCTATGTGATGCTCAGGAGTGGGAGTATTTTGCCCAAGCGGGTCAGCAACGGGTGTTGAAGACTTACACTTGGGAATCTACTGCTGAAAACTACCTGTCTTCGCTTGAGCAGATTCTGTCTTCACCGGAAACCCGCCCTCGTGCTGAACTCCTTCCCATCCATCCCTACTTCCGTAATCCAGAATCGCAGGCCGATGTTTTTTTGGAAGAATTGGGCGAACTCTACTTTGGAAGTAATCAAAAGGTACTAAGTACAGCATTTCCTTAATTCGTAGCGAATTAAATTTGGCAATACCCTGCAATGGCAATGAATACGTCGGCCGCTTTGTTAATGCGTCGGCTTGCATTGTTAATGCGTTGGCTTGTATTGTCAATGCGTCGGCTTGCATTGTTAATGCGTCGGCTTGCATTGTTAATGCGTCGGCTTGTATTGTTAATGCATCGGCTTGTATTGTTAATGCGTCGGCTTGCATTGTTAATGCATCTCAATGCAATGCCAATGCGTTCTCTTGCATTGAAAACGCTACGCTTTTACGCAAAACTGTACTAAGTACATCTAGCCTTTAAATAAGCTTTAGTAGCGATCCCAGCTATGAGCAGCCAGCGCAAAACGTGCTGACTGCTTCGGCAAACTGCTGGTTTTGTTCCATTAATGCCATGTGTCCACCTGGTTTTATGGTAACTCTTTCAGAGTAAGGTAATTCTGCTTTCATGCGATCGCTCGCCACAGGTTTAGTTGCTATATCTGAAGCCCCACACATTACCAATACAGGAACGTTAATAGTTGCAAGTGTGTCTGTTTCGTCGAATTTCAACATTGCCAGTGTGCCACGAGCCAGAACACCAGGCGAACCCAATGCTGATAATAGACCTGCAAAACTTAGTTGACCGCGTGTTTCAGTACCCGTAAATCCAGATAGTTCGACGGTGATGTAGAGCGAACCATTCAAATACGAGAGCCAAGTCATCAACCAAAAAATCGGCCACAGCACAATAGTCAGGTACAACACAGGTTCGAGTAACGGTTTTTGCAATTTCCGTACCAGATTGCTAAAAATACAAGTTTTAACCGGATTTGTGTAAGTAGTATCCACAAGAATTAAGCCAGCCACCCGACTCCCCAATTGCTCTGGAAACAGGCGACAGAATGTCAGGTTAATCATCCCGCCCATACTGTGCCCCAACAAAATAACAGGTTTATCCCCTGCTATGGCAACAACAGCTTCCAAGTCACGGGCATATTTTTCTATAGAGTGATCGTTGTTTTTCGGTTTAGAGGATTTTCCTAAGCCTGGTAGATCCCAAACAATTACTCGGAAGCGATCGCTTAGTTGTCGCTTGGCATAATACCATACAGTACTGTTTGGCCCCCAACCGTGTGACAAGATAATTGGTTGACCATTCTCAGGGCCAAAAAACTCTACTTGCAAAACGCTACCATCTGGACGTGGCAAACGCTGCACAGTTTTGCTACGCATAAACTTAGGCTCCTCGGCTCCAGGACGGCGCAGCAGTGGCAAACTGATAAAATGGCCTCCAAAAGTCCACAGAACCATTACTAGTCCAGCTACTAAGTAGGATGTTCCTACAAGTTCTCCTTCGTACCACTCATAAAGAATGTAGATTCCCCCGCCAAGTACCCCAACAGACAGCAGTTGAAACAGCCATACAAGTAAAAAATTATGAGGCATGAATATCATGAGCCTAAACCTTGCGACACTTTGTTAACTGCTTTTAGCTTCATACCATAGTTAGAATCATCCAACTTTCACTCTCAAGAATGATTTATACAATCTTGTAAGTGTGATAAAAATGCTGGGTTAGTTGATAAAAAGTATAGAGTGGTAAAAATAACTATTAACAAGCAATATTGCTTCTGCCTCCTGCTTTCTATTAAGTAACAACTGTTCCGAAGGGGTGTAATTTTGAATATAGTTGAGTTATTATCTTATCTTCGCAGCTTAGATATTCAAATTTTTATTGATGGTGAAAAGTTTCGTTGTAATGCACCTGAAGGAACTGTTACAGCAGAACTGCGTGCAGAAATTCAAGAGCGTAAAGCAGAAATTATTGATTTTTTAAAAGCAAATAATCCTACTAATAACCACAGCTTTAGACCTCTCGTACCTATTTCGCGATCGGGGAATCTTCCGCTTTCCTTTGCTCAACAACGGCTGTGGTTTCTTGACCAATTAATCCCTAATAATCCTTTCTATAACATTCCAGTAGCACTACATTTAACAGGTTCGCTAAATTTAGTAGCACTAGAGCAAACTTTTAACGAAATTGTGCAACGACACGAAGCTTTACGCACCACTTTTGTTATACAGTCAGGGCAACCAGTTCAAGTAATTAATCCTACGCTAACAATACCCTTAATAATAATAGATTTACTGCAACTGCCACAAGCAGAACGAGAAATACAAGCACGAGAATTTACTACCCAAGAAGCGCAACGTCCTTTCAATTTATCAACTGATTTGTTGCTGCAAGTAAAACTGCTGCGGTTGGATGAGACACAATACATCCTGCTGCTCAATATGCACCACATTGTATCTGATGGTTGGTCTATTGGGGTGCTGATTCAAGAGATAGCAGCACTCTACACAGCCTTTACTAGCAATCAGCCTTCTCCTCTGCCGAAACTTACAATCCAATATGCTGACTTTGCATACTGGCAACGTCAATGGTTGCAAGGGGAAGTATTAGAAAAGCAACTCGATTACTGGCAGAAGCAATTAGACGACATTTCTATATTAAATCTGCCAACCGACAGACCAAGGCTAGCTGTTCAAACTTATCAGGGTGCAAGGCAACCTCTGCAATTATCAAAAAGTTTGAGCGAAGCACTTTTAGCTCTCGGACAGCAAGAAGGCGTAACTTTATTTATAACTCTACTAGCAGCATTTAAAGTTTTACTTTACCGCTACACACAACAAGAAGATATTGCGATTGGTTCACCCATTGCCAATCGCAACCGTAGTGAAATTGAGGGATTAATTGGTTTTTTTGTCAATAGCTTAGTACTGCGTACTGATTTAAGTAGAAACCCAACTTTTCGAGAATTATTGAGTCGAGTCAAAGAGGTAGCTTTAGGGGCATATGCTCATCAAGATTTGCCTTTTGAAAAACTTGTAGAAGAACTACACCCAGAGCGTAATTTAAATCAAAATCCACTGTTTCAAGTGGTATTTGCATTACAAAATGCGCCTATGTCAGCATTAGAGTTGACTGGTTTAACTTTAAGTCCGCTACCATTTGATACGGAAACAACACGCTTTGATCTGGAATTCCACCTGTGGGAGCCAAATACTCAAAATGGTTTATGGATAGATAAATCAGAAGGAATTAGTGGGTTTGTAATTTACAGCACTGATTTATTTGATGACGCTACTATTACCAGAATGCTAAGACATTTCCAAACATTACTGGAAAGTATAGTTGCAAATCCAGAACAACGAATTGCACAATTACCAATTTTTAGCGAATATGAGCTACATAATTTATTAGTTGAATGGAACAATACTCAGGTATATTATCCTCAAGATAAGTGTATACATCAGTTATTTGAGAGCGTTGCAGAGCAGAATCCTGATGCGATCGCACTAGTATTTGGCGATCAAAAACTTAGCTACAAAGAATTAAATATACGCAGTAACCAACTTGCACATTATCTAAAAAAATTAGGAGTTAAAACCGAAGTATTAGTAGGGCTTTGTGTAGAACGCTCTTTTGATATGGTAATCGGGATGTTGGGCATCCTGAAAGCAGGTGGAGCTTATGTGCCTCTAGATCCAAGCTATCCATCTGAACGTTTAAACTTTATGCTTAAAGATGCTCAAGTCTCAGTTTTATTGACTCACGAGCAATGGCTTGAACATTTGGAAAACAATAATTCCAACATAATCTGTTTAGATAAAGATTATAAAATTATTAGTCAACAAATTCAATATAATCTTCCTAGCGAAGTTGCAGCAGACAACCTTGCTTATGTCATTTATACTTCTGGCTCAACAGGAAAGCCTAAAGGCGTACAAATTGAACATAGAGGATTGTTAAATCTAGTTTTTTGGCATCAAAAAACCTTTGCGGTTTCACCTATTGACCGAGTAACGCAGATAGCCGGGGTTGCGTTTGACGCTTGCAGTTGGGAAATTTGGCCTTATCTTAGTGCTGGAGCAAGTATCTATATTGTAGCTAATGAAATCAGGCGATCGCCTGAATATTTACGAGATTGGTTAATATTACAAGAAATAACAATTTCTTTCTTACCAACACCTATAGCAGAAAAGTTTCTATTATTAGATTTTCCTCTAAATGCAGTTTTACGAATATTACTTATAGGCGGAGAAAAACTAAATCAATATCCTTTAGGTTCCCATCCTTTTCAGGCAATTAATAATTATGGCCCAACTGAAAATACAGTTGTTACAACTTCTAGTCATATTTTTCTGGAGAATAACGATAATGTAGCACCTACAATTGGTCGTGCGATCGCCAATACACAAGCTTACATATTAGATAAACATTTACAACCTGCACCCATTGGTGTTTCAGGAGAGTTGTACATAAGTGGTGATGGATTGGCACGGGGTTATCTAAACCGTCCTGATTTAACTGCTGAATACTTCATGTATCATTGTTTTACTAATAAGTTAAAAGCACGACTTTATAAAACAGGTGATTTAGCTCGCTATCGAGTAGATGGCAACATTGAGTTTTTAGGCCGCCTCGACGAGCAGGTAAAAATCCGTGGCTACCGCATTGAGTTGGGCGAAATTGAAGCAGTGTTGACTCAGCATCCAGTAGTACAGCAAAGTGTAGTATTAATTCGTGATGATGAAGAGGAAAAACGCCTAGTAGCTTATGTGGTAGCGGAAGCTGAATATAGCAGTGAACAGGAGAATGTTCAACTAATGCAATTGCAGAATGAGCAGGTTTTACAATGGCAGATGCTCTATGACGAAACTTATAATCAGCCTGCTACTGATTCAGATCCAACATCCAATTTTGTCGGCTGGAACAGTAGTTACACAAATCAGCCTATTCCAATAGAGCAGATGCGTGAGTGGGTGAATAACCAAGTAGCACAAATTTTGGCTTTGCAACCCAAGCAAGTGTTAGAAATTGGTTGTGGAACAGGTTTAATTCTGTTTAAAATTGCACCGCACTGCACTAAATATTGTGGGACAGACTTTTCCTCAGTTTCACTTAACTACATTCAGCAGCAGTTAGAAAAGCAAGAAATGCCGCAGGTAACCTTGTACCAGCAAATGGCTACTGACTTCGAGAAAGTAGAAACAGCAGCTTTTAATGCAGTGATTCTGAACTCAGTTGTACAATATTTTCCGACTATTTATTATCTGATTCGTGTTTTAGAAGGTGCTGTGAGAGCAACTGCTCCGGGTGGCTTTATTTTCATAGGAGATGTGCGTAGTTTACCACTCTTGCAAGCTTTCCATGCGTCAGTGCAACTATATCAAGCTGAACCTTCTCTTACCCGCTCCGAGTTGCAGCAACGGGTTCAAATGCAAGTTTTCCAAGAAACAGAGTTGGTGATTGATCCAGCTTTTTTTAGTGCAATAAAGCAATACTTTCCCCAAATTAGCCATGTACAAATTCAACTGATGCGGGGACGCGATAGCAGTGCCAACGTCTTTGACGAACACAACGAATTAACTCAGTTTCGTTACAATGTAATTCTTTATATTGGTGATAAAACTATTAATAATACTGTAAATCATTCGGTGTTAAACTGGTCTGAAGATAATTTAACCGTGTCAGCAGTGCGTCAATTCTTAATTGAGAATCAGCCAGAAATATTATGTATTAATAATGTACCTAATGCGCGGCTGATAGCAGCAGTTAAAACAGCAGAATGGCTATCAGATGTAGAACGTTTTAAAACTGTAGGTCAAATGCGTAAAGCTTTGCAAGAACTCGAAAATTTAGGAGTAGAGCCAGAAGATTTATATACACTGGATGTCCCTTACAAAGTTGATATTACCTGGTCAAATTCAAATATTGAAGGACGCTATGATGTAGTTTTTGTACGACAAGATGCAATAGGTAAGAGAAATATTTATTCACATAGCACGCCTCACTTTAGTCCCTGGCAGTCTTACGCTAATAATCCCCTACAAGCCAAAGCTGCGCGTAAATTAGTGCCGCAGTTACAGACTTACATAGCACAAAAACTCCCTGAGTACATGATGCCATCGGCTTTTGTAGTATTAAATTCTTTACCTCTAACAGCTAATGGTAAAGTAAATCGCCGCGCCTTAAGAGCATTCTATGATGCAATTAAGCCCCAATTGTCTGAAAAATATATCGCACCTCGGACTCCTGTTGAACAACTATTGGTAAAAATTTTTACTGAGGTTTTGGGACTTAGGCACGTAGGAATTTATGATAATTTCTTTGAATTAGGGGGTCATTCATTACTAGCAACTCAGCTTGTCTCTAGAGTGCGTGATGCCTTGCGTGTGGAGTTACCTTTGCGTAGCGTATTTGAAGCACCGACAGTTGCACAAATATCTAAAGTAGTAGAAAGCTTGAAAAAAAGTACTGCTCAAAGTCAAACGCCAGTTTTAGTGCCATTATCACGTGAAAGCCGACGGATTAAGTTATCTTCCTTAAACGAAGAGAGCAAGGAGCGTTAGAGACTTGTAGAGAAATAAGATAGCAGAGCCTATTCCACTAATAATATTTTGTTAATCGCAAGATATGGATTATACCAAAATCGATAAAATGCGTCAAAATAAATCTTTTGAAATTCTCATCTAAGGAGCAATAATGTTAAATTTAATACCAAAAAAGGCACCGCTCTTGCTGAAATATAGAGACAATTTTAATAGGTTTTCATCTGTTTTTCTTGGTTTTCTAGATGTGTTTTGGTATTTAAGGAGAATATCTCATTTACGTAGTTCAGTACCTTTTTGTTTCGAGTCGTAACCCTATATCAGCAGCCAGTACCTTAATTCGCTTACGTGGTCTACGATCGCACCTACTTTAGAGGGAAAAACTTAACTTCAACAGAATCCCTATCTTCCTCATCCTTTACCTTGTGCTACTTGGATTATTGCTCGACTGGGTAGTTGGTCTGGTTACAGATATCAAACAATCTCCAGGAATTACTACTTTGATTCGCGGGCTTGAGCAGCTTGAATCCACCTAAAAGCGATCGCTATCACTCACTTGTGATTACAGCCCCAAAAACGTTGCCTGAAACCCTTATTTTTTCGTTAACTTTCAAAACTTTTCGGTCTTCTCGAGGTCGTAGGGCTGGGCAATAAGACAACCGCGATCGCCCCAAAAGTGATGCAATAAAGCTATTACGGATTGAAAATTCATGCTTAGTCCTTCCTTAATTAGCACAGTGCATAAACCATTGTTGCTTAGAACCAGGCACTGTGGGCAGTTTCAGGAGACACAGAAGCTATCCAAAATAATTTTGGGAAAATAGTTGACACAAAGAGTTAGGTTCGTTATATTGAATAAGTGCCTGAAGCGGAGAGCTTGATAGCGACGCATTCAGTGAACCGAACCTTGAAAATATTATAGTTTGAAAGCGATTATACAGCAAGTGTATTGCGTCAAGCAAATAAAGATAACTAAGCTGAAGTTAAAAAAGAGCAGCTAAATGTATTGAGCTGAAAAGCTTTCCAATTCAAAACGGAGAGTTTGATCCTGGCTCAGGATGAACGCTGGCGGTATGCTTAACACATGCAAGTCGAACGAAATCTTTCGGGATTTAGTGGCGGACGGGTGAGTAACGCGTGAGAATCTGGCTTTAGG
>NZ_JAIVFT010000129.1 GCF_020829665.1 Nostoc sp. CHAB 5824
AAACGATAGCGTAGATGTCCGATTCTCTCATGATAAGATACTCTTTTCCATCAACAGAAAGCTCTGTTCCTGAGTATTTGCCATACAATACAGAATCCCCAACTTTAACAGTTAAAGGCTCATCTTTTTTACCAGGTCCTACGGCTACAACCACACCTTTCTGAGGTTTTTCTTTCGCTGTGTCCGGGATGATGATTCCAAAAGCTGTTTTTTCTTCAGCAGGTGCCGATTCTACCAACACTCTGTCTGCCAAAGGCTTTACATTTACTGACATAATAATATCTAATTTTTAAAGATTGATTAATTTTAACTAATAACCGCTATGAACAATGATATTGCCAAACGGCCACAAAGGTACATATTCCTGACATTTTTTCAGCTTTTACTGACAAAATTCATTAATTATTAATGTGTCCGGAAATTTTTTGTCAGTATGTCTGCACAATCCCGGGCTTAGGGTGAGAAAGGCCGCAGGTGTTTTATCTGAGTGACAGGGTTTTGGGAAGCGGGTCTGACAGTTCCGGCGGGCTGTCATAATGGCATAGTTAGGACAGCAGATTACTTTGAACAGTCATATTAATGGCCGGTTGTCCGGTCCTTCACCCTGATCACCAGTTTAAGCCCGGACCAGGTGTCGTCAACGGCACAGACTTTGACATCCACCAGGCCGTTTTGCAGGGCCAGGTTCCTGATGATGTCTTCGGTGATGTCGGTCGGCACTTTGGATGCCTTTTTCGGCCAGTAAATCCAGATCATGCCATCCTGAACGATTTCGTTTTTTAAGCTGAGGATATCATTTTCCAGTTTCCTGGCCTCTTTCGTAAAGTAATGGATAAAGTTTTTTCCCGTTTCCGGGTCGTTACTTTCCTCCACTTCAGGAAAATCCTCAAAGAGATCGGGATAATAGTCAGGGGCATTGACAATCTTTATGATATATCCTGCTTTGATGCCCAGTTTTTTAGCCAGGGGTGTTCCTGAATATCCTGTTATTTTCATTAAAATATTTGCTTTGCCGGTGTTAACTGCATTTCGTCAGGTCTTGTCATGACTTGGTTTATATTCGTCCTGGTTATTTCGACAGGGTTTCGGGATATGCAGACTTTGGTTTTCAAAGCACTGAATTGCGTTGCTCAAACTGTTAGCTACAATGGCCCAACTACCAATTACGTTGCTAAAACTGCGGGTTACGTCAGCTCAACTGCAAACTGCGTTGCCTTAAATGCGAGTTACGTTGGCCCAACTACAAGTTACGTTGCTTGAACTGCGATTTACGTTAGCCCAATTACAAGTTACGTTGCTTCAACTGTCAGTTACGTTGGCCCAATTGCAAATAACGTTGCTCTGACTGCGAGTTACGTTAGCCCAATTGTAAATTACGTTGCTTGAACTGTCAGTTACGTTAGTTCAACTACAAACTACGTTACTCAAACTGCGAGTTACGCTGGCCTAACTACAAATTACGATGCCCTATACAAATCTGACCAAAGGTTTTTATTTTCGCTCAAAATTCAGGTCCTGGAAATCAAAGCTGAAATCGGTCAGAGGAGAGATCGACTGCATTTTGATACTGTTGGCTTTGCCGTCGCTGTCGAGGCCGAACATCACGTAGGCATCGGCATCAAAACTTCTTTCCGTCCATTTGACAATATAAGTGTTGCCTTTGTAGGGGAACAGCTCGCCTTCGAGCAGGAATGACCTTTTGGACTGAAACCACAATTTGCCGTTTTTGTTGCTGACCTCCACATCGCCGAACCATGGGTCTGTATAAGTGCCGATGATGAAGTTGTTGTCAGCTTTGGCTGATTTGTTTTTCTGTTCTGCTTCTATTTTCGACCAGATTTCAGAGGTGATCTTTTTTGCATCGGCTTCATTTTTCACCAGTCTATCGTGGTATTCCTTGATCCTGTCGAGGCCTTTGATGCCCAGGTAACTGTCTTTGATGGTGTTGGTCACGGAGTTAAATGCCGCTCCGGCCTGCTGGTTGGTGAACACAATGATGCCGAGCTGAAGTTCGGGCAGTAAAGTCACCTGGGTCACTATCCCTGCCAGCCCGCCGGTATGCGTGGCTTGTTTGTATCCTTTGACATCGCTCAGAAACCATCCGAGGC
>NZ_JAIVFT010000130.1 GCF_020829665.1 Nostoc sp. CHAB 5824
ATTACCAATATTTTATAAAAAAAACAGAGGAATTTTTGTAGCATAAGCGGCATGCTATCAGCCGTAAGCTTCAGGGGGGTGAATTGAGCCGGTTAACCTGGATCTTCCTGGTCAAAAGCTTATAGCTTAAGGTTTACAGCTCATTGCCTCACAAATCACTTATAGAGCTTTGAAAAGAACACGTCAACGATCTGCTGATTTTCCGGAAAATTATGAACCTCAGCAATTTTGCCGTTTTCAATCTTCCACAACAGGCACGACATATTGTTTAAATTTTCCTCGCCCTCCAGGTTGCTCCAGTTTCTGTGGCAGTCAATAACAAAATTGTCGTTAACTCCCATAACAATGGGTTCTGCCTTAAAATGTCCTTTATGCAGTTGCTGGAAATATGCCAGGACTGCTTTAACACCCAGTTTTGTTCCGCTCAGCGGGTGGGTTCCGGGAATATGCCATTTGATATCCCCGGCCAGAATTCTGCCGATTGCCTCAGTGTCATTCGTTGAATAGGCTTTGAAAAAGTCGTTGATCAGGGTAATATTCGGATGAGATTCCATCATTTATGTTGAATCAGAAGGTTGATAATACATTTGGAAGAATTGACCTGTGAGAAGGTTCAGGCAATGAAAAAGCTGTTTCCCGCATCTGAAGAAAGTTTCTAAATGCGGGAAATGATCTGTTTTATACCTGCTACGGAGAGAGTAATTTTAACGGGTCCTTTGATACCTGGGCTTAGCTTTGAAATTCATCCCCGGCTAAACCGTTGTTTTCAAATGGTAATTTCAAGTTCTTTCATTAACACGACCAGGTCTCTGTCATTGACTTCCTTGATCCTGTCGGCCAGTTCAAGGAACTGTACATAAATGACATCCAGTTTGTCTTTATCAGTGCTGTATCCCAGAAGTTCGAGTCTGTGTTTGATGGCATGGCGGCCGCTTCTGGCAGTAAGTACGATATCGGATTTGTCGATACCTACTTCCTGAGGTGTCATGATCTCATAGTTTTCAGAATGCTTCAGGAACCCGTCCTGGTGGATACCTGAAGAGTGGGCGAAGGCGTTACGGCCTACGATGGCTTTATTGGCCTGCACCGGCATTCTCATGGTTTTAGAAACCAGGTGACTGATAGGGGCCAGCATTTCACTTTTAATATTGGTATAGAAACCGAGGTCTTTGTGTACTTTGAGGGTCATGGCTACTTCTTCAAGTGAAGTATTACCGGCACGCTCGCCGATACCGTTGATGGTTACCTCCACCTGTCTTGCACCCGCCCTTACCCCTGCAATGGTATTGGCTGAGGCCATGCCGAGGTCATTGTGGTTATGCATCGAAAGGATGGCTTTATCTACATTGGGTACATTGTTCATCAGGTAGTCGATGCGGTCGTACATCTGGTGGGGCAAGACATATCCTGTAGTGTCCGGAAGATTCACGACAGTAGCACCGGCCTTGATGACGGCTTCTGTCAGGCGGGCTAAAAACTCAAGGTTGGCCCTGCCGGCATCTTCAGCATAAAACTCTACATCTTCCACAAATCGTTTAGCATATTTTACTGCTTCCACGCCTCTTTCAAGAATATCGTCATGGTTGCTGTTAAATTTGTACTTTATATGGATATCGGATGCTCCGATGCCTGTATGAATTCTTGGCTTTTTAGCATGCTTTAAAGCCTCTGCAGCCACCTCAATGTCGTTTTTTACGGCCCTTGTCAGACCACATACCGTGGCATTCTGCACCGCTCTTGATACCGCATCCACAGCTTTGAAATCACCCGGGCTGGATACCGGAAAACCTGCTTCAATGATATCAACACCCAGTTTATCGAGTTCTACTGCCAGCATTACCTTCTCTTCAAGATTCAGTTGACAACCGGGAACCTGCTCGCCATCCCTTAATGTAGTATCGAAAACATAGATTTGTTGACTCATAACGATAGATGATTATAAAATTGATAAATCTTAATACCATACAAATGTAGGACAAAAACAATTTTATGTAAAATTTTTGAAGCCGCTGAAGCGTAAAAAGGAATAATATGCCATGTATTTTTAAACAAATTAAAATTAACTTCAAGTCTTTGACTTTAATATTTCTTTAGAAGGATTTAAA
>NZ_JAIVFT010000131.1 GCF_020829665.1 Nostoc sp. CHAB 5824
CACCAGCTTTCCTGCTGCGGCAGCAGGCCGCGCAGTTCCTGGTCGGTGAGGTTGCGCCAGCGGCCCACCTTCAGGTCGCCCAGCTTCACGTTGTCGATGCGCACGCGCCGCAACTGGGTGACGCGGTAGTCGAACGCCGCGGCCATCAGGCGGATCTGCCGGTTCAGGCCCTGGGTCAGGGTGATGCGGAAGCCGAACTTGGCGATGCGGCTGGTCCGGCACGGCAGCGTCATCTGCCCGTGCACGCGCACGCCGCGCGCCATGCCACGCAGGAACTCGTCGGTGACCGGCTTGTTCACCGCCACCAGGTACTCCTTCTCGTGGCGGTTCTCGGCGCGCAGGATCTGGTTGACGATGTCGCCGTTGCTGGTCAGCAGGATCAGGCCTTCCGAATCCTTGTCCAACCGCCCGATCGGGAAGATGCGCTGCTCGTGGCCGATGAAGTCCACGATGTTGTCCTTCACCGACGACTCGGTGGTGCAGGTGATGCCGACGGGCTTGTTCAGGGCGATGTAGACATGCCGGCGCTTGCCCGCCTTTGCCGTGCGCACCTTCAGCGGTTGGCCATCGACCAGGACCTCGTCGCCCTCGCCCACCACCGCGCCGGTGCCGGCAGTCATGCCGTTGACGGTGACGCGCCGCTCGGCCAGCAGGCGGTCGGCCTCGCGGCGGGAGCAGAAGCCGGTTTCGGCGATGAACTTGTTCAGGCGGGTGGTCATGCCGCCATTATCGGGCATCGGCGCGGCGCCGTGGCCGGCATCAGGCCGGTTCGGCGCAGGCGGTGTCCCACGCGTCGACCAGTTCGTCCAGCGGGCATGGCACGTGCACCGCGTAGCCCTGCACGCAGCCGATACCCACCTCGCGCAGCTGGGCCATCACCGCCTCGCTCTCCACCCACTCGGCGATGGTGACCTTGCCCAGCGCCTGACCCATCTGGCTCATCGAGCGCACCAGCGCCAGGTCCGATCCTCCGTGCGCCAGGTCGCGGACGAACGCGCCGTCGATCTTGAGGATGTCCACGGGCAAGCGCTTCAGGTAGGCGAACGAGGACAGGCCGCTGCCGAAATCGTCCAGCGCGATCCGGCACCCGCGGACACGCATGGCTTCGATGAAGCGGCAAGCGTCGTCGAGGTTGGCGATCACCGCGGTTTCGGTGATCTCGAAGCACAGCCGTGCCGCCACGCCGGGATGGCGGTCCAGCAGTGCGCCGGCATGCTCCAGGAAGGCCGGATCCGCGACGGACTGGGCGGAGACATTGACGTGGCAGAGCTCCACGCTGGCCAGATGGCCCGGATTGCGCGCGAAATGGCGGCACACGGCCATCAGGACGAACCGGTCGACCGCCATGCCCTGGCCGTAACGCTCCATGGCCGGCAGGAACACGCCCGGCGCATGCAGCCCCCCCTCGCGGTCGCGCAGGCGGACCAGCACCTCGTACTGCAGGCGCGGCGGACCCTTGAGCGGCACGATGCGCTGCGCGTACAGCACCAGCCGGTCTTCGGCGATCGCCAGCTGCGTGTGCGCCACCCATTCAAGATCGTGGCGGCGACGCGACAGGCGGGGGTCCGCGTCGCGGTAGCAGCGGATGCGGTTGCGCCCCTGTTCCTTGGCCACGTAGCACGCCGCATCGGCCGCCCTCAGCAACCAGTCGGCATCGATCGCCTCGTCGTTGATCTCGACAACGCCGACGCAGCAGTTCAGGCCGAACGCGCGCCCGTTCCATCGGAAGGCCTGCCCGGCCAATGCCGCGTGCACGCGCGCCATCGCCGCTTCCGCTTCGTCCAGCGTGGTGTCGTGCAGCAGCACGGCGAACTCGTCGCCCCCCAACCGGCCCAGCCAGTCCCCGCGGCGCAGCTGCGACGCCAGGCGGGTCGCGAAATGGCACAGGAAGCGGTCGCCGGCCTCGTGACCGCAGGTGTCGTTGACCAGCTTGAACTGATCCAGGTCGATGAAGCACAGCGCATGCCGCTGCCCGCCGCCGCGCGCGGTTTCCAGCGCGCCGTCCAGCCTGCGCGATATCTCGCGGCGGTTGATCAGGCCGGTGAGCTCGTCGTGGCTGGCCTGATGGGCGATCTCGCAGGCCAGTTCG
>NZ_JAIVFT010000132.1 GCF_020829665.1 Nostoc sp. CHAB 5824
AAATCGGGCTAAGGAATAGTTGTTTTTTCATGTTTCTTTGACAATACTTTTAGTTATAATGAGTAAGGTTTACATTTTATTACTTATATCGGCGGGTTTTAGTTCAATCGCGAGGCAAAATAGCAAGTATTTTGCGATTGAGAAAATATAATACTCCGCTCTGTAAATCCTGATCTGCCGGGACTTAGGCACAGCATTCGCCATTTGCCTGTTTTTTTGCCATTATTGCGGTCTGAATTGCCCTGAAAGACGAATGATTGCTCTGGAGAAAAATAGAAAATTATCTTTTTTTTAGTTTTTATTGAATAATACTTTTTAATTGTGTCCCGGAATCATAAATTTGCGAAAATCTAAAATTTGTTAATCTTAAAAAAACCAAAATAACATAAACCTTATGAATTCAATTGTTTACTTAGTTCCTGCCTTCGGGATAATCGGGTTGTTGTACACCGCCTGGAAATTTTCCTGGGTGTCGCGTCAGGAAGCCGGGGACGAAAACATGCAACGCCTCTCAGGATACATCGCTGACGGAGCGATTGCATTTTTAAAAGCAGAATGGCGGGTTTTGGCCATGTTTGCTCTTCCAACCGCCCTTATCCTTGCCTGGTTGGGTATGGATGAAGGTACTGTCGAAAATCCGATCCATTCTTCACCGATCATCGCTGTGGCCTTTCTGATCGGAGCAGTTTTTTCTGCGTTTGCAGGTTATGTAGGGATGAAAGTTGCTACAAAAGCCAACGTAAGAACTGCTCATGCGGCCCGTACGTCATTAGCCAAAGCCCTGAATGTGTCATTCACCGGTGGAGCTGTGATGGGGATGGGTGTTGCCGGCCTTGCTATTTTAGGTTTGGGTGGATTATTCATATTATTTTACAACCTCTTCGCTCAGGGCCAGGCACTGACTTCTGACGAAATGAGAAAAGCCATCGAGGTATTGGCCGGGTTCTCTCTTGGAGCAGAATCAATCGCCCTTTTTGCCCGTGTGGGTGGTGGTATCTACACCAAAGCTGCCGATGTTGGAGCTGACCTTGTGGGTAAAGTAGAAGCGGGTATTCCTGAAGATGACGTCCGTAACCCTGCCACCATAGCGGATAACGTGGGTGATAACGTGGGTGACGTGGCCGGTATGGGAGCTGACCTTTTCGGATCTTATGTAGCTACTATCCTGGCAACCATGGTATTGGGTCAGGAAATCAGCGTGACAGATAATTATGGCGGATTCTCTCCGGTATTGTTGCCGATGCTGATTGCAGGTGTGGGTCTTCTGGCTTCATTGGTTAGTACCTTCTTTGTAAGGATCAAAAACGAAACCTCTTCTGTACAAAGTGCCCTTAACCTGGGTAACTGGGCCTCTATCATCATTACTTTGATTGCCTGTTATTTCCTTGTTAAAAATATTCTTCCTGAAACATTGAACCTGAGAGGGTTTGAATTTACTTCTAATGGTGTTTTCGGAGCTATTGTTGTCGGTCTGATCGTAGGAGCCCTGATGTCTATCATCACAGAATACTACACAGCCATGGGTAAGCGTCCTGTAAACTCCATCATCCAGAAGTCTGGTACAGGACATGCGACGAACATCATCGGCGGTCTTGCGGTTGGTATGGAGTCTACCGTGCTTCCTATTCTTGTTTTAGCGGCCGGTATCATCTTCTCTTACAGCTTTGCCGGTCTTTACGGTGTTTCTATCGCTGCGGCCGGTATGATGGCTACTACGGCCATGCAATTGGCTATTGATGCTTTCGGACCTATCGCGGATAACGCCGGTGGTATTGCCGAGATGTCTCAGTTGCCTCCTGAAGTCCGTGAAAGAACAGATAACCTGGATGCGGTTGGTAATACCACTGCAGCTACCGGTAAAGGTTTTGCGATTGCTTCCGCTGCTCTTACTTCACTGGCTCTTTTTGCCGCTTTTGTAGGTATTGCGGGTATCAGTGCGATCGATATTTATAAAGCTCCTGTTCTGGCAGGTTTGTTTGTGGGTGGCATGATTCCTTTCATTTTCTCAGCCCTTTGTATCTCAGCAGTAGGTAAAGCCGCTATGGAAATGGTGAAT
>NZ_JAIVFT010000133.1 GCF_020829665.1 Nostoc sp. CHAB 5824
CTCAAACATAAAATTTTGGGCTTGGATGTTCATTCTTTTTTATTTCTTTCGTCAGCGACTAACTTAATGACTTCTAAATGTTGATTTATTTTTCGGCTTTACTCAGACAGAGAATTTTGGTTCGGGCGGCGTTCCGTCGGGCGGCGATCCGATGGATGGCTCATTGCTTAGGACGTTATTCTTTTATCGTCGAATAACTTAATACTTTCTTCATGATCTTCATGGCTTAATGGTCATTTCTGAGCGAAAGAACCGTGACTTTGTGCCGTTGTGGCTAAAATTTGGCGAAGAATGGCCACGAGGACAAGAAGACACGGTTCTCTTACTTCGAAGATTATGACTGACCCCATATCTTTGTGAAGATGCCTCTTTGATCTATAATTTCGTTCTGGTCATCCAGCCTCATGATAAGATGCATGTTTGTCCAGCTCAAATTGGCTACCCGATGCGTAGCTAATTCAGAATTCTCTACGCGGTGCGTAAAGCATTGATCGAAATCAGGACAAGGTTTATGCTTGTCGACTATTGGCTTATTGCAGCCGCCTGGAATGTAGTTTAAAATTTTCAGGCAACTGCAATTTAAATTCAGTGAGGCACATTAGGTTTGCTTCATATTGTCATATTTCAAGACTATGAAAAGGTTCTATTTATTTTTATTCACAGGAATGTTTTTGGTCATCACGGGTTCTTTTTTATTCGTCATGCACAAGGGCGGGAACATCGGAAGGGTGTTTCTGGCAACAGGTGCGATAACTGAGATCCTCACTGTTTTGGTATTTGTGTTTAAGAGAAGTGTTTTTACTTCTAAATAAGTATAAAACCGCAAAAGGGAGTCTTCATCAGGCTCCCTTTTTTTTATATCAGAGAGTATCTGCTTGTTTTTTACCACCAACGGCCGGGTAAAGTGATTATCTAATCAAGGTTTTTTTGGGGTTCGGCAGAAAGGCCTTTGATAATCTGAGTCTTATGAATGTGGGAGGGTTTTGTAGCGGATTGCATGTTTTTTAAATAGTTCATGTAATTTAGCATTTTGCTTTTACCTTTTCTTCGCCTTTACTTTTTTTTGGCGGAAAAAAAAGTAACAAAAAAAGCCGCAAAAATTCTAACTCGCAAATCCTAAAATTAAGTACCTAAATTTTTAACATTGGGAATTTTCGGCTTTGCTCAAACAGAGAATTTTTTCAGCGGATGTTTCATTTATTTTTATCCTTTTTATTCAACTTACTTTTTTTCGAAAAAAAGTGACCGGGCGGCGATCCGTGGGGCCGCCCAGGTAAAAAAACATTCAAAATTCTAACTCGCAAATCTAAAAATTAAGTGCTAAAATTTTAACATTGGAAATTTTTAGCTTTGCTCAAACAGAGAATTTGGTTCGGGCGGCGTTCCGCTGGATGGTTCACTCTTAAGACTTTATTTCTTTTATCGTCGATTGGCTTTGTGCTTTCTTTGTTCCTTTGTGGGGCGAGCGTTTCTTTTTGTTGTTTAATGATCTGAATTTCTTCATGGTTCAGAGCAACCGGATCAGGTGAACATGAGTTCACGGGTGGTTAGCGAGGGTTTGTTGAGGGTGGTAATGGCGGATTTGATTTTGAGGGTTTCCGCTTTTGATAAAAAGACGGGTACAAGTTCTTTCATATCAATAGCTAACAGGGTATTGATCACCACCAGGTCTTTGAGTGTAAAGGGTTTCAGGCCATTCATAAGCTCCGACATGTGTGTTTTACTCTTGTGACCAAGTATAAAACCCAGGTTTTCCTGTGTCAGGTCAAGTTCCTTTAACCTTTTCCGGATCATGACCTTGCGGTTTTCAATGTACATCCTTTCTTTTTCTGCCGCCACCTCCGCACGGTCGCTTTCAGCTATTTTGTGGTCAGAAATGTGGTCACCGCCCCACTCCTTGCTCTCATAAGCTACAATCAAATCCCTTAGTTTGCGCCGAAGGTTTTTAAAGTGGGTACTCTCCTTAGACAGAAGCCTTAGCTTACGATCGGCGATCAGGGCTTTTTCAAGGTCGTGTTCTTCGGTAATAGCACCGGTTTCTAT
>NZ_JAIVFT010000134.1 GCF_020829665.1 Nostoc sp. CHAB 5824
GATCGTCATGGCACGTATTGCCGGCGTCAACATTCCGACCAACAAGCGCGTCGTCATCGGCCTGCAGTACATCCACGGCATTGGCGCGGCCAAGGCCCAGGAGATCTGCGACAAGGTCGGCATCGTCGCCGAGCGTCGCGTCAACCAGCTCACCGACGCCGAGGTTCTCCAGATCCGCGAGACGATCGACCGCGACTATCTCGTCGAGGGCGACCTGCGCCGCGAAGTCTCGATGAACATCAAGCGCCTGATGGATCTGGGCTGCTATCGCGGCCTGCGCCATCGCCGCTCGCTGCCGGTCCGCGGCCAGCGCACCCACACCAACGCCCGCACCCGCAAGGGCAAGGCGAAGCCGATCGCCGGCAAGAAGAAGTGATTTCGGCGGGCCGGTTCTCCGGCCCGCTGCTTTGCGCCGCCTGACCCCCTCGGGGCGGGCGGCATCCCCAGCGCCTGGCATCACGGGCGCGCCTGAAGGACAAGAGAAAAGACTATGGCCAAGGAAGCCCAGCGCGTTCGCCGCCGCGAACGCAAGAACATCGTCTCCGGCGTCGCCCATGTGAACGCCTCGTTCAACAACACCATGATCACCATCACCGACGCGCAGGGCAACACGATCTCGTGGTCGTCGGCCGGCACGATGGGCTTCAAGGGCTCGCGCAAGTCGACCCCCTACGCCGCGCAGGTCGCCGCCGAGGACGCTGCCCGCAAGGCCGCCGAGCATGGCATGCGCACCCTCGAGGTCGAGGTCACCGGCCCGGGTTCGGGTCGTGAGTCGGCCCTTCGCGCGCTGCAGGCCGCGGGCTTCACCGTGACCTCGATCCGCGACGTGACGCCGATCCCGCATAACGGCTGCCGTCCGCGCAAGCGCCGTCGCGTCTGACGCGCGTGCTTCGAGGCGCCCGCACCGGCGGGCGCCTGTCCGGGGCGGCCCGCCGCCGCCATTGAATTCAAGCACCAGGAGTGCGGTCGTGATCAGCAAGAACTGGCAGGATCTGTCAAAGCCCAACAAGCTCGAAATCAAGGTCGGCGACGATCCGAAGCGTCAGGCCACCGTCATCGCGCGTCCGTTGGAGCGCGGCTTCGGCATGACCCTCGGCAACGCGCTGCGTCGCGTGCTGCTCTCGTCGCTGCAGGGCGCGGCCGTCACCGCCGTCCAGATCGACGGCGTGCTGCACGAGTTCTCCTCGATCCCCGGCGTGCGTGAGGACGTCACCGACATCGTCCTCAACATCAAGGCGATCGCGGTCAAGATGCAGGGCGAAGGCCCCAAGCGCATGACCCTGCGCAAGACCGGCCCGGGTATCGTCACGGCCGGTGACATCAACACCGTCGGCGACGTCTCGATCCTGAACCCCGACCTCGTGCTCTGCACGCTGGACGAGGGCTCCGAGATCCGCATGGAGTTCACGGTCAACACCGGCAAGGGCTATGTCCCCTCCGAGCAGAACCGCCCCGAGGACGCGCCGATCGGCCTGATCCCGGTCGACAGCCTGTACTCGCCGGTCAAGAAGGTCTCCTACCGCGTCGAGAACACCCGCGAGGGCCAGAACCTCGATCGCGACATGCTGACCCTGAACATCGAGACCAACGGCTCGGTGACACCCGAGGACGCGCTGGCGCTGGCCGCCCGCATCCTGCAGGACCAGCTCGCCGTCTTCATCACCTTCGAGGAGCCGCGCAAGGAAGAGGCCGTCTCGACCGCGCCGCAGCTGCCCTTCAACCCGGCGCTGCTCAAGAAGGTCGACGAGCTCGAGCTTTCGGTGCGTTCGGCGAACTGCCTGAAGAACGACAACATCGTCTATATCGGCGACCTCATCCAGAAGTCGGAGGGCGAGATGCTGCGCACCCCGAACTTCGGCCGCAAGTCGCTGAACGAGATCAAGGAGGTCCTCGCCACCATGGGCCTGCATCTCGGCATGGACGTTACCGGCTGGCCGCCGGAGAACATCGAAGATCTCGCCAAGCGCTTTGAAGAGCACTACTGATCCCACCGGCGCGGGCTCGTTCCCGCGCCGTTTCCCCGCCCGGCGCCTGAGC
>NZ_JAIVFT010000135.1 GCF_020829665.1 Nostoc sp. CHAB 5824
CATCTGCGGTTTCGCGGCGAGTTTCTTCAGGGCCTTTTCGCGCGCTTTTTGCGCCAGCGCGGTGCGCTCCTGAAACGTCGGTTCCTTGTAGGCAGCCATGGGGTGTGTCGGTCTCTGTCAATGGTCCGGCGCGGGGTCGGAGCGTGTGGGGGGTGTGGTGGTATCGCGGCGAAGGTGAGGCGGGAGGCTCTTACTCCTCGCCCATCCGTAGCGCAGCAATAAACGCCTCCTGCGGAATCGAGACGTTGCCGTACTCCCGCATCCGCGCCTTGCCCTTCTTCTGCTTGTCGAGCAGCTTCTTCTTGCGGGAGATGTCGCCGCCGTAGCACTTGGCGGTCACGTCCTTGCGCAGGGCCGCGATGGTCTCGCGGGCGATGACCTTGCCGCCGATCGCGGCCTGGATCGGAATCTTGAAAAGATGGCGTGGAATCAAGTCCTTGAGGCGCTCACACATGCCCCGACCGCGCTCCTCGGCGTTGGCGCGGTGGACGATCAGGCTGAGCGCGTCGACCGCCTCGTTGTTGACGAGGATGTTCATCTTCACAAGGTCGCCCTCGCGGGTGCCGATCTGTTCGTAGTCGAAGGAGGCATAGCCGCGGCTGATCGACTTGAGGCGGTCGTAGAAGTCGAAGACGACCTCGTTCAGAGGCAGCTCGTAGCTGACCTGCGCGCGGCCGCCGACGTAGGTGAGCTCGGTCTGGATGCCGCGGCGGTCCTGGCACAGCTTGAGGATCGCGCCGAGGTACTCGTCGGGCGTGTAGATCACGGCCTTGATCCACGGCTCCTCGATCACCTCGATGCGGTTCTCGTCAGGCCAGTCGGCGGGGTTGTGGATGTCGATGACCTTGGCGTCCTCGTAGCGCGAGTGGCCGAGGTGGATGCGGTAGACGACGCTGGGCGCGGTGGTGATGAGGTCGAGATCGTATTCGCGGCTGAGGCGTTCCTGGATGATCTCGAGGTGCAGCAGGCCGAGGAAGCCGCAGCGGAAGCCGAAGCCCAAGGCAGCGCTCGATTCCATCTCGAAGGAGAAGCTGGCGTCGTTGAGGCGCAGCTTGGCGATGCTTTCGCGCAGCTTTTCAAAGTCGGCGGCGTCGACCGGGAAGAGGCCGCAGAACACCACCGGCTGGACTTCCTTGTAGCCCGGCAGCGCTTCGGTCGCCCCGCCCTTGACGGTGGTGATGGTGTCACCGACGCGGGCCTGTTCGACTTCCTTGATCTGCGCGGTGATGAAGCCGATCTCGCCCGGGCCGAGCTCCTGCAAATCGGTGCGCTTGGGGGTGAAGCAGCCGACGCGGTCGACAAGGTGCTGGGTGCCGCCCTGCATGAAGCGGATGTTGAGCCCCTTGGTGAGCTTGCCGTCGATCACCCGCACGAGGATGACGACGCCGAGATAGGGATCGTACCACGAGTCCACGAGGCTGGCGGTGAGCGGGGCTTCGATCCGGCCCTTGGGGCTCGGGATGCGCGCGACCACGGCTTCGAGCACGTCCTCGATGCCGATGCCCGATTTGGCGCTGGTGAGGACCGCGTTGGAGGCGTCGAGACCGATGATCTCCTCGATCTCGGCGCGGACCTTGTCGGGCTCGGCGGCGGGGAGGTCGATCTTGTTGATGACGGGGACGATCTCGTGATCGTGCTCGATGGATTGGTAGACATTAGCGAGGGTCTGGGCTTCGACCCCTTGCGCGGCGTCCACCACCAGCAGCGCGCCCTCGCAGGCGGCGAGGCTGCGCGAGACCTCATAGGCGAAGTCGACATGGCCGGGGGTGTCCATCAGGTTGAGCTGATAGGTCTCGCCATTCTTCGCGGTGTAGTTGAGGCGCACGGTCTGCGCCTTGATGGTGATGCCGCGCTCCTTCTCAATGTCCATGTTATCAAGGACTTGCTCGGACATCTCGCGGGCGGTGAGCCCCCCGGTGAACTGGATCAGCCGGTCAGCAAGGGTCGACTTGCCATGGTCGATATGGGCAATGATGGAGAAGTTGCGGATATGGGAGAGGTCGGTCATCGCCGCGCGATGTAG
>NZ_JAIVFT010000136.1 GCF_020829665.1 Nostoc sp. CHAB 5824
CTAAACCCGAGGCTAATCCCACCAGTTTATAGAATACCGTCATAGGTTCGCCGGTTTGTGTTCTTACTATTCCCGGTAACCTCGAAAAAACTTCGGCAGCAAATGCACAATATAAACCGATGACGCTCCAGTACATAAAACTGAAATGAGTTAAAAGGTAGTTTTTGGCCTTTTTCCTGATCACCGGGTATATTCCGATGATCAGTGTAATCGAGCTGACTACGGCAAGCCAGTGGAAAATCCCGAATTTGCCATACAGTTTGTAAATCATGAAGGCGGTCAGGTTTAAAAGTGCCATGGACAGGGCATATAAATACCCGATTTGTTTGTGTCGCTTTGTGCCTTTTGGCGAGCACAATACCCAAAGGCCTGTGATAAGAGCGATTACGGAAACAACAAGGTGTATAAATCCAGTGGTGCTGCTGACTATATTTTCCATTATATCTGTGCTGTGTTTAATCAGTTGATTTTATTTAAGGTCATTTCAAAAAACTGAATCCAGTTGGTCCCATCACGGTTGATCTCACCTTTTTCAACCCACTGTGAGTTGACAAGTCTGATGGTATACCTTATTTCACCGGCCTGCGGACTTTTAAATTTCCATTCGAAAGCACCATCTTCCAGCAGGCGGGTTTCTGCATCCACATAATTGCCATTGCCGCGGATGGCCCGCATGAGGTACCTGTCGCCGGCCTGATCATAAGAAATCAGAGCAAAAGCCTCATGTATAACCTGGGAGGTGTTTTTAGCATCTACTCCCAGACCTTCAATCTGCAACACGGTTCCGTTCACTTTAAACCTGATATCTTCTGTCTGAACGAAAGTATTTTTCTGAGGGCCGAATTGTATCCAGCCATTGCCTTTCCATTGGCCTTCCATGAATCTCAGCTTGTTCATGGCCGCGGTTAACCGGGCATCCGGCTTCATATTGGACTGGCTTACGCCATAAAACAGGATATGGAGGAAAAGAATAGAAAGAATGAAATTTTTCATATTTGTAAAGTAGTTTATAGTGTAAACTAAAAAGATAAAAAAATTAAGGTTTTATGTAAGATTGAAGATCATTCACATACTTTTTAAAGGCCTCAGCTCCTGAAAGGGTGATTTTACAGAGTGTGAGCGGATATTTGCCCTTAAAGGTTTTTTCAATACTGATGTAGCCGGCCTGTTGCAGTTTTTCAAGTTGCACACTTAAATTCCCGGCTGTTGCATTGGTTTTTTCTTTAAGGTAAACAAATTCGGCACTTTCGACTCCTGCAAGGATAGACATCACCGCCAGTCTGAGTTGAGAATGTATGATCGGATCTAATTCTTTAAACATCTTTTTGTGCCATATTATATAATAAGTGCCCAGGTATAATGTATGAGATAAATACCACAGCTGCTTCAACCAGAAGCTGATCTTTATACTCGAGCCGAAATGCTATAAAACATCCGATCCATGCAACGACGGCTCCGATAATCTGCGGTTTGAAATTAAAAATTCCGCCGTTGACAAGCAAAGCTATACCATAGAGCAGCAAAATTAAGGGAGTAATCTGATAGCTGATGTACTTTCCGTTGAAAACAACAATAAAAATGCAAATGATGAAGCCCATCCAGAGATAAAAGAGGACTTTGTCAAAATAGGTCCTGACTTTTCTTTCTTTATTTCTCCTGATGCTGATCCATATACTTGCCAGACCTCCGATGAACATCAGGAACCAGGCATAGCTGGCTTTCTGACCATAACCAGCGGTGAGCAGATAGTAACTTAAAAGACTTGCGATCAGAACAAGGTACCCCCACATGAGAGAGTAATAACTGTCCAGCCTGGTCACTTTCTTTTTAGCCGTTTCAATCATGCTTTCTATGATCTTCAGGCTGTCTTCATGCGTAATTGATTTTTCTTCCATAGCAATGGTTTTAAGATTATATGGTCAAATGTAAACTAGTTTATTTTATAAACCAAACATACTTATCTTTTATTTTGCTGAAGGATAAAGCTTAATATTAATTATTAGAATCATCGATTAGATC
>NZ_JAIVFT010000137.1 GCF_020829665.1 Nostoc sp. CHAB 5824
CAAATATCTAAAATCCTATTTCAATACACTCTAAGACTATCCCGATATACCAGACACACTATCCTGACACTCTCGCAGACTATCGGTATACTCCAAAAGACTATCCCGATATACCCGGCACGCTATCCTTACACTCTCTCAGACTATCCGGACACTCCAAAAGACTATCCCGATATACCCGGCACACTATCCCGGCACTCTCTCAGACTATCCGGACACTCCAAAAGACTATCCCGATATACCAGACACATCATCCTGACACTCTCGCAGACTATCGGTATACTCCAAAAGACAATCCCGATATACCAGACACACTATCCTGATACTCTCACTGACTATTGGGACACTCCAAAAGACTATTCCGATATACCCGACGAACTATCCCGACATTCCTGCTGACCATCCGGATATTCTCAAAGACTATTCCAATACTCCATCATAAAGTCAGGATATTCTTCCACTCCATCAATATATGCTTCAATGATTCCCAAATACTAAATGCTTATATCAGGCGAACCTGTTCCCAAACTTTTCAGTGACCTCCTGGGACTCTTTTTTAATAATCTGCTCATGAGCCTTAGGATAAATCAATAAGACTTCCTGGTCATCCACGATGATATAATTTTCCAGACCTCGGATGACGGCCACTTTACCCTCAGGCAGATGCACAATGCAGTCTTTGGTTTCAGAAAGTTTTACCTTATCCGAATTTACCACATTCAGACTCTCATCTTTATCCGCCACCTCAAACAGGGAAGCCCAGGTACCAAGGTCCGACCAACCGATTTCTGCCGGAATGGTATAAATATTGTCCGCTTTCTCCAGGATCGCATAATCAATCGAGATATTTGGACTTTGAGGGTAGTATTCCGCAATAAAAGCTTTCTCCCCTTCGGTATTATAAAAAGCTTTTCCCTTGACAAACAAAGTATCAATCTCCGTAGCATGTTTTGCAAAAGCAGCTGAAATGGTAGAAGCCCTCCAGATGAAAATACCCGCATTCCACAGATAGTTGCCGTCCTGTACATATTGCTCAGCAACAGATCGCTCAGGTTTTTCCATGAATGCCGCTACAGGATGAACACCATCCAGGTGCTCGGCTTTAAAATTGATATAGCCATATCCTGTATCAGGACGAGTCGGCTGAATCCCCAAAGTCACAATCGCCTCATTGGCGGCCGTAAAATCCAGTGCCTGATTAATCTTATTGACAAACACTTCTTCTTTCAGGATCACATGATCCGACGGAGCCACGACGATATTCGCTTCAGGATCAAGTTCCATGATCTTATACACGGCGTAAGCGATGCAAGGGGCCGTATTGTTCCGGCTGGGCTCCAGCAATACCTGGTTATCAGACAAAGCCGGCAATTGCTCTTTCACGAGGCCCTCATACAGCTCATTGGTGAGGATGTAAATATTCTCTTCAGGACAGACCTTCAGAAAACGCTGATAGGTCAGTTGCAACAGAGAGCTGCCCAGTCCTAAAATATCAATAAATTGTTTGGGCATGTTCACCCGGCTCTTCGGCCAGAAGCGGCTGCCGATTCCCCCCGCCATGATCAATACGTAATTGTTTTTAAATTCAGACATATTTATTAGTTTTCAGCTCCTGGCCATCAGTTTTTATACCCTCTATTTACAAGGGGATATAACTACAGTGACTAAGATGGTTAATTAAAAAAAGAAAAGTCTAAAAAAGTAGAAATAATCCCTTAATTCATAAATAGTTTTGTTATCGACGTAATTAAGGGAATACGTACATATCAAAAAAATACTCCACTCATTCAGATAAGTGGAGTATTTTAAATGCTTTTACTTGTGTTGATTATTCGGAAACCTTTTTCTTTTCCTTCTTATAGTGTACGGCCATTTGTTCCACCTGCACTTTCAGATTGGCATCCTGTTTAGCCCCCGGTTTCAGATAAGTATAAATCAGATCGGAAACCACCATGGCTTTAGACCCTGTCAGCATCCTTGTATCTTCCAGCCCGTCTACCAGGTGCTTT
>NZ_JAIVFT010000013.1 GCF_020829665.1 Nostoc sp. CHAB 5824
TATCTTTGACAATCTTGGGAAATGAATTTATAATCACTATCAAATAGATATACTTTAATCTTCCGCCCAAAACTTAACATATTTTGGGCTATTTTTATCGGATTTTTCTTAATATTCAACACTTCTGTGAAAGTTGCTATTTATCTTATCCGAATTCATCGATTTTCTAGAAGTTTAAAATATCTAATGATTCTTCTATTTCTAAATCTAATATTTTTTCTCGTGTATCTTTGAGTGCTTCTAGCTTACCTTCTTGACGATAGATATCTGCCGCTTTTTGGAAATCTTCAATTGCTCCCTGTTTGTCTGCTATTTCTAAACGGATATTGCCCCGATTGTAATAAGCATCTGCATAATTTGAATTAATCTGGATTGCTTGAGTATAATCTTCAATCGCTCCCTGAAAATCTCCTAAATCTAAACGAGCGTTACCACGGTTGTAATAAGCATCTACATAATTTGAATTAATCTGTATTGCCTGAGTGTAATCTTCAATCGCTCCTTCAAAATCTCCTAAATCTGAACGCGCATTACCACGTTTTTTATACGCTATGGCGTCTTTAGGATTAATCTTGATTGCTTGGGGAAATCCTGGTTGAGAGCTTAATAAATAACGAGCAATTCCACGGTTTTTATAAGCATCAGCATAATGAGGGTTAATTTTAATAGCCTGGGTATAATCTTCAATTGCTCCTTGATTATCTCCTAGATAAGAACGAGCTTCAGCACGGTTTTTATAAGCCACCGCAACATTAGGATTAATTCTAATAGCTTCGGTATAATCATTAATTGCTTCCTCTAACCGCCCTAGCTGAGACAGAGCTAAACCTCGTTTATTGTAAGATTTAGCATCATAAAGATTCATCTGAATTGCCTGAGAATAATCTGCGATTGCAGCTTCATAATCGCCTATTTGATAATGAGCTAAACCTCGTTTATAATATAAATCAGCATCGCTAGATTTAACTTGTAAAACTTGATTATAGTTAGCGATCGCATTTGAATATTCTCCTTTTTCAAAACATTCATCACCCAATCTTACATAAAGTATATTTAAATCTTCATCACTATATTCAGGTTGAATATAAGATTTGCTCAACTGATTAATAGTTGGCTTAAATCCAATTTCCTGCTTCGGGAGATATTTGTAAATTGACGGTTGTTGCCTAGAAGAATTTATAGAAGATTGTAACTGTTCTAGATAACACCATAAACCGCCACCATACAGTAATTGTTCTATCCCAAATGAAATTTTACCAGTCTTCAACTTAATCATCCGGGTGGGGAGAAAGCCAGCCAAGAAAAGGTGATACTCAGATTGTGCTTCACTCACATCTTCTTGAATCAAAATGCAAACTACAACTGCATTTTTTTCAACCTCTTCAGAACTAATTGACCATCTAACTCTATCAATACTACCGTGACGAGATTTAACCTCAATACCAATAGATGGGTCAGAAGTCAAGGTAAAATCTATATTGCCATCGCCGCCGAATCGCTTTTCATAATCGACTTCCGTAATAAAATCAGCTAAACGTTCTTTGACAACTTCTTCACCCAACTTCCCTTTAAGATAGCTAATAAAAACATCACGGACTGGCGAAACCCGCTTATATTTTTCAGCCATCAGCCAGCAAAAATCCCGTAGTGCCTTTAACCTTTCTCCAGAGATTATCGTTAATTCACTATATTGACCTTCTGTTTCACAATGAAGCAGACAACCAGATGTTAACCTTTTAATAAAATCAGACTGTAGCGATCGCAGTAGCGTAATCCAGTCCATTTATGTTTCTGCGAATCTTTTGATGAGATTATTCTATTAAAATATCTAGTTGGCGTAAAGCTTTAAATCAGCTTGGGTGATATTCTCAAAAATTGCTTAATATTTTTTTGTCCATTTGGTAAGACTACTTCTATTTTTCCTCTGCTAGAGTGACAAAAGAAAAATAACTGGTGTCATTCTCTTGAGATTGCGGGATGCCCAATAAGTTCAGTAGGGAGTGCAATTGCCTTAAGTTGGCTTTCATAAATCTCAAGTAACTACGCCATTTGCCGAGCCATTAACTGGGCAAATAACCCTTCTACAGCAACTAGCTCCTGAAAAGTTCCTTGTTGTACAACCTTACCAGCTTGGAGTACATAGATCCGATGAGCGTTACGGATGGTACTAAGCCGATGAGCAATCGCTATTCTGGTAACTTGTAATTTATCCATACTCTCACTAACAATCGCTTGAGTTCTGTTATCAAGCGCACTGGTAGCCTCATCAAATAACAAAATACGGGGTTTTAAGGCTAAAGCACGGGCAATTAGTAACCTCTGTCGTTGTCCCCCAGAAATATTGCCACCTCCTTCACTAACCACAGTATGCATTTGCATGGGCATGGTGGTAATATCATCAGCTAGACCCGACATTCGGGCAGCTTCCCAAGCTTCATCTAAGGTAATCTGAGCACCACCTGCAATATTCTCAAAAATTGAAGCTGAACTCAGTTGACCATTTTGCAAAACAACACCCAACTGTCGGCGGACTGCATCCACATCTAACCCAGATAAGTCTTGACCATCATAGTAAATACTACCTGTTTGCGGAGTCTCAAACCCTAGTAATAATCGCAATAAGGTTGATTTACCACAACCAGAACCTCCTACGAAAGCAACAAACTCTCCTGGTTCCGCAGAGATGGTCACATTGTTTAGTATTAAAGGCCCATCGCTACGATAGCGAAAGGTAACATTGTCTATAGTAATTTTACCAGCAAGTCTACCCGGATCGGCTTTACTAAGATCCACTTCCGGTATGGTCAATAGAATCGGCTGGGTACGTTGCCACTGGGGGGTAATTTGCAAAATTTCTGTAACTGTATTACTTAAATCTGTGGTTCCTCTAATAAAGCTGTGAAAAGCTGTGTTGAAAGCTAAAAAAGTACCAAGGGATAATTCTATACCTCCTGTAGTTTGTGGAGCTTCTAACAGTCTGATGGTAAACCAGAAGAGTACTCCAGAAGTCAGTAGAGGCATGACTGTATTGAAAAGTACAACAGCATCTTCCACTCGTTGGGTGCTGAGTTCTAGCTTAATTTGCCGAGTGTAGTTTTTACTCCAAGAGGCGAAGGCCCGTTCTTGTGCCCCAGCAATATGCAGTTTAGAAATACCATTAATTAGCTGCACTGTTTGACCAAAAATATTTCCCTGCACTTCCAGCAGAGGACGTACTTTGGACAACATGAGCATACCAGAGACTGTGGTAAGAGCGATCGCAACCACTGCAACTGCAACTGCAATCAGGGCTAATTTGACGTTGTAGTAAAATAACTGGGCTAAGTAAAATAGCGCAAACAGGCTGGTAATCAGATTAATCAGAGTTCTACCACTGAGTTGACGACGGATTGTACTCACCGATGTTATGCGGGAAAACAAGTCTCCTGTAGCGTATTGCCGGAAAAAGGATACTGGCAAGTTTAGCAGCCGATCCCAGACACCAGCTTGAGTCGCAGCGTCAGAAGCTGTTTCCATCCGCAACAGAGCAAACCCCTGAGCCAGTTGAAATAAAGCTGTGCCGAAAGCCGCCATCAGCAACCCTAATCCTATTTGCAGCAGTAAAGAGCGATCGCTATCTGGAATTGCATTGTCGATGATAATCGCAGTAGCGTAGGGTGTAACCATCCCCAGCAGCGTTACAGCAACACCAGTAAATAAAATTAGTAGCAAATCCCGTCCATGTCCTTTAAGTGTGAACCGGAGTATATCAATAGCTTGGAGTGCTTTATCGGGTAAAGAGCGATAAAACATATAGGCAACAGGAGCCAGGGTAAAAGCTATTTGCTCATCCACTTTCAAGCGGGTTTGTTCAACTGGATCAAAAATTTCATAGTGGTTTGCAGACACAGGCAGCAGGGCTACTGGTCGATTATCTTGATGAGTGTAAGCGACTAAGGGGCCAGAATCTTTCTCCCACCAATTATCTCGCAATAGCACTCGCCGCATTCGGATGCGTGAAGCTCTAGCGATCGCCTCCAATGGCTCTTTGACTCGCTTGAGGTTTTCTGAGCGGGCTGGAGGTTGAATTTTCACACCCATAGCTCTACCTACCGCACCAGCAGCAACTAGCAGTGGAGTACCTTCTAAGAAAAAATCCCCATCTTGAGAACTCAAGGTTGAAGCTAATTCCCCTAGAGCCTCTGCTGTAACTTGACGATTCAGGCGTTGGCGATCGCGCAACCGCCTCAGTTCTGCTTGCGCTTCCTGCTCATCTAAGAGGTAAATGCATTGTAGGAGTTTAGTATGCAACTCAGACAACCCAGCCAGCAGAGTATCTGGATTTTGGAATGCGCTTGTAGTTTTAGTTGTGAGTTGCACCCCCTCCACAGCTTCTAACCAAATTTTATCAGTCAGAGGAATGGTTGCAGTTGCCGTCGTCAAAGTCAGTTCTTCAAACCCCAGAAAGCGCATACTCCCTTGAGTCAGCTGTACCCAACAAATCGTATCTGCTTCTGGCTGGAAAGTCTGACCATCAATTAGAGAAAATCGTGCCTGTCCCTTAGCTTTTACCTGAATTACTGGTGTAGTAACCTGGGAGAATAAGCTAGTTAGTTGTAATAGCCAAGTTTCTATCCAAGCGATGGCCCTGATATCTGCATTGGCTACTAACTCTCGGAAACATTCTTGATGTATATGTAGTAATTCCGTTTCCCCAGTTGGTACTGCTAAAATCTGACGGTGGCGATCGCCAGCACTAACAGCAGTTCCAAAAAGAGCCTCCCCTTGACTAATACTGGATAAATAACGACGAGTCCCTTCTATAACGCCATCTTTAACTGTCACAGCAAACAAAGCCATAGAACCAGACTGAACCACCCAAATTCGAGAAGGATCATCAAGTAGAATCGGCTCATTGCCATTAACTATATAAACTTGCCCCTGTATTAGCATTTTAGATTTTAGATTTTAAATTTTAGATTGTGTAATTAGTAAATAGTTGTTTGCTAGGCTCCAATAGACTTGGGTTAGTCAATTTTTCTAACTAACCTCGCGTAGCGTCTCGTAGAGAAGGAAGAGAAGGGAAGAGAAGGAAGAAATGCTTAACCCAAGGTATTGCCCCTGCCTCTCTACCCTTCCGTGCGAATCAAGCGAGAGTAGAAACCTTCAATTTGCCATAATTCTTGGTGAGTGCCTCGTTGTACTACCTTTCCTCGTTCTAGGACAATGATTTGATCGCAGTCGCGGATAGTGCTTAATCGGTGAGCGACAATTATGCAGGTACATCCCCGGCGGCGAAGATTTTGGTCAATGATTTTTTCAGTCTCTGCATCTAGGGCGCTAGTGGCTTCATCCATGATCAGTATGGAAGGATTATTTACTAAAGCACGAGCGATTTCTAAGCGTTGTCGCTGACCGCCACTCAAATTAGCAGCGCCTTCTATAAGTTCGCTATCAAATCCACCAGACATAGAGAGAATTACATCAGCGATCGCTGCATCTTCGCAAGCCCGGATCAAGTTTTTATCTGGTACAGTCGTATCCCAAAGGGTCAAATTGTCTCTGATTGTGCCACCAAACAACAAAATTTCCTGCTCTACCATTCCCACAGAGTTAGTCAGCAGTTGCTGGGAAATTTGTTCTCTTGGTTTACCATCAAAACAAATTTCTCCCGCCCAAGGTTGATAAAGTCCGCTGACTACTTTGGCAATGGTAGACTTGCCAGAGCCGCTTCCACCTACCAAAGCTACTCGCTGTCCTGGTTTAATTGAGAGATTCAAATTTTCAATTAATGGCGGTTCCAGCCGACTATAGCCAAATGTAACGTTTTGCAACTCCACATACCCCTGTAATTTAGGAACAAGATAAGAAGATGAAGGCGATGAGGAAGAATTTACTTCCCCTGCTTCCCCTGCTCCCCCTGCTCCCTGCCCCCTGCTCCCCACTCCCTCCGCGATGGGATTATCTAGCACATCATCGAGGCGAATCAAATTCCCTTCTAGTTCCTGAAGAGTAGTTCCAAAATTGACGAGATTGTTTACAGGTTCTTGGAAGTTGAGCATCAAACCTTGAAAGGCGATAAGCATCCCGATGCTAAGATGTCCACCCATTACCCGAAAACCACCAACAACCAACAAAAACATGGTAGAGAGGGTGGATAGGAGCATGGGTAAAACTGAAAATGTCTGGTTTGTTACCCCTAATTCTTGCTGAGAATTCAGAGCCTTGGTGTAGTAACCCGACCACCGGGAAAAGAAATCTGACTCCAATCCTGATGCTTTAAGCGTTTCTATACTTTGGAGAGCAGCAATGGATACACCAGCAGCTTTGCCATACTCTTGTATCAATCGTTGATTCTCATCTATGCGTTGCCGGGAAATCAACTGCAAGGTGAGGACGTTTACAGCAGCAAAGCTAACTACAATTAAGGTAAGTACCCAGTCATATTGCACCATGACTAGAGCATAAAAAAGTACCATAACTGTATCAATAATCGTTGTTGCCAACTTTCCTGATAGAACATCGGCTACTTCATCGTTGAGACTGGTGCGGTTACTGATTTCTCCAGAAAATCGTTGGGCGTAAAAGCCCACAGGGAGGCGGAGGATGTGCCACAAAAAGCGGCTGGACATACCTACAGACAGTTTGATTTTCAGTCGGCGCAAGTAACGTAATCGTAGTAACGTTAGCGACCCTTGCAGTATAGCAGCGATCGCCATTGCCAAAAGTAAAGGACGCAGCCATAAGTGTCGTCCCTGCACCAGGATATCATCTACAAATACCTGACTAAACACGGGTACTACCAACCCCACCATAGTCAAGAAAAATCCTGCTACTATGCAGTAAGCTAAAGCACCCTCAGCACCCCGTAGCCGTGAACTCAGGGATAGAATCATGCTAGGTTTGCGACCACCTTTTTTGAACTCTGTGCCTGGTTCTATTACCAGCACCACTCCGGTATATCCCTCGTCAAATTCCTCTAAAGATACATGACGTGGGCCCGTGCCGGGGTCATTGAGATAAACCCGCTCTTTGCGAAATCCTTCTACTACCAGGAAATGGTTGAAGTTCCAGAAGACAATATAAGGAGGGCGCAGTTCTTTAAGTTGCTCTAGTTCTTTTTTAAAGCCTTTAGCTTGGAGTCCATAGTTTTTGGCTGCTTTTAGCATATTGGATGCTTTACTGCCATCGCGGGACACTCCGCAATCTCTCCGCAGTTGTGGCAGTGGTACAATTTGACCGTAGTAACCTAAAATAATTCCCAAAGCAGCAGCACCACACTCCACTGCTTCCATCTGGAGGAGAGTGGGCGTTTTTACCCGAATGCTTCTGCGCGGCAGTAGTTTTTGCAAGTACTCCCAAGGATTAATCGGTGTTACTAAGGTAGAGTTAGTAGATACCACTGACAGACCTCAAAATTGGTAAAACGAAGGTGATAGGAGCGCGTTCTTCCACCTTGACTCGGACAACGGTGGTAGTTCCAGAAGAAATTTTTAGGTGTGGTCCGGTGGAAGAAGACCACTTGTAGCCGCTGGGTGTGTTGCCATCTAAATTCAGGGCAGAGAATACTTGTATCAGACCTTGCTGTTTTTCAGATATCAAAGCTTCAACCACTTCTGAATTGCCCACTTCATTAATGGCAGCCTCTTTTGTAATGGGAAACTTTGAGACAGTGGTGACAGTACCCACAATACCGCCAAAACGTTCTCTATTAACTGTTTGGGGAGTAACTTGGATAGACATTCCCGACTGAACTTTTTTGCCCTCCGCCACTGGGAAATAAGTAACGCCAACTAGCTTGCTTTTGGGATTTTCCACCTCTATGGTTGCCAAGCGAGTACCAGCGTTGACAACCTGTCCTGGTGTCAGCGTCACTTCTAAAATGCGTCCGCTATATTGACTAATAATTTGGCTATTATCGCCTAATTGCAGTTCAAATTTGGCAATTTCCCGCTTAACTTCCTGAATCTCTTTTTTCCGGGTAGTGACGTTTTCTAAGTCTTGTTGAGCCACAGAAGCCTGTTTGCTGTCCACTTCTTTGAGTTGAGCTTGCAGGTCAGAAATGGTGCTGAGGTTTTGCCGATAGTCTTTTTCTGTTTCCGTCTCCTTGACATCAAGTTCCTTCATTTGGCTCTGGATGTCTGCAATTTTTTCCAAATTCTCTAGGTATTCCTGTTCTGCCTTGAGAGCTTCGTCACCGGAAATCGCTCCTTCCTTTTTGAATAGCTGTTTGCGAATTTCCATTCTCTGCAAGAAAACAGGAGTCAGGGCTTGGGCTTGCCGGAAGCGCTGCTGCAAGCTTTGGCGTTGCTGTCCAATAGAAGTATTGCCTTTGGTTTTCAGTAGAGGTGTTATAGCTTGCAGTTCCAGTATACGTTGTTGAAGATACTGACGTTGTTGTTGTTGCGATCGCAATTCTTGTTCCAGCCGCAATCCTTGCAGCGAACCAACGGCTTTATCTTGTGATTCTAGTTGAGTCAGTTTAGCTCGTTGCTGTTGCAATTGTTTGCGGAGTTCAGCTTGGTCAATAGTTGCTAATACTTGTCCTTTTTTAATGACATCTCCAACTTTGATATTGAGAGCCATTAATTGCCCTGCGCTTTTTGATTGCAATGGCACAACGTTGCTTGGATAAATCAGTACGCCTCGACCCTCCACGGTGATAGGAATACGTCCATAAATACTCCAGATAACAGCTACTCCCACAATCGAACCCAAGGCAACAAGGGGTAGCCAGCTTTTGGGATTAACCACCTGCATGAGTTGGTCTAGTCTTTCAGGAGAAGATAAACGCTCTAGAGATTCTTTACGAAATAGGCTGGACTTTTGACCAATCATCTACAATATCACCTTATCCTCATAAAAACTGAGTTTCAGTCCTTTAGTATTAGCAATAGACCTGCCTTGAAAATAGGGAGTGGGGAGTAAGGAAAATAAATTTTCATTGCTCCTTGTGAGTGCAATTCATGGAGTCTCTTGCATAAATATTTTTTTGTCTCGCGCAAAGGCGCAAAGACAAGGCAGTGCGTTGGGCGGCTTCGCCGACTTGTTCGCGTAGGGTCTCCGATTAGGAGAAGCAACTGCCGCGCAAAGAAAAGCACGCAAGTAAAGACTTTTGCAAGAGATCCCATGAACACGGTGAGCGCAAAGCGCACGTTACGCGAGCACAACGAAGGAATGAAAATATTTCTTCCCCAGTCCCTATTTTCAAGGCAGGTCTAATGAATAATAGGTTGCCTCTGCTGACAAGAACTCTTTATTTCTGAACCAAGCGTTCAGAAACTTTCGGTTTTGGCTCGTCGTCTAAAACTCCTTTATCGAATAAGAGGTTAAGAGTACTATATGTATGAGTGGGTGAAATGCCATAGAGGTCGAACAAAGAAGCAATCTCTTCAGCAGTTTTGTCACCCTTGTGTATAATCTGACCTAGCTCCCTTAGATAGAGATCATTGTGAAACTTAAAAGTCTTAAATTTGGTTGAGAGTTGGAAGCCATCAGGAAGGCTCTTGTATTCTATGTCACGAGGAAAACTGATTAAATCGCCAGGTCTAATGGTGAGAGTCATATTATTGCCGATCATCTTTTTAAGGAGAATTTCTAGATCATCGGCATTGGAGAAAGTTCCTTCGTCATAAATTATGTAGCCTAAAGGCCAACGGTCATCTGCATTACAGGGGCTAATAAGTTTAACACTCCGGTCAACCATGTTGAACAAAAATCCTGTTACACAGGCTATAGTCCCTTGCTCAGGGAGGTTGTTATTATTCTCTCCATTCTTCTGATTTCGCTCTCGTGCCCTTCCAGCATTCGCTTTTATAGTGTTAGCCTCGTCATTTTGTAGTTCTAATTTAACGAAGGCTAACTCCTCGGCGCTGAATTCTTCATGTACTTTATTAAGCATTTTTAGAGAGAGAATGGAAAAACGATTAAGCTGGCATCCCTTCTGCCTTGATAATTTTAAAAGCGAACGGGTGCGATCTGGATCTTTCAAAGGTTGAGCGGTAGTGGTTTGGGGAAACACTCCTAAGACTGAGTGAAAATCATTGGAGAATTTCTCGTAGTCTAGGTTGTCAAGAGGATCTGTTGCCCAGTAGCAACAGCCTGTACTTGCAGCAGGGCCGAGTATTTGTTTGATTAACTCAAGAACATCACGCCACAACTTTGCATTTTCTTGGTTATAGGTGAAAATATTACTTAGTCGAGGAGCAGAAACGGCACAAAATGAGCATTGGATAGAGCATCCCTTACTCAGTTCAAAGCAAACAGGAGCATGTATAAGTGCATCTTGTAACCACTTTTTAAACTGCCTCGTAGTACGAGCAATCTGCCTCTCGCGCCAAGCTTTAAATCTTGGCTCGTTTATAGAAGCAGCAAACTTCATAGCTGTATCTGTTCTATTTTTATCAAAAAATTTCTGCCATAACTTCAACGATTTAGGAATTGTATTGCCTTTCTCACTGTGTTCAAAAAAATTTATATCCAATAGTTGTCTAATTTCTTCAGGATCTACTTTTAGACCATAACTAAAAATAGCCTTACAAGGTTCTGTATATACCTGATTTCGGAAATCTGGATCTGCTGTCCATCTTTCCATAAAACGTTTGATGTGGCTGCTTTGAACTGTTTCATAATTATCGGAATTTTCCAAGTTCAATAACTTGTCGTTGCAGTCATGTGTGATTACCTTACTTGAAAAGTCTATGCTATTCTTTTGAGTTTGATTAAACATATAAAACTCCTATTATAAGGCAAAAGTTAAGGATTCAGGTGTATAGAGAAAACTAAATAAATACGTGATTGAATGCATTAATTTTTCAGCAAAATGCAAGCTGATGATTGGTAATAAAAATCGGCGGTAGCAAAAAAGTTGTTTAGCAATAACCGCCGATGCACCTCAATCTACAGCCTTTAGTAATTCGTCAAATAATTATTTGGCGAATTAATTTGATCGTAATAATTTCCGAAATTACTAGAAAGAGAGTATGGAAGTTTAATCTCCACAAATGAGAATACACCATCTCCCACCTGCTACAGATTCTAGAGCTTCCTCAGAAAGTTCTTCAGACACTTCTGGCTTTTTAGGAAGAACTAGATAGATAGTATTTGAATTTTCCTCCAGCACTTTAATTTCTACACTATCAGGAATTGTTTGCTCTAACTCTTTTCCGTAAACTGCTTTTGGATTGGCGAGCAATTCTTGTTTAAAAACTTCATTTTGCCAAGTTTTAGCAATCAGGTTGGATTCAAACTCATGTCTGCTTTGAAATTGAGATGTTTGGTTAGACATTTGAACTTCCTCCAGTTCAAGGTTTATACTTAATAGAGTATCAAGCTATTAATATGAAAAAAATGCACAATTTTTAGGTAGCGACTCACATTGTTTTAGTATAGTTACTAATTACATTTAGCTTTTTATATATATCGAATTCTTACATATAAATGCAAAACTGAGCGTTGTATTTAACAACGCTCAGAGGAGGTGTAGCTATTTCAAAAGCAAGCTACAGTGTTATATATATAGATAATATAGATACATTTCTTAAGCGTCCCAGCATCCAATCGAATATTTTATTGCCAGTGCAATTTTGTCTAAAGTATTGATGTTTAGTTCTTTCTCACATTCAATATTTTCAGCTAACAGGAAACCTTTGTTATAAACCCGCCTACCATAATCAAGGCGGCTGTGTAGTCCTTGCAATCTACTGAAAAGTAAAGTAGCGATCGCGCTTGGTAAAAACGAGAGGCAAATCCTACATCCTGCTGTAACTTTAGCCATTCAACTTACTTTTAACCTCTCTAACATCCAATCAAACCTTTTACCTGCGATCGCTACACCATCTAAAACGCTATAATTCAACTCATCGTCATATTCCGTATTTTCAGCTAACGGCAAACCTTTGGTATAAACCCGTCTGCCATAACCGAGGCGGCTGTGTAGCCCTTGCAATCTGCTAGAAAGTAAAGTAGCGATCGCACGATAAAAACGAGATGCAAATCCTACATCCTGCTGTAATTTTACTGCCAATTGCTGTCGGGAAATCAAAAGAAAAATTGAGTCCTCAATCGTCTTAACAGTTGCAGAGGGTAAACGACCATCCATGAAGGGTGTTTCTCCTATAATTTCACCTTTTGATAATCTTGCTATTTCTCTATCGGAAATTTCACTACCCTCTATTGCAGCAAAAGCACGAGTCAATGGATTACGTTCATCTTCAGCAATAGACATCGACATTGTTCCATTTATAAGAATATACAACGCATCTACAGGGCCTCTTTCATGGATGAGTACAGTATTAGCAGGAATTTTTTGCACTTTCCCACAGGCCATCATCCAATCGATGTCGCTATCATGCAATTCTCCTAACACAAACAGCACATCTCTTAACGGCTGACCTTGTGCTAAATTGCTACGACCAATCTGATTTATAATACTTTCTAGCCTATCTGCTAGCATAATTGCGATCGCTCGATAAAAGCGTGAAGCAAAACCCACGTCCTGCTGCAATTTTGCTGTCAATTCCAACTGGGGAATCGACATTACTAACGACTTTTCTACAGCCTTAACAGTAGTATTTGTTAAGTACGTACTTACAAAGGGAACTTCTCCCACAACCTCACCACTAGATAATCTCGCAATCTCTTGACTTGTACTTTCAACACCTTCGATGGCTGCAAAAGCACGACTCAGAGGATTGTTGTCAGGTTGAGAGATGCTAACTGTTAAGATCCCTTCTAAGAGAATATGTAGGCAATCAGCAGTTTTTCCTGCTTCAATGAGTACAGTGCCAGGAGCTATTTCTCTTTGATAACCTTTAGCAATCATCCAATTAATGTCACTGTTTGCCAATTCTTTCAGTAAAACTTCTCTCATAAGTGAATTACCCGATGTTTTGTTAAGGATAAGAAAAACGCAGACATGCAGCGCTGTATCATCGTTGGGAAAGGCTCTCCCACACAGACCTATACGGGAAGGGTTGTTAGTAAATTGTTGAAAGTTTTTTGAATGCGCGAGGTGGCTTCTGGGGCAGCTAATTCCTCTAATGTTAGATAAGACAGTGCAACTAATATCTGGGCTTGGTTATTGATAACCGTTTCACTTGTATATTCAGTATGAAAGCGCTGCAAATTTTCAGCGGCTGCCTTCACTAACGCCTGTAAAATCTGAAATGCCCCATCAGAAAGTGGAGGTTGACCCCGGTAGTTTTGCAGTCTGCCTCCTTCTCGGTAATTGGGAAAAGACTCCAACCCCAGAAAGCGCAAGAACCAATCGGCAGGGTAATATCCTGTAGCGGCTACAATGCCACTGTAGTCAGCAATTAGCTCGTCGAATATATTGTTTCGCATTGAGCCAAACAAGCGACGTGTGAAGTAGTGAGTACATTCATGTTCCAGCCGAATTATCAGAGACAGGCATTGCCACTGAGATTCCTCAAGCCCCAAGTTGCTCGGAGAAACGTTGCTATAGAACCCGTCACTCAAAATAATGAATGTATCCTGATAAAGCTGTTTTTGCGGTATTAACCGTTGAAACTCTTTTGTCCAGCTAGTTTCAGAGCAATTACCAGGATTTAGAGTTTCCCATTGTCGGCGATACTGGCGAATTCTGTCCCAGTTGTTAAACCCGCTGACTATACAGGCTCCCATAGACGCAGGGATTGACTGGGGTTCGTTTCGTTTTGTTAAGGCTTGTACTAGAGAGACAAAATCCTCTCTGTTTCTAACTAACAACACTGGGATAGTTCCAGCTAAACTTTGATGTAGTATTAATTGGAGTTGCTGAGGTTGTTGCAAGATTAAACCAGTCGCCTCTGCCATGCCATCTACTGCGACACCCTTACGAGTGGCAGTTCGATACGCTTGTGTCTGGCTTATCCCCTCTTGAATGGGAAATCTTAACTGCACTAAGCGCTCCTTAAGTACCTCAAACGCTCCTATAACTTTTGCTGCAACCGCGTATTCTTCCCAAGTAGCTACATGGGGTTCAGGATTTAAGGGAAACTTGACGGAATCAATTAGGTTGTTGCGCTCAAAAACGTTTTGGTTGTATACCAATAGTTCCTCCGCTTGAGCAGCAGTTGCTCCAAAATCAGTCAGAACATCAGTACGAAATGATTGTTGGTCAATCATAGTAAGCCTCATTTTGGAAAAAGGGAGCAGAGGAGCAGGGGCAGATGATTGGTGTCAATTTAACCTTAAGTCTGACTTTTCACGGTATCTGGAAAACCTCACTTCTATTTCTCTCTCCTAAAAGGAGAGAGACTTTGAATTTTCTCCCTTAAAGCATTGGGAAAGGGGTTAGAGGTTAGGTTTTTCGTGGGTTTTTCCACATGACTCGAAAGTCAGATAAACTCCTAACAGACGCGATTAATCGCTCCTAATTAACGACTAACAACTAAACCTGTAATCTTATCCGCAATCCCTTTAATTGCCTGACTGATGGGATGCCCAGAGTAGTGCAGACTGAAAATACCTTTGCTAGCTAATTGCACCATGTCTTCTGAAAGGGGCAAAATTCCAGCCACCGGAACGCTGTAAATTTTCTCTACTTGTTCTTGCAAGTCTGCAAAATCCAAGGATGGTAACGCTTTATTAATTACCATCAGCATTTTTGGCACTTTCAGCTTGCGAGCTACATCCACTGTCACAGCAGTACCTTGGAAGTCTTGATTATCTGGACGTAGGATAATTATTAGAATATTAGAGATACCGATGGAAAGTAAGGTTTCTTCATTCAGTCCAGGGTGAGTATCAATTAACAGATAGTCCAGCTTCAAAGTCCGAATGAGTTCCTGAAAACCATCGTTGAGTCGGACTACATCATACCCCTCACGTAGAACCCTGGCAATTTCACCCGCCTTAATACTAGAAGGAATCAAGTAAAGACTTCCCAAAACTTTTGTTGTATGCTTCTGTTCTGCAATTAGAGCATGAGTAACATCATAGGCAGCGTCTTGAATATTACAGCGTCCCCACAAGTAATCGTTGAGGGTATATACCATTTTGTTCTCATCAAGGCCAAAAATTACATGAATTCCTGGTGATTGGATGTCGGTATCAATAATACCTACACGTTGCCCTTGAAGTGTCATAGTTGATGCTATGTTGGCAATCAAGTTTGATTTACCAGTGCCGCCACGGAATGAGTGAACTGAAATAATTTGTGCCATATATTACCTCTTAGTCATTGGTCATTGGTCATTTGTCATTGGGCATTAAATAAGAAGTCAGTTATTCTTATCCTGTCTTTTTGATTCTTAAGACAACGATCGCTCTGGAAAGGTAAACTTTAACCAGCAGCGATCGCTCACTAGAGGTAGCAAAATTTTTCCATTAGATAGCTTTAAGTCAAATTGCATATTCTTGTTTCCACTCTGCACTTCCACAAGCGCTGGCAGAATTTTGGAATCAGCTTGGGAGTTACTTTTATGCGCCCAAACTCTCAATTCCTTTTCCCTCATAGTTGGTAACTGGAATGTGGCATAGCGTAAGGATGAGAGTGATGACATCTCGACAGTTGCTGTTTGATGATGTTGCTCACCCTCGGCATATCCCAGCAGTACTTCTGTTATTTTCGGTTGTCCGCCAGCAGTAACAGTGAACAAAGATCGTCCTCCTTGCTGCTGGTCTTCTCGCAGTTCTACCACCACACGGGAAGCAAATGCACCATAGCGTTTCATCACTAGAGTTGCTCCCAAGGACAACGCAGCAATGCCTAATGCACAGATTCGCGCTAGGGAATTTTCCCAGATGAAAAGACCGTGGACAAGTAGGATGCCTAAAAATAGGCTGTACATACCCACACTGAATAATGGATGATTAAGAATCTTGAAGACCACTCCGGGTATCAACTCCCCTTTGCGCCGACTAGAAACCAACAGTAGAACTGGGAAAATGCCACTTACAAGGGAGTTACCAAGTACACCAGCAAAGGCTAGTACACTTGTAAAGGATTGCGTACCAGCGAGAAAAAGCCACTCAGTTAGCAAGAAGACTAGTAGTAATGGGCTGATCGATAGAAAGAAATGACGTTGGTTTAGGATGTTTCTCCAGAATCCTGTCTGGTTGTGACGCTCATCAATAGGATTGCTAACATCAGCCTTTAAATCTCCTTCATAGACTAACAGCATCGGTGAAGTAACTTGCAGACAGACGTTATCTTGGTTAAAAGACCGTACCTCTAGAGTCAGACGAGTGTCCCATTTGCCTAAGTCTGGTAACTGATTCAGTAGCTCTTTAAGCTCCCAACGTTCAGTGAATGCAATGTCTATAGAATGGAGATTGCCACTCAACTGAATATCCAGACGAAACTTTGGTTTAGTGTCTTCCAATCCCAAGTAGGTTAAACCAATATGAGGAACACGGTTAAGGTTCCCACAGGGATGAAATATTAATATTGCCTGCTGGCGAGGCAACTTTAAAATCGGTTTAGGTCGGGCGGGTAGCCACTCCCTAACTAGGTTGACCAAAAGGCTCGAACTACGCAGCCAAGCCATGCCCAAAAGCAGGGTAACTAAAACTGCTCCAAAAATGGTTACGATGGAACCTACTTGTAGTGCCAGCGGCTCTAAGGCAGTGCCTGATTGTCCAGTTAGCAATTCTGGTGAAATTGCCCCATTGACTGCTAAGACCCAAATGCAAAACAAAACAGTTAAAAAAGCTGTTCCCGCAACGCTACCCCAAATCAAGGATGTAGCGCTAGAGTCACGAGGAAGTACGAGTTTGCCACATTCTCCTACATAGACATGACCAAAGTAGAGCATGAGGCTCACACCTAAAATCCGTTGTAGCATCCAAGGATGGAAAGAATGACCATTAACAAAGGGCAAGTTTACATATAATAAGTTTTCTAGTTGCACATGGCCCAATGCAAGTAGTGAAAGAATCAGGAGCAAACTGACGTTAATTGCTGCCAGCAATACCATCAAAGCAACGGTAAAATTTAAAGATTTACGCGATCGCAAGTACAATCCCCCACCAAAAAGCAACACTGCCCACAATGTTGCTGGTATGGGTGTGAAGCTTGCCATTGTTACCGATAAACCAATATAACAAGCTAATGCAATCAGAAAAACACGGATACCAACTGCTAGAGAAAGTATAAAAGAGCCTGTATTTCCTAAGTAATTAGATACTAATTGTTTAATAAAAGAATTACCATAACGGAAGTCGCTACTGCGGCCAACAGCTTCTGCCATACAAGCCATCGTCAGAATGTTGATCGTGCCAATGATCAGCAAGAAGACAATAGTAACCAATGGCCCAACATCAGCAACAGCAATAGGTAAAGCTAAGAAGGCTTGGGGAAGACCTAGAGCAACAGTAAGTATGGAAGCTAGCCAAAAGGGTGGAAGAGATTCCACACTTAAAGCGATCGCTGCACTCATCCAGCGCCACTTTTCGATCGGGGGCAATTTAGATGCAAAGATGGTTAACAGTTGTTTTCTGTAGAAGCGCGAGTAAGCTGTCTGCACGACTTTCTCATCCAAACCTAAAGCTGTTCGGATGTGAGGCACTGTTTGATAGGTGAAAGTGTATTTCTGGCTCAGAGCATGAGCAATGGCGGCTTTTAGTCTGGGATTTTCCGGCACTAAGGATGCCCATTGACTAGCGTAACGTTCCAAATGCTGGATTGTGGGGTGGAGTGGTGGAGCATTTCCCAAAGCAAAGGCTTCTAAAAAAGCTAAATCGCGCTCTGTTGCAGCTTGTTCTGTAAGGGAAAACTCGACTCGCGATCGCACTACTAGCTGCGCCGTCCGACTCTCGATTAAAAACAGTATTGTATTCGCTCGTTTAGCAGGTAAACCTCCTAACACTTCTTCCCGTGATATCAGTTCGTCTTCGGATGACATATCTATGCCTCACTGGTTAGCGATCGCTCTTTCATCGATTGCACCTTAGTCTGCAATCTGCGGTAGTAATCAGTCTCAGTCTCGCTGGCAATTACTTCGTGTTCTCTAAGTTTTTGGATCTTTTGTTGTAACTGCCGAAAATGTTCGTTTTCCGTAATTTCCGCGACATTATTGGCTCTTTTAGTCTCGTCAATCTCAATGTGCAGTTCCCAGACTTGCATTTTCAGCTTTTGATGTCGCATCCTCACTTCTTCAGCCATCTGCAAGAAGACTCGCACTAATTGACCGATATCATCTTGAGTACAAGCTAATCTCTCTAAATTCTGATGCAGTTCCTGTACCTGAGAATCAAAATTGTCATGTTCTAAAGCTTGAGCTGCATCTGTAAGTGCATGAATCGGTCGAGAAATTCTTCGTGCTAACAGTAGTGCAATGATTGCTGTAATCCCACCTACAACCAACACACTGCTACCGTGCAGCCAGATCAGCCGATTCAAAGGAGCAGCAAATTGGGCTTTGGGCTGACTTACCCCTAATACCCAAGGTCGTTTTTCTAAGGGAGCAAAGCCAACTATCCGCGGCATCTGGTGCGGTGGATAGCGATAGGTAGTGTGACCTGCTTGTTTGGCTTTCACCATCACCTTCAATTCTGGAATATTCAAACTTTGAATCTGCTCCAGACCATAACGCCTATCGCTCACAACCTGTTTTAAAGTATCCGGGGGCAGAGGGATAAGGCTATGGTACAGGAGAGATTGATCAGCATGACTGATAATCACTCCTTGCTGGTCAATTAGAAAAGCATAGCTCTCATCGCTTACTTGTAAAGCATTGATAATTGCCCAGATATCTGCACCCTTAATCTTGACTACCAATACTCCTACAATTTCACCACTGGGGGATTTCACTGCGTGAGAGAAAAACATTCCTGGTCGTTTCGTCGTTTCACCCACCAGAATACTAGATACATAGGGTAAGCCCTGGATGCTGGAGCGGAAATATTCACGAAAGGCGTAGTTTTGACCGAGGAATTTGGGATTGGTTGCAGCAACACATCGACCCTCTTTATCCATTACAAAAACAGCATCAAAGTCTTTGTTAGAGTCGGAGACATTTTGTAGTGTTTGTTGTAAATCGTGGCGGAAAGCTTTTCGTTCAGAAGAGGTGCTAGCAGTTAGGAAATTTACTGCATTGCGATCGCTACTAACTTGCACAACAATACGTTGGATATCAATAATTAACTGGTCGAGACGACTAGCAGTACTAGTGGCTAACAGTTCCAGTTTGCGATATTCCCCAGCCTCCACACTATTTAAGCTCTGCCGTAGGTTGTAGTAAGCAGTAAAGCTCATCGGTATAAGTACCGCTGAAACTAATGCTGCCGAAATCTTAGCAGCGATCGGCCAGCAAAGTGGATTAAAAAACCGATGTAAGTGCTTCATCTTGAAGACGCTTAGAAGCGTTTGTTTAGATATAAAGATTTTGGCAATAGAATTCAATCAACAGCAAGCACTAATTTCAAAGAAGCCTTTAGCAGTTACGCAATTATCAGAAACCCAAAAATAAAAATTTATTCTTTTTATTTTTACAGTGGAAGTAAATGAAGTACAGTCTCTAAGTTGAAAAGTTAAATATAAAGCCTTTTTTACTTCTGACTCCTGAATCCTACTGTATCTAGCAGCTTAGGAAGAGTAGCCCGCAGTTACAATGCAGAATTTTTAGGCAAGACTGACAATTTTTTGGATTTTAGACTTTAACTTGCAATCAATAAATCATAATTCCCTCACCCCGCCTCTTTGTCTTTATTGAGTTGGGGAGGGGTGAGAGCATAATTTAACTAATAGCCTATCAATAGCCTATCAGTTAGTCGTCTATTATCCTATAAGCGCATCCCAAACATCGTGAGCAGTGTTCTTGACCTCACGCCAAATTTGCTTAAGGCCGCCTCCTGCAACGGCTTCTAATTCTTCCTCGTCTAGTTCATCAGACTCATTTTTTTCCACGAAAGCCTTGATATCTTCAGCAGTAAAATTGTAACCAGATTCTTGAGCAATCCTCAACAAATCCTCTTTATTCGTGGCTGTTTGAACTTGCTGTTTTAAAGTTGAATCTTGTTCAAATTGAGAAAAGAAACTGTAGACACTTTGGTTTGACATGATTGACTCTCCTAGTATATATTAATAGCTTTATCAAGAGGAGATAAATCTCCTCATTGCTAAAATTTTAAAAAAAATTCAAACAGTTGCCAAGGTGTTTTTTTTATAAAAATACTCGCTTATTTTTCGTTCACATTTTTTATTAATAATTTCTTCCTAATTAAAAAGAAGTAATATCTGCTATCAATCAATACACAAAAACTTTATAAGTAGTTCAACCTAAAAAAGTAAAACGTTTGTAGCAGCGCTTTCGCGCCCAAGCGCTACTACGAGCCTGAAAACATTTTATGTTTAATTAAGTTGACTTACTTTTTTATTGTTCAGTTCACTACGCTGTGCCTTTCTCCAAGCTTGGGGTGTAGTCTGGTGATATTGGCGAAACTGGCGGAAAAAATGACCTTCATGTTGATAGCCAACAACTTCAGCAATTTGATTCACGCACAAATCACTTTCTAAGAGCAAACTACGTGTTGCTGCCATCCGGCGTTCGATAATCCAATGATTTACTGTTTGTCCCGTTTGTCGGTGTACTAAATCGGTTAAATAAGCTGGACAGTAACCAACTGCAATAGCTACATCTTGCAAGCTAATTGGTTGATAGTAATTTGCTTCAATGTACTCAAAGACTTGGCTTAGATGAGAGTCAGAAGGAAATATCGATTGAGGATTTACCGATTTCGCAGTTTCAGGTGAAGGTGGAACTTGTTGGATCTGGGCAGCGTAATACTCCTTCACATTTGCTTGTTTTTCCAGTCTAGTTGCGATCGCTTCCAATAATTCCTCTACAGTAGAAGGCTTGGTAAGATAATCATCCGCTCCTAAATTCATCCCTTGACGAACCTCAGTTTTAGCAGTTTTGGCACTGAGAAAAATAAAAGGAATCATTGCTGTTACAGAGTTTTGACGGAGCCTGGTAAGAACACTGTAACCATCGAGTTCTGGCATGACAATATCGCAAAGCACTAAGTCTGGTAGATGTTCTTGTGCCTGTTGAATGCCCACAAGACCGTTTTCTGCACCGATCGCTTTAAACCCTTCTACTTCTAGACAGTCTAGAAACATTTCCCGGCTTTGTGCTTCATCTTCGATGACTAAAATTTTTTTCATTGTCTTTTCAACAATTTAGCTGCTCGATTAAAGATTAATTATGTTGCAGAGACTGTGATAAAACCTGAAGTTCAGTTAGTTGAACTTTTATACGATACGCAAGTTCTATAACAATCACTTTTTTGCTTCTCTTAGTACTGACTTAACTAGCGTGATTGGCTGCTGTTTTCACTGCTTCGTATAATGGCAAGGTAATTGTAAAAGTCGTACCCAGCCCGACTTCACTCGCTACAGCAATTTCACCATTATGTAAGTCTACAAGCTTTTTAACAAGTGCTAATCCCAATCCATTACCTAGTATGTGACCAGTATTTTCGCCCCGAAAAAAGGGTTCAAACAGTCGTTGTCGATCTGCCGCCGAAATGCCAATTCCTCTATCCTTAATTTTGAGAATAGTTTTTTCTTGGTATAAAAGAATGACATCAACAGTTGTGCCAATTGGAGAATACTTGATTGCATTCGATAGTAAATTCATGAGAATAAATTGGAGCAAATTTTTATCTACAAAAACTGATTTACAATCACCTTGGCTAACAAAGTTGATTGCATGATCGTGGCTTTTAAAATTTAATTCTGCCACTATGTCACGGCAGAATTGAGCGAGATTAAGTGCTTCTGGCTCTAACTTTAGCTTTCCTACTTCTGCTCTATCCAGTGTGAGAAATTTATCCATTAAATGGCTGAGTTGTTCGACTGCTGTTTCAAGCTGCTGCAAATACTGTAGTTTTTTCTCTTCAGTCCAACAATGATGATAACGTTTCAGCAAGCTAGTAGAAAATGAGATAATGTTTAAAGGCGTACGGAATTCATGAGAGGCCATAGAAATAAAGTGCGCTCTATCTTCAGCAAGTTGTTTTTCTTGTTTAAGAGCAAAGCGAATTTCTTTTTCTGTTTGTTTATGTTTAGTAATCTCCCGAAAGCTCCATACTGTGCCAATAATTTGTTCGCCTAACCGCAGAGGTTGGCAGTCTCGCTCGAAAATCCTGCCATCCTTGAATTCCAGGATATCGTAGTCTGGAAAATCCAATTGACCATCCTGTTCTTGAATGCGCCTGCAAAAAATTTCTGGATCTTTAAGTTGGTCTTTATAATAAGTTAAATACTGGTTATGGTTGCGTGACATCATCATTGAATCTGGAATCTGCCACATTTGTAAAAACTTCTGATTACAGGTAAGAATATCTCCCTGACAGTTGATAGCAATAATACTGTCAGCAGTAGAATCTAAAGTTGCCTGAAGCAAAGAAAGGGACTTCTTTAGTTCTGTCTGTGTCTGCTGATAGGAAGCTTTCTCACGACACAATTGCTCTTTAGTAGCATTTAATTCAGCCAAAAGCTCTCGCACTTTTGACTCTAACGCTCTATTAGTTCTCTGTAAGGCCAAGAAACTCTGCTGGCGTAAGCGTACCCCTACGGGGAAGCAAGCTACGGGTAGCGTCTGTCTGCGACACGCTGCGCAAACGTAGAGAAGCTCGTCGTAAACATCGCTTATATCATCATCCCAGATATGCGGCAGTGTGACTTGAAAATTGCGTTGTTCTAAAATAACGTTGTTAGAAACCATACTTCCACTCCTTGCAATTACTGAATGAGTTGTTAAAGATTAGTTTCCATCCCCAAACCACTAATAATTTTTTATACCTTTAACTTGCATCAAGAAAGCCAAATCGATACCGAGTTTCCAAAATCTCTTTCAAAGTCAAGCCTATATTTCTATATCAGTGAAAAATTGGCTAACTATGAAAAATGCAATACTTTGAGCAACTTGCCTTAAATAATCTCTCTGATTTAGGGATTTCCAGAAATTAAATTATCCAATTTTTAGAGCGAAGACGACGATCAGATTCTTTTTCCCCTGCTTCCTCTGCTCCCCCTGCTTACACAACAGCAATGGGACATTTTTTAGTTGGAAGTCCCTTACCCCTACGCGGTATCTAAGGAAACACTAAGTGAAATTTTAAAGTTTTCATAATTTTTTGATTCCTTACTGATATAAGAGTAAGGTCAAATAAAGCGGTGCTAACTGTGCTGCTGTCTCGTGTCTACTGTACTTTTTTTTGGTTAAAGCTTTTATGGACGAGCAGGATGAACGGCTACGCCAATTGATTGCAGCAGTTTGTCAACACCCAGATGGTAGCCGGGAATGGCGAAAAGCTATGAGTCGGCTTTTGATTTTAGTTCAGGGACTACCAGAATTTAGAAAGTACTCAAGCATAGACTGTCCCGACCACTTTTTAGAGGCCTTAAACCAAAGTTTGGAGTGGTTTAGCCACAATATCAAAAATTTTCAACCGCGTACATCTTCACTGCGAACTGATTTAGTAAAATGGCTAAAAAGCCACCTTTACTGGCGTATCAAAGATTTAAATTCACCATCTTCCTTGAGAGGAAAAAGACTTCATCTTTCCTTAGATGAAAGTATTTTGGATGCTGACACAGAGATAACAACTTGGTTAGAACGAGTGTCAGAACAAGGACGACTATTAGGGACACCATCTAACCCGTATGTTCTAAGTGGATTAGAAATTTATCTTGAACAATTACAACAGCAGTCACAACAGTGCTTAGTAGCTAATTTAGCAAATTACATTGAGCAAGACCCAGACAAGCAACTACGAAACTGTTATCCTCGAAAACATCCCGAATGCAATTGTCAAGTACTTAGTCAAAGGTTGCTGTTCATCTTTAAGAACCCACCAGATAGACTTACTGATATTGCTCGTGAGTGCCAAATCAATTACCAAACTCTAGTATCCCACTGGAAATTAAAAGCAATACCGCTCCTGCAAGAAGTTGCCATTCAACTCGGATATCAATCTAATTAACAGCCATGAGTAGCACAGAAACACTTGGTTTAAAAATTACGCTTGGACAAGAAGCCCATGCGATCGCCCGGCAGTTTGCTGTTGAACAAACTACACCTCAAAAAGGGAAAAAAACATATTTAAATACACTAGCAGTTTACGCTGTTTACAGTTACTTGAAATGGATGCGGATTGATACTGCTCTAGAGGAAGGTGATAGTTGGCATCCTCTTAAACGAGCTTTATTTGATGTTGCCGATTTAGTTATTCCCAACATTGGTAAGTTAGAGTGTCGCCCAGTTCAACCTGGAGAAACGGCAATTTACTTACCAGCGGAAGTGATGGAAGATAGGATTGGTTATGTAGCTGTCCAGTTTAGCGAACGCTTAAATGAAGTGCAATTATTGGGATTTGTTAGAACATTTAATGTTTCTTCTGCTTGGGAGCAAATACCACTAGCAAGCCTTAAACCCCTTAATTTCCTCTTCGACTGTATTCCTGACGCTGTTGCTCACCCTGAACTCAATAGTAGCCAGATACGGGTGAACTTAAACCAATGGTTCGATAATCTGTTTGAAAATAGTTGGATGGCTCTAGAAGAAGTTTTCGGCAGTATAAATGAGAAAAAGTTTGCCTTAAGAAGTGTTTCATCCTTTAATGAAGCTAATGTGGCACGAGCAAAAATAATAGATTTAGGGTTACAAGTTGGAAATCAATCTCTAGTGCTATTAGTTGCGATAGCTGCGCTTGCCAAAGGCATCGCACCTTATTCTGAACAGAAAGTAGAAATACTAGTACAGCTACATCCAATGGATGGAAAAACTTATCTGCCATCTAACCTAAGGCTGAATTTACTATCAGAATCAGGAGAAACTATTCAAAAAGTGGTATCACGAAGTAATGATAACTTTATTCAATTAAAACGATTTCGGGGGTATTCTGGAGAAGGATTTAATATCCAAGTATCTGATGGTGATTTCACAATCAAGGAGACTTTTGTCATCTGACAGTTTTTTTGTCGGAGTGTAATGAGTAAGTTAGTTGTCTTGAATTTGGGTAAGGGTGACCTCTACAAAGGCTTTCCTGATGTCACAGTTCAACTTGGGTTTCCAAATGATCTGCGGGCGATGGAATTTCGTGGTAGTTTACCAGCAGCACCAGAAATTCCTCAACTTTATCGAAATTGGCAAATCCTATACTCAGCTCTCTATCGCTATTATGGTTGGTGTGTACGTCTCGAAATCGAAGATACTGATGTAACAAATTTTTCGGAAGTTGAATTTAACGATTTATGTCAGCAATTATCATCCAGAATTAATATCTGGCTCAACTCAGATCAGTTTCGCAAAATAGACCAAAAGTTACGCACGCAATTAAATCCAAATGAAGAAATTTGCTTCATGGTTGCAACTTCTGATAATTTATTGCGGCGGATTCCTTGGCATTTGTGGAACTTTTTTGATGATTATCCAAATGCCGAAGTAGCACTTAGCTCCTTAGAGCCACAACGACCGAATAAAATATATACTAAAGAAAATAAAGTTAGAATATTAGCAATTTTTGGCAATAGTAAAGGAATTGATATTAGTCAGGATAAACGATTTCTAGAAAAACTATCAACCCAAGCGAAAATAAGTTTTTTGGTTGAGCCGCAACGAAAAGAATTAAGTAACGAACTTTGGGAAAAAGGTTGGAATATTCTGTTTTTTGCTGGACATAGTTACAGCAAAGAAACAGGAGTATTGCAAATTAATCAAACTACGACAATTAGTCTAGATAGATTAAAACATGGACTCACAAAAGCAATTAAGAACGGATTGCGTTTGGCAATTTTCAATTCCTGCGATGGCTTAGGTTTGGCAGAAGCATTAGAGGATTTACACATTCCCCAAGTTATTGTCATGCGCGAACCAGTCCCAGACTTGGTAGCACAAGAATTTTTAAAACATTTTTTAACAGAATTTTCTAGTGGGCAATCTTTATACTCTGCACTGCGCGAGGCGCGAAAAAGGCTGGAAGGAATAGAAGATAAATATCCTTGTGCAACTTGGTTACCAGTAATTTGCCAAAATCCCTTGGAAGCGCCAATGACTTGGCAGTTGCACCGAAAGATGATCACCACTAAGAGTGTTTTGGCAATATTGCTGGCAAGCTTGTTGGTAACAAGTTTGGTCATGGGGGTGCGGTATTGGGGTTATCTGCAAACGTCAGAATTACAGGCTTTTGACCATTTTATGCAGTTGCGATCGCAACTTGTCACCGAAAAACCTGACGATCGGATTTTAATTATCACTATTGATGAAGCAGATATTCAGTACCAAATCGATAAAAGAATGCAAATGCGATGGTCATTATCTGACCAAGCACTTGCTCAACTATTAGATAAATTAAATAAGTATCAACCACGAACAATCGGATTAGATATTTACCGCGATGGTGTTGTAGACCCGAAAATTCAAAATTTAGCTACTCGTTATCAGCAGGATAATCGCCTATTTTTTGTGTGCAAAGTTGCTACTACTGAGGATGATAGTAATAGTGATGGTGTTCCGCCACCTGATGGAGTTTCAAGAAAACGCTTAAGCTTTAGTGATTTTGTTGCAGATGATGAAATTATTGCTCGCCGCCAGCTTTTATATTTGACTCCTCCTCCAAAATCTCTGTGTACCACAGAATACGCTTTTAGTTTGCAACTAGCACTTGATTATTTAGATAAAGAAGGCAAAACCTCAAGTGTTACAAAAGAAGGTTATTTACAGATTGGTGATGTTGTGTTTGAACAATTAAACGGACACACTAGCGGTTATCAAAGAGTGGATGCATCTGGTTATCAAATATTGTTAAATTATCGTTCCCTCTCCTCTGTTGACAAAATTGCCGAGCAAGTTAGTTTGAGAGATGTGTTAGATGAAAAAATCCCATTAGAATCAGTTGAACTACTTAAAGACCGGATTGTTCTTATTGGTCTTTCTGCCCCCACCAATACAAATGATTATTGGAAAACACCATTCAGTTCCAATGCCAAACCGAAGCACAAGCAAATACCAGGGGTAATCGTACAGGCGCAAATGCTAAGTCAAATCCTGAGCGCAGTTTTAGACCGCAGACCTTTGTTGTGGTGGTGGTCTGGATGGATGGAGACACTTTGGGTATGGGGATGGTCCTTGGTAGGAGGTATTACAGCGTGGTGTTATTTAAAACCACTGCATCTGGGACTGGCGGTAATAGTAACACTTTTAACACTATTTGTGTTATGTTTTGGCATTTTTACACTAGCTGGATGGGTGCCACTCATCCCCTCAGCATTAGCTTTGCTAGCTACCCAAGTAACGGTAATTTCATGGTTTAGACGTTCCCATCTTGGTAAGAGAAAACAATTAAATTTTGATCATGATTAAAAAAAAATTACTAATCCAACCAATTCAACGTGCTTGCGTAATACCTCTGGTATTCGTTAGTTTGATGAGTTACTCGCAATTAGTGCAGGCACAGCTTTCTAATTCTGAATTTTCACGCTATGTGGAAAAACCAACGCGAAACCTAACCCCCCAGCCCCCTTCTCAACTAAGGAATGGGAAGAATTCAAAGCCTTTACGCCACGTGCTTCAAGTCGGCAGAGCCGCCCAACGCAGTGGCTCCTCCTTGCAGGAGAGAGGTTTTTCAGAACCGGTGAAAAATCAGCTTCCCAATTCTATTCAAAACTCTTTTCAGCAACCGAAATTGCCCAGAAACGGCGCACCTACAGGTCGGCGCAGAGCAGGGGCTGGGCGTAATCCTGAGTGTCCTAGCTCTCTGACACGTCTTACTGCTTTAGTACCTGGTGATGAAGGGAAATCATTTTTAGCATCAACAGTTGCAGAAAATCCAACTTTTTGGTTTTATGTTCCTGAACTACCAGAAACCGCCCGTTTTGCAGAATTTGTGTTACAGGTGCAAGATGGTAGAGAAGTACAGAATGTCTATCGAACACCTCTTACTCTTTCTGGAAAACCCGGTGTGATTAGCATTACTCTGCCATTACAATCGCAATACTCCTTAAAAACAGATAAAAAATATCATTGGTACTTTCAGATTTATTGTGGCGATCCAGAAAAAACATCTGACAATTTTTATGTAGATGGCTTTGTGCAAAGGCAGGCGCTGACAGAGGCTCTTGATAGTCAATTAAAAATAGCAAAACCAAGAGAGTACATTGCTTATAGTGCTAATAATATTTGGTACGATGCTTTAACTAATTTAGGTCAACTGCTCCGTCCTAATCCGCAGAATGCAACTCTTAATAAAGATTGGGTTGACTTATTAAATGCAGTTGGTTTGCAAGACTTTGCTAAAGAGCCAATCGTACAGAATTACAACTTGGAAAAATAAGACTAGTCACACGGTAGAGTTACTGTTTTACTGGAGGTGCTATGTCAGGGATAACTCAAGATTGGCTATGTTGGTGGGTGTAGTAGGTTTGTAGTGGGTGGCGTGTTAATTGCTTCCTTGCAAGATAGGGTTTTTGCTCAAATTACCCCGGATAATACTTTGCCTAATAACTCCAGTGTCACAAGGGAGGGTAACATCTTCAATATCACTGGAGCAACACAAGCAAGAAGTAATTTGTTCCACAGCTTTAGCGAGTTTTCTGTGCCTATCAGTGGCACTGCTTCTTTTAATAATGCTCTAGATATTCAAAATATCATTAGCCGAGTTACAGGTGGTCACCTTCTAAAATTGATGAGTTAATTCGCACGTCGAGTACAGCTAATCTGTTTCTGATAAATCCTAACGGCATTATTTTTGGTCAGAATGCTCAATTAAATATTGGTGGTTCTTTTGTAGCAACTACAGCTAATGCGATCGCTTTTGGTGATCAAGGTTTTTTTAGTGCTTCAAATCCAGAAAGTTCCTCATCCCTGCTAACGGTCAATCCTTCGACTTTACTATTTAATCAAATCAAAACCGCATCTATACAAAATAACTCAGTTGCTCCCTCCGGTTTAAATCCATCTTCTGAGATTACAGCAAGGGGTTTTTTGGGTGTACCAGATGGCAAAAGTTTGTTGTTGGTAGGCGGCGATATCAATATGGATGGTGGAGGATTGTTTGCTTTTGGTGCAATGAAAATAGCGACATTACTGCCAATGCTTTTACTGGCATTGGTGGGAGAGTGGATATCACAGCCTTTGGCATTTATGGTATTCAGTTCCGTGAAAGTCCAACTCTCTTGAGTGACATCACTGCTAGTTCAGAATTTGGTACACAAGGCACTGTAGAACTAAATACACCCGATATTGACCCCAATAGTGGCTTGGTTGAGTTGCCAACAATACCAGTTGACACCCAGGTAGCTCAAGGTTGCTACAGTCCAGGTTACGCCCAAAACCGATTTGTGATCACCGGATGCGGCGGTTTACCACCCAATCCCAAAGACATTCTCACTCCTGATGCTCCACAAATAGATTGGGTATCTCTTAAACCCAGTAACAACAACCGTTCCCTACCACCTGTTACCAGTAAAACAACTACCTCTACTCCCAGACGTATTGTTGAAGCAACAGGTATAACGCTAAACGCCAAAGGACAAATAGTCCTCACTGCTAATTCATTTACCGCTACTCCTTACATTTCCAGACAGAACCCAATTCAATGTCATGGTAGCTAAAGTTACTCATATTTATGCTGCATCTTGCTTGCTTATGTGGCTTAGTAACCTGACAACTACACCTAGCAGGGCGCAGACAGGAAATTGCGTTAGTTACAGTACAGAGTGAAAACTTTACAGCTACTGTTGAGTGAGGTATTCCTTTAGTTTATGAAAACTTTCAAACATTTATTACTAGTATTCTTGACTGCCTTACTGTGCATATATTTGCCGTACATTTTTGATTCATCTAGTTATTTAACGGCAGCGTTTAGAAAATCTAAAATCGGATTGTATTCTGTTTTAGCAACAACATCTGCTGTCAACTCCAGCCAGCCTTCTAGCCTAGTGCAGCAAAGTCAAGCATTTTATGAAGCGGGACAGTTTGTGGAAGGGGTACAACTTCTAAAAAAAGCAGCAGGTGAATTTAAAGCTACTAATGATGTATTAAATGAAGCTATAACTTTAAGTAATCTTTCTTTAGCCTACCAGCAATTAGGACAATGGGAAGAGGCAACTGAAGCGATCGCACAAAGTATTAAACTATTACAAACTCTAAAAAATTCAGACTCTTCACAAGAGCAATCGCAAATCTTTGCCCAAGCTTTAGATGTTCGAGGTGGACTGGAATTAGCACGGGGACAAACTGAAGCCGCCTTGGGTACTTGGCAAGAAGCGGCTAAAATTTATCAACACCTAGATGATATATCAGCACTTACTCGCAATCGCATTAATCAAACCCAAGCAATGCAAGCTTTGGGAAATTATCTGCAAGCACATAAAAGCTTAATTTCGGTACAAGAAGTTCTCCAAAACCAACCAGATTCTTCTCTTAAAGCCACAGGATTGGATAGCTTAGGGAATGTCCTGCGAAGTTTGGGTTATTTGAGCGATTCGCAGAAAATCCTAGAAGAAAGTTTTTCTGTGGCTGGGAGAATAGGAAGTGCGATCGCTCAAAGTAATGCTTTACTTAGTTTAGGTAATACAGCCCGCGCTCAAACATCCGCTCAACTTAGTTTGGGTAACTCAAGCAGCGTCAAGGATTATATTAAAACGGCAATCCAATATTATCAACAAGCGGTGCAGATTACATCTGCGACACCCACTGTGCGCCTCCAAGCTCAACTGAATTTATTAAAACTATTGGTAGAGCAAGAGGAATTTAGCACAGCAAAGGCATTATTGCCCCAAATTCAGTCTCAGATAGACAATTTGCCTCCAAGCCGAAGGGCTGTTAATTACCGAATTAACTTTGCCCAAAGTCTGAGTAAAATGATACAGAACTCAGTTCAGCCAAAAGATGTTGCTAAAATGCTAGCGCAAGCTGTCCAAGTGGCTAAGAGTCTAAAAGATGAGCGAACCGAATCTTATGCTCTTGGAACTCTTGGTGAATTGTACGAACAAACCGGACAGTTATCTGATGCTAAAGGCCTCACACAGCAAGCCTTGGTGAAAGCTGAATCCATTGATGCTCAAGACATTGCTTATCAATGGCATTGGCAGATGGGACGGATACTGCAAAAGCAATCCAATATCCCAGCCGCAACAGATGCTTATAGTCAAGCATATAATGCCCTCAAATCTCTTCGTAACGATTTAGTTTCGATTAATCCTGACGTACAATTTTCTTTCCGCGAAAGCATAGAACCTGTATATCGACAGTACGTTGATTTACTGTTGCAACTTCAAGAAAATACTCTTCAAAAGCCAGATAATCTCGTTCAAGCTCGTCAGGTAATTGAATCTCTCCAATTAGCAGAATTAGATAACTTTTTTCGTTCGCCCTGTTTGCTACCAAGAGTTGATCTTGATAAATTAGTTGAAAAGGAAAAATTCACAGCTGTTATCTATCCAATTATTTTAGATAATCGGCTAGAAATTATTACTAGATTGCCAGGACAAAATAAAATTTACCGTAAAACAGCTAAAGTCCCTAAAGATGTATTAGAAAAAACTGTAGAACAACTACAGAAAGATTTACCTGTTGCTAGCCGGGAGCCTGATGTTAAACAGTACTCACAACAGTTATATGACTGGTTAATTAAACCTATTGAATCAGATTTCGCAACCAAAGGTATAACATCTTTAGTGTTTGTGTTGGATGGCTCTTTGCGAAATATTCCAATGGCAATTCTTTATGATCGACAACAGCAGAAATATTTGATAGAAAAGTATGCTATTTCTTTGATGCCTGGATTACAACTTCTTGCTCCTAAATCTTTACACAACGTGGGGCTAAACGTTTTAATTGCTGGAGTTGAGCAAGGACGCTTGATTGAAGGTAAATCTTTTTCGGAACTTTCAAATGTTACACAGGAATTAAAACAAGTTCAATCTGAAGTTAAATCAAGTAAAGAACTTTTAAATCAAGAGTTCACTAAAACTAATCTGCAACAGCAAATTCAATCTACTCCCTTTTCAGTAGTGCATCTAGCTACTCATGGGCAATTTAGTTCAGATATTGAACAAACCTATATTCTTACCTGGGATAGCCTACTAAAAGTTAGGGAGTTAGATAGTTTACTACGGGCTAAAGGTGAAAGCCAACCAGAAATAATTGAATTACTTGTCCTTAGTGCCTGTAAAACTGCTACGGGAGACAAACGAGCTGCTTTAGGATTAGCTGGAGTTGCGGTGCGAGCAGGCGCACGTAGTACATTAGCTACTTTGTGGACAGTAGATGATGAATCTACTAGCGACTTTATGGGTGAATTATATCGACAGTTGGATGCTAGGGTAACTAAAGCCCAAGCTGTGCAATACGCCCAACTTGCGATTTTAGCTAAAGAGAACCGTCCATATTTTTGGGCACCTTATGTTCTTGTAGGCAATTGGTTATGATTAATTAAAAAATCTCAATCGACTTTTAAAACATCCTCTAAGAACAGCTAGTAAGGGCTGCACCACATTGATCTTCCCTTAGCAACCAACCCTTAATACCTTGATATTCCACTTGCGCCCAATCTCGCTGACAGCCTAACAATTTGACAGGCGTATTAGCAGGAATTTTTCCCACTTTTTGGCTTTGTTGGCTGGTAGTAGCATAGAAATTCACGCCATTAGTACCATAGCCCAGCGTTGTTAAGCCTAACTTTGACACAAATACCCATCCAGTTCCTTGAAAACCATCGCTAGCATTAGTAATCTGCACCCAATCTCCAGCAGCACCAATAACCTGAACTGTCTCGTTAATGGGTATTTGTCCGAGAATTGTGTTACTTGTACTTGCACCACTCCGCACATTTAAACCTTGCGGATCTGTATCGGTGACATAGGCAAGAATATTGCACTTTTGCGGATTAGTTGATTTCGCTAAACTTATTTGATTTGCTATACCTGTATTGAGCATTACACTAATACAATTGAATGCCAATACTATGACTAACTTTGATGCTGAATTGTTCACTTTTTTTATTATAATTTATTCAATTTCCTGGCATCTATATTTGAACCACATCTGTCGTAAAAGCACAGTATTGCTGTGCTTTTACTGTATGACTTATTTACCTGAAAATAGCTGTGATTGTGGGTAAGTTTGACTGATAAAAATCAGTTAAGCTGATAACCAGCATAGATTTTTACCAGTTTCTATCTAACATGTTACCTCATATCATAGCCAAACAAATTCGGGTCTACTTCTCCTAACTGCAACTCTGCCAAACCATACTCGGTCCATCGCCTTTCTACCATCGCCGCCACATCTGGGTCAGATTCCAAAGGCGAACCCCATTCATGGTCTGTTTCCGGCGGAATCTTTGTAGTCGCATCAATTCCCATGCGTCCACCTAAGCCAATCTTTTCACTAGCAAAATCCAACGTATCAAAAGGTGTATTCGGCAGAATAAAAACATCTCGCACTGGGTCAACTTTGGAACTAATCGCCCACACAACTTGACGCGGATCGCGAATATTTATGTCTTTATCCACAACAATTACAAATTTGGTATATGTAAATTGTGGCAAAGCGCTCCAAAATGCTAAAGCCGCCCGTCGCGCTTGTCCGGGATATGCTTTATCAATGGAAATAATCGCTGCTTTGTAACTCAAAGCTTCCATTGGTAGGAAGAAATCGACAATTTCTGATACTTGTTGCCGCAGTATAGGAGTATAAATGCGATTTAGTGCGATCGCCATCATCGCTTCTTCTTTAGGTGGACGACCGCTGAATGTTGTTAAGTAAATCGGATTTTTCCGGTGCGTCATACACTCAAAGCGGATCAACGGCGAATCTTCAACACCGCCGTAATAACCCATGTGGTCGCCAAAAGGCCCATCTGGTAAAACTTCCCCTGGTGTAATCGTCCCTTCCAAGACAAATTCTGAATCTGCGGGAACTTCCAAATCTACAGTTTTACACTTTGCCAACTGCACACCAGAACCACCGTAAAGTCCAGCAAACAGCCATTCTGATAAATCTACAGGTATGGGTGTGGCAGCTGCCATAATAATTAGAGGATCTACACCAAGTGCGATCGCAACTTCTAATTTCTTCCCACGTTCGGCCGCTTTTCGCAAATGCCTTGCCCCACCCCGCACCGATAACCAGTGAACTGTCATCGTATTCTTAGATTGCAGTTGCAAGCGGTACACACCTACATTTGGTGTACCCGTCTCACAATCCTTGGTAATTACCAATCCCAGCGTGATAATCTTACCAGCATCACCAATATAAGGACGTATCAAGGGTAACTTGTGCAAATCTAAATCATTACCTTGAAGCACAACTTGCTGACATGCGGGGAAAAAGTCCCGTCCGGGTTTCGCCTTCACCACATCAAACAGCACTTTTCCAAAATCTATCGCCTGGGAAATCTTCTTCGGCGGTTTTGGCTGTTGCAGCATACTCAGTTTTTTCCCTAGAGTTTCCAACTCCTCTGGATGCTGCATATTCATCGCCCAACAAATCCTTTCCACAGTTCCCATCAAATTCACCGCCACAGGGAAGGAAGCACCTTTAACGTTTTCAAACAACAATCCTGGGCCACCTTTTTGCAGCATCCGGTTGGAAATCTCAGCAATTTCTAAATCTGGATCAACTAAAGCTGAAATTCGCCGTAATTGTCCCTTTTCTTCCAAAATTTTAATGAATCCCCGTAAGTTTCTCGCCATTGTTCTAATAAAGGTGATTATTTAAGAAGTGTGAAGCGCTTTCTTATATTATTGGTCATTTGTCATTGAGTATGGAGCATTGGGCATTGAAAAGAGGCAGAAGGGCGGGGTGCTGCTTTTGCTGAGGGGAAAACTCTTCTCCCTTGCTCCCTGCTCTCCATTTCCCCATTCGGGGAATTGTTAGTTTTAATTGTAAATTAACCTATTTAGTAACTTTTCTTAACTGTGTTTTCCAAAGGATTTAGTTATTGTATCTAGGGATACGCAATTATTTTTTATAAATAAGCGCTAACCTGATCAAACATGGCCAGAATATACTATACCTTCCTGGTGGGCGGCCTTATTATATGGCCCCTGCTGGGTTTATTTGTTACAGGCTTCGACGTACCTTATTTTTAGGTTTTTCTAAATTTTTGTGAGTTTGTCTAGGTTAGGCTGCACCTAGACATAGCCAACAATACCATTTTAAAAAATCTTTGCAACAAATTCATCGCCTGTAGGGGCGTACAGATATCATTGGTGTCAACTAAAGGCAAAACCCTTTTAAAACCTCGTTAAGAGCCTCTGGCTGGAAATGCAATTCATTGGGCTGCTGCCGCTAATTTTGGAGGCGGCAGCCTCCCTAATGGGCATTCCCAGTCTGAGACTGGGAACGAAAATCTCTAAAAGCTTCTTATAGACTGGCTTTTACGTTAAGTTGACACCAATGTACAGATATACGCCCTTACTAATGTATATGTAATACCGAATACCTATTTTGAAAAATGGTATAAGGAATAATTATTAACTTGAGCAATGTATTTGATTAATTTTCAATATTATCAATCAAAAATCTTTTATAAATAATAATTTTTGGCAACATCATCAAACTAAAAATCCTACGCCTAAAATGTGTAAGATGTTCAAGTAATAATGTTGACTTTACCATTGTCAATATCGTAACAAGCGCCAATAATTTTTAGTTTACCTTCACGAAGCAATTTGGCTAAAATAGTTGAGCTTTCCTGCAATTTTTCAGTCTGATACTGGATATTGGCTATAACTGCATCCTGTATATTATCACCCGTTCTTAACTTTATCCTTTCTATAGATGGTTTGATGCCTTCAATAATCAAACCAATTCTGCCAGAAAGTGGCTCGTTTTTGATTGCTTCTGCTACTGCACCGCATCTTTTATGACCCAAAACCACAATCAACTGCGAACCCAATACTGTTGTAGAATATTCCAGACTACCTATAACCGTGTCACTAACGACATTACCAGCAACTCGCACGACAAATAAATCTCCAAGTCCTTGATCGAAGACGATTTCTGCAGGTACTCTGGAATCTGCACAACCTAATATAGCGGCAAAGGGATACTGAGCTTTAGCAACTAATCGTAGACGTTCTAGTGATTGATCGGGATATTGACGTTTTTGATGGATAAATCTTTGATTACCATCCAGTAAGCGTCTGATAGCTTCATTAGGACTAACTGGATTAGGGTTGTCTGGATGAATATCAGCAACAGCATTTTGCTCTGTACTCCAAAAGCTATCACCAAAAGTAGTAGCCGCAATACCTACTACACTTACAAATTTTAAGAAATCACGTCGCCCTACAAATCCATTACTTCGACTCATCAATCTACCTGATAACAACAAAGCTATTTTCAAGAAGATATCAGACTGAAGCAAGATGTGAGAGTATTTTCTTACACGATTTAAGAGTCATTTAATCTTCAAATTGCATCGGAATTCATAACTTATTTACTGTAGAGATTAGACTTTTTGCAGAAGTGAGATAAGGAGTAAAGGGGAAATCGGCGATAGAATTCCCCTTTCCCCAAGAGTGCAAAAATAGTTTTGTAAGAGGTCTGTTGGCTATTATGTACGTCAAGTAAATTTGATATCATTTGTCAAATACAAAACCAGGGTTAGTCATAACTAGGACAGTTTTTCTAATACATCATCTTCTGGTTACAAAAGAGATAATTCGTGTCAAAAGCCAAAATTATCTATTGTTTATATTTCCTATATTTTTTGGGAATACTTAACAGAGTACTGGCTATAGATATGGCTTTTTTAAACAAAATAACCTGGAATTTCCTACGTAAAAATGCTCCAAATGGCTCTGGGATAGATCCGTCTACCCCAAGCATTCAACCTGTAGTGCAGAAGAAACCTGTAACACCATCAGCCCCCAAAAACCTTGCGGAATTAGAGCATGAAATGGAGCTAGAAAGGCGGGTTCTCAAAACATCTTCTCAGCAACTGCATCGCAAACCCAAGCGGGGTATAGGTAGTAGACTTATTTGGATAACAATACTTATCGGCATTCCTGTTGGTGTGATTTGGGTGGCGAACCAGCCTTACCCAGTGATTCGCCGTCCGGTGATGCTCCATGCGCCTTTTTTGTTGCTACCCAGCTATATCAGCATGGATAATCACTATCGGCAGGCGTTGGTATCAGTCGAGCAAGCTGAACAATTGATTGAAAAAGCTACTAGTCCCGCTGATTTGGCTTTGGGAGAACAGAAGCTACAAGAAACACAAAAACATTTAGATCAATTACCAACTTCCTTTGTCAACGATTGGTCACAATACAGATATTGGTGGTACGACTCGCGCTTTAGTATCTACGGTTTTAATGCATTTCGGAGTCAAGTTGGGCAGTTAGAAGCTAAGGTTTTTCAGGAAAAGAATGCTCAGTCCTTGCTTACCGATAATATGCAGACCTTCTTAAATGCAAAACAGCAATATGAACAGGCTGCAACAGCAACTGATAAACAGGCTGCAACCGCTGCTTGGCAAACGGCGCTTAATCAATTTGAGCAGATTCCTGGTCAAACGCTGGCAGGAAAAACTGTACAAAATCAACTAGATAATTATAAGCGTGAATTTAAAGAAGTTGTTGGATTGGCAGCGGGGAACGATCGCATCAGTGCCTTAATCACCGCAGCACGGCAATTTTCCTGGCAGGCAGCCAAAGCTGGTCAAAATCCGCCGCACAGTGTAACTGAATGGCGACAGATAGAAAATTTGTGGATAGAAGCAATTGAGCGGCTTAAAGAGATTCCCTCAAAAGACGTGGCTGGTTATAGCGAGGCACAGAAGTTATTAGCAATTTATGAGGCGAATTTAGGCCAAGTTAAGGTGAGACGGCAAACTGAGGCAGATGCTGTGGAAGCAATGGAATTAGCACAGCGAGAAATCGAGAGCTTGCTGGCTTCAATTCCTTCTAATGCTCATGATATGGAACGCAATCGGGTGTTGAGCCAATTGCAAAGTATTATTAATCAATTAGAAAAAGTGCAAAATGGCACAACAGTCTATCTGAAAGCTCAAGAGTTACTACTGTCGGCAAATAATAGATTAAGGCAACTACAAGTTAAATAATAATGGCGATCGCTCAATACGCTTGGCTAAGTGATGCCTAATACGGTTCGGGGAAAGGGAAAGGGGGAAGAAAAAACCTTTAACCCAAACCCAGTAAACTTTTCCCCAAAGGTAATTCTGAGTTCAGAATGCTTATCCGAACCGTATTGAAGTGATGCCTCTATACAAGCACTGTCATCACCTGACTTAAATTTGTGTAAGTCCGTCCATTTGTACTATGTGTTTTCTGTTTGATTTCTAGCCAGTTGTGATGAAGTGGTGACGTTCGCTCTGCTTGTTTACTGCATCCACCTTAAAAGGGTGGTTTACAGAGCGTAAGCGTCAACAACTGGCCATTGGGTGGGATTGTTGAGACGGGAATCGCTCCCTTGTAGAACTTTCTCAATGTCCCAGTAACCCTGCTGATATCTCAATTAAAACTGTAATAGAAAAATTTTGGATGCCAAATTGCCAAAAGCACTCAACATAATTAAGCTGATGCGCGTCTAAAGTATATAAACACTCTATTGGGTCGTTAACTGATGACTGTTGACTGTTGACGGGTTTTCAGTCATCAGTCATCAGTCATCAGTCATCAGGTAAATGTACAAATTAAATGCGTAACAGCTTACTAATTCGTAATTCGTCAATTTTGAAAAGGGTTAGAGTAAGAGACCTCTACAGACCGCGACTTTATAGTTGGGGTCTGTCTTGAAAAATTGCTCCTCTTAGGGAGACCCTTTGGCGCTAGTCTCTCCCTATGTGAAAAGACCGCATTTTTCGCTAAATTTCGATATATGACGTAATGAAGAATTAAGAATCGTTAATGCAGGTTTTGGCAAATCCGGTTAATTTACGTTCTGGTCACTTTTTCCTGAATGAATGTCCTGTTTTACCTTTTTACTCGCTGTAGATGTGATTAGAAACGCAAGGATTATTGGGGAGAGTTCTTTGAGCATCGAAAACGACGGACGCGGCAGTGGCAGGTAATGTTTTGGCTTTTGTATTAGTTATAGATAGCGTAGGCGTAACCCACCGTAGGCATCGCTATCGCCTGGTGAAGCCCCTATATTAAGCTGGTGTTATGTTGAATGGGGCAAGAGTGATTAAAAAGAGTTAATGTCTTTTACCTGCTCCCAGATATAGCTCACCCACTTTCGGGTCATTCAACAATTCTTCACCAGGACCGGAGATCGCATCGCGTCCCGACTCCAAAACATATCCGCGATTAGCCATCTCTAAAGCCTTACGGGCATTTTGTTCCACTAATACGATCGCAGTACCCGCCTGATTAATTTGTTTAATCTGCTCAAATACTTGTGTCACTAAGATCGGGGATAAAGCAGCAGATGGTTCATCCAAAATCAGCAAACTAGGTTCCAACATCAAAGCTTTGCCCATCGCTAGCATTTGGCGTTCTCCTCCAGAGAGAGTACCAGCGCGTTGACGACGGCGATCGCTTAGTCTCGGGAACATAGTAAATATTTTATCTTTAATTGGTTTCAGGGGAACGTTAAGCACAAAAGCACCCATCTCCAAGTTCTCTTCAACACTCAGAGAGGGGAAAACATTGGCGATTTGCGGTACGTAGCACATTCCTCGTTGGACAATTTGATTGGACTTTAGCCCCACAATATTTTCACCTTTGAAGGTAATTGTGCCTCTGTGGGGGAACAAAAGCCCAAAAATTGCTTTTGCTAAAGTAGATTTACCAGCACCATTGGGGCCAATTACAGTTACCAATTCCCCTGGTGCAACCCGAAAATTCACACCTTGCAGGATATCTACATCTTTGATGTATCCAGCGTGGACATTTTGAACATCTAGTAAATAGTCATTTGTCATTGGTCATTTGTCATTAGTCATTGGTCACTGGTCAACAGTCAAGTCAAAAATAACTATTGACTGTTGACTATGGACTATTACGGGGTTTTTTGCAACTCCGGTCGTTCTTCTGGAAGAATTGCCCCTTCTACCGGGCATACTTGGAGACATATTCCACAGTCGATGCAAGTGGCAAAGTCAATCCAGTACCAATCGGTTCCCTTGGCATTTTTGCCTGGGCCATCATGAATACAAGCTACTGGACAGGCATCTACGCAGTCAGCGACGCCTTCACAGACTTCTGTAACAATTGTGTGCGGCATGTTTTTGATTCCCTCTTTTCTGTATCGGCTATTTCTAGCCTAGCAGGGGAGTGGGGAGTGAGGGATGAGGGCAGGGGGAGCAGGGGGAGCAGGGGAAGCAAGAGTGGAATAAGTAATACCTAATACCCAATGCCCCATGCCCCATGCCCAATGCCCAACTCACTTAACGCAATGGTTCAATTTTTGGTGAGCCATCAGCTTTGATCCAAGCAATTTGGGCTATGCTGCGATCGCGTGCATATTGGCGAATAGCGTCTGCATCTCTTCCCCCCAAATCAATTTCTACCCGCACCAGATGGGTAGAATCTCTGAGTTTTTGCGCGTAGGCAAAGGCAGCGGCGTTAGCATTCGCTGTCTCTGGTACTACCAACCAGTTACTAGCTGGGGCTACCTGCGGTAATTGCTGAGTAGACAATAAAACTTGGTATAAATCTTCGATATTGAGTCCAAAACCAATTCCGGGGATATTTTCTCCTTGGGGATGATATAGCCCCAAAAGTTGGTCATAGCGACCACCGCGCCCTAAAATTCTGGCTTGAGATTCGGTATCGTTGACAACTTCAAAGACGATGCCGGTGTAGTAGTCTATGGTCTGGATGAGGCTGAGGTCGAGGATTAACGGAAATTTTCTCTCTGATTCTAATAATTCTACTAGGGATTTAAGGTTATTCACTGCCTCTCGCTGTTCTTCGTCTAGATCCAAACTACTGACTTTTTGCAACACCTCTGCACTGGAGCCGCGCAAATCCAGCATGATTCTGGCGCGATCGCGCAGTTTGTCACTCAGGGGTAAAGTATCTATAGTAATGCGGTCAAGATGAGCGATCGCACTACGAACTTTATCCTGTAAATTAGCAGGAAAAGCACTCAGAAGCGATCGCGTAATTCCCGCCTCACCTAAAATTAAATACCACTCCCGCAAACCCAGTGCTGTCAAACAATCTGCTACTAACAGCAGTATTTCCGCATTTGCCAACAATCCGCCAGCACCTAACAACTCCACCCCAGCTTGATAAAACTCCTGCTGGCGATTATGTCTACTTTCCCAAGTGCGGCGAAACACATTAGCGTTGTAGTACAACCGTTGCGGATAAGTTGCATTTGCCATGCGAGTGACAACAGTGCGAGCAATGGATGCTGTTAATTCTGGACGTAACCCTAATTCATCATCTTCGCCATTTTGTAGTTGAATCACCATCTGGCGCTGGATTGCTTCCCCCGCCATCAGGGTATCCATGCGTTCTAAAGTCGAGGTGATAATCCTGTGATATCCCCAACGATCAAACACCTGCTGTAATCTATCTTCAATCCAGCGTTTTTTCTCCACATCCAAGGGCAATAAATCCCTGGCTCCTGCTGCTGGTTGATACACCATTATTTTTTCTTCCCACCAAACAAACCACCGAACAAACCACCGCTACCAGATTTATCTGGTTGCTTATCTCCATTATTGGCGGATGAAGTCACCTTCTGATCACTAGGTTGTTGTCCTATAGCTCTATCTATTTTAGGTTTCCATTGCAGAGCCGTTTCGTCATTGGGGTCTAATTTGAGAGCATTGTCGAAGTGGATTTTTGCCATTTTTAGCTGATTTTGCTTCAAATACACCATTGCAATTAAGCTATGGCAGCGACTATTCTTAGGTTCTAGCTTTAGGGCATCTTGCAACTCTACTTTGGCTTGGGCAAATTGATTTTTGTCAATCAAAGATTGAGCGCGACGAATATACTGTTCTACAATCGAGTCTTCTTTTGGTGGCGCTGGTGGCGGTATGTTTTTTGCTGTATTTGACTGATGAGTGCCTGAGTTAACTTTGGGTTGAGCAGGTGGTGGCGGTGCGGATGCTTTACCCGCACTCCGCATTAAATACACTAAATTCAATTCACTAACTTGGGCAATGACTTGCAGTGCTTGCTCTAGAGAATCATATTGAGTTTCGCCGATTTTAGCGATCGCACTTCTATAGAAATGATCGAGATTAGAGGCATTAGCTAATTGTTTAGCCAAGTCGGTGTTTAGAGTCACCGAAGTAGACTCTTGTATCAGGCGTTTGCCAATTTGCGACAAAATTAAAGTATATTCTGTGCGAGTGCGATCGCCACACAGTTTTTCGTAAGCTGGGTTAACCAGCTTTGATAACAATTCGTTCCCTAGCTGTTTTTGAGCAGCACTTTCAGTAGAATTACTGTCTGGGTGCAAACGGCGGGCAATTTTGAGATAGCGTTTGCGAATTTCTTTGACATCCGCATCCACTGGAACGCACAAAATGGCGTGATGATCTACGAAATCATATTTAAATAGTCCACGATCTATTTTGAAAGACATATAGAGTTTTTGCACCAAAGGAGCAGTTAGATTCTTTTTAGTTTACCCAAAGTCTAAGGGAAAGCCCCCACGTGCTACACCCAGGCTGACAGCGGTGGAACTTGTAAAAGTTCGCTACTGAGGGAGTCGTGAATATAACCATTTGTTGCGAGAATTCTACCTGACTCAATTTTGACAGGACTACCATCGTAGGCAGTGACTTTGCCCCCAGCTTCTTGTAACAAAATTATCCCGGCGGCAATATCCCAAGGAGAAAGCCCTCGTTCCCAGTAACCATCGACACGTCCACAGGCAACATACGCCAAATCTAGTGATGCGGAACCGCTACGTCTGACCCCTTGGGTAAGATGGGTGAGGTGACTAAATTCTGCGTAGTTGTTATCAGAGGTTTCGCGGCGATCGTAAGCAAATCCTGTAACTAGTAGGCTTTTATTCAGTTCAGGTGTTCCCGAAACCTTGATAGGGCGACGGTTACGCGTTGCCCCTAAGCCAGCAGCAGCACGGAATAGCTCATTGTGAAAAGGGTCATAAATCACACCAAGTTGTGGAACGCCATTAATTAACAGTCCAATGGAAACGGCAAAAAATGGGTATTGATGAGCATAGTTGGTTGTGCCATCGAGGGGATCTATTGCCCAAAGATATTCATTCTCTTGATTACCTAATTTCCCTGATTCTTCAGCAAGGATAGAGTGAGCGGGAAAGTGGCGGCGCAAAATTTCTAAAATCACTTCTTCTGAGGCTTTATCAGCAGCGGTGACTAAATCACCAGGGCGACCTTTTTCAACAATTGCGTCTTCTAATTTACCTAAGTAACCTTGCAAAATTACACCAGCAGCTAAGGCCGCTTCTGTAGCAATATCTAGAAAAATTTGTAGATTAGTCATTAGTCATTAGTCATTAGTCATTAGTCATTGGTCATTTGTCATTTGTCATTCGTTTTCTTCCTCTGCCTCTCCTTGCTTCCCCTGCTCCCTCATCCCCCATTCCCCACTCCCCACTCTTCAAAGATTTTGGCGGCGAAACTCGGCAGGAGTAAGGCGCATGGATTTTTCTGGATTCCAAATTCCCTGGCCCATGAGTCTAGCCCATTGTTGGGCACGTTCTAAACGCTGGTCATATTTGTGATTAGGCGATCGCCCAACAAACATTGCATTCCCTTGTTTCACTAATTCCTCATTCAACAACACCTTATTTTTCCACACATAAGCTAGAGTTCGCCCAATTTTGTCTTTTGCTTCTAAATCAAACTCCAGAATTACTGATTGTTCTGCACCACCAATTAGATTCTCTAACTGTTCTTTTGCTTCTTCCCCCCAAGGCCGCTGTCGCAAATCTGGTGCATCAATACCAACTAACCGCACTTGAGAAATCAAATTTGGTTGTTCAGCCATGCCTAAGACTTCCAAACTTTGCCCACTAACTATCCGCGCTACTTTTACCTGAGCCTCATTGTTTGGCAATTGGTTTTTACCTTGGCAACTCACCAAGAGTAATAAGCAAGCCAAAATCGCAATTTTTCGCACCCAATCACCAAGACACACAGACATTAGAATTTTTTCTATGATTGCCGCTACGCGATCGATGATTTTGAACAGAAGATGCAGGAGGAATACTGCCTTTCGCCTCCTGCTGTAACCAGAAGGAGGTTGGGTTTGAATCCCCCACTTCTTTAAGTTACTCTGGCTCAAATCAAGTTGATGAGCGAAACCTCCAGCCTTATTCAATTGTTTATTCCTCATCTAACGGTAAACCCGCTTTAACTTTTCCCCTAGCAAAATAGCGTCCAAATTGGAGTTCGTAGACTTCATCTTCGTCTTGTGTCTCCACCTCCAAGTCAGAACGGGGGTAACTCACACACAACAAGGCATAACCTTGCCGACGTAAATCTGGCGACAATCCGATCGCCTCCGGTTGATAAATTTCTCCCGATAACACCCTCACCGCACAAGTGGTGCAAGCCCCGTTACGGCAAGAAAACGGCAGTTCCACCCCTTGTTTTTCGGCAGTGTGCAAGATGTAGCGGTCTTCTGGGACTTGTAGGGTGTGTGTTTTGCCAGTGGCGCGATCGCGAACTCTAATTGTGTATGTACAAGACATTTGGATTTGCGTTTTAGGATTGGGACTTTCAGATTCAATCTAAAATATCTTTCTTTATCTTTGCATTTTCTGGGATTCTATAGTATGATCGTAACTTGTGGCAGCTGGAGAGGTGGCCGAGCGGTTTAAGGCGCAGACCTGGAAAGTCTGTTTAGGGCAACTTAACGAGGGTTCGAATCCCTCCCTCTCCGTTCTCAAACTTAGTCTAAATATATAGTTTGAACTAGACTTATATAAATAGTCTGGCTCATCAAATAGTAGAATATTGCCAAATATATTCTTAAAATTTGTTTTGAAAGTCCGTTAGCGTAACCTTTAACATACGGCTGTTACCTCTACTCGATTAAATATACTTTGCCACCATAGCCAATACCTTGTATTCTGTTTTGTGAGCCTGACGATGTTATGAAAAAATATCATCGCTAAAATCTGCTAACTTTAGCACAAGGTTTGCAATGAGAAGAGAAAAAATTTTCGGCACACTTCTTGGAGCAATACTATTACTTGGTTCCTTACCTTTTATAGCAGTTGCCCAGACTGAGCCTGACGCAGTTCCATCTAAAATTAATGGCAGCACTACCCAAGCTAAAACAGTAGTTGCACGTATTTGGCGTGGTCAAACACTCACGAATAAAGCAGACGAATATTATAAATATTTAACTGAAGCTGGAATCAAGAAAATCCAATCGATTCCTGGTAATCTAGGAGCGCAAGTATTCCGTCGTACTGATGGCACAATTACAGAGTTTACTGTCATCTCTTATTGGAATTCAAGGGATGCTATTCGTGCCTTTGCTGGCAATGACATTGAAAAAGTACACCCTCTACCCAAAGATAACCAGTATCTGATTGAACCAGAAACTAAGGTTAAACATTTTGATGTCTTGCTAGATCAGCGCCAATAATTATCAAAAAAGTGAACAGTCACTTCCTAAGTTCGTTGACCGCTGACGGTTAACTCTCAACAGTCAACAGTCAACAGCCAACACGAAAAGATGTGCAAGTTAAATGCGCGACAGCTTATCATCATTAGTGCAAGAATGCGTATACCTCAAAATGGTTTGAATCTTTCTTCACTCTCAGCAAATAAGTAAGCTATTTCTGCACTATTGCTAAGTGTTAAATAAAATACACAATCTAGCGGGAAGTAACATTTGTTTATTTTTGACTCATAATTGAGCAATTTTGTCAATTCGCCAAACTCCTACTTCAGTATGGCGACAGCCTGATGAACGGATCAGGTAAATTAAGATAAGTAAAGAAAACGTTGTGAACTAAATGACAACTCTAAGCTTACAAGAAATTTCTACTCAGTTAGAAAGTCCGAATTTACGCGATCGCATGGTAGCTCTGGCCAATCTGCGTCATGTGTCGCCTGAGGATGCAGTCCCTTTGATTAAAAAGGTACTAGATGACGAATCTTTGCAACTGCGATCGATGGCAGTATTCGCTCTTGGAATCAAACCGACGCCAGAATGTTATTCAATTTTGGTAAGAATTCTTGAAAATGACCCCGATTATGGTATACGCGCTGATGCCGCCGGTGCTTTAGGATATTTGGGTGATGCCAGAGCCTTTGAGGTGCTTTCACGGGCATTTTATGAAGATACTGATTGGCTAGTACGCTTTAGTGCAGCCGTTTCTTTAGGTAACATTAAAGATCCTCGTGCCCATCAAGTTCTTATTCAGGCATTGGATAGCAAAGAAGTAGTATTGCAACAAGCTGCAATCTCTGCACTGGGAGAAATTCAAGACATTGAGTCTGTCGATCAGATCCTGCGCTTCGCTCAATCAGATGATTGGTTAATCAGGCAGCGTTTGGCAGAAGCTTTGGGTAATCTTCCTACTCCCAAGAGTGTCTCAGCTTTAAAATACCTGGAAAAAGACAATCATTTCAACGTTGCTGAGGCAGCCAGGATTGGCCTCAAGAAGCTTGAGGAAATAGACAATCAAGCTTAATATTAAAGTTTCCTGCTACCTTTTAATAATAATTAAGTGGGAATTTTAGCATTTTGATGCAGGGTAATTTTATTTATGAATATTGAAGAGTTTTTTCAGTTAAGTGCTGGTAAATGGTTTTCTCATCGTACTAGTCAACATTTAGCTTTTAACCAATCTGAAAATACCAAGTCAGACATCATCATTGAGACGCTGGCAGTCGATGATCCAGAAGCGATCAAAATTTGTCAACAGTACGAAATTAATCCTAATTCCGCCTCTTGTGCTGCCAAAATTACCTGGAACGGCACAATGGAAAAGGATCAAGGAAAACATAGTGGTTCAACTGTGTTAGTTTCTGTAACTGATGCAGATAATCCGGCTGAAGGTAAGTTACTGCGGGAAATGGTTGATGCCGACAAAATTCCAGTTGCCGGACACTATAAATTTGATAGTGATGGTGCTTTAATCCTAACTATAGAGGATGAAACCATGTGGTCAGAGGAGCGTCTGTGGTTTGCTAGCCCCAATTTGCGAATGCGGGTAAATGTCCTCAAGAGTTTTGGTGAATTTAGTATTACTTCCTTCACTTCTGAGATTCGCATGGGTGGCTTTCCACCAGCTGCGAAGGCTTCCGAGGCGGCTAATTCAGTATCGAATTAGTTTTGTAGTTTTGTCGGGTGTGTTACGCAGGCTAACGCACCATCCTAATTTTTAAGTGCGTTAGGACTCATGTCTATAACGCACCCTTGTATATTAGAAGAAGTTCAAATAACAAAATACCAAGCTTTGGTTAATTCCAAAGTTGGGAAAAAGTTTCGATATATTTCTCTTTGCATTGATACTTTTTAAATTTGCAAAAAGTTAGCGATCGCCTGCGGTAGTGGCAAAATAATTACAATCAACAAAGCCATTGCCAGTAATCCCCAAATGTCACGTTTGTTATCCAATTCAGTGACATCATTCAGTGCAGGTTCATCAATCAAGGGCATAAATAATAAGATAATCGCCCACACCAAAAATTCTTCTCTTACTAAAGAAAGTAATAACAAGAGTAAGCGAGCAATTTGACCAATTACGATCGCAGTTCGTTGTCCAAACATCGCATGGACAATGTGACCGCCATCTAGCTGTCCCACAGGCATTAAATTTAAGGCTGTGACAATTAGTCCTAAAAAACCAGCTACTGCAACTGGATGCAAATCAAGGGCTGATTGTGCTGTTAACTGACTACCCAAAGCTAACTTCGAGAGTAGCGCTAGTAAGATGGAATACTTGGGATTAAGGGCATCAGGATTTAAAAGTCGGGTTTTTTCAGTGATGGAAACCACGTCAGAATGAGCCAAGCCCCAAATTAGTAATGGCAAAGTCACGACAAAGCCTGCAATTGGCCCAGCGATACTAATGTCAAATAAGGCCTTGCGGTTGGGAATAGGACTACGCATCTGAATAAATGCACCAAAAGTTCCCAAGAAGAAAGGTATGGGAATAAAGTAAGGCAATGTCGAGCGAATCTTGTAAAATTTAGCTGTCAAATAATGCCCAAGTTCGTGAATGCCCAAAATAGTCATCAATCCTAAAGCATAAGGCAATCCCTTGAATAGAACATCTGGGTTAGATAGAACTTTGAACAAAGAGCCAATTTCCCATAGAGGCGGAAGAGAAACACCAGCAATTTCTATCCCCACCAAGGTAGTAGTTAGCAAAGTAGCTACTAGTAGTAGAAGTGCCAATCCTGGTCGAGTTAACCGTTCCTGGTCGCGTCGTGGTGTATTTCTCTCTTTAGCAGCTTGAACGTTGGGAACCAGCACAAAGAAAGGTTTGCCATTAAAACCTTCTTGAAAGATCAGTAGGAAGCGATCGCCAAATTGTGCTTCAATATTACTCTTAATCTGCTGGTAGGCGTTGCTGGCTTTAGTTCGCAACTGACCACGGCAAATCACGGCTTGTGGTCGATACTCAATATTTTGAACGTAGTATACAGACCAAGGAAAACAATTTCGTAGTTGAGTTTCTTCCGTTGGCTCAATGGGACGCACTATTGGTTCTGCTACCGGCTGGATAGTCGGCTGTGAGTCTGAGGCTTGGGCTTGGGTTTCGGCCTGTGTATCTCTTGGCGCTCGACGCCCCCATTGAAACAACGTCCAGTACAACAGTGTGGAGACAAATAACGACCAAATAATCAATGCTGGCGGCGGCGGTTGTTTCGCCCCGTACATCAGCGTCCATCCACTCAACAAAAATGCTGGTGTCATCAAAACCAGCCACAACAACCATACTGGCGTCCGGGTGATGTGAGCGACGCTATGCTGCACCATTAGATAAGTAGCTAGCCCCAGTAGGAGGATAAACAGAAACCAAAATGCCATATTATCTTCAGTAATTTTGATAGAACGCCCCACCAGTAGCTTCAGCACCATAGCATTAACTACAAGGCAGACCTCAAGTCCTCATTTTTTCACAGCGGTTAACAGGGGACTGGGTATTGGGGAAGAAATTCTTTTAAGATTTGGTTGGCGTACCAATCTCCATTCAAATCTTTCCAGTTCCTAGTCCCCAATCCCCAGTTCAATCTTTAGAATTTCCACACTGCAACCAGATTGTCCACAACTCCTCTGTTTCGGCTCTTTTATCATGTACCCTTTACCACAAGTGCCAAGTCATACTACAACTAAGCCACCACGGGCTGTCTTCCGTGACGAAGTTCTTAGCGGAGGTTCTCTGCAATCGAACTTCGCACAAGAGAGCATTTTTGCTTTTCCACCCAATCGGGACACATTAGGGGGAACCTCTTATCTTATTGTAAGAAATGAAGGCAATATCCTCATAGATTGCCCTGCTCTAGACCAAACAAATCAAGATTTTTTAGAAGCGCATGGAGGCGTGCGTTGGTTATTTATCACCCATCGAGGCGCTATTGGCAAAACTGCTGAAATCCAGCAAATCTTTAGCTGCGAGGTGCTGATTCAAGAGCAAGAAGCTTATTTATTACCAGGCTTAACCTTAACTACCTTTAGTCACGATTTTACACTTGATGCATCAACACAAGTGATTTGGACACCAGGTCATTCTCCCGGCTCATCTTGCCTATACTACAGTGAACTTGGAGGTATATTGTTTTCTGGTCGCCATTTAGTCCCTAATCAGCAGGGTAAACCAGTACCATTACGGACAGCCAAAACCTTTCACTGGCCCCGACAAGTTAAGAGTCTTCGTTTATTATTAGAACGTTTTACACCAGAAACTCTCAGATACATTTGTCCGGGAGCTAATACAGGCTTTCTCAGAGGCAAGCGTTTCATAGATCAGGCTTATCAACACCTCGCTTCTCTCGATTTACCAGCTTTGCTGCGGATACAGCCCCTACTTTAGAGGCAGGGGGCAGGGGAGGTGAATATTAAAGACTCATTCATGAGTATCAAAGACTCGTTGACGGAGTTCAGAGGTGGATTCATCCAGTTCAAAGACTCGTTGACGGAGTTCAGAGGTGGATTCATCCAGTTCAAATACTCGTTAACGGAGTTCAGAGGTGGATTCATCCAGTTCAAAGACTCGTTAACGGAGTTCAGAGGTGGATTTATCCAGTTCAAAGACTCGTTAACGGAGTTCAGAGGTGGATTCATCTAGTTCAAAGACTCGTTAACGGAGTTCAGAGGTGGATTCATCCAGATCAAAGACTCGTTGACGGAGTTCAGAGGTGGATTCATCTAGTTCAAATACTCGTTGACGGAGTTTTGATACTACTTTGGGAAGTTATTAAAAAGCGATCGCCACATCTATAGGACTTACACAAGAGTTACGGAATAACGTAGACGCTTCGGCTTGCCGCAGGCTACCACAGAGGACACGGAGAAATCAGAGTTTGAGAGATATTTTGCGTAAGTCCTAATTTAGTGAAGTGCCTTTCTACCTCTTGCTTTTTGCCCTAATGCCCAATGCAAGTTTTATAACGTTTGTTAACCAAGATATTGTTTAGGGAATTCTAACCTTAATACACAGGAATTCTTATAAAAATTTATGAGCGCAAAACTTGATGAAACTTTAAGGATTGCTGGCTATCAAATTATAGAGCAACTTTATTCAGGTTCTCGTACTCAAGTGTATCGGGCAATACGAGAATGCGATCGCTTACCAGTTGTCATCAAGCTCTTAAAACGAGAATACCCTACGTTTAGCGAATTAGTACAGTTTCGCAACCAATATGCGATCGCTAAAAATCTAAATATTTCCGGCATTATCAAACCCTACAGCCTGGAAACCTATCACAATGGTTATGCTCTAGTCATGGAAGACTTTGGTGGCATTTCCTTGCGGCAATTTACCCAAGGAAAAACATTGACATTAGAGCAATTTCTACCCATTGCTCTGGAAGTGCTAGACACTTTACACCAGTTACATCAACAGCGCGTTATTCACAAAGATATTAAGCCAGCCAACATCTTGATTCATCCTGACACCAAACAAATCAAGCTGATTGACTTCAGTATTGCCTCGCTCTTACCACGAGAAACCCAAGAAATCCAAAGTCCCAATGGACTAGAGGGAACGCTAGCTTATCTATCGCCAGAACAAACCGGACGAATGAACCGGGGTATTGACTACCGCAGCGACTTCTATTCATTAGGTGTGACTTTTTTTGAACTACTGAGCGGACAACTACCCTTTAAGTCTCATGAACCGATGGAGTTGGTGCATTGCCACATTGCAAAACTTCCACCCTTGGTCTGCGATTTCAACCCCGGTTTGCCCTTGATGCTGGGCGAGATTGTTTGCAAACTGATGGCGAAGAACGCTGAAGACCGCTATCAGAGTGCGCTGGGACTTAAACATGACCTTGTGACCTGCCTAGAACAGTGGCAAGAAACAGGTAAGCACACCTGGTTTGAATTGGGACAGCGCGATATCAGCGATCGCTTTCTCATACCCGAAAAACTCTACGGACGAGAATCGGAAGTGCAAACGTTACTGGAGACGTTTGGTCATGTTGCCAATGGTGGCTCACAACTAATGCTAGTAGCAGGTTTCTCTGGCATTGGCAAAACCGCAATCGTCAATGAAGTGCATAAGCCGATCGTCCGGTGGAACGGCTACTTCATCAAAGGGAAGTACGACCAGTTCAACCGCAACATTCCTCTATCTGGTTTTGTGCAAGCCTTTCGTGACCTGATGGGACAGTTGCTTAGTGAAAGCGATACTCGGCTGGAGCATTGGCAGAGCAAGATTTTAGCGGCAGTTGGAGAAAACGGTCAAGTTTTGATCGAGGTGATTCCTGAATTAGAGCAGATGATCGGTAAACAGCCTGCGTTCGCTGAACTATCAGGCAGTGCCGCACAGAACCGTTTCAATCTGCTGTTTCAAAAGTTTACACAAGTCTTTGCCAGTGTCGAACATCCATTAGTAATTTTTCTAGATGATTTGCAATGGGCAGATTCGGCATCGCTGAAGTTAATGCAGCTACTAATGGCTGATACAGGTCATCTGTTGTTAATTGGTGCATACCGTGAGAACGAAGTCAACTTAGGACATCCATTAATGTTGACGTTGAGTGAAATCCAAAAAACACAAGCAACGATAAATACAATTACTTTAGCACCACTGAATCAAAATACAGTGAATCAGTTAGTTGCTGACACCCTAAAATGTACAGATAAATTAACATTTCCCCTTTCTGTATTGATTTATCAGAAAACCCAAGGTAATCCATTTTTTACTACACAATTTCTCAAAGCATTGCATCAAGATCATCTAATTCAATTTAATTTTGAGTTAGGGTTTTGGCAATGTGATATTGCACAAGTGAGTCAGCAAGCAGTTACAGATGATGTTGTGGCATTTATGGCATTTCAATTACAAAGGTTGCCTCAATCAACTCAACAGGTATTACAGTTAGCAGCTTGTATTGGCAATCAATTTGATTTACCAACTTTGGCAATTGTTTCTCAAACATCAGAAATTGAAACGGCCGCTGATTTGTGGAAAGCTTTACAAGAAGGAATGATTTTACCAATTAGTGATATTTATAAGTTTTATCAGGGAGACGATAATGATAAATTGACACTGGAAAATGAGAATACCAGTCAACAATTAGCCAAATATAGATTTTTACATGACCGAGTACAACAAGCGGCTTATTCCCTAATTACTGATGATCAAAAAACAGCAACTCATCTTCAAATTGGACAGTTACTCCTTGAAAATTTATCGTTGATAGAGCAAGAGGAAAAACTGTTTGATATTGTCTTGCATTTAAACCAAGCACAAGAGTTAATCATTCAACCAAAGCAACGTGAAGCATTAGCTCAACTGAACTTGAAAGCTGGAGTTAAAGCCAGAAATTCTACAGCCTACGCCGCAGCAAGGGTTTATTTGCAAACAGGGATTGAGCTACTACAAACAAACTGCTGGCAAGATCAGTATGAATTGACTCTGAACCTCTATGTTGCTGCTGCTGAAGCTGCTTATTTGAATGCTGACTTTGAGGGCATGGAACAGATGGCAGTCAGGGTATTGCAAAATACACAGACAATCTTAGATAAAATCAAAATTTACGAAATTCAAATCGCCGCCCAAACAGCACAGAGCAAGACGTTAGAAGCGATCGCAGTAGCAAGAGATGCACTTTTACAATTGGGGGTTGAACTCCCCACCGAACCTGACGAAGCCAAGATTTGCAAAGCGCTACAAACCCTGGCCACCCAACTCCAGGGCAGAAAGATTGAGGAACTAGTCGATCTGCCTGTGATGACCGATCCTCACATTCAGGCAGCTATGCCACTGTTGGGAATGTTATTTGCACCCATTCTCCAGGGAATTCCAGCCTTAGTGCCCCTACTTAGCTCCACGATGGTAAGTTTATCGCTCCAGTTTGGGAATGCACGCGCATCGACGGTGGGCTATGCGATTCACGGACTTGTGTTAAGTGCCTTTTTGGGAGAAGCAAAAACGGGCTATAGCTTTGGTAAATTGGCATTGAATTTGCTGGATCGGTTCAATGCCCAAGAATTTAAGTGCATTACTCATAATATGTTTGGGGCATTTATTCAGCATCATCAAAATGGCATGAGGGCAGGGATACCAATGCTAAAAGAGGGCTTTACGGCTGGCATGGAAACTGGCGATTTTCTCAACGCTGGTTACAACATAGCTACTTGCAGCTACATCAACTTTTTCGGTGGGGTAGAACTGGATACTTGGGAACCAGAACTTGTAGGCTACAATGCCACCTTGGCTCAGGTGAAGCAATATTCTGCTCAGACTTATTTGCAGATGGAGCAGCAAATGTTGCAGAACTTAAGGGAAGTCGTGAATCAACCGGATTGCTTAATCGGAACTGCCTATGATGAAACGGTGATGATTCCTAAGCATTATCAGGATCGTGAATTCAGTGCGATCGCCCTTGTCTACGTCTACAAACTGCTGCTTGCCTACTCCTTTGGTAATTATCCGGCTGCCCTAGACTACATTACCCCAGCCAAACAGACTGTGATGGCAGTATCGGGATTGATTATTGTTCCGATTTTCCATTTCTATGCAGCCTTGACGTACCTAGTACTCTTTCCCACCCAGCCAAAACCAGAGCAAGCCGAAATGCTTGCCCTGGTGGAAACCCATCAAACTATTCTCCACCAATGGGCGCAAAATGCTCCCATGAATTATTTACATAAATGGTATTTAGTTGAGGCTGAACGTTACCGAGTTTTGGGTGAAAAAATCGCCGCAATTGAATGTTATGACAAAGCAATTACTCTTGCTAAAGATAATGAATTTATCAACGAACAAAGCCTGTCCAACGAACTAGCCGCCAAATTTTACCTTGGCTGGGGCAAACAGCGCATTGCTCAGGATTACTTAATTGAAGCTTACTATGGCTATGCTCGTTGGGGAGCTAAAGCCAAGGTTGCCGATCTGGAAAAACACTATCCCCAACTGCTCGCCCCCATTCTCCAGCAAACCCGTTCTTCCCTCTCAACAAACGAAACTATCTTCACATTGGGGAGTGTCATTTCCACCAGTTCCGGTACTTCCAGCACTAGCAGCGTTTCTGGTACTTTAGATTTAGCTACCATTCTCCAAGCTTCCCAAAGCCTTTCTGGGGAAATTGAACTCGAAAAACTGCTCTCGGTATTGCTGCATATCGTCATTGAAAATGCCGGAGCCGATAAGTGTGTGTTCATGCTTTTGGAGTCAGATCGTTTGCTAATTCAGGCGTCAGCACAGGTTTCCCTTGGTGTCGCATCTCTACAGAACAAGGGGATTGCCCACGTTGATTTTTACCCAATGTTGCTCAACCCCCAGCCCGTTGAACACTCTGTTGATGTGCCAGTTAGCTTAATTAATACCGTCAAACGCGGCTTACAACCAGCAGTGATTATTGATGCCACAGCGCATCCGCAATTAATTAATGACCCGTATATTCAACAACAGCAGCCTAAGAGTATTTTGTGTAGCCCGATTTTGTATCAGGGTAAGTTGCTCGGCATATTGTATCTGGAAAATAATCTGGCAACCGGAGCCTTTACGAGCGATCGCGTCGAACTGCTCAACTTACTTTGCGCTCAAGCCGCAATTTCTTTGGAAAATGCCCGACTTTATCAAAATTCTCAGAACTATGCTCAACAGTTAACACAATCTCTAGCCAAATTGCAGGCTAGTGAAATCCGCTTCCAAAATTTGGCGAATAATATTCCTGGTATGGTGTACCAATTTCGTCTGGCGGTCGACGGTTCAACTTCAACACCCTATGTTAGCTCTGGATGTTTCGACTTGTATGGGTTAGCGCCAGAGTTGGTGATGGCAGGGACGCATAGCCTTTATGACATGAATCATCCTGACGATATACCAGCTATTACACAAGCGATCGCCTACTCTGCCCAAAATATGACACCATTTAAGCAAGAATGGCGCATTATCCTGCCTTCAAGAACCGTCAAATGGATTCAATCTGCTGCTCGACCAGAGCGACAAGCCGATGGCTCAATCATTTGGGATGGGGTGGTGATTGATATTAGCAATAGCAAACAATCAGACCTTGCCTTGCAGCAAAAATCGCTTGATTTGCAACAAGCGCTAACTGATCTACAAAATGCCCAATTACAAATAGTCCAAAGTGAAAAAATGTCAGCACTGGGTAATTTAGTTGCTGGTGTAGCTCACGAAATGAATAATCCTCTCGGTTTCATTGCTGCCAGTCTCAAACAAGCTAAATTCACTGTTGCTGATATATTTGAACATCTCAGACTTTATCAAGATTTACCTAGCAAAAGTGGAAAAATTATTGACCATGCCGAAGAAATTGACTTGGATTATAGCTTAGAAGACTTGCCCAAGATGATTGATTCTATGTATATGGCGTGTGACAGGCTAAAAAATATTAGCACTAGTCTCCGCACTTTCTCACGTGCTGATAGAGATTACAAAGTGCCATTTCATATCCACCAAGGAATTGATAGTACGATTTTAATTTTGAAACATCGTCTAAAGGCGAACGAACAGCGTCCTGCAATTGAGGTAGTCACAAACTATGGAAATCTACCCCAAGTGGAATGTTTCCCTGGTCAATTAAATCAGGTATTTATGAATATTTTAGCCAATGCTATTGATGCTTTGGAAGAATCGAATAATGGACGCACTTTTGATGAGATTCAGCTTAATTGTAATCGAATTACAATTACAACTTCCCTAGAAAATAACTGGATAAAAATTATCATTGCTGATAATGGTAAGGGAATGAGCGAATCAGTAAAACAAAAGATTTTTGACCATTTATTTACTACTAAAGCTGTCGATCAAGGGACAGGATTAGGACTTGCGATCGCTCGTCAAATTATTGTGGAAAAACACGGCGGTCAAATTAGCGTCGAGTCGGAAGTTGGCAAAGGCACAAAATTTACGTTGGCTCTGCCCACCGCAGGTATATCTTACCGGTAAAAGGGTGAATAAGGCAGAAGAATACAGTGTAGGCAATTCTTCGAGACGCTACGCCAACATACTTACACTGATAGCTTAACAGACGCGATTAATCGCATCTCTCCTAACTCCTGTACAGACGCGATTAATCGCGTCTCTAACTTTTTACACCTTTCCTGCCACCACCGAGTTTTTAACCAAAAGTTCCACTGCTGCTTGATATTGCAGATCCGCTTGGGTGCCAATCTGTTCACGGTTAATGGCTGCTTGGGAAATCACTTTATCTGGCTTAATGCCTAGTTTATTAATATCCCGGTGTTGAGGAGTTTCATACTTAGCAATTGTGACTGCCAAGCCCGAACCATCTGATAATTCAAATAAAGATTGAATTAGTCCCTTACCAAAGGTGGTTTCACCTACCAACTGGGCACGACCGTTATCTTGGAGTGCGCCAGCGAGAATTTCACTAGCACTGGCAGTCCCTTGATTCACCAAAATAACCAGAGGATCGGTCGTTAGGGCTGGCCCAAAGGCTTCAAAACTACCTTGAATGCCTTGTCGGTTAACAGTGTAGACAATCGTGCCGGAGTCTAACCAGAGACGGGCGATTTCAATTCCTGATTGCAATAACCCCCCAGGATTATTTCGTAAATCTAGAATGTAGGCAGCAGCGCCTTTTTTTTCTAGACTAGAAATAGCATGTGCCAATTCCGTTGAGGCGTTGGCATTGAATTGAGTGAGGCGAAGGTAACCAATGGGTGTACCCTCAGTGGAAACACGCAATTCTGAAACCACAGGGTTAAGAGCAATGCGATCGCGTGTAAGTCTAATTTCTGTTTCTGCTTCTCCGTCCCGTTCGATGAGGAGAGTAACAAGGCTGCCACTTGGCCCACGCATTTTAGTTGCAGCTTCATCAAGGGTAAGATTTTCTGTAGAAACGCCTTCAATTTTGAGAATGCGATCGCGTGGTTTAATTCCCGCTTTATCTGCTGGTGAACCTGCTATGGGAGCCACTACTTCCAACTTTCCAGTCTCAGGATTTAGGACAATTTGTAATCCTACCCCAGTCAGTTCCCCAGAAGTATTAACCTGTAAGCTGCGGTACTGTTCCGGATCTAAAAAACGCGTAAAAGGATCGTCCAGGCTCTTGAGCATCCTGCCAATTGCCGCATAACTGGCATTTGAGTCCGACAATGGCTTCTCTAGAACCTTTTGCCGCACAGCCGCCCAGTTTTGATGGTTAAACGTCTCATCTAGATAAGTGCGATTGACAATTCGCCAAACTTCCGAAACCAGCTTTTGTTCCGTCGTCAAAGCCACCGCTGGCTGTGTGAGCGTACCAAACGCCAACCAAAACGCCATTAGCAATGAAAATCCAACCCGAAAGACTTGTTTTTGTTTGTTCATGAACCCCATTATCAATTCCACCTCAACCCAAATTGCCTAGAAATGCCCCGTTCCCCTGTTGTTGATGAAATCTATCTCTCGATTATGTTACTTTTTTTATAGAAGTGGTGCATTCCTCTCATCAAGTTGTTTACTCAACTGATGCGTTGTATCCACTCACCAAAGGATAAAATCTACTTTGTGTCCACCATTTTCTGTGCAGGGGCGTAAAGAGATCGCAATATATTCCATCTTTACAGAGTGTAAAGTTTCTGAAGACTCTTAGCACCCTGAAAGCTGACAAGCAAACAAAAAACTCCCCTTTACTAAAATCCCAAAATTGCTAATTGGGAGAGAAGTCTAAGCGGCGGCTTCTGGGAAGTCCGTAGACAATTCTGCTGCTACCCTACTCCTCGGTAACGACAACTCCAGCAAAGACGCGATTGCCAACGGGGAAGAGGAAAGCCTAAAGGCGAACTCGCAGGATGCCGAGGCTTGAAACCATCAGAATTTTGGTCGCCGATTTAGAACTTCGGGATTTATCAACCGCAACCGACTTTTAGGAACTTGAGATTGTATGGCCAACGTTTCCGACTGGTTTGAGGAACGCCTGGAGATTCAGGCACTCGCCGAAGACGTCACTAGTAAGTACGTCCCTCCTCACGTCAACATCTTCTACTGTTTGGGTGGAATTACCCTGGTTTGCTTTCTCATCCAGTTTGCCACTGGATTTGCGATGACGTTCTACTACAGGCCAACAGTCACTGAAGCTTTCTCCTCAGTGGAGTACATCATGAATGAAGTAAGCTTCGGTTGGCTTATTCGCTCCATCCATCGCTGGTCTGCCAGCATGATGGTATTGATGATGATTTTGCACACCTTCCGGGTTTATCTGACTGGTGGTTTCAAAAAGCCCCGCGAACTGACCTGGATAAGTGGTGTCATCCTGGCTGTGATTACAGTTTCTTTTGGAGTCACCGGCTATTCCCTACCTTGGGATCAAATTGGCTACTGGGCTGTGAAAATCGTTAGCGGCGTACCAGAAGCAATTCCCGTAGTTGGCGTTCTGATCTCCGACTTGCTGCGCGGCGGTTCGAGTGTTGGTCAAGCAACACTAACTCGTTACTACAGCGCACACACCTTTGTCCTGCCTTGGTTGATTGCAGTATTCATGCTGTTTCACTTCTTAATGATCCGCAAACAGGGCATTTCCGGGCCTTTGTAATCTCAGTTATTGGTGAAAGGCAACATTTATCAGTTCCCAGATGAAGTTGTTTGTTTTAAACTTATGAAACACAAGAAATTAATTGTACATAAGTTCCAAAAAACAAACACTTGTATCTGAAGCCTAAAGCTGTAGAGATCCTCCAGGCGGCTGATTGTACATAGACAAACGCTGTTTGCCGCCTGCTAGGATTGCTTAGTAGCTGATAGCTTTCACAAATGCTTTAATTTAACTTAAGCAGGAGAGCAAATTTCAAAATGTCAACACAAAAAAAACCTGACCTGAGCGATCCTCAGTTAAGAGCCAAACTAGCTAAAGGCATGGGTCACAACTACTATGGTGAACCCGCTTGGCCTAATGACCTACTTTACGTCTTTCCAATCGTGATCATGGGTTCGTTCGCTGCGATTGTGGCTCTAGCTGTGCTAGATCCCGCTATGACTGGTGAACCAGCAAATCCTTTCGCCACACCATTGGAAATTTTGCCAGAGTGGTACTTATATCCAGTTTTTCAAATTTTGCGATCGCTTCCTAACAAACTTTTAGGAGTGTTAGCAATGGGTTCGGTACCAGTCGGGCTAATCCTCGTTCCTTTTATTGAGAACGTTAATAAATTCCAAAACCCCTTCCGTCGTCCAGTAGCAACCACAGTCTTCCTCTTTGGTACCCTTGTCACCTTGTGGCTGGGTATTGGTGCTGCCTTGCCATTGGATAAATCTTTGACCTTGGGACTATTCTAAATTAGTCGCCACAAAGTGCTTTGACGCCTGTGAGTTTCAAGAGCAAATGCAGATAGATGTGCTTTTGAAAGAAATTTACAGGCGTCAATTTTAATAATTTAGATTGATTGCATCTGGGATCTGAAGTTTTGGATGCAAAAGCTATTCCAAAATCTAAAATTACCAAAAGTCATCAAATACAAACATTTTTCACTTACTTAACGTAAGTTGCTAGTTACAATCCTCGAAATGCCAAAATCGTTCATGTTTTGTATTTTGGGACATAGAATATCTCAATTTAGATTTTTCTATATCAAAGAAATTCTGCGAATAGTGCAAAATTTAATAACTAGCAACTTGGGTTTACTCATATTTAAGTCACAGTTAATGTTTAGCATAGTGCAGCAAGACCATCTGACGGTTAAGAGCGAACTCAGTCTCCTAAACCAGGTGCAAGAATGGTTCGAGCAATTTTGTCTGCAACATTTGTCTCAACTTGGCTGGTCAAAAACCCAACTTGATCGCCTAAATTTAGCATTAGCAGAAGGCTTTACCAACGCTGTTCGTCACGCTCATCATGCTCTACCCCCGGAAACAACCATTGAGATTAATATTTATCTCTGGATTGACCGGCTAGAAATTAGAATTTGGGATTATGGAAAACCTTTCAATCCTGATGCGATCGCAGAGCCAGCCCCAGGTACTCTGCAAGTAGGCGGGTATGGATGGTTTTTGCTGCGTCGGTTGGCTGACCGTGTTGTATACGAACGTGGTGCAGATGGTAGAAATTGCCTGCTCATCGTCAAATACTCTGTAGAAACACAAAAGTAAAAGTCAAACGGTTAAGGGTAAAGGAAAGTAAGAATACTTCTGATGACAATTTTGGCTTTTGAGCAGAGGCGAAGCATAGGGGAGGAGTATTGATTGGGTGCAAGGACTTGTCTTCTCGAGGAGACGCTCTTGCTAGCTTGATTGTACTTAGGAGTAAAATAAACAAAACTTCTCCTATGATCCCTGCTGCGTGTAGCTTGCTTGTATTGTCAAGGTACGTAGATTTTAGCCAAACTTGAGTCACTCACTTCAAAACAGAAGTACGAGCGGAAGGAGCCTTTGCTCAAATATATAGTTATTTGATTGACAAAAGTATACTCCTTTTTCAATATTATTTGAATTCGAGTAATATATTTTTTACGTTAAATTACTTACTTATTATGATTTTTTTGTAAAGCCTCAAAAAATATTGTTGTATAAAAAGAATAAATGAATACAGTATAGATAACATTCGAGTTATACTAGCTCCCTTGTTAAGATTTGTCAGCAGTGTTGAGAGCCTTATTTTTTGTTCTCCAACAAGTGCCATTTTGCGCTGAAAGAGATAGAGGGAATAGGGGACAAAATATGCATGACTAAGACAGCCCTAATTACAGGAATTACTGGTCAAGATGGCTACTATCTCAGCCATTTGCTCCTTAACCGTGGTTACCGAGTTGTAGGATTAGTACCCCCGCATCGACAACCGAATTTGACAAAATTGGGTATACTGGCAAATCAGGTAGAAATTTTTACGGTTGACTTGAGGGATAATGCGGCGCTGCTGACCGCAGTTGAACAGCTGCGTCCCCAAGAAATTTACAATTTGGCGGCTCCCAGTTTTGTACCCGACTCTTGGAACGACCCATTGGGAACCCTGGATTTGATAACTGGTACAGCTGCCAGGCTTTTGGAAGCAGTACAACAGGTTGGTTTGTCTACCAGATTTTATCAAGCCAGCAGTTCAGAAATGTTTGGCGATGTATTTCTTTCGCCTCAAGATGAAGAAACGGCTTTTCGTCCCAAAAATCCCTATGCTGCGCCCAAGATGCACGCCCACTGGACAATGGTGCATCACAGACAGCGCTATGGACTATTTGCCTGTAGTGGAATTTTATATAACCATGAGTCTCCTTTACGGCCACCTCAGTTTGTTACACGCAAAGTTTCTTTGACAGCTAGCTGCATCGATTAAATTGGGTTTAACTGACACCTTAGAAATGGGTAACCTAGATGCCAAACGCGATTGGGGTTTTGCTGGAGATTATGTAGAGGCAATGTGGTTAATGTTGCAAGTCGATGAACCAGAAGAATATGTGATTGGTACAGGTAAATTACACAGTGTTAGAGACTTAGTTGCCGCCGCCTTTGAGTCTGTCGGATTGGATTGGACACACTATGTAGTGTTAAATACCAGCTTATTGCGACAAGATGAGCATTTTCAATTAGTAGTTAACCCCAGTAAAGCTAAAAGAAAGCTTGGTTGGGAACGCCAAGTGAGCTTTGAGGAACTTTTAGAAAAAATGGTAAAAACAGATTTAGAGCGCTTACAAAGCGGTGCGATCGCCTTTACAGCCCCGAAGGGTCTGTTCAGGAAGGCTGGGGGCAAGGCGCACTACGTGATCGCGCCCTTACCACGAGTGTAAATAACCTAACATGCATATCACTACAGTGACAGAAAACCTAAAGTTAGGTGATAAAATTAACAAAAGAACCAACCATGTCTTCGTGTTTTTAGAAATTTTTGCCCACGAAGGCGGTATCCAATCATATATAAAAGATATTTTTCGCGCCTATCTGGGATTGAGCAAAGCCTACAAGGCGGAAGTCTTTTTGCTGCGAGATAGTCCTGATAGCTTAAATCAGTTTGAAGACGAGAACTTAAAATTTCATTATTTTAAAAATCAGTCTCCCTATTTGGGGAGACTGCAAATGGCAGCAGCTTTACTTAAGTGTCTGTTGCAAAGCCGTCCGCAGAAAGTTTTCTGCGGTCATATTAATTTAGCAGTATTAATCCAAACTCTCTGCCAGCCCTTGGGTATTCCTTACACCGTGCTAACTTACGGCAAAGAAGTCTGGGAACCGCTCAAAAATCAAGAACGTCGTGCCCTGACATCAGCAGATAGAATTTGGACAATTAGTCGCTACAGCCGCGATCGCGCTTGTGTTGCTAATAGTCTAAACCCGAAAATGGTACAGATGATGCCTTGTGCAATTGATGGGGATAAATTTACTCCTGGTTCTAAGCAACCAGAATTAGTCCAAAAGTATGGCTTAACTGGTGCTAAGGTGTTAATGACAGTAGCGCGGTTATGGTCAGGAGATATCTACAAGGGTGTAGATGTTACGATTCGGGCATTACCACAAATCGCTCAGGTTTTCCCAAAAGTGAAATATTTGGTAATTGGTCGCGGTGATGACCAACCGCGATTAGCTAAACTTGCACAAAATTTAGGAGTGAGCGATCGCGTCGTATTTGCTGGTTTCGTTGCCACAGAACAATTAATGGAACATTACCGCCTTGCTGATGCCTATATTATGCCTTCGCAAGAAGGCTTTGGCATTGTTTATCTGGAGGCAATGGCTTGTGGAGTACCTGTATTATCGGGTGACGACGATGGTTCAGCTGACCCCTTGCAGGATGATAAACTGGGATGGCGAGTACCACACCGCAGTCCTGATGCTGTAGCAGCGGCTTGTATAGAAATGCTTCAAGGGGATGACCAGCGATGTGATGGAGAGTGGCTCCGAGAACAGGCGATCGCTCTGTTTGGCATAGATGCCTTTCAACAGCACTTGCAAAAAATACTACTATCCTCAGTTTTGAGTCCCAATAATAAATGACTAATGACCAATGACTAAAATCGCTATCCTAGAAGGAGAGCAGGACGACATTTAAAAAATGAGCTTTAAGTCATTTCAATTGAATCTTTTAAATCTCCGCCCTTGGCTCACCCTGCTGGCAGTTTTTTGGTTGCTGGCATCACTGGGCTTAGGTTGGTTGGTTAATTCGTTGCTAATTATTTTTGGGTTGCTGTTTTTGGCACCCATTGTGGCTTTTTTTGGCTTTCGTTGGTGGCTGCAACGCAACTTGGTTGCAGACCAGTGTCCCGTCTGTAGATATGAATTTACAGGTTTAAATAACAGTCAGTTGCAGTGTCCTAACTGTGGAGAGTCACTGTTAGTGCAAAATAGTCATTTTCAGCGCTTCACACCAGAAGGCACAATTGATGTCAAAGCTGTCGAAGTCCCAGCCAAATCCCTGGAAGATTAGTCAAAGGTCATTGGTCACTGGTCATGAGTTATTAGCAAAGGACAAATGACTAGTGACAAAGGACAAATGGCTATTTATTTGTTTGTTGCGAGATTGAGAGGGTGTAGGTATTTTGTCCTTGGGATAGTTCGCCCACATACAGAGAGTATTTTCCTGCCTGCCAGTAACCAGAAAGTTCTGGCTTACCTCCAGAGTAGCTATCTGCCATTACACAAAAGCGTCCCCCTGGCCCGTCGATCAACAGCGTTGGCTTCCCTTGGCTTTCTACTGTTAATCGTAAATAAGGTAGTGACTCTGTAACCTGGATAACTTGATTAGGTTCAGTGGTAATATTGCCACAATTACTTTTGACAGTTCCCCCAGACTTTCCGTTCAAAACCACTGGATCTGGTTGAAGATTCCGATTAATTTGGATTGTTGGTGTCTGTGCCAAATTAGCCTCAGTGAAAACCAAACTCATCGCCAAAGCTGTGGGAACAATTGTAAGTAGCCTAAGCGTTTTCATTTTAATTAATGCTCCAAATTTTTTTTAGAGCAATATTGTTATACAGTAGTGATTTAATTGACGACAGCAATCCATCTTGGTTCCAAAAGCTGTAGTATAAAGCAATACTATTTACTTAAGCGTTTTTTGTGAAGATTTGATGGGTGTAAAGACCATTAATCGTGCAAATTTTCTATTTTTGGTGGCGCTTTTGCACCAAAATATTATACCCTACATTCCGCACTTCAATCCGTAACAGGCTAGGCTTTCAAAAATCATCATAATTTTTACTGCCCAGAAAGGTATTGCACACACAGACATTAGCTAAAATCACTAAGACAACCACTAAAAATAGAATTTAGTTGGTCTGTTGTGGAATAAGTGACCTAGCTGAGGTAGAAAAGATTGATGAATCCTCAAAGAGAAGAAGACTTGCAGCGTCGCCTCAATAAGTTAGAGGCAGATATTAATTCTTCGCCTGAAGTGGTTCCCCAACCACAAGAGCAAAAACAGATGCGTCAGTCTGTTTTTGCCAAGTTTAACTTTCAACTGGAGCGATTTCAGATTTGGTTCAACAGCTTATCTGGGGCGAAAAAGCTGGTAGTTTCAGGTGTGACAGTGCTAGTAGGCTTGGCAATGCTGCAAGCAGTGTTTAAACTGGTTGCATCTGTAATCAGTCTGGCACTTTTGGCAGCGTTAGTGTATGTTGGATACAAATTTTTTGTGTCTACTAGCTTTCAACGTAAGTAATAAGCTGATATGCATTTACTTTGCACTCTGCCCGGAGTTATGACAGTCAGGAGCCATGAGACAAAAGGCTCCTGACTGTCATAACTCCAAAATTATATTTCAAGATGCTTTTCTTTTTGCCAATTAGCTTAGTCTATTTTAATTGTGCCGATCGCGGCGTAGAAATAATATCAAAGGGAATTATGCGATGACGACACCAATTGTCAGGAGAAGTAATCAATCTGGTCAGTCAAAACAACCGGAAAGAGCCAGTTCGTTGCTGTTAGCAAGTAGACGTTTTGCTGCTTGGGCGGCTGAAATCACACTAGTGGTTACCAGCGGGTTGATTCCCTTCGGCATTGGTGTCTATGCCAATTCTAGAAGCGATTTTAATCGAGTGCCCCTTAACCCCGTGCTGGTAGTAACAGAAAGAGCGATCTCCAGGCCCCTAGCTCTGCCTGTTAGCTATGGCATCCGTAACGTGGCATGGCCGACTAATATTTTGTGGACAATAGCCCTGTTAGCACCTGTAACTCTCTCGTGGTGGCAATTGTATTTACTAGCTAAGACTGGTAGCACAATTCCTAAACGTTGGTTAAAAGTGCGGGTTGTTAACGAGCAAGGTAAGCCGCCTGGCTTGGGTGCAGTTGTTATTAGAGAAGGAGTTGGGCGTTGGACTGTACCCATTTCCATCGCTTATCTGCTGTGGCGCTACAGCTTTGCTTTTCCTAATTTAGGATTATTCACATTTTTGTCTTTGTTAATGATTGTGGGTGAAGGGATAGGCTTACCGTCGCGTCGGGGGCGTCGCGCACTGCACGATCAACTCGCAGGCACTCATACAATAGATGCGACTCGCCCCTTGCCATCCTCACTCTTAGCTAGCAACCAACAAGCTGAGTCTGCTGGCGGTAATGATGAAGCAGAAGAATGGCACGAGGGAGAAGAATTAGCGGCAGCCCAAAACAACCAGTCACCTAATCTGTGGCGGCGGATACAGCAAAATCCTAATCTGACTTTGTTTGGGGTAGGACTTACGAGTATGACTGCTGTGTTGGCAACTTTAATAGGCACTCAAGTTTATATCCAAATTCAACAATCCCAGCGAGCAACCGAGAAAATCAACAGCCAACAGTTCCTTGAACTTCGCAACCAATTGAATTCCAACTCTGGGGTGACTAATGAGCAACGCCAAAGTGCAATTTTGGCGATGGGTGGTCTTAATGACCCACAGTCCATCAAATTTCTGGCGAATTTATTGGTTAGCGAAACCAATCCCAGCCTCTTGGATACGATTCAACAAGCTTTGACGACTGTCGGGCCCAAAGCTATCCCGGAACTAAAAAATAAGAATCAGTTTTTGGTTAGCGAACTGGAGTCTGTGGGTAGCACTGCAACCAAAGAGCGGGAATTGCGGCAAGGACGGCTACAAAGAAACCAGCGAACAATCAACAAGATTCTCTCTGTTTACAGCGGTAAAATCGAGGGCGTTGACCTTAGTAGTACCCAATTAGGTCAAAGCGGTACTCCAGGAAATTCCTTTTTCAACTTGGTACTAGACAACCTTGATTTATCAGGAGTTAAGTTTAAATCTGCAAATCTTAACCAAGCCAGTTTGAAGGGTAGCCGCTTTCGGGACGTGGGTGAAGATGGACGCTGGGATACCTATGACGATGTAATGGCCGATTTAAGCCAAGCTCAGTTACAGCAAGCCAATCTTACTGATGCTAATCTTAGTCGCGTCTTGATGAACCGTACCGATTTGAGCCGCGCCACTCTCAATAGAGCAAACTTATCCAACGCGCGTCTATTTGACGCTAAACTCAACAGTGCCCAACTAGTAGGAGCCGATCTGCAAAACGCAGTTTTGGAAAAAGCCAGCTTGACTGGAGCAGATTTAGGCGATGCCAAATTAAACGAAGCTAATCTGTATGCTGCGCGTTTAGGTCGCGCCACTGCCATAGGAACCCAATTATCCTTTGCTAACTTAACTAACACTGATTGGCAAGGAGCAGATTTATCAGGAGCCTATTTGGATCGTGCTAATCTCAGCAATGCTAACCTTAGCGCAACTCGTCTAGCTGGTGCTGTTTTGCGTTCTGCCCAGATGGAAAACGTTAACTTGCAAAATGCCGACCTGAGCCTTGCAGATTTACGGGGGGCAAATGTCGCAGGAGCAGATTTTAAGGGGGCAATTCTCGCTCCTAGTAAACAAGATCCAGCAGATCAATTTGTCCAAACCCCAGATTTAGGCTCAGTATCTGCTGTAGTCCAAGGCGTTGATTTTTCTCAAGCCAAAAATTTAGATTCTAAGCAATTAGCATACATTTGTACTCAAGGAGGCATTCATCCTCGTTGCCCGTAGAATGGGATGGGGGGGCAGGGGAGGATGAGGGGGACAAGGGAAGAGTTTTCTCAATGCCCCATGATTAATGACTAATGACTAATGACTAATGACTAATGACTAATTGGTGTGAGGAGTTCGGTTATGAAATATATTCCATATTTGGTTTCAGTTTTGGGGGCTGGCTTGGTCTTGAGTCTGGCAAGTACAAAACCAGCACAAGCTCAAGTAGCCTATGGCAGTTATATCGGTATAGGCCCCACTATTGGTTTTACTGATGGTATCCAATTAGGGGGGGTTATAGCGGGCCGCTACAAGCTTTTGGAAGCACCGATTTCACTGCGTGCCCAAGTGTTAATTGGTAATAATACGGCAGTTGTACCAACGGTTTCTTACGATTTTCCCCTCAACTGGCAAGCTGATGCCTACCTGGGTGCTGGGTTAGTATTGGCTGGTGGTGGTGGTTCTTCTCCCGTGGGCGACAAAATTAGTTTTGCTTTACAACCAGGCATTGATTATATGATCCCAAATAGCAATACTGTCCTTTTTGGCAACGCCATTATCGCTTTTGATGCCTACCGTGATAGCAGTGGTACAGCTATCTCTGTACAAGGTGGTGTTGGTTTGAGATTTTAATGGGCATTGGAAAGAGTCACCAAAACATTGCCGAGCAAAGAGTACCGAGTCCTGAGTAGAAATTCTCACTCATTGTTTTTCCTAGCATTATCAAGGTGTTTGAGATGGTGACTATGGTGCAAAAAATAACTAACCCTCAGTACGACTACTGGGGGTTTTGTTTTGGGTGATCGCTCTACATTGCTGACTTGCTCAAGGGAAGCGATCGCTTTTGTGATCTGGAGCCAAGTCAAGAATACTGAAGACCTGAAACGATTACTAAACCTATAAAGTAATTAAAGTTTTATGATTGTATACTATTAAGGTCTAATATTATAATTTTTAATCCGATAAAAGTATTAATTCTGCTCAAGTTTTGTCATTGCAATAAAGGTCTTAGTTAACTAATATCCAGAACTTCAACCTAATTATTTTTAACTGACATGAAAAGAAGCTCTTTTCTAGCCCCACCCTATCCTAGAGCCAGTGGTTTACTGCTTCATATAACTTCCTTGCCTAGTCCTTTTGGCATTGGAGATTTAGGTTCTCAAGCTTATAGATTTATTGATTTCCTAAGTCATTCCAAGCAAACACTGTGGCAGATTCTTCCTTTAGGGCCTACTGGTTATGGTAATTCTCCCTATATGGCCTACTCAGCTATGGCAGTTAATCCTCTTTTAATTAGTTTAGAGAAGCTTCAAGAAGAAGGTCTTCTCAAGGAGGAAGATTTAGCTAAACTACCTAAATTTTCAATTCATAAGGTTAATTACGAACAGGTTATAGAAAACAAATTTCCATTACTACGACAGGCTTGGACGAACTTTCAGCTAAATAAACCTCGACAACATGCACTAGTAGAGTTTTGCCAAGAACAGGAAAGTTGGCTGGAAGATTATGCTTTATTTATGGCTCTTAAAAAGGCTCACCAAAACTTACCTTGGTATTGCTGGGAAACAGATATTGCTAGGCGACAACCTCAAGCTTTAAAACAGTGTCAAAAGCATTTGCAAGACGAAATTGCTTTTAATAAATTTTTACAGTTTTTGTTTTGGCAGCAGTGGTCAGAGTTGCGAGGCTATGCTGCTCGGCGGGGTGTCCAAATTATTGGAGATATCCCATTCTATATAGCTCATGACAGTGCAGATGTTTGGGCTGAACCAGAAAATTTTCAATTGAATCCTAAGACTGGAGAACTGACTTTCATTGCTGGAGCACCTCCAGATTTCTTTTCCTCGACGGGACAAATTTGGGGAAACCCGTTGTATAACTGGAATTACTTGCAATCTAACAATTTTCGATGGTGGATACAGCGTTTTAATAACTTACTAGCTTATGTAGACTTAATTCGTATCGATCACTTCCGAGGTTTTGAGGCTTATTGGCAAGTTCCTCAAGGAGAAACTACAGCAATAAATGGAGAATGGATAAAAGCACCAGGAGACTCCCTTTTTAATATCCTATTGAAAGAATTAGGTTATTTACCTGTCATAGCAGAAGATATTGGAACCACAACTTTAGAAGTTGATCAACTGCGAAATAAATTTAATTTCCCTGGTTTAAAAGTGTTACAGTTTGCTTTTGATTCCAGTTCAGATAATGTTAACCTTCCGTTTAACTATACTCAAAATTGCGTTGTTTATACTGGTAACCACGACAATGACACTATTGTGGGCTGGTTTGAAAAGCTCTGCGAAAATCAGCAAAAAGCTGTAATCAACTATTTAGGAGATTTTAGTAGTCAAGGCATTCATTGGGGTTTCAACCGTATGGCTATGAGTTCTGTGGCTAATCAAGCTATTATTCCTGTCCAAGACTTGTTGGGTTTAGGAAGTGAAGCCCGTATGAATATACCTGGTCAATCTAGCGGAAACTGGGTGTGGCGTTGTGATTTAAATGCCTTAACCGATTCATTGGGGGATTACTTGAAAACTCTTGCTCAAACGTATGGGCGCATTTAAGGCATTAAACCGAGATACGCGACGTGAAAGTTGTGTGTAGACGCAGTAGGTATTTTACAGAAAAGCCATCTCTTTTTGGGGTTCCTTCCCCGCAGTCCCCGCATAAAAAGGTTCAGGATTCACGCAAACAATAGCTAAAACCCTGATTTTCTTGTAGGGGCAATTCATGAATTGCCCCTACAGCGTGTAGTTTTGCGTAAGTCCTAAAGTTGTAGACCCTGATCACATTAGGGTAGTGCTGCACAAAAGGCATTATTCAAAAATCCAAAGCAATTAATCAGTGTTGGCGAACGCCATGAAGCGATGGTATTTGAGCCACTGATGGAACAAGGAGCGGTAAAACCATAGGAGTTGGTCGCCCAGGACGGAGGCGTGGGCGAGTTGTCGGTGATAAGGGCTATAGCAGTGGCAATATTTGTCGCTATTTGTAACAGCATGATATTCGCCTAAGTATTTTGTGCAAGTCGAATGAACATAGGAGGGGTAAGTTTCAATACTTTTCGGTTAAGGGGCAAAGGGTGAAAGAAAAAGCTTTAACCCTTACCCAATACCTTTTCCCAAAACCCAATTCCAAGTTAAAAATGCACAAAGCGAACAGTATTGGGATAAGTTTGACAAATCAATTTACCGCCAGCGCAACCTCGTTGAGCGATGCTTTAACCGCTTAAAGCAATTCCATCGGATTGCAACACGTTACGATAAAAATGCTCAAAACACCTTGCGATGCTGACTCTAACTTCTATCCTCTTGTGGTTATAGTTTTAAAACACGCCTTAAGAAGCGTTAAACTTCATTGCAAATTAAGAAGTTACTCCAAACAACGTGATATTTTTTGGTCATGAAGAGAGACAGCACAGGATTAACACAGGAGAACACAGTGGCAATGGAATCAAATTTATTAACGGATGCGGGCGCAGATGAAATGAATCAAGATTTCAGTGAATATGTCGCCAACTTGCAACTTCACATGACTCTGCAAGCTCGCAATCTTGTTCCAACCCTGAAGCAAACACTGATGGTAGATAGTCGCCAGCAATTACTCCATCAAACCCAAGCCCACTTTGAAAAGCTAGTTTCTCGCCAAGGGCTATAAATATATACAAATTTTAATCAAAATTCAAATAAAATAAAGGCAGATGTTGTTGGGTCAATGCCAATGGTGTTCTCACAAGGTCTGCTTTTTCTGATTTTTTAAGTATTAAGTTACTAAAATCACCCTTTTGGTGCAATAGTAAACAGCAGAAACTAGTTAAAATTATTGCAGCAGTTCCTTCCTTTGAAGAGCAGTTAGTTAAGGCTAAATGGCGGCTCGAATTAAAATGACTTCATTACTTCCCAGAAACCTCAGCGTTGTTATCCGACCAGTCCAATACCGGGATCTGGACGGGATTGAGCGCATAACTCAAGAGTCATTCGCAGCCCTTACTCCCAAGGGAACAGGTTTTGCCATCAGCCAGATGCAAAGGCTGCGTCGCTGGTATGGATTACTCAAATTTTTGAGTTGGTTTCCTAACCCGCTACAGTATCGCCTCTGTGCCTACATAGCAGAGCAAGGGCGTATACTTTTAGGGATGATTCAAGTGTCACCGTTTAACCGGACACGCAGCACTTGGCGGATTGATCAAGTGCTATTGGAGCGTGGTGTCGATAAACAAGGAATTGGTTCGCAACTTTTGCGTCACTGCTTTGAATCGATTCTGGAAGCTCGCACTTGGCTACTGGAAGTTAATATCAACGATATAGAGGCGCTAGCACTATATCGACAAAATGGATTTCAGCGTCTAGCAGAAATGACATACTGGGAAATTGGGACAGAATTACTGGCTGAATTGGCACAAGCCGAGCCAGACTTACCCAATCTCTTGCCAGTAAGTAATGCTGATGCCCAGTTGCTATATCAACTAGATACGGCATCTATGCCACCTTTGGTGCGTCAGGTTTTTGACCGTAACACCCGCGACTTTAAAACCAGTTTGTTCGGCGCTTTAACTGATGCAGTCATGCAATGGGTAAGCAAAACAGAAGTAGTGAGTGGTTACGTATTTGAACCGCAACGCAAAGCTGCAATCGGCTATTTTCAGGTGCAACTTGACCGTAAAGGCGAAGTTCCCCACGTTGCAACGCTGACGGTTCATCCTGCTTACACCTGGCTGTATCCAGAATTATTATCTCAGCTAGCTCGTATTGCCCAAGATTTTCCCCAGCAAGGGTTACAACTCGCTTCCTCAGACTATCAGGCAGAGCGAGAAGAGTATTTGGAACGAATTGGGGCAAAACGCATAGAACATACATTAGTTATGTCTCGCTCTGTGTGGCACAAACTACGGGAGTCTAAATTTGTCTCCTTAGAAGGAATTCAGTGGACTGATATGCTGCAAGGTTTACAACCGGCACGTAAACCTATACCAGGTGGGATGTCATGGATACAACCAGGACAACTGCCATCGTCAGATAAACCACTGCCAAGCAAGTCGGAACCGATTAACTTTTCGGTAAAAAATCCTAGCATGGAAGCATCACCAATTGCTGAATCAGCAGATGCACAGCAGGAGAATTAGCGTGATACCCCAGGAGCAACAAAAACCGTTTATTTCAGCATTGGGACTAGATTTCGGTCGCAAGCGGATTGGTGTGGCTGGGTGCGATCGCACGGGTTTAATTGCCACGGGGATCACCACAATTGACCGTACATCTTTTGAGCAGGATGTCGAGCAAATCCGGCAAATAGTTAATGAACGCGAGGTGCAAATCCTGGTGATGGGCTTACCTTATTCAATGGATGGCTCACTAGGATTTCAGGCGCGTCAAGTTCAGAAATTTACTACAAAACTTGCTAAAGCACTAAAACTGCCTGTGGAATATGTGGATGAGCGATTAACTTCATTTCAAGCAGAGCAATTGCTAATAGCTGAGAACCGCTCCCCGTCACGCCATAAAGGTTTGATTGACCGCAAGGCAGCCGCTTTGATTTTACAACAATGGTTGGATGTTAAGCGTGCCAACTCTCGCACTTCAGTTGCGGCTATTGAATATTGATACCTTTTAACATGATATTCTGAAAACGATTAGCCAGCAGTTGTATCTATGTTTAAAGCTATTTGGTTGACATAATATGTCATTAAATAGTTAAGCGATTTCCAAACTTGCTGGTATTTATTAAATTTCTACATTTCGGCTATGTTTTCCTCTCCATTTCCTGAAGAAAATGATAACGCTCATGCGGGTTCCATCACTTTAACCGATGACAAAGGGCGATCGCTCGAATGTTACATAGAGCATTCCCTCGAAGTAGATGAACAAGAATACGTTTTACTTCTTCCTGTTGACTCACCTGTAGAAATTTTTTCTTGGGAAGGTGACGGTGAGGAAGAAGAAGCGGTTCTGGTAGAAGACGACACCATCATTGAGCAAATTTTTGCGACTGCCCAAGCTGTACTATCTGAGCAGAACTTGATATTGAAGAACACAGCCTATGCTCTGACTGTTGCAGGTGATTTACCGCCCGTTGAAGAATCAGAACTATTCACCTTAGAAATCGAAGATGAAGAGGCAGATTTAGATCCGGAGCAATTACAGCTACTTGCTAGCTTCTATGATGAAGATCAGGAGTATGCAATTTATACACCTCTGGACCCCCTGTTGTTTTTTGCACGGATAGCTAAAACAGGTGAACCTGAATTACTCTCTCCAGAGGAGTTTCGCAAAGTGCAGCCTCTGTTAGAGGAACATCTTTTTAATGAAGTGGAATAAGATTAAAAATTCAAAATGTTGCATTTTCATTTTGAATTTTTTAATTGAAAACTTTCATTGTAATCAAAATCTAACTAAACCTTTTACCATATCCCATTCAATGTGGAAGCGATGAAACATTAACACTAAATTGGGGTAATTAGTATTGTTTAAGATTCTGAAAAAAGCATTTTGTTAGGGATTTTTAATTCCATTATCTAGAATCAAAAATTGGTATGAGGTGCTGAAAATGGCTTATAGCGACTTTACATTAAGTAAATTTAAAAAGTCATTCAGCATCTGCATTGATGAAGAAACTGATTTATTTGCCGACATAGAACCTTTAAAGCCAAGCGATCAACTCACAAATTCCTTAGAAGAAACGACAGAACTGGCTTTAGCAATTAATACTGAAAAAGCTCGTTCAGAAATGATTATCACTCCGATCTTATTAGAAGTAAGACGTAGGGCTAATTATGCGATTAGTTTATTTTCAGGAACAGATTTTAATGTAGATGTAGAAAAAGGTCTGAATGGGTATTGTGACTTTATCATTAGTCGTGCTAAAGAGCAATTAACAATTAATGTGCCTGTGGTGGTTATTATTGAAGCGAAAAATGAAAATATTAAAGGTGGATTAGGTCAATGTGCGGCGGCAATGTTGGCAGCACAATTGTTTAATCAACAGGAAGGAAATGAAATTAGAAAAATTTATGGCGCGGTAACAACAGGAGATATTTGGAAGTTTTTAAAGTTAGAAGAAAACTATATATTTATTGATTTGAATAATTATTACATCAAAGAGATAGATAAGATTTTAGGGATTTTATCTCAAAGTGTTCAGGGAGATATTCCAGGATCGAGTTCGACTAACTAAACTATATTGAGTTATGCTCATTTGTCTAGAGCTACTTAAATTTGACTGTTAACTATGACCTGGAACAATCTTTTACAGCCTGACTTGATTTTAGAAGGTTCAGTGTTGAACTTAACACCAGATATTATCCAAAAATACGGGCTTAAAGGGCTGGTATTGGATGTGGATGAAACCTTAGTACCCTTTAGAGTAGGGCTGGCTTCCCCAGAACTGCAACATTGGGTGGAGCAAATTCGCACCTGTACAGCATTGTGCTTGGTGAGTAACAACCTCAGTGAAGTACGAATTGGTGGAATTGCGCGATCGCTCAATCTACCTTACTATTTGGGTGCAGCCAAACCCTCCCGACGCAAAATTAGGGCAGCACTTAGGGGAATGGATCTACCAGTTCATCAAGTAGGGATGGTAGGCGATCGCTTATTTACCGATGTTTTAGCAGGTAATCGCCTGGGGATGTTTACCATTTTAGTCGAACCGATTGTTCATGCCGACGTCGCGCTCCGCTCTCATCCCATCCGCAACTTTGAAGTTTGGATCTCTGAAATTCTGGGAGCCTCTATTACCCCCAAGAAAACTAAAATTCATAAAAGTTGATAAATCGTCAGGAAAGTAAATCTAAAGAAATGGTTAAGGAATCTTACTGGAATCCCAAAATCGGGGATCATAAGTATTAATAACATGGAGTCAGCCAAAAAAAGACTCTACAGCATACAAAATAAATATAAACTCGTAAAGCGTCAGCCTTCACTATAGAGGGATTGGCGCTTTACAATTTCTTTAGTCCTTTGTCATTAGATATTAGTCCTTTGTTGTTTGCCTTTTTGCCTGCCAATGACCAATGACTAATGACCAATGACTAATGACCAATGACTAATGACCAATGACTAAAACAATTGTTGTCAAAATCGGCACTTCTAGCCTAACTCAACCAGAAACGGGACAATTAGCACTTTCTACAATCGCAACCTTAGCAGAAACACTCTGCCATTTAAGACGCCAAGGACATCGAGTGATTTTGGTTTCTTCTGGGGCTGTAGGTGTGGGTTGTGCGCGGTTGGGCTTAACTGAACGTCCCAAGGCGATCGCACTAAAACAAGCTGTAGCAGCAGTTGGGCAAGGTAGGCTAATCCGTGTATACGATGATTTATTTACTACCTTGCAACAGCCGATCGCTCAAGTCTTACTGACTCGTAGCGATTTGGTACAGCGTAGCCGCTATCTCAACGCTTACAACACTTTTCAGGAACTATTGGGACTGGGAGTGATACCTATAGTCAATGAAAATGATACCGTAGCAATAGACGAACTAAAATTTGGTGATAATGACACCCTTTCGGCATTGGTTGCCAGCCTAGTAGAAGCAGATTGGCTATTTTTGCTCACCGATGTCGATAGGCTGTACTCAGCCGATCCACGTTCCGTACCAGATGCGCGACCGATCGCTTTAGTAAGTAGTATTAAGGAATTGGCTCAATTACAGATACAAACAGGTTCCCAAGGTTCTCGGTGGGGTACTGGGGGTATGGTGACAAAAATTTCGGCTGCAAGGATAGCCATTGCGGCTGGAGTCCGTACTGTAATTACCCAAGGGCGATTTCCCCGGAATATAGAAAAAATTATCCAAGGTGAACTTATTGGGACGCATTTTGAACCGCAACCTGAACCAACTTCGGCGCGTAAACGTTGGATAGCTTACGGACTTGTACCTGCGGGTAAATTGTATTTAGATGAAGGTGCGATCGCGGCAATTTCTCTAGCAGGAAAATCATTATTAGCAGCTGGAATTAAGCTAGTAGAAGGAGAATTTGGCACACAGGACGCAGTGCAATTGTGTGACACCAACGGGAACGAAATTGCCAGAGGACTAGTGAATTACAACAGCAATGAATTACAAAAGATTCGCGGCTGTCATTCGCGGGAAATTTCTACAATTTTAGGCTATGCGGGTGTGGAAACCGTAATTCACCGGGATAATTTGGTTTTGATTTAAGATGGAAATGAGATAAATTTCGTGAGTACTAACTGCGGGAGTAAAAAATATTATGACTCAAACGTTAGAAAATGCTGTGAACTTACCAGAAGAACAACGCTTCTTCAGACGTGGATTAAGTTGGGAACAATTCAAAGCGATTCAAGCCAGTTTTGAAAATGTGCCAGGGGTGCGGCTGTTTTATTGTGATGGAGTCTTAGAAATTGTGACTATTGGTAAACCTCATGAGGTGATTAAGTGTTTAATTGCTGGACTATTGATTACTTATTTTGAAGCCAAAGACATTGAATTTTTTCCCAGTGGGAGTTTTAGCCAGATTATTCCTGAGATAGTAGAATATCAAGCAGATTTATCTTATTGCTTTGGAACGAACAAACCTGTACCAGATTTGTGCATTGAAGTAGTGATTACTAGCGGTAGTCCCATAAAGTTACAGAAGTACAAATTAATGGCAGTCCCGGAAGTTTGGTTTTGGGAAGATGGCACGATTGAAGTTTACTGCTTACGAGAGCAAGAATATGAGAAAGTTGTTACAAGTGAGCTATTACCAGAATTAGATTTATCCCTGCTCAATCGTTGTATTTTGTTGTCATCTCCCTTGGAAGCGATTAGAGAGTTTCGCCAGGGGATTCAGCAGTAATAGTAGGTTTAAATAAAAGAAAATATTTGAATATCGCTAAAAATCTTAATGTTGACTGTGAGACTCATAATTAAAAAAAACAACAATTAAATCTGGTGAAAAATGACTAACTAAAAACTAACGTTAGAAATTCCAGAATCCCTGTTTGAGCAATTGCATCATCTTGCTGAGTTAACTAGTCAATCTATAGAATCGTTAGCATTGCAAAGCATTACGAGCAATGTACCTTACTTAACTAAAAAAGTACATAACCTTGATGAACTACTGTCACGAGTAACACCCGATAATTTACATAGTGAAATTGGCAGTGGAAAGCCTGTAGGTTATGAAATATTCTGAATCTGAATTATACATACTCTGATTCATGCAATAAGTCTAATGGTATGACAACAAAGAAGGTAGTTGGTACATAGAGTAAAAGACACGCGCTCCAGATGCCTCAAGTAGAGCAGCCTCACTTTGCTCGCTGTAACCTAAAACTCTCATACCAGCAGCAACACCTGCACATACACCCAAAACGCTATCTTCTACAACCGTACAGGATGCAGGTTGAACTCCCATATTTTTAGCCGCATATAAGAATAAGTCAGGTGCTGGCTTCCAGCTTCCAATTTTATATGAGCTAAAAATACGTCCTTCAAATCGAGGCAGTAGGTTAGTTACACGCAAAGCTAACTTAATTTTTTCCGGTGGCCCACTGGAAGCAACGCAAATAGGTAGATTAATCTTGTCTAAAGCTGCTTCTATTCCTTCTACAGGACGTAGTTCACGCTCAAATGCCTCAGCAGTACGGGTACGAAGCTGAGTTACAAAATCTTGCGGCATCTTTTTTCCAAGTTTTTGGTCAATAACAGCAACACAATCAGCCATTTTGCAACCCTTAAATAACAAAATAGCTTCTTCAAGTTTCATTGCAAGTCCAAACTCAGCGACAAGTTCCACAAGAACGAGATTGCCTAATCTCTCGCTGTCTACTAACACTCCATCACAATCAAAAATAACTAACTCTGTTTGCATTTATACGCTCCACGCCTCACTCATTTGCAAATTCGGGATTTGCGAGCAAAGCGATCGCCACAGCCCCCCACAACGGCGTATCATCCCCCAACGTTGCCGAAACAACTTCAAAATCAACTTCCGGCAAAGCCGTCTCCCGCGCCACTTGACGCACCACCCGCCAAAAATCCTCCCCCGCCTTCGTGACACCGCCTCCCAACACAAAGCGTTGCGGATTCATCAAGTTCGCTATATTGCCAATACCTACACCTAATGCCCAAGCAGCTTTATGCAAAACTTCCTTTGCCAAATCATCCCCAGCAGCCGCAGCTTCAGCTACTAACTGTCCCGTCAACAACGTTAAATCATCCCCCACTAAACCTCTTAAAATCTCTCCATCTCTGAGTCCTCCGCGCCTCTGCGCTACCTTTCCCTCCGGGACGCTTTGCGAACGGGAAGCCGCTGGCGCGTCTACGTTTTCCAAAATTTCCCTAGCATTTTGCGCCATATAAGGCCCCGATGCCAAACGTTCCACACATCCCCGTTTCCCACATAAACAAACTGGCCCAGCAGGATCTATAACCATATGTCCAATTTCGCCAGCCATCCCACCAGCGCCCCGCCAAGGCTGGCCATTGAGTATCCAACCACCACCTACGCCAGTGCTGACAGTTATATAAAATAGGCTATCGTATCCCTGTCCCGCGCCAAAACGATGTTCTCCCAAAGCAGCAACATTAGCATCGTTGTCCACACCAACAGGAATGCCAAACTCGTTCTCCAACAAACCTTTGAGGGGAATATTTTCCCATCCAGCCACATGATGAGATAGTCTCACCGTCCCCGTGGAAGCGTCTACAGGGCCGCCAAAGCTGACACCGATCGCAGCAGGTTTTGCGTCTTCTAGCAGCGAGTATATTAGCGATCGCATAATTTCCAAGTCAGTACTAGCATTTGCATTCGCTGGTGAGAGACGGCGTTCATAACGCAACCACTTTCTAGAACCGACATTTACTGTTGCTGCCGCCAATTTAGTTCCGCCAAAATCAAGAGCTAAAATTAATGTCATAATTTTTTATGCCTCTTTTGAATTATTACAATACGTGGTTTCTTTCTCAAGAAAGATGTTTACAAGCAAAATAAATTCAACACTAAAGAAGACTGTATAATTTAGCAACTCATGACTCCCGATCAACCCAATCCACTCATTGATTTCTCTCACGCTAAAGAACCTCCTCGTTCTATTGATATCGATAAAGCTCAAGAGGCAGATCCCATTGAACCAGAAGAAGTTAGTGGAGAGAGTAAACTAAACCCCACTCCTGATGATTTGAATCACGAAGATGAAGATCCCAGAATCGGGGGTACTCAAATAATTACTGCCAATATTTCAGGTGGTTAAATAATTGCCATTACTAAGTTACTCATGTCTTTGTGAATTAAGTACTCCATCAATAAACTGTTGTAATCGTTCATAATGTGAACCTTTCCAATAAACGCGATCGCAGTCTTGGCAACGCTGGAATTCATCAATCTGCGATCGCACTGTTTCTGGTAGTTGGTCAATGATAGATTGCTTATCTACAGGTTCTAATAATCCGTTGCAACGCAAACACCGTTTAAATGGTGAGATTAATTTAAACAAGTCGAAGCGTTGGAGTATTTCTATGGTTTGTTGTTGAGGGTTAGTGTTTCTAACATAATACCCATGCGTTACTAAACTACGCATCAATAGACCTTTATCACGAGTCAAGAGAATCCGCGCTTGGCTGTAGGATATCTGGGCTAATTTCTCATCCTCGTAGTCATTGCGGTATAAAGTATCAAAACCTAAAAGTCGTAGAGATGTCGCAAGCTTCCCCAAATGAATATCTAAAACAAAGCGGATAATACTGAGCGGTTTTGGTAAAACCGAAACACTTGGTATAATAACACTCCTAGTTGAAATTGGATAAACATTGATAGTATCTCCATCCGAAACTATGTAAGAAAAATTTACATATTCACTATTAACATTGATAAAATCAACTTCTGGATGAGGTACACCTAAGGACTCAATCATGTCCTTAATTGAGCCTCTCTCCTCAAAAAAATGGGAGATTCTTACCTGCTTATGATGCCGTGGTAAAAAATAATTCAATTCTCCATGAAAGTAAAAGTATGCGATCGCCATAGTTCAAAATCTTTGGATTATTAAGAGCGCACTGCTGTGTCCCTTTAATGGCAACAATTTGTCACAATTGCAAAGCTTTATCTATTGTATTGAAAGAATCAATGCTTGCTCAAGTAAGCTATTTCCACTATAAATACCCGTTCACCTTGATTTAACCAACCTTCTAGAGGTGAGAAACGGTAAAGAAATTATAAAGATTCTCAAATACTTGCATTTATTATTGAGTTCAGTTACAGTCAAGGCAGAGCCATATAATCAAACCCTGACATAAGCTTCAGGAAGTTAGATTAGCTAAAAGGGTAAATACCAGGTTTGTTAATGTTGAGATCAGTGACGCTGCTAATAATTAGTCACTAGTTTTGATGATTAACTTATCGCGCATGAAGTACGGGGTACTAAAGCATTTACCCCTAATTTAATGGTTTTTATTTTTCTACACTAATTGAGAATTATTTGCAATATGGATACATGGATAAATACATTAAAAGCAGATAAAAAAGTTTTAAAACAATATTGGACTAATAAACAATCATCAGTCATTTTTGCATCTATCTTTAGAAGTATCTTGCTTACAAAAAAATAATATCTTTATTAACTAGCTATGTAAATAATTTCAGTAAAACTTTAAATAACTATGTTGCTATTAGCAATATTTTTGATTGTAATATCAGCTACATCGATATTTAGACCTCTTGCAAAAATAGTTTTGCACTCTTTCTTGGGGGAAAGGGTAAAGGTTAAAGGGTGCATGGTAATTCTATCGCCGCTTTCCCCCTTACCCTTTACCCCACTTCTGCAAGAAGTCTATTGTAAGCAAGTTGATCGCCTGTTATTCTCTAAGCGATTGCACAAAATTGAACATATTTGATTTTGGTCAAGAAACTAAATTCAGAAAAGCCGAGCTTCAGCAAGTGGAAATTTACAAAATACCAAATAACAATAAAACTAGATACAAAATTAACGCCGCGTATACGGAAAAATCTATCTTGATGCTGTTTATCTCTATTGTAGAGAGTTTATTAACCGGAAAGACCTCGATCAATAATGATGTTATAAAGTGGCTACCTAGTTTTAACTGGGAAATGAATATTGTTCTTTTTTATCTCCTTTAGCCAAGGATATTGTAGCTAAGAACACAATTGTATTTTCTAATACCTTTTGTCCATAAAATATGCTAATGAGTACAGCGAAATGAATACTTTTTTTTGTTCTGACGATTCACTAGAAGTAGGAGAAGATGTTATTGGTAGCGCCACCAATTATCAAACTTATATTTTAGTTGAGTGTCCTTTGCCTTGGACATCAGAAGCCTTTAATTCCAAATGGGTGCCCCAAAATTTGAGGATTTTGGTAGAGGAAGTTAAGCGTGCTAAACTACCAATTAGATTCCTATTAATTGCTAATGATGTATCACACAAAGTAAACCACACTACGCTTCTAATTTATCAAAAAAAAGAAGGGCTAAGTAATGGATACCATAAGCAAGAGTTTAAGCTAGCAAATATTGATCAAGTAGTAGCAGTTGTCCAAAAATGGTTACGAGGTATCAGTTCTAATTATGAGGTAGAAACTAATGCAACTAAAGATATTTTAGTTTGTACCCACGGTAGCCATGATAAGTGCTGTGCCAGATATGGCGCTCCCTTTTATTTCAATGTTACAGCAAGTAATGCTGATTTGTGCTTGGATAATGTGCGAATTTGGAAATCATCACACTTTGGTGGACATCGGTTTGCACCAACAGTCATAGATTTGCCAGAAGGAAGATACTACGGTCGTCTCAATTTAGATTCATTTAGATCAATTTTGACTCGTACTGGCGATATTCAATGCTTAAATAAAGTCTATCGAGGCTGGGGAATTCTGCCTGCTGCACTTCAGATTTTGGAAAGAGAACTAATCCTCTGCAATGGATGGGATTGGTTTAACTACAAAGTTGCAGGCAAAATTTTGGAGCAAAGTTTAGACAATAATACTATTCTGGGTGAGCTAAGTTTTGAACAACCTTCTGGTTCTCTCTACACTTACCAGGCTAAACTTGTAAAAGATGAAACTAAGACTCAACAATTGAAGAGTTCATGCAATGCTACACGAGAGTTGGTAGTTACTAAATATGCTGTCGGTAGTCTTTGGCTTACTTCTAGTAAGGTGATGAGTTATAGTACGTAAAAGAAGAGAGTTTTTAAACGCAGAGGGACGCAAAGGGAAGCGCAGAGGAACGCGGAGTCTTGCTGAATTTAGTTTGTTATAAATTAATTAAATGCTGTATTTAGTATAACGCTGCATAAATTCGTAATAAAATCTCTGCGTCCCTCTGTGCCCCTCTGCGTTTAAATTCCAAATTCCGAATCAAGATGAAGCGATATTTAAGACTTTTCGTAAAAGTACTTGGTCTTCTAATTTGGCTTTTAAACGACCATTTTCGATATCTCGAATCCAGCTTTGGCTTTTACCTGTAAGCTTTGCCAATTCTCTTTGGGAAAGATTCAAATTTTTTCGCGCTAGCAAAATCTGTTCACCCAGCAAATCGTTTGTAGCTTTAGGCTTCCTTTTGGCTTTAGCAGTTTTTGTTTTCTTTTTTTCTGATTCTGAAATTTGCTGTTCCCATTCTGGTGGGAGTTCAAAAGCCAAAATCCGCGCATTCATTAAGAGATTCCATTTACCACGGGGGCCTGTGTCTGTGAGGCGAGTTTCAGCACCACCGTCATTAGTCCAAAATTCTAATGCTTCATCTGGATCTTCTGGAAGATCAACTAACTTCGCCCATAAAGGCTGAATTTCTAGTGGATAAGTAATTGGATCGAAAAGTGGTTTCATTCCATAGTGATTGAGAATTTCCAAATCGCTTTCAAAAGTTCGCAGCAGACGTTTGCGTTCTTCCCGTTGTCTGGATGCAAGGGCAACTTTTTCTTCTCCGTAAGCAATACGCAGCAAGGTAGGAATAGTAATGCGTTGTTCTTTACCCATTTTGGTTTTAAACAGCAACCACAGCATTAATCGGACTGCACCTTCATGTTGCTGCCAAATGCTCATGACTGTAGTTAGCAGTGTTTTGGGGAGACTGCCGTATTGATAGAATGCGGTTCGCTCTTTACATGCTTGTTTATTTAAGAAATATTGTGCCCATAAGCCTGCTTTTACTTTAAAAGTTAGCCCAATAAGATATTTGCATCCAAGATTGTCTTCTTGAAAGTGGTGCTGAATATCTACTAAGTGCCATAGGCGGCTACCTGTAATAGAGAATCCGTTAATTCGGCCTTGTTGGGGCCAGTCAATGGAGATAACCAGGGAGCAAGCTTGCTGGACAAGATTTTTCATTAAAGCCAGTTTGGCTGCTTTGCTTAAATCTTTGCGTTTCTCCATCCCCAAATATTTCTCGATTTGTCGCTCATCGATCGCAAATTCTTGCTCCCAAGGTTGCTCTAAAGCTGTGGCATAAGCTGCAAAAATCAGATGTATGCAAGCGGCTCTGATGTCAAGCCCTTCAATTGCTGCTAAATCTGTCGCCTTGTCGTTAACTTTGAATGGATCTTGGATGTGAAAAGCGATCGCACCTCGGCCTTGATTGATTTGTCGGCTGTAACTTATGTAGCCTTCTTCATCGGTTTCCCAATGTAGCGATGTGCGTTGTGCTAGTACATTACAAGCTTCCCAAATAGCGATCGCTGAAGCAAATGGATTATTCTTGCCGTTAGAAAACAAGTCTAAACTGCTAGCATCTCTCGGTTCTATTTTGCATCTCCCCTTTTTCGACTGCCAAGGAATCGGAGAATTAGTTGGACAAGCTATTACACATTGCGGTTCTGAATAATAGCCCTCACAATTATTACAAAGACCAGGATCAATCCAGTATTCATTGTCCTCTATTCTGATTGCACCCGTAGGACATTGGGGGCGGCAGTTGTCACATCCAACGCAACTGTTGTTAGGAATTGTATAAGGCATTTGGCTCTTTTCCCACTCTAATCGTTGAGATGTCGGCTCAGGTCTCCCCTGGATGAGTCCTGTTTATTCATGACTCGCTACCACATTATCTTTCTGGCGAGAATAATTTTTTCTCACCACACTTACTCCCCACATCCATATTTTTTCCATCCAATTGGAAGCTATTTAAGGCTTTAAAACTGAGCCGGATAAAACTTATTTATTAACTATACATTTCATAAAAATAATGATTAATTTGTTCGTACCGAGCTTACATAAAATCTTAATATTTATTTAAAATTACATCTAATGAAGATTTTAACTTTGACCATAAAGTGTTTCGGGAAATTTTGAAGTCTGTCCTAATTGGATTTCATCTGATTTATTAATGATTTTAATATTTAATGTAGGATAATATTCTGCTACTAAGTTTACAGTTCCTTCATAATTAGCTTTACTTTCTTTAGATAAACGAATAATATCTTTTGTCATCATTTATCTAAATAGATTAATTAAAGATAAATTAGAAATTATTGGCTTTTAAAATACATGTTGCATATATGAAAATGTAACTTTTGAACATTTATTCTAGTATAATTTAATACTATTTACAGACATTTATCTGCCTAATCATAAAAATATTTGAAAAATAATATCATCACTCTTGTGAAGATAGTTGTATTTGCTGGAAATAATAATTATCCGTTTTTTAACCAACACAGAGTATGGACGGGCTACTTTACCCTCCTATGAGTAGACAATTATTATCAATAAGTTTTGTCTATAATTTGAAATTAAAAACAATATAATTTTGTGTTCAAAGTCATCGGAAATTGATGATCAAAAAGTAAGTTTTGAATACAAAAGAATAAAAGATTAGGATAATATGATGATTAATGTAGGAACAGATTTGCAGGCAAAATTGCCGAAGGATTATTCATGGCACAACTAACAGGTTTGACATTTGGCGGTAAGGCTTGGACACCAAAATTCGCTCAAGAAATTGACAAAGATAAATGTATCGGCTGTGGCAGATGCGTAAAAGTATGCGGTTACAATGTGCTAGGTTTGAAGGCGCTCAATGAAGAAGGCGAATTTGTAGAAGATGAAGATGATGATGAAATTGAACGGAAAGTTATGGCAGTTACTTCTCCAGAGAATTGCATTGGTTGTGAAGCTTGTTCACGGATTTGCCCCAAGAATTGCTACACGCATGTTGCATTAAACAACTAAGGTTCTTGAAGTTAGTTAAAATCGTTGTTCATTCAAGGAGGCACTGTTTGTATAAAGCGCTAATGCGCTAGGCAAGGTAACTTGAGGGGAATATTAAATATTTACTGTAACTAATAAAAAGTTCACAGTAAGCAAATCCGTAAATCGCAAAATGTCAGTTATTAACAAATTTAAACTTGCTGCTAATATAGCCTAATCAATATTAGGTCTAACAGTGCCCTCTTGGAACAACTAGCTTTTCTGGGAGCAGGGGGCTACCTTTTTCATAGGAGTTGAAATATAATTTGTAAGTTTCTGGGGGAAAGATATGGAAAAAATCTGGAAGTTTCCCCCATTTTTTATGGCTGCACGTTAGAAAGTTAATAAGTGAAAAGGGAATAGGGAATGGGGAATAGATAATAATGCCCAGCGCCTAATACCTAATACCAGAAAATCACACCTTTAAAGACTGTTTACACAGGTAGCATGTATGCAACAAGTTCCTGTTTCACTTTGGACTCTGGTTGCTGGGATAGTAGTTACAGCAATCAGTATTTGGATTGGTCAGAATCATACTCTGATGCCGGTGCAAGCATCGCAACAAGCGCCTTTGGTAGACGGTTTTTTCAACATCATGTTTACCATTGCGATCGCACTCTTCTTAGTGGTAGAAGGAACAATTGTACTCTTTTTGATTCAGTTTCGTCGTCGTCGCGGTGATGATACCGATGGTGTGCGAGTAGAAGGCAACGTTCCCTTAGAAATCTTTTGGACAGCAATCCCAACAGTGATTGTTCTTGGCTTGGGCATCTACAGCGTAGATGTTTTTAACCGAATGGGCGGCTTTGAGCCTGCGGGTCATCCTCATTCAGCAGCTCATGTTGCTCATATGCCGGGAACTGCGATTGCTGCTACACTCAGCGATGCTTCTGAAGCAACAACTGCTCCATCAATTGCCCCAACAATTGGTATCGGCGCGTCTCCTCAAACCCTAAACAAACCAGCCGACTTAGTTGTTGATGTCAAAGGCATACAGTACGCCTGGTTATTTAACTACCCCGATAGTGGCATTACCTCTGGGGAATTGCACATACCCGTTGGTGCTGATGTACAACTCAATCTTTCAGCACAAGATGTAATTCATTCGTTCTGGGTGCCAAACTTCCGCTTGAAACAAGATGCACTTCCCGGTATCCCTACTGAACTACGATTTGTCGCCACCAAACCAGGTACATATCCTGTAGTTTGTGCTGAGTTGTGCGGTGGTTATCACGGTTCAATGCGGACACAGGTAATTGTCCACACACCAGAAGAATATGATAGCTGGCGGACAGAAAATCAGATTGCTCAACAGCAAAACCTAAATCAAGTCGTTGCAGTTAATCCAGCCGACTTATCAACATCAGAGTTTCTCGCGCCCCACACCCATGATATGGGAATTAGTGCAGCAACTTTAGAGTCAATGGTCATTGGTCATTAGTCATTGGTCATTAGTCATTAGTTATTGGTAACGGACAAAGGACAAACGACAAAAGACAAAAAGACAAATGACAAACGACAAAGGATAAAAATATGACACAGGTAGAATTTCCACGGAATACTCCACCAGAAGAAAAAAAACCGGAAATGGTGGCTGGCCACACCTCCCATCCGAAGGCGTGGAAATGGCAAGACTATTTTACATTTAATGTTGACCACAAGGTTATTGGTATCCAATACCTAGTAACGGCGTTTGTGTTCTATCTCATCGGCGGACTGATGGCGATCGCTATCCGTGCCGAATTAGCAACACCAGATGCAGATTTGCTCGACCCCAATCTGTATAACGCTTTCATGACCAATCACGGGACGATCATGATCTTCCTCTGGATTGTCCCTAGCGCCATTGGGGGATTTGGTAATTATTTGGTGCCATTGATGGTCGGTGCTAGAGATATGGCTTTCCCGAAGCTGAATGCGATCGCCTTTTGGTTAAACCCACCAGCCGGATTACTCATATTAGGTAGTTTCATTTTTGGCGGTTCGCAATCTGGTTGGACAGCTTACCCACCTTTGAGTTTGGTGACAGCACCAATTGCTCAAACTATGTGGATACTTGCGATCGTCTTGGTAGGAACTTCTTCAATTTTGGGTTCGCTGAACTTTGTGATCACCATTTTGATGATGAAGGTTCCCAGCATGAAATGGGATCAAGTACCTCTATTTTGCTGGGCAATCTTGGCAACCTCCCTGCTGGCGCTTCTTTCCACACCTGTATTAGCAGCCGGTTTAGTTCTGCTGTTGTTTGACCTCAACTTTGGCACCTCCTTCTTCAAACCAGATGCAGGCGGTAACGTTGTAATTTATCAACACTTATTCTGGTTTTATTCTCACCCGGCAGTATATTTAATGATTCTGCCCATCTTCGGCATCATGTCGGAGGTAATTCCAGTTCACGCCCGTAAGCCAATCTTTGGTTATAAAGCGATCGCTTATTCTAGTGTGGCAATCTGCGTTGTGGGTTTGTTCGTCTGGGTACACCACATGTTTACCAGCGGCACACCTGGCTGGATGCGGATGTTCTTCACCATCTCCACTCTTATAGTTGCAGTTCCCACTGGCGTGAAGATTTTTGCCTGGGTTGCTACCCTTTGGGGTGGTAAAATCCGCTTCACAGGTGCAATGCTTTTCGCCATTGGTTTGTTATCCATGTTTGTCATGGGCGGCTTAAGTGGTGTGACGATGGGAACAGCCCCCTTTGATGTTCACGTCCACGACACATATTATGTTGTCGGACATTTCCATTACGTTCTGTTTGGCGGTTCCGTGTTTGGTATTTACGCAGGTATTTATCACTGGTTCCCCAAAATGACCGGACGAATGTTGAATGAAAACTTGGCACGCATTCACTTTGCCCTTACCTTCATCGGCACTAATCTGACCTTTTTACCCATGCACGAATTGGGTTTAAAAGGAATGCCGCGACGAGTGGCAATGTATGACCCCCAATTTATCGACCTCAATCAAATTTGTACCTTTGGTTCATTTGTGTTGGGAATATCAGTAATTCCTTTTGCCATCAACATGATCTACAGTTGGTTGAAGGGGCCTTTGGCAGGTGATAATCCTTGGCAAGCTTTGACTTTAGAATGGACAACTAGCTCACCACCCGCAATTGAAAACTGGGAAGTGTTACCCGTTGTCACTCATGGCCCTTATGACTACGGTCATGGTCATAGTACTGAAGTACAGCCATCTGCAACACCGGAAGCTACTGCTTAATTAGTAGAGTGAGTAGTGCGATCGCTCTCAAGCTGACTACAATTTCTAGTAATTTGATTTGAGAACTCGGAACTTCAGCCTCAGAACTCGAAAGGCCGAGTTTAGAACTCGGAACTTCAGCCTCAGAACTCGAAAGGCCAAGTTCAGAACTCGGAACTTCAGCCTCAGAACTCGAAAGGCCAAGTTCGGAACTCGGAACTTCAGCCTCAGAACTCGAAAGGCCGAGTTCAGAACTCGGAACTTCAGCCTCAGAACTCGAAAGGCCGAGTTCGGAACTTGAAACTTCAGCCTCAGAACTCGGAACTCGGAATTTTGAGAATTCCTGAACAAGTGAAGAGTTGAGTTAAACAAGGATTTTGGATGAAGAATGAAAATTTTGCCGCTTCAGACTTCATTCTTCATTCAAGCTTCCACAACAGACGCAGCAGATAATATTGTCAAAAAATCTATGACTATAGCTACAACCACAAGCGAAGATCACAGTGCAGGACACGAAGAACATCCAGATTTAAGAGTCTGGGGATTGTTGACATTCCTCGCTTCTGAATCCCTGATGTTTGGGGGATTTTTTGCCACTTATTTATTTTTCCGTGGTACTACAGCAGTTTGGCCTCCAGAAGGAAGTGAAGTAGAACTACTCGTGCCGACGATTAACACCATTATTCTGGTGTCTAGTAGTTTCGTCATCCACTTCGGTGATACGGCGATTAAAAAGAATAACGTCAAGGGAATGCAACTGTGGTACGCAATTACCGCAATCATGGGGGCAATTTTCTTAGGTGGTCAGGTTTATGAGTATTCAACTTTAGGATACGGACTGACTACCAACGTCTTCGCCAACTGCTTTTATATCATGACAGGGTTCCACGGTTTGCACGTTTTTGTGGGACTGTTATTGATATTACGTGTATTGTGGCGATCGCGTCTTCCCGGTGAATATTCTGCAACCAATCATACTTTCATCGAAATGACAGAAATTTACTGGCACTTCGTAGACATTATTTGGATTGTTCTATTCACCTTGGTGTACGTTCTCACTTTGTTTTAACAAAAGTTAGGAGTGAGGAGTAGTAGTTAATAATTTATAACTCATAGTTCCTAACTCCTAACTATCCAGGAGTTTATTATGCAAGTTGATGCAAACAAATTTTCATGGTTTCAAGTTCCAGAGGACATTAAAAACCTCTTAATTTTAGCTGCACAAAACTGGGATAACACATCAGAATCGGAAAAATATATTCAACAAGCTTTAGAGCAAACTGGTAACAATACAGATGTCTTGGTAGCAGCATATAGATTTTTCTATTATAAAAATAATTATTCTCTTGCATTGCAAACAACAGTTAAGTTATTAGATAAAATTAAAGAAATAGAACAATTTCCCGATGACTGGAAGCAACTTAAGCCGATATTAGTCAATCGCAAAGAAGATCCACAAATTCGATTGTACTTAAATGCTTATGCTGCTTCTGGATTAGTACTAGCAAAGTTAGGAGCAATTGAGGAAGCGAAAGAAATTAGCACCAGAGTCAAACAAATAGACGACAAGAATGATTTTGGCGCCGGGATTCTTTTGGATATTTTGACACGTCCGGCAGAAGAAGATGATTAATCAGTCAACAATCAACCATCAAGGTGAACAATCATGAACAATTGGCTATCTACCATATCATATTCCTCTTACTCTCTCTTAGGAGCGGCAATTGATAGTAACTCTATCTTTCCTGCTGTCACCATACCTACTAAACTTCCTGTAGGTAATATTCCTAATATCTCCCCCATCGTTATCATTCAATCTTCTCAGCTATCAATTTAAAAGTTATGAAAGGTAGGGATTGGCTGCTAACGGGGGACGGTGATTATCAAGTTTGTAAATCTGTAAGAGCATGGGATTTATTGAGAGAAAATTACCGCCTTTATCGCTTTTTAACTGAGGTGGAAGATGTTCTCAAGAGTGTAGATGATGAAGTCAGCTGTCTACCAGAAATCCGAATGCTAGTAAGGCGCTTGATAGTAAATTCTTACTGGGTGGGAAGTCAATCTTTAGAGCCTTCCTCCCAAACTGGAACCTCTGTTTTACTCCTATACGATGAATTAGGTTTTCCGTTGACAGTGCAAACAGTAACATTTGCATCGGGAACCCGATCAACCATTCATAATCATGGGACGTGGGGAATAGTAGCGGTGTTAAAAGGCCAGGAAAAAAATAGTTTTTGGCGACGCACTCATAGCCCAGAATTTCAGGAGAAAATTGAACAGACGGGAGAGGTAACTCTATTTCCCGGCGATATTATTAGCTTCACTCCCGATGCAATTCACAGTGTAGAAGCAGTGGGTGATGAACCAACTGTGACTTTTAATATCTACGGCGAAACTGATCCGAATGAGAGATTTGAGTTTGACTCAATTACTCATAAGGCTAGGAATTTTTAATTAGGAATCGTCAGGATTAGTTTGATCGGTTTGTAGTTAGATGCTTTAGTGTTAAAGCGTCAACTACAAACAATTGAGTAATTAGGAGATAGTTGAATGGCAAGAGTAGTTTTCTATAGTAAACCAGGCTGTAAAGGTGGTACTAAGCAAAAAGTTTTGCTAACAGCTGCTGGTCATGAGGTGATACCATACAACCTGCTAACAGAACCTTGGACAGTTGAAAGGTTGCGTTCATTCTTTGGCGATCGCCCCGTAGCCGAATGGTTTAATCCTTCCGCCCCAAAGGTAAAATCTGGTGAGGTGGTTCCTGAAAAACTGGATGAACAAACCGCTTTGGCGCTGATGTTGAGAGAGCCACTATTGATTCGCCGTCCTTTGTTAGAAGTAGGTGAACAGCGCGAGGTAGGATTTGATGTACAAAAGATTGATGCTTGGATTGGCTTACAAGCTGTGGATGAATCCTTGCGAGAAATCAGCGAAAATCTGATGAAGGAGAATTTGCAAGGCTGCTTCCACGGTCATGATCATCATCATGAACATGGTCATGAACGCCAAAAGCAAGGCAACTGTAAGCATTAGTACAGAATTTTTGCAGTGATGTAATCTGTTAAAACCTCAATGATTGGGTTTGAGATGCAACAATGCTCTCAAGTCCCAACATACAAATTTGGAGTGAATTAGTCTTTGTAACATGTCGTGAAATTATGCTGATTTTTGTCACAAATGTTACAAAGATAAACTTGCATGGGCATAGTAAGTATGCTTAATATTGCAAGAATAAAAAACAATGACACCTACTTTATCTGGTTATCAACTCCTCGAAACCCTTCACTCCGGTAGTAAAACCGTCATTTATCGTGGACGGCGAAAAACCGATAACGCCTCTGTCATTGTCAAAACTCTCTTGTGCGAACATCCACTCTTAGAAGACATAGCTCGACTGCGCCACGAATATCAAATCATTGAGCCTCTGCAAATTCCTGGCATTGTTAAAGCCTACGAGTTAAAGAATTATCAGCATGGACTGGCTTTGGTTTTGGAAGACATTCCAGGTTGCTTGCTCCAAGAAGTGATTGCAACTCAAACAACCAGCTTGATTACTTTTCTCAAGGTGGGGATTAATCTAGCACATATTTTAGGAGAACTACACGCCCAACAGATTATTCATAAAGATATTAAGCCGCACAATATTATAATTGACCCCGATTCTGGTGAAGCCAAACTGATTGATTTCAGTATCTCCTCGCGCCTTGATAAAGAAAATCCCACCTTGAGCAATCCTAATTTGCTCGAAGGTACGCTTGCTTATATGTCGCCTGAACAGACAGGCAGAATGAACCGGGCGGTTGACTATCGCACTGATTTTTATTCACTGGGTGTCACTTTATATGAAATGCTGACGGGTACTTTGCCCTTTCAAGCTGTTGATCCGATGGAGTTGATCCACTGTCACATTGCCAAAACACCAGCCGCACCTTGTAGCGAAACCGTGTGTCGCGTTCTGGAAGATGTGCCAGAAGCTATTAGTGCAGTTATTTTAAAATTATTAGCGAAAACAGCAGAAGAGCGGTATCAAAGCGCCTGGGGACTAAAAGCGGATTTAGAGGAATGCTTGTTTCAACTTCATGCGACTGGAAAAATTGAAAACTTTGTACCGGGAAGACAAGACAAATCCGGGCATTTTTCGATTCCCCAAACGCTATACGGACGCGAGGCAGAAGTAGCAACATTGATGGCTGCCTTTAAGCGTGTGGCAGGTGGTAGTAGCGAACTCATGCTCGTCTCTGGTTATTCGGGGATTGGAAAGACGAGTGTCGTCAATGAAGTTCATAAACCGATTGTAGGAGCAAGGGGTTATTTCATTGCAGGTAAATTTGACCAGTTCAAGCGCAATATTCCTTATGCATCGTTGATTCAGGCGTTCCAATCTTTAATTCAGCAATTGCTTACTGAAAGCGAAGCCCAAATCCGAGTGTGGAAAGACAAACTGCTCACCGCGTTGGGAGAGAATGGGCAAGTCATTATCGATGTGATTCCAGAAGTCGAACTAATTATTGGTACTGTGCCATCCGTAACACAATTGGGTGCGGCTGAATCTCAAAATCGCTTCAATCGTGTTTTTGGGCAATTCATTGGCGTATTCACGACCCAAGACCATCCCTTGGTTGTGTTTCTCGATGATTTGCAGTGGGCAGATTCGGCATCGCTGAATTTAATTGAGCTATTGATGACAGATAGCGATCGCAAATATTTATTATTAATTGGGGCATACCGCGATAACGAAGTGTCACCCACCCATCCGCTCATGCTCAGTTTGGACAAGATTCAATCGAATCGTGCAGCGGTGAATAACATCGTCTTGGCATCGTTGCAATTAACGGATGTGGAAGCGTTAATTAGCGATACGTTGAATGACACAGAAGCCAGCAAACCACTGGCAGAATTACTGTTCCACAAAACTGGAGGAAACCCTTTCTTCTTAACGCAACTGCTGAAAACTCTACATCAAGAAGACTTGTTAACGTATGAGTTTCATGCAGGAGTATGGCAGTGGAATATCCAACATATTCAAGCGATCGGTCTTACCGACCTGAATGTTGTTGAACTGACGGCGAGAAATATTCGTAAACTGTCTCTAGAAACGCAAGAAGTACTGAAACTGGCTGCTTGTATTGGCAACACGTTCAATCTGGATGTATTGGCGATCGTTAATAAAGCATCTTCTTTAACAACTGCGGCGCAATTGTGGTCAGCCCTACAAGCTGGGTTAATTTTGCCGTTAAATCAGGACTACAAAATTCCCTTAGCGTTTAGTCAGGAGAATTCAGGCGGCGTTACCTTAACTGATGTCAAAGTTGATTACAAGTTTTTACATGACCGAGTGCAGCAAGCAGCGTATTCTCTAATTCCCGATGAGCAGAAGAAAGCAACGCATCTAAAAATTGGTCAATTACTGCTGCTAAATACTACATCAGAAGAACGCAAAGAAAATATATTTGCTTTAGTTAATCAACTCAATTACGGTGCTGATTTACTGATATCTGAAACAGAAAAATATGAATTTGCTGAACTAAATCTCATCGCAGGTCAAAGAGCGAAAGCAGCCACAGCACACGATTCTGCCGTCAAATATTTGCAAGTAGGTTTAGGATTGTTAGCAGAAGAAAGCTGGAAGTGTCAATATGAACTGGCATTAGCGCTGCACTCAGAAGCAGCAGAGGCAGCTTTTTTGAGTGGTGATTTTAACGAAATGCAGAGATGCGTTGAGGTAGTGCTAAACCGCGCTAAAACGCTACTCGACAAAGTGAAAGTCTATGAAGTCCAGATGCAAGCTTACATGGGGCAGAACAGACTGATAGAAGCAGTTAATACCGCGCTACAAGTTTTAAAACTGTTAGGGGTGGAGTTTCCCCAAGAGCCGAATGCGTCAGACATTGGGGAGGCACTAGAGAAAACTGCGACAATTTTGATTGGAACGCGAATAGAGGATTTAATTGACCTGCCTCAAATGAGCGATTGCTATAAACTAGCAGCTATGCGACTGTTATCAAGTATCTTTGCACCTGCATACATTGCTGCGCCTGCACTGTTGCCCTTGACGGTGTGCAAACAAGTACAATTATCCGTCCAATATGGTAATGCTTCCGTTTCTCCCTTTGCTTATGCCAATTATGGTTTTCTGCTTTGTGGAGTTATGGGAGATATTGATTCGGGTTATCAGTTTGGTCAGTTGGCTTTAAATCTAGTGTCTAAGTTAAATGCTCAAGAAATCAAAGCCAAGACAGCCTTCATAGTAAATCTATTTATCCGACATTGCAAAGAGCATCTCAGACAAACCTTAGAGCCTTTGGTGTCAGCTTACTCTAGCGGTATGGAAACAGGAGATTTAGAATATGCAGGCTATAGTCTACTACAGTACTCCTGTTCAGCTTACTATAGCGGCAAAGAACTGACTGGACTTGAAAAAGAGATAGCAATCAACAGAGATGCTATTCATAAAATCAAGCAAGAAACAGCACTCAATTATATAGAAATCTATTGGCAGGCTATATTAAATCTGCTCGGAAAAAGTGAAAATCCTTGCCGTCTTCAGGGTGAAGTTTGCAATGAGCAAATGAAGTTGCCATCGTACCAGGAAGCAAATGACAAAGCGGGAGTTGCCTATATATATATAAACAAACTTTTACTTTGTTATTGGTTTGAAAATTACTCTCAAGCGATTGAGAATATCGCTATAGCAGAGAAGTATTTAGATGCAGCGGTAGGAATGCCCGTTGTTCCTCTCTTCTATTTCTACGATTCTCTGGTGCGGTTGGCGGTGTATTCTGATACTCCACAGTCAGATCAACAGGGCATTCTTGAAAGAGTACAAAGTAATCAAGAAAAAATGCTCAAATGGGCGCATCATGCCCCGATGAATCATCTGCACAAATTCTATTTAGTAGAGGCAGAACGGCATCGTGTTTTAGGCGAAAAAATCGAAGCAATCGAGATGTATGATCAAGCGATCGCACTTGCCAAAGAAAACGAGTACATCAACGAAGAAGCACTCGCTCACGAACTCGCTGCCAAATTCTATTTGTCATGGGGGAAAGAAGCGATCGCCCGCACCTACATGACTAACGCTTACTATGCCTATAGCCATTGGGGTGCGATCGCAAAAGTCAAAGATTTAGAAGCACGTTATCCGCAATTGATTGTGCGATCAAACACAGAAAAATTACAAACGAATTACCTGCAAACGATTCAAACAAGCTCTACGACTACCGGAGGCACTGAAATTTTCGACTTGATGACGGTGATGAAAGCTTCACAAGTCTTGTCAGAAGAAATGGTGCTGAGTCGCTTGCTCGAAAAACTGATGAAAAATGTCATCGAAAATGCTGGCGCTCAACAAGGTTACTTTATTGGTAAACACGAGAATCAATGGATGCTAGAAGCGACGGGAATAGTTGTAGGTAAGGAGGTTAGCGTTGTTGTTAACGCAGAGGATAAAACTAATTCACCTTTACTCCCGCTTGCCTTATTCAATTATGTCGAAAGAACCAGAAACAATCTGGTCTTAGACGATGCTGTTAAAGACTCCCGTTTTGCGGCTGATGCTTATATCACCACTTACCAATCTAAGTCGATTTTGTGTCTACCATTGATTCACTCTGGCAAGTTTACTGGTATTCTTTACCTAGAAAATAATCTCATTCCTGGTGCGTTTACCACAGAACGGGTGAATGTGCTGAATTTGTTGATAGCACAAATTTCGATTGCGATCGACAATGCCCGTCTCTATACCAACCTGCAAGCTTACTCGGAACAACTGGAAGCTAAATCACAAGAACTCGAAGCTAAAAATGAAGCTTTGCAAGCATCTGAAACGCGAGAGCGAGAAAAAGCCGAACAACTCGAAAAATCTCTGCATAAATTACAACAAACTCAGGCTCAACTTGTGCAGACGGAGAAAATGTCGAGCTTAGGGCAACTGGTAGCTGGCGTTGCCCACGAAATCAACAATCCGGTCAATTTTATCTTTGGCAACCTGACTCATGCCAACGGTTACACTCAAGAGGTGCTGGGACTATTGGAACTTTACCAGAAACATTACCCATCTCCCCATCCAGAGATTCAGGAAGAAGCAGAGGCTATCGATCTAGAATTTGTGCTAGAAGACCTGCCTAAGCTACTGTCTTCTATGCGAGTTGGGGCAGACCGGATTCGGCAAATTGTTGCTTCTCTGCGAAACTTCTCACGCATGGACGAATCTGAAATCAAAGCTGTTAATATTCATGACGGCATCGACAGTACCCTAATGATTCTGCAACACCGCCTCAAAGCAAAGTCAGATCGTGTCGGTATTGAGCTTGTTAAACACTATGGCAACCTGCCCCAAGTGGAATGCTATGCAGGGCAGCTAAATCAAGTGTTTATGAATGTGTTGAGTAATGCGATCGATGCTTTGGAAGAATCATTAGCAAAAAATCAAGGACAAATGAGTAGTCCAACTATTACTATTTACACTAAACAAATTGATGCTTATCAAATCGAAATTCGGATTGCAGACAATGGTCTAAGTATCCCAGAGTCTGTTCGGCAACGTCTGTTCGACCCTTTCTTCACCACTAAACCTGTGGGCAAAGGAACAGGTATGGGTTTGTCGATTAGTTACCAAATTGTCACTGAAAAACATGGTGGTTCACTCTCTTGCACCTCAGAACCCGGCGAGGGAGCGGAGTTTCAAATCCGCATTCCAATTTGCCAGGAAGTCAGCAAGAACGTTGCTGTTGGAGTCTAGAGGCTGAAATACGGCTCTCAATACGGTTCGGGGAAAGGGGAAAGGCGAAAGGTTTTGAATACATCCTTTACCCTTTACCCCTTCCCCCTTCCCCTTTCCTCAGACCATTGTCTCCTTAACGGACACCAGCAGTTTCTAACGACAAGTCTTGGAACATGGGTGTGCTGAGGTAACGTTCACCAAAGGAAGGCTGAATCATCACGATTAAACGTCCGGCGTTTTCTGGACGTTTACCTACTTGGATTGCAGCACACAAAGCTGCACCAGAGGATATACCAGACAATAAGCCTTCTTCTTTTGCCAAACGGCGTCCATAAGCGATCGCTTGTTCATCGCTGACTCTAATTACTTCATCAACCAATTCTAGGCGGAGAACATCGGGGATAAATCCGGCCCCAATACCTTGAATTCTGTGTGGCCCGGCTTCACCACCGGAGAGAACTGGGCTATTGCTGGGTTCAACTGCGATCGCTTGAAAAGTCTGTTTGCGTTGTTTGAGTACTTCTGCAATACCAGTAATCGTTCCACCAGTACCTACCCCAGCAATGACAATATCCACTTCCCCGTCTGTATCTGCCCAAATTTCTTCGGCGGTGGTTTCTTGGTGAACTTTAGGATTGGCAGGGTTGCGGAATTGTTGCAGCATAAAAGCATTGGGAGTATTAGCCACAATGTCCTCGGCTTTGCGAATAGCTCCTCGCATTCCCTCCGCACCTGGTGTCAATTCCAAAGCTGCACCATAAGCTCTGAGCATAGCTCGTCGTTCTTGACTCATTGTCTCTGGCATTGTCAAAATCAAACGGTAGCCACGCGCCGCTGCTACCATCGCTAGAGCAATACCTGTATTACCTGAAGTAGGCTCAACTAAAATGGTTTTTCCAGGTTCAATTGAGCCAGCTGCTTCTGCTGAGAGTACCATACTTAACCCAATGCGGTCTTTCACCGAAGCTGCTGGGTTCATACCTTCTAATTTGGCAACTATTCTTGCTACTACTCCCTCAGCTTGAGGAATCTTGTTCAGTTGAACTAAAGGAGTTCGTCCGATAAGTTCTGTTATGTCTTGAGCAATCCGCATTATTTAACTCCTAAAATCCTAAATCTTAGTACAGAGTATTTACTTATAACAATAAGCTTTTGTGTATGAACTAGTAGTTTAGTGTTGATGAGTGCATATACTTATGTATTTTAACTAAACCACAAAATACGAAAGTTTAGGAAGAACTTTTATCAGATACTCCATTGATTCTAACTTTACCAGAGGGCTAGCTTGCCATACTTGTATTTTACCATTTGGAATTGGTGACTATTGCCTGTTAGGCTGAAATTCTGTATATATGCATAATTTTTACCATTATTTTTCCTATCTCCTATTGGTTATGGAAATCTAATTTACTTTCAAAACATTTAATTGTTTTTCCTAATTTAGTAGTCTATCTTTATCAAAAGACATTGATATTTTATTTTGAGTGCAGTTTTTGTTTGCCTAAATTTGCATCAAAAATAGTCCTTAACCATTGCCTACATTGCTTTAAGGTTGAGTGCAGAAATCCCAGAACCCCACCTCAGAAATACTAGAACCCCGTCTCAAAAACACTAGCACCCATACCCCAATAATTTTTTGCAAGGCTTATCAGGCGGTAATTACAAGCTTTGAGTACTATTCTAATGAATTTAATAATTTTAACGAAGTTGGGGTAAACTGTTTTGTGGAGAGCGGCTGATATAAATCGTATAGGATTTACGCAGAGATTCCCCTCTACCCCCCAACATTCCTGAGCAAAAGCTTAGTGAACTAGGGGGGACTTCTTAATCTCTCTTTTCAGAGTAAGATGAAATCACATTGTTTGAATCTGAGTGCGTTATTTCTGACTGATTAATCCTACGTTTTGTGAAAATGATGGTAATTTTTAAGCGATCAATCAATAGTCAGTAGTAATTGGGCAAACAACTGACAGTTAACGATTGTGGAAATTACCGTTTACACATATTTCAATATCAAAACTGTTTGAGAAGTAGAAATATATAGCTACTGTAGATAAACAGCAAAAGATATTTTCTTGCTGGGTGCATACTACCTAGCAAGGGAGAGCCAAGATGAAAGCCAAACTTTTAAATGTTCTCACGGTTTGCGTAGTTACTTTAGCAGTGCTTTCTCCAGGAGTAGTAGTGTTTGGCATAGTTTGGGAGCGACATTTGGAGTTAGTAAAATCCCAGCATTTAGCCTGCGAAGTTAACAAGATTAGTAGAGATACTCCAACCTTGGCTCCCCGGACAGAGGGTACACATTCCCCTCAGACTAGCATCCAATCCTCTGACCGTAATGTGATTCATCAAATGCTGACTGTTGCTGAACAATATAAATTTGCCACTATCCTGCAATGGCTCTTCTTGCTAACCCCTATTTGTGTTGGGTTAGGGATTCTTTTTTACGACAGATATCTTGTTCATCGTGCTGCTGTTTTAAAAGAACAAGTTGAAATGTTGGAAAGGCTGTGGCAGCACAGTATCGAACAGTAACCAATTCACAATTAACTCACTAAAATCAACAAAATTACTATGTCAGAACAACGCCAACAACTGTATTTTAATCTGATTGATGAGCTACTCAAATGCCCTAATGGTCAGGAACCAGAAGTTTTGGAAAGTAAGCCAGAATTGATTGATTCTGGATTTGTAGAGACAATGTTACAAGTAGCAACTATGTTTGCCCATGAAGGCAATCAAGATGGTGCTAAATTTTTATTTTTTGTGGCGCGTGAGCTAGCTAAGGAATTGGGTTTATATCCTGAAGTGTCCAATCCTGAAGTTGCAAATCCTGAAGCCGCAAATAAGGAGTAAAAATGCTGTTGACTTCAACGGATGCGGGGCAAATAGCTTTAGAACTGCTCATGGCAGATTGGAATATTTCAGAAGACAATAGGGAGTGGTTTACAATCTTTAACTCTCGTCTGATTGGCGAGAGTTGGTACACTGTGGAATTAGGTGTAGAAGGATTTCCAGATAGATGGTTTATTCAAGTATATGACAATGGAGTGTGCGATCCAAACTATACATTTATATCACCAATCCGTGGTTCTGAAGGATTTACGGACTTTATAAATGTGCCGGATATCGTAGCAGAGGTATTAGTTTGTGAACGGAATGCTCGCTAATAATTAAAAAAACAAAATTTAGAATTCGATATTGAGATGTGCTAGTTAAATGCATTTTATTTGAATTCATAATTTTCGATATCGGAGTATTTAGGAGCATCTCACCTTTGCAAATATACCTGTTGATTATAAATCGCGGTTCATCTTGCAAACAAAGCCTGCCTACGCTGACTAAGAAAAATAATTTGCTCAAGCAGCTGGTTTAACCCACTGAGGTGGATAAAGTCTAGTATAGCTACAAATTCTATTCGCTAAGGCTAGGGCTATTCAAACCAATACTTTGATATTCCATTCAATATAAAGATGCTTTACGCAAGTCTGGGGTGATACCAATTAAGGTACACCTCTTTTTTTATGCAGTATTTAATATTTTATTTAAGCTTAATAAGCTATTTTGTCATATTTAACTGACAAAATTATGTTATATTAAATAGCGTGATGGACGCTACAGAAATATCAGTTCCAATGATTGCTGAAGATATCTTAGCCAAAGAATTCACAAGAGTCGTCAACCATTACTACCCGCAAGTTGGGGAATTGCTGGATGGGTGTTATGTGAAAGTCATCACCTGTTTTTGGGGACGACCTGCCAGACGTTTGCAATATATAGGAATTTATTGCTCTGACGAAATGATTTCCTGTGTGCAAGCTCAAAAAGAAATACTCAGAGAAGTGGCAGACAACATGGGTCTCATGCAGGTAGTTTGCATGAATGCCAAGCGATTGTTGCGCGATCCGATGTCAAAGGTCAAACAGAACAACCCACGCCTATGGTTGGAGTTGCAGTGGGTTGCAAGTTAGTGATTAATGGTGTTAATTGAAAGGGGAAATGCGTTTGTAGTGACGACTTTAGTCGTCAAATATTTAAGCACTTTAATGCTTACTACAAACCTATCAAAAATTTTGCTGTAGACAGAATAACGAGCACCGTCGGTGAGTACAAAGTATCAACGCAAGTAATGAAAACTGGAATTTTCTGCAATTACGATAATTATCACCAAGATGCTCGTCGTGCCATCTTTGAGCAAGTCGCGCTGGTAAAACAGGCAGAAAGCTTAGGTTTTGAGTCAGCCTGGGTAAGTGAGCATCATTTTAGTGAATCCAATCTCAGCCCGTCTATGTTGGTGTTGATGGCACACTTGGCGGGACTGACTTCAACTATCCAATTAGGGACTGCGGCGGTGTTACTGCCGTTCCACAACCCGATTCGGGTAGCGGAAGATATCGCCACTCTGGATAACCTGTGCAATGGACGATTATTATTTGGAGTTGCCAAAGGCGGCCCATTCCCCCAACAAAACAAGCATTTTGCGACACTCTCAAGTGAATCCCGTCCCAAGATGCTAGAGGCGATCGCATTGATTCAAAAGCTGTTATATGAAACTGATGTATCATTTAATGGGCAATATTATCAATGCGATCGCTTAACAATTTACCCAAAACCATTGCAGAGTCAAATACCAGTGTATGTCGCCACTGGCGGTGATGATGGTATCGAGTTGGCTGCTAAACACTCCTTCAGCTTAATGGGTGGGCCGCCATTTTCCCTAGAGAGATTGAAGGATACTGTCGCCAAATATCGAGCCTTAAATTCTAGTGGTGCAGAAAACTTTGTGCTGGCACGCTTCTTTTTTGTTAGCAAAACATCTGATGAGGCAGTGAGTGAAGCGTTACCTTTCATTCGCCAATTTAGCCAGAAAATGAAAGCTAATTCGGCTCAAGTATTACAGAATAGTGCGAATCCCAACCAAAAACCATTTGATCGCACAAACATTTGTTTTGACGAAGATTATTTGATTGAAAACTCAATTATCGGTGATGTGGAGACTTGTCGAGACAAAATCAAGAAATTTCAGGACGAATTAAATTTAGGTATGCTAGCACTCAAACCCTCATCTTCGGATATGCAAAAAAACCTGGAGAGTTTGACGCGCTACAACCAAGAGGTGCGAAATTATGTCTTCTAAACTATACCTGCTTCCTCCTGATGATTTACCTCCCACTGAGGTAACAAAAGAGGATGGAATGCTGCAAATGGAGCTAGAACAGTCTACTGGCAGATGCTTTTATCTAGCCTGCGATCGCATTACGCGAGTCCTGTTATCTAATTGTCAGTGGTATCTTACAACAAATACTAGCATCCTAACATTAATTATTGACTGCCCTGACTTAGTATCTTACTGGCATATCGTCAGCAATATTCCCCAGTTGGGTAATAGGTTAGAGCGGTTTGCTAGCAACGGTAAAATCCGCGTTTATCCGCCATTTGGCAAGGGAATGCCGTTTGAAATCAGCGTAAATGAAATATCAGCTTACCGAGATTGGCTTTGAGGTAAATAGAAACTGGGAATCACACAAAATATAGCTGTTTTACACCCTGTACTCCTAAAGTGCAGGGTGTTGCAATTTTGACTAAAATTACCTCCAAAAATAACAGTTTTACTGAATATAATTCACTATAGGAATCTGATTTGATTCCTGAACTTACTTGTAAGTAAGGTAACAGGACAGAAGGGAATTGACCGTGACTACATGCTGGTACTGAAGGCTTATTTTCTCAACCAATTAGACAAATAAATCACTTGTGGGCTGTTCAAGAATCCTCACGGCTATAAGCCGTGGGGAGTGTCAAAACCGAGTCCACTCTACAGGACCAAAGCCTGATTGACTTGGTAAAGTGCTTTGCACAAATTTATTATTTGAAATAATCAGAATCGACAAACTTCCAGCACCTCTATTAATTCCTTTTGGTACATCAACCCACGGACCTGTTACTGCATTGCCTATGATAGTTCCTTGAAAGACATTACTGTATATCCCACCATTTTCACCATACCACCATAGTTGATTCCCTGTCTGTCTAACATAATAAACACCCCCTTCGTTACTCCGCCAAACACCGTTTAGATCGAAATTGATTTGCGAAATTAGAAATGTTTGCCTCAGGTAACTTGGTGAAAGACTGCTTTCAGATAAAACTTTATGATTATCTGATTTTTGTAAGTAAGTTATTGAAGCTGTATTGTCAACCCTTGTTAAACTTTTAGCTTTTGCTTCTTGACTGATTAAAACATTAAAAAACAAGCTTGTTACTGTGATTGAAACAATTAGTTTTAACATGGTTTAATGGCTCCCACTAAAATGTCATTCATCCTTGTAGTATCTGTATCATTTATGTTCTAGACTAGACTAAGAACGTAGGTGATTTTTTACAGTATTTCGATAATAAGTAGGTTGATTTGAATAAATCCAAATTTATAAGTAAGTGTAAAGTTATAGGTTGTTCATATAGCCTATCTTTCGCTATACTTTACCAAAGTTTATATATTTGGCTTTAATCCCACCGACATACTTACTACTGTGTAAAATATATAAAAAACCTTGAAAAAGTAAAACTTATTGATACCATTCTTAAAAAATCTTCAATGTTTTATACAGTACTTGGAGTACTCAAATTTCTCACAAACCTAGAGAAAAGAAGAGTCAAAAACTGCTAAAATGCCTATTGCACATAATTATCAGCAGTTTTAAGCATTGTCAATTCTTCAACTTTAGCCATGAGGATTTACGCACTGAGCGGAAAATTGAAGTATGCATCTCCAATGTTGCAAAAACTACTTCTAGTTTTTATTAACCCACAGAAGGATTTAGTAATTCACTGACTTAATTTTGTGATGATAAGTTTTAATTTAAACGTAGAGGCACGCAAAGAAAAGGGCAGAGGTGTGCAGAGTTTCTACTATAACAATACACTTAGCCACGCATACCAACTCTCTAACCCAGTACCAGTAGTTGCAGAAACCTGAAAAATCTGAATTTGGGGATTCACTTGCACAGCATATTCTATGCACTTTTGCACATCAAAATCTACATAAGGCAGTAAATCAATTTTAGTGACAATCATTACATCACTAGCACGGAATATATGCGAGTATTTTAGCGGCTTATCTTCTCCCTCTGTGACGGAGAGAATCACGACTTTCGCCTGTTCTCCTAAATCAAATAAAGCTGGACAAACCAAATTTCCCACATTTTCAATCATCACAACTGAATTTAGGGGCGGATTCAGTTGTTGTAAACCCCTGTCTATCATTGATGCATCTAAATGACAGCCTGTTCCAGTGTTGATTTGGATGACTTTAGAACCAGTTTCTTTAATTTTTTTGGCGTCATTAGCAGTTTCTTGGTCACCTTCAATAACACTGATAGATAATTGATCTTTTAAATCATTAATGGTTCGCGTCAAAAGAGTTGTTTTACCTGCACCGGGAGAACTCATTAAATTTAAAGCAAGAATATTTCGACCTTTAAACCATCCCCGATTTTGGGCAGCTATCAAGTTATTTTTTGCCAAAATATCTTGTTCTAAGGATATTGTTGTATTGTGTATTTTAGCATGAAATTGCGATGCTTCTATATGAGTGTCATGACTATGGGAATGAGTGATGACAGTACCATCTGGTAAAGTATGAGTATGATGGTTATGTTCAGCCTCACCTGTTTCTAAATTGGTAATTTTAGTTTCGACATCATCAGAGCAACCGCAGGTTACACACATAATTCCTCTATTTCTATTTCTTTAATTTTCAGTTCTTCACCAGTAACTAGATCTAATTGCACGCTACCGCAGTTACATGTACCAAATGGTTTATCTAAAAAAAATTCTGTATCGCATTGGCGACATCGCCCTAATCCGGGAATTTCCAAAATTTCTAATTTCGCCCCTGCTAAAACTGTACCTTGAGTGCAAATATCAAAACAAAATCGGATAGCATCGGGCATAACGGCTGAAAGTTTACCAATTTCTAATAAAACTCGTTGCACTTTTGCGCCTTTGGCATGTTCAATCACAATTGCCACAATATTTTGGGTAATTCCAAGTTCGTGCATACTATAAAATCTATTAAATATTAACAAATTCGTGGCAATTGGTCGCCTACCAGCATATCAACAATTCTTTCAGCACCAAAAACTGTTTTCAATAATACGATACCTGGGAGTGAAGGAATAATTTCACCAATAATACAAGCATCTTTACCTACTGGGTGAGATTTCATTGCTGATAAAATATTGTCAGCATTCTCTTTTGAAGCTACCACAACTAACTTACCTTCATTAGCTAAATACAATGGGTCTAAACCGAGAATTTCGCAAACTCCGTTGACTTCTTCCCGCACTGGAATAGATTCTTCAAAGAGGCGAATTCCTACATTAGAACTGAGGGCAAATTCATTTAAGACTGTGGCTAAACCACCGCGTGTAGCATCTCGCATCGCATGAACTTGGGGACATACATGGAGAATAGTTTCGACTAAACTATGCAACGGCTGACAATCACTTTCAATATTAGTGTCTAAAGCTAATTCCCTACGGGCAATTAAAATTGCTGCCCCATGATTGCCTATTTCACCATTAATTATTATTACATCCCCAGGTTTAATATTGCGGGCGGAAATACTAATTCCTCGCGGGATGATACCAATACCAGCAGTATTGATGAAGAGTTTATCGGCAGCACCTCGATGTACAACTTTTGTGTCACCAGTGACAATTTGAATAGCAGCTTCTTTTGCGGCTGCTTTCATACTGGCTGCGACACGGCGCAAGGTTTCTACAGGTAATCCTTCTTCTAAAATTACGCTACAAGTTAAATATAAAGGTTTAGCACCACTAACAGCTAAATCATTAACTGTGCCGTTGATGGCTAATTCTCCTATATCACTACCGGGAAAAAATAATGGGTCTACAACGTATGAATCTGTTGTAAATGCGAGTCTGTCTCCTTGTTGGAGAAGAGGGGCTAAGTTGAAGCTGGCTTGGTCTTCTAATTGCGATAGAATTGGATTATCAAAATTGCTGACAAAGATATCGTCTATTAAATCACGCATGGCTTTACCACCGCTACCATGTGCCAGAGTTATATGAGTGTCTTGCACTTTTCCTTGGCGACGGCGGACTTGTTCTATTTTTTGGAATAGGGGATTTTGTATTGGGTTTGTGGGGGGGAGATTCATATTAAATTTTTTTGAAACGCAAAGGAACGCAGAGGGAAGCGCAGAGGTACGCAGAGTATTAATCTGAAGAGAAGCCACAGGCGGGGAGAGGTTCTTGAGTTATAGTTACTTTTGGTTTTTGGGTGATTGTTCTTTTGGCAATGGTGGAGAGTCGCCCATATTTGTAATAGGCTGCACAAGCGCCTTCAGAAGATACCATACAAGTGCCAATGGGTGTTTCTGGTGTACAAGCTGTACCGAATACTTTACACTCCCAAGGCTTTAAGACTCCTTTGAGAATTTCTCCACATTTACAAGCTTTATGGTCGGCTACTTTGAGATTAGGAATGGTAAATTTAAGTTCGGCATCAAATTGGGCATATTCAGGTTGAATTTGTAATCCTGAATAGGGGATGTCACCCAAGCCGCGCCAATCAAAACTATCTCGCACGGCGAAAACTTTGTTTATGGCTTGTAGCGCTACTGTATTCCCGGATTTTTGGACAATTCGGTTATATTGGTTTTCAACTTCACAACGATTTTCTACTAGCTGTTGCAACACCATCCAAATTGATTGGAGAATATCTAAGGGTTCAAATCCTGAGACGACAATTGGCTTATTATACTGTTGGGAAATAAACTCATAAGGGTCAGTGCCAATTACCATGCTGACATGACCAGGCCCAACAAATCCATCTAATTGTAAGTCGGGATTATCTAATAGTGCTTTGAGGGCGGGAATCACGAGGACATGATTGGAAAACAGACTAAAGTTATGAATTTTTTCGGCTGCTGCTTGCAGAATGGTGAAGGCGGTACTGGGGGCTGTGGTTTCAAAGCCTAAGGCGAAAAAGACTATTTTTTTGTCGGGGTTATCTCTGGCAATTTGCAGGCTGTCTAAGGGAGAGTACACCATACGGATGTCTGCACCTTGTGCCCTGGCTTGCAGTAAAGTGGTTTTGGAACCGGGAACTCGCATTGCGTCGCCAAAGGTGGCAAAAATGACGTTATGATTTTGGGAGATTGCGATCGCGTCATCTAATCTCCCTTTTGGCATAACGCATACTGGACAACCAGGCCCATGAATTAATTCAATGGCTTCGGGTAAAATTTCTTCAATACCATATTTGAAAATGGAATGGGTATGTCCGCCGCATACTTCCATAATTTTAATGGGTTTTTCTAGCTGGCGGCATAGTTTGGCGATTTCGCGGCGTATGGCTTCAGCTTTTTCAGGTTCGCGGAATTCGTCAACATATTTCATATAAAGTGACTATTATTTAAGTACTAATCCCTGCTTGTGCTGCTGCTAATTCTTGGAAGAGTTGTAAAGTTTCCGCCGCTTCTTGTTCATTAATTCGATTCATGGCAAAGCCAACATGTACTAATACCCAATCCCCAATACAAGCTTCGGGGGGATGTTGTTCATCAACGATACAAGCAATATTTACTTGGCGCTTAACACCACCAACGTTAACTATGGCTAATTTGTGGTTAACATCAGTTATTTCAATAATTTGACCGGGAATTCCTAAGCACATTTTTTTATTTGCTAAGTTAAATAAACCGCACGAACTAAGAGAGAAGTAGAGAGAATTATTTATGAGACAAAGTTTGTCAAATATCAAGACTTATGTATTAATTGTGCGGCTGCAATAACTGCTTGTCCCAGAGATAACCCACCGTCATTAACTGGAACTAGGCTGTGAGTAATTACTTGTATTCCCAACGTTTTTAATCTTTTACTAACTTGCTCTAACAATATACAATTTTGAAAGACTCCTCCTGTTAGGGCTACCTGAGAAATTAGATTTTCTTGACAAAGATGCTTTACCATTTCCACAATTGCATTAGCTAAACCTTGGTGAAATTTAGCAGCAATAACTGGTTGGGAAATCTGCTGCTGTAAGTCATCGAGCAAGGCTTGCCACATTGGGCGCGGGTCTATACAATAAATACTATCTGAAAAGCTAAAACTAAAAGGATAGATTAGCGTTTCTTTATCATTATTTAAGCTGCTAACATCTACTATAGCTTCCATTGCGATCGCAGCTTGCCCTTCATAGCTACATTCATCTCTATAAACACCGATAGCCGCCGCCACTGCATCGAACAACCGCCCCACGGAAGATGCTGGAGGAGAGTTAATTCTTTTCTCAATAAGTTCATTGAGTAGTTTAATTGGCTTGTTTTTCAGAAATTTTACGATTTCTAAATCAGCATACTGTTGTTGACAATCATCCCAAAGGTTAGCAGCTATTAATTGAGCATACGTATTACGCCAAGGCTGATAAATTGCTTGTTCACCACCAATCAGTGGCACTGCTTTAAATGTTGCTAGGCGTTTAAATTTACGGTAATCTGCTAAAAGGAATTCTCCACCCCAGAGTGTACCATCATCACCGTAACCTAAACCATCTAAAGCGATACCTAATATCGGAGGCGAATCTACAGGAATCCCATTTTCTACCATGCAAGCGGCTATATGCGCGTGATGATGTTGAATTTGATGAATTTTGATTTGATTTGTATCTGCGAGTTCTTTACCAAGTTTGCCTGATAGATACTCAGGATGTTTATCAATGGCGATTACTTCTGGTTTATGCTCAAATAAATTTAAGTATAAATTTAAAGTTTCTTGGTAAGTATTGAAAGCCGCAGCATTTTCTAAATCTCCCAGATGTTGAGAGATAATGGCTTCTCCTTCACGCAACAGGCAAAAGGTATTTTTTAACTCACTACCCATTGCTAAAATTTGCGGTACATTGTCAAATCCCGGTGGTAAACTAATTGGTGCTGGTACATATCCTCTGGCACGGCGAATTGTTTGAGCTTTGTCACCCATAACACGCACAACCGAATCATCAACCCGATTAATAATCTCTCGATTGTGAAAGAGAAAATAATCAGCGATTGTGCCTAACTTTTCTTTTGCTTCGTCATTATCAATACATTGTGGTTCATCAGTTAGATTACCACTTGTTAAAATAATTGGGCGATTCATCCGCCGCAGAATTAAATGATGTAAGGGCGTATAAGGTAGCATGAAACCGAGGGTATTTTGCCCTGGTGCAACAGAAGAAGCTACTACTTTTTTACCTGTCGCTTGTAGTAAAACAATTGGTGCAGCAGAACTTGTCAATAATTCTTTTTCTTTGGCGTTGACAGTGCAATATTCTTCAATTACCTCAATATCTCGCGCCATTAAAGCAAAAGGTTTGTGATAGCGCCTTTTGCGCTGACGCAGTTTTTGTACAACGGTTTCCTGAGTTGCATCGCAAGCCAGATGAATACCACTTAACCCTTTAATTGCAACAATCTCACCCTTTTGTAACAAGGTACAAACGGCATCAACATCATCCAACATGGAGAACATGGAAGCAGTAACCGATTTCCCATCGGCGCGTTCTAACCAAGCTGTGGGGCCGCAAGCATGACAAGCTACAGGTTGGGCGTGAAAACGGCGGTTTTCGACATCGTGGTATTCTTTTGCACATTCTGAACACATGGCAAACGCAGACATACTGGTATTGCATCTGTCGTAAGGAATCGCACGAATAATACTCAGGCGGGGGCCACAATGAGTACAGTTAGTAAACGGGTAGCGATAAAAACGGCTAAAGGGGTCGAATATTTCTTGTTGACATTGCGGACAAGTGGCTGCATCAGGAGTAATTTCTGTTTTAATGGCATTATTGATACTAGGAGAAATCACAAAATTATCAAATTTCAATTCACGTTCATAAGAAGTTCTAATTAGTTGATTAATTCTTGCCAATGGTGGACATTCTATTTGCAATCTGGCAACAAATTCGGTTATTGCTTCCTCACTACCAGACATCCTAATTAAAACACCTTGGCCATCATTACAAACATCTCCACACAAACCGCAGGCTTTAGCAAGACGATATACAGTAGGACGAAATCCTACTCCTTGAACAGTACCACGAACTCTAATTTCTTCAGTCGCCATATAAATCTGACTTTCAAAAATTACGAATTACGTTAGCGCAGCGGGGCGTAGCCCATTACGAATTACGAATTATTAAATTGCCACAGCAAAATTCGGTTATTTCCAGAATCAGCTATTACCGCCGTATTGCCACAAATTTTTATGCCATAACACCAATTTAAGCTATCTCGTTTTGGCAATCCGAAATTACGATTTTCACCTTTACTTTGGAAATTTGTTTGTCCTGCCAATCCATCTGCCATTACACCTCGCAGTGATAAAATGGATTCTGGCTTTCTCCATCCTAACAAACGGGAATTAGCAGTATCTGCAACTACTAACCAATCCCCAGCCACTCCCACACCATAAGGCATACTCAAGTTACTAGCATTAGGATAATAAACTCCTTGATTCATTTCCACAAAATCAAAGTTTTTTTGTCCTAAAACCACTGCACAAGGGGCATTATTTTCTGTTGGTATTCCTTGCCAAATCATTACCCGGTGATTACCTGCATCGCTGACAACCAGATTTTCTCTCCAAAAGGTGATATCGTGACACCAACGCATACTCGCTGCGGTTGGAGAACCACCGCCGTTTTCATTGCGAGATATCATATTCGGTTGTCCCAAAACTAAATCAGCAGATTGACCATTTTCTGTTGGTAATTTATGCCAAATTAATACCCTTCGATTACCAGTATCAGCAATAAATAGCCGCCCTTGATGATAGAAAACACCATAAGGCCAGTGCATTGTACTGGCAGATGCTTCTTGATTTCCTCGATTTGGTTCATTATCGGTAAAATTAACTTGCCCTAACACCAAATCGGCTGGAACATTGTTATCTTCTGGTAAGTTTTTCCAAATCAAAATGCGATGATTCCAAGCATCTGCTACAGCTAACCCTTCGCCACAAGCACAAATTCCTGTTGGTACACTTAGGGTTGCCCTTCCCGGTGTACTTTTAGCATTTTGTCCTTCATGATACAAGTCAGGTTGGCCAATTACCCAATCAGCAGGTTGACTATCTCTGGTGGGTAAATTTTGCCATCCCAATAATCGATGATGTCCTGTATCTGATACCCATAAAGGGCCAGTTTCTGATAACAAACAAGCACCACGAGGCCCAAACATTGTTGTAGGACTGGGTGTTACAGGTATTACTAATTGCTCTGGTTCAATAATGTTGCCTAAAATTACCTCTGCACCTTGAGGTGATAGAGGCAATTGTTGAGAAATTTCTGTTGCTTCTAGCGGTAATTGTGATATTGGATTAATTTTGATTGGAATATCCATGAACCGCAGATAGACGCTAATAGTTATTTAAAATCATTAATGTTGATTAGCATGTAACAACAGTCACAATTTTGCATTATGGTTTTTTCCATGAAACTTTTAAAAAACTTACCTATTAATCAATCTTAAAAAGTCCTCGCAAACCTTTTGTACCTTTTGTTACATTAACGATATTTGTAATGAGTACGCGATGTACTGAAATGAGAAAGCAATCAAGCATTTGAGAAAGCAATATGCCTTTTTACTTGCGGAAAACACTAAAATGAATGCGCGATATACTGAAATGAGAAAGCAATCAGACATTTTGAGAAAGCAATATGCCTTTTTGCTTGCGGAAAACACTAAAATGAGAAAGTAATCAGACATTTTGAGAAAGCAATCAGTCATTTTGCTTTCTCAAAACACTAAAATGAATACTTAAATTACACAAATGAGGAATAATTCAGGTATATTGATAAAGCAATCTGCCTTTTTGCTTACACAAAACGCTAAAAGGAATGCGTGAACTACTAAAATTAAAAAGCAAAATAGCCGTAATTTCCTAATTGCCAAGCATATTTGCCCAGATGTTACCTTCATATTATCATTTTTGCAGTTTTACAAAAACCTTATTATCTTTAATCTTTACGAAATATGACTGAAGCGAAACATCAGGTGCAGTTAAGCATTTCCCTGTCTCTAAACTGTACTGGAATCCGTGGGAAGGACAGCTAATAATAGCATTTTCAACTTTACCCTTTTCTAAGGGAGATCCTAGATGAGTGCAAGCATTACGATAACATGTTACCGTAGCACCTTGACGATGTAAAATCAGTGAAGTACCAGCAAGTTGTACTGCCAATACACTAAATTCAGGAACTTGATCAATAGTCGCCACTTTGATCCAAGTAGAAGTTATTTTTGAAGAAAATGGACTGATTAAACCAGGATTGGCATTGTTAACAGTAAAGTTACTATTGACCGCAACTACTTTGATAATTTCGGGACAATAGTTTTTGATTGCCTGTTCTACTCCCTGAGATAAAGTCAAAGTAGAAGCTGGACAACTGCTGCAAGTTCCTATCAATCTAACTTCTACTGTATCTGGTGGCTTAATTGCCACTAGTTCTACATCGCCGTTATGGCTTTTTAAACCTGGGCGAACTTCTTCAAGGGCTGTCTGAATGCGCTGTGCTAATGGTGGTTTTGGTGGTTTAACTAGTTCGTGATAAAGCAGCACTGCATATACGACTTCATCAGCAACAGCATGACGCAAAGCTAACATTGATTCTTGTTTTAGATTTTTAATCAAATTAGTCAAAGCAGCTTTGTGCAAAGCCTCAATTGCTCTTTTCAGACCTACTGCTACACACCGTTGGCTTTCATCCCACTCTGATATAATTGCCTCAAAGCGGTTAATTTCCTGAACTAATTCTTCAAGTTTGGTCATTGGTCATTGGTCATTAGTCATTAGTCATTGGTTATTCACAAAGGACAACTTACAACTAACAAGTTACTTCATTTTGAAATCCTTGAGGAGAAATGGCATAATCATGCCCGTCACCAAACTAGATAATATTATTGGTAAGTAGAAGGGAATTGGGGCTTGTGCGAGTGACACTAATAGTAGGGAACCAACAGCAATAGCAATAGCAGTGCGCTGGGCAAAATACATGGGATCGCGTAGTAGCTTCCCTTTAAAAAACAACTTGGCGGAATACCAACCTATCTCTAACATATTATCTCCTAATGATTTGTTAGCAAATTTAATACAGCTAGCCCTAACAGTATGGCTGGAATTACACCAGCAGGGGCAAATAATGCACCAAGCATTGCTGAGAACTGATAACCTATATCTTTCCCAGCTAATAGCATTCCACCAATCGCACCACCAACCATAGATAAAGCTGTTGCGATGATTAACCACACTAATTCTGTTGCTATATTTAGGTCACCAGCTGCTAAACTTGTAAGAAAATCTCTTACGGCAGGGCTGGCAAAAATCTCTTTCATGCTGTTTTATCCTCTTTATTAAAGTTAAAATTGAAGAGTTAAGAGTTAAATTTTGATTAATAACTCATAGCTCATACCTTATTATTTCTAATTCCACTTCTTGCAAAGCTTGAGATACTATTTCTGCTTGTTCTATTTGTTGATATTCAGTGAATATAACCCAAGCCTCTTGATAATAAGTACGGGCTTGCAAGAGATTTTTGGGATTACCGACTTCTGGCTTTTCTGAGTCGTCGGGTAAGTTGAATAGGGCGTTGGCTTTGTTAGAAATTGTATTAGCGTACTCTAGGGGTGTATCTTTGACATTACGTACTTTTAGCGCTTCGTCATAAGCTGCGATCGCACGCAAGTTATTCTCCACAGGATGGGAACTCACTAAATATTGCAAAGCGTTACCCAAATTGTTTTGCAACATCGCATATTCTCTGGGATGATCGATCAGATTAATATGCTTTAATGCCACCTCAAATGATTGTACTGCTAACCCTTGACGCAAGTATTCCCGTTCTGATGCTAAAGGCATAGAAAGGTAAGCGATCGCAATATTGTTATACAAAATCGCGTATTCTTGGGGGTAATCTTCCCAAGTAAACACCCGCAACGCCTCATGATAAGCTTCGATGCTATCGGTTATCCGTGCCAAATTGAATGGTACTAGTGACTGCAACACTAACCCAAAATTCATCTGCGTCTCTGCCACTTCCTCTGGTGAGGCTAATTGCTGTAAAATTGGCAACGCCTCTTCATAACCTGCTTTCGCTTGCTGCAACAGTTGATATTCAGCATCCGGTATTGCCTGTAACGTCCCTGCCATACCCACTTGGGCCCTAGCTTTCAGCAGGGGATACTCCTCACCACACATTTCATAGGCCCGGTAATATAACCCAACTGCATTTCGCAAGTCTTGGGCAGCTTTGGGCTTTTTTTGAAAGCCTTGTGCTATCTCGATCAGCATTTGGATTTTTTCCTCTGCTGAGGCTGACTCTGAAGCAACAGCTGCTAAGGCAGCCTTCACCGCTGAATCTGTAATGCTGGGGGTCATAATTAGCTAGTCGGTTGTGGAATCGAGCCTGTCAACGCCCACAAAACAATGGAAGCGAAAACGCCTTCCATCAGGGGCTATACATACCAAACCGATCTACGCAGATTTGAGTCTCCAAGGCAGACCCCTTTTATTCCCCAATCTCAAACCTTCTCATCGATATTCCCTATTAACTGGGTACTAGGAACATGAAAGCAGAGAAGCCACAGTTTCAATTGCCAAGTATTTCTACCAGAAGTCTAATACATACTGCGAGTAAGTTGTGAATCAATTTTTTTTACTATAAGACACCCTATTTCGGAAATTCTAGGGGATAATTGCCAATATTAATGTTAGCTTTAAACACATGATATTTTTTAATAGTTTTTTGTATCATTACATAGCCAAATTACAATATTTTGTATTGAATAGCTGACATACATATATGCAGTAAGCTATTACGCTTTTAAATTACACAGTTACTCATGAGGTTTGTTGACTGCTGACGGTTAACTGTCAACTGTCAACTGTCAACAGCCAACACGAAAAGATGTGTAAGTTAAATGCGCGACAGCTTAGAACTATTGAGTTTTGTTACATAGCAAAAAAGTAAACAAAGTAGGAAAAGCCAGATAATTATTGGCGTGCGTGTGAAAATAAAATAAAGAAAAGTAGGATAATTATATTCTGCGGATAAATATAAAAAATCAAATGTTAACATTAGTGATATCAACCATTACACATATACAGAGGCACTCATGGCTAATATCAAAATCACTGATTTGCATACACAATCAGTAGAACTAGAGAAGAGGGATTTAAGGGCAGTGATTGGTGGGCAAACTGGCCAGATTCAGGGCATCGTTGATGGAAAGAAGGTGTATGTCGATTATGTGTGTGTTCGCTTCCCTTGTTACCCTTGGGAATACGATCAGCTATCACGCGTATAACTTGTACTTTTCACGGTCTGGAATCCTGATTGCAACTCAAACACTTTGTAAAATTGAAGACGCGATAGCTTAATAGTCTGGCATTTGATGCGGTTAAGTAGTGCTGAGTGTAACCCCATAACTAAAGTTAGGGGATCTCATTCGGAAATTGTTTTTTTTCTCTACTGGCTTGGTTGGCGGCGTTTCGATACTTGGCACTGCTTCCACTGTAACCCTCTTTTAAAAGTAAGGGAATTGGAAAAACTTTTTTGCTAGAAGAATAGATTAAAAGTCTATCTCGGATGAGAAAGACGTTTGGATAGAGGTCTTTCAGTGTGTTTTGTAGCTCATCAAAAATTTTCTAAAAATAGTTATTTTTGATATATTGCTATTTTTTCATTTGTTACACATATAACATACATAATCCTTTAAAATAAGCTTAATGGAATTTTAGTTATTGTTAATGATTAATTCTTTTTTAATAAAAGGGAATTAAATAAAAAATATCTTAAAATTAAAAAATAAATATTGATAAACAGGTGAGACTTTACAAGCATTATCACCTACATCATGCATGGTAAACAATAGAAAAATGCATAGCCGATGACTAACGTACTATGGCTACAAGGTGGTGCTTGTTCAGGCAACACCATGTCATTTCTCAACGCTGAAGAACCGACAGTCTGCGATTTAATTGCCGACTTTGGCATCAAGTTACTTTGGCATCCATCCTTGGGAGTGGAATTAGGCAACAACTTACAAACACTGCTGCGGGATTGCATTTCTGGCACAATTCCTTTAGATATCTTGGTATTTGAAGGCAGTGTTGTTAACGCCCCCAACGGCACAGGCGAATGGAATCGTTTTGCCGATCGCGCCATGAAAGATTGGTTAATAGACCTTGCCAAAGTTGCTAAATTTATCGTTGCCGTGGGAGACTGTGCCACATGGGGAGGAATTCCCGCCATGTCACCCAACCCCAGCGAGTCGGAAGGCTTACAATTTCTCAAACGTCAAAAAGGTGGCTTTTTAGGAAAAGACTTCGTATCGCAAGCCGGATTACCTGTAATTAATATACCTGGATGTCCTGCCCATCCCGACTGGATAACGCAGATATTAGTTGCGATCGCTACTGGACGCATAGCAGACATTGCTTTCGACGAACTAAATCGTCCCCAAACCTTCTTCAACAGCTATACCCAAACAGGTTGTACCCGCAACGTCCACTTTGCCTACAAAGCATCAACCGCCGAATTTGGTCAACGTAAAGGATGTTTATTCTACGACTTAGGTTGTCGCGGCCCCATGACTCATTCTTCCTGTAACCGCATCTTATGGAACCGCGTCTCTTCCAAAACTCGCGCCGGAATGCCTTGTTTAGGTTGCACCGAACCAGAATTTCCCTTCTTTGACCTTAAACCAGGAACAGTATTTAAAACCCAAACAGTAATGGGAGTTCCCAAAGAATTACCGCCAGGAGTGAACAAAAAAGACTACGCCTTACTCACAATGGTTGCAAAAGATGCAGCGCCACCTTGGGCAGAAGAAGACTTTTTTACAGTTTAGTCATTGGTCATTAGAGGATGTTTGAAAAGTCTACGCTTGTATCGAGATCCCCCCTAGCCCCCCTTTTTAAGGGGGGAATAACCTTCTCAAAGTCCTCCTTTTTAAGGAGGATCTAAAGTTTTGGATACCTCAGTCACCATTTTTCAAACAACCTCTTATTGAACAACAAATGATCAAAGACAAATAACAAATGACAAAGGACAAATGACAAATGACAATTCAATCATTAGACATTTCGCCCGTCGGTAGAGTTGAAGGCGATTTAGATGTCCGAGTTGATATTGAACATGGGCAAGTAGTCAACGCTTGGACACACGCCGAACTATTTCGCGGATTTGAAGTTATCCTACGCGGTAAAGACCCCCAAGCCGGATTAATCGTTACACCTCGCATTTGCGGTATTTGCGGCGGTTCTCACCTGACTTGTGCATCTTGGGCATTAGATACAGCTTGGGAAACAGAAGTTCCGCGCAATGCGATTTTGGCGAGAAATTTAGGTCAAATTGTCGAGACAATTCAAAGCATCCCCCGCTATTTTTATGGATTGTTTGCTATTGATTTAACCAATAAAAAATACCGCCATAGTCGCTATTATGAGGAAGCTGTGAGACGTTTTGCTGCTTTCACTGGCAAATCTTACGAACTAGGCATAACAATTTCCGCTAAACCCGTAGAAATTTATGCACTATTAGGCGGACAATGGCCCCATTCCAGCTATATGGTTCCTGGTGGCGTGATGTGCGCCCCCACTTTAACAGACATCACCCGCGCTTGGGCGCTTCTCGAATATTTCCGCACCAATTGGTTAGAACCAGTGTGGTTGGGTTGTTCTTTAGAACGCTACGAGCAAATCCAAACTTATGATGACTTTAGAGATTGGTTAGATGAAGACCGAAATCATCGAGATTCCGACTTAGGTTTTTATTGGCGCATGGGTTTAGATATCGGTCTAGATAGATATGGCGCTGGTGTTGGTAAATATGTCACTTGGGGATATTTAGCCCATGAAGATAAATACCAAAAGCCGACTATCGAAGGACGAAATGCGGCGATGATCATGAAAAGTGGAGTGTACGACAGCTTCGCAGACACTCACACCTTAATGGATCAGTCTTTTACCCGCGAGAACACAACTCACTCCTGGTACGATGAAGGGACAGAGAACATTCACCCTAGCGATCGCACCACTAAACCCACTGCAATTAATACCAAAGACTTCGATAACGCCTACTCTTGGTCGAGTGCAGTCCTTCACAAAGACTTCGGACGCTTGGAAACTGGCCCCTTAGCGCGTCAATTAGTAGCTGGTGGTAAACATGGCGAATCTTGGCAACACTACGACGGATTTATCCTAGATGTCTTCAAAGAAATGGGTGGTGCTAGTATTCATGTGCGTCAGCTTGCACGAGTTCACGAACTTGTCAAGTTATATCGGCAAGCCGAACACTGCTTACGCGAATTCAAATTAAACGACCCTTGGTATATTAAACCAACAGAAAAAGATGGCAAAGGCTGGGGTGCAACAGAAGCAGCGCGGGGTTCTTTGTGTCACTGGGTAGAAGTGGAGGGCGGTAAAATTAAGAATTACCAAGTGATTGCCCCTGGTACTTGGAATATCGGCCCTCGTGACGGTGAAGGTATTCGCGGCCCCATTGAAGAAGCTTTAATTGGCACACCAATTTACGATTCTAGCGACCCTGTGGAAGTTGGTCATGTGGCGCGATCGTTTGATTCATGTTTAGTGTGTACAGTTCACGCCCATGATGCTAAAACTGGTGAAGAATTGGCGCGTTTTCGGACTGCTTAAAGGATGTTAATTACTAATAGCTAATTGCTAACTATTTTTTAGTTAGTCGTTAGCTGTGTTTTTTACCACGTTAGATATTATGCCATGATTAGAAATGGAAGCGGGTTAAATACTAAAGCTGTCACTATAAGCTGTTTTTATCAGAATAGGAATATTACTCATGGTCTACTGAACCACAATCTGCTGTATACCTACAAACTCTGTCTCGAATACCAGATTCTCGTCCTCTAAAAGCATCTCAATAACTTCACGTAAATTTTCCTGCAATTCATCCAAGGTTTCGCCTTGAGAATGCGCTCCAGGAAAGCCAGGGACATAGCCAACATAGAACTTAGTATCAGTATCTTTTTCAACGATCGCAGTAAAAGTTTTCATATCATAATCATGGACAACGCTCACTTACAGCTTACTGGATCGGTCATCTACCTGAGCGTAGGCGTAGCCCGTCGTAGACATCGCCTCACAGATTATATTTTTTACTCAGATTTTGGTTCGATCTCAAATTCCAGTTTGGAACGGTAGAAACACACATCAAACTCTAGGAAGAAGTTTGTCTGCCCAAGAATTAAGGGTACATTCGCTCTTCTCACCCAAGCAAATACCAGTTGAACTGCCGCGAAGTCACCGATCTCAACGTTCCCAACGAATGGCATTGCTGGCAGATTGCTCAGGTTGCCTGCTAATTGAATAATCGCTCTGCTATCATCCCAAACCCCACCTAACTCAATACCAATTTCATAAGGTAAGACATTTACAGTTGCACCACTGTCCACCAGTCCAAGAGCTTCAACCGCTTTATCACCTAGACAAAGACGCAGTGGAATCCGTGGCAAACTGTCAAACTCATTTTGAGAAGTATCAATAGTCGAGTATTTGAATCGCATCTGATTACATTTGATCTGTCTGTTTCAATGCCTGCATAAGAACTTCACCTGCACCGAACGAATTGTAGGGAGTGGGCAAATCATAGGTTTTAAACGGTTCTAGAGGCGAAATATCTTCGTTAGTATCCAATTCTTCTGCCAAAATGCGGATTAGCTTAAGTTTTTCTGATACAGTCAGTTTGCGGACAGCAGGAAGTAGCTCAGTGAGTGTCATGTTTCGCGCTCCATTTATCCAACTAGGCTCACTTACAGCTTACTAGATCGGTCATCCACCTGAGCGACTGCCTTTGCACCACTATCACAAAAAACTAAACTTAGTTTACAGACTTAGTTTAATCTTATGGAAACTGTAAATATTCATCAAGCTAAAACGAATCTCTCAAAGCTTTTGTCACGCGTAGAACTTGGAGAAGAAATCATTATTTCCCACCGAGGCATTCCGATCGCCAAGTTGGTTCCGTTTCGTTCCTCATCATGGGGATAAAAGTTGCGCTCGGCAAGTTACCACTGGCAGATCCCCTAGACAGTTATATTTCTAGTCGGATGACGGTGTTGGCAATGCGCTCGCTAGAAATTACAGCTTCTCATGCTTTACAAGCGGCTGCTTTACCTTTGCATCACCGAGATCCTTTTGACAGAATGTTGATTGCACAGGCTCAGATAGGAGAAATGATGCTTGTGAGTGCCGATTTGATGTTTAATAAGTACGACATTTCCCTACTTTGGGCAGCCAAATCTTAATGCCTACGGCTGGCTACGCCTACGCATTTGCTACTTCGGCGATCACATTTGCTACTTCGGCGATCACATTTGCTATTTCGGGGTTCGCATTTGCTATTTCGGGGTTCGCATTTGCTATTTCGGCGTTCGCATTTGCTATTTCGGGGTTCGCATTTGCTATTTCGGAGTTCGCATTTGCTATTTCGGGGTTCGCATTTGCTATTTCGGGGTTCGCATTTGCTATTTCGGGGTTCGCATTTGCTATTTCGGGGTTCGCATTTGCTATTTCGGGGTTCGCATTTGCTATTTCGGGGTTCGCATTTGCTATTTCGGCGTTCGCGCCACCAACTCTTTTAACCTGGTAAAAATTTCGCAATAAACTAAAAATTTTAGACGGATTAGAGATTAGGGAGTAGAGAAGATGAGCAAGCAGGGAAGCAGATATTTTTTAATGCCCTATTCCCAATGTCTCATATTCAAAAGCCGTAGCGTAACACACTAAAACTTATAGAAATAGTGCGTTAGGCTTGCGTTAATGCATTTGCATAAAACAGCAATTTACACGGTAAGCTTGTGTCTGATTTAGCGCTACATCAATATCTCCCTCGCGTTCCCGATGCAGCATTGCAAGAGTTCATCGAATGGTGTGTTTTAGAACAGGCAAAAGCCGCAGAATGTAACTTTACTCCAGATAGAAGTAAGTTAGATAATTTACCACCAACAGACTATGTTTCAAAGCTTGTTGATCAGTTTATGAAAGTTAAACCAGACCCAATTAAAGCTGGTTTAGTAGCTGCGATCGCTGGCAAGGAAGCTGACAAACATGATTTATCTGGTTTAGCGATCGCAGCTGATTTTGTATCTCTTTATGTCAAGTACTTAATTCCTAAAGAGGGAAGTACTAAAGAACAGGCTGAAGAGATATTAACTCAAGCATCACAACATCAGTGTGAGAAACTTACTGAAATTGCCAAGAAACATGGTGTAGAGTTATAGTTTCCTGCTGATAAATTCTTTGTCAGAGGCTTTGTTTGTCCCATCAGTCAGAGCCTCATATTTTGTAGATTATGGCAATAACTCGAAGTAATCACAGTGTCTCGGACGAACAAAACCAAAGTCACGACGGTCAAGCGTCAAGATGCGATTGCTCTTCTCTCTCTCTGCAAGTGCAATAATCGTTGCATCTGTAAATAGGACTTATGCACAAGAGATCCCCCAACCCCCTTAAAAAGGGGGCTTTTAGAGTTCCCCCCTTTTTAAGGGGGGTTAGGGGGGATCTAGGTTTCAGGTTTTCAGTGCGTAAGTCCTGTGTAAAGTCAAGCTGAATATCAGCATACTGTTCCAGAATTTCATTAACTCGCTCTAAATCTTCAAAGTAAATTGATTCCAGTCGAATATCGCTAGCTGCAAGTTCAACTAAAAAATGACGTATTACTTGATGTCCCAATCCAGACAAAATTAGGTAACAAACTTCAGCAAGGACAGAGGTTAGCAAAATTAATTGTTCACTCAAAGTATTTGCGACATTAAAAACACGAGAGTGATTGCGGTCGCTCTTGTTAGTAAGTGCAAATAAGAAACTTGTATCCAGGATTGCTGTCATGTACGATCATCTGCTTTAAGACCCCAACCACGTACAGAATCAATCTCGTTTTTTAATATATCTTTATCTTGCTCTGAGACATCAGTTTCCGCAGAAGCTCCTAATCCTGCAATAGACATTAGAAAAGAAGACCCATGATTGTTTACTTCTTTTTGCCTTGTCGATTTATATTGAAGATATTCAACAAAGCTTGCTAGCTCAATTAATTTTTCATCTGGGAGAGCATTAATTGCCTCAATTAATGTCTGTCTATTTGTAGTCAAAGTATCCATACGCTTGACAAAAGGAAAGAATTGCTTTGACTTATTGTACTTTATGCGATCGCGCTAGTGACAGATGAAGACATTGGCGTACAAAAAATGCTAACTATTATCGGTTGCGGAAATCTCAATCGCAGTGATGACGCAGTAGGCGTAATCATTGCTCAACGCTTACAAAAATATCTAGCCCAAAACCCTCATCCTCATGTGCGTGTTTATGACTGTGGCACCGCAGGGATGGAAGTAATGTTTCAAGCTAGAGGTAGTAAACAATTAGTAATTCTTGATGCAAGTTCAACTGGTTCTGAACCGGGTGCTGTGTTTAAAGTTCCAGGAAAAGAACTGGAAGCTTTGCCAGAACCAAGTTATAACTTGCATAATTTTCGTTGGGATAATGCTTTAACTGCCGGACGGAAAATCTTTCAAAATGATTTTCCCGAAGATGTGACAGTTTATTTAATTGAGGCGGCAAATCTTGCTTTTGGACTGGAGTTAAGTCCTGCTATCAAACATTCTGCTGATTTAGTTTTTGAAGAGGTAGCTGCACTTATCAGCCAGAATATCAACTTTTAATTAACAATCCAAAATCCAAAATCAAATCACGCCCAATCCCGATAAACAGAGAGTTCATCTACCCTCATTTCAAAAGGTACGCCTTGACTTTCTGGCGGACAAACTCGGATTTTAGCACTGCTAACAATACCATAGAGTAATGTACCCATTGGCACGATTTTTTGCAAAATACGCCAATTAGTAACTTGATCGGGACACTCAATAACCAATGTCAGAGCATTGGCATGGGTTGTGACATACCACCGACAATTAGATAGAAGATTTTGAATCGCGCGATCGCAAGCGTCATAAAAGTATCTACTAATAGAATACTCTAGTTGTTGCCGCAGTATAATATCTGCCGATGTGGGTTGTATTGGATGTGAGTCATCACCATTTAAGTAATACATTTTTCTAGGCATATCTCTTTAGCTTCCTGCTTATATTCCAATCACCATTCCATAAAGTAAATCTTTATTTGTTTCTAATAATTTTTGGGTTTATTCATCATAATAAGCACCTACTTCACTACACTGAATTCCCAAATAATTACTAGTTAAATAAAGTCTCTGTCCAAGAAAATCAGCTATTTGCATAGCAGTTTGATAATTTAAATAATCAGACACAAAAAATAAAGTTACAGCGCTATCTCTAGCAATACCCTGATTAATACATAAGTAACCTGTATTTTCATTAAAATTACCCGTTTTAACCAGATACGTACCTTTATATAACCCAGATGACATTCTTTCTACTCAGTGCACCACTGAGTAAATTTCTATTTCCTCATAATTTTCTGTCGGTATTGACTGCTCAAGTTGTTGCACTATATATAAATAATCTTCTTGAAAAATAGACTCTTTCCGGAAACGTCTAATAGAACGTCTATTCCAAACAACTTGATAAAATTTAGCCTTGTCAAAGTCAAATTGAGGATACTCTAATTTCTGCTGACGACTCTTTTGTAGAGCAGTTGCATGATAGGCATCTTCAATAAATTGATTGAATTCAAAATAATCAGTACCACAGACAAAAGGAACTTTCAGCCTTAAGCGTCTGATTTCCTTGTCTTGTAATTCTTCTGACACCGCACAAGCAGTAATAAACTCTTTATTCTCAAATCCTAAATCTGAATTGAGAGCAAGTTTATCAAAGTCGAAAATTAGTTGTATATCTCGGTTGTGGAGAAAAGCTGAAGCTGCGATTGCACCTAAATGGTGTCCGCTATCTAAGAAGCAATATCTCATGCTCCTATTTTGATATTTCCAGCTAGACCTATAATAAACACAACTAATTAAAAAGATGAATCCATTGATACTTTTACCCGGTATAATATAATTCTCCAAGCCATCATCAATTAATTCATAGATGAGAGTTAGACAATTATTCTCAACTTCTAGATGATATATACCATCTACTATTCCCTCAATACCGCGAACCTGTACGTAAACTTCCGTAGGATACAAAGCGCCTGCTGATGGATTCACCCGCAGTTTATAAGCGCCATCTTTATATACTTTCTCCAAGGTTATCGCACTGGTTAACGAGATAAAAGAATGAACAAGATTATTGAGATTTAATTTCACTCTCCGATAAAACTTTGGATAAACTTTAAATGAAGATGGCTGTGTTGAGGCATCTACATAATTTGGATCGAGTTGTACCGATAAGTAAGAATGCTTAGTAGCGTCATGATAAGCTTTCCTTAATATCTTACTTTGTGGCATTTTTGAGTATCCTTAAAACTTCTACATTGCTGGCAAAATCGATAGCTTTATAGTCGTCTAAGTTTTTCAAATCTAAGTTAAGATGATGCTGTAAAAGTAACTTGACGACTTCTGTCTTTCCAGCTGATGCTGCATACATTAAAGCAGTTGCACCGTTATCATTTTGGTTGTCAATGTTAATGTTGGCTGCCAACAGTAAATTAATTAAATCGTAGTGATTACCAAAACAAGCAAACCACAAAGCATTGTTGCGTAGGCGTAGCCCGCCGGAGGCATCGCTATTTCGAGCATTGATATCCGCGCCTGCGCCAATAAGTTCTTTGACGACTGCATAAAGCCCGTCTCTTGTAGCTTTCATCAAAGCTGTATCACCATTCTTACCTAGCTGATTTAAATCCCTATTACTATAGCCTTTTGCTATTAGCCATTGGGTGGTCACTTCACTCAAATCTTGCCTGTTTGCTTGACTCATAATTGTTCTTTAAATATCCAAAAGTAAGTATTTTTCAAGCATAGATTTGCTTAAAAAATTTAATGGTGAGCAATGCCCACCATTATTTTAAATTGCTATGTGAGTAGCTGAAGTCTAGTAGTTTACCAAAGGAATTTTGCTAGGTATTCAAAAGTCGGGTAAAATGAAAAAATCTTTCCCCACTCCCCTTTTGCCGCCCTCACCCAGCAATTTTGTGTTGGTCGAGTACTAAGTGACTAGCAACAATTTAGCTTAGTTATATATTATCATTTTGATAAGTTTGAATTATGAATCATTTATAAAGATCCCCTGATATATCTAAGAGGTTGTTTTAAAAGTGGTTGGCTGTATCTTTGCACTTATTGATCCCCCCTAACCCACGCCAGTCGCTCCACTTGGGGAGACCCCAAGACCGCGCTGGCTCCCCTTAAAAAGGGAGGAACCGGAATCAAAGTCCCCCAATTTATCGGGGGATTTAGGAGGATCTAAAACCTTTTGTTACCGACAAGAGGACTTTTAAAACATCCTCTAAGAAAAAATCTTGAAATATAATTAAAATGCCTACTATATTCACCATCAATATTTAAAATTTCTCAAATTTTATGTAATGTTTTCATGGAATATCGTGTTTAATAAAACAGAGAGATTACGCTGAGATTTACTTTATATCTTTGACAGTTATTAAGAAATCTAAAATAATTTACTTTTTCAGCTAAAATTTGTTAGTTTATTTAAGTAAAAATAAGTAAAGCACGGACGACAAATGGAAATTAGCGCTCGTAATTCTCTTAAAGGTACTGTAAAAAAAATTGTCCCTGGTACAGTTAATACTGAGGTAACTTTAGAAGTTGCACCAGGAGTAGAGTTAGTGTCAATAATCACAAAATCCTCAGCAGAAAAGTTAGGACTTGTAGAAGGTAAACAAGCTTATGCCGTGATTAAATCATCAGATGTGATAGTTGCTATTGATTAAAAAATAGGTAAGTTGCCTTTTCTTGCAAGTGGCTTTATCTTTAATACGGAATTGCATTTATATCTCTAAATTGAGTGACCTCACTCTTAGAATTAATTAGTAAAAGAGTGAGGTCAATAGTATATTACATAGATATTAATTAATTTAACTATCAATAATGCGGACATAAATAGCACAACTACTTTCTATATTTAGTGCTAAAGATGTGCTTCCTACTTTAATAATTAATGAGGGAAAGCGTTGCTCTAAAATGATACTGATTCCTGGTGTTACCCCCATTGATATCAATTTATTCAAGATTGTTTCATCTTGACTTTTATAGAAACTGACGATTCCTCGCTCTCCTATTCTTAATAATTATAATGAACAGCCAGTCACACTAAAGCGGGTAAACATTTAAATTATAAATTAGGGATTGTGAAGGGAAGAAGGAAGTATATTTTCATCCTTCATCCTTCATCTTTTATTTGATTGCGAAAAGCAGCAACCAATTTAATACTTTAGACGAGATAAGGTTCTTGATGTGTCTTAATTGTGCAATTAGAACGAGGATAAGTGACACAAAGTAGAGCGAATCCCTTAGAAATCTGTTCGTCATCTAGGAAGTTTTGATCTTCTTGATCAATTTCACCTTCAACGACCTTGCCTACACAACTAGAGCAAGAACCTGCTTGACAAGAAGCTGGCAAGTCAATATCGTTTTCGTGCGCTGCATCTAAGATTGTCGTCTCTTCGTCAACTTCAATTGTGGTGTCGAGGTCTTCTTTTTTGTTGATTAATCTAACTTGATAGGAAGCCATTTTCAGATTCTCCTCAAACGTTATACAGTTGGTTTAATTTTCGAATTTTTTGAGCAACCTATCCTACTTTTTGCTTCCTTTCTTCTTACGGAGATGCTAAGTTTAGCCAGCTTCTCTATAGGGGTAAGGGGTGCAACACGAACTAGAAGCTACCTCAAGAGCATTGAAACTCTGCGGCGTGCGTCTATGAAAAGCTTCTACAACTGACTTAGCACTAACGGAATGATGTTAGCTGCAAGGTACACCAGTAGGCGTACCGTCGTCTGTTTTGAAAGACTTTCCACAACCGCAGGTATCAGTTGCATTGGGATTGATGAATTTAAAACCGCTTTCCATCACTCCCTCAACGAAATCAACGATAACTCCGTTTAATAACGGCGCACTTTTGGCATCAACGTAAACTAGCACTTTGCCTTGCTGGCTTACCAAATCATCTGGTTGGGGCTTGCTGGTGATATCGATCGCATATTCATAGCCACTGCAACCACCATCTTTTACAGAGATACGGACACCTTTAGTCGCGCCATCAGCGTCAGGTGCGGAACCTTTGAGGAATGCCCGCAGATGAAATTCTGCTTTTTCTGATAAAATAACGGCCATTAATTCTCCTGATTTGTAGCGATTAGTTGTTCTGATTTCAGGTGGGGTTGTCCTTTGTTCTTTGTTATTCACTAGTGACCAATGACCAATGACAAAATTAACTATTTTGTGCAATACCTGTGGCTGTGGGTTCCATCGAATTGGATTGCGCGTGTCTCCAAGGCGCACTATTACCGCATACTGGACAAGAGCGATCGCGGTGAGAACGGCGTTTAGCAAATTCCATCCGATTTAGATCGATTGTCAGTAATTGCGACAATAGAGGCTGACTAAACCCGGTGATCAGCTTGATAGCTTCCAAAGCGGTTAAACAAGCTAGTGTTCCAGAAACAGCGCCTAGAACTGAAAAGCCGCGCTGATCCCACTCAGGCTTTTCTGGAAACAGACAAGATAAACAAGGAGTCACACCAGGAATAATCGTTGTCAGGTAAGCTTCCATCCCATTCATTGCAGCTTCCACCATTGGCTTACGCGATCGCACACAAGCTTCATTTAACAAATTGCGCTCTGTAAAGTTGTGGGCGCAATCAAGAGCCATATCGGCGGATTGCACTAATGAGTCTACATTTTCCGAGGTAATGTAATCATGAACAGCTTCCACTTGGACATCAGGATTAATCGCATCCAGAGTTTCTTTAGCTTTGAATACCCTTGGCTTACCTACCCAATCATCAGTCATGAGAACCTGACGATTCATATCATCTTGCCGCAAGTCGCCACCCCGGACTAGAATTAGCCGCCCAACGCCCGCTACTGCTAAGTAAAGCGCCGCCGTACCGCCTAATCCCCCCACACCTGTCACCAGAACTGTCGCTGACTTCAAGCGTTTCTGTGCTGTTTCGCCAAAATTCGGAAGCATCATTTGGCGACGATAGCGTTCTAATTCGGTAGGCGTTAGGTTAACCAATTTATACCTCCTAATCAGAAGTGATTTCTGTCAGTGTGACTACATTTTTCGGCTTGTCGTTAAACACTTTGAACAGCTTTTGTTCATAAGCTGTCGATTCGACAAATACCTGATAAGCCTTTTGTAAAGCCAAAGAATATTGATTTAGTCTCTCTTCTTGACTCAAGTCAGGAGAATTATCATCAATTTCCTGCATATATTGAGAAAACTTTTTCAGAATATGTAGACGATGTACATTCACAACTTCTAAGTCGTAGGACATGTTAAAGAATTGGAAAAATTCTTCTGCATCTACGAGCTTCTTGAATTCATCAATAGTTCCAGTCATTTAGCATTCTCCAATTTTTTCAGATGTTGCTTCAGTTCATCTAACTTGCGATAGATTTCATAAGTTGCGGCGGCAACATCCATAAGTTGGTTGTAATCTGTTGGTAGCCCTTCAGCTAAATCATGTAGATCCATTTTCATTTGGCCTGCTTTGCTGTTGAGCCGTCTGATTTGCCCTTGTAGTTCCTCAATTGTCATTTGTCCTTCGTCCTTCATCTTTTGTCATTAGTCATCTGTCTTTTACTAATGACCAATGACCAATGACTAATGACCAATTAAATTTTGCCAACTTCAGGAAAGCGCTTCGCCAAATCAAGACCTTTTTTGACGTAGTTTTCTCCCTCTTCTGCTAATTTCTCTAACGAGTCAAAGCCAAAGCGATGAGCATCTCGCAGGGTTTTTACAGTTAGCAAAAGACGCCCAGAAAAAACTAGCGCCCAGCCAAATCCTTCATGGCTCAAATCAACTACAACCTGAGATATCAAACCTGTTTCTTGTTCAATCCCAGCCGCTACAGCTCGAAAAAATGCCATAATCCGGGCTTGAGTTACCGCATCAACTTCGCCCTCAACGGAGATTTCCCGTTTCTTTTGTTTGGTGACAATAAAGGGTTTGAGAATCAACTCATCCGACCAAGTACGATAAACTCCATAGCTGTCTTGACCACGGATTTGTTTGATTAATACCTTAAGAAAAGGTGAGTTCAAGACTTCAGTTGTAGCGGTTCCGTTAACACTATTATTTGCGGTCATACTGTTGCTTCGTCTTCGATTTCATCAGCAAAGTTTGTGGTTTTTGGCTGTAAAGCTTTACGCAACCAAGGTGGAGGATTACCTTTGAGGGTTTTCACTAGCTTGTTTAGCACTTCACTAATTTCTTCTTCTTCCGATCGCGCCTTCACTGGGGTGACACCTTTCTTGATTAACCGAGCGGCGGCACTACCACCAATTGCTGTTACGTAAATAATCGTACAGTCGCCTATTGCTTCAAGTTTTGGGGTGATTTTGTCTTCATTCCCATCTTCTTTTAGTTCGCCTTCAAAGGTGAGGGTTTCTACGAAGTGATATCCCTCATCGGTAATTTCGTAAACATCAATCATTTTTGCCCATCCGAAATGGGCATTAATATGAACTCGGTCACTCGTCGTGAAGGCTATTTTCATCGTAATTCTCCTCTCTAAAGTTTTGAATTTTGAAGCAATACGGTTCAGTTAGTAATATTTAGCCTTGGAAGATCCCCCCACCCTTAAAAAGCTACCGTGTACACACAAGTCTTTTAGAGTGGAGCGGCTCCACAGACTTTTAATCTCCACCACTCCTCTTGAAAAGCAAAGCTGTTTTATTTCCTCAAAAGCTCAAAAAAGACTTGTGTTGTGAACAAAAGCCCTCGTGTTGTGAACGAAAGCCCTCGTGTTGTGAACGAAAGCCCTCGTGTTCTGAACGAAAGTCCTCATGTTCTGAACAAAAGCCCTCGTGTTGTGAACGAAAGCCCTCGTGTTCTGAACGAAAGCCCTCGTGTTGTGAACGAAAGCCCTCGTGTTCTGAACGAAAGCCCTCGTGTTCTGAACAAAAATCCTCGTGTTCTGAACGAAAGCACTTGTGTGTACACCGTAGCCTTAAAAAGGGGGCTAATTTAAGGCTTGCTCTATTCCTCCTTTTTAAGGAGGGTTAGGAAGGATCAACTCTTAACTGAACTGTTTTGAATTTCAAGTGTGAATTCAAAACTCAGCGCCCACAATTCCGAACTCTTGGAACTGCTTAACTCTCGCTTCTTCTGCCTCTAAAAACAGGTTGCCGATGCCAAACAAAAGTTCCATCGTGCCTCGATAGCCAACTTTGGTAAATTGGCCATTACCTAAGCGGTCATAAATGGGCAATCCTAGACGATAAAGAGGAATCGAGAGGCGTTTTGCGATCGCACCCAGATTCGAGTTACCAATCAGCAAATCAGAACCGCCTGCTAGACTCTCAAAGCCTTCTAAGTCGCCGATGGTAATGCTTTTAACCGGGAGTTTTTCTAACAGAGGCGATCGCGTGGTTGTCACCACTGCATGAATTTGCGCTCCCATCGATTGCAGGAAATGCACTGTTGACCACAACAAGTCTGGTTCCAGCGCTAAAGAAACTCGTTTTGCACCGAAGTAAAAGTGAGTGTCCAACATCGCATCTTGCAACTGACGACGTTGGCGGCGGTATTTTTCGGGTACGCTGTTACCACTCAGAATCGCCAATGCTTGAATAAACTCATCTACTGGTTCTAATCCCGTCAGTTCGCCAAACACCTCATAAGGTGTGCCAAAGCGTTCTTCCAGAATTTTTGCAGCCCCCCGCATACTTTCGCCCAATGCCAGGGTAAAAGCAGAACTACCTACTTCTCGTAGCTGTTTTAAGGTAGTCCCACTGACTGTAACTGCACTATAATTATCCTCTAAATGTCCATCTAGAGAAGCGCCAAGGTCAGGTACAAAGATCGGCACTAATCCAAAGGACGTGATTATCTCTTTGATTTCCTGTACATCCCCAGGTGTGAAGGCAGAACCCGCCAAAACCGTGACTTGTTCAGTTCTGAGTCCACCCGCGCGAGGAATTTCCTTAACTATGCTTTCGACAGCAACAGCAAAGCCATCTTGCAACGCACCTTTAAAATCTGGGGTAGGTGCAAAAACGATCGCTAAATTATTCAATTCGGGATGGCGATCGCGGATTTCTTTAAGAAATCCCTCGATGTCATCGCCTCTAGTTTCCGTTAACCCAGTGGTACATAAACCAATAATTTCTGGATTAGCTTTTTCCACCAGAGTCAGAATTGCTTGCTCCACATTCTCTTCACCACCCAAGATAGTAGTGACTTCCGTCATCGCCGTCGTAGCTAGGGGAATCGCTTCCCGGAAATGCCGCACCAGCACAACTTTAGCGAAAGCAGTACAACCTTGAGAACCGTGGAATAAGGGCATTGTCCCTTTCAATCCCAAAAAGGCTAAGGTTGCGCCCAAAGCTTGACTCTGCTTGAGGGGATTAACTGTCAGTGCTTTGTTAGAAGCGGTAACGATCGCCATTAAACTTCCTCCTCGTCCCAAGGAGCGGGTTTGCGTATTTGTTCCCAAATCGGGCTATACAGAGCTTCATACAGTTCCCGTGCCATCTCAATCATTCCCACATAACCTGCATAAGGATGGTGGCGTTCTTGGTTGATATCAAGGAAGGGAATTCGAGCTTTCAAAGCGGTATATTGGTTACGTCCACCAGCAATCAGCATATCTGCGCGAGTGTCTTTAACCAGTTGTAGCAATTCTTGAGCGTTGCCTTTCTCCAGCATGATGCCATCGTTGCCAATCAGCTTCTTGATTTTGGCTTTATCTTCTTCAGTACTTTTCCGAGTACTGGTAGCAACAACTTCAATGCCTAAGTCTCTAGCAGCCGAGATAATCGACCAACTCTTGACACCACCAGTATACAAAACAACCCGCTTACCTTTGAGTCGAGCGCGATAAGGAGCCAATGCCAAATCTAAAGCAGCCGTTTCTTCTGCAATTAGCTTTTCTGTTCGCTCCTGTAAATCAGCGGACGCTCGAGGACTCGCTAACGCTTCGCTATCGCCTAATTTAGCAGCGATGTTTCGCAGACAGCGATTCATATCATCGATGCCGTAGAAAGACTCTTCAATGTAAGGGATGTTGTAACGCTCCTCCATCTTTCTCGCCATATTGAGCAACGCTCGTGAGCAGATCATGACGTTGAGCTTGGCGCGGTGGGCGTAGCGAATTTCATTGTAGCGAGCATCGCCCGTAATTTTAGACAAAATACGGATGCCTAATTTTTCTAGCAGTGGTGTTACTCCCCACATTTCACCGGCGATGTTGTATTCGCCGATTAAGTTAATATCATAGGGCGTTGTATGTTCCGGTTCTGCTGTTCCGACAACATATTCTAATAAAGCTTCACCACCAAAACGGTTGCCGAGATTTTTACTGCCAATGAATCCTGGAGCAATGACGGGAACAACAGGAACACCGATTTTCTCAGCCGCAGCTTTGCAGACAGCATCGATATCATCGCCAATTAGGGCTGTAACGCAAGTGGCGTAGACGAATACTGCTGCTGGTTGGTAACGCTCGTGAAGTTCCAGAATCGCTTTGTAGAGTTTCTTTTCGCCACCGAAGATGACATCATTTTCACCCAAGTCAGTAGTAAAGCCCATTTTGTAGAGTTGAGGGCCAGACGACAGACTACCACGACTGCCCCAGGAATTACCAGCACAGGCGATCGGCCCGTGGACTAAATGAGCAGCATCTGCGATCGGCACTAGAGCAATCATTGCACCATCAAAGGCGCAGCCCCCTTGAGCCGCGCCAGGTTGTGCCTGTTGGGCGCAAGACTTGTTTTTCTTTTCGGATTGTTTGTGCTGATTATGCTCGCATCCTGTCTCAGTCAGCAGCTCGTTGATTTTGCCTTGGGTGCTTTTCATCTCTCTTCTCTTAATTGTTAATTGTCCTTTGTCATTTGTCATTTGAATTGACTATTGTACAGACGCGTAGACGCTCGAAGAGCGGCTTCTCGCAGAGTATAATCGCGTCTCTACCAATGACTAATGACCAATGCCCCATGCCCAATAATTAGCAAATGTATCTTGTGACATCCTCTCCACATACATCGGCGAGGTAAGATAGAGCGCGGAAACGCAATCCTACAAATTCGTCATATAAAGGATTGAGTTTACATAGTGGTGGGATATCAATAGACTTCCCAAATAATTTAATTTGTCGCTCAAAGGGACAACAACAAGGAATTGTTTGGCAAATTAGATGAGCGATGCGATTATTTTTAACCTGAATTTCATCCACTACACGGCGCAACGGATTAAAAAGATCGTTGAACCACCCTCGTTTTTTCTGGTTAGGTGGATGGTAATTAGGATGAGCATGAGTATGTTCGTGAGTGTGATTGATGGTTTCCATTTATAGATACCTCAGGTAAATGCTAGAAAGAAAAAGGAGGAAATAATTCATAATTCGTAATTATGAATTATGAATTATTTCCCGCCCTTAATTAACACGTTGTGTTTCTACGCAATTTCTAACGAATCAAGTCGTAGGAAATATCTGTCTTAGAAGGAATGTTGGTGTTGCGATCGATTTCTTCAAACAGGGTGTTTACAGTCCAGTTGAGGAGGTTGATCACACCTTGATAACCAATGGTGGCGTAGCGGTGTAAGTGGTGGCGATCCATAATGGGGTAGCCGATTCTCACAAGGGGAATCTTGGTGTCGCGCCACAGGTACTTACCGTATGTGTTACCAACCAGGAAGTCTACGGGTTCGGTGAACAACAGTGAACGCATGTGCCACAAGTCCTTACCAGGCCAAACAGTTGCATGTTGACCGAAGGGGCTAGAAGCAAGCAGTTCTTTCATTTCTGCTTCAAATACTTCGTTGCTGTTGTGAACCAAGATATGCACAGGTTCAGCACCCATTTCTAGCATAAAGCCAACTACGCTGTATACTAAATCTGGTTCGCCGTAGATAGCGAAGCGCTTGCCGTGAATCCATGAGTGGGAGTCAGTCATCGCATCAACTGCCTGACCGCGTTCAATTTCCAATTGTTCGGGAATGGGGATACCACTCAATTCGCTGAGTTTCATCAAGAACTCATCAGTACCCTTAATGCCCCAAGGACGGGAAACTGAGGTTGGTTGCTTCCATTCTTTTTCGATGTACTCGCGGGTTTTGGGTGTAGAGTGTGCTTGCAGAGCGATCGTAGCTTTCGCATTGATTGAATCTGCTGCATCTTCTAACTTTGTACCACCTGGGTACATATCAAACTCACCTGTGTTTGGTGAATCTAGGTAATCGCTGTTGTCGGCTAGAATTGTGTAGTCAAAGCCGAACAGCGAAGCAATCCGCTTGATTTCGCGGTTGTTGCCTACATAGGTATCAAAACCTGGGATGAAGTTGATTTTACCATTGCTGGTTTCTTTCTTATGACCTGCGGTCAAGTTAGAAAGAATTCCCTTCATCATGTTGTCGTAACCAGTGATGTGGGAACCGACAAAGCTAGGGGTGTGAGCGTAGGGTACTGGGAAATCTTGAGGAACTGAACCAGCTTGTTTAGCGTTGTTGATGAAGGCTTGTAAGTCATCACCAATTACTTCTGCCATACAGGTGGTGCAGACAGCGATCATCTTGGGCTTGTAGAGTTGGTAAGAGTTCGCCAAGCCGTCGATCATGTTTTGCAGACCACCAAACACGGCTGCATCTTCAGTCATTGAAGAAGATACACCAGAGAATGGTTCTTTGTAGTGACGGGTTAAGTGGGTGCGGAAGTAAGCAACGCAACCTTGAGAACCTTGAACGAAAGGTAGAGTACCTTCAAAACCAACAGCAGCAAAGATTGCTCCTAGTGGTTGGCAGCCTTTAGCAGGGTTAACGGTTAAAGCTTCACGAGCGAAGTTCTTTTCACGATAATCCCAACCCTTTGTCCATTCTGCAACCCGTTGTACTTCTTCGGCTTCGTGACCGTTTTCAAACTGCTTTTTGTTTTCAAATAGCTGTTGGTACTCGGGCTGGTGGAATAACTCTACGTGGTCTTGAATTTTTTCTGGATTCTGAGGCATTTCTGGATCTCCAAGCTTACTGAATTCTTTACTAATTGAGGTGCGAGTGGCGAGTAGAGACGTGATTAATCGCGTCTGTGCAAGGGAGTGGAAATATGATTCAAAATTCAAAATGCAAAAATCAAAATAAATTTTTAATCTTTCAATTTTGAATTTTGTATTCCCAACTCCCCCCTGGGGTTTTAGCCCCAGGTTATCCTTACTTATCGCTCTCTCCCATTTCCCTAGACGGCAGCCTTAGCCTTAGCTTCAGCCTTCTTAGCCTGAGCTTTTTCATTCCAAGGAGCGCCAATTAATCCCCAGGTTGGGCTGTTGAGTGCCAAATCCATGTCGCGTGCGAAGATGGCGAAGCCGTCATAACCGTGATAAGGACCGGAGTAATCCTTTTTGTGATTTAATTCTTTTCAACAGCCTAATGTTTGCAGTAAACAGTGTTAGCGATAAGCATTGTTCGCTGATAACACATTTATTTTTAGGCTAAATATAGGCTAAAAACACAGCATAACTAGGTTCAGAACTCACGCATCATCTAAATGTTGTCCTGAACCAAGGCGATTAAAAAATCGCCTGTTTTTTTGCTCATCTCTGCAAGCACAGCAGCAAAAAGAACACATGAGAATGAAAGTACTACTGGAATTAGAGAAAGTTAATCTGCGTTTGAAGTCTGCAAAGGCAAAGGTGACAATTAGAGAATCGAATGGAAGTCTGCAATTAAGAGCGACGTTACCAATTAAGCCGGGAGACAAGGACAGTAATGGAACTGGGAGAAAGCAATACAATCTCAGTTTGAATATTCCCGCTAACTTAGATGGACTCAAGACGGCTGAGGAAGAAGCCTATGAATTAGGGAAGTTAATCGCTCGTAAAACTTTTGAATGGAATGATAAATATTTAGGTAATGAAGCAATTAAAAAAGATTTTCAAACTATAGGGAAATTACTTGAAAAATTTGAAGAGGAGTATTTTAAAACTCACAAACGCACAACTAAAAGCGAACATACTTTTTTTTATTACTTTTCCCGTACCAAGAGATTTACCAATCCTCAAGATTTGGCAACTGCGGAAAATCTAATCAGTTCAATTGAGCAAATCGATAAAGAATGGGCTAAATATAATGCCGCCAGAGCGATCGCAGCATTTTGTGTGACATTCAATATCGAAATCGATTTATCTAAATATTCCAAAATGCCTGAGAATAATTCCCGAAATATACCTACAGATACGGAAATAGCTGAGGGAATTCTCAAGTTTCAAGATTATCTTAATAGTAGAGGTAATCAAGTTAATCAAAATATTAAATATAGCTGGCAACTTTGGCGTTGGGCGTATGGAATGTTAGCAGTTTTTGGTTTACGTCCACGGGAACTTTTTATTAATCCTGATATTGATTGGTGGTTGAGTCAAGAAAATACAGATTTGACATGGAAAGTTGATAAAGATTGTAAGACTGGTGAGAGGCAAGCATTACCATTATATAGGCAATGGATTGAGGATTTTGATTTGAGAAATCCGAAGTATTTGGAGATGTTGAGGAGTGCGATCGCTAAAAAAGATAATACCAATCATGCTGAGATAACGGCGTTAACACAGCGAGTTAGTTGGTGGTTCCGCAAGATAGGATTAGATTTTAAACCTTATGATTTACGCCACGCTTGGGCAATTCGGGCGCATATTTTGGGGATACCAATTAAAGCGGCGGCGGATAATTTGGGGCATAGCGTACAAGTTCACACCCAAACTTATCAGCGTTGGTTTTCGTTAGATATGCGTAAGTTGGCGATTAATCAGGCTTTGAGTAAGAGAAATGAAGTTGAGTTGATTAGAGAGGAGAATGTTAAGTTGAGGATGGAGAATGACAAGTTGAGATTAGAGATTGAAAAGTTGAGGATGGAAATCGTTTATAAGCGTACCTAAATTTGCAGATAAAATTGATATGTGCGTTGTCGCGTAGCGCAACGCACCATACCTGCTGGAGTTTGTCACACCAGTGCAATATCTTATTGCAAATAAGTAATGCAAAAACTTTTTAATAGTTTATTTGACGAACAGACTTTAAATCTTTGGCAAGCCTCTCTAGTTTATCAGTAGCATCTTTGGCAATTTGAGCGCACAAGCTAGTAGAGATTAATCCTGACGTAGTGGTAACGGCTCCTTCAGAAGTTCTGCCACTAAACAGCAATGCTGCTCCTACAACACTGATACTAATTGAAAAAGTGACTGCTGCTGCGGAAAGGTCAAAAGTTAATTTAGCCTGCCGCAGTTGTTCTTGAAGGTATGCTAGCTGAATCTTATGGAGAGGATCTGGCTGAGAATGCCCGAAGAAGGGTAGTTTTACCATGTCATTAAGTTTTAATTCCAACAATGCTATGTTAGCTTATGTTAGACAAAGTTAGCTTATTATTTTTATATTTCTAATTAAATCTTACAAAATGATGTAAAATAACGAATACATAGCAGTTTTATCAGGAGCATAAGTGTTAAATACACAGTTATAGATATAAGTGTGTACATCATACTTGTATCTATAGCAGCCGATAGAACTGCTGTAGTTCTTTGTGGTTAAAACTATGCTTCCTGAGCAATTTCTATTGCTAATAGCTCGTGAGTATGATCTTTCTCCTGCTGAAACAGAGGCATTTGTACTCGTGTTGGGCGGTGACAAGGCAATGGAAGCTGTAGCAAATGAGCTACAGATTTCACCTACAGCTTTGAGAGTTAGACTCAGCTCAGTTTACAAAAAGTTTAATATTAGTGAGAGTGGATCAAGAAAACTAACAAAGTTACAGCAGCTTTTAGAAGCAAAATACACTGAATTTGATAAAAAAGGTTTTGATAAGGCTGAAACAGAATTTTCTCGGCTATTAGGCACTCTGCTTGATAATAAGACAGATCAGCTAATTCTTCAAGAAGAAAGCCTTGACTGGGCACTTAAACATGCTCTGAATTTTGGTGATACTGATGTACTTCCAATCCCGTTTGAGTATCAAGCAATTAAACACAATTGGCTTGCAACTCGTCGGTATTTGTTAAAACAACATTTTTCTGAATGGCAAGTTCGCCCTTACATAACATTGTTGGCTCCTAAAAAGGGTTATAGGTACGCTTTTCGAGATATTATTCAAATAGATCCATTAGATTTTATTATTTTTGCTGCAATAGTTAAAGAACTTGGCAAAGATATCGAATCAATGCGTATACCTATTGAGAAAAAAATTATATTTTCAAGTAGATTTTTACCGGATACAGATGGACAGCTTCTATGTCCCGAAATTGGATATCGACAGTTTCAAGATCAGATTGAAAATATCATAGAACAAAGCCATGATTTAACTCACGTTTTATCAGTAGATATTACAAGTTTTTATCAACGTATTCATTTACCATCATTAGAGAGATTACTAAGTCATATTTCTCATTTATCTATTCATATAAAAGTGCTAATGAATCTACTTAAAGGTTGGAGTAGTACAGGAGATTATGGAATTCCTGTTGGTACTGCTCCAGCAAGACTTTTAGCAGAAGCGGCTATCTCCAAAATAGATGAAGCTCTACTTGCCAATGGTATTAGGTTTGTGAGATATGTTGACGATTTCCGAATATTTGCTTCAAGTCGTGCTGAAGCTTATCGTTATTTAGCCTTCTTGACAGAGATTCTTAAAGTTAATCGTCTTGAAGTACAAGCTGATAAGACGAACATATTGTCACTCAAAAATTATAAGGATACAGCTTTATTAAACAAAGAACATTCTCAGGAAATGGTTGCAAAGTTTTTAAAACCTCTATATGAGGATACTAACATAAATTCAATTTATAATCGAAAAAAAACTACTGATTTATCGAATGAAGTAATTCAGTCACTAAGGGAACAATTCAATAATTCCCAGGAAAAATCTGACATGACTGTTGTTAGAACAGGATTAAGATATTTAAGACGCTTAAAAGATGATTCTATTGTTAATGAAATCCTAGATGATGATAATCTAGTTTTAGTCCTACCTGCTTTTCGTGACATTATCAAGTATTTGCAAAACCTTGAAACATTGAGCTTAGTAAGAAGAGAAGAGATTGGTTCTCTTATACTTGAGTTAGTTGAAGATTCAATTGTTAGTGAATTAGAGTATTATCGAATATGGGCATTGGATTTATTTGCAACATCTGACAAATGGGGAAATATCAATAAGTTAATTAATCTTCTCGGTGCTGATCTTGAAATTAGTCGTCGCCAGTTAATTTTAGCTTTAGGAATAGCTAAACAGCGAGATTGGTTACTTCGTATTAAACTAAGTAAGTTGTCTAATGAATCTCCCTGGCTTCGACGTGCTTTGCTTGCAGCAGCTAGATGTTTGCCAGATGATATTCGAGAACATTGGTTTAAATCGGTTGAGTTGCAACTAGGTGATGTTTTGGATAAAGCAGTCACAAAGTGGGCAATGGAAGATCCATTATGATTTATAAAAACTGTGTTTTTAATTCTTTAAACAAGAGATTCCATTATTGGAAGTATAGTGCGATCGCACTACTCCTAACTCATACATTCTCCCAAAGCACAACACATTCAACCCACGCTCATTCACTCAAAAACAACGCCGCGATAAATTTCTGCCATCGGCAAATCAATACTAACTGAATCTAAAGTAATAGATAGCTCTAAGCCACTAAAATCACTCAGCAACCAACCTTTGGCTTGCTTGCTATAGCGTTCTACAAAAGGTTCATCCTGTTCGACTAATAAATATTCGCTAAAACTGTCAATTGAGCGATACATCCGAAATTTACTGAGTCGGTCGTAATCTGCGGTGGAAGGAGATAAGACTTCAACAATCAGCGTGGGATTTAATACTTCATCTAAACGTTCAGCATTTAGTTGCGGTTCGCCGTCAAAAACCATTACATCTGGATATACTCCGCGTCGATGTTCAGGAATCCACAGGCGTAAATCGCTGTTAATTGGCTCGAATTGAGTATCACGCAGCACAGTACTAAAATAAGTCAGAATGTTCCCACCGATGCGGCTGTGTTTGAGCGTTCCTCCAAGCATAGGCACAATTTCTCCATCTCGATATTCGCTGCGTCCTTCGGCTTTTTCTTCGATCGCGCGATATTCATCCAAGCTGTAGCGGCGCGAGATGGTAGAAATCATAGGTCGTGAGCGATCGCATTGGCTATAAGACAACAATATTATTTTGTCACAGATTTACTTGTGAGGTGATATGATTCTGCGGTCTATATATCTATTCAAAGGGTCATTGTGCGTGACAAAATTCCTCTTTTGGTGTACTACACACAAAAACAGGAGATTGCAGAATGGATAAGCTAATTTTGTATCGTGAACTAATTCAGAAATTATTGACGGCGCGAGCAAAGTTGCGTTCTGAGAGCGATCCAATAGAAAGTCAAACCATTTTTGATACTACAAAAGACCACTATCAGCTTGTGCATGTGGGATGGAAGGATAGTAGTACCCGGATTTATGGCTGTGTGCTGCATATAGATATTAAAGATGGGAAGATTTGGGTGCAGCATGACGGAACGGAGGATGCGTAGGCGTAGCCCGTCGTAGACATCGCAGATCAACTCGTGAACGAGGGAGTGCCTAAGCAAGATATTGTGATCGCATATCATGCACCTCATGTAAGGCAGTATACAGAGTTTGCTGTAGACTAAACCTATTGAAAAAGCCTGTTTGCGATCGTTACTCGCAAACAGACTGAACTTTTTATACTTCTAATTTAAGCTTGCTCCCAAAGCTGACGTACATAATCAGGCAGCGCGCCAGCAATTTCCTGAATCCGCTCTTCGGAAAGTTCGTCTTTGGTAGCAGAAAATACCGCTTTAACTGCCTGTTCTGCCTCAACTGATCCTGGAACCCCTCCTTCATTCGCAACTCGCGTTAGAAATAGCTTAGAATCAATTCCAATAGGAGCCGGGCCTTTCAAAGGTTGACGGATTCGACTTAAAAATCTCACAACAGGATTGGTGTCTTTCCAGAGTTCAGCCACTTCAAACTGGAGTGCTTTTTCATCTGTAGGTATAGCTTCTGTATGCAGTTCTGACTCGACGCGATCAATTGTGTCCGTGGTCATTAAGTCACGCATAACGCGATACACAACTTCGGTAAAGTCTCTTGCGTCATACAAATCTGCAAATCCGCTTCGAACCATGACTTTTTCAAGAAAAGAGTGATGTTCGTCTGCGATCGCAGTTCGAGTATCTTCAATCTCTGTTGGGTCAACTTCTGGAATATTTGTTCTAAAACTTTGATCTGGCATTGTTTTTTCTTCTGGTTATTAATTTTGAGTCTTTATGCTTACTGTATGTAAGGTCGCACAAATCAAAAACCCTTGGAATCTTCCAGAAGTTTGAGATGGTATCTATTCAAAAGTTAGAAATTTCTTTGATCTGCTCATAGCTGTAAAGTCATGATTGAGGTGAGGAGAGCAATACTTCTGATGTTTGTGCCCGTCTGTGTCGAAAACCAGCCAAAATAAATGAGTTGGTATAAAATCAGCCGAAACTAAAGATGCTAGAAACAACAAACATCGAAATTAACACTTCCTATGTCAAAGTACCCAACGATGACTTAGAAATCGATGCTTACTTAGCTCAACCAGCACAAAAGGGAACCTTTGGCGCAGTTATAGTTTTTCCAGAAATTTTTGGAATCAATCGTAATATTCGAGATATCATCGAACTAATTGCTAAACAAGGATACGTAGCGATCGCTCCGGCAATGTATCAACGTATTGCTCCCGGTTTTGAGGCTGATTTTAGCGCTGAAGATGTTGGGTTTAGTCCAGAAAGCTATCGGCTGGGGTTGGAATATTATCAACAAGTAAAATATCAAGAGATATTCAGCGATATTCAAGCTACCATTACTTACCTAAAAACTTTACCCAATGTCAAAGATAATGCAATCGGTGTCATTGGTTTCTGTTTTGGCGGGCATGTTGCTTATATGGCTGCAACTTTACCTGATATCAAAGCAACAGCTTCGTTTTATGGTGGTGGGATTACTACTTCTAGTTATGGTGAAGAGACTCCAACTATTAATCGTACCTCGGAAATTGAAGGTACTATCTATGCATTTTTTGGTACAAGAGATACATTAGTTTCCCACGAAGAAAACGAGCAAATTGAGGCAGAATTAAAGAAACATCAAATAAATCATTGTATATTCCGCTACGATGCGGGACATGGATTCTTTGCCGGATTTTTCAAAGACAAGTACCCATTTATGGAACAACACCCAAGTTACAATCCTGAAGCTGCTCCTGATGCTTGGAAACATGTTCTAGAATTGTTTAAAAATCACTTGTAAAAATAAATAATGTAAATTGTGGTGTCTTTTTATCAAGTGCAATGCACCACAATTCCAGAGGCAATTCGGAAATAAAATCTAAAGATAACTGAATCTTGATTTACTCAGGAATAGGCTAATAATTTCAGTGGATTTATAGCAATCCTATTTGAGTGGTGAAAATTCTCAGTGTCCAGATCCCCGACTTCTTTAAAGAAGTCGGGGATCTAACTTTTCACGATATATAGTTTAATTTGTGAACATAAGTCATAATTTTAATAAATATTGTGTAAGCAAAGAATTTATTGAACTCTTCTAAAAAACAAGGAATTTATAAATGATTGATTCTCTTATTTTATTATTTCTAATGTTCTTGGCTATTCCCTTTGCTATTGCTCAGATTATGCCTAACAAAAAGTGGCTAATAGCTTATACTATTTTTTTTGGAACCTTAGCTATTGCGCTGTATTATAATCACTTAACAACGCCAAGCTATCGGCAAGGAAATGGTTTTTCTTACATTTTTGGAAAAGCAGCTGCTTGTTTATTTAATACATCAATAATTGTAGGAATTATTAATAGAGCTACTGTGCTATACTTGAGGTCAATAAATGTTACAATTAACATTTGGTTAATAGTTAGCTTAATTTTGCTCAATCTGATACTTATTATACTTATGTTTCTTGGATTGATGATAGTCTATTGATTGAGTAAATATTAAGCAGAGTGTGTTACGGTTATGCAAGTATTTAAGAGTTCTAAAAAGTCGAGATTAGCTGTAATGCACCAGATATATTGCTGCGTTAAGCATTGCTATAACTATTGCGTAATCATCGCTCAATAAAGTTAATCTTAATTTTGTAGCGATCGCTTTTCTTTCTACTTGACAAAATTTTGAGTAATAACGCACATACTGCGATCGCACTCATTGAACAAGAGTGCGATCCTATTGCTTTTAACCTTTTGAATTTTTCAGCAGGAATTGACAACCACATAAAAACGGGTTTGGACTGTCTGTGCGATCGTCCGCAAGCACTTCAATGGGAAGCTTACTGTTATAAATCAATTCGTCATAATCCATCAATGCATTCCACTTGATTTTGCCAGTCGGGAAGCCTAGCTGTGAAGTAGCATCAAATATTAATTCTTGCCATTTATAAAACTCTGGATCTTGCGATTTGCAGTAATCGAGAATGGCAATAAATGCACCAGGCTTGGTAACTCGGAGAATTTCCTCAAGAGCACGGACTGGATCGCTAACGACACAGAGAGTATATCCCGACGCTGCTGCATCAAAGCTATTATCAGGAAAATCAAGATTGCACATATCCGATACCTTGAAGGTAATGTCTGCGGATACGCGCTTTTTACGTGCTTCATCCAGCATCTTCTCAGAAAGATCAACACCGACGACATGCACGCCTTCAGGGTAGGCTGAAAGATTAAGACCTGTTCCTACCGCAGCATCTAGTACGGTTTGTCCTGGCTTCAGCTGCAAAGAAGCAATTAGAGGTTCGCGCTCGATGTGCCAGTAACGCTTCATAATTGCGTCATAATCCACTGCGCCCTGATCGTAGGTTTCAATCACCTGATTTATCTGCATAAATTCCTCAACAAATAGGACTACTGATTTTAACCATTTGTCAAACCGGATTGCTATATGTTAGAGTCCAAACTTTGTATACTGTAATAATACTTAGATAATTCGACAATTCCAAATCAGTATCAAGTTAAACCACTCCATGAACCTTTAGCCGGAGAGGAACCTGAATGATAAACTCGGTTCCTTTTCCAGAAGTTGAGAAGCACTCCAGTTTGCCACCATGTTTTTCTGTGACGATTTGGTAGCTGATAGACATACCCATCCCAGTTCCTTTACCAATGGGTTTGGTGGTGAAAAAGGGATCGAATATTCGTTGCTGAAATTCTTTAGAAATACCAACTCCGTTATCAGCGATCGCCACTTCTACCCAGGTTGAATTAACTACGGATGTCCGAATCTTAATTCGACTGGGATTATCCCTGATCTCCTGATAGGTAAGCTTGGTATTGCTTTCTTCTAACGCATCAATCGCATTCACTAAAATATTCATAAACACCTGGTTGAGTTGTCCGGCATAGCAATCTACTAGGGGTATATTCCCATAGTCTTTGATCACCTCAATTTCAGGTTGTTCTGGTTTAGCTTTGAGACGGTGTTGCAAAATCATCAGGGTACTGTCGATGCCCTCATGAATATCGACGCTTTTGAATTCTGCTTCGTCCATGCGGGAGAAATTCCGCAGCGACAGTACAATTTGGCGAATGCGATCAGTGCCCACTTTCATAGAAGACAACATTTTCGGCAAGTCTGACTGCAAAAACTCTAGATCCATGTCTTCGGCAGCAATTTGAATTTCCGGAACAGGATTAGAATTATGCTCCTGATACAACTGCACAAGCGTTAATAAATCCTGGGTATATTCTTGCACATGATTGAGATTGCCATGAATAAAGTTGACTGGATTATTAATTTCGTGTGCAACTCCAGCAACTAGTTGTCCCAGGCTAGACATTTTTTCACTTTGAATAACTTGAGATTGAGTGCGCTGCAATTCCTCTAATGCATTTTTGAGTTCAGTAGTGCGTTCTTCTACCCGATCTTCTAGTTCTTCCTTGCTTTTCTCTAAGGCAGTAAACGATTCATGCAGTTGCCCTGCCATGTGGTTGAAAGAGTTGGATAGGGTATTAAGTTCTCGGATACCGCTAGTTTCTACTGTCTGATCTAAATTGCCAGATGCCATTGCTTCACTTGCCCAATTCAGGCGCAGAATCGGGCGTACAATCCAATGAGAGGTGAACACGCCCATCACTGAGGCAACCAACAATGCGCCAAAACAAAGTGCGATCGTGGTATGCGTGTTGGCATTAATTTGCGCCATGAATACGTTTTCTGGCACACTCACTACCACTAGCCAATCTAAGCCATACTTGTCATGCCAAGGTACAACATCGACAAAATGGCGTTTTCCTTGCACTTCAAGCTGAAAATCTGTGTCTTTAGTGATGGAAGCAAATCCGTTGAAAGTTTGGAGGTATTTGGCAATGTTCTGGATCATTGGATTGGCACTGTCGATCGCCCGCAATCTTTGAATATTTTGATTAACGATGGTAAAGGGCTTTTCTGTAGCAGAACTGGCGACTAATGTGCCATCCCGCTCTAAAAGGAATACCTCCCCAGACTGACTAACATCTAAACTGCGTAAAAAATCGCCGAGTTTCAGCAGGTGAATGTCCGTTGCAATCATTCCCAACAACCGATTTTGCGAATCATAAATCGGACGACTGGCAGAGGCAGTAATGTAGGGCCCTGTTGGCGTATTTATGGTCACAATCTTTCCCCAAATAGGTTTGCCAGCGGCGATGGATTGGGTATACCAAGATTCGCTGAAATTGTTCCAAGTCCATCGAGCATTCACCTGAGTTCGATTACCTTGATTATCTGTGGTATATGTAGAAGTATTATTGGGAATCTTGGCAGTCCAATCATCAATAGTAATCGTCTTGCCATCATAACGAGCAGCTCCAAGCCCCTCACCTGTGGTTAACCCGATACCAATATAAGTCAGGTCATACGCCTGCATCTGATCCCAGAAATACTTGCCAAGAGTTTGGCGATCGCGTACATTTAACATTCCCCTGCGGATAGCATCTGCGTTAATCTGATTGAGCGTTTGCGGAACGGAAAGATGAGACTTCAAATGTTCATCCACTACATCGCTGGTACGATCCATTAACTGCCCTGCTAGGTCGTTAACTGCTCTTTGTCCATTTTTAAAAGACAAATAACCCACTAAACTTACCGCTGCAAAAATTTGGATGAGGAAGGGAACAACAAGAACAATCTGTAATGGTAACGCTTTACCTTTGCTAAGATAGTGAATTTTCATTGGAAATTAGAAGTTGATGCTAATCTGATTTCCTTCTATAGTTCCCAAGATGCCCACATACTAACCTTTGTTTACATTTTTTTGTCAAGCGATAGGGTGCGTTGTCGCAAAGCGCAACGCACCATCATAGTCTTAGTTAGCTACAATTACTAACAAATAAATATTTTGATAAAACAGCGATGTCTACGATGGTCACGTAGCTCTGCCGTACCACTTCCCTACGGGACGCTACGCGATCGTGGAAGCAAACTACGCAAAGCGTCTCGTAGAGAAGTGCGGGCTGCGCCTACGCAATTATTTAGGTTTGACAAAATTTTGAGTACTAAGGCACATCTTAATTTGTCGCTACCGTTTTCTTTCCATTCTTGCCCTCCACACTGGCAACGAATGACGGTTGCTCATCACTGGAAGTTGGCAGTTCGCCTCGCAGTCCCTTACGACGCAGATTTTTAGGAACTCCTCCCGCCATGCTGTACTCTACACTGCTTTTACCATATCGAGTCCCAACTGCCATCAGCATATGCTCTGTCATATCTCCCAACTCGTCTTCTGTTTCCAGCATTTCACGATACAACTTATCCAAACTGGAGAGAGCGCTGTTGTAGGCATTTTCTCTAGCTCGCATTCTCTCGATCAGAGTTGAGAAAACAGGTAAGGTGAGTCCATTGCCTAAATCTAAACTCGGATCAATTGAGTTTATGCCAGCCGCACGACGCACTGCTCTTTCTAACACTACAGAAGTTCTTTTTCTCCGAGCCATGATCTACACCTTGTAATCCAATATGGGTAATATTATTTACCTTAAATAATTTACGTATAGATTAGCCTGAGAGAATTCCGGCAAATCTGCAATGGCTTTTGCTACATAGGGATAATTACAGTAGATTGCGCGAACTACTTAAATGAGAAAGCAAACTGGGGTTTGAGAAAGTAAAAGCTGCTTTTGCTTGCGGAAAACACCAAAATGAGAAAGCAAACTGGGATTTGAGAAAGTAAAAGCTGCTTTTGCTTGCGGAAAACACCAAAATGAGAAAGCAAACTGGGGTTTGAGAAAGTAAAAGCTGCTTTTGCTTGCGGAAAACACCAAAATGAGAAAGCAAACTGGGGTTTGAGAAAGTAAAAGCTTCTTTTGCTAACTAAATTCGACTTTATTTATATTTTTGTGCTGTAATGACCTTGGAAAGGCTACGGTGTACACACAAGTCTGAAATAGCTGATTAACCAAAGTTTTACTCCACCCTAACCCTCCCCTTATAAAGGGGAGGGCACCAAATTTCCTATTTCCCCCCAATAAACGGGGGGATTAAGGGGGGTAATTTGACTTGTATATACACCGTAGGCTTAAAAAGGGGGGAATTAAAGTCTTGTGCCCCCTTTTTAAGGGAGTTGGGGGATCTAAAACTACGGTAAATTGAGTGTTTGAGTTTAAGTTGACACGTATGCAACATGTTGTGCCCCTACGATTATCTGTACCTCACCTTGGCGTAGCCTCTCGTAGAGAAATTGCAATCTGCTGTATATCAAGGGTGATTACTAAAGCTCGGTTCTAGGTGAACCGAGCATTGATTTATATTTTATTTGATGATCATCATGGCGCTTAGAGGATATTTTAAAAGTCCCGAAAGTTATAATTTTTCAGTTCTGCCTGGGTTAAGTACAACGCCAAATTCAGGTTTTAGCTATGTACTAAAATTATTTGCTGTGCTAACTATGAGAGCAAAAAACCCTTTTAAAACATCATCTTAGACAAGCGCGATTGCTTTTGTATTAAGACAAAGAAAGAAATTTTACTTGCGAGTTAGATTAAGCAGTTCTTTGGGAGAAGCAAGTAAGTCAATAGCCACGAAGTAAATTTGACCTTGAGGATCGAGTAAAAATCGCCAAGCAATGTTCATCCCAACATTACCTCCAAACCAAGGAGTTTCGACCGTACCAGTAACCTTATGCTGTGTATAACCATCTTCTATAGTTTCCGAAACGCCTTTGGTTGGCTTCATCACTAACCCTTGTCCCTCATCTCTTAGGTAGGAAGTGATAGCTTCTCGACCAACAATTGGTTTTTGGAAGGGTGGTTGCAGCGCACCATTGTTAGCAAATAAAGCAACAGCAGCTTCAAAGTTATCTGCATTCATGGCTTCAATGTATTTCAGCACTGTTGGTTCTGTAACTCCCTCAATAGTAAATTGGGGACTTAGGGATGCACGTGGGAACTTAAAGTTTATGACTTGTGCCTGTTTTTTATCAGCCAGAGACGGATCAAACCCCATATCTACTACAGTATTGCGTAGTACAGTAATTTGCTGACTCTGATCGATTTTCTGAACAGCTTCTAGTACTGCTTTAACTTGAGTTGACATTTGATAGCCAACTGGCATAGGAGCGACGATACCCTGTTTCATCCACTCTCCTAACTGCCACCAGAATCCTAGCTTGGCGTTGACACCAAAGTATGCATAAGAACGGCTGATAGGAGTATCAGCATTACTCGCTAAATCTCTCATTAATTGCGTTTGTTCTTCATGAGACATCTGCTTAATTTCGTTGAATATACCTTCCATTAATTGGAGATTGGCTTTTCCGGGAGCAGCTGGAGTAATTGTACGACCTAGTTCAGCGTAAGCATACCAGAGAAATGCCAGTTGCTCGTCAATGTTGAGTTCAGCAAACATTGCTGTAGTGGCTGGAACAGCATCTGCCACTTGAGTGCTAGAGAAAATATTGCGTGCGGATTCGATAGTATAACTCATGCTTGTTACCCTAAATATTTACCTATTCAGTAGTTGCTTTCGGCTACATTTTGCAGCTTGGGGGATAAATCTAGGGCATTTTTCTTGGATGTCACAATTATCCCTAGATATTTAAATCCGAATTATTATTCACTACTCTGGCATCATAACTGGTAAACATTAACAAAAGACTAAGATTTATAAGATTTATTTGATGAATATCATTGAATGAAATGTATATCTACTATTTATTTTCAATTTATGGTCTAGTAAAAGTAATTTTTAAAAAAACAGATCCTTCTAAAGGAATACATGTAACTGTATAGCATCTATCTTTATAAATAAATATATCTAGTATTTGAACTTTTTCGGCAAGAAAAATAGAATTTGGTAATTGCTTAAATTAGTTTTTTTAATTACCGTATGGATTGCAGCAAATTTATGTTTAGCCGTAGGTTGGGCTAAATAAAGTGAAGTCTGTCTAATGCAAACCCTCGGTTCGTTTATTAGTAAAATGCAAGTTACAATTTTTTTGCGATCGCCCTTTAGTTAGGGGATATAGGACTAATAATTGATTTCTGAAAAAGCTCGGTACAGCTCGAAAAGCCTAATTTCTTATTCCCTACTCCCTACTGCCTACTCCCCGCCCACGTAGGTAATTTCAAAAACCAAATACGATTCCTATAGTTCTGGCTCAATCTTTTTGCATAACATGAGTTCATTATTTTAGCTTCAAATATGACTACACCTTTCAAGTAGGGTGCGTTGTCGCAACACATCATGATCTCAAACATTCCAAATATCTAACGCAAGGGGAACATCACTATTGCCATCCTAATAACCGTAAATCCTCTGTTGAGGTATATAAAAGGTTGTATAGAATAGTGTTTACTGGCACTAAGACTATAAAAAATGATGCGGAAAAGTCCACTTGTGATTATTGCTGCGCCAATTGCAACAATTGCTGTCGTTGTAGCCAGTAAGTACTTTCTTACGGCAGCAAAATGTGAGAACCAGATAGTTACTTTAAGCCTGCCTCAAATTAAACTCCCTTACAAAACTGAAGATGGTCGAGCCTTGAGTATGGATGGCATTCCAAGGGGACGCTTTCAAATCTCTGCCGACAGTGAAATTACTCAAATTGAGTTAAGTGCTGTCATGCTTGATCCCAGCCAAAATTTGATCAAGCAGGTTTTAATGATTGGAGGTAATTTTCCTGATGTTGCAGAGTTTGAATTGTCTGATCGATTCAGGCGAAAAATTATTAGACCAGCTAAAGTGATTGACCGCATCGTTGTACAACCATCAGGCTCTAATACTAACTTTATCTATCTATTTGCTCCACCCGAAGTTACCCGATGGAATGGAAGCAGAATTGTTTCAATTGAGTTAGATAACTCTATTCCCATAGATCACTTATCTGTTCGCAGGGCAAGTACACAATCAAAAAAATGGGTAGAAGGAGTATTTGTCAGAACTAACGGACAAATTAAACTTGGATATGCTCGTAAAAATGAAAGAGAAGAATACAAAGCTACCTATGTTTATGGTGTGTCTGATGCTTGTCCAAAAGAATAAAAAGTTTTGCTTTGCAACGTGTTATTTTAATGTAGCTAGTTGCAATTTCACATTAACAAAGTGAGCGACGCCGATAGCGAAGCGTTAGCGAGTCTTGCCTACGGCACGCTGCGCGAACGAGCGTCATAGCCCGTCGTAAATATCGCTTATCAAATCGTCAATCCTACCTGGACTGTATTAAATAATTGATTATACCTAAAATTATTATATGAGCCGGGTAGAACACATAGAACCATCTAGCCCGTGAACCTTGTTTACCATTGAATCGAAGAACAATGAACCCTGCAAAAATTGCCCAAACTTGAAATATATAATTCATAGATAGAATTACTAAAATAAAGTGCAAGATGCACCAGTAGAGCAACCATACTATGGGCCTCAATTTGTCTATTAGAGACATCAATAAAATTACTCCAATCCCATATCCTCCATACTCAAAGCCCAAACCTTCAGAAACCGCTGCACACAATCCAATAATTATGAATTGCTGCCATAATTGCGGATATAGCTTTACTAAGCGCAACATTACAAGTCCAAGAAGAAGCGTGAAGAGAATATTAAGTGAAAACCGCTGGAAAACAACAGTATAGATTGGCTGAGATATAATTGCTGTAATTAATAGCCTGCTTCCATAGCGGTACACATTTTGGGTATGTTTTTCGCCTTTAGCCAGAAGCCATGCAAAGAGAGGAAAGCTCAATCGCCCAAAAAAGTGCAATGTTAATAACTCTGGCATTAGCAAATAGCACACATGATCCATAACCATGAACACTGCTGCTAAGATTTTAATGCTGAAAGCTGAAAGTTTAATCATAACGTTGAGTTTTACCGTCAAAATTGCCAAATAGGTTCTTAACGATTCCTTGCTGGTTCAAAAAAATATCCCTTTCTTGGGAGTTGCCTAAACTTTTAACGCCAATCCGCCGCTAAACGAGAACGTTAACTTGCTGGGTTGACTGTGGCTCCCAACCTACCCATAGATTCATAAAGCCGATGAATGAAAATCAAGATTTCTAATTTTTATTTGGTAAGAGTAATAAAAGAGCGCTACTAAATACTAGCAATTTGATAACATTAACAAAGTTGATGATTGTCTACGACCCAAATTAGGCGATGTCTACGACGGGCTAACGCCTACGCCCTCTTCAGCAGATTGGCAAAAACACTATGGCAAAGCGTAAGAAAAGCAATCTCCAATGGATAAAAGAAACGCTTGAACTAAAACCTGACCATCGCTGGGAATCTCCATCAGGCTACAAGATTTTTGTAGGAGATCGAGGCGCTGTTCGCTTCAATGTTCCCCAGGATTGGTTTTTTGAGCCACAAGAGAAATCTTTCAAGTTCCTCGATAAAAAACCACCTAACGATGATTGTTGTCTGGAAGTATCTTTCAATCGTCTGCCACCCAATGACTGGAGCCAGTTTCCGCTAAAAGCCACGTTGAAGAAAGTCCTGGAAGACGACAGCCGCAACATCATTGCCAAGGGAGAAATTTTTACTGTCAAGCGTCAAACTGCCAGAATTGTGTGGACAGAGATGAAGTTCATTGATACTCAGGAAGAACCACGGGAAGCTTTTTCGCGGACTTGCATTGGTTTGGGGTCAAATGTTCAGTGCTTGATTACATTCGATTATTGGGTAGATCAAGCAGAGCCGCTAATACCTATTTGGGATGAAGTGATGCGTAGTCTCACATTAGGGTTATATATCCGTGACCCAATGACTGGCCTGGCTTTTCCAGACTGAAGCGCAAAAATCATTGCTCAAACTTCCTTGGCAAATATCAATGAAAACACTATTCATTTTAGTTGGCCCAAAAGGAGCAGGTAAAACTCACATTGGAACTTTGGTTAATGCTCATACAGCAATCAAATTTCTTCCTGTAGAGCCAATATGGGTTGATTATTTGCAAAGTGGAGCCAAGGATCGAGATGGATGGGATATTGTTGAGGAAGAAATCGACCGAGTATTTGAAAGCAATGATCGGGTAATGATAGAATCCCTCGGTGCAGGAGAGGGTTTTGCTAGGTTGCATGAGTCTTTAAAAAATAAGTATCAGATCAAATTTATTAAAGTGAAATGTGCATTGGATAAGTGCTTAGAACGAGTGAGAAATCGAGATAGCACCGCTCACATTCCAATATCTGCCGACAAAGTAGAGGAATACAACAAAATTGTTGCTCAGGTTAGTTATAACTGGGATCAAGTAATTGATAATAATGCTCTAGCGTCTGATTTAGAAATCATTAAAGCAATTCAGGCTATTGAATAATAAATAGAACACTAACAAGCCCGTTGCAGCCAAATTAATTTACTAGTTGAGGACTGAATAGGCAAACCTGTTATCATCTAATTCCCAATATGCTAAATTTGGAGCGGGATAGTAACAAAGTTACAAAGCTATGGTTTAGGTTCTATATGCCTAACTGGTGCGCCAAGCTTTTGCATAAGCGTATACCGCCGAGTGCTTTAAACTATACCATTGTTTGATTAGCTCAGTTGGCAGAGCGATCGACTCATAATCGATGGGTCACAGGTTCAACTCCTGTATCAAACTCCAGGAAGTTAGCTCACTGGTAGAGCAATCGACTCATAATCGATGTGTCGTAGGTTCGATTCCTATACTTTCACCCAACCCTGTCCGGGTTAAAAGACACTACCCTATAAAGGTAGCCAATATGGTACGGATCTCAACAGATTCCAAACCCCTCATTTTCTCAACTCTGCGGTGTAAGTGTTTTGCTGTCGGTCATCACTTGTAAGGGTGATGTTCGATAGTCACAGTCAAGGAGTAAGCGCAGCTGCATTTCTCCCTAGCTTGAGTATGTTCCTTCCTTTCTACATCTAGTTTTCCTTCAAGATTCTAGATTGGCAAACGAACGGCATATTTGAGCACAGTTCTTTTTTCTAGATTGCCATTGAGTAGTCTCTTGAAAAGTAACAACAATCTTAATCCAGCTTTGGAGAAGCTTTTGCCCACACCTGAACTGTAAATACTTGCACTGGCAGAGTTAAAAAAGCTTTTGTATTATGTACAGCAAAAATATAACTACTACCCCATTAGCGACTGAAAGTAATCTAGAAAAATCGCAAACTGATAATTTAGCACTTTTGCGATCGCATGGTTTAGCTGAATATAATACTCCCGAAAAAATAGCCTTGGCGATGGGGATAAGCTTGGAAAAACTGCACTCTTTAACAACTAGTACATCCCTAACTAGACATTACCTCCCTTTCAAAATTTCAAAAAAGACAGGTGGAGAAAGAATTATTTCTGCACCAAAGCCCGAACTTAAAGCTGCTCAAAGGTGGATTCTAGAGAATATTTTAGAGAAATTAGAAGTTCATAATGCAGCGCACGGCTTTTGTAAAAATCGTTCGATAGTCACCAATGCTAAACCCCATGTTGGTGCAAATGTAATAGTCAATATTGATTTACAGAATTTTTTTCAATCAATTTCTTACAAACGTGTCAAAGAATTATTTTTTGGGTTTGGTTATTCAGAACCTACGGCGACAATTTTCGGGTTGATTTGTACGACTGCTGAAATAGCGATAAATGGACAAATTAACTATACAGCTTCAGAAAACCGCCATTTACCTCAAGGTTCGCCTGCAAGTCCTGTTATTTCTAATCTAGTTTGCCGTAATCTCGATAGTCGTCTTGCTGCGATCGCTGAAAATCTGGGGTTTTGCTATACGCGGTACGCTGACGATTTAACATTTTCTGCTTTTGAGGATGCATCGTCCAAAATATCTAATTTGATTAAAAACACTAAATTTATTATTCATAGTGAAAATTTTACCGTTAATGATAATAAAACCAAAATTTCCGGCAAATCAGTGCAGCAAGAAGTAACAGGTGTTATTGTAAATACGCAATTAAATATATCTAAAAAGACATTAAAAGCCTTTCGTGCAACTCTATATCAAATAGAACAAGAAGGTTTATCAGGAAAAAGTTGGGGAAAATCAACTAATTTAATTGCCGCAATTACCGGGTTTGCAAATTATGTAGCAATGATTAACCCGAACAAAGGTGCAGAATTTAAATCAAGCGTGGAACGTATCAAGCAGAAATATAGTGACTCCCAAACAGATGAAGTACGTTTTTAAAGCTGCTTATTTAGCTAGAAAAGACTTATTTAGGTGTACCTCAGCCAATAATAGCCAGCGCGAATGGAATTCACTCTTTTAACTTTTTTCCTGTGCTAGATTTGAACCGGGATAGTAACAAAGTCACAAAGCTGTAGTTTGGATTCTGTATACCCGACTGGTACGCTAACCTCTGGTAATAGCGTATACCGCCCAGTACTTTCAACTATTTCACCATGAAAGTTAGCTCATTTGGTAGAGCGATCGGTGTATCGCCGATTGGTTATAGGTTCGATTCCTATACTTTCAACCAAAACCCTCGCCCTGGGTACGGGCACCTTGTTAGGGACAAGGCAGCCTTATGGCTACACAAATGTATTGGGTGTTCAAAAAACCCCAATCAAAAAAACTTCTCGTTTTCCCTTTTGTTTTTTCTACTCTGTCATGCAGGTATTTATAACAGTAAAAGAGCTAGCGCAACTGTATCTCTCCCTAACTTGAGTATGTTCCTTCCTTTTCCTACATCTGGTTTTCCTTTGGGGATTCTGAATTGGCAAAGCGAACGGCATATTTGAGCGCGGTTCTCTTTTTTTAGATTGGCATTAAGCAATTTGGGAAAAGTAACGCAATCTTAATCCAGCTTTGGAGAAGCTTTTGCCCGCACCGGAACTGTAAAAACTTGCACTGGCAGAGTAAACAATTTTTTTGTAGTATATAGTAGTACAAGCTGCTAAAACTAATCTTTTAGCTTTTGTTTCCAGGGTTGTAAAGCCTAAAGAACCTCTAGTAAATTCTGTATACTCCAGTAGTTAAGCTGTGAGATACAGGTGGTATTTGAGTTGAAGCAAGGTTATAAATGTGTTGTTCAAATCTTCTTAGCTAGTTGTAATCGCCTAGCTTACTTAAGCTATCACACAAATTATTTATGCAAATCACTATGTGGAAAACGTTTTATATCAAACCTAACGAAATCGGCATCTTATATCACCGCAGTGACTTTAAAAAAATTTTGCAACCCGGTACACATACATATTTAGGTCGGCATTGGCAAGTAAAAATTCATGACCTCAATCAGCCACTAGCTCAGATTGAGAACCTAGAACTGTTGTTGCGAAATCACGAAGCCGAACTACAAGAACACTTATTGATTATCAGAACCGCATTCAATCAAGTTGCGTTAGTCCGCTACGGTCAAAATTGGGTAAGCGTTGCACCAAATAAATTGATTGCTTTTTGGCGTGGTTTTATTGAAGTAGAGTCTCATATATTCAACTTGGAAGAAAGCTGGGAATTACCTAGTTCCTTTGTACAGCAATTGCGCTCAGTTGCGTTGAATGGAGTGAAGAAGTTTCAAATCTCAGAGTATGAGATTGGTTTACTATATCTGCAAAATAATTTTGTGCGACCTCTAGAACCAGGAGAGTATGCTTTTTGGTCGGTAGATAGAGATGTTACAGTCCGAATTCTCAGCCGGATTATCCCTAACCCAGACTTCCCCCTGGAAGATGTACTCATTGAAAAACATCCCGACTTTATTGCTGCTTACTGTGAAACCGTGCAATTATTGGCTTCGCAAGTTGCAATTGTGCGATGTAGAGGGAAAGTGATTTCTATTTTGCCACCTACCAGCCGCAAGCTATTTTGGCAGGGTGTTGCAGTGGAAATTCTCGACATCAGCGCTGATGCTCAGTTACAGCCTAGCTTAGTAGCTGAGTTAGTTGAAGGTTCAACAGAAGTGAAATTGCTCAGTCGTAACTGTTTGCATATTTGCCAAGTTCCCGCCCAACACGTGGGACTAGTATACATTAATCAAGAGTTTCAAGGACTGCGATCGCCAGGGACACACGCTTGGTGGTTATTTGGCCGCTCTTTTCAAACCGAAACCATTGACCTGCGACTCCAAAATATGGAAGTATCCGGTCAAGACATTCTCTCTAAAGATAAAGTACCTCTGCGGTTGAATTTGACGGCTGGCTTCCGCATCCAAGATCCATTGAGGGCAAAAAATGGGTTATCAGATATTTCCGGCTTCTTATACAAAGAATTACAATTTGCTTTGCGTGGTGCGGTTGGCGAACGCAACTTAGATGCTTTATTAGAAGATAAAGGTGCAATTGATAGAAGTATCTCTGAATACATTCGCCAAAAAGCCGCAGACTATGGAATTGAAGTAGATTCTGTAGGTGTCAAAGATATTATTTTACCTGGTGAAATTAAGACTATCTTGAGTAAGGTAGTTGAGGCAGAAAAAGCCGCTCAAGCAAACGTAGTCAGACGTAGAGAAGAAACGGCTGCTACTCGCAGTATGTTAAACACAGCCAAAGTGATGGAGGATAATCCCGTCGCATTGCGTCTGAAAGAACTCGAAGTATTAGAGCGGATTGCAGAGAAGATCGATCGCATTCAAGTTAACGGCAGTTTGGATAGTATTTTGACAGACTTGATTCGGATGAATCCGCAATAACTTGGCAAATTAGCCTTCAATAATTCGGATCTCTTCTTAACAACATGAGTCATTCTCAAGTGCTACTTCGGGAGCATTCCACACAGAATCCTTAGATAACTCTACAACAGGGGTAAAATAGAAGTAATTCCCTTTTATTGAAAACGTCATATACTCAAAGCAATGCAAAACTATGGCGTACAGCGACTTCACTCTAGAAAAAGCTGCGGCTGTTTTGGGAATCACCACCCAAGAAGCTGATCTATTTCCTAAGCTTGTACCTCTTTCTATTCCTTCATGGTTAAATGAAACTTTAGGAAAGCGAACCCAATTAGCTCTGATTAGTGAAAAGGCTCGGAGCGAATTTATTATTGTTCCGATTTTACTAGCCTGCCGCGATCTTAGCCAAGATAGCTTGGCTATTTTCTCTGGACAAAGACTTGACGTTGATCCTGCACAGGGCTTGATTGGGGAATGTGATTTTATTTTAGCAATGGCTCCACCTTTACCACCGTTGCGTAGCCCAATTCTCACTGTTGTGGAAGCGAAGAAAAATGATGTTGAAGCTGGGTTAGGACAGTGCATCGCCCAAATGGTGGCAGCGGATTTATTCAATCGTTTATCTGGACAAACAGAAATACCCGTGTATGGATGCGTGACAACAGGAGAAGTATGGCAGTTTCTTCACCTTTCGCAAAAAGTGGCTTTGCTTGATAAGCAAAGATATTACTTGGATAATGTAGGAGCGATTTTGGCAATTGTACAGACAATTGTTCAGAAATTCAGTGGATGAATCTACTTTTGAGTTGGGGCGTAGGCGTAGACCATCTTAGACATTGCATGACGGGTTACTTCTTGTGCATTTCACAGACGATGCCCCAAAAACAAAGCTTTAGTACAATTCTAGGCAATGCAGACTTGGATTATTCAAAAGCTCCTGAATTACCTCCACCCCAGAACGAAGTAGAGATTCAACTTGCTTTGTGGGTGCATTTTGGCAGCGTAGCCATACAACTTTAGGCGGAGAACCGTACAAACGGCTTCTTTCGGCAAAGTCTACATCTTGAGTTACGATGCAAAAGTCATTGATTTTAGCAAATTGCCATATTTCAGTATCAGTCTTCACTTCCAGCCCATGAAACTGAACATGACTGGAATCAGGGAAAACGTCTGCTAATTGAGTTACCAGCTTGCGACTCAAATTTTGATCAAAAAGCAGCTTTAAACACCACCTACCGTTTGCGTAGCGTCTGGTAGAAAAGCAACTAAACGATGTTCACGGTCAGCAGCAAACTCTAGACTTGCCCTAATGTCTTCTTCTGTTAATTCAGGGAAGTCGTCTAATATCTCCCCATGAGATATACCAACTGCCAACCAGCCGAGAACATCGTACACGGTAATTCGCATCCGTCGAATACAAGGCTTACCACCTCGCTTGTCCGGTTCAATTGTAATAATATCGTGATAGCTCATGGTGATTATAAACTGCATAGCATCTTTCTAAGTCTAGAACAGCTTTACATCGTGCTGCAACGAGGCGATGTCTACGATGGGCTATTCAGCGTAGCACTATCTCGAAAATTAGTTTTATTAACGCGCAACCATCGGGATTTGGGCAAGGTACCCGGATTGTTAATTAAGGATTGGACGGTTTAATGCGTAGGCGAAGCCCGTCGCAGACATCGCCTAGTTTATTGTCGAGTGAGAGCATAGGCAAAGCCCGTCGCAGACATCGCTCATAAAAGCAATTAAATATCTTTAATTACCTTCGAGAGAGTTGCCACCGCTTACTCTAACTCGTTATTCTGCAGATAGGCGTGATGCAGTAAGGGAAAACCTCAAATGTCAACTAATATTTCTCTGGAAGAACGTCTCGCAGCTGTCGAAGCGGCGGTGACGGAGTTGCAAAAACAAGTAGCGGCTTCTCAACCAACCAATTGGCTGCAACAAATTACAGCTTCCTTCAAAGATGAGCCTGCGTTTGAAGAGGTACTCGCTTATGGACGTGCGATTCGTCAAAGCGACGAGCCAGTAATCGAAATTCAGGATGAGCCATGAAATATTTGTTGGATACAGATCATTTAAGTATCATCCAGCGACAGATGGGGCAAGATTACATCAATCTTTCGATCCGTATGGCTCAATATCCGCTATCAGATTTTGCAATTTCAATTGTGACGTTTCACGAACAACTTCTTGGTAGCCATACGTATATCAGTCGCGCTCGGAACGATAGTGAAGTCGTTAAGGGTTATGAGATGATGGTACGTCTTATAAATGATTTCAAGGTTCTACCGCTTGTGTCATTTGATGCTGATGCTGCTACTGCACTGAGTCAATTACAAGCTAAACGCATTCAACTTGCAAGAATGGATTCGCGGATTGCAGCAATCGCACCATCCCGTAAATTAGTTTTACTAACACGCAATCATCGGGATTTCAGTAAAGTACTCGGATTGTTAATTGAGGATTGGACGGTTTAATGCGTAGGCGCAGCCCGTCGTAGACATCGCCTAGTTGATTGTCGAGTGAGGGCGATCGCACCAACGGTCTACTTCTTATGAATCTCACACACAATTCCTAAATATGCAGTGGTCTGTTATTGAGTAAAGGCGATCACCCATGAAGGCGATTAAATTATCTTTTTTAAGTAATCGCAAAGAATTATTTACACATGAGTTTCCAGCCTGGATAACGATTTCATACCTTAATTTTGTGTGATTAATTTTGTTTAACTACTTACTTCTTTTTGCTAATTGCGAATTTCACGAATTATTTGGAAATTTACGCTTCTTTTTGTACTGACGTTTCTAAGACTAATGAAAGAGGGTTAAGTACGGTTATCACTATATTTTAAGTAGTACACAAGTATAATCTCTAGGCTAAGATAGCGGGCAATTTAGCATTTAATGTTAAGCAGTCCACATTCCATAGCAAACAAATATAGTGTTTTAGCTGCTTTCAGCTATTGTCCTTATGAGTAACAGATACCTTCGTGTCTTTCTAATTTACGGTTCTGAAGATAGAAGTGCTGTCCGCAAAATTTATTCAAGATTGCGAGAAGACGGTGTGAAGCCGTGGTTTGATGAGAAAGAATTGTTACCAGGGCAAGATTGGAATTTGGAAATAAAGCAGGCTGCTCGAAGTAGTGACGCTATATTGGTGTGTTTGTCTTCATGTTCAGTTCGTAAAGAGGGTTATATCCAAAAGGAAATTAAGCTTGCATTGGATATAGCTGAAGAGAAACCAGACGGCACAATTTTTATTATTCCTGTAAAGCTTGATCCGTGTGAACTGCCTTTGCGTTTGCAGAATTGGCAATGGGTGGATTGGGGTAACGTTGACGCTTATGACAAGGTTCTTCGTGCTTTGCGTGCACGCGCAGCTGAATGTGGTGTGGATCACCTGCCAGGTGCAGGGCCGCTAGTTCAGATTGCACGACCTTTTGACAGTCTCCCAGCACGCTTAATTTACAGAGCTGCGGATTTAAGAGATTTGATTCACAAGAACCAGGATGGTCAATTATCATCTGATGATGTTCCAGTACTGCCTTTAGAAAAAGTAGCTGCTATTACTGATGAGGCGCTTACCGAAATTCTCAGTAGGTTCCAGAGCGATGAGCGTAGAGCCGAAGAGAAGGAAAAATTGCTAGCATTAATCGGAATTCACTCACCCTATAGAGAATGGCAAGAGGTCAACACAAAGAATCATTGTTTTCGTAATGACTTAGACTTTGAGGAGATTCAGAACGTGATACAACGAGTTCCAGTAAGGTCATCTAATGTATCGTCCATTGGCTATGATGCACAAACTAAAATACTGGAAGTAGAGTTTCATTCTAGCTCTGTCTATCACTATTTCAGCGTTCCTGAGCATCTTTTTCATGGACTTCTCAGTGCGTCTTCTCACGGTAAGTATCTCAATAATTACATTAAATCTAGCTATGCCTATCAACAAATACGGTAATTTCTAGGTTTACGTACCCAAAAAACTTATATAAAAATTCTATGCATGGATAACAAAGTTAAGATCCTGTTTTTAGCAGCCGATCCCAGTGATGCTACACGATTACGGTTAGGGCAGGAGTTACGCGATATTCGTGAGCACCTCCAACGCTCTAAACAACGAGATGGTTTTGTTTTGGAGTCTCGTGAATCTGTACGTCCAGGCGATATAACCCAAGCGATCTTTGATATTGAGCCTCAAATTGTTCACTTTTCTGGGCATGGCATGAGTACCGGGGAACTCTGCTTTGAAAATATTTTGGGGAAAACGCAGTCAGTACAACCCGATGCATTAGCCAGCTTATTTGAGTTAGTAGCTGAACAAGTTAACTGTGTAGTTTTGAATGCTTGCTATTCCGAGACTCAAGCAAAAGCAATTGCTAAACACATTCCTTTTGTTGTTGGCATGAATCAATCTATCGGAGATAGAGCGGCAATCACGTTTGCTATTGGATTTTACAAAGCTCTAGGTGCAGGCCATTCATTTGAAAAATCATATAAATTTGCTCAAGTAGAAATGCAATTGGAGAGTAGCCCAGAAAATTTAACACCTGTTTTATATGTAAAAGACAATACGTTTCCTTTGGTTGCACCATTCAAGTCTATTACTCCGTCTCAAATTCCAGCAGATTTATTTCAAACATCTACATTTTTAATAGATCACGAAGCTGAAAACCTAGAGAAAGTAAATGTAGAAGATTCTCTTCAAAGTATTACTGTCGAAGATGCTATTCGACGTTTTGATGTATCACCTATTGTCAAACGTTTTGGAACATGGGCAGTAACTACCTATGGCGTAGAATGTCTTGCTACCTACTATCCAATTGAAATCGAGAGAGTTGATGAAACAGACTGGCTCGATCATATGCGAGGTAAAACCTGGACTAATATAATCGATTTTTCAGAAGCTTTATCGTATGCACGCGAGTTAAATAAGATGAGAAAAAGCTTTTCTATTTCAGGCAAATTACTCAAAGTATTCTTGTGTCATGGTAGTGAGGATAAGCCTGCTGTGCGTAAGCTTTACTATCAACTCTTAGCTACTGGCATTGAACCTTGGTTAGATGAGGAGAATCTGTTACCTGGACAGGATTGGAAATATGAAATTGCAAAAGCAGTCCGTGCAAGTGATGTAGTCCTGGTTTGCTTATCACGCACATCAGTAAACAAAACTGGTTTTGTTCAGAAAGAAATCAAGTATGCTCTTGATGTAGCTGATGAGAAACCTGAAGGAGCGATTTTCCTGATACCCGTGAGGTTAGAAGAGTGTACTATTCCGGAGCAGCTTAGTGGAAAGCAGTGGTTAGATTTATTCCAAGACAAAGGTTTAAACCGTCTGATAAAATCCTTGCAAGCTTGTGTTCGCAGCATTTAATCTAAAAATCGTCATTTAAAATAGTCTTTTGTTTTACAGTTTTTCTTTAAGCAAAATGCAAGTAAAATCTAAAAACGAGACTCCATAAGAGTTATACTATCTAAAGCATCAAAACAGATTGTTCCTAAACAACGCTGAAACTTGCATTTAGGCTAAAAATAGGCTTTTTTTTCTCCTGCCGCAAAAAAAATTTTGCATTATATGATGTTGAAGTGCGTTAGCGCGTAGCCCGCCGCAGGCATCGCTAGGTTCGGAGTAATCCCAAGAGTGCATTTGACGGAAAGGAAGACCCATCTTTTGGAAGACGTACTTCTCTTTCACACCAGAAGCTACTAGGTCAGGCTTCAGCGCCTTGATAAATTCCTCGAATTCGTAAGCGGTAACGTCGTCATAAACGATGGTGCCGTTTTCGATGTAGTGAGTGGTACGTTTGTAGTCGTCATTATGAGCGAACTCATAACCTGTACCAATCATCTTCATGCCCAAGTCTTGGAAAGCTGGGACAACGTGGCGAGGACGTAGACCACCAACCATGATGGCAACGGTCTTACCTTCCAAGCGGGGGCGGTACTTAGCAACTACCGCATCCATTGTTGGCTGATACTTGGCGATAACTTTCTCAGCGTTTGCTTGGATTGTTTCGTCAAACTTAGAAGCGATTTCCCGTAAAGATTCAGCAATCTTGGTGGGGCCGAAGAAATTGTATTCCAACCAGGGTATACCGTAAGCTTCTTCCATGTGACGGCTGATGTAGTTCATCGACCGGTAACAGTGGATGAGGTTCATCTTCACATTGGGGGTCATCAACATTTCGTTGATAGTGCCATCACCAGACCACTGAGCGACTACGCGCAAGCCGATTTCTTCTAACAGGATGCGGCTAGCCCAAGCATCACCACCGATGTTGTAGTCACCAATGATGGCTACATCATAAGGAGTACCTTCAAACTGAAGTGTACCGTCTTTCTTAGCTTGATCTGCTCTGGTGAACACCCAGTCACGAACCATGTCGTTAGCGATGTGGTGTCCCAAAGATTGGGAAACACCCCGGAAGCCTTCACAACGCACAGGTACAACTGGCTTGCCAATTTCTTTCGATGTCTTCCGAGCAACAGCTTCGATGTCATCCCCAATTAGACCGATAGGGCATTCAGATTGAATGGAAACACCACGGTTGAGGGGGAAAAGTACATCAAGTTCTTGGATTAGCTTGACAAGTTTCTTGTCACCACCGAAAACGATATCTCTTTCTTGGAAGTCAGAGGTGAAGTGCATGGTACCAAAGGTATCAATACCTGTGGTGCCGATGTAGTAGTTACGACGACCAGACCAAGACCAGTAACCGCAACCTACAGGCCCGTGGCTGATGTGGATCATGTCCTTAATAGGGCCCCAAACCACACCTTTAGAACCGGCGTAAGCACAACCACGAGCGGTCATTACACCAGGAAGGGATTTGATGTTAGACTTAACGCCGCAGTCGGACTTACCTTCTTCGTATACACTTAAGTGCTTTTCCCGTTTTTTCTTAGCTTTATCGGGGTAAGCGTCTAGAACTTCTTTAATTAGTTCTTTTCTTTCTTCGATGATGTTTTGATTTTCTGGAGGTGTCATATTTAGCCTCTGTGACTCGTAAGGATCGGGGCATAGGGGGACTAGGAGTCCCCTCTAAGGTTAGGGAGAGATTAGAGGGAAAGGTAAAAGGTAAAAGGTCAAAGGTCAAATTTGAGATTCTTCCTTTTTCCTTTTTCCTTGTGCTAAAGCGTTATTTATTAGCAGCGACTTAGACTACAGGAGCTTCAGCAGCAGTCTTACCAACCAACTTGGCAGCATTTTCGTCGCTTTCAAGGATACCGAATTCAATCAACAATTCTTCTAGTTCTTCCATTTCGATGGGTGTAGGAATAGCCAGATTTTTGTTGTCGATAATTTTCTGAGCCAAAATCCGATATTCGTTAGCTTGGTTGCTTTCAGGAGCATACTCGTTAACGGTCATGCGGCGCAATTCTGCGTGTTGAACAATGTTGTCACGGGGTACGTAGTGAATCATTTGGGTGTTCAACCGTTTTGCCAAGGTTTCGATCAATTCGATTTCCCGGTCTGTGTTACGGCTGTTACAAATCAAACCACCCAAGCGCACGCCACCTGTGTGAGCATACTTAAGAACACCACGAGCGATGTTGTTAGCAGCGTACATCGCCATCATTTCACCAGATGTAACGATGTAGATTTCTTGTGCCTTACCTTCACGGATAGGCATTGCGAAACCACCACACACAACGTCACCTAATACGTCGTAAGATACGAAGTCTAGGTCTTGGTAAGCACCATTTTCTTCTAAGAAGTTGATGGCGGTGATAATACCACGACCAGCGCAACCTACACCGGGTTCTGGACCACCAGATTCTACGCAACGAACGTCACGGAAACCCTTCAGCATTACTTCTTCGATTTCGATATCTTCTACTGCACCACGTTCTGCGGCGAGGTGAAGAACGGTTGTTTGAGCCTTGCTGTGTAGCATCAAACGGGTGGAGTCAGCTTTAGGGTCGCAACCGACGATGAGGATGCGTTGACCCATTTCTGCCATAGCTGCCAAGGTGTTTTGGGAGGTGGTAGATTTACCGATACCGCCCTTACCGTAGAAAGCTATCTGTCTTATATTTTCTTCTGTCATTGTTCGTGTTTCCCTGCAATTGGTTGGTTGGTGGGTCTGTGCGTTTGTCAGTTGCGTTCACGCCAGTTGAGCGACAGTAGTGAGCGCGTGTAGAGCATCGTTAATAGCATTGGCATAAATGCCTGCTGGGGGCGATCGCTCCACAGCTAAAATTATTGAAAGTAAGTACATCTCTTTGCTGGTTAAATTTTTTTCTTTTTGTTTTTTGTCCTTTGTCCTTTGTCATTTGTTCTGACAAAGAACAAAGAAAATTACGCGATTTACAAATACGTCATAATGTGTTTCAGCTTGCAAGATTCAATAGGACTTGATGTTGTTATTTGTCAACAATCAATCCACAAGTCCTATTACTTGTTCAAAATAGCGCCCTTCATATTTGTGACGCGATCTAGTGCAGCTTTGGTGTTTTCTGCTGACACTCCACGCACAGCCATTGCTTCACCGAGATGCTTGGCGATCGCATCGAAGTGTGGTTGCTGTAGATTCAATCCTGCGTGGGTTTTGTCCATTGGACGACCGCCGTATTGCTTTGGCCCTTCAAATATTTGAGCTAAGAAAGCAACTAGATGATTGCGTTGCTTCGCCATGTCTGTACCAGCAAAAATGGGACTGAGGAGGCTGTCTGTGGCAATGCGTTTGTGGAGTTCATCTACTACTTGTTCAATAGCTGGTTGTCCACCAATATTGTCGTACAATGTGCTCATATCCTGTTCCTTTGAAGCGAGTTGGATGATGAAATTTGCAAGTAGGCGCTTAATGTATGAAGGCTATATGCTGTTAGCCGTGATAGCTAATCTAGCTATCGGTTCTCGGTAAGATTGAAGCATTGATGTGGAGACAATTATATGGTTCAAATCCTACTTTCTGTTCCTGGCTGAATGCATATTAGAGCGTATTTGTAGAGTACGTTAAGTCCTACAGCAATTCCTAAACTGCTTCAACTACAAGGCTCTTGCTGACACGATCTTGTAATCTAGCTTCGATCGCAATTTTTAGAGTTGCTGTACTACTAGAACAGGAACCGCAAGCACCTTGCAGTACAACTTTAACGCGATCGCCTTCTACATCATAGAGTTCTACATCTCCCCCGTCTGCAATCAGTACGGGTCTGACTTCTTCATCGAGAACCTTTTGAATTAGAGCAATCTTTTGCACGTTTGTTAGCGATCGTTGCTTTGAAGTAACAATTTCTGTGGCAACTTGTACGCCGTAATTGTTGAGAGCAGGTGAGGCGTATTCCTGTTGAACTGATCTAATAATATCATCGATATTCGCTAGACAGGAACCGCATCCGCCACCAGCTTTTACATAATTTGTTACTTGCTCGGCATCCGTGAGATGATTTTCTAGAATCACGCGACGGATTTTAGATTCGCTGATGCCAAAGCAACTGCAAATTAACGCGCCTTCATCGTCATCATCATGGCTAGCTAAAGGAATGCCACGATAATTATAGATAGCGGCTTCTAGAGCTTCTTGTCCCATGACAGAGCAATGCATCTTTGCTTCTGGCAAACCACCAAGGTAATCTGCAATGTCTTTGTTGGACACTTTCAGAGCTTCATCTAAGGTTAAACCCTTGATCATTTCGGTTAATGCACTAGAAGATGCGATCGCACTAGTACAACCAAAGGTTTGAAAACGGGCATCTAGAATCTTATCAGATTCTACTTCTACTTTCAGGTGCAATCTCAGAGCATCACCGCAAGCAATGCTACCAATTTCGCCCGTTGCAACCTTAACTCCAGGTTCGCTCGTTTCTTCGATTGCTCCCTGATTTTTGGGATCGTAAAACAGTTCTAATACTTTATCAGTGTAATCCCACATATTGAGTGCTGAGTAATGAGTGGTGAGTGCTGAGTGGGGAGTTGTGAGTAGTAAATTCCCTATTCCTTAAATTAACTCTGAGTGCTGAGTAAGGAGTAGTAAATTCTTTATTCCCTATTCTCTAATTAACGGTGTGCTAGTGCTTGCTCTTGTTCTTGCAGCCAACCTGCATCATCATTTTTGAAGGGTGAGAGAGCGCGTAAACGTTCCACAATACTGGGCATTACCTCTATTACTCGATCGATTTCTGCTTCTGTGGTGTAGCGACAAAGACTGAAGCGAATAGAACCGTGCAAAGTTGTGTAGGGTAAGCCCATTGCCCGCAGGACGTGGGAAGGTTCCAGTGAACCGGAGGTGCAAGCTGAACCAGATGATGCACAGATACCGTATTTATTCAAGGATAGTAAGATAGCTTCACCTTCAATATACTTGAAGCCGATATTTGTGGTGTTGGGCAATCTCTGCGTAGCGTCACCGTTAACGACACAATCGCGAATTGTAGCGAGTAAAGTTTGTTCGAGGCGATCGCGCAGCTTTCTTTCTCTTGCGATCGCTTCTTCTAAGTGTAACAGTTCCAGTTCCGCAGCTTTGCCCAAGGCAATAATTGCTGGAACATTCTCTGTTCCCGCCCTACGTCCGCGTTCTTGGTGTCCCCCAATCATGAAGGGACGGAACCGAACCCCGCGCCGAATATATAAAGCACCAATTCCTTTCGGCCCGTGCAGCTTGTGACCAGACAGAGTTAACATATCTACTGTGCTAGTCTTCATATTCAACGGGATTTTCCCCACTGCTTGCACTGCATCTACATGGAAGATAGCGCCATATTCTTTGACGCGCAACCCAATTTGCTCAATCGGGAAAATCGTGCCGGTTTCGTTATTAGCATACATAATTGTCACCAGGGCGGTGTTACCAGTCAAGGAAGCTTCTAGTTCATCTAGATCCAGCTGCCCTTGATGATTTACTGATAAATAGGTAACACTATAACCTTGGGTTTCTAATTGTTTGCAGACATTGAGTACTGCTGGGTGTTCAACTTGGGTAGTGATGATGTGTCGCTTTTCTGGTTGCGCCAACAGTGCGGCTCGAATCGCCGCGTTATCTCCCTCAGTACCGCAACTTGTGTAGACAATTTCAGACTCATCGGCTCCGAGTATGGCTGCAAGTTGTTTTCTTGCTGTTCTCACTGCTTTACCGACTTGCCCACCAAAAGTATGCATACTGGAAGGATTGCCGTAATAATCTGTCAGGTAAGGTAGCATTACCTCTATAACTTCTGGGTCTACCTTAGTGGTCGCATTATTATCGAGATAGATGCAGTTATTTTGCATTGTTGTCTTCAATTACAAATTAGGAATTATTTAATTAAGCTTCAGAACCCACTGATTGGGATTGACGCTTTTGCAACTGCTCTGAGTATTTCTGGGAATAGCAGTTAAACCAACGTTCCCAGTAATCTTGTTTATTTGTTAATTTAGCAACTACGCGGTTGTAATCCGCAAACCAGCCTTCCCAATAATCGCTAGGCTGCTTAACGCAACCGTTGCAGGTGGGACAACCAGCTTTACACTGAGGCACGGTATGAATGCTACCAATACAGTTTGTACAAAGTTCAGGGTCAATCCAGTGCTGTCCGTCAACCACTTTAATTGCATTTGTGGGACATACCGTTAGACAGAGATTGCAGGAAATACACTGGCTAGTAAGAATTTTGTAAGCCATGATTTATTCTCCTTTTTTGGGAATGGGGCAGTGGGCATTGAGGATTGGGTTTAGGGGAGGGCATTGAGGATAATTCTTATCCCATGCCCTATGCCCCATGCCCCATGCCCTATTCGTTATTCCCTAATTCCTTAACGTATTGCTCGTAAAACTCCAAAGCAACTTTTTCAATCACGTCGTAAGCTTCAACAGTCTGTATTCCAGCTTCTTGCAATTTTTCTTGAGGACAGTTACCAATCTTGGAGACTAAAACTGCTTTGCAATCTGCGATCGCTTTCATAATATGCTCAAAAGAAGCTTCTTCGCCGTATCCACCTTGGCAGTATTGGTCAATTTTGCGATGGCTGACAAAGCGAACTTCGTCCCCACCCACTTCGTAAATTTGGAATTCTTTCGCATGACCGAAGTGTTGGTTAACTAATCCGCCGCCTTTGGTTGCTACTGCAACTAGGATTTTGGGACTGTTGGCAATTTTCTTACCAGCTAGCGCCTTGTCTTTGGCTACTTTAAGTTCTTCTTTAAACTTCTCAATCCCTTCGTGAACGGTAGCGCGTTGCTCCATGTCATATTCTGGAGCCATTTCCAAGAATTTCTCTTTAGAAAATTCTTGGCTGCGGTCTTCTCCCAACAATCCTACTGCATCGGCACGACACTGGCGACAGTGACGCATCATTTTCATGTTACCGGAGCAATTGTCTTGAACTTCTTTGAGTTCTTTGGGTGTGGGGCCGCGTTGACCGGTTAAACCGAAGTGTGTGCCATGCTCTGGTGCAGAAATCAATGGCATGATGTTGTGCAAGAATGCACCTTTCTCACGAATGACTCGATTCACTTCGACTAAGTGATAGTCATTAATTCCGGGAATCATCACAGAGTTAACTTTGCATAAGATATCAGCATCTTTGAGGGCTTGCAATCCTTCCATCTGTCTTTCGTGGAGAATTCTTGCGCCTTCAAGACCTCTATAACGCTTGCGTCTGTAGTGAACCCAAGGATAAATCTTAGCACCGATCTCTGGATCTACCATGTTAATGGTGATCGTAACGTGATCTATATTTAATTGTTTAATGCGATCGATGTAGTCGGGCAGCATTAAACCATTGGTTGATAAGCACAGCTTGATATCTGGTGCTTGTTCTGCAATCAACTCAAATGTGCGGAAAGTCTTTTCTGGGTTCGCTAATGGGTCGCCAGGACCGGCAATTCCCACAACTGTCATTTGGGGAATCTTGCCACCAATGACCAAAGCTTTGTGTGCTGCTTCTTCTGGTGTTAGCAATTCGCTAACTACTCCAGGACGGCTTTCGTTAGCGCAGTCATATTTGCGGTTGCAATAGTTGCATTGAATGTTGCAAGCTGGTGCAACTGCAACGTGCATCCGGGCGTAGTGGTGATGAGCGTCTTCGCTGTAGCAGGGATGTTTAGCAATGCGTTCTTGGAGCTTTTCGTCCCTTTCCACGGTGGTGCTGCTGGTGCTGTCGCAGCCGCAACCACCTGATTTTGCTTGGGTTGGCGATTCCGTAGCGTTGGAGTTGAGGAGTCGTGTAGACGGTGATGTCATTGAGTTTCGCAAAAGGTCGGTGGACTTGGCTGCCACTATGGGAGATGCTGTTGCTACTCTCTATGCCCAGGAATTGAAGTCGCGTCTTTCACACTGCCTGCAACCCTTGGGTTCGGGCGACTTGTTTTCAAGTAAGGCAGGCGATGAATCTTTAGATGTTCGGCTGGTGTGTGTCAACGTTCGGTTATTGGGTAGAATTTGTGCTTACAGCCGCGACTTCTTTTCACTTCAGGCATGGTGCTATGTCATCCCTCCACTCACTTTTCGCTTTGTTTTGTTTCAGAGCGTTAGGTGATTGGCGATATAAGATTTATAGCAGCCGTCTCCTAGCCCGATGTTGCGTCTCTCTAGGATAAAATTTATTGGATTTATTACATTTGTACTCAAATACTAAAAACTCTAATTCTTCAAGCATTACAAGAATTAAACAAGTTTTTTTCGGGTTGGGGTTCTAGTATTTTTCGGTTGGGGTTCTAGTGTTTATAGATAGGGGTTCAGGATTTCTTTGTACTCACCCACAACCCAATCCCAGCAAAGAATTTAATCTACTTGCAACTAGGTTTTGGTTATTTAAATCTGTACTCACATTCCCCTCAATTTGCGTTAAAAGCAAGAAATGCCAAGGGTTTGAGGGTGAAAAACTGAAGTAATCTATATTGTTTTACTCCATAAACGCGCGAAATTGAATTCTGTATCTAACATATCATTTTTTTGAGGGTAAAAATGCACTTCATATTCTTTTAATTTTTCTTTGACAATGATGTTCAATTATGCCTTTAAGCCTTGTCTGGTAAGCTATATAAGCTAGTGGGAATAGATGTATTGCTGCACATAATTTTCAAAAAATTTAACTTTTCAGTTCTTTTTTTTCATTCCCAGAATGAGGAGATGGGTAGGAAAGTCTCGAATTTTGTGTTTAAGAGAAACAACAAACTATAATCTAACATGATTGAGCGATCGCAATGATTTTTCTGAATTGCTCACTACAAACCTTAGCGAAAAACTAACCCCTTCCCGACGCTCTAAGGGGGAAAATTCAAAGTCTCTTTCCTATAAGGAGAGAGAAATAGAAGTAAGGTTTTACCGTACCGTGAAAAGTCAGAGTGTCATTTAGCTACAATCAAACCAAGCGTGAAAAAATCTTCGTTATGATAGCCATCCCCCAACAGCCTCCAAAAATGACCGTTGAGGAATATCTCGAATGGGAACCTCAGCAAGACATTCGCTATGAATATGCCAATGGCGAAGTATTTGCCATGACAGGCGGTACAATTCCCCATAACGACATTGCACTCAATCTCTACAGAGCTTCGTACCCCCACCTGCGTTCTAGAGGTTGTCGAGTGAATGTGTCAGACGTGAAAATGCAACTCACTCCCCAGAGTCGCTACTATTATCCTGATGTTATTGTCAGTTGCGACCCTGAAGACCTCAATGCCCGCAACTTTATTCAACATCCCAAGCTGATTGCCGAAGTTCTTTCGCCAGGTACAAGCGCGAAAGATCGGGGTGAAAAATTTACTTATTATCTGACAATCCCCAGTTTGCAAGAATATATCTTGATTGACTCAGAACAAATCTCCGTCGAACGTTACTGTCGGGGTGAGGGTAGGATGTGGCTTTACTATCCCTACACGGCTGGAGATATGATCACTTTATCGAGCATTGAATTTGAATGTCCGATTGAACTGCTGTATGAAGGTGTTGTATTTACCACTGAAGAATAAATAGAATGTTCTTTATTATCTTTTAAAACAGGAAAAACAGGCTGTCTGAGTTAATTCAGCAAAACAGGGTAGCAGGAGGAATGCGATGAAAGCAGTCGTTATCCGTCGATATGGCGCGGCTGAGGTGTTGGAGTATGAAGACGTGGAGCAGCCGAAAATTGAACCAACGCAGTTACTTGTGAAAGTTCGTGCCAGCAGCGTTAATCCCGTTGATTGGAAAATTCGCCAAGGGATGTTGAGTTTGATTAGCGGCAGCAAATTTCCGAAGATTCTAGGGTTTGATGTGGCGGGAGATGTCGTAGCCGTTGGCTCTGGTGTCACCCGTTTTCAACCAGGAGATGCTATTTATGGCAGTACTAGCTTCCCTGGAGGAGGTTATGCCGAATTTGCAGCTGTTCCAGAAAACTTGGTGGCTCTCAAACCAACGAACTTATCTTATGAAGAGGCTGCGGCTGTGCCTTTAGCAGCGCTCACGGCTTTGCAAGCGTTGCGAAATGAGGGAAATATTCAAACAGGACAAACTGTTTTGATTAATGGTGCTGCGGGCGGTGTGGGTATTTTTGCAGTACAAATTGCTAAGGCTTTAGGGGCAGTGGTTACGGGAGTTAGCAGTACTAAAAACTTGGATTTGGTGAAATCTCTGGGTTCTGATCGCGTCATTGACTATAAGCAGCAAGATTTTACCGAAGATATAGCGCAGTATGACATTATCTTTGATGCAGTGGGTAAGCGATCGCTCTCACAAACCAAAAGAGTCCTCAAACCCAACGGAATTTATATCACCACATTACCTAGCCCCGAAGTCTTCTTAGAGGGCGTCTTAACAGCGTTCCTTCCCGGTCAAAAAGCGAAATTTATCCTGCAAAAACCCAACACTCAAGATTTGGTTTATCTCAAAGAATTGATTGAAGCGGGTAAAATTCGTGTGGTGATTGATCGCACATATCCGTTAGCAGAACTCGCTGCTGCTCATGCTTATAGCGAAACTGGGCGTGCTGTTGGGAAAATTGCGATCGCGGTTTCTAGTTGATTAGAGGACAATAGACTTCTAGCAGTTGTAGGGTAAGGGGTAAAGGGGAAAGCGGCTATAAGAAACCCTTTCCCTTTAACCTTTACCTTTTCCCCCCAAGAGTGCAAAACTATTTTTGCAAGAGGTCTAATAAACCAAAAGCAGCACAGGCAACTCAATTTTTGATTTTGGATAATAAGATTGTTCTCGTATTTAAATTCGCTTGCTCTGGGATATTTTTAAATTTTGGATTTTAAACTATTCAATCTAAAATCCAAAATTTAAAATTCGGTGAGTGGTGCTAATTGACTTCTATAAACGATATTAGGTTATCTAAGTCAGCTCCAATAGATTTATAATCACCAGCACTAAACTCACGGCATCGACCACCAGTTTCATTTTGGCAGACACGTACCACTGTACCCGGTGGTACACTTAATGAGCTAATAGTGTCATTTCCCACAACCTTTAAGTCACCTTCGATGGCTTTGTATACTCCGGGAGTTGTAGGAAAAGACTGGGAAACTCCAGAAAAATTAGCGTCTCTGTAAACCTTAACCTGTTGTGACGGTGTGTAAGAGAGCTTGTAGATGGTGCCGCTGTAGTCATCCGAAATTAACAAATTACCTTGCTGATCTACTACCATATCCACGGGTCGCCCCCAGGTTTTTTGCGTTGCTGGAACTACCCAACCGTTAACTAAATCCATCTCCTCCCCTAGTGTCTTTGTCGTACTGTTCCAGGGAAAGTAAGCTATTTTGTAGCCCGTTTTCTTCTGCCGATTCCATGAACCATGCAGCCCCGTCACTGCCCCATTTGAGTACAGGCTGGGAAACTTGGTATTTTGTAAAAATGTTAGTCCCAAGGGAGCCGAATGGGCTTGAATACCCTTGTCAATCCTGTCCATTGCATTGCAATTAACACGTCCATCAGCATTGAACTCATAGTCGCGGTCAAACGGCATATTGTTGAGGCCATTTGACGTGTCAGGATTGGGGTTGCAGAATGGCCAACCATAGTTGCCGCCATCTCGGACTCGCGTGAACTCCTCTGGTGGGTGGTTGTCTACATAAGAAGGGATAATCTTACCGTAATTGCCACTGCTATCGTTGAAGGGATAGGCGATGTTGTCTCGATTATTAACGACTACCCAAAGGTCATTTGTGCCAGGTAAGAATGCTAATCCTTCGGCATTACGTAAACCTTGGGCAAAAAGCCGCTGATTGGTTCCATTAGCGTTGTACTGGTAAATTGCGCCACGCCGTGGGGTACTGACAGTATCTTCTTTGCAGGCATTGCAGGTAGAGGCGATCGACACGTACAGTTTGTGATTGGTATCAAGTGCAATATTTTTTAGTTCGTGACCATAAGAGCCTTTGAGTTCCGATGTGCTGCTGTCTGGTAAACCAGTTACAACAATTTGGCGATTTTTTGCGGTTATATCTCCAGATTTGTAGATGAAGCGGTTAATTTGATGAGTCTCAGAGATATAAACGTATGTAGTGTTGTCAATCTTATGAAACACAATGTCATGTGGTCTGCGTAAACCCGTCACGAAGTCAGAAATAATTGGGTCTTTGTTGCCATTTGACCGGACAATTAACACTTTACCCGTACTTGGCTGTGACACTAAAAGATGCCCATTGGGAGCAACTGCCATAAAGCGAGCTTTCTTAATGCGAGCATAAACAGAGACGGAGAAATTGGGCGGCACTTTCAAGTAACGGTTAGTATCAAAGGGAGCAGAGGTCATTGTACTAGGCACTTTCAGCTTGGTTTCAACGGACGCAGCTGGTGGGTTACCGAAGGCTGCGGTGGTAAGAACCTCTAAGGACATCAGACTAAGTAGCGATGCAGATAGTATGCGTCCAAGCATCTGTGTTGGGTTTAAAGCAAATGCAACCATTTTGAACTTCCCTCTAGCGTTGTAGTGATTTATGTTACACGTAACTCTTAGCTAGCCGATTCTACCTGGAGTTTGAACAAAGTTAACTCAGGGGTACTAGTTTTTTAAAATACTTAAAATATCTTTATATACTCCTATTTTTTTTTACTAATCAAAAAATGGGTGAACCAAGAGTTACAAAGAAAGGCAGAGCGATCGCTCTTTTAAACCAAAAAATTCCTCACACTTAACGGAATTATCACTACCCTATGTTCGCCTAAAACCATTATACAAAGAGTTTTAACAGCGTTACTTCTAAGTCATAAAGCCAAGTTTGTGTTTGAAAAAACCAACACTGAAGACTTGGTTTTTTCAAAGAATGAATTGAAGCTGGTAAAATTCCTGTGGTGATTGATTGCACATATCCCTTGGTAGAACTAGCGGCGGCTCATGTTGTAGCAAAAGTGAGCGGAAAGGGGGAAAATTCAAAGTCTCTCTCCTTTTAGGAGAGAGAAATAGAAGTGAGGTTTTCCAGATACCGTGAAAAGCCAGCTATTTTTTCCTGTGATATTTCTGCAATAACCCCGAAATCTGTAAACATTATTCAAGCTAGTGGATATACTCGTAATCAAAATCTCAACAGAAGCGAGTATTATGCTGGACTGGTTAGCTATTTGGGGTGTAACTCAGGCCGCCGGGTTTATTTTTAAACCCATTCTGGAAGACTTAGCCAAGGATGCTGCTAAAGATTGGGCTAAAGATTTATTAAAAGGCATCCCTAGCAAGATTTTCCAGAAACTTAAGAAAGAAGATATAGAAATTGCTGCTGGTAAAGCGTTAAAAGAATTTTTGCAACTCATGCAGCAGCAGTTAAAGGTTCGTTGCAAACTTGCTGAAACTGAGATTAAAGAGTACACCAAAGACATCGAGAAATTTATCAGCGATAAGTCGGTTAAAGAAATTCTTGGTAAGGCTTTTGATATTAACTGTGAATCTCTAGACGCTAAAACCCTAGAAGATATTTGGAACAGGCTGCAATTAAAACCTCTGCCATCTAAGTTTAACTGGCAATCACTTACAGAACAGTATTTTACACAAGTCCAAGAACTTCTTTTAGATTCAAAAGAATTACACCATATCCTAGAATTACAAAAGTTATCTGATATTGAAATCAATACAAAAGAAATTGCTGGCGTTGTTCCAGAGTTTAATTTAGTTAAATATCAAGAAGGAATCCGCGAATGCTATGGCAATCTCAAATTAGATAGCTTAGATACTAGCGGCTATGCCTATAACGAACTTAAATTATGGCGGATTTTTACTGCTCAAAATGTCCGGGAAACTCATCAAGTTTTACCACAAGTTCACGAATTGCCTAAAGAACATCTTAGACGGCTGCGAGAAAGTGACCAAGTAGAAGCAGTTGAATTAGAAGAATTAGAACGCCACAAACGAGTTTATTTTGAACAGCCGATCCGATCAGTTTTAGATGTTGTCAATAAAAAGCAAGATTATAAATACATCGTGATTCTGGGCGATCCTGGTTCAGGTAAGTCTACATTGTTGCAATTTCTGGCTTTGAATTGGGCAGAGTCACCACTGGATAATGTTATCTCATTACCAATTCCGTTGCTAATTGAGTTACGCACTTATATGCGACGACGGGAAGATAAAGAGTGCAATAATTTTCTAGAATTCTTCCATAAATGTAGTGGTGCAATTGCTCATCTAAATCAGCTTGAACTAGATAAACAATTAAAAGCTGGTAATGCCTTAGTGATGTTTGATGGTTTGGATGAGGTATTTGACCCTGGTAAGCGAGAGGATGTAATTACTGATATTCATCGCTTTAATAATGACTATCCTGATGTGCAGGTAATTGTCACTTCTCGGATTATTGGCTATAAACCGCAACGATTGCTTAATGCTGAGTTTCGCCACTTTATATTACAAGATTTAGACTCAGAACAAATTCAGGATTTTATCTACCGTTGGCATGAGTTAACTTTTACTGATGCAGTAGATAAGGTGAGAAAACGGGAACGGCTACAAAGAGGAATTGAAGCTTCCAAATCTATTGCAGAATTGGCGGGAAATCCTCTGCTGTTGACGATGATGGCAATTCTTAATCGGAATCAAGAGCTACCAAGAGATAGAGCTACACTTTACGATCAAGCATCGCGGGTACTGCTGCATCAATGGGATGTGGAACGCGCTTTGACAGAAGATAAGAGGTTAGATCCAAAGACGATTGATTATAAAGATAAGCAAGCGATGCTGCGTCAGGTTGCTTATCTGATGCAAACTGGTGATAAAGGTTTGGCAGGTAATTTGATTAATGAAAATGATTTAGTCAAAGTTCTGACTGATTATCTCAGAACCATAGAATTTGATAAACCCAGAGAAGCGGCGCGAGTGATGATTAATCAACTGCGGACTCGCAACTTTATGTTATGTTTCCTGGGTGCGGATTATTATGCTTTTGTGCATCGGACATTTTTAGAATATTTCTGTGCTTGGGAGTTTGTCTGGCAGTTTAAAGAAACGCAAACGTTGACTATTGAGGAACTTAAGAATGAAGTTTTTGGCAAGCACTGGCAAGATGAAAGTTGGCATGAAGTCTTGTTGCTAATTGCGGGAATGATTGAGGCTAAATTTGTTGGGGAGATTCTTGATTATTTAATGGCGCAAGATGGCGAAGAGGAAAAGTTTGTCAATCTCTTTTTAGCGGCTAAGTGTCTTGGAGAGGTGAGAAATCGTTTGTTAATTGCGTCAACAGCTAATAAATTGCTTAACAGGCTACAAGACTTAACTAAATATGACCTCCGGTATTATTACTCTTTTTTGGATCAGGAAGAAACTAAGCTAGTTCAGGAAATTCGTACTCAAGCAGTCAAAGCAATTGCAACGACTTGGCAAGACTCTGCCGACACCAAAACCTGGCTCAAAGAACGCGCTACCCAGGATGATGACAAGGATGTGCGAGGTGCAGCAGTCCAAGAATTAGCGAAGAATTTCAAAGATGACCCCGACACTAAATCCATTATCAAAGAACGCGCTATCCAGGATAATAACTACTTTGTGCGACGTGCAGCAGTCGAAGAATTAGCCAAGAACTTCAAAGATGACCCCGAAACCAAATCCTTCCTCAAAGAACGCGCTACCCAGGATGATAACAGGGAGGGGCGACGTGCAGCAGTCCAAGAATTAGCGAAGAATTTCAAAGATGACCCCGACACCAAATCCTGGCTCAAAGAACGCGCTACCCAGGATGATAACTGGGAGGGGCGACGTGCAGCAGTCCAAGGATTAGCGAAGAATTTCAAAGATGACCCCGACACCAAATCCTTCCTCAAACAACGCGCTACCCAGGATGATGACAACAATGTGCGATGTGCAGCAGTCCAAGAATTAGCGAAGAATTTCAAAGATGACCCCGACACCAAATCCTTCCTCAAACAACGCACTACCAAGGATGATAACTGGAATGTGCGATGTGCAGCAGTCAAAGAATTAGCAAAGAATTTCAAAGATGACCCCGACACTAAATCCTGGCTCAAAGAACGCGCTACCCAGGATGATGACAACAATGTGCGAGGTGCAGCAGTCCAAGAATTAGCGAAGAATTTCAAAGATGACCCCGACACCAAATCCTGGCTCAAAGAACGCGCTATCCAGAATGATAACTGGAATGTGCGACGTGCAGCAGTTGAAGAATTAGCGAAGAATTTCAAAGATGACCCCGACACCAAATCTATCCTCAAAGAACGTGCTATCCAGGATGATAACTGGAATGTGCGACGTGCAGCAGTCGAAGAATTAGCTAAACACTTTAAATATCACCTTGAGTTGTTTGAAATTTACTACCACTGCGCTGTTAATGACCCCTTTGATAGCTATAAAAGCTATAACCGCAACCCTCGGCGTATTGCACTAGAGATAATTATCGAGCAATTTCCTCAGCATCCCCAGACTTTACCACTGTTGCGCGATCGCGCAGAGAATGACCCAGATCAGCAAGTGCGGGAATTTGCTCAGAAGAAGTTAAAGCAGTGGGAAGGGTAAATGTAAGCTAAGTATATGCCCAAGAAAATCAGAGAACTCAAAGCAAAAAAAAGCTTACTATTATCTATGTCACAATTCAGGAACAGACAATAAACCCAACCAATGAACAAGCACAAGCCTGTGTGCGAGTCTGCCAAATGTTGTCAAACACTTACAAAGATATCCACCTGTTTCGTTTTCAAATCCAAACTAGAGATGTGTATATTTTGGCAGGCGAAAATATTGAAATTATCGTACCCCCTAGTGGACTCTGGAGGTTTTTGAATGAAACCGAACTTTGAAGCAATGACTAACAAAGAATTAAAAGCTTATATAGTTGCACATCGAGATGATGATGAGGCTATTCGTGTCTTGTTTAGCCGCCGTAATCCTCCTGATTCAGAAGCAACATGGTACGGGCCATTGGTAGCTGAAGACGGTACGCCAATAGAAGAAAATATTCGTATTGCAGAAGAAGCAATCAGACAACGCATTGGGCAAGCAAATCAAAGCAAGCAAGATTCTCAAAGTTAAGAATAAAAGATTGGCTAAAAATTATGAACAACACAGAAGTTCGTCAGCAAATCAACCAATATCTGGATGTATTATCTTCAGAACGCCTACAACTTGTTGCTGATTTTTTAGCATATTTGGCAGATAAGGAGAGTGAAGACGCTACCCAAGAGTTGCTTGATATCCCTGGATTTATTGAATCCTTTGAAAGAGGTAAAAAAGATATTGCTGAAGGTCGGGTAAAAAACTGGAGAACAATTCGGTCTGATGTATAACGTTGTGTTATCCGCTAGAGCCGAGGAGATTTATGCTACAGCAGACCAAGCTTTAGCCAAAAAGGTTGCTAGATGCTTTGAGCAACTAGAACAAAATCCTCGGTTTCATCCTAATGTTAAACCTCTCAAAGGTGACTTTGCAGGTTATTATCGCTATCGCATTGGTGATTATCGAGTAATCTATCAAGTTGATGATGGAACAAATCAAGTCATGGTAACTACCATTGCTCATCGACGAGAAGCTTATGAATAAATATACAATTGTGATTCAATGGTCAGAAGAAGACCATTGTTATGTGGTTTTGCTACCTGATTTTACGGATATAATGCAGCCTTGCACTCACGGAGAGACTTATGAAGAAGCTCTTAAAAATGCTCAGGAAGTTTTAGAAATGCTGATTGAATCATCTTTGGCTAACGGTGAAACTCTACCAGAGCCTAAGACGCTAGGAAAGTCTTTGAAAGTTGCATAAAATTTAGGAATTAAAGAGGTAGCTTATGAACACATCTGTAAATACAACCAAAGTCTACGATGAAATTATAGAGTTTATTGCTGCTGGAACCACTTCCCAAAGTGTTATCGATTTCAAACTCTCGGATGCAGCCAAAGACCGTTTAGAGGATCTCGTTTACCGTGCAAAAACTGAAGGTCTTACAGGAAGTGACGAACGAGAGTTAGATCATTTTCTCACGCTAGAGCATATTATGAGGTTGGCAAAAGCAAGAGCTACTCAGTACATTAACCCTAAGTAAGTATTCAAGATGTCTCGTCTATATTATTAATGCAGAACTGCGGCGTTTAGTTGCTGATCGCGCCGCCCATCTATGCGAGTATTGTTTATATCCAGAATTAGACGGCTTAGGTTTTCAAGTTGACCATATAATCAGTGTTAAACACGGCGGCGCTACAACAGCAGATAATCTCTGCTATGCCTGTATTTTCTGTAACCTGCAAAAAGGCACGGATTTGGGGTCAATTAATTGGCAAACTGGCGAACTTGTCCGGTTTTTTAACCCACGCAGAGACTTTTGGGGTGAGCATTTTCGACTAGATGAGGCTGTAATTCAGCATCAAACAGATATAGGTGAAGTAACCGCACGTATCCTAGATTTTAACGGCAATGAAAGAATTGTAGAACGACAAGCTTTGATTGCATCTGGTCAGTATCCCTCAGCATCGGCGCTAAAACAGATAAATAAATAGGTTATGATGTGCGATCGCGCTTACCAATGGGAATTCTATACTTAGCAACTATTGCTACTTCATCATTAAAACTCCCAAGGTAAATATACAATGTCCTATCAAAATATTGCAGCCGCCCTTTCGCCACAAGATATCCAAGAAATCAAAGCCGCGCTACAAAAAATCCAACAAAAGATGCCCTTTTTAGTCACTCTTAGCACTGAAGAACGGCGCAAGTTGGTAAAAATGGGCGATAAAAGCCTAGCGTTTGTAAACAATAGCGTCACTGCTGCTCAGTCTAACCGCGAAATTCTTCCAGCCACTTTTGACGTTGAAGAACTTGTCCGGGATTATCAATTAGCCACTGTGCTTACCGAAGTTTTAATTTCAATGCAGCAACTCACCGAACAGGTAGATGATACTCTAATGGCAGTCGGTAGTGAAGCTATGACTAGTAGTTTGACGGTTTATGACTACGTAAAGACAGCATCGAAAAAGACTCCAGGTTTAAAAACTGTCGCTGAACAGTTGGGCGAACGTTTTAAAGCTATTGGTAGAGGTAAAACTACTAAAACTCCTGTCTCTTGATGATTTAATACTCGTAGGCGAACTGTAGGGGCGTACAGATGTACGCCCCTATTTTGTTTATCCACCTTTTATCTCCGTCAACGAGTCTTTGAACTGGATGAATCCACCTTTTATCTCCGTCAACGAGTCTTTGAACTGGATGAATCCACCTTTTATCTCCGTCAACGAGTCTTTGAACTGGATGAATCCACCTTTTATCTCCGTCAACGAGTCTTTAAACTGGATGAATCCACCTTTTATCTCCGTCAACGAGTCTTTAAACTGGATGAATCCACCTTTTATCTCCGTCAACGAGTCTTTAAACTGGATGAATCCACCTTTGAACTCCGTTAACGAGTCTTTGAACTCCATTAATGAGTCTCGAAAATCGAAATGTTTACCCTTGGCAAAGCTCATTCGCGCACCAGTTGCTTTTCCAAGAGGAGACGTTTTTGTTAGCTTGCTTAAGAGGAGGGGTACAAGTCGGGGAACCCGCCTAACACACTGACTTTGCTATATAGATAAAACCCAACTCTGTGGGTTTCAAATTCTGGAAGAGATTTTTTCACCCTGTCAGGCTTAATATTACTTGTGTCACAATTGAGGAAAACAATATATATCCTACAACTCGGCAAGCACTTATGTGCGTGATTATTTGCCAGTACTTGTCCAATTTCTACCGAGAAATTCAGCTATTCCGTTTTAGTGACACAACTGGTAATGTATTTATTTTGGCAGGTGATGAACTGCAAATCCTTGTATTTCGTGATGGAACTTGGAGATTTGTAAATGAAACCTAATTTTGCCCAAATGTCCACTAAAGAATTGAGGGCCTATGTACTTGCTAATCGGGAAGATATAGAAGCGTTGGAAATCCTATTTAGTCGCCGCACTCCCGACTTAGAAGCAATTATATATCCGTCGATGTTTACTGAAGATGGTAAACCTATAGAAGAGAATAATCGCATAATTGCAGAAGCGATCGCTCAAAGAATCCAGCAAGAGAAGAATAATCAGAGTTAATAGTGCTGACAAGGGCAAAGCCCTCTAGGCTATATTTGGTTTTGTTGATATCTAGCCAGTTGCAGAGCGGGAACTGAACTCTGTTGAGCGCTGTATCAATTATGTAGAGTTATTCTACAGCACTCATTTGACAACTGGCATAGCTGGGACATCAGAAGCGGGAAGTTTTGCCCTATCCCTCGTGCAACTTCTTCACTGTCCCGTTGTGTTGATATCTCTATTAAAGCTGCAACTCGAAGTCATGAAATGCCAAATTGCCAAAATAGCTAAGGGCGGTATCTCATCCCCATATTCTTTTAGTGGAACAGCTAATCTTCGCCCAAGATTTGCCACCACACGCCACTCATCACTCCAATAGCCTCTTATCCCATCGTTGACTAATGCTGTGATACCTGAAGTTACAGAGGTGTCCCAGAAGGCTGCTGTACTCTAGTGTTAACAGCTTTTGGTTCTACAAAAGCTTCTCTACCTGTAATCAATCTAGAGCGACGATTACGAGTGATATAATTCCACGCCCACTGAAATACTACTAGTAATTTAGTGTCAAACTCGATTAAGAAGTAGATGTGAACTAATAGCCAAAATGCCCAAGCAATGAAACCTGTGAGTTTAATTAAGCCTAAATCTACAACAGCTAAATTTTGCCCAATCATCGCTAAACTACCCACATCGTTGTAATGAAATTGTGGCAAAGTCTTACCTTGAAGCCGTCGTTGAATTAGTTTACCTACATACTCTCCTTGTTGTTTAGCTACGGGTGCAACACCAGGTAAGACTTTACTATCTTGGTGGGAGAAGTTGGCTAAATCTCCAATTACGAAAATGTTGTCATAACCCTCGATAGACAAGTCAGGTTCTACAATTACACGCCCAGAGTAATCGCACTCTACACCTGTACTTTCTGCTAAGACTTTCCCCATTGGGGAACCTTGAACACCTGCTGCCCACAATATAGTGTTTGAGGCAATTTCTGTAAATTCATTGTCTTGCTTGAAAGTAACGATACCACCTTCAATATTTGTCACCCTAGTGTGAGTGTGGAGTTCCACACCCAACTTTTGCAAAGATACTGCTGCTGATGCCGATAACTCTGGCGCAATGTGTGGGAGGATGCGAGGGCCCCCTTGTAATAGTAAAATTTTCGTTTCTGAAGTGTCGATGCTGCGGAAATCTTCTTTGAGAGTTTTGTATGCCAATTCTGCGATCGCACCTGCTAATTCTACACCAGTCGGGCCACCCCCCACAATCACAAAACTCAACCAAGCACGGCGAATTTCTGGATCAGTTTCTTTTTCTGCTGCTTCAAATGCGCCAAATATCCGGCGACGCATTTCTATCGCATCTTCCACAGTTTTCAAGCCAGGAGCAACTTTTTCCCAGCTATCCTTACCAAAATAGGAATGGTTCGCACCTGTGGCAACAATTAATGTATCATAAGGTACTACTTCATCACCCAAAATAACCTGTTGTGCTTTTGGATCAATATTATTTACTTCTCCCAACAACACTTTTGTATTCTTGCTTTTGCTAAATACAGATCGCAATGGTGCGGAAATATCAGAAGGTGATAGCGTACCTGTCGCAACTTGATATAAAAGCGGCTGAAATAGGTGAAAGTTACGTTTATCAATGAGAGTAACATTTACATTCGCTGCATTCAGAGCCTTTGCTGCATACAGTCCACCGAAACCACCACCAACGATAACAACCTGATGGGGTGCATTCTTCTCAAGTGAGACTGCCATAAGAAAAATTTCCTTGTGTTAAGAAGTTGTAACTATTCTTAACAAAGATGTAACAGCATTATGATGGAGGTTGCTGTTTATTTAGAACAATTGAAAAAATAATCAAAGTAGTCAAAGTTAGTAATGAGTCATTATAAAGAGGGAACAGCTTAGTAATTATCAATTCAGCAATTAGGTATATTTGCACTTATTGAAATGCTTTCCTTCAACACATCTATATAATAAGATATTCACTATGAGCGATAACTATATTTTGAAACGTATACATACATACAGACAGCAAATCCTAAAATAAAATAAAGAAACCTGTCTTTCGCCTAACCAAATAATAGGATAATAATAGTAGTAGCATATACAGAAAATCCATTTGTAGCTTCATCAAACTCATATTTGAGTGCATCTGAGTACAGCTTAATATATTGCAAAATATCTTGACGAAATCTTAGCAAAGGCTTACAGGTAAAGTTTTTTGTAGCGAACATAGAAATTCTTAAACCCTGCCCCAAAAATACTAGTACCCCCATCGTTAAAGACTAGCGCCCCTACCCCAAGATAAATTTTAAGTTTATCTTGAGTCGGGGTTTTGGCGTTTGAGTACAACCTTAATCAATCCAATAAATCCAATCAGCGTTAGGTTTCCTATCGAGTTGAAAGTCACCTGATATAAGCATAAAAATAGCAGATGGCTTTTTTACCAGATAGACATTACCGATGCAACAGTCTTTAGACAGTATTAGCGAGCGCCAGACTACCAAAACGCAGGATTCTGCACATACATCCATGCTGAAAAATTTACTCTCTGGCGTTTTTTTTGAGCCATTATTGAGTGATTTTCGCATTATTTTTGAGCGCGACCCAGCAGCACGTAATTGGCTAGAAGTGGTGTTTTGCTACCCTGGATTGCACGCACTCTCTTTGCATCGTCTTGCTCACTGGTTACATTGTCGAGGAGTTGGTTTTATCCCCCGCTTAATTTCTCATTTGGGGCGATTTTTAACAGGAATTGAAATTCACCCAGGTGCAGAAATTGGTCAGGGCGTGTTTATCGACCACGGAATGGGTGTTGTGATTGGCGAAACTGCGATCGTAGGCGACTATACGCTGATTTATCAGGGCGTCACCCTTGGCGGAACTGGTAAAGAAAGTGGTAAGCGTCATCCCACAGTGGGCAAAAATGCAGTGATCGGGGCGGGTGCGAAAGTTTTGGGTAATTTGCAAATTGGCGATCGCGTCCGTATTGGCGCGGGTTCCATTGTCTTGCGGAATATCCCCAGCGATTGCACAGTTGTGGGAGTTCCCGGTCGAATTATTTCTCGGAATCAAAACGCCAGCCTTTCTCCTTTAGAACATGGAAAGCTACCCGATGTGGAAGCAACCGTGATTCGTTCTTTGCTCTCGCGCATAGAGCAACTTGAAAAACAACTGCAAGCTTTAGAAATCAAGAGTCATTAGTCATTGGTCATTGGTCATTAGCAAAAGACAAATGACAAAGGACAAAGGACAAAGGACAAAGGACAAATGACAAATCACACTTTAAGCGATCAAGTTTTGCAGATTCCTTTGAGCGATCGCTGGCGAATCTATCATCGATTGCAAGAGTTAAAAATTAAGAGTTCCTGTCCCTCCGATGGTTCTTTACGAGTGCAAGTGAACAATTTGCTAGAAGCGATATTGATTCGCAGTACAGTTATGCAATTTCTTGCTTCTCGTCAGGAATTATTAGAGTGGCTAGAGCGTTGCTGGCATTATAGTGATGAGTCATGAGTCTTTTTGTCAGACCTAATTTAGACACTATTAATCTTGAATTCATGACGCGATCGCTGCACTTCATCCTTTTTGTTCATAGATGCACAAAGTTCAAATAGGTTTAGAAGTTGAAGCTACTGTACGCTAGCAGATTTTGTTGCAGACTGAGATGGATTAGCCGAGTTTTAGATTTTGATTGTCTACTAAATCTGAAATTTCTCTGACATATAGCAGCAATTAAAAAAGCGAAATTACCAAATATAAATTGGAATTTCTGATTTTTAATTTTTTCCCAAATTAAGAAATTGAAAGTTCAATCAATTATGGCGACTCGTAACAGAGATATAAAACTGCTCAATTTTTTGCACAATGAACTTGAACTTTCAAATGCTGATATTGCTGTAGCTCTGCGACACCGGGAATTAGAAAATGGGCCACTACCGATGCTTCTGTGGCAGTATGGTTTAGTTGATTTGGAGCAGCTAGGAAAGATTTTTGACTGGCTAGCAGAACAAAGTTAGCTAATTTGTACCCATTAGCTTTGAGTACCATTACCTGCCGAAATTACACACCAATGCTCTAGAAAATCTGAGGTTACTAAGATGATTACATCCTTAATTGCTGGATTCTGTGTTTTACTTTGTTCCGGATTTGCTAATAGCTATATTAGTTCATTGCTAATCGAAGAAATCTCAACTGACATCGGTAAAAACGATTAGTAAATTATACATGGTTTTAGTTCCCTGTCATACAGATGTGATGCTAATAATGAGGCAATAATTAAGGATCATGTATCCTACATTATGAATTGTGATATTTTTAGCATTTGCCATCGCTGGGGATTGTAGAGAGAAAGGATATTAAGAATACTTCCAAGAGAGGGATATTTGCAATGAATCAAATCATCATTAATGACACTACATTACGTGATGGCGAACAAGCAGCGGGTGTTGCTTTTAACCTAGAAGAAAAAGTTGCGATCGCTAAATTTCTTGATGCCATTGGTATTCCCGAATTAGAAGTCGGTATACCGGCAATGGGTGACGAAGAAACGCGGGCGATCGCCGCAATTTCTGACTTGGGTTTACAAGCAAAACTCCTGGGCTGGAACCGCGCTGTTATCTCAGATATTAAGGCTTCTATCGCCTGTGGTATGAACCGGGTGCATATTGCCATTCCTGTCTCTGGTATCCAAATCGCCACCAAATTCCACGGTCAATGGCGAGTAAGTTTGCAAAAACTCAAAGACTGTATCAGCTTCGCCGTCGATCAAGGTCTTTGGGTAGCAGTCGGCGGAGAAGATTCTTCCAGAGCTGATGAAAATTTCCTCTTAGATGTAGCACTTTATGCCCAAGAATGGGGTGCATCTCGGTTTCGCTTCTGTGACACCGTAGGAGTTCTCGACCCTTTCACTACCTACAACAAGGTCAAACGGCTGGTTTCAGCTTTGATGATTCCCCTAGAAATCCATACCCATAATGATTTTGGTCTGGCAACTGCCAACGCCCTTGCGGGTATCAAAGCCGGAGCTTTATCAGTGAATACCACAGTCAACGGATTGGGTGAAAGAGCGGGAAATGCAGCTTTAGAAGAAGTTGTCATGGCTATCAAACGCATCTATGGCGTTGATTTGGGCATCAACACTCCCAGTTTGTTGGAATTGTCTCAACTAGTTGCAGCCGCATCAGGTGCTAGTGTACCACCTTGGAAAGCGATCGTTGGCGAAAATACCTTTGCTCACGAATCTGGTATCCATGCTCACGGAGTACTACAAAACCCCATCACCTACGAACCATTTGCTCCTGAAGAAGTGGGTTGGGAACGGCGCTTAGTAGTAGGTAAACATTCTGGACGGCATTTGGTTGCAAACTTGCTAGAGCAGCATGGAATTTTCTTGAACTCCCAAGAAACCCAGTCTGTTTTGGACGCAGTGCGCCACCAATCGGTACAGAAAAAACGCAGCCTGACGACAGAAGAACTATTGAATTTGGTCAGAGAACAGAGGTACTCTCATGCAACGCGATGAATTAGAACTAAACTTGCCGCCTGCTTTTGAAATTGGTGAAAAAGTCAGAGTTCGTAAACTGCTCAAAAACGATGGTACTTTTCCTGGTAAAGAAGTCGGGCAAGTTTTAGTGAACAAAGGAGATATCGGCTACATAGCAAGTATAGGCACATATTTGCAGACTTCCTATATTTATGCTGTGCATTTCTTGGAAACAGGATTCGTCGTCGGCTGTAAGAAAAAAGAACTAGAATCTGTTGAGGAATCTCATGAAAGTAATGCTACGCATGAATGACGCCGGCACTTTAGTAGTCTACGTTGCGAAGAAAGACCTTGAAGAAGAAGTAGTCAAACAAACTGAAGGAAATGATGGCAAGATTCTTACCCTAGCTAATGGTTGGGAATTGGAATTTCGTGATTTGCCAGACACAGCAAATTTACCCCAAACTGTAGAAGCTAAACGCCTCGCTTAGCAAGAATAGGGAGTACGTTTCTCAGATATTGCACCAGTTCCCACAACCGCCTCAGAATGAATTTTGAAGTTAATAGCTAAAGTCTTCTCAAGAAGACTAAGTAAGGTTTTTAGTCTACTTTAGTGGAGTTAAGCTATTAGCCAATAATTTTATTTGTTGGCGGGAGATGGAGCAGGTGCAAGATTTAATAAGTAGGAATTTATGAGTTATAGATTATGAGTTTTAACTACTAACTTATAAGTCTTAATTAATGACTAACCACTAACTTTTTATCAATTATGGGCAACAAGTATTTGACGTTATCAGAATTGAACCTTGAGGGACAGTTACTAGGTTTTGTTGGTGGTGAACCAGGAAAATATAAATACTTGCAATTGGCAGTTCCATCTGGAGATGTGGAAATTAAGTTGCCTAAAGAGTTACGCCGTTTACTAAGTTCATCCTTAGTTCCTGGACAGAAAGTTCGCGTTTGTGGTCATAGTGAGGTAGATTCGCGCACAAGTAAAATAAAAATTAAAGCCTATCGGGTGATACCAATTGATGCATGTCCAAAGCAAGATTTACTACCTCAAATCAAAGCGAGGATTATGGTATGTCAGAAGGGCGGTTGCCTAAAGCGTGGTGGTAAAGGGTTATTATCAGAATTAGAAAAAACTTTGTGCGATCGCGGTTTGTTAGACAAAGTTACCATTGAACATACTAGTTGCCAAAAATGCTGTAGCAGCGCTCCCAACTGTGTTTTACACCTTGGTAAAAAGAAATACAAGAATATTCATCCTGAAGCGATCGCAACTTTGCTAGAAAGTCACTTAACAGAGTAATAATCTTCTCTAGCTATTCTTAAAATAATACAAAAGTTTTTAGGGGTAAAATTTTTACCCCTATTTGTTGTAAGTATCATCTATATAGCACCCTTGTCAAACTGCGATCGGCTAAGTTATAACTGCTGCAACGTTAGTAATATCGAATACAAACAGAACTTATAAAAATTTCCAGTAGTCTTGTTCCATCAGGACTACAAGCTTAATTATTGTGTGTAACTTTTTTGGAATTACCTTAAATACTTAAAAATAAATGTCTTTGTTCACGAATTTACTCAATCTGCATTCTGGAAACAAACCGCGTGAAGATTTTTTTACTGAGATTGTTGCTTATTTTTTATCCTTGAATAAGGATATTTTAATTGATTGGCTAAAACATCACTCAATTATTAGTGATGATAATTATTCCAGCATCAAGATTTCAACCCAACAAGAACATCAAGCACTGGCAAACCATACTGATAAAGGAATTAAAAACGGCTCAAGAACAATATTTTGATTTTCCTTGGAAGGGTGTAAGTATAGAAGCAACTACAGAAGCTGATAAAGAAGAATATCCATATATCTTATCATCTTCTATCGGTGAAGTTTAATCAGCTACAGCTATATTAAGATAAAAATAACTCTGCATTCTCGTAGTTGTTATGAGCCTTACCACTGCTAAACGCTTTACTATAGCTGAATATCACCGTCTAGCTGAACTCAGCTTCTTTGAGGAGAATGACCGAGTTGAGCTAATTAAGGGTGAAATAATCCAGATGGCAGCAAAAGGTACACCGCACTCTGTTTGCAGCACCCGCTTATATCGGGAGTTGTTCAAGCTGGTTGTAGAAGAGGCGATTCTTCGAGGACAAGAACCAATTATTATACCTGATGACAGCGAACCAGAACCCGATCTAGTCATTGTGCGAAATCGTCCTGATGACTATTTAGAAGCTCATCCTAGCCCATCTGATGTATTGTTGGTAATTGAAATTTCTAATTCCACTTTGAAATATGACCAAGATGTAAAATTATCTGTTTATGCAGAAGCTGGTATTTCCGACTATTGGATATTTAATTTAGTAAATAACTACCTCGAACCTTATAAAGATTTACAAGGTAAATATGGTTATCGCCGCAAGTTAATTTTTCTGCAAAATGAATCAGTTAGTCTGCCATATTTTCCTGATTTAGTTCTAGATTTATCTAAAGTATTTCCAGGATGATGTACCAAGGTCTATTAAGGTAAATTATCTTTGAGAGGCTAAACCAAGGCCCAGTAAAATTTCCAGAAAGAAGAGTGAGAAATTCTCAGAACATTTTGTAAAAATATTTTTTCACTAACCGATAATATAATCTTTACTTTTGCATTAGTTCCCTGAGCAAACTCTATATTTGTCGTTTCTTCGACTTCAGGGAGTAAATGTGCAACACCAAATAGTTTTCCCAAAGGAGATGTTTTTAGAAAAGCTTGCCGTTGGGCGTGAGTCATCATCTCACTTGATCCTACTCTTATTTCATCACTACTCATATAGCTTTGCTTCTCCCCATTGACTTTCGTGTAGCTGACAGAATTCTGCTGCTGCTGTTCCTGAAAATCTGAAGCCATATAAATATTCTCCAGGAGTGCTGCGTGCGAGACCAAGATATTCCATCTGCACTTTATCTCTATAGTATGACACAGCTGTATCTAGAGCTTGCAGAATAACTAGCGGCTCGTCTGCTTGTGTTTGACAAAATTCTAGACCCACCTTAGTTGCATACCAAATTAACCATTTGCCGATTGGTTCAATTAACCGTTCAGCTACATCTCCTCGACTTGTAGGATTAGCTTCTATATGTTCTATTTCTAGAAAACGGGGATATCCAGGATGGGGATAAAGACCATATTGCACTAATCCCCAAACTTTGCCCTCATAAACGAGTTTGACTATGTTTTGGCACTCAAAACTAGTATTGTTCCAGAAGTTTAACCAGTTACAGAACCAATCGTTGGGCATATCGTTTTCTCTAGCTGGGGAAAGAAAAGCTATTTCCTCAACTGTCGATTGAATTCGGACTTTTACCTGATAGGAACCAATGGTAGCCAATTAAGTTTTACAACCTTTTAGTGAGAATTTTGCATATCCAAAGATTCTAAAGCAACTACCAAATAATATAAGATAATGAGCATATAAGTTCGATATTTTTCAAATCAAACTTTCCAATGCGTGTTGTAAATAATTTGTCACATCAGCAACAGCTTGTCTAGCACCCAAACGATTTTCCTTATACACCGAGTAATGCTCAGAAATAGATATCGGTTCACCCACAGTAATTTTTACCTTTTGCTTACCCAATTGTGGACGCTGTAAACCTTTATCGCCTTTGATTTTAGCAATCATTTGCCATAAAATTAAAGTCGTCTCAGCAAACCTTTCTACCGTGGGATTTTCACGAATATAATTACCAGAAACAGCTACAAAACTTTCTACTAACCGCATGTGCCACATCCGCGCATTCGCTTCTTCAGCAACGCGATCGCCTAAAGCTTTCTCTACAGCAGATATTCCTTTTACATCCTTAAAATCTTCTCTAAATATATAATTCCACCCAGCTTGTTCTACCCGCCGACATCGGTCGCTCAAAGTACCTTTTGAGTGCAAATCAAAATACTGTTCTGATATTAGTAGCGCGGCATTCAATAAAGCTTGCAAACGAACTGCTAATGCTTCATTTCTATCTTCAATTTCTCCTACTACTGTTTTGATATCTGGCAGCTTTAGATGATAAAAGCGCGTGTAAAATTTTTCCATTAACGAAAGTAAATGTTCTGCCAAAGTCAACAACCGGGGATAAAGCGACTCTATAGAAGCGTTTTTTGCTTCATTCACAGGTAAACCACTAGCCGCTTCCAATTCACTTAAAAGATTAGCGATCGCATCCCAAGGAGCATCAACGTAACTATATTTAATCCCAACTGGTACAATTAGAACCTGTTGGTCGCGTCCAGCTTTGTGCAAATCTTCAGCACACCAAAAGCCTAATTGGGCAATACCAGGTTCTAAGGGGCTAATATTCTCTGATAAACCATTGGTTGCACCCTCTGGCGCAGCCGCCATCGGAAATTTCCCATTGGCGAACAAGTCACGCGCTGAACGTAACCCCGTCCAGTCAGCTTTACCTCGCTGAATCGGAGTCCCCCCTAAACGAGAAGCAATCCAGCCGACGTAGGAACCTGCCCATAGAGGAATGCCGCGATCGTAGATAAAATGAGCGTGAATGGGATGTTGTAGTATTGTATCTTGCGATCGCGCTACCTTGGGCACGAGTTGAGAGAGCAAGTAAGCCAAACAAAACGGATCGTCTGTTTTAGGATGGCGAAATGCCAGCATAAAACGGATCTTACCCTCCTGAAACTGGCGATAGAGATCCACCAGAACCTCTACGTTGTCTGCTTCAATTTGGGTAATAGCTGTTTGCCAGTTTATCCAACTGGGTAGCAACAGATGGACAACTCGTAGAAATAAGGGGTTAAACGCTGGAGGAATAAATTCTAAAGGTGCCTGTGCTTGATAAATTACATCTGCCAAGGTACTTTTCTCCTAAAGTTGCGATCAAAAAAGCCGGAAGGCTATAAGTAAAAATGAAAAAGAAATAACGCTGTGTACTTTGTACTTCATCCTTAATACTTCATACTTTAGTTGACATAGAAATTAGCGATCAAAGAAAGGCTATAAACGATGCGACTGTCACAAATTTTATTCGTTACACTCCGGGATGATCCAGCTGATGCTGAGATTCCTAGCCATAAATTATTACTCCGTGCAGGTTACATTCGTCGCATCGGTAGTGGTATCTATGCTTATCTCCCGTTGATGTGGCGGGTATTGCAAAAAGTTTCCCAGATTGTGCGGGAAGAAATGAACGCTACAGGCGCACAAGAATGTCTCCTACCACAATTACAGCCTGCTGATTTATGGAAGGAATCGGGACGCTGGGACACTTACACCAAAGCTGAGGGAATTATGTTTTCCCTAATTGACCGCCGTGAGCAACAATTAGGATTAGGCCCAACTCATGAAGAAGTAATCACAGCGATCGCTCGTGATATGATTCGCTCTTATCGCCAGCTACCACTAAATCTCTACCAAATTCAAACCAAATTCCGCGATGAAATTCGTCCCCGCTTTGGTTTAATGCGCGGACGGGAGTTTATCATGAAGGATGCCTATTCCTTCCATGCCGATGAAGCCAGCCTCAAAGAAACTTACCAGGATATGTATAAAGCCTACAGTAATATTCTGCGGCGTTCTGGTTTAGCTTTTCGGGCTGTGGAAGCTGATTCTGGTGCAATTGGTGGTTCTGGTTCTACAGAATTTATGGTTTTGGCAGAAGCTGGTGAAGATGAAGTTCTCTACACTGAGGATGGTAAATACGCCGCTAACGTAGAAAAGGCTGTTTCTTTACCAATTGATGCCGAAACCTCACGGTTTACAACCTACGAGAAACGCGACACACCTGGAACAGAAACGATTGAAAAGGTCTGTCAACTTCTCAATTGTTCTCCCACTCAATTGGTGAAAAATGTCCTTTATCAGACAGTTTATGATAATGGTATAACGGTGTTAGTTCTGATAAGCATTCGAGGCGATCAGGAAGTTAATGAAGTCAAATTGCAAAATGAATTGACCAAATTAGCTCCTGAGTATGGCGCTAAAACTATTATTAGTTTGAATGTACCAAATGTAGAAGCCCAGCAAGCATGGACAGCTAAATCTCTACCTTTAGGCTATATTGCGCCAGACATCGCAGATGAGTATATTAACGCCAATAAACAGATCCATCCCAAGTTTTTGCGCTTAATGGATCAAACAGCCGTTGATTTAAAAAACTTTGTTACAGGTGCGAATGAAGCTGGCTATCACGTAGTTGGTGCTAATTGGAGTGAGCAATTTCAGCTACCAAGGCTAATAGTAGATATACGGAAAGCTAGACCAGGCGATCGCGCCACCCATAACCCAGAACAAACTCTTGAGAGCGCCCGTGGAATTGAAGCAGGTCACATCTTCCAATTAGGCACTAAATATTCCGAAGCGATGGGAGCAACTTATACCAATGAACAGGGTGAAGAAAAGCCGCTATTGATGGGTTGTTTTGGTGTCGGTGTATCACGATTAGCGCAAGCTGCCGTAGAGCAATCTTACGATAAAGATGGAATTATTTGGCCAATTGCGATCGCACCCTACCACGCGATTGTCACAATTCCTAACATTAAGGATGCTCAACAAATCGAAATCGCCCAAAAACTTTACACAGAACTCAATCAAGCAGGAATTGAAACCTTACTAGATGACCGCGATGAACGGGCGGGAGTGAAATTTAAAGATGCTGACTTGATTGGCATACCTTATAGAATTGTAACCGGGCGTGCGATCGCTAATGGCAAAGTCGAAGTTGTAGAAAGAGCAACCCGCAACTCTCAAGAAATTGTCATTGAGGAAGTTACAACTACACTTCATAAGTGGATTACTGCCGCCATTCAAGTAAAAAATTAAACACAAAATTTACGCAGAGGAATCAATACTTACTTTGCCTTCCTCTGCGTTGTAAATTTAATCATCTCCAAAAAGAATGAGATTTACATAATTTGGCAGGTGACGGATTAGAAATAGAAATTCTAAAATTGTATTAGGGACTTGCAGAATTAAAAATAATCGCCTTTTGAGGCATAAAGTCTTTTCCAGGTTGCCGGAAACTCTCCACTTATAAGTATCGTCCTTAACCAGGCTGCTCCTCACATAATTACTATATCAGCCCTCAGTCAGGAAGGTTTTGAACATGAAAGACCAACAAGGATCTAATCGTATTTCTTCAGGCGCAATTGCAGCCGTGTCAGCAGTGGTTGTAGCGGTGGGTGGCGGTGTGGCTTGGTTTACTACACACTCCAGCAATACTCCCACACCGTCAAACCCCTCTGGGCGTATTGAACAGGCAGCACAGCCATCAACTAGGCAGCCAGCTAATGAGCAAACCCCTAATGTTTATTGGCTCAGACCAAAAGACAAAAGTGTTGCTTTGGTTCCCCAACCTGTTAAAGTCGCTTCTATACGAGCTACCCAGCCTTTAGAAGCAGCTTTCCAAAGTTTGTTGGCAGGCCCACCAGCAGAAGGGACAGATTCGACAACTATCCCTAAAGGAACCAAACTTTTGGGGCTGAAGTCAGAAAATGACGAGGTTCACGTTAATTTATCTGAAGATTTTACCAGGGGTGGAGGTAGCACCTCAATGATGGGTCGCGTGGGACAAGTTGTTTATACTGCGACAACTTTAAATCCCAAAGCCAAGGTTTACATTGACGTGAACGGCAAACCGTTAGATGTTTTAGGTGGTGAAGGTGTAGAGTTACAACAACCGCTAACTCGTGAAAGCTTCCAGAAAAATTATCCGCTTTAGTCATTAGTCATTAGCAAAGGACAAAGGACAAATGACAACTGACCTAACGATTGCTATTTAACACACGAAAATTACGGGCTTGCTCTTCTAACCTTGTGGCAAGGCGATCGCAAACCCGATTACACAAATCAAAAATCATTTTATCTTCCACCCGGTAATAAGCGCAAGTTCCTTCACTGCGGCGGCTAAGGATACCTGCTTGCCACATTACCTTCAGGTGTTTTGACACATTTGCCTGAGAAGTTTGTGTTGCCTCTACCAACTCTTGCACGCATTTTTCTTCATCCCGTAGTAAGTGTAGTAGCCGCAGGCGCATCGGCTCACTCAACAGGCTGAAGTATTCAGCTACTTGTTGCACCACTTCTGGTGGTAAAGGCAACGTTTGTTTCATCAGGATTAACCCGCAAGGACTGAAAGTTTTAACAATGACTCATTTGGGATGACTCATTTCATATATAGATTAATACTTAATCAGGGTTAATTCGCATCAAAGGTTGACCATATTCTACAGCGTCACCATTTTGGAGAAGAATTTCCATTACCTGTCCAGAGACTTCAGCTTCAATTTCATTCATCAGCTTCATAGCCTCAATGATACAGACAGTTTGACCCTTGCGGACGCGATCGCCCACTTCCACAAATGCCGCTTCCCCAGGTGCAGGAGCGCGATAAAACGTTCCCACCATTGGGGAAGGCACTTCTACTAATCTCTGGTCAATGGTTGAGGGAGGATTTACTGACAACTGTAATTGCGTCCCAGTCCCAGTATTCTCAAACACCCGACCTGTGGACACCTCCGCTACCTGACTCGTAGTGACCTGGTTTCCTGGAGGTGAACTTGATGTTAATCCCGAACCTACCACACCGCCTAAGGTCGCTTGACCTACCGACAACATATGATTACTGATACTTACAGCCTTACGGACTGTAAGTTCAAAATCATCGCTTTTGAGCGTCACTTCTGCAATATCTGTTTGTGCGATAGTTGCCAGTAGTTGGCGGATTTCATTAAAGTCCAATGGCACAGTTTTTATTACCTCGACCTATCCGTAAATGAGCATTTTAAGTGTGGCAGGGATTTAATCCCTATGTAGGGATTTAAATCGGGACTTGCATCTCCATAGAGATGAAAGTTATTCCCTGCTGATATACTTATCTTCCTGGGTATCAACTTTGATGCGTTCTCCTTGGGAAATAAACAAAGGAACCATCACAATTGCACCAGTTTCCAGAGTTGCTGGTTTTGAGCCACCTGTAGCAGTGTCACCTTTTAAACCTGGATCTGTTTGTATAATTTCCAGAACCACAGATTTAGGCAATTCTACTCCCAGCACTTGGTCGCCCCACCGAATAACTTCGGCTTCCATACCTTCCTTGAGGTATTTGACGCGATCGCCAATTTGTGCACGGGTCAATCTGCCTTCTTCGTAGGTTTCCATATCCATAAAGACGAACTCATCGCCCTCTTTATAGGTATGCTGCATCGTACTTTTTTCTAGAGTGGCTTGCGGCACTGTTTCCCCGGCTCGGAACGTTTTTTCCATCACGCTCCCACTCTGGACATTTTTTAACTTAGTTCTTACAAAGGCGGAACCTTTGCCTGGCTTGACGTGCAGGAATTCTAGCACTCGCCATACAGACCCATCTAATACAATTGAAACACCGGGTCGAAAGTCGTTACTGGAGATCATGAAACTTGCAAATTTTGGAAGACAATCGGCATTTATTGTACCCTTCTAGGGTCGTCATTGGGCATTTGTCATTTGTCATTTATCCTCCGCCCTTAACGTGGGAAGATTATTGATGGGTTACGTCCAGTCAACAATTTAATGCTGCATTTGAGTTATCCCATGCTTAACTTATTAAAATCCTGGCTGAAGAACAGCCTAATGGCAATACTGCTGGTAACAATATTTTTAGGCATAACTACAGCTGGGTGGACTCCCTCTAGTAGCGCCGCGCTGCCAGCCGGCAACGCAATTACCGATGGCCAGGCTCTGTTGCGGTATGCACTCCCGATAGATAACAAACCTGTACGGCAACTACAAGCCAGTTTAGAGGACATCTCTGCTCAACTGCGGGCAAATCGGCGGTGGAGTGCTATTTCCAAGGACATCAGCAAAGCATCCCGCATTCTCGATAAACCCTCCCAAATCTTAACAAGCGTTCCCGAAGAACGCCAACCCCAAGCCGAAGCTTGGATTACCGAGTTGAAATCTGGGGTGGGCAAATTGCAAGAATTGGCAAACAGCAAAGATAAAGAACAAATTCTGCAAGAAAGAGGCAAACTTCTGAATCTCGTTACTGAGCTTGAAGAGTCAATGGTGAAAGAATTTCCCTTTGAAGTGCCTGCCCAGTATAGTAACCTGCCACAACTTAAAGGTCGTGCCACTGTAGAAATTAAAACCAACAAAGGCGATTTAACCCTTGTAGTGGACGGTTATAGCGCTCCTGTCACTGCCGGTAATTTTGTAGATTTGGTTCAGAGGGGTTTTTATAATGGCTTAGAGTTTACCCGTTCTGAAGAATCTTACTTTCTGCAAACTGGAGATCCTGCTGGAAAAGACGTAGGTTTTATTGATCCAAACACGGGTAAATATCGCGCTATTCCCTTAGAAGTCTTAGTTCAGGATGATAAAGCACCTACCTATGGCATTACACTAGAAGAAGCTGGCCGTTACATCGATATGCCAGTTCTGCCTTTCTCTGCCTTTGGGGCAGTGGTAATGGCTCGTCCTGAAAGTGAAGTCAATGGTGGTTCATCACAATTTTTCTTCTTTCTGTTTGAACCAGAACTTACGCCCGCCGGACGCAACCTATTAGATGGCCGCTATGCTGTTTTTGGTTATCTCACCGAAGGCAAAGAAGTTTTGGATAAACTAAAAGCAGGTGACAAAATTGAATCGGCAACTGTGATTCAAGGAATAGAAAATCTGGTTGAGCCGCAAGCAGCATAAGAAGAGAGCAGGGGGAGCAGGGGGAGAACAATTACTAACTCTTAACTCTTGTACAGACGCGATTAATCGCGTCTCCCCTGATTCAGATTTCCGGCAGTGAATATCTGATCAACTGCCATCGCTAATTCTGGAAAAGTCCGTGATACAATTTGCTGATTAGCAGTAAAAACTGTTTCTTCGTAAAATCCATCTTCCAGTAGTAACACCGAAATCTTCCCTTCTAGCGGATCTACAATCCAATATTCAGGAACCTCTAACGCCGCATATTCAGATCGCTTATGGCGATAGTCCCGTTTGACCAACTCTGGACTGACCACCTCGACAATTAATAACGGCGGTGACTGAAATACTGCTGAGGCATTCAACAATTCTCTGGCTTGTTCCACTGTCACTACACACAAATCAGTCAACCTAGATTTATTTCTACCCGTTCTCACCCCACTTTCCCGAAAACTCAGCCAAGGTGAGCTGCAACGTTTGATTTCTGCATCTAATAATTGCTCAAGAAATTTGGCAATCAGAAAATGTTCAATAGTCGGTGGGTTCATTAGTTCTAGCTTGCCATCCACCAGTTCATAATGGAAACCGTTGCCATCATCATAGGTTAAGTACTCTTCAAACGTGATGCTGGTTACTGGTGTTGTTACCATCCCAACTGACTCCTAGACGATACCCTTATCTTAAACAGTAAAGCAAATCATCAGTTTTCTTAGTAATTTTGCAACACGGAAAACCGATTGTGAACAGTGAGTTATCTTATCAACAAGTAAAAGACATTGGTGAACAAGGTCTTTTAGAAAGATTGCAGCGCTTCTGTCCTCCAGAAATTATTGGCGATGATGCAGCAGTTTTGGTGACTGCACCAGAGCAATCTTTAGTAGTGACTACAGATGTGCTGGTTGATGGCGTACATTTTAGCAATGTTACCACTTCCCCAGAAGATGCTGGTTGGCGGGCTGCTGCTGCCAATTTATCAGATTTAGCAGCAATGGGTGCTTTCCCATTGGGAATTACCGTCGGGTTGGGACTCCCCGGTGAAATTAGGGTGAGTTGGGTTGAGCGGTTATACCAGGGAATTACAGAATGCCTGCAAAAATACAATACCTCAATTGTTGGAGGTGATGTCGTGCGATCGCCTGTGACTACTCTGGCAATTACCGCTTTTGGTCAAGTTAACCCTAGCCAAATTATCCGCCGTTCTGCTGCTGTTGTGGGAGATGCGATCGTCGTTACGGGCGTTCATGGAGCCTCCCGCGCTGGCTTAAAACTGCTCTTGCATCCCGAATTAGGACAAAAGCTCAAAGATGCAGAACGCACGGCTCTAATCCTCGCACACCAACGCCCACAGCCACGATTAGATGTCTTACCAGTACTCTGGAAAATCTTAACTCCTAACTTCCAACTCCCCGTTGCTGGTATGGATAGCAGCGATGGTTTGGCAGATGCTATTATTCAAATTTGCCGCGTCAGTGGTGTTGGCGCTATGCTAGAACGCAGACAAATTTCCTTGCCAGCAGCTTTTGACCATTGGCTGACACAAGAGCAAGCGCTAGAATATGCTCTATACGGTGGCGAAGACTTTGAATTAGTGCTGTGCTTGCCACAAGAATTAGCATCAGCTTTCGTGCAATATCTTGGTCAAGGTGCTGCGATCGTGGGCAGGATTGTACCGGGATCAACAGTAATATTGCACGATGAACAAAAAGAATTCCCCGACCAAGTTCTGAGTCTTAGCCAGGGATTTCAACATTTTGGTCAATAGTCTTTTGTGGTTTTTACAATGACCAATGACCAATGACCAATTATTGCCACTTTTCGGCTACCAATTCTGCCAAATCCAAAACTCGTTGGCTGTAACCCCACTCATTGTCATACCACGCCATAACTTTTACTAAGTCATTGCCCATAACCAAAGTCAAGCTAGAATCGACAATCGAAGAAGCATCACTACCTTGATAATCGGAAGATACCAGTTCTAGCTCGCTATAGTCCAAAATGCCTTTGAGTGGGCCTTCGGCAGCATCTTTAAGAGCTTGATTAACTTCTTCAGTAATAGTACGCTTCTCAACCTGAACTACGAAATCTACCATTGAGACGTTCGGGGTAGGTACGCGCAAGGCAACACCATTTAGTTTGCCTTTCAGGTCTGGGATAACCAGTGCCACTGCTTTTGCTGCACCAGTAGAGGTAGGTACAATGTTTATCGCTGCTGCCCTCGCCCGTCGCAAATCTCGGTGAGAAGCGTCTAGCAAGCGCTGGTCACCTGTATAGCTATGGGTAGTGGTCATCGTGCCTTTGATAATGCTGAACTTATCATTCAACACCTTGGCGATCGGTGCCAAGCAGTTGGTAGTACAGCTAGCGTTACTGATAATGTGGTGTTTGTTGTGGTCATAATCATGATGATTTACACCAACCACAAAAGTGCCATCCTCGTTTTTACCAGGAGCGGTAATCAGAACCTTCTTGGCTCCAGCATTTACATGCTTGAGTGCTCCTTCTTTGCTAGTAAACACCCCTGTTGCTTCGATAATTAAGTCAATTCCCCAATCTTTCCAGGGCAAGTTTTCTGGGTTGCGATCGGATACGCACTTAATGGTCTTACCGTTAACGATGATAGAGTTATCATCGGCACTAATCTCAGCACCTTTAATCTTGCCTAGCATCGAGTCATACTTCAGCAGGTGAGCATTAGTTCTAGGGTCTGACGTGTCATTAATAGCGACAAGATCGATTTTACTATTCTCTCTACCCACCCAGCAACGCGCAAAGTTACGTCCAATCCGCCCGAAACCGTTAATTGCAACTCTAATCACAGTGTCTTGCCCTCTGTATTTATGCTTATATGTTGATATCGTTGACCCCAATCATATCGTAAAGGGGGGGGGCACTTTTAACCATAAAGTGTTAGATCAATAAAAAAACACATAATTTATTCAGATTTGTTCGAGTAGAGATTGTTGTTAGTGATATATGATCTTACCGGTTCCGGGACTAAATAACGAATTGACTGGCGATCGCCTTTGGCGTTGAGGAAGTTATCGCGGCAAAGTTTGCGAATTAGACTTGACGAAACTCCTACTAAAGGTATATTCAAGAGTTGCCAGTGAATGGTAAGTAACTGCTCCTTAAGTTGTTGCTCCACTTGCTTGCAGATTAATTTGCTTTGAGTTATAGTCTCACCACCTAGCAGTCGGGGTGCGATTAACCAATCACACATTTGTGCTAGTTCGTGTCCACGGTACCAACGGGGTAAGGTTTGGAAAGTATCCAAGCCCACAATCCAGTACCAGTGAGTATTTGGGTAAGAAGCAGATAAATCGATCAGTGTGTTAATTGCATAGGAAGTCCCAGAGCGATTTGTCTCCACTAGTGAGATAGTAAATGCTGGGTTGTCTTTTGTAGCTAATTGCAGCATTTCCACACGATGCTCAAACAAAGCTGCTTCTTTGTGTGGAGGATTTAAGGATGGCACCCAAATTACCTTTTCAAGAGATACTTGATGCAAAGCTGTCTCGGCTACGAGCAGGTGTCCCCAATGAATTGGATCAAATGTGCCACCAAAAATTGCTAGTTGCTGCATCCAGTTATGCCTGGGTTTTATGCAATTGAAAAATAGTTTCATTACCAATGTACTATTGTAGTCAATTCATGCCTAGACTTGATGCAATTTAAAATCAGTTTCACTAACAATGTATTATGTAGCCAATTCCAGTAAGGTAGCCAAAAATATGTATTTGACATTACAAGAATTTCTTTCCCGATGCGATCAAAACTTTCAGAATAATCTTAACAACAGTTCAGAAATAGCAAAAACCTCCAACCAAGGTAAAATCATTCTGAACAAGCAAAATCAGAGCAGAAATATCATCTGGGCATCAAACAGAAACATGATATAGGAGCAGTTACGGTAAAAATCAAATTCCTGTTATGATACGCGTGTCATTTGTGATTATGGTGTGGTGTGGTGTAAAAGGAGCAAGAAATGACTAATTCTGTAGATTTTAGTGGTAGACCATTTCATTTCATTGGCATCGGTGGTATAGGTATGTCTGCTCTGGCATACGTTCTCGCAAAGCGTCAATTTCCAGTATCAGGTTCGGATCTTCGTCCTAACCACATTACGCATAAGTTAGAATCTATCGGTGCTCATATTTTTGGTAGACAAGAGGCAAGTAATCTCGAATTTTTTCGCCCTCAGGTATTGGCGAATGCAGTAGTATTAAATTCACAAGAAGAATTACCTACTGCTACTAACTCAAAACTGCCTCAAGTCATTTGTTCAACAGCAATTAACACGAATAATTTAGAATACAAAGCAGCATTAGAATTAGGTTGCCCAATTTTACATCGTTCAGATGTACTGGCAGCTTTAATTGCCGATTATCACAGTATTGCAGTAGCAGGGACACACGGCAAAACTACAACCAGTAGCATGATTGGCTATATGCTTCTGGAAGCAGGTCTAGACCCAACGATTTTAGTAGGTGGCGAAGTCAATGCTTGGGAAGGTAATGCTCGATTGGGACAAAGCCAATATTTGGTAGCCGAAGCAGATGAATCTGATGGTTCCTTGGTAAAACACGCTCCACAGATTGGCATTATTACCAATATTGAACTCGATCATCCAGACCATTACGATACATTAGAAGAAGTAATTGACATCTTCCAGACATTTGCTAAGGGTTGTAAAACGTTGATAGGTAGCATTGACTGTGCTACAGTGCGCGATCGCTTGCAACCCACAATCAGCTACAGCTTATACTCAGATACCGATGCTGATTACACCGTCACTAATATTGATTATCGTGCTGATGGTACCACAGCTTTAGTTTGGGAAAGAGGCAAAGCTTTGGGTGTGTTGAAGTTGCGGCTGCTAAGTCGGCACAATCTCAGCAATGCCTTGGCAGCAGTGGCTGTTGGTCGGATATTGGGCTTAGAATTTGGAGAAATTGCCAAAGGTATTGCCACCTTTGAAGGAGCAAGACGCCGCTTTGAGTTCCGGGGTGAAGTCGATGGCATTACCTTCATTGATGACTATGCTCATCATCCTAGCGAGATTCGCGCTACTCTCGCCGCAGCACGTTTACAAGCAAGACCAGGGCAAAGAGTTGTTGCCATCTTCCAACCCCATCGCTATAGCCGTACACTGACCTTTTTAGAAGAATTTGCCGAGTCATTTATCCATGCTGATTTGGTTGTGCTGACTGATATTTACAGTGCAGGTGAACCCAATTTAGGGCAAATTAGTGGTGAACATCTAGCGGCGGAAATTGCTAAACAGCATTTGCAGGTAGTTTATCAACCAACTTTACCCTCAGTATGTGAGTTTTTGCTGCAAACACTACGCCCAGGAGACTTGGCGTTGTTTTTGGGGGCTGGAAACTTGAATCAGGTGATTCCTGAAATAATTACGACACTTTGTGAGCCTGCTAAAGCCACATCCTAAGTGGAGGCTTTGCGAAGTTTTATTTCTGAGCAAAGCGTCCGTCTAGCAACGGTTCCATAGGTTAACTCTATTACCGTATCTTTGCGGTAAATAAATGTAAAAATTTTACCAAAACAAAGTAAAGATGACCATTTCCCAGGCAGCTGGAAACGTCTGCACAGTTTCTGCTTTGAATACAAAGAAACATCAAACAACTAATTCGGTGGATAGTGAAATAATTTATTTACCTAATACTGATTGTGCGATCAAGCCTCAAGCTTCTTTGTCAGCGTTTACTTCCTATAGAGTTGGGGGAGCAGCTGATTTGTACGTTGCCCCCCAAAACTTAGAAGCACTGCAAGCAAGTCTTAAATACGCAAAAGAACGTAATTTAAAGGTGACAACGCTGGGAGCAGGTTCTAACTTGCTAGTGAGCGATCGTGGTATATCAGGCTTAGTCATTGCTACTCGTCATCTCCGCTTCAGCAACTTTGACCCCCAAACCGGTCAATTAACCGTTGCTGCTGGAGAATCAATTCCTAGCTTGGCATTGGCAGCAGCAGAATTAGGATGGCAAGGATTGGAGTGGGCTGTTGGTATCCCTGGAACAGCCGGAGGTGCCGTGGTGATGAATGCAGGGGCACATAATAGCTGTATCGCAGATATGTTAGTTAGCGCCCAGGTACTTTCACCCGATGGCACACTGGAAACTCTTACCCCCGATCAGTTAGGTTACAGCTACCGGACTTCATTATTACAGGGTGGCGATCGCATAGTCACCCAAGCCACTTTACAACTCGCGCCAGGTGCAGACCCAGCAAAAGTTATAGCAATCACCAAAGAACACAAAAAGCATCGCTTAAGCACCCAACCATACAACTTCCCCAGTTGTGGTAGTGTGTTCCGCAATCCCAAACCTTACAGTGCTGGCTGGCTAATTGAACAAACTGGTCTGAAAGGTTACCAAATTGGTGGAGCACAAGTAGCATTACTCCATGCTAATTTTATCGTTAACCGGGGTGGGGCAAAAGCTAGTGATATCTTCTGTCTCATTCGCCACATCCAACATCAAGTACAAGAACGCTGGTCTATTAATTTAGAGCCAGAAGTTAAAATGATCGGAGAGTTTCAAGGTGCTTGTTAAAACTTTCAATTCAGGGGATGGGGATTGGGGAGATGTAGTCTAAGCAATACTCAATAGCCAATGCCTCATGCCCAATTTCAGGATGCATTAATTATTGGTAAAAAAAGAGTCAAATTCCTTACCGCATCTATAATTGAATTTGATTTGTTATTCAACGCCACGCGTAAAAATAATTATGACAGGAAAAGGACAGGGATTCGGCTTTGGCTTAGGAAAGATGAAGGAACTAGCTGAAGCTTTTAAGAAAGCGCAGCAAGTTCAAGAAGGTGCAAAGCGACTCCAAGAAGAATTGGAGCAAATGGAGATTCTAGGAGAATCTGGCGGTGGTCTGGTGAAGGTGATTGTCAGTGGGAACCAAGAACCCAAACGGGTAGAAATTTCTCCAGATGCTCTAGGCGAAGGTGCAGAAGTACTTTCCGATCTTGTGACAGTAGCAATGAAAGAAGCTTACAACAAGTCCACAGCAACCATGCGGGAACGTATGGAAGAACTAACCAGTGGGTTGGAGTTACCTGGATTTTAGTCATTGGTCATTAGTGAGCCAGCGCGGTCTTCTCCCAAGGGGAGACGCCAAGGGCGATGGGGGGTTTCCCCCATGAGTGACTGGCGTTAGCGCAGCGTTAGCGATAGCGCAGCGTTAGCGAGTCATCGAGCGTCGGCACGAGCGTCACCCGTAAGGGTCATCGGTCATTAGTCAAAGGACAAATGACTATTGACAAATGACTATTGACAAATAATATCTATGCCTTACAAGTTGCTATTTGTCTGCTTAGGTAACATCTGCCGATCGCCATCGGCAGAAAACATTATGAATCATCTAATTGAGCAGGCTGGCTTGAGCGAACACATCCTCTGTGACTCTGCTGGTACATCTAGTTATCACGTTGGTAGCCCTCCTGACAGACGCATGAGTGCTGCGGCTGCTACAAAGTTGGGAATTAAATTACGTGGTCGAGCACGCCAGTTTCAAAAGTCAGACTTTCAAGACTTTGATTTGTGCGATTCGTTGGTCAGTGAATCACGGTAATCATCCCGTAAATAACTAACCCAGCCCGACAGCAGATTACTGTCACTAAAGGCTGAACTCTCGGTCAAGATGTAGGTGAAAG
>NZ_JAIVFT010000014.1 GCF_020829665.1 Nostoc sp. CHAB 5824
CATAAGTCTTGATTTCTCGTGAAAGTAGCATGGCTTTTTCCCTCTCTCCAAACCTCTCCCCCACGGGGGGAGAGGCTTTGAAACTCAGTTTTAGTTTTTCTCTGCTTGTATGAAACCACCCTGCCCTTAAAAAGGGGGGAACCGGAATCAAAGTCCCCCAATTTATCGGGGGATTTAGGAGGATCTAAAACGTTTTGTTACCGACAAGAGGACTTTTAAAACATCCTCTCAGGACGCTGGCTGTATAACATCCAACCTTCATCCAGCAATTTTTGGTCGAAAGGGATGATTTGCACACTTTTTAAAACTCGCAAACTGTTGATGAAAGCAACTGTCTAAATACGACTGACTGGTGTACACAGAGCATCTGCAACCTCCAATAGTACAAACTCTGTTGTCACCAAAGGCGTTTCTAAGCGTAGAAGTCTATCCATTACCTCATTTGCCTGGTGGTGAAGATTATCCCTAACATTAAGAAGGGCAATCCAGGCAGCTGTGTCAACAAAAACTTTCTTCAAGGTTATGATTCTCGCTTTGGCATTCCATAGAGATAATGGTCATGCTGGTGTGCCAGATCGCCAATATCTGTATCAACTGCACAGTTTTTAATCAACTGCCTCAGTTTATCCCAATCTGAGTCTTCTGGGGTTGTTGGCCCAGGTGTGTGGTTTTCTTCGACAAACACGATGATAACTGACTGCCCCTCATGCCCTTCAATTGGTTCGTTAGGATGAACCACACCGTTTTGGAATGTGCCTTTGACTGACAGCATAGCTTTTTCTTGCTTCTACATAAATCATGATAGAGTACCATTCTGGTTAAGAATATTCCCACACAATCTTTGTTGACCAAGTTTCGTTAGGATATTGTAACCTGGGCAATAGCAACTCTCTATTGATGTGACACCAGGCGACGCCGAATAGCCCGTCGGAGACATCGCTTTTTCACATCCATGACAACAACCCTCGACTTTCTCAGTCACCTTAACCCTAGCCAACGTCAAGCTGTCGAACATTACTGCGGCCCGTTGTTAGTTGTTGCTGGCGCAGGTTCCGGTAAAACACGAGCGCTGACTTATCGCATTGCGAATCTAATTCTCAAACACCGCGTTGATCCAGAACATATCCTGGCGGTTACTTTTACCAACAAAGCCGCACGGGAAATGAAAGACCGGATTCAACGGCTGTTTGCGGAACAACTGGCGATGAAACAACACGGTCAACGATTGGATTTGTTGACAGAATATCAACAAACGCAATTGCGATCGCAAGTTTACAAAAACACTATCAAAGACTTATGGTGTGGCACTTTCCACAGTCTATTTTCTCGCATTCTCCGCTTTGATATTGAAAAATACGTAGACGAAAAAGGACGGCGTTGGAATCGCAATTTTTCTATCTTTGATGAATCAGATGTGATGACTCTGATCAAAGAAATCGTTAATAAACAGCTAAATTTAGACGATAAGAAGTTTGATGCTCGCTCTGTCCGCTACGCTATTAGTAACGCTAAAAACCAAGGTTTATCCCCCCAAGAATTTGAGCAAGATCAACCTAATTATCGCGGAAGGGTGATTGCCCAAGTCTACAGTTTATATCAAGATAAGTTAGCAGAAAATAACGCTCTTGACTTTGATGATCTAATTCTTGTACCTACTAGATTGTTTCAGCAAAACGAGCAAGTATTGGGTTACTGGCATCGCAAATTTCGCCATATTCTCGTAGATGAATATCAGGATACTAACCGCACTCAATATCAACTGATCCACTTATTAGTGACTAATGGCGAAACTAGAAAAAGCGAATGGGAATGGCAAAATCGCTCAGTTTTCGTTGTCGGCGATGCAGATCAATCCATTTACAGCTTTCGGATGGCAGATTTCACCATATTGTTGGGATTTCAGGAAGACTTTGGCGATGGCTTGGTAGATGATGACACCCGAACGATGGTTAAGCTGGAAGAAAACTATCGTTCTTGTGAAAACATTCTGCAAGCGGCTAATGAATTAATTGAAAATAACACCCAACGCATTGATAAAATCCTCAAAGCAACGCGGGGAGCGGGTGAGCAGATTACTTGTCATAAAGCCGATGAAGAACTTGCAGAAGCGGCATTTGTGATTAATCAAATTAGCACTTTAAAAAACCAAAATCCAGAGTTAAACTGGGGTAGTTTTGCCATACTTTATCGGACGAATGCCCAATCTCGACCCTTTGAAGAATTGTTGGTGAAATATCAAATTCCTTACACAGTTGTGGGAGGAATGAGATTTTACGATCGCAAAGAAATTAAAGATGTGATTGCTTATTTAAGAGCGATCGCTAACCCATCTGATACAGTCAGTTTATTGCGAGTCATCAATACTCCCCGGCGGGGAATTGGCAAAACCACCATTGACGCTTTGGTGAATGCCTCCCAACAATTAGGGACAACCCTGTGGGAAATACTCAGCGACGAAACATCAGTTAATACATTAGCTGGACGGGCAACAAAAGCTGTAAATAGCTTTGCCGAAATGATTAGTCGTTGGCAAGGACAAATCGGCACGCTTCCCGTGACTGAGGTTTTGCAAGGAATACTAGAAGATTCTGGTTACGTTCAAGACTTGATGAGTCAAGGCACAGATGAAGCCACAGATCGGGTACAAAACGTTCAGGAACTTTATAACGCTGCACTGCAATTTCAAGAAGAAAACGAAGAGGTTTCCCTCCGAGACTTTCTCAATAGTGCCGCCCTCAGTTCCGATTTGGATAACTTAAAAGAAGGACAGACAGCCGTTTCTTTGATGACTTTGCACGCTTCCAAAGGTTTGGAATTTCCCGTAGTATTTTTAGTGGGATTAGAACAAGGGTTATTTCCCGGCTACCGTTCGCTGAGTGATCCTGCATCTTTGGAAGAGGAACGCCGCCTGTGTTATGTGGGAATTACTCGCGCCCAAGAAAGGTTGTATTTATCACACGCGCGGGAACGTCGTTTGTATGGTTCTCGTGAACCCGCCATGCGATCGCAATTTCTCGACGAATTGCCAGAAGAATTATTAACTACTCAACGCCTGAGTCGTCAAAGTTATACCAAAAGCGCCTCTACTCCTAATGGTAAACAAGACACAACGCAGAATTGGCAAGTGGGCGATAGAGTATTACATAAAACTTTTGGACTTGGTGAAATTACCCATGTTTTCGGAACGGGTAATAAGATGTCTGTGGCAATTAAATTTTCTAGCTTGGGACAAAAAATTGTTGATCCAAGAGTAGCGCAATTACAACGAGTAGAGTGATACAGCCACAAATCCCCAATTTTTCAAAGAAGTCGGGGATGTTGTTTTTCATATTTCAATTTCTTCAAAGTGTTCAACAGTGGGGAATGGCTCATAAAAATGATGCAGAAGTTTTTTCCACTCTTGATATTCAGCAGAACTTCTAAATCCTAGAGTATGAGATTCTAAACTTTCCCATCTGACAAGTAATAAATATTTACCTTGGGCTTCTATACATCTATGCAATTCATGGGATAAATATCCGTCCATTGAGGAAATAATTTTAGAAGCTTTTTTGAAAGTAGCTTCAAAATCAGATTCGAGTCCAGGTTTAACAGGAAGTATAACTGCCTCAAGAATCATCTAATTTTTCGGTGAGAATTAAGTTGATGTTATTTAGTATAAAGTGTATGCAACGTCTACGAAAGACTATACTACATAATGTATATACCTGAAGAAGATGCACTAATTGGAATTAGTCGAACAGAATTTAAAACATTACATTCAATTTTGCATCTTTTTTACCAAACTACAAATTAGTCCATCACACAACACCTTGAAAGGGCTAGTTCTAGTAAAGTAAAAGGGGCTGGGGATTAGGAATTGGGGATTAGGTTTTCAAAGGAAAAACTGTGGAATTTGCTCTGACCCTCCCAAATTTTGGAATGTTTTCCCAGTCCCTACCATGTGCTGAAGTATTTTCCGGCTCGGATTACTACGACGATGCCACATAATGCTTATACCAATTCAAATAATGTTTGCGACACATTAATTATTCGTAAGGGCACAACATTGTTGTGCCCCTACCTATCTGTCGCATTCTTTTTTCAAATTGGTATTACATCAGCCGCAGGGAGTTAGCCCAGTCTCCCTGAAGACTAACCATCATGCTTCCTACCTTCACACAGTGGTATATTTCTATTTGACTGTAAGCTCCCTCTTTACGTCCGTAGGAGGAATCTTAGTTCCTGACCGCCATTGACATCCTGGCTACTCAAGGCGCACGAAAGAATAGTACCTGACCGCTATTGACATCCTCGTTACTCAAGGCACACGAAATGTTCAGCGTGCCAGCAAAATCATCAAAAGTAGCATTACAACTCTCAAATTGACCAGTGAAACTTTTATCTTTCAACCCTTCTCGTAGGTCAACGCGAATTCTGGCTCTACCATTTTCAATGGTATTGGTAGTAGGAACAGAAATACCACCACTTATGCTGGCTGCTTCTTCAGGAGTTAATTCGGTGAACATTTGCTCTTTACCAACACCAGAATAATTAGAAGTAGAAGTTATATTGTCGATATTTAACATTGTTTTTCTCCTTGATTATAATTGACTTAAATTTCTGGAAAGAGTTTTTCCAGATAAAAAGTTCAAAAACAAAGTTGGCTTAAAAGTTGCGCCTTCTACAAAAGTTAATTCAGTTAACAGTTGTTCGTCATCAAGAAAATTTGACTTTATAGCGGTTCTCGCTTGGGTGCAGTACAGTTTTGACCTCACTTCCATTCCTCTCTCCTAAAAGGAGAGAGGCTTTGAGTCTTACTCGCCTTCCCTTAAAAGGGGTTGGGGGTTAGGTCTGTATTGGACTCAGCCAAGAAGCGCTATATTTGTTATTCAACACTGTTTTTTCTCAAATTAAATTTGAGTAAATATCATCTGCAAATTGCAGAATTGATATTAGTTGTGAAGTGAAGTTTCAAGGCTCGGATCAAACTTTTTGAAAAGTACCATCCCAAGTATCCTGCCCCATCCAATTGAACCTTATGAACTCGCAAACCAGAACGCAACTTTTGCATCCGCTCTGGGAACTGTTGCTGTAGCCTCAATAAACTTGTCTAAAAATTAGGTTTTGACCCTTGCTACACAAGGTTTTGATATTCATTTACGGATAAGTCTAATAGAGACACCGATTCTGTCATATCGCTTTGCCTACTAGAGCAATAAATAATTCCTCGAACGCTTCGTAGTATCGATTGACTAAATTAAATGCTTCAAATCCTTGTACTCAACTGATAACAAAATAGCTTAACCTTTTTATCTTCCCTTGGGCTTGTGTTTGTATCGTACTTTGGATAGATTTATTTCTGTATTTTGAGCCTGTTTTCTTACTGTACTGCTAACTCATTTACACTTTCTCTTTCCCCCTATTCACACTTCCTACTGAGTCAGGAATTAACCAACTAGTACATAGTCTCTGAAAGCGTGCCTAGCAAAATAGTATTAATCTACTAGCAGATCCATCATAGAAACAAGACAATGAGCAAAAAAGTAAATTGGCTACTTGAAAGCTGTATTTCTGAACGCGAAGAGGAAGTTATAGAAGAATTGAATAGATAATGATACATTTACAAAGAGGTAAAATATCTCAACTTTAGTTTCAAAGAGACAAATAAGAAAAAACAACTAATCAAAAGCAGACTTGACATAATAAACTGCAAAAGGTGTGATTTTTTCGACAAGATTATTAATCACCATTCTTTCATATTCAGTCCAAATTCTGGGATGACCAAAAATGCATGGTTGTAAAATGCCCCATAGTTGATTATCCTGGCGAATATGGGCATGAATAAGGGCGCGATGTCCAAAATTTTTCTGTTCAAATTCCCGATTTAATATCTCAGGAGCAGCAGTTTCTACATCTTCTACAAAGATTGAAGGTTCAGCACGTAGCGCAGCCGCAAACATCGGATCTTCATCTGTTACAGATGGGGGTTGTGCTGCCCAGTCTTCATTGTAGACGGTAGGTACATTTGGAGTGCGAATCCAACAAAAGGCAACTCTACCGAGGTTTGCCTGTGGATTATGCAAGTATAAAAAACATCTATCAGACTGTAAAAAATCGCCTACAGCTGGCAACAGTGCAGAAAATATAGCATCTGGTGTTTGAGATGATTCTACAATATTGTTGAGTGCAGAAGGAAGTTCTTGCTGAGTCATATAACTAAGCTGATTTTAATTGAATAATACCTTTATCAAAAACGCGATTATCAGTAGCGATCGCACTTACTTCTATTCTATCTTTATACACCTCATAAGAGGCAAAACTTAAATCGCTGGTGGAATACTCTGTCCATTCAGAACGCCCTACAGGACGATTGCCGGCACCTGCGCCACAAATTAAATAAGTTGTACCATCAATAGCGCGAGTGCGTTCATAATTATGCTCGTGGCCATTGATGTAAAGTTGAACGCCGTATTTTTGAAATAAGGGAGTGAAAGTTTTAATAAAATCTTGATTACTCCCATACTGGCCCGATGAATAAATCGGATGATGTCCAAACACCACTTTCCAAGGAGATTTACTAAGACTTAATTCTTTTTCTAACCAATTTAGCTGGTTTTTCCAATCAGCATTACTATTAGTATCTAAAGCAAAAAATTGTACTTGATTACGTTTAAATGTATAATATCGTCCCTTCATATTAAAGCCAGCATACTTAACTTGTGGCTCACCATTCGCAGTCCGAATATCGTGATTACCTAAACAAGCTTGAAATTTCACGCCAAGTTTTAGCAAAGCTTGATAAGGACGTTCAAAAACTGCATTAATTTTTTCGATTTCGCCGTTATTGTAAATATTATCTCCAGCTAAAACAACTAAATCATAAGGCTTTTGTTTGTGATACGCGTTCATTGCTCCAGCCACAGCATACTGTCCTTTAGCGCCAGTTCCTGTATCTGCAACAGACACAAAACGTAATAACAAGTCTTTTTTGGCTGGGTTGGCGGCTATAGCTGTTGTTGAATCGGTAATATCAGCAGTTTGATGATTCTGACGAAACGTCCAGCCTAAAAATCCTGCACTAATGGCGCTGAGGCTACTTAAAAATAAAAATTGACGGCGTTTTAGGTTCATAACTCACCAAATTAATAAATAGTCAGTTTAGCTGAAGCAATGTGCAATGTAGTGATACATTAAGGCAAAAGAAGGCAGCACCAGTCATAATGTACGTTGTTTGTCTTTGATTCGCTGCTTTTGGTGAAAGTTCCATGTCACAAGACAATCAATCAAAACCGACGGATGAGCAGGTAACTCAACCTCCCCAAAAACCTTACCAGATTCAGCCAATTTGGAAGGCTAAAATTATCCAACTTCTCCGAGGGACGATTGGGGTTTTAGAAACAACGGTGGAAAAACTGGAGACAGTACCCCCACCTGGTAGTGAGAAAACACCCAGTTTTTTCCAGCAGCTTCAGTTGCGATGGGGTGGACTGTTAAGGACAATCCGCTTGTTTTTACCATCAAATTTGTCAACAAAGTTATCAGATACAGCTTTGACGGGAATAGTTACTGGAATTGCTGTAATTCTTGTTTGGACGACTGCAACTGTCTTTACTGGTAAACAGACTGAAGTCGCAACAGTTCCACCGATTGAAGAGGTTCCTGCACCAACACCAACCATAACTACTCCGCCGGAGTCAGTTGCACCAGAACCACAGCCGCCACAGCCACAAGAGGAAATTACACCACCGCCAGAAGTACAGCAGCCAATAGAGGAAATTACGCCGCCAGAACCCGAAATCGAACCAGAACCAAAGCCAATTCCTACGCCAACGCCAACGCCAGCTATAGAATTAACACCAGAACAAGCCTTGATTGCGGCTATTGAAAATCAGGTAGCCGAAATTAGCGATCACATTGCCTCTGGTCTGATAAAGTCAATTCAAGCCAACTTCCGCACGAGTAACTTGACTGTCAAAATCAGTGACGATTGGTACACTCTCCAAGAATCCCAACAAGACAAACTAGCTGCGGAGATATTACAACGCTCTCAAGAACTTGATTTTACCCATTTAGAAATTCTCGACTCCCAAGATAAGCTGATAGCGCGTAACCCAGTTGTTGGTACTGAAATGATAATTTTTAAACGGCAAACAACAAGTTAATATAATTCGTAATTTGTAATACTCGCCTCCGGCGAGAAGCAAGCTACGTAATTCGTAATTCGGAAGTTTAACTCTAAGTATTTATGTTAGATAACATTTCGCTATTGCTCCAAGCTTGTGAAAACTTAAACATCAGCTATGAAATTATTCATCCTGCTCAAAACTTAATCAAAATAAAACTGAATAGTAAACAGTATTATTTTTGTAACTATAGCACTCCGTTACTTAATCAAGCAGTAGCACACTTGATAAAAGACAAGGAATACACTTACCATGTTTTAAATAAAAAAGTTAAACTTCCTCGGACATTAGGTTTTCTTTCTCCTTTTTGCAACATAGAGTATAAAATTTACTTAAAATTTCCAACTATTCAAGATATCGTATTAGAAATCAAAGAAAATTTTGAAACACCAGTGATAGTTAAAAGAAATTCTGGTGCTGGGGGACATAACGTATTTTTATGTCAGAATATACATGAAATTGAAACTGCTTTAAAAGAGATTTTTAATATCAATGATAAAAAGTATGATTACGTTGCGATCGCTCAAGAATTTATTCACATTAAATCTGAATATAGAGCGGTTTTCTTAAATAAAGAATTAGTTTTACTCTATGAGAAAGATATAACTGATGCGAAATTTGCAGGTAATCTCAGTCCTCTGCATTGGGATGGTGCAAAAGCCAAATATATTAATGATCCACAAATACTGTCAGAGATTGCTAATTTTACTAAACCAATTTTTGAAGAATTAGACCTTGATTATGGTGGTTTAGATATAGTCTTAGATAAAAATAATCAATATTGGTTGATTGAAGTCAATTCTCACCCAAATTATAGTATTTTCACTAGAGATAATGGAGAGAAGCCTGTACTGAAAATTTTTGAAAAAATGCTTATTAGCCTAGCCTCAAAATAAAAAATTTAGCACTTCGGTTAGTTAATTCATCACTCTGCATTGAGCGCAGATTGATAAGCTTTAACTTGCAAATCAATACCAGTAATAGCAGTGCCAACTACAACAGAGTAAGCACCTAAATCTAAAGCTTTACGAGCCATTTGGGGTGAGGAAATACCGCCTTCACAAATTACTGGAATATTTAGCTGTTGCACAATTTGGGTGAGGAGTTCCCATCCAGGGGGAGAAAGATGTTTTGTGACAGCAGTGTAACCGTAAAGTGTTGTCCCTACAATATCTGCACCGGCAATTACAGCTGCTTTTGCCGCCTCAATCGTATCAACATCTGCCATTACTGGTTTACCTAATTCCTGATGGATTCGGGCAATGATATCTGCTAGCGTTTCATTACCAGGACGGTTTTTAGTAGTTGCATCTATGGCGATAATATCTGCTCCAGCTTTGGCGATCGCAGCAGCATGGTGAAATTGTGGTGTAATATACACATCATACCCAGATATTAATTGCTTCCATAGCCCAATAATTGGTACTTGCACCCTTTCGCGCACAGCGCTGATGTGATTTGGCGTATCGATACGCACACCAGCTGCACCATTATTTACCGCAGCTTGTGCGATCGCAGCAATTACTCTCGGTTCATGCAACGGTGAATCAACAGGCGCTTGACAAGAAACAATCAGTCCGTAACGCAGAAGTTCAATTAAATTAAGAAAATCACTGGGCATAAAGGGGATTAGGAAACAAGCAAAATCCTAACTCACCACTCTCGTTGCCTGAGTTGGTATCCATACAGTAAAAATTGAACCAATACTTACAGTTGATTCTACTTCAATTCGTCCCCGATGGAGTTCTACGAGTTGTTTAGTTAAAGCTAGTCCAAGTCCAGTACCTTCGTAGCGGCGGCGATAGGGTGTATCGAGTTGCTGGAATTTCTCAAACAGTAATGGTAATTGTTCATCAGGAATACCAATCCCAGTGTCTTCCACTTGAAAAATAGCGGTATCATCTTCCACCCAAAGACGTAAGGTAACGCTGCCACTTTCGGGGGTAAATTTAATAGCATTAGTTAACAAATTCCAGAGAATTTGTTCTACTCGCTCGGCATCGGCGGTAAAGCGATCGCGCCTGGGATCGATTTGCAAATCAAGGTTGAGATTAATTTGTTCGCTTGTTGCTTTTTTTCGCAGTGACTCTAGAGCATTTTGAGCAACATTAATTAAAGAAAATTCCGAAATATTTAAAGCTGTCTTCCCAGCCTCGATTTGCGATAAATCGAGGATGTCATTAATCATTTCTAATAAATGTTCTCCACTGTCGTGGATTGTTTGTAGATAACCCCGTTGTCGTTGACTCAATTCACCCAAAGGCCAACGTAACAATGTAGATGACATCCCAATGACATAAGTTAAAGGCGTAAGCAATTCGTGACTGATAGTAGCGAGAAACTCACTTCTGAGGCGGCTAGCAGCTTCGGCGGCGAGGAGGGCATCACGTAGTCCGATTGTGCGCTCAATAACTCGTTGTTCGAGAGTTTGTTTTTCTTGGGTGAGGGTTTGCATTAACTCAGCTTGGTGAATTGCGATCGCTAATTGTTCTGCGATCGAAGTCAGCAAGTTTTTTTCACTCTCAGTCCACTGGTGTGGATTCTCGCACTGATGAGCAATCAGTAATCCCCACAGTTTATCCTCAAATATAATTGGTGCTGCCAACTTAGCCCTAACTTGGCTTTCCCTTAAAAAATTCAACAAGCACTCTTCTAGAGCATAAGTTTTTTCGACATCATCCACAGTTAAGGTAAAGCCTTGGCGATACTTTTCCCAACATTGAGAGGTTCGCCTAAAGCAATTTTTTTCCGTGTAATTCAACACCGATGTAATAGCATCTGTAGCACGGGCTTCATAGATAATATAACCTCCATAGTTTTGGCAGTTTTCTAGTAATGGTTGATTATTAGCTGACACAGAAGGTGAGTGTTTACCGTTGCTCTCATGTATAGAAAAATATATTTCGGAAGGTTCCCCAACTGATAGTTCCATGCCTGTTGCCAGTGCGGTTTCATTGAGGGAAATAGTGTCAGACTGGTATTGTTGAGTCTTGACTTTGGAACCTTCAAATTTATAGATTACTAATCTGTCTAATTCCAGAAACTCACGCACCTGTGTAATTGCCGTTGCCATAATGATCGGCAAATCTAGGCTTTTGCGGATCTGCGTTGTTACCTGATTCAACAACCGTTCTTGGGAAATCTGTTTTTTTAAAGCATCTTCCACTGGCTGACAGATATAAACTGTCGGCGCAGTTGAGCTTGGAAGTGCTATTATTTCTTGGTTTGGCTGAGTTAAGAGATATTCTAATAACAACAGCGAGAATTGACTTTGGAGCGTGGCATCATTGGGTCGAATAATTTGGCGATAGCCTTCGAGATTTTGGTGAGTGGAGGAATCGCACTCAAACAAGTCTCTCAATTCGTAGACAAATGTTGCGATCGCCTCCAAATTAAATGTCAAACTAGCATTCAGCGCTGAGTAAATTCCTTGCTCCCCTTCCTCGAAGTTTCCTACCAACAGCGCACTAAACTGCTCAGAAACCACCAACGTAAACCTTTGCCTTTGCCATTCTACAGGTATGCAAATCCTCATCAACACAGCTTCTGTCAGTATCAGAGCGGCACTTCCCACGGTTTGAGCCATCTGTTCCAACAATTCCCCAAGCTGATTAAATACAACAATAGGCAAGGTTCGAGAAAAGCTCAAATCAGGAGAACTAGGCATTTTAAATCATTACTGGTAAGAGGGGGCTGAATGCAGGGAAAAAGTTTGTTTTGATTGTGCAATAACCAATAGTTTAAGACGGTAATACAGCATTATGCATCGTACAAGTAGCATATCGGGTGGATGGAATCAGTCAGAGGGCTTAATTTTTTTAGAACAAACTCCAGCGCCTTTCGTGTTAATTACGGCTGCTGATACCGACATTCAAACTTTGGCAGTTGCGGTAACAAAATTACCTACAAGCTTTCCTGCCTTAAGAGTCGCCAATCTCTTGCAGTTACAGCAACAATTAACCATAGATACTTATGGAGAGCAAGTTTTGGAACTTGCCCAGGTAATCATTTTGCGCCTGTTGGGAGGACGTTCCTACTGGAGTTATGGCTTAGAAGTAGTCCAAGAAATTGTGCAACGTAATGGTAAAACCCTCATTGTAATGCCAGGAGACGACGCTTTTGATCCCGATTTAATTTCCCAGTCTACCCTGCCCTTGGGTATTGTTAACCAAGTATGGCAGTATTTTAGCGAAGGCGGCGTGGAAAATTTCGTTAATGCTCTCCAATTTATCTCTGACAGCTGCCTGTTAACTGCATATAATCCGCCGTTACCCCGTCCAGTTCCGCGTGTGGGATTGTATGAATGGGAAGTGAGGAGTGGGGAGTGGGGGATGAGGGGACAAGGGGACAAGGGGACAAGGGGACAAGGGGACAAGGGGACAAGGGGACAAGGGGACAAGGGGACAAGGGGACAAGGGGACAAGGGGACAAGGAGGACAAGGAGAATTAGACACTCAATCATCCACCTTTGATACTCGTTCATCCACCTCAGAACCTCAATCATCCACCTTTGATACTCGTTCATCCACCTTTGATACTCGTTCATCCACCTCAGAACCTCAATCATCCACCTTTGATACTCAATCATCCATCTTTGATACTCAATCATCCACCTTTGATACTCATTCATCCACCTTTGATACTCGTTCATCCACCTTTGATACTCGTTCATCCACCTCAGATACTCATTCATCCATCTCAGAACCTCAAGGCTTCCAATCCCCAATCCCCATTGCCCCTAATCCCCAGAGGGGGCCCCGAGTTCCCCAATCCCCAGTCCCCAAAATTGGCATCCTTTTCTACCGCGCTCATTATTTAGCGGGGAATACTAAGGTAATTGATGCTTTATGCGAAGCCTTGGTACAGAAAAATTTACAACCTGTGCCAGTGTTTGTTTCTTCATTACGTGAACCAGATGTGCAAGTTGAGTTGAGTGAATTTTTTCAACCCAAAGAAGCCGAATCAATAGCTGTGTTGCTGAATACCACCAGTTTTTCTCTAGCACGCTTGGAAAGCGAAACACCCCAAACTGAACTATGGGAAAAACTAGATGTGCCTGTATTACAGGTGATCCTCAGTGGCGGATCAATTGAGCAGTGGGAGTCACAGTTTCAAGGGCTTTCTCCCCGCGATATTGGGATGAATGTAGCGCTACCAGAAGTAGATGGGCGGATTATTACTCGTGCTGTGTCTTTTAAAGCAGTACAAACTCGTAATCCCCATCTAGAGACAGATGTGGTAATTTATGAACCAGTGAGCGATCGCATTGAGTTCGTTGCTAACCTAGCAGCAAATTGGGCGCGTCTGCGTTCCAAACCACCTCAAGAACGGCGAATTGCCCTAATTCTGGCAAACTACCCCAACCGTAATGGACGGCTTGCCAATGGTGTGGGACTAGACACTCCGGCTAGTTGTGTAGAAATCCTTCAGGCTTTACATTTGGCTGGGTATGAAGTAGAAAATCCACCTGTTCAAGGAGACGAGTTGATTCAGCGGTTGACAGATGGCGTAACCAATGATCCGGAAGGTCGAGAATCGCTTCCGGTAAACCAAAGTGTTTCTTGGGAAGAGTATCAACAGTATTTCGCTTCATTGCCGCCAGCAGTTCAGCAAGGTATTAGTGAAAGGTGGGGAGTGGGGAATGGGGAGTGGGGAGTAGGAGAAGAAGCAAGGGAGCAGGGAGCAGGGAGCAGGGGAGATGAGTTTTCACCTCTGCCCCCTGCACCCTGCCCTTCTGCCTCTTTCCCCGTTCCCGGAATTCAACTCGGCAACGTTTTTGTGGGAATTCAGCCAGCAAGGGGTTATGATAATGACCCCAGTTTGAATTATCATGCGCCGGATTTAGAACCAACTCATGCTTATTTAGCTTTCTACTATTGGGTAAGAGAATGTTTTGGTGCTGATGCTGTAGTTCATGTGGGAAAACATGGAAATCTAGAATGGCTACCGGGTAAAAGTGTGGCTTTATCCAGCAATTGTTATCCAGAAGTGGCTTTTGGCGCACTTCCCCACCTGTACCCGTTTATTGTGAATGATCCTGGTGAAGGTTCCCAAGCCAAACGTCGCGCTCAAGCGGTGATTATAGATCACCTTACGCCGCCTATGACTCGTGCGGAACTCTACGGTTCTTTACAACAGTTAGAAAATTTAATTGATGAGTATTACGAAGCGGATAGTTTAGACCCTTCGCGTTTGCCAGTGCTTCGCGATCGCATCCGCGAACTGGTGATCAAAGAAAATCTCCATCTAGATTTAGGAATCCAAAATGAAACAGAAATTTTTAATTCGGAATCTTTAGTTTTGAATTCCATCGGTGGTTATCTTTGTGAATTGAAAGAAGCCCAAATCCGCGACGGGTTACACATTTTTGGGCAATGTCCCCAAGGACGCCAGTTGCGAGATTTAATAGTAGCGATCGCTCGCATACCCAACCGCCATTCTTCAGGTATCACCCGTGCCATAGCTCAAGATTGGGGTTTAGATTTCGACCCCCTCACAGCCGATTTGTCAATGCCTAGTGGTGAATACTCAATAGTCAATGGCACAGAATGCCGTACCGTCGGTGATATTGTCGAAGTCCTAGAAGAACACGCCGCCCTCTTAGTAGAACAACTAATAAATCAAAACTCTTGTACAGACGCGATTCATCGCGTCTCCCCCCCCAGCACAGACGCGATGAATCGCGTCTCTACCTGGATACGCGATCGCCTGCTTCCGGCTTTACAACAAACCCATCAAGAAATCACCCACTTATTACATGGACTCGATGGCGGTTACGTCCCAAGCGCCCCATCTGGCGCACCCACGCGCGGCCGCCCAGAAGTTCTACCAACTGGAAGAAACTTTTATTCTGTCGATATTCGCGCCATTCCCACAGAAACAGCCTGGGATATCGGTAGAAAAGCAGCTGAAACCCTCGTTGAATATTACACTCAAGAACATGGTGAGTATCCAAAAACACTAGGTTTATCACTGTGGGGAACTGCCACCATGAGAACTGGCGGTGATGACATAGCCGAAGCCTTGGCTTTACTTGGAGTCCAACCTGTATGGGATGGTGCAGCGCGGCGAGTAGTAGATTTTGAAATTTTGCCCCTAGCGATTTTGGGGCGTCCCCGTGTAGATGTCACCTTACGAATTTCGGGATTCTTCCGGGATGCTTTTCCCAATTTAATTGATTTATTCGCTCAAGCAGTGTCAGCAGTAGCAGACTTGAATGAACCGCCAGAACAAAATCCCCTCGCGGATGCAGTTCGCCAAGAAACTGATTTGTGGACTCAACAAGGATTAACTTTAGAAGAAGCAGTGGTGCGATCGCGCTATCGCATCTTTGGTTCTCGCCCAGGTGCTTACGGCGCTGGACTCCAAGGTTTAATTGAATCGCAAAACTGGACAGATGATCAAGATTTAGCCCGCGCCTACATCAACTGGAGTTCTTACGCCTACTCTTCGGGAAGCGGGGCAGGGGAAGCAGGGGAAGCAGGGGGAGCAGGGGAGGCAGGGGAAGCTAAGGAGAATAACCAATTCCCAATTCCCAATCCCCAATTCCCAATTCCCAATCCCGAAGCCTTCAAGCAACGCTTGGCGCAAATGCAAGTTGTCCTGCATAATCAAGATAATCGTGAACACGACCTACTTGATTCTGATGATTATTACCAATTTCAAGGTGGCTTAACTGCGGCGGTGCGTTCTCTACAGGGAAAAAATCCCCAAACTTATTTTGGTGATAATTCTATACCCGCCCAACCACGTGTTCGCCAACTGAAAGAAGAAATTGCACGGGTGTATCGTTCTCGCGTAGTTAATCCTAAGTGGATTGCGGGAGTCATGCGCCACGGTTACAAAGGTGCTTTTGAAATGGCGGCGACGGTAGATTTTTTATTCGCCTATGATGCAACAGCTAAATGTGTCGAAGATTATATGTATCAAGGCATAGTAGAAGCTTACTTGCTCGATCCAGTTGTGTCAGAATTTATTCAGGAAAAGAACCCTTATGCTCTGCGTGATATTGCTGAAAGATTATTAGAAGCACACAAGCGCAATTTGTGGGAGGATGTAAATATAGGAACATTAGAAGCTTTGAGGAACCTAGTACATCAAGCTGAAGCAGTTATCGAAGAAAAATCAATGGTGTAGGAAAGAAATATGGAGAATCTTGCGTATTTGCACCTAGCTTTCGCCTACGAAGACAGCACACCCAGTGAATTGGTCTCCCTCAGTTCTTTGTTTAACAAAGCAGCTGCACCAGACTGGAAACGGCTTTCTGGTAGGGCTTGGAAGTATATGTTGCCCCTTGCTCTGTCCTTGTCCATTCTTGGCGCTGTTAGCAGCGTTATGGCACTGGAAAAAGGTGATCAAGGCCCTTCTGTCAGAAATTTACAACAACAGTTAAAACGAGCAGGTTTTTATCAAGCTCCAGTCACCCAAGTTTATGACGTGTCCACAGAAGAATCTGTACGGCGCTTCCAAAAGGCCGCTGGTTTACCAGTGGATGGGATTGTTCGAGCAAGCACCCTACAAAAATTAGAAGGCTGGCAAGCTAAAAAGCCCACAACTACGGCTACACAAGCTAAAAAAACCACTGCTGTAAGTACACAAGCCAAAAAGCCCAGTACTACTAGTTCAGCTAGATCAGCAACCAGCCAGCGCCGCAATTCCAACTACCTTGCTAAGGGGGATGAAGGTGAAGATGTTAGGGCTTTACAAGAACGCTTAAGAGTCGCAGGCTTTTATTACGGGAACGCCACAGGAATATTTGGCCCAATTACCGAAGAAGCTGTCAAGCGGTTCCAAGATGCTTATAAATTAAGCGTTGACGGTGTTGTTGGCCCAGCAACATTAGGTAAATTGCCCGGAGTTGGCATCGGTGATGGAGAAGAGGCTCCCAAAAAGGTAGTCAATCGAGATAAACTCCGTGTAGGCGATCGCGGTGAGCCAGTTAGAATTGTTCAAGAGCAATTGATCCAGGCAGGATATTTAGAGGGAGAGCCAAATGGCTATTATGGCCCCTATACTGCCGATGCTGTACGGAGATTTCAGGCAGCTAATTTCTTGGCAGCAAGTGGCGTTGCTGGGCCAACTACGCGAGCTAAGTTATATAGCTCAGTTAATACTGCTAGCAAAAGCGAATTTAATACCCTAGAAATCCAAACGCGACTACGGGAGCGGGGTTTTTATAAAGGCAAGCTGAACGGTGTGATGGCAGCTGACACCAAAAAAGCAATTAAACAAGCCCAAGAATTCTACGGCATCAGTCTCAAGGATCTTAAGAGCGGACGCTTTTAGCATCCGCTTTGGTGTTGTTAGTATCACTTACCAACTTGTTGCTTGCCTCCAGTAACAACAAATTAAGAACTGCTCAAAATTCCACTTATTTGGTTAATTTGAGTAGTTTCGTCTTATTTATTTACCCAAGTGCTAAAGCGGCATCAGTGCCCGTTGGCACTTGGGACACACTGCATGGATGGTCATTTGACAGTCTAGCAGGTGAAAACCTTCTTTTTGAGCCGTTTTCGACCCAATTTTTAAAATTGAGTCATTTTTAAACTCAATAGTTGAGTTGCATCTAACACAAATTAGGTGATGGTGATGATGGGGATAGGGCTGGTTGATTTCATAATGCTTATGTCCCTCGCCCAGTTCTAGTTCCCGTAAAATTCCCATTCTTGCCATCAACTTCAAAGTCCGATAAATAGTTGACAGACTGATCCCTTCACCATCAGTTTCTAGCCGATGATAAAGATCCTCCGCACTCAGATGTTCACCTTGCGGAAGTTCTTGAAAAATGTGTAAAATTGTTTCGCGCTGGGGAGTTAATCGCCAGCCTCGTTCGTTCAGTTCTGCCTTGAGTGAAGTAGTTGTGTAGACAGTCATACTAATATTTCTCAACAAAGCTCGTTAGTTGAGAATATAACAAATCTTGGGAGCAATTTGCAACAATCATTGCCTATTGAGAATTCTTGCTAAATATTTAAGAACAATTCATCAAATCTTGATCAAAATTCCAATAATAAGCTGTAGTGCATTTAATTTGCATACAGCTAATAGTTAGGATACTTGTAACGATTGCATCCCTTAAGTTTCAATTTTGAATCAGTGAATTTTGAATTGCTTAGTTGATCCCCACCTTCAAGATATCTAAGCAAAGGTCTGGGGAAACTTTTGTACAATTAAATGCTAATAATTTGCTATAAGCCTCTAAAAGGCTTTTGACCTGGGGATCAAATCAGCCTTTTGTCCCTAGTCATTTGTCAAGTGCAGTTTTCTAATGACAAATGACCCTAAGGGTGACGGTCTTTCGTCGCTACCGCTACGCTAACGCCAGTTGCTCATGGGGGAAACCCCCATCGCCCTTGGCGTCTCCCCTTGGGAGAAGACCGCACTGGCTCACTAATGACAAATGACTAACTTAGAGACTCCAAATAGTCGCGGATGAGGTTGCGGCGCTTGGGTTGGCGTAGCTTTTGCAAAGCTTTGGATTCTATTTGTCTGACTCGTTCGCGCGATAAGTCCAGAGCGCGACCAATTTCTGCTAAAGAATAAGGATGACCATCTGCCAAACCAAACCGCATCAAAATGACATCACGTTCCCGGCTAGTCAAATCTGACAGAAGATGATGCAAATCTCTTTGTAAAGATTCTCGCATTAACATCTCTTCTGGGGTTACAGAGTCAGTTTCGAGTAATTCGCCTAACTCAGTGTCCTTATCTTTTCCTACTTTGGTTTCCAGAGAAACGGAGCGAGGAACCCGCAACAAAACTTCTCGGACTTGGGTCGGTGTCATCTCTAACTCAGTTGCTAAATCTTCTAGAGTTGGGGTGCGACCTTTTTCTTGAGCAATTTTGCGTTGAGCTTTTTTGATTTTGTTTAACTTTTCGGTAATATGGACAGGGAGGCGGATCGTGCGACTAGAAGTAGCGATCGCCCGTGTAATTCCCTGACGAATCCACCAGTAAGCATAAGTACTGAAGCGATAACCCTTAGTTGGGTCAAATTTTTCTACAGCCCGCTCCAAACCCAATGTGCCTTCTTGGACTAAATCCAACAATTCCAAACCGCGATTTTGATACTTCTTAGCAACAGACACAACTAGGCGAAGATTAGCCTTAATCATGTGTTCCTTTGCTTGAAGTCCTTGGGACTGAATTTGCTCCAATTCTTCTACTGTCAACTTGGCAATTTCAGCCCAGCGACGTTTGCCATCTGCCAAAGTCGGTCTTAGATTCGCTACCATTATGCCAGCAGTGGCAGCCCATCTTTCCAAAGACGGGCGATGTCCTAGTTCTGAGGTCAGACGTTCTTGAACTTCAATTAACCTTTGATAGGGTGAAATCACTTCATCCCCTTGCTTTGCGGCGTTAGCAAGCACTATCCGCATCCGCAAGTAGCGCTGGACTTTTTGAGCTTCTGAAACCTCTTCATCTCGCCCTAACAAGCGAACCCGACCAATTTCCTGAAGATATAGACGTACTAGGTCTGTACTACGACGGTTAGTATTAGCAGCAAAGTTAGCAGGGTCAACAGAAGCCATCTCTAGCTCCTGTAGGTCATCTACCGATAACTCACTTTCGTCAACCGTGAGATCCGAGTCCAAAGCCTGGCGGGACTTTTTGGTATTGTAGGGGGCATCTGCATAAAAAGATGTTGCTGGCATAAAGATCGTCTCAATGGCTCCAGGTAACAATAGATTACGGTCAGCTTAGATTACGGTCAGCTATTCAACTGTTGCTATTGTTCCCGTGATTTACGATGAACTAACATGGTTGAAGGTTCTATTACAATTTTTTTTTGTAATTAACTGTAAGGGTTTCATTAGATACAGCATTACTGAACTTAATTGGTTGCTAAGCTTTGGATTGAACCAATAGCTATTCAAATCCGCAGCGGGGCTTTCAATATTTAAACTACTTAGTTAACATTTCAACCTAGATGGTTTTTAATAGTAACTTTTAGAACACAGTATAAACATCCTTTTGTGAATGTCATCTTTATAATTGGCATAGTCACATTTACATGGCTACAAAAGTAATATCCTGACGATTTACCAATTTTTTCTCAGGATTATTTACGTATAAGTAGAACTAATAGATATTGGGGAAGTGATTAGTATTAACGGCAAAAGTTCATCTACACGGAGATAAAAGACGCAAAGTTGCGTCCTTTTCTGTGTCAGTCTTAACCCGTCAATTTCAACTTGACAAACTAAGCTGATGCGCGTCTAAAGTATATAAACACTCTTGATGGTCGCTAACTGTTGACTGTTGACTGTTGACTGTTGACGGGTTTTCAGTCATCAGGTAAATGTACAATATTATTTGCGTAACAGCTTACTAACTAGTAGTTGTACTCTGGCTTGATATCTCGCAGCATCAGTTCATCAAGGGCTTGTCGGGGTGTGACTTCACCCTGAAGTAAACGATAAACTTGCTCAGTAATTGGAACAGGAATGTTTTGTTGCTTGGCTCGTTGCATCAAAACCCGACAAGTGTTCACTCCTTCAGCAGTTCCTTGTAAATTTGCGAGAGTTTCTGTAAGTGACTTACCACCAGCTAGCTGGTAACCGACTTGGTAATTACGACTTAAGGGACTATTGCACGTTGCTAACAAATCTCCTAAACCCGATAAACCATAAAATGTTTCCGTCTTTGCACCCCAGTCGTTGCCGATGCGAACCATTTCTGTAAGCCCACGGGTAACTAAAGCAGCTTTGGCATTGGTTCCCAGTTGTAAACCATCGCACACACCAGCTGCGATCGCAATGACATTTTTCAGTGTTCCCCCCAATTCCACGCCTAAGGGATCGGGATTGGTATATACCCGGAAACGATGAGAAGAAAATACTAACTGCACTACTTCCGCAGCTGTAGGAATATTACTGGCTACCACCGTTGCTGCTGGTAATTCTTGTTGAATTTCTTTAGATAAATTAGGCCCAGAAAGGACAACTACTGCATGGTTAGGGAATAGTGTTTGCCAAATTTGAGACGGCGTACAGGTGGTTTGGGGGTCTAAGCCTTTGGTCGCCGTCACAAAAATTGTCTCTGGAGAAAGGGGGAAAGACTGGACTTGAGAAGCAACATCTCTCACACCAATCATCGAGATAGCAGACAGGACTATTTGGACATCTTTTAAAACTGCTTGGATTTGGGAACCTTGACGCGACCACACACGCACCTTATGACCATTCGCTGCGGCGAGATTTGCTAGAGATGCACCCCAAGCACCCGCACCAAGAATTGCTACAGTTTTTGGATTAGTCATTAATCAAAAGTCTCCCTATCACCCCATTCTCTTAGCAATCTAAAATCTCAAATCTAAAATTGGCTGCGGGGATAACGTTCCATTAATTCCCTGACTTGTTCGGCATGATATGAGCTTCTTGTCAAAGGTGAAGAAACAACTTGTAAAAATCCTATTTCTTCGCCAAATGCCTTCCAAGCAGCAAATTGTTCTGGGTTGATAAATTCATTTACTTGCAAATGTTTTTGACTGGGTTGGAGGTATTGCCCGATTGTCAATATGTCACAATCTACGGTTCGCAAGTCTTGCATGACTTGGCGGATTTCGGCATCAGTTTCACCGAGTCCAACCATGATACCGGATTTAGTGTATGTGCTCTTGAGAACTTGGCGAGAGCGCTGCAATAATTCTAATGTGCGATCGTAGTTTCCTTGGGGACGCACCCGGCGATACAGGCGTGGAACAGTTTCCGTATTGTGGTTTAATACCTCTGGCGCAGCTTGTAGAATCAACTCTAGAGCATTCCAATTACCGCACAAGTCAGGAATTAGTACCTCAATTGTGGTGTTGGGTGAAACAGAGCGAACCGCATTAATAGAGGCTATAAACTGAGACGCGCCACCATCAAGCAAGTCATCCCGGTTTACAGAAGTGATCACAACATGGTTAAGTTTCATGCGGCGAACAGCTTCTGCTAGTCGTGAAGGTTCCGTGGGGTCTAGTGGTTTGGGTTTTTTCTCAAAATCAATATCGCAGTAGGGACAAGCGCGTGTACAAGCCGGGCCCATAATTAAAAATGTGGCAGTCCCAGCGTTGAAGCATTCACCAATATTCGGACAGGATGCTTCCTCACAAACTGTATTGAGGGCTAAATCCCGCAAAATATCTTTAACGTTACCGATGCGCTCACGCCCAGGTGCTTTTACCCGCAACCAGTCTGGTTTTACAGTCACAATCTGCTTTTACCACTAGAGTTATACAAATTTAATCGTAGCAAGCAAAGCCTTGAGTAAAGTGATCATATATATATAGATGTAATTCTGTTATTTGGCACGGGTTGTGATATTGTTAATTTATAATGGCATTTTTATGCCGGGATGTGGCGCAGCTTGGTAGCGCACTTCGTTCGGGACGAAGGGGCCGCTGGTTCGAATCCAGTCATCCCGATTTGTTGTACTTTCGCAAATTAGATGTCGTCGTTAACAAATTAATGTTGTGATTAACGAATTAATATCACTGTTAACAAATGAATGTCATCAAAGTTGCTCTTGCAACCGTTAACAAATTAATGTCGCCGACTGTCTTTTTTGGGGCTGGTTCAAAAAAATCAGCATCAAGTCGCCACTATAAGGAGTAACGCCCAACCCTTGTGCAGACTGGTGTATAAATATTTCCCATGAGAGTAAAAAATCTAATTGCGTTTTTGTGACACAACCATAAAAACAGCCCACCTTCAATTACTACAAGTGGGCTGTTGTTTTAAACAAAACTTCAAGTTAAGTGTAAGTGTTGCGGCTCATATTCAAATTAGACTAAATATTAACAAATAATTGGAAGTATTTTACTAAAAAATCAAGGCTATTCCATTCTAAAATACCACATTTTATAATTACGGGTTAATTCTTGCTTACAAAATGGTCATTTTTCAGGGTTAGGTTAGTTGCTAAATTATTGTTTTTCACAAAAGATTCGTAAAAACTATCCTAAAAAAAGAATGAAATAGCTCTGGGAAGAAGAGGAAACGCTACGCGTAGCTTGCTTCCCCACAGGGGTACAAGTCGTGAAACCGCAAGGACGCAGTGGCTCTCCAACCTACGCCAATTTTAGAATTCAGACCCTGATGGCGCGCTGGCAAGAGCGACAACTCCAGTAGTATTAAGAACTATTGTATTATTTCCCTGCCGACGAAAACTTACGAATTCATCTGAAGCAAGTCTCCGTGATAATCTTGGTTGAAATGCGGTTCTTGAAGAATTATATAAAATATATTCTCCATCATAATCACCAGTTTCTCCAGGTTGTAAAACTTGGCGTTCTGCCAGTACGGACGCTCCAAAATTATAAAAAGCTCTCGTCTCACCTGAATCATTGATAACTTGAAAACCTCCAGTAATTTCAGAGGCTTCGTCGGAGCTTAATTCAGATAATGAACCATCATCAAGGTCATCAAATCTAATAGAAAAACAATCTTTTTCTGTTTGAGAAGTTGTTTTCAGCATTAACAGGTTCCAAAAAATACTTCAGTTAATAAAACATAATTCAGTATCCAGAACTCAGAATTGAATTCTGTTGTAACTGGTGGATAAATAAACGGGTTTAAGCCTCCCACCAAAATAAAAATTTGGTCTTTTAGTAGAAAGTGACGTTTTGAATCCTCTACTAATTGATTTTGAATTTTGAATTCTGAATTTTGTATTATTATTGAGTATCTTGCCAAACTACAAAAATTTTGTCAAGTACCTTAAAGCTATTTAATAACTATCTAAAAAGAATAATATAGGTAGCTGGAAATCGCTTCTATATAAGCAAAGTCGGCCTCCGCGCACTAATGCGAAAATAGGGGTTTTAATTTTATTTAATGAGAGGATTTTGAGAAATTATACATGCTGCTTTAACTAAATTCTGGCGAGAATGCAGCAGCCTGCCAAAGCAATTATTGTTTTTCTCTGCGCCTCTGTGCAAGATTATTTCATATCTGACTTTAAATATTGATTATTACAATATTCTTTCGTCGTTGTGACAGAAAAATAATCCTGTTGATTTCCAACAATCGGGTAAATGTCGCATCCCATGTAAAAAAGCTATATACTTTATTCTGTAAGACTTATAGCTATTTTATATAAACGACAATAATTAGTTATTCGACATTAGATGTTAACTTTATGTTGCTCCAACATTGAGCAAGACACTGCCTTGTCTACGCTTCTCTCTCTAACTCGAAGCACTAGTATAAAACCGCAACGCAAATCGCCAAAACCAAGTAGAAGCGAAAAACAACGCTACTGCCAATATTGCCGCACCTATCAACCAGCTAATTTCACTCCGACCCAACAGCGCTTGGGCTGGTATAGTAGTTAAAAACGCTACTGGCATCACAAAGGTGAAGAAAAAGCGGTAAGCAGTAGGATATGCTGCGATAGGATATCGTCCAGCTTCCAATAAACCACGCAGTACTTCAGTAACGTTGTATATTTTGACGAACCAAATACTCGTTGCTCCCAGCATAAACCACAGGCTGTACAGAATCACCAAGCTGAACAATAACGGCAGCACACCAAGTAGGTAGTCGTCCATGCCTATACCGAGGCGTTGACCTGCATAGCCAATAATAATACTACCAAAAACTAGATCCGGCATTCCCCAAGGTGAAAGGGTATGCGTGGAAAGCCAAAACTGACTGCGGATAGGTTTTAATAATATAAAGTCCAAAGTGCCTTCTTGGACATGGCGGACAATGCGATTCAAGTTCGACGCCAGAAAAGTAGCAGAAAATCCTTGTAGTAAGGTAAAAATTCCTAGAACTACTAAAGCTGCTTCCCATGACCAGCCACTAAAAGTGTAACCAGTGCGGTAAAACAAGAATAATCCAAAGAGGCTGCCTGCAAGATTTCCCAAGCTGCTGAGGGTAGCTATGAAAAAGTTAATCCGATATTCCAACTCAGCTGCGATCGCAGCACTCCAAAATAGTCTTAGTACTTTCAAATATCTTTGCATCTTGCACCTATAACTCAATATGTTCCATCTGTCATTACATTTCCAAAGGTTACATAATAACTTTATGTAAATTTAATATTACTTTTGATTCAAGAAAATTGCTAAACGTTAATATGTTGTGGATCTATTGTTGAAAAGTGAGAAATTCTATGCATCTGGATTTACCACAACTGATTAAATCACTCGGCTACTTTGGGGTATGGGCGATTGTCTTTGCTGAATCCGGCTTGTTAATTGGTTTTTTTCTGCCTGGGGATAGCTTATTATTTACTGCTGGATTTGTCGCATCTCAAAATTTACTGAACATTTGGGTTTTGATGATTGGTGCTTTTATTTGTGCAGTCTTAGGTGACAATGTTGGCTATGTTACTGGTCATAAATTTGGCAGAAGACTATTTAATAAGGAAGATTCATGGCTATTTCATAAAAAACATCTTGTTAAAACCCAAAGCTTTTATCACCAGCACGGGAAAAAAACAATTGTTTTAGCACGTTTTTTACCCATTGTACGGACTTTTGCGCCGATTGTGGCTGGGATTGGTGCGATGCATTATCGCACATTTATGTCTTACAACTTAATCGGTGGCTTTCTTTGGACATTCGGAATCACTCTGTTAGGATTTTTCTTAGGAAAATCTTTGCCACCTGAACAGGTAGACAAGTATTTATTACCGATTATTGGATTAATTATAGTTGTTTCTTTGGTGCCATCGATTATTCATCTAATACAAGAAAATCAAGCAAGCAAAAGGTGAAATATTTTTCGTAATTTATGAGTATTGTTAATTTTGAATTTGGAGCGTTCGCCCTTGGCGTCTCGCAGAGAAGCGACGTGACTTCCTTAAACATCAACCTCTACCTGTTATTAGAAAATCTCCTATTTTTCCTAATAGCTACACTTTTTATTGTGGTTGTGAACTGGGGGTGGAAACACACAAAGCCCTATACTCTACCTCTACCATTTCCCGCTTGGTATAAAATCTGGTTTGGCTCAGTGCAACTGCTAGGAATATTGTTGCCATTAGTAGTTATGCTTTTGTGGGGTGTATGGTGGGGCGAACGCAGTGTGTTAACTGTGCTTGGTTGGTATTTTATCGTATTAGGGTTGCAAATCATCTCTGAGAGTGTAACGCTCAGGCAGTTGCAAAATGTAGTGTGGGTGATGGTTCCTTATATATACTTGCCTTACCGCTTCTGGCAGTTGTATGAGGGTTTGACACTTTTGGATTCCAAAAGCGAGTTGCAGTGGGTACGATATTTATTGATTTTTGAATTGATGCTGTGGATTGTTAACTACGTCATAGATGTATCTCAATTGCCACGGCTGTTTCGCTGGGAAGTAGAATCAAAATCTGACGTTAGCTAGGGATTAATCGCAGAATTAGCCATTTTTACCAAAGAAGTACGATCGCCTGCTTTCAACCCAAAAACATATTGCACACCCTGTTGTCTCCAAGTCAAGGTAGCATCTGAACAACCAGCACCACAAGTAAAATCTACAAAATAGCCAGTGATGCCCTTAGCTAAAGATACAGATTTACCAGTCAGGCGGGGAGTTTTACGAGTTACTGTTTCGGCAGAAACAACACCCAAACGACAGGCAGACGCACCATTACAGTCAGGGCTAAAACCCAGTAAAATCTCGTACTTTTTTTGTGTAGCAGTTTCTATAATCGCGTAAATTGGATTTTCCCCATCCGACTCAGGAATAAACTTCGGCAATAAAATCTTAATTTGAGCCTTTTTCTTTAATTTAGGCAGAATAGATTTAAAAACTGGATGTGACGGGGTTTTACTCTGCTGTGCTATTAATTGAGACTGGTTATTTATAGTGGCTATGGCTGAATTGTGAAAGCTGCTGACGCTGACTAATAAAAATACGGCACACACAGCACTGGTATTTCTCAAGCTTAAAATCATCTTTGAAAACCTATTTCATCTCAAGTATTTATTTGTAATACCCATTTTGAGTTTCAAATTACGTATTTAAGAGCGGCTGGAGTCAGCTAGACTGAAGAAGAAATTGCTTAATATAGTTTTAATAATTTTGTTATGAGTACTGATTCACCTGTTAATTCTCCTGATAAGTCTGAATCCACATTAGGGAAGCGTTTGAGAAACTTTTTAATTGTAATAGTAGCGATCGCTCTTAGCGTTTCCCTCGTCTTAGGATTGCGAACTGAAACAACCTCGGCAACTCTAGCCAAGTTAAGTGATACGTCCACACCGTTAGAAGTAGCAATCAGCAACGGCAAACCATCTCTAGTAGAGTTTTATGCTGATTGGTGTACTGTCTGTCAGAAAATGGCACCAGATATCACTCAACTAGAAACAGAGTATGCTGACAAGATGAATTTTGTCATGCTGAATGTGGATAATACCAAGTGGCTACCCGAAATGTTGAAATATCGGGTGGATGGGATTCCCCATTTTGTATTTTTGAGTCAGCAAGGGGAAACCATCGCCCAAGCGATCGGCGATCAACCCCGCACAATTATGGCTAGCAACTTAGAAGCTTTGGTTACTGATTCGTCTCTTCCCTATGCTCAAGCTAGCGGGAAAGTTTCCAAATTTTCAGCCCCAGTAGCACCAACGGCGAATCAAGATGACCCCCGCAGTCATGGCAGCCAAGTGGTAAATTAGCAAAAATAACCGACAACTGAAGCCCCTTCCAAAGTTTGGAGCAGACTTAATGCGATCGCCTACAAAATTTGACTTTTAAGCCATCACGAGGACGAGAAAACGGTAGTAGATCCCTCTCAAGATTTTGTTCAGGGAGCAGTTCCCACTGATAGTTACGGATTAACAAGGCTGCAAATAACTTCATCTCCAGTCTGGCAAATTCTTTGCCTAAACATTCTCGGATACCACCACCGAACGGGATATGGCTAAAGACTTTTTTATCCTCAGCCCGTTCAGGAGCAAAGCGCTGCGGATCAAAACGTTCAGGCTTAGTGTAAACATTCTGATCTTGATGAGTCTCCTGAATTTGGTAATGTACATTCCAGCCTTTGGGAATTAAGTACCCACCAAACTCGCACGCCTCAATCACCTCCCTAGATCCACTGCGAACTACTGGAGGTGTCAGCCGTAAAACTTCTTTGAGAACTTGCTCTAGGTAAGTCATTCGCTTGAGGTTTTCTTGAGTAAGCGGTTCTATGAACCCTAGCTGCTCTTGTTCTGCACGGGCAGCTTTTAGCACTTCTGGATGCTGGGCTAGCAGCAAACATAAGGAAGTCAGTGCTGAAGTCAAGGTTTCATGTCCAGCGACTAGCAATGCCAAAACGTTATCTTTCACTTCCTCTAAACTCAAACAATTTCCCTCCTCGTCTCGCGCTTGCAACAAAATTCCTAAGACATCTTGATTTAAGGCAGGATTTTGCTGGCGTTGGCAGATCACCTGATCAATCTTGGCGAGAAGCTGCTCACGAGCATGTACTGCTCGATCAAACTTACTCCCAGGCAATCGCATCGGAACTGATAACAATCCTTCTCCCCAAGTCTCATAGACTTTTTCTAAGTTCTCATCCGAGGCTGTATCAACTCCCACTAACAACTTACAGGCAACATCAAGGGTGTATTTTTTCAGTTCAGAATACCAGGTGATTGTACCCAAGCGTTCCCATTTGTGCAGATAGCTGCGGGTTATTTCTTCCATTATGAAGGCATACCCTGCTAAAGCTCTTGGCTGAAAAGCTTGTGACAACTGCTTACGTAGATTTTGGTGAGAGATGCCATTTTTCATCCCAATAGAACCTGCTCCCAATAACACCTCAAAACTTAAAGGGTTGGTCATCGCCAATATCTGTCCCTCGTTAGTGAACAGAAAACGACTGGCTTCTGCCCCAATCAGGACAATTGTCTTCTGCCCCAACAAATGGGTTTTGAAGATTGTTCCATATCGCTGCTGTCGCTGCTCAATAAAACGTCCTGGATCGCGCAAATAGCTGATTGTTTCGCCAACGATGGGTAAACCCAAGCTACCAGGGGGTAAAGGGAGCTGCTTTTTAGAGAAAGTTGTCATTTTTATTGCTGGAGAAAAGCTATTATTTTAGTTACGGAACAGTATCGTAAATTTATAAAAGTATGTCAATCGGTAAGATTTCATGAGTGAATCTGTGAAAAACTCACCCGGACGACCCCGGAGTGTGCGATCGCATCAAGCCATCCTAAAAGCGACCTTAGATTTGTTAGGGGAAGTGGGATATGAACGTATGAGTATTGAAGCGATCGCAGCCCGTGCTGGGGTAGGAAAACCCACCATCTATAGACGTTATAGCTCCAAAGAAGAACTCGTAGCAGATGCGATCGAAAGCTCAAGAGAAGAAATATTAATACCAGACACCGGCACTCTCTGGGGCGATCTTGAGCTAATCATTGAGACTGCCGCCAGAACCATCCTCAGTCCCTTGGGTCGTCAGATCAAAGCCTTGATTATCAGTACAGCCTCCAGTAGCCCACAATTTGCTCAGGTCTACTGGACAAAATACCTACAGCCGCGACGCCAAGCGTTCCGGGTCGTGATTGAGCGTGCAAAAATGAGAAACGAAATCCAGGCTGACACAGACAGCGATTTAATCTTTGACCTGATGAGTGGGGCGATGCTCTACGCCCAAATCTTCCCTCCTACCTCTGAACCGTGGGAAGCATATATTCACCGTGCCCTAGAGCTTTTTCTCAAAAGTAACTTAAATACCTAATCCACTTTATGCAATAGATTGCCGCTTAAGACGCTTATGAGCATACATTAATTCGTCAGATTTGGCGATTAGTTGTTCTAGTGACATATTACTTCCTGGTGAGTAACGCTCTATCCCCATACTCATCGAAAGTTTATAACTACGGTTTTGCTGTTGATTAAAGTTGGTGATATTTGCTTGCAGACACGCTTGGATACTATCAGCATCCTTAAAGTAGCTGGAGATAAAAACAATAAACTCATCTCCACCCAAGCGGGCAACAATATCCGAGTTCCGAAAAGTTTGTTTAAGCAATCGAGCAGCATCAACAATCAAGGTATCTCCTATATCGTGACCAAGAGTGTCGTTAATCTGTTTTAGCCCATCTAAATCAATGAAGATAACCCAGCACAACACTTTTAAGCGATGAGCAATTTTTAATTGTTGTTCAGCCATCAAGAAGAAGCCACGTCGGTTATGCAAACCTGTTAGTTCATCGGTCAGCGATAACTGCCTTCCTTCCATCTCTGCTTGTTTGCGGTTGCGAACTTCCTGAATGAGTTCCATCTGAGCGATCGCCTGCCGAGTCAGGCGGCGCAGTGCATCCAACTGTTGGTAACTTAAAAAACGAGGAACGGTATCGAGTACACACAATGTTCCGATGGGGAAACCATTGGGCGTAACTAGTGGGGCACCAGCATAAAAACGAATTTTGGGATTATCTTTGACTAAGGGATTGTTATTAAAGCGATCGTCCTTCATGGCGTTGGGAACCACTAATATATCGTCTGATTGAAGAATGGCATAAGAGCAAAAAGCCCACTCTCTGGGTGTTTCACTAGCTTTTAGTCCAACCTTAGATTTAAACCATTGGCGATCGGCATCAACTAAGCTAATTAAAGCAATTGGAGTCTTACAAATGTAGGCAGCAAGAGCAGTTAGATCATCAAATGCTTGTTCAGGTAGGGTATCCAGAATATTGTAGTCCGCCAATGCTTTGAGCCTTTCTGTTTCATTTTCAGGTAGAGGAATCTGAGTTTTCACAGGATCTGGAAAACCTCTTCCCTTTTCGTGGACAGGCTTTGAATTCTCCCTATTCCCTACAAGGAGGGTTAGGTTTCGCGTTAACTTTTCCAGATGACGTGAAAAATCAGAAGGAACAGCTGGCGTTTTCACAGATATTTGTCTGAGCCTTAGCCAGGAAAGTCTGGGACGCTGGACATTTTGCAACAACCGCAGGGTTACCTTTCCAGCATCAAGGCTACGTGATATAAACATCTCTGTAACGAAAATCAACATCTGGTTGAATAATATACAGAAATACTGTAATATATGATGCTCTTCATGCCTTTGGTTTGCTCTGTTGTTCATGTCACCCTAGTTTTCACTGTGCAAATTCCCTGAGTATGTAGATACTTACAAGGTCTTTTGCCCCAACCCAGGTTTAAAATTATCAATATAAACTAAAAATTCTCAAAACTTATCAAGCTGTCAGAGTTCTTTGTCAAAGCTTGACATTTTTGATACCGCTAATTTGTATAGGTGTACGCTTTGGGGTCGCATCCCACAATTAAAATCCGTTTACCCACTTCTGCCATAGCAGCTAGGGTATTTTGGGAGGTGGTAGATTTACCAATACCGCCTTTACCGTAGAAAGCAATCTGTCTAATTTTGTCGTCGGACATGATAATTTATCCTGCAATTGTTTGTTGAGTCTGTCGGTTCATGAGCGATCGCATGTAGTGGAGGCGATCGCTTAACTTTGCACCACAATCCTGATCATCTCCGCGCTTGTGTGCAGAGATGATCCGATATAGGGATCAAAGCCTGGGACAGCATGGAATGGCACTTGCTCCTGTTGAAGTGTTTGTTCCAAGAGTAAACGGCTACCGGAACCAGGTTCGCGGTTGACAATGCCCCCTCCCGCTTGCACTAAGTCGGCAACTGTTCTGATTTCCATCGGATTACCAGACTGCACCATCAGTCCCTCTTCCCAGTCACCTTTACTGTGCATATATGAGATGAAATTAGAGATGAAATTACAGTTTTTAGCACAATAATAATGGAGAGAGTAATGATTACCGAAGAAAACTTAGCCCAACAATTTACCCTGATTATTGAGCAAGCTCATCCAAAAGCGTGGAAATTACTACGCCACTGCTATGTAAAAGTGCTAAATTCAAAATCAAAAGAAGCGTATATCCCTTACGCCAAATATATAAGGATTTACTGTCCTGACAGACTGATTGCTGCTGTAGTAGCAGAAAAAAAGTTACTGATAGAAGTGGCAGAATATCTGGGCTAGTTGAAGTTGTTTGCGTGAATGCTACAAATGTGTTGCACGACCCCAAATCCCCTGCTCCCCCTGCCTGCCTCAACAGATAAATTTCTTAACTGAACCGTATTGGATGGTGAAGTGTCTACGTTCTCATATGCCAGACTCTCACGACCAAGCTTTAGTTCGATTAATGCAACGTTTTCGTTGCTTCATTGAAACAGTAATTAGTCAACTGGTTGACAGATTCCACATAGAGAAGATTCGAGCCAGAGATATGTGGCATCTCACCAGTCGTCTCAATTGCAAATTTTTAGTTCATACTGTCTATTTCTGGCTTAATCGCCACAATTTTGATCCTCTTAAGTTCGACGAACTTGTTACGTAATATTAAGTTGTACATGGCTTAAAAGATTGCATTCGCTACTGCTGACATGTCAACACTGCGTTTTCTACCGCCTTTTTTAGCCGCTGGAATTAGTCCCGATAGCAATTCCCAGTGCGATGAAGTCAAGTTAATTGGATACGATGGATTCATGGCTCTCGTAACGCTGTCATCCTTAAGTATTTTTTCTACTGACAGGATACCGTTAAGTGAGCTTTCTTACTTTTCAGACATCCTCTAAGATTAAAACATCAACAGATTTCAAACATCATTTAAGCAAGGAGAATAAGATGGCTGACACAGATAATCTCACAGGTGGGATTAAGCAGGCTCTTGTGATTATCCCTCCCTTGACTGGTGGCACTAATCCAAACACTGCTCAGATATTGGAAGTTACTGGTCAAGGAGAGGTCACCGTTCCCACTACTTTAACTGAGGTGCAATTGGGAATTCAAGTAGAGGGAAAAACCGCAACCGAAGTTCAAAAAGAAGTTGCTCAACGTTCAACAGCAGTAGTTGATGTGCTGCAAAACCTTGGGGCGCAAGAACTTCAAACTACATCTATTCAACTAAATCCTGTATATAAATATCAAGATGGAACTCAAACCTTAACTGGCTTTAGAGGGATCAACACACTTCAGTTTGAGTTACCAACGGATCGATCTGGGGCAGCAATTGACACAGCTATCCAAGCAGGTGCGAATCTAATACAGAATATAAACTTCACTGCCTCAGACGAAGCATTGCAGCAGGCACGCCTCCAGGTTCTTAGTGAAGCTGTTAAAGACGCCCAAGCTCAGGCTGAGGCTGTTTTTAGTACCTTGCAGTTAACCCCCGGAAAGATTATTGACATTGATATTAACTCCGCTGGCAATCCTACCCCATCTCCTTTGGTGTTTGAAGCAGGAACTAGGGCGGCTTTTGCAGCAGATACTACAACTCCTATAATTGGTAGTCCTCAGACGATAGAAGCTAGTGTTTCTCTAGATATCGATTATTCTCCAAATTCAGCAGGCACTCTCGCCTCGGCTATTGATAGTCTCACAGGTGGGATTAAGCAGGCTCTTGCGATCGTTGCTCCCCTGACTGGTGGCACTAATCCAAACACTGCTCAGATATTGGAAGTTACTGGTCAAGGAGAGGTTACCGTTCCCACTACTTTAACTGAGGTGCAATTGGGGATTCAAGTACAGGGAGAAACTGCAACCGAAGTTCAAGAAGAAGTTGCTCAACGTTCAACAGCGGTAGTTGATGTGCTGCAAAACCTTGGGGCGCAAGAACTTCAAACTACATCTATTCAACTAAATCCTGTATATAAGTATGAAGATGGTAATCAAACCCTAACCGGCTTTGAAGGACTCAACACACTTCAGTTTGAGTTACCAACGGATCGAGCTGGAGCAGCAATTGACACAGCTATCCAAGCAGGCGCGAATCTAATACAGAATATAAGCTTCACTGCCTCAGACGAAGCATTGCAGCAGGCACGCCTGCAAGTTCTTAGCGAAGCTGTTAAAGACGCCCAGGCTCAGGCTCAGGCTGTTTTTAGTACTTTGCAGTTAACCCCTGGAAAGATTATTGACATTGATATTAACTCCGGTGGCAATCCTAGCCCATCTCCTTTGGTGTTTAATCTAGCAGCAGATAGGGGTTTTGCAGCAGGTGCTACAACTCCTATAATTGGTGGTACTCAGACGATAGAAGCTAGTGTTTCTCTAGATATCGGTTATTCACCAGCTCCAGCAGGTACTCTCGGTTAGCCCTTTCAAGGTGAACATTTGTACTATCAGACAAATGATGTTTTAACCCAATTTTGGTATTTTGGCTCAAGCGTAGGCGTAGCCCGCCGTGGACATCGCTTAATTTACAGTCCAAAAATTTGGAGTTTAATAGACCTCTTGCAAAAGTTCCTTTTGTATTCTTGTAGGGAAAGGGGAAATTCCATCCTTTACCCCTTCCCCCTTACCATGCATCCCTACTTCTGCAAGAAGTCTAATGCATAAATTCTTTGTTCAATTCCAGCCGTTGTCTGAAATACCGGAAAAACTTTGATAGTACATCTGCTCACCTTGAAAGGGCTAGTACTCTTGATCTAGCTCTTGATGGATTCTGACGCAAGCAATGGCGCGGTGTACTCGCACTGCGTACCAAACAACTAGGCGATAAGCATGGGAATATTTGGACATTTTACTCGAATTAGTCCTTATATGACTCCAAAATCCCACTGCGAATCATTAGTTGTGGCCAAAACAACACAAAAAATCCCATCCATATCATTACAGGGATAGAGACGAGAACTGTTAGCCAGATAATTTTAAATAGTAACCAGCTACCACCAATCAGTGTTACACCTGTCAGAACAATAGACCAGGGCTGACACCACCAAGGTTTGTAGTTCCAAGGGCTTATGGACTTTTGTTCAGTCATTGATTTTATTTAGTTAAACTCCAAATTTTCTTTTAACAATTTTTAGGGTAAATAATGTACCAGATTTCCAAAGTCGAACGCGTTGGCTTTGCCCGGACTTCTCTACGAGAGGCTGCGCCCTAAGCATAGTTATGCCGCAGGCTTTACGACAGAGCTACGTGACCACCGCAGGCATCGCTATTAATATTATCAAGGTCTTGGTAATATTCGTGAAAAATCTTCGCCGAAACGAGCCGTGGACGCAATCTGTGCAGCACGATCAATGTTCTGGGCGTGAAAGAACATGGCATAAAGATTGATATGGGCGTGACGAGTTTTCCAGATATATCAATCTTCAAACATCTCTAAGAACTGCGCCTCGTTTAATTGTGTAATTCCCAAGGAAAGCGCTTTTTCTAATTTAGAACCTGCATCTTCTCCTACTACCAAATAATCTGTTTTTTTACTCACTGATTCAGTCACTTTCCCACCAGCTTGTTGAATCAAAGCCTTCGTTTCATCTCGCTTTAAAGTGGGCAATGTACCCGTAATTACAAAAGTTTTCCCTGCAAACTTTTGATTACCATCACCATCTGTTTTTGTTTCCTCGGTGGCAGTTAATTGCAATCCTTCTGCTTGTAAGCGTTCTATTAACCTTTGGTTGGCATCAATCCGAAACCACTGGTACACAGATTGGGCAATTTCAGCACCGATACCGTAAATTCCTTCAATATCTGATTGCTTTGCTGTAGCTAATTGGTCTACAGTGAAATATTTCTGAGTCAACAATTGGGCATTCACACTGCCAACGTGACGGATGCCTAAACCATACAATACCCTTGACCAAGGTTGGTTTTTTGATTGAGCGATCGCATCTACCAATTTCTCTGCCGACTTTTTCCCCATCCTTTCTAATGCACACAATTTGCTTTCTGTCAACTCATATAAATCGGCAACAGAATGCACCAAAGCTTTATCAACGAGTTGATGCACCAGCTTTTCGCCTATGCCTTTAATATCCAAGGCATCACGACTTACCCAATGTTCAATGGAACCTTTAAGAATCGCTGCACAGGAAGCATTGACGCACCGAGTCACAGCCTCATCTGATTCTCGCACCACTGGTTGACCGCAGACTGGGCAATGGGTGGGCATAACGAAGGGTTCAGTGTCAGCAGGACGGAGTTCTTTTAGTACCCTGAGCACTTCTGGGATGATTTCCCCAGCTTTGCGGACAATGACAGTATCACCAATGCGAATGTCCAATTGAGTAATGCGATCGCTATTGTGTAAAGTAGCGCGAGAAACTGTTGTCCCCGCCAGTTGCACAGGGCGCATTTCGGCTAACGGCGTTAACGCCCCCGTTCGTCCGACATTCACAGCAATATTTTCTACACGCGTAGGTGCTTCTTCGGCTGGGTACTTCAAAGCTACTGCCCAGCGAGGGAATTTCTGCGTAAAGCCTAGCTGTTCTTGAAGTTTAAAAGAACTTAGCTTTACTACTACCCCATCAGTCATGTAGGGTAAATTCAGCCGTTCCGTATCCCAGTATTCATAATATTTTGCCACTTCTGCGATCGAGGCACACAGTTTATGGTTGGGGTTGACTCGAAAACCCATCTTTTCTAATAACTCCAATGCTTCCCATTGGGTATTGGCAATACTGGTGTCATCTCTACCAGGAATGTGCAAGGTGTAGCCAAAGAAATCTAATCGCCGTTTAGCGACAATGCGCGAGTCTAGTTGTCTGAGTGTACCAGCTGCGGCATTACGAGGATTGGCAAATAATTGCTCACCTGCTTTTTGTCTTTCCTCGTTAATTTGTTTAAATACTTCCAACGGTAAAAACGCCTCGCCGCGTACTTCCACCCTTTCTAGAATTTCTAACCCTTCAAAATTCAAACGCAAGGGAATTGAGCGAATTGTCCGTACATTTTGGGTGATATCTTCACCCGTCACCCCATCACCCCTAGTTGCACCCCTAACTAGAACGCCATTTTGATAGGTAAGAGCCAAAGCAGAACCATCAATTTTGAGTTCACTGACATATTCCACCGATTCGGTTTTCGGTACTTGTCGCCGCCAGCGATGATCCCACCCTTGCAATTCATCGATATTGAATGCATTCTCCAGGCTGTACAGGGGGATATTATGCCGCACCGAGGTAAACTGCGTTGCTGGCCTCTCACCCACGCGCTGAGTCGGACTATCGGGAGTCGCTAATTCTGGATACTGAATTTCCAGTTGTTGCAATTCTCGATATAGCTGATCATAGACTGCATCCTCCATGATTGGAGCATCTAGGACGTAATAAGCGAAGCTTGCTTGTTGCAATAACTGGCGCAATTCTTCTGTGCGCTTTACTTCAGGTTTAATCTGGGTCATTAGACTTATTACAAAATACCTAGCAAATAGAATAGCCTGCTTATGCAGGCTTTGTTTGGGTAGCCGCGACTTATAGTCGTTGAAGTCGTGGTTAATGCGGAGGTAAATAGATGAAGATAACTGTTAAGGAGTTGTTGCAGGGTTATGCTGCTGGGGAAAGAGATTTTATTGGGGTTGATTACTTCTATTTCCTGAGTGGCGGCTGTTTTATATTGCTCTGTCAAAATGAACGTTGGGATTTAGCGATCCCAGTCTTTAACTTCATATAAAAATCGAGTTTTGCCAATTAGTTTACGATTAGCAGAGGTACTTTGGACAAACACAACATACTTTTCTAGGTTACTCGGTTTAATACGAATCGTTGCATCCATCGGTAGACCTAACATTTCTCATGCAGCACCTCCTTCAAATAAATCACTCGTTGCCCGATCGATTAAGATAATTTCTTTTTGAGCCTGGATAGTTTCTGTTTTTGTAAATTCGTAGAAACCCCGCTCAGCTCTTCTAGCTGTGCTACGGACTTGTACAATCTATGAGCTATATATTCTTTTAAGGACGAACTGTCTTCTTTCTGGTGCATATCAAAATACTGTACAATTCTCTTTTGACGACTTACTCATCATCTTCTTCAAAAAGGCTTTGGATGTCTCTTGCCCCATGTAGAACACGAATGACTTCAATCCCTTGGTTTATAGGACGGTAGAAAATTAGATAATTCCCTACCGGAAAACTCCGCAGATTTGGCGCTAAGGAATTACGCTTTCTTCCCATACTTGGGTTTGATGCCAGTATTTTGAGTTGGTTGTCAATTTTTTGTAGAAGCCGATCTGCTTTTTCAAAGCTGTCATTAGCAATAAAATTCCAAATATCCAATAAATCAGCTTGCGCTAACGGTTTTTTGAGAATTATCGCCATTATGCGGATTCTCTCTGCTGCCGTTGTTGTTTTGCCAATTCGATAATTTCATCCATGTTTAGAGGTGTTGATTCTCCGCTATCAATCCCTTGCTGTATCTCCCGACGCAAATCGGCAAGGCGTACTGCTTTGAGGGTATCCTGCTCCTTGAGCAGCCGTAGACCTTCACGGATAACTTCTGAAGCCGAAGTATACATACCGCTTTCAACTTTGGATTGCACCCACTTTTCCAGTTCTGGGGTCAAAGAAACATTCATCTGCTACCTCTTGATAGACTCATAGCAATAATCATACCCGGAATAACAAAAAATATCCAAGTTTGTTATTACTGGAGTTGAAGGAAAGCCGAAGTAAGAAAAGAAGATGCAAAAATTTTTGCATTGATGGTTTGCACTTCCCGTTTTTGCAACTGTTTTATTACTAAGAATAACAAAGCTCTCGCAAGCTCTAATTTAGATGGTGGAAAAATTTCAGCCTTTTTTTATTGTGCTGATTTTTGCACAAAACCAGATAGTAATACCAAGTTGTCGCGCATTTAACTTGCACATCTTTTCGTGTTGACAGTTAACCGTTAGCGGTCAACGAACTTAGGAAGTGACTGTGTAATTTAAAAGCGTAATAGCTTATAAATACTTCATGAGGTTGAAATGGGCAAACGTGCGAAAGTGCGATCGCGCGTTTAACTTACAAAATTACAAATTGTACGCAATCATGGTTAAAAATTTTATAGGTAAGCCCCCAATTATTATTGCTCACCGAGGCGCTAGTGGCTATCGTCCAGAACATACTTTAGCTGCTTATGAGTTAGCGATCGCACTGGGCGCTGATTATATTGAACCTGATTTAGTTTCCACTAAAGACGGTATTTTAATTGCCCGTCACGAAAATGAGATTTCCGAAACCACCGACATTGCTAGCCATGCAGAATTTGCTCACCGTCAAACCACCAAAATAATTGATGGAGAATCAAAAACTGGCTGGTTTACTGAAGACTTTACCCTGGCAGAACTGAAAACACTACGAGCCAAAGAGCGGATTGGGCAACTGCGAGTGCAAAATACCGCCTATGATGGACTCTTAGAAATTCCTACTCTCCAAGAAATCATTGATTTAGTCAAAGGTAAAAGTGCTGAAATTAATCGTGCGATCGGCATTTATCCAGAAACTAAATACCCAACTTACTTTAAATCTATAGGTTTAGCCCTAGAACCAACTCTACTCGCAACTTTGACAGCCAACGGTTATCAGGGAGCTAATGCACCTGTTTTCATTCAGTCTTTTGAAGTGAGTAATTTACAAGATTTATCTACAAAGACTGATTTACCTCTGGTGCAATTACTTAATAACAGTGGTAAACCTTATGATTTTGTAGTTAGTGGCTGCGATCGCACTTATGCAGATTTAGCAACTGCGTCAGGTTTAGAAGAAATTGCTAAATATGCACAAGCGATTGGCGTTCATAAAAATTTACTAGTTCCTAGAGACAGCAATGGTAAATTACTCTTGCCCACATCTTTAGTCATCGATGCTCATGCGGTTGGTTTGCTGGTTCATGTCTGGACTTTCCGCAATGAAGACTGTTTTTTGCCACTGGATTTTCAAGGAAATCCCCAAGGCGAATATAAACTATTTTTCAACTTAGGTGTTGATGGCGTATTTAGCGATTACCCAGATACGGCAGTTCCCCACCCTACTGTTCAATAGTAATTTGGTAGGGCAATAGAAAATCACAGAAAAGTAACATGGTTTTACTTAAGTGGAAATCCTATATAACAGCAATAACCTTGACCGCAATCAGTCTTACTGCATCCAAGTCGGCATTGGCGGCATCTCTATACTCAGCTACTGATAGGACTTACGCAGTGAAAACCTGAAACATCGTTCGCGTAGCGCATTCCCCCCTAACCCCCTTTTTAAGCAGGGCTGTTCTGCTATTAGTGACAGCGCAAATGGCATAACCAATTGAAATTAATAGTTTTACACCAATGCCTAAAGTTGTTTCAATTCATTCCTATCGAGGCGGTACGGGTAAATCTAATTTTACTGCTAACCTAGCAACCACAGTGGCTTCACTGGGCAACCGCGTTGGTGTGGTGGATACGGATGTACCTTCGCCTGGAATTCATAATTTATTCTGTCTGGAGCCAGAGCAGATGGGCAAAACCCTGAATAACTATCTGTGGGGTGAAAGTCCGATCGAGGAAGCTGCCTATGATGTCAGTGTCAAAACTGGTGTAGAGAGTCCAGGTAAGCTGTTTTTGGTTCCTTCCAGTGTCAAAGCAGATGAAATCGCCAGAATTTTGAAGGACGGCTATGATGTCAAGCTGCTGAATGATGGATTTCGTAGTTTGGTGAAAGCACTCAAGCTTGATTATTTATTTATTGATACCCATCCTGGCTTGTCGAAAGAGACGTTTCTCTCGATCGCTATCTCCCATGTGCTGATCTTAATTTTGCGCCCCGACAAGCAAGATTACCAAGGTACTGCGATCACCGTGGATGTGGCGCGGCAACTGAAAGTCCGAAAAATGCTGCTGGCAATCAACAAGGCACACAGCAAACTCAATTTAGAGGCACTGAAGCAAAAAGTTGAAGAAACCTACAGTGAAACCGTTGCTGGTGTGTTTCCCCTATCAGAAGATATGGTGCAGCTCGCCAGTGAAGGGGTGTTTTGCATGAAATATCCAGAACACCCAGTCAGTCAGGAGTTTCGCAAAGTAGCACAGCAAATTATAGAGGGATAAGCACAATGCCAAATTCAGGAGATTTGCAGTCCCTTGCCAGTTCCATTACTGCGGTTACGTCGCCCTTTCGGAATTATTTAAACGATTTGTACGACAAATATCGATCGCTGAATGAAGGCAAGGTTGCTGACTACATTCCCGAATTAGCACTGGCAAAACCAGAGTGGTTTGGCATTTGTGTCGTCACTGCCGATGGACAGATGTTTGAGGTGGGAGAATGTCAGCAATTATTCACAATTCAGTCCATTTCTAAGGCATTTGTGTTTGGCTTGGCATTAGAGGATCATGGACGCGAGTATGTAAATAGCAAAGTCAGTGTTGAACCTACAGGGGAAGCATTTAACTCGATTGTGTTAGACGAGGCTACTAACCGTCCCTATAACCCGATGGTGAATGCAGGGGCGATCGCCACTGCGGATCTGATCAAAGGCAAAAACAGCACGGAACGTTTGAAACGACTACTGGAAATGTTCAAACGCTATACCGGAAGGGAACACGACATTAATGTACCCGTTTTTTTGTCGGAGAAATCGACGGGCTACCGCAACCGAGCAATGGCTTACCTAATGCTGAACTTTGGCATGATCAGCGACAAGATTGACGAAACACTGGATCTCTATTTTCAGCAATGTTCGATTTTAGTTAACGCTAAAGATTTAGCAATGCTGGCGGCAACACTGGCAAATGGGGGTATCAACCCAGTCACGAAGGAAAGGGCGATCGATGAGCGCTATGTTCAGGATGTGATTAGCATCATGCTTACCTGTGGAATGTACGATGCGTCGGGTGAGTGGGCGTATCGAGTGGGGATACCTGCTAAGAGCGGAGTAGGTGGTGGGATTACGGCAGTTGTTCCTGGTAAGTTAGGCATTGGTACGTTCTCCCCACCTTTAGATGCCAAGGGAAACAGTATACGAGGCATCAAGGTGTGTGAATACCTGTCTAAAGATTTTGGTTTACATCTATTTAACGTTGCCAAGCCAGAGCGAGATTTACAACAATGGCTGGTAGGAGGAGACGGCATTAATGATTGGTAAGGCTATTGAGAAAACACCCCGTAAATTCCCTCTTCGTATCACCTTGGTAGTACCTTTTGTGCTGCAAATTTTAACTGCCGTTGGACTGATAGGCTATCTCTCCCTCCGTAATGGACAGCGATCGGTTGATAATTTAGCCAATCAGTTGAACAGCGAGATTGGTAAGCGGATTGAACAGGGGGTTTTAAACTACCTTGAAGAACCCCATCATCTCATTGATGCAACCTACTCAGCCATTCAAAGTAGCAATTTAAATCCGCAGGATTTTGAAGCATTGGGACGTTATCTTTGGCAAATTGTTCATCAGCAAAGGTTGATCGACTATTTTTACTATGGCAACGAGCAAGGGGAGTTTATTGGTGTTGAGCAAATGGAAGATGACACAGTTCAACTCAAAATTCGGACAGAGGCATTAGCACCAAACCGTAAAACCTATTTATTGAATGAGCAGGCACAACCACAAAAACTCCTAAAATTATTAAAGTACGATCCTCGTTCCCGTCCCTGGTATGAGGCGGCGAAAGCAACAGGTAAGTCTACTTGGAGCAAAATTTATGCATCATTTTCTCGCCATAACAATTCCTTAGAAATTTCTCCGGTAAAACCAGTTTATGACTCAAATGGAAAGCTGCTAGGGGTTCTATCTATCAATATGCGGTTAGTGCTGATTTCAGATTTTCTGAAAGATTTGTACATCAGCCCAAATGGACAAACTTTTATTATTGAGAGATCGGGTGATTTGATTGCAAGCTCGACAGTTTCCCAGCCTTTTAAGATTGTGGGTAAAGGCGATAATAAAGAGATAGAGCGGCTTCCAGCGATTAAGAGTAGCAATGCTATAGTTCAAGGAATCACCCAATCTTTGCAAAATCAGTTTGGTGGTTTCAATAACATCAATAAGCGACAGAATTTAAAACTTTTTGTGCATGGAGAACGGTATTACATTGAAGTAGTGCCGATTCAAGATGGGCGAGGAATTGATTGGTTAGCAGTGGTGATTGTTCCTGAAAATGATTTCATGGCACAAATCAATACCAATACCCAAAATACTATTTTACTATGTTTAGCAGCATTGGCCGTAGCGATCGCCATTGGTATCTATACTTCACGTTGGATCACTCATCCGATTCTGCGCGTTTCTCAGGCATCTAATGAACTGGCTCAGGGCAACCTCGATCAGCAAATTGCACCCAGCCCGATTATTGAAATTGATACTTTGGCAGATTCTTTTAATGGCATGGCAGGACAATTGAAAAACTCCTTTGAAAGTCTGGAAGCCAAAAATGAAGAATTACGTATTGCCGAAGAAAACTACCGTAGCATCTTTGAAAACGCCCTCGAAGGTATCTTCCAATCCTCACCAGAAGGACGATTTATCAATGTCAATCCGGCACTGGCAAAGATTTATGGTTATAACTCCCCTGCTGAGATGATAGAGAGCATCACAAACATTAGTGAGCAGCTTTATGTTGATCAAGAGAAACGCACTGAATTTAAAGAACTACTAAAAACACAAGGCACTGCGAAGAATTTTGAGTACCGTTCTTACTGCAAAGATAGTAGTATTATCTGGACACAAATTGATGCTCGGGCGGTGAAAAATAGTCAAGGGAAGGTGTTGTACTACGAGGGTATTGTACAGAATATCAGCGATCGCAAACGCCGGGAAGATGAATTGAGACGGCAATTAGAGGAATTAAAGATTGAAATTGACCATAATAAACGGGAAAAAGAAGTGGCAATGCTGACTGAAAGCAGCTATTTTCAGGAGGTGCAGCAAGAGATGGCAGAGGTGAACCTAGATGAATTTTGGAGTTAGCCCTGCTATAGAGGCGTTTCTGCCGAACGTTACAGCAGTTTGCAAGTAACTGAGGTACAAAATGTCATATATAAAAAGTTTCTATCTCCTACCTTCTGCGGCTCGACTGAGCGTTCGCCGTACGTCCTCCGCCTCAAAACCCGTAGCTTTCTTTGTACCTCATGCAAAAGAAAAGTGCTGTATATACATAGGTGCTTGGCATTCATAAAAATTTGCTGGTTCCTAAAAACAGCACTGGTAAGTTGTTTTCAATTTTCACAAACTAGTCATCACCTGAGCCAATTGATTAGATAAATCAACTACAGAATCTTGGCATTTGTTAAATAAAACGCCAGCTAAAAAATAATAATTGCCAGAATAAAATGCCATGTTGTTTTTTTGGAGTTCTTCTATGTGTTTCTTTACCTTGGGATCAGAGCTATAGTAGCCGAACTGCAAAGGTAATACCATAAAATTCTGAACACAATAACCATTTTGTTTTGCTAGATTTAGAGTACTTGTTGGATTAGAAAAGCTAGATATTAAAACCAACACATTTTCATAACCTAACGATAAAAGATCGTTGGTAACTGTGGCTCCATCTACACCCCCAAATAAGAGTGGCATATAAATATCATTATCTGGTGCGGGAAGATATGGCGGATTGGCTACAAGATACTCGGCATCGCGTTGAGAAGAATTAAACAAACATGAATTATGAATTATGTATTTATTAGTGAGATTATATTCATCAATGGTTGAATTTGCGACTTTCCATGCAGAAGTATTTAATTCAAATCCCTGGATTACGCCATCAAACTTGTTTTTCAATAAAGAATTAATTACAGGGCTACCATCTCCTGAGCCAAACTCCACAATAGATTCATAGTTTTTGCAATTTCGGATCACAAAACTGTCTAAGCAGTTTGAGTAGAAATTAGATTCTTCGGGGCAAAAAAAGATGTCTTTCATTTGACTTCACTTCAAGGTGTAAGGTATAATCAATGTAATAAGAGGTTATTTATTACCTTAATATTAAGACAATAAATAACTGTTCCTTTAGTAAAGAAATCCTCACTAAAGAAATTCGGTTGTAGGTGGATTAGCAATAGAATGAGTTAGAAACATCAATTAGAAACGCCAAAAAAAATCTGCCATTTTTAATGTCTAATTTTTTAGATTTCTTGGTTGAGTAAGGCAGATTGTTTTGCTTCGCGTATTGATCGCACAACAGCACTGCCTGCGCGATCGCTCAGGAGTTTCTGCTGGTCATACCCAAGCACTAATTCCCATGCATCATGGGGATATCGTTCTGCTAATGGCAAAGCCACATCATCTAACATCCAACGGCCGTGGCGTTCATCTTCCCTGATGTGTAGTTCCCAATAACCCACCGCTACTTCTGAGAGTCCGAGTCGTTGTGCCGCCACCATATAATTTTTGTAAACCGCAGGGCCAGCCACTTCAAAATAGGTCAATCCGCCGCTATAACGTAGGAAATAGCGTTTGCGCTCAGTCACCAGAAAGTTATGATTGGTAGAAGCCAAAACTTCCCAAGGTACTAAATCCAAATACGCCTCTGGTTGAGTGTTCATTCCAAATTCAGCAAGCATTTGGGCAAAAAATGTCGAGTGCTTGCGAGATAAACGACCATTGCCGTATTCTTCTATTAGTACTCGCATCAGCGTACACTGCACTTCATTAGCAACACCACCCAAAATTCGGGAAAGATGACTAGCTTCAACCAAGCCATCAAAGGAGCCGATCGCTAGCAGGTGACGATAACCAGCTTCAGTCATTTCTTCACGAATGTAGCGACTACTGTCCGATAAAGACGGATTTAAATCGGTAGATGCACGCTCACTTAAAGCTTGTTTTATATCTAATTGTTGCAGTGCGGCCACCTCGATTTGTGCCAGTTCCCACTTTTGCCAAGCAGCTTCAATCTGGTCACGACATGAGCACAAGTAAAGCGATCGCTCATTGGTATAGTGCCGCAAATCGTCGTACCAAAACAGCTTTAATCGGTTAATTCGATAAAGTATCCGCTGGAGAAAACGGTGAGCCTGTTCATCCGAGCGATCGTTTTTATAGGCCCCGCGAATTGCCCTTGAGAGAGCCTGTTCAAACTCGCTAGCTATTGCAGGTTTTACATCTAGTTGATGATCCAAATCCTCCATTGCTAGGAGTTCTATAAATTGCTCCTCAGCATGGTCGTAGTTAGTAATTGTTCTTTCTTCTGTTTGCGTACTCTTTTTCGCAGCCCCAGCCTTAGGAAATATAACTAAATTGCTTTGCATGGAATCTTCGGTAGCATTGGAAAAGTGAGAAATTAGTTGATCTCTAATACTTAACTTCCCACACGAGTAGCTTTCTGTACCTCTTTCCTTGGTTATATATAAAGAAAGATTAACTCTAGAGGAACGAAAAAAGGGGCATTGGGCATGGATCAATAGTTCTGCTCCCCCTGCCTCCCCTACTCCCTACGGCGCTTCCTTCTGTTGCTCAATCTCCTTACTTGGCGGAATCTCTTCAAGAGGAATCAGCGCTTCGATTACCGACTTCACAATTGGGGCGGCGACAGTAGAACCATAAGCACTTTCTCCTTTTGGCTCATCCACCAGTGCAAACACTACATACCGAGGAGATTCCACAGGTAAAATAGCCACAAAGCTGGTCATTCTAGCACCCTTGATGTAGCCACCATTCGGACTAGCTTTTTGGGCTGTACCAGTTTTACCAGCAATGCGATATCCCGGAATTTGTGACGCCTTCCCGCTACCTTCATTAACAACAGTTTCCATCATTTCCACAACCTTTTGGGCGGTTGCGGCTGAGAAAATTTGGCGTGGGATGGAGCGAGTGGGTGAATCATGCATCTGCCCTTTGGTATCAATCAGACCCCGCACTACATGAGGTGTTACCAACTTACCGCCATTGGCTAAAGCACCGTGCATTTGCACTAGCTGTAACGGTGTCATGGAAAAGCCTTGTCCAAAGGAAGTAGTAGCTGGTTCAATTGGCGAAGCAATAAATTCTTCTTGACTTTTGAGCCGGCCGCCAACTTCAAAAGGTAAATCTGTATCAACTTTTTGTCCTAGCCCCAAGCGTTCTAGCCAGTTGTAGTAGATTGAAGGCTTTAAGCGTTGGATAATTTGCACCATGCCAATGTTGCTGGAATATTGCAAAATCTGAGCGATGCTGATTCGCCCATTACCATTATTCATCGCATTTTTAATGGTGTAATTAGCGACTCGAATAGAACCAGAGTCATTAAACATATCATCTGGTTTGATGACACCATTTTCCAGAGCGATCGCCACATTCAAAGGCTTAAAAGTCGATCCCGGTTCATAGAGATCCGCCACCGTCCAGTTTTTAAATAGCGAAATATTAGCTTTAGCGTATTGATTAGGGTTATAAGTGGGCTGAGAAACGAGAGCGAGTAAGGAACCGTCCAACGCATCCATCACAATTACCGCCCCACGTTTGGCGTCAAACTTCTCCATCTGTTGTTTGAGCGCAACGCGGGCAATTCGTTGTAGACGGCTATCAATAGTGAGTTGCAGCCGCAAATCATCAAAATGTAAAAAACCTTCGGGTGCATGATCAGGCATCATCGCCCCATTACCCGACCGACTAAGCCGCACCGTTTGCACAGGACGTTCTAGCAACTTTTCTTGAGAGTATTCCACACCTGCTTGACCACGACGGTCAATATTCACATAGCCCACCACGTCAGAAACCAAATCATCTGGCGGATAAAACCGGGAGTATTTTTGAATTAACTCCAAACCATTTAAGCGCAAAGAAGTCACGCGATCAATAATTTCTTCGGGTAGAGCTGGGGCAAGTATAATTCCGCTTCTTTTGCTTTGAAAAGTTTTCACCAATTCAGCAGTATCTTTTGCCAATATTGGGGCAAGTTGCGTTGCTATCTCTTCATTAGACTTATCAAATAGCTTGGGATGAGCGTACAAAGTATATACAGGACGGTCAATCGCTAAAAGATTACTATTGCGATCTACCACCGGGCGACGGGGCATAAAAGGTCGCAAATTCACCATTTGCTGGTTTCGTGCCTGCTGGGTTAACTTTGACCCCCGGACAATTTGCAGCTTATACAAATTGACACCCAACCCGAACCCTGCTGCCATTAATACACCCCATACTATAAACAGTCGGGATTTGGTGTTAGATGTTTGGTTTTGGATATTAGAGGCAAGTGTCCCCAACAACCCTTGTTTAGAACCCTTCTGTCGCCTTTTGAGTGCTGGATTGCGAAACTTTCTGAATTTTGTTCTGCTTGGTGACTTCTGCATTGGGTTCGTGCTTTGTCCTTTGTCTTTTGTTATTTGCCACAAGTCTGAGTCCCAATGACAAATGACTAATGACTAATGACTCTTAGGATATTAATATCCCAGTGGCGATAGTGTTTGCTGTTGTGTTTCAGAATTCGGTGTTGTATTAGACGATGCTGGCTTAGGACTATGAGATGCTGGAGGCAAGAAAATCATCCCTTGAGGAGTCGGCGATACCAGATTTGCTGTTGATTCTTCTGCGTCCTTAGCCATTTTATTTATCAGGGTTGCGTTGGTTGTCGTCAACAGCCGCTCATGACGTTGGAGGTTTTGCAGTCTGCGATATGACTTACTCCAAAGCTCTTGGGAATATACTGTCCAGCCATAAACCGCAAGTGTCGATGCTACTAACAAGAACGCCAAAACTGTCGAATAACGATGAAAAGTGTATAAGCGCAGCAACCACAAAGGTGCTGCTCCAGAATTAGGCATTATGGGAAGGTGAAGAAAACCTACTCCCGAAATTTTCTGGTTAGCACTCGATTGTTCATTGAGATTTGGCATTTGTTGTCTACTTGAGTGTTTCACCGATTTCGGTATAATTGCCTCATTTGTGCGAGAAACCGCTAAATTCTTCGAGGAACGCTGTCGTCTTTGAGAGGATACTGGTGTAGCTTGGGCAGCGATACCAGAAGCGCTCTGTGCTGCCGACTCCAGAGGCGCAGAGCGTCGCCTTCCTAAAGAAAGGAGAGAATCTCGCCGGAACCAAGTACCCCTTGTAGAAACAGCAGATTTACGCGCAACTACCATAAATTTTTTTAGATGAGAAATACTGTACTTTAGATTGATTGTCTTAATTGTCTGTTTTTGCTTAGGTTAAAATTGCCTTCTGTGCAACAAGCACACATAACAGACTACACCCTTTTAACTGTTCTGATAGGTAGCTGTACCAATGTTTGCATCCTCTAGATATTGCAATTTTGCAATCAGCCATTAGCAACTGGACAGCTTGCCCTTTAGATATCGCACCTAAAGTATGGCAACGCCGGGTAGCAAGGTGCAATACTCCGTGAAAAAAATAAAATTTTTTGCTATGATAGCTCGGTTCGCTAAAAAATTTGGGAATCTCTGTTTTGCTCCTGAGTTAAGAGAAACTAATCAGATGGCTGTATGATACCTAATCCGAAAAAGAATAGCCCAAAGGATTGTTTTTTTTAAGTATGTAATCTCACAGTATTTAAAAAAAAAGCAATAAATACGGTATCGTATTCAACAGGCGAAAAATTGTTCTAGCCACAATTGGTGAAAGAGGAGTTATGAAAACAAAAATTTTTGGTTTGGCTGTAATCTTAAGTCTGGCTGCAATTCTCGGAGCCTGTGAAGGCGGTGGTGATGGTGGTGGTACTACTAGTACTCCAGCTGCTACAGGTGAACCAACTGATGCACCTGCTGCTACACCTGCTGCTACTATACCAGCTACTCCCGCAGCTACTGCCACTGCTACTCCTAAATAAGGCATCAATCAGCTCTAGTTTAAATTATGCCCAAAACAACTTAGTAATAACGCTCGTCACCACATAGCTTGAATTAATTAGGTTCACGTAAAAACCTGCATTTTTCTGTTGGTGTATCAGAGCCTAGAGTTTGCTCAAATATTAGCTAAGTAGGGCAGTTAGTAAAGGACACTGGTTATGAGGCTTACCTCCTCAACCAAGTGTCCGCCTGAAATTCTCGCCTGACCGAACCTTATTCCAAGTCGAAGGGAGTTGAGTTCTGTAAATCTAAGCCATCTCGTTTAGTGTTTGGAATGGCTTAGACTCCTGAGTTTTGAGAGGGCAAAACAATTCATCGCGATCGCTGGCAATTGTTCAAGAGCATTCCCTGTAGTCTATTCCGTATCAGAAGAGACCTGGTAATGTCCCTTGATATTGCCAGATTTTTATTGGAAAAATTTGTAACTAATAAGCTGTCGCCCATCTAAACTTGCACATTTTTTTGTGTTGACTGCTGACTGTTGACTGTTAACTGTCAGCAGTCAACAAACCTCATGAGTTATTGTGTAATTTAAAGACGTAATAGCTTATCTAGTTTACGAATTGGGCATGGGGTGTGGGAAAAACAAATTTTCATCCTGCGTTGTGAACGCAGTTCCAGAGATGGGGAGAGCTAAAGCGATAAAGGAAGTAAAATTACTGCTCTTAATTGTGATTAGCGCAACGTTAGTTCTTTTAAGTAGCTATGGGGAATCGGCGGTAATAGCATTACCACCACCAGAAGATACACCAGAAGAAATATTACGGACAAAGATTATCATAGAAGCGCGATCGCCTATAGATGGAAAATTCCTAACAGCTGCCGAATACATCCAAGTACAAGCGCAGCTCCAACTTGCCCCGCCCCCAAAACTAGACCCTAAAATTCGGGAACAGATTTTCTTGCTTCGCATACGTAAAACGTTACTTCAGTTTTTCCCATTTTTAAATTTTTGAGAAATTAGTCATTTGTCATTTGTCATTTGTCATTAGTCATTAGTCATTCATCCTCTGCCTAATGCCCCATTCCCCATTCCCCATTCCCCATTCTGATGTAGGATAACGGTGGCGACAAAATTGCAAATAAATGTAAAGAATATATATATATATTAAAAAAGTAGATTTAGTCAATCACGTTATTTCACTTAGGTAGCTTAATGTCCATGACTACGATCGCCCCTGAACAGGTTAACAGCATCGTTTGGAATCAGCATAACGATCCATTTGAAATATTAGGTTCTCATCCCATACAACAAGATGGCAAAACTGTCTGGGTTGTGCGAGCCTACTTACCAAATGCAAGTGCAGTATGGGTTGTTCTTCCTGAAGAACGGAAGGAATACCCAATGCAAACAGTGCATAATCCTCACTTTTTTGAATGCACGATTGATACTCCAGAACTGGCAAACTACCAGTTACGGATTAAAGAAGGGGAACATGAGCGTGTCACCTATGACCCTTACGCTTTCCGTTCTCCGAACTTGACAGACTTTGACTTGCATTTGTTTAGTGAAGGCAACCATCACCGGATATATGAAAAACTGGGAGCGCACCCCACGGAAATAGGCGGCATTAAGGGCGTTTATTTTGCTGTTTGGGCACCCAATGCTCGGAATGTTTCATTGCTGGGAGATTTCAATCTTTGGGATGGGCGTAAACACCAGATGCGTAAAGGCCCCACCGGGGTTTGGGAATTGTTTATTCCTGAAATCGGTGTGGGAGAGCATTATAAATATGAAATCAAAAATTTTGAAGGACACATTTACGAAAAATCTGATCCCTACGGTTTTCAGCAGGAACCCCGTCCAAAAACGGCATCCATTGTCACTGATTTAGATGCTTACAGTTGGAATGACGAAGACTGGATGGGAAAGCGGCGTCGCATTGACCCCCTTACCCAGCCTGTTTCAGTTTACGAAGTGCATTTAGGCTCTTGGTTACACGCTTCAAGTGCAGAACCAGCTAAACTCCCTAATGGTGAAACTGCACCTGTAGTTATCGTTTCCGAACTGAAGCCGGGCGCACGCTTCCTTACCTACCGAGAACTAGCTGACCGACTCATTCCTTATGTTAAAGAATTAGGATATACGCATCTAGAATTGCTTCCCATTGCAGAGCATCCCTTTGATGGTTCTTGGGGTTATCAAGTAACGGGGTACTATGCCCCCACCTCCCGTTTTGGCAGCCCCGAAGATTTCATGTATTTTATTGACAAATGTCACCAAAATGATATAGGGGTAATTGTAGATTGGGTTCCCGGTCACTTTCCCAAAGATGGACATGGTTTAGCTTTCTTTGATGGTAGCCACTTGTACGAACACGCTGACCCCCGCAAAGGCGAACACAAAGAATGGGGTACTTTGGTGTTCAACTACGGTCGCCATGAAGTTAGTAATTTCCTAGCAGCAAATGCCCTCTTCTGGTTTGACAAATACCACATTGATGGGATTCGTGTCGATGCTGTTGCTTCGATGCTCTATAACGACTATTGCCGCGAACCAGGAGAATGGCTACCCAATCAGTACGGCGGCAGAGAAAACCTAGAAGCAGCAGATTTTCTGCGTCAGGTAAATCACACTATCTTTAGCTATTTCCCAGGTGTTCTCTCAATTGCTGAAGAATCTACTTCCTGGCCAATGGTATCTTGGCCTACCTACACAGGCGGACTTGGCTTTAACTTGAAGTGGGATATGGGCTGGATGCACGATATGCTGGATTACTTCAGCATGGATCCTTGGTTCCGCCAGTTCCACCAAAACAATATCACCTTTAGTATGTGGTACAACCACAGCGAGAACTTCATGCTGGCCCTGTCTCACGATGAAGTGGTACATGGCAAGAGCAATATCATCGGCAAAATGCCGGGGGATACATGGCAGAAGTTAGCTAATGTGCGTTGTTTATTTACATACATGTTTGCTCACCCAGGCAAGAAAACCATGTTTATGAGCATGGAGTTTGGGCAGTGGAGTGAGTGGAATGCTTGGGCAGATTTGGAGTGGCATTTATTGCAGCATGAAGCCCACCAACAGTTAAAAACGTTTTTCCAGGATTTGAACCATCTCTACCGTTCTGAACCAGTTTTGTACACTCAGGATTTTGCTGAACCTGGGTTTGAGTGGATTGACTGTAGCGATAATCGCCATAGTGTAGTTTCCTTCATGCGTCGTGACAAGGATTCTGATGATTTTGCGATCGTGGTTTGCAATTTTACACCGCAACCCCATTCTCACTATCGCATCGGTGTACCGCAAAAGGGCTTTTATACCGAGTTGTTCAATAGTGATGCGCGTAAATATGGCGGCAGCAATATGGGCAACTTAGGTGGGAAGTGGACGGATGATTGGTCTTTGCACAGTCGTCCTTATTCGCTGGATTTGTGTTTACCACCTTTGGGTGTGTTGATTCTCAAGTTGGATAAGAAGAAGACTGCTGAGGCATTGCAATAACAATTAAGGGTGGGCTGGGCATCTAGCCCACCCTTAACCAAGGGCGGACAAGATTTACAGCCCACAAGATTGGATAATTTATTTGTTGGTAATGCCTAAAGACTCATTAACGAGTATCAAAGGTGGATGAATCCAGTTCAAAGACTCATTAACGAGTATCAAAGGTGGATGAATCCAGTTCAAAGACTCGTTAATGAGTATCAAAGGTGGATGAATCCAGTTCAAAGACTCGTTAATGAGTATAAAAGGTGGATGAATCTAGCTCAAAGACTCGTTAATGAGTATAAAAGGTGGATGAATCTAGCTCAAAGACTCGTTAATGAGTATAAAAGGTGGATGAATCTAGCTCAAAGACTTGTTAATGAGGATCAATTTATCAAGAGCCGGAAGTTTTTGCAGCTCTGCCTTTACTAATAGCCTTAAAGCGATCGCTCAACAGTTCTGCTACAGTTTTTAAGCCTGGAGTCTTTTTCGCTGCTGTCTTGACGTAATCATAAACTGTCAAACTGCCAATCATCGCTTCGCTACCGACAGCCAACAGGGTATCATCTACTTGTTCGGTGAGTTGCCGGATTGAAATTAAAAGTTCGCTAAGTGTGGTGGCTAGTTGATAATCCCGGATAAATTGCTCAATGTCAAAGCTGGGTGGGAGAATTTCACGGTTAGCCTGAGCAGCGTTGACGCTATTGGTAACAAAAGCTAGGCTTTTATCGCCCATTTTGAATAACTTGCGGCGTTCTTGTGCAGTTAAAGCAATGAGAAAGGGCATCTTTTGTTCGATTATTTGTAGCGCTGCTTTAATTTCTTGGATATCTTTTGGGGAAAGAGCGCCCGTAATATTGCGATCGTCCATCGTATAATTACCTGGGGATAGTATAGAGTCAGTAGCAAGAGTTGCTAAGTATAGGATTCCCAAAGTAAATACGATGTCAACGACGGGCGTAGCTGCGGCACATCTTCTGAAAAGATTATCGAACAGATTATGCTGTTGGTTAAACCAACAAACTATAACTTAGGATTACTTGCGTAGATGTCAAGGGAGCGTTTTTTTGGAGTTTTGCTACTTTTTACGACTGTTCTAGTGTTTTCGACTTGGGTAACAGTTCACCATGCGTATCTGCTCAAGATGATTCATTCAATATATCTAAAAGTTCTTGAGCGATTTTGAGAGATTGCTGTTGTCGCAGATTTGATCAAGGAAATTCGCAAGCTCACCTTGAAGTGTATACTAACGTTTGACGATAGTAACGCAAAGCGATAGGATTGTGATTGTTAGTTTTAAATCTGAAGAGACAAAGCTTATCTTTGAGGGCTTTATATCTTCTCAGTATCCGCCCAATATCCAAAAAACTGCTTTACGAAAATTGCTTATTATTGACGCTGCAACATCAATTAACGATTTACGCGTTCCACCTGGTAATCGTTTAGAAAAGCTACTTGGTAATAGGAAAGGGCAGTACAGTATTCGTATTAACCAGCAATGGCGAATCTGCTTTCTGTGGACAGATGAGAACAATGCTTCGGAAGTTGAAATAGTAGATTATCACTGATGTCTGGAAATAATCATGAACAACAACCGTCTGCCAAATATCTACCCTGGAGAAATCCTACAACTAGAATTTTTGGAGCCACTAAATATCACTCCTTATCGATTAAGCAAAGATATAGGCGTAACTCAGACAAGAATTAGTGAAATTTTATCTGGAAAACGTACTATTACAGCAGATACAGCTTTGCGTTTATCTCGCTATTTTGGTAACAGCGCTCAGTTTTGGTTGAATTTACAAACGCAATACGATATACGTCAAGCTCTTGAAGAAAATGCAGAAGTTTATAATCAAATACCTACACTTTCATTTAATGATGTAACCTAATACTTAATTACGTTAGTTAGTCTGCGTACTCCTGCAAAGAAGCAAGCTACGCGCAGTGTGTCCTAGAGAGCGTCATTACGAATTACGAATTACGAAATTATTTTAACGACTTTTCTAATGTTTTTGGCTCTGGTAGAGGTTGACCGTCTGCCAAAGATGATTCAATCAGCATTTCTAAAACTTCTTGAGCATTTTTGAAAGCTTCTTCATAAGTATCTCCGTGAGTATGGCAAAACTCTCCCCATTCAGGAAGACTCACAACAAAACACTCATCTTCATCAGACCACTGAATAATTATTGTGTAGTGATAATTCATTCTTGTTCTTCCTCTTGAGCCTTTTTAATTTCTTCTAACCTTTGAAGTGCCTTATTAACATCTTTCTCCTGGTAAGCTTTAGCATCATTACCGTCTTTACCTGATATAGTAACTCTCCCAGATAGCAGGGGATGATACCAATTAGTGTGGCTACCTTTCCCAGAACGGTATGTAAACCCTGCTTGTAGCAACAGGCTTTTCAATTCTCTGATTTTCTTGGGCATATACTCAGCTTACATTTACTCTCCCCACTGCTTTAACTTCTGTTGAGCAAACTTACGCACTTCCTCATCTGGGTCATTCTCTGCTTTGTCGCGTAACAGTGGTAAAGTTTGGGGATGCTGAGGAAATTGCTTGATAATTATCTCTAGCGCAACGCGGCGAGGGTTGGTTTCATAGCTTTCCTCACGCTCAAAAGGGTCATTCACAGCGCAGTTGTAGTAAATTTGAAACAACTCATGCTCATTTCTGAAATGTTTGGCTAATGCTTCAATGGGTGCATATCGCACAAACTCATCATTATCAGCAATGGCGAGGTCTTTGAGAAACGAGCGAGTATTCGGGTCATCTGGGAAATTGCTGGCTAATGCTTCGATGGCTGCACCTCGCACAAACTCATCATTATCAGCAGTGGCGCGGTCTTTGAGAATCAGGCAGGTGTCTGAGTCATCTTTGAAATTGCTGGCTAATGCTTTGATAGCTGTATATCGCACAAACTCATCATTATTAGCAGTGGCGAGGTCTTTGAGAACCGAGCAGGTGTCCGAGTTATCTTTGAAATTGCTGGCTAATGCTTTGATAGCTGTATGTCGCACAAACTCATCATTATCAGCAGTGGCGAGGTCTTGGAGAACCGAGCAGATGTCCGAGTCATCTGTGAAATTACTGGCTAATGCTTGGACGGCTGCACGTCGCATATACTCATCATTATCAGCAGTGGCGAGGTTTTTGAGAATCGAGCGGGTGTCCGGGTCATCTGGGAAATTGCTGGCTAATGCTTCGATGGCTGCATATCGCACAAACTCATCATTATCAGCAGTGGTAAAGTCTTTGAGAAATAGGCGGGTATCCGGGTCATCTGGGAAATTGCTGGCTAATGCTTCGATGGCTGCACCTCGCACATCGCCATCATTATCAGCAGTGGCGAGGTCTTTGAGAATCGAGCGGGTGTCCTGGTCATTTGGGAAATTGCTGGCTAATGCTTTGATAGCTGCACGTCGCACATACTCTTGATTATCAGTAGTGGCAATGTCTTTGAGAATCGAGCAAGTGTCCGGGTCATCTGGGAAATTGCTGGCTAATACTTCGATGGCTGCATATCGCACATTCCATTGATTATCAGCAGTGGCGCGGTTTTTGAGAATCGAGCGGGTGTCCGGGTCATCTTTGAAATTACTGGCTAATGCTTTGATGGCTGCACCTCGTATATCCTCATCATCAGCAGTGGCGAGGTTTTTGAGAATCGAGCGGGTGTCCGGGTCATCTTTGAAATTACTGGCTAATGCTTTGATGGCTGCACCTCGTATATCCTCATCATCAACAGTGGTGAGGCCTTTGAGAAACAAGCAGGTGTCCGGGTCATCTTTGAAATTGCTGGCTAATGCTTCGATAGCTGCACGTCGCACATACTCTTCATTATCAGCAGTGGCGCGGTCTTTGAGAAACAAGCAGGTGTCCGGGTCATCTTTGAAATTGCTGGCTAATGCTTCGATGGCTGCACGTCGCACATCCCCATCATTATCAGCAGTGGCGCGGTCTTTGAGCCATTGTAAAGTATCGTTGTAATCTTTCCAAATTGCGGCGACTGTTGCAACTGCTTGAGTGCGAATTTCCTGAACTAGCTTAGTTTCTTCCTTATCAGATAGGGAGTAATAATACCAGAGGTCATATTTAGTTAAATCTTGTAGCTCGTTAAGTAGTTTACTAGCCACTGACGCAATCACCGAGCGATTTCTGACTTCTGCAAGACACTTCGCCGCTAAAAACAGGTTGATAAATTTTTTCGCTTCCCCATTTTGCACCATTAAGTAATCAAGAATTTCACCAACAAATTTTGGCTCAATCATTCCCGCAATTAGCAGCAACACCTCATGCCAAGTTTCATCTTGCCAGTGTTTACCAAAAACTTCAGTTTTCAGAAACTCAATTGTAATACTGCGTTCCTTCTCAAACTGCCAGACAAACTCCCAAGCACAGAAATATTCTAAAAAAGTCCGATGCACAAAGGCATAGTAATCTGCACCCAAGAAACATAAAATAAAATTGCGATCGCGCAGTTGTTTCATCAACCGTCTGGCTTTATCTCTGGCATCAGTCACTGGTATGCTTTGCAGATATTTAGTGAATATTGCTTCTAAATCATCTGCATAGATAATGTTGCCAGCTAAACCTTTTTCACTGGTTTGCATTTGATAAGCAACTTGACGCAACATTGCCTGTTTATCTTTATAATCAATAATGTCCAGACGTTCATCAGGCTTTAAATTGCGTCCCTCGTCCCAATTATGCAGCAGAACCTCTGAAGCATCTTTATACAGTTCACTTCTATCTCTGGGTAATTCTCGCTTGAGATTGAGAATTGCCATCATGGTTAACAGCAAAGGATTTTGTGCTAATTCTGCAATTGCTTTTGATTCATTAATTACTCTTTGTAGCCGCTCACGTTTGATATTTTTATCTCTTTCTTCGGCTTGACTAAAAGTTCTATCATGCCAACGTTCGATAAAATCTTGAATTTGTGCTGGCTCTAAATCTTGTAACATAAAGTGGCGAAATTCAGCATCTCGCAATTGTTGCTGCTTATAGCCGATGATCCGAGAAGTGACAATTACCTGCACATCGGGATATTCATTAGTGAAGCGATGAATACAAGTAATTACTTCTTCTCGCTTCGCCGATTCAAAGATTTCATCCAAACCATCAAACATGACTAAAGCGTTACCAGCCTTTAGCTTCTCATGCAATTTATGCTGATTGAGGTGATAAAAACAATTGGGACTATTATGGTAAAATTGGAGAAAATTATTACAACTACCTGCATCGCGATCGCGCATATAATTGCGTAATTCAATCAGCAAAGGAATGGGCAGATTAAAATCATTCTGTTCGAGAGTTTTTTCTACCCAATCCAATGCTAGGTATTGCAACAAGGTAGACTTGCCGGAACCAGGATCGCCTAAAATAACTAGATAATTTTTGCGTTGCTTATCTCGGATAACATCTAAGACTGAACGGATTGGCTGTTCAAAATAATTGCGTTGATAACGTTCTGTTTCTTCTTGAAATTTTTCTATTTCAAATTCTGCATCTAATTGGTTACTTTCTTGTAGCCTGCGGAGATGTTCTTTAGGCAGTTCTGGTAAAACCTGATAAACTTGACGCACATTTTGCGGGATAAACATTTGCCATAAGTTTACCGGATGTTCGCGGGATGTAGTTTCTAAACTATCTAACTTCAGATTACCGTAGCGTTCACGAATAGTTTCTAAATATTGCGGTAAATTAAAATCCTTGGGAATATCAGCGTTTTGTTTTAAAGTCTTATCAATACTGGATAATTTTTGAAGCTCCAGAATATAGCGTAACTCTTCTGAATCCGAAAGAATATCTTGGACTTGTATGAGATACTGCTCTGTAATTGTTTGCCAGTTAAATTTAGGCGGTAGAGGTTCGAGTTGAAGTCTTTTCCAACTATCTGCTAGTGTTTTAAAATCTAGAGAATCACATTTAATATCAAAAGCCTGACCAAGAACTTCCTTAACCGACTTATCACGGATAAATTTATTGATATCTTCAGCGTAATTTTGAATTTCAGCCTCCGAAAGTCTGCAACGAACCTTTAACTGTTGCTGCATCGCTTGCAAAAATTCTGTCAGCGCCATGACTATAGCTTTCTGAAGCGGTTCTTGTTTAAAGGGCGCAGTTGTAGCATTATTAAAAATATGTTTGAAAAAATCTTTAGCGTAGTCCTTGACTAAATCTTTGAAAAATTCTTCGCTGATAATAGTTTTGACAAGAAATCCAACCGCTTTTTGACCTATCCAGAGAGTGAACCACTCAACTATCATACTCACGCCTGCTAAGTGCTTGACTACGAGTATATACACCTGTCAAAGAAATCTTTCCAGATTTCTGAGTTTTTAGCTTAAAAGCGATGCCGACTGAAGATTTGTTAAAAATAACTAATATACTGTGCATTGATATTAGGAGTAATTTTATGGTTCTACAAGTTAACCCCATCCAAAAAGAACCAACTGTTACTTGGGAAGCCCTTCCAGCCGACTTCATTTTACCAGACGATCCAGTGGAAAATATTCAACAACCTGCGATCGCTGCTGCGCTTACCGATGCTTTGGGAAGCACAGGACGCATCCAACCCCAGATGCTGATTGGCTCTAATTTTGGACTTGTAGCCACAGTCAACAAAAAAATTGTGGTTAAAGCACCAGACTGGTTTTATGTCCCTCAAGTGCAGTCTGTGGGAACAAATGTAGTCCGTCGCAGCTATACCCCGAATTTAGAAGGGGCTGCTGTGGCTGTAGTGATGGAATTTCTTTCAGACACAGAAGGTGGAGAATTATCAGTCCGTTCAACTCCACCCTACGGTAAACTCTATTATTACGAAAAAATTCTCCAAGTTCCAACCTACGTAACCTACGATCCTTACGAACCAAGCATAGAACTACGGTGCTTGCAAAATGGACAATATATTTTGCAGCAAGCAGACGCTAATGGACGTTACTGGATTCCTGAGTTAGAGTTATTTCTCGGAATTTGGCAAGGTGAAAGATTATGCCAAACCATGAATTGGCTACGCTGGTGGGATACAGAAGGAAATTTGCTGTTGTGGAGTAGCGAACAAGCCCAACAAGAACGCCAACGTGCCCAACAGGAAAGCCAGCGTGCTGAACAAGAACGGCAGCGTGCTGAACAAGAACGGCAGCGTGCTGAACAAGAACGCCAACGTGCTGATATATTAGCAGCTAAGTTACGTGAGCTAGGTGTTGACCCTGATGCGTAGGCATAGCCCGTCGTAGACATCGCATAAACTCAAGGGATGCTGGGAATAATAATTTTGGGACATCTGCACCAAAATTCTATGAAACAGCAAAAAAATCAATTTAGCCATCTTACTGCGATCGAAAGAAGTTATCTATCATTTCCCGCACAGTTTTTATTAAATAAAAACCTTTTACAAGGCAAAATACTAGACTTTGGCTGTGGCTTTGGTAATGATGTTAAAATATTGCGCCAAAAAGGTTGTGATATTACAGGCTACGACCCTTATTATTTTCCAGAACATCCTGATAATAAATTTGATACAATAATTTGCTTTTATGTTTTAAATGTTTTATTCATTGAAGAACAAACTAATGTTCTTATGGAAGTATCACACTTATTAAAACCAGGAGGCAAAGCTTATTATGCTGTAAGAAGGGATATCAAAAGAGAAGGATTTCGAGAACATTATGTCCATAAAAAACCTACCTATCAGTGTCTTGTAAAGCTTCCCTTTTTTTCAATTTGCTCAGATGAATATCGGGAAGTATATGAGTATGTCCACTATAATCATCAGCGGAATTCATCTAATTGTTGTATATTTTGTAATCCCCATAAAACTCTAAAACTATTAACTGAATCAGCAACTGCTTACGCAATTTTTGATGGTTACCCTATAAGTAAAGGACATGTTTTGGTGATTCCCAAACGTCATGTTAGCAGTTATTTTGAATTACCATTAAAAGAGCAATCTGCTTGCTGGATTATGGTGAACAAAGTACAAGAGATTCTCAAAACTGAATTTGAACCTGATGGCTTTAATATAGGAATGAATATTAATCGAGCCGCAGGTCAAAACATTATGCACGCCAGTATTCATATTATCCCTCGTTATAAAGGTGATACTGTTAGTTCTAAAAGTGGAATCAGGAACGTTATTCCTAAAAAGCAATAGTTTTTTTACTAACAGCTTCCAGTAGCAAACCCGGATTTATAGCAAATACTTGAAGAAGAATTCAGAATTCAGCAATCTTTGAGTGGGCGATTAAAATCCGCGACTCAATTGTTGCACCACCAAATCTACGGTTTGGTGCTCTTGCCTTAAACTTATCTATTCAGATGCTCTCTACGTTCGCGCAGCGTGTCGCAGACAGACGCTGCGCGTAGCAAGCTTTAAGAGTAGAGGTACGTAGACTCCTTCGCACTGCGCTATCCGCTTTTCTAGTCAGAATTCATGCTGAATTTTGACGGCTGGCGTCTTTATTCTGTTTCGATAAACCTGAAAAACCTGATTTTTCAGTTTCGTTGAAAATATTGCAAAATATTTCAGTTAACTCAGATTATCTGGATCTATTCCCATCGCTCTTAATTGTTCTGTCAATCGTTGCACTCGTAGTTCTGCTTGTTGAGCGCGTTGTGCTTCTTGTTGAGCGCGTTGTGCTTCTTGTTTTATTTGTTCTGCGGGCGTGAGATAGCGTTGTCCTTGCTCATTATACCAATACATCCATTCTCGCGTTACACCGCAATAATTTCCCCTTTCGCAACCAATTCCTAAGCCAATTTCTGGTAGCCAAACGGGGTTTCCTTCTTGCAATTCATACTTACCATTAACTAACTTATGTACTTCCAGATGCGGTTTGCGGCGGCGACGAGAGGAATAAATCACGTAATAAAGTACACCCAAAGCCGCATATTCATCTAATTTAGTAGTGTATTCCTTGCGATAATTTTGGGAAACTACTTCTAGGACGAAAATTGGTACAACATTTTCATCCCACAACACATAACTGGGACGCAGTTCCTCATCATAAAACCGCTCCACCCCTAAGCTCAAAAACCCATCTGGCACAATGGGCGGTTTATCGGGGTGATAATAAATACCCATATCTATGCCAAAGAGCCAATCCATGCGTTCTGACCAAAGTATCAGCAGGATCGCTTTCAGCAAGCCTGGTATCAATTCTTGCAGTTCATTATCCACTGGCGTTTCATCAGAGTCGGGTAGTTCCTCGGCTGAGGGCAAGTACCTTGGCAAGTTGTACTCTAACATGGCTGGTTTCCCCAAAACTCAAAGGATATTTCACTCTATTTGACTCACCAGAATTATAGCGAGTTCTCCGCAACTATCTGATTAGTTTACTACTGTATATTAAATACTCCAATGACACTAATTAACAGCTTTTAACTACTAGACAATCTTAAATCTACCGGAATCATCAGCAAGAAAATTTATTTGATGCCTAGATTCTAAATGTCACAATCCGATTATCTTGATGCTGCAATATTTTGCTTTGACTAAGGGATACCACTTGTGGTATTGAGAAACAGCCAAGATTTTACAGATATAATATGTTACTGACTCATTTCCGGGTTGTGCAGAGCATTGGTTCAGTTAGAGTTCTAGCTCAGTCAAGAATGCAGGCGTTTCTACCCCACAAAGAAAGTTGCTTAAGCCGATAAAATTTTGGTAACTCTTAACTATTAATAAATATATAGGTGTTTAGTGCTATTCATGCTTTATATTTAGCGACAGGGTGGTGCAAACAACCACTCATGTTCAAATACTTAGGAGGCATTACCCACCAGGGGCAACTCACGCTTCGATACCATCAGTACATAGCGTAAGTAAAGGTTAAGTTGATATTGAAACAAATAATTTTTGCTGAATTGTGACAGATAAAGACTAAACTAAAAAGTCTTGTGCAGCAAAACCTGTAGCTTTAAATGAAGTAATCATGTCTAAGGTTCTTGTCTCCGATTCTATTGACCAAGCTGGAATTGACATTCTTTCGCAAGTTGCTACTGTTGATGTCAAAATAGGTCTAAAACCAGCAGAACTGATCGAAATTATTGGTGAGTATGACGCGCTGATGATTCGCTCTAGTACACGCGTCACCCAAGAAATCATTGAAGCCGGTACCCAGCTAAAAATCATCGGTCGTGCTGGTGTGGGTGTGGATAATGTGGATGTTCCAGCTGCCACACGCCGGGGAATTGTGGTAGTTAATTCTCCAGAGGGAAACACAATTGCCGCCGCGGAACACGCGCTAGCGATGATTTTGGCTTTGTCTCGCCACATCCCCGATGCTAACGCTTCGGTGAAACGCGGTGCGTGGGATCGCAATAGCTTTGTCGGCGCGGAAGTTTACAAAAAAACTCTTGGCGTTGTCGGTTTGGGTAAAATTGGCTCCCATGTTGCGGCTGTAGCTAAGACAATGGGGATGAAACTTCTAGCTTATGACCCTTTTATTTCTACAGACCGAGCCGAACAACTTGGCTGTCAGTTAGTTGAGCTAGATTTACTCTTCCAGCAAGCAGACTATATCACCCTACACATCCCCAAAACCCCAGAAACCACCCACTTAATCAATGCCACAACCCTGGCAAAGATGAAACCTACAGCCCGGATTGTCAACTGCGCTCGTGGTGGGATCATTGATGAAGTAGCTTTAGCAGCAGCTCTGAAAGCGGGTAAAATAGGCGGTGCAGCCTTGGATGTGTTCGAGTCAGAACCACTGGGTGAATCTGAATTGCGATCGCTAGGCAAGGAAGTTATCCTCACTCCCCACTTGGGAGCCTCTACCGCAGAAGCTCAAGTGAATGTAGCTATTGATGTTGCCGAACAAATTCGGGATGTACTTTTAGGACTACCAGCACGTTCAGCCGTAAACATTCCCGGACTCGGCCCCGATGTGTTGGAAGAACTCAAACCCTACATGCAACTAGCAGAAACTCTAGGTAATCTGGTGGGACAGCTAGCTGGCGGACGGGTGGAAGTACTCAACATTCGACTGCAAGGGGAACTCGCGACCAACAAAAGTCAGCCTTTGATAGTAGCTGCCCTAAAAGGATTACTTTACCAAGCTTTGCGGGAACGGGTAAATTACGTAAATGCCAGCATAGAAGCCAAAGAACGCGGAATTCGGGTGATTGAAACCCGCGATGCTTCCATTAGAGACTATGCCGGAACGCTTCATCTAGAAGCCACGGGTACTTTAGGTACTCATTCTGTCACAGGCGCTTTGTTGGGTGAGCGGGAAATCCACCTGACTGATGTTGACGGTTTCCCGATTAACGTCCCACCCAGCAAATATATGCTGTTTACCTTGCACCGCGATATGCCAGGGATTATCGGTAAACTTGGTTCTCTACTTGGCAGTTTTAATGTGAATATTGCCAGTATGCAAGTCGGTCGTAAAATCGTCCGTGGTGATGCTGTAATGGCTCTGAGTATAGATGACCCTTTACCTGAGGGCATTTTGGATGAAATTATAAAAGTCCCTGGTATTCGGGACGCGTATACGGTAACACTTTAGGAGTCAGGAGTCAGGAGCCAGGAGTCAGAAGAAATAATTCCTCCTGACTGCTGAATTCTGACTCCTGTTAGCGCAGCGGGGCGCAGCCCATTCTGAATTATGGCAAACACCTGGTGGGAATTACAGATTTTATGTGAGCCAGACCTAGAAGATTCGATCTTTTGGCGACTGGAAGATTTTGGCTGTCGTGGAACAGCAAGTGAAAACAAAGGAAATTCATCTTTAGTCAGGGCTTACTTATCGACAATTCAAACACAGCTACTAGATTTGGCAGCGCTATCGCTGTGGCTGCGTCAAGATGCGCTCTGTGTAGGACTTTCATCTCCCTTACTGCAATGGCAGTTAATTGATGAGGAAGATTGGGCGACTAGCTGGAAACAATATTGGCATCCGCAAAAAATAGGCGATCGCTTCCTAATCAACCCTGCGTGGCTACCATTACCAGAAACAACGGAACGATTAGTGATTCGTCTTGATCCAGGTGTAGCATTTGGTACGGGCAATCATGCCACCACTCAGCTATGTTTGGAATCCCTGGAAATGCGGTTAAGTGGAGTTCCTCAGTCGTTTGTGAGTACTAGTGGCAAACAAGAACATCTGATAATTGCGGATATTGGCTGTGGTTCTGGTATCCTTTCTATTGGGGCGCTGCTACTGGGAGCCGAGAAAGTCTATGCAGTAGATACTGACCCTTTGGCGGTGCAATCAACTATCAGTAATGGTGTCCTGAATGATATTAGCCCAGAACGTTTACTACCTGCATTGGGAAGCGTAGACATTGTGACAAAACTAGTTGAGAAACCAGTTGATGGTATCGTTTGCAATATTTTGGCTCATGTAATTATTGAATTGGTTCCAGAAATGAGTGCGATCGCTAAACCTGATACTTGGGCTATCTTTAGTGGTATTTTACTAGAACAATCTAAAGCTGTTGCTGACGCCTTAGAAGAAAATGGTTGGGTCGTTGCTACCCTCTGGAAACGAAAAGAATGGTGTTGCTTGAATGTACGGCGTTCTTAACCCAGTATATAACTAGTACAGCTTGGCAAAAATCCAGCTATCTTTAATAAGCTGTACTAGAAATTTGAGTCAGATGTAACTACACATCTGCATCAAGATTTCATAATTGATGTTTGCAATTTCCATTTGAGTGGATGTACACAAATAAAAAAGTTGTATAACTTGAACGTGTATAACCCCTCTATTTGCGTATTACTAAACATTACGGACGTACAAGCTACAACCGAAGGTCAAGTAATGCAGATTTATGTCAAAGAAAATCAAGTTGTCAAAAAGGGAGATGCTATTGCGACCATTGGACTTCTTGCAAAGTGGGGATGCATGTTAAGGGGGAAGGTGGGGCCCCCACAAAGTGGGGATAAGGGGCAGGGGGAAAGGGATGAAATTTTCCTTTTTCTCCTTCCCCCTTTGCCCTTTTCCCCTTTCCCCACAACTGCTAGAAGTCTATTTAAGTGTAACAATTTTGGATTAAGGAAAAGTAATGGTAAAAGTAGCACTGCAACTACCATCACCCCCAAAATCTCAATTTACTGTGTTGGAAGGGAATGGAAAAGTTACTTTAATTGACACTAATGGACACTCTTAAGGAGAGTTACCCAACGTTACCTACAGCGTTGTCCATACAACTCCGGGAAGACTGCGGTTTCGCCTACCTCGCTTACGCTGTGATGCAGATTATGCCAAGCGTCTCGAAGTATTGTTAACAGCAGATGCGCTGGTGAAAAATGTCCGTGTCAAGCCTGCGGCAATGTCGGTTGCAGTTACTTATAAATCTGATAAAGTTTCCGATGCGAAGATGCGATCGCACCTTCACGATTTGATTCAGGCTGCAAGTGTTGTAGTCGTTCTCAAAAATTCTACATCGTTATCGGAAACCCAAAAAGAGACATCTTGGCCCGGTTTACAACTCTCTGCTGTTGCTACTACTTTAGCAGTGCTGGGGGGATCGTTGGGATTACCAATCCCGCCGTTGATAGTAACGCTTCCGATCGCTCTGGCTACTTTACCCATTGTCCAACGAGCATGGTCAGGTATTAGGGTAGAGCGAAAATTGAATATTGACTTTTTGGATTTGATGGCGATCGCTATTACTATCTTCCAAGGCCAATTTCTTACACCATCGCTGATGCTCGGTTTAATTGAAGTGGGCGAAAATATCCGCGATCGCACGGCTCGTTCTTCTGCTCAACAAACTCTAGATTTACTTAGTTCTCTAGGACAATTTGTCTGGGTGGAACGCAATGGCGACAAGCAACAAATTCCTATTCAAGATGTGCAACGTGGCGATACAGTGATTGTTTACCCTGGCGGACAAGTGCCGGTTGATGGTAGCATTTTGCGAGGTAAAGCCCTGCTAGATGAGCAGAAACTAACTGGCGAGTCGATGCCAGTGTTGAAGAAAAAAGGACAACCAGTTTTTGCCAACGGGGACGCTAACTAAGGGAGAAGTTGATGTTGTCAGTGTAGAAAGTCTCAATCCAGCAACGTCAAGATTACGGGTGTTGGAATTGGCAGCCGCTGCCGAACAGCGTTTAACTCATCCAGTAGCAGAAGCAATTGTTCGCTATGCCCAGCAGAGCAAGTGAAAATTTTGCCGCGTAGTAAGTGGGATTATCAACTAGGTTTGGGCGTACAAGCTCTGATTGATGAAGAGACAATTTACGTTGGGAGCGATCGCTTTTTACGTACCAGTGGCATTGATACCGAAGCGTTATTCAGCGATTGATATAGCTAGCAACGGTCAACTTCAAGGTATTATTAAATACAGTGACCTTCTCCATCCCGAGAGTCGAGAAGTCATCACAGCACTTTCGACGGTCGAAGGTGTGGAGATTCACATGCTAACGGGGGATAATAAGCGAACTGCTACCGCTGTTGCTGCTGGACTTGGTATTTTGCCAATGCATACTCACGCAGAAGCTTTTCCAGAACAAAAGGCAACAGTTGTCCGCTTGCTCTTGATCCAGAAGTTGCATACACCACTGCTCAATCGCATCATGGTTAGTATCACTTTTCTGGGCAATCCACTAGTAATGCTGATATCTTCTTTGGGGCTGGCGATTAGTCCGTTATATTATAATCGCCGCTGGCAAGCAACCATCTTGGGCATCGCTGGAGTCGGTGCAACCTTGCTAAATTGTTTAATGAAAATATTATTTAGTAGAGCGCAGCCAGCACTGTGGAAGCATATTATTAATGTGGGTCAACACAGTTTTCCCAGCGGTCATGCAATGGTTTCAATAGTGATTTACGGTTTTACCGGCTATATTTTGGCAAAGCAGTTTCCTGAATGGCGCTTTTGGATTTATGGTTTGACTATTATTCTAATTGCTGCGGTCGGTTTCAGTCGGCTTTATCTTGGTGTACATTGGCTAACTGATGTCACAGCTGGCTATGCCGCAGGTTTAGTGTGGTTGATTACCTGTATTCTTAGTTTGGAATCGCAGCAAAAATATGGCTCACTGCAAGCAGGCTAATCTGTAGGTTGTTCCCTGGCGTTGCATAATGGATTAAGGCAAGAGACGCGATGAATCGCCGTCAAGACAATAATCAATCTTTGTCTTGACGGCGATTTATCGCATCTTTGCGATCTAGAATTTTCATCAAAAAACCTTAACCGAACTGTACTGAATTCTGAATTCTGTTCGATCAGGAACATCCCTTTTTCGCTATTTCCTATGCTTTAATCTTATCCAGAGCTAAATTCAGCTTCAATACATTAACCCCAGGTTCGCCAAAGATGCCGAGAAAGCGACCATCGGTATTTTGAGCAATCAAAGTTTCCAGTTGCTTCGGCTGAACTCTTCGCGCCTTGGCTACTCGTGTAATTTGCCCGATCGCAGCTTCGGGAGTAATGTGAGGATCAAGGCTGGAACCAGAGGTGTAGACTAGATCCCCAGTCGGCTGTACTCCTGCTGTTTTCAAACGATTGAAGTCACCTTCAACTTTATTGCTGCGATCGGGGTTATCTTTACCTTTGATGCGTTCTAGTAATGCGGGATTACTAGGAGCCAAGTTACTAGCACCAGAAACCCCAGTTTGCAAAACTCCCGCATCATCTTTTTTAGGATCGGCTGTGCTGTAGTTGGTGGTACTGGGACGACTGTTAAAATAGCGATCGCTACTAAAAGGTTGACCAATCAAAGCAGATCCTACAACTTCACCTATGGTATTTTTCAGTAGACTGCCGTTTGCTTGAAACGGAAACACAATCTGCCCAATGGCAATCATCGCAAAAGGATAAATAATCGCTGCAATAACCCAGAGTACCAGGGTAGAGCGAACAGCTCTACCGGCTTCGCGTGCAAAACTCATTAGAATTTCTCCGGTGCAAACATTACAAAAAATAGATATATGGAAAGCCCTAGCGTCACCAGTCCTAACAGCCCCAATCCCCAAGATTGACTGCGAGAAAGTTGTTCGCCAGTAGCTGCATAGACTACAGGTGCAACCACTAGGTTGAAACACATCGCCAAAAACAAATACAGTGGCAGCTTTTGTCTACGCCATTGACACCAGATTTCAGTTATTTCTTCTAATACTTGGGATGGAGCGATGCCTGCGGCGAGCTTCTCTACGAGACGCTTCTCTTCGAGAGGCTTCTCCTGTCGGAGACGCTTTGCGAACGCCAACGCGAACGCGCGTCGGATATGAACGGGTTTCATAGTAAATTAAGACAAAGGTAGGATAATATCTATCAGTTTGATGGCAATGAAGGGAGCTATGATACCACCAACGCCATAAATAAAGATGTTGCGACGTAACAGTTGATCTGCTGTTACAGGTAAAAACTTTACCCCTTTGAGTGCTAGCGGAATTAGTGCCGGAATAATCAAAGCATTATAAATCAGCGCCGAGACGATCGCAGATTGGGCACTCTTCAATCCCATAATATTAAGTGCGCCGATTCCAGCAGCTGCAAAGATAGTCGGAATGATCGCAAAATACTTGGCAATATCGTTAGCGATCGAGAATGTTGTCAAGGCTCCACGGGTAATTAGCAACTGTTTACCTATGGTTACTAAGTCAATTAGCTTTGTAGGGTCAGAGTCTAAGTCCACCATGTTAGCAGCTTCTTTGGCAGCTTGCGTCCCAGAATTCATCGCCACACCCACGTTTGCTTGAGCCAAGGCAGGTGCATCGTTAGTGCCATCCCCGGTCATTGCCACCAGTTTACCCTGAGATTGTTCCAAGCGAATCACCTCAATTTTGTCTTCTGGAGTCGCTTCGGCAATGAAATCATCAACCCCAGCCTCCTCGGCAATTACCGAAGCGGTAATCTGATTGTCACCTGTGAGCATGATAGTCTTAACACCCATGCGGCGGAGTTGGTTAAATCGTTCCCGCAAACCAGGTTTAACAATATCTTTGAGGTAAATGACACCATAAATCTTGTCATCTTGGCAAACAGCTAAGGGTGTACCGCCTAACCGGGAAACTCGCTCATAAGCTGCATCTATATCATCAGGAACGTAGCCACCACGAGAACGGACAAATCCCTTAATAGTATCTACCGCCCCTTTGCGAATTTGTTTACCATCGGGTATATTCGTGCCACTCATCCGGGTTTTCGCCGAAAAATCTACACCCTCGGCTTTGTCGATATTGAAGTCTACCGCAGCCTGAGACTTTTCTGCCAATATCACAATTGACTTACCTTCTGGCGTTTCGTCAAACAAGCTAGCAGCTAGGGAGACTCGCGCCACATCTTCTAGTGAGTGATTATTCAGAGGAATAAACTCATCAGCCATCCGGTTTCCCAAGGTGATAGTGCCTGTCTTATCTAGCACTAAGGTATTGATGTCACCGCAGGCTTCTACTGCTCGACCAGAGGTAGCAATGACGTTAAACTGTGCAACCCTATCCATCCCTGCAATACCGATCGCACTGAGCAAACCACCGATAGTTGTAGGAATCAAAGCTACCAGTAGCGAAATTAGAATAGCAACACTAGCACCCGCACGCAAACTGTTTGCCGCCTCAACGCCAAACGCCGTGCTGATAAAGCTGGCGATGTAGTTCACAAAGGGAGGCATTGTCGCCACTACAATCAGGAATACTTGTGTTAAAACTGCCAACAATACCGTCAAAGCAATCTCGTTAGGAGTCTTGCTGCGTTCTGCTCCTTCTACCAGAGAAATCATGCGATCGATAAAGCCTTGGCCAGGATCAGCACTAATGCGAATTGTCAACTCGTCTGAAAGTAGGCGTGTACCGCCTGTCACCGAACTGGCAATATCTGTACCTGGTTGCTTCAGTACAGGGGCAGATTCTCCAGTAATTGCAGACTCATCCACCGAGCCGATGCCTTTAATTACATCTCCATCGGCGGGAATCATATTATTTGCAATCACTTTTACCAAATCGCCCCGTCGTAGTTCCGTAGAATTGACTTGTTGTATAGAACCATCTGGGAGAATTTTGTTGGCAACAGTATCTGATCGCGTCGATCGCAGTGAATCAGCCTGTGCTTTACCGCGTCCTTCAGCTACAGCTTCGGCAAAGTTGGCAAAAACGAGTGTGAAAAAGAGAATAAAGGTAATTACCCCATTTAACAGGCGTTGTTGGTTGACGTCTGCCTGGATTGTGCCAAACAGATTTGGGTTTAGAGTAACAAGAAAGGTGACAATTGTCCCCACCCAAACAACAAACATAACGGGGTTTCTGACAGTAATTCGCGGATCGAGCTTGACAAATGACTCACGAATTGCTCTTTGGTAAAGTCCCCGCATATTTGTTTTGGGGGTGTGCTTGCGCGAGTCACGAGTTCCAGATGGAATACGGGGTGAAGGAGAATCAGTAGTAATTGGCATACATTAAATTTTGGGAATGGGGCATTGTGCATTAGGCATAGAAAGATGAGGTAGATGAACGAGTATCTGATACCAGTTGGAAAAAAGAATGCGACAAATAGACCATTTGTAGAGACGCGATTCATCGCGTCTTTACCCAAAGATGTGTTGTAATCATTAATTGAATTAGTATGAGGTGGATGAACGGAGTTCCGAGGTGGATGAATCCAGTTCCGAGGTGGATGAATCCAGTTCCGAGGTGGATGAACGGAGTTCCGAGGTGGATGAATCCAGTTCCGAGGTGGATGAATCCAGTTCCGAGGTGGATGAACGGAGTTCCGAGATAGATGAATCCAGTTCCAAGGTGGATGAACGGAGTTCCAAGGTGGATGAACGGAGTTCTGAGATAGATGAATCCAGTTCCGAGATAGATGAATCAGTTTCTAATTCTCCTTGTCCCCCTTGTCCCCCTTGTCCCCCTTGTCCCCTCATCCCTCCTCCCTAGCCAATACCTTTAGCGATAAAAAATGCTTCACCAATGGGGCCTAATGCAAGTACTGGGAAGAATGTAAGTGCGCCTAGGATTAAAATCACGCCTGCGGTAACGCCTGTAAATAGTCCAGTATCGGTTCGCAATGTACCAGTGGTATAGGGAACAGCTTGCTTTCGAGACATACTATCTGCTAAAAACAGCAAACCCAGAATTGGAATATAGCGTCCAGCAATTAAACTGAAGCAGGTACTAAGATTCCACCACAGGGCAGTTGCAGTAGTTTTTGCACCCGTCGCAGACATCGCAAAAGGAGACGGTTGTGAGTCACCTAAGCCTTCAAAGCCAGAACCGTTGTTAGCAGCAGCCGAGGCATATTCATAAATGACTTGAGCAAAGCCGTGGAAGCCGGGATTGCTAATTCCTGAAAGTTGATCGGGAAATGCCAAGGCGATACCTGCGGGAATCATAATTGCGATCGGGTGAACCAGCAGAATCAGGAAACTAGCAAGTACAACCTCGCGCTTCTCAATCTTGCGTCCCAAAAATTCTGGTGTGCGTCCTACCATCAGCCCTGTAGCGAACACAGCCAGAATCAGGTAAGCGAACAAATAAGCAGTTCCTGTACCCTGTCCACCCCAGATAATTTGCAGGAACATATTAGAAAGGGTAATAAAACCACCGTTGGGCATGAAGGAGTCGTGCAAACTGTTGACTGCGCCGCACATCGTGCCGGTTGTACTTACCGCAAATAATGCAGATTGTGCCCAACCAAACCGGACTTCTTTACCCTCTAAATTCGGTTGCTGACTACCCAGCAGTGCATTCACAGCCGGATTGCCGTTGTATTCACCAATGGCAGTGACGATGATAAATACTACATAGAGAACGCCTACCATACCGTAGACTAACCAAGCTTGCTTAGTGTTGTTCGCAAACAACCCATAAGTGTAGATTAGGGATGTAGGAATCGAAAGCATCGCCACAATCTGAATCAAGTTAGAAAATCCATTGGGATTTTCAAAGGGGTGTGCTGAGTTGATGGCGAAAAAGCCGCCGCCGTTTTCCCCTAATTGCTTGATAATTTCAAAATGGGCAACGGGGCCACGAGCGATCGCCTGACTAATATTCGGATCTTCCAAGGTAGGGAATACAACTGCACCCGCCAGTGTTTCAGGAACGCCAGCTGCCATTAAGACAATGCCACCCACAATACAAATAGGCAGCAAAATTCTGGTAATTGAGCGAATTAGGTCTACATAAAAATTACCTAACGATCTACCAGTCAATCCCCGAATAAAAGCAATTCCTACCGCCAAACCAGTCGCAGCAGAGGTGAACATGTGATAACCAAGTCCCCACATTTGGCTGCCATAGCTCATGTAGGTTTCACCAGAATAGTGCTGCTGGTTGGTATTAGTAATAAAAGAAATGGTAGTATGCAGCACTGTGTCCCAAGTTGGGGCATTTATCCCCGTGGGGTTGAGAGATAACCATCCCTGATTCATGATGAGCAAGAAAATCAGCAACCCCATTGCTACATTGCTATACAGAATTGCCCGCCCATACTGCCAACCCGTCATGTTTTCTTTGCTTTTAACGCCAACCAAGGCATAAAGCACTCGCTCAACCGGATTCAAAATTGGGTCGAGAAAAGTACTTTGCTCTAGATATACACGCGCCATATAGCGCCCAAAACAAGGAGTTATTGCTACTACAATTAGTAACGTTAATACAATTTGAATCCATCCTTCTAACATTGGATTAGTCGAACTCCGACATAAATAAATTTAGATGATTAGCAAATATCTTTTACTATGATTGAAAGCGAACGATAAAGCATTTTGATATCCTTATTAGCTAACCTATAGCTATCTGCTTTCTCAATCAATTATCGAGCTTTTTATTAGAGAACACAAGGTATAAATGAATATTTAAACTAGCCTATACAAGAAATATATTTGTTTATATATACAAACCTTCAGAGCGTTTATCTTGATATATATCTGCAAATATAGAAGGACAACTAAATACTAAACAAATAGCTATTTGCGCTCAAACAAGAGCATCCTGTTTGAGCGCAAATAGCCTATCTGATTTTTCACGTAATAGAAAAAAGAGTGCGAGGTGACAACCTCATTAGCTCTTACGGATGGGGTGATGTAAAGTTAGTTGGATTCACAGGGGTGACTTCAGAAGCGTAGCGGTTAAAGTCTCTAACGTTGAAAGTTAAGATATGGGTTAACCTATGGACTAACATTGAGGCTACAAGCCTAGCATCGTGGACATTTACACCGGCTACTCCATACTGTAAAATTAATCGCTTCCACTCGGAATAAATCTCAGGTACATCTGGCAGTACCAAGAATAAACCTTCTAAACGCTCTAGTTCCGTCCTCGCTTCAGCTATGGTTAAGCCTAAGCCGTTCGTTTGGATAGGTCGTGTTGCACTTCGCCAAAACTCTATGAGGTTTTGCGAGGTAATAAAAAGCTCTTCTTCGACTCCTCGTAAAGTTGAGATTACGTTCAGTGTATCTGCATACATTGGGTGGTGTGGCTGTACACTTAATAGTAGTAAATTGGTATCGACAAGATAAGTCACTTAAATATCTTCGTTTTCGTCATCATCGTATATTCCAGCCCGACTTAAAGCATATTCTGATAGTAAGGGCATGTCTCGTCTATGGCTCTCTGCCCATTCTCGAAAAGCTGTTATCCACTCAAGAGCCGTTGCAGTTTTGTAAAATGGTTGATCCTGTTTTGATTTGATCAACTGCTCAAGCAATGCATCAAAATGTGGCTTAACCACTTCAATAGGGAGCTTAGTTACGTTTGCTAACACCTGCACAACGCCTTCTAACTCTTCTCTGTCAGCCTCTGTTAGTAATGGTAGTATTTGATTGTTATTGTTTCCCATGCTAGTAGTTTTCGATAAATAATATTTAAATACTGAAATTACTTCCTAGTTTAATAACACGCTACTATAGCAATCCTAAATCATTCGTGAAAAGTTAGATCCCGAGAACTTTTACGAAGTCGGGGAACTGGACACTGTGAATTTTCACAAATTAGATAGGATAGAGTCAGGAGTCTAATTCATAACTCATAACTGAATTTGGCGACAAATTCCAAATGCTGAAGTGTAGGCGTGTAAGAAGGTTCTGCCACCAACAGGGCCGATTTCACCACCACAGAAAAAACCGCCTACAGGAATATCGTTGAGATAGCGTCGAAATAGTTCAGAATCGAAATTGGGTTTACCATACAGTCCTTCACCTCGCCCCAGACAGGCAAACATTAAGGCAGCTACGGCAGAGGGTTCAGATTCTCGTTGGTTTTGATAACTTTGGAGGAGTAATTCTAGGTCTTCAGCGGAGGCTTGGGCATCGCGTAGGTGGAATTGCAGCCTTTGACCTGGACGGACGCGATCGCCAATTGCGATCGCCCCAGCTGTGGGATCGACCCCAAGAATACCACGAATTAAAAAGTCTCCCTGTTGCAAAGCCAGCTTAAATTCATCCATTGCCACACCAACAAACAGAGAATGCTGTGCTAAAGTTCGTTCTTGTTCGTTGAGACTGGCAATCAAATCTCGCAACACCACTAGAGGCACTTTTTCATCTAACTCTAAGATGATGTTGCGATCGGCTTTTGTAACTTGCAATGTTTTGCCAATCGGTCGGCATCCTTGGGCTACAATCGTTTCCAAAACAATATTGCCAGTCAAAGCTATACCAACAGTGCCCTCACGATACAAACTTTGGCATTCCTCGCCCTCAGTATCATTACAAAAAAGGGCAACACGACCACCCATACCCCCACCACTAGCCTGTCCCCCCACTATCACCGATGCTGGATAAGCAAAATCTAGCCCCTGCAACAAATCATTGATTCCAGAGGCAAAGGAACTAGACAACAAAATGAACTGGGGTGTCGGTGATGTTGGCACACCGATCAAATCAACCCAAGCATCCGGTGAACTGTCTAAGTCAGGTAATTCTTCAGCAACAACATGAAAGACTTGAACCTTCACCCCTGGAAGGTGTGCCAAAGTCAAGCTAATAGCTGGTTCAGCTTCCAGTTCTTGGATTTCTCCATTAACTGTCGTCCCAATCACACCTCCACCACTACAGCCAATTAGCACTGGCACAGAAAGTTTCTCAGCTAACAAGGGTAACAGTCGGGAATACTCACTCGTAAAAGCAGACGAAATGAATACCAGTCCTAGATCCGCAGGTGCTGTTAACGATGAGACAGCTCGTTCCACCACATCTGTAACAGCTGCTTCCAAAGAATGACGGGTTGATAGGGCGTTTGCCCACTGCATTTGGTCTGCCATGAGTTTTGGGCTTTTTTCTCTTTTTAGGCTAGTAGGTTTTGATTTTTGATTTTGCGAAGAATTGCATCCTACAAGAATTGACGCCAGCCCTTTGTCTGCTCCATCCCAAAAAGCTGGGGAAGTCATTCCCTAATACATGCATCTAAATATATTGTATGATTGTTTATCTATGATACCGATTCCACAAAATCTTAAAAAATAAAGATGAATGCATTATAGATGCGGCAGTTTACTGTAATGGTTATAAATCAATAGGCTAAAGTACTAACTTATGAGCTAAGTGGTTAGAATGGTTAGTAATCAAGCCAAAATCTGCCATTTCTGAAATTTTTCTATACTAGTATTAACAACACACAACGAGACTAAAGCTAATGACCAACATCCAAGAAACAGCAAAGAGCGATATCCAAGAAAAAATCCAAGAAGAAGTGGAGCAAGCGCGTACTGTGTGTGACGTTAACGGTAGCAACTCACCAGAGTGTGCTGCTGCTTGGGATGCAGTAGAAGAATTGCAAGCCGAAGCTTCCCACAAGCGCCAAAGCAAGCCAAAAAACTCTCTTGAACAGTATTGTGATGACAACCCAGATGCAATTGAATGCCGGGTTTACGACGAATAGAAATTTAGACAAGTAAATTTTCTATTCCTTTAGTCAGCAAGCAACCAGGATTTACTTACTGAAATTTTGCACTTTCACCTCACTCCTGCCTAAAATCGTACTCCCCCTCTTTGATCATTCGCCGCAACAGGTAAAAAATTGGTGGAATATCTGGAGTTACGGATGTATAAGGGTTAAACTTTGAGATTTTTTATCTTAAAAGGAAACCTTTACAGCCAAAAAAATGTAGGTTTTGTCTGGGAGTATCAAGTATATAGCCGCTGGGTGTGTTTTGAACAGGCACGCTGACGCTATTACAGGTAGGTGCAAAATCTAAGTTGAGAATCTTTGAGTTGCTTGTTTTTTTGCTAAATAGACAGATTGAGGAAAGTAAATTAAGCAATTTACCATGTAATACCTTTTCCAAAAATCTTTGCAACAAATAAATACGCTTGTAGGCGCATATAGATGTCATTGGTGTCAACTTAAGGCAAAACCCTTTTAAAACCTCGTTAAGAGCCTCTGGCTGGAAATGCACTTCAATTGCGGCTCTGCCGCCAATTCTGGAGGCAGCAGCCCTCCTAATGGGCATTCCCAGTCTCAGACTGGGAACGAGACAATCTAAAAGCTGGTTTTAGACTAGCTTTTACCTTAAGTTGACACCAATGACATTTATATGCCCTTACTAAATGTATTTATAATATAAATTTCGTGAAATAGTATGAGTTGGGGAGCCACTTTTGCATAAAGAAGTTAGAGTGCAGTCTTGAGGCTAGACACTAAGCTTTGTGCTTTGATTAAACTGTTATGTAATATAGATAGACTATTAGCTAGCTAATAGCTTACAGGTTTGTGAGTTATGGATACTTGTTCTTGGTTAATAATGTTTTATTTATCGTTTGAGAAAAACTATGGACTATAACGTTTGGTTTCGCCCTTTCGTCTGGATGGACTACCGACTGGCAGTATTATTTCTGGTAATTATTCCACTAATTCTTCTGATTTGGGCATTTGTGCAAAAAGCAGAAGGCATACAACGCTTATTGACTATATACTGGCGAGTATCAAGCCTGGTGGCAATCACGATTTACTTAATGATTGCCCAGTATCCAGTTAGCTTTATCTCTGGGTTTTTAGCTCAGATTTTGATCCCGATTTCGCTGTGGTTCTGGGTGGATATCAATGATGAAATTGAGTATCAAACCAGTGGCGCTTTGAAATTGATTTTTACTTCTTGGCGCTGGGCGACAACTGTTTATTGTATTTTGGGTACACTAGCCTTTATCCCTTTTTTGGGTTGTGCTTTTTCTGGCAGTGCGCTTAAGACTTCCTATTGTCGCGTCTGGTTCGAGGCTCCGTTGCTATTCAAAGAATATTTCCATGCTAATAGCAAGGCTGAGTTTCTAGGTTTTCTTGGCATAACTAGTTTAGTAATTTATGTGCTTTACTTAAGCTATTTTGTTCTGATTAAGCTAGGCAAGCAGGGACGTTCAGCCACACCACAGTAACTGTCGCTGCACCACCTTATTCCTACTCTTAAAAAAATGAATTCCATTGGCAAGCGACTGGAACAATACACCGCTAAACATCCCCAAGAAGTCCTACTTGTAACAGTGGAAATTGCCGATGAGCAAGATACAATTGCTATTTTCAAAGGCTTTTCCAGTTCTTTGATGCGCCCTACAGCATTTGATGCAGATGTACCAGTTTTGCCAGCTGGGGCAAACATCCTCAATATTGACCGAGTAGCGAGTCCTTACAATCCTGAAGCGCCCCGTTATATTCAACAAGGACTTTCTTGGGAAGCTATGGAAACTCTATTATTAGAAGTACGAGTCTAATTAATTCGTAATTCCTAACATAGAGCAGGATGGCGATCGCAGTTAAGACAGGCTGGTTACACTGTTAGCTTTATTGGATGGGCTTAGATGCAACAGTCACAGGATGCGAACACGCCAAAACAATTCAGTCGAGAACAACGTTGGGAAATTGTACGAACTTTGCTACAACGTAGCAACCTGAGCAGCGAGGCAAAACAGGCATTCCGCCAAGCTTATCCCAATGCACCAGAAAAGATGCTGAAAACTGCTGTTTTTCACACTTATGTTGATGGAATTGAAGCAGCAATAGACTGGTTAGTTGATTTAGAATTATTCCTACGTGAACCTAGTCATCAACTAGATATCGCTGTTACGTATCACCTGCTCTATCACCTCTACAATTGGTATCGGTTTAATGCATTGCTGCCAGATGGGAAAGCAGGAGTGTTGGAACGTCTCAAAGAGATTAAGGAGTTGGCTTCAGATGGAGATATAGAAGCAATTTTTGCAGCAGTTGAGGAGCTAGAATCGATGTTTGAAGGTGGTCTGAACTATTATCTTGACTAATTTATGAATTACCACGACATTATTACAATTGAACCTGGAAAACGCAGTGGTAAACCCTGTATCCGGGGAATGCGAATCACAGTTTATGATATTTTAGAGTATCTTGCTGGTGGAATGACTGAAACAGAAATCCTAGAGGATTTTTCTGAATTAACTTCCGAAGACCTCAAAGCATGTCTAGCTTTTGCTGCTGATCGTGAGAAGAAGTTATTTGTGGTATCCCTGTGAAACTGCTTCTAGACGAAAATCTGTCTGATCTGATTATTTCACAGATTGTAGATTTGTATCCTGATTCAGTACACGTTAAAACTTTAGGATTAATCAACAGGGACGATGTGCTTATCTGGGAGTACGCTAAAGTACACGATTTTGTAATTACTTCCAAAGATTCTGATTTTCATCAGCGCAGTCTTCTCTATGGCCATCCACCCAAATTTATCTATCTTCGTATTGGCAACAGCCCAACTTCTAAAATTGTCCAAATCCTGTGAGATAACTTTGGTATAATCAGCCAGTTTGGAGGTAGCGAAGCGGAAAGTATTTTGGTGTTAGCGTAGGTTGAAAATACGGCATAGCAATGCGATCGCCCAGTTTGATAAAATGGTTGGCATAGTTGGAGAAGATAAGTCATTCACCCTATGACAATCAAAAATAAGCATTATCAGTATAAATACGGGCAAATTGAAAGATAACTTGACATAAACAAATTAGTGATTAATAGTATGAAATAGCACCTTAGCTAGCAAAAAATCAGGAAGCATAATGAGAAGGCGTAACTCAAAAAGTTACTCAACATACGTTAGAAATTTTCCCCACTTGAATACCTTCTGGATGCCAGAAAGCTTAGATAAGTACGGCATTCCGAATTTGCAAAAAGCTCTAATCGAGCCAGATGAACTTTAGCCTTATGATGAGCGTCGTAAGAGTGATGAATATTACCAAGACCTGCCGAAAAATGTAGCCCTTCACTTCTTTACGCCGGATCATTGGTTCAATGGTGTGTGGAGCTATCCTAAACGGGCGCTTGAGACTATCGGCAGGTTTGATTGTGTCATTACTCCAGATTTCAGTCTTTATCGTGATTGGCCTCTAGCTATTCAGCTTTGGAATACATATCGTAATCGATGGCTGGGAGCATGGTGGTTCTCTCATGGATTTCAGGTGATACCCTCTGTGAATTGGTCAACGGAAGCAAGCTACGAATTCTGTTTTGAAGGTCTTCCTGTTGGAGGTAGTGTAGCTGTTGCCACAATGGAGATTCACCAAGCTGACAGTTTAGGGCAAAGGCTTTTTCTCTCGGGTTTTAAGGAGATGCTGCGTCGCTGTCGCCCTGAATTAGTTCTGGTCTATGGACAAGGGTTTCCTGGAAAGTTAGAGGAACTTGCTTCTATTAAAAGGTATCCTCACAGGCTGACCCAAGTGCATCAGCGCATCAACAGTAGGAAATAAGGTGAACATATGGGTGGACGCGGAAGTTCGTCTGGGACTGAGGAAACAGGATCAGTTATAGTATTCAGCCCAAAGATTCTTAAGCAGATGCCTAAAAGGGGTTGGACAAAGCAAGATGTTAGCGATATTGTAAACAACCCAGCGAAGACAGTACCGACGAAAGATACTAGACATCGTGCAGATGGAAGTAGGGAGGATAGCCCAGCCACAGCTTACATTGACGAAAATGGGGCTTATGTAGTCCGGAATGATACAACAGGTGAGATAGTCCAAATTTCAAATCGTAATGATTCTAATTGGCAATCCCCGTTCTAAAGAGGCTAATCATAATGTTATCGGAATCTGATATTCTTCAACGCTACAGTGAACGTGGTTTTGTGCAAAGCTCAGAAATATACCTGTCACCCTCAGTAGGGCTTGAAATGGTTGATGAGTGCCAGAAGAATGACCTTGCTATTATTAGTATCGAAACCTTTGTTCTAAAAGATACTTTGATTCAGCCAAGACTAGATTTGGTAGCTGACTACTCTTCAACTCAGACAACCCACTGGCGTGAGTACAGAGATATATGCAACGAAGCTGCAAAACGATTTTTAACGCAGCTACTTTCCTCTAACCAACTTGTAGTTAGTTTTGTGATTCAATCCCAGAGTGAATGGTTGCCAGAAGTATGAAGCTAGCTACAGTTAAAATTTCCATTACTGTTGTTAGTTAGGCTGCCAGTAAATGTCTAACAACACAGTGGAACGGACGGACGAGAGATGCTGCGCTTGGTTCAAGTTTTTTCACCGCCGCTTACTTATGCCGTTATCCTGAAGGAAGCAAGCTACAGTGGGATCTAAATTGCAGTCTGAAACTGTCTTCTCTACGAAACGCTGCGCGTAGCTTGCTTCCCTGTAAGGGTACAATTTTGAAGAATTATTTTGACTTTTGAATTTAAAAAATGTCCCGTTCTGGATACACACTTCCCGTCTTTGCATGTGCTGCTGCTATTGCCGCTTTACATTGGTTACGCGATCGCCAACCCCTAACTTTAGCATCTATAGATTTGATTGAACCCGCTCAAATCGCAGAAATACCAATTGAACAGGTAGCAGGACTATCTGAGAATACAGCTTTAGCAATCACCCGTAGCGATCCTGGTGATAATCTCGATTTGACTAAAGATACACCGATTTGGGCATTAGTGGAATGGAGGGAAGCTGGGGAGGCAGTAATTATTAAAGGTGGGGAAGGAATTGGCAGACAGATGAATGCTGACGACAAGCCAGCTATTTATGCTTATGCTCAAAGGCTTTTACGCGAGAACTTGCAACGGATGCTAGCACCGGGGGAAAAAATCACGGTGACAATTATTCTACCCGAAGGGCGATCGCTAGCTGTTCGGACTTCAAATTCTGCTTTTGGTGTGGTTGAAGGACTTTCCCTTTTAGGCACAACTGGCATTTCTCAACCCTTAAGTACACCAGATCAGCTTGCAGTTTTTCGGACGGAATTACAAAATAAAGCCAGTCGTTTTGAGAGTTTAGTATTCTGTATCGGCGAGAATGGCCTAGATTTGGCGCGTAAACTAGGGATTAATCCTGAACAATTGGTAAAAACTGCTAACTGGCTGGGCCCAATGTTAGTAGAAGCTGATCTGCTAGGCGTAAAAGAAATCTTATTATTTGGCTATCACGGAAAGCTGATGAAACTGGCTGGAGGGATTTTTCACACCCACCACTACTTGGCTGATGGACGCCGGGAAATTTTGGCAGCGCACTGTGCGATCGCTGGTTTAAAATCACCAGATATCGAAGCTGTATTTAACAGTGCAACCGCCGAAGCAGCACTAACATACCTAAAATCGCTAGATGCTTCAACTGGTAGCGATTGGGTAAATCAAGTTTACAGTGCGATCGCCGAAACCATCGATGTTCGTTCTCAAGAATACATCCAAAGCCATAGTGAAAGGGGCACAGGAGTAACAGTCTGTGGTTCTATTCTCTTTGAGCGCGATCGCAAAATTATTGTGAAGAGTAAAACTGCTGGTCTGTTGATGGGAAAATTATGTTAATTTATTATGAATAATCGTAAACAATTCAAATAAATAATCTTCTAAGTAACCACTCTAGGGTAAATTTATCGTTTTAATACCATCTCTGACTCCGGGACTAGACAAATGCACATAACCTCGCGTTTGTCTAGACCTTCTATACCATTATCAGCCTGCCCAGGCTGAATAATAGCATCACCATAGACCACAAAGCATCTATCTATCCTTAACAGACATAACACTCCCGTCATGAATACAGCGGTGATACCAACAGAACAAGCGCCCCAAACCTTGGAAAATTTTGGGCGGCTTGATCGCCAATTGATTGTAATTCTGGACTTCGGCTCTCAATATTCTGAGTTGATTGCCCGTCGCATCCGCGAGACTCAAGTATACTCTGAAGTTTTGTCCTATCGCACTACTTCTGAACATTTGCGCCAACTCAATCCTAAGGGAATCATCCTCTCCGGTGGGCCGAGTTCGGTTTATGGTGATAACGCTCCCCATTGTGACCCAGAAATCTGGAATTTGGGAATACCCGTCTTGGGTGTTTGCTATGGGATGCAGCTGATGGTGAACCAACTCGGTGGGTCAGTGACAAAGGCTGACCGAGGTGAGTACGGCAAAGCGTCATTATATATTGATGATCCCACAGATTTGCTCACTAACGTCGAAGATGGTACCACCATGTGGATGAGTCATGGAGACTCAGTTACCCAAATGCCATCAGGGTTTGAATTGCTGGCACATACAGAAAATACCCCCTGTGCTGCCATTGCCGACCATGAAAAGAAACTTTACGGCGTTCAGTTCCATCCAGAGGTGGTACATTCTATTGGCGGTATAGCATTAATCCGTAATTTTGTCTACCACATCTGTGATTGCGAACCCACTTGGACAACAGCGGCTTTTGTCGAAGAGGCAATTCGAGAAATTCGCGTCAGAGTTGGTGAAAAGCGGGTGCTGTTAGCGCTATCTGGGGGAGTAGATTCTTCTACCCTGGCCTTTTTGCTGTATAAAGCCATTGGTGAGCAACTCACTTGCGTGTTTATCGATCAAGGCTTTATGCGAAAGTATGAGCCAGAGCGATTGGTAAAGCTGTTCCAAGAGCAGTTTCACATTCCTGTAGAGTATGTGAATGCTCGCGATCGCTTTTTAGCTGCGATCGCTGATATCACAGATCCTGAAGAAAAACGTCGCCGCATCGGACACGAATTTATCAGTGTGTTTGAGGAAACATCCAAGCGCCTCGGTCACTTTGATTATCTAGCTCAAGGGACTCTTTATCCAGATGTCATCGAATCTGCTGATACCAACGTTGATCCCCAAACTGGTGAGCGGGTAGCAGTGAAAATTAAGAGTCATCACAATGTTGGTGGTTTGCCTAAAGACCTAAGATTTAAATTGGTAGAACCATTGCGGAAACTGTTTAAAGATGAAGTCCGCAAAGTTGGACGTTCCATTGGTTTACCAGAAGAAATTGTCCAACGACAACCTTTTCCTGGGCCTGGTTTAGCAATTCGCATTCTGGGGGAAGTGACATCTGAGCGGTTAAACATTTTGCGCGATGCAGATTTGATTGTACGGCAAGAAATTAACCAACGCGGCATGTATCATGATTTTTGGCAGGCGTTTGCTGTATTGTTGCCAATTCGTAGTGTTGGCGTTATGGGGGATCAACGCACTTACGCTTACCCCATCGTTTTGCGGATTGTGACCAGTGAAGATGGCATGACTGCTGATTGGGCGAGAGTGCCTTACGATGTACTAGAAGTGATTTCCACTCGGATTGTGAATGAAGTGAAGGGGGTGAATCGGGTGGTTTATGACATCACCTCTAAACCGCCTGGAACCATTGAATGGGAGTAATCAAGTTTGGAATTGACTTAACTAAAAGCTCATCACTCTTTGCTATAGTTCAGATACTTTGTAGTACTTTAGATTCCCATACAGCAGTTTGCAAGTTAATGAGGTATACTTTTTTAACTTAAAAGTAAGGTATAAAGCCTATTTGACTCGTGACTCCTGCTGTATTTCAAAATTGCAATGCCGACCTGACTCATTTTAAGTCTCGGCATTGTCTGTTTTTTTACTTTCGGTTTACTAAGAGCAAGAATGCCGCAAAATACCGTAAGCTGTCGCGCATTTAACTTGCACATCTTTTCGTGTTGGCTGTTGACTGTTGTTGACAGTTAACCGTCAGCGGTCAATGAACTTAGGAAGTGACTGTGTAATTTAAAAGCGTAATAGCTTATTTGCTAAATTTTAAGTAACGTTAGTACTTTTAATTTAGATAAATCTTTAAGTTTTAATTTTAAAAGCAATACGCTTGGTGTTATTGATATTTGGCTTTGGAAGATCCCCCCAACTTACGCCACTTGCTGCATGAAGTCGGAGCGGCAGCTTTTACCGTAGACGCATACTCCTACGGAGAAGCAAGCTAGGCGTAAGTATCCCGCAAGGAAAATAAGCTGTCGGGCATTTAATTTGCACATCTTTTCGTGTTGGCTGTTGACTGTTGACTGTTGACAGTTAACCGTCAGCGGTCAACGAACTTAGGAAGTGATTGTGTAATTTCAAAGCGTAATAGCTTAGAGAAGCAACTTGTCATCAGATATCTGAACTTTTAAGGAAAGCCCAATACCGCAGGGATTCCCCTTTTTGAGGCTTGCTCTAATTACCTCTTTTTTAAGGAGGGTTAGGGAGGATCAAGTCTTAACCCAAGTGTATTGATTTTAAACGCCTCCATCAAAACCCAAATTGGTTAGTAATAAAGCAGTGAGTAATTAGCAAGATTATTTTTGAACTCCAAGTTTTCGTTAAAGTTAATTTTTGAAATGTAAGGAAATTTAAACACTAACATAATTTTATCTAGTCAATAACTATAAATGCCGACGAATAATTAACCAGCAATTAGATGGTGGCTAGAGAAATTGAGTTATTGTCTAGGAAAATAGACGCGATCGCAGTAAAATTACCAATGATATGGTCACTGATAAAAAACAAGCAGCTCATTAGAAATACCTTTCATTTAATCAACGTTAATGGAGATGTTATGGAACCTGCTCTCCCCCTTGCTGGCTTAAACATCCTCGTAGTTGATGATGATGACGATAGCCGCTTTTACATTACTACCGTGTTGGAAGCTGATGGAGCTACTGTTATGGCAGTTGCATCGGCTGCGATAGCATTGAAAGTATTACTTGAGTTGCAACCAGATATCTTGATTTGTGATATTGCTATGCCTGGTGAAGATGGCTACACCTTTATCCGCAAGATCCGGGCGCTGAAGTCTGATATTTGGGGAAAACTTCCTGCTATAGCCTTAACTGCCTATGGCGATAGCGAGTATCGTACCCGTGCCCTGGAAGCTGGCTTTCAGACTCATGTGGCTAAACCAGTTGATCCAGGAGAACTAGTTGCGATCGTCGCTAATTTGGTTGCTTCTTATAAGAGTTAACACAAAGATGCAGTGATTTTTTGTCGATGTCATTTGTTATTCAACAGCATGACCAATGATCTATGCTGTCAAGGAATTACTTTAGAAGAACTGTTACATGAGGCGATCGCTAACGGTGCTTAAGAAAAAACTTTGGAATGTTTTTTCTCACGCTTTTGTACTCACCGGAATTCTGGGCGGAGGCTTCCCTTGGTCAAACTTCTCTGGAGGGTGAAGCTTTTTTATATCTTAAACTAGCAATGCCAGCAACTACATATAGTTTTTCAATAATGGCGGCTGAAGAAAATTTTCAACTGTTTTGTTGTCATGAGCATTTGTCTCAAGCAAATAATTAACTTAATCAGTTAAAATTTGCATCATAATTATGATACTAAATCTAGCGCTGTGAACGCTTGTTGCTAATTTAGGCAATTGTGCAATCAAGCTTTATTGTTTGATTAATACTTTGATTCATTTAGAATTGACTTATTTAGCAAAGCGATCGCAAGTATATTCAGTTTCGGTCATCTAACTTAATATCGTTAGTTTATGACTGCCAACTTTAGGATTATCAACGAAAAATAATTAACTAGCTGACCAATAAAGTTGATAATCCTCGATAAAAAATGTTCCATTATTGGAAGACATTTTGAAAAAGAAGTAATAATCTCCTGGTTCCCAAATACTAAATTCTCCCTCTTGTTCTTGAACAGTAGCTGTCGAACCACCATTGGGGATGGTCATGCTAGCAGTTCGTGTTCTGTTCTGCGCTCTTATCAAAAAAACTTCTAGTAGGCAGAAACCTTTTAGTTCAGCGGAATAACGAATTTTGAAACGGATTTTTCCTCCATTACGTAGGGTCTTTTGAATAGAAAAATTTTCAGTTTGAATCGGATTACCAGACAGTTGAATGCCTTGACCTTGTGTTAAGATATGGGCATAATTTTTATCGAGTGAACTCATTAATTTTTCTCCTCAAAAATAATAGAGTCTCTTGAGATAATTGGATTGTTGACAAATGCTTTTTACTGTCACGTCCGTATTTTGCCGCCATCGCCAAGAAAATGCAATGACAGATAAGACAGTTAAGAAATTGATTGCAATAAAAATAATTGAGACTTAAGCTTTCACTAGAAACTTAGTTCGCAAGCATTTGTAATACCAATTCACGAAAAACCTGATACATATAGATTTCTCGTAGGGGCACGGCAATGCCGTGCCCCTACCAACGTATTTGTATCATTATTAAAGTGAAATGGTATAAGAGGTTAAGATAATTGCACATTTATCAAGAGGGCGCAGGAAAAGGAGAGAAATCCAGCTTAGTAACTGGCAATCGCTTGGCTTTGACTACTTCCTAAATCTTGATTCCCCTTGGTGGCAAAGTGCTTAATCGGGGCCTAATTGGCATCCAAGTCTTGTGGCGAGGCTGGTTAAAATTGCACGACTTCTATATTTACGTAGCGTCTGTCTGCGACACGCTGCGCGTACCCCTTTGGGGAAGCAAGCTGCAACCGTCCCGCAGGGAACATAGAGAAGATTGGCAGCGATCTTGAGAGACTTAACGGGAAAAGTCAAGTCCTAAGCTGATGCGCGTCTAAAGTATATAAACACTCTCGATGGTCGTTAACTGTTGACTGTTGACGGGTTTTCAGTCATCAGTTATTAGGTAAATGTACAAATTAAATGCGTAACAGCTTAGTTTATACAACACAACCAAATTTTATAACCCAAAATTCGGGTTCTTATTTATTTTTGTCCCAATAATTGATTGCTCTTTATCCTTTATGAGAAATTTATAACTATTAATTCTAATAACTTCATAATTTTCTGCCATAAACACAGAACCTAAAGTAGCTACCATATCTGCAATAGAAATCTTAAAAGCTAGTGGTACTCTTAAATTCAAAAATGATTTTGGCATAGTTCTAATATTTAAATACAGTTTTTTTTGGCTTACGTACCATACCCCAGTAAATTTATTACCTGTTATTAGTTCCTTTGGTTTAGAGAAAAGTAATATTTGAACCCTGGTTTGCTCATAAGTCATATCATCTTTAAATTCAATAGTGATTTTTTCAGAAGACGTATCAAAACGCCATTTTCCCAAAAGTAAAATTTCTATTTCTACATCAGAATACTTACTATTACTCATATTTCTCCTCAAATTAACTTTAACTCTAATTTTTCCTATTATTAATAAATGTGCAATTAACGCATCGGAAAGTTTCGTTACAAGTTTTCGCACGAGAAAAGAATAAGTGCATCTGCCAAACTAACCAAGACTTTACCCGCCACGCTCCCATTGAAAGGTGTTCTGTAGATGATTCTGGGGATAAGTCAAAGCTCTGTTGCTCATAGTGTAACCATTTAGCTGGTAGGTGTCCCATCGGTGTCATAGGGGACAATTTAAAAGTTAGTTGTTCATAGTTTAACCAGTTTCCCTCTTTTCGCCAACCAAGGCGATCGCCAAGTCTCTTTTCTGCTTCGTAGTCTACTTGGCCACCCATTTTACTCCAGATAGTTTGCTGAATACCAAAGCCGAAATAACCATAACTATATTGATCCCAAAATCGATCAATGGTCTGGAGTTCTTGACAAGAAAAGTTATCAATATCTTCCTTATAAACTTCATCCCAATAATTTTTTTTCATGACTTTTAACATTAGTTTAGTAGTTTCAATGTCAGCTTCTTTCCACTTATGCTGCGCCAGAAAATCCTGCAATTGGGTATAATCAATATCCTTATTGCTGGGAAATCCTTTTGTCAAGGCAAAATTGTTATTAGTCAATCCCATCAATCCTGTTTCTTCAACAGCAGATAAAGGCGCTGTAGAGACAAAACTTACTTCTGCTATTCCTAGCACTGTTCTTTGATCGGTGAGTTGCTTGGATATATAGTCAGATATTAAATCAATCCCCTTGTCTAAAAAGACGCCATTTTCGCTCAAATCAAAATTATGGATCTGCCAATCTAATAATTGAGATTGAATAAAAGCATCTTTTAATCTGGCTTTTTTCTCATAGCTTGTCACCATAAAATCGAGAAAAGTTTCAGAAATCGCTTCGGTTTCTTCAAAATTAAATAAATTTGACTGATAATTTAAAATATTATCCCCAAGATTTTTAATATCTCCGACCGTTGCATAAAAATATTCATCTACTTTTACGACTTCATCTATTAAAGATTGAAAGGGACTAAAGTAGTTTTGTAAAGAATTTTCAAAATTAATTGCAGTATGGGCAATTTTTGCTATTTCTTGACGAACCTTGTAGGCTTTTCTTTGATATTCGTAAATTTCTTGATATACTTCTAAATCTTTAACTATTTGCCGAACAATTTCTTTTTGATTCTTGGTATCTTCTGCAAGGTTTGTAATTCCTTCAGCAAGCAATCGAATTTTTTCTAACATTAAAAAATAAGCATTGCTCAATAGTAAAACTGCTTTAAAGTTTTCTTGCTTCTCCCATCTTAATCCATCAAGTATTTTGGGATTATTATTACTTTTTAGCTCTAATTTTCTTCTTTGATCTTCTAAATTTTTTATCTCCAAATATTTTTGTTTGAATAAGTTTTTTAATTCGTCTGCAAGGTTTAATAAAAAATCATGGTAACTATTTTTATAAATTTCTAAAAAATCAATAATATGACTGTAATCATTAATAAATAATCGTATTTCCTCAAAAATTTCTCCCTGGCTAACTTCTTCTTTTCGTTTAATTATCCCCCCAAGTCGATTATGACATCTAACACCTTCTTTAATTAGTGTTTGACGTTCTCTAATTTTTTGTTGAACTTTTTTTACACCGTTATTTTTGAGAACGGGTAATTGATAGGTTCGTTCGTAAATTGAAATAGTTTCGTAAGTAATTAGTTGTTTTTGCTGTTTAGTTAGCATATTTCTGATTCTAAAAAGTATGAGCAGACACAATTACTTTATGATTTCTGTTTTGCATAATTCCCATATCAATACCTCACCTCGTGCTTCTATCAACCGCATTCCAATTTTTTCTAGCACCCGCTTTGAACCTATATTATCTGCATCACATCCAGCTGTAACTTTTTCCATACCTGGTTGACAAAGTGTCCAATCTACCATTGCTTTTGCAGCTTCAGACGCATACCCTTGCTGCTGATATGATGGAACTATGAGATAGCCTAGTTCCACTGAACCTGTAGCAAAACCTGTGGCATCTGGGATGATTTTGATCATAATGTGACCAATGAGCGTCTTTTCTACTTTATGAATGATTAAACTTCCCCATCCCCATTCACTTTGTAAGGGATTTTTGCACAGGATATCTGCAATTGTGGGCAAATTTTGACCAAACTCTTCATCAGGCCAATTGGGTAAAACTGTAACCGCCAGAACTCTTGCTAGTTCAGAATTCCCAATGATTGCTGCTTTTACTATTTCTAGCGTAAATGGTACTAAATACAATCGTTGGCTAACAATATTTTCCATAGATGTGCTTTAAAATCTGAAACTATTCATAACCTACTACATTGTTAACTAAGCTTTTTTAAATTGATAAATATCCTCTAAAAGGCAGGATTTAAAAAGTATGACTAGCCGTTAAAGTCTCACCCATTTTAACACCTTCGGGTCTTTGTCATAGTGGTATGTCAAACCATCTTTAGTAGTTATGGGCTTACCTTCACTAGCCTTGCTTCTGATGGTGCCAAGGGAATAGTCTGTTAATGTGTTCATTTGCTTATGAGATAAGTTTTCAATTGTGCCTATTTTTGATTTTATTTGAGAGTGATTATTAGGTAAATCATCTATTTTAATTTGGCCATTTTCAGGTAAATTAGTAGCAAATGCTTTTTGAAGCTGATAATCCTGCACAGTAACAAGTTGCCAACTAGAATCTTGTGAAAGTTCTAGAACCCATTGATGATAATTAAACAGACTCTCGCGATGTCCAACGCTGATAAAAGTTGTTTTACTTTGTTGTAACTTTTGATATAAACTTTCTTCGTTATTTAAATCCAAAGCACTTGTTGCTTCATCTAATATCGTAAAGCTAGGACGAGTAACTAACAATCGTGCGAAGGCAAGGCGTTGTTGTTCTCCCAATGATAATATGTTTTCCCAAGGGAGTTCTGCATCAAAATCGCCAACTTTTGTCACTACGTTTTGGAGGTTAACTTGTTGCAAAACTTCTTTGAGTTCTGTATCGCTCATTTGATGATTTGTATGAGGATAGAGTAACTGTTCACGCAAAGTTCCCAAAATTATATAGGGACGTTGGGGCAAAAACAACACATCTTCTAAAGGAGGCCGCAACAGACGACCACTTCCCGCATTCCATAAACCTGCGATCGCTCTTAATAAAGAACTCTTACCTCGACCACTCGGCCCAACAATCAATAAACCTTCTCCTGGCTGAACAGACAGTGACAAATCTTCGACGATCACCTGCTCATAATTTGGTGTTTGTAAGGTGACATGCTCAAAAGCCAGACGGTTTTCTTCGATTGTTTTAATTGTACTCACTTTCTCTGGTTGTTTCCTTACTTCTTCTAAGGCATTCGTCAACTGAGATAAACGTTCAACATAACTAGAAAATCTTCCAGAAGCGCCAAATTCACTTATTAATTGCCCTAGAGCATTAGAAAACATGAAACAAGCTAAACTAATTTGGTTAATTTCTCCAAAATCAATTTGATCTTGAATAAATAAAGGTGTCAGTACAAACATTGAAAACACAGTAATAGCAGACTGATAAGCTCTGTTAAAAATATCCTGATTTATCTCCCAATTCAGCCTCCGCTCTGCATTTTTCTCGATATTACTAAATCGGCGTTGAATTATATTTGCTTCTTGGTTTTCTCCCTGAAAAAAAGCTATCGATTCTGCGTGATTTCGAATATGAGTCAGTGCATAATTGTAGTCAGCTTTAACTTCAAGTTCCTCTTGATTAATCTTATTTGCTTGTTGATTCAAGTAAACAGCAATTAAATTACCTATGATTGTATAAATAACTAAAAGAAGTGCAATCTGTTGCGATATTGTCCAAATAATTACTAAAAAACTTGTTATTTGCAGGATTTTCTCTAGGAAAGTAGCTGAAAAGTTGAGAGCATTACTGGTAATGGGTTCGATTTCTTGGGATAGACGTTGATCTGGGTTATCAATATTGGATTTAAAATTGATTTTATAATAAGCACGATTGCTAAAATACTTTTCTAAGGTGTGATTATTTAGCCATTTGTACCAATCAAGGGCAATTTTTTTTCTGACAAATTTAGAAGATGCTATCAAAAGTGTTTCCGCGACAAGAACAAGCATGGAAATCCATAATGTACCAAGATACTTAGAAATATCTTTCTCTTCAATAACTATATTGAGTACATAGCGATTTAAGAAGCTGCCTGATGCCGTTACGCACACGAGCGCAATTATTAATAAGATTAAGAGAATGAGCATTCCCCATGTGCGAATCACCTCTGAAAAGGCTCTGCCTCCTGGTTCTGTTGGATACCAGTAAGACCCGGCGATCGCTCTGAGATCCTGCCAAAATTTGGTAAAAACCACAAGCGGATTAGTTGAGGATTGATCGCGAAAAACTTGAGCTTGCATGTTCTAAAAATATAGTGGTTCTTATTTGAGTTAAATAATCGCTTAACTTAATGCCAATGGAATTGAATAATCACCGCAACGATTTCAATTGTTTTGAGGGTCTTAACCTCTTCACAATAAGTAATAATTTCAGGGCAAAGTTGATTTTTTAGTTTGAGTTTTAACTCCTCTGTAATGGGTAAGTCTTTGATTTCTTTGAGGAGGAATTTTACCGATTCAGTTTTGCTACGTTCTGCATAGATGGCTTGAAGAATGGTTTCAATTCCATATCCCGCGACAATATCCCCCACAACAGTTATTAGACCAAGTAAGGCTATAGCTCCTACGATGCCAAACGGCCCTCCTAACGTTGTAAGAGTAGCAGCAACAGCAGCGGAACTACCCCCGGATGCGGCCGTTATAACCACCAGAATTACACCAGGAAGACCCAGACCTGCCAGTTTTTTCACAATTTCGTCCATTATAATTACCTAAAATCCTGACACTTTTGATTAAAACATGATTTCTGAGTTCAAATAACTGAAGTAAAAAAAAAGAGGTGCATCCAATTCCAAAAAAATTGAAAGTTATTCACAACAAAATCCCACTACCAAACATTAAAAAAGGTAGGGGATGTAGACACATCTGCTTCGGCTATTCTGCAAGTTCTCCAACGGAGTACCCGCACGGTGGGAGATCAATCAGAAAATAAGAAATAATTTTATTGGTGCTCCATGTGCTAATTTTTATTAGTCAACAGAATTTCAGCGATCGCACTAGAAATCGGGAAGTGCGGTGAAAATATTTCCATCCAGAAAAACTCCCCAACTGGGTTAACCTCAAGGAATACGTGGCGACCATCGGGTGTGACTATAATATCGATCGCTCCATAGTTTAAGCCAAAATAAGTCATCAGTTGCAGAAGCTTTTTCTCAATATCTTCCGGTAAGTCGTAGGGTTTCCAATTCTTAACTAAGGCTTGCCCTTCTTTGCGCCAGTCGTAAGTAGATCCGTCCAAACTCTGTGAATCTACTGCGGCAGTAAATACGCGGTGTCCGACAATAGTCGTCCGCAACTCCAGCGCCTTTGGGACGTTTTCTTGAAATGTCATCGGACAAAAACGCAGTCCTTCAAGATTTTCCAGATCGTCATCTGTAATTGGATTGGTGAAAACAACGTTTTCTCGCCCTTGATCGTCATAAATGGCAAAGGAAGAAAGCATTTTTGTGATGATACCCTGCTCTTTACATTCTTGAGCAAATTGCTTGACTGCCTCTGGATTGTTAGAAGTCAAAGTGCGTGGGGTAACAAGGCCAACCTCTCGTGCAACTTGTAGTTGTAGTTGTTTATTATTGGCTACATCGACATTTGACATTTTGTCAAAGTGGAATGCTTTCAGGCTGGCAATCATACCCCTGACAGTACGCCGAGTTTCATCAATTGAAGCGTCTCTAAATTGCTTGTCCATCGTCTCAGAAATTTTTGCCCCGTAGCGCATCCGCCGATACCAAACTGAGGACACTTCACTTAAATCAAGCTTCTGTTGACCATCAGTAATAATTACCCGCTCAGTATCGCCGTAGTAAATATCTAGCTTCACTTCAGTGGGATATCTGTCTGTGTCAAAACGAAATGCTTTTCCGCCTTGAGCCTCAATTTCTTTGATTACTAGAGGAATGCTTTCGTTGTCTTTACTGAAAGTAATGATTAATACTGTCATAGAAAATTTTTAACTAAAGTGCTTACCATTCTGAGAAGTTTGTAGTAAGCACTAAAGTGCTTAAGATCAGGAATAAAGTCCTTACTACAAGCCTTCTCTTATTTTCTAGGAAATAAGAGCGTCTGCGATCGCACTCGAAATCGGCAAGTCTAAATCTTTCTCCAGCATTCCCCACTCTCCTACGGGGTTATTTTCCAAAAAGACATATTCTCCTGATGGTGTGAGGATGAAATCTAACGATCCAAACAAAAGCCCAAATTTACCCATAAAAGCTTGGAGACGACGCACTACTTCGTCAGGAAGCTCATGATGTTGCCATGCACCAACCTCAACACCAGGTTTACGCCAATCAACTTTGGCTGCTGCATAAACACTCGCATCTAGCGCCCCCACAAATACATTGCCATTCACATACGCCACCCGCAATTCCTGCTGCTTAGGAATTTGCTCTTGAAACACCATTGGGCAATAGCGCAGTGACTCAGCATCTTGTAAGTCTTCTTCTTTGACGGTGCTGGTGTACAGAAAGAACGAGGAATTAGCTTGCATACTGTAGGAAAGAGCAGTTAATAGCTTGCTCACCATTTTGCCGTTGACTTGGTGGAAAAACTCCCGTGCTGACTCAGCTTTGTTGGTGACGAGAGTCTGGGGAATGACAAAACCTACCTCAGACGCAATTCGCAGTTGACGCAGCTTATTACTTGCATAATTTATCCGCTCTAAATCATCTATCCACTTAGCTCCTTTGAGGCTATCCCAAAAACCATCTAAAGTTGCTTGTGATTCTCTAATACAGGCTTCTCGGAACTTTGGAGCTAATTCTTGACTCAGTTGTGGTTCCCAAATGCGCCGCATCCAAACAGCTTGCACCTGCTCTGTGCTGATGGAGTGGTTGCCATATTCTAAGGTGTGATAGCTTTTGGACTTGTCAAAACGTGCTGTTAATTGCACTTCTAGAGGAAACTTATCAGTATCGAGGCGGAATGGTTGCGCCCCTTTTTTTGATAAAGCTTCTGCCACTCTATCTATTGTGAAGAAATCGTCACTGTGGGTAATTAATAAAACAACGTCACGAGACAAGTGCATAAAATATTTTTTATAAATTTAGGTTTTCGGGTCTATGTTGTGGCTTTTCCCAGTTGAATAAAAAAACTCTGAGGCTAGCGGTTAGAAACCACCAAAGCAACTATTGAGAGAGGCGATCGCCTTTATATTATGGAAGCGATCGCATTTCTACGAGAAGATTTCAGTTATCAAATATCTGAAATCTACTTTTTTAATTCAGATGAATCAAACTAGACTGGAATTAACCCTCTTCCCAATCGGAAGGAAACTTCAAAGTATTGATAGGAGCAATATCTGACTGTTTAGCAACTTGCTCTTCTAAGAAACGAGCAAAGAATGGCACTGTTTGGACGTTTGTTGCTTTTATTGTGTTTGTAGACATGGTATTATTCCTTGGTATTTCTTGTTATTCAGGAGTAGCTTTCAGTTATTGAATAACTTAAAGCTACTCCTTAATTTCCGATATCGCTAACTAGATTTAGCCTTCAAAATCAGAAGGATACTTCAAAGTGTTGATAGGAGCAGTATCTGACTGTTTAGCAACTTGCTCTTCCAAGAAGCGAGCAAAGAATGGTAATGCTTGGATATCCGATGCTTTTAATGTGTTTGTAGACATTGTTATTCCCCTTTAGGAAATTTGTTTTAGCAATTAAAGATATATCAGTAATTAAATATATGTACAAGGACAGTTAAGACAGTTAAGAAATAAATTAGAGGACAGTAAAGACAGTTAAGACAGTTAAGACAGTTAAGAGGCTATTTTTTTAGAAATATTAATATTAAGAATGTGGCGAGCGCCACATTCTCTTTAATCTTGGCATTATTGTGCCGCGTTCTCATCAACACTAGCGACAATTATTCTTTAACAAGCAAGAGTTCAGTAGATTGAACAACCTGTAGCTGGTAGCTCTCGAAAGGAACTTTTTCTTGGCAATCCTTCACTTGGGGTGAACTCGCAGGTTGATAGGTAACTAGTTTATAGCGCAGGCGATCGCTTTCTCGCTCATATTGGGAATTGAGTAACTGATTTCCAACTCGGAATTGACTGTAGAGCGTGTCCCCAACCCACCACGCATCAATTAGAGTTCCATCCTTTTCATCAATCACAAAGTGACCAGCACCCCGATCCTTAACAACCAACTCATAATTACGTACCAGCTTTTTTGCCCCTGCTCCGTAAGTAATTTGCCAAGTGTAGCGTCTGGGATTATTAGAGATTGGCTGAATTCGGAGCGTCATTGGTACAGTTTTAGACTGCCCTTTTATAGAGCGATTGAGCATCGTGCCGCTCCATGTGCCTTGCCAATTCTGAGGAAAGGAATTACTTGATGATGAAGCACTTTGCACAATTTTCACCATCACCAATATCAAAAAAGACATCAGCATCAAAACCAGGAGGCTTCGCTTTAGTATGGGGATAAACTGTTGCATCTGATACTTAGCCACAAATAAGAAATGCTTACTATATATTAATTTTAACGATTAATATTCAGGATAAATGTATTTGAATGTAATACACAACAACAAGATCCCCGGCTTCTTTGAGAAGTTGGGGATCTGAGTCTTACGATTTTTACAAATAAATAGGATTACTATAGTCCCTAAAGGTATGATGCAAAATAGGAGCGATCGCTAAATTTTCACCCATTTCAACACCTTCGGATCTTTATCATAGCGGTAGGTAAAGCCATCCTTAGCAGTAATCGACTTCCCAAGGCTTGCCTTACTTCTAATAGTATTAATGCTAAAGTCTGTTAATGTCTGCATTTCTTGATGAGACAGACCTACAATTGTGCCTGTATTTGGCGATATTTCAGGCTGAATTTTAGATTCATTATTGGGTAAAACATCTATTGTAATTTCACCATTTTCGGGAGGATTAGTGACAATTTGTTTTACTTTTTGCAATCGATAATCTTGCACTGTCACAAGTTGCCAACTGGAATCTTGTGATAATTCCAAAACCCATTGATGATAATTAAACAAACTTTCTCGATGTCCAACACTGATAAAAGTTGTTTTTGTCTCTTGTAACTGTTGATATAAATTTCCTTCATTATTCAAATCTAAAGCACTCGTTGCTTCATCTAATATAGTGAAGCTAGGACGAGTAACTAATAGTCGTGCGAATGCAAGACGTTGTTGTTCTCCTAACGAGAGTATATTTTCCCAAGAAACTTCTGTATCGAAACCATCGACTCGACTTAGTAAGTTTTGCAAGTTTACTTGTTGCAAAACTTCTTTGAGTTCTGCATCGCTCATTTGACGATTTGTATTAGGATATACTAACTGTTCACGCAGAGTTCCCAAAATTATATAAGGACGCTGGGGCAAAAATAACACTTCTTCTAGGGGAGGTCGCACCAAACAACCAGTCCCCGCATTCCACAAACCAGCGATCGCTCTCAATAGAGAACTTTTACCTCGACCACTTGGCCCAACAATCAATAAGCCTTCCCCTGGTTGAACAGAAAGTGACAAATCTTCAACGATCACCTGCTCATAGTTGGGTGTTTGTAAAGTGACATTCTCAAAAGCGAGATGGTTTTCTTCGATTGTTTTAATAGTACTTACTTTCTCTGGTTCTTTGGTAACAAATTCTAACGCATCTGAAAACTCACCCAAACGCTCAACGTAACTAGAAAATCGTCCAGAAGTTCCAAATTCATTGATTAATTCTGCTAGAGCATTAGCAAACAGATTGCAAGCTAAACTGGCTTGACCAACTTCTCCAAAATCAATTTCATCTCTAATATGTAAAGGCCCGAGTACTATAAATGGAAATATTTGGATAATAGCCTGATATCCTCTGCTAAAAATATCTTTATTTCTCTCCCAATCAATTTTGCGTTTAGCACTTTTTAGCAGATTACTAAATCTTCGTTGAATGATATTTGATTCCTGGCTTTCTCCCTGAAAAAAAGCTATCGATTCAGCATGATTCCTAACATGAGTCAGTGCATAACTGTAGTCGGCTTTAAATTCGAGTTCCTCTTGACTAATTTTATTCAATTCTTGAGTTAAGTAAACAGCAATTACATTGCCTACGATCGTATAAGCAACCAGACAAACTGCAACAAATTGAGAAATTGACCAGACAATTACTAAAAAAGTCGCCATTTCCAGCCCTTTTTCTAGGAAAGTAGCTGAAAAGCTGAGAGCATTTCTGGTAATAGGTTCGATTTCTTGGGCTAGACGTTGATCTGGGTTATCAATATCAGATTTAAAGTTGATTTTATAATAAGCACGATTTCTAAAATATTTTTCTAAAATTTGATTATTTAGCCAGTTGTACCAATCAAGAGCAATTTGTTTCCTGATAAATTTAGAAAATCCTACTAAGAACGTTACGCAGATAAGAGCAGCGCCATAAACTAATAACGTATTAACAAATTTAGTAAAATCTTTATCTTCAATAATGACATCGACTAAATAGCGACTAACAAAGCTATTAAAGGCAGTTACACCTACGAGCGCGATGATTAATAATATCAGGAGAAAGAGCATTCCCCACGCACGAATGACGTCTGAAAATGCTCGTCCCCATGCCTCTGTGGGATACCAGTAAGGCCCTGCGATCGCCTTGACATCTTCCCAAAATTGAGTAAAAGCCGAAGGAGTATTCTTTATGGGTTGATTATGAACAGTTTTAGATTGCATGTTGTAAAAATCAGTTGAGGCTCTTAAGGCTGACTGAATAATTTTGGTATTTTACTGTATTGACTACATCCTTTGTTTTGCAATGCTTTTAGGTTTTTTACAGTAATTTGCAAACAAAGCTTATATGCTTTAGCTGTGGGATGTAGATCGCAGATATTTTTTCCCACCCTACGAGAAGATGGATTATTTAAAGACCCCATTTTGCCATAATTCCAATACCTCCTTGGCTGTAAAATAGCGTTCTTGCTCAACAGAAAGAAATTTAATCACTGAGCGCATTTTTTCATATTGCTTTCTTGGTTGAGGATTTTGCAGTTGCTTTTCAAACAGATATTGAAAATTACTAACTCCACTCCATTTGCCAAAGAGAACTTCTATGCTGTTGTGAGGAAAAGCAGCATAACTTTGAGGATCGCAAAACAAAGAATTGACATGGATGCCTGATTCGTGGCGTTGAGCAGTTTGAGAGTAAGGTGTAGCTGGACGAACTCCCAATTGCTCAATGTAATCTGTCACGGCGGCAAGAGCATCATAATTAATCCCCTTGACTTCAATTCCGAAGCGGACTCGCAATCCATTTAATACTTGCTCAAGAGCAACATTTCCGGCTCGTTCCCCAATCCCGCAAAACGTACCCGATACTAAATTTGCTCCAGCCATGACGGATTGGAGAGTATTTTCGAGAGCCAAGCCCATGTCATTGTGGTAGTGTACCCCGAAAGCAACCCCGGTTGTACGTTGGAGTAGGTCGTTAATCCAGATATAGCTCTTTTCTGGACTGAGAACTCCGACTGTATCACAAAGCAGAAAGTGTTCAATATAAGGGCTGCATGAGCGGATACATTGCACTAAAAAGTCAAAATCGGCTCTGGAGGCATCCTCGGCGGCAAAGTCTACTCTGAGTCCAGCAACCGTAGTGGCATAGCGCAAATTTTCGACAATTACATCAATGGCGTTTTGGCGAATTCTTTCGATTACTTTTGTTGAGATATTATCATCAATGGTTTTTCCTTTAAACTCCTTCAACAAACGGATCTGAGGATCTCTAAGAAACAGCAGGCGATCGGAAAGGCCGTAGAAAAGGATGATACGCTTAACTCCGTAGATTTTGGCTTGATCAATGTACTGCTTTCCCATCAAGGTACAAGCAGCTATCAGAGCATCGAATCCCTCTAATACTAGTGATTTGACTAACTCTTCTTCTTGTTCACAAACACTAGGCATGATAGCGAGTCCATCGACTCCCGTTTGGGCGATTAGATGGGCGAGTTGTTGTTTAGTTGAGTAAGAAAAGAAAATGCCTGCTTGTTGTTCTCCATCCCGCAGGGTTTCATCACAAATTTTGATCGGAAGTGTTTCCATTAGACCTCTTGCAAAATTATTTTAGGGTGGGATAAAGAAGGATATAGAATACTCTAGTCTGCTCCATCTACCATCAAGGCTTGTAATTGTGTGGCTAATAGTTTGACATTAGGTTCATAAAGCATTTGACCGTGGTTTCCAAGTACAGAAATCACCTTAACAGGCTTTTGAGTATAAACTTGCCATCCCCAATCGGGTAGATCGTAATCAGAAAAAGCTTGGAGTTCTTGCAAAACAATTTCCTTAACTTCTTGAGCGCGGAACAAAACAATGGGGGCAGAAATTGGATGAGTAGGCTGATAATTCGCATAATTAAGCGTTAGCACTTTCATCACTTTCATATTGGTTTTTAATAAAGAAAGAGTGGAGTGTTCCGGTAAAACATTATTTCGGTACAAATACTCTGCCGCCAAATTCCAACGGCTTTGATCATCTCTTTGAGCAACTAAATCCTCATATTGCAGTCCTAAAGAAACTCCCTTTAAGGCTTCAATCCGTCGAATCAATTGCCAAATCCAATCAAGCTCCGCTCTATCAGTAAAATACTCAGGTTGAGAAACCAGTCCAGCGTCCAAGATAGCTAGTAAACTCACTGTTTCACCTTGCTGTTCGAGTTGGTAAGCCATTTCAAAAGCAACAGCACAACCCGAAGAGTATCCTGCTAAAATGTATGGACTTTTGGCTTGTTGTTGACGTAATAGATCAATCAGTTGACTCGCATGGACTGCTACTGATTCAGGGAGTGCGCTAAATCCGTCTCGTCCTGGAGTTTCGAGTCCATACACTGGCCGCTCAGTTCCTAAATTAATTGCCAAATCTCGAAAATAGAAGCCGTGTCCATTTGCACCAGGAAGAAAAAATAGAGGGGTTGCATCTCCTTGAGATTGGAGTGAAAGTAAATTAGGATTTGACTGTTGAACCTCAGTATTACAAAGTTGTTCTGACATTTGAGCAATGGTAGGATTCTGAAATAAACTACTTAAAGAAAGCTGTTGCTCAAACACCTGTTGAATATTATTGAGCAGTTTAATCGCTAATAAAGAATGACCGCCCAAGTCAAAAAAGTTATCATGAATGCCAATGTCTTGATGTTCAAGTACACTAGACCAAACTTGCGCCAATTGTTCTTCAACTTCGTTGCGTGGGGGTTCATATAAGCCCTCAATTACACCATTTGGAGCAGGTAAAGATTTCCGGTCAACTTTGCCATTGGGAGTTAAAGGCAACTCATCTAATACGATAATTTGAGCAGGTATCATATAATCGGGCAGACGAGATTTCAGATGATTCTTCAATTGAGTAGACAAATCATTAGTGATTCCCGTTATATAAGCAATTAAACTTTGGTTACTCTCAGTTTTATATAAAGTGACAATTGCTTCTCTAACTGATGAATGTTGTAACAAAATCGATTCAATTTCACCGAGTTCAATCCTAAAACCTCGTAATTTAATCTGCTCGTCTATGCGACCTAGATATTCAAGGTTTCCATCACATCTCCATCTTGCTAAGTCGCCAGTTTTGTAAATTCGCTCAATTTTACCGAATAACTCAATTTTGATAAATTTCTCGGCGGTTAAATCGGGGCGGTTGAGATAGCCTCGTGCCAAACCTACTCCAGCAATGCACAATTCTCCAGGTATGCCAGGCGGTAATGGTTGGTTGTAAGCATCTAATATATAGATGCGGATATTAGATAATGGTTGACCAATGGGCGGTTTTTTTCTATTAGGATGACAGAATGCGATGCCTGCGGCAAGCATAGCGATCGCAGCATTAACTGTAGATTCCGTAGGCCCGTAGCAATTAAAGAAATGCCGTCCCGTTCCCCACTGGGAAACTAACTCGGCTGGACAAGCTTCACCACCAACGGTTAGACATTGTAAATCGGGTAATGTCGCTTGAGGTAAGACAGATAAGGCCGAAGGCGATAAAAAGCTGTGGGAAATCTTGCGATCGGTTAAGAAGTCAACCAAGATTTGACTGGGTAACAAGGTTTCTTTTTTAGCAAGATATAAGCAAGCACCAGTGACGAAGGTAGTAGCAATTTCAGCAACAGATAAATCAAAACTAAAAGAACCAAACTGAAGCAAACGGCTTTGGGATTGAACTTGAAAAGTTTCTGCCCAAGCCAAGCTTAAATTAACAATTGCGCGATGCTCAATCATCACCCCTTTCGGTCGTCCCGTCGAACCAGAAGTATAGATTACATAAGCCAAATCATTAGGCGTACTTTGAGGGCTGGGATTTTCTTTTAACGCTTCGGGAAAAGTTTCCTCATCCAAACAAATTACTTGACAGGGGTTTTCGAGGTTAGTTAAGGGTAATTGGTCTAATAGAAAACTTTGGGTCAGTAACACCGATGTCCCAGAATCTTGTAGCATGAACCCAATCCGTTCTTTGGGATAATTGGGATCAATCGGCACATAAGCACCACCTGCTTTCAGGATACCGAGTACAGCAATAATCATTTCCAAAGACCGTTCAACGCAGATACCAATTAAGGTATCTGCCTTAATTTGGTGATTTTGAATTAAATAATGAGCTAATTGATTCGCTTTTTGATTAAGTTGTTGGTAAGTTAGGCTTTGGGATTCAAACACCAAAGCCAGATTATTTGGGTTTTTAGCAACTTGTTGTTCAAATATCTCAACTAGAGTTTTATCTTGAGGATAATCGTTTTGAGTTTGATTCCAGCGTTGTAGTTGCAGAAGTTCGGGCGCTGTCATCAAAGACAGAGTATTGATAGGTTGTTGAGGGCGATCGACAATTCCCTTAAGCAAAATTTCAAACTGTTCCGCCATCCTTTGTATAGTACTCTTCTCAAAGAGATCGGTGGCGTATTCCCAAGTTAAATCTAACTGCTTATCAGATTCTATGACCAGAAGTGCTAGGTCAAACTTAGCAAACGGATAGGTTAATGGGAGCCATTCAATTTCTAATCCTGGCAAACTCAGGTCGGGACTTTCATTATTTTCCAGTGCTAACATGACCTGGAATAAGGGGTTATGGCTCATACTGCGTTCTGGTTGCAACTGTTCTACCAGATACTCAAAAGGAATGTCTTGATGAGAGTATGCATCTAAACAAGTTTGGCGAGTTTGTTGCAGAAACTCGATAAAGCTTTGTTCAGGCTTGATTTGGTTACGCAGTATCAAGGTATTGACAAAAAAGCCAATTAACCCTTCTGTATGGCTATGGGTGCGGTTAGCAATAGGAGAACCAATACATAAGTCTTTTTGACGACTGTAACGAGAAAGCAGAACACTAAAAGCCGCCAATAAAGTCATGAACAAACTTGCCCCTTGCTGTTGACTTAAAGCTTTAATGGCAAGAGTTAAGTCAGGCGGTAGGGAGTAGCGATCGCGATCGCCTCGGTAGCTTTGCAATGCTGGACGGGGATAATCGGTAGGTAACTCCAGTAATGGAGAAGCATCACTGAGTTGATTTTTCCAATAGTTGATCTGGGTTTCTAATACTTCCCCTTGTAACCAGTTTCTTTGCCAGTTTGCGTAGTCGCTGTATTGAATAGGTAAAGGAGATAGGTTTGGGGTCTGTCCTTGGGCAAAACCGATATAAACTTGTCGTAACTCACGGACAAACACCCCCATTGACCAGCCATCACTGATAATGTGGTGCATATTGATGAGCAGCACATATTTCTGCTCCTTGAGTTGCAGCAATTTTGCTTTAAACAAAGGGCCAGTATTTAAGTCAAATGGTTCTTGAACATGAGCATCGATAAAATGCTGGATGTTTGAAGAGTGGGGATGTTCATCAAGGTTTCGCCAGTCTTGTACAGTTAAAACTTCGATGTCGTCTATATTTTGGATCGCAATTTGAGGTTGTCCCGCCACTGTAGGAAAATACATCCTAAGACTGTCATGCCGATTAAGCAAATAAGCCAAACTAGAATGCAAAGCATCAATATTGAGGTTTCCATCCAGTTGTAAAACCATCGGCATATTGTAACTAGCTGATGGGCCTTGGATTTGTGCTAACAGCCAGAGGCGTTGTTGAGCAAAGGAAAGCGGCTTCGGGGCATCATCTGGTAAGGTCGGAATTTCCTCTGATATGACAGTTCTGGCTTTGGCAGAATTTAAGAACGCTAATATATCTGCTTTGTTGGTTTGAATTTCCTGCTTGAGTTCAGAAGTTAAAGCATTTTTGGTTGTACGAAGCCGTAATTTATCATCTTCAGCCCAAATTCGACATCCTATATTCTGCAAACGAAGCATTAAAGAAACTACTTGCTCTTTTTGTGTCATAGTTCAATTTCCTCTTCGTTATGGCAAGTAACGCGATTCTCCTTCTCCTGGCAAAGACGCTGCGCGAACGGAGACGCTGCGCGATCGCAAGGATTACTTAAAAGCCCCATTTTTCCATAACTCCAACACTTCGTTTGCTGTAAAATAGCGTTCTTGTTCAATAGCAAAAGATTTGATTGCGGAGCGCATTTTCTCATATTGCTCTCTGGGTTGGGGATTGTGCAGTTGTTTTTCAAACAGATATTGAAAATTACTAGCTCCACTCCATTTGCCGAAAATAACGTTTACACTGCTGTGAGGAAAAGCATCATAGCTTTTGGAGTCAGACAACAAAGAATTGATATGAACACCCGTTTCATGCCTTTGAGCAGCTTGAGAGTAAGGGTGAGCGGGACGAACTCCTAATTGCTCAATGCAGCCAGTTACTGCGGCAAGAGCATCATAATTAATTCCGCTGACTTCAATTCCGAAGCGGACTCGCAACCCATTTAAGACCTGCTCGATGGCAACATTTCCGGCTCGCTCTCCAATACCGCCAAATGTACCCGATACAAAACTAGCTCCGGCCATCAGGGACTGGAGGGTATTTTCCAGAGCCATACCCATATCATTGTGGTAGTGTACCCCCAATGCCACCCCTGAAGTAGATTGAAGCAAGTCATTAACCCAGATATAGCTCTTTTCTGGAGTGAGAATTCCTACTGTATCGCAGAGAAAGAAGTTTTCAATGTAAGGGCTACATGAGCGGATACATTGCACTAAAAAGTCAAAATCGGCTCTTGAGGTATCCTCGCCTGCGAAGTCTACGGTCAGTCCTGCTACCTTTGTGGCATAGTGCAAATTTTCGACAATTGAATCAATAGCATTTTGGCGAATTCTATCGATTACTTTGGCTGGGATGTCATCATCAATAGTTTTTCCTTGAAACTCTTTCATCAAACGGATCTGAGGATCTCTCAGAAAGAGTAGTCGGTCAGAAAGGGCATAGAACAGGACGATTCGCTTAATACCGCAGTCTTTTACTTGATCGATGAACTGCTTTTTCATCAAGGTAGCCGAAAAAATTAGACTATCCAATCCCTTTGATATTAATGTTTTAGCTAGTTCAGTTTCTTGCTCACAGACAAAGGGCATAATGTCGATTCCATGAACCCCTGTTTGGGCAATTAAATGGGCAAGTTTATGTTTAGTTGGATAAGAGAAGAAAATGCCCGGTTGTTGTTCTCCATCGCGCAGGGTATCATCGTAAATCTTGATAGGAAGGGTTTCCATTGTTTTATACTCTTTAGGTAAGAAAAGATTCAGGTTTAGTTGTACAAAAGGCTACTGCTGTAATTAGCAATTGATCCGTTTCCAGGGAATACTTGCGTCATAGTTCAATTTCCTCTTCGTCTGAGTTTAAAGGTTGCATATCTGCGGTGGAGGAATTAATCCAAATGCAGGTATCGAGATAATTTGCTAATTCAGTGAGGGTGGGGTACTCAAATACCTTACGCAGAGGTAGTTCTACTTTGAATGTGTCGCGGATGCGGTAGCACAGTTGGGTTGCTAATAAAGAATGACCCCCCAAGTTGAAGAAGTTATCACGGCGGGCAATTGCTGCATATTTAAGCAGCTTCGCCCACAATTCAGCAAGCAATTTTTCTGTCGAGGTTACAGGCAATTCAGTGTCTGTTGATGAAACGGTTGCATTTGGTGCAGGTAAAGCGAGACGGTCTACTTTTCCATTTGGTGTTAGTGGTAGTTGATCTAAGACAGTGAAATGGTTAGGAATCATGTAATCAGGTAGAGTTTTTCCTAGAAAATCCCGCCATTCGGCTAATAATCCTAGATCAACTTGATTGGTGCGATATTGCAACGGTTGGTTTGCGTAATCTTGCCAAGGTTTAAGTCGTAAATTTTCCCCTTGAGTAAATCTTGGCAATATCGCCTGTCCGGGGATATTCCGTTGAAAAACAACATCGTAATCAGCAAACCCTGTGGAGCTATATTGGATGAAAAGGGTATAAGGTAAATCTCGCGCTATTCGGAACGCTTCGGGTTCTATGCCTGATTTAGCTTGGGCAACTGCCGCTTTTAAGTCTGAAACAATACCATCTAATTGAGCAATTTCTTCTAACAGCACCATTTCTGACGTTAGACGAGCATTCGGAATATTGTTAATGCGTAACAAATCCGGTTGCTGAGTTGTTAAAATTCTCTCGATTGTTTCCAAATTCAGTTGTTGACCTGGCCAATCTAAGCATTGTGGTTCTGTGACTGAGGTATTTGTCTGATCTAGGTGTAAAATAACGTCATAACGAAAACGGCTCATTTCCGTTTGAGCATAACCCCGTTGCAATTGAATTTGCACCTGACTAATCCGAGGAAATCTTTGTTTTAGGGCGATAAAGAAATCAGGATCGATTAGTAATTCGCCTTCGGTGTCAATGCTTTTTTTAATCTGTTGACGCAAGTCTTTAATTGACAACTCATCGGAGGCGCGATAAAACTCGACTGCGGTGTGAAAAGCTTCTAGTAGTTGAAGATTACGCACATCTCCAATAAAGATTGAACCCTGAGTTGTCACAGCTTTGATAGCTCCCTCCAACACTTGTAAAAAGTAATCCAGAGAGGGAAAATACTGGATGACAGAATTTATGATTACCAAATCATAAGCATTTGTCTCAATACCATCAAACTGGTTAGCCGCACTGATTTTTAAAGTAACTTTGTCGTTGAGAGACTGCTGTTTGAGATGTTGTTCAATATACTGCAACGCTTCAGGTGAAAAATCCGTACCCAGATAATGCTGACAATGGGACGCAATCTTAAACAATAACATCCCTGTCCCGCAACCGATTTCCCAGATCCGTTTGGGTTCAAGTTCCAGAATTTGAGCAACCGTTGTATCTCGCCATTCCTGCATCGCTGCTTGAGGAATCGGTTTTCCTGTGTAGCTATCATTCCAACCAGCTAGATTCAGAGTTGGATCGTCGATTGGGATTTGTTGCTGAGAATAGCTATCATTGAAAACTTGTTGCCACAGTTCCACCTGTTCAGCTTGTAAAGACGTTGCTTGCAACGACTCTACATCTGTTGCCGTGGGTACAATATAAGCTAGCAAGCGTTGAGCGATCGCATCTTCTCCTTGTAAAATCACTACTGCTTGCTGAATTTTTGGGTGTTTGGCTAACAAGGCTTCAATTTCACCCAATTCAATACGAAAGCCGCGCAGTTTTACTTGGTTGTCAATCCGCCCCAGGTATTCTAAGTTACCATCTGGCAACCATCTGGCTAAATCTCCGGTTTTATAAACTCGCTCTTGTTCGCCAAATAAGTCGAGTTCGATAAATTTTTCTGCTGTTAGTTCGGCACGGTTGAGATAGCCACGGGCTAAACCAGCACCCGCAATACAAAGTTCGCCAGGAATGCCAGGAGGTAGGGGTTGGTTTTGGTTGTCTAAGATGTAGATACGTGCATTAGCAATTGGCTGTCCGATTAATAAATCGCCAACTAGATCCATTTTCCCAGTCGCTTCGTAGACACAACACCCCACAACGGCTTCCGTCGGCCCATATTCGTTGATCAGGCGGGTATCGGGAGCATGAGTCAGCCAGGGGATTATTTGGTTAGCGTGTAATCCCTCACCGCCTAAAACAAAGGCATTAACCCGATTTGGCATAGCATTAGGATTGAGTTGCTGATTGAGTATTTCCAGATGGGATGGTGTGATTTTGACAAGGGAGAGATGATTGTTTTGTTTGACAATGTTGGCTAAAGCTTCAATTTCTTGTTTTTCTCTAACCAAGGTGGTGGTACGCCCACAAATTAGAGGTAGATAGAGGGAGGTAATGGTTGCATCAAAGCTAAGAGAAGACTGCACAGGCGTACCTTGCCCTTCTGCTACTGCATAAAAGTCTTTGGCCCAGTGCAAATAGTTAGTTAAACCACTGTGCAGTAGTTGTACGCCTTTGGGTTGCCCAGTAGAGCCTGATGTGTAAATCACATAAGCTAAATCATCGGGTTTACTTTGGCAACTTGGGTTATCTGTAGATTGCTTGGCAAAGTTACCTTCATCCAAACATAGTACTTTCCGGGAGTGGGGAGTGGGGAGAGACGCGATTAATCGCGTCTGTACTAGGGAGTGGGGAAGAGTTTCTTTATTTGCGATCGCTAATTTATCTTTAAGTTGACTATGAGTGAGCAAAACCTTTGCCCCACAGTCTTCGAGCATAAAACGGATACGCTCCTGTGGGTAATTGGGGTCAATTGGCACATACGCCCCACCAGCTTTGAGGATACCAAACAAGCCAATAACCATTTCTAGCGATCGCTCTATACAAATCGCTATCAACGGATTATCAGGTAATTGTTGCTCTGTTTTGAGTTCTAACAGAGAATACGCTAGCTGATTAGCTTTTTGGTTGAGTTCTTGATAACTCAGGCTGCAATCTTCAAACACCACGGCAATGTTATCAGGGGTTTGCGCTACCTGTTGTTCAAACAGAGTCACTAACGTCTGATCTTGAGGATAATCAATGTTGGTTTGATTCCAAAGTTGCAGTTGTTGGATTTCTGCTCTTGTGATCAAGGGCAATTTACTGATCGGCTGATGGGGATTTTCGGCGATTGCTTCGAGCAAGACTTCAAAGTGTCCCGCCATCCGCCGAATGGTTTCTGCCTCAAATAAATCGGTGGCATATTCCCACATACAACGTAGTTGACCATCCCTTTCGCAAAGGTCAAGTGTTAGGTCAAACTTGGCAAATGGATAATCTTGATCCAACCAGTGAATATCAAGGTCTGGTAAACTAACATTTGTCCCCGCCCGTTCGGTGTTTTGCAACACAATCATCACTTGGAATAAGGGGTTATGGCTCAAACTGCGTTCTGGCTGCAACTGTTCTACCAGATATTCAAAGGGAATATCTTGATGAGCATAAGCATCTAAGCAAGTTTGGCGGATTTGTTGAAGTAACTCACTAAATCCTAGCTCTGGCTTGATTTTACTCCGCAATACTAAGGTATTGACAAAAAAGCCGATTAGTCCTTCTGTATAGCTATGGGTGCGGTTAGCGATCGCAGAACCAACACATAAATCGTCTTGACGGCTGTAACGCGATAGCAAAATATTAAAAGCCGTTAATAGGGTCATAAACAAACTAACCCCGTGTTTTTGACTCACAACTTTGAGTCTCTGAGTCAATTCATTACTCAAACGATATTCTTCACGCCCACCTTCGTAACTTTGTTGCGCTGGACGGGGATGGTCAGTAGGCAAATCCAACAATCGGGGAGCATCCCCTAGTTGTTGTTTCCAGTAATTTTCCTGATTTTCTAAAATCTCCCCTTGTAACCAACTGCGCTGCCAAGCTGCATAATCGCTATACTGAATCGGCAACGGTGACAAATTTGGAGCATCCCCCGCAGCAAAAGCAGAATAAGCCTGTTCCCATTCGCGCTTAAACACCCCCATTGACCAGCCGTCGCTGATAATGTGGTGCATATTGAGCAGCAGTACGTTTTTCTGTTCGCTTAGTTGCAGCAATTTCGCTTTGAACAGAGGACCAGTATTTAAGTCAAAGGGTTCTTGGGCGTGGCTATTTGATAACCGTTGTACGGTTTCTGCTTGAGTTTGGGGATCGAGTAACCGTAAATCTGCGCTCGCCAGCACTTCTATGTCCTCTAAACTTTGGACGACTACTTGCGGCTCTCCCTCCAAAGCTGGGAAATAAGTACGTAGAATAGTATGGCGATCAAGGAGATAATCAAAACTTGCACGCAACGCTTCTATATTCAACTTGCCGTCAAGTTGCAGAGCCGTTGACATATTATAGGTAGCCGAGGTTCCAGTGCCTTCAAGTTGGGCTAAAAACCAGAGTCTTGATTGGGCAAAGGACAGAGTTTTAGGGGCATTTTCAGGTTGTGGTGTGATGGGTGGTAAGGCGACACTCGCAGATGCTTTGTCAATTTCTGTTGCCAAATCAGACAAAACACTCTGTTCAAATACCTTACGGATAGGCAATTCTACCTCAAAAGTGTCACGTATGCGGGCAACCAATTGGGTTGCTAATAGCGAATGTCCCCCTAGTTCAAAGAAGTGATCTCGGCGACCAACAAACTTAGCTTTCAGGAGAGTTTGCCATAAGGTAGCCAACAGTTCTTCCGTTGAAGTCACTGGCATTTCAAAGTCAGTGGAAGCAGCTGTATCTGGTGCTGGTAATGCTTTGCGATCTAGCTTACCGTTAGGGCTAAGGGGTAACTGATCCAATACCATAATCTGGCTAGGAACCATATAATTCGGCAGGCGAATTTTCAGGTAATCCTTGAGTTGACCCCTTAAATTGACGGATTTTTCCGCCGTTAGATATGCCACTAACCTGGGATTATTATCAGCTTCATATAAAATGACAACAGCTTCTTTGACTGATGGGTGTTGCAATAATAGCGATTCAATTTCACCCAATTCAATGCGGAAGCCCCGTAGTTTAACTTGATCGTCAATGCGACTCAGATACTCAAGATTGCCATCATCTTCCCATCTTGCTAAGTCGCCAGTTTTGTAAATTCGCTCAGTTTTGCCAAATAATTCAACTTCAATAAATTTTTCGGCGGTAGTTTCCGGACGGTTGAGATAGCCTCGTGCTAAACCAACGCCAGCGATGCATAATTCTCCAGGTATTCCTGGGGGTAATGGTTGATTGTGAACATCTAATATATAGATGCGGACATTGGACAACGGTTTACCAATGGGCGGTTTTTTGCCATTAGGTTCACAAATGGCTATACTCGCACCAACTGTAGATTCCGTAGGGCCATAGCCATTCAAGAAACGTCGCCCAGTTGCCCATTGTGCCACTAATTCTGCTGGGCAAGCTTCACCACCAACACCTATAGTTTGCAAATCGGGTAAGGTCGCTTGAGGTAATACCGATAAAGCCGAAGGGGGTACAATGATGTGGGAGATTTTGCGATCGCCTAAGAAATTAACCAAGCCCTGACTGGGTAACAAAGTTTCTTTTTTAGCAAGATATAAACAAGCTCCTGTGGTTAGGGTGGGAGCAATTTCAGCAACAGAAATATCAAAACTAAAAGAAGCAAACTGAAGAAAACGGCTGTGGGGTTTAACTTGCAAACTGTTAGCCACAGAAGAAGCCAGATTGGTCAGTCCTCGATGCTCAATCATTACCCCCTTGGGTCGTCCCGTCGAGCCAGAGGTATAGATTACATAAGCCAAATTATCAGGCGTACTTTGGGGACTGGGATTATCTATTAACGCCTCAGAAACATCTGTCCGATCTAAATAAATTTTTTCACAGGGATTTTCTAGTTGAGTTAGAGGTAATTTTTCTGTCAGGAAACTTTGGGTTAACAACACCGAAGTTCCACTATCTTGTAACATCCACTGAATCCGATCTTCTGGATAATTGGGGTCAATCGGTACATAAGCCCCACCTGCTTTGAGGATACCGAGTAGACCAATAATCATTTCTAAAGACCGTTCAACGCAGATACCAATTAAGGTGTCTGGCTGAATTTGGTGATTTTGAATTAGATAATTAGCTAGTTGGTTGGCTTTTTGATTTAGTTGTTGGTAAGTTAGGCTTTGGGATTCAAAAACCAAAGCGAGATTATCAGGAGTTTTGGCGACTTGTTGTTCAAATATCTCAACTAGAGTTTTATCGTGGGGATAAGCCACTTGAGTTTGATTCCAGTGTTGTAGTTGCTGACGTTCAGCTTCTGTAATCAACGGTAGGGTATCGATGGGTTGTTGAGGGTTATCGACAATCCCCTTCAGCAAGACTGTAAAATGTTCCACCATCCGTTGAATGGTTGAAGCTGCAAACAAATCTGTTGCATATTCCCATTCTCCTGTTAGACCTTGGGGCGTTTCCCGAAACATCAGAGATAAATCTAACAGTGTCGTTGTGTTTTCCCACTTGAAGGGAGTTAAGGTTAATCCATTTGTTTCTAGTTGCTGCTGGGTTTGATTTTGCAAGCTAAAAGCCACTTGAAACAGCGGATGATGAGAGAGCGATCGCTCCAATCCCAATTCATCAACCAGTTTCTCAAAGGGTAAATCTTGATGGTCATAGGCATCCAGAGTTACTTGCTTGACTCGTTCAAGTAATTCTAAGAAAGTTGGATTCCCTTGCAGATTGGTACGTAATGCTAGGGTATTGACAAAAAAGCCGATTAGGGGTTCTGTTTGATAACGGTTGCGATTAGCGATCGCAGAACCAACTACAATATCCTCCTGTCTACTGTAGCGCGAAAGTAACAGCGTAAATGCTGCAAGCATTGTCATAAACAGAGTGGTTCCTGACTCCTGACTCAAACACTTCAACTTATGTGTTAAATCCTGATTGAGTTCTAAAAACTCGCTACGCCCTCTGAAACTTTGAACTGACGGGCGAAGTCTATCTGTGGGCAATTCTAACAGAGGCGAGACTCCGGCTAATTGTTTTTGCCAGTAATTAAGTTGGGTTTGGAGTACCTCTCCCTGTAGCCATTGTCTTTGCCAGTGGGCGAAATCGGCATATTGAAGCGGTAATTCGGTTAAGGGAGAAGGTTTTTCGCCGCAAAATGCGGTATAAAGACTGAACAATTCACGGCGGAATATGTCCATTGACCAACCATCGCAAACGATATGATGGATGACGAGCAACAATAGATGGGATTGGTCACTCAGTTGCAACAACTTTACCCGCAGCAAAGGAGCTTTTGATAAGTCAAAAGACTGTTGCAATTCTTCTGTTGCTAAATGCTGCGCTTTACTTAACTGGTTTTCTTCTGTCAATTGTCGCCAATCTAGCACTTGCATTGTCAGTTGGGGATTAGGATGAATCACCTGTATCGGCGACTCATTGACAACACAGAAGCTAGTACGTAAGACTTCATGACGTTGAACAATTTCTTTAATAGCTTGTTCTAACGCATATATATTCAAAAATCCGCTAATCTGCCAGAAAAACGGGACGTTGTAAACGCAATTTTCGCCTTCTAGTTGGTCGAGAAACCACAGTCTTTGTTGAGCAAAAGAGAGGCGAAGGGGTTGCTCCCGCGATACAGGTGTGAGGAGTGGAGATTGCTGTTGCTTTCTAAGTTTTTGTAGGACTAATTCTCGTTTTTCTGGTGAAAGAGTTTCAAGACGTTTTAGTAAATCGCTCATAATAATTACTGTTAAAAATTAGTTTTTTTAGCGTTGCTGAGTGAAAATATAAATTTGTCTCACGCAGAGAGTAAAACTTTAAGAGATGAACTTTTAAAAATACTCTGCGTAACTTTGCGCTTACTCCGCGTTCCTCTGCGTTTAAAAAATCCTTACAAAAGTAACTGCTGCGTCACCTCTTCCTCTGATAACTGATTCACCTCCTCTAAAATCTTTGCTAAAGCATCATTTTCTGCTTGCTCAATTTGTTGCTCAATCACTTTTTGGGCGAGTTCAGCAATTGTGAAATTTTCAAACAAATAACGCAAAGGAAAATCTAGACAAAAAACCTCTCTTAAACGAGAAATGACTTGAGTAGCGAGTAAAGAATGTCCTCCTAACTCAAAAAAGTTATCGTGAATTCCCACCTGTTTTAATTTCAGAACTTCAGTCCAAATCGTGGCTAATTCTTGTTCAATTGGCGTGCGAGGAGCAACAAAACCAACCTCTAGATTTCTTTGGGAAGTATCTGGAGGGGGCAAAGCACGGCGATTGATTTTACCATTAGGCGTTAGGGGTAATACCTCTAGAAATACGAAAGCGGCGGGAATCATGTAATCAGGCAGCTTTTTCTTTAAGAAGTTTCGCAGAGTGCTAGGCGTTGGTTGATTATCGTTGGTAACGAGATAAGCCACTAAATACTTATTCCCAGGTTCATCTTCCCGCACAGTGATAACGACTTGCTTTATGTCAGCATGTTGATTTAAAAATGCCTCAATTTCTGCTAATTCAATGCGAAAACCGCGAATTTTTACTTGTGTATCAATTCGACCTATAAATTCCAGGTTTCCATCAGAAAGACGGCGTGTTAAATCTCCGCTTTTGTAAAGTGTATCTCCTTCAATAAAAGGATTAGGAATAAATTTTTCACGGGTTAATATTGGTTGATTTAAGTAACCTCTAGCAACACTCGCACCACCCACATAAAGTTCCCCAGGAACGCCAATCGGAACTCTGTGTAAATCTTTATCTAGTAGGTAAACTTTTCTGTCGCCAATGGGTTTTCCAATGGGAATTAAATGCATATTTTCAGCAAGTTGTTTGGGAATCGGGTAACAACAAGTAAATACTGTACATTCTGAGGGGCCATAACCATTAATTAGTTGCGTTCCCGGCAATAGTTCTAAGGCGCGACGAACATGAGGTACAGAAACGGACTCTCCCCCAAACAGCAGTTGTTTAATCCCTGACAACGCTTCAGGCATTGTATCAATCATGAGATTAAATAGGGCTGTAGTCAGAAACAGAACGTTAACCCCTTGTTCTTGGATGATGCGGCTTAAGTCTCCAGGTGTGGGAATTTTGCCTGGGTAAAGCACACAACGCCCACCGTAAAGCAAGGGTGACCAAAGTTCTAGGGTTAGTGCATCCCAAGAAATCGATGAATGTTGTAGCCAGATTTGTTCTGCATCAAGGTGAATGTAATCAACCCCAAACATAAAACCAATGAAGCTACGATGGGGAACTTCTGTTCCCTTTGGTGTTCCCGTCGAGCCAGAGGTATAAATTATATAAGCTAAGTTTTCTGGATTAACTTCACTGAGCAGATTGTCTTCACTGTGTTGAGCAATTATTTTCCAATCTGAGTCAAGATTAACCACAGTTTGATTATGGATTGGGAGGCGATCGCACAAATGAGTTTGGGTTAGTAAGACGGGTGTCTGTACATCTTCCACCATGAACGCCAGTCTTTCTGAAGGATAAGCTGGATCTAGCGGAACATAAGCCCCGCCAGCTTTGAGGATAGCCAGTATTCCTATTACCATTAAGAGCGATCGCTCTACACAAATTCCTACTCGTACTTCGGCTTTAACTCCCAACGCTTGTAAATAATGGGCTAATTGATTGGTACGGTTATTTAACTCTCGATAAGTTAAACGTTGCTTTTCATCTACAAGTGCTACTGCATTGGGGGTTTTTTCTACCTGTTCTTCAAATAAACTATGAATACATTTGTAATGAATAGAATCTATATTTTGATTATTTTCTTGTAGAATTAATTCTTCCTCTTCGGCTTCACTGAGCAGGGATAATTGAGAAATATATTGTTGTAGATTGGCTGCCATTCCTGCTAGCAATGTTTGGAAATGTCCAATCATGCGGGCAATTGTCTGTTCATGGAAGCGACTAGTATCATAGACAATTCTTCCAGACAATTGTGATTCAGGATTAACTACCACCGTTAACGGGTAATTCGTGCGTTCAAAACAACGAAGATGACTAATTTCTAAAGTTTTTTTGGTATTCTGTTCAGCAGAATCGAGTGGATAATTCTCAAATACTAAAAGGCTCTCGAACAAAGGCATTCCTGGGGGAACATCACTCAGGCGCTGAATTTCTGCCAGAGAATAATAAGCATATTGTTCCTGTTCAAATGCTTGACTTTGTAATTGCTTGAGCCAAGATAATAATTCCGCTTTTCCTATAACTTGTACCCGTATGGGGAGGGTATTGATTAATAGCCCCACCATCGAATCCACTCCTGCAAGCGTTGGTGGACGGCCAGATACAGTTGCACCAAAGACCACATCGCTTTCCCCACTGTAGCGGGAAAGTAGCAACGCCCATGCTCCTTGAACCAAATTATTCAAAGTTAAATGGTGCTGTCGAGCTAAAGATTGCAGTTTGTCAGTTACCGTTTGAGATAATTGAAAAGTTTGCTCATTGTATATTCTTTGTTCTTGCTCCCTATTCCCTACTAAAGATTTAGGAAGCTCCAAACCCTGGAGGGTTTGTTGCCAGAAGTTTTTTGCTTGAGTAATATCCTGTTGCTGTAACCAATTAATATACTCTCGATAGGGGCGAGAGGGTATCAGGCGTAAATGTTCACCTCGCTGATGTGCTTCATAGAAAGCTAAAACTTCTTTGAGGATAATCTGCATCGACCAGCCATCAAAGAGAATATGATGATGACTCCAAATAAATTGATAAGTATAGTCCTCTAGCTGGATGACAGTGAAGCGCATCAGAGGAGCAAGATCCAGTTCAAATCCTTTTTGGCGATCGCCTGACAAAAAATCCTCTAGATGCTGTTGTTGTTGATCGGCTGTTAAATTCCGCCAGTCCAGTTTTTCCCACGGGAGATCCACTTGCTTATTTACCATTTGCAAGGGCTTTTCTATCTCTTCCCAATAAAAGGAACTGCGTAAAATCGGGTGTCGTGCAACAACAGAATGCCAAGCTTGCTCAAAGGCAGGAAAATTTAATTCTCCTTGAAGGATGCAAAGCAACTGCTCAAAATAAACTTCCGATTCTGGCGCATAAAGGGTATGAAACAGCATCCCCTGCTGCATAGGCGAAAGTTCATAAAGGTCTTCGATATTGTTCATGAAACTACCTCTGAATTGGGAACTGGCGACTAATGACAAAGGACTAATGACTAATGACTATTTATTTTTGTTGATTTTGGCTAGGAATTTATCAAGCTGTTTTTGGCTGAGTTTGGCTGCTGAGAAGTCAGAAGGTGTATGACCGATCGCATCAGGAGATTGACAGTGAGCAATGAGCGATCGCAACGTCTCCATAAACCCAAAGGCCAAACGCTCAATGGTGTCTCGTTTATGAACTTTTTCGCCGTAATTCCAAGTCATTTCCAGCCTTCCTGCACGAATAAATCCGCTTACTCCTAAAAGATGGCTGCGCTTATTAAGTAAACTCTGTTCAGCTTTGAATTCTTGAGCCAAACCCAATACACCAGATGCCTTAAGCACCTGATCGAACTGACCAAGGTAGTTAAAACTTACTTCGGCTTGGGGTAGCGCTTGTAGTTTCGTGCGTATTGACCCGTCCTGCTGCAAATATCGCAACACACCATAGCCTATGCCTCGGTTGGGAATGCGTCGCAGTTGTTCTTTAACTAACTTTAAAACCTCTCCTGGATGGTCAACTTCTTCTAGCTGTAAATGAACGGGAAATAAGGTGGTAAACCAGCCTACAGTCCTCGACAGATCCACATCTTCAAACAAGTCTTCTCGTCCATGTCCCTCTAAATCAACAAGCAGAGAAGGTTCTCCCGTCCATTGGGCAAAGCTTTGCACTAGGGCAGTCAACAGCACATCGTTAATTTGAGTGTTGTAGGCAGAGGGTACATCCTGTAAAAGGGCGTAGGTATGTTCTTCAGTTAAAGAAAGTGAGATAGACGCAGTTGAGGCTACAGTGTTATTTTTTTTATCCGAAGGATAGTCTACTGGTAAAGCTGTAACTGGAATACTAGATTGACTTAGCCAGTAATCCAACTCTGTGACAGCCTCTGTTTGAGCATATTCTGTCAGGCGATCGCTCCAATATTGAAAGCAAGTTGTCTTAGGTGGTAGTTTAATAGCTTCGCCACGGCTGATTTGTTGGTAAGCCGTAGCCAAGTCTTCGAGCAAAATCCGCCACGAGATACCATCTACTGCTAAATGATGGATGATAAACAGTAACCTACCAGGTTGATTGTTGCCCAATTGAAACAGTGCGACTCGTGCCATCGCTCCAGTAGATAGATTCAAACTAGCTTGGAGTTCAGCATCCGCCGCTTTCATTGCTGTTTGTTGTACTTCTGGCGACAGGTGCGATAAATTGATGACGCTAAATGGCACTAGTTCTTGGGTGGCGGTGTTAAACTGCTCCCAGTTTTCCCATTCTTGTACAAACTGCGATTCTCCCTTGGCGCTAGCCTCTCCCCTTCTCCCAAAGGGGAGACGTGCAAAGCACGATCGCAAAGCATCGTGATGCACTAACAATTGTTGTACAACTTGCTGCAATAGCTCTGGTTGCAAGTCTGGCGGCACTTCTAGCAGGACTGACTGGTTAAAGTAATCAGGTTCGGGCAAATTCTGCTCGAAAAACCACTGTTGGATGGGTGTCAGCGCCACAGAACCAGTGACTAACCCTTGTTCGGCTGTAACTTGCCGAGTAATGCCTGCCACGGCAGCTAACTCAGCAATGGTTTGGTACTTAAATAGTTGTTTGGGGGCAATTTGGATACCCGCTTGATTGGCACGGGAAATTACCTGAATGCTGAGAATGGAGTCTCCGCCCAATTCAAAGAAGTTATCGTGGATGCCGACTTGTTTTAATCTTAAAATTTCTGACCAAATTGCGGCTAATCTCTCTTCTGTGGGAGTGCGGGGAGTAACAAATTTATCTTCAGGGCTGCGAGAAAAGTCGGGGGCTGGTAGGGCGCGGTGGTCTACCTTGCGGTTGGGTGTCATCGGCAACGCCTCTAGCAGCATCAACGCCGAGGGCAGCATATAATTAGGCAGCTTTTGCTTTAGGAAATGGCGCAGTTCATCGGCGTTTGGTTGCTGTTCGTAGGGTACAACATAAGCTACAAGGCGCTTTTGTCCAGGGATGTCTTCACGAGCAATGACCACAGCTTGAAACACCTGTGGGTGTTGTCTCAGCGCCGTCTCGATTTCTCCTAACTCAATGCGGAAGCCCCGAATCTTCACCTGATTGTCAACTCGACCGAGATATTCTAAGTTGCCATCTGCACGAAATCGTGCTATATCCCCTGTTTTATAAAGGCGATCCAATTTTGGACTTTGAATAAATTTTTCATCTGTAAGTTCAGGACGTTGCCAATACCCTCTAGCTAATCCGGCTTTGCCAATGTGCAGTTCTCCGGGAACTCCTATAGGGACAGGTTGCAGATATTGATCCAGAATATAAACCTGAGCATTGCTGATGGGTCGTCCAATGGCAACAGAAGTGGCTGCTGGGGTTAAGCGAGCTAAGGTGGTTATAACCGTTGCTTCCGTTGGGCCGTAACTATTAAGTAATTGGGGTGGATGGGAGAGATGAGCAACACTACTGTGCCAGTGCTTCACTTTTTCGAGTTGAGCTTCTTCTCCGCCAATAATCATCATTCTGAGACTTTCGGGAATTCGGGAGTCTTCGGGGGTGAGTTCCACTACTAACTGATGCCAATAAGCTGTGGGAAGATCCAAAACAGTTAAATGCCATTCTCGGCAACACCGCCAAAATTCATCGCTGGAGTGCAACATCTGTTCGGTTCGCAGTACTAATGTTGCACCGACCAAAAGACAAGGCAAGATTTCTTCAATAGATGTATCAAAACAGATTGATGCAAATTGTAGAATCCGGTCAGCTGCATTAATTCCATATTCGTGGGTGGCAGTCATGACAAAATTCATCAATGACCCATGTTCAATCATCACCCCTTTGGGTTTACCCGTAGAACCAGAGGTGTAAATAATGTAGGCGAGGTTATGGAGTTGAACGTTACTAATAGGATTGGCTGTACTGTGTTGAACAATTATTTCCCAGTCAGTATCTAAACAGATCGTTTTTCCGGCATAATCTGGTAGTTTGTCCTGGAATCTTTCTTGAGTCAGCAGAATGCTTAGTTGAGTATCTTCGAGAATATCAGCCAGTCGCTCTTTTGGATAGGCAGGGTCAAGGGGAACATAAGCACCTCCCGCTTTGAGAATTCCGAGTAAGCCGACAATCATCTCTAGGGAACGGTCAACGCAGATACCAACTAGGGTTTCTGGTTTGACTCCCAAACTTTGTAGATAGTGGGCTAATTGATTGGCGCGATCGCTCAATTCGCGGTAAGTTAGCTGTTGACCTTCTTGCTGAATAGCTACAGCATTGGGCGTTAACTCCACCTGAGCCGCAAATAACTCATGAATACACTGATTGGCGTACTCTCTGTGAGTCTGATTCCACTCTACTAGTAACTGCTGCTGAGTCTGCGTTAGCAGTGGTAATTCAGAAACTCGCTGCTCTGGGTTGGCTACAATTCCTTCTAGTAAAGTTTGATACTGCTCTAGCATTCGTTGAATTGTGGCAGCATCAAAGAGGTCGCTGTTGTATTCTAAAACTAGGGTAATTCCCTTGGCTCCGGTTTTAGAACCGTTCTGCACACGTTGCTCAGAACGCGGTATGACCAGGAAATCCAGATCAAACTTTGCTGATTTATTGCTAATAGGTTCATGTAAGCTGATGTCCAAGCCTGGGAGACTCAAGTTTGGCATCGGGGAATCATGGAAGCTGAACATCACTTGAAATAAAGGATTGTGGCTCAAATTCCGTATTGGTTTGAGAACCTCAACCACCTTATCAAAGGGTAAATCTTCGTTGGCATAAGCTTCCAGAGTTACTTCACGCACTCGACCGAGTAATTCCCGAAATGTAGGATTGCCAGATAAATCAGTGCGTAGAACCAGGTTATTGACGATCATGCCAATTAACTTTTCTATCTCGTGCATCCGCCGATTGGCAACAGCAGTCCCTACACTAAGGTCGTCCTGCCCAGTATATCGGTGCAATACTACCAGAAAAGCTCCCAGCATCGTCATAAATAAGGTGGCATCCTCTTGACGGCTTAGAACTCTGAGGGATTCGCACAAGCTGATGGGAAGTTCCATCCTGATTTGATCGCCATTGTAAGTTTGCTCTATCGGTCGTGGGCGATCATAGGGTAATTCTAACAACGGTGAACTACCAGATAACTTCTGCTGCCAATAGGTCAATTGGACTTGGGCAGACTGGCTTTTGACCCACTGTCGCTGCCAATGGGCAAAATCCACGAACTGTAGGAGTGGTTCAGGAAGTACAGAGGAATTTCCTAGTAAGAAAGCTTGATAAAGTTCCACCAACTCACCCAGGAATACGTTGAATGACCAACCATCATGAGCCATGTGATGCTCAATGTGGATCAACAAATGTTCTTGGTCGCTCAACCTCAACAAAACCCATTTAACTAATGGTAGTTGATTCAGATCAAACGGCTTTTGGACTTCTGCCTCAATTAGGCGTTGAACCTCTACTTCTCGTTCAGATTCAGGGAATGTCTGGAGGTCTATTACTTGGAAGCTGATTGATTGGGGTGGATGGATTACCTGAAATAGCCGTCCATTCACCGCTGGATAAGTTGTGCGAAAAATTTCATGACGCCGCACAATCTCGTTGAGGCACTGTTGTAATACTGCCACATCGAGCTGACCCTTAAATCGCATAGTTGCCTGGAATTGATAGGCACTACTTTCAGGAGCCAATTGCTGGATGAAGTAAACTCGCTCTTGAGCAAAGGAGCAGGGCAAGAGTCCCTCACGCCCAATTCGTTGTATGGCAGGACGCTGCAACTGTTGCTCTAGCTGGCTGTGCTGTTCAATTAGTAGAGCTAGACCCGCTATGGTGGGGTTGTCAAAGATGTGATGAAAGGACAACTCAACTGGGAAAACTTCGCGCACGCGAGAAAGGATCTGAGTTGCAATTAGGGAATGACCACCTAACTGAAAAAAATTGTCATTGACTCCAATCTGCTCAAGTCCTAGTAACTGAGTCCAAATAACCGCTAACTTCTCCTCAATTGGGTTACGAGGCGTAACAAAGGTTTCTTCAAGATGGGGGCGGGTGCGATCGCAGGCTGGAAGATTTTGACGATCAACTTTACCATTGGGAGTAAGGGGCAAGGAGTCTAGGATTACAAAGACTGCTGGCACCATGTAGTAAGGTAGCTTTTCCTGGAGGAAGCGTTTTAATGTAGCGGCACTCGCATCAAGTTTTTGATTAAGCACAATATAGGCAACAAGACGCTTATCACCAGGGATGTCTTCACGGGCGATTACCACTGCCTGCTGTACATGCGAATGTTGACTCAAAAGCGTTTCAATTTCTCCGAGTTCAATACGGAAGCCGCGAATCTTCACCTGATGATCAATTCGCCCCAAAAACTCAATATTGCCATCTGGTAAAAAGCGGGCTAAGTCACCAGTTTTGTATAATCTACTCCCTTCTGCTTTCTCAAAGGGATGGGTAATAAATTTTTCCTTAGTTAATTCTGGACGGTTTAGGTAGCCTCGTGCCAAGCCGTCGCCACCAATATACAATTCACCAAGAGTACCAATCGGAACTGGTTGAAGTTTGGAGTCCAGTATATAGATTTGTGTATTAGAAATTGGGCGACCAATCGGCACGTTTGTAGCCCCTTCCGGAATATCCTCCACTAGACACCAACAAGCGAATGTTGTACTCTCAGTCGGCCCATAAACATGCAGCAATCGCTGTGGCGCTCCATTGCTCAAAACTGCTTTGACTGACTTGGAATCTACAGCCTCGCCTCCAAATAGCAAGTGTCGCAGGTCTTTAAATGCCTGGGGGACAACGCTGGCTAACTGATTAAATAAGGCTGTCGTCAAAAATAATACACTAATCCTTTGTTCGCGGATGTAGGCTGCGAAATGCTGGGGCGAAAGCACAACATTGTGAGGAATTACCACCAGCCTAGCTCCGTGAAGGAGAGCTCCCCAGATTTCAAATGTAGCTGCGTCAAATGAAGTATTTGAGGCTTGAGCAACGCGCTCGCTAGGCACAAACTTCACGTAGTTGGTATTGCACACTAGCCGATTGACAGCCCGATGCGGCACAGCTACTCCCTTTGGTTTTCCTGTAGAACCGGAGGTATAAATCACATAAGCCAGGTTTTCAGCTGTGGCGTTGCTAGTCGGATTCTCTTGATGGTGATTAATCGATTCCCAGTCAGTATCCAGACAAATCAACTTTGCCCCGTTTGTAGTCAACTCTTCAACGAATTTTTCTTGGGTTAATACCACCTGGACTTGCGAATCTGAGAGCATGAACGATAGACGTTCTTTAGGATAGGTGGGATCTAGCGGTACATAAGCTCCACCCGCCTTGAGGATGCCCAATATTCCTACAATCATTTCTAGCGAACGCTCAATGCAAATCCCTACTAGCACCTCTGGTTTTACACCCAAACTTTGTAGATAATGTGCAATTTTGTTGGCTTTGTAGTTCAACTCTTGATAAGTTAATTGTTGCTCTTTGAAGACAACAGCGATACTGTCTGGAGTTTTTTCTACTTGTGCTTCAAATAACTGATGTATACATAAATGCTTAGGATAATCCACCTTTGTATCATTCCATTCAACTAATATTTTATGCCGCTCCTGCTCAGTTAAATCACAAGAATCAGCAATAGATTGAGTAGAGTTAATTACAATTTCTTTCATAAACTTAGTATATAAATTGTGAGAGTCCACTAGTAAGTAACCTAATATTTAGTTTTATTTTTGTTGATTTTGGCTATAAATTTATCAAGCTGTTTTTGATTGAGTCTGGCAGCAGAAAAATCAGAAGGGGTATAGCCTTGTGATTCTTTTGACTGACAATGAGCAATCAGGGTTTTTAATGCTTCTATGAATCCAAAAGCTAACCGTTCAATAGTCGATCGTTTGTGAACTTTGTCACTATAAGCAAAGTCTATTTCTAGCTTTCCTGAATGAATTAATCCGCTCACTGCCAATAAATGGCTACGATTTCCTTGCTTACTCTGCTCTGATTTCCACTCTTTGACAGATCCAAACATTGCAGATGCAGATAGTACTTGGTCAAATTGACCTAAATAATTAAAACTGACTTCTGCTTGAGGCAAATTCTGGAATTTATTTTGAACTGCCGCATCTGGATATAAATATCGCAATATACCATAACCAATACCGTGTTTAGGAAGGCGACGCAGTTTTTCTTTAACTAATTTTAAATCTCCTAACTGATCAATAGAACTCAGTTCTAATTGGACAGGAAATAAGGTAGTAAACCAGCCTACGGTACGGGATAAATCTACATCTTCAAATAGGTCTTCCCGTCCATGTCCCTCTAGATCGACAACTAACGATTTTTCCCCTGTCCATTGGCTAAAGCTTTGTACTAACGCAGTCAGCAAAATATCGTTAATTTGTGTATTGTAAGCAGAGGGAACATCTTGGAGAAGGGCGCGGGTTTCATCCTCATTTAAAAAGATGGTCAAAGAATCAGTTGAGGTTATGGTATTGCATTCTTTTCCTAATGGGTAATCTATCGGTAAAGGATTAATATTACTTTCATTAGATAACCAGTAATCAATTTCTATGGCAAGGGCTTCTGATTTACTGTATTCTTGTAGCCGATTTGCCCAATCTTGAAAAGAAGTAGTTTTGGGTGGTAATTTGATGATTTCGCCATGCCTAATTTGCTGATAAGCTGTTGCCAAGTCTTCTAGCAAAATTCGCCATGAGATACCATCTACTACTAGGTGATGGATAACAAATAGTAGCTGACTTGGTTGATTTATCCCCAGGTGAAACAACGCAACTCGTACAATTTCTCCTGATGATAAGTTCAGGCTAGCTTGAAGTTCAGCGTCTTTTGTCTGAATTGCGGTTTGTTGTGCTTCTGGAGAAAGTTCTGACAAATCCACAATGGTGAAAGGCACTGTTTCTTGTGGCACATCATTAATCTGTTGCGGGGGATTCGTTTCTAGGACAAACCGCGATTCTCCCTTGGCGCTAGCCTCTCCCCTTTGGGAGAAGGGGAGAGGTGCAAACCGCGATCGCAATACATCATGATGCAATAATAATTGTTGCAAGACTTGTTTTAATAACTCCGGTTGTGTTTCTGATGGAATTACAAGCATTGCTGACTGGTTAAAGTAGTGAGCATCGGGTAAATTTTGCTCGAAAAACCAATGTTGGATAGGCGTTAGCGGTACTAAACCTGTGACTAACCCCTGATTGGCTTTGATTTGACTGGTTGTGCCGACAACAGTAGCTAACTCAGCAATGGTTTGATATTGAAACAGTTGTTTTGGAGTTAGCTGTAACCCGGCAAGATTTGCTTTAGAAATCATCTGAATACTGATGATTGAATCGCCGCCTAATTCAAAGAAATTATCGTAAATGCTGATATTTGGTTGTCTCAAAACTTCAGCCCAAATTGCCGCTAACCTTTCTTCTGTCGGAGTCCGAGGAACAACAACCCCTAAGTCTAAATTTCTGTCTGAAGTATCTGGGGCAGGCAAAGCACGATAGTCGACTTTACCATTAGGGGTAATCGGTAACCGATCTAATGAGATGAAGGCAGAAGGAACCATGTATGGGGGTAACTTCTGTTTGAGGAATTGGCGAATTTCATCAATTTGAACTTGTCCTTGATTTCCAACCACGTAGGCAACGAGACGCTTATTGCCAGGGATATCTTCACGGGCAATGACGACAGCTTGAACCACCTGGGGATGTTGATTTATGACTGTTTCAATCTCACCAAGCTCAATCCGAAAACCGCGAATCTTCACCTGAGAATCCATCCGCCCCAAATATTCCAGATTACCATCGAGTCGATAACAAACTAAATCCCCAGTTTTATATAATCTACTCCCTTGTGACTTCTCAAAAGGATTGGGGATAAATTTTTGCAATGTCAATTCTGGACGGTTCAAGTAACCCCGTGCCACACCTGCACCGCCAATATGGAGTTCCCCTGGCACTCCAATAGGAACGGGTTGCAAGTATTTATCTAACACATATACCTGAACATTACTAATAGGTTTGCCGATGGCAACTTCTTGACGGTTGAGAGCGTTTTCTGACAAATCAGATAAAGTTGCAACCACAGTGGTTTCAGTCGGCCCATAACTATTAACCAACTGAGGATAATTACCTACCAATTGATGCCACATTACAACTTTTTCCGATAGCACTCGCTCTCCGCCGAGAATAACCAGTCGTAATGAATCAGGTAATGATAAATTTTCACTCGCTAATTCACTTACTAACAAATGCCAGTAAGCTGTTGGTAAATCCCATACTGTCACTTCCCACTGTTTTGATTGCTGCACAAACGCAGACACAGACTGCAACATTTCCTCGGTACGCAATACTAGTGTCCCACCGCTACTTAAACAGGGATAGATTTCTTCGGCGGCGGCATCAAAACTAATTGAGGCAAATTGAAGAATTTGATCGCACTCTGTCAGTTTATATTCAGCAATCGCAGTTTGCGTAAAATTAACTAAAGAATGATGTTCAATTAGCACGCCTTTGGGCTTGCCTGCGGAACCTGATGTATAGATAATGTATGCTAAGTTACTCGCTACTACCTTAGACTCAGGATTTTCTCGACTCTGGCTTGAAATCAACGTCTTTTGAGTATCTAAACAAACGATTTCCAGAGGATGTTTAGCTTCCACAGTTGCCCATTGTTGCATCGTTACCAGAATTGGCACTTGAGCATCATTGACTATATCGCTCAATCGTTCGGCTGGATACGCAGGATCTAGGGGAACATAAGCACCCCCAGCTTTGAGAATTCCTAACAGTCCCACTATCATCTCCAAGGAGCGATCAATGCAGATTGCGACTAAGCAATCGGGTTTTACCCCCAAACTTTTCAGATAGTGAGCGAGTTGGTTAGCTTGTTCATTCAATTCCCGATAGGTGAGTTTTTGCCCCTCAAATACCACTGCTACTGCATCAGGGGTCTTGTTTACTTGTTCTTCGACTAACTGATGAATACATTTTCCTTCAGGATAAGCTGTTTTAGTCTGGTTCCAGTCGAATAATAATTGATGCTGTTGCTCTGGCGTTAGTAGAGGGTATTGGGAAATTCGTTGATCGGGATTAGCGACAATCCCTTCTACCAATGTTTGATATTGTCCCATCATGCGATCGATAGTGGCAGCATCAAATAGGTCGCTGTTATATTCCCAAACAACGGTTATACCATCTGTTTCAATTCCCTTAGCTTCTTGGGAATTGCGCCCTACTCGTTGTTCAGAACGGGGAATAACGACAATATCAAGATCAAATTTGGCTGATTTATTGTTGAGTGCCTCATGCTGTTTAATGGTCAATCCAGGTAAACTCAAGTCAGGTAAAAGAGCATCATGAAAGCTGAACATCACCTGGAATAGCGGGTTATAGCTCAGATTTCTTTCAGGTTTAAGTGCTTCTACGACCTTATCAAAGGGTAAGTCTTCATTGCTATAACCTTCTAGGGTCACTTGACGTACTTGAGCCAGAAGTTCTCGAAAGGTGGGATTACCAGAAACATCTGTGCGTAGGACAATGTTATTGACAATCATACCAATTAACCCTTCTGTCTCCCGCCAACGGCGATTAGCTACCCCAGATCCCACACAAAGGTCTTCTTGTCCCGTGTAACGGTAGAGCATGGTTACGAAAACCGCAAACATACTCATAAATAACGTTACCCCTTCTTGACGACCCATGTTTCTCAGGGCTTCGCAGACATCTAGGGGAAGTTCCATCCGCAGCATTCCGCCCTGGTAAGTTTGCTCGACTGGTCGCGGGCGATGCCTACGGCGAGCTTCGCTAACGCTAGGTAATTCTAATAAGGGTGGACAGCCAGATAATTTTTGTTTCCAATAGTCCAATTGGGCTTGTGCTGCCTCTGTCAATACCCACTGTCGCTGCCAATGGGCAAAATCTGCAAACTGTAGTAATGGTTCGGCTAAAGGTGACGATTTACCTTCAGAAAAGGCTTGATATAGTGTTAATAATTCTCGCAAAAATAAATTGAATGACCAACCATCATGTACCATGTGATGTTCAACATGAACTAACACATATTCTTGGTCGTTTAATTTTAATAATGTCCAACGAATTAAGGGTAGTTGACTAATATCAAAAGGTTTTTGAACCGTTTCATCGGTCAATCTTTGTACTTCAGCTTCCTGTTCAGATTTAGGAACGCTTTGCAGGTCTATTACTGGTAAATTGACAGGTTGAGGAGGATGAATTACTTGTACCAGCTTTCCTTCTACCGCCGGAAACGTGGTACGGAAGATTTCATGACGGCGCAAAATTTCGCCCAGGCTTTGTTCAAGAATAGATGTATTCAAATGTCCCTGAAAACGCAAACTTTCTTGAAATTGGTAAGCGCTCATGGAAGGAGCTAATTGCTCAATGAAATATACCCGTTCTTGGGCAAAGGAAACAGGTAAGTAACCCTCCCGTAAAATCGGCTGAATTTTAGCTAAAAGTGATGACTGTTTTAACTGCTGTTGCTGGACAACAACCTTAACTAAGTCGTTGATTGTTGGGTTTTCAAAGAGTTGCCCAAAGGATAGTTCAACTTGAAAAACATCGCGTATCCGAGACAGAATTTGAGTGGCGATTAAAGAATGACCACCTAACTGGAAAAAATTGTCATCGACTCCAATCTGTTCTAATCCGAAAACTTGTCGCCAGATTTTTGCGATCGCTTCTTCCTGAGCATTACGAGGGGCGATAAAGGTTTCTTGAAGTTTGGGGGCGGGAAGTGCTTGGCGATCGATTTTCCCATTGGGGTTGAGAGGTAAAGCGTCTAGGGAAACAAAGACTGTTGGCACCATATAGCTGGGTAGCTTGTTTTTCAAAAAGCTTTGCAGATTTGTGCAGTTAATCTCCGTCTTTTGGTAGGGGACAACATAAGCTACCAGATGTCTGTTTCCAGGTGTGTCTTCACGAACAATGACGGCGGTTTGAGATACTTGCGAGTGTTGATTGAGGACAGATTCAATTTCTGATAACTCAATGCGGAAGCCATTAATTTTTACCTGATCGTCAATCCGTCCTACAAATTCTAGGTTGCCATCTGGTAAATACCGTCCTAAATCACCAGTTTTATATAATTTTGAATTGTCAAAAGGATTTTGAATAAATTTTTCTGCGGTCAATTCTGGGCGGTTCAAATAGCCCTGTGCTAGTCCAGCCCCCCCGATGTATATTTCTCCTATTGTTTCCTTCGGGACTTGTTGAAGGTTTTGATCCAACACATAGACTTGAATATTATCCCCCATTGGTTTACCAATAGGTATTTCTGTTCCCTCTAGTTGGGTTGGTTTCAAATTGGATAAAGAGCAAATTGTAGCTTCAACGGTGGTTTCGGTAGGCCCGTAGGCATTAATCAATTCAGGGAATTTCCCTACAAACTTGAGCCACATCTTAACTTGTTCTGGTAGCGCCCGTTCACCGCCAATAATCACCAAGCGCAATGATTGGGGTAATGTTATTTGACCAGTGGCTAATTCATTGACTATCAAATGCCAGTAAGCTGTTGGCAAATCCCAGACAGTTATTTGCCAATCTTGAGATTGCTGTACAAATGAGGCTACGGAACTCACCATTTCTTCAGTTCGTAGCATTACAGTTGCACCACAACTTAGTGCAGGATATATTTCTTCTGCAAATACATCAAAACTCATCGAGGTGAACTGAAGAATGGCATCGCTTGCAGAGATTTTGTATTGAGCTATCGCCATCTGGATAAAATTCACCAATGATTGATGTTCAATCATTACCCCTTTGGGTTTTCCGGTTGATCCTGATGTATAGATGACATAAGCCAGGTTATTAGGTTGTACTGTATTAACGAGATTGCGTTGGCTTTGCCCGCCGTAGGCATTGCTCTGGTTAGCGATTTCATCCTTGTGGCTATCTAAGCAAATTACCTGTCCTGAATAGTCAAATATTAAACTAGACCATTTTTGTTGTGTGACTAACACAGAGATTTGAGCATCTTGTACCATGTAGCTCAATCGTTCGGCTGGATAGGTAGGATCTAAGGGGAGATATGCCCCTCCAGCTTTGAGAATACCTAATAAACCTACAATCATGTCCAGGGAGCGATCAAGGCAAATCCCGACTAAGACCTCAGCTCCTACCCCTAATTTTTGTAAATGATGAGCAAGTTGGTTAGCTTTAATATTTAATTCTTGGTATGTCAGTTGCTTCTGCCCATATTTCACAGCTACAGCTTGCGGAGTTCGCACAACCTGGGCTTCAAATAACTGATGAATACATTGTTTAAACATAAGCTAAATATTGCAAAATGCAAATTGATAATTTTAGATGTATTTCTAGGTATAGGGCATTATATGTACGAATTTGAATGATGGCCTTTGAGGGTTTAATCCGGTGCAATCGGACTCAGAGGCCATTTTATTCGTTGGCAATAATTAAGCGCGATCGCACTTAATTTATTAGCATTTTGCCTGGAATCTCAACAAATCTAACAGTGAAATTATTCCTCGACGATTTCAATTGTTTTTGGAGGCTGAACTTCTTCAGTATCAGTAATGATTACTGGGCTAAGTTCATTTTTTAGCTTGAGTTTTAGCTCTTCTGAAATAGGTAAATCTTTAATTTCTTTGAGCAGGAATCTCACGGATTCGGTTTTACTACGTTCTGTATAAATGGCCTTGAGAACAGCTTCAATTCCATATCCTGCTACAGTATCCCCTACAACTGTTATTAGACCAAGCAGTGCTATACCTCCGACGATACCAAACGGCCCTCCCAATGCTGTGAGGGCAGCTGCAATAGCAGCCGAACTACCCCCTGTTGTGACTGTTAGAATCACGAGAAATACGCCGGGAAGACCTAGACCAGCAAGTTTTTTAACAATTTCGTCCATTGTAATTACCTCAAATCCTTTGTTTATTGGTTAAAACATTACTAAGGGTACGAGAGTGGAGTCTTTGTAAATAAAGAAACCTATCTCAAAACTAGACTAAACTAAATAAGAGTCATTCAAGCTCAGATTGGGTTAATATTGTTTGAGTTTTTTCTCTATTTCCCCGATCTGATAGTTCAGTTTTTAATTAAAGCGATCGCTAATTTTTCCATTTACAGCAGAGATAGCCACTGTTCTTGGTGAGGCTAAATAATTTTTGCCCGTTGGATCGCCACTGCGTCCTTTAAAATTGCGATTGGTTGCATAAATCCCTGTTTCTTCTTTTGCCAAAACCCCAAGTCCAGAATTGATACAAGCTCCACAACCTGTCTTGAGAATCTGCGCCCCCGCTTGTTCAAAAATGTCGAGATAGCCCAACCTTTGAGCTTGTTCTCGAATTTCAACGGTTGCAGGTACAATAAACAAGTTTACACCGTCTGCCAGTTGCCGACCGTTCAAAACTTCGGCTGCTTGAGCTAAATCGTAGAGTTTGCCCCCAGTACAAGAGCCAATAAAAGCTTTGGTAATCGGAATGTCTTCTAACTGACTAATGGCAACTACTTGATCCGGTTTCGGAGGACGTGCGACTTGCGGTTCTAAATCACTAAGGTCAAATTGATAAACCTTTTCGTACTCAGCATCAGCATCACCGATAATCTCTTCAAATTCTTGTAAGCTACGGTTTTTTACATACTCACGGGTCACTTCATCAGGAACAATCAAGCCACATATTGCACCACACTCCACAGCCATATTGGCTAGAGTCAACCGTTCATCAAAGGGCAGTTGGGCGAGGATTGACCCTCTAAACTCCATTACTTTACTGGTAGCACCAGCACAGCCGATTTGTCCGAGGATAAATAGGATAATATCTTTGGCACTGATTTTAGGAGGCAAGGTTCCAGACAACTCAAATACTAGCGTTGGAGGAACACGAATCCACATATCTCCTGTGGCATAAATATTAGCCATATCTGTGGTTCCTACGCCTGTGGAAAAGGCTCCCAATGCTCCGTAGGTGCAGGTATGGGAATCTGTACCGGCAATTATCATTCCTGGTCGGACAAACCCTTTTTCTGGGAGTAAAACGTGACAGATGCCTGCTGCTTCGCCTGGGGAAACCACATCAAATAGGTGGCATCCTTGGACTTTAGCAAACTCAACCATCTGTTCGTACATCAGATATGCTTTGTCATCAGCACGGATGTCGTTGACTTGGATAAAGTGATCGGCTACCAAAACTACCCGTTGGGAGTCCCATAACTTTGCCTCTTCTCCATACTGTTTATAAAATGTCTTGGCCACAGGCCCAGCCACAGCATCATGAGATAAGGCTAAATCAACCTGGGCAAAAACTACTTCTCCTGGTTGGACGTAAGAATTGCCAGAGGCTTTAGCCAAGAGTTTCTCTACTAAAGTCATGGAGCGGGTCGGGGTCAGGCTGCGAGGAATGGTAATCTTTCCCTGACGACGCAGCTGATTAAAAGACATTAACCCACCTGCTGCTGCGATCGCATCAACTACAGGATTTTGCTGTTTTTCCCCTAGAATTTCTAGGGGTAGTCCAATATTGATGCTATTACGATAAAAAATTTCAGCGAACGATCGCGCCCGAATCTTTTCAATTCCAGCAGCTTGCAGGGCAATGGGGGCAACTTCTCGACTGGAACCACAGCCGAAATTTTCTCCTGCTTCAATCACATTGTATTTTAATAATTCACCTGCTCCAATAACATGTTCTAAAGCATAGTGTTTTAAGCGATCGGGGTGATCATTTGTCGCCCGATTAGCAGGAATAATATCATCGGTATTGATATCATTTCCCAACTGCAAAATGTTATCTGTGTGACTCATGAAGCACTCCTAATTGAGAATGTTGCACGACTGAAATTTCTTTAAGCAAAAGCTCAACTAAGGTTGCAGTGTTAACTAAAATTTCTTCTCCTTGGGGAGACAAATCAGCTGTTCGGTATCCCTTAGCTAAAATTCGATCTTGCGCTGCAATAATCCGTTGGGCAGCTTGCACTTCTCCCCATTGCTGAAGCATTAAAGTACAGGCTCCGAGGGTTCCGAGGGGATTAGCAATTCCTAAGCCTGCAATGTCTGGGGCTGTACCATGAATCGCTTCGTACAGACCAAATCCATCAGCGTTAAGACTTGCCGATCCTAATAAGCCAATTGAGCCAACTAATGCACCGCCAATATCGCTCAGAATATCTCCAAATAGATTCCCCGCTAAAATTACATCAAACCGCTGCGGATTGAGAACCATTTGCATAGCTAAGTTATCTACCAGCATTTGCTCGACGACAACCCCTGAAAAGTGTGTAGCTTCTTCTTGAACTAGACGAGTCCAAGGCAAATGAGGCAAGGCGTTTTCTTTGTGGGCTACTGTAAGTAATCCTCGGCGATATTGGGCTTGCTCTAAGGCCTTGCGAGCGATCCGACGAATTTCTTCATCGTAATAGCGCATCGTATGGTATCCGTAATCTCCTCGATCGTCCGAGGAGCGTCCAGATGTCCCAAAATAGATTCCACTGACCAGTTCTCGAACGATGAGAATATCCAGTTCTTGAACTTTCTCTGGTCGAAGGCTAGATTTATGCAGGAGGCTTTTAACGCTACAGATCGGACGAAGATTGCAAAAAAAGTCGAAGTGCTTTCGGAGTTCTAGCAGTCCGCCTTGGGTAACCGCACCAAATACAATTCCATCGGCTCCATCGCACAGTTCGGCAGTGACTTGAGGGAAGTAACTACCAAATTCCTCAAAAGCAGTTGCTCCGAGCCAGCCATAGTCCATCTGTAAGCTAAATCCTTCAATTTTAGCGACGTGTTGCAGAATTTTTAAGGAAGCTTCCACAACCTCTGGCCCAATTCCTTCCCCAGGAATGGCGACAATTCGATAAGATGGTTTACCTAAAAACCCCATTTTGCTATAACTCCAATACCTGCTTGTTTTACATACTTATTCAGAAAAATTCAGATTTAGTTTGTTAAAATATTACACAACTCATCGATTTGTTGGTTTTTTTCTTGAATCAGGATGTTACCTAAAACTTCTAACTGCCGCAGATTTTCTGGCTTAGTATTATCTATTGCTTCTAATTCACTTTTTAAGAATGTTTGGAATCGATAATAAGAAGTTTTATTACCTTTATTGTTAGCCTCAAACAACCGTTCTAGTTCTCCAGCTACTACTTCACTACCACCATCAAGCACAATATTTAATAGTGGTTTTGCCCATTGCATTAGTCCCCAATTTTTAACTTCGTCATAAGGGTAAATACTTGTCAGTGAACCAGTACCCAAGGATACTAATAAGATATCCTCTATATTCAGGAACTGTTTGTTTTCTTGTCTACTAATTTGCGCTTCTAAAATAGCCAAATTAGCTGGGTTATTAGCGACTACTCCACCATCGACTAAAGTATAGAAGCCGTTGGTATTATGAGAACTTGCAACGCGATGGGGAGCAAAATAAGTCGGAGTCGCACTAGTTGCCAATGCCGCATCTGTCAGCGTAAAACCTCCGCATAACTTGCGAAACTTTTTCGATTCTGTCTGTTGTTTTTCCAGTTTGTTAGTAAAGAATATCGGGATTCGCTGCTCGATATCGTAGCTAGTTACAAAAACTTCTTTGAGATTCTTTTCTAGAGGAGTATCACCAAAATATTGCCTGATAATTTCCTCTCTGCCTTCAGAAGAATATTTTGGTTGGACGAATATATCCTCTAACTGACCGAGTACTTTTTCCCAGAATGGTTCGTAAAATATCTCAGCCCCATACTCAAGATATATTTGCAGGAGATCCTTAGCACTATATTGGGCGCTTGGTGAGGTATCAGTTGCTTCTAAATCTAATCGGGGTTTAGTTAATCCGAGTGCCAGAATTCCTCCGCTGGAAGTGCCAGAAATTAAATCGAACAAGCTAAAAATCGGCTTTTGTGTCCGTTTTTCAATTTCTGCTAGTATCAGTGTTGGGATAATGCCCCGAATACCGCCTCCATCAATGGCAAGGATTTTATATTTGGGATTGGCTTTCGTATTCATAGTTTTTTGCGATCGCTCCTGAGTTAATGTTTGCGGTTGTTCCTGCTGTTGGATATTGCCTGGAACTTGGCTTTCGGTGGCTGTTTCGGCTTTCTCTCCCTTTGGCTGGGGGTTTGAAGGGATTTGGATATTGGTAGATTTTTCACCCTGTTTGTTTGTTCCTTTTTTTCCCTTACCTTCTCCTGTACTCAATCCTGGAATGGGAGTTGGGAGAACGTTAGTTACTACAACGGGGAGGCTGTCTGTTAGGCTGCTTTGCCCACTTAAAGGAACTGTCGTAGAAACCTCAACGGCTACTGGTTTCAAGTCGGCTTCGCCAACATCAGTTACTTCAATGGAGAGAACTTCTGCAATGAACTGATTCATCTCTTCAGAACTGCTTGTTGTCTCGCTCTCATTCGATGATTGTGGGATAAGTTCGATGCTTGACGCTTCGCCTATCGCAAATGGAATTTGTGCTACATCCCAATTGGGATTGCCACGCAAGTTTCCATCATGGCCATTTTCAGTCTGGTCTTTTACACTTGTCCCTTGTCCTTCGTTTAATGTCCAGTAAGCGACTAATCCTTGTTCATTTCCAACTAGAGGCTGATAGCGATGCCTCTGGATTTCCACTGGGGGACAAGGGTAATTCCAGACGCTAATGTTAGCTAATTGACCTGTGAAATATATATTGTTGTGTAAAGTCGCGCCCAGAGTCACAGGACTAGTTGCTTTGTTTAAAGAGTCACCTGTAAAATGCCCAAAATATTCATGCTCATCAAGATATATGGTCAGTTGACCTTTATTAAAAACAATGGCAAAGAAGTGCCATTGTCCAACAGTTAATTCTCCATTCCCAAAAGTTTTGATAACCCTCTCGACATTCTCATCAATGTATACATCTAGGTTTCCTAATTCACTGATGCCGAACTCAAAATTATCACTGTATCGAGATGAAGAACGGGCAAAAAACACATTGCGCGTCCCATAAGTAGTAGCTTTGTTTGTTAGCTGATGAGGATTCACCCATCCTGAAATCGTAAAAGCTGAATTCCCTTGAGCAAAAACACCATTAAAATCGCTTTTACCAAAATCTACATAATCATCTTGACCATCAAATGTCAGAACTGATTGGCTATATACCTGGGTTTTCACGATATTATAATCTCCCAATAAGATAAATCGTAATTCGTAGTTAATAAATGTAATAGACAAATAGGTGGTTTTTCAATATTGATAACTACAAGCAAGCAATAACGAATAATTAAAGATTTTTAGTAAGTAAAAAAACTTTATTAAGAGCCAATTGTTATTAATTTTATATTGCATAATATAGTTTAATTTATTCTGACTCCCTTAGTGGTTGTTTGAAAAGGGTTTCGCTGTGACTTTAGGCACTTTTAGATCCCCCCTAACCCCCCTTAAAAAGGGGGGAACCAGAATCAAAGTCTCCCTTTTTAAGGGAGATTTAGAGGGATCTAAAACTTTTGATACCAACAAGAGGACTTTTCAAACATCCTCTTACTTAGCTTGTTGGTAAACATGTTGAACTACCTCTGTTAACCGTGTCTTTGCTTCAATTGGGTTATTTCGGCAAAAGCTAGAAACCTCTATTTTTGACGATGGTATTGTTAAATAAAATAGATTTTTTTTAACCAACGTGCTTAACCTAGACTTTCAAATAATCTCAGCTTTATCTAGAAAATGCAATAGCAGATAAGACAATACGAGTGGACAGTTAAGACAATGGAAGTGGACAGTTAAGACAGTTAAGACAGTTAAGACAGTTAAGTTAACAGTTAAGTAGACAGTTAAGACAGTTAAGACAGTTAAGCAAATAATTAAAATATTTAAAACAGTTAATAAAGAATAATTACCAACAATAACTTATTTGTATCTGGAGAGTCGTACAATTGGTGATCATTAAAGAGTGTTATAAAATAGAGCAGAAAGTTGTCAAGCAATGGTTGTAGCGATAAGCAAGCTTTGAGCGATATTTAACAAACTTTCAAGCATAAGTGTAGTCGGAATTAAGTTAGATTCAAGTAATAACCCAAGTTACGGGTTATTAAATACAAATATACTATTGAATGCGATCGCGGATTCCAAAGTGGTGATTGCCTTAGGTACAATCACTACTTTGACTAAAAGCAAAAGTACAGTATTTGAAAAAATTAAGTATTAAATAAAACTCATTTAAAGCGACTTTAACAAAACTACAAGGTGCGATTACAGTTTTGAGAAAGGCTGAAACGCTTATTCTGTGGTCATTAATAAAGAAAACTTCAGATTAAAATCAGTACATGGGCAGGATTATGGCTACTTTTTTCAACTTTTATTACTTGATCGGTTCCCCAAATGTAATGTATTATGACCGTGTAATAATACCTAAAAAAATCTTTCGCCTTTAACCAGAGGTAAAAGAGTTTTTGTTACAAGTTTCTGTGTCAGTAATCACATGAACATTGCCAAGCTAACTAAATGTCAATAATGTTTATCCTGTAAACACTCCAAGTCAAGGTCTTCACTATTGTCTCATGTCTAAAAGCTCACTATCTTGGCTTTGGTAGTAGTATAAATTGATACTATTGTGAAATGTAAACTAAAAGTTGCTTTTATTTATTGTCATTTAGGAATTTAATTCATGAATAAGGAAACTTTTACACATCCCTCTGCAAACTACAAATTTAGTGAAGATAAGTTTGCTGTAGAAGATGAATTGGAGTCTTTGAAATACTTCGAGGCACAAGTCAAAGAATCGGAGAAGTACTGGCGCCGCTTAAAGGGCCGTCCGGACTTCTCCGGTAAAGTCGTCCTCGAGATCGGCTGTGGACATGGCGCACTGTCCATTGATGCAGCCATTTCGGGAGCGCAGCGGGTGATTGGTCTTGACCTCATCAGTAACCGGATCGCGTTTGCCCGCCGTATCGTAGCGGAACGCTACCCAAATATCGCTAACAAAATAGAGTTTCATCACTTGGACATTGACAACCTGACGACGCTTGACGGCCAGGTAGATATCGTCATTTCCAAAGACACTTTTGAACACATCATGGGCATTGATCGAATTCTTCTTTCAATAAAACGGGTTCTAAGGCAAGGGGGCTTACTAATAACTGGTTTTAGTCCACTTTACTACAGCCCTTTTGGCGATCATGGATTTCACGCAATCGGACAGCGCATCAAGATACCATGGGCGCATCTCATTATTGGCGATGCGCGTGTTGTTGCAGCTTATAATAAATGCCATCCCGGAATCGAGTGCCATTCGATCTATGACCTTGGACTTAATAAACTCAAGCGCCGCGACTACTTGCAAGCCTTTGATAAAGCCGGATTTGTGATTGTTAGTGAGAGAGTAAATGCTGTAGAAGGGGCTTCTAAACTGATGCCATTGCTTCACCTTTTGAATAAAGTTCCTGGGCTTGAAGACTACACAACTGTCAATATGTACGTTGTGGCCCGTAAGACCTAGTAGCTTATCTAACGGTATTAAACCCACGGTCTAGGAGAAAAGTCAACACCCTACACTGCGTTGAAGCACAGTGTAGGGTGTTTTTTGTAAAAATAAACGATTTATATCATGTCCGGCCGATTAGTTATGATTCGGTGCATCTGTACAAAAACCTGAAAACTCTTTCTCCCCCTGCCCCCAAGAGTCTTAATGATAAGTCTTTAACCGGACACTATATTATACATTTACCATCTGTCGCATTCTTTTTTGAAATTGGTATTAGCTCCAAAAAAGTCGCAGCTAAGGCATCCTTATATCTAAAACAAGGCGTGATTTTGAATTTCTTAGATTACTTCGCTCCAGTTTCAAAGCTAATTTGCTCAGACTTATAGGCTGGTGGCTCGACGTGAATTAAAACCCTGACTGGACGGAACCGTTCTTCTAATCGGCTTTCTACTTCTTCGGTGATGTGGTGAGCAGTTTCTACATCTGATGCCTCTACTATTAAATGCATTTCAATGAACACTTGACGACCAAGAACACCGCGAGAAGCGATCGCATGACAGTTAATTACACCTGGAACAGAAGTAGCGATCGCATGAATTGCTTCTGGTGCGATCGCCATTTGATCCACAAGCCAAGGCAAATTCTCTTTTAAAACTGACCAACCACTCCAAAATACCAACAAGGCGACAGGAAAAGCTAACACCAAATCCATCCATTGATAACCTAGCCAAACTCCTATCAAGCCGCCAATTACAGAAATTGTCACCCAAATATCGCTCATAGTATGTGTCGCGTCCGCTATGAGAATTGAGCTACCTACCCGCCTACCCACACTACGTTCGTAAAATGCCACAAAAATATTCACGCCCAACACAATTAGTAATAACCACAATTCAGGTGGCGATATTTTCACAGGTTCACTACCTTTGAGAATTCGCTCGATTGCTCCTTGCAGAATTTCAAAACAGGCTATTCCTAAAAACGAGGCTATTCCTAAAGCTCCCACAGCTTCAAATTTGCTGTGTCCGTAGGGATGCTCGCGATCGGGTAGTGGAGAAGAAAATTTACTCGCAATTAATCCTAAAACATTGTTGGCGCTATCTGTCACACTATGCAAGGCATCAGCTAGCAAACTCAAAGAACCTGTCCAGTAGCCCACAAGTGCTTTCAATCCCATTACAAACAGGTTGAGCAGTAGAGTAATAATTAAAACCTTTCGCACTTCGGCGCGGTTATCGTAAGTCATAGATAATTTATCACATCAAGTTCTATGACTTCTAATGTAGAACTCAAAATATAAATAAACACAAATAAAGTGTATCAAAGTCTTACGCAGTAAGAATTAAGTCTCTCTATAGTCTCTATGTTTTATACCAATTTATTGAGATTGTTTTTAACTAACAGCAGCTACAACCTGGATAGGCATTAGTAATGGCTTTACAGATAACAGCGGATTTTTAGCATTAATTATAGGGGGATTTTAATTAATTTTGTTATTCATACATCCGCTTAGGTCATACCCAATAGTATTCAAAGATATTATGACGACCATCAGTGATCTGTACTTACTCCGGATAATTAACGAGCTTAACGAGTTTTGTTTACTAGCTTATAAAGATAAGGAAGCCCGCGTTTACTCAAAAAATGGTCAAGATTGGAGGAACGAAATCTGACAGTTTCCACCTCAGATGCTGATACGACACCAAATAAGTGGACTTCTTGCAAAAGTGGGGAAAAGGGGAAGGGGAAAAGGGATAAAATTTTCCTTTTCCCTTGCCCTTTCCCTACAAGAGTGCAAAAGGGACTTTTGCAAGAGGTCTAGTGTCGTCCTAGTTTGGCCACGCTTGCAACGCTGTGTCTACAACCCGCAGTAGTTCGGTTCGAGTGGCTTCGGTCGTGGCCAGGGCTGAAATTCCACAATTAAAGGTGGCATTGGTCACAAGCGGCTCGCGTGGTCTGGGGACGGCTTCGCAGCCTGATTCGGCAGCCACAGAAAAATTAATAAAAGTCCGCTCAGGGGCGCATTCTCGAAAAAGTCGGCTTCGCTGCCGTCGATTTGGGCTGCTTGGTCTCTTCTTCCAGTAAGATTAGTACTTATCAATAAGTTTTAAGAAAAAACAGATGTCTTCAATTCCTCTAACATTGAACCTAATTGAAGGTTCTGTCTCCTTCAGTTTTTCACCCCAAGCAGCACGAGAATTAAAGGCCGCGACGGATAAACTGATGGAGCGCTTGAAAGCTGTCGCCGCTAAACCCACTCCTGGGGGCGGTAAAGTTACTCCCCAGCCTCCTTTGGAATATCGTTATACGGGTGAAGTATTTTTAGAAATTTTTTGTAATCCTAATATCTGGCCGACACCCTTCGCAGCCAAAGTTTTGCTGACTGTCCGCAATGTTAACATCCGCTTGACTACTGAAGCTGAACTTACGCGCATCATTGAAGACATTAATCAGTATTTAGAGCAAGTAGGATAATACTTCACATGGTTTTTCTATGCTTTTCGAGATTTTTTAAGAAAAAATACTATACAAATTTTGGATTTTACGAAAGTTGAGCCAGTTGCTTGCAGAGGTTCCTGACGATCAAGTACTTACTAACGTTGCCCTATCTCTTGTAGCAACTGGTTTCGGTTAACCCGACTTAGCAAACTTTTCAAGACAGATTTTGGCTTTGAACAGGAAGCAGACTATCGCTTCTCTCAAATTAAGCGATGCTACGAATTGCGAGTCAAAAGTGAAGTTCCTACACTTCTATTGAATCAATGTAGGAACGTCACAGAATCTACATACTAGACTCAAGCTGTAGCACGAGATATGCAGAACAAATGGTTCTGATGCCTACTTTAACTTGAAAAGCTGTATAAATTCAGACTCTAATACTTGTGGGTTAATGAAAAACGCAAGATTCTATATGGGGCAATGCTCATCAAAAACGAGAGATTATCCCCCAGATTGGGCGTTGAATCGTTGATTGTGACATCCACAAATCGAAAATAAACTCCCAATCCCAAATTTGAAATCAAACATTGATTAGTCGTTGTCCCACTGTTCACGACCAATTAGGTCGCCAATGCGATCGCGTAACAAAAAGTCACATTTCTCTAATTCACATTCAACGCAAACCCACTCTCTCGCTGGAATGTATTGGCAGAGGCTATATATTGGCTGTTGTCGGCTAACCATTCCTTTTTGCACCAGTCGGCGTGCTTCGTCTTGAATCACATCTAGAGAGTAGTAATTGATAGAAGGCACCGTATTCACACTCATGGTTTTTACTCACAAATTAACACTTACGATAGTGTTCCCGTTAATAATTAGGAACAAACATGACAGAATTTAGACTTGTGGCTAGGATTTTGTAGTTTGCTATACGGAACTATTTTTATTTTGACGCTACATATCCTGAAATTATCTCAAGAAATGTTAAGAAAGTCAACGAATCCTGACATTTGGCGAAATTCCGCTTTACAAAAAAAATTCCGAGTAGTTAACTTAACCTGCTATGGCGGCTGTATGATTTTTATTCAACAAGTCTGAAAGTCTTGCGATTACTGTCTTTAGGCAAGATTTGGTGGGTGAGAACAATTTATATCGCGTAGGCGTAGCCCGCCGCAGGCATCGCTTACATATCAAATAATCACCTTAAAGCCGGATTTAGAACTGCTGGTATTTATCTAAGGGTAAACAACACAAGAATTTTTGTCAGATACTAGGGTATAAAGTGTTGCAAAACATAACGGCTAAAGTACACTACGAAGGCTTTTACCATAACATCTGTTAATTATTTCTTAAGTAAAACCGTAATTGCTTGGTTATGTTCAGCACTGATATCACACAGTTTTCTTTTGATAAACATCTGTAGAAGGGTAGAGTAATACTAATTCGTAATTAGAACACACATAGAAAATGCTTGAGGCGAGCAGCGTTTATGCATCTGCACAGAAGGGTTGGTACTCCTACAGCGCTTTTGCAGTAGAGTAAGAACGAAAGCCTAGACAAATAGAAAGCGTATACATGCAACTACCGATCCCTGAAGTAGGTTATGGTCATATTAAAACAGACGCGATCTAGTCACGTCTGTAAACTGTTTGGCGGATTTGCTGAGATTAATTGTTCTGAAGTTACATTGTTATTTCAGTTACTTATTCATCAGATAATTCATCATCTTGATCAGTGCTGTCTTCTACTACCAGATTTTCTGGCGGACGCTCATGGTTAAGTTGGTTTAGTAGCGCCAGTACCTTATTACCGCGTTCTATAGAGCGATCTTCGAGAAATAGCACCTCTGGTGTACGACGTAGCCGTACCCGCGCCCCAAGTTCACTGCGGACGTAACCTGTGGCCGACTTTAAGCCTGCCATTGTTTCTGCTTTAGCTTCATCTGTACCGTAGATACTGACGTAGATTTTGGCGTGTTGGAGATCACCGGAAACATCAACATCAGTAACACTTACCATTCCTGTACCCACACGGTCATCCTTGATGCCGTTGAGCAGCATTTGGCTAACTTCCCGTTTGATCAATTCAGCAACGCGGGAAACCCGGCGATTTGTAGCCATAAAAATTTCGCCTCCTCACAGAGGTTGTACAACAAAAATAGATGCAAATTGAGTAGACAGTACTTAGCGGGAGCAACGCCAAGAACAACGGTCTGTAGGGCTAGGGCACAGCCCCGATATAGCGCTAGTCTAGATTGCACTCAAGCCCAGCATTGCACGTAGGGTGAGAGTAAGGAAAACTAGGCTGCTCACAAACAAACCCAAGATAGCGACCAAGGTGACTGGGCGCTTCAACAATGGTACTAACGGCGCAAAGGTGTTTAGAAACAGTCCTAAGACGATACTAATTAAGTACCGGGGGTAGCGAAAGACGTTATCCCAAAATCCGTCAAACATCTGAATGTAAACTGCCTTGTTATATACTTACGTTTGTTTTGATATGCTTTATCTACTCAATTGTAATCTATGCAGCTGGAAAATTAGCCAGTTAATATAAAATATGCTCCATCGGTTATATTGGCTTTATTTAGTCACAATTATTTTCAGTTAAATCGGAAGTTAATGGTAATTCAAATCCCCAAAGAAACTAGCCCGCGTCCATTTTTGAAGTGGGCAGGGGGTAAAAGTAGGTTGATACAGCAATATATTCCTTATTTTCCCAAGAGTTATAAAAATTACTATGAGCCATTCTTAGGTGGTGGGGCTGTTTTTTTCTATCTCCAACCAAGTACAGCCATTTTAACTGATATTAATGCCGAGTTAATTAACACTTATTGTTGTGTTAGAGATCATGTTGAAGAATTAATTTCTCTGTTGGAAGAGCATAAAAACCGACATGATAAAGATTATTACTATAGTGTTAGAAACAACTATTGTGGTACTAATATAGAAAAAGCTGCTCGTCTAATTTATCTTAACAAAACTTGTTTTAATGGTCTTTATCGAGTCAACTCACAAGGTAAATTCAATGTGCCATTAGGCAAATATGATAATCCCAATATTTGTTCTGAGGTTTTACTAAAAGCAGCTTCAGAAGCGCTTTCTCATGCAGAAATTCAACAAGCAGATTTTAGAGAAGTCCTAAATCATGCAACTAGCAGTGATGATTTTGTATTTTTTGATCCGCCTTACCATCCTATTAGTGACACTAGCTATTTTACTGCTTATAGTCAAAATTGTTTTAATAAAAAAGACCAAGAACTTTTAAGAGATACTTGTGCAGAGTTGGCAAGTCGTGGTGTTCAAGTTATGGTATGTAATTCTGATAGCGAATTTATTAGAAAAATTTATACTGATATCAATTTTGAAACTTATAGAATCAAAGCAGCACGATCAATTAACTCAAACGTAAAAAATAGAGGGATGATTTACGAACTATTAATTACATCTTTTAAAGATTTTTATTTGCCCAAGCAATAAATCTGTCTAAGCTATAAACTGCTAATAAATTATGGTTATCATTAACTCTTGCTTTTAGCCATTTGCTTGCGCCTTCTCGCATACCTTCACCACCTAAAATCACAATAGTTGGTGCAGGGTAATAGTTCTGGATGTTCATGTTCAAGTAAGGAAATTTTTCATCAACAGAACCGGGGCTTTCTTGCCATTTGCACTCGAAAATTAAACCAGATGGCATTGCAGGTGAGCCAACAACATAAAAATCAACCTTCAGATCGGTATGATAAATTCCAGTTCCAATATAAACTTCTTTTCCATAACGTTTTGGCAATAAAGCAGCATTTAGTATAAATTCTTTTCGGACATAGTTCGCTACTTGGAAATAATTATGCCCATTCAAGATTGCTTCTACATTTCCTTCTAAAATATTCCCAGACTTATTTGCCCGTCCACCTTGAGTCAGAGCCATCCTCAATCCCTCTGCCAAAAGTCCTGCTTATTATAGGATTTCATAGAAGCAGTAACAAATGGTCAGTTGCTTAATATGAATTTTTGATTTGGACTAAACAAGGTTGGATTAATAAGTAAAAAATCCGAGAACTTTGGTACTCTTGTACTAAATAAATACAAATGTATTGATAATTTAGGTAACGAACGAGTTACTAATTTAGATAAGTATGAAAGGAATAGAATTTTCCTTTTCTCTTTATCCCTTAACCTTTTTATTAACCTCTCTAGTCACTGGGATTTAGCTTGGATAAATTTTAGTTATTTCGCCTTAGCTTCAACCCGTCTGTGCCTCAGTATGACCGTTGCGGATAGCCCATGCTAGTTCTAAAAGTTGAGTCCAGCGCTTTTGTAACTGTTTGGGGGTGCATTTGATGGCTTTAGCGATCGCTTGGTCGTTTTGTCGTGCAGTTTTCAACTGTAATATTTGCTGTTGCTGTTCTGTGAGTTGATTTACAAAGATTTCCCACTGCTGGGAAGATAAACCCAACTTTTGCTCTAAACCTGCGCCTAACCATTGATGTACCAATTGCCAGTGATGTTGTTTGGCAAACTTTTCTACGTGGTATTTAAACCGCTGTTGGAGATAATCCCGCTGACGGCTGGTTAAACCGAGAATTTGGTCAATTTCTGGGGCTGAGAGGTCTTGGAGTTTCAGACTGAGGTAGTTCATACAGTCAGATTGGCCTTGAGACTCCAGGTATTTCATCAATTCAGTGATGACGCGATCGCGTTCTGACTCTTCAGATGGATCGAAATTTGTTTGGGCAACCATTTGCGATCGCAACTGTTGCACTGCCGAGTTACGCTGGTAAGATTCTGCTTCTTCACCCTTAGCAGACTCTACCGCCATCTCGATATCCACAGTAGTTTCTTGCGGCTGACGACGAGCAAAACCTTGGGCCCGCAAGATAATTAATTGCTGATTTGCACCACCAGGTAAATTGATGCGGCGTTTGGCATACTGCTCTGTAAACGCCATATATTCAGCTAATTGCAGCTGAGTACGCGGTGTGTGATCCCCAGGTAGTTCGTTTTCTCTGCGGAAAGCTTTGATAGCTTCGATATAAAATGCTTGTAAAAAATCTTCAATCAGGCTGTAACGAGCTTCAAAACCCAACTCAGAGCCGGATATAGTTACATGGCGGTAAACCATAGCACCCAAATTGCTATGTAATTCCACCCGCCCTTGTTTTGAACCTAGTTGGTAGTAACGTAAGCACTTGTGCATCCGATGCCTTCCCAACGTAATCTGCCAGGATTTGATTTCTCCAGATGTTTGGATACGGGAGCTTTTATCGCAAATGCGTTCTACTTCTATGCTTATGCGCTTTGCTAAAGCTTCTATGCATCTGGGTGCTGCTTTCACTTGTGCTTGCATTTCCTGACACAGCAATTCAATCAAGGTCTCGCTGCTGCTGTCTGAAAATTCTTCGGTCGAAAGGTGGTTATCAAAAATAGGTGTAGAGTTTGGTAGATTAACGACGTTAGCTTTCATGACTTTTCCAGGGAGTAGTATTGCACCGTAATTACAACGCAGACACAGCAATCAAGGCCTGCCAAGGCTTGTGAATCTTTAGGCATTCATCCATTAAGGCTTGCCGCATGTAATGCTCACATCTAAAGCTCATATATAAAACTGTAGGAAATACGAAAGAGTTACAGTGATGGCAATGTGTCGGTTTTTTCACAAGCCTCCACATTGACGCTGGGACATGAGTACGCACCATTTTCTCAAAGTTGTCAAATGCCTTGTTGTACCTACTGTTACCACCATCCTGTTATATCCACTGCTGCATTTATGCCCGTCGTAGACATCGCCTCTAAATATGACAATTTCAAAACTGGAGTCGCTTTTATGACAATTTCCGAAACAAAGAGGTGCGCCTATGAAGTTTAATTCTTATACCCATGCTGCTGCTGCTTCCCAACCTAAACCCCTCCGTATAATTGCTGCTTCGTCTCCGGTCATATCCAAGATGGTAGACACTTCAAATGTAGGTTCCTCGCCAGTATCTACAATTATGTCTACCAACTTGTCCAAACGGTCAAATAGCTCTACTCGCGACTGAACAGTTTCTGGATCTATCCGAATCATGCCATTATCTGCTTCATCTGGTGGCAGATGTGCTGAAGTTGAAATAATCGGATTGCCCAACGCTGCCAGCAACTCCAAACACACAGTGTGGTTTGGTACTCTAATTCCAGTAGTTTTCCGCTTGGGGCTTTGCACCAATCGCGGTACTAATTTAGTCGCTGGAAGCAAAAACGTGTATGGCCCTGGAATCAGGCGCTTCATAATCCGATAGGCTGTGTTACTTACGAAGGCATAAGTTGCCACATTTGAAAGCGAGGGACATAAAAATGTCAGTGGTTTATCATTTGCTAGCTGTTTAATTTGCCGCACTCGTTCTACCGCCGACTTGGCATTCAAATCACAACCGATCGCATAAACTGTATCAGTAGGGTAAAGCATGACTGCGCCACTAGAAAGCGCCGACTTTATTTCCTCTATTCGGCGAATTTGAGGATTATCCGGATGAACTGGAAAAATTTTTGCCATAGGACTGGGGACTGGGGAGAATAAAAAATGATTCTTGACTAATGACTAATGACTAATGACTAATGACTATGAATAAAATTGCTTATCTTCAATGTCCGACAGGAATTTCCGGTGATATGTGCCTGGGTGCTTTGGTAAGTTTGGGTGTTCCTGTGGAGTATTTAATTGAAAAACTCAATGGGTTGGGTATTGAACAGGAATATCAGTTAAGGGCGGAACTTGTCCAACGTAATGGTCAGCAGGCGACTAAAGTCCATGTGGATTTAGTACATGATGATCATCATCACCACGATCGCGAACACAGTCATCATCACACACGCCACTTGCCAGATATAGAGGGGATGATTATCAAAGCGGGGTTGCCATCACGGGCAGAAGCTTGGAGTTTGGCAGTATTCCGACAGCTAGCAGTAGCAGAAGGGGCAGTGCATGGAATTTCTCCTGAAAAAGTTCATTTTCATGAGGTGGGTGCTGTAGATGCGATCGTAGATATTGTGGGTACTTGTTTGGGGTTAGATTGGTTGGGGATTGAGAGCAATGAGTCAGGATTGCCCTTACTTTACTGCTCGGCGTTCCCGACTGGTGGCGGCACTGTTCGGGCTGCACATGGTCAGATGGCAGTACCAGTACCAGCGGTATTAAAGCTGTGGGAAATGCGGGGTTGTCCAGTTTATAGCAATGGGATTGACAAAGAACTGGTGACACCAACAGGAGCCGCGATCGCTACTACTTTGGCAAGAGATTTTGGTTCACCACCTGCGATCGCTATCAAGCAGATAGGATTGGGAGCAGGAACCATAAATTTACCCATTCCCAATATCTTACGCCTTTGGCTGGGCGAAAGCGCAAGTTTACAGTCAAATTTCAGCGATTATGAAGATACTAGCTCAAATTTAGAAACAATCTCGGTACTAGAAACTCAAATTGATGATTTAAATCCGCAAGCGATCGGTTATGTGTTTGAGGCGTTGTTTGCTGCTGGTGCGGTGGATGTATTTACCCAAGCGATCGCCATGAAAAAGTCCCGTCCAGGGATTTTGCTGACTGTGATTTGTCATCCAGAAAATTTAGTCAGTTGTGAAGCGGTTGTATTCCGCGAAACCACTACTTTAGGCATTCGGAGAACAACTCAGCAACGTGCCATTTTACAACGGGAAATTCAACAAGTAGAAATTGAATATGGCAAAGTGCGTGTCAAAGTAGCATGGAAGGGACAATCACCAGAAAAAGTTATTGCAAATGTGCAGCCAGAATATGAAGATTGTGCAGACTTAGCCCGAAAACATAATATTCCCTGGCGCGAAATTCAACGGCTGGCGCTACAAAATTGGTATTTAGTCAATAGCTAAATCTCCTCGTTCCCAGTCGGAGACTGGGAACGAGGGAATCAACTAAGTTAGAGCTTTTATCAAATATTGTGTCAATGTAAACGCATCTACACCCAATTCGGTACGCTCCTGGGCTGCTAAAATACCGGCTTGCGAATGCCACCATGCAGCAGTTGCCACAATATCTTCTAGGGGAATCTGTTTAGTTGCTGCTTGCGCCAACAATCCACCCAGTAGCCCGGTTAACACGTCACCGCTACCGCCACGCGCTAAGGCGGGTGTGCTTTCAGGAATGATCCAAACATCACCTTGAGGGTTTGCTACAGCAGTTCTCGCCCCTTTCAACAACACTACCGCTCCACTTTGCGTTGCTGCTTCCTGTACTGCTTTCACTTTGTCATGTTTGGCATCGGGTACATCAGGAAACAATCGCTGGAATTCGCCAGTGTGGGGTGTGAGTACAGTTACTGCTTGGCGTTTTTTTAATGTGGCGATCGCTCCCATTTGTGCCAAGATATTTAAACCATCGGCATCGAGAATTAGAGGGCGATCGCTTTCTATGACTTCTTGAACAATGGGAGTGGCATCTCGTGTTAAACCAGGGCCACAAGCGATCGCATTAAAAGAACTCAGATCGGTTTTTTCTGGTAATTGCAACTGTGCCATCGCTCCAGTTTCCGTCTCTGGACAACCGACAATTAACGCTTCTGGCAAGTGTGACACCAAAAGAGATTTCAGCGATTCGGGTACGGCAATCGAAAGCATCCCCACACCACTAGCCCTAGCACCCAAACCAGTTAAAATTGCTCCACCTGCATAGCGCCGCGAACCGCAAATCAACAGTAAATGTCCTTCTTTATATTTGTGCGTAACTGGGGGACGGGGTAGGGGTAAAGTAGCAAGTGCCGTTGCTGATGTAATACGTTTAATCTTGGGTACATCTTTTAGAACAGCTTCCACATCAGCTAAAGGAATATCAAAATCTATTAACTCAGCTTTGCCGAGATATTCCAGCGCCTGATCTTGGAAAAAAGCTAGCTTCCATAAACCCAAGCAAAAAGTGTGAGTGGCCCGAATAGCAGTTCCTAATACTTCGCCTGTGTCGGTGTGTAAACCTGAAGGTAAATCGATACTATAAATCGGCACAGGCAATTCATTTAGCTGATTAATTGCAGAAGCAATGGGATCGGTGAGGTTTTTTTCTAAACCAAAACCAAACAAGCCATCAATTAACAAATCAGAATCTGGCAGTTGCTCAATTGTTTGATAAATTGGAATGCCCAAACTTTGAGCATACTGCAAATGCTGCGAAGTTAATTCCTTAAGCTTAGAGAAAGGAGAATAAATCCAAACCTCATACCCACGAAAGTGTAATTCACGGGCTACTACTAAAGCATCCCCACCATTATGACCCGGGCCGACAAGAATTCCGACACGAGATCCCCCCGCCTGCGGCAACCCCCTTAAAAAGTGGATCTCTTGAACGCTACGAGCAATTAATCCCGCCACCTTTTCCATTAAAGCGACTACAGGCATTCCTGCTGCAAAGATCCGATCTTCAATATCGTGCATCTGCCCAGCAGTCACTACCACTTGCGAAATTTTTTCTTGCCTTTTCTGCATCAGTCCTGAGTCCTGTTAACGGTAGCGGGGCGTTGAGCCAGTGCTGAGTTATGAGTTTCAGTTACCCTGAAACTTTAGCAGATTTCAAAACCCTTCATTTCACACAATTCCTTAAACAAGAAATTTACTACTTTACTCATCATTGGACTTCTTGCAAAAGTGGGGGAAAGGGTAAGGGATGAAATTTCCCTTTTCCCTTTGCCCCTTTCCCTACAAGAGTGCAAAAAGAACTTTTGTAAGAGGTCTATTGGACTTTGGATGTGCTTACCACCTAGCACCTTCTCACCTTGTTGACTGACGTTAGCTTTGAGTGAATCGCGGTAGTCGATCAATTTCTTAGTACAGTTTTGCGTAAAAGCGTAGCGTTTTTAATGCAGCGGGATGCATTGACATTGTATCGAGATGCATTAACAATGCAGTGGGATGCATTGACATTGCATCGAGATGCATTAACAATGCAGTGGGATGCATTGGCATTGTATTGAGATGCATTAACAATGCAGTGGGATGCATTGGCATTGCATCGAGATGCATTAGCATTGCAAGGTATTACCAAATTTAATTCGCTATGAATTAATGAAATGCTGTACTTAGTCAGTTTTTGGATTCTCTTTAATAGTGACTAATCCATGTATGCCTAGCGCTGCAATTACTCCCCCCAGTAATCCCCAAGTCCCATCAGCAAATACATTGCGATGAATGTAGCTTTTTAAATTACACAGTCACTTCCTAAGTTCGTTGACGGCTGACGGTTAACCGTCAACAGCCAACAGCCAACACGAAAAGATGTACAAGTTAAATGCGCGACAGCTTATCATTAACTTTTCCTCCCTCTACCAGCTTTTATACATACTTTTCAGCTTTGATTAGTGCTGCATAATCGAGATTAAACCAATACAGCGATACTCCCACCAGCGCCAAACCTGGAAAAACAAAAGTAATTAAGAGAATTGCTTTGCGTGTGTTCATGCATACTCCCTGAGATACATGCTCAATGCTGACATAGCAAGAATCTTTGTGTTACAACTTGGCAGATTAATTTGATACATGGAGTGGGTGAATCAGATTTTGGGAATAATCCTCATAGTGTTTGTAAGCATCGTTTTGGTTGAGCTGCACGCTATGAGAGCGCGATTTCTAGGGAAAAATCAAATTTTTGGCTGTTTCTGCATTGCATTTTGTTGCATTTTGTGGATTGGTTTGACATTAATTCCAGCCGATGCAACGTCTACAGGTTCTATTGATAATTTGCGACAACAGCAGCAACAAATGAACCAGCAGCGTCAAAGTGTGGTTAACGATCGCGATCGCTTAACAAATCTCCAACAAGAGGCCCAAAAACACCTCACTGGTTTAAAACAAAATCTGCAAACTACAGATAACTATATTCAAGAGAGCGAATCACGATTACAACTCGCTACCCAACGCCTTCAGCAGTTGGAAACTGATTTAGCTGTAGCCCAACGTTCTTACGAGGAGCGGCAAATAGCAACAGTAGCACGATTGCGTTATCTCCAGCGATCGCCTGCATCTGTTGGATGGGCAGTTTTGCTCCAAAGTCAAAATATCAGTGACTTTATCAGCCGTCGTCATCAGTTGAAGTTAGTGTATCAGGCAGACGAACAAATTTTGGTAAAACTCAACCAACAAGCAAAGCTGATAAATCAACAAAAAACGGACGTAGAACAGCAAAAAAACGAAATTGCCTTAATTCGTGAACAACTATTAGCCCAAAAAGCCGATTATCAAACTCAGGCGCAGTCACAATCAGAATTGATTCAACGCCTCAATAGCGATCGCCTAGCCTTGGAAGCGGCGCAAAACCAGCTAGAGAGGGAATCCAAAAATCTGGAAGTCTTGATTCAACAAAAGGTAGCAGAAGCTAGAGCAACAGAGGAAGCGCAAGCAAAAACCAACAGCCGTACCAGTGTGATCATTCGGGGAACTGGTGTAATGGCATATCCTAGTGATGCTTATACTAGTAGTCCCTTCGGCTGGCGGATGCACCCAGTTCTCGGCTATCGTCGCTTTCACGCCGGGTTAGATTTTGCCGCTAGTTATGGTAGTACAATTCGGGCAGCCGATTCGGGAACAGTGATTTTTGCTGGCTGGTATGGTGGTTATGGCAGAGCTGTAATTATTGACCACGGTAAAGGCATTACGACACTGTACGGTCATACCAGCGAGTTGTATGTTGCTGACGGACAAGCAGTTGAACGCGGACAAGCGATCGCTGCTGTTGGTTCCACAGGTTTATCAACTGGGCCCCACCTCCACTTTGAAGTCCGTCGGAATGGTACACCAGTAGACCCAGCTAATTATCTTTGAACCCAGAAACCAAGTTTCTCTAAGCTGCAAATTTTATCACAGACGTGCTATAATGTGTAAGACTAAGGGCGCGTAGCTCAGTGGATAGAGCAACAGATTCCGGTTCTGTGGGTCGGGGGTTCAAATCCCTCCGCGCTCGTTAATTTTAGAAGACTCATCTTCAAAGATTTTCAGTAAAGTTTAGTATCAATAACAACTCTTAAGTAGTTTTTTAAAAAGTACACCCAATTTCACCACAGATTTTAAACTCTCAGCTTGACCCGCGCTCCTAAGTCTGGATTTTGGAGGGGTTGTTACTGTTTTGGAATTTAGGGGTGTGAGTTACTTTGGGGTAAGACCATAGTGCTTTAGCTTGGTTTCGATCAATGGATGATTGAGTAATTCCTTTATACTTAACGCTGTGCGATCGCGGATATTTTGACAGATTTGGCGGTAGCAGACAAGAGAGGGAATGAGCGGATAAAGATTTAGCTGAGGTGCTTGCTAATTTGACATTTTAGATTTTGGATTTATTTTTTCAGGAGGATAGAATAATGACTCAAGCAATTGATAAAGAACAAATGATAATTGATGAATTTAAAAATTTATCTCCTGAGCAGCAGCAGGAGGTATTAAATTTTATTGAATTTTTGCAGTTTAAGGAGATGCAAAAGCAGGAGACACTTGAGGATAAAGAGGAGGAAAAACAAGTTTCATTTTTAGAAGCTGCTAAGGAGTATATTGGATGTGTTGATGGAGGGACTGGAGATTTGGCGACTAATAAAAAGCATCTAGAAGGATACGGTAGGTAGTGAAGCAAAATATCATTATTGATACTGGCCCTCTAGTTGCTTTAATTAATAATCGGGAACAATATCATAGTTGGGCTATTAAAGAAGTTGCTAATCTAGCTTATCCTTTTTTTACTTGTGAAGCAGTAATTAGTGAAGCGTGTTTTATATTGCGAGATTTTTATGGCGGAGAGGATGCAGTTATGTCTTTACTAGATACTGGCTTAATTCAAATCTCTTTTCGTCTCAGTGATGAAATAGGAACGGTTAGAGAGTTGCTGAAGCGATATCAGAATGTGCCAATGTCGTTAGCTGATGCGTGTTTGGTAAGAATGAGTGAGTTAATTCTGGGGAGTTGTGTTTTGACGCTAGATAGTGATTTTCGGGTTTATCGGAAGAATAAGAATGAGATGATGGATTTGATTATTGCTGATGGGATATAAAAGTGGATAGATATGAGTGAGATAAGCTGTTACGCATTTAACTTATACATTTACCTGATGACTGATGACCGATAACCGTCAACGATTATAAAGAATGTTTATATATTTATATAATTTAGACGCATATCATTACAAGTACCTAAAATTACAGTCAATCACTTTTAAAACATCCTCTAAGCTTGACATCTTGCCTGGCTATGCTATGTAACTTAAAAGTTCAAAAGGCGATAGGCAAATATGGTTTTCCAGTACACAAACGCATTTGTCACCATAGCATCGGTTAATGGCGAGGATTTAGTGAATTTCTATACTAAGTTGTTAGAGCAAAAGCCAGTTATTTTGATTCCGAATGTCTATGCTGAGTTTAATTTGCTTAGTATGCGTTTAGGTATTTTTAAACCAAAGAACACAAACGAATCGGAATTTGAAGCTATTGCCAAAAGTAAGATAAGTTTGTGTTTAGAGGTGAGTAACTTAGAAGATGCGATCGCTCACCTAACAGCTTTAGGCTATCCCCCACCAGGAGACATTTCTATTGCTTCCCACGGCAGAGAAATTTATGCCTATGATCCTGATGGGAATCGGATAATTTTACATCAAGCCCCAGTGAATGATAATTAATAAGTAATAATAATTTATTTGGTAATTGACTATGGCTATAACTCAAAACTATAGATTAAACCTGATTCAATGGTATCCAGGTCACATTGCGAAAGCTGAAAAAAAGCTCAAAGAACAGCTTAAGCGGGTAGATGTGGTGTTTGAGGTACGAGACGCCCGGATTCCCTTAGCGACTCACCATCCGCAAATAGGTGAGTGGGTGGAGGGTAAGACACGGGTGTTGATACTTAACCGAGTAGATATGATTACGCCGCAAATGCGATCGCTGTGGATAGATTGGTTTAAACGTCAAGGGGAAGTCCCTTATTTTACCAACGCTCAACATGGTAAAGGTATAGCAGAAGTGGCGCGGGCAGCGCAAGCCGCCGGAGTAGAACTTAATCAAAGAAGAAGCGATCGCGGGATGTTACCTCGTCCAGTGCGGGCTGTGGTGATTGGTTTTCCTAATGTCGGTAAATCAGCTTTAATTAACCGCCTGTTGGGACGGCGAGTAGTGGAAAGTGCAGCCCGTCCTGGGGTAACTCGCCAACTACGCTGGGTGCGAATTTCAGAACATTTGGAATTGCTAGATGCTCCTGGTGTCATCCCTTTAAGATTGGAAGACCAAGATGCAGCATTGAAATTAGCCATTTGTGATGATATCGGTGAAGCATCTTACGATAACCAGCTAGTAGCAGCAGCCCTAGTGGATTTACTCAACTATTTAGAAGCTGTAGCCGCAGATTTATTACCAAAAAAACCATTACAGTCTCGCTACCAACTCGATTCGATATCAGACACCGGAGATACTTATTTGCACGCCTTGGCGGAGCATCGTTACAAAGGTGATATAGAGCGAGCTGCAAGACAACTTTTAACAGATTTTCGCAAGGGTTTGCTAGGTGAAATTAGTTTGGAATTGCCACCCAATTAAATAAGGGTGGCAGGAAAGGAAAAATTGCTAACTTCTCATTTTTAATTGAGCAGCCCGTACTCTCAAAATCAACATAGTTCCTCCTGTAAATAACATACCTAGTAATAGGGTTTTTAAACTGAGGTTTTTCCCGCTCTCACTTACTAAAATACCTTCCAATATTAGAGAAGGTATTAATATTCCTCCAGATATCAAGAAATTAGAAAGTATCAATCTTCTTTTTGCTAGAAGAGTTAGTATCGTTAAGCAAAATCCTAGAGGAATAAAAGTTAGTGCATAGTAAAAACCTATCTGATTTTTAGGCATTAATTCCAATAAATTCAAAGAGTAAAAAGTCTGTAAATTGTCTACATATACTTGGATAGTTGCTCTGGAATAAGTGATGATTATGTGGTGAGGATTAGTATCTGTAAAAATATTAGGTATATTCAGTGTTATATCTGCTCCATTTTCTCCAGTCATTGGCGTTCGTAATCGAAAATCTAAGTTATTCCCCTGCTGTCCCAGCGTCAAATTACGACGTAGGGAATCGCCAGAAATTGAAATAATGCGAGCAGGGCCAAACTGCTCTGAGTTGGCAGTAGTAAGGGTAGTGCTGAGTGTAAATTCAGATGTTTTGCTGATTCTTTTGCTGAGAGTTGTGACAGGAGTAGCTGTTTTTAGCCAATGACTAGAACTCAAAAAAACACCTTGACCTTCATGTGTATCCGAGGACTGTCCTTGCCACAATAGTTCTGGCAATTGTCCAGTTTGTTCTTTATAGCAACATTCTCCTTTGAATTGATAATTAGCTAGTAGAGAATTACCAAGATTATTAAAATAACTTGAATCAGCTAATCCTTGTGCTACCTCATTTGTTGAGATGGCTCGATCAGCAATATAAATTTCAGACATGTATCCTTGCCAAGGTCTATCCTTCGTCTGTTCGTTGCCAATCAGCAGGGGATAATTTGCATCCCAATTGCTCAAATTTATCGTACTCTGCCAAAATAGTGAAATCAAAAATGTTATAAATATATATCCAATACAAAATACTACTATCTGTTTAATTGAGCGGCTAGCTCTACTATTTTCTATATGTGCTACAGTTGTTTTAAAGCTTTGACTATTCCCTAAATAAAAGCAAATAAAACCAATAAATCCACCAATACTATTATTCAGAATATCCGAAGGAGTAGGCATTCTTGAAGGTAGAAATACTTGCAATACTTCAACTGTCAACGATAAGCCAGCACTCCCCAGGATAACTATGAAAACTTGCATTTCTGTTTTTATTCTTAGTTTCTGCAAGAGTCTAGTGAAGACGAAACCTAAAGGCATAAACAGCAAAAAATTATTTACCTGGTCTTGAAAATTACTAGTATTGTTAAAACTGGCAAAAATTTTAGGCAGAGAAAAACTGTTTGGAATGGAAAAATTAAATGGATAAAGCGTAGCTAATAGCACTAAGATAATGCTGGCAATGACAATCACCAAATTAGATGCTTGAGGAAAAATTGGGCGTTGATTCATAATTATTCATGTTATTATTATCACTGGTATAGTGCTTCTCGGTTGAATGAGGTATAAGGTAGGGCTGCACATCTGTGTGCCCTTACGAATTCCTGTATTTCACGCAATTGAAAATTACTATATTTGGTAGCGCTAAAGATAATTACTTCCAATACATCAATGATTGTTGAGAGTAGGTACGTGTGCTTTTTTATTAGTTGCTCGTCCTGAGTATCAATTACTAATTACCAATAATAGATGCTTAAACCTACTGTTGAACTACACGCGATATTAATGCTGCTTTTATATTATTTACTAGTAGATAATTATGATCAAAAAATTATGAAGAATTCATCAAGCTATTATGAAAACTACATATAGTTGGATTTTGGCTTAAGTTGCCACTGATGGCAGATGTAGGCTTCTTCTGAGGGTTTTATTAAAAAAGACAGCAGGCAGGAGGTAAGGGACTTCCAAATAAAAAAATATCCCATCCCTGCGGAACGCTACGCGAGCGCTTTGAGGGCAGGGGAGCAGGGAGAGCAATACTACTCGCTTTGTGCATTTTGAACTCAAAGTTTGGTTTTGGGAAAGGGTTAAAGGGTAAGGGTTAAGGGTTTTTTCTTTCCCTTTTCCCCCTTCCCTTTCCCCCAAAACCCGACAAGTATTGGCAGGGGGAGGGAAAGTCGTAGTGAAGTCCAGAAAATTGGATAATTTATTTTTTGGAGTTCCCTAAGGCAATGCGGTCTTGGGGAAAAGTAACTTTCAAGACCCTTACGGGTGAAGTTCCTAGCTTCGCTAATGCTAGTTGTTTTGCTCTAGGAAACCCTCGCGCAGTGCTGAACTTACCGCGCTGGCTCACAAAATTGAAAGATTTAGTAGCTCCTTTTCACAAAGGGATTCAAACCCACTTTGAACCTCCAGCAAAACCGCCTCTTTCAATGTAATATCCGTCACATACAGTTGTCGGAATGCAGTTAACAGTGTCATAAAGAAAAAGTGAAGGTTAACCTGTAGGGTATAACTTACCTTAGAGTTGCTTGCACCTCTAGCTTCGATGGATCTATCACACTCATGACTGAACTCACGCTACGCCTACAAGAGGGAGATACCGAGACAACGATCGCAATTGACCAAAATGTATTTACAATTGGTCGTTTGCCGGAATGTAACTTATACTTACCTTTTGCTGGAGTATCCCGCAACCATGCTCGCCTGGTGAAAACAGCTGACGGCGTGTGGACTATTGAGGATCTGGGCAGCAAAAATGGGACACAAGTCAATAAATATCTTGTTAACTTTCCCCAAGAGTTACATCACGGCGATATCATTTGGCTGGGCAATGTTAGCCTAGTAGTGCTGCTCACAAGTCCTGTTTCACATTCGATACCTGAGTATCCTGGAACCTCGGACATTAATGAGCAAAGAACAATCCTTCACAATGTTGAACAATTACAACAGCAATGGATCGCAGCTGATAGCAAGGATGGGAACATCAGCAATAAGGATAAAACCATTGCCCGTCTCAAAGACTTAGTGGACATAGCTAAAAATCTCTGTGCGGCGGCGTCTATAGAAGAGATTTTTTCTCAAGTGCAACAAGTCGTTTTTCGTTACCTTGATAGTATCGATCGGTTGGCATTATTAATTGATGTTAATGGTTGCGGACAGTTGGAGTTAGTGAACGCTGCTACCAGAAACGTTTCCCAACAAAAACATCTCCCCTCTGATGGTAGTTGGATTAGTCGTAGTATCTGTCAAAAGGTATTTGACGAAAAAGTTGTCATTCAAACCGCCGATACTCATCAGGATGAACGGTTTGCTAGTGAACAAAGTATTTTGGTCAAAGGCATTCGTAGCGCGATGGCAGTACCTTTATGGGATGAAAATAAAGTTGTGGGCGTACTCTATGCCGATGCCAATTTTTCTTCTTACCATTGGGCAAATGAAGGCGAAGAAGAACTCAGCTTTTTTTCAGCTTTAGCAAACCTTGTAGCTTCTAGTGTGCAGCGTTGGCTACTGGTAGAGAAACTCAAAACTGAAGAGATGATTCGTCACCGACTAGAACGCTATCATTCTCCAGCAGTTGTGCAGCAGTTGATATCTGTAGGTGGATTACCGGGTGGTCGTTTAGCTCCCGCCGAGAGCGAAATCAGTATTTTGTTTGCAGATTTGGTTGGCTTTACGGCAATTTCTGAACGGTTAACGCCAACTGCGATCGCTCAACTATTAAATAATTTATTTGAAGAAATGCTAAAAGAAGTGTTTACTTGCGGTGGCACTTTAGATAAGTATATTGGCGATTGTATTATGGCATTTTTTGGCGCTCCAGAACCGCAACCAGATCACGCCGATCGCGCTGTTACTGCTGCCAAGGGAATGCTCACTCGTCTGGAACATCTTAATGCCAATAATTTTTGGCACGAACCCCTACAATTACGTATTGCTATTAATAGTGGTAAGGCTGTTGTGGGAGATGTTGGTAGTTCCCAAAGGGTAGATTATACGGCATTAGGCGCGACGATTAATCTTGCTGCTCGCATGGAAGCAGTTTGTCCCCCTAGTGAATGCGTGATTAGTGAAGCCACCCATACAATGCTTTCAGAATCCTCAGACTTCCAAGAAATGGGAGATTATCGTTTCAAAGGTATTGAGCGATTAGTTAAGGTTTATCAGACAAAATTGCAGCCAGTGCCAACAATCATTGCTCCAATCATTAATCTTTAGTTTAGGCATAATAGGGAATAGTGAATAGTCAAAAATCATTAATTATGAATTCTGTTAGGGACTTCTAAATAAAAAATATCTAACTATTTATTGTGGGGTGGGCGTCTCGCCATTGGTGTCAACTTAAAGTTAAGGAACAATTATCAATAAGTCATCCTACTCAAAAGGTTACTGAAATCAAATTAGTTGATTTAATCTTGCGATCGCTTTTCTCTTGAGTGACGATGGCGTATCCGCCCGCTTTATAGCAATCGCACTTTTTAAAGTTGGTAACAACTTTCTAGCAGTTCAATAATTTCAGTCGCACTTTAGCTATACGATAAGGTATATTTTCACACTTAAATAAATTTGGTTATAAGTTTACAAATGCGGAGTAAATGGATAATGACTTAGACAAGATATCAATGTCTGACTTTCAGAAGGAATTCATTCTTTTAGAGTATTCTGAGATTCGCAAAACTCAAATCCAAATGACCCTAAATTTGAATTTTGATTCTAGAAGAATCTTCCAACAAATGGGATAAGTTGGATTTTTGGGAGTGCAGCCGCTTTCTGGATTATATTAATAATTGCTACAGCAATAATACCTTTGGTACTATTTGGCTAATCCTACTTAATTTTGAGATGAAGTTGAATAGCCTCATGCTCAATTTAGCTGACTGTGCCAGCAGAAAAAATTTGCTCTGCGGTCAAATTAAACTGTGGAAAAGTTGGCGACTGGATACAGTCATCTCCTCGAAACTTACTAATGCGATACTCACCTTCTTCTAAACAGCAAACCAAAATAGTAGGTTGTTTGGGCTTGCCAATAAATTCTCTACCGCCCAATGCAGCATAATCTACAATCCAGTATTCAGGAATTCCCATTTCTTCATAATCAGCGTATTTTTTCAGATAATCATCACGCCAATTGGTACTCACTACCTTAATTACTAAAGAAATAGATGCTGCTTGAGTAACAGTGGATTCTTTTTTCCAGAGAGGTTCGTTAACTAAATTAGGGAGATTTAGAAGCAGCATATCTGGCGAGTAAGCTGATTCGTTTTCAAGTGGTTTAACTAATACTGTTTTTGGTATCCCATACGGTAGACTAAGGCGACTATATTCTAAAGTGAGTTTTGTAGATAAAAATACAACAATCTCTTCATGGTCGCCTGTTGGTTGGGGCATTTCTACTACTACTCCATCATATAGTTCGTAACGTTGTCCTGTGTTATCTGGATATTTAGCAACGAATTCATCGAATGTAATTAGTTTGCGTAAGACTTGAGTCATGGCTTGATTCCTCAATTGTGCAAATTATAGTAACTTTACTTGTATTTAATTCATCAATATTAATACTTATTGATTGGTATACTTTAATTCAATTAAAATTGCGAAATTGTAATATTGGACAGCTAATTCTTGGTTAAAAGACTAGAATTTGGGTAGTAGCTTCCTCAATTTATATGTATAACATTAGGAAGCCTACTTCAAGCTATTTTTTAACGGGAGGTCAGGTAATGGCTATCGCTACCATTAATCCCGCCACTGGGGAGACGGTCAAAACTTTTGAGGCACTCAACAATGCAGAGATTGCTGCTAAACTCGATTTGGCTAATCAGGCTTTTGAAAAGTATCGCCAGACTAGTTTCTCTCAACGATCGCAATGGCTGCAAAAAGCTGCCGATATTTTAGAGCAAGACAAAGCAGAATTTGCTAAGTTAATGACTCTAGAAATGGGTAAACCATTTAAAGCTGCGATCGCAGAAGTAGAAAAATGCGCCGTCGTCTGTCGCTATTATGCCGAACACGCCCCTGGTTTCCTGGCTGATATTTCTGTAAAAACTGATGCTAGCCATAGTTTTGTTCGCTACCAACCAATGGGTGCAATTCTCGCGGTAATGCCGTGGAATTTTCCCTTCTGGCAAGTATTCCGCTTTGCTGCACCGACATTGATGGCGGGAAATGTCGGCTTACTCAAACACGCTTCCAATGTGCCGCAGTGCGCCTTGGCAATTGAAGATATTATCCGACGCGCAGGTTTTCCTGAGGGTGCGTTTCAAACTCTATTAATAGGCGCTGCCAAAGTTGCCGATTTAATGGCTGATGAACGGGTAAAAGCTGCCACCTTGACAGGAAGCGAACCAGCAGGCGCATCCCTCGCCGTCGCCGCCGGCAAACAAATTAAAAAAACAGTTTTGGAATTGGGAGGAAGTGACCCGTTTATTGTGTTAGAAAGTGCTGACTTAGAGACAGCAGTTGTCACAGCTACTACAGCGCGGATGTTGAATAACGGGCAATCATGTATTGCAGCGAAACGTTTTATTGTCGCAGATGCGATCGCAGACAAATTTGAAAAATTACTTTTAGAAAAATTTGAGGCGCTCAAAGTTGGCGATCCCATGCAACTAGATACCGATTTAGGGCCACTGGCAACTCCTGGTATTCTCCAGGATTTAGATCAACAAGTGCAAGGTGCGATTAGCAGCGGTGGTAAAGTCCTCACCGGTGGACATCCTTTATCAGATCGTCCTGGAAACTTTTATCCACCAACGATTATCATAGATATCCCACCTAAAGCACCAATTGCCAAAGAAGAATTTTTTGGCCCGGTAGCCTTGTTATTCCGGGTTCCAGATATCGATGCTGCCATTAAACTCGCTAATGATTCACCCTTTGGTTTAGGTGCAAGTGCTTGGACAACCAACAACCAAGAGAGCGATCGCTTGGTTGAGGAAATCGAAGCAGGTGCCGTATTTATCAACGGTATGGTCAAATCTGATCCCAGGTTGCCCTTTGGTGGTACTAAGCGTTCTGGATATGGCAGAGAATTGAGTATCCAGGGTATACATGAGTTTGTCAATGTTAAAACTGTGTGGGTGAAGTGATTAGTCATTAGTCATTGGTCATTAGTCAAAGAACAAATGATAAATGACAAAAGACAAATGACTAATGGCTAAAGTCTTATTCGTTGCTAGTTAGGAAATAAAATGAATACAGCAGAATTATTGGTGCAGTGCCTAGAAAATGAAGGAGTGCAATATATTTTTGGACTCCCTGGCGAAGAAAACCTGCACGTTTTGGAAGCGCTAAAACATTCTTCGATTAAATTTATTACGACTCGTCATGAACAGGGTGCAGCATTCATGGCCGATGTCTACGGACGCCTAACAGGAAAAGCTGGAGTGTGTCTTTCTACTCTTGGCCCTGGGGCAACCAACTTGATGACTGGGGTAGCAGATGCTAACCTTGATGGTGCGCCTTTAGTGGCGATTACTGGTCAAGTGGGAACAGACCGAATGCACATCGAATCTCATCAATATTTAGATTTGGTGGCAATGTTTGCACCTGTTACTAAGTGGAATAAGCAGATTGTGCGACCGAGTATTACACCCGAAGTAGTACGGAAAGCATTTAAGCGATCGCAATCAGAAAAACCTGGTGCAGTTCACATAGATTTGCCAGAAAATATTGCTGCTATGCCCGTCGAAGGCAAACCTTTGCGTAAGGATAATAGTGAAAAAACTTATGCATCTTTTGCTAGCATTCGGGCAGCCGCCGCCGCAATTTGCCAAGCAGTTAACCCATTAATTTTAGTCGGAAATGGGGCAATTCGCGCTCAAGCAAGTGATGCCGTAACGCAATTTGCCACTTTGCTGAATATACCTGTTGCTAATACTTTCATGGGTAAAGGTGTGATTCCCTATACACATCAATTAGCTTTGTGGTCAGTGGGATTGCAGCAAAGAGATTATATTACTTGTGGCTTTGATAACACAGATTTAGTAATTGCGATCGGCTATGATTTGATTGAATTTTCCCCGAAGAAATGGAATCGTAATGGTGAAATTCCCATTGTGCATATTGGGGTAAGTCCGGCAGAAATTGATAGTAGTTATATTCCCAACGCCGAAGTCGTGGGAGATATTTCAGATTCCCTTTATGAAATTTTAAAATTAGCAGACCGACAAGGTAAACCCGATCCCTTTGCCATTAGCTTAAGGTCAGAGATTCGGGCTGATTACGAACAGTACGCCCATGATGACGGATTTCCGATTAAGCCGCAAAAGTTAATTTATGACTTACGGCAAGTGATGGGCCCAGATGATATCGTTATCTCAGATGTTGGCGCACATAAGATGTGGATGGCCCGTCATTATCATTGCCATAGCCCCAATACTTGCATAATTTCCAACGGCTTCGCGGCTATGGGTATTGCAATTCCTGGTGCTTTAGCAGCAAAACTCGTTCATCCTAACCGCAAAGTCGTTGCTGTAACAGGCGATGGCGGCTTTATGATGAATTCTCAGGAATTAGAAACAGCCTTGCGTGTCGGTACGCCCTTTGTCACCATAATTTTCAATGATGGCGGCTATGGGTTAATTGAATGGAAACAAGAAAATCAATTTGGCAAAGGAAACTCATCTTTTGTGCATTTTAGCAATCCTGATTTTGTTAAATTAGCCGAAAGTATGGGTTTAAAAGGTTACCGAGTTGAATCGGCTCTAGATTTGATTCCCACTTTGAAAGAAGCCCTCGCTCAAGATGTACCTGCGGTGATAGATTGTCCCGTAGACTACCGGGAGAATCACCGCTTTAGTCAAAAAGCCGGCGAGTTGAGTTGTGCGGTGTAAAAAGTAGAAACGCGATTAATCGCGTAAAAAGTAGAGACGCGATTAATCGCGTCTCTACAAGAGTTAGGAGTTATTTATTCCTAACTTGTTTAGTGTTTTGGTAGGGTGCGTTATGCCAAAGGCTAACGCACCGCTTTACTTCACTCAATTTATAGACATATTTCTTCTCTTTCTTTGCGTTCTTCTCTGACGAGACGCTGCGCGAATGTGTCCTTTGTGGTTCGTAAAAAAAACCATGAAGCTTAAAGGTTCATTCACGAGTATCAAACACTCATTCACTAAGCTCAGAGGTTCATTGACGAAGCTCAGAGGTTCATTCACTAAGCTCAGAGGTTCATTCACTAAGCTCAGAGGTTCATCGCCAAAGCTCAGAGGTTCATTCACTAAGCTCAGAGGTTCATCGCCAAAGCTCAGAGGTTCATCAACAAAGCTCAAAGGTTCATTCACTAAGCTCAGAGGTTCATTCACTAAGCTCAAAGGTTCATCGCCAAAGCTCAAAGGTTCATTTACAATGAGTATAATCAATAACTTCTAGCTAATTACTGATTTTTACTCCTAATTAATTATCTTCTGGTTTAAATTTGTGCTTTTCTGCTCTTGGGCAATATCTTCTACTGCTTTGCATTGCCTTTTGTCAATATCTGACTTAATAATGAGTCCCTTAGTATTGAGCGCTATTTCCACCTGGTATTGACCATTCACCATATTAATAGCGGCGTAAGTTACTGTACCAAACATCATCACTGTGCAAAGTGATAAGGTAATTTGCAGAATTCCCAATTCTCGTTTCATTTTTAAAGCCCCTAATCCCTTACATTCTCATTACAACTTCGTGCTGGTTGAGAACTGAGTTGAGAAACAGTCACTGATTAGACGAGTTTTGGTTGATTATCGGTTAAGTTCAGGATGACTATAATTTCATAGAGTGCAAGACGTTATGGTTAAACAGCAAGGCTATTTAGCTAGTATGAAAACCTGATATACTCACAGCAGTTTCTCGATGAGGAATGATGGCGCGATCGCTCCGAGTAGCCCCAGAGTATATTAAAAAAGTAAAGTCAGCACTTGAGCGTAACGGCTATCCCAGCCAGAAAAAGTTCTCTGAGGACATAGGCCCTTCACTGTCCACTGTCAAAAACTTCATTGCCGGTATAGCAATTGACTATGAGAACTTTCTAGAAATTTGTGAAAAATTAGGACTAGACTGGCAAGACATTAGATACAAAGAACCAGAAACTCAAGCGCCCAAACCTCAGCCAACTAACGGTGAAGCGTCACCCTTGATCACTGGCGCACCCATCACTCAACCCCGTTACTTTTTTGGGCGCGAGAAAGAATTAAAACGCCTCTTCAACTTACTCAAACGCTATCCCCTACAAAACACCGCCATTATCGGCAAAAAGCGTAGCGGTAAAACATCCTTGCTGCACTACCTCAAAAATATCACCACCACTCCAGCAGAACAGCTGCGTCCTGAGCAAAAATCTGATTGGCTACCGCATCCAGAAAATTACTGTTGGATTTTCGTAGACTTACAAGACGCACGAATGCAAAGCCGAGAAGGACTGCTAAAGTACATCCTAGAATCACTGAAGATGCAAGTGCCGGCACCTTGCGATTTAGATCATTTCATGGATGTAGTCAGTGATAATTTGCATTCTCCCACAGTCATCTTATTGGATGAGATTAGTGTTGGGTTGCAACGCTGTCCAGAATTAGATGATAGTTTTTGGGAGAGTTTGCGTTCCTTAGCGACTAACCATACAGGAGGAAATCTAGCATTTGTCTTGGCTACCCCCGAATCACCGATTGACATGGCGCACAACACAGGACACAGTTCACCTTTTTTCAATATTTTCGGCTACACCGCATATCTGGGAGCATTGACTGAGATAGAAGCGCGAGAATTGATAGCGAGTTCGCCGATTGCTTTCAATAACGAAGATGTAGAGTGGATTTTGACACAAAGTAGCTGCTGGCCACTGCTATTACAAATTCTGTGTAGAGAAAGATTATTTAGTTTAGAAGAAGGAGAGAATGATGATAATTGGCATGAGGAAGGTTTACGACAAATGAAATCATTTGCTCATTTATTAGATTCAGAACTAGCAGAGTAACTATGAAAGCACACCGAATTGAAACAAAGTTAACTAAAAACGGAACCTTGATTCTTGAGGATTTACCGTTTCAAGCAGGCGAAGCAGTAGAAATCATTGTTTTAAAACGTTTTCCCCAACCTTCAGAATCTAATCCTTATCCTTTACGGGGAAAGGTTATTCACTATGACGATCCCTTTGAGCCTGCTGTACCTATAGAGGATTGGGAACTCTTGCAATGATAAACCTAAATTGTCATTGCGTTCGCGTAGCGTCTCGTAGAGAGGAGGAACGACGTTCGCGCAGCGTGTCGCAGACAAGCAATCTCAAGGTTTTAGGATTTACTTCTCTACGAGACGCTTCGCCAACACTTCGTACCCTACAGCTTCTCCAAAGGACTACGCAATTGACAAGTCTTCGAGGACATAATTATTATTTATAATTTTGCAGTGACAGATACAACAAAGATTTGCTATGACTGAGTTTCTGTCCAAAAAATATAAATGAGCCAGCAATATTATCTATATATAATGACGAATAACTATAATACTGTGTTGTATACAGGAGTAACAAACAATTTACAAAGAAGAGTTTATGAACATAAAGAGAAAATAGTAGAAGGATTTACTAAGAAATACAATATTACTAAATTAGTTTATTATGAAGTCTTTGAAGATGCTTATACAGCCATTAGTAGAGAAAAACAGATTAAGGCAGGTTCCAGACAAAAGAAAATTGATTTAGTCAATAGCATCAATCAAGAATGGAGAGATGTATATAATGAGTTGTAAATATTGCTGATATTATTGCGATCGCACCAAAGCAAAGCTGAGTAATCCTAGCTTTTGCGATTGCTTCATTCCGCTAGCGCTGCATTCGCAATGACATTATTAACAGACAGTTTGTCATTGCGATCGCACCAAAGCAAAGCTGAGTAATCCTAGCTTTTGCGATTGCTTCATTCCGCTAGCGCTGCATTCGCAATGACAGAATATGTCATTGCGAGGAGGAACGACGAAGCAATCGCAATGACACAGAGTATAAGGAGTGCAGAAATGTTGACCTCACCACAAATACCCCCCAACGCCTACACCTATGCACCCCAGCAGCACCCCAACTTAATACTCGGTAGCCTGCAACTGCTTTTCTGGCTTTTCTTTCGCCCTTCAGCGTGGCATAACCATCTCAAGCGCATTGACCCCATTTTAGACACCAACTCCTCGCTGATTATCTTGTTAAGACAAGCGCGATGGCGAAACCTTGCTCTGCGACGGCTGCTCATCCAGGGATACTTCATCTTGCCTATTCTGGCTAACTTACTGCTGGGCTTGATGCTGTGGATGTCGAGTAAAGAAATCGCAAATATAGCTTTTCCCGTGACGTTCGGCGTGGTGTTCGGCGTGGCGTTCTGCGTGGCATTCGACGTGGTATTCGGCGTAGGGTTAAGTGTAGCGTTCGGCGTGGGGTTAAGCGTAGCGTTCGGCGTGGGGTTAAGCGTAGCGTCCTGCGTGCCGTACCGCGTGGCGTTCGACGTGCCGTACCGCGTGGCGTTCGACGTGCCGTACGGCATGGCGTTCGGCGTGGGGCCAACAGTGGAGTACCAAGTGGCGTTCAAAGTGCCATTCGGCGTGGCGTTCTGCGTGGCGTTCGGCGTGGCATTCGGCGTGGCGTTCGACGTGGCATTCGGCGTGGCATTCGGCGTGGCGTTCGGCCTGGGGTTAAGTGTGGCGTTCTGCGTGGCGTTCAAAGTCCAGTTCGACGTATGGTTAACAATGAAGTTATGCGTGGCGGGAGGCGTGGGAGTAACTATTAACTCTTGGCGATCTGTTCTATTCTTTCCATTTCTCTTTGTCTGGAATTATCTCCTCTATAGATTAGACAAGAGGCGTAATGGTAGGAGCTTTTGTTTATTGCGCTATCACTCAGCCTTCTGGGATGAGTGGCAGTTTTTACATCTGCCTGGTTTGGACGAGCATCTTCTCTTCGTAATCGAAAATAACCCAGTTGAAGGCAAAGCTGCTTTAGAATATCTCAGTACCAGCCCCCAGCGCTGGGCGGCTCAAGCTGCACAAATTGAACTGGATGCACGCAGTTTACAAGTCTGTGCTGATGTGGAAGCTATTCGTAACGCTCATGGCAGTCTGGTAATTGACGAACTAAGGAGTGAAATTAGCCCTCTCCTACAAATCTTTAGCCGTATCAGTGAGGATGTAGATGCTGCTCTCAATCAAGCAAGTGCTTATAACCAGCGCTTAGTCCTCAGAGATGTTGCAGATACATTAAATCTACAGTTAGAGAACTTGCATCGTAGCAGCGACAAATACACAGTCCGTTTCTACCCCATCATCAAAAGTTGGCGTGAGATAATAACTAACTATGTAGGAGAACTGGCTAGGATTACTGAACTCCGCCAAGAAATTGATAATCCCTACACTATTGGCGTACCACTCTATGAGCAACTAGAAATTTTCACCGGACGCACCAGCATTGGCTTACGCATAGAGCAATTACTGCGCGATCGCCGTCGCCCACCTCTGCTACTATACGGTCAGCGACGTATGGGTAAAACTTCCCTCCTCTACAACATAGGAAAGTTACTACCTAGTAACATCATCCCCATGTTTGTAGACTTGCAAGGCGCACCTTCATCAGCTAGTGACCATGCAGGTTTTCTCTACAATCTGGCTAGAAAGATGGAGAAGTCAGCGAAAAAGCAAGGTGTAATTTTACCGTCCCTAGCCCGCGAAGTGTTAAAATCTGACCCCTTTACCTATTTCTATGAATGGCTAGATAAAGTAGAACAGGTTCTAGAACAAAATACCGCCTTACTAGCGCTAGATGAATTTGAGGTGCTGGACAACGCCATAGCCAAAGGTCGTTTTGATGAACAGGATGTTTTGGGTATGCTGCGTCACCTCATCCAACATCGTCCCCGCTTCAAGGTTTTACTAGCTGGCTCTCATACTATCGAAGAATATCAGCGCTGGGCTAGTTATCTAATTAATGTCCAAGTAGTACATATTTCGTATCTCAAAGAAGCGGAAGCACGACAATTAATTGAACATCCTGTCAAAGATTTTACTCTCCGCTATGAACCTAACGCCGTTGAGCGGGTACTGCAACTCACGCGCTGTCACCCATTGTTAGTACAACTACTCTGTGCGGAAATTATTGTCCTTAAGAACGAACAAGACCCCTCTATCCGGCGATTGGCAATTTTAGCAGATGTGGAAGCCGCAATACCTAAAGCTTTGCAAAGTGGGGGCTTTTTCTTTGCTGACATTCAAAACAACCAAGTAGACGCCACTGGACAAGCTATTTTACGTTTTATCGCCGCTCAAGGGGAAGGAGCTATAGTTAGCCGCCAAACTCTATTACAACAGTTCCTTCATGCTGATATTACTTTTAACTTGCTGTTACAACGTGAGTTAATTGAGGAAGTTGACGACGGCTATCGCTTCCAAGTAGAGTTGATTCGCTGTTGGTTTTTTCAACCGGACATGATATCAAAGACTCGGTGACGAAGTTCAAAGATTCGTTCACGAGTATCAAAGACTCATTAACGGAGTTCAAAGGCTCGTTCACGAGTATCAAAGACTTGTTCAGTACAATATATTGTGCCCTTACAATGATTTTGAATACTAGAAGTTAGTACAGTGGTGCGTTACGCCAAAGCCTAACGCACCCTACCAAAACTACTACTAACAATAGAAATGAGAATACATGTGTATCAGGCTTAGGTGGATCTTTACCGCTTGTGCTGGCGTAATTGCTCTACTATATATTCTTCTAGTTCTTGTCTTTCTCTCTTACTCGCATTTCGTTGATAAGTTCTTCCTGTTTCTTGCATAAACTTGCGTTTCTCGCTTGGAGAAGATTTGAGTTTACCTCCAGTACCTTGCAGCTTTTGCTGTAATTCTTCCCAAGTTTTTTCAGCCACACTTTCACCTAGTTTGACCAGTACCTTTGGTAGTAATGTTCTTGCCTCCCTTTGAAAATCTTCTTCTGTCTCAAGGGAAGCTAAATCTATATTGCTGAAGTCGATATCGATTTGAAACTTACTCATAGAGTTGTATTTGTTCTTTTAACGATTATTAACACAATGAGGGGAAGATAGGTTTTACTTCTTTGCCAATCCTAGATAGGATACGAAGATAGCATGATTGAGCAGCTAGTAGATGCCAAGTTCTAAATGGAAGATTTCGTCACGAATTTGACGAGTGTACTTGCTACAGCAGTTGATATCTTCACTGGCATGATCATTGGTATCGTTGTTTTGGAAGCCGTAGTCAAGATCCTGGTTTTTTTCTTCAGCCGCCGTAAAAAGCTGAACGAGGCTAAAGAGGAAATTCGGCTAGCGTTGGGTATGTGGCTGGCTCTTTCCCTTGAGTTTGCATTGGCTGCTGACATTTTACGTAGCACGATCGCTTCCACTTGGGATGAAATTGGTAAACTAGCCTCCATCATTGCGCTACGAACAATTCTGAATTTCTTTTTAGCAAAGGAAATTGAGCAAGTAAAGAATAAAAAGAACAATATCAAGGATGAATCTTTTTAATTTCTCAGTATGGGCAGACGTTCTTTAGCGATCGCTGGTTATATCTAGGACTAGCCCTTTCAAGGTGTGTTATTTTCCTGTTTTTTCTGGTTTAGAATCTTATAAGTTGAGACATGAGGTCGATTCTTGAGGTAAGTCCTCTTTGGCTGAGGTTTTTTTGGGTCTCGCGGATGACGACGAAAAGCTCTCAGCTTGGCAAGACCTGCCAGATGTTTGAGAATTTGCGATAATTCGATGAAGGTCATGTTGTGAAAAACACGCCATTCTTCGGGGGGAATCGCAATCATCATCCCTCTGTAAGTACCCTTGATTTCGTCGGCTAAAGGAGTACAAGCAATCTGCGAGTTAATCGCTGATTTCGTTCCAAGACTGGGTTTTAATCCTACCACTGATGTCCAAGTGCTTTGCCCGATGACACGGAGAGCAGTCGGGACTCGCAATCTTAATACCGTGTTGCAGCAATTGATTAATCCACCCACCCCCGACAAGGTGGAGATTAATAGAGGTGGGAATTTGTTACGCGAGGGCGATCGCATCATTCAGCTAACCAACGACTACAACCGTGAAGTCTTCAACGGTGACTTGGGAATTATCCTCGCTATTGATACTGTCGAGCAGGAAGTTACAGTGCAATATGGTGAGCGTACTGTGATTTACGACTATGCTGATCTCAACGAAATTACTTTAGCCTGGAGCGTGACTATTCATAAAAGCCAGGGGTCAGAATATCCAGTGGTAATTCTGTCAATCTATATGCAGCATTACATAATGTTGACCAGGAACCTGTTTTACACCGGGTTAACTCGTGCCAAGAAGCTGGCGCTCGTTGTTGGAGCGAAAAAAGCGATCTCTCTAGCGGTGCGCTCTACCGATGACCAAAAGCGCTATACACGATTACAGCAGAGGTTACTTCAGGCAGGGCTGCATTGGTGATATGTTTTGGTTCTTCAAAATAGAAAACTTTATTGAGCTATTTGATTTATACTTTTAAGTCCCCTGGTTTAAAAAAGCCGAAAAGTTTGTATGTCCAGCCTCAGTTCCGACATGGTTCGCATTTATTTGCAAGAAATTGCTCAGTATCCTTTATTAAAGCCAGAGGAAGAAATTGCTTATGGTAGACAGGTACAAGAAATGATTGCCATTGAGCAATCTAAAAATGAACTCACCCAACAGCTAGACCGTGAACCAACAATGACAGAATTAGCCAATGCTGTTGAAAAAACCGAAGCACAAATCCGAGCAGCACTACACCTTGGTCAAAAGGCTAAACAAAAAATGGTGACAGCTAACCTGCGACTAGTAGTTTCTGTTGCCAAGAAATACCAGAACCGCAATTTGGAATTTCTAGATTTGATCCAAGAAGGAGCAATCGGTTTACAAAAAGGTATAGAAAAGTTTGATCCCAACCGAGGTTATAAGCTATCAACCTACGCCTACTGGTGGATTAGTCAAGCTATAACCAGAGCAATTGCAGAACAATCGCGCACTATTAGATTGCCTGTTCACCTCACTGAAATACTTAATAAAATTAAAAAAGTGCAGCGAGAAAGCTTTCAAAAACTCGGTCGTCATGCCACTGCTGAAGAAATTGCATCAGCATTAAACATAAGCCCCCATAAACTTCGAGAATATCTCACCGCTTCTCGCACAGCCATCTCTTTAAATAAACAAGTCGGAGATGAGCAAGAGACAGAATTGGGCGAGATTTTAGCTGACGTTGGCGTTTCACCAGAAAAACTCCTCACCCAAGAACTTTTATCGCAAGACGTGGCGAAATTCTTAGAACCATTGACACCTATACAGCGTCAAGTGTTGACTTTAAGCTTTGGGTTAGAAAATGATCAGCATTTCAATCTCGCTCAGATTGGCCAACAGCTAAACCTCAGCCGAGAACGGATTCGTCAAATCCAGGTCAAAGCTATAAGTATTCTCCGCCATCATCAAAATGACATCCAAGAGTATTTATTTGATTAAGAGGATGTTTTAGTCAGATGATGCACGGATCTTAAAACTATATTTAAAGAAGTAAGACCACAATAGGTAATCAATGCCCAGCAAAACAATCGATGTCCGAGAGTACACCGTCAGAGCGCATAAGCGGGAAATTCACACTCGCGTTTTCAACTTCGTATGTAAGCAGTGCGAACAACCGACCCCTAGAGTTACTTTTGGTGTGCGACCGCTCTACTGTGAAACATGCCGTCCGCCACAAGGACCCAAGAAATCAGTAGTCCCTCTTAAGAAGAGAAAACCCAAAGCTTGTGCAGAGTATAAAGACTTATTTAAAGAAGTAAGAAATTATGAGTGCTTCAAATATTTACACTTGGGGATAATATCAACGATAAAAAGAAAATCATTACCAGAAATAGCAAAAGTCGTAAGTATAAACTCAGCACAGTCATTACACCATTTTCTAGCCAATTCAGATTGGTCAATAGATAAAATAAAAAGTCGAAGATTAAATAAACTCAAGAAAGGATTAGATGGAAACGCCATTACGCTAGTAATAGATGAAACTGGAGATAGGAAGAAAGGCAAAAAGACTGATTATGTAGCAAGACAATATCTAGGGAGTGTGGGAAAAATTGATAATGGTAACGTTTGCAGTCAATGTTTATGGAGTTTACTGTGATATAACGTTTCCATTAATTGTAAAAGTATTCAAACCTAAAGGGACGCTAAAACCAGAAGATAAATATAAAACTAAAATAGAGTTAGCATCAGAAATTATTACAGAATTAATTGAATCAGGCTTTAATATTGAGCGGGTACTGGCAGATAGTTTATATGGTGAGCCAGCGCGTTGGGCGGGTTCCCCGACTTGAAGCGACTGGCGAACCCGTAAGGGTGAAAGCAGTGAATTTATTAGAAAACTAGCTGAATATAAATTAGATTATGTCGTAGCAATTGTGCGGGTAACGCTGTACCGTGATAACCACGCCTGGTGTCCTTACTGTCAAAAAGTTTGGTTATGGCTAGAGGAAAAACAGATCCCCTACCGCATCGAAAAAGTGACAATGTTCTGCTATGGGGAGAAAGAAAGTTCGTACAAACGTAAGGTACCATCAGGAATGCTCCCCGCAATCGAGCTAGATGGAAGGATTATTAAGGAAAGCGATGACATTTTGATCGCTTTGGAAAAGGTTTTTGCTCCATTGAGCCAAGGAATAGAAGACCCTACAGTGATTCCTCTACGTCAATTAGAACGACTTTTATTTAGAGCCTGGTGCGCTTGGCTATGCTCTAGAGCAGCTTCCTCTCAACAAGAACAACGTAACCGAGAACAATTTATCGGAGTGGTGGCTCAGGTCGAGTCGGTTCTGGGTTGCACCCCAAGCCCTTACTTTCTGGATAGCTTCGGCATCTTAACCCAAAAGGATTTGGAAACTTTAACTTAGATCAGGCAGTCGAAAGAGAATTGACATATTTACAAGAAAATCGACTAGGTGCGATCTGGCTTGATACACTTCATAGAGTTATAAATGAATATCCAGGCAGCATTATTACGGAAGAGCTTGAGCAGGGCGGATACACCAAAGCCCTTAGCAATTTTGAGCAATTACGCGCTAACACGCATGGTGAAACTCTGATTTACCTGATGCAAGGGTTGTGGCTAATTTTTCACAAAGATAAAAATTTTAGCTTTAAAAGCTATAGCCCTTTCAGTAGTGAAGACATAAAGGTAGTGATCAAACTTTATATAAACACATTAATCTGCGTGTTAATCGCAGAATCAGAACTTTCGTCTATGCAAGCGTCCGTCGAATAACTAATACTGAAAGTGGTGTATGTCTAATGCAACCAAAAGCCTCTTGCGCTAAAAGTCGACGCTCCGGTTAAGCAACATATTAAGCTTACGAGCTTAGGTGTAACTCAATGGATGGGCTTCTTACCTCAGCCCATCCTACCGCGCTTGAGTGCAAACGACATTCTTATTTCTGTTTGCAGCTAGCGGTAAGTTCTACATTGTAGAAAGTCCCTGGTTTGGGACTAATTGAACGCAACTGCTGGATAAAAGCATTAAATGTTGTATTACTTATGCCGAAGCCAGCTTCAGCACAAGCAGATAAACCTCCTTCGATGGGAATAGATCCGGCCCTGGGACTATATACAATGAATTTATCGACGGTGCTAGTGCCGACTGCAAATCCGATAACCTGGCGAACTGTTCGCAAAGCAGCATTATCTAAAGAACCACCAATACTGCCAATACTGATATTAACCGCACGACTTTCAGCCACAGCTGGCGCACTGATCGACAATACTGCCCCAACAATCATCAAACAGGTGAACTTCAACATTATCCTCTCCTCCAAAAAATTGAAAAACTAATAATTAGGTTTTGACATGGATGAAGTATATCAGAGACGCAAGTCATGTAAGGTTTTCAGACACGCTTGTATGTGTGTAAACTACAAAATCTCTGATTCTGAACTTTTGAGGATTACTTCAGCATTACGTCTTTCCTTTTCTGAAGAATGTTAATTTCTTAAAAATTCTTCAGAAAATCGCCTTTGCAGACAGACCCCTGGCTGTCTAATCAGTATTTAAGGGCTTGAGACTCAAGCACAGTTAGAACTCAAGGCATGGACATCTCCAATTTTGACGGAATAACACAAAGCGTCGTTTTTTCTACCTAACTTTCTCACGCCATCCATTCAGTCCACTGGGGCGCATCTGTCACCAATTGAGCAAACTTATCAAGGTCAACATCCTCAAACTCCAGCATCACACCGCAACGCTCATCAATCGTTAGGGTACTGAGTAATTGATGAGGCAGTATGTTGCTTTATTGCTGCAACATCTTCAATAGAACCTCTGGGCTGTCCATTTTATCCATTACAACCTCAATAAAAGCAAGTTGGTCACGGTTTTGTTGAGCTGTTTCTAATGCTTTGTCTAACTGGGATTCGGTACTAACTTTAATTGCCCAGGCATTGCCAGCGAAAATTTTAGGGAGCTGATGATAATTCCAAGGTTGAATGTCGTTATACGGCATACGTTCACCGTGAATATCACGCTCTATAGTATATCCATCATTGTTGATCAAAAAAATAATCGGTTTTAGATTATGGCGTAAGATGGTTGAAAGTTCTTGTGCAGTCATTTGGAAAGACCCGTCACCAACTAGTAGGATAGAGCGACGTTGTGATGCAGCGATGGCACAACCAAGTAATGAACCAACAGAGTAACCAATCGATCCCCAAAGTACTTGCCCAACGAAAGTAGTTCCTTTTGGTAAAGGAACAATAGAGGCACCAAACAAACAAGTTCCAGTCTCAGCAACGATAATGTCATCTTCTTGGAGAAAATGAGCAAATCTATGCCAAAAATACTGCTGCGTAATCGGTGCCGAAGAACCGCCAACGATAGGCGTTATAAAACCAGGATCTAAATTCTCTGTTGCTGATTTGAAGTAAAGCGTTTGAGGATCGCGGCGCTGCAATCGTTGGGTTAAAGCAGAAAGCACATCTGCCATAGCGACATTGTTGTATAAAGCATGTTTAACTTTTACATACTGCCCATTCACTTCAATAGTTTGGCTGGGATCAAGTTTGGCAGAAAACTTGCCTGTGTTGAAATCAGTCATCAAAGCACCGATAGTTAAAACACAATCTGCCTGCTCAATACGTTTTCTGACAAATTCCTGACTGGCAGCACCATTATATATGCCGATGAATTGGGGGTGGGTTTCTTCTAGCAATCCTTTTCCCATGTTCATCGTGGCATAGGGGTATCCAGTAGCTGTTAGCAATTCTCGCAATTGTTCATGCAAATGATAGCGAGCTACACCAATATCAGCAAGAATCACAGGTTGGGAAGCTTTTTCCAGTATGTTTACAGAGACATCAATTATTTCTGCTATTGTAGCGCCATCACTCTGAAATACAGGAGCTATAAAGAAATCAGACGGTGCAGACACCTCAGCCAGAGCAATATCCATAGGTATGGAAATATAAACAGGTAACTTCTTCAGCAAACAGATACCTAAAACTCTATCAATTTCCGTTGTTGCATTTTCGTTTGTTAAATATGCTTGAGCCACCGTTACCTGCTGATACATTCGGGCAAAAATTGAGAAATCACCAGTACCAAGCGTATGATGGACAAGTGAACCAAGAGCTTGAATTTCAGTTGCAGGAGCACCAGTAATCGCTACAACAGGAACGTGTTCAGCATAAGCGCCAGCGACACCATTAATAGCACTGAGTTCACCAACACCAAACGTAGTTACTAACGCTGCAATACCATTGAGCCGACCATAACCATCGGCAGCATAGGATGCGTTAAGTTCGTTGCAAGTAGGAATTAACTCGATGCAATTGTGGTTAACAATATAGTCGAGAAACTCCATATTGTAGTCTCCAGCAACGCCAAAGATATGCTTGATGCCGATTTGCTCCAGACGAAGCAATAAATAGTCGCTAACAGTAAACTTTGCCATTGTCCGAGCCAAAATTTTACCCCTTTAGGGTATGAAAACTTTAACTTAGATGCGTATCTCTCAAGTAAGAGCTAATTAGAAGCAACGCGATTTTGTGATGTCGAACTTTAAACCAGCGATCGCTAAATTACTTATTTGGTTTTGATGAGGTTTTGCTATCCAAGTCTCTACTGAGACGCAGTTTCTCTATTTCCTGTTTGAGTTCTTCTATTGTTGCTTGCCGCTGATCTATAGCGAGTGCCGCAGTTATGATCATTTCTACCAGTTCCTCTAGCAGGAGCTAGAGCCGGAACCTTTTACGTTCTTTGCGGGATAAAGCAAATCAATGGTGGTATTTTTTAGACAACCTTGAACTTCCTCCTGATAACAATCAGGCTGAAAGATCATTGCGTTTAGCTGTCATAAAACGCTCATGTTAGTGGTGGCTCTTGTTCAATGGAGACATTCAAACACACTGCCAATTTGTTGACGGTGGTGCAGACTTGTCGTCGTCAAAACAGGTCTGTAATTGATTTTTTTGTATAAGCATTAGTGGCTGACTCTATTAATCCTCAGTCTCGCCCATCTCTGCTTCCTAAATATTAGACCTTAATCCTTACAAACTATCGAAGGTGTAAATTCTGACCATCGGATGCTATTAAGCGATTTAGTCATTTAAAAAAGGTCATCAGGCAGAAGAAACTCTTTCAAGAAGAAAATCTAAATTATCATTAGGATAATATTCTTGTTTTTCTTCTCCAAACTTGAATAAATATATCGTTTTTTCGCCAATCAATCTGATTGATGAATCTTCAATTTTTAACATTGTTCCTTCCGGCAACCCTACAACATAAATATTTGGATTTAAAACTAAGAATTCTTCCAGTCTTTGTTCTCTTGTCTCTCCATTGTGATTTGGGATTACTGCATCTGTATAGTGGGGGTTGATTTGAAAAGGAACTAAATTCAATCCTTGAAAACTTATCGGTTCAATTATCGGCATATCATTACTTGTTTTGATGGTAGGGCAAGCAATATTAGAACCTGCACTCCATCCGATATAAGGAGTTCCATTACTAACTTTATTTTTGATGTCCTCAAGTAATTTAGTCTGGTGTAAGCAATGTATTAAATGAAAAGTGTTTCCGCCTCCAACTACCACAGCTTCTGCATTTTTAATTAATTCATGAGGATTTTCAACCAAATGAATAGCATCAACTTCATAACCTATATCTTGAAATACTTTTTCAACTTTTTCGCTATACTGCTGATAACTTGAAGTAACGGCTGCAAAAGGGATAAACACTATTTTACTGACAGAGCTTCCTAAAAAGTTTTTAATTTCCTGCCGAGGATAAAATAAGTATTCTTCACCGATATTTGTTGAATTACTAAGTAATAACAATCTTTCTGACATGATTTATTTCCTTTAGTTATAACTATCTATACTAAAAAATAGTTAATTTGCACTCGGTGTTGGTTGAGTATACCACTTCATAGCTTTTTGGACGATCGCGCTTGGAACTATGTGCAACCCGTTGAACTCATGAGATTGTACGTCATAGTCTGCGTGTCTTAACTGCTGCACAATGGGGGGACTGTACTGTTCAATAGACGAAACTGTATCCCCTTTTCCCTGAGAAATAAACACAGACGGTTTCCCTTTTTGCCTGCCAGGAGCCATAAATCCTGGTCAAAAGAGGCAAGGGGGCAGGGGGAACAACTGAGACTGAGCTTTTTGCCCCAGTTCAAGCTGTATCAATATTGCTCAAGTTGACAAATAAAATCCAATATGAGTGATGTAAATTTCTCAGGATACCAGAGTCCCCATTCGTGGAAACCTTCTTCTACAGTAATTAATTTAGAGTCTGGAATAATTGCCGCCATTTTTTGAGCGTTACTTAATGGTGTAGTTAGGTCTTTTTCTGACCATAATAACAAACAGGGGGCTGGGATTTTTGGTAGCAAATGGTTAATATTTTCGTATAAAGAAATTAGCAATCCTTGAATGACATTGACTGTATTGAATAACAAGTTATAGGAGAAAACCAAAGGAATATCAACTAATTTCAATCTGCGTCTTGGGAGAAACATTTGAGCCGTCATTTCGATTGCCCTTCGCGGTATCATCTCTGGTATAGATGGCGTGGTCAGCCCAGTACTATCTACTAGAATTACACTTCTGACTTTTTCTGGAACAAGTGTAGATAAAGTAATGGCAATACCTCCGCCGAATGAGTGTCCTACTAGATGAAATTGTTGTAAATCCAAAACTTCTAGAAACGAAAGGAGACATTTGCTATAGCTAAGGTAATCGAAAAGTAGCCCAGAGTAAGTTGATCTCCTAAAACTGGGTAAGTCAGGAGCAATTATAGTATGGTGCTGTGCTAGTAGTTTCAGCACTTCTTGATAAGGCTCAGTAGAGATTCCCCAGCCGTGTAGAAATAGGATAGGGATTGAACTCGACTCCAACCTACTTTGCTGATAAAAAATAGTGCAATCTTGTAAATGTACCTGATGATTAGTTAATTGGGATTTCAAAACCGCAACCTCATTCGCTATGACTCGGGAAATTACTTTTACTGTGATGTAATGGTAGCAATCCCACAGAGTTGAGGAAACTTTCTCAAGGGTTCTATAAGTATGACTTATACAAATTCGGAATTCGCAATTAAGAAACTTAAATTAGTAGCACTTTCAGAAATTGCATCTGTTACCTAATTTTGAAGGATTGGTATTACTGATTATGGGGGAATGGTACGAAGACTCATGTGAAAGAAACCTTGTCAGGGCTATCTTGTTGGGGCTAGGGTGTAGACTGAGTGTGTTTCAGACAATTAAATGCGAGTACGTCAAGCAGTTCAAGACATTCTTAATTCCCCACACCTGAACCTGCAACCCCACACCCTTTCATCTAGGAATACCAGAGATTTATGCTTTTCAAGCGTGCTATTCACTTTTGCCCAAAGGAATAATTGTATTGCCCATCTGTTCTTTTGAGCGATGGCGCAAGCGCCCGCCGTAGGCGATCGCCAGCCGCAAGCAGAGGCTAAACATGCTTTTAAAAAGCTCAAAGTAAGAAATATTAGAACTTAGGTTTTTACTTGGGTTGCCACAATGGAGTGATATCAAGGTTTTCAGCAGCAGATACGGCATTTATAACCTACTTAATACGGTTTACACCCCTTTAATTTTTGTAAAACTATCCTAATATTTATTTATATAAAGCAATATTTGCTTACATAAGCAAACTCAATTGAAGAAGAATTCAGAAGTCAGAATTCAGGAGTCAGAATCAATCAGTCGGGGATTCAGACCCGCGACTTTCTTGTTTGACCACCAAATTTTCAATTTGGTGGGGATGCAAAAACGCCGATTATTCATCCGCCAGTCGTACAGAATACCCAACTGAATTCTGACTCTTGACTTCTGAATTCTGTTCGATAAAAGAGTAGGTAATAAAAGCGATGAATCAACCCATTGAATTATCTTTAGAACAAGAATTTAGCCTCAGAACTTTCTCTGATCAAGTGCAGCAGATGTCCCGTGAACAAGCTCGAGAGTTTTTGCTGATGTTCTATAAGCAGATGATAGTTAGGGAAGCGACTTACCAAGAATTGCTCAAACATCAGTGGGAAGTTAATTCAGGTTCAATCTTGGGTTAAAACAAACCTTGCTTCCGTTACTTTAAGCGACTCAGAAGATAACGAACACACAATTGTCTTTTTCATGCAAATCCCTCAAAGCCTGGGCTAGAGAGGGATTTTGGGTATTGGTATTTGGTATTGGGTTTTTTGACTGCTAAGTTAAATTATTTGCTTTCTCAACTGCTTCCTTTAACTCTTCAAAGGTAATACTACCGTCTTTGTCTGAATCATAATTTACTAGTAATTCCTGGGGAGTAGTGCTATTTGTTTCTGATGAGATGATTACGCTTAGACCAGGACTTAAAAAAAGATCATTAATGGAGATTTTGCCGTCTTGATCGGTATCTAAAGTATTGAAAAGAGATTGAAGCTCTTGCTCGGTTGTCATAAGTTTCTATCTGAAGAACCGTTTTTTAACTTAATATCTTAGTAATCTCTTAAAATTAAATAAACTTCTATCAAAAGACGTAGAAACGGCTATCGCTGGGGCTTAGATTGAGTGTACGTTCTGGGTTACAGGGTTTACAGTTGGGACATGAAAATCAATCGGCACGGTCGAGCCAAAGTTCTCATTCAATACCATATACAGCTAATTTTCAGTCATGGCTTAGACAATGACCGCGATCACTATACCTGTCCCACGACCGCGTTTTTTTATGGACACTATACAAGGCTCTGCTCCTCATGATTGCGTCAGATGGCAAGTCACTTAAAAGTTATTGCAAAAAGCTATCAACAGTCATAATGTCCAGATGATTCAAGCTACCGTCACCTCCACATCAACATTGCCATGAATAGCTTTCGAGTAGGGACAGAGCTTGTATGCTTGGGCAACCACCTGTTGAGATTTCTCTCGGTCTTCCCCAGGAAGAGCAACAGTTAATTTTGCAGACAGTATGTATCCACCATCGGCTGGATCTCTGCCAATGGTTACAGCACATGTAACCGTGGCAGTTGAAGCATCAATACCTGCTTTTGTTGAAACCAAAGCCAGTGTTCCATGAAAGCAGGCTGCATAACCTGCTGCAAAAAGTTGCTCTGGATTGGTTCCTTGCCCGTGTCCACCAAGTTTAGTAGGAAAAGCAAGGTTCAAGTCAAGTAAGCCATCGTCACTACGAGCATGACCCGACATCCGTGCATGTCCCTCTTGCCCTGGGGTTACAATGACCACAGCCGTATACAAGGGCTTCATTACAGCACCTTCGTACTGTTGCCCTAGTTGTTGCATCAGTTCTTTTGTATTGGGATTCATCAATCCTCCTCCAAATGCATTGATTCTAATTTTCTGGCTCTCCTGTTTAATTTTGATATCTTGGTGACGTTTTATGGCACAATTTAACAGCGATCGTAATTGTTCGTAACTAATTCCTAAAACTTGTTTTGTTCGGTATGGATACTTATCGATATAATCAAAAACCATAACTAGTTGTAAAAAATATTAAATACCAAATTAACGTTCTACTATTTTTATTTTTCTAAATTAATATTACGGACAATTCTAAAATAGGGGGTTTAAAAAAGTTTCCCGTATATCTAGGAAGAAGGTATGTAATGCTTGATATATTAGGATTTAGAAAAAAATTATATAGAAACTTTCCGTATAATAAATAGTTAGACATCAATAACAAGGTGTTCGACTATGAGAGTTCTTGAAACAGAGCGTTTAGTTCTTCGTCGGCTGACAGTTGAAGATAGCGAGTTCATTCTTGAGATATTGAATGACCCTTTGTGGCTGCGCTCTATTAGTGATAAAGGTGTGAGAACCCTTGATGATGCTCGTGAATATATTTTGAAGAATCCGGTTGCTATGTATGAGCGTCTCGGCTTCGGGCTGTATTTGGTTGAACTAAAGGGGAAGAGCGTCTCAATTGGAATTTGCGGTTTGATAAAAAGAGATTCCTTGGAGGATGTGGATGTTGGGTTTGCCTTTCTTCCTAAGTTCCGGGGAAAAGGATACGCCTATGAATCTGCTTCTGCTGTCATGATGTATGGGAGAAGAACCTTCGGCTTAACTCGTATTGTCGCTATCACTACACCGGACAATTATGGTTCAGCAAAGCTGCTCAAACAACTAGGACTAAGCTTTGAGCGAATGATTAAACTATCTGATGATAGTAAAAGTGTTAGTTTGTTCATTTCTAATGTCTAACAATTGCGGTGCAACGGATTGAAGAAAGCCGCTCGTGCTGAGTTCAAGTTTTTAGCAACCTCTGAGCGCAGCCGTTATGCCGCGAATCTCAGTTACCGTCGTAAGCATTTCACAAGCTCATCAGTGACTGCAATTGTGTGTCTGAACTATCTCCCAATTCTTTTAAAACGTAATATCTCAATAAGCCAGGGTTAGCGTTCTTGTTCATGCAAAGTTGAATCTTCACTTGAACTATCTCTTTTGCTCCCTGCTTCCTCCATAAGAGCCTCTTGTTCAAGAGAGCGAATCAATTCCCGAATGACATCAGTTGCTGGTCTACCTGTCATTGCACAATATCGTTCAAGCTTTTCGCTTTCAACTGATGCGAGATTTAGCGTAATTCGTTTGACAGCCCATTTTTTGTTTATAACTTACTCTACTAAGTTACTTGCCATAGGGACTTCCAAATAAAAAAATATACCATCCCTGCGGGACGCTACGCGAGCGCTATAGAGGCAGGGGGCAGGGAGCAGGCAACAGGGGGAGAAAAAATTGTTTTGATTCCAAAAATTGGATAATTTATTTTTTGGAGTTCCCATAAGTGCTTAGAGCCACCAAACAGTTGCAAGTATTTTAGCTTGGTGATTACTGTGTAACAGGTGTACCATTTAAAGTCATCACAGGCTCGCGATCGCAAAGGCTAATATCAGCTTTCCAACGGGAGGGGAATTTTGAATCAATGAAAGTGACTTTAAATCTGCCCCAATGATAAGTAGGTTTACCATCTGCCCCTTCTCTATAGGTATCGCAACGTACCGATGAAGACTTTTGTACCCAATAGCCATTGTATGAACCTCGGTCATTAAACACTCCTGCCAAACCATCAATGAAGATTACTCCATCACGACCATAACGCCACACGGCAGTTTTATTACGATCTTCTTGATAAACCACTTTATATTCTTCCGTTTTCCAAACCTCATCTGCTAGAGCTTTTTCAGGCGCAGCAGTGCAAATCAATGAGGCTAAGGTCAGGAGAACATAGTTCTTTTTCATAAAATTGACTTTGCTCAATTCAAAATTTGGCATGAATTACGAGGTCAATTTTCTCACAATTTTATGCGCTTATTGCGAAAATAAAAGGGTTTTGGGGCTAAAACGCACATATTGTCGCAAGATTAGATTATGAAGTCGGTATATTCTATTTAGATTAACGCTTGGGCATAGGATTGATAGCAGAAAATTGATTAGAAAGTTTAGATTTGCTTAAGCGCAACTATTATCGTAAATCTGAGGCTGCTATATTCAGTCTGGAACCCTGTATTTGTCACAGTAGTTTTTATGATGTTGGCTTGCTCGTCTCTTGTGAAAGTATTTCATGAACGAGCTTCGCTTTTTCTAGCTCCAAAAACTTTTGGAAAACCCTACATTACAGCCTGTAATTGTTGCAAGAGGCCTCGTGGACTGTGGAAGACATAATCGCAACAGTAAGATGAAGCGTCAAGTGTGTATTACGATATCTGAAATTCTTAATTTTGGTTTCTAGAGGTAAGCATTTGTTCAGGAATAACCAGAGGCAACCCCTTACCTGGATACAACTATTTGTTTGTTTCCTCTTGACTTACTACACTACAGTTATGATAATCCCCTTGATCAGCAGCCATTATAGCAAATCAAACTACTCTACAAGATTGAGCGACAGTTTATAATATTCTATAAAGATGATTAAGAAAAATGATTAAGCCTAAAAATTTGTATCGTGGACACTCAATGGAAAAAGTTGGTCACGGTAAAAGAGCAGTATTTAAAACAACTATCAACGAAAAAGAATGGTCTGCCGTGACTGAATTAGAGGTAAAAACAGCAATTGATGCTTGGATTGATGAAGGAATAGAGCCTTAGTTATTGCCTACATAGCTTAAAAATGCCCTGGATAATCCGAATTGGTAGACCATCACCGTGAAACTGAAACTCGACCAACTCACCGAGCCGGAACACAGGTTTTTCTTAAGTGTTCGGTTGTAAGTTGCCTGTGCCAATAAATTCACTTTCCAAAACAGTAATGTTGTCATAAAGAGTGAAGATTTCGTATTTCCAGCTACGTTCTGACCACTCCACACCAGTGCAATAACCGAAAGCTTTGGCAGACTTCACGTACACCCGCTCTAACAGACTCACTAGCAACGGCGGGATTCGTTGACCCCAAGGTGGAGAGATGTACCAGCACTGTTCTAAGTTTTGGACAAGATTAATCATACTTTTGCTCCTTTCAAAATACTTTGTGCTGACATGAATAATTGAGTTGCAAAACTGGGAGGCACAGAATAGCCGATAATTGACCCAGCCGTAGCAGTTTCTTTTGGCAACTCATACCAAGACGGAAATCCTTGCAAAATTGCAGCCCCCTCAATAGACAAAGATTTGACCGTTCTATTAGGCAACCAGATATCAGCGAATTTATTGCGGTTACAGCCTTTCTGATCTGTGAAATGCGATCGCACTATAGTGTTAGCTGGTAGATGCCCAGGCTTATACTTCAACCCATTTCGTCCTCTAACTCTTTCTATTAACAGTGGTGTGGGCGCATTCCCGGCTAAAAATTTCTCCAAAGCTTGTTGCTGTTTAGGTAGCAAATAGTGAATCAGGCATTGTGGGGATGAGATGGATTATCGCCTCGTACCAACCACAAGGTGCAGTTCCCGAAGGTAAGGCAACATGAAAACCCTTGTTTGCAATCAGGACTAACCACCGACGCGCCTGGGGCAGTCCAAAATCAGCCATATTCACCACGGTGTAAGTAACCGAGTACCCCTCTTGTTCCAAAGCTGACATGATGATACTGAAACTCTGACTGTTCTGATAGCGTGGGACATTTTCGAGAGTAAACACCCGTGGCTGCAACTGTCGGATGGCTTCTGCCACTGCGATCGCTGCACTCAGGTCGTCAGCCGTTTCAATACCCTTACCTGCTTTAGCTGTGTGGGCTTGGCTGAAGTTGGCGCACACCGGAGAGGTATGGAGGTAATCGGGGCGGCAGGGAAAATCTATGAATCCTAACTGCGCTACTTCTTGGACTGTTAGCTGAATGACTTTGCAGCCATATTTATGAAAGTTATGGTGATGGGTTTTGGCGATCGCCCGACTTAGTTCTGGTTTGCTTGGGTCGAATTCTACTGCAATGACCGGACGAATTCCAGCCTGTACCATCCCCGCTTCAATCCCGCCGCCACCTGCGAAAAGTACTACAGCGATTGGGGCATCATCTGCACGGTTTTCAACCTTTTTGAGAGCATAAAGTATTGCCCATGCCCAAGGCTGACGAACAGATAGTGCTTTCATATATCGACCTCTAAAACTTTAAAAAAGTTCATTGCATCAAATTATCTCGCTAAGTTCAAAAATTTCGAGGTCGATAAATCGCACAACATCGTCGCAGTGCCGAGCTTACCGTAAAGGCGGTTTTTCTCAACAATCAACTCATCAGTTTCTGTTTCGTAAGCGAGTTTGACAACTTCTGAATCGGCTTTAATTAACTGCCGCCGTCGATATTTTTCCATCACCAGATCAGCTAAAGCATCGATGTTGACGGCGGATACAGTACGGTCTACCAGAGTCGCTAGCTTATTCCTGCCACCAATGCGATTGAGCAAATTGTGGTCAGCCAACCATGCGGTGACAGAGAGTAAATCTGTGGGTTGGTATGTAGCATGAAGCCGGACTGCGGCTTGATAAATATCTTTGTGGGCGCTGATGTAAAAAGCTTGGGTTACTAGGCGTTGTTTACCGCCGTAGGCATCGCTGACTCTAGTCATTGCTTCTGGGTCAAGCATAATCCCGCCCAAAAAAAATCGCTTTTTCAGCCTCAATGTTTTGTAGGGGCAAACCTGAAACTGGATAGTTAGAGCCAAAAGGAACTACATTGTCTTGATTAGGGTGCATAATTAGACTCTTAGTGCTAATTTTAACTACGCTTCAACTTCTCGCAAATTCATGGAAGATAATCTGGTGTTGCTCGGAACTTTTGGAGTGTTGGCTGCGGCTTGAAGTTTTGCTTTTAGCTCCAGCATTTGTGGGCTGTGTTGATACTCATTGGATAGAACCCGAATGGATTGCTCTTGCTGACGGCGTATTCGGTCTTGTGCCAACGCATCTTCGAGCGAACTGCTAGTGGTATTGTTTGCTCTGTGAGACAAAGCAGTATGCTGTTGAGGTAAGGGCTGTTTTTCTGTTTGCAATACTGCTTGCTGATAACGCTGCATCAGGTTCGTCCATCCGCCTTTGGTTTTCTCCCAGGTGTTGATTACCCCTTTTCTGTCACTCTCCGGGAGGGCGATCGCTAGAAGCCTCATGAGGCAATCAATACAAGCTATACTATTAGAAAAAAATCGCTCTTGTATTTGTTCTTAGAAAAGAATCGCGCGTAGGCGTAGCCCGTCGTAGACATCACTTGCTATACAAAAGCTCTAGAATTCAAAAATGGCAAATGTTTTCGGAGAGTGACAGAAGAGGGTTATCAAGTGGCGAACAGCGAGGTGTAGATTGCTTGTTACAGGGGTTAGGTAAGCAAGGCAGTCCAGAACTAATAAAAATTTGACAAGTTTATCAGTTTGATTGGAGTCAGTTTTCTCCTGCGCCGATGTTACTGTCGATTTGTTGAATAAATCTTGGCGTAATATAATGCCTAATCGATGATATTTTAGCGTACTTAATTTGGAAACAAGTGGGGATCTAATCCAGGATTTGATTGCTTTATTTTAACCGGAACTTGCATATTTCTAAAGCTCAAGATTCTCTTGTGCCGAATGCCAAAATCTAGCAATACTGATCCGCTTTTTCTCATCTTCAACCCTGTAAACAACACGATACGGTTTAAGAATACAGAGTCCACCTCATCTTGGGCAAATAATAATTCTGGGACACCGTGACATTCACCACCAACAACGGATACTCTTGCTTTCTGCTTATCAATTTGGTCTGTAGCAAAGGTAATCCAATTTCTTAACGCTTTCATGCCATCAAACTTGCGGCTAAATTTGCACAGCCATCTGGTGACATCATCCTTTGGGTCGCTGCCAATCACAATTGCTGGGCTTTGAGATTTTGCAGCAATTTTATTGATAATCACCCCTGGAAGAGTGGATTTGCCAGACTGGATGCCACCAGACAGGTAAGTTACTGCGAAAGGTCATATCTTGATGTGATGCAGCATCACACAGTTCATCTAACCAAGCACCATCAATTCTGATGTAGTCAGGATAATTAGCTGCGATCGCTTGTAAAACTTTCATGGAACCCGGATTAATCACCGACTGCACTGACTCTTCATCAATGTCAGCAATATCAGGATTGGGGATACCAGGACGTGGGGGTAATTGTTGTGCTGGTGGTTCGGGGAGTGTCACCAAACCTTGCAACTGATATTCAGCAATCGACCGGGGTCTTTCACTAACGGGGAGACGATTCACATAGTCAGCAACTTGGCGTTTGGCATCGATCGCTGTAGTCACATAATCATAAGCTGCCTTACCCTGCAAGTGTTGTTTAAGTGATTTGAGGTCAGCTTCTTGCAAAGACTTGTACACCTTTTCTTTGCTCTCGCTAATTTGAGCAGATACCCCAAACAGACGTGTCACGCGAAAAGCGGTCCACTTGACGAAAAAAAATAGTTGTCTAAAAACCCCTGTTTTTGGGGCTTTCTTATGAAGTGGGATCGAAAGCGAATCGCAAAATCAGGTCGATCGATGATTATGCCAACAAGTGTTTGCTGTTTAACCTAGCCTTTCTTCTAGGTTTTCAATGTTTAGACTTTGTGAGAGGATTAACCCAGTATTTAAACTCAGCTTAAACATCTTGTTCTGAAATGTGATCTAAATTCATCACAGGAGTACTTATTGATGGTGCAGGACGAACTAAAGAACAAAGTAGCTTTGATTACTGGTGCAAATAAAGGTCTGGGGCTGGAAATGAGTCGTCAACTCGGACAACATGGATTGACAATTCTGATAGCAGCTCGTAGTTTAGATGCGGCTAAAACAGCAGCGAGTAACTTGGAGAATGAAGGAGTTATAGCTCACCCAATTGCCCTGGATATCACTGATAGTACTCAAATTGAATCTGCTGTTCAACAGATTAGTGACTCTTTTGGTAGGCTTGATGTCTTGATCAATAACGCGGGTGTGTTTTTAGATGGTGACTGGTTAACCAGTAATGCTAGTTCTATTTCTGTAGAGATTATTCGACAGACATTTAACACAAACTTTTTTGGCTTAGTGGAATTAACTCAACGAGCATTGCCGTTAATATTGAATAGTCCTAGCGGTCGAATTGTAAATATGTCAAGTATTGAAGGGTCGTTAACACTTCATGCTGACCCCAATTCATTCATTTATGATTCCAAACCATTTGCTTATGATGCTTCCAAGGCAGCGGTTAACTCATTCACTATTCATTTAGCTCATGAGTTACGTAATACTCCGGTGAAGATTAATAGCGCTCATCCGGGTTGGGTAAAAACCGAATTAGGTGGTGAAGGTGCAATGATGGACATCGCATTAGGTGCGAAAACTGGTGTTGAATTAGCGATATTGCCAAATGATGGCCCCAGTGGTGGTTTTTTCCATCTTGGCGAACCAGTAGCTTGGTAACTTATGCCACTGCTTCAAGTCGTGCATAAGTTATTAGTCATTACGCGAATTTCTCACGATTTTCGTACACTTGATAGTAATGAGTATTGATCCTTACGGCGAATGGCGATTCATCCCATTCTTTCAATGTGTGGGATAAATCGCCGTCTTTTGTAAAAAATTGAGCATTATCAAACAGAATTCAGAAGTCAGGAGTCAGAATTCATGCTGAATTCTGACCGAAAAAGCGGATGAATAAATGGGTTTAAGACCCCACTAAATATGCAGATTTAGTGGTCTTTAATCAGTGGGGGTCTGAATCCCGCACTGATTTATTCTGACTCCTGAATTCTGACTCTTTGATTTTAGTTTTTTTACTCTTCATCTTCAGTGGGAAGAGAGCGAATTAATTCGCGGATTACATCGGTTGCTGGTCTGCCAGTCTTTGAACAGTATTTTTCCAGCTTCTCTGCTTCACTTGATGTGAGATTGATTGTAAGTCGTTTAGCAGCCCATTTTTGATTCATAATATTAGAAAAGTTAGATTTCGCAACTACTTCTCTAATATCAATCACTTAATCTGTTACTACATGGGTATGAATAATGACTTTTAATTTAAGAGATGATGAAGCAAACTTATATGTTTTTCCAAATAGTAGTGAGGATGCAAACTCTAAAATAGAGTATGAAGTTACAGTCCTTTAAAAATAATAATTCTTAAGACAATATCAAGAAAGTATAAAATACTTTAAAACAGAATAAGTACTCTAGTCAAGTAAGTTTTTATCATTTCTTAAAAAAGCATTGGCAGCATTTTGATATACATCAGCAGCCTAAGCCAAGAAGCTTACCGAGGCACAAGAGTAAAGTATTATTTAAATTTAAACCTGTTGATTTGACTTCTGCACGCCCGTGTACATTACGCCGATAGTAGAGGCTAGTGTAGCCCAGCGTAGACACTGGTTGTACTGGCGATCGCTTATCTAAACGGGAGCAAGCCCATCGAAACAGCTTGGGTAAAATTTGTGAGCGGTTTGTTGAAATTTTCCTATACTCATCGATGTGCTTCAATTGCTTGTACAAGCGCATCAAGGAGAAATTTAAGCGACTGCACCGTGTTCATATCTGTCAGTTCCCCATTTGCGTTTAGTTTTTTACCAACAAACGGGATAGTTACTGACCCACTTTCGATAAGATTTGCCGCTAAGGCAGTCAGCGTCAGCATTAATGAAGCATGGGCTTTTGAACCTCCCAATTCTGAAGGAGATGCACTGATAGTAGCTACTGGCTTGTCTATTAACTCACCTGATGGAACGATCCAATCCAGTGCGTTCTTCAGAACACCCGGCATTCCATAAGCATACTCAGGTGTACTAATTAGTACTCCATCTGATTTTTCAAGCAGCGTACACCAATCTTTTACTACTATGGGCAACCTGAATATTACGCAATATTTTTTGATGATCCAGACGAAATCAGATTGGAAATCGTTGCCAAAACATCTGCTCGTCAAGCATTGGAGTTGCGGTGGGACGAATTGAAAGATTTTCTTAATCCTCTGCAAACATTGCCCAAAAATGAGTTTCATAACGCTTAATAAAGTTTGGCTCCTGCCGTTGCCCACACTGTTTGAAGAACAGCAATTGCTACAGCTTTCCAGTGATTGGATTGCTAGTGGTAAAGCAATTCATCTATGGTGCTACTTTTTCCTTAAACTGCTTACCAGCAGAAAATGCAGGCACTTTGGTCGCTGGAATTGTCATTGGCTCATTGGTTTTCGGATTACGCCCTTCGGGTTCTGAGCGATCGCGTCGCTCAAAGGTCTAAAAGGGCTTGCTATATCTAAGTTTTAGCGATTTTGGCTAGCGATTTTATAAAATTTACCGCAGCCTGCGATTATTTTTGGTCAAATTCTAATTTCTTCTTTGGCTTTTTAGGGACTTCCAGAAAATAAACTATTCCATCACCAATAATGATAATCATTTTAGAGGGGAATGAAGGGGCTGCCGACGGCAGCCCCTTCATTCCCCTTTTGTAGTAATTTAAATAATGACGCTTGTTT
>NZ_JAIVFT010000015.1 GCF_020829665.1 Nostoc sp. CHAB 5824
ATCTTTCAAAGCATGGAGGCATTGCTGCGGGGGTGGTCTCTTTCATGAGCTTTTTTTCAACGTGAAAGCTATGCTAGTTAAGCATTATACTCTTTTTTAACTTTAAGTTTTGTTTAAGTCCCGTTAAGAGCAACCTTAAAAGTGTTTTTTGTCAGGGCATTGCCTCAGAGTATAGATTTCTGAAGCAGTTGAATATCCTGATTCCTGACAGTGAATAAACTAATCTCACTGCTACCAATTAATAATCAGAAGGCAAAGCTAAAAAACCTCTGATTCCCAGCCGTGAATAAACCAATCTCACTGCTACCAATTAATAATCAGAAGGAAGAAAACAAGCTTACCTTCAGTTCAAACCCCAATCTAAAACTCAAGAAAAAAATAATATCTAACATCAAGAACCACGGAGTAGATATGAACAACAAGCAAATCAAAGACCTCTACAGCATCGAAGCTGTGCAAGACCTTTCCCATGAAGCCGCTGCCACTATTAGTGGTGGTGCCTTAGACCTTTCCGACAAGAAAGATGGTGAAGGAGCGCGGCTAGATAATATCGTAAACGCACGACGCAGTTTAGGCAGCTTTAACAATAAAGCGTCTTGGTACGAGGTGACGGGTAGAAGAGATTGGATTGTCTACACTGGTGAGAATTTCACAGGTGCATCAAGGCGTCTGAGAGCAGGTACAAAAGGTAACTTCACCGGTCCTTTTAACAACGACATCGCGTCTGTTAAACCTGGATAATCATCTCTGGTCTATTTCATACCCTGTAGTCGAATCCTTCAAAACCTAAAAGAGAAAAGAATGCTCTCACCTTCGCTTTTAGCTGAGTAACATTCTTCTCTCCCAGTTCGTAGGGGCGAGGTCGTTTTCGCTCCTACTTTTTCATTCATATCAAAATAGCATAAATAAACGTAAACGGTGTTAACAGTTATCAGTTAACAGTTACCAGTTATCAGTTAGGAAACGGACTTGTCCACCCCTTGTTCACTGCCGCTGGTACTGTTCACTGTGGCTGGTACTGATTTTTTAAACAATGAAATACCACAGCATATTGCAACACAGTGAAGAAGATTGTGGTGCAGCAAGCCTAGCCACGATTACCAAGTACTACGGACGCACCTTTGCCCTCAATCGCGTGCGAGAAGCAGTGGGCACGGGAACGCGAGGAACTACACTATTAGGTTTAAGGCGGGGAGCAGAAACCCTGGGATTCCATGCCCGTCAAGTTCAAGCTACCCCAGAACTGCTTGAGAAATTAAATGAAGTCCCCTTACCAGCCATCATTCACTGGAAAGGTTACCACTGGGTAGTATTATACGGGAAAAAGGGGAAAAAATATGTTATCTCTGACCCTGCCGTTGGCATCTTGTACCTCACCTCCCAGGAGTTAATCGCGGGTTGGAGTGATGGTGTAATGCTGCTGCTGATGCCAGACGACAGCCGCTTCTATGAGCAACTAGAAGATAAAATTGGCGGCTTTGGGCGCTTTATTGCCCGCGTCTTGCCATATCGTAACCTTTTAATTCAGGCGATCGCAATCAACTTTGCGATCGGGCTGTTGTCCCTTGCCTCCCCTTTAATGATGCAACTCCTCACCGATGACGTGCTAGTGCGGGGAGATACGCAACTACTAACAACGGTGGCAATTGGCGTTATTGCCATGAACCTAATTCAAAATGCGATTGGTTTGGTACAATCTCACCTGATTGGTCATTTTGGTCAACGGTTGCAATACGGGCTAATTCTAGAATACGGTCGAAAACTGTTGCGCTTACCCCTATCATATTTTGAAGCTCGTCGCAGTGGGGAAGTCGTTAGCCGAATTGCTGATGTTCATACCATTAATAATCTAGTTTCCCAAATTGTCCTTGGTTTACCCAGTCAATTTTTTGTGGCTCTGGTTTCCTTGGGTTTCATGCTTTTCTATAGTAGGGAACTGACTCTAGCTTCGGTTGCTGCTTTTGTCATCGTCACAGGAGTCAACCTGCTTTTTCTTCCCGCCTTGCGACAAAAAACTCGCAGCCTCATTGTTAAAGGTACGGAAAATCAAGGCTTTTTAGTCGAAACCTTTCGCGGTGTTCAAGTCCTCAAAACCACCCAAGCGACTCCGCAAGCTTGGCAAGAGTATCAGACAAATTTTGGTCGCCTTGCTAACTTAGGCTGGACTACGATGAAGTTGGGGCTTTACAGCAGCACAGTCACGAGTATTCTTTCTCAATTGACGAGTATTGGCATACTCTGGTTAGGTTCTAGTTTGGTGATTAATCAGACATTATCCATCGGTCAACTGCTGGCGTACAGTGGTATGAGTGGCAGCTTTCTTGGCTTTTTAGCGTCAGTAGTCGGGCTAATTGATGAATTTATCACTGCTCAAATTGTCGTTCAACGCTTGACAGAAGTGATAGATGCTACCCCAGAAGATGAAAATGACTTTAAAAAACCTTGGGCAGAAATTACTGGTAACGCAGATATTATTTGTTCTCAAGTTAACTTTCATCATGCTGGTAGAACTGACCTATTAGAGAATTTTTCTTTAACTATCCCTGGTGGTAAAGTAATAGCTTTAATCGGTCAATCTGGCTGTGGTAAAAGCTCCCTCGGCAAATTAATTACTGGTTTATATCAAGTCCAATCTGGTAATATCCGTTATGGTTTATACAACCAGAAAGACTTATCTTTAGAATGTCTACGACAGCAAGTCGTATTAGTTCCTCAAGAACCTCATTTTTGGAGCCGTTCGATTGTTGAAAATTTTCACTTCAGTTATCCCAACATTAGTTTTGAGCAGATAGTCAAAGCTTGCCAAATTGCTGGTGCAGATGAATTTATTAGCAAATTACCCGATAAATATCAAACTGTTTTAGGCGAATTTGGTGCAAATATTTCTGGCGGACAGAGGCAGAGATTAGCTATAGCTAGAGCCATTGTTACTGACCCACCTATATTAATTTTAGATGAATCCACAGGTGCTCTTGACCCAGTAAGTGAAACTAAAGTTTTGGATAGATTACTTGCTCACCGTCAAGGCAAAACCACAATTATGATTAGCCACCGTCCTCAAGTTATCAAACGGGCTGATTGGATTGTGTTCCTTGAAGATGGACACATAAAAACTCAAGGAACTCCAGAAGAATTACGCCATATTCCTGGAGAACATTTAAGCTTTATTGATGAGATTTATCCTTCCAAAAATGGTTTCAAATCTTCTTTGTCCCTTCGGAATTAATTAATATTCAGCACTTATGATTAATAACTCTCAAAAAAATTTTTTACCCTTAGTTCAAGACAACGAGTTTCTCCCACCAATTAGCCGTTGGACTACATTTGGCGCACTATTTATTTTGTTTATGTTGTCGTTAGCTGTTCCTGTGGCTGCGGTTGTTAAATATAAAGTTACTGTCATTGGGCAAAGTGTTGTCCGTCCTGCGGGTGAATTGCGAATTGTGCAGGCTGCGACAGAAGGACAGGTAATGCAGATTTACGTCAAAGAAAATCAAACGCTGCAAACAGGAGATAAAATTGCCACTATTAATGACTCTCGACTGCAAACCAAAAAAAACCAGCTGCAAACCAATATTCAACAAGCTAGGTTACAACTAGTTCAAAGCGTTGCTCAAATTAATGCAATAGATAGTCAAATTCGAGCCGAAAGCGATCGCACTAATCGGACTATCGCCTCTGCTAAAGCTGAATTAAAAGGACGCGATCGCGCTCATCAAGACAAAAAAATTACTACTATCGCTGAACTTCAAGAAGCAGAAGTCAACATCAAAATAGCCCAAGAAGAATTATATGCAGGGCAAGCACAGTTACAATCAGCATTAGCTAATTTGTACGCTACTGAGGCTGCTTTAGGAGCAGCGACATCAAAGCAGAACCGATATGAAAGTGCCGCTAAACAAGGGGCATTATCCCGCGATCAACTTGAAGAAGTACAGCTGGCTGTGAAACAGCAAGAACAAGCTGTACAGGCGCAGAAAGCCACTTATAAGGCCCAAGAAAAAACAAATGAACGGCTAAAACAAGCTGTTTTAGGAGCTATGGCTAGACGCGATCGCGCTCAAGCAGCTCTCAACCCAGGCAATGCAGAGGTAGCAATTGCAACTGAACGCATTGCTCAAGAAAAAGCCTCTGGGGAAGTGAATAAAGCAACCTTAGAAAGAGAACGCCAAACACTTATTAAGCAGAAAATTGAAACTGAAAAACAATTAGAGCGTGATACTAGCGAACTCAAGCAAGTTGAAATCGACCTGAAGCAAACTACTATTACTGCTACAGCAGACGGGATTATTTCTAAGCTAAATTTAAGAAACCCTGGTCAAACTTTACGTGCAGGCGAGGAAGTTGTCCAAATTGTTCCCAGTCATGCACCTTTAGTTATCAAAGCAGCGATCGAATCTGAGGCTAAAAATAAAGTAAAAATCGGTCAAAAGGTGCAGATGCGAGTGACAGCTTGTCCTTATCCTGATTACGGGACTCTCAATGGCGTTGTGAAAACCATTGCCCCGGATGCTGTTAGTTCGCAAAAAAATGATGCAAATGCTGATACCAACTCTACCCCAAAAGCAACAGCTGTAGGTGCTTTTTACGAAGTCACAATTGAGCCAGAAAAACTTGCATTAGGTCGCACTACAAAAAAATGCCAAATACAATTGGGTATGGATGGCAGAATTGATATTATTACCCGCGAAGAAACTGTACTGCAATTCTTGCTCCGCAAAGCAAGATTAATGACGGATTTTTGAGATTGTCAATCGCCAAAAACTTTTAAAACAGTATATTCCCAAGATTGAATAAACTCAGATCACTGCTACCAATTAATAATTAGCAAAGCTCACAAAGCTAAAAACCTAAATAAATATATTAAAATAAGGAGATGAAAATGTTCAATCAATTTGGAGCATTTGAACAAGGTTTTCTATTATCTCAAAAAGCAATTGACTATTTAAAAGAATGGAATACTGAAGCTGAAATTGCTTCTAGTATCTCTCAAACGGCTCAACAAGTTGTTGAAATATTGGTCAATGTGCCTGGTATGACTATGGCTCATAGTAGAGATTTTCAAAGAGCAACACCATTTTTTGCACTAAAAGATAGAACGATAGTTAAAATTTTCATAAATCCAGCACAGGTAAAACACATATTTTTAGCAGATTCCAACAACAAAATGATATTTGGAGGTTATGTCGGATGGATTCATACAAAAAATTTAGATGAAGCGATTGAAAACATCAAAGAAGAATTTAGTTAGGAGATTATTAGATGTCATATCAATCACGGTTATTTTTCAGTTGTAAAGGAAAATTTTATTCAACTAAGGGTTGTGGAATTGTGAAAAATTCCTGACGGCGTTGAATCAACACAACAACAACACCGCTTGCAACCACAGCAAAGGCAGAAGGAATAAATGGCAACCATAGTCCTTGTTTTAAAAGAGCGATCGCACAAACTCCATATAAAATGACAACTATCGCAACTATGGTGCATCCCTTCTCTGACAACGAACGAACCCGCCAAACAATCAGACTTCCAAGTACAGACCATCCGCATATCCAGAGAATATCCCCCCAGAAAGGCAAAACCCAAAGAATTGGACGTTGGTCTAAAACTGCACTCAGAATTTGGCTGACCATTTGCGCTTGTATCAATACCCCTGGCATTTCCTGGTAATCTTGTTGTGCAGCACTGTAGGGAGTTGACCAAGTATCGCTGACAGTGTTAGCTGTAACTCCAATGAGAACTACCTTATCTTTAACTAGATCGGGATTAACTTTATCATTCAATATATCTTCAAGGGAAACTTTTAGATAATCAATATTACGGTAATTGATAAGTATTTGAATTCCGCCTAAATCAACTCCTTGTTGATAACCACCACTCAGACCGGGCTTTAAACGATTAAATACTTTAGAGCCAAACTGTACATAATCTTCATTAAATTTAGGTTGAATATTCTCGTCGAATAAGTAACGAGCAGCTAATTGCCATGAGAGCGAATAAGGCGTTGTACAAGTCGAAGAAGGCTCTTGTGCCATCATCAAAATTTGGCGGCGGACGATACCATCTGGGTCTTGAATTGCATCATTAAAACCCTGGCGTTTTACAGGTACTTCTTTCGGAGGTTTAACGCCTTGGGGATCATATTTACTATCGCTGCTTTTGCAGACAGCAACAACATTCTCTTGACTAAGTTCAGTGGCGATTTGTATTGGATTTAGTTTATTTGGAGGATCGGCAAAGTCTCTGTAAATATCTAATCCAATAACTCGCGGTTGATGGTTTTGTAATTTATTAAGCAAGGTCGCTAACGTACCATCCGAAATTGATTTCGGCCCACGTGTTGTTTCTTGTCGAGATTGAATATCTTTTTCATTAATTTCAACAATTATCAACCTGGGATCTCGGTCTTCCTTAGGTCGCAGTCGCAGTATTTGGTCAAAAGTTTGCAGTTCGATTTTTTCAAAAACTCCCAAGTATCTTAAACCTATTGTTGAAATAGCTATAATAAAAGCGCTAAATACTATAGTCAAAAGTTTATTTTTTGAAGTAGCAATTTTACCTTTTATTGAAATTTGATCAACAATTTTAGTATCATCAAAATTACCACGTAGTTCTTGCCACGTAGTAGGAATAGTTGTAGGATTTTGGCAGATAACTGGCAACCAACTTGCACAAGGAAAGTCATTTTCCAATCCCTGAAGTCTTTCTCGTGCTTCTCGCACAGCTAGGTAAAGTGGTTTGCCACCTGCGAAGGCAATAAGAAAGTTTTTTAAGAACTCCTGGGCAATTAAATCTGGCACTCTTTCCCGAATTACAATCATTTGGGGAATGTTTAAATCAGCTAAATTTCTTGCCAAACCAATTCCGTCACAAGAATTGAAAATTGCCAGTTTTAAGCCGCGACTAATTGCTGCCTTAAGTGCATTTTTAAATTGGGAAATTGTTAAACTTTCCGTCTGATTAATATAAATTTCTCCTACTTCTCCATCGGCAAGACTAATGCTATGTCCTGCAAAGAATAAGATATCCCAATTCTGATTCCACAGATGCTCATCAACTTCTTTACGTGTTGGTTCGACAAGAAACGTAGTTTGGGCATCTATTAAATTTTGTAACAAAGCACCATCTCGATCAATATCAATACCAACACTGTTGCCTAGAATTGCCAAAATCTTAACTTTACCTGTAGGAGATTTTGGCAATACTTGAGGAGATGCATACTCATGATTGCTTAAAGCTAATTCAGCTTTAGGGTAATCATCAAAAAAATTCCACAGATGCCAAGGCAACCGATGTAGTAAAACTATATTCGTTTCGATAACAACTCTGATTTCATCATCCCGACTAAGTAGAGTCCGCAACTGCCGTTCAATATTCTGAAATGGCTCAAATTTCAACCAAGCATTGATATGTGCTTGCAGTTGTTGACACACTTCATCGAAGTCATCCACAGAAATATTGGTTATATCTTGCGAATGCACTTTTATACGTTGATTACTACCCAGGCGTTGATGAATGGCTTCGTAGAGTAGTTGCCACCTGCGGTAGATTTTGTTTAGTTCTGGTACTGCTGGCAGACTCCCTGTTAATTTCACGAGTAAAAATTGGTTATGATGCAAAAGTTGAGCTGTGACAATAGGAAATCCTTGATTTAAATCTCCTCCTAACAAACTGAAGACAACTAGCTTACTCATAAGTCAAGTGAACTCTGCCATTTGTGATTAACTAATGACTAATCAACGCCAATTTGACGTTACTAGCTCCTAATGACTAAATCATGAAATTTTCTGTTATCTGGTAATTATTCAGAGCAACTTGAATGCTGAAACATTCTCCCACTTGCCCATCAAAGAGTTTCAATTGCACGTAGTTATCTTGAATTCTTGCTTGTACTTGTTGAATTATCTCTCCTTGATTTGAAAGCAAAACTAGCTTGATATTACCGGGGAGGTAGGGTTCATTATAAGCTGGATGTAATTGCACGCGAATACTAACTTGTTGGTTAGCCTCTGGTGTTAAGGCAACTAATAAAATCACTTTTTCAGCTTTTATTTCCATTCCCAAATCAATCAGCTTGACGCGTTTAATAGCGGCAGCATTTAACCCAGAAGAACTGCGGAAATTAAAAGCTAGGCTACTGGAGTTCGGCTCAAAAAAAGTCTCTATAGTTTGCCAAGAAGCATCGTAAATCTCCTCCAGCCAACGACTGAGATTCACTTGTACTTGGGAAAATTGCGTAGGCGCAGCCCGTCGTAAATATCGCTGTTGCTGTTGATACAACCATTGTCGCCACTGTTCATTTTCTAGTACCACTCCCCAGGTTGTAAATGGTACTGCCAGCCTCAAAAATGTTACTGAAGAATTGCTTAGTAGTTGTTGCACATATTCTACTTGAGCAGTCGATAATTCTGGCAGTGGAGCGATCGCAGCTTTCATCTCTTCTGCTTCACAAAATTGGTAGGTCATCCAAAAAGCATTGAGGTCTTTTGTCAAATGTCGCGCATCAAGACAATAAGTCCTATCCACTGGATCATAGTGAGCCAAAGATTTCAAATCTTGATGGGTTGTGTAACTCCAAATTCTTACCCACTCGCCATCCGGTTTAACTTGCACTGCTAAATAATAGTCTGCTGCCCAACTAGGAATATCTACCCATTCCTGGGGAACTTCTAACTCGCGATCGTCAATTGCCTCGCTGGGAATTAAAACGACTCGCCTTTCCTTTAACAAAATTGCTGTGCCATTGACAAATTCCCAAAAAGCTGGAATACCAAAGGAACTGTACCAAACGCTGGCTTCTGGAACATATTCAGTTTTTACCCAATTCAAAAACGCCTGAAGGCAAATTTGATTCATGTAAGCACGCCAACGACTGCTAGGTGTGGCGTAAATTTGGCTTTCTTGCCAAGAACTTTCCTGTAGTGATGGTGATATTTCTAACAATAGTTCCTGCGGTTCCGTAAAAGCGGAAGTCATTTTTACTACCTCATCTTTAATAATGTCAGCTAGATTCGCCATACTTAACTTTCAACCATTCTTCTAAAGCGGTACTCATATCTTTAACTAGGTTGGAAGTAACAGAAATATTAAGCGTGTCTTGGCTCCATTGAACTAATGCTGAAAGCAAAGATTCTCTAGCTTTGAATAGCCGACGAGAAACAGTAGGCTGGCTCATTTGTAGGCGTTGTACAATCTCTGCCTGAGTCAACTCCTGTTGGTAGTAAAGTTTCAGTATTTCCTGGGTTTTTACCTCAAAACTTTGTAATGCTTGTAACAAGACAGCTTGAATCTGAGATTGTTGCTTTTGTTGGTTTTGGGCATCCTCTCCGGCTATCATCTCAGCGATTAATGAGTCAGAGGATAAATCTGGCAAATCAAGAGTTATTGTAGCGTCATCTTCTGATATCGCTAAATTTAGCGAATTAACAGGTGGATACAGATAAGCACGCACGTAAATAGCTGCCTGGGTTAACCACTGTTCAATTTTCTCTCTCGTGCATTGTGGAGTAGGTTGAGTTAATTGATTTTGTCGTTCGCGGTTGTAGAGGTTGGCAACAGCTTCCCAAAGCTGTGCTTCTGGTTCAGGTAGTGCCCTAGTGCCTCCTGGTTGGTTTTGCACATACAGTTCTTTGAAACAAGTCCAAGCTAGCCGATACTGGGCAATGCTATTAGGTGATAACCCAGCTTGATCAAGAGCTTCTAAAAACTGCTTTTTGCTTACTTTGCGTAACAATGCCCAATTTGTGCAAATATCAACTTCCTTACGTTGGCGTAAAATATCTTTTAGCCGACTGGGGATTGCCATAGCCGCATAGGCTTTTAAGCTAGAAGATTTTTCTGAATTAAAGTTTTTGAGAATGGTTTCGATTTCAGCATTAGCCATTTGAAAGTAATCTGCTAGATTGTATTGGCTATGTGTAAATCTAGCAATTGTTTTTTTAGCAGACCAGTAACTTGGTTCTTGTAAATAAGCAGACAAATGCATTCTGGCAAGGCTATGAGATTGTTCTTGCCAGTGCTTGTACCAATATAGTGCCCAAAAGTTTTCTGAGTTAGGGACTTTTTCTGAACACTCCAAACAATTTTGGATACTTCGACGCAGTTTGATATCAATCAACCATTTGCTGAATCTGTCGCTTTCCACCTGAATGAAGGTTGAGAACATCTCCGTAATTTCTCGGCGAGGATGCATAAGCAATTAAAAATATAAATTGAGCCAACTTCAGTAATTATCACAGGGGCAAATACTTGCTCGGAATTTAAAATTCAAAATTTAAAATTAATAATTTCCATACTTTTCTACGAGAGGCTACGCGGTTCGACTGCGCTCACCGTAAGCTCAGTAACTATAAGTAAATTTGCTTACTCTGTATCATGAGTTTATATTGGTCATAAACTGCCAAAATATATATTGCAAAAGTATTCCATCTGTTTAAAGTATGACTATTGCCCCGTAGATAACTATCCAATTTAATTAGGGTAATTACGCAAATTTGCAAATAATTTTACATCGCTTCACTTTTTACCCTAATTCAGCAATGCAGTTGACATTTCCGCTAAAATCGGTATTGCGTTATCTGTCAATTACTACAAAAATTTCTGCACTTTTCATTGAATCGTCTGCCAAATCTTGAGAATGTTCTCACCACTTCCACCACCGGCAATAGTTTGTCCATCTGGGCTAATAGCGATCGCATAAATATATCCAGAACCTGTCTCTAAAGTGCGGATTTGCTTTCCTGTTACCGGATTCCACAGTTTAATTGTCTTGTCACTACTACCACTGACAAGGGTGACATGATTTGAAGTTGCGTTTCGCAAAAAGGCGACGGAATTAACCTTATTATTATGTCCCTTTAAGGTATGGATTAACTTTCCTGTTACCGGATTCCACAGTTTAATTGTCTTGTCATCACTGCCACTGGCAAGGGTAAGTCCATCGGGAGCAAAAGCAACCGAAAGAATCGCCCCAGCATTTCCTCCCAAGCTGCGGATTGACTTTCCTGTGTCCAGATTCCACAATTTAATTGTCTTGTCCCAACTACCGCTGGCAAGAGTTTTGCCATCAGGACTGAAAGCCACAGATGGAACACCATTAGTATGTCCCTCTAAGGTGCGGATTAATTTTCCTGTCTCTAGATTCCACAAATTGATTTTCATGTCCTTACTAGCACTACCACTAGCAAGAATTTTGCCATCAGGACTGAAAGCTACCGAAGTAACTCCATCGGTATGTCCCTGCAAGGTGCGGATTAACTTTCCTGTCTCCAAATTCCACAGTTTGATTGTCTTGTCTGCACTACCGCTAGCAAGGGTTTTGCTATCAGGACTGAAGGCTACAGTCCAAATCCAATCGGAATGTCCTTCTAAAGTGCGGATTTCCTCTCGACTTGCCAGATTCCATAGCTTAATTGTCTGATCATCACTAGCACTACCAAGGGTTGTGCCATCAGGACTGAAAGCTACGGAATTCACATCGCTAGAATGTCCCTTGAGAGGTTTGGGCACAAAAGGATTTTCTGAGCTTTTTGGGGACGGAATCGGCTGAGGAATAGGTGGAGAATATTCGCTCATTGTATGGGGACGAGACTGTAAATACCAAACTCCCCCCAATCCCAACACCAAAACGCTAGTACCTAACAGCAGTTGAATTTTCAGCTTGTTATTTGGTTTTGGTGAAACTGGCCCTTTGTTTCCTGGGGTAGCTGTAAATGTTGATGTAAGTATAGTTGGGGGTACTGATGACAATGGTGATAGTCCAGGTGTCAAGTCAGTGATAACTTCATCAGCCGATTGGTAACGCTTTTGGATGTCTAGTTGCAACAGCTTATCCAAAATTTCACCCAACTCTACAGACACAGAAACCCCGTCCCTACCTGGACTAATCAAATATTGTCGCCAAGATGCAACCCAACTATAGCCCTGCTGTATCCACAGTTGAGATGGGCGAACCCCAGTTAGTAGATGAAAACAAGTCGCCCCCAAACTGAATAAATCACTGGCAGGGTAAGCTTTTCCATCTTGCATCTGTTCAAGCGCAGTGTAACCGTGTGAGCCAATAACCGTCCCCATTTTAGTCTGCACTGTTGCCGTCAGCTGCTTTGAGGCTCCAAAATCAATTAGCACTAATCGCCCGTCATTTTGACGGCGAATAATATTTTGTGGTTTGATATCTCGATGAATTACTCCCCGTACATGGATAAACTTCAGCACCGGCAGTAAATCTAGCAAAAGTTTGCGAATCTCTGTTTCGCTATAGCTTCCCCGCGTCTCCCATTCCTTAAACAAGTTTTGCCCATCAATAAACTGTTGTACCAAAAACAGATAGCCATTTTGTTCAAAATAAGCTAACAAAGTTGGAATTTGCGGATGCTCTGCAAGTTCTTGCAGTCGGCTCGCTTCTTGTTTAAATAGCTCAGTAGCCTTTGTTAGTGGCCCAGTTCCCTGGAGTTTTGGTGCGAATTGCTTAACAACACAGCATTCATTCAGTTTATGTACATCTTCTGCCAAATAGGTTCTACCAAATCCCCCCTCATCTGATAACACCTGAGTGGGACGATAGCGACCTCCCAGCAAGGGTATCAATTGGGATCTACAACTGTGGCAATAGTAGTTTTTATCAGGATTTAGGGGTTTTTGGCAATCGGGATTCACACAACAGAGCATACTGGGAATCCATTTGAATTGGAGTATATATTCATCTTAAGTCATGCAGTATAATCTCTCTTGTTGGTCAATATCACTGAAATAGCATACAAATACTCAATTTCCTTACCTCATCAGGTATTGAACAATTTACAGAACTTCGGGGAAGTTGTGCTTGAACGATCGCTTTTGAGGAATTGATTGGCGTTAATTCCACATATCCATTATCTATACATTCTCGATTTAGTAGTGCGGCAGCATCTGGCTCAGTTTGGCAAAAATATCTTAGCGAAAATCCGAAAAGTAGCAAGTTCAGCTTGTAGGTCAGTATATACTTACAAAATTGACATTCACTCTTCTAGTACAGCTTGGCAAAAATTCAGTTACCATCTTCAACCAGACTTGCGGCAAAATCCCCTTGTTAAAGGTAGGTAAACTTCCGCCACAATGTACTAGTTGTTTAAATTGGAATATAAGTTTTCCGACTTAAAATTTGTCTATCTATTAAATACACGAGCATCAGCAAAATTAGGAGCGTAATTATGCTAGTAGAAAACAACAACTATCGTCGCAAATTAAATCGCATTTTAATTTCTTGCTTGAGTAGTAGTTTGTTGATCACAAGTAATGTGCTGCCTATAAGTGCTTTGGTAAAACCTCACAATTCTCAAGAGTTCATAATTGCCAAATCACCAGATGAGAGACAACCAGAAGCAGTAAAAAAAGCAATTGAGCAAATTCCTATTTCTCAAGCATCAGTATCTCCAAGGCGGAAGACAACTGTTGAGTCACCAATAACACAGGCTCGTATATCTTCTAACACAAGTAACTCTAACCAAGCAAGCAATAGTTCCAATGATGGTTCTACTTCTAGGGCATCCAGACGTAGAAACTCTAACCAAGCAAGCAATAGTTCCAATGATGGTTCTAATTCTAGGGCATCCAGACGTAGAAACTCTAACCAAGCAAGCAATAGTTCTAGTTCCAATAATGGTTCTACTTCTAGGGCATCCAGACGTAGAAACTCTAACCAAGCAAGCAATAGTTCCAATGATGGTTCTACTTCTAGACCATCTAGACGTAGAAATTCTAACTCAAACTCTGTGTCTTCAAATTCAGGCAGAGTTCGCAACTCGAATTCTAATTCAGGTAGAAGTGGCAACCAAAATCTCAACAATCCACAGATTTCTACATCTGTGACACCTAGTTTCAAGGAAATTAACTTTGTAGATGTTGCATTGGGTATTTTGAGTAAGAGTGACTTTCAATCTCAAGGTAGATATGTTCATTTTTACCAGTTTGAGGGTAGAGAAAATCAACTAGTCCAAATTAGGCTTGTTGGCAGTAATGATACACGCAGATCAAATAACTTGAGTTTAAAACCTTTGTTGTTTTTACACGATCCTGATAATAATATCATCGTCAAAAAAGGCGCTTTGGAGAAAAGCAGTGGTGGCGATGATGCATTTATTTTTGCACGACTGCCGAAGAATGGCGTTTACAAGATTGCAGTTACTAGCCAAGATCCCGGAGAGATAGGTCGCTATAGTTTGGCTCTGAGGAATGACAGAGCTAGCTATACTTTAGATGAATCAGGTCAACTAAGCGCCAAAAGCTCAACCCTAAAACAAAATGGAGGCGCTTACAATGTTTCTAATTTTCAAGGGAGAAAAAATCAGCTTATTAGTATTCGTGTAGATAGTGTAGATGAAGAATTTTCTCCTTACGTAGCTTTGTTAAATTCTCAAGGACAGACGATCGCTATAGATAAAGACAAAGACAAAAATGGTGTGTACAGTGCTTTAATTGACCGAGCTAAGTTGCCTGAAGATGATACTTACTATATTGTTGTTACTTCCAAGAATCCACAGGAACAGGGTAAATACAGATTGACTATCTTCTGATAATTCAGGTTACTTGAAACTACTGTTTTATGTCGAATAAAATCTGTCCCTCTCCGACGGGCGAGAAGGACAGTCTTTAATTTTCGATAAATTTGATATAACCTCTCCTCTACTAAAGAAGAAGTTTTCACTGAGATAATTGCCAAATCTTAATAGTATTGTCTTCACTACCACTGACAAGGGTCTTGTCATCAGGACTGAAGGTTACGGATGTCACAGTGTTGGTGTAGCCCGCCAATGTCACAATTTCTTCTCCTGTGGCTGAATTCCACAGTTTGATGGTGCGATCGCGGCTACCACTAGCAATAATTTTACCATCGGCGCTGAAGGCTACGGTTGTAATAGTGTTGTCATGTCCCGCCAGTGTGCGAATTTCTTTTCCCGTCGCTAGATTCCAAAGTTTGATGGTGCGGTCGCGGCTAGCACTGGCTAAAGTTTTACCATCTGGGCTTATAGCTACAGCTGTTACTGTTTGATAATTTCCCTCCAGTGTACGGATTGAGTACCCTTTTGTTAGATTCCAGATTTTGATAGTCTTGTCAAAACTGCCACTGGCAAGAATCACGCCATTGGGGCTGATGGCTACCGATCGCACCCAGAATGTATGCCCTACGAGTGTCCGAATTTGCTCTCCTGTTGCTAAATCCCAGATTTTAATAGTGTTATCATCACTACCAGTAACTAGGGTTTGACTATCAGTACTGATCGCTAGGGCATGAACTGAGTCAGAATGCCCTGTAAGAGTGCGAATTTGTTTTCCTGTTGCCAGATTCCAGATTTTGATGGTGCTGTCATCATTACCACTAACCAGAGTTTTGCCATCTGGGCTAATCATCACGGCATTCACCTGCTGAGAATAGGCGTTGAGTGAAGATTGTTTTCCGGTTGCGAGATTCCAAAGTTTAATTGTGCGATCGCCCCCACTGCTGGCTAAAGTTTTACCATCAGGGCTAATGGCGACGGATAAAACTGAGTTTTTATGTCCTTGCAAGGTGTTCGCCAAGGAAATCTTACCCAAAGTAATCTTTAGCGGCTGACCTAAAAACGCCTCATCTTTGCCAGAATTATTGTGCTGACTCAGCCTAGAGGATAAGCTGATTTGAATTCGGCGAAAATGTTTATACCAAGATTCTTGGAATCCAAACAACAGAATAAAAGCACTTACCAAGATCAAAATTCTCAGTAAGGGGTAACTTTTTGGTAAATATGGTGCTTTAGTTGGTGGTATTTTTCCAGAGGATTTCCCGGCTGGTGGCAGCGCCAGGAGTTGTTTTGGAGTCAAGTCTTTGAGGACTTCATCGGCTGACTGGTAACGTTCATGGATATCTTTTTTCAAAAGCTTATCGATAACAAAATCTAATTCAGGATTTAATGGACTCCGCAAATATTCCCGCCAATTACTCACCCAGGCGTACCCAGATTCCATCCACAACTGAAAGGGGGAATTTCCTGTTAGCAGATGAAAGCAGGTAGCCCCCAAACCGAACAAGTCACTGGCGGGAAAAGCTTTACCATCTCTAATTTGTTCCAGGGGAGAATAACCATGTGAACCAATGGATGTGCCAGATTTCTGCTGAATGGCTGTAAATTGCTTTGAGGAGCCAAAATCAATCAGACTTAATCGCCCATCAGTTTTATGGCGGATAATATTTTCTGGCTTGATATCTCGATGAATGACTTTGCGATCGTGGATAAATTTCAGGATAGGCAGTAAGTCTAGCAAAATAGATTGAATTTCCCTAGCGTTATACCCCTTGCGCTGTTGCAACTCCTTTAACAAATTCTCTCCATTGATAAACTGCTGCACTAAATACAAGCAGCCGTCTTGCTCAAAGTAAGCTAGCAAAGTCGGAATTTGGGGATGTTCCCCAAGGTCTTGTAGTCGCTGCGCTTCTTCAGCAAACAACTCCATCGCTTTTTTTTGCGACCAAGTTCCTTGGAATTTTGGAGCTAATTGCTTGATAACACAGCGTTCATTGAGTTTATCTACATCTTCTGATAGATAGGTTCTGCCAAATCCCCCCTCATCTGAAAGAACTCGGATGACACGGAAGCGATTTCTTAAAAGTGACACCAATGGGGTGCTACAACTTTGGCAAAACTTCTTTCCATTAGGATTCAGGGGATTTGAGCAATCGGGATTTAAGCAGCAGATCATGATCTGACAGGCGCGACTGCATGACAACTTAGGCTAAGTTTGCCCCGAACTTTCCCTTAAGAAAATTGACTCTCGCTTACTTGTGGTAGAAAACCCTGTTCTGGGGATTGGGGAATTACTTAATATAGTTAACGTTTGTAAATAGTAGTCAGTTTTCCTTATCTGTGGAAAACTACGAGAGCCATAAGATTAATTATTCTATCGATTATATAATAATCTGGATATAAATATTTTTCGGAACTGCTAGCCCTAGTAATTTTGCTTGTATATTGGCAAGTGATAACTGACTAAGTATTAAAGATAAATCCTGATTAATTAACTAACACTGACTATGCAATGTAGTTAAAACGTTTACTAAATTTGTTTTTGATATTTTAAATCGCCCATGATTAATTGCTAATTTTATACTTTAGACAAATAAGGCTTCAACTTTATTGTACGAACTTGTTTACTTGAGCTTTGCTCTCCATTTGCGAATAGCACTAGCAGTTCTGGCGACAGGTGGCATGTATACATCAGAAGTTTCGTGAGAATTTTTGTGTTGTGTAATACTTTTATTATTTAATTTTTGGGTAGTTAGACAGTTAGCCAAAGTAGGCAAATAGTTTTCATAATTTAAAACTTTTATTACTTCATCGGCAGTCTTAAACCGATCATGTAACGTAATCTTCACCATTTTTCCTAAAATCTGGGCGAAATTGTCGCTAATATTTACCTCTTTTTGCCAACATATTTCACCAGTATTTGCGTCGTAGTCAAATTCTAAAGGATTTTTAGCAGTCAACATATAAATACAAGTTATACCCAATGCATAAATATCACTGGCATAAACTGGACGTAGAGAAAACTGTTCTGGTGGTGCAAATCCCCTAGTCCCGATAAAGTTAGTGTTTGCAGCTTGATTGATTGAGTTTTCACAAGCATCAACTAATTGCTCTTTCACCGCACCAAAATCAATCAGCACTACCCGCCCATCATACTCACACCGCAATAAATTCTGGGGCTTAATATCCCGATGAATCACATGATGTTTATGAAGATACTGTAATACAGGTAATAATTCTTGTAAAAACTGTTTAACTGAGGCTTCACTTTTGGCCCCATTTTGCCGCACTTCTCGTGCCAAAGTTAAACCCGGCACGTATTCTTGAATTAAAAAAAACTCCCCATTCGCCTGAAAGTAGTCTAATAGCATAGGAATTTGCGAATGACTACCGAGTTGACCCAAGGTTTTTGCTTCTTTTTCAAAGCGTGTACATGCTCTTTGCCAACTTTGGTGATTAGTCACTTTTGGACAAAGCTGTTTAATCACACACAGGGGATTCCCAGGTAGTACGGCATTTTTGGCTAAAAACGTGATGCCAAAACCACCTCGTCCCAAAATTTTCAATATTTCATAGCGATCGCGAAATAGCTTCTTGGAACCACACATCTGACCAAGTTGAGTTTGCTGTGAAATGCTCTCTTGAGAATTCGTTATTTTCTGAGAAAAGCGATTCATTAGTATAGAGTATCTGTTTTGAAATGTCTCTAATCTTACGACAAATATTTGTTGGAAACAGTAAGATTACTGGATCTTTGCCAAATCCTCATTACTCTCCTATGCAAAATTCAAACAGTAAAAATAAATTTTGTAGAATTTACGCATTGACAAGAGAAATTCAATATGCATTTAAAAACCTTTGTAACACATGAATTGGCTGTAGAAGCGTACAACTGTACGCCCCTACTAGGTATTTTGTGAAATAGTATTGTCTCGTTCCCAGTCTCAGACTGGGAATGCCCTTAGGAGGCTCCGCCTCCAGAATTGGCGACAGCAGCCCAATGAAGTGCATTTCCAGCCAGAGGCTCTTAACGAGGTTTTAAAAGGGTTTTGGCTTAAGTTGACACGTATGACAACTGTACGCCGCTACTAGGTATTTTGTGAAATGGTATAACACCAAGGACATTGAATTCTAAGGCACTTCAATAGGAATCAAAGTATTTTCTGGCAAGTAGTTGGAAAAACGCCCTTCATCAGCAAGCACCAAAATCAGGCGCAGAGGATAATCTGGCGGAACTTGCAAGTCTGCCCACGGTACTGCCAACTCTAAACAACTATTTATTGCTACTTGAGCGCGACTGAAACGGGGATGCCATTGATAATTGTCTCCAGCTTCCTGAAATTGAATCGATTGCGTCAGCAAGTTAACTTCCAGAAGATGGTGAAAATGGTAATTAAGTGGGGCTGTATCTGGTACATCTGCCAAGGGAACTGGGCTGTTGACCATTGTTTTTTCTGGATAGAACCAGAGCAAATTCAACTCTGTTGGCAAGTCTTGCCCTGGTACAGCGCCACTTTTAAAGTCCAGCCGCAAATAGAAATTTAGGTGATCTACCCCATACCAAAGTCGCTGGATGACACTGCTATTGTGCATCGTCCCCCGCGCCCCGCCGATTTCTATACGTCCAGCTTTATCCCAATCTTGTTCATCACCCTTACCATCGATGACGGGATGAATAAACCCTTGTGGGGTGTGGTTTCCCTGCGCTTGGTGGATTTCCACTGGTTGCTTGAGATAGGGCGGTACAGGTTCATTTAATGCCTTGTAAATGCCAAACAAGTGTTCTCGAAACAACTGGTCAAAAATGGCATCCTGATTTGAGGAGTGTCCTGCACCAAACCACCAAAACCAGTCAGAGCCTTCTGCGGCATACAATGCTTCCCACGCTTCGGGGTTGTTTTCTTCCGTCGCTTCGGGATGACTTGCGAGCATAACTCTTGCTTCTGTCAAGTAATCCCAAGCACGATTTTTGGCGGGATCGCCGATCCAAGTGGTGAAACTGCCATCCACCCAAGAACCACTATGTAGTTGTCCTCCGGGAATGGTGGCTGTGGCTGGAAATTCTTCCAGAAATTCGGAGACAGTAACGAGCTTGAGGTGGGGTTCATCGCTCAAGCTTTGATATAAAGCTTCTAGGAAGGGTTTACCATCTTGAGGATAAAATTCCCAGCAATTCTCACCATCCAAGGCGATGGTAACTAACCAAGGTTGTTCACTTTGACTTTCTCTTTGCATTTTAGCGATCGCTTGCAAATGTCCCACTAAGTCCGCCGCTGCTTGTTTTGCTGGCATCGCACTGTAGGTAAAGCCAATCAAATCTGATAATCTGTGGTCACGAAACACAATTGACAAATCACCCTCTGCGGTTTGCAGGCGATACGGTTGATACAGCAGTTCTGGTTGCTGCACATTCCCTGCCCCATCCCGATGAAAAAAGTGTTTCAGCGTCCATCCCAAGACGGCTTCATCTGAGCATATCCACTTAAATCCCTGGTTAATAATATCTGGAAGTATTGCTGGACTTACTGACTGTTCCGAAGGCCACAAACCACGAGGTATCTGTCCAAAGCGGTCTTTATAAAAGTTCCAAGCTTTCTGCAAGTGGCGGGGAATATCTTCTGCCCACTGAAATCGCTGCTTGGGTAGCGTCATATTTGGCACAGCTACCCGACCAGAGTTAGTATCAGCTAGCAAGGGCAAAATCGGGTGGGTGTAAGGCGTGGTGGTAACTTCTAGCTGCCCCGCCTCCTGCATTTTTCGATGTTGGGGGATAATGCGGCTGAGAATTTCTCGCTGTTTGGAATAAATGCGCTGGCGATCGCTTAAAGTAAAATTCCGACCCTGTTTTAACCAAGTAGCAATTTCAGGATCATCCCAAAATAGCGGATCGATCCAAGCCAAATTGTGCCAAGCTAGCAAATCACCATAATCTGGCAATTCCCAATTTGCTAAACACCAAGCTTGCCCTTTTTCCTGCCTTTGCTGGTACAACTCGGCATAGCGGGGATGAGGATCAATTAGGGTGTGGTGATTGGCATCAAAAAAGTGTTGGATAATAAATTCGCGCTGTTGCTGGGTAAGTTGTTCATCCGGTGTCAAGCTGGCTGTGAGGTAAGGGTCAAAAGCAGTGCCAGCAATATAATCTTCGAGTTGCAATATCAGCGATGGTACTAAATTCACTGTTTGGTGTAACTTAGGATACCGTTCTAAGAGCAATACCAAATCCAAATAATCTTTAGTCCCATGCAAACGTACCCAAGGTAGCCGATACTGCTGACTAGGAGATAGCGAAATGCCGCTGCCAGGAGATTTGTACAGCGGCTGATGTTGATGCCAGATAAAAGCGATGTAAAGAGGATGGGACATAAGAATAGTTAGGAGTTAAGAATGAGGAGTTAGGAGTTGATTCAAAACTCAATAACTCCTAACTCCTAACTCCTAACTTTTACACCACTTGCTCAATTTCTGCAATTTCAGGAATCATTTCCTTTAAACGTCGTTCAATACCCATTCTCAGGGTCATTGCAGAACTGGGACAAGAACCACACGCACCTTGTAGGCGCAGTTTTACAACAGGCCCATCGAGTTCTACCAGTTCCACATTGCCGCCATCAGACATCAGATAAGGGCGCATTTCATCTAAGACTGTTTCAACGTTGTCAATTGTGAGTTCCATAGTTTTAGACCTGCTAAGTTAATGATGGGCATTGGGGAGCCAGTGCGTTGGGCGGGCAATGCCCGACTTGTTCGCTTTTAGCGTTCCCGCAGGGTAGCAACTGGCGTCATGGGGCATTGGGCATGGGGCATTGAATAAATAATTATCTCTGTGCCCTATGCGCCGTTACTCATTAACCATTATCCAAAATATTATTTTCCAGCTTTGTTAAATCGATCCTAAATCTAATTGCCGCTAGATTGTCAGGTGTCAGTTTTTAATGACTTTTGACTAAACCATTGCTGATTTTAGCGACTTGATATTAGATTAGCTGAACAATTTGTTGTGCAAGCCCTCCTACTCTACTTTAGCCTTTAAAGTACTGAAGAGAACCTCAGGAGGTAATGACAAGGAAAGTTTTTTCCCAATACCCCATCCCCAATATGGTTATTAAATAATAATTACTAAAAAAATTTAAACTTTAAAACTCAAAACCCAGTACTGGTATCTTCCAAATGACTAATGACCAATGACCAATGACTAATGACTAACATTCAGCACTGTTTGTTGAGTCGCTATCACTAGATGAAACCATGACTGGTTGTTGATATAGTGGCACGGTGAATGTGACTGTTGAGCCAAGTCCTTCGCCCAGACTATAAAAATGTACCTCGCCGCCCATTGCCTCCACTAGCTTTTGGGATATTGCCAGTCCTAACCCTGTACCGCCATACTGGCGAGTGCGGGAGCCATCCACCTGAGAGAATAATTGAAAAAGTTTATCTTGTTTGTCCAAAGAAACACCGATGCCAGTGTCTGCCACACGTACTCTCACCATGCCAGGAAATTCCTGACCTTGAAAGTTCGGCTTCGCTTTTTTGAGGACTAAATCAGCGCTGACGGTGACACCGCCCTCATGGGTAAATTTGATGGCATTACCTACCAAATTGAGCATAACTTGTAGCAACCGTTGGTAGTTGCTTTGAACAATGATTTCATCGGAGGTAGCAGGCATTTGCATCCGGAAGCTGAGGTTTCTCATTTCTGCTTGGGGACGCATGAAACTTTCTACAGCACTAAATAGCTCATCTAGCTTCACTGGAGCATAAGCTAGCTCCATTTTGCCAGCTTCGATTTTGGCAATGTCCAAAATGTCGTTGATGATATTCAGCAGATGTATCGATAAGTGGTGAGCTTCTGCTAAAAATTGGTTTTGTTCTTCTGGGTCATCTGCCATCCCTTCTAAAATCAGCTTCAAGAAGCCAATCATGCCGTTGAGGGGGGTACGAATTTCATGGGATACATTAGCCAGAAACTCACTTTTGAGGCGGGAAGCTTCTTCGGCTTTTTGACGTGCTGCTTCTAATTCTTTATATAAAGTAGCATGAGCGATCGCAGTTCCCAATTGATCTGCTGCTTCTTTTGCCAGCTCTAATTCTGATTCTGTTAATGTGTAGCATTCATCCTGCCAACTCAAGGCAATCAATCCATTGGCTTGGTCTTGATAGCAAGTTGCAATCACCAAAGTTTTCTGCCGCTTAGACTCTGTGTATCCAGGCACTTCCATCACAACTGGTTCTAGGGTTGCCAAGACCTGAGCAAAGGCAGGCTCAGAAGCTATATTTATTTCTGAGCCAAGTACTGATTTGAGTTCTGGCTGGCGATACTCAGCCTTCACCTCCACTTTTGAGTTAGAGGGCTGATAAGGACAAATAATACAGCGCTCCAGCCGCAGTGCTTTCCCCAAACTGTCAACTGTTTGCTGCCAAATAATATCTAAATCTAATGTCCGGCGGATATTTCTGGTAATGCGATTTACCAGTTTTTGGTGTTGCTGAGAACGCATTGCTAACTCTATTTGTGTGGGCGTTTTTGATGCCACAGGCAGTTGTTTTTTGTTGAGTGTCGCTTGCACTAACCGTCCCATCACTAAAACTCTAGTGGCAGTCGTTCCCAAATTCGGCATAATCGGACTAATCACCAAGTCCAACTCAAATAATTCCTGGTGGTAGCTAAACCAACACTGAAACCTTTCTGGCACTAAACTTGTCAAAATTCGGTGCAATCGTTCCAAATAAGTAACCTTATCCACCGGAGCAAAGGTTTGGGTCTGGTTCAGCTCCTCAACTATTTTTTCGCTATTTAACCCCAGGAGTTCGCTGTGCTGCCAACAAAAGGTCAGATAGCGCCCTGCCCCATCTTGCGTATACACCAACTCGGCTCCTAAAGTTGGTAATGAGCCATCAGTTTTACTGGTAATAGATTCCAGATTTTGGGAAAATACATTTGGCAATTGGGAATTGGCAGTAATAGTCATTAATTGAGTTGGATAGACAAAGGGTATCCGACCGTAATTTTACTAAAGCTGCTCAAATTTTCGCATAAATTTTTACAGCTTTTTCGTTTTTTATTGGGTATTTATTGGTGAGCTGAAATCCAGATTGACAAACTTTACTTTTTTAACTTGCATGACAGCTAGATTAATAGCGTCAATCATTCCATTCACCCCGAGGAGGAACGGGTTTACGCACAGGGGTGCGCGTCAGTTCATCATCTCTAAGAATTTCACCCCGCAACCACTGGCGAATCGCCACCTCAATCACTTTACTTGGGTCATTGGTGAGATGCTGAATTTGCTCTAGTAGCTCGGAGTCCAGGCGGATAGCAATTTCTACCTTATCGGCTCGTGTGTTTTCCGCTTCGGTAGTTTTCTCTTGCATATTCATAGGTTTGATATACTCTGAATTGGTTTTGTCTAAAGCTTTGTAAAGTAGTTATATTCATATATTTGGGCTAATTCACTGAAAAATATTCAAGGGGACAGTTACATAGTTCCCCGAAATAGCACCAAAGTAACAGCTTTAAGTTTCAAATCGCATTTTTCATATAACTGACTAGACAATGGCTTTAGAAGTTTTGCCGAGAAATCAGTGATTATGGGTAATTACGGGTGGTAATTGCCCAAGATCCATACATGATCCCTATATGTACTTATTTACATTTATTGTACGCTCCTAGCTGATGAATACTAGCAGCGACAAATAGACTTTCATAATATTCTTAAAAGCCCACCTATTTAGATCGAAAGTTAAAGATGGGGTGAAGAGGCAGGGAGAGCAGGGGAGGCAGGGGGAGCAGGGGGAGCAGGGGGAGAATAAGAACTTTTAACTCCTAGCTCCTAACTTTTAACTCCTAACTCAGCACTAAAAGCTAGGAGCGTCTTGGCTAAGAAAGCATTAAAATACATTAAGTAAATTGCTCTATTAACTTTGGTTGCTGCTAAGGCAAAGATAGTATATGACTGACGTTCCCGCAGTTCGCATTCGCAATTTTTGTATTATTGCTCACATCGACCACGGGAAATCAACCCTCGCCGATCGCTTGCTACAAGCTACTGGCACTGTTGAAGACCGACAGATGAAGGAACAGTTCCTCGACAATATGGATTTGGAACGGGAGCGCGGCATTACAATTAAGCTGCAAGCTGCCCGGATGAACTACACATCCAAAGATGGTCAGCAGTATGTGCTGAACCTAATTGATACTCCGGGACATGTGGATTTCTCTTATGAAGTCTCCCGCTCTCTTGTTGCTTGTGAAGGAGCGCTATTGGTAGTAGATGCGTCCCAAGGTGTGGAGGCGCAAACTTTGGCAAATGTATATTTAGCCTTAGAGAATAACCTGGAAATTATCCCGGTTTTGAATAAAATCGATTTGCCTGGGGCAGAACCAGAACGGGTAATTGGCGAAATTGAAGAAATTATCGGTCTAGATTGCAGTGGTGCGATTCTTGCCTCTGCTAAAGAAGGAATTGGTATTGATGAGATTTTAGAAGCAGTTGTCGAGCGGATACCGCCACCGCCGAACACGATAAATGAACGCTTACGAGCCTTAATATTTGATAGCTATTACGACAGTTACCGAGGAGTAATTGTGTATTTCCGAGTGATGGATGGCACTCTGAAAAAAGGCGATCGCATCCATTTAATGGCATCCGGTAAAGAATTTGAAATTGATGAGCTAGGTGTCCTTTCTCCCACTCAAAAGCAAGTTGAAGAACTGCACGCTGGGGAAGTAGGCTATTTGGGAGCGGCAATTAAAGCTGTAGCTGATGCACGGGTAGGAGACACAATTACCCTAAGTAAGGCGAAAGCAGAGTCACCCTTACCGGGTTATGCAGAAGCGAACCCGATGGTTTTTTGCGGGATGTTTCCCATTGATGCTGATCAATTTGAAGACTTGCGGGAAGCTTTAGAAAAGCTCGAACTTAACGATGCCGCGCTGCATTACGAACCAGAAACTTCTAGTGCGATGGGGTTTGGCTTCCGTTGTGGATTTTTGGGCTTGCTGCACATGGAAATCGTCCAAGAACGTCTAGAGCGAGAGTATAACCTAGATTTAATCATTACAGCCCCCTCGGTGGTTTATAAGGTAATTACCGTCAAAGGTGAGGAACTGTACATCGATAATCCTAGCCGCTTACCTTCTCCCAACGATCGCGAAAAAATTGAAGAACCCTACGTCCAAGTAGAGATGATTACGCCGGAAACCTATGTTGGCAGCTTGATGGAGTTGTCACAAAATCGCCGTGGCATCTTCAAGGATATGAAATATCTCGCCCAAGGACGAACCACACTTACTTATGAGCTACCCTTGGCGGAAGTTGTGACTGACTTTTTCGATCAGATGAAGTCGCGATCGCGCGGTTACGCTAGTATGGAATATCACATCATCGGCTACCGTGAAAATCCTCTGGTGAAGCTGGATATCATGATTAACGGCGATCCTGTGGATTCCTTGGCGATGATTGTACATCGGGATAAAGCTTACAACGTCGGGCGGGCAATGGCAGAAAAACTCAAGGAACTAATTCCTCGCCATCAATTTAAAGTACCAATTCAGGCATCTATTGGCAGTAAAGTGATTGCCAGCGAACACATTCCCGCCTTGAGGAAAGATGTGCTAGCCAAGTGCTACGGTGGTGACATCAGCCGGAAGAAGAAACTTTTACAGAAGCAAGCAAAAGGTAAAAAGCGGATGAAATCTGTAGGTACTGTGGATGTACCGCAGGAAGCCTTTATGGCAGTACTGCGCTTGGATCAAAGCTAATTTAAGAGTGTTTAATCTTCAAAAACAATTGGCTGCTTGCGCCTACATCTCAACCGGAAAAAACATAATAAAAAACTAACCCCCTGCCCTCTTCCCTACAAGGGAATGGGCAGGGTGGTTTCATACGAAAAAAGAAAAATACATAAGTCTTGATTTCTCGTTTTGTGTCTAGGTTTTTTCCCTCACTTCCATTCCTCTCCCCCACGGGCTATGGTGTACACACATCTCTACACATGATGCAAAACGTTATCTGATCCTCCTAAATCCCCCTTAAAAAGGGGGACTTTGAGAGGTTTTTGCCCCCCAATTTATCGGGGGGTTGGGGGGATCAAAAGCTTGTGGGACAACTTTAGAAGACTTGTGTGTACACCGTAGCCCCCACGGGGGGAGAGGCTTTGAAACCCAGTTTTAGTTTTTCTCTGCTTGTATGAAACCACCCTGCTTCCCTACAAGGGAATGGGGGAGCCAAAGCCCATTGGTGTCAACTTAAGCCCAAACCCCTTTAAAAGCTCGTTAAGAGCCTCTGGCTGGAAATGCTTATCATTGGGCTGCTGCCGCCAATTCTGGAGGCGGAGCCTCTTAATGGGCATTCCCAGGCTGAGACTGGGAACGAGACAAAGGGTTGCTGGGGAATTCCAGCATCTTTTCAGAAATAGGGGTAACTTGCTGTTGGTATATTTTCTAAGGTAGTGGTAAATATATAGTGATAGCAGAGACTGAAACCCTTGTTATATAAGGACTAACAAGAGAAAAATCACTACTTCTATACCACTACCCAAAAATATCATGAGTCGCAAGCAGGCCCAAGAAAAACTCTCTGAGGCAGAGCGAAAATATCGCACTCTGGTAGAACAAATTCCGGGCGTTGTATATATCTCACCGATTAATACTACTGCAAATGAAGCTTATATTAGTCCGCAACTGCAACAATTATTAGGCATTACTCCCGAAGATTGGAATCCTGGTTTTTTCAATAGTTGGTCAGATTACACTCATCCAGACGATCGCGATCGCGTTTGGCAAGCTGTAAACATTACGATCGCTACCGGGGAGCCTTTAAGCGTCGAGTATCGGATGATTAGGGGCGATGGCAGAACAATTTGGGTACGAAACCAAGCTAATCTCGTTCTCTGTGCCGATGGTCAAACTCAGGTACTTCAGGGTTTAGTGTTTGATATTAGCGAAGGCAAACAGGCAGAAACCGCACTGCAAAAAAGCGAAGCACGTTATCGTGCCATCCTCGAAGACCAAACGGAACTGATTACTAGAGGCTCGCCAGATGGTACTGTTACCTTCGTGAATGAAGCTTTCTGTCGATTTTTTGGACTGAAGCGGGAAGAGATTATCGCCCAGCACTATGAACCTGTTGTGTTTGAGGAAGACCGAGAACGTGTGGTTAGTCTGGTAAATTCCATCAGCTTAGAAAATCCCGTTATCACCATTGAAAATCGGGCCATTGCTTGCCAAGGGGTGCGGTGGACGCAGTGGATTATTCGAGGGATATTTGATGACCAGGGTACTCTTGTAGAATTTCAATCGGTCGGACGAGATATTACTGACCGCAAACAGGTAGAAGAAGCTTTAAGTGAAAATGAGCAAAAATTCCGTGCCATTTTCAATCAAACCATTCAGTGTATGGGATTGCTTCAGCCGAATGGAGTTGTATTAGAAGCCAACCAAACAGCACTAGACTTTGCAGGCATTACTCGAGAAGAAGTAGTTGGTAAGCCATTTTGGGAAGCAAAATGGTGGACAATTTCTTCAGAGACACAAGCGCAATTAAAAACTGCGATCGCTGCTGCTGCTAATGGTAAATCTATTCGCTATGAAGTTGACGTTTGGGGCCGAGATGATCGAGTTATGACGATTGATTTCTCACTACGTCCGATACTCGATGAAACAGGGCGTGTAACACTACTCATTTCAGAGGGGCGAGATATTACTGAATATCAAGCCGCACTGCGCGAACGCCACAAAGCTGAAGAAGCACTGCGCTCAAGTCAAGACTTTTTGCAAAAGGTTGCTAATACCGTACCGCATATTTTGTATTTGTTTGACCTCTTACAAGGAACAAGCATTTATCTTAACGAGCAAAGTGTTACCGTTTTAGGCTATTCTCCAGAGGAAATTTGCCAAGCAGATCCGCAGTGGTTCATAAATTGCTTTCATCCAGACGATCAACATCTCTGCTATGACCTACCAAATCGCTTCGTTAATCTGAGTGACAATGAAGTTCTTTCCACCGAATACCGATTCCGACACAAAAATGGGGAGTGGCGTTGGCTCAATACACGAGAAGTCGTATTTGCCAGAGATGCTGGCGGTACTCCAACGCAGATTCTTGGCTCGGTAGAAGACATTAGCACTCGCAAACAAGCCGAAGCGATGCTGCGACAACAGGCAGAGGGTGAACGGCTAATTACTGAAGTAACTCAAAAGATTCGGCAATCACTAAATTTGGAGGAGGTTCTTAATACAACAGTCAACAGTATTCGACAGTGTTTGCGTTCCGATTCCGTAGCTATCTACCAGTTAGAATCTGACGGAAGTGGCAATTTTGCTGCGGAATCAGTGGGTGATGACTACCCCCAAAGATTAGACCAGATAATGCACCCATTTTCAATCAAACAAGATTTTAGCCACTATTACCAGGGATTACCTACAGTTCTGCATAATATTCAGGAATCTGATTTTTCAGCCGATGTTTTTGAGTTATTACAGCTCTATCAAGTTAAGGCTGCTGTAATAGTGCCAATTTTGAATGGAGAGCATTTATGGGGTTTACTGATTGCTCACCAGTGTGCCGCACCTCGTTACTGGCAAGCCTTTGAAGTTAATTTGTTGCAGCAGTTGGCAAGTCAGGTGGCGATCGCTATTCATCAATCAGTACTCTACCAGCAGGTACAAGCTGCCAATGAAGAACTACACAGATTGGCTACCCTAGATGGCTTGACTCAAATAGCCAATCGCCGCCGATTTGATGAGTATCTTGAGGATGAGTGGCATCGGCTCAAACGTGAGCAAGCGCCATTGTCTTTAATTTTGTTCGATGTCGATTTTTTTAAACTCTACAACGATACTTATGGTCATTTAGCAGGGGATGATTGTTTGCGGCAATTGGGGAGTGCCTTCAACAGTATTGTTAAGCGTCCAGCTGATTTAGTAGCTCGTTACGGTGGAGAAGAATTTGCTGTTATTCTGCCTAATACAGAGATTCAAGGAGCAATCTATATAGCTCAAACCATCCGACAAGCAGTCCGCAATTTGGCCATTCCTCATGCTCAATCTAGTGTGTGCGATCGCGTTACTGTCAGTCTAGGCGTTATCAGCATTGTGCCAAATTCCGAAATTTCGCCGCAAGACTTGATTAATGCTGCGGACAAAGCTCTTTATATAGCCAAACAGCAAGGGCGTGATCAAGTTCATGCTGTTAGCCCTTATTAACCCCTGTGTTGCAAAGGGGATGCTAAATTGTTCTAATTACGAATTAACACCTTGCTTTTTATCTCTAGCCTAGAGTTGATAACCTTTGATAAGCTTTAACAAAATAACTGTTAAAAAATTTAAAAATTTTAGTAAATATACTCACTGCATTTGCCACCCTTGTATTTTTAGGTAAATGTGGTTTTTTAGATATTTGTAAAGTGTCGGGGAGTCTAGCAGATGAAGATACTGGTACTGAGTTGGGAGTTTCCGCCAAGGATTGTTGGGGGAATTGCACGGCATGTAGGGGAGTTGTACCCGGAACTAGTAAAGCTAGGGCATGAAGTCCACTTAATTACAGCAGAGTTTGGTCAGGCGTCGATGTATGAGGTGGTTGAGGGAGTAAAGGTGCATCGAGTGCCAGTGGCACATAGTAATGACTTTTTCCACTGGGTAGTCAATCTCAACCTAAGTATGGGAGATCACGGTGGTAAATTGATCTTAGAGGAAGGGCCTTTTGATTTAATTCATGCCCATGATTGGTTGGTAGGAGACGCTGCGATCGCTCTCAAACATAGTCTCAAAATACCACTAATTGTCACAATTCACGCTACTGAATACGGACGCTATAACGGTATTCACACAGAAATCCAAAGCTATATCAATGGCAAAGAAATCTTGCTGGCTTACAACGCTTGGCGGATTATTGTTTGTAGCGAGTATATGCGCCAAGAAGTAGAACGAGCGCTACACAGTCCTTGGAACAAAATTGATGTCATTTACAACGGTATCCGAGCCGAAAAAAAACAGCATCACATAGATTTTCATGCTCTGGATTTTCGCCGCCAATTCGCCACAGACGATGAGAAAATCGTTTACTACCTCGGTCGCATGACCTATGAAAAGGGTGTACCTATATTACTTCATGCGGCTCCCAAGATCCTTTACCAAATGGGAGGTAAGGTTAAATTTGTGATCGTTGGTGGCGGCAATACCGATCATCTCAAGCGCCAAGCCTGGGATTTGGGAATTTGGCATCATTGCTATTTTACAGGTTTTCTTTCCGATGAATACTTAGATAAATTTCAAACTGTTGCTGACTGTGCCGTGTTTCCTAGTCTTTACGAACCCTTTGGGATTGTGGCATTAGAAAGCTTTGCTTCTCGTGTTCCTGTAGTAGTTTCTAATACTGGCGGTTTTCCCGAAGTGGTGCAACATACCAAAACAGGCATTGTGACTTGGGTGAACAATCCCGATTCTTTAGCTTGGGGAATTTTGGAAGTGTTGAAAAATCCAGGATATCGCCAATGGCTGGTGGATAACGCTTATGAGGATTTAGAGCGACGCTTTAGCTGGCCGAAATTAGCCAAGCAAACTGAAGAAGTATATCAGCGAGTTGTGCAAGAGCGATCGCAAATTGCGTGGTAAGCATAGATCCCCGGCTTCTTGAAGAAGCCGGGGATCTAGAATTTTAAACAACACAAGCAATATAGAGATTTTCGCAGAGTAGAGCAGAGAATAAATGATTACTCCGCGTTATTTTGAGTTAACAAACAGTACAAGCCCTGTACGCTGGAAATTCTACCCTCTCTAGTGCCAGAGTTAAGCTAGTACGCGTTTAAGTTGCAGATTTTTTCGTTAAAACTGTCATTTGTCATTGATTATTCACAAAAGGCAACTGTTGAAGAAGGCAGAAGGCAGATAGCGCAGCGTAAAGCCTTCGGCATGGCTTCGCTTAGAGCGAGTCCGCGAGCGTCGGGCAGAAGGTTCTATTCAGAGGAGTAGCACCCCTCCTGAATGGGAGCCACTAAATTAAAAATTTGGTGGGGGTCTTAAACCCAAGTTTGCTCCGGTCACAAGCTTCAGTGCTGGAATCAGAATTCCCTTCTGCCTTCTGCCTCCTGCCCTCTGCCTTTCTTGATAAATGACTAATGACAAAGGACGAATTTCACGGATAAATAAGCAATTAAAGTGCGTAACAGCCTAGCAATAATTGCAGTTTGCTCCAGAAGCTTAATATGACAAAGGCATTCCCAAGCATAGCAAGGCGCTTGAAAACTACAGGAATCAAGTTGTTGAAGATGGGAACCTTCCTAATAACCCGTTTTATTGAAAGCTGGAAACGCTACTTCCTGGGTGACACTGTTGATGATGTCCGCCTCTCCCCCTCTCCCTCCTTCGATGTCCGTCCCTCCTTAGCAGGTCCAGTCCTTAGCTTAGGTGGGGGTGGCCCCGATGTTGATGATGCTATCCAGTGGATGATCAACCAAGTTAGGGGGGGTAGTAACTCCGGCACTAAAGTTAATGTTGTAGTTCTCCGCACCTATGGTAATCACGATTACAATCGGCTAATTTATGCCATGAAGGGCGTAAACTTCGTGGAAACTCTTCTGATTAGTAATAGACAAGATGCAAACAAAGCTGAGATTTACGAAAAAGTCAGAAATGCTGATGTGATTTTCTTTGCTGGCGGCGACCAATGTCAATACATCCGCAACTGGAAAGATACCAAGCTTGAGGCTGCCGTTAAGTCAGTTTACCTTAAGGGAGGTGGTATTGGTGGCACTAGTGCGGGTGCGATGATCCAAAGTGATTGTGTCTATGATGCTTGCGCTTCTTCCGAAAAAGGCATTGAAACTAGGGATGCGCTCGAAGATCCCTACCGGGACATTACTTTTACTTACAACTTTTTCAATTGGAGTAATTTGAAGGGAACCATCGTAGATACGCACTTCGACAGGCGGCAAAGAATGGGTCGAATTATGGCTTTCATTGCCCGTCAAATTAAGGACGGTGTATCTAGCAGTGTTTTAGGGATAGCGGTTAGTGAAAGTACATCGGTTCTTGTGGATAAAAATGGTTTGGTGAAAGTTATGGGTAGGGGTGCGGCGTACTTTGTACTTGGCAATCATCTGCCGGAAGTATGCGAACCCCGAACGCCTTTGACCTTTTCCAATTACAAAATTTGGAAAGTTCGTAGTGGCGACACCTTTAACTTGAGAAACAGACCAACCTCTGGGTATTATCTCAGGAGTGTCAAAAGGGGACGGATTGATTCAAATCCATATTAGACCTCTTGCAAAAATAGTTTTGCACTCTTGGGGAAAGGGGTAAAGGTTAAGGGTAAAGGGTAATTCTATCGCCGCTTTCCCCTTTCCCCACAACTGCTAGAAGTCTATTAAGTGGGGAGTGGGAACAAGGTGAATGAACGGAGTTCTAAGGTGGATTCATCCAGTTCAAAGCCTCGTTAATGAGTATAAAAGGTGGATTCATCCAGTTCAAAGACTCATTAATGAGTATAAAAGGTGGATTCATCCAGTTCGAAGACTCATTAATGAGTATAAAAGGTGGATTCATCCAGTTCAAAGACTCATTAATGAGTATAAAAGGTGGATTCATCCAGTTCAAAGACTCGTTAATGAGTATCAAAGGTGGATTCATCCAGTTCAAAGACTCATTAATGAGTATCAAAGGTGGATTAATGCCAATACGGTTCGGTTAGCTTGTTTACCCTGCGAAGATCCCCCCAACCCCCCGATAAATTGGGGGGCTAATTTCCTCCTTTACCCCCTTTTTAAGGGGGTCGCCACAGGCGGGGGGATCTTATCCGAACCGTATTGGGATGAATCCAGTTCAAAGCTGGATGAACCGGCGAAGATCCCCCCAACCCCCCTTCAAAAGGGGGGCTAATTTCCTCCTTTACCCCCTTTTTAAGGGGGTCGCCACAGGCGGGGGGATCTTATCCGAACCGTATTGGGATGAATCCAGTTCAAAGCTGGATGAACCGAGTTTTATAATTCCTGCTCAATGCCCCATGCTCTTACTTTCTACCAGGGAACCACGCCATTTTCATCAAAAAAGCCTCCGCTAGAACCATCATCAGGTAGAGTGGCAAGTCTCACTGCTGCGATCGCTCCCTGCTCAACAGTGCGGTATCCTTGGTATTGATTAATGTCTGTTGCTGTGAAACCTGGGTCAGCAGCATTGATTTTAATGGGAGTATCTTTAAGTTCAGCAGCTAGCACAACTGTGATGGCATTAACTGCTGTCTTTGATGAGTTATATGCAAGAAGCTTAGAATTAGCGAACTCATAATTTGGGTCAGAGTTTAGAGTCAGAGAACCTAAACCACTTGATATATTCACTATTCGCCCTGCTGTTGACTTCTTCAAAAGTGGCAACAGGGCTTTTGTAACTGCAAACACTCCAAATACATTAGTCTCGTAAGTGTGCCGCAGTGTTTCAATATCAACTTGACTGGGGGGAAGGCGATCGCCATCACTTATTATCCCAGCATTGTTCACAAGGATATCAAGTTTTCCAAATTCGCTTTCGATTTGTTTACTCGCAGAGTCGATTGTTTTTTGGTCGATGACATCAAGTTGAACTGATCGAGCATCGATCTGATTTGAACGAAGTTTATTTGCTGCTTCTTCACCACGTCCTATATCTCTTGCACCAACAATAACAGTAGCGCCTCTAGAACCTAATTGGCGTGCAATCTCATACCCGATACCTTTGTTTGCACCTGTGATCAGTGCAACCTTGCCTTTTAAATCTTCTGACATATTACTTCTTTATACTGTTGAGTGTTGACTGTTAACGGCGTCGGGGCGTCTCTCATTCCATCTCTATAAAGAATGGGTTTTCCCGACCGCTTTTTATAAACCTACCATTTCATTACAGCCAGAAAGCCCAAAATTAAAGCATCCGTGACTTTTGACTTTCGCCTTGCGGTACTAGTAGTCATTCACACTTCAGATAGCGGTTGAGAAAATATTTGCAACCTAAACTAGCAAGTGACTCAAAAATTATTAGAGAAAATAGATATGCAAACCAAACAGCTCGGTAATTCGGAGCTTCACATTACCCCAATCGGCTTTGGAGCCTGGGCAATCGGTGGAGGTGGATGGGCTTTTGGTTGGGGAGCGCAGGATGACCAGGAATCGATTGAAGCGATTAATCGCGCTCTGGATCTGGGCGTTAATTGGATTGACACCGCAGCTATCTATGGTCTGGGACATTCGGAGGAAGTTGTTGCTAAGGCGCTCCAGGGTCGATCTAATCGCCCTTATATTTTCACTAAATGTTCAATGATTTGGGATGAAAAGGGCGAAATTGGTCGCAGTCTGAAGGCTGATTCAGTGCGGCAGGAAGTTGAAGCTAGTTTGCGCCGACTCGATATTGAAACTATTGACCTTTACCAAATCCATTGGCCTAACCCAGAGTCAGAAATTGAAGAAGGCTGGACGACTCTCTCCAAGCTCAAGGATGAGGGTAAGGTTCGTTATATCGGGGTTTCAAATTTCAATGTAGAACAGTTGAAACGTATCCAGGAGATTGCACCAGTCACTTCATTGCAACCGCCTTATTCACTGGTTAAGCGCGATGTTGAAAACGAGATTCTGCCTTTTTGTCAGGAAAACAACATAGGTGTGATTGTTTATTCACCTATGCAATCTGGCTTGCTTACAGGAAAGATGACGCCTGAGCGGGTTGCTAATTTAGCAGATGATGATTGGCGCAAGAATAGCAGTGAATTTCAGGAGCCACGTTTATCTCGTAACCTGAAGCTGGTGGAGGTGTTGCAGCATATTGGTAAGCAATACGATCGCTCCCCCGGTGAGGTGGCGATCGCTTGGACTTTAAACAATCCGGCGGTGACAGCTGCGATCGTTGGCGCACGCAATCCCAAGCAGGTGGAAGGAATCATCGCTGCTGGGGAGTTTCGCCTCAATCAGCAGGAGCTAGATCAAATTGCTGCTTTTCTGCGCGAGAATCCATAAAAGAGGTTTTGCGTAAGCTTTGAATAGTAGCGATCGCATGTTTCGCCACAATATCAATTTCCTCTTGGGTATTAAACCGTCCAATCCCAAACCGCACTGAGGCATAAGCTAGCTGTTGGGGGTTTCCCAGTGCTGTCAGAACATGGGAGGGTGCAGTACTTGCCGATGAGCAAGCAGAACCAGAAGAAATCGCCATTACTGGCTGCAATCCTAGCAAAAGTGCGGCTCCATCCACCCCCTCAACGCTGATATTCAAGTTTCCCGCTAATCGCTGTTGAGCGTGTCCGTTGAGATGAATTCCTTCAAGTTGGGAAAGCTGTGACCACAAGCTTTGCCTTAACTGGGTAAGGCGTTGGTTTTCTATTGCTTGTTCAGCCAAAGCAATTTCTACAGTTTTCCCAAAGCCGACAATTTGCGGTGTATACAATGTCCCAGAACGCATTCCCCGTTCATGTCCGCCGCCGTGCTGCTGGGGAGCTAGTTGCACTCTGGGGTCACGCCTGCGGACGTACAGCGCCCCAATTCCCTTTGGCCCATATACTTTGTGTGCAGTTAGCGACATCAAGTCAATTTTCATCGCTTGCACATCTAGGGGAATTTTACCAATAGCTTGGGCTGCATCGGTGTGGAAAATGATGTTGTAAGCATGGCATAATTCCCCAATTTCTGTTAAAGGCTGTAAAACGCCAATTTCGTTATTTGCAGCCATTACCGAAACCAAAATTGTCTCAGGACGGAAAGCTTTGTTTAACTCATTTAAATCAATCAGTCCATCTTTTTTAACTGGGAGAATAGTAATTTCAAAACCTAGAGTTTTTAAATAATTACATGGGTCAATTACTGCATTATGTTCAGTGGCAACAGTAATGATGTGCTGACCTTTCTTAAAATAAGCTTCGGCAACACCTTTAATAGCTAAATTATTCGCTTCTGTTGCACCACTAGTAAAAACAATTTCTTCAGGAGTGGCGTTAATTGCTCCTGCTAAAATCTCTCGCGTTTGCTTAACAGCAGCTTCAGCTTCCCAACCGTAAACATGACCGATACTTGCTGGGTTGCCAAATTGTTCTGTGAAATAGGGGAGCATTGCTGCTAATACCCGTTTATCTACGGCTGTAGTAGCGTGGCAATCAAGGTATATAGGACGAATAGACATAATTATTAACTCAAACTTTGACTCAAATTTTTTAATACACTTAGAACTTGATACAATTCATTTTTTCTTCTCAGCAGCGTCAATTCATCAGACAAAGCATACTTTGGTATATTTTGTTTAGTCAGTTTTACAAAAATAAAATGACTACCATTTGTTACTAATCCAAAAGTAGGTTTGTCTTGATTAGGATTAGCCAACATATAAACAAGTGCTTGAGGTACAGCTTCTAAAAGAGAAAAGCTAGACCTTTTAGATTCAATTACTAACAACCATAATTGTTCTTGAATAACTAAAACATCAATTCTACCTCTAATAACCTCTCCTTCATCTTCCGCAGAAATTTCTATTGATTCTTCGCCTCTCATATAAAAAGGCTCATCATAAAATCCAGCTAAATTTAGTAAAGGAGATAAAACTACTAATTTTACCGTTTCTTCTGACAAAGGAGGACGCTTGACTAAACGGAGAAAATGAAGTTTTACTCTGTCTAAATCTTGCTTTTCTAAATCTGTAATCTCCGGTAAATTTTTAAACCATTCTGTGAATAAATCTTCACTTTCAGTTTGTTGCAGACCAAATCTTGCTTCTAAATCAGCAAGGCTGACATTATGAGCTTGGATAACTTGAACCATATATATTAGTTTAAACTGGTGAGAAGTTTAGTTTCTTAGTTCAATGATAGCATTGACAGTTTCCAGATAAATTTAACTACCAGAGTAGCATTTTTGTATTAATCCTCCCTTAATTTATTTTTTGATGGAAAAATACTTCCTAGTTGATTTCTTGAGTACTTGAAAGTAAGATCCAAATATTGTTAATGACAACAATATATAAATAAATGCATAATAGCTATTAGTGTAAAACAAGATTATAAACGGGATGAAAGTAGTTGCAATTGCAAAAATTATTATGAAAGCAGCGAAGGTAGTCCGATAACTTTCGATTAGTTTAGTTTCTTTTTCCAGATTAAAATTAAAAACCCTGGAATAATCGGCTTCGTTTAGCTCTTTCCTAATTTCTTCCTCATAGCCCTGGAGATTATCTGCAAAGAAAATAATGAAAGATTGCTTGATTAGGTTCCAAAATCCAATGATTGCAACAACTAGTAATAAACTCAAAAAACCTAAAAATAGAATTCCACTTTGATCAATCTTTGGGTTTGCTAAGACGATTGCATCTACAATTGGTTTCCAAAGAGCTATAGTTGCACCAATTACTCCCATTAACTTCAAATCTTCAAAAGCACTTTTGATATATTCTTCAGCTTTTTCATTTAATCGAACATATTCTTTATAGAGATACTCTAACCTTGAATTAGAATCCATACGAACCCCCTAGACGATGTGAACTCAATTCTATGAATTCAAATACTTAATCGCAAGGTTATAGCAAAAAAAAGACGCAGGGGCAACTACTCTTTCATATAGCTGCTAATTCCTGCAATTTAGTTAAAACTGCTTGAGCATGACCTTTGGCTTTTACATTCGGCCAAGCATAAGCAATAATTCTCTCAGGTGAAATGAGAAAGGTTGAGCGAGCAACACCCATATATTCTTTGCCCATAAATTTTTTTAAGCGCCAAGCGCCGTAGGCTTCTGTCAAAATATGTTCTGGGTCACTCAAGAGGGTGATTGACAAGTTATGTTTGCTGATAAATTTACAATGGGATTTACCCAAATCTGGACTTACGCCTAAGATTTTTGCTCCTAGTTCGCTGAATTCTTGGTACAACTCGGTGAAATCTTTCGCTTCGGTGGTACAACCAGGTGTGTCATCTTTTGGGTAAAAGTAAAGGACAACCCACTGACTGCTGAGGTCATCGAGAGTAACTAAATTGCCATTTTGGTCAGGAGTAGAGAAATCTGGCGCTGGTTGTCCGACTTGGGGAATACTGCTCATGATGGACGGTGTGAGAGATTGCGTAGATATAGCCTGTTGTAGACATCGCTAATTGTACATATATTGAGCGATGCCTGCGGCAACTCCTGCGATGTACGCTTGTATTTATCCGCCATAATAATGACTTAACCTACAAGCATTTTTGTTTATCTATTCTCACCCTTCAAAGTCCACATGACTAAAGATATGCAACGCGAATTTAGCAACCGCGATGAGTTATTAGCCTACCTGCGCGAACAATTCCCAGATGCGACACAACGCGATGACCACATCAGTGAAACCGTGGGGGGACGCAAAGCGGCACAAAAAGCACTGCAACAAATCGATGCAGTAAGCTACGCGCAAACACGTAACTTTTTTGCAGGTGCGGTCACGCGACTTTCGCCTTACATCCGCTATGGCGTTTTGAGTTTGCGAGAAATTCGAGATTTTGTCCTTGAACGGGTACAGCACCAAGACGAAGCTACTAAACTAATCAACGAGTTAGGTTGGCGTGACTACTGGCAACGGTTGTATGTCAAGTTAGGAGATGGAATTTGGAAAGACCAGGAAGAGTACAAAACTGGTTACACTGTGGCTGAATATGCAGCCGAATTGCCGCAAGATATCAGACAAGGAACCACAGACAGGGTTTGCATCGACAGTTTTAGCCGTGATTTGAAAGAAACTGGTTATCTACATAACCACGCCCGAATGTGGCTAGCGGCTTACATTGTCCATTGGCGGCGTATTCGTTGGCAAGCAGGAGCGAAGTGGTTTCTCGAACACCTTTTGGATGGAGATCCTGCTAGCAATAATATGTCATGGCAGTGGGTTGCCAGTACATTTAGTCAGAAACCGTATTTTTTCAATCGTGAAAACTTAGAACGCTACACCAAAGGCATTTATTGCCAAAAATGTCCCCTTTACGGTCATTGTGATTTTGAAGGCAGCTATGAAGAATTAGAAGAGCGACTTTTTCCCAAAGGGGAATTTAGTAAACAAGCCAATAGCCAAAGTTGGCAGCATGGAAAGAAAGTGAAGGGGAGCAGGAAAGGACAAGGGGGACAAGGAAGAGAATAATAACTATTGACCATTGACTAATGACTAATGACTAATGACTAATAACTAATAACTAATGACTAAACCAATTGTTTGGGTACATGGAGATTGCCTCAGTCCATACAACCCTGTACTGCAAAAATACCCCGATGCCCCAGCTATCTGGGTTTGGGACGAGGCTTTGATAGAGGAATGGCAACTGAGTCTCAAACGCATCGCTTTTATCTACGAATGCTTGCTAGAGTTACCTGTTGTTATCCGCCGTGGCGATGTGGTACAAGAAATCTTAGCTTTTGCTAAAGAACATGATGCAAATTTAGTCGTCACAGCCGACAGTCCCAGTCCCCGGTTTGATGATATGTGCAATGTAATAGAGCGATCGCTAGCAGTCCAAGTGCTAGAAGTAGAACCATTTTTTGACTATGATGGCTATATTGACCTGAAGCGATTCTCGCGCTATTGGAAAGTGGCTCAAAATTATGTTTTTGAATAGCCCAATTATAAAATTGTAATGTTTAGTGATCGCAGCTCCAACTTATGAAGCAGCAAAATCTGAGTGTTGACGGTTAACAGTTAACAGTCAACAGTCAACAGTCAACAGTCAACCTGAAATCCCATCCCCTTTTAGGAGTGGATGAGCTTAAAAGTTGATTCAAAATATCAAGCATTAAATTTTCTAGCTGCCTTCTCATGCTAAATTATTAAAGCTTGGAGTTGGGAAACTCCGGTGAAATTCCGGGACTGTGCCGCAGCTGTGATGGGATAACCCAAGTCAGAATGCCAACTTTTAAGATGTCATCAAGACACACTCACCGTCTACTCCCTGCGTTGCACGGGGAAGGAGTCCAAGTTTGCTTTATCGATTTGCCACTTGTCCTGGCTTGTTTTATACTACACCCGCCGCCGATGGTATATTATCTCGCATTAGAATACCAGGTGGAATTATTAGTAGTCAGCAATGCCGTGCGATCGCAGATATAGCAGAACAGCACGGTGGCGGCTATGTAGATGTGACTAATCGCGCTAACCTACAAATCCGTGAAATCCGCACGGGGATAAATACTGAGGTTCTAAAATACCTACAGGATATGGGACTGGGTTCTCGCAATCCTGTTGTAGACCACATCCGCAATATTATGACCAGCCCAACTGCTGGTATCGACCCACAGGAATTAATCGACACCCGCCCTTTTGTCCAAAGCTGGGATAATTATATTGCTGCACATCCGGCGCTTTCGGGACTGTCGGCAAAATTTAGCGTTTGCTTTGATGGTGGTGGGATAATTCGGGTGTGCGATCGCTTGAATGATATCCTATTTGCTGCTGTCTTACTTGACGGTCATGTTTACTTCCGTCTTTATCTCAGTGTAGGCGCAAAAGGACAACCGCCTAGCGATATGGGAATTTTGTTACCACCAGAGAAATGTTTGCCCGTCTTGGCAGCTTTGGCGGATGTCTATCTAGCTCATAGTAATACTACAAATAAGCGTCGGCTACGTCTCTTAGAGTTGTTGAATACTTTGGGTTGTGAAAATTATCTCCAGGAAGTTCAACAACATTTACCTTTCCCTCTTTTGTACAGTGACCTAACCCCCCAACCCCCTTCCCTAATAGGGAAGGCGGAGGAATTCTCCCCTTTCCTGCAAAGAGAGGGGTTGGGGGAGAAGTCAAATGCAAACTATCAGCATATTGGCATCCACCCCCAACGTCAGCAAGGCTTATTTTACCTTGGTGTCGTATTGCCCCTTGGGCGACTGGAGAGTAGCCAAATCCGGGGTTTGGCAGATTTAGCAACGAAATATGGTAGCGGCACTCTTAGGTTAACCCCCTGGCAAAATTTGCTCTTAACTGATATTCCTCAGCAATGGGTTGGCGATATCCTGCGAGAAATTGCTTTGTTAGGATTAGATTCCTCGGCAAGTAACATCAAGAGTGCATTAGTTGCCTGTTCTGGAAAAAAAGGTTGCGCTGCTTCTGCTACGGACACCAAAAGTCATGCATTAGCATTAGCAGAGTATCTTAAAACTCGCCTCACTCTGGATTGCCCTATTAACATCCACTTCAGCGGCTGCGAAAAATCTTGTGCCCAGCATAGCAACAGTGATATTACTCTGCTTGGTGTCAGGATTGAGGCTGATAATGAAACTGTGGAGGGCTATCACGTTTATGTTGGTGACAGCAAGGAGAAATTCGGACGTGAACTATATCAAAATGTAACTTTTGCCGAACTACCTGCATTAATAAAGCGGATGCTATGTGTATATAAAATTCAACGCCTAAATTCTGATGAGTGTTTTGGGGAATTTGCTGATCGATATACGATCGCCCAATTACAGCATTTATTTAATATTATTCCTAAATCACTCGTGAACAATAAGATTCCCAACTTTTTAGAGAAGTCGGCAATCTGAGCCTTTCGATTTTCATCGGTCAATCCCTCCGGGTTCAGCAGTCGCTCATAGGGAAACCTCCTTCTCTACGAGACGCTTTGCGTTTGCGTAGCATTCCGAAGGAAAGGCGCTAGCCTCTCCCAATGTGAGAAGACCGCGCTGCTTCACCAAAATCTAAAATCCCAAATCGAATGCCAGACTACATCCGAGATGCCAACGAAATTTATCGTAATTCTTTTGCAATCATCCGGTCAGAAGCGAACCTAGATGTGCTGCCACCAGATGTAGCAAAAGTTGCTGTGCGTCTGATTCATGCCTGTGGGATGACGGATATTGTCACTGACTTGGGATATTCACCAATAGCGGTGCAATCCGCAAGGGCAGCACTAGCAGCAGGAGCGCCGATTCTGTGCGATTGCCGGATGGTTGCCGATGGCGTTACTAGGCGACGGTTGTCTGCAAATAATCAAGTTATCTGTACCCTCAACGAGCCGGAAGTGCCAGAAATTGCCCAGCGTCTCGGTACTACAAGGTCGGCAGCAGCTTTAGAATTATGGCGATCGCACCTAGAGGGAGCAGTGATTGCTATTGGTAATGCACCGACTGCACTGTTTCGACTGTTAGAAATGCTCGATGAAGGTGCACCGAAACCTGCTACAATACTGGGCTTTCCAGTTGGGTTTGTCGGTGCAGCCGAATCAAAAGCCGCATTGGCCGCAGATAGTAGAAATGTGCCATTTTTAACCTTACATGGTCGGCGCGGTGGGAGTGCGATCGCAGCCGCAGCAGTTAACGCCCTGGCAACGGAGGAAGAATAAGGGACTTCCCAGGAAAAAAATAACTAATCCTTGAGTGAGCAGGGGGCAGGGGAGGCAGGGGGAGCAGGGGGAGAAGAATTGATAGTTGTCTTGAATGCAGGAATTGGATAATTTATTTTTTGGAGTTCCCTAATGATGAAAACCAAAGGTCGTCTCTATGGAATTGGTGTCGGCCCAGGCGATCCAGAACTATTGACTCTAAAGGCGTTGCGGCTATTACGTGCGGCTCCCGTGGTAGCCTATCAATCAGCAACAGATAAAGAGAGTATCGCTAGAGCGATCGTGGCGCAGTATCTTCCTGGTAATCAAATTGAGGTGCTATTTCACCTTCCCCGCGCTTTGGAGCCAGAAAAGGCAAAGTCTATTTATGACAAAGAAATTGAACCAATCGCAGACCATTTAGCAGCGGGTCGAGATGTTGTGGTACTGTGCGAAGGAGATCCATTTTTCTATGGTTCGTTCATGTACCTGTTTACGCGGTTATGTGACCAGTACGAAACAGAAGTTGTCCCTGGAGTTTCCTCACTGATGGCTTGCCCGGTAGCCTTGGGTGTACCTTTCACCTACTACACCGATATCCTCACAGTTTTACCTGCCCCATTGCCAGCAGAAGAACTAACGACACATCTGCTGATGACCGATGCAGCGGCAATTATGAAGCTAGGCCGTCATTTTACTAAAGTACGGGATATCCTGCATAAATTAGGGCTGGCATCACGGGCAAGATATATCGAGCGGGCATCAATGTCACAGCAACGCATCATACCCCTGGATGAAGTTGATCCAGCCGAAGTACCCTATTTCTCAATGATTGTGATTCCAACTAAAAATCGGCTTTAAACCAATACACTTGAGTTAAGATTTGATCCTCCCTAACCCTTCTAAAAAGGAGGCAACTAAGCCCTTTTTTAAAAGAGGTTGGGCGGATCGAAAATCTCTAAACACTACTAATTGATTCATTTTTACAAGCGTTGTAGCAGGCTCAAACCGTGGGTATCAGTACCACAAGTATTGAAAAGAAAATATTCATCAGCCAACTTTTGCACTTGTTCTGATTCCACTACGCTGGGTTTCCAGGGGTTAGGGTTATTGTAGGCGTAGAAAGTTTCCACGCCATCGATGCCCTTTTGGGACGCAGCTGGAATTAAGTCAAAATGCGATCGCTTGTAACGAGCTGGATGAGCCAAAACTGCCAATCCCCCAGCCTCATGAATAGCAGCAATCACGTTACTTGCTTGATATTCTTGCCCTGTAGCCGCCCTTCTTTGGAGATAAGGCTTCATACTAGGGTGTTCTGGTGTAAAAGCGTAAGCCAAAATGTGAACTTCTATATCCAAAAGGTTGGCATTGATTTCCACACCACTCCACAGGTAAGGAGTGCTTGCACCAGGATTATTCCACTTCCAGTCTTCTAACCAAGCAAGTGATGTTTGATAGCCGATAATACCATGATGATCGGTGATGGCTAACCCTTTTAGGCCAATAGCGATCGCTTGCTCCATCAATGCACTTGGCTGCAACCTACCATCTGAGTAGACTGTGTGCATGTGAAAGTTGAATAACCTTGGACAACTTTGTGCATCAATGTTCTGGAATACTTGCTTCAAAAGTTCTGTGGAAGCAGTAGTTCGGGCCAAATTTACAGCCATAACCCCCTCTGAACAAAAATATATCTTTTCAACACACTAAAACGGCACATCTACAAATGAGAAAGACCCAGCACTAAAAATTAGTATTGGCTGCTACTTTCTCAGCTTTCTCAGCAAATTTTTCAATATGTTAAGACTACGTTAGCAAATCTTAACCTCAGTAGTCATGGGTATTTTGGATTACTTTCGTTTTAAGTAGTAACAAATATTGCATTAAACATCTTACAAATACGCCTAAATTATCTGTGGTAAATAGCCTTATCTACTAAAGACTTAGTAGAGTAATTATCTCTACTAAGCCTGAAATGCAAATTAAATTTGTGTATAAAACGTGCAATTTACCTCAGTAATTACAGCTTTATCTAACTAGTAATGACTTTAGCGTAGGCGTAGCCCGCCGCAGGCATCGCATAAGTGAATCTACAATAGCTTCAAGAAAACTAGCGATCGGGCCTGAATTACTATACTCCTCGTGCAATTCCAAAAGAATCTCCCTTCAAGGTGACTCCAAGTGGTTCTACCGCTACCTCGCGGGTAAGGGATGCTTCAACCCTTCCGGCAATCACAGCGGTAAGCTTATGTTCTCTTGCGAGCATAACTATCCTCTGTGCATCCTGCTCAGACTCTGTATAGAATGCAAATCCTGCTCCGTAATTGAACACAGAAAGCATCGTCGCCGCCCCGCCCTCAAGATGACCCTCGACAAAGGTAAATATCTCCGGCAGTGGGAGCATCGTTTCGATGACATACCGGAGCGGCTTCACCGACCGCATCAGCTTTTGCCACCCATGACCAGTGATGTTCTCCATCGCAGTGGGACGAATTCCCTCGCCAAGCACCGCCTGCACAAGCGGCGTATACAGATACGAAGCGGCATTCATCGCTTCCCAGAACTCCTGCCCACTTGGAAGTTTTGTTCTGTACCCGTCAGGGAGCGACTGGGCAAGCTTTCGCAATGGGGTAAAGCCGTTCTCATGGGGGCCCGAGCTTTCGACGAGAACAATGGTATTTCCGGCATCCAGACGTGAGCTATCAATGGGAGCGACACCAGGCGGCATAATCCCAAAAACCGAGCCTGCGATGTCGAGCCGGCCTGGAATCATCTTCGTTTTTAGTTGAGGAGTTTCCCCTGAGAGATACACACACCCAACTCGTTTGCACGCCTCAACTACTCCATCCAGAAACCCATCAAGAAAAGCGGGGGTGAAGATTGTTTCAGGAGTACTCGACGGCAGATAAAGACCGAGAAGTATAGTCTGCATACCTGAAGTTGCGGCATCGTTCGTCAGACACGAGATAATCTTGATACCGATGTTCCACCAGAATCGTCGAAGTTCTTCTTCGGAAAGGTCGTCAGGTCGGGTATCGTCTGCGGTGCCCAGTCCTTCGGGGACAAGTGTCATAGAAAGTTCTCTAGCCCCCGCCTCTAAAAATGGAGCAAGATTGAAGCTAAAAGCATTAGCACTTGCTCCAAGACCCGATGCTGGCACGATGCCATAGGCGCTTGCAAAGCCAAGCGTGCGTTTTGCGGCATCGATGAAGCGTCGTTTTGCGGCATCGAGAGTATCGTAATCGACTTGATCGACTTGAGCCATCAGGTTGCGTTTTAATTTAGGAGTAGAGACGCGATTAATCGCGTCTGTGCAGGAGTTAAAAGTTAAGAAAATTCATAACTCCTAATTTTAAAATACCTCATCTTCAATACCGCGCCACCATTCCCCCAAATTCATCATGTCTTGGTAAATGTCTTCTAATTCTTTGGTGTAGACATCATCTGTAAGGGTGGCTCGACGCTCTTGCAATTTCTTGAGGCGCAGTTGTACTAATAGCCAAGGTTTAGTGATGCTATTAGTGGCTTCTATATATTGCGCTAGTTCTTTGCTATCCATAATATTTTATATTTTGATTTTCATGCCACTATTTTTATTTAAGCTACTGCCCGTCACGCTACTGAATACCAGAAAAGGGAGAAATTGTTTTTAATTTCTCCCTTTTCTCGGTGGACTTTCTGCTGCAACTTTTGTAAATTAACTGATTGTTTCTACTTTACATGGTCTGGCACAAGCCAGGTATACGCATTTAACTTTGCCGTTCCCAAAAGGTAGGGTAGCAGCTTCTCGTTTATGTGAATTACATCCGTAGGGGCACGGTATGCCCATTGATGTCAACTTTGTCTCGTTCCTAGTCTCAGGCTGGGAATGCCCATTAGGAGGCTCCGCCTCCAGAATTAGCGGCAGCAGCCCAATGACAAGCATTTACAGCCTCTGGCTGAAAACAAGGTTTTAAAAGGGTTTTGCCTTAAGTTGACACCAATGGGGTATGCCGCGCCCCTACTGGCAGTTAATTAAGCTTTAGCCAAGTTTTCAGTAGCAAAGTCCCAGTTGACCAAGTTTTCTAGGAAATTTTTGATGAACGCCGGACGGGCGTTTCTGTAGTCAATGTAGTAGGCGTGTTCCCAAACATCCAAGGTTAGGAGCGCCTTCTGACCATAAGCTAGTGGATTTTCTGCATTCGGTGTCTTAATCACCTTTAGCGTACCACCATCATCAATCAACCAAGACCATCCGCTGCCAAATTGAGTTGCGGCGGCGTTAGAGAACTCTTCTTTGAATTTGTCGAAGCTACCAAAATCTTTATCAATTTTGGCTGCGAGATCGCCAGTGGGTGTACCACCACCTCCTGGTTTCAAGGAATTCCAAAAGAAGGTGTGGTTCCAAACTTGGGCAGCGTTGTTGAAGATTCCCACCTTAGAAGAGTCTTTGAAGGAAGTTTTGATCACCTCTTCTAGAGACTTATCAGCAAGTTCTGTACCTTCAGTGAGCTTGTTGAGGTTATCTACATAAGCTTTGTGGTGCTTGCCATAGTGATACTCGAAAGTTTCCGCTTTCATGCCATATGGCTCTAGAGCATTAATGTCGAAGGGTAGTGGGGGCTGTACAAATGCCATTGTGTCAAATCCTCTCTTTACCGGTTTCCAGTTTTAAGCTATTGCAGAAGCTTAGGAAATTAACAGCTTTTATTTTTGAGGTTTTATGTCTTTAATGATGAAACATAAAACTTAACATCGTCATTTTACTACCAAAGTGAAGATAAAAACAAAGTACTCGTCTAATAAGTAAAATAAGTCAAATCACTAGGAAATAATGACTATAAATAAAAATGGCTAATATTTCCTAGCTAAAGACCAATAAATAATTAAGTAGGTAGGCATAATTTAACATAGGATGCCAACCAGTGAAATCAGCTTGCTGAGCAGATTTTAACTTCTGGAACCAGTGCAGTCTTGGGTTTTGGCAAGTGCCTCAACTACCGTCTTCCTGCCTCTGGTAAGAACTGCCTTTTACTTAGCATTTAGCAATTAAAGTTTTCAGGCTTCTACCTGTAGCGGGATTAACCGCCATGTGAGGAATCAGTCGAAAGCGAGATGATTTATTACTTAAATAATTTAAAATATATAATACGATAATTCAAGTTTTGAATGTAAATAATCGATAGTAAAATTATTTAATATTTTGCTTTTGGGCTGTTTCTAGGTACAGCTTTAAGGATGGTAAGTGAAGAATGACTCATCTACCATCCTTTTGAACTAAAAAACTAACAGCAAATAGCGGTGATTATCACTAAGATAAACGCTTCTTGTAGTAGTTAACAATTTGTGCTGTGACTTCAGCAATATTCAGACCATCGGTTTCAACTTCCATCGCATCCGCTGCTTTTTGCAAAGGGGAAACTTTGCGTGTACTATCTTTCCAATCGCGTTCGGTAATATCCCGTTCCAGCTGCTCTAAACTCACTTCGGGTTGACCTTGTTTGTTAAAGTCTTCTTGGCGGCGACGGGCGCGTTCACTCACAGAAGCGGTTAAGAAGATTTTCACTTCGGCATCGGGGAACACGTGAGTACCGATGTCCCGACCTTCAGCCACTAAACCACCTTTTTTACCCCAGTTTTGCTGTTGTTTAACCAGTGCTTGACGGACAGCGCTTTGTGCGGCGATCGCAGATACTTTAGATGTGACCTCAATCGTGCGAATTGCCTGGGTAACATCGGTACCGTCAATCCAAACCCGCACGCTCGATTGTAAATCCTGGGTAGGAGTAAGTTCAATTTTACACTGATTAGTTAATTCAGCGATCGCACACTCATCATCAATAGCAATCCCCTTTTGCAGTACTAACCAAGTAACAGCACGATACATAGCGCCTGTATCTAAATACACTAAACTCAGGTTTGCTGCCACTTGACGCGCCACTGTGGATTTACCAGCACCGGCTGGGCCATCAATGGCGATGATAGGTTGACGATCGCGCAATATTATATTGTCAATCAAACGTGTAGACCCAAGACGAGCTGCGATCGCCAACATTCCTTCCTCCTCAACTTTTTCTAAAGACATTAACGTAGTCGGTTCAACCAATTCAATATATTCCACTAAAATCGTGCTGACTATAGCCACTTCTTGCTGTACTAGTGCTATCAACTTGTTACTATTGCGATCGCCTGCAATGAAAGCAGCTTCGGCTCGTCGCAAGCCACGATATAATGCCGCTGCTTGATCTTTTGCCGTTGCAGTCAAATATTGATTACGAGAACTGAAGGCAAGACCCGACGCTTCCCGCACTGTTGGACAAGCAACAATTTCTACTGGCAAATTTAAGTCAGCTACTAAGCGTTTAATAATTGCCAGTTGCTGACCATCCTTTTGACCAAAGTAGGCACGGTCAGGCTGTACCAAGTTGAAAAGTTTGGTCACAATCGTAGCGACACCCTGAAAGTGACCTTGCCGAGAACGACCACACAAGCCTGTTATCATAGCAGATGGGGGGATAACTTGTGTAACCTTTGATTCTTGTATACTCTTCTGGGGAACTGCCATTTCTTCCGGAGTTGGCGCAAAAATTGCATCTACCCCAGCTTGTTCGCAAAATTGTTGGTCTTGCTCTAAAGTGCGGGGATAGCGTTGATAATCCTCATTGGGAGCAAATTGCAGGGGATTGACGAAAATACTAACAATCACCGTAGAATTTTCATGCCGCGCCCGTTGAATCAAGCTTAAATGACCTTGATGCAAATTTCCCATTGTTGGCACCAGACCGACTGCCGTCTGATACCAGCCAGTCATTTCATCTAGTCTCAGATCCTCAGTAACCGCAATTAGCTTGTTTTCTGAGCAGTGTTTAGTTAAATAGCAGCGTAAAGCTGCGACTGTTGTCAGCAGGCGCACAAAAATACCCCTAGTTCTTATCGATCCCTCCCCCGTTAGTTTATATCTGAAATAGAGGGAAGAGATGATTGAACTAGGGGAATTAAGTGATACGGAACTCGGAATTGGAGATTGAGGGTTGGGGATTGGGGGTTGGGGATTGGGGATTGGGGATTAAATATACAAAATTTCCCTACCCTAGTCCCTAGTCCCTAGCCCCCAGTCCCTAATAATTATTTCCCCAAAACTTCAATATGTACTGGTGCCACGCCACTGCCCATCATTCCCAAAATTCGAGCCGCGCCAGCAGACACGTCAATGACTCGACCTCGAATGAATGGGCCTCGGTCATTAATCCGTAGCACTACAGAACGACCGTTGCGGGTGTTGGTTACACGGACTTGCGTACCAAACGGTAAGCTGCGATGGGCGGCAGTCATTCCTTCTGGATTAAATCTCTGGCCGCTAGCAGTACGATTACCAGAACCGTCATAGCCGTAAAAAGAAGCTATACCTCTCAAGGTAGCTCGCACTGCTCCGACGGCAATCCGTTGAGGCTGCTTTGGCATTGCTATTGGCGAACGCACAGGTAAATTAGCAATTTCTTTTAAGGGAGATGCATTGCCTAGAAGTCTCCGCAGGCGATTGGTTGCTTGCAATGCATCTTGCGCCAGATTGTTGGTACTATCTGCTAGTCGCGTACCTTCGTTAATTTCGACCAATTCTTCGCCATCAATTTTGATTACATAGCGATCGCCATTTTGTTGGACTGGAGCGCTTTTGTTTTGCGCTTGATTGGCAGTAGATTTTTCCCCTGCTTTCCAACTTACGGTAATCTTACTCCCGTCCACATTTTCCCGATTCAACTGGTTGATCTTAGCTGCTATTACACCAGCTATCTGAACCGGGTCATCGTCAACAGAGGTAATCTGGTTACTCACATCTGTTAAGTTCCCAGTATTCAATGCATTTGATGAATTGCTAGCAATAAGGGCGTACGATTGTACGCCCCCAGCATCTCCAATTGCACCAACTTTTTTACTTTCAAGATTCGTATTTGATACAGAACTCAAAAAGGTCAGAACAGGTATATTTCGGATAAAAAGGGTTGCCGCCTTACGTCCTCCAATGTTGTGAGGATGAATTTCTGTAATCACAGCATCCAAGGTTTGTTTCCCTGCTCTGGATTGGTACTCTCCCACCTTCACCACATCAGGGGCAGGTGATTTCTGAGAAGCTATTTCATTTCCCTTGGTGGTTTGAGTGCAACCGACTGAGGGTATGCCCAAAGCAGCCATAGACAGGGCAACAATAATCCACAAATGTCTTTGATTCATGCGTCCGTTTTTTAAAGCGACTGTAGAACTTAAGTTTTATAACTTGCGGGATTTTTCACTAGTGAAAGTGACTTCCCTTCTGAAAAACTCGAACTCGTTCCGTTTTCACTTTGTTGTTTATAACTGCAACAGACTAGCACGAACCTTTTGGGTTGGGGATCAGGGTTTTAGCGTAATTCTTAACAGCTTTCTCAAATTCCAATTCTCATTTTAAGGGCGAAACCTTTCTCAAATGCGGGCTTTGGCTATGTAACGCTTTTTTCGGCAAGTCAAAAATTTCTTAAAAAAACTTTACGCTTATTGCACACTAAAGTGACGATACCCTACTCACATTCGTCCTAAAGGTTCGCAACTACACGTGTATTTTATATCACATTTACTTTAGCTATTTCCTCTAAGAAGATAATATAACTTTAATTAAATGGCAACGGCATAAATACTTAAAATTACTTATTTAATGAAATATTCAAATTTCCCTATGAACTTGTCGTGCTATGAGTTACACCTGAAATAATTACGCAGATTAGTTTGAGTTTAATATCTTTTTTCAAAGTTTTTTCTACTTAAATTAATAATGACTTTTATTCTCCATGACTAGACTGAAACTAGTAATATATATAACTTACTGTAACAGTGTTACTGAGTATAAAAAAAAGGGCAATACTCAACTTAATATTTTTCAGGATTAATGATAAAAAAATTAATAAATTTTTGCGATCGCTTGGAGATTAAACCTATGACGTATTAAAAAGCACAATAGTCTTTTTTTGCCCTAAGTACTCGTTCAAATATGATTTTTTAGAGCAAGCTATTTTTTCAAAAATCTTTGTAACTGTAGGGATGTGCGGCTGTAGACCCCTATTATATATAGTGGATATTTTGGGAAATGCTACCAGCCTAATGACAAACCAAGCAGATCAAGGAGATTTAGAAATAGATCCGTCGCCCTTAAAAGCTTTTCTCAACGAGTTGCATTCCCAGTACAAGTTACTGCAAGAGGGTGCAGTAGCGAAATATATTCCGGAACTGGCAAAGGCAAACCCGGACTTGTTCAGCATTTGTATTGTGACAGTAGATGGTCAGATTTACAAAGTTGGTGACTACGAGCAACTCTTTACGATTCAGTCGATTTCTAAGGTGTTTGCGTATGGACTTGCCTTAGAAGATCATGGACTGGATTATGTTTTAACTAGAGTTGGCGTCGAACCGACGGGGGATGCATTCAACGCGATTGTTTTGGATGAGCAATCGAAGCGGCCTTATAACCCAATGGTAAATGCTGGAGCGATCGCAACTACCAGCTTAATCAAAGGTTCCGGCCCAACCGAACGCCTCAACCGAATGCTGGATATGTTTCGGCGATATATTGGCCGCGACGTGTTCGTTGACATTTCAGTTTATACCTCAGAACGCAGTACAGGGCATCGCAACCGCGCAATGGCACATCTGATGCTTAACTTCGGCATGATTGACCGGAACATTGAAGAGTCGCTGGATCTTTATTTCCAGCAGTGTGCTGTGATGGTGAATTGCCAAGACTTAGCAGTGATGGCGGCTACCCTTGCTAACAGAGGTATTAACCCTATCACCAAAGAACGGGCGGTAGATAAGCATTACATCAAAGATATTCTGAGTGTTATGTATACCTGCGGAATGTACAACTTTGCCGGGGAGTGGGCTTATAAAATTGGTATTCCGGCAAAAAGCGGTATTTGTGGTGGGATTATTGCCGTTGTACCCAATAAGATGGGCATTGGAGTTTTTTCGCCGCTGCTGGATGTACGTGGTAATAGTGTGCGGGGAGTCAAGGTGTGTGAAGAACTTTCCCAACGCTTAGGTTTACATCTATTTGATTGTTCAGGTGAAGAGACGAAATTCCAATAAATTTTGCTTGAATTTAAAAAACCCTGAGTTTTATTAGCTCTATTTGAAGTCATCTATTACTTTTTCTAAATACTTGGTGGAGGCAGCTTCTGCTTGAGAGCGGATAATCAACTCTGGTATTGTTAATGTAGAGCGAAGCTGGCAGTAAAAGTGAATGGTATGTTGAAGCGATCGCGCAATTTCCTCTTGGTCATGTTTAGTGGGAATAGTCTGTCGAAAATCATTCACATAAGATGGAATTTCTCTTTCCAAATTTCTCACACCGCGTGGAAGCAGTCCAGCTTGCACCTTGGCTAATGGAGCTAGAACTTGCCCACGCAGAAAAGAAAGAAAATCAATGACTTCAAAAAGTTCACCTCTTCCTAATTTAGTTGCACTGTAGTGTACCCACACCCAGAAGCGGTCTTCAATCCATTGCGGGTCAAAAGGTGGATAATTCTGTGGATTATCTGAAACAGCTAACGTTAATAAATTTCCCCGCTCCCATAGAATAATAGGATTTTCTACCCGGTCTGTTTGAAAATCTTGTAAAAGCAAAAACTTCAAATCAACGTGTACGAGAGGGCTGTCATAAAGACAGATTAACAATCTGGGTTCGCCGACGTGTTCACCGGTAAAAGCTGCTAGCAGTTTTCCTAGTTTGCTGGCTAAAAGCTGACGCTCTTTTAAAACTTGCTGATAATGAACATCATCTACAACAATAATGAGATCCAGGTCGGAATACTCATCCATTTCTCCACTCAAATAGGAACCACCTATGGCTACGCCCATTAAACGGTCATCCGTCTTCAACTTTGCCAGAATTTGCTCTAAAAGCTTTCGTTGTGGTTCAGGAACAGGCATACTATCTCTAATTTAATATAGCGATCGCGATAATGTGTTTGTCCCAAAATAGTACTCAGGCAGTCAAGGAAACAGATGTCTTGATTACAGGTTAGAACCTTGTTGGCACAAGACAAGCAGATAAAAGCGATCGCCCTGACTGCCTACGCCAAAGAGATGAATCAGCAACAAGCACTAAAAGCAGGTTTCCACAAGTACATCTCTAGGCCAGTAGAGCCAAGGACGTTAGTGCAAGCAATCTCTAGCCTGGTTCAGTCTACTTAGCTCTAAATTTCTTTTCAACTAGTTTACAATTCTTCTGCTTGGGGAAGCGGGAAGATTTCACCAGCCAAGTAAGCTTGAAAGTGCTTTTGGAAGTACAACCAGGAAGTCATATCTTCTCCATCTATCAATGCCTTTGGGGCTTTTTTATATAGAGGAATACGGTTATTAATTTCGTCTTGCAGCAGTGGAGGCAGTTCTGTTAAACCATTGACTTTGCTACCAACAGCACTGTAGATTAATTGACCGGGGCGATCGCCCATTTTCATCCAGGGAAGCCATTGACCAATCCTATCCCAACTCAGTTTGAGTTGAGAAACTGAGGAAAGTGCTGTGTCGAATAAATCTGCGGTTGGCACAGTTAATTTAAACAATTCCGCTGCCTGATAAATTGGATTTGGGCTGTATTCGGCAAATTTTGGCTCGTCTGCTAAAGGATTGGGGTAATAAGGAAATATATCAAAAACGAAGGTTGTGCTGTCACCATCTACTTGTGCGGGAAAATTCCCTTTAAACTTCCCCTGCACTGGATTATTGGCAACGTGGATTACCGGAACTGTCTCGCCTGTCCAAGGATTCTCCCATTTGGACAAAACTTCATCTGTTTGTGGATTAAGGTAGTAAGTCAGTTCCCTGGAAGTAAAATCCCAGCTACCCTCTGCTGTGGGAATACACCTGCTAACACTCAATCCCAGCATCTTGAACAGGAGTTGTCTTTTCTCACCGGGGACAAAGGCGTAAATTTTACCTTTCCAAACCAGGAAAGTGGATTCGCTAGGGTCGAGGGAAGAACGAGTTTTAACCCAGTGTTGGGCTTCAAGTTCTTGAATTTGGGCAACCATCTAAAGTATCTTTAATATTTGGATAACAAAAGAATAAGCTAATTTAGTCATTAGTCATTAGTCGTTAGTCATTAGTCATTCTTTACCAATGCCCAATACTTCTCTACGAGAGGCTGCACCAACGGCTTCTCGTAGAGACACTACGCGTTAGCGGAGCTTTCGTAGCGATACGCTCAGTACAAGTGCCCAATGCCCCATGCCCAGTTTAATTAAATTCTGGTGAAAACTCTTCTGTGCAATATTTCAATTGTTGGAAGAATAGCTTGAGTTTCTGTTCATCTAAGTTGCCATTGGTGCGAACGGCGCTACACAAATCAAGCCCGAAAGGAGCAACTTGTTTGACTGCGATCGCAACATTTTCAGGTTTCAGCCCTCCAGCTAAGAAAATTGGCACGTTAACCTGCTCACGGATTTTAGCGCTCAAATTCCAGTCGTGTAAGCGTCCTGTGCCGCCCAACTCTTTAATTAGCAGTGATTGATTGCCGGAGTCTAGTAGAATTGCATCTACGTAGGGAGCTACGCTGATTGCCTCGTCTAGAGATTTTTCTGTAATGACGTGAACTACTTGGACAATCGAGATCCCAGGTAAGGCATCTCGTATATCTTGATAGCTTCCTGATTCTAGGCGATCGCAGATTTGCACAGTATTTGTCCGACAGCGCCTCAACTGCTGAATAATTTCTTGAGCATCAAGGCTTGAAGTAAGTAAAAAAGTAGCGATCGGGGGTGGCACACAAGCAGCAATTTTCGCAATTAGTTCTTCAGAAATGATACCGGGGCCACTTGGCATCTGAGAAACCAAACCGAGGGCAGATGCACCACAACGAATGGCAATCCATGCTTCTTCTATGCTGCTAATACAGCAAATTTTGACTCTTGGGTTTGCTGTTCTTTCCATTCTTTATTAACTCCGAAAGCGCCAGTCCCTTAAAAGTAGCTGACAAAAACGGCAACATCTAAATTTAGAATAAGCCCTGAAGCTGATAGTTTAAAGGAAAGGAGGCAGGGGGCAGGGAGCAGGGGGCAGGGGGGGTAGAAGGGCAGAAGAAATATATTTTGGAATGCAACAATGAGCCTTTGAACTCCGTTAACGAGTCTTTAATACTCGTGAATGAGTCTTTGAACTCCGTTAATGAGTCTTTTAGCTCCATTAATGAGTCTTTAATATTCGCCGACGAGTCTTTTAGCTCCATTAATGAGTCTTTGATACTCATTAATGAGGCTTATAACTCCATTAATGAGTCTTTGATAAGCTATTACGCTTTTAAATTACACAGTTACTTCCTAAGTTCATTGACTGCTGACGGTTAACTGTCAACAGTCAACAGTCAACAGCCAACACCAAAAGATGTGCAAGTTAAATGCGCGACAGCTTACTCATTAATGAGTCTTTGATACTCGTGAACAAGCATAAAAACTCCACTCTTTTGCGCCATGCCCCATGCCCCATGCCCAATGCCCAATGCCTTTATCAATTAAACTGGTTCAGAAAATTGCTCATCCAGACGGCGAAACAAAAACACCCAAAGAGGCAGGGAACTATTAATCGCAATTAGTCGTACTAAATGACCAGTTGTGACAATTTCAACATTATGATTCAATGCCAGTGAAACCAGGATCATTTCTGCTGATCCTCCTGGTGCTGTGACTAAAAGACAGGTTAACCAGTCCCAAGAGGTTAATTGCATAGCAAGTATAGCAGCGATCGCTCCGGCTACGAGGGTCATTCCCACTGACATCAAGGCATAGGCGACAGTCAGCTTCCTAAAGTTGGGTTTGTCTCCCCAATACTCGCCAATAGTAATTCCCAAGAGCATTTGACCCAATAAGTTTATTATTGGCGGCGGACTAAAGCTAATATCACCCACAAAAGGCAGCCAATGTAGCAAAGGATTAAACCCGATACCAATCAACAATGCACCAAAGAAATCGCCAGCGGGAATTTTAAATAATATAGCTGGATAAACTACTAATCCAGTAATTACCAGTATTAACAAGAGTAATTCTAATTGAGATGGATCGAAATTGAGCCAAGCAGCATTGATTGGAAGTGTTTGTGGATAGTAATTACCAGCTGATGTTCTAGCGATGAAGGGAATTAGAACAACTACAGAGGTGACGCGAATCGCCTGAACTAGGGCAACCAAGCTCACATTTTTATTGTAATCGGCGGCGATCGCTGCCATAATTCCGACACCACCAGGAACTGTAGCCAGCATTGCTGTCAATAGGTTAGTTTTGCTGAGGCGCGAGTAAATGTAACCGATACAGCTTCCAGTCAGCAGCAAAAACAAGGTCAGAAAAATAAAGATGGGAATACCAGAAGCAACACTAGCTAGATTACCGTGGGCATTGGAAGCGCCGACAGTTAAGCCTACAAGTGCCATTCCCACTTTTCTCGCAGTGCGGTTAGGTTGGGGGGAATATTGATAAAAAATTCGACACCCTTGAAGAACCACTGTACCAGCAGCAATCCCGCCAAATATCCAGGCAATCCTGCCAATTTGAAACTTTGCCAGGAGTAAACCCAGAGGTAATGCCAGAAGCATTTCCAAAACGAGGACAATTAGTTGCTTGGCAAATAGCTGTTGTTTGGGAACAAGAGGATTTTCATGAGTGTGTTCTTCCAGGCTGGGAGCAACACTTAGGCTTTGATTCATCGATACAAGCTTTTTTATTAATTTAACTTATGTACTTAAGCTAATAATGCGGATCGCACAAGATAACTAGGTCTAAATTTACCGCGTGTTCCATTCAAACAAGAATGCCTATAGAGCAATACGCTTGATGTTAGTGATATTTGGCTTTGGAACATCCCCCCTTGGAAAGGATTGCTCTAATTTCCCTCCTTTTTAAGGAGGGTTAGGGAGGATCAAGCCTTAACCCAAGCATATTGGCCTATAGATAGAGGATAGGGACACAATAATATTGTGCCCCTACAAATAATTTGTATTTCTTTCAATGCTTGAGCCGTTTAATCTTCGTCAAGGGCTGGGAAAGCTTCTTCAAGCTGCCATAACCTATCTTTATTTTCAACGAACCAAATACGAGTTTCTGGAGTTAATTTACTCCAAATGACTTCAACAGGGATGTGAGGAGATGCATATTGGTACTGCTGACCAAGTGATTTGAGATTGTCTGCCACATCATGGGGAATTCCGAATTGTTCCCAGTCAACTGTGATATTTCTTCCCGAAACTCCTGCTGTGGGGTCGAAAATCAATTGTGCTGATCTGATTAAATCAGCAAAGTGTTTCGGTTTGAGTTTGGTAATCTCCTGAATTTGGAGTGATTCGTTATACTCTTGAGACATTATCGCCGCAGTGGTAAAGATTAGTGGTGTTTGAACTTACTGCCAGAGATTTTGATCCCAATATTTTTACTTTAGCGCAGAGCCACTAACTTCATCATGACTAAAATTATGGATTAGAGATTAAGTGTTAGGAAGAATTTAGATTTTAGCCCCCAGTACCTAGTCCCAAATCCCAGTCTCCAGTCTCTATTTTAATGACGAGTGTAGGAACGTTCAAAGTGAGTTTTGAGTGTCTGAGCCATAGCGGACATTGCAACTGCTGCTACAGAAAGGGATATTGCAGCTATTCTGATTTTAAAATCATCTGCAATTATCGCTACAGCAGCTAGAGCGATCGCTACCCCTATACAGCTTTGTTTTACCCTATTTGTCACTTGATAAGCTTGATTACAGGAATGACAAATAAGTGTATGTTGCGAGAATCGGTCTAACGCGATCAACTTTTGATCGGACTCGCTACTACCAACATTTTTTGAGGTGGAATAACCTTGATAAAATGGCAAAGATGACCCAAATTTATCTAGCCACTTGCGATACTCAACCACCAAAGTATCAGATGTTTTGAGCGGTAAATAGACTTCTTTGAGATTTTGTCTCAAACGCTCAATTTGTGCTTTTTGTTCAACGACTAATTGCAAATCACCTTCTAAGATTTTGTTTCTTATTAAAATGTGATCTAACCAAGGAGGCATCAGCTTAATTTTTTTGGTAAAAAAGCTACCATAATTTCTGATGAGAATCCGACATCTATTTTTACTTAGTGGAATTGAATACAAGGCTGTGCCACCAAACGTACCTTGTTGTTGATTACCAAATTTGTAATGAATTAAATTAGGAGCAATGAAATCTAATGAAATCCAAGGCTGATTGGGTGTCCGTGTTCGCCGCCACCTTCCCTTAATTCCCTGAATGTTGCTGTCAATGACTTCTAGTTCCAGCGCTTGGGCATCTTTTCGACTTCCCATGATGCCATCATGGCTGATTGGAACATGAGCCGGGTCAATAATGTTTTCAATAAAATAGCTTTGGTCGTAAGGTAGGTCACGCATATAGTCTAAGTTGAAGCATTCCGGCTTATCCCAATCTGGTAGAGATGGAATTAGCTCATCAATAGCCGTTTCAGCTTCCGCTGCCCACATCCAAATGATACCTTTACGTTCCAAGACTTTAAAAGATGATACACAAGCATTTACCGGAATTTTGGCATCGGTTGGTAACTGGGGAATGTGCAGACATTTACCATTATTGCCAAACTGCCAACCGTGGTATGAGCATTCTATTTTGCCGTCAATAATTTGTCCATCAGAAAGTCTAGCTGCACGGTGGGGACAACGATCTGTTAAACAAACAAGCTGTCCATTTTGGTCTTTGAACAAAACGAAGGGTTCTTCATATAACGAAAAACTATAAGGACGATTTGTAGGCAAATCTTGCAGAAAACAGACAGGATACCAAGATTGTCTCCAGTTAAATTCTTGCTTATTCTCAGGTGTTTCAAAGGTAGAAGTCGTTGGTGTCGCCTGTAGTGTCTCTGTTTCTAATGACATACTTCTCTCCAGGTTTCGATGATTTTATACCTTTGTATTAGCAAATGCTTATAGCAGTTTCTATTAAAATACATTACAACATCATATCGTGAAGGGGAGCATCCCATTTTTGCCTGTATGAGTTAACCCAATCCACAAGGGATTGATAATCGTCAAAACAAGCTCCATAGTAAACATCACCTAAGCCTACCGCTGCTTTAGAAGACTTATGTGTATAGCGTAGATCCAAACCAGGGGGACAAGAAAAATAACCCATGCCCAATATCCCATGCCTGAAATGGTTAAACAATACTTGCCCAAACCGGGGGACAAGGAAAATAACCCATGCCTAATCCCTAATATCTAACATTAAGCCTGATAAATCCTTATATTAATAACAAGCTACTCCGTTCGTAACCAGTATTAAACTTTCCCTGGATTTATGTTTGTCAATACCTTCATAAAACGTCCAGTCCTGACGACGGTCTGTACGTTCATTATTTTGCTGCTGGGAAGCATCTGTATTCCGATCCTACCGATTTCTCAGCTACCAGACCTCGCGCCAGTGCAAATCACCGTTAGCTCCAACAATATTGGTGCGGATGCTCAAACAACAGAAAGCACTGTCACCAATATCATTGAGCGACAAATTAATGGTGTTAAAGATGTATCTTATATATCTTCTAATACGGGTAATGATGGTTCCAGCAATATAACTGTCTCCTTTCCAACTAATGTTAATAGCGATATTGCTCAAGTAAACGTTCAAAATAAAGAAGCGCTTGCTTCACCTCAACTGCCAGATACTATTCAACGAACAGGTGTCACCGTTGAAACGGCATCGAGCAGTCTCCTTCTCGTCTATGGGTTTTACTCAGATAATAATGAGTATGACAACATTTTTATCAGCAACTATGTCGATCTGTATATTCTCGATCAGATCAAACGGCTTCCTGGTGTAGGAAGTGCCAGGGTTTTTGGGGAGCGCAAATATGCCATGCGTCTTTGGCTCGATCCCAACAAGCTTGCCCAACATCAACTAACTCCTCAAGATGTGACAACTGCCCTGCAAGAACAAAATATTCAGGTGGGTGCAGGGGCAATTGGTAAGGAACCAGCACCAGATAATCAAAGCTTTGAATTTGCTTTACGAGCAAGCAGTCGATTTAAAGATGCGGCTGAATTTGAGGACATGGTGCTGAAGGTGGGTCAAGGTGGTACTAATAGCACCCTAGTTAAGGTTAGAGATGTTGGTCGAGTTGAACTAGGAGCAGAGAATTATCTCGCAGATGCCAAATTCACCATCCCAGGAAATGCTCCCAAGGCAGCCGTGGGTTTGGGGATATATCAACTTCCGGGTAGTAATGCCCTGGACGTTGCTCATGCTGTTGAAGAACAGGTGAGTACGCTAGAGAAAAGTTTTCCACCTGGACTAAAAGCACAGTTAGCATTTGATACCACTCCATTTGTAGAAATTTCTTTAGAAGAAGTTCTGCACACTCTGGTTGAGGCTATTATCCTAGTGGTGTTGGTAATTTTTGTCTTTTTGCAAGACTGGCGCACCACGATTATTCCCACTGTTGCGATCCCCGTTTCTCTAGTTGGAACATGTGCGGCTCTTTTGGTTTTAGGATTTCAAATTAATACACTGACCTTATTTGGTTTTGTTCTAGCGATCGGTATCGTCGTTGATGATGCCATTATTGTAGTGGAGGCAGTTGCAGTCAAACTAGAGCAGGGCATGAGGCCCTTTCAGGCAGCTGTTGAAGCCATGAAAGAGTTAACCGGGGCAATCATTGCCACTTCACTTGTACTCATGGCAGTATTTATTCCCGTTGCATTCATTCCGGGCACTACAGGGATTGTCTACAAACAATTTGCGTTAACCGTTGCTTGCTCCATTGCCATCTCGACCTTCAACGCCTTAACCTTCTCTCCGAGTATGGCAGCCATCCTCATGCGCCCTGCTCAGACTCCACGGGGCCCTTTGGGCTGGTTTTTTACGCAGTTTAATCGGGGATTTTCCTGGTTTACGCGGCGATATGTCGGGTTTGTTAGCTACCTTACCCATGTCAAGCCGATTGTAGTTGGGGTTTTCATTACTGGTTTAGTAGCAACGGTTTTGATGTATAGAGCAGTGCCTACCGGATTTATCCCAGAGGAGGATCAGGGTTACTTCTTTGTAATTGTCCAGGGGCCTGACGGGGTTTCTTTGAAATACACCGAATCTGTCATGGATCGGGTTGTCAAAGAAGTAACATCGGCTCCCGAAGTTAGAGCTAGTTTTATGATCAGTGGCTTTGGTTTCGATGGCAATGCTTCTAATTTAGGCATTGCCTTTGCTAACCTGAAACCCTGGAAAGAGAGAACTGAAGAATCTCAATCTGTCTATGGCATACTTCAGAGACTGAACCAAAAGCTTTCTACAATTACAGAAGCTAGAGCGATCGCTGTGAATGCTCCTCCGGTTAGAGGGTTAAGTAGTACAGGTGGTTTTGAGTTTATCATTCAAGACCGAACCGGAAGTGCGCCAATTGAAACCCTGGTTGAGACTGCTCAAAAACTCATTGCAGCCGCAAATAAAAAGCCTGTTTTACAACGAGTCTTCACTCAGTTCACCGCAGACACTCCCCAATTTGACATTCAGGTAAACCGCAACCAAGCTAAAGCTCTCAACGTCGAGATTAACGATATCTTTGGAGCTTTGCAAACTTACTTAGGGTCGCAATATGTGAATAACTTTGTCCAGGGACAGCGACAGTATCGAGTATATGTCCAAGCAGATGGAGTTTTCCGCTCTAATCCAGATGATATTGGCAAGTTATATGTTCGATCTGCAAGTGGGGCGATGATTCCTTTGAGCAGCCTGGTGAGAGTTACTCCCTTTGTGGGGCCGAAAACCGTCTCCCATTACAACTTGTACAGGTCAATCAAAGTACAGGGCGCTCCTGCTCCCGGTTCGAGTTCTGGAGAAGCAATTAAAGCGATGGAGGAAGTAGCAGCAGAGGTGTTACCTCAAGGATTTGGTTACGAGTGGACAGGGACTTATCTCCAGGAGAAGACATCTGGGGGAGCTACGGGCTTGATTTTTGCTTTAGCGATCGTTATTGTCTTTCTGGTACTGTCAGCTCAGTATGAAAGCTACATTGACCCGATCATTATTTTGCTGACAGTTCCCCTAGCAGTCTTGGGAGCAATGACGGCGATTTGGCTACGTTCCAATATTTTCATGGCAGGTAGCCTTTTCCCCAAAGTGGTGGATGATATCTATTGCCAGGTAGGTTTGGTAACTTTGATTGGTCTAGCCGCAAAGAACGCGATTTTAGTTGTGGAATTTGCCAATCAGCTGCATGAGCAGGGCATGAGCTACACGCGGGCGGCGGTGAAAGCGGGGGAAGAACGTCTACGACCCATCTTAATGACTTCCTTTGCAGCGCTGTTAGGATTTTTGCCCTTGGTGATCTCTGAGGGAGCTGGAGCCAGCAGCCGTTGGTCTTTGGGGACAGCGCTTTTTGGGGGGCTGTTGCTTTCAACGTTCTTGAGTTTGTTCTTAGTGCCCATTCTGTACATCTTAGTCAAAACTCTGGCTCAAGCTATATTTTCTCAGAAGCGATCGGGAGGCTCAAACCCTCCAGATTCTCCTAATGGAGCTTCGGGATCTGAACATAGAGTTTTGCCTGCTGGCTCAAGTCAACCAGAGACACAACTCAGGTCTCAGCAAGATGGGATGACCTGACTTTTGCCATTCACCCTTTCTATGAAATCCTAAGCGAACACAAAAGTTATGTAAGCTGTCGCGCATTTAATTTGCACATCTTTTCGTGTTGGCTGTTGACAGTTGACAGTTAACCGTCAGCCGTCAACGAACTTAGGAAGTGACTGTGTAATTTAAAATTTAAAAGCATAATAGCTTAATTACCAACCGCGCCACAGTACTTGAATCCCCTCTAGTTCCTCTTCTCCCAACTTGGAAGAAGGGGCTAGGGGATAACGGAACCTCTGCAACGCACTGGCTTTGCTGCACCTCTGCGGTAACCTGTGGCAAGGACGCTTGTACCAACGCAGCCTTAAGCAGTGAGAACGTGATGTCCATAACATCCTCTAACTCTGATACCATTTTCTGTAATTTCCTGCTTGCTAAAAAAATTAGTCGAATAGAAATTAAGTACTTAGATAAGGAAAACTGAAATGGGACTGAGTGAGGGACTTTTGAACCCAACCAAAAAGGCTATGGTCATAAATGACTGTTGCAACATGATAGAAGAACAGCTTGCATCCAAGTCAGGTATGAGCGGCATTGCTTTGAAAACTGCCTTCGCCGCCCTGAAGGGGGTTAAACCAGGGTATATTCCCTACGTCGTTGAGCAGATCCTGCCGCAGTGCTTCACAGCGCTTGATCCCATCTGGAGCGAAGGCGTGCAGAAAGGCGATCCAATTGAATACCTGAATGCAAATCGCTCTCAAACGGCAGACGCGCTACTGGGTGTCACCGATGCTAGAGCCAAGAACGCCAAGCGCCAAATCGTGCGAGGAACCTATGAAAAATTTCGTGGTTCAGCCAAAAAGCACGTAGAAGAAGCGGTGCCAGACTTAGCCAAAGTAATCGAGAATTACACTAAGTCCTGAGTCAGAAGGGAAGAATCACAATAAACGTATGCCACCGTTCGATGCGTCGGTGGCTGGCATACGGGGCAGATAATACACTTACTTGTAGCGCCAAGGTGTTTAGGGAGGGTCTTGGAGATGCCATATCTGCCAAATTTCCTGATATTTTCCGAGTCAGCTTGAAACAGCAAATAATCAGAAACTATCTAAATTATTGTTTGAATAAACTTTTAACTTATGAAAAAAGTTACCATTTATCGATACCGCACTTATGGACTAATTGGGTTAATATGCTTAACTACTGTATTAGGTACAACTACATCTGCCCTAACACAGTTAGCAGGTGATTCCCCAATTGGGCAAACTCCTATTCCTGCTTCTAACTTAATCTGGCCAACTCAAGGATTTATTTCTCAAGGTTTCCGCAAATATCAACACGAAGGAATTGATATTGCAGGGGCATCTGGAACTCCTATTGTTGCTGCTGCATCTGGTACTGTTAGCAAAGCAGGTTGGGATGATTGGGGATTAGGCAATGCTATAACTATTAAACATCTTGACGGCAGCATCACTGTTTATGGTCACAATCGCCGTTTATTGGTGAGCAAGGATCAACAGGTGATTCAAGGTCAAATTATTGCTGAGATGGGTTCTACGGGCAATAGCACAGCGCCTCATTTGCACTTTGAAATTCATCCAAATGGTCGAATAGCAGTTGACCCCCTTCGTCTGTTGACATCCTTAACTGCAAGTGTTGGTTCTACTTCTAAAGTTCAGCAAGTGCATAACCTGAACCGCCCAGTCTCGACACCCCCAGTAGTCAAGCAAGTTTCATCTTCACAGCCAATTCCAATAGGTTTTGCACCTGTTAACACTGATACTAAATGCAATGGAGTTACCATCATTGAGGGGGAGACTGCAAATATTCGTGTAAAAGTCTGTGAAGAAAATGGTGAGTTATTTTATATTGGGCAGTTGAAACAAGACCCAAGCAAGCCTATAAAAATAGCAGCTTTAAATATTGGTAAAGGCATATATAGAGCAGATAATGGTAGTTTTTATTATTTAGTCAGTTCTGAAAAAGTGGAAGTTTGGCGAAATGGCACTCAGATGCGTTCTGACAGATTTTATGCTTTAACAAAATCGCCATAAAGTTACTATGCAATATTTGACTGTATTGGACGCGATCGCTTGAGTTAATCAATTTGCTAAATTACTGCTGAAGCAATTCTTCATGGTAATGTTTCAATCCCTAATAGGGATTTTAGTTGATTGCGATTATTGCACATATAAAATCATGTATGATTCGCAGTTTCAATCCCTAATAGGGATTTTAGTTGATTGCGATTCTTAGGATTAGCTGCCACCTGCCAGATTTTATCGTTTCAATCCCTAATAGGGATTTTAGTTGATTGCGATGACCCGAGAACATAAACAGCATCATGGGTATTTAAGTTTCAATCCCTAATAGGGATTTTAGTTGATTGCGATTTGAGTTGCCAAACTTGATTTACCAGGCTAGCCCAGGTTTCAATCCCTAATAGGGATTTTAGTTGATTGCGATTCTTCCCCTACGAAATAATATTGGCCCAAGGCATGTTTCAATCCCTAATAGGGATTTTAGTTGATTGCGATTGTAACAGAAGTGGATTCTGCGATTATTAATGGGCGTTTCAATCCCTAATAGGGATTTTAGTTGATTGCGATGGCTGTCCTTTGGTTTCTGGATTGCCGTCTATCCGTTTCAATCCCTAATAGGGATTTTAGTTGATTGCGATGGGAAAAGTTGTCCCACTGTGGATTATTGATCTAGGTTTCAATCCCTAATAGGGATTTTAGTTGATTGCGATGTTCAATACTTACGGGTTCTGTTAAAGATTTATGTTTCAATCCCTAATAGGGATTTTAGTTGATTGCGATTGAGTAAATTTACTTCAAGGCAAATCGAAGCGGCAAGTTTCAATCCCTAATAGGGATTTTAGTTGATTGCGATTATTACTAATAGTAGATGGTCGCGCCACAAAAATGTTTCAATCCCTAATAGGGATTTTAGTTGATTGCGATGGGGCTGGCACTGTACGGTACAATCGCGCTAAAGGTTTCAATCCCTAATAGGGATTTTAGTTGATTGCGATTATGTAGAAGCTACCCATAAGAAAGGATGCATTTTGTTTCAATCCCTAATAGGGATTTTAGTTGATTGCGATTTCCAGCAACTAAAGCCGATTACCATTATTTCAGAGGTTTCAATCCCTAATAGGGATTTTAGTTGATTGCGATGCGGATTCGGCGATTTCTGCAAGCGCAGAGTGAGTTTCAATCCCTAATAGGGATTTTAGTTGATTGCGATTTTATTCTCTTCCCTCAGGCGACTGATTCCCCCATGTTTCAATCCCTAATAGGGATTTTAGTTGATTGCGATGCGCCGATGATGAATTTTGAGCAGCAGAAGGAGTTTGTTTCAATCCCTAATAGGGATTTTAGTTGATTGCGATAAAAGCGCTGTGTTCCGTCTGCCATTGCCGTTACGTTTCAATCCCTAATAGGGATTTTAGTTGATTGCGATCCGCACCACATTATCCTTCCCCCCAGCAATAGAAGTAAAGTTTCAATCCCTAATAGGGATTTTAGTTGATTGCGATTTAATACTGCTTAGAAGCCTGTCAGGGATTGTATTGTTTCAATCCCTAATAGGGATTTTAGTTGATTGCGATCTTTCTACCCGTCGTTTTATACCTGTACCTGTTGGTTTCAATCCCTAATAGGGATTTTAGTTGATTGCGATACGCGACTAATGTAAGTTTTACTTCGGCAACTTCAGTGTTTCAATCCCTAATAGGGATTTTAGTTGATTGCGATCCGAAAATGGGCGGTTTAAATCCAGAAGAAAAAGTTTCAATCCCTAATAGGGATTTTAGTTGATTGCGATGCTACACAAGAATCAAATCAGGAAATTCAAGGTTTCAATCCCTAATAGGGATTTTAGTTGATTGCGATGGTGTCTCTGATTACGGTAAAGTTTGGGTGTGCGATGTTTCAATCCCTAATAGGGATTTTAGTTGATTGCGATTCTGCGTTGGTTGACGATCTCTGCGTTGGCTTGCAATGTTTCAATCCCTAATAGGGATTTTAGTTGATTGCGATGAACACTCAGTTTCACCTAATATCATAAGGCTTAGTTTCAATCCCTAATAGGGATTTTAGTTGATTGCGATGTATAACCCTTGCCATTGCTGCTTACGCGATCGGGGTTTCAATCCCTAATAGGGATTTTAGTTGATTGCGATTTTGCCCCGGTGATTAATATAAATGGAGCCACAGGGTTTCAATCCCTAATAGGGATTTTAGTTGATTGCGATCGCTGGCGTCTGAAAGCCATGTTTTATTTGGTTTTCAAGGTTCAATAGCACGAATAGTGAAATGATAACATTAGGAGTGGCAATTGTGCTAGACGAAAATAGCTGAAACCCAGTCCATATAAGGTGCGCGGATAGTTTAAAGATTATACAGCCGTCAAGTCTTTGCATACACGGCAATTCAACCATTTTTGTAGTCACCTCTTCACCAACACCTACCCATTCGCGCACCTGGCAAAAAAACTAGTCTGATTGCAAAATAGTTTATTATCCATGAACTTAAGTAGAGGCTTTCTTTTATTCCTAGCGAAAACAATTGCCACCTATCAAACCTCTGCGTTACCTCGTTACAGATGGGACTAACGGTATGGCATGATGCGAAAACAATTGCCACCTATCAAACCTCTGCGTTTTCCTTAGCGTCCCTTTGCGTTTCACTTTTAACGCTCAATTCGCCACGATTCTACACCAAACTGCACCTAGCTGGTCTTAAAGCAATGCCTCGTTGGGCTATACTTCTACGCACTTCCTATGATGATATTGTTATAAAACTTAAAATTTTTCCTTAGCAGCTAACATCTGTAGAATCTTTTCTACACGATCCAACTCTCCAACGATTCGCCGAATTGGGTGAGGCCAAACCTTAACAAGGGTAGGAGTTGCAGAAACCTGATTGAGTTCTGCTTGTTCTGGATGACTTAAAACATCAATGACCTTTAGAGTATAAGGATGTCCGAGTGATCGCTCCAACAATTCATGTAAATTTTGCAGAATGCGTTCGGTGGTACTGCTATGTCCTGCAACAAACAAGCGGAGAACATAGCCTTGTGTGATGGCTTCTTTTTTTTGTACTATTACTGGTTGGTGGTATTTTGGTACAGGTTCAGAAAGGTCTAGACGGACAATTAAATCGTGATCCTCCCAAAGCTGCGGGAATGATGAACGATAACTTGTTAATACTATGCGATCGCACAACCCCTCTTGCCAAGGAGCTGCTTGCCATACTAACTCCCCTGTGGCAAAAATGGCATTAAGCAAAGCTTGATGTCTAATTACAGCCGGATAAGCTTCAGCGAAAGTTCGCACTTCTTGAGTGCGCGGATCTAACCAGTTGTCAATAGTTGCAGTATAACAAGGCACTAAAAAGTGCGGCGGCTCTGGTAAATCTAGGATTTCTTGCAAAGCCGAGCACAAATGCAAATGCCATCGACCTTGTTTGCTAGGGTCGATGCAGTAAATTAAATCTCCTCCAGGTGTAAATAGGGCGATGCCTTTAAACAACTGGGGTGTGGATAGTTTGTTTGTCGTCAAGTTATTCACAGAGGTTAGGAAGGTAAAAGGTAAAAAATTCTCTCTTTTACCTTTTACCTTAGCTATAACCTCAACCAGGATCAGCTAGAAAATTGAGAACCTATTAAAAATTCCGTAAATCTCGTTTCCAGTCAGACACTGGAAATGCTCTTAATTGGGCTGCTGCTCAACACAAAAGGTTAGATCAGCTTAATTGTCGCGTCCTTTGCCTCTTGAAAATCCTATGCATCTACTTTACATCCGACTTATGTATACACGGTAGCCTTTTTAAGGGGAGCCACTGCGGTCTTCTCCCAAAGGGAGAGGCTAGCGCCAAGGGATCTCCCCAAATGAAGCAAGTAGCGTGGCCGAAGCGCACGCTACACGAACTAGGTTTCAGGTTTTGAGTGCGTAAGCCCTGTTTTTAATTAGCTTTGCCATTACCCTGAAAATTGAACAACTGCTCATCATTGACCCAAATTGCTTGTTGAGGCACAGAAATGGAAATTCCGGCTTGGTCTAGGGCAACTTTCAGACGGCGGCGAAACTCCCGTGCTACATCCCATTGTTTGAGGGGCTGTGTTTTAATCCATACACGAATAATCAAACCGCGATCGCCAAATTGATCTATTCCCAAAACTTGCGGTGTTTCCAAAATTTGACGCTCCCATTGCGGATCTTTATCCATCTCAAAGCCAATACTTTCAATCAACTTCAAAGCCTTTTCAATATCAGCTTGGTAGGCAATGGGGATCGTTAAATCGGCCCGTGACCAACGACTAGAAAGATTAGCAACAACTTTAATTTCACCATTAGGAATTGTGATCAAGCGCCCTTCGGAATCCCGCACTTGGGTCATCCGCAGATTCAGATTTTCTACTAAGCCTCCCACGTTTCCTACAGTAATCACATCGCCTAAAGCGTACTGGTCTTCTAGAATGATTAGAAAACCGTTAATCGCATCTTTAATTAAGTTCTGCGAGGCTAGAGACACTGCAACACCAACTAAACTGACACCCGCTAGCAAGGGAACGATATCTATCCCCAATGATAGCAACGCTAGCAAGAAGCCCACTCCTACGCAGATACCAGTAGCGATGCTTTTAGTCACGCCAGAAAATGTGGAAACTCGCAGTTGCAGCCGTTCAGAACTTTCTGGAGTCAATAAAGCACCACTGCTAATCAGAGTGGTGGTAAAGCGGTCAATGAGGGCATAGATGAGACGAATTACTACGTAAGTTACCAGGAACACAACACCTAATCGCAAAGGAAATTGGGCAGCTGTGAGAATTGCTACCTGAAATGGTCGTGTGTAGGGAAATAAACCCAAGATAAAGAAACTTCCACCTCCCCAAATTCCTGCTTGAGTTAACTGAAACAATCGTCTTTTCACTTCTTGGATATGTCGATGTTGCTGTTGATTCAGTTGTGTTGTAATTGGTTGAGCTGCTGGTGAAATTGGGGAGTTGAGGGGCCCTCTGGGGGGTTGGGAGATAAGGGGGTATACTACATCGTTTTTGGAACGTCTTTGCCAGCTATATACTCCCCAACTCATCACCATCATTGTCAGTCCGATGCCCGCAGCAATTTTAGCTTGGTCGATTAAAAATTGAATTTGTCTTTCTTGCTTTGCTTGTTGCAAGTCTTCTTGTAACGATTCGGCAATTTGATTTGCCGATGTCGACATATCTACCTCTCGCAGTCCAGCATCTTCAGAAGTGATGGTCATCAGGTATTGACCGTTGACATAAATTACTGGTAATTCGTTTACTTTGCGAACTTCTACCTTGACTGCTGTTTTTGCTGGTGACTGAAAGTAATTTTGGCTAATTTTCTCCAACTTCTTTTGAATATCTTCTGAACGCTCAGGAAAGTTGGTTCTTGATGCCGCTATCTGAAATAACCGACGACCATCTAAATAAATCCAGCCTGTAACAAGTCTATTATTTAAATCATTACTCACACTGCTGGGAGCTTGCAGCTGTGGTAACAAAGGAATCTGGGCTGTGGCTTTTGGCACAGATACAACGGCTATAGCCATTGAACTAGCGATCGCCAAAAATTGAAAGCGCACTCAAACACCTCCTTGAGTAAAATCTACTAATTATCAACTATCCTGCGTAATTACTTTGGGTAGATGTACCTATCTAAAGTTGAGGTTTTCTCTTTAGATAATAAATTTTTGATGTTTTTTTGGCTATCGTCTATCTTTAGACAGATGACAACGTAGTTAGAATTAGCATCAAAGCTTAGAAAAGTTTTACTCTTACCAAAGATAAAACAAAAACGAAGAAGCTGGGAATGAAGTTGACATTATGCTGATCAAACGTCAAGCTAGTTTTGAGGACTATTGACTAGTGATTTGCTTTCATACAAGCAAAAATCGCCAGTCGTAGAATAACCTAGTAGAGTGCGTAAATGTTACGTAGCTTTTTTAATATTTTGAGGTAACTTTTGATGACCGCAACTTCTCCCCGATTAAAGCACGAGGTTAAAGACCTCGGCCTAGCTGCCTTGGGAAGACAGCGCATTGAATGGGCTGGACGCGAAATGCCAGTTTTGCGGCAAATCCGCGATCGCTTTGCCCAAGAGAAGCCCTTTGCTGGCTTACGCCTTGTGGCTTGCGCCCACATTACAACAGAAACAGCACATTTGGCGATCGCTCTGAAAGCCGGTGGTGCAGATGCACTTTTAATTGCTAGCAATCCCTTATCAACGCAAGATGACGTAGCAGCTAGCCTCGTCCTCGATCATGAAATTCCTGTCTTTGCTCAAAAAGGCGAAGATAACGCAACTTATAACCGCCACGTCCAAATAGCTTTAGATCATCGCCCCAACATTATTGTTGATGACGGTAGCGATGTGGTTGCAACTCTGGTACAAGAACGCCAACACCAGATTGCTGATTTGATTGGTAGCACCGAAGAAACCACCACTGGTATCGTGCGGTTACGCGCCATGTTTAGAGAAGGCGTTCTCACCTTCCCCGCAGTCAATGTCAACGATGCTGATACCAAGCACTTCTTTGATAATCGTTATGGTACTGGGCAATCAACCCTAGATGGCATTATCCGCGCCACAAATATTTTGTTGGCTGGTAAAAATGTTGTCGTCGTCGGTTATGGCTGGTGTGGTAAAGGTACAGCCCTCCGCGCCCGTGGGATGGGTGCTAACGTCATCGTCACTGAAATCGACCCTATCAAAGCAATTGAAGCCGTAATGGATGGCTTCCGCGTTCTGCCAATGGCTGAAGCTGCACCCCAAGGTGATATTTTTATCACTGTGACTGGTAACAAGCACGTCGTTCGCGGTGAACACTTCGATGTGATGAAAGACGGTGCCATCGTTTGTAACTCCGGTCACTTTGACTTGGAACTTGATTTGAAATACTTGGCTGCTAATGCTAAGGAAGTCAAAGAAGTTCGTCCTTTCACGGAAGAGTATAAATTGACAAATGGTAAATCAGTTGTTGTTCTCGGACAAGGACGCTTGATTAACCTAGCTGCGGCTGAAGGACACCCCAGCGCAGTAATGGATATGAGTTTTGCAAACCAAGCTTTGGCTTGTGAATACCTGGTGAAGAATAAGGGTAAGTTGGAACCTGGTTTGCACTCAATTCCTGTTGAGGTTGATCAAGAAATTGCTCGTTTGAAGTTGCAGGCTATTGGTATCACGATTGATAGTCTAACACCCGATCAAATTGAGTACATCAATTCTTGGACTTCGGGAACTTGATACATTGATTAGTTGGTTTTTTAGGGATAGGCTTTTGGGCTTATCCCTTTTTTTGTGTTTCGCGCAGAGACGCAGAGAGAAAATATTATTTTAACTTTCTATGTCAGCGAAGGATTTCTTTCACAATGCAGTTCGTTTAGCTTTAGAAAAAGATAATTGGTTAATTACTGATGATCCTTTATCATTTACAGTAGATGGTCTTGAATTTCGGATTGATTTAGGTGCAGAAAGACTTTTAGCAGCAGAAAAAGAAGGACAAAAAATAGCAGTTGAAATAAAATCTTTTTTGGGTAAATCAACGATAAGTGAATTTCATACAGCTTTAGGACAAACACTTAATTACCGTTCTATTTTAAGAAAACAACAATCTGAACGTATTTTATATCTAGCAATTAGTTATGAAATATATACAGATTTTTTTCTGATTCCGTTTATTTAAGAAATAATTGCTGAACATCAATTAAAATTACTGATATTTGAAAGTTTTAAACAGGAGATTGTTTTATGGAAGGAATAAATTATTCTGAATTAGTAAAAACTGTATTAGGCAGACATACAGAAAATCATTTATCTGAAGAAACAGAAAAAAAGTTAATTTTTGATTGTGAACGAAATAGCTATTTAGTAGTTCATCTAGGTTGGGAAGGAGAAAAACGGACTTATGGTTCAGTGATTCATATTGATATTAAGGATGGAAAAATTTGGATTCAAAGAGATTTGACTGAGGAAGGAGTTGCTAATGAATTAGTAGAGTTAGGAGTACCGAAAACGGATATTGTTTTAGGTTTTAGATCACCTCATGTGAGACAGTTTACTGGTTTTGCATCGGTTTAATCATTTTTTGCATTCTATTCCTACTGAAGTTTAAAGTTGAATATATCAATTATTGGATATCGGGAACTTGAGAAATTGATTTTTTTCAACATTAAATAATCAGCACTTACTCGGAGCGATGCCTGCGGCGGGCTACGCCTACGCAAAACTATGTGCTATAGGGGCAATTCATGAATTGCCCCTATCTGAAAATCATTCTTTTCGGCTATTGTTTGCGTAAGTCCTGTTCACTTTTCGCCTTCCGGCTGAAGACTCGATAGTATAGCGACGTACTAGTTTCTTTTAAGGGAAATAGCAGATAGGTGAGAGGATTTATTGCCACAATAATATTTCGGAAGTCTCGCCGAGCTAAAAATAAGATGGCACGAGCAACTTGCTGTGCAGACATCACTCCATAAGGATTAAGTTGACTTTTAAATGGGCCAAGAATTAACTTGCGAATTACACAATCCCCGTCCAAACGCTTGAGAGTAACAATATCTCCTAGCGATCGCTTGCTGAGTTCATAAAGCGGACTCAGTGCTGGAGAAACTTCAGCCTCAGAAGTGTTTACCCAAATTTCTTTAGTTGCTTTTGCTTGTGGCCCTGTTACAGTTGTCGAAAATATATCCATCAACCGCAATGCTGAAAAGGTATTCACTTCATAGGAGGAGGTGATCGCCTCTGGTGTGCGGCTGGCGTAGACATTGATTCCGTGGTTGATAATTAAAATATCTACTTTCTCTAAACTATCCCTCAAATTGGCTTCGTTACCCAACTGCCAGGGAACCACCTTCACCCCAACTTGCTCTACTAATTTTTCTGGATTAGTGGTTAATGCAACGACTTTAGCATTATTCTTTACAAGTTCAGCCGCTAATGCTTGTCCTAACGCTCCTGATGCTCCGGTTAAAGCGACGGTTTTACCCTTAAGAGACAGTCCTGTACCAAGAATTTTATCCACTAGAGGAAAGACACCACTGTAGTAGGCGTTGACATCATCAAAATGATGCCGCCAATGGTAAGACCGATTCACCCACCAAATGGATGGAATTGTCTCTAAAGGGCCCGGTAGGTGGTTGTAGTCTGTATCAATTTTTCCCTGGAAATATCGTACAGACGCGCCATATAAGAAGGTGCAACCATAAGCTACTCCCAGCCATAACCCCATTTGCTGGACAATTAAGGCAATTATCACCAATACTACTAGCAGTAGACTCGACTCTAAAATGTCGTGATAGAGCTGGGATTCTTGATAAACTTTCAGGGAAACTATCGATAAATCGCGGCGATAGGCCATGTGGTGCTTGTTGTGCCATTTAGCAAGCCAATTGACTTGGTGACACAAAGCATGGTAACTGTCTCTGAAGACCTCAGCGAGTAAAAGTGAGAAGAGTGCCCAACTAGCAAACTGCAAGCTGGCATTTAGCCAAACCCAATTAATTTGTAATTTTGCTTCAATTCCAATCAAGTTTTCAGCTAGCATTTTTACCATGTTTGTCTATACTCGTTTTCTTAATCATTCTTCATGATCCGATAAAGGTGCGTTAAGGTCGAGTCTAGAGCAAATTAAAATCAAAGAAAATAGGGAGTGAGGCAGAGGGGCAGGTAATGAAGATGGGGGAATGGCAGAAACCAATACTCAATGCCTCCCGATCGCTTATACTACTAAACGTCCAAATTTAGCTACAATATCCCAGCAAAAACCAAGGCTGACCAACTGTAATTGAGATGGCGATCGCAGCAGCATAAATACTTAATTGTCAACGTGTACAGTGAATAGACCTCTTGCAAAAATAGTTTTGCACTCTTGGGGGGAAAGGGTAAAGGTTAAAGGGAAAGGGTTTCTTATAGCCGCTTTCCCCTTTACCCCTTACCCCTTACCCTACAACTGCTAGAAGTCTAATAACTTCGTCTCGTGTGGCTTCTGGCACAAATGAAAAATCTATAGCATATTTTAACTTAGTAAAATACGAAAGTTAGTCTTTAAAACCAGAATTAAGCTTGTTTTAATGACTTCCAGAGAGTAAATTAGTTAATTTATTCAAATTATATTTTTCTTTCTTCCCCCTGCCCCCTGCCTACACAGCAATTGCTTGTTTTTTTAATTAGAAGTCCCTTAAGGACTAACTCCTACCTTCTTCAAATAGCTCTTTGCCGCAGATGTTGCCCATTAAGCCCTTGCTTAATCCAACTCAGACATTCATATTCGGATTTGAATAATTTTGGAGCTGCAATATTATTCAATAACTCTGGTGGATAATGGTCATAAAAATATTTGTCTCCTTCTTGAAAAACGATTATCAAATTGTTTCGGTAAATGTAGCGAGACTTAAAATTATCTCTTTGAGTAACAAACTCTGAATTTTGATCGATATGTTCTTTAGCAATATCAACGATATTACTAACGCTACTTCCATAGATTCCTGCTGGGTTCTCTGCTTTATGAAATTGGCTTCTGTGTCCACCCTCCGATAGCAATTTATATGAATAAATCTCGTAATTATCAAGTTTCCCAAAAACAAATGGAATGATGAGATATCCTTTGTATGAGACTGAACTTTCATAAAGAAGACGACTCACCTCAACCTCCTTTGATGTAACTGCTTTCAACAAATTCGCTTCAATAACATACACGGTATAAATCAATACTTTTTTGTTAAATATATTTATGGTTGACTTAAACCCTCATTGCCATTTAGCAAAGAGAGCTATTACTCCTTTAGTCAAGTAAAAAGGAATATCAAGCTTTAACAAGAAAGTATCGCAACACTAATTATTGCTCTTTTTTTCATCACTCAGCATTAAATATCTTAGTAAAAGTTAAAAACTTATCAATTTCGTTCTGTGGAATTATTTCCCCTGCTCGTTGCGCCCTGCCTTTCAAGACCATAAACTAAGTTGATTGGGGGGTTGCTCAAGGTTATTCCAAGGTAGAGGTGGAACTGGTGTATTACTTTGTTCCAATAGCTGTTGAAAGTGACGGGCTGTGCTAGGCGTAGACGCGAAGCGGCTTGTCGCTAGACATCGCGCTTCTATTGGACAATGGACAAAGAAATAAATTCGTACTCCCATCTGCAACCATTGCTGAATCTGCCTCACCCACTCTTCCATAAACGGCTGATTCACTGATAAATTTGGATGAGAAATAAACCGAATTAGAGTATAAGGTGCTGTCACACTCAATTGCAACGGTAATTTGGGTTTACGTCGTTCCGATTGCAACTGAGGGTCATCATCTCCAGTGTAGATGGGGCGTGAGTCTAAGAGTACCCGTCCCACACCTAGCTTTTCTAAAAGCGCCGTCAAATTACTAGTATGGGGTTCTCTGAACCAGTCCGGATGCCGGACTTCCAGCGCTAGGGGTGCTTCTGTGCGCGGCCAAGCTTCCAGAAAGTTGGTCAAATCGTCAAGTAATGCAGATGCATAACTGGGTGGTAACTGGGCAAATATTGGACCAAGACGCTTCCCTAAAGGGCGCATCCCCTCCAGAAATTTTAAAGCAGCCGGAATATAAGGTTGTAGCAACCCTTGATGAGTAATATCTCGCGGTAATTTTAGACAAAATTCAAAATCTGCTGGGGTTTCGGCAGCCCAACGGGTTACAGTTTCTTGGTTAGGCACGGCATAAAAGGTGGTGTTACCTTCTACAGTGGTGAAGCGACGACTGTAGAGATGGAGAAAATCAGCAGTGCGAGTACCTTGGGGATAGAGTTCGCCCGCCCAACCTTTATATGCCCAAACAGCACAACCAATAAAAAAGTTCACAGTGCCTAAAAGCCTTGAGGTATCTATTCAATTTTACAGGCAGGTTGTAGGGATGAATGAAGCTAGGTCAAATTCCCGACTTCTTGAAGGATACTGCTGATTGTTAAAATTGCAGATTGCTTTCTCAAAATGCTTGATTGCTTACTCATTTTGTCTAAATGCTTTCTCATTTCAGTAGATTCAGCAAGCAAACCCCAGTTTACTTACTCATTTTGTCTAAATGCTTTCTCATTTCAGTAGATTCAACAAACAAACCCCAGTTTACTTACTCATTTTGTCTAAATGCTTTCTCATTTCAGTAGATTCAACAAACAAACCCCAGTTTGTTTACTCATTTTGTCTAAATGCTTTCTCATTTCGGTAGATTCAGCAAGCAAACCCCAGTTTGCTTATTTTAGACTTATAGGACTTACGCACTGTACAAATGCATCGTGATGTGAATTAACGATGCTCCGGTTATTTCAGGCTTTTCTTAATTATCCTGCGATCGTAAATACACCATGCTGTAGGGGCACAGCAATGCTGTGCCCTTATTTGTGAATGCGTAAGTCCTATTACCCTACAACTGCTAGAAGTCTATTTTGGTGTTTTGGACAAGCATTAAAGCATATTGAGAAAGCAATATGCTTTAATGCTTGTTTATTTGAATAATTTATGTACTCTGTGTCATAGCACAACCTCAATTATTGATAAATTGAACCATCAGGCATAATTGCCCCTGCTAAGTTAGTACCAACTAATTTAACCAGAAGGCGCTCACCAGAGCGAATCCGCGCTCCTGTTAAGTCGGCTCCTCGCAAGTCGGCCCCACTGAGATCCGCTCCAATCAAATTAGCAGCGCGTAAATTCGCCTCCCTGAGATCCGCTAAAAGTAGGTTTGCCCGAAATAAATTTGCTTCAGATAAATTCGCACCTCTGAGGTTAACTTTGTGCATAAAAGTATCACTGAGATTAGCACCGCTCAAATTGGCATAACTCAGATTTCTGCCAGATAAGTCTTTATTGCTCAAATTTGCCCGACTGTAGTCTTTGCCACTCAAGTCTGAGTTTTGCTTTGGTGGTTTCTGGGATGTTTGAGATGGTTTTTCCTGTTGAGGTGGCGGTGAGTGTGGTTTATAGGATGTTTGAGATGGTTTTTCCTGTTGAGGTGGCCGTGAGTGTGGTTTCTGGGATGTTTGAGATGGTTTTTCCTGTTGAGGTGGCGGTGAGTGATGTGTGGTTTGATGTTTGGTTTTTAGAGAACGCAACTTTTCACGAGCTTCATTTATGGCTTTCAGCTTGTCTTGTGCTTTCTGCTGTAAACGGAGATTGTCTTTGGGAATGCGATCGGGATGCCAAACAAAGACTAAATCTTTGTAAGCCTGGTTCACTTCCTCAAGTGTTGCCCCAGGCTCTAATTCCAAAACTCTATAGTAGTGCTCCAGATCGCTCATACGATATTTTGGTGGACAATCAACTTAATTATGAGTGATGGAGCCATTTATTCGCTGCATCTTTTGTTATTGATCGTGGGGGACTGGGCATGGGGCAGGAGGCAGGAGGCAGAAGTTCTTTAATTTTTAATTCTAAATTTTAAATTTTTAATTGATTTCTCCCTCATCTCCCCATCTCCCCATTTCTCCATCGAGCGATCGCTCTCAAATATGCTGCAACTGGAATTTGATAAATTTCAATCACAATCCAAACAATAATTGATAAATGTGATAAGAAAGTTAATATCGTCCAAATATATGGCGTCCAGGTAATGGGTTCTTTGAGATTAGCAGGAAAATAGTAAGCTACTATGCCAATTAGAGAAGTGGGAAGAATTACAAAAACTGCTGCTGCTAATCCATAACCCCAACCTAATTCCACACCTTCTAACTGGCCTTCTGTCCAACTAAACCCATTCCAACGCCAAATTAAGGGTGGTTGCCTAGAAGGCATCTTGATTTGCTCTAGTTCTAAGTTGACTGTAAAAATCTCTTGGCAAAAGTCACAAGCCATAGCTTCCATCATTGGCATGTGAGAAATCTTACCTATCCGACAGACTGGGCAGGGGTAAACTCCATAATAGTCGAAAGATTGGGCTAAGATTTTGGAACTAGGCATAATGAAAGTGATGATCCTAAAAAGTTGATCTGGTCAATGAGGACTTGAGTAAGAATAATGTATGGCAATCGTCAATTCTCTGTAATAAGCTTTCGTAAGATGAAAGCATAAGTCAGGAGAATTATATATTTTAACTTCTCAATCTGGCTTTTTGAACTTCTGAAGGACGGAAGCTACCGTTTAGAGTTCTCTCTGATTACGTTGATTTGGCTGTATTCTATTTTTTTACAGAATCACCAGATTTTTAATTTTTAGATTTTTCACCATTGATTTTTAAGCATTTACACTACCCATTAGTCATGACACAACAATATTTGTAAATTTATTAACTATGGTGATATCTAGGTTTACGCAAACAAGCAACTAAGCTGATGCGCGTCTAAAGTATATAAACACTCTCAATGGTCGTTAACTGTTGACTCTTAACAGTCATCAGTCATCAGTCATCAGTCATCAGTCATCAGTCATCAGTCATCAGTCATCAGTCATCAGTCATCAGTCATCAGTCATCAGTCATCAGTCATCAGTCATCAGTCATCAGTCATCAGTCATCAGGTAGATATACAAATTAAATGCGTAACAGCTTAGTACTTCACTACACAATCAGAACAGCGCGTGATTTTGAATTTTGCAAAGTGTTACTAGTATTGACTTCCACAATTGTACTGAGTCTATCGCTTTTTTATAGTAAGTGGGGTCTTGACACCACTTACTCTTCCTGTTAATGTTAGCTTACATAGGTATAGTTATTAAGTTTTTTAGCAAAAGCCCCGCAAATGCTTAACGCAAATTCCTACTTTTATTTTTGGTTTAGGGTGGTTCACCGGGAGTGAATCGAGTTTCCTAATGGAAACCGCCCGGTGAACCGCAGAGCGAACTCTGCGGTTTTTGTTGTTTTAAGGAGAATTTCATCGTCATGACTTATTTGAATAGCTGGTTTTATGGCTTTTACTTTTGGCCCAGACTAAGTTCCGGGTAAATAGCGTCATGTCGATGAATCAGAACGCGCCCGGAACTCTTCAAAGGTTTCGGGCTTTTTTGTTGTTGCAAAATAGTGCCCAATACTTAATTTTTAGGAGAATGGAACCATGATTAACGCCAAACTTGCCGGACAATCTCATCCGAACCACCAGACAATCGTTAAAATCTCAAAAAAAGTCGCCTTCGGGGGCAAAGAACTGGTAATTATCGGCGGCCCCTGTACCGTTGAAAGTTTAGAACAAATGGAGATAGTCGCCCAAAAGCTATCTACTGCATCCGTGCAGGGGTTGCGTGGCGGTGTCTACAAACCCCGCACATCTCCCTACGCTTTCCAGGGTATGGGAGAGTCAGGATTGGAGATTTTGGCAAGGGTGCGATCGCATTACAATATGCCAGTTATCACTGAGGTGATGTCAATTTCCCAAATCGAAGTAGTTGCTGCCCACGCTGATATGCTTCAAGTTGGTAGTCGTAATATGCAAAACTTCGACTTGCTCAAAGCTTTAGGACAAGCTGGTAAACCAATACTACTCAAGCGTGGTTTAGCAGCGACAATTGAAGAATTCGTGATGGCTGCTGAATATATTCTCAGCCACGGGAATCCTGATGTGGTGTTGTGCGAAAGAGGTATCCGCAGCTTCGATGATTACACTCGCAACGTCTTGGATTTAGCGGCAGTGGCAGCACTCAAGCAAATAACTCACCTGCCTGTAATTGTAGATCCTTCCCATGCCGTCGGTAAACGGGAGTTGGTAGCACCTGTGGCTAGGGCTGCGATCGCTTGCGGTGCAGATGGATTAATTATTGAATGTCACCCAGAACCAGAAAAATCTGTTTCTGATGCCCGTCAAGCACTTTCTTTAGAAGATATGGTGCATTTAGTTGATAGTTTAAAGCCTGTAGCAACAGCCGTTGGGCGCAGTATATCAGAAGCTATCGGGGCGGGTTTGGAACCTGCCCCGATTTTTTGTGCTGCTTAAATTTAGTCATTAGTCATCAGTCATCAGTCATTAGTCATTAGTCATTGGTACTAATGACTTCGATTTTTGCACGGCTTTTTATGAAAATGACCGTTCGCGAGAGGGTGTCGGAAAGATAAGCGATGTTTTTGTAGGCGTGCGATGAGTCAAAATATTTATTTTGGCTGAACTACAAACAGCGATGCCTACGGCGGTAAACTATGCCTTCGTAAAATAAAGTTGTTGTTTAGGCTATTCCTTTTGTTCTCAAACAATTTTTGTCATACAACTCTATATATACAAATTAAAGCCACAACCGCTTAACAAGAATTTCTTTCCAAAAGGGGTAGGCGAAAAAAGAAATTATTAGTACACTAACGTTTAGCTTAACTAATATTATACTTTTCTAATTAGAATTAATCGCAACCAACCATTTTGTGGAAAATGCGATGTCTAACGACAAGCTAGTACCTGTCTGTGCTTTCCCCTTTCTCCCAGATTGTTGATATGCGCTGTTTAGCCCCTGTTCAGACGATAAAGCCTTCGTCCTTGGCTGCTCAAACTGTACCTCGTTTTCAAAGCGTTATTCAAAAAAGGCGGTTCTCGCTACTTATATTAGGTTTAGCCTACTTGTGTAGTGCCTGTAATGCTTCCGAAGCCCAATCAAACGCAAAAGAAGCAGGAAAAAAACGAGCTGTGCCAGTGGTGGTTGCCACTGCGGCTCAAAAAACAATTCCAATACAGCTATCGGCTACGGGAACAGTAGAATCATATTCTACTGTATCTGTCAAGTCTCAAGTGGGTGGACAACTTACTGGAGTCTATTTTCAACAAGGACAGAACGTTAAGAAAGGAGACTTGTTATTTAAAATTGATTCCCGCCCTCTACAAGCCGCCCTGATGCAAGCTAATGCTGCCAAAGCCAAAGATTTAGCTCAGGTGAAACAAGCACAGGCAAATGTGCTAAAAGCGATCGCCCAAGTGAACCAGGCAAAAGCGAACGTAGTGAAGGATAAATCCCAGGCAACAAATGCAGATGTGCAGGCTCAACGTTATGCTAGCTTGCTCAAGCAAGGGGCAATCAGTAAAGAACAGGCCGAACAGTATCAGACTACTGCTAATGCTCAACAGGCAACGGTGAAGGCAGATCAAAGTGGAGTGGCAAATGCGGCTGCTGCAGTGGCGGCAGCCCAAGCAGATGTACAAAATGCTCAGGCAGTGGTAGTGGCAGATGAAGCTGCGATCGCTAATGCTAAAGTTCAGCTTTCTTACAGTTCCATCTACTCGCCAATTGCCGGACGTACAGGTAGCCTAAAGCTAAATCAAGGTAACTTAGTACAGGCGAATGCCACTGATCCGCTAATTACAATCAGCCAAATCCACCCGATTTACGTTAACTTTTCCATTCCCCAACGACTGCTGCCAGACATCACAAAATACAGTGCTAACGGCAAGTTAGAAGTCGATGCTTTACCTCCTAAAGATGCAGGGCGGCCAGTACGAGGCGAACTCACCTTTGTCGATAGTGGAGTCAATACCCAAACAGGCACAATTCAACTTAAGGGTACTTTTGCTAACGCTGACGATCGCCTGTTTCCGGGGCAGTTTGTCAATGTAGTCCTGAAACTCAGCGAAGAACCAAATGCCATTACCGTGCCTTCCCAGGCGATACAAAGCGGACAACAGGGGCAGTTTGTGTATGTAGTCAAACCTGATAAAACAGCAGAAATGCGTCCAATTACGGTAGGTGACACCGTTGAGAACGAAACGGTAATCAAGCAAGGGTTGAAACCAGGTGAACAAATAGTCACTGATGGACAATTCAACCTAGTACCTGGTGCCACAGTCCAAGTGAAACCGGAAGTAGGAAGCAGAGGGGCAGGGGGGCAGGGAGCAGGGGGAGCAGAGGGAGAAAGGTAAACCGCTCTGCTACCGCTAATACCATTTCACTTTAATAATGATACAAATACGCTGGTAGGGGCATGGCAATGCCATGCCCCTACGAGAAATCGATATGTATCAGGATTTTCGTGAATTAGTATAACAGCACTCCTTACTCCTGTACAGACGCGATTAATCGTGTCTGTACTCAGCACTGGCTCAACGCCCCGCTACGGCTAACAGCACTCCTTACTCTTCATTTAGCACTCAGATGAACATTTCCGAGCTATTTATCCGGCGGCCAATAATGACAACCCTAGTTATGGTTGGCATTTTGATATTTGGGCTGATCAGTTATCAACAGCTACCCGTTAGCGACCTGCCTAATGTAGATTATCCAACACTTCAGGTAACAGCTAGTTTGCCCGGAGCTAGTCCAGAAACGATGGCTGCCTCAGTAGCAACTCCTTTAGAGCAGCAGTTTTCTAGCATAGCGGGATTGAGTTCGATGAACTCTACCAGTTCTTTGGGTAGCGCACAGATTACGCTGCAATTTGACCTAAATCGGGATATCGACGGGGCAGCCCAAGATGTGCAGTCTGCTATTTCTAAGGGAGCGAAGCAGTTACCTACGAATATGCCTAGTCCTCCATCTTACCGAAAGGTAAATCCGGCGGATCAGCCAGTTCTTTATATATCCCTCAATTCGTCTATTCTGCCCCTTTCAACTGTAGACAAGTATGCTGAGACATTGCTGGCACAACGTCTGTCAATGGTAGATGGAGTGGCGCAAGTGCAGGTGTTTGGCACGCAAAAGTACGCGGTACGAATTCAGCTTGACCCCGAATCGCTGAGTGTCAAAGGAATAGGAATTGATGAAGTAGCTAATGCGATCGCTAACGGAAATGTCAATCTGCCTACCGGGACACTTTACGGAAAGCAGCAGAATTCTACGATTCAAGCAAACGGTCAACTCAACGATGCCGCTAGCTATCGTTCCCTAAATGTGGCTTATCAAAACGGCGCACCAGTGCAGTTAGGGGAGTTGGGCCAAGTGCTGGACAGCGTGGAAAATGATAAAATTGCGAGTTGGTATTTTCCTGTTAAGAAGGAGAGTAAGAGCGTAGGGGAAAAGTCCCAATCTACAATCTCAAATTCTGGCGTGCGGGCGATCGTTCTGGCAATTCAGCGTCAACCGGGAACTAATACCGTTCAAGTAGTGGATGCAATTAAGAAACTGCTACCCACCTTTCGGACACAGATTCCGGCGGCTGTGAACATGGATATTCTCTATGATCGCTCCCAGTCAATTCGAGAGTCGGTAGATGATGTACAATTCACGCTGTTACTCACCATCGCCCTGGTGGTGCTAGTAATCTTTCTATTTCTTCGCAATATTTCTGCTACAGTCATCCCCAGTTTGGCAGTACCGCTTTCGATAGTAGCGACCTTTGGGGTCATGATGCTACTGGGCTTTTCCCTCGATAACCTATCACTGATGGCGTTAACCCTTTCAGTAGGTTTCGTGGTAGATGATGCCGTAGTCATGCTGGAGAATATTGTTCGCCACATGGAAATGGGCGAAAGCCGCATGGAAGCAGCCCTAAATGGTTCTAGAGAGATTGGTTTCACAATTTTATCAATGACCATCTCTCTGGTAGCAGTATTTATCCCGATACTGTTCATGGAAGGCATTCTGGGGCGACTGTTCCGTGAGTTTGCCGTTACCATCAGCGTTGCAATCTTGGTATCTGGCGTAATTTCCCTCAGCTTGACACCAATGCTGTGTTCGAGATTTTTGAGTCCACCTCATCATGAGCAAGAGAGCGAGGCGGATGAGAGAGCAGGGGGAGATGAGGGAGCAGGGGAAGCAGGGGAAGCAGGGGGAGAAATTCTCAATTCCCAATCCAAAATCAAAAATTCAAAATCTAAAATCCAAAAATTTAACCGTCGTCTCTACAACTTTTCCGAAAACGTCTTTAATGTGATATTGGGCGGATATGATTGGAGTTTGAAGAAATCACTCAAGTATCACCGCACGACGATGGTGATTTCGGGAGCAATTCTTTTAGCGACAGTGTATCTATTTATAGTTGTGCCTAAAGGGTTTGTTCCTAACGCAGATATTGGGCAAATCACTGCAACTACTCAGGCATCAGAGGATATATCCTTTGATGAAATGGTAAAACATCAACAAGCTGTAGCTGCGATCGCTTACCGTGATCCGAATGTCGATTCCATCAACTCTAGTGTTGGGGCTGGTGGGCCCAATGCTTCCGCCAACGCTGGAAGAATTTTAATCGAACTCAAGCCCCGCCATGACCGCCGTCTCAGTGCTGATGAAGTTGTGCAGGAACTCCGACCGAAGTTGTCAGTTGTGCCTGGAATCAAGGTTTTCTTGCAAAATCCCCCAGCCATCAATGTTGGTGGACAACAGACAAAAGCGCAGTATCAATTTACTCTACAAAGTCCTAATATTCAGGAACTTTACCAGTATGCTCCAGCCCTAGAAAATAAGCTCCGTACAATGTCAGATTTGCAAGATGTCAACAGCGATTTGCAAATCAAGAATCCCCAAGTAAAAGTAGACATCAACCGCGACCAAGCTTCGGCTCTAGGTTTGACCGCTAATCAAATCGAAACTGCTCTGAGCAATGCTTATGGCACTCGCCAAGTTTCCACCATCTACGCCTCCGATAGCCAGTACCAAGTAATTATGGGTGTGGAACCAAAATATCAGCAAAATTCCAATGCCCTAGATTTACTCTCAGTTCGTGCCCCCAGTGGACAACTTGTACCTCTCAACGCTGTAGCAACCTTGAGCAAAGATGTGGGTCCCTTGACCATCAACCACAAAGGGCAACTTGCTTCTGTCACCTTCTCCTTTAATCTCAAGCCAGGAGTTTCACTAGGTAACGTCACTGGGAAAATTGAGGAACTCGCCCGTCAAACGCTACCACCTACTATTAGTACGGCTTTCCAAGGTTCAGCGCAGGCATTCCAGTCATCAATTCAGGGCTTGGGAATGTTACTGCTAGTTGCCATTTTAGTGATTTATATTGTGTTGGGGATTCTCTACGAGAACTTCATTCACCCGTTGACTATTCTTTCTAGTTTACCCTCCGCTGGATTTGGGGCATTGTTGACCCTGTTATTGTTTCAAGTTGACTTGAATATCTACGCCTTCGTAGGCATTATCCTGCTAGTTGGCATTGTGAAGAAAAACGGGATCATGATGGTTGACTTTGCAATTATTGCCCGTCAAAACGGCAAAACCCCCTATGAGGCTATCTATGAAGCCTGCTTGGTGAGATTCCGTCCAATTATGATGACGACAATGGCAGCACTCATGGGTACGCTACCAATTGCCCTCGGTTTGGGAGCCGGAGCAGATACACGCCGCCCCCTTGGTTTGGCAGTAGTTGGGGGGTTAGTGTTCTCGCAGTTTCTCACACTTTATTTAACGCCCGTTTTTTACACCTATATGGAGTCTTGGCAAACAAAGCTCAAAAAACGCAATTGGCGCAAACAGCCAATTTGAAACTCCCCCGACTGAACAAATAACACTTGGCTCATTTGTTCAGTCGTGTTTAAACGACAATACGGTTGAGTTAAGATCCCCCCGCCTGCGGCGACCCCCTTAAAAAGGGGGTAAGAGAGGTTTAAGAGCAAGCTTTTTTAAGAGGGGTTGGGGGAATCTTCAAAATATTAAAACGTTAACTAAACTGTATTGGTTTAAACGATTCATTGTGGGAAAAATAGGTTCGCGAGTAAGGTAGTTTTGGTTAGCAAAGCCCACTTACCTATATTTTTTGAAACCTGTATTTGCGTAGGCGTAGCCCGTCGTAGACATCGCTTTTACGAATACCTCCAGCCATCTGATACTCGTAGCTATTCTCAAGGCAGAAGCTGCTACAGACTGCGCGAAACACCTAAACGTGAAGGCAGAAGTTACTACAGGGAAGCCGGAAGCTGCTACAGACTGCGCGAAACACCTAAACGTGAAGGCAGAAGCTACTACAGGCAAGGCAGAAGTTACTACAGGGAAGCCGGAAGCTGCTACAGACTGCGCGAAACACCTAAACGTGAAGGCAGAAGTTACTACAGGGAAGCCGGAAGCTGCTACAGACTGCGCGAAACATCTAAACGTGAAGGCAGAAGTTACTACAGGGAAGCCGGAAGCTGCTACAGACTGCGCGAAACATCTAGCATTTTAGAAGGGAATTTTTTTTAATAATTTACCTTGCTTAATTTTACTATGATTACGATCGCCTGGATTGGGTGCTTGGTGCGATCGCAAATCCGCAGGAAACTACAAAAAGACGAAATTCTGTTTTTGTTGCAAAACATTAGTTTTAAATACTTTTATCAAATACCCAAAAGTATCTAACTGCACAAATTGGCTATGATAAATAATTTCACTAACTGGCAACCTGTGAGCGCGTAACTTATGACTATTAAAGCTCCTAATAATAATCTTCTGCCGATTAAATAAATAACTTGAGATTCGATAAATAAATTAGTGAGATGTATGTTATGGTTTTTATAGGAATCAAAAAAGCAAAAGCACAAAAAGACTTCAAGACAAGTTTGAGGCAAGCTCAAGAAAGTTTTTTTGCTCTGGTAAGTCCACTTCAATTCGCTACATCTTTTTGTAACTAAAATCTAAAACTAGATTGAGTAGGATAGTAGCCTTTGTAACAACTTGAAGTCAATTGAAATTTATCTGGGTATGAGCCAATAAGAGTTGGCTAACCTAGCTAGAGCATTACCTACCAAAGGCAATTACTCTTGGAGTCTGGGAAGAAAGACTCTTAGTACAGCCTGACAAATCCATAGAAATACAGAATATTTACGAACTTAGTCTTGCGGGAGCAAGGATTTTCAACAGCAAACTAAGTTGAAGCAGTTGCTGATTTTTGGAACTGCTGCATCAATCACAAAACGAGAAACGCTATAAAAGTTCTTAACGACTTGACATCAGCAAAATTAGAGAAGTTACAGCAACCATTTAGAGTGGATTGCAATTTGGTTGGTTGTGTGGTTCAGGGAACAAATCTGCGTTTATTTGAACTCCTGCTGCAACCACTCTTCAGGCTTGAGCAACCATTTGGGATTCTGTTACGACAACTGATAATGCTGAAGTCAAAGTTTTAAAGGCTTTGTTATTAGGAGATAAGCTATTACGCTTTTAAACTACACAGTCACTTCCTAAGTTCGTTGACGGCTGACGGTTAACTGTCAACTGTCAACAGCCAACACGAAAAGATGTGCAAGTTAAATGCGCGACAGCTTAGAGATTTCCCTATCTTTTGAGCCATGTCTGACGACAAGCTGCTCTGTGTCTACGCTTTGTGGATAAATATATTCTGATTTTCACTGTTTTTGCCAGGGTGCGATGTCTAGCAACAAGCCCTCCGGGTTCGGGAGTTTGCAATCGACGGGAACCGCCATCGCACAGCGTCTCGTAGAGAAGACTGCGACTCCCTCACTGCTACGCATCAACGCCAATAGGCTTTACTTCCCTACGACACCAAGGGTGAATCTCTTACATCAAGCTTACGACCCATCAACTAAATCATTGTAGGAAACACAACCATGACTGACGAAAAGATTAGACAAATAGCTTTCTATGGTAAAGGCGGTATTGGTAAATCTACCACCTCTCAAAACACCCTTGCAGCAATGGCTGAAATGGGTCAACGCATTTTAATTGTTGGTTGCGACCCTAAAGCTGACTCTACCCGTTTGATGCTACACAGTAAAGCTCAAACAAGCGTTCTGCAATTGGCTGCTGAACGCGGCGCTGTAGAAGATATTGAACTCGAAGAAGTAATGCTGACCGGTTTCCGGGATGTACGTTGTGTGGAGTCTGGTGGACCTGAGCCTGGTGTGGGTTGCGCTGGTCGTGGTATTATCACCGCTATCAACTTCTTAGAAGAAAACGGTGCTTACAAAGATGTTGATTTTGTAAGTTACGACGTTTTGGGTGACGTTGTGTGCGGTGGTTTCGCTATGCCTATCCGTGAAGGTAAGGCACAAGAAATCTACATCGTCACCTCTGGTGAAATGATGGCGATGTATGCAGCCAACAACATCGCTCGTGGTGTTCTCAAATATGCTCACACTGGCGGTGTACGCTTGGGTGGTTTGATTTGTAACAGCCGTAACGTTGACCGGGAAATCGATCTTATCGAAACCCTGGCAAAACGTCTGAACACCCAAATGATTCACTACGTACCTCGTGACAACATTGTGCAACACGCAGAATTGCGCCGCATGACTGTTAACGAGTACGCACCTGATAGCAATCAAAGTAACGAATATCGGATACTGGCTAAAAAGATCATCGACAACGACAAACTCGCCGTCCCCACCCCCATTGAGATGGAAGAGTTGGAAGAATTGTTGATTGAATTCGGTATCCTTGAAAGCGACGAAAATACCGCAATGCTGGTTGGTAAGTCTGCTACTGAAGCACCTGTAAAGTAGTACCAATTAAATAATAGTTTAGGGTGGGCAAGTAGCCCACCCTTTTTCCAATTTTTGCAGGGGATAAGATGGGCTTTTGCAAGCGCTCACATAGACATTGGATCATCTCTTCCAATGCCAAGCGATCGCAACTGACTTTTTACTCTTTCCCAATCTGTGCCACAGTAGTAATATTTCTTGTCCCGAACATTAGCTAAATAAAAGCCCAGTTTCCCGCCATTAATGCGAAATAATTCAATGACAATCTTGTTTTTAGTTATGCCAAACAACCTTTCTCGATCATGCTCTGGCAACGGTTTATCAGTACAATTATAAAAAACGTCTCCGTATTTGAAGTGCCACGCTGCATTCTTCCTTTCAACTATTATAAAATGGGCTGGGTGAATGATACTTGTAGATGACATAAGCTATCCTAAGAATAAGGAAACAACGATAAGGAAGCTCCCAATGGTAGCTAAGGGGGTAGTGAATTTAGATACTATTATTCATTTTCTAAGCCTATTGTTTCAATCCCTAATAGGGATTTTGATGAATTGCAACCCACACGCGTTGCTGTAGCGAACTCTGAATGATTTGTTTCAATCCCTAATAGGGATTTTGATGAATTGCAACCATATATTGAATACGCCAACTGCCACAAACGGATTGTTTCAATCCCTAATAGGGATTTTGATGAATTGCAACCCCCAATTAGCCAAATTCATTCTTTGACAGACAGCGGTTTCAATCCCTAATAGGGATTTTGATGAATTGCAACCCCGAACAAGAAGCAGAAATAATACGTGTAAAAGGAGGTTTCAATCCCTAATAGGGATTTTGATGAATTGCAACGAATTTATTTTGAAAACCTGGGATACTCTTGGTGTGTTTCAATCCCTAATAGGGATTTTGATGAATTGCAACTAGCGACTGCGGCGGCGGTTGCGGTGATAGTATGTTTCAATCCCTAATAGGGATTTTGATGAATTGCAACTCAAAACGATACGGGCACAAGAAAGATAAAATGCGTTTCAATCCCTAATAGGGATTTTGATGAATTGCAACCCTGCAAAGAATTGGGTATTGCCAAAACTGCATTTTTTCAATCCCTAATAGGGATTTTGATGAATTGCAACCCCGCAGGAGGCTCAAACCCAGGCTATATTTAGTTTTCAAGGTGCGGTTGCGCGATTCCAGAGCAATCATAGCATTAGAGAATTTGTTTGGAAAGAGCGCCAGGAAAGTTTAAAGGCTGAAATCGTATTTTGGTAAGCATTTCAGAGATTGCGCGGATGAGGATTAGGCGAATAATGGGTTGAAAGCCTTACTGGAGTTGGGATAGAAGCACTTTTTTGGGGCTGTGGAATTTGTACACCTACCCTTCCGCGCATTTGACATACAGGAACCTAGCCAGAAGGGGACTCAGCAAAGAAGATTGTTTCGTCTCGTGGCTGTTCTCCGCCAATACGTTCTACTTTTCGCTGACAACAGCCACAGAGAAAATAAAAGCGCACGCTGTCAGTGTCGGGTTTAATCAATTTAGCTAAACGCGATCGCAGTTTAGCATACTGAGTGAGAGTGATATCGCACTCAAATACACTCAGTTGCATCCATTGTCCGTAAGACTTGAGAACCGAATGGATTTTAGTACGACGTTTATCTTCTGGAATGTCGTAGCTGACAACAATATACATGGGAAAGTTGGGGAGAGGGATAAATTACAAATTACTTGAGAACTAAAGGTGGATATTTATCGATTTCGTTCATGAGGTACTTACTTAATAACCTCGCTTGAATTTCAAAGGCTTCTTGGTAGGTGCATTTGTTTCCCATGACTGGATGTTTGAAATTCGATAGTTTCTTTTGTTGGTAGGCGCGAAGAAATGTATGCAGTCCTTCTTTGGTTAAATTTACGGCACCACTGAGCGGTTCGGTGGTAAAGTCAGTTAGGGTAAGCGATCGCTTGTTAATAAGTGACAATACTACAGCATCCACTATTAAAGGACGAAATTCTTCCATTAAGTCCAAAGCTAGGGAAGGTCTACCATAACGCTCGACGTGTAAGTATCCTAGATAGGGATCGAAACCGACAATATTTAAAGCACTTTGCACGTCATGGCGTAGCAATGAATACCCAAAACTCAGTAGGGCATTAACTGGATCGGTTGGTGGGCGGCGGCGTCTGGCTTCAAATCGAAATTCTGAGGTTTTGATTAGCTGTTGAAAACAACCGAAATAGGCTGCGCTACCAGCACCTTCTAAACCTCTAAGAGAATCAATATTGTTAGTTTTTTCGATTGGTGCGATCGCGTTTTCCAATCGAGTGATGCTATTATTCAGGTCAGTATCAGGATGTTCTCGCTGAGTGCGAAGTAATGTATGGCGGTAATTTTTTAATTTACCTCGCACAAATCCTTTGACTAAATGTATTGCTGGTTGTGATTCTCCCACAGCTTGCCATTGGGCTTTACGAACAAAGATGTTTTTAGTAACTTCTGGTTCTAAACGCCCTAAATATCGTCCGTTTTGGGTGAGAAATGTTAAACAAATGTGACGTTCTAAAAGTTCACTGACGACGGCGGGAGAAATGGTAGCCCGTCCTAGTACTACAATTCCCTCTATTTTAATTAAAGGGATATCCAAGATTGTTTTTTGTTCAGCTTTGACGGTGAGACGTTCGTCAATTTTACCGATAAAAGCATCAGCTTGTGTTACGTAAAGTGTTCCCATGATTTAATCCTTAATTAATTGAAAGTTATCAAACTCAATACAATACGGTTTGGTTAGCTTGTTTACTGCGCGAAGATCCCCCCAACCCCCCTTAAAAAGGGGGGCTTATGTTCCTCTTTTACATTTTTAGAGATAGCAATTCTCCCAAACTCTGAAAAATAAGTACTATGCTATGTTCCTCCTTATACCCCCTTTTTAAGGGGGTCGCCACAGGCGGGGGGATCTTATTTGAACAGTGCGGAAAGTCAATACGTCCTCAAACTAGAAGTTACCAGAGTATGATTTAATGTACTTCTTGATAACTTCTGACTTTATCAGTTGCTTTGGGCAAACATTGCGAATAAAGACTGCATCCTTGGCAGCGTTTGCTGTAAACTGGTTTTGGCATTGCTCCTGTTTCTAGGAGATTTGTGACAGATTCAATAGTAGCGATCGCACTTTGCCGTAACTCTGCATTAATCTCTACTAATTGCCGTTGATGGGAGTGGGCATAATAGATATATCCAGTAGTAACAGGTTGTCCTGTCATCTCTTCTAAACATAAGGCTTGGGCACAAACTTGCAACTCATCGTTATCCCATTCGCCTTTACGCCCTCGTTTGTATTCTACTGGGTAAACTTGAGCAGATTCGGCTTCAATTAAATCAGATTTACCAATGAGTTTATATTGCTCCGACTTTAGCCAAATTGCTCGAATTTGCCAAGTTTCTCCTCGCTGTATATCGCTTGTCGTGTGGACGCGATCGTGTAAAGTTGTACCTTCAATTGTGTATTGGTTATCGGTAAATTCGCCTGCACAGAACATCCGCCAACAGCGATGCGGACAATAGGCATATTGATTCAATGCCGCAATAGAAATATATTCAGTTTGATTCATAACTTAGGTGGTTTTTAAATGATTATTGAAATTAGGGAGAATACAGCCGCCGCGTCATTCCCATACCCATTGTTGTTTTTCTTCCGACACCAGTATATAAAGCAAAGTCAGCTAAAGCGTTAATTTGCTTAATTTGTATTGGTTCAACTGCCCCTAAAATCTTATAGGTAACTTCGCCAAGAATGCCAATAAATTTGCTGCGAGAGTCAGCTAATATTTCTGTATGAATATTGACAAATGAGGGAAATATTGACTCAATAGCAATGTGAGATAATTCTATACCACTGTATTTATTCCACCGCGAAAGTAGGGAATTGAAAACAGATTCTCTGGTAGGAAGGGTAGTATCATACTGTCCTTGACGGAAAGCGGTAGGCGTGGAGAAGCTAAGGTTAATGGAAGAATTGCGATCGCTTGCTTCTTCGTATAATTGAGCGTAAGTACTGGCATTTGCCCAAGGTTGAATAGATTGGGGTGTGCCTTGAATGCTGGTAATATACAAGTCAGCCGGGCCAAGATGCCAAGGGCGATTGGGATTAAGATTTAGCCAAAGTTGGGTAAGTTTGCCAAATAGAGTATCATCTAATAAAGAGATGCGCCACCAACAAGGAGTTCCGGCGGGAATGGGTTGTTGATGTGAATATTGCAATTTAGATCCCCCCTTACCCCCCTTCAAAAGGGGGGAATTAATTTGTAAGGGAGAGAGGGTGAAAGCTTTGTCTGCGGTGGAATCGTGCAAGCGATCGCCTAGTTCTTTATCTACAGAACTAACGAGGGTTAAAAATAGGGCGTGGAGATGTCTACCTGTGAGATACTGTGGTGGAATGGGCGATTGAGGTAGCAAATTCAACACTAAACTATGAGGCATACTTTCTCTTTTTGCTTGTAGACTGAGTGCTTCTTGACTCTACAGTAAACTCAGGGATTTCCTGGAGTTCAGCTTCACTCAAACTATACTGTTCGCAAACTAAACTTAAGCGATTTCCTGGGGTTTTGACAGCGTTAACCGAATGGGTTAAATCACCTTGAAAATAAACTAAAGTATTGAATTGGGGCTTAATTTGCCCAAGTTGGCGTTTGTGCGATCGCAATACCAGTTCTCCCCCTTCCATATCCGCAGGTACTCGCACATATAGAACACTGACAACCGCAGGCGGTTCAATGGTTTTGGAGTAGGAACGTAAGGAGCGATCGATATGCGGATCGACACGGGAGCCTTCTTTGAGTTGTAAAGGATTGAGGTAAAAAGCATTACAATTCGGCTGGAGAGCTAAATCTAGATAAGGCTTGAAGTAGGGAAACTGCTGTTCTACTTTTGGTAATCCAGAACGCTGAAACACTACGGAAAATCCTTTAGTAGCGACAAAATCGCGGTTGAGGTTGTTGATAGCAAAGTAAGGGCAAGCTTGGATTTCTCCCCACAAGTTGTTTAGGTAATCGCTGGAGAAGGCGTTGGATTGTTGTTGATAGTGTTTCACAGTAGATGTGGTGGGAGAATAGTTCAAGAGATCATCAGGTTCAATAGCACACGGGGAAGTAGGTTAAGAACTAATCAGGATTTAAAGATTTTGTATATGTTATAATTGATGATTTCTTATCATTATGCTGGTAAAGTAACTTTTCCTCAAAGTCAGATGTTTTTAATTTAATAAAAACTCCTGGTAGTTCAACAAAACCCAATTCTGGATTGTACGGATATTCCTCTTTACCATCAAACGTACCTGCACTTTGGTTATTGGGTGAAATTTCAATAAATATATCTTTTGAGTACGCAGAACCCCACCCTAAATCTCTTGACTGCCATTGTGTGTTTTCATAATTGTAATAACGCTCATAAACATAGGTGTTAGCATATTGATTATTTTGGTTTTTGATTAAACGATCAATAGGAACTGTTATTTTATGTTTTTGTTGGTTGCCATTTTCATCTTTATAAAGATAAATCAATGTTGATGATGGCTTCCAGCTACGAGTAATTACTAAACCCTTTTCATGAGCGGGTTGACAAGTTAAGTCTGCTCCATAAACATAGTCATGTAGCATGGAAAAGAGTTCTACTACTCTATAATCATCTACTTGTTGGGTTCTAGAAATACATTTAGCAATTGCTTGAGTATTAAAATCTTCTAATGATTGGAGAGTTTCTTGGTATTTTTTCCATCCCAAATCATCTAAGCTATTAGCAAAATCAGGGATTTCATCACCTACTAAAATTACTTTTGCATCTGAAATATTTCCTTTGCGGTTACAGCGTCCTGCTCTTTGAATCAAGTTTTCAGGTGGGCAAGTTTGAGATATCAACACCTCAGCATTCAAGTCACAACCAACTTCTATTGCACTGGTTGTAAGCAAAATATAAGGCTGGCTATTTGCATCCCGTTCTTGTATTTGTTTGTAGATAATTGGCCTAATATGGTCAGCAATTCTACCATGATATAGAAATATAAATTGTCCAAAAGCATCAGTGTTTAAATCAATATTTTTAATTAAAGACTGGTAAATAGCTGCTGCGTCTTTAACAGTTTCAACTACAGCAATAATTCTACGCTCGGCTTTTGTTTGCCATTCCTTCAGAATAATTTTGGCAATCTCATTTTGGAAAGACTCAGGATTATCTTGGTCACGTTTAAGATGACTATACCATTGAAAAGCTTTTTTATTGAAGTGAGGTTGCTTTAAGGTTTGTTGCTGAAATTGATTGAGTTCTTCTAAGTACTGAGAGTTCTCTACCAAATCAATTAAATCTAAATAGTTAAATCGCTCATAATGCTCTCTTGGCATAGTAGCTGTCATTAAAACAAGAGAGCGTCCCGCTTCATAGAGAGATTTGACCAAGCTTTGAAAGTTCGTAAATGATATTTCATCATAAGTATGAGCTTCATCAAAGCAAATCAAAGTTTTTTCTCGATGAATCCTTAAAGGGAAGATGAAAGACTTTTGTTTATCACCAAAAGCAAAATAACGATATAAAAACTTATCCAGGGTTGTTAATATAACATCCCCTTTATATAGATGGCGGCGAGAATTGATATTTAGTGTAGAAGTGATATCTTCCCCATTGCGATAAACCGCTCTGTACATCTGCGCTCCTGTGTCCACAACCAGAGATATTTCACGGTCTGGTTGTAATTTTGAAAATTTCTTAAGATATTTCTCGATTCTCTCTTTCTGGTCTTCTAATAAACTACGAGCAGGTAAAGGTAGAAACAGACGATATCCTCTCGCTAATGCTGGAAATAAAATAGCTTCCATTTTCCCAGAACCCGTAGGAGATTTTAGCATAACTGCGGGATGGTCATTATTAGCTATAGCTTCAAATACTTTGTCTTGCATAGGATTAGGAACAAAATTTTCTCCTCCCAATGCCTTATAAATAGAATTGCAATTCCAATCTTTTAACTTATCCTCTGATTTATAGGCACTCAAGGTAATTAACTTAGGTTCTGATTTTTCAGGTTTTCCTTGCTGAGACTGCCACCAGTTCTTAGCAATTTTATCCAACACTTTACCTAATTTATAATCTTGTTCTGTATTTAGACAGTTTTGCAAACTATCTTTATCTGCTTGGCTCAGTTCCATTGACCAATATTCAAAGGTAAGTGGAGTACTACTTTTATTAAAAGGACAAGGATCAATCAAGTAAATCTTGTCATCCAACTCAGATTTTGCAGTTGTGTAATCCATAAAGGCGCGAGATTCTGCCTGCTCGTCATCTCCAATGACACGACAAGCTAATTCTGCTTCTATCTGGTCGCACATCTCTAAAATGTAGAGTTCACGAGCATAGGTAAGTGGGTCTTTGGCTAAGATGTCAGCATAATATTGAGATTCTTTTTTTAACTTGTAAGTATCTCGACTAATATCATTTACCGAAAAATCATGATGTCCTATAGCTAAAGTTTTTGCCCAAATATCTGAACTATTAGCTGCAAATCGATGCCCTTTAAAGGAATAAATATATTCTTTAAATTTTCTATGTTGAGTAGTTTTAACTTCAAGATTAAACTTCTGAGGTTTACCCATATCATGAATGTCAGCGGCTTTTAGAACTCTGTGAAACGATTCTTGACGTTCTTCTAATGTTGCATCTGGGAAATCGTCGTCAAAATTCCAAGCTTTGACTAGTCTTCTAACGTTACCTACATGATTTCCCAACGGCTGAAAGTAAACTCTATTGGGTATAGGGTTAGATTTTTCAGGAAAGAATACTCGACCAAAATTGAATGGATGTTGACGCTCTGACTTAGACATAGACTTCTCCTTTCAACATATTTATGAGAGATACAGGAATATAAATTTTTCCATTGGTGTAATAATTTAAAGTTGGAGGATCACCAATTGGATGAGCAAAATAGGCAGTAACAAAAGGAACAAACCCATTTACCTGAGTGGGGTTGTGATCTAGAAAACCCTCCCTTTCAGATACAGGTTGAGTATTTGCTGACCAGTTGTAGCGATACAAGTTATAGATATCGCAACCTTTAATAAAGTGATTGCTTTGTAATAAGTCTTCCATTGGGACAATTGTTGATGGGTTAGCCGCAATTGTTTGACGTTCCATCTCAATTAATTCTGAAACTTCTTTAACTACGGCATAGCCTTCTTTGCCTAATTTGCAGCCATAGCCTTCCAATTTTTGAAAGTATTCTAGACCTGCTTTAGATTCGCTGATTACATAACCAACTAATTCTTCTGCAATGAAATATTCCCATGTGTGAAGTTGAAAATTTGCCTTGTCTTCATCCAAGTAAAGCCTGGAGAAAGAATCATGGTTAAACTCTCGCATTCCTTTTCGATAAGTCCGATGTACTCCGCTCCACTTTCCTGAAACTGGGTATGCACCCAAAGCTATATAACTAGGTGGTAGAGCATAAATTGGTGGATTTTCGTTGTTGACGCGAGTCTCAGGAATCTCTAGCTCGACACTCATCATACCGAGTCTGCGTAAAAATCCAGATAGAGTAGTTGGCGGTACAAAAGGATAAGTTGCAATGTTAAGAATTGACCCAGGCAGGATGCGAAATGTCATCGCTGCCGTAGGCTGAATTGTGAATTTGAGGCAGTACATGACTTATGCCTGTAAAACGTTATCAACGAAGTTGCTAGAATATTCCTGCAATTTTTCTAGAGCCGTATCACCAATCCACCGCTCAAAGTGTGTTTCTTGAATATGGTCAGTTGCATCTTCAGGTTTTCTAGAAAGTCGGATAAATTCTGCGATCGCTTCTTCTGGATTGTTGATAGCAGGAGATACGATTGGACGTTTACGTTTTGGTACAAGGTATCGATCTACAACTAGCAATGGTTGACGTTCACTAGATTCTGCGATCGCAATTCCCTTTGGATTACCAGAACCAATGCGAGGTAAAGAATCTAGAAAAGCATAGCCAACAGAAGCAAACTCTTTGTCAGTTATACTCAATGCGTGGTTAGATACTGGATACAGAATACCTGGCTGGTTGTACTCTCGCTTAAAGGGTATCGGCTTATCTTCCTTGTTAGTTAATTGATTAGCTATACGTGCAGGGTGCATAGCTCGTTGCTTTTCTACAGGATAAATTTCCTGTACGGCCACACCACCACCGTGTGTAACACGACCAATCAAAGTTTTCTTTCCAGCAATTAAACCGCCATAGGTAGCGCATATAGGACAATTTGGTAAAGTGCAAGTTTCAGGAATACCACACTTTTGTTTGTCTCCAAGTAGTTCACCTGTTTTAACTGGTGCCCAAATTAAGCAACGCCGTTCTACACCTTTTCTTTTCGTTGGAGAAAGATAGCATTTTTCGATTGAGCGGGGTTCGGTTGAAAGTGCATCTTTAATCTTTAACTTCACTGTTTCAACTAAATTTACATTTACCTGTACTTCATGCCCAAAATAAAGCTCTTGAGAACCTTCTAAAATGGCGTAAATATCAAAATGTAAACGTGGATTTTTATCATCAGTCTTGGGAAGTCCAGTAGCCATCATTATTTCTCACTATTTGATTTCAGTATTTGTTGCGAACTAATTCAGGAAAACGGGTGTAAAGAGAAAGCTTAAGTTGATAAGTTAAATCTTTCCAATCTTTATCTTGAGAGTAGCCATTGTCCGCCAAATGTGCATAAGCTTTCAAAACATCATCAGCATAGAGTTTAAGCCAAGTTTTACCTGAATTATCTTTTTCTTCTCGTCCTGATATTTTTAATTCATTTAGTAATCTCTGAGTTTGTTCATAGATGAAGTAATTATCTAAATTTTTCCAAAGTCTAGCTTCTACGCTAGTTTTTTCTTTATCTCCTAGAGTGGCGTAGTAACAAAAAGCAACCGCATCTTCTACTTTTTCTATAATTTTGCTGACTTCTCGTTCTGCATTTTCTGGTTTCAGCCTTTTAACTGTGGTTTCTAATGAGTGAGCAAAGGCATAGGTTAAACCAGTTAAAGCAGCCACATCCTTGTATAGTTTGGCTCGCTTTGATAGTTGGTTATCTGACTCCATAAAATCTCCTTTTAATTGCAAGTCTTTTTGTAAAGCTTTCCAGAAAGCTTCACGAATCTGCTCTAACTTTAAATAGTTAGAAGTCTTAGAAACTTTTGTAAGCGTGTAGTCTGCCAAGTAGGGTAAATCTTGCTGTACATAACGTATAGCATCCCCTAAATTCATATTTATATCTTTACCAGCTATAATTATTGACTGGCTGTAGCTCTCCATTAAGCCTTTAATAAAAATCAAGTGTCTGCTTAATAAAGGGATTGGTTCACTACCTTGAGTAATCAACAAAAATTTGAAGTCTGCAATAACTTCTAATGGAAATATAGAAGCTACTTTAGCTAGAGCATACTGAACTTGACCTAGTTTTTTAGCTGCTATTTCACCTCCATTTGTGCGATCTGAGGCTAAAACTATATAGCGACCTGCACTCAGATGTAACTCTTTATTGGTCAACATTCTGATATAGTCTTTAGCCTTCAATTCAGATGCAACATTTCTATCAGCAGCCTCAAGTCGCAAGATAATACTTTCATCCGTAACTTTAAGTGGGGAAGCAAATGCTAATGCGGAACAGGAAGCACAAATATAAGGTCTACCCTCACTTGATGCTGATTGACGACGCTGAGAAGGTCGCTCAAACATGAATCTGAGAACTTGCCATCTTGCAGTTTTTGGCTCTAGTGCTACACCGCATGAATAACAAAATTCTTTACTATCATCTCCAGGCGATCGCATTTCTGGTAAAACTAGCTGTTCACTCAGTAATGGTGGAGGTAGTGGTTCATTATGCTTACTTTCTAGTAGGCGGTACATCTCACGAATACATTTTGTAAATGTAGCGGCAACACTTGAATTAATTTGATCTACCGCAGTTTCATTAAACAATCTTGCGAAATTCACTATAGTCTTGAACTTATCTGTATTTTGCTCTACATCTGCTCGAATAAATTCAAATGGATTTCCATTAACTTGCTGAAGTAAACTACGTTTTTGTACTAAAGACTGTTGACTAAATATAATCTGGGAGGTTAATTTATCTTGCTGATCTTGTAATTTTGATTTTTGAGCTTTAGTTAATGCTATATTGAGTAAACTATTATTAACTTTTTCTAATTTAATTAATAATGAACTTTGTTCATCTAAGAATTTACTAAACGCCTTTTGAAAATATTCTGTATATCTTTTTTCTTCAATCTCTTTTTTTTCTTCCTTAGTTTGTAAGTCTTTTTCCTTTGACTGGCGCTCTTTATCACCTAAATTAGATGATTTAAGTTGCCTTTTTAGCTTGTCAATCACTCTTTGTTGGCGATTTTTAACATCCTCAACAACCGCAAAATATAAAGCAGCTAAAAGATTGGATTGTGCCTGAGTTAAAATAGGAACTTCCAAGGTACTGAAGCCTCGTTCAGCTAAAGCAATACTGTTGAGCATTAAAATAAAAGTCTGAACTAATCCTGGTAACTGAAATTGAGTATTGCCATTAGCTGAAAAAGCAACATTATTTAAGAAATCTTCCCAAAGTGTCCTGAAGTCTGGAATGGATTTTTGGGGAATAAAAATTTGTACGTGGTAATTACTCTCAGTCAATACAACTATCTGATAGACCTTTTGCAGATATTCCAGAAAACGGTCTGTAATACTCTCAATAGCTAATCGAGCTTGTAACTCACCCGGTAAAGAAGATTTATATAAAAGCTGAGTTTTACCAATTAATTGATTTTGATAAAAAACTTGGTTCCCTTGTTTATCAAGTTTCAGCAATTTATCATCTATTTGGTTATTTTTTGCAAGTCTTAGTTCTCTAATCAACTTGGATGAAGCAAAGGACTGAGCAATAGTCACAGCCTCCGATTGGCTTGCTAATACTGAAATTAAAGTCTTTGAGTCTTTGACAGGCAAGTTTGCAGCAAGAGCAGCAGTGAGGATTTTTAGATCAGCATCATTAATCATCATTTCAGCTTTTAATAGATTTCTCCCCATACTCAGTACCAAGGTGATAACACAATATATCTGGATCAGGAATATTGTCCTCAAGTTTCTGTCATTACACTTTTTGACAACTAGACTATTTATAATTACATTTATGAATATGGCATAAATAATTTTAAAGTGCAAGTATATTTTGGGAATGTCGAGAAAAAAAGAAACGATTACACTGTCAATTCCGCCAGGAACTAAGGAACAACTAGAAGCGATCGCTCGCCGCCTCAATATCACTTGGGGCAAAGAACCCAGTATTTCGGGCTTAATAGTAGCGATCGCACAACAATCTGTAGAGGTCGGAAAGCCCTTTACGCTTGACTCGAACCAAGTTAATGCCTTGCAGCAAGCGATTAAAGCTTTAAATGATGCAGGTCACATTGGAGAAGCACAAACTGTACTTGCACTTTTGCTAGAACATGGCAATCTCGAAGTACCTCTTCGTCAATTGCTGATGAAGCAACTTAGTCAACCTATCCAAGAATGGCGAAATACGATAGAAGAACTAAGTAAAGCTAAACAGCCTTTCTACATTCTCTATTCCAACTCTCAAGGTCAGGAATTAGATTACAAAGTTCGTCACGCTGAGGTGAGGTTTTTTGAGAAACGCTTTTATCTCATGATTTGGTGCGAAGAGACAGCAGACGTAGAAAACGATATTCCAGAATTACGCGAACTTTGGCACAATCGTTGCTTAAGCTTTGAGCGAATTAAGTCTGTTGTCCCGACAAGTGGAGATTGGCGGGGTGAACTTGATTATCTAAAAGTGCAATTACACTTTCGAGGTTGGCTAGCCAAAGCCTATCAACCGAAAGAAGATGATATTGAGGATGACATGATTAATAATGTGCGTCAGGTGGTGCGGCGAGTAGCTAATCCCTTCTGGTTGATTCGAGAAGTATCGCCTTACTGGGAAGATTGCGTGATTGTATCACCTGAGAGTCTGCGCGATCGCCTCAAACAAAAACTCCTCACCCTATGCAATTTATACGATATCGAAACCAGGAGTTAAATTTTAGTAGCCCTAGACTTCCAGTCTGAGGGCATAATTTTATTCATGCAAGAGGTCTATTTTTCAAGCTGTAGACATTGCTGGAGTTCCACCATTACGCCTAAGTTTTACAGGATCTTGGGAAAAAGAAAAAGCGTAGTTCAGATTTCGGTAAATAATTAATTCCGAAAGCGATATTCTATCCGAACTGGAATTTTTAAGTTTTGAATGCCATCAAATTGATAGTATTGACCTCGCATTTGGACATTCTGAATTAAACTCACTGGAGGCATATTCACAACATCATAGCTAATCACTTGATTAGTGAACATCACATCTAAAGGATTTAATGGATGTGTGCAAGTGAATATACCTTCAGCAATTTTAGGTTTTGGTAATTGTTCTACCGTCACTTCAGCCTTGCTCATCCATTTACCCAAGCGAATCCACTTTGATAGTTTGAGTTCTTTTTGAAATATGACAAAAAACTCAAATCTACTTTCTGCTGCTATTTCTTTTGCTCTGCCAAAACTAGGGATATTTTTCTGTGTTTTCTCCATTTCAACGTGGTAGTTGTTGTTAGCATACTTCCAGGTATTGAGGATAGAAGAATGATTGAGCGATCGCGCCGGAGTTACGTAAATTTCCTGTTGATTGAGTGGCGTTAAATGCTCCTCATATTTTGGCACTTGTTCGGGGCAAAAATATCGATAAGAATGTTCTTCAGCAACGGTAGTAGAGTAGATTTGGCTATCAACTAAACCCAGTGCATAACAGAGAGCGTAATTGTGAATTATTGGCTCTGTTTCATACAATCGCCCGATTTCACGAGTTGCAAAATACAGGCTGTCATGCAACTCCAATTGACAGCGATAAATAAACACCATTACTCTTTCCCCGCTTTAGCAGTAGTTTTCTTCTTGCTAATATGCTTCTTGGCATATTCTTTAGCTTCTGCATCAGCTTTTTGTAAAATTGCCTGAATACCTTTCTCACTTCCTGTTAAAGTTTTGACTTCATTAATTAGAGAGACAAAAGCATCACCAATGAAATCTGTGTGAACAATAAACTCATCAGCCATTAACGCCTCAATAGCATTTTTTGCAGCAGTGATTACATCATCTTCATCTAGTGGATCGGGAGCATTTAAAGTATTATTAGATTTCATTTGGTCATATATTGCCTGAGTCCAACGCAGGTTACTTGTGATTTCTCCATCAGCAAATACAACACCAATCAACTCATTTCTAACCCGACCTGTACGGGTGGTTTGCGCTCCATAATGACGAGTTCGCAGAATATTATTAAAAACGTAAAGGAAGCTAGCTTCAGTGGGATCTTTTAACGTGACAATACTAGGGAAGAAAACTTGCGGTCTAATATGGTCTTGTTGATTAATTCGACTGGTAACTTCACCAGGTTTAGAACCATTTTCACCCTTGGAAGCCATCGTGCCATTTTCATAAGGAGCGTTGAGGGTGAAAGTTTCGTGTGATTCATCAAAAGCTGTAATTGAAAATGCTGTGTCTACTACAACTTTCGATTTTTCAGAGCCAGAGTCACCAATAGCAAATCCGTAAATAATGCAATCAGGATTATCCATTGCAAAATTCACATTGTATTCGCATTCTTCAGCCGTCATCAAGCCATAGTTACGCAGCAATTCCCGACCAACTAAACGCTCTGGAGTAGACTGTTTGCGCTTGAACATTGACAAACGGCTAATTGTGGTTTTGTCTTTTACTCCTGCTCTTACCCGTGCTTTATTCAGTTCTGCATCTGTCTGAAATAGAGGATAAGATTCAGTAATGCGAATAGTCAAGAAATGAACATATTTACCCATTGGTTTGTAAGGAATCTCAGTTTGAAAGAATTTGGGTTCAACAGTTTTTAAAATTGCCATGATTGATATCCAAAAAATTGTTTACTACTTGTTTACTTCTAGATGAAGAATTTATTCCGGTTCATTAACATCATCTATTACAGGAATATTTTCATTTCTTCCTGCATTTTCTTTGTCATCTTCAAGACGATAAAGAAATTCACAGGTATCTCGAATTAAGTTGAGTTGACGACCTGCTAAACGAGCGCGATCGCCTGCAAATGAGTTATCAAATACCTCCACTACAAAATACTTGGCAAAATCTAGAACAGCTTGCCGTTCTTCTTCTCGTTTGCTCATGATCCAACGTCCTTCAGCAGTAGAAGAATGAACCCGATCCATGAGTTTAAAAACTTCTGCTGCAACAGCCACAACTAATGTTTCTCCCTGAAACACACTTGACTCAGCTTTGAGTATAGTTTCAGCCGCAATATCAACTGGTTTCAACACAGCATTAGACTTAGGATTATAACGCTTATTAGCTCGGTAAAATCTGCGGTATAAATCTGTTAATTTCTTAGGATGATTCAGACTTGATACTTCTCCCACAATTAATTGCTCCATATTAGTGTCATATTTCACACAAGGGTCAAAACAAGGATAAAAATGATAGGTATAAAGCCGGATTTTTTCAATTCGTGCTGTTTCCGAACCCTGGTTACGCACCCAGCGATTGAGATAAGAAAAGACGTACAACGGACTGGTTTCAAAATCTTTAGCCAGTTCTGTAAATCTTCCCCAGTTGGCATCGTAACCAGACTTACCCTGTCGCGCATTCACATCTAAATGAATGGCATAAGCGGCGGTAAGCACATTTAAAGGTGCTGGGTATTGGATGCCGTTTTCATTCCAACCTTCGAGGATGTAGTCAAGACGGAAGCGATCGCGCCTTACTAAAGCACGGAAAGCATGAGGCGCACTATCAAGGAAAACGCTTTCCTCAAATTCAGCCCCATCATTAAAAGGTGGAATTGGTGACTCTGAAACCACAGTTTTAACATCTAAAATCATCGGGAAAGCAAACGCTAACCAAGTTGGCATTACCCAAGATTCTGTATCGGTGCTGTCTCTTCCTGGCGGGAGTGCCATGAAGTAAAATGTTAAAGGCTGGTCTTCAGGATAGGAAAGCTTAAAGGTGCGATCCTTGTCACGTTGGAGGTTTTCATCAATTAAGAAACTATCTACACTTTGGTAGCGATCGCGCCCCAAGTCCGCCTGTAAATCCTTACTGATAAAATGATTGCGAACGCTCGTATCAAAGCGAGTTTGAGCTATACCGTTGTATGCTTTCTGCAAAAACTTGTTAGTCTCTGGAGTAAAGTAATAAGTAGGATAAAAATAGAGATAGCGATATTTACCATCTTCAAATCTCTTACCTACAGCTTGAGTTTGATTCATCAAAATTTGCCTCAGCATTATCTCCATACCTGTAATACTGGAAATATTACGTTTAGCGTTAGCACCTCTTAACATTTGCTTATTGGTATAAACTTGTGGCGTAAATAAAACTGCTGATTCCATTTGCTCAGTAACCGTGTAAGCAGAATGAGAAATTGAGCAGATTAATTCTTTACCTCGCCCTGGTTTTTTCGCAGCATTGTAGTTTGCCAACTCCTTAAAAAAGATTTCGGCTTGGTCATTAGCTGATTTTTCTCGCGTTTCAGTCGGAAGCATAATCACGCGATCGCACCAATCCCTTAAATCTTTCCATTCATCAGGTAGTTTGTACTGATTAATGATTGGTTCAATAACTTCTATCCATCGATTAACCAGACTTTGACAAATTTCACGAACGTCTTCTTGTCCTGGATTACGTTTAAGGTATTGCGTTGCAATATAATACCAGTCATACGCTATGCCTCCAGTATCTTTAAGTTGCTGAAGTGCAATAATTTCAGATTTATACTCAGATAAATCAAGAAAATCAATAGCTATCTCTGTAAGATTAATAGTTGGAATTGAAGGGAGTTCTTTATTGTTTTTAATTAGGGCTTTAACTCTATCAAGATACTCTTTCCAAAATTTTCCAGTTATTAAAGCTCCTAGTTCTGCCAAATGATCTATACGAATATCTTCTGCAAAATCGATTTCGATATTCTTCGCTAAAACACCTTTACGCTGGAATTGAGCCAAATTAGTAGCTTTATCTGCTGCCTTGCTGGTTTTTACTTTACTTGGTACTGCATCAACGGTAAACTGCATTAAGCCTTTGATGTCGAGGAAGAGATTGTAGTAGTCAGCATATTTCATCCCAATATTTCCACGAGTGAAGCCAACTTTTCGGAGTTGAAGTTGATTAGCGCAGAGTTTTTTTATAGTGTCAATAACGCGATCGCCTAATCCTTCTCGACTAATTTTTGGAGCATCTTTTCTAGCTAAATAAATTACTCCTGTGGGTAAGTAAAGCAGTATTTCATAGTAGGTTTTATCCTCAGTGTTGAGGCTAGTGTGTGCTTCCATCAAGGCATTATTAACTACATTAGTTAATACACCCCGATTTTCAGCAATGCTGTGATATGTAAATTTCAGTTGTCCATCACTCAAATTATGTATAACTTCTTGGAGCCTGGAATTCTCTGCATCCTGGGGATGTTTAACAATTGAGGCGAGAGAATCAGCCAAACAAGTTAAATCAGATAAACTGCGAAGGGTACGGTCTTTGAGAAGAGGATTCAAGCCAAACTCAGAAAAATTCCAGTTAGTATCCCAGCGACGTTGAGCATTGTAAGCCATGCACAACAAATCATCTAGATACTCTCGATAAGCTTCAGGATTTTCTGGATTTATAAAGTTATCCAGTCCTAACTGGTGAACTTTTTTATCAATAATTTCACGATGTTCTGCTAGCGGTAGCTTGCGGCAGTTTTCAGGGACATCAGGAAACTTTTCAAAATCATGTAAAATAAATCCAGCAATTACTAATCTACGCTCTCGCTCTTTCACCACTCGCTGCACTGTGGTATTAAGTTTTTCTAAACGTTTCTCAATTAAATTTGCTGGAAATAATCCATTGAGTAAGTGAGTATTCAGTGATTGGTCAGCAGCGTTATCTCGTCTTACTTTAGTTTTTCCTTCAGCTTCTCGCTGTTGGTCAATTTCATCAAAAAACTTACCGCCTTTCGCCGTTACACCAATGGCTATCCGTAACAGATTTGGTAAAACATACTCGGCAAAGTCTGCCATTACCTTATCATCTGGATTTTGAGCTTGAATTGCTTCTCGTAATAACTTGAGTGTTAGTAACTCACCTTCAGTTTCAATAGTGCGGTCTGAAGAATCACCATCAAATCCAAAATCACCCGACAGCCAATCATTATCAGCTGCTTCCGAATTTGCATCGTCTTCTGTTTCTAAAAGTAATGATTGTTGATACTCATCTGAAGTTTTATTTTTTTTAGCCATCTTCTTGACTCAGTGAAATTAAATAAGAGTTAACTTGGCGCAGATAAAGCGGATATAGTCGTAATGCAAAACTGATAGAGTTAAAAACTTGCTGCGGATCTATTTCGTCATATTCATGAACAAGACGATTTCTTAATCCTGACGATGGTGCTATTTTTCTGGCTAGTTCAGGTGTTATTACTTGATATTTACTCACTTCAATGAAAGCTTCAAAGTTAGTAGCAGAATTGCCAGGATTTAATCTTGATAATATATGTTCATTAATGTCTATTGCAGCTTGAGTCATTAATTGCAGTAGTCTTTCTACAACAAGCTGTTGACGAAAATCATTTAAAAATTCATCAAGGCTAGTAGAGCGAAACTCCTCTAAAGTGTTGTAGTATTTGGTGATTAACTTTAATCTAACCAAAACTATTTCAGTATCTATATTACTCATACTCCCCACTTATTTAGTTCTATTTCAATTTTTTTGTGTTGTTCTTGGCGAAATTTCTTCAACTCTGATTCAGACTTTAATGAAGTTAATTTAAATATTTCAAATTCTCCAGGGTATTCCTCAAATATCATAATCCCGTCACGAGCAACGAAATGAGCAATTAACCAAGAACAATGATTAAGTTCTACAATGTCAATTTGATCAGAATTTATTTTGAATAGTTTGCCAATAAGTATAGGTAATTCAAACCAAAGAAAACTATTATCTTTTACATAAGCTTCACGTTCTTCTTGATCACACAAAACTGCAAAATCCCAGTCACTCTTAACGTTTGTATTATCAGTAGCTCTAGAACCAAACAGAACTAACATTTTTAAATACGGTATTTTTTCAGGAAGTTGTTGAGAAAATTCTCTGAGTTCTGCAATTGTTGGTGTTTTCATGTCAGTATTCCTATTAACCGTTATCTAGTTCGCAATTTTTATTCCACTCCTTCTAGTAGTTTAGCAACTTGCTCTGGGGCCGGAAGCTGATTTTTTAATTCTTGAGGCAATGTTGAAACCAGTTTATAAGTTGCTATACCAATTGGTTTATTCGATTCTCTCAGTGCATACTCAACAATAGTTTTATCCTTGGATTTGCAAAGAATAATTCCGATTGAGAGATTTTCGTCTGGGAATCGAGATAAATCATCTAAAGCCGCCAGATAAAATTGCATTTTTCCCACATACTCAGGTAGGAACTCTCCAGTTTTTAACTCAATCGCAACTAGACATTTTAATTGGCGGTGATACAGCAACAGGTCAATAAAAAATTCTTTATCGCCAACTTCTAAGCGATACTGACTGCCAACAAAAGTAAACCGCCCGCCCATTTCTTGCAAGAATGGTTCAACTCTTGTTAAAATTGCCTGTTCTAGCTGTCGTTCACTGTGTTCGTCTGCTAGTTCCAAGAAATCAAAAGTATATTCATCTTTGACAGCTAGTTTTAATTGGTTACGGATTTCTGCTGGAACAGTTTTATCAAAATTAGTCTGATTCAACAGAGTCTTTTCATAGGTTTGATTTTCAATTTGGTGAATCAAAACATTCTTTGTCCAGCCAAATTTACGAGTCATTCTGATATAAAATTCCCGTTCTAGGTCATCTTTGCACTTCTCTACAATGACCAGATTGTGACTCCATCCAATTTCTCGCACCAATGGTGCGAGTTTTTCATTGTTGACGTATGATTCATAAAAAAGCCTCATCCGCCAGAGGTTAGCAGCAGAAAATCCGCTAATTCCTGGAAACTCTGTTTGTAAGTCTTTTGCTAACTGTTCTACTACGGATTTTCCCCAACTAGCGCCCTGTTGTTGAGTAACAATTATCTGTCCAATGTCCCAGTAGAGGTTAATCATTTCCCGATTAACTGCTTTTAGTGCTTCGTACTGGGCTGAACGAATACGCTGTTTTATTTCCATTAGCAAATGTCTGTAATCCTCTGAAATTGGGTTACTCATAGCGGAAAATGTTCAACTCATTCATGACCAACTAGCCCAGATGCATAAACTAAACAGGCTTGCACATCTTCTCGTTCTAACCAGGGATAACCTTCTAGTAAGGTTTCGATAGTATCTCCTGCCGCCAACATCTCTAAAATATGTTCAACCGCAAGGCGACGACCTCGAATAATTGGTTTACCGCCAAAGATTTGAGGGTTGACTGTGATTCTTTCTAAAAGTTTTTGTTCGTTCATGGGTTATGTCAGATAAAGAATTGTTTTTCTTTGCCAATCATATTTTTACGCTAAGAAAAGAAGGAAGCATTCATAAAATCAACTGCTTTAAGATTTTGATGTATTCCAGACTTGTACCCAGCTATCTGCCACAAGTTTTGCTTTGTGGTTCTAGGGGGTTGAGACTAATTACGCCTGAACTTAATGCCGTAACCTACTGTTCAGCTTCCCTCTATAGCAAAAAATTCTCTGTTTAACCAAGAAACTCGCTAACACCACATTAATATTGGTTAAGATTTGGGCAAACGATACTTGTGTTTGAGTCCAACTCGCTCTCTGACTATTGGAAAGCCTTTTTTGTCACGAGCTTTATCTACAGCGTCTCCAAAGCGCCAACCGACTTTATCGGGTTGAGCTAGTTCATCACCCCAGTGCCATTCGCCGTCTGATAAGACTTCAATTAACAGCTCAACCTTGGTCTTTTTACGTTTTCGCATCTTTCAATTCTTGAAGTAAGTTTACATACAACTCATTAGAACTAATAGTTTTTTTAACTACCAGTCTTGCCAGTCGCATACTCAGAAGCTAACTTAAGCGAAAGACGATTGCAAGATATTAGTACATTAAGTTATAGACTTATTTAACATGATAAATATCTGGTCAAATAAGTCAGCACTTGATGGCGGTTACGTTCACCCACTATCTGTTATTCTCAGATCAAGACGGAGACTCACTATACAAATAAGGTGAGATTACTAATCCCTATCAGGGATTGAAATAAATACGTCTGAACTTACTGGCGTAAGCTCTTTCTCCGTTACACTAACCAAAATCCCTATCAGGGATTGAAACCTCAAGCAATCCATATCTCATCTCCTTTGCTTTTAAACGTGTAAGCAAGCGTATCCAGCAACAGTGCAGAGTGACCAAATGCGATCGCATACGGCGCACTAGCATCATGAAAGCTATACTGATCGCTGATGCCATAAATCTGAAAATTCATCGGTAGTTTTAGCCGCATCCGCACTTCAGCAAGAGGACGGCGAATCACGTAACAAACCAAACCCTCCTTTTTTAGGCGTTTGTTAATTTCCCCAACCCAATAGTTGTCAGGTTGCCAAATTTCCACACCAGTCAAAACCTGAACTTTCCAAGCGTCAGCAATTGGCTGCAAGTTTCCAGAATAGGTAAACTTCCAGTTCAGCCGTTCCTCTCGGTAGGAACGCAACTTCATAAATGCTAGACAATGAGCAAATCTACCTTTGGCAATGGGTTGTCCAGTGCGTTCTACGGTTTCTTTGAGTGTCCGTATAAATGCCGCTTCCGTCCACATTTCAATTTCTAAATTGCCCAAAATACCTGGTAAATCGTAGGTTTTAAACCTATCTGCCTCGTTTTCTTCCGTTAAGTCGTATAAACCACATTGCAAAGGACTTGAACCGCGAAAACTAGCAGCATCCTCAGCAATAGGATTTCCTGATTTACCAGAAAGTGCTTGCCAATCTTTCGCCCATCCTTGAATACATCCAGCTTGTGACTTCAGACTAGTTTCAAATAATTGTTCACAGGCTTCTTGAAACTTGTCTCGGCTTTGGGCATACTGTTGTTTAATTGTGCGATCGCTCAACTGATAAAACAGCCAAAATGATTGCACAGCCCCCCATTGACGATAATAACCACGAAAATCGTTGATTTGTCGATAATTCTCAGTAATTGTATTGTGAAAAGAGGGGCGGTCGCAAATACTATTCACTTCTAACGGTGGAGTATCACTCTTAAACAATCGCTCTACCAAAAAGTTAGGAACTAGAGAAAAAGCTGTAAAATTCTCAAACTTAACTATCTGACCATCTTTCTCATATTCGTCATGTCTTCCTAAGCGTCCTAAACGCTGGATAAAATTACCTGCATCGGATGATTCAAAAATTAAAAAATTGATTTTGAAATCAACTCCAACATCAATTGTGCTAGTACCAATAACCAAGTCAGCAGCAAGACTTCGCTCCTTTTCTCCTTTTCCCGATAGCCCTGTATTCTCTCCAACTTTCAATCCGTAAGCCTGTAAGATTTCCCGAAAAAATTGAGTGAGGCGTTTGACTGCTGCGATTGAGTTAAGGATAATTGCGCCTTTACTTCCTGGATACTGCTGAAACTGAGCCAAAATCAAATCACTATTTTCTTTTAGCCAGGTTTCCGAAGCTTTAAACGATGGTTCTAAAGGAATAAAATTCAATGTAATTGTCCGTGCTACCTGCCGCCATCCCTGTGTTTGCAGTTGCTGCCGTTGTTCTGGTGTATCAGTAAATTGATATTTATTTTGTTTTAGAGGATCAATTTCTTTACAACGAAATCCTGCTTTTTCTAATCGTCCAATTAAGTTTGTATCTGGTGTGGCTGAGAGAAACAGAAATTTCTTACGACGATTTGTACAGCGAATTAACAACATTGTGTTAATCACGCTAGCAATTTGTGGAGCTGCGAAAACATGAAATTCATCAAAAATAAATAAGTCAAAATCTTTATCAATTCTGCCCCATAACTTATCTGGGCTATCGCCACGAATTATATAAGCACCTCTATGTAGGTAGTGAAAAATATCAGGGTTAGTTAATAACGCTTCTCTCTGGTTAGTCAGAGTTGCGATCGCAGCCCCTTTTCTCAATCCTTCATTTTCCGCATAAATTTCTAAATCAGCCCCACTGAGTCGTACTACACGCGGCTGATTTTCTGGCTGGAATTTCTCAACATATCCTTTAATCTGCGTTTCTTGATCGCGGGCGAGTTCATTGGTTGGGTAAAGTCCAATCGCAGAAAATTCTCCCTGAAGCACTTCTAGGTAAGCCGCTAGACTTTTACCATCGCCAGTCATCGCAGTGTTGAACACGACATCAATATTTGGATCGCGCAATGCTTCTAAAGTTGCAGCTTGATGCCAAGAGAGCAACCAATCTTTAGGTAATTTCACCCCGTCAGGTGTTGGGACGGTTTGAGAATAAACAGGCTTGAGAGTAATTCTATAATTTTCGGACATACACTTAAATAGTGTCCGTAACTGGTTGTTAAAATCCATAATGGCATGCAAAATAAAGGTTGACAAGAATAATTACAGATAAAGTACACGGACATTTTTAATGAGTCGAAAAGGTCAATCTATTACACTGTCGATATCAGAACGTGATAAAGCCGAGCTAGAAGCGATCGCTCGTGAATTCGGTATGATGTGGGGAGAGGAACCTAACATCTCTAAGTTAATTAAAGCGATCGCTCAACGTAAGTTACTCATCGGTAACAATAACGATTGGAAAGAACCACGCATCAGAGCATTACATCGCTGTATCAATGCTTTGACAGATATCGGGCAAATTGAACAAGCCCAAATCATTGCAAACTTACTTCTCGAACGCAGCGAACTATCATTACCGTTGCGAGGCGAAATCGAACGTTTCTTAGAGAATTTGCCCCCATCTTGGCGCTTAGAAATAGACCGCTATATCTTGCGTGAACAGCCCTTTCAGCTTTCCTATCAGGATGCAGCAGAGCGTGTATTTAATTTTACCGTTCGCCATGCCAAAGTTACACCCCACGAAAAGCGGCAATATCTTGATTGCTGGTGCGAAGAGACAGAAGGAAACTTTGATATCCCAGAACTGGTTCACAACTGGAGTTTAAGATTAGACCGGATTACAGATGCTGCTGTCATGCCAATTTCTGGTGAGTGGCGAACTAATTTGGCTGAAATAGAAGTGGAAATGCATCTATTTGCTGGCTTGGCTTTTGCCTATCAAGCTAAACCAGAAGACAATATCAATGAGTGGCTACCAGATAAAGCACGAGTCCGGCGAGTTGTTAGACGAGTATTTAGTACATTTTGGTTTAGCCGCGAAGTCATGCAATATGCGCCAGATTGTGTAGTGATATTACCAGAGAATGTGCGCGATCGCCTTAAACAAAAACTCCTCACCCTCTGCAATTTATACGACATCGAAACCAGGAGTTAAGTTTTGTGGGGTAAGCATTTTGCAAATACACTTCCATAAGACTCGCTCATGTAACCGTTATCTGCGATCGCCTATAGTCATCTACAATACGTAGGTAAGATAAATGACCTAATAACAAGGTTTCCAGACATCAATTCTGAAAATTAAAGAACAAAATAATTACTAATTGCTTAAAAAGTCCGGTTTTTTTGGCTTTGGGATGATAAATAAAAATAATAGCGTTGAATGTCATGCTTCCTACCACGAAGCATTACTGAAATTCTTCGCTGCTTTCAGGATGACTACTGAACACCAAACAACATCTGCCGCAAATCAGTTTTTTGCTGGGGATGCTTCTGCGCCACAAAAAAAGGAGATGCAGTTACTCAAAGGGCTTCTACCACAAAACTTGCTCTAGATGTATCTAAGTAACTATGCTGATAAAGTGTCAAGATGTCACGGTATCTGGGAGCAAATTTTAAAGCAATTGTAAAGGACTTGGTGCCATTTTGGCAGGTTTTTATCCAAAAGATGGGATATTAGTAGATTGTACGAATCTTTATTGTTATTCACTATCTACCGACAACTGCTAAGTACAAGCAAATACCAACACAGATAAGTTTAAGTAATTTAATGAAGTAGGAAATAATACATGGTATTATCACTGTCTTCTCATAACGTTATCCAGTATCTGCAAGACGCGGGGCTGTGTAGCTCAGAAGATGACGCATCAGATAAATCTGAGTTGCCAGGAAGTAGTAAGAACAATTTCGATTTACTAGTGACTCTAGCAGATAATCGGAAACTGCTCATTAAACAAGAACGTAACGTTAATAACAATGACGCCGCGCCTCATGAATTGTTTCAGGAGTGGCTATTTCATCAGTTGCTTCAGCAGTTTCCTGTTCTCGGCAATATTTCTGCAATCGGACCATTGGTAGTACATTTTGACGAAGAAAATTCTATCCTCGTCCGCAATTACCTAAGTGAATATCGTGAGCTTGCGATATTATACCACAACAATGATATTTTTCCACAAGAAATTGCCACTGCGATCGGCACTACTTTAGCGGGACTGCATCGCGCAACCTATAACCGCCGAGAATATAAGGATTTTATGGCAACTGCTCCCCAAGGAGAGTTTCGCTATGGCTTTTACAATCCGGCGCAAGGGGTAGGATCAATTGGGCCGGAGATTTTTGGAACGGTTCCTACGGATGCGCTGAAATTCTATCTACTATACCAGCAGTCTGACAGTTTAGAATCTGCGATCGCTGATTTGGCATATGACTGGAATCCTTGCTGCTTGACTCACAACGACTTAAAATTGAACAACATTTTGGTTCATTCCAGGTGGGAGAAACTAGACAATTGCCTAGTACGACTAATTGATTGGGAAACTTGTTCTTGGGGAGATCCAGCCTTTGATTTAGGAACTTTACTAGCAAGCTATTTAGGAATTTGGCTCAATAGCCTCGTCGTAGACTCCACCATTGAGTTAGAAGAATCTCTACATCTAGCATTGACACCGTTAGACAGTTTACAACCTTCAATCATTGCCCTAATTAGAGCTTATCTAAATGCTTTTCCCATGATTTTGGAATACCGCAGTGACTTCATTGTGCGCGTTATCCAGTTTGCGGGGCTGGCACTGATTCATCAAATTCAGGATATGATTACCTGCCGAAAATCTTTTAATAATGCTGACATCTGTATGCTCCAAGTGGCTAAAAGTTTACTGACTATGCCGCAGCAAGCTGTGCTGAATATTTTCGGTATATCAGAGTCAGAAATTCTGAACCCTGTAGCAAAAATCCATAAACTTCCTCAACCTGTAAAAGAGCAACAGTTACTTCGCATTTATTACGAAAAAACTCGCCTTCGGGGTTTTTAATGGCAGGGAGCAGAAGAATTTAAAAGCTAGATTTTAACTTCAATTAGACATTTTGGATTGTTCTGCGTATTACCCTATGATAATTTTCCGAGGATTTTTGTCCCAGAGGGGTTTCATAATTTTAGATTTTAAAATTTGAGTTCTAAATGGATTAATGCTAAATTACTCTATCAATCAACCGCTAACTTCTTTAGTCGACATTGCTAAAAATATCCAGATTGAGTCAAATTTTTGTATTTATCATCCCAATTATCAACCATTTGCTCTGCCAACTAAAGTAGCCGACAGATTTCAGCAAAACTCGGCAGATTTACGACAGAAGTATCTCACCCTATTACTGCGAAATTTTCTTTATGGGATCTATTACAATGGCTCTCTACAAACTACTTTGGCAGTCAATACTGATAGTACTAATCGCACGCCAAAGCATAATTTAGCAGCTAATTCCATTTTGGAGATCGATTGGAACTTTTACCAGCAATTGCACGCCAGTAATTACGGCATAGGTTACTTTGACCCTCGATGGCAGGTATTGCGGAAAGAACCCGATGGTACTATGGCGGTGACTAAAGGCGGTTTAACACTTTATGTTGAGCCAGACTGCCATCTTGAATCCAGTAAGAAATCTACCAAAGTGGGTGACATGGTAGCAATCTGGATGCCCAAAAATAGAATGCAAAATGGCTGTTACTTGGCAGTTAGTAATGTTGGACAGGAACGGCAAAGCAGCCCTGATACTGATTTGGGAGCAGGGCGAATTTACTTTAACTTTACGGCATCTGGTGCGATCGCTCTCATGGAAAGCCTGACACTGCAATTGAATGCAGCCTCGATTCCCTTTAGCTTTCAGGTTCTCCACAATCCCAGTGCATACGGACGCTATGATTCGGGGTTACTCTACTTTGAACTCCACGACTATCCAGCAATCCGCACAATTCTTCAGGCTGTTTATCCAGAAAATCAATCTTATTTCCAGCCCGAAATTCCCTTGTTCACCAAATTTTTAGCCCCAGGGTTAGGTTTAGCCGAGGAACCAACCCAAAAATTTGCAGCACAAGAAAGTTTTGGGATGAACCGTTGCCAAATTGTCGCAAATGCTTTGTTAGAAGCTTGGCAAAAAGGTAAGAATGCTATGGAAGAACGAATGAGGACAATTGACCAACACTTTGCACGCCATACAATTGACTTGCGGCGTCCCTACCTGAATCCCAATTCTCAAGATATTTATTTCCCTTTAAATTAAGTAGGATTTAAGTAGTATGACTAAAAATCTGGGCAATTAGCACTTACTACATTGGGGTGTGTAGTAATGTAAAACTGTCTTTACTTTGTCACCAATCCAGATTGCGACTTTATCGGGGGTGACGCCGCTACTAACCCTCTTCTGTCACTCTCCGAAAAGTTTTGCCATTTCTGGATTTTAGAGTTTTTGTATACGAACCGATGCCTGCGGCGGGCGGAGCCATCGCAAGATTTTTTTTTAATAATAAATACAACAACCAAGTTTTTGTAATAGGATAGCTTGTATTGATTGACTCATAAGGCTTCTAGAGATTGCACTCCTGAAGAGTGACAGAAAAGGGATATATCAACGAAGATAATCGTGTCAAATCACTAAGGGAAAGCCTTAGACCAAATAATCTCATCAAAATTCTATAAAGCACGTTTCATAAACTGTTGGACATTTCCGTACAGTTCACCAACCAATCCGTCCAGTTCGTGCTTTATATCTTCATAGCTTCCAAGTTTGCTAGTCCACATACCATCATCTAGCTGTTCAGCTATGTGCTGTGGCTTACCGTCTTCTTTTACATATATAGCAATCTTTTCAAATCCAACTTCAATTTCCGCATTAATGCATATCTGGTAACCGCAAATTTGGAATGCAATGGTAAATACTTGTAGTGTTTCCTCTCTAGGTGCACCATCAGGCCAGTAATAATCCTCTCCGGGGGCAGGAGACCACCAACGGTCATCTTTAATTTAATATTAAGTAAGATTTTTAATAAACATTGCCACTTAGGATTGCCTATAACCCCGGCAAGCATAGCTTTTTTGAGTAGCAAATGAGTAGCATTTTAGAAAATAAGGGTTAAAAGTCTTACTAACCAGTGATTCCCTAAGATTTTGTTAGAAGCTTTGCAAAAAGGTAAAAATGCGATAGAGGAGCGGATGAGGACGATTGACCAACACTTTGAACGGCACCTAATACATTTACAACGTCCTTATCTCAATCCCAGTTTTGAGGATATATACAAGCCGTTAAATTGATGGGGAGTGGGGAGTGGGGCAATACTTCTCGCTTTGGGCATTTTTAACTCGGAATCGGGTTTGGGGAAAAGGTTACTGGGTTTGGGTTAAAGGTTTTTTCTTTCCCCTTTCCCCTTAACCGAGAAGTATTGGGGAGTGGGGAAGAAGCAAGGGCAAAGAGTTTTCCCCTCTGCCCCCGCACCCCGCCCCTTTGCCTCTTTTCAATGCCCTATGCCCAATCCCCATTCAAAATTCCACAATTACTGGCGTATGGTCGCTGGGTTGGGTTAATTTTCTGGGTGCAGCATCAATGATGCAACTTTTAGCACGCTCATACAGGATAGGTGTGAGATAGTGATGGTCAATCCGCCAACCTAAGTTGCGACGGAAGGCAGCGGCGCGATAATCCCACCAGCTATAATTTCCGCCTTCTGCGGTGAATTTGCGAAAAGCATCAGCAAATCCCAGTTTCAGAATATCCCGTAAGGCTTGGCGCTCTGTTTCTGTTGCCATAATGTGATTTTCTGTACTCACTTGCTCGTGAATATCCTTATCTTCCAGAGCGATGTTGAAGTCTCCGCACACACAAATTGCAGATTCTGACAGCACCAACAATCGCAAATACTCGTGTAGCGCTGTCAACCAGCGCAGCTTGTATTCATATTTTTCAGTTCCTACCGCTGCACCATTAGGAACATATAAGTTAACAATCCGAACACCATCAATTACACCTGTAATCACCCGCTTTTGCTCATCCCATTCGTGGTGTAAATCTGGCAAAATCGCTCTAAACCCGCTACTTACATCTACGAGTGGCTGGCGGCTAATCAGGGCTACACCGTTATAAGATTTTTGCCCTGACATATAAAGGTTATAGCCTAACTGCTCAAAAGGCGATCGCGGAAACTCGGCATCCACAACTTTGGTTTCTTGCAAGCAGAGAACATCAACAGGATTCAGCGTTAACCAATCGATAACCTGTTCTAGACGAGTGCGAATTGAGTTGACGTTCCAAGTAGCGATTTTCATTAGTTATCAGAATTTTTTGAAATTACTAATTACAAATTATGTAATTTTTGTACAATTACTTAATATTTATAATTTCTCTGCCATTTCTCAATTACGTTTAAACTTAGCTTTAATGACTTGATCCCATTCAATATTTTAGTATTTTCAGCTACAAAATATTCAATTTTGTAAGTTCTGCTACAAAATATTCTACATTATTATGATCCCCAAGACAGATGCAACAAGTAATAGATTAGCTATAGGTTAGAAGTGTAGCTCAGGGTTGACTTTTGCCGATAGTCCGTTAGATTTGGCGGTAAAAAATTTACGGGACGGTTAACCGTTATTGTGCTTTTAATAGCCTGTTAGGTTAATTTAAATGTCAAAAGAGTAAGTACAAATGCTCTTTACTCATACAATAATGATGCAACTCATTATATTGAGGACAATTTCATAGACTGAACCAATAAAACTTATGAAAATCGCTCAAGTTGCCCCCTTATGGGAAAGGGTTCCACCTCCTAATTATGGAGGAATAGAACTGGTAGTGAGTCGCTTGACTGATGAACTTGTTCATCGCGGTCATGAGGTAACTTTATTTGCCTCTGGCGATTCTCAAACTTTGGCTCATTTAGAAGCAGTTTATCCGCGTGCATTGCGCTTAGACCCAAATGTTAAAGAGTATGCAGTGTATGAAATGCTGGAACTAAGCCAAGTTTACCAGAGTGCTGCCCAATTCGATATTATCCATTCCCATGTAGGGATTTCGGCATTACCTTTAGCGAGTTTGATAACAGCAACCTCTACAGTGCATACCTTGCACAATAATTTTACAAACGACAATCGTCACGCATTTACCTACCACCAAAAGCAACCATACGTCAGCATTAGTAACTCGCAGCGTCAAATCGATCTCAATTATATTGACACGGTTTATAACGGAATTGAGCTAGCAGATTATCCATTTGTAGCCCAACCGTTAGAACCTGCATATTTGGCATTTTTAGGCCGTTTTTCGCCAGAGAAAGGGCCACAACATGCGATCGCCATTGCTAAACAGATCGGTTGGCGCTTGAAGATGGCAGGAAAGGTTGATGTCCAAGACTCTAAGTTTTTTGAACAAGAGATTGCCCCCCTCATAGATGGTCAGCAAATTGAATATCTAGGTGAAATCAACCACGCCGAAAAGACTGAACTTCTGGGCAATGCTGCCATAACTCTTTTCCCCATTAGCTGGCAAGAACCTTTTGGGTTAGTAATGACTGAATCAATGGCAACTGGTACACCAGTGATTGCCATGAATTTTGGCTCCGTACCTGAAGTGATTGCCCACGGTAAAACAGGTTTTATCTGCAAAAGCTATGCAGAAATGGCGGCAATGATTCCATTAGCTTTGGAACTCAATCGTCAAACCTGTCGAAAACATGTAGAAAACAACTTTAGTGTTAGCCAAATGGTTAACGGATATGAAGCTGTTTACAGACAAATTATTAAAGACCGCATAGAATCGAATGGCCGCATTCATGCAGCTAACATCCAGTTTTAATCAACTGCTTTTTTTACTTAGTTTAAACAACAATTTTTTTTAAGGAGGACATTGGTATGAGTACGAGAGCCAACACCTGTCCATGCTGCGGTGGTTCCCTCCTGCGCCATGCCCGACATGGTGAACTATATTGGTTTTGCCTGTCGTGCCGACAAGAAGTACCGCTGTTAACTGCTACTCGTTTGCCTAATGTGGAAACCCGGAACACCGGAGTGGTTCCCCAGCCAGCGGTGAATACCTAGTTTTACGGTATTTTAGATTAATAAAAGCCTAATAGAATCAAAACTGATTTGTTTAAACCTATGAACTAGCTTCAACTGATAAAATCGGATGGAGCTAATTGATAGGTTTAAAGTTTTGTTAGCAGCGTTACTTTATGGGCAAGAAGATTTACGCTTAGAACAAGTTCCTGACCCCACTCCTGCGGCTGGTGAAGTTGTGATCCAAGTGAGGACAGCAACAACTTGTGGTACAGATTTAAAAGTCTGGCAGCGTGGTGGTCATGCCAAGATGCTGATACCGCCGACGCTGTTTGGTCACGAAGGCGCTGGGCGAATTGTTGCTTTGGGAGCAGGTGTCACTGGTTGGCAAGTAGGCGATCGCATCGTCGCTAATAATTCCGCACCCTGCATGAAATGCTTTTTTTGTCAACGCCAAGAGTATTCATTATGTCCAAATTTGACATGGAATAATGGGACTTTTGCGGAATATCTGAAAATTCCTGCACCAATAGTACAGCATAATTTGTTGCAGATTCCCGATGAGTTGCCGTGGGAATTGGCAGCCATGACGGAACCCTTGGCTTGTGTGTTGCATGGTGTAGCCCGTTCTAACGTCAAAGCCAAAGATCGAGTAGTCGTCTTAGGAGATGGGGCGATTGGGCTGATGTTTGTGGCGGCGTTGAGTGGGAAAGCTGAGGTGTTGCTGTGGGGAGGTAATAACCACAGGCTAGAAATTGGTCAGAAATTGGGTGCAACCCAGACCTTTAATTATCATCAAATCCCGGATATTCCGAGTGTGGTGAAAGAACTTACCCAAGGATGGGGCGCAGATGTAGTGATTGAAGCAACTGGTGTACCAAGTGTTTGGGAAACTGCGATCGCCTGCGCCCGTCCTGGTGCAACAGTCAACTTATTCGGTGGATGTCCACGGGATACTAGCATTACTGTCAATACAGAACAGCTACACTACAGCGAACTGACCATCAAAGGCGTGTTTCATAATACACCAAAGTATGTGCAGGAGGCGCTTGCACTGATTGCTAGTCGCAAAATTCCCTTTGAATTACTTATTAGTGAACAGCGATCGTTAAAAGATTTAGAACAGGTGTTTTGTGAGATGAAGGCGCGACAGGTAATTAAGGTAGCGATGATTCCTTAGTTTTTTGCGGGGTACAGCAGATGCTCTGGATTTAGCCCAACAATGTGGAAAATCTGGGCACCAGAGGATCTACAATTTATCGTCCGGTAATATTTGGGGTGAAAACATTGCTCCCAAAGATTCATAATAAGGGACAAAATAAGCAGCCTGTTGCGGTTCTAGACGAGAGCGGATCTCAATGCCGAGCAAGTGAATCAATTGCCGCACCAATTCCCAGCGTACCTTTAATCGGGGATACAGCATAACACACAGCGGAAATAGCTCTTGTTGTACGGCGCTAATATTGTTCTCCAAAATACAGACCCACAGATACACTTGGAACATTTCTGTATCACGAACACTCGAAATCTGAATGTTGGTGTCATCTAAACGACCAGTGTAGCAGTGATAGCCGGGATACAATTGCATCACCTGTTTGACAATGTTGATCGCAATCTCGCTGCACAACGGCAAAAGTTGCTGGACTGCTTGTAACGGTGGCGCGTCGTAAGCATGTTGTGCTGCTGCTTGGTAAGCACGCTGGAGCGGCATATATAGATGGTCATCAATCACCTTGAAGTAAGCACCCAGCACTGGTTGCTGCGCTGGCGGTGTCAAGTTGAGCAACATTTGTCCGCTGTAGTGGAATTGCATACTAATGAACCCGATCACTCTAGGATCATCTGCTATATACTTCTGCCGAATGTGTCCCAAATCCTTCGCAATCCAAGTAGAAAACTTGGGTGGGGGAATTTGTTGAGCATAGGCTGAGAGGGCAGTTTGATAAATCTGGTGAGCATCCTTTGTCACTGCCCACGGATCAATCAACTGAGGGTCAATTTGATGCCGAATCACCTCTTGAGACAACAATGCTTCCGTTTTTGCCCATGCTTGAACACTTATGCTTCGGAGTGTCTGCATTAACGTTGTTGCAATCTCAGTTGCTATTCCACTGCGGTTGAGGACTTCGACTTGATCATCCTGTTCAGCTAGCTGTTGCAAATACTTCTTCGCCCACGCTTCTGAAAATAGTTGCTTTGCTCCTGTATTAAAACCTTCTGGCTGTTCTGGAAATGATGAAATATTTTGTAAATTTATCGGCACCTGATTTCTGTATCCAATAAAATATTTCTTAATCTATCCCAGCATAGAAGAATAAATGTGACTAAAAACACCGCAATATCACGGACTTTATTGTTTCTTCAAACTTAATTCAGGATTTTTTATTTTCTTTGGAAAAAGGCGATGCCCGATGATTATCATTACCTGTTGGGTGATTAGTTGATCTTTTCCTGGTCGTTTATTTTTTGGCAATGAAAATTGCTACGAAAATATCAAATAATTCAACAAATAAGTGAGTGACTTTAGTAATTAAATATAGAAGTAATAATTTTGATATCTAAAAATAAAATCCCTGAATAAATTACTTGCTTTCTTGTAAATATAAAAGTGGCTTTGAAGGTAAAAAAACACCATGTTCAACAAAATTTTAGCAACAAGTGTCATCACAGTTGGATTAATGATGACTGTTTCAATTCCCGCTGCTCAAGCCAAGCCTAACGCAATGACTTGGACAGTGTTAGGAACCCCTTTAGTGCTTAACTCCAAAACCTATGTTTTGTTTGGTTCGGATAGTAGCACTAATCCTTATCTAGGCGACACTAGTATTAACGAATATCGCTCACTGCTCTGCATTAAAAAGACAAATGCTTCAGCACCGGCAGGTCTTCCTCCGCCCAACATAACACCTGGCGGTTCGACTAGAGACTCTTGGTCTGGCGGTACAGTATTGGTGATTCCCAATATCCAAGGAAAGCAATTAACGTCTCTAGCAGTTGCAAACAATATATGCAACCGGGTAGGAAAAAGGCTTACTGGTATTTCTGGATATCGGATGGCAGAATTCCATGATGGTACTGGTATTAACGCTGGATGGAGTTTCTGGGCACAAGCCTATGGCGGTATAAACGGTTTAGCGCAGTCTACGCGCTATTGGGTTAACATTAATGACCAACCCGCTGCAACTCCTTGGTAGGGTAGGTAGTCCTAAGAGGGTGTTTGAAAAGTCCCAGAAGGTGTATAATTTTGTGGTTCTGACTTGGAGCAACTACAACGAAAAAACAAGTTTTTAGCCATGTATTGAGATGCTTTGCTGTACTCTCTATGAGAGTAAAAGTCCTTTTAAAACATCCTCGTTATACTGTTGCACTCTAATAATGATACAAATACGTTGGTAAGAGGAGCAGGAGCAGGAGGACAAGGGGACAAGAAGAATAACCATGCCCAATGCCCCATGCTGCACATTTACAATCGACTAGTATCTTTTGTAACTAATTTCCAACCATCAGCTTGGTCAACTAGCTTCATCGACTCTAGTTGGAGATTGTTAAAAGCAGATGCATGAAGTAGAAAGTAGGGTTGGCCGTTGTAGTGCCAATAATATTCCAGTTCACCAACAGAAGCGGGAATAATGGTGCGATCGCTATAGTAATCCAACGAGGGACGATGGTAAGGAAAAGATGTGTAAATCTTCCTAGTAGCTGGATTTGCTCGCACGATCATGGCGGCGACTGGTTTAACTGGATAAGCTTCAGATAATTCCCAAACCCAGTAGTTAGATTTCATTAACAGCAGCAGCGAAATATAACTTCCCCAAAACAAAATCTTCAGAAATTGCCCGTCGCCTCGCTCTGCCAAAATAGCTGCTAAGGTCATAGTTAAAGCTACTGCTGCAAAAATCAGTTGTAAATCTGTTTTCGGTGTTGTACCCCAACTGAAATAAATACTACCAGCAGAAGCAGCTACAGCAAGTATCGCTAAACCAGCGACCCAAGCACGGGGATAGGATGAGAGTAAAGGCGAATTTTCTGTATCTGATAACTGGATACCAAAAGCTAAGGCTAAACTAGGATAAATCGGGAATAAATACCAGGGAACTTTGGTAATCATGAAAGAAATTACCAGCAGATAAACACCACTCCACGCCATTACTAGTTTTGCCCAGCTAAGGTTGCGATTTTCCCAGGTTAAGCGGACAGTTTGCGGTAAGAATAATAGCCACGGCCATGTGTATTTGAGAAGTTCAATAACATAGTACCAAGGTGGTTCAGGATTACCCTCTACAAATGAGCCAATTCGGCTTAGTGATGGGTTTACAAGCCCAATTTGGGCGAAGGTGTAACCATAGTGAATTAGTTGGGCACCATACCAAGTAGCTACAGGCAGAATGCCAATTAAAATTGCTATCCACAGATAGTAACAAGTGAGCAGTCGTGGCGTATCCCAAAACAGAAATACGATCGCGATCGCACCTAGTAATACGCCTAGCAATCCTTGAGTCAGGCAAATCAACCCAAAACTAATACCAACACCAAGGCAATAACGTAAATCCCGGCGCGATCGCAACACGCACAACATCATTACCATCAAAAAACTTACCATTGCCCCGTCCAACATTGCCAACCGCCCATGACGCACCACAGGTAGCATTGTTAAGTAAATCAAGGCGCTATAAATAGCAGCCCAACGTTGACGAAATATCTCTCGAGCAATGCAATACAGTAAAGGTACAGATGTCGCTGTTAAAATTGCTCCAGGCAGGCGCGTTGTCAACTCATTTTCGCCCCCTAGAGAATAAGCCCAAGCAATTAGCAAATGCATCAAAGGCGGCTTGTTATGATATGGTTCGCCTCCTAGCGTTGGATAAAGCCAACGCATTGAACCTGCTGGAGCGTGCCAAATTTCACGAGCAACCTGTGCCACAGTCCCTTCATTCCAATCTCGCAGCGGCAATCCTCCCAGATTGATGCTAAACAGTAACACTGCTGCCAATAGCAATACTATTAGCCATACCCAATCAATCCATTTGCCAACCGTGCGGTGCTGTTTTTCTAGATGACTCCAAATAAAGCTTCCTTCTTGCATATTCTATGGTAATCATTTTACTTTCTGGTTTGATTACATAGAGACATCTAGCGAATCTCCAATGTTGCCACCCAGTAGCAACGTATATTCTTAACAATTGCTAGTTTCCAAGATTAACTCAACTTTCTCTAATTAGCGCTATTTTTTGAAAAATTTATCTTAGTTCTTTAAACAACATTTCAGCCAATAAATGATAAAAATAATACAGGCAATAAATTATTTATTACCTGCTCTATAGTCCGTAAATGAACTTATATTGTATTTTTAACATGACCCTTAGTTTAAATTTTATCTACTTAGTTGTAAGTTAGCTAAATTCAGAAAATTAGAAACTAATTGCTACAGTGTTTCAATGGCGTGCTGAACACTTAAAGTAATTAGTTGTAATTTTTTTGGATAGTAATTACCAACATCTTTTAAATCTTCCGCTTCGTTCCCATCCCGTCTGGGAATAAATTCCGAGGCTAATACCTAAAGTCCTCTTAAGAGGACTAAATACAAGATTTTCAGCGATGTAGATGGCTGGACTCTGTAAAAGCAAAATTGATGCCGTACTTTCTGCTAACTTAGCCTACAACACTACTTAGATTTTTTCAAAAATAATTTACAATTCCTATAGAGATGATTATTGATTAAAATTACTTCAAATTTGTTAATTTGAAGTAGCTGGATAAAAATATTTACTATTATTGCAAATGCTACCCTTCTCTTCGAGACGCTACGTGAACAAGAACTCCAAGGCGAACATTCCGCAACTCTTAGAGACGCTACGCGAACGCTTAACGCGGTAGCGTCTCTAAGAGTTGCTATGCCGTTGGCGAAGCCTCTCGTTCGCGTTAGCGTCTCTGAAAGAGAAGAGAAGGCTTTACGCTCCATATGACATTGTGTAATTAATTCTGTGCGACTACTTAGCATTTTAAATTTTATTAAGCGACTATTAAATTTAAATATCTCTGTTATAAGTAGGTAAGCACGATTAAAAATAACTATGTGAACCTATGTAAAGCACTATAGTTGTCTTTAAAAATAAGCTTTTAACCGACTTACATTTCTTAACTTAGTTATATTTTTTAGCGTCCACCTTCTTATGCTTTTCAAAAGTATAAAAGCATTTTTTTACAATAATAAACAGCGATAAAATCCTGGGAGGTTGTTAATGAATTTACCTGTAGTTGTTGATGTTACTATTGGCTTAGTTTTTATTTACTTGATTTTGAGCTTACTAGCTTCCGAAATTCAGGAGTTGATTACCACATTATTACAATGGAGAGCTAAACATTTAAAAACTTCAATTGAATTACTTCTAGCAGGTGGTAGCGAAACTGAAAAATCAGATATTTCTAGTGAAAAGCCAGATATTAATAAAGCAAAAACAGATATTGATAAAGCAAAAGAATTGGTACAAAAACTTTATAGCGATCCTTTGATTAATACCTTAAATCAACAAGCCCAGGAGGAAATAGAAAAGCAGTTTCGGCAAATTACTAAAAGTATTGACAAAAAAGGACTAGGAGAAAAACAAAGTGGACCTTCCTATCTTCCTTCTGAAACATTTGCAATTACTTTATTAGATACCTTAAAAATTCCTCAGTTAATTACTTATGTGAAACATCCTAGTGAAGAGTTAAAAACTAACTTGTACATGATATTAGAATCTTACAAAGAAATTAAAACAGGTGTTAATGATGAAACTAAAGAAAGTGAAAGTTACAAAAAAATTACAAAAATTTATGGAGACTTTGACGCAAAATTTATAAAATTTGTTAATGAAGACTTAAAAGACTTACCTGATAATGTACCTCATAATTTAATCAAGAGTCTTGCTGTAATTGCTGAACGTAGTAGGATAAAGATTGGCGACCTCACAGAAGAAATAAATCAGTTTAAAAATGAGGTCGAAACATGGTTTGATCGCTCTATGGCTCGAGCCAGTGGTGTTTATAAGCGCAATGCGAAAGGAGTTGCTATTTTAATTGGAATATCAATTGCCATATTAACCAATACTGATACATTTCACCTCATTAAAAGACTGTCGCAGGATTCGGTTATCCGCTCTACCATTACTCAAAGTGCAAGTCAACGAATTGATTATATCAAAGACCCAGAAGCCAGAAAACAAATTGAAAAAGTTTTGGGAGATACTTCTGTACCTATTGGATGGCAAAACATCAATCAGCAGTTTGAGTTATTAGATGTTAAAGACTCGAATAATGGAAAGGTCTTATTAATTAGAATTTGGCAGGGTTTTAAATTAATTTGCGGTTGGATAGTGAGTGGTTTGGCTATTGCTATGGGTGCGCCTTTTTGGTTTGATATCCTGAATAAAGTTGTCAATGTGCGAAATGCAGGGCCAAAACCTGCTGCGTATACTAAGGATCAACCGTCTCAGAAATAGTGTTTATATTCAATTAGAAAATAAAAATAACTCGGAGTTTTAATTCTTTATTCGGAAAAAGAATCTCAATTTGCCTAATAAATTCTCGAAAGTAAAATCGTCGCTCTGTTTCCGACAAGTCTAACCAAAATTGTGGTATGGAAACAGCTTGAGCAACAGAACGCAAGTTAACTGGGGGAAGAGTCGCCAACTTTGCTTCGAGTCCAGAAATTTCTGTGCGGAGTTTGTAAGCCCTTAACTTTGCTGTTTCAACATCTAAAATTCCAGTTTCGATTAAAGCGGGTAACTGAGCAAGTATTTCTTGCTGACGAGCGATCGCTTGTCCTAAACTATTCTTCACTGCATCCAATTGGGGAAAATTCATCCCCGCTACAGCTAAGGGTAAGTCACGGCAAACCGTTTCAATTGTATGTTCTAAAACCTCTTGGTAGGGAATAGCCTTACACTTGGGGCGTTGAGGACAGCTAGTAGAACGTAAATAAAGATACTCCTTATCTTGATTGCGTTGCGTGACACGAGTAACTGTCATGTGTGACTGACACTCAGCACAGACAACCAACCCAGCTAAAGAACGCGGTGCACTAGCAGTTCGAGATGGTAAACGGCTGTTACGGCGTAAAAGTCGGTCAATTTGGGCGGCTTCTTCCTTAGAAATTATCGGAATATGGGTATTGGAGATAATTTCACCATTTTGGTAAGCTGTATTGCCACGATAAACTGGATTAGTTAGCCAGCGTCTTCCTGTGGTGACAGAGATTTTTTTGCCGTATTTTTTCGCCAAGTAACGAACTGAACCCCGCAGGGAACCATAAAGTAAAAAGTGTTCAAAAAAATCTTTGACTACTGGTGAAGTACTGCGATCAATAGTATATTTTCCCTTACCTCTGCGATAGCCATAGGGAACTTTGCCGGGTGGCGGTGCTACATCGAGACGATTACGGGCGTGTCCTTGACGAATGCGACGGCTACGTTGCTGACGTTGGATTGCATATAGCAAATTCAGCAAGTCAGCGCCCAGAGGGTAACTTTCGGAAGTATAGGGCTGTTCTGTGGCAATTATTGCTACTCCCATTACTTCGAGTTGATGTAAGCGATCGCTAATTTCCTCTACAGTATCCCCTAATTCTTCCAATCGACGAATTAAGAGATAATCTGCTGGTTCAGTTTCGCAATCGGTAAATAATTGTTGTAATTGCGTTCGCGCAGCGTGTCCAGAAGACTCTGGCTTGCCCAAATCTTCATAAACCCGATCCACCTCCCATCCCCAATCGGCTTGATCGGGAGAAGATTCTAGTAGAGGATTGGTGTAAGAGTAGGCAATTATTTTCATTTGTCATTTGTCATTGGTCATTAGTCATTAGTCATTAGTCATTGGTCATTGGTCATTAGTCATTGGTCATTGGTCATTGGTCATTGCGACAAAACCAGGTAGAGACTTTTTCAATAATTCCCCCTTGTCCCCTTGTCCCTTTGTCCCCTTATCTCCTTGTCCCCTTGTCCCCTTGTCCTCCACTCCCCATCACTGTTGACTCAACTCGATAATATTTCCATCAGGATCTTGAGTGAACAGAGCAGGGCGACCAGAAGCACTGGGTTGAATAGGATAATTATGATTGAGCAAGTCTTGTTTTGCAGCGTCCAAGTTAGCAACTGAGAAAGCGACGTGGGGGTTGCGTCCCCATTTTTCGTTTGGGTTTTCGGTGGGGACGGTAGGTGCAACTATCAGGTGAATTTGATAGTTGCCGACTTGATACCATGCACCAGCGTATTTCAGGGAACGATCTATTTTGGATAATCCCAATACTTTGCCATAAAAGTGTTCGGAGCGTTCTAAGTCAATCACGAGAATTGCTGTATGGAGACTTTGGGTAATCTGCATTGTTGGTAAGTGCGATCGCGTTTATTTAAATTTTGACGTAGTTTTGGCATATACTTTGACCTCTCTCCAAACCTCTCTCCTAAAAGGAGAGAGGCTTTGAATCTTACTCCCCTTCCCTTGTAGGGAAGGGGCCGGGGGTTAGGTCTGTATTGAACTCAGCACAGAAGCGCCATTATATTGATGCGATCGCACTACTTGCGAATAATTGCTGTCTTGCCGTTGAGTATTTGCATCGCCGTGTTATCTCAATGCAAGCTCTTACAATTTGATTGTATCGGCTAACAATGCGATTGTTTCGACTAACAATGCGATTGTTTTGACTAACAATGCGATTGTTTTGACTGACAATGTGATTGTTTCGACTAACAATGCCATTGTACTAACTTGCTACGCCTGCCTAATGAGTATAATATGGTCGCGCCCCTGTTAAATGCTATCACTCTATCACTCTGGTAATCTCTTTAACGCCTCCCGTGCGATCGCCTCTCAATATTCATCCTTTGCTGTCTGCAAATGAACCCTCGCCTGTGCGTAGCTTTCTTCTCCTTGTGCAAGCCTTCCTAAACAGTGGTAAGTGAATGCTTGGGAATAGCGATCGCCAATCTAAACTTTAATTTTTAGCTTACAATTTAGTAATATAGCCAGTTTTGTACAAAATCTCCAAATGCTGACAGAGTATATTCAAGCAGCTTTGCACAGAGCAAATTATGAAATTTTAGAAGATGGTACTTTTTATGCAGAAGTACCTGAATTGCAAGGGTTATATGCAAATGCGTCTACACTGGAAGCTTGCAGAGAAGAGCTAAAACAATCTTTAGAAGAGTGGATTGTTTTAGGACTACAGTTAGGGCATAATTTACCTGAATTAGACGGAATCTCTCTTGCTTTGAAAAAGGATGCGGCTTAATGCCAAACTTTGGGCCGGTTAATCGCAGGGATTTAATTTATTACCTGAAAAAACTTGCTTTTGAAGGCCCTTACTCAGGTACAAAACATCAATTTATGGTTAAAGATGAACTGAGATTAATCATTCCTAACCCCCACGAAGGAGATATCAGCAAAAGCTTACTGGCAAAAATTTTAAAACAAGCTCAAGTTAGTAGAGACGAATGGGAAGCGCTTTAAAGGTGCGATCGCCTTACCATCACTCCGGTAATCTCTCTAACACCTCCCGTGCGATCGCCCCCCAATATTCATCCTTATACTCAACATATATCTCCAACGCTGTCTGCAAATTAACCCTCGCCTCTGCATAGTTTTCTTCTGCTTTTGCAACCAATCCTAAACAGTGGTAGGTGCCAGCTTGCTCATAGCGATCACCAAATTCGATGTAGATTGCCAAAGCTTGTTGGTAATTACGCCGCGCCTCCTCAAATTCCCGCAAATTTTGGGCAACTATTCCCAACTGGTGGTAGGTACTGGCAGAAAAACAGCGATCGCCATATTCGATTTTGATAGTCAAAGCTTGTTGGTAATTGCGCCGCGCCTCCTCAAATTCCCGCAAATCTTGGGCAACCATTCCCAATTGGTGGTAAGTGCTAGCAGAAGAATAGCGATCACCAAATTCGATTTTGATAGCCAAAGCTTGTTGGTAATTGCGCCGCGCCTCCTCAAATTCCCGCAAATTTTGGGCAACTCTTCCCAACTCGTGGTAAGTGACAGCTTGAGAATAGCGATCGCCAAATTCGATATAGATAGCCAAAGCTTGTTGATAATTGCGCCGCGCCTCCTCAAATTCCCGCAAATCTTGGGCAACATATCCCAACTGGTGGTAGGTGCTGGCAGAAGAATAGCGATCGCCAAATTCGATTTTGATAACCAAAGCTTGTTGATAATTGCGCCGTGCCTCCTCAAATTCCCGCAAATCTTGGGCAACATATCCCAACTGGTGGTAGGTGCTAGCAGAAGAATAGCGATCGCCAAATTCGATATTGATAGCCAAAGCTTGTTGGTAATTGCGCCGCGCCTCCTCAAATTCCCGCAAATCTTGGGCAACCATTCCCAACTGGTGGTAGGTGCTAGCTTGAGAATAGCGATCGCCTATTTGTTGCTCAATTTCTAAACACTGTTGATAGAAAGTTGTCGCCTGTGTAAATTGTCTCAAGTCTAGATAAGCATTGCCCAGTTTAAACAAAGCGGCAATTTCGCCGCGAGGGTTCTGAAGTTGCTGTGAAATATTTAAAGATTTTTGATAATAAGCGATCGCTGTATCAAATTGTCTTTGCTGCCCATACGAATCTCCTAATGTGTTGAGGACTTCAGCATGGAAAGCGGAATCTGGAAACTCATTAGCTATTTTTTCAGCTTCTTCTAAATATTCTCTAGCTTTGATAGGTTCATTCTTACTTAAATAAGCAATTCCTAGCTGATGCAAAATATTACTACAGTTGCGGAGGTTTTCTCCTGTTGGATGATGTCCAGTAGGTTTATATTCCATTAGCAGGCGGTGTAATAAATCGATCCGCTCTTGCTTTTCTGGAGGTTCTAATCTGTTTATAATTCTCTCAGTATTTTGAGTCTCATGAATTGCATCATCTTTGGTAACTTGAGGCGTTTGAAACCGAAACATCCCCGATTGCCAAGCCCAAAAATCAGGAGCAAATTTGGCTAACCGAGTCAGGGCATAATCTGGCAGAATAAACAGAATCGGATGAGGAACAGTTCTTTTATAAGCATCTCGGACAAAGTTGAGGTCTTGTAAAACTGGCGGATAGTCTCCATAAACCCCAATAGACTTTTCTAAACCTTGTACAATCAAGACTAATTTTTTATTAGATTCTATCTGAATAGTTGGTAATATCTTGACAATTTCATCCCGGAGAAATCGCAAATTTGCATCAGAAAAACTCAGAGTAACAAACTGAATATCTCCACATTCAGGATTTGTCTTTAGCGCCTCAACTAATATTTCTGTATCTGGGGGAAAATTAATTTCTACAAAACCAATGGTAAACTTTTCTGCAAAGTCTACAAAGGTGAGCAATTGAGCAAATATCTCTTGATTAAGGGCGATAAACGCTCCTATTTCTGAGTTAAGGTTGCGCTGCGAGTGCCGATTCGATGGCTTTCTGGAAGAATTCATTTTGCTTCACCACTGGATTGGGATAATTCCACCGTTTCTCGCCGTTGTATTCCAAAACTGAAGTGTTAAACAGCATTAACTGGCCGATATCATCTTTGCTGACATTCTTGGTGATACACACTTGGGCTAAAAACGCATAATGTTCTTCAGGAATAAACCTTTCAAAACTAAATTGCTGTTGTTTCACAGCATAGATAATATCTTCGGCAATAATTTTGGGATGTTTGCGAGTACTAGCAGTTTGGCAAGCAGTCCGCATCATCTGCATTAATTGGCGGACATGTCCTCCACTGGCTTTTGCTAAATCTAGCAATTCCTGGCGAGATTCAAATACAGCATCAATATCTACCCGCTTTTCAATCACGCTGGCGACTGCTTCTAATCCGGTTTGATTGTAGTTTAAATGGCAGCGATCGCGTTCAAATTCATAAATATTCACCATTGGGACAATATGAGGATTCCCATCAAACTGATTGAGTGGGTTTTTAGGCGAACAAAGCACAGAAATTGGCACTGTATAAATTATCGTGCAATCTAATTCTTGTAACTGAGCCGCATAGTCAAAAAATAAATGTTCTGCAATCGTCGGTGGTACACGATCCATGTTGTCAAAAATAATCAATAAACCTTTATATTGAGGAAATTTTTTTCGGAGTTTAACGTAGGCATCTCCTAATAAAAGGTTAATATCTGCTTTCAGACGTGATAGGTCTTTTTCTAAAGTTTGGCGAATAGTAGTTTTTTGCTTATCAGAACCTTTAATTTGTGCCAGTAATTTGACCATCAATTTAGCGATAAATGGAGCTTCTGGTTTCAGAGTTGCTTCTCCCTGAATACTGACAGACTTTTCTACACTTTCTTCGGTTTCTTTGGTAATATCCTTAAACCAAGATTCAAAGTTTTGCAGAAGTTGACAATCAAATTTTAAACCTAATTTACGCAATTCAAATTCTACTCGTTTTATGACAATTAAATATAAATCTGTATAATTAGCATCATTAATATCTGTTTCTTCATTAACTTCTAAATAAATTACGTGGTATTGTTCTTCCCATTGTTTCTGGATGCGTTTTAACTCTGTACTTTTGCCACAACCGCGATGTCCGGTAAACAAAATTGTGCTGAAATCTGCGGGTTCTTGAAAGTCTAAAATCGTACTAACACTGTCAATTGCTGAAGTTTTGCGTACTGCTGATAAATCAACATAGTACCGCTCCATGTCTGCACCCTCTAGCGGTTCAACATTACAAACTTGAAATGCAGCTTTGAGAGTATTAGCACGCTGGTGATTCATTGGGTTTTGACTAACTTTATAGATTCGACTTTCTCAAAATTAAATTTTAGGCGATCGCAGTGCGATTTTACATCCGATCAAAGTTTACTTTTTAAATTAGCAAGGCTTTGTAATATCTTATACTTTAATAAAGTGGATAACAATATAGCACTTTTCGTTTATATACATCTTACTCGTCAACGCTAGTAGGAAAAGGGTTGGGGGTAATGTTTATATTGGACTCAACCCAGAAGCGCCATAACCTTAAATAACTTTCAGCTTTACCCAGGACTGGATTGCACAGGAGTGGTTTTGTTAAAATGGCGATCGTTTATATACTGCGCTATTGGGTATAATTTGCTGACAAAATTCACAATTCTATTCTATTGTAAATCTGCCAAAAGACATAGAAAATATTATTGACGCACACTTAGTTAATTTTGAGCAACCAAATCAAAAGGTTGCTCATAGTCGTTTTCGCTCAACCATACTAGGTTGATGTGAAAAAATAGTACACTTAATCAATTAATATAAATTTCAGTAATAAAACTGAGTATTAGTAACTTCTACAAATTTTACCCAAACAGGCTTGTATATTGATCAAACATTTGAAAGAATAACTAAAATAATCATCAGTGGTACTAAATTATTAATTGTTAGTTTTAATTACTAAGTTATTAATTTTTAGCGTGATGATTGCGTTATCTGGTAAAAACTTGAGGTTTTCTGTTACTATTCCTTGAAATCTCCTCTTTCCTCTAAATCCTTATTGTCAAAATAAATTTCAAGCCTGTTTCCAGACCACAATGAAAGACCAAGTACTAGATCGGATTTTTAACAACCATTCATTCTCAGATAAGTTTGAACGCTTGGAACTGGATGATAATTTCTGCATCATCGATACATCCGAGCAAGTGCAACAGTTTGCAGAATTTCCTGAAGAGGTGATACGGGGAAAAGATGTCCGGCTAAGTTTTCCTGAGTTTATCGGGCTTGAAAATATCTTAAAAGCTATCCTGCAAGGAGAACAGGAACTGTTTGAATTACAAGCAATTGGAAGAGTTTTAGAGCATAAAGTCCATCTATATATAAATATATATATCATCAGCCAACAGTATGAAAATAAATTAATTCTCCTAATTGAGGATGTTACCGACAGGCTAGTTTTAAACGAAAAATTAGCACAGCAAGCCAATGAAAAAAATCTGCTATCAAGTGCTTTAATTTTATATAAAGATTACATGGATCAAGTAATTACTGCAATGGCAGATGCTTTGTTTATAACCAGTAATTTAGGAAAAATAAAAAAAGTAAATTGTGCTGCCCAACAATTATTTGGTTTTAGCGAAGAAGAATTAATTAATCAACCAATATCATTGATAGTTGACGAGCATGAAGTTTTCATACAAGCCATTCACCAGCATTCTTTTTTTCAGAAAAATTTTCAGAATTTAGAAGTAGTTTGTCGAACAAAGACTAGAGAAAAGCGGTTGATTGCTTTTTCTTGTTCAGTAATTCCGAAGAAAATAAAAGGATTAGAAGATATTGTCTATATTGGTCGGGATATTACCGCTCGGCAGCACCGGGAACAGCGTACAAGTGCCCAGTATGCTATCACTCGTATATTATCAGAATCCCAAAGTGTAAAACAGGTAATTCCGCAAATTTTGCAGTCGATTTGTCAAAACTTGGGATGGGATTTAGGCGAGGTTTGGACACCAAGTCAATATATTGGCACTTCGGTACAAGGACATAGCCTCAATGCAGTACTAAGGTGTGTGGAAATTTGGTCAAGTCGAGTAATTTCTGCCCGAGAGTTTAAAGCAATTACCTGGCAAACTACCTATACATCCGGTGTTGGCTTACCTGGTCGAATTTGGATCAGACGTTTGCCGTTGTGGATTCAAGATATCACAGAAGATGGAGACACTCGGCGATCGCAACCTGCTGCTGAGGCTGGATTGCACGCAGCTTTTGGCTTCCCCATCTTAGACGATAGTGAAATCTTAGGAGTAATGGTTTTCTTTAGCCGGGACGTACAACCAAAGGATAAAGACCTATTGCAAATGGTAGGTTCTATTGGTAGTCAAATTGCTCAGTTTATTAAACGCAAACAAGCAGAAGATGCTCTTGTAGAAAGTGAAGAACGATATCGAGATTTATTTGAAAATGCTAATGACCTGATTCAATGCGTCAATGCCTATGGTCGTTTTTTGTATGTCAATCGTGCATGGCGAGAAACTTTGGGATATAGCGAAGCTGAAATTGTGAATATGAATGTTTTTGATATTATACATCCAGAGTTTAAACAAGAATGTTTGCAAAGGTTTTATCGCGTGCTGTCAGGAGAGAAGATCGGGCAAGTAAAAGCAGCATTCGTTACTAAAGACGGTCAAACAATTTTTCTAGAAGGTAATATTAACTGTAAATTTGTTGAAGGTCATCCAGTTGCGACTCGCGGCATTTTTCGCAATGTCACCCAGCGACTAGCAGCAGAAGAAGCGCTGCGCCATCAGCAGGAAGAAACCGAACGTTTATTGCTGAATATTTTGCCAGCAGCAATCTCCAAACCCTTGAAAGTAGAACCAGCTAATATTGTCGAAGATGTTGCTGATATCACAGTTCTATTTGCAGATATCGTCGGCTTTACCGAAATTGCTGCTTCTATGAGTGCAATTCAAGTGGTAAACTTACTCAACTCGATTGTTTCAACTTTTGATCGCCTTACCGAGCAACATGGTTTAGAGCGAATCAAGACCATTGGCAATGCTTATATGGTAGTTGGCGGTTTGCCCACACACCGCCGGGATCATGCTCAAGCGATGGCCCAAATGGCACTCCAGATGCAAGCTGCGATCGCTCTATTTAATACTAATAATAAGCAAAACTTCAGTATTCGTATCGGCATTCATAGCGGTTCCGTAATGGCGAGAATAATTGACCTCACCAACTTTACTTATGATCTATTTGGAGACACAGTAAACATCGCTAACTGCATGGAATCCCAAGGTATTGTTGGTAAAATTCAGGTTACAGAAAATACTTATAAGTCTTTGTGTGATGAATTTTTATTTGAAAAGCGGGGCGAAATCGAAGTTCAAGATAAAGAGAAAATAACCACCTATTTGTTGATTGGACGCAAGGGATGAGGGGCATTGGGGATTGGGGATTGGGCATGGCTCAAGAATCAATAGTTCTGCTTTCCCTGCCTCCCCTGCTCCCCACTCCCTACGGACTATTCGGAATCAGCCGCCCACAGGGATAAGTCGCTGTTTGCTTTTGGGCACTTTCAGCCACTGCTGCGGGAACTTGATCCGATGGTTGGGTTTTGGCTGCTAGATAGTCTTTTTGCAGCTTCTCCAAAATGGCTTCTCGCCTGTCGTACACACGCTTGAGCGGACGAGGCTCGCATTTGTTCAAGACATACGCTGTCACCAATGGTAGAGCAATCGTGCTATCGGTATAACAAACAATTGTGTTAGGTAACTCTTCCGGGTCAATTTTACCCCAGCTGACAGCTTCCGATGGTGTTGCTCCAGACAAACCGCCTGTATCTGGACGTGCATCGGTAAACTGCACAAAGTAATCGTGTCCTCGTTCTTCTAGTCCCAATACTTCGTGAAGTTGCGGTTGGGTTTGTAGCAAAAAGTTTTTGGGACTACCGCCACCGAGAATTACAGCCGCACTTTTGCCACCTGACTCACGGGCATTATATGCGATCGCAGCCGTCTCATTTACATCAATTGATGGATCTAATACCAACTGTGAACCTTCCAAAGCCAAAGCCGCCACGTTCATCCCAATTGAGCTATCTCCTGGAGAAGACGTATATATAGGCACGCCATACTCATAAGCTGTAGCAAGCAAGCAGGAATGCTGCACCCCCAGTTGCTTTTCTACTTCCCGAACATACTTACCCAGTAAATGGTGAAACTCAGCAGTTCCCATCCGCTTCTGAAAAGCTTCCCCTTGCAGAATCTTGCGGATGAACGCATCAGTTTCCAGTAGCACATCGTAACCAAAGATAATGTCATAAATGCGAATAGTGCCTTCTTGGCGCAGTTTCACATCATCCAAAAACGGATTACCAGCAAAAAGTTCAAAACCCAAACCGTAGTGCATATCGTGGTAAAGATTTGCACCAGTGCTAATCATCCAGTCAATAAAGCCGTTGCGAATTAAGGGTGCAAGCGCTGAAACCCCAAACCCTGCTGGTGTCATCGCACCGGAAAGACTAACTCCCACCGTGACACCTTCCGTTAGCACATCACGACTCAGAAGTTGGCAGATTTCCCGCAACCGCGCTGAGTTGTAAGCGGTGAAGTATTGATCAATCAAATCCACCACATTAATATCATTTGATATAGGTGTCGGTGCAATTTTTTGACCCAGCTGTTTAGACATTTTGGCACTCCCGAACAGTAAACACGCCGAATTTAATGTTATCTAGCTTTCAACCAAAGTGACAGAAATTTAACCAGCCTATTTCATCAAAAAACAGTACCACGCCTGAGATTAAATCGTGTCACCTACCTCAACGCTTACAATTGAGGCAATCTCATTGAGATGAGTTTCCGAAAATATTAAATTTAATGGAAGATTTAATAGATCGAGATAGGTGTACGCTACCTAGATGGGAATGCGTCAACAGAGAACTCAACCAATGGGATATGTAATTGCTACTGCAAATATGAAAGGTGGCGTTGGTAAAACCACCCTCACTGTCAACTTAGCTACCTGTTTAGCTAAAAATCATGGTAAGCGGGTACTTGTCCTTGATTTAGACAGCCAAATTAGCGCCACACTCAGTTTGATGTCGCCTTTAGATTTTGCCAAGCGTCGTAAACAAAGTAAGACATTTAGGTATCTAATAGACGAAGTTATCAATCCAGAGCCACAAGCAAAACTCACAATTCAGGACATCATTCAATCTCAGGTTTGTAATCTTTCTGGTCTGGATTTATTACCAGGAGATATCGATTTATATGATGAATTTGTTGTTTCAGAAATGCTACATCAGCAAGCAACTGCTTTAGGTGAACAGGACTTTGAAACAATTTGGAATCGCTTTGAAAGAGTCTTGATCAATAATATTTTAAAACCTGTACGTCAAGAATATGATTTTATCCTCTTGGATTGTGCGCCTGGATATAATCTATTGACTCGTAGCGCTTTAGCTGCCAGTGATTTTTACATACTTCCTGCTAAACCAGAACCCTTATCTGTAGTGGGTATTCAACTGTTAGAAAGACGGATTGCACAATTAAAAGACAGTCACGGACATGAAACAAAAATAGATATAAAAATGCTGGGAATTGTATTCAGCATGTCCAGCGCTAACCTTCTGACTGGCAGGTACTATAAACAAGTGATGCACCGCGTTGTTGAAGATTTTGGTGTAGAAAAAATTTGTAAAGTACAAATACCAGTTGATGTTAATGTTGCTAAAGCTGTTGATAGTTTTATGCCAGCCGTTTTAAATGCCCCCCAATCAGCTGGTTCAAAAGCGTTCTTTCAGTTAACTCAGGAGTTGTTGCAAAAGCTATAACTCTTCTGGTTTGAATCCAAGAGAGACCTAATCCCCAACCCCTTCCCAACAGGGAAGGGGAGTAAGCTAAAAAGCATTAAAGTTGTAGAAAAGCAGGGCTGGAGCCGCTTACCACAAGCTAATCATTCTGGAAAAATAAATGGCCATTAGAGGATGTTTGAAAAGTCTCCTTGTCGGTAGCAAAACGTTCTAGATCCCCCTAAATCCCCCGATAAATTGGGGGATCAATAAGTACTTAAAATCACAGCTAAATACTTTTCAAACATCCTCTTAGATTAAGATTCAAAACCTTTATCCGAAAAGGAGAAAGGCCGGAGTGTATTGCATATATAGACGTGTAGTGGCTACTCTACGAGTTCTCCAACGGAGTACCCGCTTCCTTACGAGCGATCGGATCGCTATAAACCGTCCGTAAATAACACGATTTCCGACTTTTTAAAGTCGGAAATCTGAACCTTTCGATTTTCCCAAATCAATTAGGGTTGCTATTTATTGTGTGCAAAAATAAAACATGGTAATAATTAAGTTATTTTTTCAACAAGTTCAGCATTTATACTGAAGCCATGTGAAGTAAAATTTAGCTATTGAGTGAAAAGCTCAGTAAATTTCACTAAGAAACAATGGTTACTAATAATTCTGTACAGGCAGAGACAAATCACCACTTGGTAATACGCCTACCACGGACTCTGAGTTATCTCGAAACCTGGAGCTTTGGCTTAACGGGTCATGTGGGATGGATTGGTACTGCTCCCATTATTCATGCAGCGTTAGGGCCTAAAGCGATCTTAGTTTGGTTTTTTGGCACCATTATTTCTTTTTTACTTAACTTGCAGGTACAAAGTCTAGGTAGACATTGGCCAGATGTCGCTGGAGGAACACCAAACTATACCACAAGGCTATTAAATAACTTTCCTACCTTAGGTCGTTATATAGCTTTAGGATATTATTTTAGCTGGGCAGCAGCGCCGGCACTGTATGCGATTATTCTCACAAACCTAATTAAAGTCAATTTTGAACCATTAGGGATTTCTTGCCCAGAAACTTTATTAAAAGTTGTATTTACAGCGATTCCTTTTATTGTGGCATTCAGTGGCAGCCGTGCTTTAGCGCTCCTGCATTTATTTTTTGTATTCCCAGCGATTTTATTACTGTTTTTGTTTTGTGCTGAAGGTGTAATATGGTTAGCCTTCTCAACTGCTAGTTTTAAACTTATCCCAACTAGCACACATAGCCTGAGCTTTGAAGAATGGGCAAAGTGGTTTTTTCTGGCTAGCTATTCAATATATGCTTGTGAAACCACTTCTTCTTTTGTTGCTGATAGCCGCCATCCATATAAAACTTTAAAGTTCTTAAGCATAGCTGCTTGGCTAATTCCTCCAGTTTTTTTAGGTGGTTCTTGGGTATTAATGTGTTCGGCTCAAAATCCAACAATAGGTGATGATGCGTTCTTAAATCTGGTAGCGGCTTCTAAGCCTTTTTGGGGTGAACATGCCTCCTTTTTAGTAACACTTTTGATTACTGTATCCTGCCTTCTAAGTTCTGCTACAGCAGTTTCCAACTCTCCTCGGATATTATACCAGCTTGCTTTAGACAGACAGCTTTCTCCCATATTTGCATTAGTTTCTCCTCAAGGTGTCCTTGGTCCTGCTATCTTAGCTACCTTTCTGATCAGTTTGCTTTGTCTAAATTTGGGAAATGTATCTCAACTTGTCACGGTAGCAGGCACCTGTTATCTCATGTCCATTATGGGATTACATCTGGGATTATGGCTGTGTCGGGGTAAACCGCAGGTGCTATGGCCTTGGTGGTCACTTGGTTTCTTCTTGATAGAAGCGGTAGTTTTAATACTGGGAGGTTTAGCTTGGAATTGGAGAGATTTTTTAGTGGGATTATTATTACCCATTGTTCTAATAATAGGAGATGTAGAGCTAGGTCGCTTAAGATTTGCACCATTACACCCAGAATGGTGGATACAGCGTTACTACAGTAGGTCTAGTAGAAACAACCCAGACTTTGTAGTACTACAGGTGATTGTCTTAGTATCATTAATTTGTATTACTGCCACAAGTAGTTGGGTTCTGCGCGATTTATTAGATAGAGTTTCTAATAATCCTCATAACTCTTTACTAGCTATTCTGTTAGTGACACTTTCTTTTACAGGGGTTGCGATCGCTTGCTGGACAACTCTACCACAAATTGTTGCTATTGATGAGGCACGCAAACAAGCAAAAAACCTATTTATTACTACTCTCCATACCGTCCCAGATACTGTTTTAGTGTTAGATGAAAACGGGACAATCTGTCAAACAAATGCCGCTGCTGAAGAATTATTTCAAACAAATATTCAGCAGTTGCTTGGGCAAAATTTGAATCAACTATTAATCTGCTATCGTGGCAAACCGGAGCAATGGTCTATTAGGAGTGAGCAAACCTTAAAAGTAAACCAAAGTCTACGAATTGTTGAATCGACTATTTCACAGCCATTTAATTCCCAGCTACGAGAGTATGTTGTTATTATCCGTGACATCACTAAACGTAAGTTAGTAGAGAAAGAATTAGTCCAGTATCGCTATCAGCTTGAGCAGATGGTTTTAGAACGCACCATTGAACTTATTAGAGTGAATCAACAACTTGAACAAGACATTATCAAGCGTCAACAAGCACAAGAGCAATTACTGCACAATAGTCTTCATGATGGGCTAACCGGATTACCTAATCAACGATTATTCCTGGAGCGAGTGCAGCGAGCAATAGAACTTACTAAACAGCAAAATAATTATTTATTTGCTGTACTCTTTTTAGACCTAGACCGCTTTAAAGTTGTTAATGACAGCCTTGGACATCTACTGGGAAATCAGCTTTTGATTGCAATTTCTCATCGGCTAAAGTCAGTTCTGCGAATTGGAGACATAGTTGCCCGTTTTGGTGGAGATGAGTTCACAATCTTAATTGAGGAAATTGACGATATTAGCACCGCCATACAGGTAGCCGAGCGAATTAAAAAGGTACTAGCTTTGCCATTTCAATTAAATGAGCATAGAGTGTTTACTAATGCTAGTATTGGCATCGCTTTAAGTAAAGCAGATTATAAACAAGCAGCGCAGATTCTACGCGATGCCGATGTAGCAATGTACTATGCCAAATCACTTGGGAAGGCACGCTATGAGGTCTTTGACCCAAAAATGCATGAGAGTGCATCTTTGCTCTTGGAGTTAGAAACGGCTCTGCGAAATGCGCTGCTCAAACAAGAAGAATTCCGCCTTTATTACCAGCCAATTATTTCACTGACAACTGGCAAAATTATTGGATTTGAGGCACTGATACGTTGGCATCATCCAGAACAAGGAATTATTTCCCCTCAAGATTTTATTCCCCTGGCCGAAGAAACTGGAATGATTGTTAGTATCGGGCAATGGGTGCTTTATGAAGCGTGTCGCCAAATGCACAGATGGCATAAACAATTTCCTACCTCACTACCCCTGACAATTAACGTAAATTTTTCTAGTAAACAAATCACGCAACCCGATGTGTTTAAACAAGTTAAACATATTTTGCAGCAAACTGGGCTGAAGCCGTGCAGTTTGAAATTGGAAATTACTGAAACCTTGTTGATGGATAATTTTGAATTAGCTACCACCGTGCTTTCCCAGTTAACAGCGCTGAATGTCGAGTTGCACATGGATGATTTCGGTACTGGCTATTCATCCTTAAGTTATCTGCACCGCCTACCAATCAAAACTCTTAAGATTGACCGTTCTTTCGTCAGCAATATAGGTAGTCGAGGAGAAAATTTAGAAATTATTCGAGCTATTGTGACATTAGCTCATAATTTAAATATGTCTGTAACAGCAGAAGGGGTAGAAACTGTAGAGCAATTAGCACAGCTGAAGGCTTTACAATGTGATTATGGACAAGGGTATTTTTTCTTACCACCGATGGAAAGTGCAGAGGTAGAAATACTACTTGCTGCCAATTTGTGCTGCAAAAACTTTTTAAAGACATAAAAATCTTGGGATCGGATTCTGTTTAGAGAAACACCTTGTAAAATTGGGTAATTAATTTCACTTGATAATCTACATTAATGTAATACTTGTTGTAGTTGGAAATCTTCTGCATTATTAAGTAACCCTTCTTCTCGCAAAAGTTCATTAATAAAAGTATCGATTTTTTCTTTATCAATATTCTGCATGATTATAATATGTGCCCAATTTTCAAAAATTGCTAACTGCCACTTTTTAATTAACCGTTGAGAAGGTTTTTGAAACACTACGGTATTGGAAAATTCATTTAACATGCATGGATATTCTCTTATTTGAAGTTGTTGGAAAAGATATTGAGCATTAAGAATACAGGTCTTTGCTTCTTGAGCTAATCCATCATAACCTCTTGTTTGCACTGCATACCAGAGGATCAGAGGGGTATGACCGTTTCTAGATCCCAGAATAGTTGTATCTTTTGAACCAATATATTCAATTTCTGTTTCAACTTTTTCTACCCATTTTTTCTTAGTTAAAACTACACCGCAAGGCAATGGAGAACCAATGAATTTAGCAGAAATAGCTATACTATCTATGGGTTTTTGAAAGTTAACTTGGGGAGCGCCATCTAAAAATGGTAATATTAATCCTGAAAGTGCAGCATCACAATGGATGTAATAATCTTTAATCTGATTGCCCTCTAGAATTTCTATAACTTTGTCTAAGTTATCAATCGCACCTTTGACAGTAGTCCCAATATTTAAATTTATGATTACTGGATGACTACGATTTTCCTTAATTAGTTGTTCAAAATGTTCATAATTTATCTCTCCATTAATTTGCGAATTAACAACATTATGTTGGATGCGGAATAATTTGGCCGCTTTGGTAATTGAGTAATGAGAGTCTTGTGATGAGTAAACAATCCCATTAGGGTAGATTTCCCTTGCTAAAAACATTCCATATAAATTACCTTCAGTTCCACCAGCAGTAACATAACCCCAAAACTGATCTTCTGGAATCTTATAGAGGTCAGCAAAAAAAGATAAGACTTCTTGCTCAAACTTACGAGAATGGAGACCAAAATCTGGCTCAATATATGGATCTCCAGCATTATTTAACAGATAATTAAAAAGTTTTGCGATCGCACTGTAATCACAGCTTAAATTATATGGATAGCCTGCATGAAACTGCGATCTCTGTTCTATTTGAAACAAAAAATCTGCTAACTCTTTAGCAACTCTATCTGACATATCTCTGTATCTCTTAAATTTTGAGTTAATCCATGTTTTAATCGAATTTATAGATATTAATATAATATCTGGATATTCTTTTAACAACAGTATCAATTAACTTTACAATTTAAAATAGCTCAGTGAAAATGCGTAAGTATATATCCAGTGTAAATACGCAAAATAATTGTTTATTTTGACTATACCATCTAGAAGCGCGACTACCAGACAAAATTTGAATAGCGGAAGTTTACCTACTTTTAACAAGGGGATTTTGCCCCAAGTCTTGTTAATTGAGATGATAGCCTGGATTTACGTCGTGTTTATAAATCGTGGCTATACACATGAAGTCCGCCCATCACATTAGCAAGCGCAATGGGGACTTCATGAGTGAAAAGTGCATTTAGATTTTTGCTTTTAGAACTCTCCGGCTAAAGCTGCAACGCATCGTTCGCAAATTAGGGGATGTTCTGTTGATTCTCCCACATGAATGGAATAGTTCCAACAGCGATCGCATTTTTGTCCATCTGCGTTCACTACACCAATTCCCCAGCTATCTGATTGCAAGTTATATTTCACCCCTTGCAGTGCTTCTGAAGTATCTAATACTTCCACTTGGGAGGTGAGGAACAGATAACGAAGTTCATCGATACCGTTACCACTAACTGGATTTAGTGCTTTTACTGAAGAACGTAAATGCTCATCAGCTACATAAAGCAAGGCTTTTGCTTCTAGAGACGAACCAATCAATTTTTCTATCCTAGCTTGCTCTAATACCTTATTCACCTCAGTACGAATTTGTCGGACTTGTTGCCAAAATTCCGCTAACTCTGGATTACGCCATTTTTCCTCAACCTGCACCCAACCGGCTTCAAACACCGATTTGTAAGGGGTTTTGTAGGGGAGATATTGCCAAATATCTTCGGCGGTGTGGCATAACACTGGCGCGATCGCTCGTGCTAGATTATCTATTGCTATCTTCAGCACCGTTTGACAACTGCGACGGCGGAAAGCATCCGTTGCACTGATGTACAGCCTATCTTTGGCAACATCTAAATAAAAGTTAGATAAATCCACCACGCAGAAATTCTGCACTGTTTGGAAGAAGCGGAAGAATTGGAAACTTTCAAAGGCAACCGTTACTTCCTCAAACACCTCGGTAATGCGGTGCAGCATATAACGGTCAAGTTCTGGCAATTCCTCGAAGGGGACTGTATCTTTTTCGGGGTCAAAATCATGCAAGCTACCCAACAAAAACCGCGCCGTATTGCGAATCTTGCCTCTAACATCATTCATCTGCTTGATGATGTTTTTACCAATGCGGACATCCCCAGAGTAGTCTACCGATGAAACCCATAATCTCAATATATCTGCACCGTAAGGCGGTTCTACTTTTTGATTTTTCCCGCCTTCAATGATTGTATTTGGGTCAACCACATTTCCTTCTGACTTACTCATTTTCCGCCCTTGTTCGTCCAAAGCAAAGCCGTGAGTTAGCACAGTTTTGTAAGGTGCAATGTCATTCACTGCTACACTGGTGAGCAAGCTTGACTGGAACCAGCCGCGATGTTGGTCGGAACCTTCCAAATATATATCAGCAGGGTAGCGTAACTCTGGACGCTGTTCGACGACAGCCGCCCAAGATGAGCCAGAATCAAACCATACATCCATTGTGTCTGTACCTTTGCGGTACGACTTGCCATTTTGGCGATATGATTCTGGTAATAACTCCTCCACTGAAAGTTCCCACCAAGCATCAGAACCTTTTTCTGCGATAATTCCTTGGACGTGGTTGATAATTTCTTCATTCAACAGTGGTTCTCCCGTGGCTTCATCGTAGAAAACAGGAATGGGTACACCCCAACTCCGTTGACGGGAGATACACCAATCGGAACGCTCCGCTACCATTGGCGTGATCCGATTTTCACCTTGGGCTGGAATCCATTTTACCGTTGCGATCGCATGAAGCGCTTCTTCTCTAAATCCCTCCACCGAAGCAAACCATTGTTCAGTCGCGCGGAAAATCGTTGGTTTCTTCGTCCGCCAATCATAAGGATATTTATGAGGATATGGTTCTTCTTTCAACAAAGAACCAGCCGCAGCCAGTGCATCAATTACCGCTTGATTCCCATCACCCAGAACATTTAATCCAGCAAATTGTCCCGCTTCTTCGGTAAAATTGCCATTGTCATCCACTGGTGCAAGGATGGGCAAACCATAACGCAGACCAACAATGTAGTCTTCTTGACCATGACCGGGTGCAGTATGTACCAGCCCAGTACCCGACTCAGTAGTGATATAATCACCGCCCACGACAATCGGACTTTCACGGTCAAATAGAGGATGACGGTAAGTAGTATGTTCTAAGTCATTCCCCTTGAACGTGGCTTTAAGAGTTAACTCAACTCCCAACGTCGAAGATAAACGTTCCACTAAATCAGCAGCAACGATTAGGTATTTGAAATTACTCCCCGTTTCTGCCTCTGGACGCGAAACTTCCACCACTGCATAATTCAAATCTGCATTCACTGCCACAGCCAAATTTCCCGGAATTGTCCAAGGTGTGGTTGTCCAGATAGCCACACCCAAATCTGACTGATATTCCGCCAACAGTGGTTTTACAGCTTCCGCCAAACTTGTAACTGCAAAAGCTGCATAGATACTGCGGGAAACGTGACCTTCTGGATATTCCAACTCAGCTTCAGCCAAAGCAGTTTTAGAACTGGGACTCCAGTGAACAGGCTTCAAACCGCGATAGATGTAGCCTTTTAAGAACATCTGACCAAACACGCCAATTTGAGCCGCTTCATATTCCGGCTTTAGAGTTAAATAAGGGTGGTTCCAATCACCCCAAATACCGTAGCGTTGAAAATTTTGGCGCTGGTCGTTTACCGTAGCTAAGGCAAATTCTTCCGCTTTCTGCCGCAGTTGTAAAGGCGTTAAGTTTTGCCGCTCTGCTGACTTCATGTTCTGCAAAACTTTCAACTCAATTGGTAACCCGTGACAATCCCAACCAGGGACGTAGCGAACTTTACGCCCTTTTAGCAGTTGGTAGCGATTAATAATATCTTTGAGAATTTTATTTAAAGCATGACCAATATGGAGTGAGCCATTAGCGTAGGGAGGCCCATCGTGCAGTATAAATAATTCGCCGGGGTTATTTTCAAAGAGGCGATCGTAAATTTTATTTTCTTCCCAAAATTTTTGGATTTCAGGCTCACGCTTGATGGCGTTTGCCCGCATATCAAAGTTAGTCTTGGGTAGGTTTACAGTATCTTTGTAACTTCCTGATTCGGTCACAGTCTCATGCCTAGAATTAGGTGTGCAAGTTTTATTAATTATAGAAGATGACATGAAAACCAAAATTTGCTATTTTATTCACCTTTTTCGATAAACCTCTCCCTACCTTGAATTTTCGTTCAAGTCTCTCCCTCTCCGAGTCGGAGAGGGACGGTTTTGCGTAGTAAAACCAGGGAGAGGTTTCTTGGCGATTAGGACACTAATCAGGAATTTTGCGGATATTGAGAGTTAATCAACAGAAAGTAGTATACTTTTCTGGGTTCGCGTAAAACTATCCAAAAGTTTCGTCTAAAAACCAAGAATTTTGGGGTTGCTCTAAATGTTAAGTCCTGTAGTAACAGTCAGTATCTTTCAAAAACAACCCGACCCTCAAGCGTTTTCAGCAGGCGAGGTCATCTTTGAAGAAGGACAGTCTGGCGATCACATGTACGGGATTCTGGATGGAACAGTGGATATATTAGTCAATGGCAAGGTTGTAGAAACCATTGACACAGGCGAAGTTTTTGGTGTTGGGGTACTTGTAGGAGTCAAAAATAGAACTTATACAGCTATTGCCAGGGTGGACAGCAAACTTGCTTTTGTTGATGAGAAAGGGTTTCTCTTTGCTGTTCAAGAAACACCCATGTTTGCCCTGAAGGTGATGAAAAGTTACTCAGAGCGTCTAAGTCGCTTGCAGCGTATGGTGTGAAGGAGGCAGGAGGCAGGGGGCAGGGGGCATGTGTGGCTCTCATTGCAGGACTCTGCGCGAAAGGTTTGGTAAAAAAGGGATGCAGTATTCCAATTGAGCCTCCTGCTTCAGCATAGTTGCCTTTGGGGATGAAAGGTGCAGAATTTACTGGAGGTAGTAATGGTGCGTAAACGGTTGATTATCGAGATGGGGATGGGAATAGATCAGCATGGACAAGAACCGACAGTAGCAGCATCAAGGGCAGTACGAAATGCGATCGCTCACAATGCTTTACCTGGTGTTTGGGAAGTTGCTGGCTTAAGCCACCCCAATGAAATGATTATAGAAGTTCAGGTAGCAGTGCCATATCCAGAGCAAGTCCGAGAAGAAGAGGTACTAGCTGTATTACCATTCGGTCGGAAAACTCTTACCGTAGAATCTGGGGGGATGATAGTTCAAGGGCGGGCAATTGCCGAACTCAATGATAAAAATGATGAAATGTTGATTGCGATCGCTGCTGTCACAGTTCTGATCGAAAATGAGTAATTAAGGTCAATACCTAAAATCGTGACTTTAATAAAATGACGCATCTTCAAGAGCAACACTGGGAAAAATTATTTGGATACCTGACCATAGAAGGACAGTCTATGTATGGTATATGGACTGTTTACTCGCCAGAAAAAGAAGTCATTAAGTCTTCTCAAGGTATCAGAAATTTGCGCTCCAATGCCAATAAAACGGTAATTACTCACACAAATCAGTTCCCTTCACCAGACGGGAGTATGCTAGAAAAACAATGGCAAATTCACAAGGAAACTTGTAATCAACCTGATGGATTATTGCATCCAGCAAATCCATCTAAAAGGGCATTAGCTCTTGTTGATTATGGTTCTAGTACTTGGGTTTCAAGAAAACTGGAATCGGGAAGTAGTTTCTCAGTTGAGTTATTTTTAAAGCATAAAGATTGGAATACTAGCATAGGTAGTATCTATACAGAGAATGGGGATTTAGAGAAAATTCTCCATCTACGCGAACATTTAAATAGTTTTCCTAACAGCAGAACAAGCGAGGAAATAACCAGTTTGTCAGGAAGTTGGATAGGCACAAAACAATCTATCACCTCTGATTTAAAAATTTCCGATGCTGAAGAAATTCGCAATATTATTTTAGACCCGACCAATGGCAAAAATGACACTTTCTACTTACCCGATGCTGTCGTTGTAAATATTCCTAAAAAGTTGCCTATGGGAGAAGAATTTGAGATAGTAGCCGGTAAGCTAGTTGCAGAAAATGAATATAAACGCCTCACTGCTAAATATGATGATTCAGGTGCATTTACATTGTTGATTTCTGAGGTGTTTTGCTTGCAAGATTAGCAGTTAAAATAGTTGGCTGATAATTACCAGTTTTAGATTTTTTTGACAACATATAGCAATCCTAAAATTAGTGATGAAAATCACAAGGCTCAGAGGATGTTTTAAAAGTATTTGGCTGTGATTATTAGGCAGTTATTGATCCCCCCTAACCCCCCTTAAAAAGGTGGTAACTAGAATCAAAGTCCCCCTTTTTAAGGGGGATTTAGGAGGATCTAGAAAGTTTTGATACCTACAATAGGACTTTTAAAACATCCTCTCAAATACCCGACTTTTGATTGCTTACCTTGTTTCTCCCAAAAATCGAGATTTGGGCATTGTTAAATATCAACCCAAATCCCGACAGCAAACCACTTTCAACTTATCTCCACACCCTGCTTGACATTTTGACGATTGCTTTAAGTTGTCATCAATAGTCGCAGACTCGAAACAAGACTGTTCTTGCGAAGAAGAACAGACTTAAACTCGACCTCGGAGAAACTGCGCCATTTCGTTAGGAGTTGGTGACATTTCTAAAGCAGTTTCTTCGGTGATGCGGCCGTCTTGATAGAGATTGAGCAACGACTGATTCATCGTAATCATGCCGTCAAAGCCAGCTTGTTTCATCAACTCGCTAATTTCATCATACTTACCGTCTTTGATCCATTCTTTAATAGCCTCAGTGTTAATCAAGACATCATGGAAAGCAGCCCGCTTTCCGTCAGTTGTGCGACACAAACCTTGGGCAATTACTGCCACTAAAGACTCAGAAATAGCCACCCGCATTGCATCCTGTTCTTCACCAGAGTAGAGATTGAGAATCCGCTCAATAGTTTTGACAGCGCTATTGGTGTGCAGGGTTCCCATGACCAAGTGACCAGTCTGAGCGGCTTTTAGGGCGGTGTTGACTGTTTCCTTATCCCGCATTTCACCCACCAGAATCAAATCTGGGTCTTCCCGCAAAGCTGCTTTCAAAGCGTTGTCAAATTTCCGGGTGTGCATTCCCACTTCCCGCTGTTTGACTAAAGACTTGCGGCTTTGATGAACAAATTCTATTGGGTCTTCAATGGTGATGATATGCTTGGCCATCTCTTTATTGATGTAGTCAATCATCGCTGCCATTGTGGTGGACTTACCTGAACCAGTGGGGCCAGTCACCAAAATTAAACCTTTGTGGTGATGACAAATATCCCGGAAAATTGGCGGTAAGTTCAACTGTTCCATAGTTAAAATTTTTAACGGAATCAAGCGCAACACCATTGCAGGCCCTTTGAGGGAGCCAAAAATATTAATCCGCACGCGAGCAAAGTCGTATTGAGTTGCTCCGTCAAATTCTAAGTGTTCTTCAAAGCGCTGAATTTCCCCCTCAGTCATCACCTCCCGCAGCCAATTCATAAAAGTTTCTTTATCTGTTTCTGGATAATCCGTTGATTGAATTTCTCCTCGGTTGCGGAAGCGGGGTATTTCACCTACACCCAAGTGCAAGTCAGAATATCCCTGATCGTAAGCTTCCCTGATTAATTGCGCTAAAGTGATTTGCGGACTGCTGTTTTTAGGGCGAACTGAACTAGGGATTGGCGGTGGACTACCCGGACGATGACTTGCAACAGGCGCGTTGCTACTCCTATCCATTGACATATCTAATGTTTGTGTCATTTGCCGCTGCGTACTAAAGGTTGGTGGTGGTGGCGGCATTGGTGGCAAGTTGCGTTCGGCAGCAGAGTTAGAATTTAATGGAGATTGTGATTCTGTCATATATCTTCACATTTGGCAGTTAAAAAGTTGAATTAACGAGAAGTCAAGTCACTTGCTTCGATGACTTTTTGAGAATGCTTGGGTGCTAGCTCTAGCAGTGATAGGAGACGATTGAAACTCTAGAACCACGGTCAATGCATTTCATCCACCTCAATTTGTATCTTTTGTTCTTGAAATTTCATTACTCAAAATATTTAGAGAAATTATTTAACTTATCTAACCTGGTTTAACACACGGAAGTACTCAAACTCCCTCAGCAAAAGTACAGAGGTTTTTTGGTAATTTATAATACTTTTGATAAAATATAAATATTCTGAGCTTTTTAGATGAGAGATTTATCCTACACATGGAGACGAATTGCCAGCAATTAACAGCACAAACACTAGCAGATCATTAATTCAGCCCATCTATAAATTATGAGAACAACTCCTAATTTTTATAAGAAATGTTAACTTGAATAGGAGTAATATTTTGGGGATCAAGGTTAAAAGCTTATAGTTTTTAGGTTATATACCTGAAGATAGATGAAAAAAACTTGTTTTTTTAATAGATAGAAACTTGACTTTATATTCATAATTACAAAAAACTAACTGTAAACTTTAGTAAACAAATGCTCATTTTTCAAATTAGTTTTTATATACTGAATTTCACTGAGAAACAAATTCAGTTTACTCGCCAAAAGTGAGATATGACTGAAAAATTAAAATTTGCTGTGTATTTTTGGGAGGAAAAGTCAATGGTTTCTGCTCAAAGCTCTAATCTAGGAAAGACCTACTCCTTGTTGATGATTAAAAGCTTTTTAATATGGACTTTTACATTGGCAGTGTGCTTGTTGGTTGTCGGTTTTCCACTAGTTGTCTTGATGGCTACGGTTGGATGTCTGTTGTCGATCATCTTGCAATCTGTAATGCCTGTTAGTGCTGTTTTGCTTGTAGCAGGCGGTTTAATCATGTTTAATGTCATGGCAGTTGTATTGGCTGCGGGTGTACTAACTCTTAAAGGAGTTCATCCTAGTCAAGTTAAATGGTTAAGCTGGCTGCATGGAGAGGCAGACCAAATGCAGACTAGTGTTTACGCTGCTTGCCCGTTAACTTGTGAGATTAAAATGTAATCATTACAGGTGAATACGACAAACAGTGCGTCTGCCCGGTTAAGCCGGGTTTTTTCATGCTTTTTGTAATTTTACTTGTGAGATCAAGATGTAATCATTACAGATTAATTCAATAAACAGTGCATCTGCCCGATTCAGCCGGGTTTTTTCATGCTTTTTGTGTGATTTATCCTTTTATATTTATGATTTGTGTAATGATTGACCGTTAACTATTGACTATTGACCATAGACCATTGACTATAACCATTGGCAAATGACAGATGACTAATGACAAATGACTAATCAAAAACGCGTTTGCATTATCTTGGGTACTCGTCCGGAAGCGATAAAACTAGCTCCAGTGATTCAGGTTTTTCAAAAATATTCAAGTTTTGAATGCCAAGTAATTCTAACTGGACAGCATCGAGAGATGGTTGAGCAAGTTATGCAGTTGTTCAACATTAAGGCAGATTATGACTTGGAAATTATGCAGGTTCAGCAATCTCTAAATGATATTACCTGCCGTAGTTTACAAGGGTTAGAAGCATTATTTAAGGAGAAAAAACCAGATTTAGTAGTGGTGCAGGGAGACACTACCACGGCTTTTGCCGCAGCTTTGGCAGCTTTTTATCAAAAAATCCCTATAGGTCATGTAGAAGCAGGGTTAAGAACTGATGATATCTTTAATCCTTATCCAGAAGAAGCTAATCGGCGGTTGATTTCTCAAATTACTCAGTTGCACTTTGCGCCGACTCCTTGGGCTGTGGAAAACTTGCATCGTTCTGGTGTTTTAGGTGAAATTCACATGACGGGTAACACTGTAATTGATGCGCTGTTGAATGTAGCTGCAACCCAAGCAGTTTGCAATGTACCAGGCTTAGACTGGGATTCATATCGCGTTTTGCTAGCAACAGTTCATCGTCGGGAGAATTGGGGAGAACCACTACAAGCGATCGCTCAAGGCTTTTTACAAATCTTAGACAAGTTTCCTGATACAGCTTTGCTATTACCATTACACCGCAATCCAACAGTGCGAGTTCCGTTGCAGGAACTTTTAGGGAATCATCCCCGAATTTTCTTAACAGATCCTCTAGATTATGGTGAATTGGTGGGAGCAATTGGGCGATCGCATCTTTTGCTCACTGATTCTGGTGGTTTGCAAGAAGAAGCCCCCAGCTTGGGAAAACCAGTACTAGTTTTAAGAGACACCACCGAAAGACCAGAGGCTGTTGTAGCCGGAACAGCCAAACTTGTAGGCACAACGAGTGAGAACATTTTTGCAAATGCTGCTGAGTTACTGGGCGATCCAGATGCTTATGAAGCAATGGCAAATGCAATTAATCCCTTTGGAGATGGTCATGCAGCAGAGCGCATCTTGCAGATTGTGCAGAATTACCTGGGTCTTTCATCAGAAATATCAACTTAGGAACGTGGATTAAACAAAATGCAAAATTTCTGTTTTTTAGGGTGCAAAAAACCGGGGTAAAAACCGGTTTTTCTTTTTTTAGTTTAACCTGACAAAAGCCCCACGTCTCAGGTGATAGCCGAGCGTGGGATGAATGATTTCTCTCCATCCCACAAGAAAATAGTAGAACCTAGAAACGAGATTTTCAAAGGATGGCTTCTGGTTAAATACCCAAAGCTAATCTAGTTTCGGGCCCCACTGCACCATCTACAAGTAGACCTTTACTTGCCTGAAAGCTTCGGACTCGGCTAACAGTTTCTTGACCGTAAATTCCATCAACTCTGAGATTACCTAAAGCTGTTTGAACGTCTCTTACAAGCTGACCTCTAGAACCACGAGTAAGAATGACTGAACCACCAACGCCACCTGGTCTAGTCACAGGAGGATAATTAGTTCTATCACCAACCCATCGAGCAAAAACGTATCTACCCGTAGAAAGCCTAGCAAAACCGTTTTCATACCTTTCAATCGCTGGAAGTGTTGCACCATTTGGTACACAATCCACATATGAGTAGTTAGTGCTTGGCCCTGTACGGATACGCAAACAACTGCCGTTAGTCTTTACATATGCAGCCGAACTCATTTGAATTTGGGCAGCAGCAATAAGTAATACACCAACACCAGCTAAAGCTAACCAAGCTGAAGATTTAAAAAGTTTTTTCCAAGTGAATTTAGGTTTGGTAATTTCAAATGTCTCTTTTTTAGTAATAACTATGTCAGAAGATTTAAGAGATTTTTTGCTATTTAATTGAGATTTAGACGGATTATATTTGGTATTTCGAGATGCTTCTTCTTGAGCAATAAACATGTGAGAATAAGCAAGATATTCCATAATGCACCCCTTTATATGAAAAAATGAGTACTCACAGAGAATTATTTCAGTCTTCTCTGTATTTATTCTTAGTATATTTTATATCCCTGTGCTTTAAAAAGGTTTTTGCTAGTAGCGAAATTAAGAAAAAATAAAATTAGTCAAAAGATTCCTAAGAAAATGCGATGTCTACAACGGACTACGCCAACGCGCTGATTTAATATAAAAATCACTAGGCGTTGGCATAATTCGCTATAGACATCGCATTTTCAAAATAAATAAAATTTAGTTAAAGCTTTCTTCCTTACTGGCTTCTGCCTTGTTGCATCCAAATATTTGACACTCTCCGCCCTACAAGTGCGGAGATTCTTCAGCACTGTATTGATAAGAATGATGACACAAAGTCGTCCTTCTAGGATGGGGCAACATCCCATTAATTTCGGTCAAGCGTATTGTTTGAGTCCAACTAAACTAGCAACCACAGAAGCTAAAGCCTCTAAATCTATCGGCTTGCATCGGTATATATCATAACCTGCTAATAACGCACGATTACGGTCTTCGTCGTAAGCAGATGCCGTCAGAGCAATAGCTGGAATCTTTCTCCCTCGCCTTGCTTCCAGCTTTTTGATCTTCATGAGCAATGAGCAGCCGTTTTCATCCGGTAAATAAATGTCACTAATCAAAATGTCTGGTTTAAAGAATGACATTATTTCTAGAGCATCACCTGCCGAAGCCGCTGTGACAACTTCTGCTCCGTCTATTTGAAACAGGAAGGTAAGTAATGTTCTCGTATCATCATCATCATCGACAACGAGCAATCGCAAACCCTCAAAAGACATCAATTGATTAGACATTATTCCCACCGCCGTATAGCTCAAGCATCTGGAGTAGCAGTTGCATCAAAAGGCACGCATTTGTCAATACCATTTTATGCATTCTTTATTAAATCTTAATGGAGTTAGTAGCAAGCGTCTGTCCGGTGTCGGACATAGTAACTTAAAATGATTTATTCATCGGCGATCGCGCCTTATGATTCCCCAGCAACCGAGCAAATTCGTTTTGGATGACTCGATAACACTCGCAGGAAGTTGCTTCCAGATGCTCTCGGTTCAGAATGCTAATATGACCACGTTGGTAGCTGATCATTCCGGCTCGGCTGAGGGTGCTAGCCGCTACTGTCACGCCGGAACGGCGTACACCTAGCATCTGGGAAATAAATTCTTGCGTCAGCGGGAAATCTTCTAATTCCAGACGCTCAGAGACTGTCAGTAGCCAACGAGCCAGCCGTTCCTCCAGTGTATGGAGACGGTTACAGGCAGTTCCTTGCGCCAGTTCAGCGTATGCAGCTTGTACATAGCGCAACAGCAGGATTTGAATAGCTCCGCCCCGATTGAACTCGGCTTTGAGTACATCTGCATTCATCTGCATTCCAGCGCCCGAAACTTGCACAAACGCTGTTGTGGTTGTAATGTTGTTTCCTAAAATTATCGGGATACCCACCATGCCTTCATTGCTCACTAAACCAGCTTCCACAGTCGAACCATTTTCCATAGTGGTAACTATAGAAACCACTGCCTTATCAGGAAAATAGACCTGTGCGATCGGTTCGCCTGCTTGGTAAAGGACTTTCCGTAATGGGAGCGCAACCAGCTTTAAATGAGGGACAAGGCGTTCATAATCACTGGCTGGCAAAGCTGCGAGCAGCTTATTTGGTGGTTGCTGAAAAAGGCTTTTATCTAATGACATTAGAAGTCACTCTCCTTAAGGTAGGTGACTCTAGAAAAGCCAACTCAGGGCATAAGGAAAGAATTTCAGAATTTGATCCTAATGTCGAAAGGTGTATTCTCTAAAGGAACACGGGGACAATCTAAAAAATCTTAAATGAACAGAGTTGTTCGAGTCTGTGCAGTTTCGTACATGGAAGCTTAAAAAAATTATTTTTGCCGTTTATTGGGTTTATTGCCCAATAAACGAACAAATTCATTTTCTATAACCTGGTAACATTCACAAGCAGTTTTTTCTAAAGCCTCTCGATTCAGAATGTTAATCTGACCACGGTGGTAGGCGAGCATTCCGCCTTCGCTCAGGATGTTAGCTGCTTCGGTGACACCAGCACGACGTACACCCAACATCTGCGAGATAAATTCTTGCGTGAGTGGAAATTCGTCTGATTCCAGACGATCAGAAACTGTTAGTAACCACCGAGCCAGCCGCTTTTCTAGCTTATGAAGACGGTTGCAGGCAGATCCTTGTGCTATTTGAGTGTACATACCTTGCACGTAGCGCAGTAACACGCTCTGAAGGGCTGTACCCCGATTGAACTCGCTCCTAAGTATATCCGCATCCATCTGCATTCCAACGCCTGGAATCTGCACAAATGCTGTTGTGGTTGTGGTGTTGTCTCCTAAAATTATGGGCATACCCACCATGCCTTCATTACTCACTAAACCAACTTCCACAGTCGAGCCATCTTCCATAGTGGTGACTATAGAAACCACTGCCTTATTAGGAAAATAGACCTGTGTGATTGGTTCGCCTGGTTCGTAAAGGACTTTCCGAAGTGGGAGCGGAACCAGCTTCAGATGGGGAACAAGACGCTCATAATCACTGGGTGGCAGAACTGCCAGCAGATTATTTTCTGGTTGCTCAAGGGCATTTTTGTTTAATGACATTAGGATTCTCCTGAATGTAGCCGTCTCTAGAAAAGGCAACTGTCGGCATAAGGAGAAATATCGACAATCTAACCCTAATGTCAAAAGGTGTAATTTCTAAAAAAGTTCTAATAAAAGATTAGAATTTTTATACTCATATATGTATGTAATCTAACATAAATAAATTATTTATAGAAGGATAGGGAGAAAAAATCCCAAATTTTTTATTTAAAAAATTTGGTGTAGGTCGCTAAACCATCTATCTAAAGACGAAGAGTAAAATAAGACAAATAAATCTAGCAAAATATTAAGTACAGACCACAAGAAATCAAGTATATTGGCGATTATTAAATCCAGGATTTAGCAAAATTAATAGGAAGGAGAAAAAATCAGTAGTGTTGGCTTAAAGGTAAGCAATCCCAATAATTGGAATCGCTAAATTTCACTGTAATTACACTTGCGATCGCATAATTAAATCAAATGATGTTTACTTACTTGCTTACTCTTCAGTATTTATTAAATATTGGTTCATTAGTAAAAAATATACTAATAGCAATAGCTTATTTAATACCATCATAATCATCTCAGCAAACTTTTTAAATATTTCTATTTGATTGTGACTTCAATCATATTGCTATAGACATGAGTATCGTAGGAAGCGATCGCAACAAAAAATTCCTGGTTATATAAATCATTAAAACCCTAAATCTATGTCATTGCTACCAGGTGTTATGAACTCTCCCAAATAAAAATGGTAGTTTTTTATACTGCAAAGCCAAGCTACTTAGAACCAAGTATATTAATATAAATATTTATTAAGACTTAATTCTAGAAGAATCTTAAGATTTTTTGATATACTACGGTAAATCTACTAACTTATTGTAGTATATACTCAGGCTAGAATAGTCCATCTCACAAATACCCAATAAAAGTAAGTATTTTTTACTACAATTTTAGAGTTTTTATTACTTCAAGCTTGCTTACTTATCTGGTTAATCTATGCAATAATAAACAACTGTGCCCATTAAATACGCTTTATCTACCGACTTTTAGTATTATCAGCAAATTAATATGTGCTGAGAAATTTATATTGGTTTATTGCTAAATTCAGTGTTATTTGAAGCTAATTTAATTAAAAATAATAGCGTCCTTGACAAAATGCAAAATCTCCAACAAAAATATCACTGTTAAATCGATTTTAAAGCAACGCGGAAACATGAAGTATAACCAACTTGGCAAGAGTGATTTAAAAGTTTCTGAAATTTGTCTGGGCACTATGACCTATGGACAGCAAAATACTATTGAAGAAGCCCACGAGCAGCTAGATTATTCTATTGCCCAAGGAGTCAACTTTATTGATGCGGCGGAGATGTACCCAGTTCCAACAAGTGGCGAAACTTATGGATTAACTGAAACTTACATTGGAGAATGGTTAAAGCGTCAACAAAGAGATCAACTCATTATAGCTACTAAAATTGCTGGGCCTGGTCGAGGCTTTAAATGGGTACGTGGTGGAGCCAAAGCAATTGACCGTGATAATATCAAACAAGCTGTAGATGAGAGTCTAAAAAGATTACAAACGGATTATATTGATCTGTACCAAATCCACTGGCCCGATCGCTATGTGCCACGGTTTGGGCAAACGGTATTCGATCCGGCTCAGGTGGGAGAAACGGTTCCTATCGCTGAACAGCTAGCAGTTTTTGACGACGTAATTAAGGCTGGAAAAATTCGCTATATAGGTTTGAGTAATGAAACACCTTGGGGAGTTGCCCAGTTTAGTAACGCTGCTAAACAATTAGGATTGCCTAAAGTTGTTTCCATTCAAAATGCTTATAACTTGCTAAATCGAGTATTTGACGGAGCCTTAGCAGAAGCTGTTTATCACGAAGAAATTGGATTACTAGCTTATAGTCCTTTGGCGTTTGGCTTCTTGACTGGCAAATACCTAAATGGCAAACCAGAGAAAGCAAGAGTCACTTTATTTGAAAATTTTGGTCAGCGCTACTTAAAACCAAAAGTAAGTCAAGCAGTAGCAGCTTATGTGGAAATTGCCAAGCGCCATCAACTCACTCCAGCACATCTAGCTTTAGCATTTGTGCGGAGTCGTTGGTTTGTGCCTAGCACAATTATTGGTGCAACGACACTCGAACAACTCAAAGAGAATTTAGAAAGTGTGAATGTAGTTCTCAACAAAGACATTTTGGAAGAGTTGGATATAGTTCATGCTCAATCTCCAAACCCAGCACCATAAACAATTCAAAATTCAAAATTCAAAATTCAAAATTCAAAATTAAAGACAGTTTGCCTCGTTACCAGGCTCCAACCTGGTAACGCCTCCCTAGAGCCTCTGGCTCTCATTATCAGAGTAGAAGTAGAGATGCGCGATGAACTCTCTCCCAGTTATTAGATTGAAAACTAGATATTTAGTAGGTAAAATATGACTTTTACAGCAACATTAGTTGACCAAAATACTATTCGTCGTCGGGGTACTGGTTTAAGAGCTTACAATCCCGAAAAAGTATTCAAAGGATATACACTTTTCACACCCTTAACAGGTCAAGGTGAAGTCTACCTCCTGAACTTGGAAGGAGAAGTACTACACCAGTGGAATCTGCCTTATCCACCAGGGTTATACGGTTATCTTTTGCCTAATGGCAACCTCTTTTATAACGGTAAAACTCCACCAGAAGAACCACTACGTTTTGCTTTGTGGGCTGCATTCAAAAGTGGCGTTGTTTTAGAAGCAGATCCCAAAGGAAATATTATTTGGGAATACAAGCATCCAGACCACCATCATGATGGACGCAGACTAGCCAATGGCAACACAATTCTACTAGCAATTGAAAAGATACCTCAGTCTTTGGTTTCTCGGATCAAAGGCGGCGTACCAGGTACAGAACCAGATGGTGATATCTATGCTGATGTGCTTTATGAAGTGACTCCAGCAGGTGAAATTGTTTGGACTTGGCACGCTCACGAACACCTCGATCCAGATATATTTACGATTACTCCGCAAGATCATCGACACGAATGGACTCATGGGAATACCGTCGGAGAACTCGCCGATGGCAGCATTATAGTGAGCTTCCGTAATATCTCCACAGTTGTCATTATCGATCGCAAAACTGGAGAAATCATCTGGACGCTGGGTGATGACGTGCTAGCACAGCAGCACTTCCCAAACGAATTGGCTAACGGTAATATCCTGATTTTCGACAATGGCGCACATCGCCGTAACATTGCTCTCAATTTTTCCCGTGTGATTGAGGTAAACCGTCAAACGAAAGAGATAGTTTGGGAGTACACCGACAACCCGCCCCAAAATTTCTTTAGTTCCTACATATCAGGAGCGCAACGTCTGGCCAATGGCAATACCTTGATTACAGAAGGTGCTTACGGCCGGATATTCGAGGTGACAGTTGCAGGAGAGATTGTTTGGGAATACATCAACCCCCACTTTGCATCTCGGAATATTCCAGGTGAGAAATCGCCCGTAACTCGTGGGGAGCAAAATACAGTCTTCCGCGCCTTTCGTTATGCACCTGAAGAAGTGCCCTGGCTTTAGTTAGGGCAGGGGGGTAGGGGAGGCAGGGGGGGTAGGGGAGGCAGGGAAAGAATAATAAATAATACCCCATTCCCAATGCCCAATGCCCAGTTAAGATTTGGGATTTTGGATGAAAATTCAATTCCCAATGCCGATTAACAAGTCCTATTTACCAAGGAACTTAAACATGGCTGAAATCAAAGTATACAGTGCAGTTGTTTGTCCTTATGCCCACCGTACTCGCTTGGTACTCCAAGAGAAGGGCATCAACTTCGATTTGATTGAAATTGATTTGCAGAATAAGCCTGAAGGCTTTACCAAAGTTTCTCCCTATGGGAAAGTGCCTGCACTAACTCATGGTAATAACCGAGTTTGGGAATCAGCCGTAATTAATGAGTATCTAGATGAGGTATTTCCTAATCCACCACTGTTACCCAACAGCGCCATTGATAGGGCACAGGCTCGCATCTGGATTGATTTTGCTAACACCAGGTTTGTTCCCGCTTTTTCTACCCTGCTGCGGAGTTCAGATCCCCAAAAACAAGAAGAAGCTAAACAGGAACTATATAAACATCTGGAATTCATTGAAAACGAAGGTTTAGCAAAGCTATCTGGGGAAGGCCCTTACTGGTTTGGTGAATCCATCAGTTTGGTCGATTTTACCTACTTCCCTTGGTTTGAGCGCTGGGCTGCACTGCGAGAGTATCGTGGCTTTGCCCTACCGACTGAATTCACCCGTGTGCGGCAATGGAAGCATGCTCTTAAGGAGCGTGAGTCAGTGAAAGCGATCGCTCACTCTAAGGAATTCTACATCGAGCGATATGCTAAATTCGCTGCGCCTACTCTCGCTGCTGTTTAAACGTAATTAATAATTATGTTTCAAGTGGGGTTTAAATTCCCACTTGAAACACAGAATTAAACTCTTTACAATTACGAATTACGAATTACGAATTACGACTTTACCGAAGTGAGCCGCACTTTTGAGGTAATGATAAGCTTCTCGTGCTTCAGTAAAGGGGAAAACTCGATCAATAATCGGTTTGATTTGATGCTGTTGCATCGCCTGATTCATTGCCTCAAACATTTCCCGACTGCCAACATAAATTCCCTGAACTGTTAAACTCTTAAAAAGTATTGGCATGGGGTCAATGTCATTTCCTCTGCCCGACAATATGCCAATCAAGCTAATACGTCCTCCAATGCGGACTGCTTGTAGTGATTTTGGCAGAGTACCTGCACCGCCTACCTCAATTACATGATCTACACCCGTGCGATTAGTTAATTGGTAAACTTGCTTTTCCCAATCTGGCGTTGTTTTGTAGTTGATTGTTTCGTCAGCACCAAGCTGTTTAGCTCGTGCCAATTTCTCATCATTGCTGGAAGTAATAATCGCTTTTGCACCATGTATCTTGGCGAACTGGAGAGCAAAAATCGAAACTCCCCCAGTACCGAGTAATAAAATACTATCACCTGCGTGAATATTGCCTTTTGTCACCAGTCCATGCCAAGCTGTGACTGCTGCACAGGGTAAGGTTGCACCTTCAATGTAGGATAAGTAGTCAGGTAATATCACTAAGCCATCTTGGTGTAATACGACATACTCAGACAGCATTCCATTGATACCACCTCCGAGATCGGATTTCATTTTCTCTTTGGTTAAAGAGCCATAAATCCAGTCTTGGAAGAAAATACCCGCGACGCGATCGCCTACTCTCACCCGTGTCACACCTTCCCCCACCGCCACGACTTCCCCTGCACCGTCAGACAGGGGAATTAAGGGATATTTCTGTCCAGAACCGTAAGCTCCTTCAATGACAAGCAGATCACGGTAATTTAGAGATGTTGCTTTGACTTGAATAAGAACTTGTCCCGCAGTCAGTTTTGGTTCAGGGTGATCGACTAATGCGAGGGCATCAATCCCGGCGTTGCTTTGAATTTCGTAAGCTTTCATTGGCAGACTCCTTTTCTTAAAGATCATAGTGTAGAGAAATTTTGTGCTACTTCTCTACACCAAAATAATTACTGACGAGAGGAAAAGAAGTAATTTAACTTCATATAAAAAGCAGTGATTTAATATGATATTAAACCACTGCTATTTGTTGTAATAGATAAATATTGACTACCTTAGTTGGTAGTCATTTTGCCTTATGAGCTTGGTTGTTGATCAGGAAACATGCACTTGTCAGAGTCACAACCACTAGGGCCAGCCTCTGGCATTTCACCTAAATCGTAACGGCTTAAAACTGCACAAAAATCATCTGTTTTACGTCGTGCTTTTACCTCTTTATTCAAGCGCTCATAAGTTGGTTTATCTATTGGTTCAAATGGCAAACGTGGAAATGATTGCAGGTCATCAAAACGAGCTAAAAGAGCGGCTGAAATATATCCTTCATCATTCTGGATAGTTTCGTAGATCCGTTGTCCTAAAGGCTCGATTTCATCAGAACGAAGTTCCAAAGTTGCTGATGTGTTATGAGTCACATACCAACGTTGAACCTGGAGGACAAAATCAAATTGGGCTAATACTGAAAACTTAGAAACATCAATTTCATCAGCACCTGGTAAATCAGCCCAAGATACAGAAACAGGAATTTCTACTAACCATTCATTTACCCGTGAATCAAAGGGATCATTGAGCAAATTGCCCTGTTCATCTTTGTCTGATTGAGAGGGAATGACGTTGTAACCATAGTCAATACAAGCTAAGGCTACTGGGTCATTTTTGCCGAAAGTGATGCGGCGAATAAATCTTTGCGCTTTTGGAGGATGCCATCCTGAACTAGCATTAGTTAATAATGCCTTCGTACCACTTGGCTGGACTGTGGTACAACGATTTGGACGTTTGAGATTGTGGCGATCGCAATAATCCCAAACTACTCGATGTACAATATCTCTCCAGGAACTTAAATATTTTTCTTCCTCACGCTTAAAAGCTAATCCTTGTGGAGTTGCGGGTCTTCCTTGCTCCCACCAGCGCAGCCAATCAACACCAAAAGCATGGACAAAGAAATCAAATAAACCTGTAAAAGAAACTCCCACAATCGGGTCTAATTCACGGCTGTACTGATAGCGTGGTTCCAAGAATTTGTGATTTAAAAGTGCTGCTACAGATAGCGCCCCAGCAGTGAAAGCTTCCTCTTGTTCTTTATAGTTATATGGGTCGATTTGATTAAGGTGAACCTCTGACAAATTACAGTGGAAGTTACTACCGATGATTTCCAGATTTGTTACCCTAGAGGCTTTTTATCCCCTAGTTCTACTGCTTGATTATTTGCAGTAGCTCCGCGTACATTTTGCAGATGTGACTTCAGATAATAAAAGTGCTTGTCACATACGCCCCCGCACTCTTGGAGAGATTATATTCTAGACATCAATTTTCGATGTAACCTAGTTTCGCTCTCTACGCTGTACGGTGTCAAAGGCTTTTTAGTTCCTTTGATTACCACGGGATTAGCATCTCAGCTTTCCCCGTTTTTGCGAGGTTTTTAACGTGAGGCAAAATCAATTACCACACGGATTTAGCCCATAGCGAGCTAAACGATGTTCTAGCTCATTAGCATCCAAATTTGGATAACGTTGTTTTAACCACTCTTTTGCTGTTCCTTGTTCGTAAGCTTGCAAAAAATTAACTTTGTCAGATTGTGTTGGCAGCAAATCAATATTTGATCGCGCTACGGCTTCACCGGCCCATTGAATCGCTCCTTCGCCACTATAATATTGTTTGCGGACGGCATTCAGACATTCTTCTAAGGTTGGCTTGCGGTGAAAAACTCTAGTGTGGTTTGCCATCCTGAGCGCATCACGCTCTGGATCGATTCGCCAGTTGCCACTTTCATCTTGCTGCCATAAATTATCTTTGGCATCGGCGAACAAACTATCTTCGCTAGAACCTTGCCTCATACCAGCTGAGCGCCTAATGTTACCGGCAACAATTGTTACAGCAGCTTGATCGATTAATAGACAGCATTCAACTGAATTTAATTGTCGTCCTTTAGCTTTATTCAGGATGGAAGCACAACGCTGATAAAGTCCGGGCAATTTTATAGGATTAGCAACTCCTCCAAAGCCGTTGAGAGTTTCTCCTGCTTTGCGGACATCGCTGATATCAACTAATACTTCAACTTCTGCTGAAAATTGTTCATCAGTAGAGAGTTCTAATAGGGCTTGATATGATTCAACCCAACCTTCACGACTATCTCCAACGTGAATAGTGACGTTATTGCCTTCTATATGAGTTTCAGTATATTCACGCCGCTGTTTTTGAGGAGTGCTACCAATTTCACCTTGTACAGTGACATTCAGTTGATTACGGATGGGGGGCAACTGGCTAATAAATTGTGGTTCTAGAACAGCTCCAGTACCACAGCCCATCATTGCCAGATCCATCATTAATCCGAAGGCACTCCAGTCTTCGAGATTGGTAGAGGTGCAATTATAAGCGCCGGAAAAATTCTTTGGCTTGCTTATCCAGTCTGTGCCACCAACCCATAGCCAGCGTCCACTGGGCATGGCTTTCAAGTTGCGCTGCATCCTATCCAGGATAACAGCTTCTTCTTGAGTTAGCTTTCCCAACTCGACTAAGCCGAGTAGAGTGCGATCGCATACCTCATCCCATGTTTCCCTTAGTCCCGCCAATGTCCGGCGGCTATAGGTTCTAAAAAATACGGGATTAGCAGCCGGTGCAGTTTCTGGAAACCTTGCACTCTGGCGTGTTCTTTCGAGATTCTGAACCATATATCAAGTGTCTTGCGTTCTTGTTGCGTGCGGACAGATTATGACTATACGCCAAGTAGTTTTAGTATTAAAGATTGTCAAATTGTCCACTTTACGCTAGCTCTAAGTCGTACTATTTGCGACATAAATTTATGATGTATAATGTCCCTCACCCTTGGGTAGGATCTCGATATTGAGTTTTAATTAGCACAAATTAGCGTATAAGCAAATTCTCTTTATACCGATTCTTATGCAATTACTTAGCGGAGGCATAAACTTTGCTGAAAATTATACAGGTAGAGACTGGGGAACATAAATCTTATATACACGAACTCTTTTGGGAATATTTTAACGAGACTAAGTTGATATTCAGCGATCAGTTTGGCATCGATTTAGATGTTGATACATTCTTTGAGCAATATATGACTCAACTTCACGAATTTATACCCCCTTCAGGACGCTTGCTTTTGGGACAATACGAGGCAAAAATAGCCGGCTGCGCTTGCTTGCGAAAGATTGGTGAAGATGTTGGCGAAATTAAAAGGATGTATGTAAGACCGGAATTTCGCAGAAAAGGAATCGGTCGCTCTTTATTAGAAGCTATCATCAATGAAGCTGCCTACATTAATTACTCAAGGATACGTTTAGACAGCGCCCCTTTTGCAAAGGAAGCACAGGCACTTTATCGTGTATTTGGCTTTCAGGATATCGAGGCGTATTTGGAAAAAACAGAGATTCCTCTTGAATATCGAGCAAACTGGGTTTTTATGGAATTAGTTTTAAAATGATCAACATTCGTTGTGAAACTCTGCCAGACTACACAGTAATAGCTGAAGTGAATACATTAGCCTTTGGGCAAGAAAACGAGGCTAAACTTGTGGAGGAAATTCGCCGTTCTGACCGCTATATTCCAAAACTTTCTCTGGTTGCAGAGATTGAAAATTTTGTAGTCGGTCATATTCTTTTCAGCTACATTGACCTGGTGGGTGAAGAAACACTACAGGTACTCGGTTTAGCACCTTTGGCAGTTCATCCAAAGTTTCAAAGACAGGGTATTGGTATAGCACTAATAAAAGCAGGGTTAGAAATAGCAGAGACAAAGAAAGAAGCCATAGTGATTGTCCTTGGTTATCCTCACTTCTATACTCGTTTTGGCTTTCAGCCTTCTGTTGTTTATGGAATCGAGTCTCCTTTTCCAGTACCAGAGGATGTCTTTATGGTTAAACCACTGCAAAGCTATCAAAAAAAGTATAAAGGGAAGGTTGTTTATCCGGCTGCTTTTAATGGAGTATAGTATTATTCCCGGAATGGGAACTGCTATAAAGCGTCTAATCTTAATGACAGCTTGAGCATTCACAACCACAGAAGAAACTGTATTATAGCGGTTCTCGTTTACGTGAGGTACATCCGTAGGGGCACGGCATGCCGTGCCCCTACACCTTGCGATATAATCTTGTACTGCATCTGAATGGGAACCGCTATAACTACAGCTTGAGCATTTATAACCACAGAAGAAGTTGTATTAACTACAGCTTAAGCATTCACAACCACAGAAGAAGCTGTATTAACTACAGCTTGAGCATTTATAACCACAGAAGAAGCTGTATTAACTACAGCTTCAACATTTATAACCACAGAAGAAGCTGTATTAACTACAGCTTTTGTTTTACTTATAAAATCATGTTTATTTATAATTAATCTTTAAGTTGTATTAACTACAGCTTTAGTTTTACTTATAACAACATGAGCGTTTGTAACCAGAGCTTGAGGATGTATAAGTACAGATTAAGTTGTATTAACTACAGATGAAAATTTACTTATAAAAGGTTGAATGTTCTTAATGTATTGTCTCAAAACTGGTAAGCCGACACAGCGAAGTAGTGGGTATATGCTCGTGCGATCGCTCTCAAGTAAAATAGCGATCGCAGTTACAGAGATTTGCAGAAACTACACCCTTTGCCTCTAACGCAGCCGCAACCCGTAAAATTAACGCTTCATTATATGGTGCTGCTATCAATTGCACACCCAATGGTAAAGCATTTTGGCGTTGAATTGGTACTGATAAAACTGGTAAACCAATAAAAGATAATGGTTGAGTAAATAGCCCTAAATGAGGACGGACAAGAATTTCTTCCCCATCCAAAATCATGGTTTGTTGACCAATTAGCGGTGCAGAAATTGGTGTAGTTGGGGCAAGAATTATATCCACATTTTGAAAGACTTCCCGAACGCGATCGCGATACCATTTTCTAAAGCGTTGTGCTTTAAGATACCAGCTACTCGGAATTAACGCCCCAGCCAAAAAGCGATCGCGTGTCGCTGTGTCAAAATCTTGGAGACGACATCGCAACTTATCCAAATGCAGATTTGCACCCTCACTAGCTGTAATCACAAAGGCTGCTGCACGGGCGCGGTGTGCTTCTGGTATAGTTACGTATTCAGTGACATCCAGAGCATCAGCTACCTTTTGCACTGCTGCCAAAGCTTCCGCTTCTGCGCCTTTAATAAAGTAATCACCACTGATCGCAATTCTGATTGCAGAGATATCTTGATTGAGTTGTGGTAAAACTAATTCAGGAGGACGCTTTGTACAAATTGGATCGCGATCGTCTTCTCCCTGAAGCACATCAAACACCGTTGCAATATCCTGCACCGAACGCCCAAAAGGGCCAATGTGGTCAAAACTGCTAGAAAATAAAGCTACCCCAGCACGAGATAACCTTCCATAAGTCGGCTTCAAACCAAAAACGCCACATAACGCCGCCGGAACGCGAATTGAACCATTCGTATCAGAACCCAATGTTAACGGTACTAACCCAGCTGCAACAGCCGCCGCCGAACCACCCGATGAACCACCAGCAACTCGTTGTAAATCATGGGGGTTATGAGTAGCACCGTAATGGGAGTTTTCCGTTACAAACCCATAAGCGTACTCATCCATATTCAAAGCGCCAATTAGCACAGCACCCGCTTGTTTCAACTTTGCTACTGCTGTTGCATCTTGGCTAGCGGCTGGGTTCTCTGCATTGATTTTTGACCCTGCCAGAGTTGTTAAACCAGCGATATCGAAAAGATTTTTCACCGCAAAAGGGACACCAGCAAGCGTTCCAGGATTATTACCTTGGGCGATTTCCCTGTCAATGCGGGCTGCATCTGTTAAAGCTGTCTTAGCAGTGACAGCTGTAAAACAGTTGAGTTGATTATCCTGCGCTGCTATTCGTGCTAACGCAGCCTTGGTAACTTCCACCGCGCTAACTTTACCTTCGCGTACAGCAGCAGCTATTGATACAGCATCATTCATGGTTCAAATACTGGTGCAACTTCAATATCCTCTGTTAAAGGGAAAGAATTTACAAGATTAGCGATCGCACTAATTCTCTCAAAATTTGCCACCACACCATCACGATACTCATCTCTTATCTCTAAATCCAACAATAACGCCATTTGATCAACATACTCACCCACATTAAACTCTTTTCTTCTCATCTCTCCTCCTTTGCGGTAGCCTGGGGCAAGCCGAAGCGCCTACGTTATTCTAAACTTATAACCTCTTTGGGCAACACAAAAAACCCATCTTCCCCAGCCTCAAAATGAACCACCTGAAACACAGCATCAATATTCAATTCACCATAAATATGAGGAAATAAATTATCTACCTCCGCAGCTTCATAACGAATTTCAGCCTTAACTTGCTCAGAATCAATGCAAAGAATTACCAAACCTTTTTGATTGACAAAAAAACGATTTGCAACCCACATCACTTGCGCTGGTGTCGAACAGTGAATAAATCCTTCCGAGTCTAAAGTATCACCACGATAGGTTCCGAGGGTTTTTGCTTGTTCCCATTGTTCGCTTTTGGTGATGTGTAAAATAGTGTTCATGATAATTAATTAACAAATGCGATTAATTTTATACAGTAAACCCGGCTGTCATTTATGTGAAGGCTTGCAAGAAAAGCTAGAACAAATCCAAAATCTGAGTTTCGAGTTGGAAATTAGGGATATTACGACTCGTGAAGATTGGTTTGGTGCGTATCAGTATGAAGTGCCGGTACTTTATTTATCGAACCGCAGAGGCGCAGAGGGCACGGAGGGAGAAGTTATAGAAACTCCATTACCGCGTCCTTCTCCTCGTGCTAGTGTGCAGCAGTTGGAGCAAATGTTGTGTAAGTATTTAGCCAATTAGAAAAAAATAATGCACAATAAGCGCAAGATAAGCGTGTTACCAAAAAAAAAGGATACAGAGCAACTAAATTTATTGATGGGCTTGTTAATTTTGAATTTTGAATTTTGAATTCGGAGCGAAGCGACGTGACGAGGTTCACAACATGAAATTGCGGGAATTACTAACGGCGGTAGATAGTGTTGAACAATTGCCTAGCCATCCGACTTTAGAGGATGTGGAAGTTAGGGGTTTGAAGACGAATTCCCATGCTTGTAGTGTGGGAGATTTGTTTATTGGGATGCCAGGAACGCGGGTTGATGGTGGGGAATTTTGGCAAAGTGCGATCGCATCTGGGGCTGTAGCTGCGATCGTTTCTCCCGAAGCTGCACAGAAAAATCCTCCCACAAATGAGGCTGTAGTCATCAGTGCAAGTAACATAACTCAAGCTTGTGCCCAGATAGCCAGTGCTTTTTACGGTTATCCGGGGCGAAAACTCAAGCTGGTGGGTGTGACTGGTACAAATGGCAAAACTACAACTACTCATCTGATTGAATTTCTGCTCATCAAAGCTAATCTAGCTACAGCTTTAATGGGAACTCTCTACACTCGTTGGGCAGGTTTTGAGCAAACTGCTGCCCACACTACGCCCTTTGCAGTAGAACTGCAACAGCAGCTAGCAGAGGCTGTAAATGCTGGTAGTGAGTTTGGGGTGATGGAAGTAAGTTCCCACGCTTTGGCCCAAGGTAGAGTCTTAGGTTGTCAATTTGAAGTGGCGGTGTTCAGTAATCTTACCCAAGACCATCTCGACTATCACAGCGATATGGAAGATTACTTTGCTGCCAAAGCGTTATTGTTTAGCCCTGATTATCTCAAGGGACGGGCAATAATTAATGCTGATGATTCTTACGGGAAGCGGTTAATTGCCTCGTTGGATTCCAAACAGGTTTGGAGTTACAGTGTCAACGACAACAGCGCTGATTTATGGATGAGTGATTTAAATTACCAGCCAAATGGTGTCAGTGGTACATTACATACACCTCATGGTAAGGTGGCTTTTCGATCGCCCCTAGTTGGTCAATATAATTTAGAAAATCTTCTAGCAGCCGTTGGAGCAGTTTTACACTTAGGGCTAGATTTGCAGTTAGTAGCGTCTGTGATACCTGAGTTCCCAGGAGTTCCCGGACGAATGGAACGGGTACAGATTAATCCTGACCAAGATATTAGCGTGATTGTGGATTATGCTCACACACCCGATAGTCTGGAAAATCTGCTGAAAGCTGCACGCCCGTTTATACCTGGTAAAGTGATTTGCGTGTTTGGTTGTGGAGGCGATCGCGATCGCACTAAGCGCCCAAAAATGGGTAAAATTGCTGCTGAACTAGCTGATGTAGCAGTGGTGACATCGGATAATCCCCGAACTGAAGACCCAGAACGGATTTTGCAAGACATTTTGGCGGGAATTGCTGACACAGTTCAGCCAATGGTAATTTGCGATCGGGCTACTGCTATTCGTACCGCTATTTTACAAGCACAACCAGGTGATGGAGTATTGCTTGCTGGTAAAGGTCACGAAGACTATCAAATTCTCGGCACTGAAAAAATCCATTTTGATGACCGAGAACACGCACGCGACGCTTTACACCAAAGACTGAAGACACAACATTAATTTGGGAATTGGGCATGAGGCATTGGGCAATAATCGTTCTTCTTCCCCTGCCTCCCCTGCTCCCCCTTCTCCCCTTGTAGCTGAAGTTTTTTATACTTAATGTTTATTTCCGTGGGGATTTTGTAAAAAATGCACATATAAAGGTGAAAATCGAAGACAGAATTATTTCTTGCTTCATCCTTGTTGTGGTCGACTCATGAATGTTTCTCTAGCTAAGGATCTGTCTGTTTATCAAATGGTTATGGGAGTGCAAGCGCCTCCTAAACCATTGTCCCTCAGTCCTGCTACTCTGCTATCACTGGTAAGAGCGCAAATTGACTTACTAATTGAGCAGCAAATTGTAGCTACTTTATGGGTAAAACTACCACCAGAAAAAATTTGGCAATCAGAATTAGCGCGTTATCAATCCTCGGTAGGTGCGTCTAGTCTCATTTATACTTGCCAGATTGACGAGAGTGGGAAAGGGGGAGATGGGGGAACAGGGGAAGATGAGGGAGCTGGTGTTGCAGGGGGAGAAAATACCCCTTTATCTTCCTCATCTCCCTCATCTTCCTTATCCACTCATCATGTGCCCGTTCACCTACCACCAGATAGCCAACTGCGGCGCGAAAACTTTCTAATAGTGTTATCGCCACAGTTTTGTAGTTTAATTTTGGCTCATCGACCACTTAAAAAAGGCAAAAATAAGACATCGGGGAAGGTAAATACTAATAAAAACCAGCCGTTGCTGATTATAAATACTGTTGAGGGGAGAGTAATTCAGCAAGTATTAGATGGTATCGAACAGGCGATTGCACCAGAATCATCTCCAATACCTGCTGATTTTATTTGTCCAACTGCACCTCAAGGCGCACTAATGAATCAACTATTTGCAAAACAACTGCTGCGACAAGATGAAATTAATCGTCAAATCATCACAGTACGCACCACCAAGTTGCAACAGCAAAATCAAGAACTGCAAAACAAAGAGCAACTCAAAGATGAATACCTAAAAAATGTGTGTCAGGAACTGCGTACACCCTTGACGCACATGAAGACAGCACTTTCGTTATTGAATTCCCCTAATCTCAAACCCCCCCAGCGACAACGTTATTTACAGATGTTAAATACCCAGTGCGATCAGCAAAATTCCCTGATTACTGGTTTGTTGGAACTGGTGCAGCTGGAACGTAATTTAGAGGGAACAACTTTAGAGTCGGTGCGGCTCTCAGATATTGTGCCTGGAGTAGTCAGTACCTACCAACCTTTAGCCCAAGAAAAAGGGATTATGCTAGCCTACACCGTACCCACTGAACTTCCATCTATTTGGTGTGTGAGTGGTGGGCTGAGGCAGATTGTGATTAATCTGCTGCATAACAGCATTAAGTTTACTCCTAATGGAGGTCAAGTATGGGTACGTGCCCGAATTCAAGGCGATTATGTCCAATTAGAATTCCGCGACACAGGTATCGGTATTGCCGAAAGCGAGATTTCCAAAATATTTGATCGGTTTTACCGTGTGCGTACAGCAGTAACTGAAGATTATGGTGGTGCTGGGTTGGGGTTAACAATTGTACAGCAGTTGCTGCTACGCTGTGGCGGTTCTATTTCTGTGAAAAGTAAATTATGTGAAGGTTCCACATTTACAGTACAACTGGCAAGTGTTGGTAATATCCCAAGAGCGATCGCAATAGAAAATGAGTAATGAGTTATGATTATCCCCTGAGTTAACTTTGTGGTGCTATAGCAATCCTATTTGAGTTATGAAAATTCTCGTAGAGGTTGTTTGAAAAGTATTTCGCTGTGACTTTAGGCACTTTTAGATTCCCCCTAACCCTCCTTAAAAAGGTTGGAACCACAATCAAAGTCTCCCTTAAAAAGGGAGATTTAGAGGGATCTAAAACTTTTTATACCGACAAGAAGACTTTTCAAACATCCTTTAACCAACCTGGCGGCTGCTATACCTCAAAGGGAACTCGAAAAAATAAATTATCCAATTTTTGGAATCAAAAGGACTTTTTCTCCCCCCGCTAAAAAGCTCCCTGTTCCCGTGCCCTAAAAGCGTGCCCCTTTGGGGATCTTGCTACGCGTAGCGTCCCGCAGGGATGGGATATTTTTCATTTGGAAGTCCCAGATATTACATCTTCAGGTAAGCCAGCAACCTTTTGCCAAGATAACCCTAGCTGGGGAGCAAATTTGCACAAAATAAGAGCGGGAAACCGACTCACCCGCAAAAAATTTGGAACCTGGTTGACAGGTAATGCTTAAGGCTGTTGCTAATTTATGCTGACTTTTGTCTGTTAAAGCTGTTTTTGCTGCCCTTATACCTTCTGGCGATGCTCTCAGTCCTTGGCAAGTCATAGTCTCAGGTTGAAAGTTGTAGTATAGTATATGCTTAAGAGAGTAGCTACATGTAAATGCACCCAGGTAAATTTTCGTAGACCCTTTTCAGGAGCAGATATCCGTTAGTTAAACTACAGTTGGGTAGGTAGAGTTTAGAATCTAGATTGTCTTATGGCTTGGTTTGTGAGCTTTTGCGGATACCTAATTAATCAAGAAGTGCGTTGCTTTTGCAAAGTTGTAGCAAATGTTGTAGCGTCTGATGTCTCTCTAGACTATTTCTAGTTATAGAAATGGTCTTTAATTATACTTAAAACAAGTATAAAATTTTGCTATTATACAACACAAATTTAAAATTATATAGAATTCATACAATATTTATACAATTTATTAGCATTACAATGGCTAAAGTTTTGATAAACTTCATGGAAGATTAATTGTACACAAGTACTACACTAGCGATCGTACTCAGCAGAGACGCGCGTGAATACACTCTCAGCAGAAACACGTAAAGCAAAACTGGTGCAACGAATCGCCCAATTTACAATAGGCAGCATTATGGTTATGGTTACCGCTACTACTCCCAAAATTATGATCGTCGATGACGATTTCGGCGTCCGAAATCTCGTCTATCGTTTTTTAAGTCGGAAATATCAAATAGAGTCCGCAGCAGATGGTAAAACTGCCTTATCGTTGTTTGAGCAATTCAACCCAGCTTTAGTGATTCTGGATTGGAATTTGCCGGATGTTAATGGTTATAGCCTCTGCCAAGAAATGCAGAGCCGTACTAATGTTTTAGTGCTGATACTGACTAGCAGGACTGACGAGGCTGATAAAATTAAAATTTTAAGCGCAGGTGCTGATGATTTCATGACTAAACCGTTTAGCCTTGCAGAAGTCGAAGTTAGAGTAGAAGCTCTTTTGAGACGGATACGCTACATCAACCCCTCTCCAACACAACGGATCATTTTTAAGCAGCTAGCAATTAACCCAGAGGGTCGGGAGGTAACACTTAATGATAAACCTCTTGCTTTAACAGCGCTGGAATTTAATATCTTACATTTTTTGGCAAGTCATCCTAATCAGGCTTGGAGTCGCCCACAGCTAATCCAAAAAATCTGGGGTTGCGACTACGTGGGAGATGGCCGGGTGGTTGATGTGCATATTGGTCAGCTTCGCAAGAAGATGGAAATCGATGCCAGCATACCGGAATTTATTAAAACTGTGCGGGGCTATGGTTACAAGTTTGAAGTGCCCGACGAAAATACTAATTCCTAAGCTTTCTGATTTCAGCAGTATTTCATAAAAAGAATGACTCAGATGAGTCAGCATTAGTATTATTGCTTGCTTAAGTAGTTTTACTGAGGATAAACCGTATAACTTGCGTTAATTTCGGATGTTGATCCAAACTTATTTATTTGGAGATTATTTTACAATCTTACCGAAGTACCTAATACATTGGACGAGATGCGGCAAGGCACAAAGTAAGTGCATTAATTTTGAAGAAAGGCTTTATCAGTGCCAAAACCAAAAGTGTAAATACCAATTCAAAATAGATGATTTTGCCTTGCCATCTGAATCCGTGAAAGATTTCGCTTACCCTGAAATTCATAAATCCACCAAAAATTACTAGAGTGAATCTAGCGGATTTAATCGATAGCTCACCCAATGTAAGGCAAACCATTGCGCCGTTTATTCATCGGCGATAGGGGGCAAATCACCGTAAAAAGTATACTTGAGTTTTGGTTCAACCTTTCAAATTAACCTTCCCCTCAAGCTTTGACCCATCTTGATGAGATAAAAATTTTTCACTACTGTGATAGCTTCTTCGCCATTTTTCCAGATGATCTATAGATATTGATTTAGATATGACGTTCACGCCATTTCCTCGCCAAGCAACTTCTGCATCTGTTGTGAAAACCCCGCATTCTAATTGATCTAGCCTCATATTCCAATATTCGCTAAACCGACCTTTCAAAGTAATAACTTGCTCAAATACCTTGTTTCTGTGTTTATTTCTTCTTTTTCTTTCTGTAGCTCCTGTTGCTTCTGTATCAATAAACTTAGTTTCAATTAAAAACAGGCTCCCTTTAAAGGTCTGGTAGACAAAATCACACTTTCCTAAATCTGTATAATCTGATATTGGTGATTTTTCAAATAACAGTAATTCAGCGCACGAGGGAAACAAGTCTTTAATATTCAGAAATAAATAAGCTTGTAATAGAAGTTCCTTATCATAAGGAAACAAAATAACTCCTTCAAAAAATTTTTTAATGTCCTCCTGAGTTTGGGGTTGAATTATTTTACAGTATGAAACAAATTTATTTAGCTCGTTTGCAATCATCAAGTTCTAACTCCTTCCCCCAGTCGCAGCCTTAAGGGTCTTAGCATAAAAAGATACCATTCCCTCAAGGAAATCATCATCCGCATAAGTAACTAAAAAAACGATTAAAATCCTGGATACTTAAGGCAATTTACTGTTGACAGTTCAGTGAAACTGATTCTTAAGCTGCTTTTGAGTATTGATGGACTTTTCACTTCAGGCTTCAGCCACCAGTCAGCGATTTTATATGAGCATGAAAACTGGCGTTTTGCAAAGCTTGAACAGTTATTCTGGAATCTTGTACGCAAAATTGCCAACCCAAACGAACAAGTTTACGAGAATTTTCAGTTTGTATAATTCCGATCACTGGCATTTTTGCCTTTTCTTTGTCTACTGAATGGTCTTGCAAAATTGTTTTCAAGTGATGTAAGTAATCCATATTACCTGCTTGCTGGGGGTTTAACTCCACCATCACCATTTGTACTGTTTCCACTGGTTCTGCATCTTCAAGAATAAATTGAGTTTGCTCGTCGCGTCGATCTACTTTTCCCCAAATAATCAATCTAGTGTCAACTTGGAGTAGAGAACTAATGCGTTCATAGGTTTTGGGAAAGACTACAGCTTCTGATTGTGTAGTGAGGTCTTCTATTTGCAAAATTGCCATTTGATCGCCTTTTTTAGTAACCACTTTTTTGACGTTATTCAACATGACAACTGCACAAAGCCTTGTTTCTTCCCTTTGCTCTCCTAGTTGCGAAAGGTTAATTGGAGTCAAAAGTGGTACTATTTGCCGTAAGGATTTCAGGGGATGATCTGATACATAAAAGCCTAATAATTCTTTTTCCATCTGCAACTTTTTCTGTGGAGGAAAATCCATCACAGGTTTAGATTTGGGAGCAGTTTCAAAGGCATTATTTGCTCTTTTATTGGCAGTAGAAGAAAATCCGTCGCCTAATAAATCTAAGAGATTTCCTTGACCACTAGCTCTGTCTTTAGCGCGAGATTGTGCCCAATCATACACTAATTCTAAGTCGTTAATTAACTGTTGACGGTTGGGTTCAATTTTGTCAAAGGCTCCACAGTAAATCAGCGATTCCAGAGTCCGGCGGTTAACAGCACGTAAATCCACGCGATCGCAAAAATCAGCGAGGGATTTAAATCCTGTCTCATTTCTCGCCTCCAAAATACAAGCGATCGCACTCTGTCCCACGTTCCGCACCGCCGAAAATCCAAACAGAATCTTTCCTGCCGTTGGCGTAAAATCAACACCAGAACGATTAATATCTGGCGGATCTATGGAAATACCCATATTTGTACAGTTAGTAATATATCTCTGTACCTTATCGGTATCGCCACTGTTAGCCGTTAACAGTGCCGCCATATATTCCAATGGGTAATTAGCTTTTAAATATGCTGTTTGATAAGTTACATAACCATAGGCAGTCGAATGGGATTTATTGAAACAATTGGAAGCTATTAAACCATTTTTGATTGCAAAATTATGGTCATGCTTAACCCCAATGTCATAGACATTTTCTTTGCCTAAATATTTACGTGTGACTATTTTAATCATCCTACCCTACCCGCGAAAATATTTTTGCCAAATTATTTAATTGATAAAATGATGACAATTGTAACTGTTGTAATACTATAATAAAAAATTATATCACTATAAAACACTGCTATACTCTTACACAAAAATAGCCAAAATATATCAAAGTTTTGGTAAAGCATTAAATAGACAGTTAACAGCCATACAATTGCTGTTTTAAAGCTTATTAAACACGTTCCAATACATACTAATCTGCTTAACCAGATGCTTGGGGAGTGGGGAAAAAGCAGGGTATCTCTTAGCCCAGAAGAAAAGTTTTACCTTGTCCACCCTGCCTCTGTGCCTCTTTCCAATGCCCAATGCGTCAGTTACTATCGTTGAAAAGCAACTCAGTATAAGAGGGTGTGGGTAGGTGAAAGTGGTGCTGATCGTAATTTTGGCGGTGGTTGTGGGATTGTTTGTGGTAGTCGAGATCGGGCTGCGATCGCTCTTTGGCTTTGGTAATCCCCTAATTTACATTAGCGATGAGCAGATTGGTTATTTATTGGCTCCTAACCAGCGTACCCGTCGTTTTGGTAATCGCATTGAAATTAATGAGTATTCTATGCGAGGTAGTCCGCTCAAGAAGACGCCTGCACCTTCTGGGTTGCGAATTTTACTGTTAGGTGATTCTATTGCTAATGGTGGCTGGTGGACAGATCAGACTAATACAATATCCACCATTATGACGCGTTCTTTGGCATCATCCACTAATACTAATTATCAGGAAGTAGAAGTGTTGAATGCTTCAGCTAACTCTTGGGGGCCAAGGAACGAGTTAGCTTATTTAGAGAAGTTTAGCAATTTCAACGCGCAAGCGGTAGTGTTATTAATTAATACCGATGATTTGTTTGCTACTGCTCCCACTTCTTTACCGATAGGACGCGATCGCAACTATCCCGATAGTAAACCTCCTCTAGCATTGGTGGAAGTATGGCAACGTTATATCCTCAAGCAACAACCAATTCCCGAAATGAAAGCAGTGCAAAATGAAGCAGGCGATCGCGTCGGGATTAATCTAGAGGCGATCGGCAAAATTCAAGCCCTGACTCGCCAAAGCAACAGCCAATTTCTACTAGTTATGACTCCCTTACTGCGAGAAATTGGTGAACCAGGCCCCCGCGATTATGAAATTATTGCACGCCAGCGCTTGAACGATTTTATCAAAGCACAGCAAATTAACTATGTAGACTTTTTACCGATATTCAATTCAACTACCAACCCGCAAGCTTTGTATCACGACCACATTCACCTCAACTTACAAGGTAATAAATTTGTCAGTGAAGTTATGGAGCGATCGCTTTTGGAAATACTGGGGAAGGTACCACTTCCTCAGAGCTACTAAAGTGGTCAATTCCACTCCAAAAAAGGTTCGTAGTGAGCGATAAATCGCTCAATTTCAAGGACTAGAGCCACTGATCCTTCTCCTTGCGAATACTACGCGTAGCAAGATCCTCGTAGGGGTACGGGCGACTGAAAAGTTAAATCCCGCCACTTCTTTGAAAAGTCGGGATCTGGACACCGCAAATTTTCACAAATCAGAAATGATTGCTATATCCCATAAACTAATTTCTAGGTTTATGCCTCAAGCGATTGAATAACGCTTAGTAGCTGTTTAGGCATATATAGCTTAGTTATATAGGCATCAGCACCTTACTTTTTTGCCTAGAAACGGTGAATTGCCTGATTTTTGCTATCACAAATTACAATAGGGACTTTTTGATTAGTCGGATTTGTTTTAATGAAGCGACACAATTCAAATCCACTCATTTTCGGCATTACTACATCAGTAACAATTGCACTGGCTTTTCTTCTAAAATTATTTATAGAGCTTTTTTGACATTAGTTGCCTTAATAACATTGTAACCCCTATTTCTAAGATAATGACTAATTCATTTCAATTCACTTAGACAATCTTCTATAACTAAAATGGTAGCAAGCCAGGTAATACTTAACCTGAAATATCCAAAAAATATGTTGGGTTTTGTGTAGTTATTATTTATATTAGGAAATTAAACAATATGTTGAAATATTACTTTGAGTAAATCCCCTTGTGTAAAAGGCTTAGTTAAATAACCTGATGCTCTTACTATCTTAGCTTTAGCTCTATCTATAAATCCTACTTTTCCTGACACCATAATCACAGGTGTATTTTTAAAATTTGAGTGTTTACGCAGTAAAGAGCACAGTTCATATCCATCTAAGTTAGGCATTGAAATATCCAACAAAATTATGTCGGGTTTAGTGTGAACAATCTGCATTAAAGCTTTTAAAGAATCAGTGACCCCCACAACAGAAAATGTTTGCTCATCTAAATAACTTTTAATAGTATTCAATACCGTAGGGCTGTCATCAATACAAAAGATTGTGTAAATTTTTTTGTCAACAGGCGGTTGGGTAATTCGCTGACCCCTATGTTCATTAGTATTAATAGAGTAGGTTGGTGGTTTATAGCCGTTTGTTATAGATGACTTTGGTGTAGTTTTGGTTTTAGGTTTCAGCTTATTTATTTGGAACAATTGTGAGGGGTGCGATTGAGAAGTTGGCGATGTCTGACGATAAGCCGCCTCGCTTCGGGGTATTTGACATCGTTCAACTAGTAAGCGGAGATTTAGATGACAAAACTTTGGCATGTCATCCAGAAAGCTTTCAGGAATAAATTCATAACTCCCCTCGTCTAAGTTCAAAAATGACTCTAGAACTTCTAGCGCTAATTGCTCTATCAGTATCGCCGCTTGAGAGGGACTGATATATTTCTGATTGACTAACCAACAAATAGCCAGATAATCTGGGTTCGGTATTGTCTGATTTTCAATACCAGTTTCAAATATCGCCCGCAACTGTTCTTTGATTCCGTGAGGGAGAGTAGAAGTTTGCTGACTCAAGCGTTGCAAATTTCTGTAAAGCGGCTCAAACATTTTCTCTGAGTAGCAGGCATAAATTAGTTTACCCTCGTCCATATATATTGACCAAGAGCCTGATGTGCTAAACACCTGTAAACAACCAGTAACCGACTTACCAGTGATTTTTTTCAACAGAGATAAAGGCTGGAGCTTTTGGAAAAATCTGTATCTACTAATCGGAAATGTCTTCATTGGGATAGCTCTGAAATAAAATTAACATTTGCAGGTAAAATTAGTGAATTACCTTTTCGCAATTCACCGCGACTTTGTTGGAAGCACTGTTCAGATAAATATAGCGGTCACATTTGAGTTAGTACAGAGATTCCACACCCCCAACTCTTAATTCACCAATCTCTGTTAAGCTATAAAACACAAATTACAACTAAACCAATTCATGCTATTGCCCAATAGCAAAATGACCCGACTGGTTGCCAGGATATAGTATTTCAAAAATTAGATTGGTTTTCTGTATCTTTCGCTAATCTAGCCAATATAACAGTAACTCAAGTGCCAAGCACAGACCATTGGCTCTCGCCCATCAGTCACAAAAGTATCATTTATATCCGTATTTAGCAGCCTAAAATTGCAGATACTTTAGTTCTCTTGCAAAAGTTTTTTTGCCCCTAATGCTAAAGTCTGGAGCAACCAAAATCTACTGTAACGTAGACGTAAATTGCTCTCTATGTCAAGGCTTTTAGGCATTATTTCCGCGCCAACAAACTATGTTTTGTAGCCGTTACGAAAGTCGTCGGATACTTTTCCAAGAAGTTTAGTCTTGAGGGAAACTTCATCAAAAAATAAAGTATTATTAAATACTAAGCATTTAAAAATCTCAATTTCTTACTTAGATTTGTGATTGTAGAGCAACTCTCAGTGTTGGGATTCGGTAAAATTATCATTTGCACAACAAGAATGGTAAACCTTGGACCAAGGATGAGTTAGCTGATAATTGCCGCCATGAGGGTGTGTGGTGAGATGCACAGGCGACCAAATCAGCAGAAGCGAATCTCTTCATAAGTACTGGAAACGGGTTCTAATGTTATGTGGGGCTAAATAGTCACCCTGCACAATTTGGAGTGACAAATTCAAGAACTTGCAGCGAAATTCCTGATTGGTAGTACATACTTGTAAAATAGCTCTTTTCAGCTAGATGGTAGATAACGAGTAAGTAACCACTAAAATTCAGATTACTATAATTTTCAAAAAAAGTTAGCAGAAATATATAAGCTTCATAATAAATCAGTAAAGTAAGTATGAAAACTAATTAATATTATCTTTTAGTATTAATTTGTTCGGATGCCCGGACAGGCTAAAAATGTACAGTAAAAGATAATTTTGTATGCTTATTGAATTACACTTATAAGTAAGTAAATTATTTTATAGTAGCAATTTACCCAAAAAATCTGAAGTTTTAAAAATCACAAATATAAATACAAAATTGTCCGCGTAGGCGCAGCCCGTCATAGGCATCACATTCATTAACTCATAAGGTATATGTAGCAAAAAGACGCAAAGAAATTCTTTGCGTCTTTGGCGTGAGATTTAGAAGTAGACATTCTCACCGTTATACTTCTCCATCTACTTAAAATTGCTCCCGCCAGCACCAGCTTAAAAGTGTGCCGCCAGCCACCAGCTTAACTACTTCCAGTACCCAATAACTGCCGTGTAGTAAATTCATTGTCGATGGAATAGCAGCAGCAGCTTCAAATAGGTTGAGTTGAACTCCGATAGCGCACATCTGTGGAGTTAAGAAATAGGTGTCAAGCATAGCTATTGTTAGCAGCAACACAGATAAAACAATACTGCCAATACTCCAGTGATATCGAATTTTGCTCAAAGCTAGTGCCCCAGTCAAGACTACAGCAGCAGATAACAATTCCATCCGATTGAAGTTCCAAAAAATCGTATAGCCTGCTGTCGTAAAACCAGCTTGGCTCATCATCCCAGAAAGATAAAGGCTAGGCATAATTACCCAGTCTAAAACTAGACTAGCACTGAGCCAAAAGCCCAAAGTCAATATGATGGCGGTTTGCCAAATTGGTCGCTTGAATTGAAAGTTAGAAATAGCAGTCATAAAATAATTGCGTGTGTTGTATTTCTTAGTTTGTAACTTTACCAGCAGTTTGACAAGAAATATCAATTAACCTTTACAAAGCCATTTCTCTTAATTTATTCTTAATCCAATCCCAAGATTTTTTAAACTTAGTTAAGAACTATTAAGATATTTTAAAAATTAGTTTACATAAATTTTATTTGTTAGAAATACTTAAGTTTTTTATATTTGGAGGAAGCAAGAATTTTTCATCCATGAATAATCTCTGGGCCGACGATAATCCTACCATCACCCACAATAGTATTTTGGAACAACGCATTGTTAATGTAACTGAAATCACTTAGGTAAGACCCTTTGAGGTTGGCATTTTCAAATCTGGCAGCAACTATGTCAGCATCAGTCACGTTAGCACCCTCTAAATTAGTACCAATGAACCTAGCCAGACTCAATTTGGCATAGCTGAGGTTAGCCCCACTCAAATTAGCCTCACTCAAATTAGCTGCCAACAGATTAGCTTGACTCAGATTAGCCCCGCTCAGGTTTGCCCCACTTAAGTCAGCCTCTTCCAAATTAATCCTACTAAAGTCTCTTTCCCCAGCAGCATAACGCTTGAGCAACTCCTCAGCATCCATAACTTACCTCTTGCATCAATTACCTCGTTGAGAGTCTCTGATTGAGAATAGCTAATGTGAGACTCCGCTTCCTGAATTTGCGGCAGAGCCGCTTTTAATGCATTTCCAGCCTCTGGCTGGAAACGAGAAAAATGATAGACGGTGGTTTATATGGAGTATAGTTTGACCCAGATATTTTGGCATACTCTAAATACATTGTGATCTTTGACAAAATATTTAGGGAACTCCAAAAACTAAATTATCCAAATTATTGTATTTAATATAATCGTCAGATTCTTTTCTTTCTGCTCATCCAACTCCGTTCAAAAGGCAGCTAAAATTTGAATTCTTCTCATGATGCCTTGTGCAGAGATGGACTTTTGATACAGATAAACATGACTTTCCAACACTTCGGCACAATCTAAATCAATGCAGCTGTTCTTTTTATATTGCTAGAGAACCAGTTCAGCCCTGGATTACAGAACTTAAATGGGGTTCGGCTTATCTAGATTATGCAGATTGAGATGGCAAGGTTGATCATAACTTCAAGAAAATCAAGACACAAATAAATTAAATATTTTTTGATTGTATGAAATAATTTCAACTTGTTGATTTTATTTCATTAACCTTAGCTTAATTTTAGACCCTTGCAAATCAAGAATTTTACATTTGATAACCTAATCAAGCGCTCATTCAAGTTCAAAAAAATACTCTTTGCTGCCCAAAGGATAATTAGCTTGAATTTGATTTCTGGACGTTTATTTTTCCTGAAATGTCCAGACTCCTTCATCCCAATCTGATTCTGTTGGGGGTGATTGTAACCAATGCTGACAACGTAGAAGATGCAACATAGCAGCTTTGTCTTGGTTGTCTGCTGCCAAAACATTAGCAAACTCGGCTCTGGCAAGGGAAAACTGGCGCTTGAGGTAATACTCGCGTCCTTTATGATAGTGTTCAATAACTTGCAATTTTTCACTTTCAATAGGATTGGAACGCAAACCTAGCAATTCGTATATGGCTACTGGCTCATTTCTACCTTTGACACGAATGTAATCTAGTTCTCTAGCCCAAATATAATCTTGGCATGGTTTAAAAGTATTATGGCTAATAATAATATCGCAACCATACTGTTTACTGACACTTTCTAATCGGGAGCCAAGATTAACACCATCGCCAATGGCGGTAAATTCCATTCGCTTACTAGAGCCAATATTCCCACTAATCACGGTATCAGAATTGATGCCAATGCCGATTTGAATTCTGGGCTTATCAGCTGCATAGCGACGTTGATTAAATTCATGCAGGCGATGGCGCATTTCTAAGGATGTTTGCACTGCCATCCAAGCGTGTTCTTCCAAAGCTAGGGGAGAACCAAACACAGCCATAATGGCGTCGCCGATGTATTTGTCAAGAGTGCCTTTATGTTTAAAGACTGCCTCCACCATTGATTCAAAATATTCATTGAGCATACTCACCACTTCTTCTGCTTCCAAGTTTTCCGTCAAAGTGGTGTAGCCGCGAATATCGGAAAATAAAATCGAAACTTCTTTACGATCGCCTCCTAGTTTAGCATCATCCAATTTCAGCAATTCTTCGGCTAATTCCTGGGTCATGTAGCGGTACATGGTACTCTTGAGCCGCTTTTCATCACTGATGTCTTCCATTACCACCAGCGCCCCACGGACTTGCTCTTGGTCGCTAGCATCAGCAATTGTGTTAATGGATAAATTAATACTGTGCTGTTCTGTACCAGTAGTTATGAGTGTGCGATCGGGGTAATATTGCTGGCGGCCTTTTAAGTCGGCTGCATGTAAAGCATCCTGATACCACTTGCTAAAGTCACCTTCTTTGATGCCGATCGCATCAGTAACGAATTTACCTTCTAAACGGTCTTCTGGCTCCAGTCCTAGCAAACGCTTGGCACTTTCATTGGCGGCGATAATTAACCCAGTTTTATCAGTGGAAACCACCCCATTAGAAAGACTACGCAAAATATCCCTTTGCATTTGTTCTTGTTGCTTGACTGTGGCAAACAACTGAGCATTTTGCAGCGCTACTCCCGCTTGAATATTAAAAGCTTCCATGAACTCTTCATCGTTGCGGTCAAAGCTAGCTTGGAAGCAGTCGGGAGCTTTGGGCCAATCAGCTGGATTATAAGGTGGCAAATCCCCAGTTTTCTTTTTATTTACGAGTTGGGTAACACCAATCAGCTGTTGATCGGCGTTAAATACTGGCATACAAAGCAAGCTACAGGTGCGATAACCATTTTGCTGGTCGAGTTGTTTGGCAGTACTAGACTCAGGATCATCGTACAAATCAAAGGCAATATTCAGTTTCTTGCCAGAAGCCGCTACTATACCAGCAAAGCCTTTACCTACAGGGACTCGCAACTCCTTAGTTGAACCATCGTCTTGGGTGATTTTCGTCCATAATTCATGGCGATCGCGGTCTATTAACCATAATGTACTGCGATCGGCATTCATTAATTCCTTAGCTTCATCCATCACCCGCTTTAGTGTGTCTTCTAAGTCGAGACTGCTTTGAGAGAGGGACTTGATCGCCTTCATCAGCGCCGCCACTGCTCTTTGTTTTTGGGTGGCGACGTAAAAAGAGCGCGAGGATTCTAAAATCAGGCGAATCGAAGGGGCAAATTCTTGAAATAATTGTTCGTCAGCATAGATAAAACCTTTGGTATCAATGCGCTCTGCAAGTGGAGTATCGTGATTATTCCCAGATTTTAATTTATTCAGTAATTGTACTACTGCGACTAATTGCCCATGTTCATTTAACAGTGGCAAAGCCAGCATGGTGTAGGTGCGATAGCCAGTTCTTTTTTCTTGTTCTTGGGCAAAATGCGATCGCGGGTCACTATAAAAATCAAAGGGAATATTGATAACTTGCTTAAAGGTGGCGACTTCCCCAGCAATGCCTTTGTCGGCTGGGATGCGAATTTCTAAAGAGCGATCGCCTTCTCCCTCAGCCAGAATTGACCAGAGTTCTTTTTTTTCTTCATCCAATAAAAATATTGTTGTCCGGTCTGCCCCCAGTAATTCCCCGGTTTTCAAGGTAATCGAATGCAACATTTCTTGCAGAATGGTTTCAAACCCCTGAGAATCCAGCATTGATAGGGTTTGATGGACAATCTGTAATTTTTGCTCGACATCCTTAACGACCTGTTTAAAAGTATCCTGAGTCAAAGGAGCAAGAAACGTAGAAACGGTTCCTTGTCTTGTGGCAAGAGCACCTACAGGAGCAGAATTTGCTTGTAATTTGTGGTTTTCTTGGTTTTGAACACCAATAATCAAATTGGCGGTCTCGCCACAACTTCCTTGATACACTGACATAATCGGTATTTTATATAGCAGGATGAGATTTTAGATGTAACAATGAAATTAAATTTATGTAAGTAGTGCTAAAAGCAACAATTGCTTGATATTATCCATAGTTTAATCGCTTGTTTAGCTAGCGTCATCCTGCGAATAAGGGCGGAAGTTGATTACCACCAAGCATGTTTTGACCAGAACCCTTTTGCATTGGCGGATACAGATGATGAATAGAGGGTCAGACCCCTTATTTAAACAATAAAGCAATGTTTTCTGCAGCTGGTAGTGAGCAGATCCAGCTTTCTCTTGGAGATGCTATGCGAACAAAAGACTTCTAGCAGTTGTGGGGGAATGGGGTTGCGGGTAAAGGGGAAAGGAATGGAATTTCCCCAAACCCAGTAACCTTTAATATCGTGTCCGGTTAAAGACTTATCATTAAGACCGCAGGGGGGCAGGGGGCAGGGGGAAAGAGGGTTTCCCGGTTTTTGCACAGATGTGGGAATTATAACTCATATGATGTCCGGCAAATTGCCCATAATTAAGCCGCTAGTTCAGACCACCAGTGAAAATTGGTTAAGCCATTTACAAAATCAGGCTGGTCAATAATTTGACGACAACGTTGAATTAAAATCTCCTCA
>NZ_JAIVFT010000016.1 GCF_020829665.1 Nostoc sp. CHAB 5824
TCGGATATGCCTATAGTCTGGGACTTGCTGCAATTGTTCGACGAGGTTCATACTTGTTAGTTATCCATTTTTCTCCACCCTCTACAAATCATTATTATTTTTCTCTCGTTGTATGAAACCACCCTGCTTTTTAAGGGGGGGTTAGGGGGGATCAATAAGTGCAAAGATACAGCCAACCACTTTTAAAACAACCTCTGATAAAGATTGGGGACTAACTGACTGTATTAGCTTTGCGGTGATGACACAGGAGGGGATTAATCAAGCCTTTATATCTGACCGTCATTTTGAGCAAGCGGGATTTCCCAAATTGTTGTAAATCAAAAAATACTGGAATTTAGGCAAGGTTTGTGTTGTGGCAATTCATTAATTGCCACGACAATACGTTAACTTTTCTACGTAGATAAGTTAGCCAGCAATTATTCCTGCGCGTTCTGTCGTAAAATCAGCGACGGGGAATCAAACATCATAAAAATATTGGGCAAGCTCTCACTTGTTCTGTTGTCAACAGTAGGGGCAATACCCTGCGGGAAGCCGCTTTGCGTCTATATGAATTGTCCCTACGGATTTTCGTAGGGATACCGCAATGTTCCCTAGTGCGTGGTTTATTTGCTTGAAAAACGCTGTAATACCCAACCGAAGGTATTGTCACCAATAGGACTATTCACTCCTTAAGTACCCAATTGACATAGGGTAGCAATACACGATACATCATGATTCAACCGTTAAATTTTTAAAGATGAAAAATTTCTTTAATTTCAGGTTTAACCAATACAAGGAGAGGTGGATATGGATGTTAGCTTAATTGTATCCAACATTTTGAATCCGCCAATCCTGTTTTTCTTTTTAGGCATGACTGCTGTTTTTGTCAAGTCTGATCTGGAAATTCCCGCACCAATACCCAAACTGCTTTCGTTGTATCTGCTGTTTGCCATTGGTTTTAAAGGAGGGGTAGAACTAATCAAAAGTGGCATCACTCAGGAAGTAGTTCTAACACTTGTAGCAGCAATGATGATGGCTTGCGTTGTTCCAATTTACACCTTTTTTATCTTGAAGTTGAAATTGGATACTTACGATGCTGCTGCGATCGCTGCAACCTATGGCTCTATCAGTGCCGTCACTTTCATCACGGCTAGCGCTTTTTTAACTGAGCTTGGCATTACTTTTGATGGTTACATGGTGGCAGCCCTTGCCCTGATGGAATCCCCAGCGATTATAGTTGGTCTAATTTTGGTGAATATATTCACCGCCGATGGAAAGCGGGATTTTTCGTGGCCGGAAGTTTTGCAAGAAGCATTTCTTAATAGTTCAGTTTTTCTCCTAGTCGGTAGTCTCTTGATCGGTGTCTTGACAGGAGAACGCGGTTGGCACGTATTAGAACCCTTTACTCAAGGGTTGTTTTATGGCGTTCTCACCTTCTTTTTACTGGACATGGGATTAGTCGCAGCTAGAAGAATTAAAGACTTGCAAAAAACCGGAGTTTTCCTAATTTTATTTGCCATACTAATTCCAATAGTCAATGCTGCCATTGGGTTGGTGATTGCTAAACTCATCGGTATGCCTCGCGGAGATTCGCTGTTATTCGCTGTATTGTGTGCCAGTGCTTCTTACATCGCTGTCCCGGCGGCTATGCGGATGACTGTTCCCGAAGCAAATCCCAGCCTCTATGTTTCTACCGCTCTAGCAGTGACATTTCCGTTCAATATTATTGTGGGAATTCCGTTATATCTCTACGGAATTAACCTATTTTGGGGGTAATAATATGCACTTAGTTAAAAAGATAGAAATTATCGCTAACTCCTTTGAGCTTGCCAAAATTTTAGATAGTTTAGACAAGTCGGGTGTACATAACCATGCCGTAATTAAAAATGTTGCTGGTAAAGGATTACGAGGAACGACAGAAGATTTAGACATGACCATGCTTGATAATGTTTACATCCTCGCGTTTTGTATGCCAGAACAACTCAAGCCTGTTGTAGAAAATATCAAACCACTCCTTAATAAATTCGGAGGCACTTGCTACGTTTCCGATGTGATGGAGATTCGCTCTGTCAGATGTGTCGCGTCAATGTAAAAGAGTTATAAATTCAATGAAACATTTCATGGAACGTCGTGATTTTTTGAAGTTAGGAATGACTGGGGCGTTTGGAATGATGCTATCTGCCAGCGATTTACTCTGGCGGGTGGAACAGGCTAAAGCTGCCGAAATACCCTCAACTTCCCCTGAATCCCTTAGTCCCGATGCAGCATTGCAAAAGCTGATAGAGGGAAATCAGCGATTTATTCAGCACCAACCCCAATACCCCGATCAATCTGCGCTGCGGTTGCAGGAAGTTGCTCAAGTTCAACATCCATTTGCAACTATTCTCAGTTGTGCGGATTCACGAGTCCCCGCAGAAATTGTTTTTGATCAGGGCATTGGAGACATCTTTGATGTTCGGATTGCCGGAAATATCGCTACACATGAAGCGATCGGTAGTATTGAATATGCGGTTGTCTTATTAGCTTCTCCGCTATTGATGGTGATGGGTCATGAGCGTTGTGGGGCTGTAACCGCCGCTGTCCAAAACGATTCCTTACTCGGTGATATTAGTACTTTTGTGAAGGCAATTAAGCCAGCTGTGACAAAAGTCAAGGATCAGCCGGGTGACGCGGTTGAGAATGCAGTGGTTGCAAATGTGCAATATCAAATTGAACAGTTGAAGCGATCGCAGCTTTTAACTGAGCAAGTGCAGTCTGGCAAATTGAAAATTGTCGGGGGTCGTTACGACTTGGATACAGGGAGGGTAACTATTATTACTTAGTTCGGGAGATGAGGGGCAGGGGAGACAGGGGAGACAGGGGGAGAAGAATTAATAACCAATGCCCCATTCTCAATGTCCAATGCCTTGCCTCCTTCAATCCTGCACAGTCATTGGCAAACGAATGGTGAAAGTAGAACCAACTCCCGGTTGACTTTTGACAATAATCTCACCACCCATCATCTGGCAAAAGTGGCGGCTAATTGCTAACCCCAGTCCCGTACCTCCATACTTTTTCGTAGTCGAAGTATCTCCTTGTGTAAAAGGTTGAAATAACTGCTGCTGTTGACGTTGAGACATACCTATGCCTGTGTCAGTAACAGTGAAAGTAATCATGCCCAAAGGAGCCTCCGGTCGGAATTCATCCTTTTCTCTGTTGACTGTCAGCGTCACCTTGCCGTTTGTAGTAAACTTACTGGCGTTGCTTAGTAAATTTAACAACACCTGCCGCATCCTAGTTTGATCGGCGTACATCATGCCAAGTTGCTCATCAAAATCCACTTCTAAAATATTGGCATTTTTTTCTATAGCTGGTTTAACTGTGAGGACAATATTATGAATCAGTGTCGCAATCTCGAATGTCTCTGGATAAAGGGTCATTTTCCCCGCTTCAATTTTTGACAAGTCGAGGATTTCGTTAATCAAGTGCAGTAGATGCTTACCAGCAGAGTTAATTGTTTCTAAGTCTGTGATAAAGTCTGCCGATAAACCAAGATCCGTAGCGTCGTCTTCTAAAAGTTGGCTCAAGCCAATGACAGCATTTAATGGTGTGCGTAATTCGTGGCTGACATTGGCCAAAAAGACGCTTTTTGCCTTGCTAGCAGCTTCAGCTAATTCTTTAGCTTGTTGTAGTTCTTTTGTTCGCTGAGATACTCGCTCAATCAGACGATTTAGAGATTTGGCGAGTAGACCAATTTCATCTTCAGTGGTAACAGGCGCTCGCAAATCGAAATTAGATTTTCTTGCAACTTGCTCCGCTACTTGGGTGACAGTGATAACCGGTTCAGCGATCGCCCGACTGGTACGCCAAGCTACAATGGCTGCGATCGCCACCGAAACCAGCATACTTATCATCACGATGAATCGCTCAACTACTTTTGCCTGCTCAACGGCTTTTTGCCTTTCTTGCTCTTGATCTTCAGCAGTTTGCAGGATGTTAGTCAAGCTTTGAGAAAGCTGGTCTAGCCGTATGGCTGTTTCACCACGCATAATTGTCAATAACTGCGATCGGGCAGAGGAAATCTGCCGAGGCTGCACTTTTTGGGAGTTAATTTTCTGTAAGACGACTTCGATCTGGTCAACGTAAGCTTTTAAATTAGTCTTGTAATCCAGCAATAATGTCTGTAAAGTCGAGCTTGTTGCTGCTAGTCTTTTAGGTTTACTGTCGATAAATCCGGCAATTTCTGACTCTAATTGCTTGGCTTTTTCAACATTCTTCAGAAAATCAGCTTTTTTGCTTTGTAGCCGTTGTGAATTTTCCAATACAGCAACTAGGTTAGAGCTATGTAATTGCGCCCCTACTACTGCATCTTTATAATTACTCAGTAGTTGCCCTTGTTCATAGGCTTGATTGAATTGCCTAACTTCCCTTCCCCGGTAGTAGTTGGCGATCACTAACCCAGTCAGTGAGCCAAAAAAGCCAATTCCAATAGCTACAAAGTACCCATAGCCAATTTTTTGATGGATGCGCCAAGAACTGGCTTTGAGTTTCCCTCGTGAGGGAAATTCTATGGTCGGGAGTTCGTCTGTCGATGGCTCTTCGGCTGACACTTTTTTGCTTTCTGAACTGTTGTCGATAGGGGTTGGCTTTTGAAAAAGGCATTTCTCAAACCTTCTTGCCTCCCCGCAAAAATCACCAAATCAGTTTAGCTTGTGCAAACACTTAGATTGGTGATTAACATTTACATTATCTTCTTTTATAGCAATAGCAAATCATTACTTACTAGATAATTAACATAACCTTATATAGTATAAGTGGTTTTGATAGCAATGTTCCTAAGTAAACTTACTGACAGCGAATACAATTTACTTTTTTCAGCAGCAATGAATAATTTCTTGCACTAAAGACCTATCTGAGACTGTCTTCTCTTTACCACAACACTTTCCTTAATATACATTTGATAACAATGAGTTCTTGTCATCAGGTATGCCAATACTCTACCTTACTGCTTTCTTATAAAATTAATACAATCAGGAAAAAAACCAAGGCTTTGATATTCGTTGGGCATTGAGCATGGGGCATAGGTTATTTCTTCCTCATCTCCCTGATCTCCAGGCACATATATCATAAAATACTTCTACAGTCTAGTCTATGTGAATACAAAAAAACCTTTATTACGTATTAATATCAATACGAATGCGTTAATTGACGAACGCGGCTTAAGATAGTTTTAATATCAGATAAAATCAGCTTTTAGGCTTATATAAATGAGAGGTGGACTGATTTTTGCATGATTTGTACTTAAATTTAGTACGATTATGAGCAAATGACACGGAATGGGATAATTACAAACTGAGGATTCCAGTTGATTCAAAAAAATAACTCAGATAGCTGATCAGAATACATCCTGCTGCCTTCTGAGTTCTATCCTCCTACTGACTTTCTACCTTGTAGTTGATGCAGTAGATATTACGAGGCAATTATAGTTATAGGACACTAAAACCCTTTTGTGCCCTTTACGCAATTGTACTAATGCACTTGTGCATTACCTAATCAACAGCCTTTTGGTTGTAATTATCCAAATTAGAAAAACTCAACTGTCAAATTTATAGGAGTGAAAATGCCAGAACAAGAATTTACCGAAACCCCATCCAAAGAGAATACAGTGGCAGAGATCAACAGCCAAACCGGAACAATCACCAAACTCCAGCCTCCCGCACAGTCTCAAGATGAATGGCTAAAATATGGTGAGCAAATTTCTAGCTTTTTAGCAACATTGCCAGAATATCTGGGAAGCTTCTTTAATCAATATAAGCAACCCCTGGTAACAGTTGGTTTAATTGTAGGAGCAATTGTTGGGGTTAAAGTACTCTTGGCAATATTAGATGCTTTGAATGATATTCCCTTGGTAGCACCTACTTTTGAGTTAATTGGTATTGGTTACTCTGCCTGGTTTGTTTACCGCTATTTACTCAAAGCCTCAACTAGGAAAGAGTTAACAAGTGAAATCACCACTCTGAAATCACAAGTGGTTGGTAAACAAATTCCAGAAGCTTAATATCTGAACTATGGCTTCTCCTGCAAAGACGCTACGCTGATGCTTTAATTCAAAATCACGTCCTGTTCTGATCTAAGGAAGCCTTAGATCAGACTTTTCTCAAAATTAAGAATTTTTTTTGAATTTCTAATTTTGAATTTTCTGCCAGGGGTTGACCAAGAAGCAGGGGAGCAATAAAGAATCTTTCTTCTCAGTTCCTCTGCCTCTTTGTTGAACACTTTCTCTACCAAGCTCATTAAGATGAGCCTCCTGCGGACAAGTTACCTTTTTGGTTCTGCTTTGGAATGGGCGAGAGTCTTGGAGACACGCTGGGCGAGCGCACAATGTTTTGCGATGGGATTCCTTCCAACTTGCCCCGTTTTACTAAAGCTTGATGAATCATCGCCGCAACTTCAGCCCGACTAGCTACTTTGTTGGGAGCAAGAATTTGTGGATTTGGATAGTTAACTACCAGACCATTGGTTGTTGCAGCAGCTATTTTGCCGATTGCATAGGTTGGAATATCTTTAGCATCTTTATAGACACTTAAAATTTTATTTGGGGAAGTGGGTGCTTTCAAATTCAACCCACTAACAAGGGCAACTAAAACTTGCACTCGTGAAATATTTTGTTGTGGTTTGAAGGTTTTTTTCGGGTAGCCTTTGAGAAATCCGGTACTAATGGCTTGGTCAATTGCTGGAGTTGCCCAGAATTTTGTTGGTACATCTTGAAATGCGATCGCAGTTTTAGACAGTTTTTGGTCAAAGGCTTTTTGCAGGATAGCAGCAAATTCGGCGCGGTTTACAGCCTGATTTGGTCTAAAAGAATAATCAGGAAACCCCTTGAGAATACCACGCGAAGAAAGAACATCTATAAAACGGCGACCCCAAAAGTTATTGGGCACATCGTTAAATGCAATTGGCGGCGGAATGATTGATTTTTGTTTTGCCGGAGTTACTAAAGGCAAGGCTGATGATGTAACTGATGACTCAAGTCCTGCTGAAGAGGGTACAGGTGTCTGCGCTTGTGGGGATTGAGTTGGGATTACCTGAGTAGATGGTAACACTGTGCGCGAAGGAGTTGCGCTGTTAGTCGGGAATGAAGATGTCTTGGGTTCAACAACAGCCTCAGATTGAGATGACGGCAAAACGTTGTTGGAGGCTGCATTTGGGTCTACCTTGGGAGTAGAGGAGGGCAATACTTGATTTGGTTGAACACTTCTAGACGGAGTGGCAGAAGGTGACAGCAACCCGTTTAAGTTCCAGCTAGAATCCCTGCGGGACAATGACCAAAAAAGAATTGCTCCGATAGTGGTGAAGGCAACCAGAATTGCTATAAATTCATCAAAGCCAAGGGCAGTTCTTTGGGATGACTCCGGTTCGGAAGGAGGTCTATTTGTCATCGTGATTACCCTAGTAGCAGTAAAATTTGTGTCTAAACAAATTAAGCCACAGATGGCTATTTTACACCACCCCTTTTTAATTCGTAATTCGTAATTCGTAGTAAAGTATCAGGCTTCTGGTTCAATGCCGAGCGATGTCTAACGACAAGCCGCTGACGCTCCTTCTCTGCGAGACGCTACGCGAACGTCGCTACCGCTTCGCTAATGCGTCTACGCAATTGGGCAGATAGGCGATCAGCCTTTTCGCGTTCCTGTTCGGCCCTTTCATCGCCACTCAATAACAAATTACCTTGTAAATCCCACCAACGCAGCCAGGTAATTCCACATTCTGATAAACTCCTAGCCAAATTCCTAATTCAACTTCTAAGGGGCCTATGGGATAATGTCCTCGTTCATTTGCTGGTAACACCTGATACTGTCCTTCAATCAGATGATAAACTTCTATACTGGCTTTACTCGCTTCATAAATGCCGTAAAAAGGAGGACGAATCACCTGCTCATAAACCCAAAATTTACCCTTCCAAGGAGTTTTATCTCGTTCTTCACTACCGTCACCAGAGACAAATTCCAGGACAATCAACGGGGCAATGGACTCTTGCCATAATACATAAGAACGTCGCGTTTGCCCATTGAGTGTAGGCGGTACATTGGGTACATAAAACCAATCTGGTGCTTCTGCTCCTTTTTCAAGGGGATCAGTCAAGCACCAGTAAATGCCTAAGTCTTGTCCTATACAGTATTCACCTTGAGAATTTAATTTTTTGAGAACGGGTTGAATGGAGTCAGTCAGTAAGATACTTTGGGGATACTCTTGCCAATTTTTGCCTTCGGCACGCTTTGCGAACACAAATGTGCCATCAGACTCTGGAAGCTGGGTATAGTCTGGGAAAGGAGTGAGGGCGGTGGGTGGATTGGTTGCAGAGGTCATAACGCTACCTTTGCACTTTTTGTAAAGGTTGTTTTTAGTGTAGCTTGCGATCGCTCTCTAAATATTCTCCACCCAGACTATAAATTATAAATCGCACACTTATTACTTCCAGTCGCCTTAGAACGATTTTCACCCTGACAGCTCGCTAGTCCTACTAGATACCTTAACCGAAATCGAATTTGAGGGTGACAGAATGTAAAATATTAACTTATTGTTTACCTAATATTTGTAAAAATCAGGGTGTATAGTGCCAGAAGAATTCAGTTGCCAAATCTCACCGCCATTTGTGTCTCTTGGTAGCGATCGCGATATCGATTTAGATTCAACCCTCCAAGAACTACCAATGTACAACTTCCCAGTGGAAATCAACCGCACTGGTATGGAAGTAGCTAATTTTTTGGAAAAATACCCCCTGTTACCAGGAGTAATTTTGGTAGAGCAGGGAAAGTTCATTGGGATGATTTCGCGGCGGCGACTGCTGGAATTTTTGATTCGTCCCTATGGACAAGAGTTATTTGTTCACCAACCATTAGCCGTTCTCTACAGTTATGCGCGAATACCGATTTTGCTGCTTGCTGATACGACATCGATTTTAACTGCGATGCAACTTAGCTTAAAGCGATCGCCAGAATTATTAGCAGAACCAATTGTAGTAGAAACAGAATCTGGTGCTTATAGATTGTTAGATGTACAAGAATTGAATATTATTTCTTGGCAAATTCGAGGAATCGACAATCTGGTACGGTATGAACGCAGCCAAGCCCAAATGATTCAAAATGATAAAATGGCAAATCTGGGACGTTTGGTAGATGGTGTAGCGCACGAAATTTTAGACCCAGTGGGTTTTATTTGGGGTAACATAACTTACGTTTCAAATTACAGCCAAGATTTGCTCAAGCTAATAGCAGCTTATGAGCAAGATTTACCATCAGCTTCCCAAACAATTAATCAGATTAAAGAAGAGATTGAATTTGATTTTTTAGAACAAGACTTGTCGCGATCGCTTGCTAGTATCCGCACCGGAGCGGAAAGATTAAAAAAACTTGTCACTAGCTTACAAAACTTCTGTCATATCGACGAGCTTTATCCCAAACCAGTAGATTTACATGCCTGTATAGATAGTATTATTTTATTAATTAATAGCCGTCTTCAAGGAGAAATTGAAATTGTCAAATATTACGGTCAATTACCCCCAGTATATTGCTTTATGGGGCAAATAAACCAGGTTTTGATGAATATTCTCAGTGAAGTTGTGGATACTTTACTCAATGAAGCAGTGCGACAGCAGTTGCATGTAGAAGATACAAAAACTGTTCAAAAACCCCGAATTGAGATTACTACAGAAGTTATTTCGCAAGAAGCAAGCAACCCAGATGCACCAGATTCTCGTTGGATCTTAATTCGCATTGCTGACAATGGCCCTGGAATGTCTCAAGAATTACAACAGCAAATTATGGAGTCTTTTTCTCTTGAAACAAAGAATAGTAAAAATACTAGTCTAGCAGTAAGTTATCGAATTATAACCGTCAGACATGGCGGAAAGTTAAATTTTCATTCACAGATTGGTATAGGGACAAAATTTGAAATATTGTTACCTCTGGTGTAGCAACATATATTTAGAAAATTAGCCCACATATTAACAACTTTTCAAATCAACAATTGCTCAAATACTGATTTTGAAATCAGCATGAGATCGTGTTGAGATTATTCTTTTATAACTTTAAGAGACTTAGATAGTATTTGAGGCTTCCCACTCATCCAAAGAAACTTCAAACTCTCTATTAACTTCTTCCATAGCTAACTTTTCTGTCTCAAAATAGCCAATTTCTGTAATTTCTCCGGCTTGGGATACATCGAAACGGTAAAAGCCAGAATCTGTTGTATATTGCACAATTCTAATTTCTTTAGGTGGATCTAAGTCTTTTTCTATCCCATTTATACATATACGTCGATATATAGCTCCAGTAGATTTATGGTTTGGATTTAAAAAAACACGATACTTGAGTACAGGAAACCGTTGCTTGAATAATTCAAAGAGTTCAAAGAATACATCACATGCCTTTGCTTCGTCTCCAACTTCTCGGAGAATAATATTTTTCCATCCTGCTGTTGATTCGTTCCATTTATAATATCGAGCTACCCAGTCGTTGAACTGTGTAAAAGGAGGTGTTTCTTCTCCATAAAAGATCCCATTTTCCCCCAGTGCAAAAGAATAGCCACCAATAAATCCACTTAATGCAGTTAAAGAACGCTGTCCTAAATACATTCCTGGTCTTGGTCTAATCATTTCTAAAATTTCATAAAGATTTTTCATTTATACTGCCTATTTAGAAACTAAAATACTTCATTTAGTGATATTTTACCCTGCAATATATCTCCAGCCCCACCCTTAAAAAAGCAGGGCTGTTTTATTTTCTCAACTGAGTTTTTTATTATTAAAATATCGTTTTTAGCAAACTTTCGCCACGTTGGTAAATTTCGCGTGCATGGTCAGTCCAAGCACCTTGTCCCCAATAACGAAAACAACTGGTTTGCAACAACAGATTATGTAAAAGAACGTTACGATAATGAGATTGTCTGGTTACAGATTCTACTGAGTCAACTTGTTGTAATGGATCAAACTTTTGATGGAATAAACTGCTTAATTGATACATGGGAGACAACACATTTTCATATCCTTTTACCCAACTGATATGATTTGTCCACGAGGCTCCATCCAGATGAAAATTAGAGTTTGTTTGCTTTAATTCTTGAATGGCATTCTCTACAGCTTGCGCTTGAATATTATCTGGTGAAACTCTCTCCCAAATCTGATGTTGTCCCACTGGCTGACAAGTTGGATAATCTTCAGGTGTGCAACCAGCAGCTTCTATTAATTCTAAATATTCTGTACCACACATCCCAACTACACCTGATTTTCCTCCGCCGTTATTGACCATATCCCACCAAGCTTGTTTAAAAGCGCTAGGAAATTCATTCATCATCACGCCACCATTTTCACCATCACCAATTTGGCTAACTATTGGTGGCACAAAAACACTGCCGATTTGTTGTTTGGATAAAGTTTTAGCTTCATAATAAGGCTGCATTTGTGCGACTAATTTAGTATCCGAACCTTGGGTTTTAATTAAGGCTGTAATGCTAATTGTTTCGCCTTGAGAATTGCGGGCAATCAGACGATGTGGTAAATGTTTATGGGTAAGAGATTGACCGCTAATTGTTTCTACAGAATGTTCTTGAACGAGTAACCAGCGATATCCACATTCTTTCAGCGCTTTCACAAATTCAAAAAGAGCATCGGGGTGATTTGGGAGGTGCATTTCTGGGGGCGAAAATCCTTTAACTCGCGCTAGTGCTTCCCAGCCAAAAATTGCCGCAAAGTGATGTTGCCATGCGATGATATGCAATTTAATATCTGCTATGGGTGTGGAAGGAATAACTGCATGACCCCACATTGTACCCAGCCACTCTACATAAGGTTGGTAGGTGCGATCGCAAGTAATACGTTTGAGATTATCGAGAATATCACCGCGTCCCATTTGCCGCAGTCCCCACAGAAGATTACCTGAGTAATCCAACATCACACGCGGATTGCAACCTTGATTGACAAGTTCGGGGATCAAGTCTCCCATGCGGCTGTAACAATAGGCAAAAGGATCTGCATTGTGGTTATCCCCTTCATGAGGATGTTCAAACATATATTGCAGATTGCTGATGAGTGTACCACCATTTCCAGCAGGTATAGTTGGCTGGTGCATGTGTAAGGCGATCGCAAACACAGCATTTACGTCTTCTAAGCGGATATTTGTTGTTGGTAAAAATACTGGCTGATCGTGGTTAACTACAGAGAGAACCTCTGTTTCCCAACCAGAAATATTCGGTAAGCCATCAATGATTTCGGGCAAAGGAGTGAGAGTTGTGGGGAAGGAAAGCATTTCTGGTTGCTCCGAAACAAGGTATGTCTAATTATGCGATCGCACGGCAATTTCTGATCTGCAACTTTATCTATTGATTCAAACTGCGATCGTCTTGTAGTCCCGCAATATCTGTGTAGTTCAACAGTTTTGATATAACACTTGTATAAAAAGCGTTAGAAAATATACAGTAATTCTATTTAATTTTGTTGCTAGTAGTGTACATCTGTACGCCCCTATAGCCAATTCATTATGTTGCAAAGATTTTTGAAAATGGTATGATACAACTCGAAATTAATAAATTCAGATTTCATCTGGCTTTTTGGGTTTGAATCTGTTTTCCTCTTTTAAATAAGCTGTAAAATCTCCAGAAACTATACATATTAAATATTATTAATTATCAAGTTAAAATTTTCTCTTCTATGCTTTACGCAAATTTAATTTTAGGAGGAGTGTCATGAAACTAAAACAATTTGGAATTACATTTTTGAGTGTTTGTATTGCTGCTTTTTCGGGAATGAAGGCAGCAGAGGCGGCATCATTTTCGGTAATTGCCGATGGTCTTAATAATCCACGAGGTTTAACTTTTGGTAATGACGGGAGTCTCTATGTCACCGAAGCAGGAACAGGCGGCAGTGGAGCTTGTGTTCCTTCACCGAGCGTTGCAAACCAATCTTTATGTTATGGCACAACTGGTGCAGTCACCAAAATTGTAAATGGTACGCAAGAACGTATACTTACAGGACTTCCTTCTTTAGCATTACCAGATGGTACTGATACTTCTGGGCCTCAAGATATCAAATTTGATGCTACTGGCAAGCCCTATATTGCAATTGGATATGGTTCAAATCCGACATTTCGCGCCACATTAGGTAACACTGATTTAGGTAAAATCATCACTGCTAATTTCAATACAAATTCCTGGACTAGTGTTGCTGATTTAGCTAATTATGAACTGGCAAATAATCCAGATAAAGGCGATCTAATTAGTAATCCCTTCTCTCTTCTTTTGGATGGAAAGAAGATTGTTACAGTTGATACTGGTGCTAATGAGTTACTCATCGTAGGTACTGATGGAAGTAATTTAAACGCGATCGCCACAATTCCTCGGCAGACATTAACTAATCCAGTTTTTCCCTCTGGTACATCGTCATCGCCATTTGAAATCCAAGCAGTACCCACAAATGTCGCATTAGGCCCAGATGGCGCTTATTATATTAGCCAATTAACTGGTTTTCCTTTTCCAGAAGGTGAAGCAAAAATCTACCGAGTTGGTTCTGATGGTGAACCAACAGTCTATGCCGATGGCTTTACCCAACTTACTGACTTAGCTTTTGATCCTGAGGGTAATTTGTATGCCTTGCAGTATGCTAATCAGTCACTCTGGAAAGGAAATCTAGATGGTTCGGTAATTAAAATAGCACCTGATGGCACTCGCGCAACTATTCTTAGTGGTAATGGATTAGAGTCGCCTACTGCTTTGACTATTGGTGCTGATGGTGATATTTACGTGACAAACCGAGGCGATCGTCCTGGACTTGGACAAGTTATTAAAATTGAGAATCCCAAGTCTGTTCCTGAATCTACTTCTACTTTCAGCTTATTAGCGCTTCTTGGCACTGTGAGCGTTACTTTGTTGCCGAAGGGTAAAGCCAAACAGCTTAAGGGACTTTCAGAAAATAAATTATTTCCTAAATAATCCAAGTTGGTGGAGAAGATTTTAATATTCCTGTCCATGTGGGACAGGAACTCTCAGAAGTATTACTTAATCGCCAGTCGCTAAAAAATTAGCGGCTGGTGGTAGATATACTATCGAAGGTGTTAACGCTGGGATAAATAGTTATAACGACTTGACCTGACATTGAGTTTTTCTGGACAGTAACAAATCGCCAAAACGCTGGATCTTAGCCAAAAAACCCAGTTTTTCACTCGGCTGTTGTTTTCTTGGTGCTGGCGGAGTTGCGATTCTTAAAATTAGCTCTAGCAACCAGGGAGCAAGGCGTTGACACAATACAGCTAAATGACTTTGCCATCCAACTAAAATTTCTGGTGCATCCCTTTGCATTCCAGCAACGAATGCTTTAGCAACTTCCTGGGTAGTCATGGGGATCACCCAGCGAAATAATTTTAAGTCGCGCACCATGTCTGTGTCTGTGAGGGAAGGCAGTAATGCAATCACTCGGATATTGTGTTCAGCTAGTTCCTGGCGCAAGGCTTGGGTAAATCCTAAGATGGCAAACTTGGTAGCAGAGTAAGTCGCCATCGTCGGTGCAGCCACCTTCCCCATCAGACTCGACACATTGACGATTGTCCCTTGCCTTTGGCTGGCCATGCGTCTGGCTATCAGACTAGTGAGGTTGTACATTCCTAACAAGTTTACAGAGAGTTCTTCTTGAACTTGGGGCAGTTTAGATTGCAAAAACGAGCTTTGGTATGCGACTCCGGCACAATTAACCAGCAGGTGAATCTGTCCATAATTGCGCCACAGTTGGGCAACAGCAATATTTACTTCAATTGTCTGCGTCAAATCTAATGCCACGATCGCAGTTTCTGTTCCCATCGCCTCGATTTCGTTAGCTACCTCGACTAACTTTTGGCGATCACGTGCTACTAATATCAGCCGCTTAATGCCTTGCTGCGCTAGTTCGAGTGCGATCGCTCGTCCAATTCCACGAGAAGCCCCTGTAATTAGGGCTACTTTGCCTTGAATATCCATTGGTTTTATCCTCCAAAATCTAAGTCTTACCAAACTCTTCGTTATTGCTGACATACACAATCAACAGCTACTCGCTCGTCGGCACAAGGTAAGACAAATAATCAATTGCAATTTAAATCAAACTGAAACTAAGCCTTTAGCAACGAGATATTTCTTGGTTAATCTGCAATCCCTCATAATTGTCTATACGAGGCAGAAATTTATCGTTTTTAACCCGTCAAAGCCTAACAGACTTGGCTGAATGCATATAGCTCATAGATTTTACTTCTCCTAGATCCGAGCGGTCATCAGCATTGTTGTCATACACACGTTAGCAATTAAATCAAGCTATTGCAATCTTCTTTAATCAGAATTTCTTAATACTTGTTAACACAAGCATATATATGGAAAAAATTTTATTAAATAAGTTTTTATGAATACCTAAGTACAAATATCTTACTTTCCTGACAATGAAGCCCTCTTTTGTGAAATTGTGATATCTCAGTCATAGCCAAGAAACAAAAAAGACATATAGGTTTTGGTGTATTGTTGCAACACTCCAGTTTTTCAGCTAATTCATAGGGTTACATCAGTAAATACACTGATTTTATTTAAAAACAAGGTTTCTGATTTAAATATTTTAAAAAATAAAATAAGGAGAGTTAAATTATTGTTTTTAATACAAATTAGAACGGTATATTTATCTCCCAAAACTTTAGGAAAAATGGGAACTTGTTTTGCTTTAGCTTTGAGTTAATCAAAGGAATGCTTGAGACTTGCCGAGTGTCTGACAATTCAGATTATGTGGAAAAGCTCACGAAAAACCTAATCCCCTTCCCGATGCTTTAAGGGGAAAATTCAAAGTCTGTCTCCTTTTAGGAGAGAGATTTAGAGAGAGGTTTTCCAGATACCGTGGAAAGTTAGGCTAGTGCATAGCAATTTAAATCATTCATAAACAACAAGAAGCCCGACTTTTCTAGGAAGTCGGGCTTCTAAAGCTTTCAATCTTTACACATCAAATAAGATTGTTCTAGTTAAAACTGTGAATAATTAAGGGTTTAAAAAGTCTAAATGCTTTCCTGGTTGGGCACGCAAATCTTCCACAGTCCCCTGAATTTGTAACTTGCCTTGATTAAGTAAAACAATCCAATCAGCACGGGTAATTACTCTAGGACGGTGGCTAATTAGGATCGTAGTTTTACCTTTGCGGTAGAACAACAGTTGATCTAAAACTTGAGCTTCACTAACTGGATCGAGTCCAGCAGTTGATTCGTCTAAAATTAGGATTGGTGGATCGTTAACAATAGCTCTTGCTATAGCCAGTCTTTGGCGTTGTCCACCAGAAATATTTGACCCAAATTCACCTAATACAGTTTGATATTTTTCAGGTAATTTACTAATAAAATCATCTGCCTCAGCAATTTGGCAAGCCTTGACAATTTGATCAAAGGTGAGGTGAGGAGAACCTAAGCGGAAGTTTTCAATAATTGAGCGACTCCAAAAATGAGCGTCTTGAGGAACTAGAGCAACTTGTTGCCGCAAACAATCAAGAGCTAGGTCTTGCATATTATAAATCCCAAAGCGAATATTGCCAGAATTAGGTGCATATAATCCGGCTATGAGTTTAGCGAGGGAGCTTTTTCCACAGCCGGATGTACCAATTAGAGCAACAATTTTACCGCCAGGAATTGTGAGGGAAAAATCTTCCAGTAGCTCTAGCCTACCGGCATAGTGAAAGTTTAGGTTTGTGCAAATAATATCAGCATTTTCAGGAATTTTAGCAAAGGGTTTGTTACTATCGCTTGGAGCTTCAGGTGTGGAATCGATAACTTCTGTTAAACGTTCGGTGGCAGTTTTGGCACGCATGAATTCATCTATAAATCCAAGCACAGCACCGATGAATGCCAAAAAATTCCCATTCATCCCGTTAAATGCCAGCAGTTGACCGATGCTGAGTTCTTTACTAATAACTAGGGTGCTGCCGAAACCAATCAAAGTAACACTACCAATAGCATAAACTAACCCAGAAAATATGTTGTTTATAATTCCAATCTGAACTGTGCGAAATGTTTGGTTTGAGAGCCGACCAAATCTGTTTTGAAATTCTTCCCAAAATTGAGGAGCAGCAGTAGTAGTTTTGAGTGTCAGCGCTCCTTTAAAGCTTTCAACGAGAACACCCTGGTTTTCCGCGTCTAAGACCAATATAGTTCTGATTTTTTGTTGAAGTGTCGGTAGGAAAACCACGGTAGATAAACTCATGACAATAGCAACAGCGACGGCAACAAGGGTGAGTTTCCAGCTATAGAACACCATGAAACCCACAGAAATCAATCCGATAAACAATTGGCTAGGCAGACTGATAACTGCTTGAGCAACTAGCTGATTAATTTGTTGAATATCTTGCAATCTGCTAACAATCTCGCCACTGCGACGTGATTCATAGTAAGCCAGAGGCAGCCGCAGGATTGTTCTGGCAAATTCCAGAACTAGCCCTAACTCAAGCCGTTGGGCAAAATTGGCAATCAGGTTAGATTGAACTAGTTGCAAACTACTTGACACCAAATTCATCACTACAACCGCAATAATTACACCAGTGAGAAGCTGAATATCACCTCGAACTAGTACATCATCCGTTAGAATTTGAAGCAGAAAAGGAGACGTTAACGAAAGCAAACCGATAAATATAGCACAGAGAAAAGCCTCGAATATTATGCCTCCATAAGGCAATGCACGCCGCGCAAAGCGCCAAATACCGTTGACTTTATCATCGGGTTGAGCATAAAAGCGAACCGAATCTGGCTCTAGTAAAAGCATGACTTGATCTGACCAAGCCTCCATTAATTCTTTTCTAGAGACATAACGGATGTTAAAGGCTGGGTCAGCAATTATATATTTTTTGCCTTTCTGACCATATAAAACAACCCAGTGGTAGCCTTTCCAGTGAATGATTGCTGGCAGTGGTGCTTGGTTCATTCGGTCTAATATTTCTTTTGATGCCCTGACCGAACGCGCATTGAAACCAAGTGCCTCAGCTCCTCGCCTCAATCCCAACAATGTTGTTCCAAGTTGCCCGGTGCCTACCGCTTCCCGGATGCGATTTAGTGTAAAGTTACGACGATAATGTTTGGCAACAGAAGCAAGACAAGCAGCTCCACAATCTTCTTCACTATGTTGTGCAACAACTTGGTATTTCATTTCACACTCCAGTACCCAATAATATTGTGATAAAAACCAAAAAAATAGCAGGGTTTCGTCCCTGCGTGATTAAAAAATGAACCAACAGTTTAGTTTTACTAAATAATTAGGCAAAAATAAATCAAACACTCTTAAGCAATCCCAAATTGATTACATTGGTTAGTAGTAAGCGGTTCCATCCGCTTACTACTAACCTTTAATTATTCACACCCACTTACTTATCACTACCAATCCAATAGAGAGGAGAGTAGGCCATCTAGCTCATCTAATAGTCCTTTTGGAATTTTTACATCCTTGGTAGTTTTCACAACTTTTGTAGTTGATGTAACTGTAGTTGATGTAACTGTTTGTTTCTTTACTCCTTTTTTACCAGGTGATCCCTTGACTTTAAGAACTTTTCCTTCATAAAGACCGTTAGAAAGCACCAGGCTCTGACCACCACACAGGCTTACTTCTTCAGTTTCAGTCAGGGAGATAAACATTGGCGAGATTTGAGTGCTTTTCATGATTCTAGTTAACCTCATGTGCTAATTATTGAGTTGTGAACTTTATACAAAGCTGCTTTAACTCAAGATAACGAGAGTTAGCACGTACCAAAATGGCTGTATTTTGTAGAAGTAGAAAGGTATAAATAATCCACACTATGTTCTTGCCAATGATACGAAACAATGGCAAGAGATTATTTGTACTTTTTGTCACATAGTTAGGCTTATTTTAACTTATCTACTTATCAAAAGGAAAAACATGGGTAATTTTGGTATGTAAACCTTTAGACAGACTTGCTTATTCGTTTGGAGTAAGTTCTGTAAAAAGAGTTTCCTTATCTTTTCCAAACTACTAAATTGTAATCAATATCCCTCTTTAATCACTCTGGAATGAGAATAATCAAGACTAGATGCCGAAGGGTCAGATTCAGCCAGGGATTTAATGATCACATATTGATAAAAAATCCAAAACGAAAGCAAATAGGCAAAACCCTAAATGGTAAGGGGTTTTAGATTTTACTTTGCCGAGAGTGATTAAACATGGATATGGTCGATTCCTTTAATAGCAACCCGTGTTTGCTTACTCGATTACTCAAGGATAAGCAGTATGTTTAGGGAAAACGCTACAGATAACTATATTGATGATTGCTTAATAGCAACCATCAATATAATTTCGTTAAGTTTGTTGAAGAGAAGTAGGGGTTAGTAGTAAAACTATGTTAGGATAAGCCAAATCTAAAATTAGCAGCTAATGGCTTGTGGGATTAAGTCAATTAGCAATTTATTTCCGTGCTATAAGCAACCTAACCTGCGTGAACAGGATAAATTGTTTAAAGTGCGGTGCTTTATCCAAGTAAAGACCCGGTTAACGTGTCTTTACATTTAGTATTACCCTTCTACTAAACCTCATAAGTTTACCTAATTTGCTACACCTTGGGCAGTCTGGTTGGCGTTGGTTGCGTCTCCACCATTTCCACCATTCGCGCTGATATTAGACTTAACGATCACAACAGGTGATCCCTTGCCACCGCCTATAGTGATAGTACCACCGTTGCCGCCGTTACCACCAATGGCTGTTTGTTTAGTGCTGTTGCTAGCAAATGCAAGATTGAGGGATGCTAACTTTAACGCAACAGACTTCTTAACGTCATCTGCTTTTTTTGTACCACCAGAGAGATTGGCTTCTTCGTTGGGGGTTAATGCAGTAAACAATGTGCTTTCCATAATCTTAGTTCTCCGTTAGTTTGATAGTTGCAAAGAAGCTGCGCCACCTAAGCGGCATATAACACTTTACCTAATTTGATACACCTTGGGCGGTTTCGTTGAGGTTGGTTGCGTCTCCACCATCTCCACCATCAGCACTGACATTAGACTTAACGATCACAACGGGTGAACCCTTGCCACCGCCTATAGTGATAGTACCACCCTTGCCACCGTCACCAGCAATAGCTGTTTGTTTAGTCTTGTTGATAGCAAAAGCTATGGCTTTCTTCTTGATGTCTATTTTGGATACTGTACCACCAGAGAGGTTAGCTTCTTCGTTGGGGGTTAATGTGGTGAACAATGTGCTTTCCATAATCTTAGTTCTCGCTTGATTGTTGGTATTAAAATCACGTCACTTCAAAGTAATAGATATAAACACAAAGAGTATATTTAGTTACTTTTTTGTTCCGCTAAAAGTATTATACGACTCTTACTCCAAAGGTCAAGCAACTAATTTTTTAAGAAATATGTATTACACCTCTTCAAAAAAGATACTACATAGTTGTTCTTTATACAAATTTAATTAGAAGAAAATTTGAGTTATTAAAAAATCGCAGGCATCAATATCCATATTTATATAAATCTAGCGAACTAAAAAATGAATTTTTTTAAAAATCCATAAACTAGCCTTATCAAGTATTAATACTGAGAAACTAACGACAATGTTCGGAATTAAAGATATTTTTAGCAAATAAACAATTATTTTTATACAATATATACTTAAATAGGTTTATAAAACTAAAAGCTTAGATTCTAGAATTTTGGCTAAGTGTATTCACGTAAATGAAAATTGTTTTCCATGTTTATATACAAGTCTAAACTGAATGAATATAAATTATTTTAATATAGGACAGCGTAAATTTACTTAATTTTTTATAAATGAAAAATATTTGTAAAAAAGTTGTATCTATTATACCACTTTTTTGTAAATAAATAAAGAAAGGATAAAATTTTAGATAAAAATTATAAAGATTTGATGTTCGTACTAAAATGCCTAATTGTTATTTAAACTTAGCTGTATAGAAACCTTGTATTTACATACTAACTATATACAGGTAAGGGACTTATCAGTAATAAAAGCAAAAGCTGTCGCTTTCGCCCGGAAGGGCAAAAGCGCCAAAGTTATAGGAGTTTTGCGAAAAATATCATTGAAACGGAAAATAGCTTTTATTTTTTGGATCTCCCTAAATATTGGTCGTCACGCTAACGCTAGATAGATTTTTTTTGTTAGATTATTTACGGAACCAAAATGTTTTTTAGAGTTCATGCTCATTGACCCCCAACCAGACTTTCTCCGCCTAGTCGAAAACGACGAATATCTTCCCTCGGTCAGTATATGGACAAAATTGGGAGGGATATTTTTAATTGGAAGTGTTGGCGCTGCCTTCAGCCTTGCTAGTGTCTTTCAATACAACATAATAGTGAAAGCTGATGCTACCGTCCGCCCAACCGGAGAGATCCGGTTAGTGCAAGCAGCAGCTGAGGGAACTGTCATAAGCATCAAGGTGAAAGAAAATCAGATTGTGAAAAAGGGAGATACGATCGCCCTCATCGACAACTCCCAATTGCAAACTAAAAAAAGCCAAATACTCGGAAATATCGAGCAGAATCAGTTACAACGAGCGCAAATTGATGCACAACTTAAAGCACTAAAAAACCAAATGACTGCTGAGTCTAATGCAATGGGACAGGCGATCGCATCCGCCAAAGCAGACTTAAGTCGCAACAAAAGAGATTATCGAGATAAACAAATCACTACTCTAACAGAAGTACAAGAAATAGAAGCCGGTGTTGAATTAGCTAAAGAGGAACTGAAGCGGTATCAGCAGCTGGGAAATACAGGGGCGATCGCTGTTCTCCAAATTAAAGAAAAAGAACAAGCTTTTAAAGCTGCTACTGCTAGACTCGAAAACGCTAAAGCTGGACTCAATCCCAGTAATGCTAATGTGGCGATCGCACAAGAACGTATTGCTCAAGAATTGACAAAGGGTGAGTCTACTCTTGCTCAATTGAACAAAGAGAAAGAGGAAATTATTAGGCGTCAAGTTGAAGTCCAAAACCAAATTAGCAGCGCTCAACAAGAACTTAGACAAGTTTTTACGGAACTGCAAAAAACTGTAATTCGTACTTCTGAGGCAGGTACTATCCTCAAACTAGAATTAAGAAATGCTGGGCAAGTTGTTCGTCCTGGGGATGCGATCGCTCAAATTGCTCCTAACAATGCCCCTTTACTAGTCAAAGCCCGTGTTGCCTCTTCAGATATTAGCAAAGTGCAGGTGTGTAAAGTCGTAGAAGTAACAAAATGTCCAGAGGGGCAAGTACAAATGCGGCTTTCTGCTTATCCGTACCCAGATTATGGCATCCTCAAAGGTGCTGTCAGAGGTATTAGTGCCGACGCCATTACATCTCAAGGTAACGGCAACATTCCAATTGCGCCTTACTATGAGGTGACAATTGAGCCAGAGAGACTTGATTTAAAAAGGGGCAATAAATCCTATCCTATTCAAGCAGGGATGGAAGTCACAGCTGAAATCATTTCCAAAAAAGAAACCCTACTAACATTTATTCTCAGAAAAGCAAGGCTGTTAACAGATTTGTAGGCTCCTTCCTGTATTCCACCCTATTGAGAACTAGTATAACAATTCCAAATTCCAAATTCACGCATTGTTCGTGCAGGATTTCGTAGAGAAGAGAGTTACATAAGGGGGTTTAAACCCAGACTGTAGCTTGCTTTAAGCAGGGTAATTGAGCGAATTTGGCTGATTCTTTGTCAATTAATGCAAACACTTTTTTCATATTGAACCGTCACCTACAATCATTACTTGTTTATTATTGAAGTTCGTCAATCTAGCACCTGTTTACTCTACGTTGTGCGCACAAGTTTTATGCAGAGCTAGCTAATCCTTTACAAAAATTCATAAAAAATCCTGCCTGATAATTGGACAGTGCAGTGTGTTGAGTTATCAGTTTCAGCTCATAAGTTTTATGCAGAGCTAGTCAATTTTTTACAAAATTTCACAAACTGCGTTACAGTCAGCGTTTCCCGTTATACGCGGTCAGAGTCTTGTTTTGGCCGCTTGGGCATGGTGGTAAACCAAACTTTTCATTACCTCGTTTGATACTTTAATTTACTTAAAAAGTAAGCTTTATATTTTACAAAGTTATTCTGTCGTTACAATAAGCTATTACGCTTTTAAATTACACAGTCACTTCCTAAGTTCGTTGACCGCTGACGGTTAACTGTCAACTGTCAACACGAAAAGATGTGCAAGTTAAATGCGCGACAGCTTACTTTTTCACACCTATTTAAATTGTCAAAGACTTGAAAGATAATGATAATCGTGCGTGGGGAGGAGCGTCTGTCCGCTCCTCCCCACGCACGATTATCATTTTTATTAAAAACATTTTGAGTATTTTAACTGATTGACAAAAAGCGCTTGACCTTAAGCCCTTACGGATGCGTAGAGGTAGGTTGAAGATTTAATGGTTTGGCTAACTGGGCAGTTGACCCATTCCAAATTTGATTGAACTGATCTGGCGACAACGACTGCAAAATACTAAGATTAAGCGGCTCTTTACTGATAAATGTGGCGTAGGATGGCTGCAAATAGGAACGGTATTCAGGGCGATTGAGGAGATGGGTTTCCAAAAAAGCTACGCTGAGGGCGTTGAGATAGGAATAAACAGGAGCACGATCAGGGCCCAGCAAGGCAGGTGGTACAGGTAAGACACCATTTTGAGAAGTAGGTTCTGCGATCGCCGAGAAGTGGGTAGCGTTTTCAATCAAAGCCAAATACTTATTGGGTTCAGAAAGCCAGGTGAAGGGGCGAATCTGCTCAAATACGGGTGGAGCGAAAATATCTTGGCTACCTGCTACCAGCATTACCGGAATTTTAATTTGACTGACACCGCCCTCACCCAAAATTGAACTGTCAATCGGATTAATCGCCATAATCACCTTAATGCGATCGTCTTTGAGTTCGTAATTTGTCGGGGGTAACTCAGTCGCTTGACACTGCAAAATAAGTGACAAATTAAAAGATGAATTATTGGCATTACAGTCTTGACGCAGTTGTTCAAAGTTAATCTTTGCTCCTGCTAAAGTCAAAACAGTATAACCGCCAAAGGAATGACCGATCGCCCCAATTTGCTGAAAATTGAGTTTTCCCTGGAGGGTGGGATCAGATTTGTCTAGACGCTGGAGTTCATTCAGGAGATACTTGATATCTAAAGGTCGGTTGATAAATTCTGCTGCGTCTGGCGGCCCGGCCAAACCCGCAAAATATTGTTGAATGCGTTCGGCATTACTACCAGGGTGTTCTAGTACAGCAACGGCAAAACCATAAGATGCTAGATGTTCAGCCAGGTAGACAAAGGTAAAGCGGTCTGAGGCGAGGCCATGAGAAATGACAATGAGCGGAAAGGGAGGTGAAGGCACTTCTTTAGTGCTTTGTGCTGCTACCGGCAGATAGATATCCACTGGTAGACGGCGATTGCGAGAAAAATCATTTAGCTCTAGGCTTTTTTTCTGCCAGCGGAATTTTCCTGGCGATCGCAAATCTAGCTGTTGTGAAAAGTCAATTGTTGAATTGGCTGCTTCAGCGATCGCTTCCTTTTGAAGAGAGGCAACAACTTGATCCCTTTTTTTGAGCAATTGTGACAAGTCATCAACTATCCTTAACCCCTCTGTGAAATTCACCCGCACAGTATTGCTAGGAAATTTCCGCAGCAAATTCACAACCGTTAAACCCTTTTGATCGGCAGCAGCCAAAATCAAAGAGGCACGTATGGCATAGAAGCCGTTATTTCGAGACTCAGTGAGGAGTAATTCTCCTAAACGTTGCATTAGCTGCTCGCCTATAGGTGAGTAGGTAACTTGAGATACTAATGTAGGAGTGACATTAAAGCGTTGCTGGAGCAGATCCCGCAGTTGAGCGAGTTGTTGGGGGGTAGCACGACTAGCATAAAATGAAAAATCTTGATCAATTCTGCCTTCTTTAGCAAAAGTTTCCAGCGAGTCCACAGACAATGAGAATTCCCCAAAGGGAGGGTAATAAAAGTTAATGCGTTCAGCTCCCAATCCCGGAGTAGCAGTCAGAAACGTAGATAGCAAACCTAAACCCAGGTATCTCAAAAATTTTTTCATTAGAAAAACCCACTGTCTAACCCTGCCAAACGAGTTTGAGTAGGGAGGAAAGCGGGGCGGGATCTATAACCGCTTTCCTATTTACTTTGTTTAAATACATCAAACAGGTTACAAGCACAAGAAAGCAAGTACTTACAGCCGTAGTTTCGCATATACGCTTTAAATCAGCACTGACTTATCAAAACACATGAGTGCAAATTTTTTAGCCAAACAGCATCAGTAGGGCGATAATAGATATAGAGATCAAAATATTTTATATGTCCTTATCGTCCTGTGCCTGTTGTGTTGTCGTCCTCAATCAACAACAGGAGCAAAATATCTCTCACCAAAACCAGTGCCAGGATGTGCCAGTTAACCCTAGCAAGAGCATGGTTAAAAGTTGCACTGTAGTTGAAAATGGTCGGGTTGTCGTTAAATCCTTACAACCACCAGTCAATCAAACTTTGGAGTAACTTTCAGACATTTCAACTGTTTTCATCTAAAGGTAAAACATCGTGGAAGCGGTTGTAATCAATGTAGCGATGTCCATCGGGTGTGTGATGGAAGATATCGACAAATTGATTGTTCCACAAAATCTCATTAGCACCATAACTATGACGGGCATGGACAACCTGTGCAACCGTTTCATCAATGCCACTCAAAGAGATGATCAGCATAGTATTTGTTTGGGTTAACGATTCTGGTGTCATCCCATATAAAGGGCTAAACTCATCAATGACATGCATCACTGACCAGCTTAACGTGAAGCTAGGTGTTTGGTTCCTCAGGAGTTTGAGGTCGTAGAACCGACGCATGAACTGCCCTTCTAAGGTTACATCGTCGCGCATTAAGTAGACTCGCATCTGTGCCTCCAGAATCATATTGCGACGCTGATTAGCGGTGCGAAATATGAGAGTCGGCATTGCATTATGAGATGTAATTACAGCAACACGGCTAAAGAGTACACGAGCTGTGGGTCGAGAGAATCGAGCAAACGCTAGTCCCGTCATCACAGCAATTCCCACCAAACCGATCATTGCTTCAATCGTGACAATAATGTTGGCGTAAGTTGTTTTAGGATACATTGCCCCATAGCCGATGGATGCTAGGGTTTGCACACTGAAGAAAAAGACATCTAAAAAAGAGCCAGGCCGGGCGTTGGCAATACAATCTCCTCCGATCCAGTAAGCTAGGGCAAATAGAGCATTAATCGTTATGTAGAAAGTACAAATCAGCGTCAGAAAGCCAGTCCAGGGAATCGTTAGCAGCAAATGGTAGGGATCGCGCCAGTAAGAATGCCATGCACCCATACCGAGAATCTCAAATTTTCCATCTCGAACTTGAATCTGAATAGGTTGGATCAGACGCTGTTTTTTCTTCGGTGCAAGTCTCTTTAGTCGAAATTTCATTGCAAGTGGCCAAAAGAACGGCAACTGCTTAGTATTGTAAATTAAGTTGCTTTGGAGACATTACACTTACTTTCAAGGGAACGGAAATTTCAATTTTTTTTCTGAAATCAGCAAAAAAAGAGGGTGGGCAATGCCCACCCTAACAATCAGCGAGAAACTAACTCATTTTTCAGGGTTTGGTTGCTGACCTTTAGAACAGCGGTCAAACCACTCTTGGTATTTTTTCTGGTGTGACTCATCTTCAACAGCAATGGTCACTCGCACCTGGTTGCAGCCGTGATTTTGCTCTAGTGCGATCGCATTCAACAATAAACTAGCAGTTTTAGGCGAACTAAATTCGCCGCTTACCATTAAACCGCTGCCAAAATGCTGAATTTCAAGTCTTTCTACTTCTGTTAAGTCAACACCAAAAATTTTCTCTTGTCCTAAATCAATTTCTGCAAGTTGTTTGTGTTCTGGGCTAATTTGTTCCACAATCAACTTTTCACGCCGGACAGGCACTTGTATCATCCGGGTTTCGATTTGTTTGCGAACAATCACCTCACCAACTTTACGCTTACTGCTTTCAACAACTAGTCGTTCTTCTAGTAAACGAATAATCTGTTCTTCGCTAGCCTCTTCTAAATTTACTGACTCAACTGGGCTATTTATAGTTTGATAATTTACTAGTTGCTCAGTTGAGTTTTCTGATAGTGTGAGGTCGCCTAGTGTTTCTGTTTCTAAATATTCAGGCATATATTCAATTTCTGATTTATTTAAGTCTATGAAAACAGATTTAGTCGGCTTGTCGATTTTTTTTATTTTCTGGCTCTGCAATCGAAATAAAGAAGGATGTTTATCGGCTAACTGCTGACCATATTCTAGAGTTTGTTGATTCGCCTGATTAGATATAACTAGGTTTAATCGACGATTGGCATCCACAATTAAGTCATGAACTACTCCTACTAGCTGACCTTGCTGGTCGTACACAGCAAAATTGCTCACCTTCTTTCTTAAATCTGCTAATGAGGTGCTAGTGGAAGAGTCAGAGTTTGCCTGTCCAATGCTTTTTGTCATCGGTTGGCTATTCATATGCAAAGTTTATGAGTTGCTTTCTACTTAGCTAATTTAAATGTATTGGTCATCTGAATACCATTCAGAAAATGTTTGCGACAGATGTATTTATTCAACTCATATTCCTCGTAAGATTCGCAATACAAAAACTAAAGTAGTATCAGATATTGCAAGCACAGGTAAAGCTAAGTCAACAGCCTCACCTGCACTGTGTCGAATTAATTATTAGTCATTAGTTACTAACTAATGACTCTGTTAGTTAGCGTTCTTCAATCGGAAGATTACCAGAATTCACATCTAACTCTTCACGACGCACGGTTTCTTGAGTTTCAACTGTGTCTTGCTCGACCACTTTTCTAACTCTGACTTCTTCACGCAAAAATGCTTCTTTGCGAACTTCAGGAGTTTCTTCGTGGATTTCTATACGAGCTACTTCGCCTTCACGGAAATCTGCTTCGCGTCCAGAAACGGCAGTACCTGCATCTGCTGGAGTTACACGCTCAATAATAACTCGTTCTCTTTCTATTGGCACTGCAACCCGTGCAGTATCAGTCTCAACGTGCTTGCCAATCGCTACTTCCCCAGTTTTTTGACGACGTTTGCTGGCAATCAGCCGTTCTTCATACAATCTCAGAGTTTGATGATCTTGCTCATTTAACCCGAATAAAGAAGGCTCATGTTCGTAATTGTAGCTATCACGATTGTAGGTAGGCGCAACTGGCTGCTGATAGGTTGTATCCACTGCTGCTGTCGCTTCCAATGGTAGTGATGCATCTACAGGTTGAGTGGAGTTTGCGGGTTGGCGATATACCCCACGCACCCTTTCTTCATAATCATAATCAAGCGCTTGGCGTTCACTGAACTCAGGTAAATCTTCTGCTTGCTCTCTGGTTAAGCCAATTGTATAGACGCGATCAACATTATAGTCGATACGGGCACGACCAATTGGTAGTAACACTTTTTTACCAAATATCCAGAAACCTAAGTCAACGACTAGATAGCGGAAATGACCTTCTTCATCAACTAAAACATCACTGACAGTACCAATTTTTTCATCAGTTCCTTGGGTATAAACACCAAGTCCATTAATATCGTGACCTTCAAAGGTATCGCGATAGTTAGGCTCAAAATCTTGTAATTTGTAAAGAACCATTATATTTTACCTCAAAAATTTTCTTCCCATCTCCTAATAACTAAGTTAGCCATTTAATTATTAATTTACCTCTTTCTGGCGAATGAATTATTTCAAAATTTCAATAATCAAAAGTTATAGATATTTTATTAGAGCAGAGCAAAGAATTAAATAGAGAAGAGACGCAAAAATACTGCGGTGTAAAGTGCAATTTTGCGCTTCTAGATCCTTTATCAAGATGTAAGTTTTTCAAAGGCTTAGATTCCCAATTTCTTAGAGAAATCAGGAATCTTGGTGTTGAATAAAAAACCAGGCAGAGAGAGAAAAAAACTAATTTTGTCTGAATGATTATTTCAGATAAATCTACCAAAGAAACTTATTGATCATCTACTTATATAGCTTCATGTGTAGTGATACCATGTTCTTCCACATGTAGATTACCCGCAGTATCAACATCTAATTCTTCTCGACGAATGGTGTCTTGTGCTTCCACAGTCTCTTGTTCTACTACTTTCTTTACCCTGACTTCTTCACGGATAAACGCTTCTTTGCGTATCTCAGGCGTTTCTTCGTACACTTCTATGCGTGCTACTTCCCCTTCTTGGAACTTAAGTTCACTGGGATCTACAACCTTTCCTGCTTCTGTTGGCACAACTCGCTCAATCAGAACTCGTTCTTTTTGAATAGGTACTGTAACACGTGCAGTTTCTGTTTCAATGTGCTTACCAACTGTTACTTCGCCGGTTTTGATCCGGTTTTTGCTGGCAATTAATCGTTCTTCATACAGTTTAAAAGTTTGATGAGCTTGCTCATTCAACCCATATAAAGCTGGTTCTGTTTGATAATTGTATGTATTGCGATCATAAGTTATACCGCTGTTTGGAGAACGAAATACACTACGTACATTTTCTTCGTAATCATGATCAACGATCGCACCTTCGTTGTACTCCACTAAACCTTCTACTTGCTGTCTGCTTAATCCATCAACATAGACGCGTCTTGCAGCATAATTGATCCGGGACAGACCTATTGGTAGTAATATTTTTTTACCAAAAAAATCTACGCTTGTATCAATAACTAAATAGCGGAAATGGCCATCGTCATCAACTAAAACATCAGCCACTGAGCCAACTTTATCTCCTCCCTCAGTATAAAGATCCAGAGCTTTAACGTCGTCTCCGCCAAAAGTTTCTCGATAGTTTGGGTCAAAATGTTCAAGTTTGTGAAGAGGCATACGCTGTTTCCAGGTTATTTATAAGGCTTATTTAATAGTGTAAAAAATTTTGTGCTGAGTCCCCTCCTGCTGGCGACTGAATTTAATTGAGATTTTTTATGGTTTATAGTTCATATTTTATGAGCTAAATACTCCAGTTGAACACTCAGGGTAATCAATAGGAGTACAACTAAAGTTATAAAAAACTCTAGCTTATGCTGGGATAAAAAATTTTGTACTGGAGATGATCTTGAAGGCTAATCACTGTAGACGCACTTGGAGAGCATCCAGATACTAGAACGGTAAAGAAACAGAGAGATTGCAGGCTGCAAAAATCTAACCTGCAAGTATTTCCTTGAACCGTTCGTCTGCTCGAATTAAATCAAAGTCAGAATTAGTTTTTGCCAAATCTCGGTGTTGATCACCTTTTTGCTTAATTGCCTGTGTCAAACTTTCAATAGCTAAATCATAATCATTTCTTAATCCATGACAACGGGCTTTATGACACAAAGCTCAATGAAATTTAGGCTGAAGTTTTAAAGTATCATAAGAAGCGATCGCCTGATCATATCGTTGTTTACACAACCTGAAAACTAAAGCTAAGACTTGCCCAATTATTCACATCCAAGATATATGAGTCGGCTGCTATACCGTTCATCTCCGTTTTAAGGGCGCTGGCGTTATGTAAGTCTTGTACCAAGGCTTGTGCAACGTCAAAGGGATTCAACAATGGGCCAATCGGTCGTTCTTCGGCTGTGGAATACTTAACAGTGCTTAAGGCGGCGAGAGTTTCGCTAAAGGGAGCAGTACTAAAAATTAGTTGTTGTTCGCACTCAGAAGCTGGCCCTGAAATCACCCATTGGGAAGCAGCATTAGTTTGGGGTAGGGTGAGGGTTTCACCTGGGGCGATAACGACTTCTTTGAGGAGGGGCTTAGTGTCCGCAGTGTTTGGTTCTTGGGGGGTTTCCCAAGAGTAGAAGGCAACTGCTGTATGATTATTGTTTAATCCCAGCAAGATTAAATATACTGGGCGATCGCTCTGGTTTTCCACTCGATATTGCATTCGACTACCGATAGGCACAACGGGAGTGGGGAGAGACGCGATTAATCGCGTCTGTAGTGATTTTTTAATCGAAGTTTCAGTTTTGAAAGCTCGTACTGTTTCGCGCTGCATAACGACGCGAGGCGATATGCTACTAATTATTTCTAAGGTTACCTTGAGAGCCAAGCGGGAAGAACCTTCATTTTCTGTGAGCCGCCATAACTTGGCTGCAAACAGGGTTGATAATTTTGGCGCTAACCTTTGCACTGTTAATTTTACTGCTTCTCCTGCTTCCCCGGTGGTATTGGGAATTAGCTCGCTACTAAGAGAAAATAGACCATAACGACTGGGAATTTCCTGTAGCTTGGCAAATATATAATCAGCTGGTTTTTCTCCTGCTACTACGGTGGATACATGGGAAAATCCAGCAAAGGCACTTGTGGCGTCTACCCGCTCAATTCTTTCCAATCCAGTATCCAAACCTATTGTTAAATGAATATTTCGGGGTAAAACGCGAACTGCTTCTTGGACGAGTTGCCCGACTTGTAGAGGAGTTGTGCTATCAATTTTGGAAATTTGCGCTTTTGCAGTTAACCCAGTCCGCGATCGCAATATTAATTGCTCTGTTGTTGTTAGAGAAAATCGAGAATTCACTCCGTAGTATAGCAGCACTTGTGGAGGTAAACCTGCCAACCACAGATGGACTGTTTTGCCGTCATCTTCAATAGCACTTACCGCGCCTTCTCCACCAATAATACTGTCTGGTAGTAGAGACGTTACATCTTGATTCTGACTACTTAATAACGCTGGTTGCTGTTTGCTACCTAATTTGTATAGAGAATTTTCCACATGCGAGAGGGCGATTTGAATTGTGGTGGCTGGGGTGAATTCCCACAAATACTGCGTCAAGGCGTAAGTAAATAACCCGGCACTAAAACCAGAAAAGAGTCCTTCCCTTGCCGTCTGCGTTGGCTCTGAGGTAGCTGCTAAAACAATCGGAGTGTTGAGTGATTTCTGAGTTTTCAGTTGTTTGAGGAAGTCGAGTTCTTCTGTTGCTACTTTTGCTACCGACTCCTGAAGGGCGCGAATTTTTAATCCTAAGACTGTGCTAGGAGCATAATAGCTAGTATCCAATACTGCTGTTACTCGTTCTGTGGGGAGCGATCGCAATAATAGCAGTAGAGTTTCTTCTAATATATAGTTGACTATTTTCTCATCTTGTGAATTTTGGTTCACATTAGCTGGCACCAGAGCATTTTGCATTGTATCTGGCGATGTTTCCAATTTGACACGACTGCCATAGCCGCTAAAGTGAAAAACGACCACATCATCAGGTTTAGCTTGCTTACCCAGGTGATCCAAAAAAGCCGCCTCAATGAATTCCCTGCTAGCTTGTTCCTCAGTTAAGGTTAAAATATCTGACCCTTGGAAACCAAAGCGGTGAATCAAAAGTTCTCTTTGTAGTTCCACATCCGTCAGACAACCACTGAGGGCTGGAATTTCTGGGTATTGGTTAATACCTATCAACAACGCCAACTTGCGCGGACTGGGTTGTGCCAAAGCCTGATAATAGCGATTTCCCAAAGTCAACCACTCAGCTTCAGTTACCCCCAATACCGCGAGTATTGAGCCAATTCTGTGTAAAAACGTGCGCCGTTCCATAATTAGCTATCAGCCCTCAGCTATCAGTTAGCAGCTTACAGGGCTGAACTCTGTAGTGTAAAGTGACAGTGGATACTGTTTGCTTCTTAACCAAATAATTGTTAATTCATAATTCATAATTTCTGCTAACAGAGTAACTAACTCGAGTGAGGGAAAAGATAAAAACATATTCCTGACTCAAGGAAAGCGATTCATCAGTAGGATCTTAATTACGAATTACGAATTACGAATTATTTAAACCACCCTAAGCAGGTACTTGTATCCGCATTGCCTGCGCTAACTCTGCCGCCACTTCTGGACGGGAAAATTCTGGTGGAGGTAACTCACCGCGCCGCAACATTTCTCGGACTTTTGTCCCCGATAAATGAATGCGTTCTTCTGGCGTGCTGGGACTGGTTTTAGATGTTGCCATCTGCTTAGTGCGCGTGCAGTAGAAAGCGTGTTCAAATTTCATCGGCACAATGCCTAATTCACTTGGGGCAAATTCATCAAAGATATACTGAGCATCGTAAGTACCGTAATAGTCACCGACACCAGCATGATCCCGTCCGACGATAAAGTGAGTACAGCCGTAGTTTTTGCGGACTAAAGCATGGAATATTGCCTCACGAGGCCCAGCATAGCGCATTGCGGCTGGATTTATTGCCAAAGTTACCCGGTTTAAGGGGTAGTAGTGTTCCAGCAAAATTTCATAGCAGCGCATCCGCACGTCAGCGGCAATATCATCTTCTTTTGTCGCCCCGACTAATGGGTGCAAAAATAGACCATCAACAATTTCTAAAGCGCACTTTTGAATATATTCATGGGCGCGATGGATAGGGTTGCGAGTTTGAAAGCCGACGATGGTTTTCCAACCTTTGTCTTTAAACATTTGCCGTGAGGCAGCTGGATCAATTTGGTAAGTGGGAAACTGGGGATGAGGTTCGCGTTGCAACAGCCAAATATCACCCGCCAGATGTACAGTACCTTGGTTATAGAGTACCTGTACGCCTGGATGTTTGACATCATCAGTGCGGTAGACATTTATTGCTTCGCGGGTTTTGTCGTAGTGATATTTTTGCGTGAGTTGCAAAACCCCAATAAACTCACCTCTGGAGTTATCCAGACGGATTAAGCCGCCTTCTTGCAACGGGGAAGCTACTTCTTCGCTTACCGATAGTGTAATCGGTATTGACCACACAAGACCGTTAGCTAGTCGCATTTCTGTAACAGTGCGATCGTAATCTTCCTGGTTCATAAAACCCGTGAGTGGACTAAAAGCACCGATCGCAATCATTTCTACATCAGAGACGGCGCGATCGTCTAGTTGCACTCGCGGCAAAAAGTCAGCTTTTGAGAGAAACTCTGCTCTTTGTTCTGGTGTGGCGATACGGTTAACCAACTGTCCACCATGAGGAGCTATAGCATCTGGATTTTGACTCAACGTAATCCCCTCTTTGTATTAACTGTTATTGTTTCAGATTATGTACTAACTTATCAAATGCTGGTACGTAGAGAAAAAATAGTTGGAAAAATACTGTCATTTCAACCTACCACAAGATTTACCTGACATAAGAACCGCTTTCAGTTTCCTGCTACTCCAGACTAATAATTGGGAAAAATAAGTTTGAACTCAAGAACTAACCTTTGGAGGTTGCAAATGCTATTTTACTTACGTGTGCTAGCTTCAGCTTTACTTAGACCATTGAGAGCAATCCATCGATTCGTTAAATTTTTAATAAAACAAGAATATCAAGCAGACGGCGTAAGACATTTAAATCTGGGACTTGATTTATATAACCAAGGACTTTATCATGATGCATTAAAAAAGTTCAGTCAAGCTTTGTCTTATTTTCAAAGAATTCAAGATTTAAAAAATGAAGGTAATACTCTTAGTAATATTGGGAGTGCATATCGTAGTATTGGACAATATTCAAATGCTTTAGAGAACTATCAAAAAGCGCTTTCTCTTCATCTTGAGGTCATGGATCGCAAAATGGAAGGAAAAACACTTTGTGGTATTGGGGCAGTATATTCCTTGTTAGGACAATATTCAGAAGCGCTACAGCACTATAATCAATCCTTAATAATTAGTAGAGAAGTAGGCTATCTATCTAATGAAGCTGCTACTCTCAGTAATACTGGCTTAATTTATGAAAGGCTTGGACAGCCTCAAAAAGCCTTACAAAAATATCAAGAGGCACTAAAAATTTACAGGAGTCAAAATCATTGAAATGGTGAAGCATCTGTTCTTAATAACATAGGAAAAATTTACAATGAATTAAGCCAGTATACAAAAGCATTAGAGCTACATCATCAAAGTCTTAATATCCAGATAGAAAATAATCATTTATCAGGTCAAGCTTATTCGCTGAATAATATAGGATGTGTTTATCGTCAAATGGGACAATATACAAAAGCGCTAGAACACTATAAAAAAGCTTTAATAATTTTCAAAAAATTAGATGATCGGGCCAACGAAGCTACAGCCCTCCATAATTTTGGAGGTGTTTATGACCAGATAGGACAGTATCAAGAGGCATTAAAATATTATCACCAAGCTTTATCAATTCGTCAATAAATAGGAGCGCAAGAAGACGAAGGTACTACTTTAAATAACATTGGAGCAGTTTATAGTTTTCTAGAACAATTCCCTAAAGCACTTCAATATTATGAAGAAGCTTTAAGGCTACATCGGCAGATTGGTGATTTTGGTGGTCAAAGTACAACCCTCAATAATATAGGTCATATATATTTTCGTTATAAAAATTATACAACAGCTTTAGAATGCTATCAAGAAGCATTAGTAATAGCGAGTAAAATGGGCGATCGCGACACAGAGGCTACTGTTTTGAGTAATCTTGGGTTACTTAACGCTAGTTTAAAAGACTTTGAAAAAGCATTAAACTATTACGAGCTTGCATTAGCACTTCGACGAGAAATTAATGCTCGTCCAGGTCAGGCAGAGACTCTCTATCTTATTGGTGATCTCTATTGCGATTTAGGAAATTACTCCAAAGCACAAAATTATCTTCAAGAAGCTCTAGCAATTAGTCAAGAAATTGGAGATAGTCTGAGTGAGAGTAATACTCTTAGCATTTTAGGGTTGATGTATAGACATTTGAAACAGGATGAAAAAGCTATAAAATACTATCAGCAATCTTTAATTATTTGTAAACGATTAGGCAATCGGATGAGTGAACTTCAAAATATTGAACATATAGGTGAACTATTTCTTGAGCTAAAACAACACTCTAAAGCCCTAAAATATTATCAGCAAGCATTAGCAGTAGCTAAAGAACAAGGTTATCAAAAGACTGAAGGTAAAATTATTGAGATAATTAATGAAGTTAATAATTGTTTATCTGATTGATTGACTGAACCTTGGTTAGAGATAAAAAGCGATCGCTATTCCGGTATTATGGTTTTTAAAGCTGTAAATACTCCAATAGTAGTAAGCGCAAGTAATCTAAGGTTCTAATATAACTCTTTATCTGTTCATAATTGCCATTACTGCCAAAATAAAAACTCGCAATCTAAGGTACATTTAAAACTCGCATAGCTTGTAATTGCTCAATTGCCTGGGCTTGATTGACAATTTGACCTGTGCTTTCAATTTGACTTGCATACCCTCTGAGATTTACTGTTAAAAGTTCAAGTTCTTCTAAAAGTGAAAACTCTTCATCTTCTGGTGGAAACTGAATAGAAATTTCTCGTCGTTCACCTCGTGTATTTTCATAAGTATTAGTCAACTGTGCTAATAATTGAATAATATTTCTCTTAATTAATTCTTGCTGATTTAAAATTGCTTTAGTCATCATTGACTCCATAAGTAACTATCTTTTCAGTACCATATTGGTCAGGTCTGACAATCAGATATTCATTGCCTTTACGGTATACAGCCGAACTATCTCTACGATATCCAGTTTTCGGAACTCTAATTGCTTCTTTTTTATTAAAGTTATGAGCTTTGCGTAGATACTTTAATGGGTCAATTCCTTTTCTATTCGCATGGTCTAAGATACTTTAGGCAACACTGCTATAGGTAGCAGCATCCCACTCACTTATATATTGTTGAATCTCTGTCGTCTCTGTAGAAGTATAGCCTTCTAATAGCTGTATCAAAAACTGGTCAGAGATAGGTTCTTCCGGCATATATCTCATTTAAAAATAAAAATACCCCTCCTTACAAGCGAGGAAGGGTGGTTTTGGTTTATGCCAAAACAGGGTAAGAGTTATTTTTAACTAAACTGTTCAATTATTCCGCCACCTAACACTTTTTCCCCGTCGTACCACACCGCCGCTTGTCCGGGGGTGATGCTGAATTGGGGTTCATCAAACACCAAACGCACACGAGAGTTTTCCAACGGAATCACCGTCACTGGTGTAGGCGTTGAACGATAGCGAATTTGCACTTCGGCATAAATTGGGGTCGATGGTTCAGCAATGGAAACCCAGTTTACCCGATTTACACTGCATTCTGGCTGAGTTACCTTAGTGCGATCGCCTACTACTACTTTATTATTTTCCGCATCTAATTCAATCACATACAACGGTTCGGCAGCAGCAATCCCCAAGCCTTTGCGCTGTCCAATGGTGTAGTGATGGACACCATCATGCTGTCCCAAAATCTTGCCTGTGACATCTACAATATCGCCTGTTTTGGGAGCTAAATATTTATCCAAAAATGCCCGCATGGAACCGTTACTTTCCACTAAGCATAAGTCTTGACTTTCTGGTTTATCAGCAGTTTTCAGTCCGTATTCAGTAGCGATGCGGCGCGTGTCAGTTTTTTCTAGTTCACCCAAAGGAAATATAGTTGCTGCAAGTAAATCTTGAGACAAATCATAGAGAAAGTATGACTGGTCTTTGTTGCGGTCAACAGCCCTTAATAATTGGTAACGTCCAGTTGCTTCGTCATAGCTAATTCGGGCATAATGACCAGTGGCGATGCGATCGCATCCCAATTCTTCACGAGCATACTGCACCATTGGCCCAAACTTCACCGTTTTATTGCACTGAGAGCAAGGCAAAGGCGTTATCCCAGCACTGTAACCAGTCACCAGGTAATCGACAATATGCGTCTGAAAGACATCTCGAATATCCACAACCTGATGGGGAACGCCCAGTTGTTCACAAATATCAGCCGCGTCGATCATACCTTCAGAGCAACATTGACCTTTGCCTTTCATTAACCAAAGAGTCAAACCAATCACTTCATAGCCCTGATGGTGCAGGATAGCTGCGGCGGTGGAACTGTCAACGCCACCAGAAAGACCAACGACGACTTTTTTCATACAAAGCACGACAAGCTGCGTGGTTGTCCAATTCTAGCACACACTATTTCATTGCCTTGCTACCAAAGCACTTCAGTTTTAAAGTCGCTGAAGGAGCGACGCCCAATAGCCCGTCGTAGACATTGCTATTTACTCCCCTATCACCCTTATCTAAGATTAGTTACAGATGTATTTTTTGCCACGCAGATGAGTTAATTTTACGTTAACGCTATACGGTGAACTAATTAGTTCTTGATGTAAATTGCTTAAAAATATTTTGATTATCTAACTACTATGTCGAGAGTAATACCCAATCAATTTATCCCATTTCAGATGCTGTGCCAAAGTTCTGAGCGTTGGAAGCCTAATATCAGACTTCTCTTTTTGTTAGTGGGAGGATGGTTAGTACTGATTCCCGATTTTACCCCAGCACAAGCACAAATCCTCAACAGCAACGTGCTACTGGCTCAAGAAGCAGGTGAAACTTTACCGCCACCGCCAATTCCCTTTGGTCAACAGCCATCACCACAGTTACAACCAGTCCAAGCAGTAGAGGACAATCAATTTGAGCAGGATTTTCAGCCCTCCCAACCATTACAAGACAATCAATTTGATCAGAATTTTCAACCCTCCCAACCAGTACAGGACAATCAATTTAATCCGAACTTTCAGCCTTCTCAACCTGCACAATTTAGTCAATATGACCAGAACTTTGAGCGCTACTTAGTTTACGTAGATGGTAGTGATTTCCAGACGCTACAAGAAATCCGTCGGATTGAACCCAGTGCTTACATTCGCCAGTACCAAGGACGGAATGTAATTCAGTCAGGAGTTTTTAACAGAGTATCTAACGCCCAACAACGGGTGAGTGAACTACAGTCACGAGGGATATATAGCGCTCGGATTATCAGCTTCGCTAACGGACAGGAAATAGAGGCAGGCAATAGAGGCTTTGTAGGCGATCGCAGTAATATAAGGGCTAGTAGGCCAGTCTCTAGATATTTTGTCGCTATTCCCACCACTTCAGAACAGTTACCTGCCATCGCAGCACAAATTAGGCAGAATATAGCCCGATTTAGCCAAGATTTAGGACGATCTGGCGGAGTCCTCGAAAGGACGCAACCACGAGGACCACATGTAGCAGTAGGGCCTTTCCCCGATCGATTCCAAGCTGAGGAATGGAATAAATATCTGCGAAATATAGGATACGGTAATGCCAGGGTTTATTACGGAAAGTGAATAAGTTAGGAGTGGCGAGAGTGGGCAAAACTTGTAACTCTGCTAATTTTAGATTTTGGATTGAAGGAAAAATTTAAAATCCAAAATTGAATGACTCCCCACTTCCTTGCTTCTTAACGCAGGGATTCAATAATTACTGCTGTTGTCAATTAAACAGAACAGGATAATGCCTAGTGGAAGCAAAATTTGTAAGATACCTAAACTCCTGGATATAACGTAGGCGATCGCAATGCCAAATAGCACTAACAAAAAAGATATTTCAAGAATTTAGAGGCAAAGCAAAATAAAAGTTTATCTTTAATTTTTGTCCATAGTTTTAATTACGAAAGCTGCTGAAATTTTAGCAGCGAATATTATTTTTGATTGCTTCACTCCGATTTAAAAAAAAGAAGCTTACTCAAAAACTTATAGTACTTTTAAAATCTTCATGGTCATCAGCAAGTGGAGAAATTATTTCTAAAATTCCATCTAAATAAGTTAGTCGCACACTAGTACCTTCAGCTTTTTTAATTAATATCAACTGACAAACAGCAAAATATAAGAAGTCTTTGGAGTGACAGGTTTGGCGATGATTGGGGAATTTATGGGGCGATCGCTCCTAGAGAGGTCTGTTGTCTCCATAATATAGATACAGGGCGTGTGATAATTAGAGGTTTTATGTCCCTAACGCTTGAAGACTTGGAAAAGATGCAGCAACAGCACCCTGACTATCGCATGGAACTAGTTAAGGGTAATATTATTGTCATGAGTCCATCAGGATACGAATCAGATGAAGTCGCAGCTGAAATGGTAGCCCAGTTACGTAACTGGGTTAGACCGCGCAAACTGGGACGAACAGCAGCTTCCAGCGCTGGTTTCAGATTGCCGAATTCAGATTTACGCGCACCGGACGCCTCGTTTGTTTTAGCCGAACGCTTGCGTCGCAGTCCGAAGTCTTTTGCTCAATTGGCTCCTGATTTGACTGTAGAGGTGAAGTCCCCTAGTGATAATTTAGAGGATTTAAGAGCCAAGATTCAAGAATTTCTAAGTTTGGGAACTAAGGTAGGAATTTTGCTCAATCCAGATGAGCGGATTGTTGAAGTTTACAATTTTGGACAAGAGGCAATAATACTTCGTGATGGTGATATTTTAACAGTTCCTGAACTGCTCCCAGGATGGGAAGTACTAATTGCAGATTTATGGCCTCCAGAGTTTGACTAGGATAGTGGTAAAAGACCCTATAAAGGTAGATGGATGGAACTAGAAGTTTATAGGTTTGTTATATAATTCTTTAACCTTCAGGAGTTTAAAAACAACCGAATAGGGACGTGTTTTGCAATTGAAGAGCTTCTGGTCGTTTTCTGCAAGATGATATCGTTCTGGGGTAATTCTTGGTTCTTCAAATTCTTCCACAGAAAATCCTGCTGCCTTGAAAGCTTTCCAGTAATCGGAAAGAGGACGGTGAAACCAGATAAATGGTGTTGTAAAATGGTTCCAAGGTTGTTCGTTGCGTTGTGTCCTTTCAAAGTAAGAAGAAGCCCAACCATAAAAAAGCGTCCCATCCTCATTTACAGTCGTCGGGCTGCCTTGGGGAAAGCAAGGATGTGAGAACACAAGAATTGCAATACCACTAAGCTTGAGAACACGATTGAATGCCCTTATTGCTCCTTCAAAATCAAGCAAATCCATGAGAACATAATTCGAGATGATAATATCAAATTGCTTGTCTGGAAGCGACTTGAGTTCAGTGCATGAATCCAAATGAAAATCTATATCTAGATTATTTTGGCTAGCTCTGAATTGGGCAATTTCTATCATCTGAGGTGAAAAATCTATAGCAGTTACCCTCGCCCCTTTAAGACAAAGCTGGCGTGCCAAATATCCTGTGCCACAACCAGCATCGAGGACAGACAATCCTGCAACATTACCAACGAAACTCCATAATACTGGATCTGAGTTCAGAATTCGATTGCTGTCGCCATCTTCGCCAACTTGAATATCCCAGTCTCTAGCTCTATTATCCCAGAGTTCAAGTATTTCTTTTTCGTCAAATGCCATTATTTCTTCCTCCTGAAAAGAATAATTTAACAGAAGTTAATTATTTTTACATAGATATCTGCTGAACTTTATGGTTCATGGTAGTGCTGTACCTAGTTGAATTGGAAGAGTAAATTTTTAATGGACGTTCAGGCTAAGTTTATCCGATCGCTTTCATTGCGGATAGCAAAACTTTGGTTAGTGGCGGTAAGGATAAAACTATCAAAATTTGGCAACTGCCATGTGATTTAGTCGCTCATCAACTGAGGGACGTGTAGAATATACCTAATTTCTAATTTTCATAGCTTCAAAAGCCCAACTATGACGATGCATTCCACCCTCCAACGTGCATTTACTAACCGCCGCGTTCTGAAAGTGATCAGCGGCTTGAATAACTTCGACGCGGCTAGCGTCGCTGCTACTGTCAAAGCTGCTGAATTTGGCGGTGCTACTTTTGTTGATATTGCCGCCGATCCAGGCTTAGTCCAGCTAGCTAAAAGTTTGACAAAATTACCGATTTGTGTATCAGCAGTAGAACCAGATAAATTTGTGCAAGCTGTGGCAGCTGGTGCTGATCTAATTGAAATCGGGAATTTCGATTCCTTTTATGCTCAAGGACGCCGCTTTGAGGCTCTGGAAGTGCTAGCGTTGACTAAGCAAACCCGCGCTCTCCTCCCGGAAATTACCCTATCTGTTACCGTTCCGCACATTTTGGAACTAGATCAACAGGTACAGTTAGCAGAAGAACTGGTGAAAGCTGGAGCGGACATTATTCAAACCGAAGGCGGTACCAGCAGTAACCCAGTTCACCCTGGAACTTTAGGATTAATTGAAAAAGCTGCTCCCACCTTGGCAGCAGCTTTTGAGATTTCGCGTGTGGTGTCAGTACCAGTATTGTGTGCTTCAGGCATTTCTAGCGTTACCGCACCATTAGCGATCGCAGCTGGTGCAGCTGGTGTTGGTGTTGGTTCCGCCATCAACCAACTTAATAGCGAAGTCGCCATGATTGCCGCTGTGCGTGGCTTAGTAGAAGCCTTAGCGACTGCTAGCAACCGCGCGATCATCGCGTAGAAGAGGCAGGGGAGCAGGGGAGCAGAAAGAATAATTCTTTCCCTTTTCCCTTTTCCCTTTCCCCTTTCCCCTTTTCCCAATGCCCCATGCCCCATGCCCCCTTACCCCAAACAATCCTTCAACGCATAAATCACCTGATCTTGCTGTTGTTGTGTCAGTTCTGGGTACATAGGCAAGGATATGACTTCATGGCAAGCTTGCTCTGCTATTGGTAAGTCCCCAATTTGATAGCCCAGACTTTGATAAACTGGTTGTAAATGTAAAGGGTGGGGGTAGTAAATCATTGAACTCACGCCCTGCTCTTGCAATTGAGTACGCACCCAATCTCGATATTTGGCGCTAGAACCATTTCGCCCTTCACCTGATATGCGTATAGTGTATTGATTCCATACCCCAATACCCTCAGGTAACTCTTGGGGTGGGACGATCCCCGGAACTTGACACAGGAACTGATAGTAATAGTTGGCGATATCTCGTCGGCGATCATTCCAAATATCTAAATAACGTAGCTTAATCTGCAAAATGGCTGCTTGGAGAGCATCCAAGCGGCTATTTACACCTATTTCCTCGTGTAAATATCGAATTTTGCTCCCATGATCTCGTAGTATTCGTAGTTTAGTAGCGATCGCTGGGTCATTAGTCGTTATTGCTCCGCCATCGCCGCAACCACCAAGATTTTTGGTAGGGTAGAAACTAAAACAACCAATATGTCCTATGCTTCCTACTTTTTCATTAGCCCATATTGCACCTGTAGACTGAGCGCAATCTTCAATTATTGACAAATTGTGAGACTGAGCGATCGCCATCAATGATGTCATATCCACAGGTTGTCCAAATAGGTGAACTGGGATAATCGCTTTAGTTTTGGGTGTAATCGCCGCCGCTACTTGCTCTACATCCAAATTAAACGTAGTAGCGTCAATATCAACGAAAACAGGCGTTGCACCCACGGCGCTAATTACTTCAGATGTAGCAATAAAGGTGAAAGGCGTTGTAATCACTTCATCGCCTGCACCAATTTCTAAGACTCGTAACGCTAAGTAGAGCGCATCAGTACCAGAATTACAAGCCACACATTCACTAACAGTATTATAAGCAGCAAACTGTTGCTCAAAGCCTTCGACTAGGGGGCCGCCGATATAGCGACCAGAAGCCAAAACCTCTAAGACAGCTGCACTTACTTCTGCTTCGATGGCGGTGTATTGCTGCTTGATATCAAAGGCAGGGATGGGATTTACACTTTGGATCATGAGTTCTTATTTTATCGGGAGATACAAAGGATGCACTTCGACAGTCAATTTTTGCTGATTGAATTGTTAATCAAAAAGGAGCTACTAAAAGACTATCGCCCAAGATACGCATCTATTAGGGTTTTTACTTAAATTGTGGCGTCAGAAACTACCGCACATTTAATTTACAGATAGTAGGCATACTAGGTGTTTGCCATGTTAATGTTGTACCATTTTGGAATTTTGAATTGATGAAGGTGATATATATCAACCAAGATCCAACACATCGGATCAAAGTTCCTCTTGTGTGGGCTGTGAGAAGAAAATACCAGGAGATAGAGAACCCATGCAGGATCTGATCAAGCTGGATTTCGTAGATTTAGCTATTGCTGTGGGATTGATAGCGATCGCCATTGGTTTATCTGCCTGGGAAAAATTAGGACTAGAGTTAAACTTAGCCCTTGCTACTGGGAGAACCATCTTACAACTTCTTGTATTGGGATACATTTTAGATTTCATCTTGGCTTTGAACAATGCTTGGGCAGTTTTGGCGATATTAACAATAATGCTGACAATTACGGCGATTGTCGCACGAAATCGCATCAGCCAAAAAATTCCTTATGTGTTGCCTTTGGTGTGGGGTGCAATTTTAATTAGTACCGTCCTGACAGTGCTTTACACCAACTTTTTGATTGTTCAACCAGACAGATGGTATGAACCACAGTATATAATTCCCCTAGCAGGGATAGTCTTAGGTAATGCTACCAATGCAGCTGCGATCGCAGGCGAACGTCTTGTCAGCACTATTAATTCCAGCCATATCGAAATAGAAACCCATTTGAGCTTAGGTGCAACTCCAGAGCAAGCAGTTAGCCAGTATCGCAAAGATGCCATCAGAGCCGGATTGATTCCGACTCTCAATCAAATGCTCCTCATCGGTATGGTGGCAATACCAGGAATTACCACCGGACAGTTAATAGCTGGTGTGAAACCTTTAGATGCTGTATCTTACGAAATTTTGATTATGTTCATGGTGGCTTTTGCTAACTTGTTGACAACAGTTTTAGTCACCAAGGGGTTGTGTCGTCAATTTTTTAATTCTGCCGCGCAGTTAGTCAGGTGAAGCGTTAATTTACAATTTTTCTGATTTGGTAGGATGTATGAACGATTTTAAGCCTAAATTGTTTTGTGCGACATACCCATACCCACATTTTAATCATCAGATTTTTATTAGCGATGGCTTTGCTCGCACTTCTCTACGAGAGGCTGCGCCCTAAGCGTAGCTATGCCGCAAGCTTTACGACAGAGCTACGTGACCACCGCAGGCATCGCAATTAATAGTCTTGAAATAATGATGCTAGCTTGATCATAGGAGTGCTGCAAATATTTTCGGTATATTACCTGTGTCTAGACGGTAATAGGGTTTTCACTACAAGGTAAATTAAAATGGCATTTAGTAATTACAAAAGTATTAGCACGGTAATTAAAAAATTTCAAATCAAATATGTACAGTCTAATTTTATACTGGAATTAGATTTCCCAGTTAAACAGTCTTTCAAAGAAGAATTAGATTTGCTATTTACAGATGGAGTTATTGATAATTCTGAAGATGCTATTTGTGAAAATCTCATTTATCCAGTATTGAAAGAAGTGTGGAAAAACTACCGAAGTAAATTAACACTTTGGAGTCATGAAACATTAGCTTACGATGAAGATTTATCAGGCGTTCCAGACTATACGGTAACACAGCGAAACCCTCTAGGTACGATTGTTTTTGATAAACCTTACTTTTTGACGGTTGAAGCTAAACAAGACAAATTTGAAGAAGGGTGGGGTCAGTGTTTAGCTGAAATGATCGCAGTGCAGCGAATTAATGATGATTTTGCCAGCGATATTTTTGGGATTGTTTCTAACGGTAAAATATGGCAATTCGGAAAGTTGATTGCTGATGTGTTTACTCGGAATAGAAATTTGTATGTAATTCAAGATTTAGATAAATTATTTGCGGCGGTTAATTATATTTTTAAACAATGTGAATTAAAAATACAAAAACAATAACATCGTGTCATCTCCCGACGAAATTAGAGTAATTCTTTGTTTGATTTTCCCCTTTATAACCCTTAAAACCCTATGAGATAAGAACTCAATATAATAGTTTTATAGCGAGCGTAGTTTCAATGGAAGCACTCAGGCGGCCAGGTAGAGACCCTCAATAATCTATGTAATGAAGTTATCTTTGTAGTGACGTATTATGGCTTAAGTATGCCAACCCTAGCTTCATCAAATCCTCCAGAAGTCCAGCAATATGTAGCTGGTTTTCAGGCAGTAAGTAATCTAACAGATAATCATATTCAAATGCTCCAGGTTCACTATGATGCACCTGAACAAACAATAACTGCAAAACAACTTTCTCAAGCTATGGGCTACAGCCACTATACAACAGCAAATATGATGTATGGGCGTTTAGCGCGTTTGGTCGGTGTGCAGTTAGGTTACAGCCCAGAACCAGAGAAGTTAGGTACACTGGTCACGTTTGAGAAACGCAAAGGTGAGTGGCACTGGGTTTTAAGACCTGAAGTTGCACAGGCTCTAGAAACACTGGGATGGGTTGTACGCAGTGCAACAGAACTATCTAATGAAGCTCCTTACGAAAAGATTTTCAGTGAATTAGTTTATGACCAAGACAATCGTAGTCCTCCTGATAATCGAAGACGGGCACAGTTCAAGATTGGATGGGAAAATGCAACTCTAAAGCGAAGATATTACACTGACGAAACGTTAAATGCAGTTCTTACGTGGAACAATTTGGGTTATCGCTTTGGAGCAAAGTTAGGACATCGATCTGAATTAGAAATTAACGAAGTCTATGACTTTCTGGCTCAACGATACTTAATAAAAGGCGCTAAGTTAAGCCCTGAAAACACTGCCAGGTTTTTTCCTGATGAAGTAGATTCATCGGAAATATTTCGTGAAGGAACGGTACGCCAAGTTTCAGTCAACGCCTATGAGCGAGATCCTAAAGCTCGACAAAAATGTATTGATTATTACGGTTCAAGTTGCTCTGTTTGCGATTTCAATTTTGGCAAAGTCTTTGGGCAATTAGGCGAAGGTTTTATTCATGTGCATCATCTACGCCTTATTTCAAAAATTGCTGAGGAATACAATGTTGATCCTGTGAAAGATTTACGTCCTGTCTGTCCCAACTGCCACGCTATGATTCATCGCCGTTCACCTCCATTCAGTATTGAAGAAATCAAAGGGTTGTTGGATACTTCTGATCGTAGTGATTTCGCTACCTAACGTTACGTTGGATTTGCCCAAAATCGAAAAGGCATTACACAGTCGTACAATTTATTCATGTATGACGATACCTGTCGATTCCTTGCCGAAAATTTCTCAGCCGACTTTGCCAGTTGGCTGCTAGGAAAGTCCATTACGCTAACGGAGCTAAAACCCTCTGAACTCTCCCTCGAACCCATTCGTGCAGATGCCTTAATTCTACTTGAGTCTGATGATTCCGTCCTACACCTGGAATTTCAAACCCGTCCCAAACGGGATATTCCGTTTCGTATGTTGGATTATCGCGTGCGAGTTTATAGACGTTATCCTGACAAAAGGATGCGACAAGTCGTAGTGTATCTTCAGCCTACTGGATCTGATCGTGTTCGGCAAACCAGTTTTTCCCTAGAGCGTACTCGTCATGAATTCGATGCTGTTTGTCTGTGGGAGCAACCCGCAACCTTCTTCCTGCAATACCCTGGACTGCTTCCCTTTGCTACCCTCAGCCAAACAATTGACCCAGAGGCAACATTGCGCCAAGTTGCACAAACTATCAACCAAATTTCAGATCCAATAACCCAAGCTAATTTGACAGCTGCCTCAGCAATTCTAGCTGGGATAAAATTAGAAGAGGATGTTATTTATCGCTTATTGCAGAGGGACATCATGCAGGAATCTGTGATTTATCGTTCTATTCAAGAAGAGGCAGAAGCAAGAAAGCAACGAGAAATTGCTGTTAATCTTTTGCGACGAGGAATAACAATCAACATTATTGCTTCTGCAACAGGCTTGTCTATTGAGGAGGTGCAACAACTACAACAGCAGATTAGCGAATCTCCGTAGCTTAAACAGAAGTCGGGGATCTATATATTCCTAACTCCTCACTCGTAACTTTTCTACCCGCCTAAAGTCCGCGTATAAATTACCTGATCTTGGGAATCATAGAGGAAAAGGGACGAGTTGGCATTGTCACTAATTACAGCTAAGGCTTCTCGTAAGATTCGCAAGTGATTGGTAATATCAACAGCAGTATCCGAGTTCTCAGAATAAGGATTAGCCAAGTTATTTTGCCTTACTTGGTCATATTCAGGCGTTAACCGGACAATAATTCCTGCATTGTCTATACTAAATGTGCAAATCTGAATCCCATTAACACAGGTTTTATCTAGGTCGGTGCGGGTTTGTTGCAAACTACTAACCACTTGTAGTTTTTCTTGTGCTTGTTTGAGAGCTACTGAATAAGGTTCGATGAGAGACTGAGCCTGAGTGTAGTACAAGCTATCTTGAGAAATCTGTTTAGCAGTTTGCAAAGCCTGATCCCAGTATGTCGCCGCTGCTTGCCATTGGTTTTGTTGCTCATAAGCTTTGGCTTGCTTGGCGCTGCTAACGGCTTGTTGGTAGGCTTTAACAGCTAATCGTTCTTTAGTAGCGCGATCGCGTGCTGCTACTAACTTAGGTTTATAATCTACCAATAGCTTTTCGGCTTCTTGGTATCCAGGGCTAGTTAAGGGAATGGTATTCAAGGCATTAATCGCTACCAGCCAAGTAGACTGAACCTTTTGCCAGTCATTCAAAGATTTAGCAGTAGCTTCCCGCTTCTCGGCTGCACTAGCTACAGCTTTTGCTGCCATTAGTTTTTTTAGCCATTTTTCCTCAGTAAATATCTGCTGATTTACAGCGTGCAAACGGACACGATAATTAAGTAGTTTACCTTGCACTAGCCCATAGAGTTCACTGTCGGGATTTATAGTTTCTAGTGGCGCTATAGCCTGTCTCCATAAGTGTTGCCTAGCTTGTAATTCTTCTAGGCTATATGCAGGAGTTTGAACTTTTTGTGCCGCCAAGGATTCTGTCCGCAAAGCCTTGACTACCTGGTTGATTTTTTCTGACCGTCCAGACAAACTTGCTTTTAGTTCTTCTGACACCTGGTAACGGGGCGACCAATTAGGAATTGTGTTCAGAGCTACACTGGCTGCCGCAAGTTGCTGTTGTAGAACTACTAATTCTTTTTCAGACTTGGCGCGGCGCATCAGTTGCGGGGATTTCATTTTTAATTGCTCGGCATTTTGTATTTCTTTACACTCAGACATTACACAAGGGCGAGTCAATAAGTAAGTACCACTGCCTAAGACTACAATTCCCATCAAAGCTGCACTCAGTATGATGGGTTTGATTTGAGATGCTGGCTTTGAAGCCGACAAATTCGGCGCATCTACAAACGGATCAAACAGTTCCTCCTCCTTGGTCTTATCAAGTGATGGAGAATAGGTCAGAGCTGATGAAGAGGCAAAGAGGGGAAAACGCTCTGACGAGGCGAATTCTTCCTCCGCATCCTCAGCATCCCCTTGTCCCCTTGTTCCAACGTCCTCTCTCGCCATCTGTTTCAAAGCCAAGAAACATTTGGCATAAGGAAGTTGTTCACCAAAAACTCTAAGGAAACATTGCACTCGCTGCTCTTTGTGGGGTGCTAGAGACTGAAGTACTTCCTCAATTACTGCAAAGATTATCTGAGCGTCAACTATTACATCTGATTCATGTTGAGTTAAAACCATTAGCTCGTCTTTATTGACGGCACATTTAACCTCGAAGACTTCAGCCGTTGAGACTTCTACAAGTAATTGTTCCTGCAAAGTTTTGGCTAAAAGCTGTAAATCTTCCTGCTGGACTGCTACTTTCATAGAGCTTTCCCGCTGAATTTCTATATTGTTTTGATTATCTTTAAGAGGATGAAATGAACTTTTTAGATTTGTTGAATGCAAATGCACAGTTTAACCAACCACAGCCTTAAAATCTGAACGACCAACTTTCTAACACACATTCTGGCTTTTCACCAAAAATTAAAAAAGCAATTATTGTTCGCATCGCTACATTTTCGCAGTACTAAATGCAAAATTCAATAATCTGTCTTCAGATATAAATTACAAATAAAAATTGGGAATAATAGAACTTTTGGGTATTTTCACTGCATTATTTCGGGACAATAAAATACACAAAAGCTAATGCTCTGCAAAATTCTAGTTGCACAGTTGTGACAAATTTATCCAAAGGTTAAAGAAACTATGCTAAGTCAGAGGGTTTTGACAGAAATGGTAGTTATCTTCTATGCTAGAAAACTTACTGAAGAGATTAATTACGTGTTGTGGCTCTAGCACAAACAGGTTGGCTATCGAAATTAATGTGCCTCATTTGCTGAATTCGATAAAATTGATCCGTGAAAAATAAATTTTTATAGCTGCCAAAAGCTTAATTCTAAAATAAAAGTGCTGCAAGATATTAATACAGCACTAAGCAAAGGCTGGGAAAGTGTGAATACAAGGTGTATCAATGGATTTATTAGAGTATCAAGTTAAAGAGTGGTTTGGGAAGATAGGCATTCCTGTATTGCCTTCCCAACGAATTGACCATCCCACAGATTTGAAACGTTTAAAAATTCGCTTTCCAATTGTACTGAAATCTCAAGTACATGGAGCGGAACGGGCAAAAGCAGGTGGAGTCAGGTTTGCGGAAACGACAATTGATGCGATAGCAGCTGCTCAAAATATCTTTAATCTACCAATATGGGGCGAGTTGCCAGAAGTTGTGCTGGCAGAATCGCAATACGACGCCAATCAGGAATTTTACTTAGCAGTGGTTTTAGATACTGCTGTTTGCCGACCAGTACTTTTAGGTTGCAAGGAAGCAGACATAGATTGGGAATCCGCTGGGGAAAGAATGCACCATGTTGTCGTAAAACAGGAATTCTCGCCATTTTATGCCCGACGACTAGCTTTGAAAATGGGTTTGCAGGGGACGCTTATGCAGTCGGTAAGCACCGTTGTCCAGAAGATGTACCAGTTATTTGTGCAAAAAGACCTGGATTTAGTCGAAATCAATCCCTTGGCAGTCAGTGCTACTGGTCAAGTTATGGCTCTTAATGGTAAAGTCAGGGTCAACGAACGGTCGATCAAGCGTCATCCAGACCTCGCTGAGATGGCGGCAAAAATCATCAGCCGTCATACCAGTACTGAGATAGATGGTATATCAGGCGACTGGGATGGCGTGAAAATGCACGGTAAAATCGGTATTTTAGGCAATGGTACTGGTTCAGTAATGGCAACTTTGGATTTAGTCGCTAATGCTGGTGGCAATCCAGGTCTTTGTTTGAATCTACGTCATGCTTTCCTCACAGATACTACACCAACTACTTTCCGCGATCGCCTAGAGACAGGTCTAAGAATCCTGGAGGCTGATAACAGCATTCAAGTAATATTAATTAACTTTCTGGGTAGCATTCCTCAAACTGAGGAAGTGGTTGAAGTCATAGCCAGAGTTGTGCAGCAAGACAACAGCGAACTTGAATCACAGGTTGTACATTCTAATGGTAATAAAAGTCGGCAAGAGCAGAGTTTTTCACCCTTAGTTGTCCGTCTTGCTGGTTCTGAATTTAATGCTGCTAGAAAGTATTTAGCAACATTAAAAACCTACAGTGATGCGCTCCTCGTGGTAGAAAATTTAGATGAGGCAGTGGCGGCAGCAGTTCGTCTGGCTAAACCAACGGCTAAAAAGAAGTAGTAAGTATCACTTCGTTCAAATTGAAAATTCAAAAATTGTTAATTTTTACTGCAAAGCGTAAATTTTTGAATTAAACACCCAAAATAAGTAACCACTAACTTTTGGAAACTAAATAGTGCATTCCGGCTTAGTATTTATACTTACATGTGGGTTTTCCGACTTTTGGAACACTCAGCTTCAAGGCTAATTTTTGGAATTTCAGTAAAAATTGAATCAATACGACACTACTGTAAATATGTCGTTTTTATGCCCAGTGCTTTAGACCACTGGGTTGCAAACTTACGGTAATTTTTTATGAACCTAACGCCAGACAGCAAAGTGTTAATTCAAGGCTTTTGTGAATTTATATCAGGCACTCATGTTGCTCAAATGAAAGCTTATGGTACGAACTTGATAGCCGGTGTCAATCCTGGATGTGGCGGACAGGAACTGCATGGACTGCCAGTATTTGACTTAGTAGAGGAGGTAACAGAACAATTTGGGGTAATTGACACGACAATTATCTGTGTAGATCCTTACGACGTGTTAGATGCGGCATTAGAAGCGATCGCTTCTCATATTCGCCAGATTATTATTATCACTGCTGGCGTGCCACCTTTGGATATGGTGCAATTACTCCGCAAAGCCGAGGCGTGTGAAACTTTGGTAGTTGGGCCAAATAGTCCAGGGATCATTGTGCCAGGGAAAATTCTTTTAGGTACTCAACCTAGCGAGTTTTATACTCCTGGAGCAGTGGGAATCGTTAGCCGTAGTAGTACGCTCACTTACGAAGTTGCTTACGAATTAACAAAAGCAGGTTTGGGGCAGTCGATTAGTGTCAGTATTGGTAGTGATGCGATCGTCGGTTCCTCCTTTCTCCAATGGCTGCAAATTCTCGATGAAGATGAAACTACAGAGGCGATCGTTTTAGTTGGTCAACCTGGCGGTGGTAGTGAAGAAGCAGCAGCCCGATACATTACCGAGGCAATTGATAAACCAGTAATTGCCTACATTGCAGGTAGACTTGCACCACCAGGAAAAACTTGGCGTCAAACTGGGACTTTAGCAACGGTTATCGGACGCGATCCTAACTTTGGCACAGCCCAAAGTAAATTAGCTGCTTTAAAAGAAGCGGAAGTTCCAGTAGCTGAACGTCCTTCTCAGATTCCAGAATTATTGAGAAAAGAGATTAACTAATGACAAAAAGCCGAGCAATAATCAAGCTTCGTTTGCCAGTTTTAATGCATGAGTAATAGCGATCGCACTCACGCTGAATCAACAATAGAAGCTTCCTAGCGATCGCTCAGGGGCAAATTTTCTTAGAGGAAAGTAGGCGAACAGGGCATCTACTATTAAAAATTTCGAGAAAAGTTTGTTACCGGAGCTTTCATACTTGCAAAAGACTTAATATATCACCAGGACAATTGTCTTGCTATTCATATTACCGCTCAAACCAAAATCAAATATTTAGATCGCGTAGAGCCAGACGAATTTGCTCCAAACGCCTGCGATTAACACCAAGATCCGACTCTCCCACGCGAGCTGCCGAGCGCACATGAATTACCGACTCATTGGGAGGGAAATAAAACTCTACATCATCAATAAATTTGAAGATACGGCTTTTAGAAAGAGCGTGGATGTAATTATCTGTCTGTTCTATAACTTCTGTGCGTGGAACAACGGTGAGAGTTTTTAGTAAGGTTTTTCGTGCTGCATCGCGATCTATATGATAGGTAATTGGGTCAATGGCATGTTTGGGATCACCATCTTGACTCACAACACAGTTGTCTGAAGCCGGACATGAACTAAGATGACCATTATCAACTCCCAAAGCAGAAGAGGCAGCCCAAGCTGCGGTAGGAAGTATTAAAGTATTAATCAAAGTTAGCAATATTACAAAAGCGATACTCCGCAGAAGTCGCTGCGCGAAGGCTGTTAGCAGATGAAACATTATAAATTCACTCCTCAAGGTTTGAATAGCAGACAATCTCTAAATATTGAATCGGTGTTCTAGTGGTCTGTCTCATTAAATATCATAGGTAAACTCATTCTTAATTTTTCTTTCTTTGCGACAGACACTTTCTTCAAGTCGGGAAACCCGCCCAGGGAAGGGCAGGGGGCAGGGGGAGGGAAAGTCGTAGTGAAGTCCAGAAATTGGATAATTTATTTTTTGGAGTTCCCTTAAAGTCTTTTGACTTCCGCCTTGCGGTACTAGTAGAGTATCATCCCTTGGTTATAAGCATTTACAAAACTCGTGTAGTCATACTCAACTTGAGTTGCATAGTCCACCGCAAAGTTAACAATTTCGTCTTTGAATAGAGCCTTGTTACCGCTAACAATATCAGTCACTTCTTTGTCAACGCTTACGGGAATAATCGCAGCATCATAGTCTTTATCAGAGATTGCATGGTTCTTGGCAACGATTTTCCCGGCATATCCCATCGCATCCATGAATTTTGACTTAGTGGTTAGCAATGTATAGTTAAAGTCCACTTGGTAGGGTGATTTTTCATGTACCATAAAGGGAATACCATTGACGGTAGTGTAGCCAACCAAAAGCTCAATATTAGAGAGCATTGCTTTAGTAGCGATTACAACTCTCGCACCTTCTTGGTTCCCGTAAACTGAAGTTGGCAGCAGACCTGGAAGTGCGATCACCTCCGGTGGGCGGAACGCCATCGCAACTGCGCTACTACCTTCCTGCTTCATCTCCAAAATGCGATCATCGTCGGTTCCTAAACTTGGCCCCTCAATCAGTAAGTAATATCGGTACTTACCAAGACTACCAATGCCTGAACCTAATTTTAGCCGAATGTCTTTGAGAGCATAATAACTATTGTTGTAGCGTTTACTGCTAGAAATTGAGGCAATGTAGCTGCTCATAGCCCCAGCAATGTCGGAATAGGTGCTGCTGGATACAGGTTGAAGTTTTGAGGTCGTCTCAAATACTCGATTGTTACTGTTATTTAACTGCGTGTACTTACTTAGCAAGCTAGAACGGTTCTTGTTTGATGTTTTTTGAATCAAATCTTTGACCACACCATTCGTATTGCCAGATTCCAAACGGTATGACAGTTCATTATTGGTTCCCTTAAAGTCGCTCATCTTGTTTAGATAAGTATCCAAAAAATTCCGAACAATATCCTGAGCATCACTTGAGCTAAGACCGTTCTCTTTGGCTGCCAACAAGATAGAGACTGCCATCCGTCGCAAGTCCCAAACGTAGGGGCCAAGATAGCCTTCATCAAAATCGGTGGTGTCAAAAACGTTGTTGTCGTTGCTATCTCTCATCCCTCCAAGATTTTGCAGATGCATATCTCCCTCTAACCAGATGGCTGAGGTTGAAGAATTCACAAATCCTGAACTTGGCAAAGTCTGCATATCACGATAAAAAATGTGATCTGTTCCCCGGTAAAAGGCAAAAGGGCTAGCCTTCATCTTTTGCATTTTTGTTGCCAGTTCTTGAGACAATTGAGAAGCAAAGGGATGATTGTATTGGTAAATTTCATTCTCCACCCAAGTTGAACGGACAGTTGCAGCTTGAACTGGAGATGGAAACCCCAAAATAAAAATTAAGACAAATACGATTGCAGATATAGCAGTGGACAAGACTCTTAGGACGTAAACTGAGAACAGATAATTCTTGCATTAAATACAGTCGATGGCAAAACCCTACAGTTATGATTTACGGCAAAAAGTAATCAATGCGATCGTGTTAGATGGCATGAACAAAAGTTAAGCCAACCTTTCATCACGGCGGACGTATTGCTGAATTAATTGAGCAGGCTGGTTGTCAATTGTTATATTTACCTCCTTATTCTCCCGACCTCAACCGAATTGAAAAGTGTTGGGCTTGGCTCAAAAGTCGTATCCGTCACTTATTATCTTGCTTTGCTGATTTGCGACCAGCAATGGAATCTGTTCTCAAATGTTCTGTGTCCTAACACTACTGGCTATTGCTATACTTTTCAAACAACCTCTCAGACATGCTATGTTGACTGAGCCTGATCTAACTACTGTTGATGCAAAGTACTTTTTACTTTCATGTACGTCTTTCATAAATTACCTGAAATCCAACATTTAGAGTGCGATCGCTTTTAAATTAGATTTTAGGAGATAAGGAGCGATTATCTTCGACACACTCCGCGATCGCAAGCAAGAATCAAGATAGCGATCGCCTATCAGAGAGACTTAAAATACTAATAAGGCTACACTTTGCAGCATTCAAGGGGTAATAGCTGTAGCTTCCATCACGATCAATATTTTCGATGAACAATTGCACAAGCTGCAAGCATTAGCACAAGAGAGTGATATCTCGCTTGAAGATTTGTTAAGCGCCAGGATAGAAAACTGGCTCAGTCAGCCGACGAGCGAGTTTGCTCAAGCAGCTAACTATGTGTTGAAGAAAAATGCCGAATTGTACCGACGTTTAACACGATCATCTTCTCATAATGAAACGAGATTCAAATTGGGTAATAATGCGATTGTCTCCGATACGCTCAGTAAACGCAAGAATGAAAGATAGCGATTGGCAAGGCTTTTTGTTGCAGATGAAACTCACATCATAAATTTGGGAATAATAAATCATGCTTGAGAAATATTTGAAATGAATCTCAGCAGATTAAGTGTGTTTTTCTTGGCAATTCAAGGAGCAAATTGTTAATGCAAGTAAGTTCATCAGGGATTAAGCTAGGTTGTGCAATTGTAAGCAGCAGTTGTTTAGCGGCGGTAATCATCGGTTTTAGTGGAGCAAGTGCTTCTGCTACTCAATTCATCACAATTGAAAGCACTGGCACTTTATCAGGAACTATCGAACTTCCCAGAAACAATCCCAATTTCAATAACAGTATTACTCGTATTGATACGGATGAAACTGGAACTTATTATCGGAACTTAGGCACTAATAATAATCCTAATTATGTTCCTGTATACCAGTCAGACTATTTGCAGGTAAGAACACGCTCTGATGGAAGTCTGCATTACTTCGTTGACTTTAAAGGTATTCCCTTTGTCTCCTTCGATGGTGTTCTGACATCGCCGATTCTTTCTGGTGGTCAGTTGACTCCCTATAAATACCAAGGACAATTGCCAGGAACCAAATTTCAAGGAGTGGTTCAGGATGAATTTAATTTCATAAAAGCCTTATACACTGGTACTGTTATTGATCCAGATAGTGGAAAGCAATATCAGGGCACTTTTGAAGTCAGTGGATATGGGGAACGATATAGCGATCGCAATGGTAGTTTAACTCCCACAGTCTTTGATTTTCAGTCTGATATTCCAGGTTTGCCAACTGTAACATCCTTGGCTATAACTAACGTTCCCTTGGCGAGTTTGAGAATCAAAGTACCTATAATTGAAACTTCTATTCCAGAACCAACTAGCGTTTTCGGAACCCTGATAGTGGCTGGTTTTGGTATTCTTTTGAAAAGAAGAAAAGACATCTCCTCTAAGAGGATGTTTGGAAAGTCGTAAAGTATAATAAAAACCACGCTTCCATTCTTCTCACCTGCTCTTGAAAGGCTTTGAAACCCCCATTACCTATGTTAGGGAATGGGGGTTAAGCTTTTGAAATTTTAAATTTTAAAGACGAGCCGAACTAACAAAAGTCCGGCTGAATTTTATCAATCGTCTATACGCAGTAGCTTGCGGTAAAACGGTTGTGAAAAATCGGTTGCACGATGACGTTTATAGTTGTCCATAAGTTCAATTAAAAAATTAATAAACTCGAAACTAGCCATCATCAGTTCGTAACTCAGATCAGCGTTGCCATCAAACTGGATTCGGCAACGGGTTAAGTCTGAGGGTAAAGTAGCAACATTCCAGGAGGCGACAAAGGGGACATGATCGCTAGCTTCTATCCTTCGCTGTCCCTCCAAGACTCCTTTTTGATAAAGGCTAATGGCATAAGGCAAGAAATTCCGCTTAGTGCCCTGAACGTAAGGTAAGTAAACACTGGCTTGTTGTTGAGTGGCAGGTTGGAGTTGGTCAATAGACATTGTTAAATATTCCTCAAGTTAGTAGGCAACTGGGGATATTAGTAGTGTTCCCAAAAGATGTGTCTAAAGCACATAGTAGAGAGCAGGGGTAAAATTCCTCTCCTCTGCACCCTTCTCCCTGCCCCTTTGCTTCTTCTCCATGCCCAAAAAATGAAGTTACTGCTAAGAAATATTAAAATTTCGGTTAGAATAATGCTGCATTAACTTTTATCAAAGCTGGGGACGATAACACTAAAAATCCTCACTGTAAAGTGGTGGATATTATTATTGCTGTTTCTCCCAACAATGAGCTACTGCTACCTTGCTATTACTTTGCTCAAACCGGAGTTCTCATTCAAGAAAGTCTACTCTACAAGCTTCCTGCCTAAGTGGCTATCAAAGGAATCAAGCCTCTGTTTAAGAGTAGCAAACGTGGTTAATGCAAGGTAATTACGCAGAGTGGCGGTGACAAAAAAGGTAGTCCCAGTGGCTTTTGGCTTAGGGATAGCGGGTATTGCAGTTTGCCCATTCCGATTAATATCGGGAAAAGTAGCTTAGGGATATTTGTCCGTAAAATTACTAACTGTAGACAAATACTGGTTTTTGAATCAAGTAACCTAACCTATGCCAGCGAATTCCTGGCCCGAAGAAGATTCTTATCAAGAGCTTGATCCGCTCAACTCCTTATTGTCTGACCTATCAGTAGATGAGGAGTCAGTGTTAGAGGCAGATCCTGTGTCTCTAACACCTCGGTTTCAAGGTCGTAGACGTAAGGCTGCTCTAGTCCTGACTGTTGTCTGGAGTGGCACGATCGCTCTACATTTAGTTTCTTGGGCTTCTATATTTATTTTAGGACTGACCACTATTCTAGGATTTCATGCCTTGGTGGTAGTGTTTACTAAATCCCGCCGCTATCCAAAAGAAATACAAGGCGATTTGCCCTCTGTATCTGTGCTAGTGGCTGCGAAAAACGAGGAAGCGGTAATTGCTAAATTAGTCAAAAATCTTTGTAATCTGGAATATCCAGGTGGGCAGTACGAAGTATGGATAATTGACGATCACAGCAGTGATAGCACGCCGCATTTATTAGCAGAATTAGAGCAGAAACACAACCAACTGAAAGTATTAAGGCGTTCAGCAGAAGCTAGTGGTGGCAAATCGGGGGCTTTGAATCAGGTATTGCCGCTGACAAAGGGCGACATTATAGCAGTATTTGATGCTGATGCCCAAGTAACACCAGACTTGTTGCAACAAGTAATACCTTTATTTCAGAGAGAAAAGGTGGGGGCGGTGCAGGTGCGAAAAGCGATCGCCAACGCTAAAGCAAACTTTTGGACTAAGGGTCAAATGGCGGAAATGGCGCTTGATACCTGGTTTCAGCAACAGCGAACTGCCCTTGGTGGGATTGGCGAATTGCGGGGCAATGGTCAATTTGTCCGGCGTTCAGCCTTGGAAAGCTGCGGTGGCTGGAATGAAGAAACCATTACCGATGATTTGGATTTGACACTCCGTTTACATTTGGAGAAATGGGATATTGAGTGTGTTTTCCATCCAGCGGTACAAGAAGAAGGAGTGACAAGTGCGATCGCACTTTGGCACCAGCGCAACCGTTGGGCAGAAGGCGGTTATCAGCGCTATTTGGATTATTGGGATTTAATTCTCAAAAACCGCATGGGAGGGCGCAAAAGCTGGGATTTGCTGATTTTTATGCTGATTATGTATATCTTGCCAACAGCAACAGTACCAGATTTATTAATGGCGATCGCTCGTCATCGTCCACCAATGTTAAGTCCCATCACAGGCTTGTCTGTTACTATGTCGATGGTCGGGATGTTTACAGGTCTAAGGCGCATACGTCAAGATCAGAAATTTTCACCTTCTACATATTTTCTGATGCTGGTGCAAACCCTGCGTGGCAGTTTATATATGTTGCACTGGTTAGTCGTCATGAGCAGTACTACTGCCCGCATGTCGGTAAGACCAAAGCGCCTGAAATGGGTGAAAACCTTGCATACGGGAAATGGGGAATAGCCCCTTTGGGGAATTAAAAATTAAAAATTAAAAATGTAAAATTACCAAAAATAATTTTGCATTTTTTTTTATTCATCATCCACTTCTGATTCCTCTACCCACTCAGGTGTAGTTACGGAATCGGAGAATTCTGTGGAATCCTCTGTGAAACGGATAATTTGTCCGTTGAAGAATTCTGCTAGACGTTGAGCTGCGATCGCTACTTCGTCAACTTCCCAGTCAGGTGCAGGTGTTCGCTGTGGGGGTGAAGGTAAAGTTTGCAACCCATTTCTATTTACCCCGTTTCCATTTGCCCCGTTTCCATTTGCCCCATTACCATTTCTTGCTGCTAACTCGGTTTTTTGTGGTGCTGGTGGCGGAGTTACTGGTTGCGGTACTGGCGCTGGAGGCGGAATTTGCTGGTTGTAACTGGGAGTTGGTGGCTGCTGAACGCGATTAGAGTCTTTTGGGGAAGGATTTTTTTTGGCTGAGGTAGAGTTTGAAGAAGTTCCTTTTTCTATATTTATCTGGATTTCACGCTGAAAAGTCTGCTGGAAAGCTGCCGTAATCATAGGTAGATAAGATTTCCCCTTGTCATACCACGCCTGTTTGATAGCAATTCGAGCCACAACACCGTCGAACTCAATGAGTTGGCTCATTTGGCGCAGCATTTCTTGCCTTGATTTTGGCTGGAGGTTAGCAAGCACCTGTTGCCAAACCTGAGTTAAGTCATATTCTGCTTCCTCAACAACTTCAGAAGTTACTGGTTCAACGTTCGTGGGTGAAACGGCTACAGATACAGGTTCTGGGGTTGGTGGTGAAACTGAGTTAGCAACAGAATTGTGATTTGTTTGCCGTTCAACTGCAGGAGATGAAGTAACGGGCTGATTTTGGGCAGCCACTAGATGATTAGGGGATGCAGAATTATGATTTGTTTGCGGTTCAGCTACAGGTAAAGAAGAGACTGGGTGATTTTGGGCAACTGCTGGAGGATAGCTTGGAGATACAGCAGGTGTGAGAACTCGCGGCGCGACATTTACGGTTTGTGGCTGAATATTCGTCGCACTGGGTAACAATCCTAGTAATGTTACTTCCAGCCATAAACGCGGTTGGGTGCTGTTTTTAATTTGTACTTCCGATGTTCGCAAGTGTTGCTGTCCTGCCAAAATTACGCTCATATCGAAGTATTGAGCAAACTCAATCAGCGCTGTCCAGGTTTGCTGAGTACAAGCAACCAAATCGTGGCGATTGGGTGCAGTTTTGGCAATCAGTAAATCGCGGTAGAAGGCGGCGAGATTTTGCAGAAGAGTTAGGGGTTCTCGGCCACGATCTAGAATTTTGTAGGTACAGTCCAGAACTGCTTCAGGTTTATCTTGAGCGATCGCATTTAAAAGCGCTAGCAAGTCCTGTTCGCTTACCGTCCCAACCAAATCCCAAACTCTATCCGGTGTCACTTCACCCGCTAATAAACCCAATTGGTCAAGTAGACTTTCGGCATCTCGCAACCCTCCCTGAGCAAGTTGAGCTACCAGAGTTACAGCGTCGGGTGAAATATGAATGTTTTCATAAGATGCGATCGCAGTTAAATGCTTCACCATCGCCTCTAACTGAATGCGTCTAAAATCAAACCTTTGACAGCGCGAAATAATTGTTGGTAAGACCCGTTGCGGGTCTGTTGTCGCCAATACAAAAACTACATGTCTCGGTGGTTCTTCCAGGGTCTTAAGTAGTGCGTTGAATGCCTGGGTACTAAGCATGTGGCACTCATCGATTACATAAACCTTGTAGCGACATTGCACAGGAGCAAACTGAGCTTTTTCAATCAATTCGCGGATATTATCGACACCAGTATTACTAGCGGCGTCGATTTCAATTACATCTAAGGCGTAGCCCTTGGTAATCCCCTGACAAACATCACACACGCCGCAGGGCGCAGCAGTAGGCTTGTCACTTTTGAGACAATTGAGGGATTTAGCCAGAATCCGGGCACTAGAAGTTTTCCCCGTACCTCTGGGCCCAGTGAATAAATAGGCGGGGGCGATTTTGGATGTGCCGATCGCGTTCGTGAGGGTGGTAGCGATCGCCTCTTGTCCCACCAGTTCAGCAAAACTTTTGGGGCGATATTTGTGGTGCAGGGGTTCGTAAGACATGGAAATATAGACTTCAATGCCTTTCAATGTGAATTAGTAGCACCGAGTCGAGTTTGGGATTCAATTATTTTAAACTCTCGTACCTGCTTTGTTTCTTGATGTTGCTATAGCGCAAGACTCAACTAATGCCGTAAATTTTGGCACTCAGTAAAGCAAGTAACCAGAGCTTAAGCTGATGCGCGTCTAAAGTATATAAACACTCTATTGGGTCGTTAACTGTTGACTGTTGACGGGTTTTCAGTCATCAGTCATCAGGTAAATGTACAATATTATTTGCGTAACAGCTTATCCTCTACTATGATTTCGACATCAATGTATCGGAATTATAGCATATCATTTAGTACATTTGTTCTAATAATAAGGAGTGGTAAGCAGAGGAGAATAACTCTTGACAAATGACAAATGACAATACATTTTATTGAATGAACTAGCGCCATAATCCAGTGCGATCGCTACAATCTTAAGATAAGCAAAACTCGATGGTGCAGCAGATGCTCAAGCGGCTATTTCAATGGTTCAAAAAGCTTTTTCAGAGCTTGTTTGGTGGAAAACAGACTGTCTCAAAATATAGGGGTAATTTGCAAAAAGAACCAGCACCACCCTTAAGCGATACGGATCTGGAATTTCTCTTCAACGAACTGTTGCAAGGAGTACATCAAGCACGAGGGGAAGAGTGGGCCCGGAAGTGGTTGCATAATATTGAACATCGCATCCCAACTGAACGCTGGGTTGAGTGGTTAGGGCGGTTTGGTGAAAGATTGCTCGCATCACCTACACCTAATAATGAAATAGCTGCGCGGTTAGTGCAACTGGGTGAGTTGGGCATCGGAGAAATCGGAGATGTTGCCTATAGTATTGGAATGCAGTTGTTGACGCGCAATCAAGGCGAACCAATTTGGGAATATGAAGGGCCAGATGTTGTCAGCACAACATTACCATCTGAGCCAACCGCCCCAATATCAGAGTCAGCAGATGGGCTAGAAAACCTTCCTGAGGGAGAATACCAAACTGTCACCCTAGAAGAGTTGTTTGTGATGTTACAGGAGGATGAAAACTTACGCCAGCAAATTGCCCAACAGCTTGCCGTTGAGACAGATGATCCACAAGTGCTTGTCCAGGCATTGATTAATCAATTATATCCTGCTGGTCAATCGACTCCAGAGCAAACAGAAAATTAACTGCTTCGCAAAGGCAAAACTCAAGAGTTGAATCTGGGAATTGTAACGTTGTAATGCTATGCTCTTGAAGTTTGGTATATTTTTTGCTAATTTGCGACGGAAGCGCTATCCGAATCTCATGGATTTTTACGTAATTGATGATTTTTTTAACACAACGATGGCTACAATCTAGAAAAACAAAATCCAAGAGTGTGGCAGATGCTCAGGCGGATATCGCAGTCGCTTAAAAGATTTTTAAGGCGCCTCATTGAAAGTAAGCAGGCTAGTTCTCTCAAGGGTGCGAGAGGGCGCAATCTGGTGGAGGTACTACCAGAACTCACCAATGCCGATCTGGAACAATTGTTTATCCAATTGTTAGAAGGCGTGCATCAAGCACGAGGACGACAGTGGGCATTGAGGTATCTGCAAAGGATCGAAAATCGGATTTCGGCTGAACGCTGGATAGATTGGTTGGTGATGTTTGGCGAAAGGTTGCTAGCTTCACCTACACCGAATCCTCTTTTAGCAACAAAGATGGTGCAATTGGGGGAACTTGGTGTTGGCAGAATTGGAGATGTTGCTTATGAAATTGGCATCCGGCTGATGCAAAACTCACCCACACAAATAGAGGATGAGGAAAATCAGGCGCACGATGGGGTAGAAATTACTCCTGGGCAAGAACTGATCCGCAATTTGGGCGAACAGTTATGGGAGTATGATGAGCCAGATGTGATAGAAACCACTCCTGGGCAAGAACTGATTCGCAATTTGGGCGAGCAGTTATGGGAGTATGATGAGCCAGATGTCGTAGAAATCACAACCGATGAAGAAATCCCAACTTCGCCTGGGCAAGAGCTAATCCGTAGCTTAGGTGAAGAGTTATGGGAATATGATGTGCAAGATGTTGAACCAATAACGCCAGCGTCCGAAAATGCCTCTTTTGAGGAAAGAGTGACCGAAAATTTAGAGGAACTGGTATTGGAGTCTGAAAGGGAAGACGTCCAAACCACGATCCCCGAAAATTTCCCTCTCCCCGCAGCGGAAGATTCAATCACCTCATTAGCTGAACTGAGGTTCGGCGATGAAGAAGAAGTTACTCCAACTACAACAAAAGCAAATCTCCTTTCCACTGGGCAAAGAACTGAATTAACAACATCCTCGTCAGAGGAAACCTGGGATAACACTTTGACGAGTTTAGAGCCAAATGTGGCTTATACCCTAGATGAGTTGTGGGTGAGATTGGATCAAAGTACCAATTTAGTCCAGCAACTTGCTTCTAACTTGGCAGTTCAAAGTAGTAATTCCCCAGGTATTATTGAGCGACATAGTGATAATCCGATTACCCAGGCTCAAGGGTGGTTTTACCAAGGTCTAAGCCAAGCGAAAACAGGAGATTTGTTGGGCGCGATCGCATCTTATGACCAAGCCATCGAACTTCAACCAGAATTTTCCGAATATTGGTTTAATCGAGGCTTGACGCTGTTCCATTTAGAACGTTTTGATGAAGCGATCGCATCTTACCAAACAGCCATAGAACTAAAACCCGACTTCTACAAAGCTTGGTACAACCGGGGTGGAACTCTCGGAGAATTAGGATACTTTGAAGAAGCGATCGCTTCTTTTGACAAAGCCATAGAAATCAAGCCAGACTACCAAGAAGCTTGGTCTAGCCGGGGTTTGGCACTGCTGAAATTAGGTTGGCTACCGGAAGCTATTTTTAGTTATGACCAAGCGCTGCATCTGGAACCAGAAGACCAGGAAAACTGGTATCACCGTGGCATAGCCCTAGCTGTCGGCGAACAATATGCAGAGGCGATTATATCCTATGACAGAGCGCTAGAAATTGACTCAGAATATCACGAAGTTTGGATAGACCGGGGTGTAGTACTGTTTAATTTAGGAAAGTGGTCAGAAGCGATCGCCTCTTGGGACAAAGCACTTTCAGTTCAAGCTGATTTCTACTTAGCTTGGTACAACCGAGGTATAGCGTTAGACAACTTAGGACGCAGACAAGAAGCGATCGCTTCTTATCGGCAAGCGATCGCCATTAAACCCGACTTCCATTTAGCTTGGTATAATCAGGCAGTAGCACTGTTTTATTTAGAACAATTTGCCGAAGCGATCGCCTGTTATGACAACGCTTTGCAAATTAAACAAGATTATTGGGAAGCTTGGATTGGTCGGGGAACTGCGATCAGTAATTTAGTGAATGCTGACGTATTGCTGATGTCGAGTAATATAACAGCGACAAATCCTGCCTTACAACAGGGCGGCTACGAAGGAAAACTAGCCAGCTATGAAGAAGGGTTAAAGCATTTGCGGACAGATACCCATCCAGAAGGTTGGGGTAGATTGCATTTTGCGATCGCTAATACTTACTATGACCAAGGCAAAAAAAATACCAATCCCCGCGATTATTGGCGCAAAGCCGCATCTGAGTACCATCAGGCACTGTTAACCCTCACACTAGAATATTTTCCCCAGTTGCACTTAGAAGTTTTACAATCTCTAAGCAAAGTGTTGATGGGTTTGGGGCAAACAACACAAGTCCAAGAATTGCTGCAACGTGGTACATATTTATTGCGACAATTATTGAGTGAAGAAACTCGCTCAGACGAAAGTAAAAAACAGTTAGCTTTAAAATTTGCAGGCTTTAATCAATTGGCAGTTGATTTAGCCGTAGAGTCCGGTGATTTAGTTGAAGCTTGGGAAATTGCCGAACAAGGCAAAAATGCGTGTTTAAACTGGCTGCTTTATGGCTGGAATAATAATATTTACTCGCCCCATTATGGCGCAATTCAACAACTATTCAATCCCGCAACAGCAATTATTTATTGGCATATTAGCCCAGTCGCCCTACACACATTCATTCTCAAAGACCAAGCGCCATCACCCATCCTCCTATTTACACCCATGCAAGATACTGGGGCAATACCTTTAGGAGAAGACGCTATCCGTCTAAATGAATTACCTCTACCCGAAGCGGTACAACGCCTAATTGAATTTGAAAGTTGGTTAGAAGACTGGAATCAACAATATCAAGAATATCGCAGCACGGCCCAAGACAAAGAAAGTAAAAGCCAGCATTCTTGGCGAGTTGAAATGGAACAGAAGCTGTTACATCTGTATGAAATTTTGAATATTTCCACAATTGCACAGGAACTCGAAGGTATAACCCAACTGGTTTTAATTCCTCATCGTGACTTGTACAGATTGCCCATTCATACCCTTTTCCATCTTTCTCCTCCATCCCAGGAAGAATTGCCAAATGTAGAGTCAAATTTCACCGTCACCTATCTGCCTAGTGCCCAAATAGGTTTATCAATACAAACGGAAGATATTTGGCAGTGGCAAAATCAGTTAGTGCTCAGTGTTGAACATCCTGAAACTACAGGTTCTCCCACGCTTAAATTTGCCAAACTTGAGTCTGAACTTGTTAGCCAAATGTTCAATAATATTCAACGAATTCAGGGGACAGAAGCTACAAACAATATTGTCACAAATGCCTTGTTTGATAATTACAACATCTTTCATTTTACGGGTCGCGTCACTAATAATTTGGCTGAACCTAAAAAGTCCGAATTAGCATTAGCCAGTGAAGACAAACTTACTTTAGATGAAATCTGCCAACAAAATTTAGGAAGTTACAACCTTATTACCCTCTCTGCCTGTGAAAATTTAAGTACTGGTAACCACACTATCAGCAGCGAATATGTGAGTTTAGCCAGTGCTTTTGTGAGTCAGGGCGTTCCTCATGTAGTGAGTACTATCTGGAGTGTAGAATCTTCAGCTAGTGCCTTGGTGATGATAGAGTTTTACCGACGATTACAGCCCAATAAATCAGCAGTTACTGCTTTAGCCGAAGCAACAAGATGGCTGAAAGAACTAACTGCTGGAGAACTGACAAAATGGTATGAAGATGTCTTGAATAATCTGCATACTGAGGAATTACGAATTCAAACTTATTTAGCGACACAACTATATAGAAATAGTAAAATGGCATCAGATAAAAATCTTTATAATCATCCTTACTACTGGGCAGCATTCACGATTACAGGTAAGCCAAACTAATCTTTTGAAATTTAGTTAAAATCATTCATAAAGTCAATCTAAAATGGTAAGAATTTAGGAGTCGAAATAGTGCAAAAATCAAGAGGGAGCTAACTTACTTTACTTATGAACGTACTTGTGGTGTTAAACCTTCTATAAATTCTGACTTCTGACTCCTGTTAGCGGATAGCTGGGGTTTAGCCCGTGCTGAATTCTGATCTAAAATCTAAAATTGAGTCACTAACACTAAGGAGTGGAGAAGGCTTAAATCTAAAGTTTATAACCTTTAATTAAGCCTAATCTAACTCCCTACGTCCTTCCAATGCTCTTGCCAGGGTCACTTCGTCCGCGTATTCCAAATCACCACCTACAGGCAAACCAAAGGCAATCCGCGTCACCTTAGTAAATGGTTTGAGTAGCTGACCGATATACAGTGTTGTTGTCTCCCCTTCTACACTTGGACTAATTGCGAGAATTACTTCTTGAGGTTTTTGCTGACTCACCCGGCGCTGCAAAGCCAGTATAGTTAATTGTTCTGGGCCAATTCCATCAATTGGAGAAATCACCCCACCTAAAACGTGATACTTACCTTTGTATTCGCGGGTTTTTTCCAGCGCAATCACATCGCGGGGATCTGACACGACACAAATAGTTTTGTTGTCACGATTGGCATTACGGCAGATTTCACAAACAGGTTCGGCAGATAAATGAAAGCAAACAGAACACAAACCTATCTGTTTTTTTGCTTCAATCAGCGCTTGTGCCAAAGCTTCTACTTCTGCTTCTGGCCGCTTCAAAATATGCAAAGCCAGTCGTTGGGCAGATTTAGGGCCAACCCCTGGCAAGCGTTGCAATTGCTCAATTAACCGTGCTAATGGGCGTGCGTAAACCGTTGGCTTATCTCCAGAATGTTTTTACCTTAACTATCATGACATTCTTACAGAATTTTGGATTGACCATTTAATTTATCAAATGTCAAGTGGGATCTGCACAGCCCGGCTGCACTGCAAAAAATCACGTCATAAAAGTTGGTGCAGTTTAAATTTAGGGAATCATAAGCAAGATAGCCTAAAAAATCTCTGGCTAGACAGCAAGAATTGAGAAAGAACATACTATGACTAAGAAGACCTACCAAGATAAAGACCGTGATCTGAATGCCTTATTGAGAGATATTGAAACCTGGTTTAGTGAACAAGGGTATCAGATACAGAGCAATAAAACAGAAGGAACTTGGTTCTTACAAGCTGCAAAAACTGAGATGTGGCGGAAAGCAGTTGGTGCATCTAGAGCATTCAACGTTTTGATTCAAGGCCAACCGAAAGATTTCTCTGTGGAACTTAGCACTGGAGAATGGGCATCGAATTTAGCTGCTGGTGGTGTTGCGGCAGTATTGACGGGTGGTGTCACTCTGCTTGTTAGTGGTCTTGCCGCAGGCTGGTCTAAGAAGATTGAGGGTGATTTGTGGAATTTTATTGACCAGAAGGTTATGTTTGGGGAAAAAGCTAAGTCTGTCCAAGAGTTAGTTGTTGTAAAGACTAAAAACACCTTGGAAGAGAAACTTAAGCAGCTTAGAAATGCCTACGACCAAGGTTTTATTGATGAGGTTGCATACAATGCTAAAAAGCTAGAAATTGAAGGTCAAATGCGGATTACTTACCAAAATGCCGAGACTGAAGGAAAGCTAATAAAGCTTAAGAGCTTGCTTGATGCAGGAATTTAAGCCAAGGTGAATTTGAAATGAAGAAGGCTGAATTGATGCGAGAGCCTTCTAATTCGGAATTAGATGTCCAGATTTCTAAACTCAATGCTGCTCTGGCTGCCGGAATTATTACACAAGAGGAGTACGAGAGCAAGAAGGCAACGATTCAGAGAGAATCTGAACTTGGAGGTAAAATCAAGCAGCTTGAAAATGCTAGAGATGCTGGAATCATTACTCGTGAAGAGTTTGACAAGAAAAAGCTGGCTCTGCTTGTCTAAAAGCCAGCATTTAAGATAAATTGCGACTGCGATTGTCCATTCTTCTCAACATTGAACTATAAGCCGTTTCTGTTTTCGATACATCTAAAAACAAAAGCGCCCTCCCAATCTGAGAGAGCGCTTTTCGATTTAGCTAAACTTCAGAATTAACCGTTGATAGCAGAAGAAGTCAGAGCGACAGGAGCGACATCACCAGCAGCCAAATCTAAGAGGAAGTTGTGAGCATTGCGTTCGTGCATTACTTTCATACCCAGGTTAGCCCGGTTGATTACATCTGCCCAAGTGCTTATAACACGACCGCTTGAATCAATGATTGATTGGTTGAAGTTAAAACTGTTCAAGTTGAAGTTTTATGGTTTTATCAACCAGGCGGCCAGTTCAACTGCCGTCCTCCTAAAATATGCACATGTAAGTGGTAGACTGTCTGACCACCATCATTACCAGTGTTGATGACAACTCGATAACCGTTTTCCAGTCCAGCAACTTCTGCAACACGCTTGGCGGTTAACAAAAGATGCCCCAGCAGAGCATGATCCTGAGATTCAGCATCAGCTAGTGTGGGAATGGGTTTTTTGGGAATGACGAGGATATGAACGGGCGCTTGGGGGTGGATGTCTTTGAATGCTAAAGCTAAATTATCCTCATAAACAATATCAACGGGAATTTCCCGACGAATGATTTTGCTGAAAATCGTTTCTGTAGTTTCACTCATGCCAGTCTACCTACTCATCTACTAAAGATTTTAAATTTTTACTGTAGTGCTTAGATCATCTACACAATAAAATACTCCTTCCTGTGATAAAGTCTTCCATAGATAATATTCGTCCCACCACAGTGTAGAGAAAATAATTATAATCTGTCACTCAATTATAGAGTAAGATTTTCATGCTTAGAAAGTTGCATATTTTGTGTATCAGTAATTTGGAGATTTAGCATGAAACAGTCAAAATACTATTTTGTTGTTTTTATTATTATCATAATTAGCATCTTTCTGCGTTTTTGTTTGTTGCAAAATCAAAGTCTTTGGTTCGATGAAGGCTGGAGTTTAGCTTTATCTGATGGTACAACCTTGCAAGAAAATCTTTCTGGAATTGTAAGTCGAGAAAATGGTGACAAATACCAACCGCTTTATTATTTAGTTTTGTTCTATTGGCGTTCGGTTTTTGGAGATAGTGAATTTGCCATTCGATCGCTCTCAGCTTTGCTAGGAGTCGGCTCAGTAATTGCCATATTCTTTACTACCCTACGTATTTATGGAAAAAAACATGCTTTATGGTCGTCCATGATCCTAGCAGTTAGTTCTTTCGGTGTATTCTATAGCCAAGATGCCAGACCTTACGCATTATTAATATTTATAGCCTCCCTTCAAATATATTTATTTAGTTATTCAATTAGTGTAGATAAAAGTAATAAAATTATTCCACAATTGCTTTTTGGTATCTTTACTGCTATAGGAACTTTTGGCAGCATTTTGACAATAATTTTTAGTTCATCTCTTTTTTTATCTTATACTATTGTTTATAAAAACTTAAAAGAATTATTCAAATGGTGGATACCGCCGATAATTTTTTCCTCCCCAATGGTTTGGTTCTACTTGTCTTCACCTGCCGCATCTGATCCAACAGCTACTGTAGTTACCCGTACTGGATTACCTATAGTTCAAAACATTATGTTTGTGATCTATGGTATATTAGTCGGGACATCGTATGGGCCGCCACTAGATAAATTACGCGATGAGGAAAAGATAAATGTTATACTTGGCTATTGGCCTCATTTACTAATATTTAGTATTGTCATAACTGTCATTTTTATAGCTTTAGTAATAAGTTTATTGAGACGCCGCAAAAGAAAAAGATATCAACAGGCTGATTACTTTTTTACATTCCTTTTGGTCACATCATTTTTACTAGCTTTTTTGTTTGCTTTGGCGACAAAGATTAATTGGCTACCGCGTCATTCTTTTTATCTATGTATACCCGTTGTTATTCTTATTCCATCAACTTTTTTACATAATTACCAGCGTAAAAATAAACTTTATCTTTTGCCTCAAGTTGCAAAGTTAGCTACAGTTTCTTTACTGACTATGAATGTTTATTCTAATTTTCAATACTATTCAAATCCAGCCTATGCAAAAGATGATTATCGTTCGGCTGTTCGCTACATTCTGCAACATCGAAATGAATCTGCAAAATCTGTATTGTTATACGGACAGCCTAAATTACTCCAATATTATGGAGATTCAGCTACTATATATGCACCAAAACGTATTCTAAAAACTGTGGATGGCAATAATTTGGCAGAAAAAGTTAGTAGGATAACTAAAAATGCAGATACAGTTTTTGTGATAGTTAATCGTGAATTTTATTGGGAAAGTAAAGATATTTTTAAAAAAGAAATGAGTTATTTATATAACTTGGAAGAACAGGCTGATTGGCCTTATATGAAAATATATCGATTCACAAGGAAGAAGTAAAAAAAGCGCCCTAACGGGGAAACCGACTATACTCGTAGAGTTGAGGAATACACGCTCTTAAGCATCTTTGAAGAAAGGAACTATTTGCTAATACAAGATTTAAAGCAATGGCCGCAACTGGTGGTAACTCAGAAGAAAGCTTAAGAATACTGACTAAATTTGATGCTATGACAGAATAGAGCTTGTAACGCAATGATGCAAGCACTCATAAGAGGCGATCGCCCGTAGTAAATTAAGTATTAGATAAGTAGAGGCTGCATCGGCTTGTCGCTAGACATTGCTTGCTTTAAACCTATCACTAGAACTGCGTAGAAGTTCAGCTGCTTGTCGCCAGACATCGCCTCTATCGGAACTATGAATATTATGGGGGCGATCGCTTAAACTAAGTTTAAAAAGTGAAACTCCTATCCCACACAGGTTTCAGCTAAGAAGTTCGTGCAACGACTCCGCAGAAGATCGCGTTGCAAGAAAAATGGATAAAGTCAAGCTTAGGGCGGATTTGTTAATTACGATACTGCCTTATTTAGCAACGCCTTTTTTAGAACTGATGAGCTTGAAGGTGCAAAAGCTTTAATCCCAAAATATACGGTTACAGGATTGATTTTTTCCATACCAGAACCTGCAATTGATCTTGATAGGCCAGACTACTGCCAACAGCTACAATATATTTTGCAAATCGGACAGGATGCTTAACATACAATAATAGTGCTATATCTTTGTAGTTGAAAGTTTTAAGAAACTACAAAGGTTTAAGAAAATCACAAAGCCAACTTTTGCAACACAACCGTATTTGATGGCTAAATCAATTGTTTCAACAAAATGGCTCGGCAGGCAGTTTATAGACTGGTTGCTTGAAGAAGACCGAGGAAAAAAGGAAGGGCCTTACCGCAAGGAAGAACCACATCGACAGCATCCTTGGTGGCAGGTGATGTGCTTGACTGGTGTAGATTATTTCTCAACCCTTGGCTATCAACCTGGTATTGCAGCACTGGCAGCTGGCGCTCTTTCTCCTGTAGCTACTCTGATTCTAGTTTTGCTGACGCTCTTTGGAGCATTACCAATCTATCGGCGCATTGCTGCCGAAAGCCCTCATGGTGAAGGGTCGATCGCAATGTTAGAGCGTTTGCTCCCTTGGTGGCAAGGCAAATTACTTGTGCTGTGCTTACTCGGCTTTGTGGCAACTGACTTTATTATTACCATTACCTTGTCAGCGGCTGATGCCACAGCCCATATCATCGAAAATCCGCTGATCCCAAATTGGCTTCACAATCAGACGATCGCAATTACCCTGATATTAGTTGTATTACTAGGCGCAGTTTTCTTGAGAGGTTTCCGAGAAGCGATTGGGATTGCAGTCTTTTTGGTGGGAGTTTATCTGCTGTTAAACTTCATTGTCGTTAGCGTCGGTTTCTATCAGATTTTAACTCACCCAGAAGCGATCGCTAACTGGCAGACTGCACTTTTTGCCCGCCATTCCAACCCTTTGATACTACTCGGCATAGCTCTCTTCATATTCCCCAAGCTAGCGCTGGGATTATCAGGTTTTGAGACTGGCGTGACCGTTATGCCCCTCGTCAAAGGTAGCAGCAACAAGGCTTTGCAGCATTCCAAAGGGCGGATACGGAATACACGCAAGCTGCTGACTACTGCTGCTCTGATTATGAGCTTCTTTTTGCTCACCACCAGCTTTATAACCACTCTACTGATTCCAACCGCAGAATTTGTATCTGGGGGCAAAGCTAATGGACGGGCCCTAGCTTACCTGGCACATCTATATCTAGGCAATGGCTTTGGCACAACTTACGATTTAAGTACTATTTCGATTTTGTGGTTTGCAGGTGCATCTGCAATGGCAGGATTGCTGAATATTGTGCCTCGCTACCTACCACGCTATGGCATGGCACCCAATTGGGCACGAACAACGCGACCATTAGTGCTAGTCTACACAGCGATCGCTTTTGTTGTCACAATTATTTTCAGAGCAAATGTGGAAGCCCAAGGTGGGGCTTATGCAACTGGTGTGCTTGTGTTAATTACCTCAGCCGCCTTTGCCGTAACCTTATCAGCCCACCGTCACAGACAGAAGCGGGCAAGACTCGTTTTTGGCATTATCACAGCGTTATTTTTATATACCACTGTTGTTAATATCATCGAAAGACCAGAAGGCATTAGGATCGCTGGTTTTTTCATCGGTGCGATCATTTTTACCTCGCTGGTTTCTCGTGTTTGGCGTTCAACAGAACTGCGAACAGAGCGAATCGAAGTTGACGAACTTGCTGGCCAATTCCTTGCTGAAGAGAGCCAGGGAGCAATACGGCTAATTGCAAATCGCTTGAATACGGGCGATGTCTTAGAGTATTTTTTAAAAGAGAAAGAAGTGCGCGAGGACAACCATATTCCACCTAACGATCCAATTCTTTTTCTAGAGATTCAGGTATCAGATGCTTCAGAGTTTGCGGATATCATCAAAGTAAAAGGGGTACAAGTTGGTGATTATCGCATCCTCCGGGCTGAGAGTGCGGCAGTACCTAATGCGATCGCGGCTTTACTACTTTATATTCGTGATCAAACAGGTAAGATTCCCCATGCCTACTTTGGTTGGGTTGAGGGCAACCCCATACAATATTTACTGCGTTTTATCTTGTTTGGGGAGGGTGATATTGCTGTGGTCACCCGTGAAGTACTCCGTCGGGCTGAAAAGAATCCTCATATGCGTCCTGGCGTTCATGTCGGCGGGTGAAAAAGAAAGGGGAGGCAGGGGAGGCAGAGGAAGCAGGGGGGGAATTTTAGAAGTTGCCAAATCATCCCGCTTTCTCTGCAACGCTAGAAAATTTATAGCGATTCTCATTTGAATGGGTACTGGTTAGGGACACGGCATTGCCCCTTGGTGTCAACTTAACGTAAAAGCCAGTCTAGAAGAAGCTTTTAGAGATTCTCGTTCCCAGTCTCAAACTGGGAATGCCCATTAGCGGGGCTGCTGCCTCCAGACTTAGCGGCAGCAGCTCAATGAATTGCATTTCCAGCCAGAGGCTCTTAACGAGGTTTTAAAAGGGTTTTCCTTTAAGTTGACACGTATGGGTATTGCCGTGTCCCTACGAGTATCTGTGTTCATCTGTATTGGGCTATAGTGAAGCTCACATAACTTCAGAAGTACTCACGATGAATCAAATACAACTGACTTTAACTATTGGTTACCTGTTAATGACATGCTATTTTTTAAGCAATTGGTTACTATTTTCCCTACGTCATTCTGCTTCCACTCCAGAAGATAAATTTTTATCGGTTGTGATGTTTTTGGTCACAACTATCTTCTGGCCTCTAATGATTCCAATGTCTTGTTTAGAAATGCTTCAAAAAAAGCAAATAGACTTTAATAAAATGGTTCCTGTTCTCTTAGCAATATTTGTATTTAGTATTTCATATTATTTGACCGAATAATTAATAAGTAATCGTCACAAATTGCATATATATAAAGAGAAGCCGGAGGGTCACAAGTCAACCCTCCGACTTCTTTATACAACACACTACCTTCACTTCTTAGGCAGTCTATTTATTGAATTTAGAGTTTTTTAACGGCGTCTGCTGCCGAAACCAGTTGAGCGACGGGGTGCTGAACTACGTCCACTACCAAAACTACTACCAGAATTGCGTCTGGGTGAAGTGGCTCTGCCAGACGGTCGCAACGTACTACCACCAAAACCAGAACCAGAAGGACGGTTATTACCAGTAGTGCTACGCGGTACATTGCGTACATTTGAATTACCAGGATATGACCTTCTAATTGTCCCTGTATTGCGGAACGCAGTGCGATTTCTCACGGCTGCGGGTTGTGTATTGTATCGAGTTTGGTAGCTTTGAACTGCTTGGCCATAACTTCCGCCATATCCACCGAAGCCACTTAATCCTTGGCCTGATTGATAGACGGGGGGTACATAATACTGGGGTCTAAACAACATACTACCAATTGCTTGACCAGCCAAGCTACCAGCCACAGACCCAGCAAATGGTGCCCAGAAGTTATTTTCTCGACGGACTACAACTGTCTCTTGTTGTCCTGTTTGAGGATTGATTTTATTCTCGGTAACGTTGTGGACGTACTCAATTTTAAAGTCTTCCGTTAGATATAAAATCGGTTGTCCTTTTTCTACCTTCAGATAGGTTTTCTTACCCTGCTTGATTTCATCATCAGTTAACCGTGCCATTTGCAAATTTTCGGTTGCAAAGGTTGGGGGATTATTGTTAAGTAAAAACAAGCTGTATTCACCAGTTGCATCATCGTATGTAGCTTGTTGTATTTGATACTGCCCGTCACTCAATTTAGTGTTAGTAGAAGTTTGGCTAACGTTCTTAGCTGGAGGGGTAGTGGTATTTTGCTCTCCTCCCCCACAGGCTACAGTTGTCAGGCACAAACTCATAGCTAAAAAAACGGCTGTAAATTTACGCACTATGGTCATGATCATTGGATTATTGTCCTATCTCCAAGCTTAACAATTTCTGGATGTGAGTAGTAAGTAGGGACTACCCAACATATTACAAAGGAATCAATTCTGGGTAATATTGCAACAGTTGATCGCTAGTGAGTTCATCGCCTAACTGTGCTGGCGAGAAATGTACTTGAATTGCCTTCAATCTATGTTTATAATGCAAATTTATCAATGCTTTCAATCCTTCCTTGAGTGCCTGAACGTTAGAAAGATCGGTTTCTAAATCTGGTACTTCTCCTTCATAAGCTACTGTAATCATCACAATGACATTGCGGGTTACAGGTATAGATAAAGGTTCATTCAATCCAGAGTCAGAACTGTAATCTGGTTCGCTGAGATATCTTTGGGCAGAGTCAGTAAATAATTCATTTACATAATCTCCTGCCTCGCCTTCATCAAAAAACACGTCACCTTCGTTGGCAGCAGAAAGCCAATATTCATCGTATTGCAGCAAGGTTTGGCTAATTTCTACCAATGCTTCTCCCAAAACTTCTAAATCGCCATCAGCATCGATCGCATCTCGTCCCGCACTATTTAATACTCCCAAAATGGGTGCTACCTCACCTCCTCCTAAGTGCAGAAATAGGCGAAAGACTACATAGCGAGTTCGACCAATCATTTTATTAAAGGTATCGCGCATTCTTTCCTCCAAATTTTATTTTTTTCATTAGTCATTAGTTTAATAAATAATAACTAATAACTAATAACTAATGACCAATATAGTGAAATCCTTTGATAAAATCCATAACCATATTTAACGAAGGCAATATATATTTTGTTGCTTCACTAGATATATCATCATAAGCTGAAGGATTGAGAGCAGAGCGATTAATAAATCTTTTTCCAAAGTGGGGATTGTCATGGGCAATCAAAGTGTGGGCACTGGAATTCGTTAAAATTATTTGGGTTGGGGCTTTACAAAAATTTAACTTTCCAGCTACTTCGATATTTTTTTTCATCTGTTTAATTGTTGTAGCCTGACTCATCGCTTGCTCTACAAGAATATTTAATTCTTTCACGATATGGGGTGATTTTAGCGATTTTAAGTTTTGGTTAGCAACAACTTCATTGTTAATCATTTCCAGCATACTGGAAATGTTCTTTTGGGTAGATACTGCATCTAGAAAGGGAAGAATCACAATGTAAGCAGTGGGAAATAATGCTTCGTCGCTATCAAGATGAAATGTAAAAATAGTTCGACGACGCCCACTTTCGATGCTTGGGGGTTGTTTCAGTCCCCGGTATTCCTGAGCAATTTGATAGTAAGCGCCTGCAAGAGCAAAATTAGCTTCGTGTTCTATGGCTGCATCAACAATAATTCGGATTGTTGGCGGTGTTTCGTTAAAAAAATCTCGTGAGTCTTCGGAATGGAAATTTTGGATAATGGAGCGATCGCCTGCGGGGCTAAGATCAACCCATTCACAAGTCAGGCCTTCGGTTTTTAAACCAAATCTGGAGGTGGCATAAAGCTTTGCTCCAGTTAAAGTTGCTCCTGTTAAGTCAGCACCAATCCATTCCGCCCTAATTAATTTTGCCTGAGTTAAATTTGCGTGTACTAAACTGGTATTTGTTAAATTGGCATTGCTTAAATCTGCGCCAATTAAATTAGCTCCGCTCAATTTTGCGCCACTCAAATCTGCCCACCGCAGGTTCGCTCCGCTCAAATCTGCCCACCGCAGGTTCGCCCCGCTCAAATCTGCTCCGCTCAAGTTAGTATGGCTGAGATTCGCTTGTCTGAGTTCGGCATCTCGCAAATTTGCACCGCTAAGGTCAGAACGACTGAGGTCACTAGCATTTAAGTTAGCCATCTCCAAGTTGGCTCCTGTCAAGGAAGCGCCTCTCAAGACAGTCTCACTCAAGTTAGCGTGACGGAGATTCGCTTGGCGGAGTGTTGCCTCTCGTAGATCGGCGCTGGTAAGGTCAGCCTCGAACAGGTCAGCACGACTGAGATCAGCGCGAATTAACTCAGCGCGGATCAACGTGGCTCCTTTAAGTTGAGCGCGACCAAGATCCGCTCGAATCAAATTAGCAACGTTGAGACTGGCGTTATTCAAGATGGCGCTACATAAATTCGCGCCACTTAGTCTTGCTACATTCAGCTTGGCATTGCTCAAGTTAGCTTCACTCAGATTCGCGCCACTCAGGTTGACTATACTCAAATTAGCACCGCTAAGATTCACGCCACTAAGTTTGGCCCCACTTAGGTTACCTTCCGAGAGGTCAACACTATTAAAGTCTAAGACTCCTGCCGCGTATTTTTCCAGTAATTCCTCTACAGTCATCGATACTACCCCTTGGATGCCAACTTTAATAGTTGGTATCATAAAAAACGAAATGTCAAAATCAAAAATGAATATTGGGATTTTAGGACTGGGACTGATAGGCGGATCTTTAGGTTTTGATTTGCGATCGCTTGGACATCATATCTTAGGAGTCAGTCGCCGTGAATCCACCTGTCACAAGGCAGTTGCCCTTGGCAGTGTTGATCGAGCATCTGTTGATCTGAGCCTATTGGCAGCCGCAGAGGTTGTATTTATTTGTACCCCTCTAGCGCTTATTGTGCCCCAATTTGAGGAAATGATCGCTCATTTGTCTGCCGCTACCGTCGTAACTGATGTGGGATCGGCGAAAGCACAGATAGTCAAGGCGATTTCTCCCCTTTGGGATAATTTTATCGGCGGTCACCCAATGGCGGGAAGAACAGACAGTGGGATAGAAGCTGCACAGCGACATTTGTTTGTTGATAAACCTTATGTACTAACACCGACAACTACAACAAAAACTAGTGCAATTACGGTTGTGGAGGAAATTGTGCGATCGCTTGGGGCTAAAATCTACTATTGTCAACCAGAGCAACATGACCGCGCTGTTAGTTGGATTTCTCATTTACCTGTAATGGTCAGTTCCTCGTTGATTGCTGCTTGTTTGAGTGAAACTGACCCCGATGTTTTGGAATTAGCCCAAAAGTTAGCTAGTTCAGGTTTTCGGGATACCAGCCGTGTGGGTGGTGGGAATCCAGAGTTGGGTGTGATGATGGCACGGTATAATCGTCAAGCATTGCTGCGATCGCTGCAACAATATCGTCACAATCTCGATGAGTTGACTAACTTAATTGAGCAAGAAAATTGGACAGTTTTAGAGCAAAAATTGAAATCAACAGGGAAGGCACGACCGGATTTTGTTGATTAGTTTTAGGGTGCGTTACGTTATTAATAACGCATCCATTTCAACATTTGGTAAGTTAATTGCTTATTGGTTGTGAATGCTTTTTGAGCTATTTAAGCAAACCGGGTGGCTGCTTTCTTGTTAAATCAACAAATATAGCTATTAAGTAATTTTAACAGCAAAATCTTTACAAAATGCTACTCGATAGTTTTATAGTCACCAAACCGATGTACTATACAGATATATTTACAAAAATCAACAATGGTAGAACGCCCAATCAAAAAATCGGAACGTCAGTCCCAAGGAAGCACTGACAACAATTCCGAAAATACGGATTCTATACCTCCTATTGAATCCAACCCCAAAAGCTCAAAACCTAGCCGTAATCGCTCGTCTGACAAAGGGAAGAAAGCATCCTATGGGGAAGAAAACAGGCAGCAGGGGAATCCTGCCCTAGCACGTGGCCCAAAACCAGTTAAACCTCCAGCCAAAGTCAAAACAGAAGAACTTGAAACCGAATCGGAACCTACCTCTGAGGAGTCTCAAGAATAATATTACGACTGCTGCGTGTGATGTGGGAGGCTATAAAAGAATCTCAAAATAGTCCGATAACTACCACCAATACTTGTCCAACGAGATATTCAAGGGCATGGTGACTCGGTTGCTCATTGCTTACGCGTAGCGTTTATCTGCGGTAACAGGCATTGTAACAATGATAGGATATCGAGCGTGGGCTGTTAGTGGGTTTTGAGTTGTCGTTGTGAGAGACAATAACTCTACTACGTCAGCCCTACCTCTTCATACTCTTTTTTTAGCGAAGGTATTTTAAGTACCGACGACTTTGTTCGCGGAAGTATTACAAAAACTTTTGCAAAAGTGTTACAACACTTGAGCAGCAACAAATTAAAGGTCTGAAATTCTGTAACATAATTGATTATTTAAGTATTACATTTACTAAAAAGTCGTCTGCTACACAAACGGTATAAAGTTAAGCTAAGAAGGACGGCAAGAAATGGGGTTTTGCCATGATTCATGAGGCTTGGTGGGCGCATCGGCTGTGAAGACTACCTCGCCTTTGGCGTTGAACACCCATCCAGTCACTTCAACTATAGGTTCTGGCGTGGGCTTTGTTGGATTTGAGGAAACAGAGGGACTCCTGCGATTGTCAATGTTGGGGTTGAGAGTGACCCAATCTACTTGAACGGCGTCAGGTATGAGAATGTCTTTGGGATTGGGTGGTAAACCGCCGCGTCCGGTGATCACAAATCGGTTTTGGGCGTAACCTGGACTGTAGCAACCTTGAGCTACCTGGGTGTCAACTGGTATTGTTGGCAACTCAACCAAGCCACTATTGGGGTCGATATCGGGTGTATTTAGTTCTACAGTGCCTTGTCTACCAAATTCTGAACTAGCAGTGATGTCACTCAAAAGAGTTGGACTTTCACGAAACTGAATACCATAAATGCCAAAGGCTTTGATATCCACTCTCCCACCAATGCCAGTAAAAGCATTGGCAGTGATGTCACTATTTTCAGCAGGGTTAGCAACAATGAAACCATTAGGAGCATTGATAGTGATGTTACCGCCGTCTCCACCCTTCTGGTCTGTGCCTGCGGTGGTGGAAATTTTACTACCACGGCGCAGCAGTAAGAGGTCTTTTGCTGATAGAGTAATATTTCCTCCATTACCTGATGTCGTTTGCGAGGTAATACTTCCCTGGTCAAGACTGAGAGAGCTTGCTTGTACTTTAGAATCACCTGCTCTTCCAAGTCCTGTGCTGCTACTGGTTATCTGTGCGCCATTTTTGATAATCAACTGCCCAGTTTCAATTGTTAAATTCCCGGCGTCTCCCACGCCTGTGGTTTCAGTTGTCAAGAGGCTGGGCATCTGACGGTCGGCTGAGGTGCCATTTAGCTCTATAGAGTTAGAAGCATTCACCATTACGCTTCCTCCTCGTCCCTCGCCCACAGTACGGGCAGACACAAATGCTCCATCCAGGACTTGCAATTTCTCAGTTTTGATTGTCAATTCTCCGGCAGATCCGGTACCTGTGCTTCCAACAAGCAAGCCGCTTCTGTCCTGACCATTTGCCGATGTTCCAATCAGTTGCACTAATTCCGAAGCGGTCACACTCAACGTCCCTCCCGACTGAGCCGAGCCTACATTGGAAGCTGAGGCTCTTGCCCCATCCCGGACAATAAAAAAGCGAGTTTCAATCGTCAAGTCTCCAGGTTTGCCAGAACCTTCCCCCAAAGCAAACAGACCACCAGGTATCGGATTATCAGCTGATGTTGATGTTCCAATCAGTTGCACCGAATCAGAGGCTCTTACAAGCAACGATCCTCCTTGTCCCGAACTAGTCTTAGCACTAGCAGTTGAGACTTGTGCCCCACCCTGAACAATCAATTGCCCAGTTTCAATGCTCACCGAACCGGCATTTCCGGCACCATCAGTCTGAGTTAATATACTGCTAAAATTCGCACCATTTGCATCTGTTCCACTCAGTTCCACAGAATCAGAGGCTCTTACAGTCACAGTCCCTCCCTGTCCAGAGTTAAAAGTACCAGCTGCTATCTTTGACCCATCCCGGATAATCAACTTTCCAGTGTCAATCGTCAAATTTCCACCACTTTCGACTCCATAAGTTTCAGCTAACAGGCTGCTTGCTCCAAGGACTTCCACCAACTCGGAGGCGCGGATGGTAAGTGTCCCTCCCGGTTCCGCTCCTGTGTTATTAGCTACAATCTGTGACCCATCAGCGATTGTGACACGTCTACCCTGTACCTGGATATCGCCGGTGCCTAGTTGAGAACCGACACCTCGTTCAAAACTGGTTTGGACTGTAGCTCCTTTGGTCAGGGATACGTCTGCTAGCGCTACATTATCAGGAAAACTCAAACGCAGATTTTTGTCATCCACATTCAGCCCTACCGTTCCTTCTCCTGCTAATCCTCCCAGTTCCACTCGACCATTGAGAACGGACAATTTACCCCCTTCTAAGTTCACATCACCACCTACCAACAACAAACTTTGATTGGCAGGCAGTTGCAGACCTGCTGTAGATTGATTGGTAATCGATTTGGCAATTTGATTGAATAGCAAAGCTGAAGGATTGACCGTTAGGAGTGCGGGAGAATTAGGAGCCGAGGCACTGAACAAGCCTTGTTCACCAAACCCGATGGCATTTGCTGTTGTTGCTAGAAACGAACCTCCTATATTAAGTTGGGCATTCGGCCCAAAGATAATCCCATTGGGATTAATCAGAAACAGGTTAGCACTACCGGCAACACCGAGCGTACCGAAAATCTCGGAGCGGTTGCCCCCTGTAACCCGACTAATAATATTCTCAATACCAGAAGGATTAATGAAAATTGCTCGTCCTCCTTCTTTAACGTTGAACTGCTCAAAACTGTGGAATAGATTGACACCGCGAGGTGCTCCACGGTCTATCTGGTCAACGTTAGGAGCTAAAGGTGTAACAACAGAACTTTCCTGACCTAAGGTGTTATCGGGTACTATCTGGGCTAGGACAGACTCGTTGGCTCCTGCGCTCGCCGCAACTAAAGCCAATAAGCTTGCCAACCTCAACTGCCACCACTGATAAAATAAGCTTTGAGAGAACACGGGAAAAGTCTCCTTAAAGGATATTTGTAAAGTTTTTATCAAGTGATTTGATTATTAAAGATGAAACTGAGGAAATTTTCGACAGCGAAGAAGAATAGTAGTCATACTCAATTAATACCCAGCCTAGAAATTGTCTAAGTGTGGTCATTGTTTTTGGCGTGGCTGTAGTGTCTTAAATTTGGCTTTGGTTAGGCACTACAAGAAACATACATGACACGAGTAGAAGGGGAAAATGCTACATTAAGACATTATCTAGCACGCCTTTATCGAAAAACTCTTTGCTATTCTAAAACCGAAGAAATGCTTAAGCTATCAATTCGATTGTTACTGCACTACCTTCGTTATGGATTTGTACCTCTAGTGACCTAATTCATCCCGCAACTATGCAATGGCGGCAAGCTGAGTATCGAGACTGGGTATGAAATTAGGCTTGTTCTCAAGAGTGGCGAATTGGGTTCCTTGGAAGGACAAGGCACCAGTATTGTTGTTGTAACTTAACTCGTTAGAAGTAACGGCAAACCCAATTGTGGAAATCTGAATTTTGTCGCTCTGCAAGTTGCTGAAGTCCTTGATGATGTCAATGCCTTTAGACCTTAAATTGAAGACAAATATATCAGCACCAGCATCGCCTGTGAGTGTGTTGTTACCAGCACCGCCTTCTAAAATGTCGCTACCAGAACCCCCATTTAAGAAGTCGTTACCAGCACCGCCTTCGAGGCTGTCATTACCAGCCGCACCAACCAAAATGTCGTAGTCCCCATAGCCAAGCAAGTGGTCATTGCCATCACCGCCAACTAAAAAGTTGTGACCGACATTCCCCTCAATTCGATTGTCCAGAGCGTTGCCTATGCCATTAATATCGCTGCTACCTGTGAGAACCAAGTTCTCTAAGTTGTCACCCAATTTGTAGCTAAACGAAGACTGAACTGTATCGATTCCTTCATTCAAATATTCTATAATATTATATTTTACAATCTTATTGGTAAACTGATCGGTGATTACATTGTCCTCAGACCCAAATACAAAAGTAATATAAGTGTCGTTGCCAGTTCCACCAATTAAAGTATCAAGACTGTTCATGCCATCAAGGATGTCATCGCCTTCCTCGCCATACACTACGCTACCGTAGAATTCTCCGCCATTCAAATAATCATTGCCCAAACCACCGTACAGTTCGTTACTACTTGCATTACCGTAAAGGCTGTCATTGCCCGGACCACCATACAACAGATCGTAACCATCGTTGCCATACACTACATCGTTGCCATCCAAACCATAAATATTCTCGTCTGCTGAGGTCCCTTGGATTGTGTCAGAACCTGTGATGCCGTAGATGAATTCGGTTTTTCCTGACCTGCCTGCCACGGCATAAAAGGCAGTTACACTTATATCTATATTTACATGATCATACTTGTAATTCACAGGGTCAAGACTGATAACCTCACCCGAGGAGAAGTTTTTAATGATGTCAAAACCATCAGTACTATAGACGTACACGCCAGAATCAAAAACGAGGACATCAATTACATTGTTGAAGACAAACTCATCAGCACCACCAAGACCATTGAGAGTGTCATCACCTAAATCGCCGAAGATGGAATCAGTTTCTGGAGTCCCAGTCAGATTGTCGTTACCAAGGGTACCGTTAATAGGTGCCATATCCATCACTCCTTATCAAGCTATGGTTCGGTGCAGAATTAAGTTAATTTAACGTGAGCTGACAACGAACGGCATTCGTTATGCCTTAAGAGAAACAATTTAGTTTCCTAGGAGTTCGATGGCGAACGGAAGGCAGAAAGTTTGCTCTCACATGTTAGGTAAATGCTGATAAGTGAGTTATGACCGCTAGTTAACAGCATCTTTTAATAAGATCATAATTGTAGATAGGTAGTATGAATATTACAAAAATTGTTCCCCGTGCGATCGCACGGGGAGAATGCTAGATTAAGACATTACCTAGCACGCCTTTATCGAAAAACTCTTTGCTATTCTAAAACCGAAGAAATGCTTAAGCTATCAATTCGATTGTTACTGCACTACCTCCGTTATGGATTTGTACCTCTAGTGACCTAATTCATCCCGCAACTATGCAATGGCGGAAAGCGCAATATCGAGACTGGGTATAAAATTAGGCTTGTTCTCAAGAGTGGCGAATTGGGTTCCTTGGAAGGACAAGGCACCAGTGTTGCTGTTGTAACTTAACTCGTTAAAAGTAACGCCAAACCCAATTGTAGAAATATGAATTTTGTCGCTCTGCAAGTTGCTGAAGTCCTTGATGATGTCAATGCCTTCAGACCTCAAATTGAAGACAAATGTATCAGCACCAGCATCGCCTGTGAGTGTGTTGTTACCAGCACCGCCAACGAGTGTGTCGCTACCAGAACCCCCATTTAAGAAGTCGTTACCAGCATCGCCTTCGAGTGTGTCGTTACCAGCCGCACCAACCAAAATGTCATAGTCCCCATAGCCAAACAAGTGGTCATTGCCATCACCGCCAACCAAAAAGTTGTGACCAATATTTCCCTCAATTCGATTGTCCAGGACGTTGCCTATACCATTAATATCGTTGCTACCTGTGAGAACCAAGTTTTCTAGGTTGTCACCTAATTTGTAGTTGAACGAAGACTGAACCGTATCCGTTCCTTCATTCAAGTATTCTATAATCTTATCGATATTCTGATCGCTGGGTACATTGTCCTTAGAACTCTGGTTCCCGGATACATAAGTAATATAAGTGTCGTTGCCAGTTCCACCAATTAGGGTATCAAAACTGTCACTACCATCAAGGATGTCATCGCCTTCTTCGCCATACAGTAGATTGCCACTTTCGTCTTCTCCACCATTCAAATAATCATTGCCCAAACCACCGTACAGTTCATCCCGGTTTGCACCACCGTTAAGGCTGTCATTGCCCGGACTACCATACAACACATCGTAGCCATCGTTGCCATACAGTACATCGTTGCCTTCCAAACCATAAATATACTCGTCAGCCGAGGTTCCTTGAATTGTGTCAGAATCTGTGGTGCCGTAAATGGATTCGGTTTTTTCTGAACGAACTACCTGGGGTCCTGGGGAAACTACAGTTGCATTTATATTTACATGGTTACGGTTGTAATTCACAGGGTCAATACTGATAACACTACCCTCTAAAGAGAAGTTTTTAATGATGTCAAAACCATCAGTACTATAGACATACAAAGTATCAAAAAGCATAGTAGAATCAAAAACCAGGACATCAATTACATTGTTGAAGACAAACTCATCATCACCACCAAAACCATCAAGAATGTCATCACCTAAATCGCCGAAGATGTAATCATTTTCTGGAGTCCCAGTCAAATTGTCGTTACCAAAAGTACCGTTAATAGATGCCATGTCCATCACTCCTTGTCAAACTATGGTTCGGTGCAGAATTAAGTTAATTTCACGTGAGTTTCCAACGAACGGCATTCGTTATGCCTTAAGAGAAACAATCTAATTTCCTAGGAGTTCGGCGGGTTGAAAAAGGTACAAAAAAAGCTGAGACTGTAATTACATGAAGAAAAAGGTGTCTAAAGCAGTGCCGTTATTAGGAATAGAAAAGTCCCTAAAGCTGTCAAATAAATTACTTCCTGCTTGTGTTCCTCCAGTGATATTGAAGATGTTCCCATTCCTTGTGGCGTTAGAGTTATTAGGCAAGCTACCATCCAGAGTAATTTGGGCAAAAACTCTTAATGCTAAAAACACAACTAAGGCACAACGCCAAAAATATTGTTGAAATTTCCGCTTCATGTGACACATTTTACAGCAGAATTCAGAAGCAGAGCCGGGGACGCTCTGCCAAGATGTCAGAATTCAGAAGTGAAATTCGTAATTCATACCCATGCTGATTCAACACTTTTCAAACATCCTCTAAGGCTGCGATGTATGCTGGGATAAAGAGCAATGTCTACGACGGCCTGCCTACGCCTAATTTTGGCTAACTCTGTTAATTAGCGGTGGATTAGCACGTTTAGCTGATATGAGTCCTCAACCTTGTTGGTCAACTACGCCTTAGCATTTCTCCAGGTTACGGTTATACTGCCATTATTGCTGCCTTTATTGGTCAGTTAAATCCACTGCGTATTATTTTATCCAGCTTACTAATGGCACTTTTGTACGTAAGCAGCCAATTAGTCCAGATTAAATTGGGACTTCCTTTAGCTTTAGCTGGGATGTTTCAAGGTATTTTATTCTTTTAGCAACAGATATATTAATTTACAACCGAGTACAAGTGAGGTAAGAGGCAGGGAGGCAAAGAGAGAATAATTAATGACTAATGACTAATGACTAATGACCAATGATTAAACTATTTAGGGAGATTTAATGTGTCTAATTGTAAATTATCGCTGTTACTAAAGGTAGTAACTATTACATTGGCTGCTGGTGTAAGTAGTGTAGGTATGAGTCTGCTTCTAGGCACAACTAGACTTGACCAACTGTTGGGAATTCAAAAGCCAAAAGGCGAGACTGCTAAAACGAGTTTAGATAGGGCAATGAGTGCATCTGCTCAGTCTATCACCCCAGCTACAATTCAGATGAATGAAATACCAAAGCCTTTTGAGGGAACAATCGTTTATCAAGCGAAACTAAAAGCAAATGAGAAAGTCATCGCCCTAACTTTTGATGATGGCCCTAGCCCCAAAAATACGGCACAGATTTTAGAAATTTTGAAGAAAAATAATATCAAGGCGACATTCTTCATGGTTGGGCAAATGGTGAAATATTTTCCCCAAGTTGCCAAGCAAGTGGCTGCTGATGGTCATGTAATTGGTAACCATACATGGCATCATTGGTATTTTCAAATGGATGGAGCCACTGTATCTAGTGAAATTGATCGCACAGCAGACATCATTTACAAGACGACAGGAGAAAAAACGACTCTGTTTCGCCCACCTGGTGGCTTTCTGAATAATGGACTAGCCCAATACGCCAAAAACGAGAAGTACGCTGTCATGATGTGGTCAGAACAGTCGGGAGACGCTGAACGTCGTTCGCCTCAAGTGCCAATGCTGGTCAAAAATGTGCTGAAACAGGCAAAACCAGGCGCAATTGTACTGATGCACGATGGGGGAGGTAATCGTTCCAAATCTGTCAAGGCTTTACCAGAAATGATCGCAGGTTTGAAGACCCAAGGCTATCGATTTGTGACGATTCCTGAATTGCTGGAAATACAAGCCCAAGAACAAAGTGTGGTAAAGGCAGTATCATCTGTGGGCACAAATCATGAGCATCCTAACCATCAGTTTAATCATCAGTAATGCCATCAATAGAGGTAATTAGAGGTAATTTTAATAAAACAAGTTGACCTCCCACGGGTCATTTTACGCTAAAGGTGTCGGGGAAATCACCACCAATTGTACAGCGCCTGCTATTGCAAATCTGAATTCGCGCTGCGATCGCTTGGCGTAACGCTAATGCCACAGACTGTAGACTATACCAACTCCCTATGACACCCAAAAGATTTTGGCAACAGCTAAACAACTCTTCACCTTAAACTCTTTTCTTCCTTTGTGTCCTTTGCGGTTTGTCATCATAGATGCTTAACTTCTACCAACAACTAGCAAAAACCTTAAAACAAGATGCTGTAGTTTTAGCCACCGTTACCAGCACCAAAGGTTCCACGCCCAGAGAAGTAGGCGCGAAAATGTTCGTTAGTGCCGATGGTAAAATATTTGGAACAATTGGAGGTGGCGCTGGAGAAGCAAAAGTTTATCAGCAAGCTTTGCAAGTATTGCAAACAGGTAAAAAACAATTTGTAGAAATTGATTTATCTGGTGCACCGCAACGGGAAACTCAAGGCATTTGTGTTAAGACCAGAAGAAATCGCAGTTAGTATCTGTACTGAGTTAATTAAAGTTCGGCGTGGTGGAACTGGGACTTCTTTATCTGGGAAAATCTAAAAATATTTAAACTAACAGAGCCGGATGCACGAAAACGCGCACGTCCGGTTCTAAATGGGAGGGACGGGAGATAATACTCCCCCTCGACCTAACTTAATACCTATTATGTTCCCGGACGAGAGCGAATATGATCGGGTATATGATGGCGATCGCCTAATATTTCTAACAAAGGGCCATGGACATCAAATTTAACCATACTTACCGACGCGACCAAAATATTCACCCGATAGCGATAGCGTCCCAAATCAATTCCCAGTAAACTGCAAAGCATAATCCGAATCGTGGCTTTATGGGAAACTACTAAAACATTACCTTGGGGATGTTTTTCTTGAATTTCAGCAATTACAGGCATAGAACGGTTAGCAATATCTACCGCAGTTTCTCCACCTAGTGGTGCATTCCAAGCGGGTTCTGTCAACCATTTTACATAGTTTTCTGCGTAATTCTCTTGGGCAAACGATTTACTCTTCCTTTCCCATTCGCCGTAACTACCTTCTCTAAGTCCGTCACGCAACTGCATATCCATACCGATAGCATCACAAAATGGCTTGGCAGTTGCAATTGTGCGCTTCATCGGGCTAACATAAACAGCCTCCCACTTCAATTTTTGATAAACATCGGCAAAACCGGATGCCATCTGCATCCCTTCGGATGTCAACTCCGCATCAGTTTCACCGCAGAAATTACCACTTTGACTAAAAGTAGTTTCTCCATGTCGCAGTAAATATAAATTAAGTGTCATAGTTTGTATCGTGATTGGGATAAAGGAGTTTGTGCAAAAATAAAATACCATCAATCTCGCAATCTAGGATGTGACACCAGGACAAAGTAATCAGCCAAAAAAGTCAATCAACCACAAACTTTTGTCTTCGATTTTAAAAGTAGCGGTTTAGTCTTTTCTGGAATTGAGCCAGCCGCAATGCATCAACTCACAATGCCATTGCATCGGCTTGTAAAAATTAGCCCACCCTGCGTTACCTATTTTCGTAATCTAAAATCTAGTTTCATACTCAACTTGGAATTGATTTTCATCCCCCAAATTAGTTGAGCCTCGCATCAGAATATCGTCGTTGAGTCGATAGAGGACATTGTAACGCAAAGACTCATCTGTAGATAAAGCCCGCGATAAAGAGGCAGAGAAATTTCTATTAATATTAAACACACCCTCTGCTGATAAATTCAGAACTGAAGCTCTTGATGCTTCATTATTAGTAGCAGGGGTGGGAAATATCCGAAATTCGCTGAAACCAACAGCCTGTCCGATCGCAGTAATAGTTCCTTGCAAACCACCTAAAATAGTAGAACTAGCGAAATTAGTCAGTCCTTGTCCTGCATCTGTTTGACCGAAAGAATTCAGAATCGAGCCACCCAATAAAGCTACTATTTCTCCTTTACTACGGCCAGGTTCACTCGTCAGTTCGAGATTGTCGCCCAATTCACTAGCTGGCCCGTTGACCCTGGCTTGAACCCGAACGGTACGTAAAGTCCCGAAGTTGGTAGCTGAGACATCGCTGATTTCAGCAGACAATGGTGATTCCAAAATTCTACTATTCCTTGCTGATGCTTCAGGTACAATCGCGGTAAGTCGGACATCCAAAGTAGGGTCAAGTCCTTGACTTGGAATAAACCGCGCAGTTTGTTCGTAGCCTCGCGCCAAGGTAAACTCAGTGGAAAATATGCTGAGTCGTCCCCCTGTCAAACGAATCACTCCTTCGGGGAGTGGTTTGGCTAACGTACCATTGATGGTTAGGTCGCCTTTTGCCTCAAAGTTCAGTATGGGCTGACTAAATACCGCTCCTCCTGGTACAAAGTCGAGTAGAGACTGAGTGGTAACGCTAACATCGTCGTCTAGAATTAACCTTAAATCTGCAAACTCTATAGGTAAATTGGGTGGAGTAACTGCGCTAGAGTTAGTATCTGCTGTAGTGACTGGCGTAGCGTTACTTTCTGCTGTAGGTGTGACATTAACTTTAACCTCTTCTCTATTTATGACGTTCGCGTTAGCTTCAGCTGTAGCTGCTGATTTTTTGTTAGCAGTAGCCGAGTTTCCAATGATTACCCGACCATCACTTAGCTGAATCTCTCCACCAATTACAGGTTTTAGAGCTGTTCCGCGAATTACAACATCGCCGCCGACACCGCCTTCATACAGTCCTGCAAGCTTAAAATTGAGTTTGTCTGCTATTGATACTGTGAGGGGATTTGCCGGGGCTTGTTGAGGATCAAAAATTGGGAGGATGCCTGATGCACTTACTTGCCCTTCATTGTAAGTGCCTTGGATACCTTGGACATTGACTGTAGTGCCATTAAATTGGGCTGTCCCTGTGACATTCGTTAGGGGTTCAGATAAGGCTTCAGCGCGAAAAGTTGCATTGTTGAGTGTGGCATTTCCGTTGATAATTGGTTCGTTTAAAGTACCCTGAACGTTTAAATCTACTTCTCCTTGACCGTCTACCCAAGCGACTTGATTGTTGGTAAACAGGTTTAACAGTGCCAATCCTTCATTGTTCACGCTGGCGTTGATACTGATTTGATTGCTATCTGGTTGCACTTTGGCAAAAGGCAAAGCAGCTGGTACGCTACCTGTAATTGCAACTGGTTGCGTTCCAGTCACTAGCAAAGTACTGTCAAAATTCAAGCGAGCATTGTTGTAGCCAAAGTTCACCTGTCCTGTTTGCACAGGTTGCTTGTTGAGAGTCGCATTAGCCAGTGTCACTTCCCCCTGCACTCTGGGATCTTGTAAACTACCTCCCAAGGTGGCATCAGCATTTACGTTACCGGTGATATCTATGGGGTATCTTTCTATAAAAGGTTGTAAAAGGGATAGAGGTAGACTTGCTACATTCAATTTTCCAGATAGTTGCTCAGTTCCTAACTGTCCTGAAAAAGCCACCAGTCCTTGATTTATGCCAACACTCAAGGGCGAAAGTGTGACGATTCCATCGGCAAAATTACCTTGAGCAACGACTTGATTAATGGAGTATTCACCCCATTGCCAATTAGCACCTTGGAAATTAAAGCCGACATTTAACCCAGATTTTAACGAGCCATTAGCTGTAATTCCTCCGCTCAAAGCACCCGTTAATTCTGCAAGAGTAGGTAAAGATGCAGTTTCTTTTCTCTCTTCTTGCTGTTGTTGTGCTACCAATCTTCTAATTTTTGAGAAATATGCAAGCTGTGTTAGCAAATCTGCATTGGGCAAACTGATAGCCTTGGTATCAAGTACCTCTGCTCCAGCTAACGTTGGAGGCTGCAACCCGGTACTAAAGTCTTGAAAATCAAAGATATTAAACGCTTGTAAAAGTCTCTGGATTCTTGCTTGGTCAAAATTAGCTTGGAATTGAAATTGCGGGTCGTTTCCTGCTTTTACATTTCCACTCAGGGCGATGTTGCTATCTCCAATCCGCAATTGACCATTAGCCAAGCTAGCAGTACCATCAGCATAATTAATAGTGCCGCGAAATTCATCTGCTGCGACTCTGGCAACACGAGGCCCAGCGATCGCAACGTCTCCCGCAATGGCATAATTATTCAGATTAACAACTAAGTTTCCCGATAGTTGCCCTGCTAGGGGTTTTAATTGATTGTTCGGTAAAAAGCCGCCAATGAGAGCTATAGGAAACTGTTGAGCGTTGATAACCAAGTTATCTCCCTCGGTTCTACCTGTGGTAACTGCTTCATCTCGCCGAACTAAAAATGAAGTTGGACGATAATCTGCGCCCAAGTTAAGTGCAATTCTATCTTGCTTCCCGGCTAATCGCAGACTTGCTCCCTGTCCTCCTTGAAAATTCACGTTTCCGGTTAAAAGTGGGTCAAAGGCCAAGTTACTGACCTCGAAATTCCGCAGCCGGATATTACCATTAGCTTGCGGCACATCTGGAGTACCTGTAACTTGCCCATTAAAATCAAGTAGCCCTGCTAGTTCTACATCACCAGGAACTTGAAAGCCAGTATTTTTTAAGTTGAAATTCTGCGCCAGTACATTTAAATTAAATCCTGCAATTTTGGGTGCGCCACTTGGTGGAGACTGAATAGCGATCGCACCATTAGCACTCAGTCCTGGGGTACTTGCGTTTTCAACTATAATCTGCTGTCCATTCCACTGAAATTGAGCCGTGAGCGGTTTTGCCAGCAGTGCTACCCCTTGGGAAAGCCGGATTTGTCCGGCAGCGCGAATATCTGCAAGTTGGAAAGATTGAGTTGTGCCTGCTAATTGAATGTTGCTATTGAGCCGTCCTCGCAATTGTGATGAGAAACGGTTGAGTTGAATTTGGGAAGTATTGACAACTCCTTGCCAGCGTTGTTGTGCAACTTGACCTTTGGCCCTGATTGTCCCACCTGCGATGTTCACGACAGCATCGGGGAACAGAATACTATCTCCTCGTTGAGCAACAACAACTCGTCCTGTAGTGGGATAGGTAGCGCTAGGCGCTTGCACCCGCGCTACCGTTTGCAGGTTGCTCAGAGTGCCGGAAATGTTGGCATTTGCTGATACATTGCCAATAGTAATAGAGGGTGAAGAATTGTAAGCTTTAGCGATCGCATCCCCTGGTAAATTTTGTGCTTGTACATTCAACGCTACCTTACCTTGGGGTGCAAGCTGAAGTTGACCGTTGGCTGTGATTTGTCCTCCCACCTCTGGATTTGCCTGAACGCGAGTAACATTTACGTTTAAGGGTGTACCCAGAGAGCCAGAAACTTGAGCATTTGCAGATATACCACCAATGTTAATCGGAGTTGAGATGCCGTAACCTTGAGCGATCGCATTTGCTGGTAAATTTTGAGCTTGAATACCTAAAGCTACCTGACCTTGGGGAGCCAGTTGAATTTGACCACTGGCTGTAATTTGTCCCCCTGTAGGCGGCGTTACTTGAACACTAGTAATATCAAGTTTCAATGGCTGCTTGCCAAGTGAACCAGAAATTTGTGCTTTTGCGGAGACATTCCCAACTGCGATCGGTAGAGTAACACCGTAGCTACGCGCTAGTATATCTCCTGATACATCATCAACTTGAGCATTAAATATTGCCGAGCTTTTGGGGCCAAGTTTAGCTTCACCGCCTCCTGTGATTTGACCACCTGCTGCGGGGACTAATTTCAGATTGGAAACAGCAATTTGAGATGCAGTTTGAGATACATTTAAGCGAAAGTTAGTATTGACGGCTGTGAAAAGAACGCGGTCAACTTGAATAGGTTTTGTATTGCTTAAGGTGCCGCTAACGACTGGTTGCTGTAGTGCGCCGCGTACCTGAATATTTGCTTGAATTTCGCCACTAGCTGGGACTGACGAATTTACATTCAGCGTGTCTAAGATATTTTTCGCACTAACCGGTTTTATTTGAGCCGAGACATTAAAACCTGTCTGGGTATTAATTGTTCCATTTGCCAAAATGGGAACTTTGCCAAAGTTCGTATTCAGATTTTCTAAAGCAACTGTCTGACCTTGAAATATAAATCTACCATTGAAATTAGAAACTTGCTGAGGAATATTTGGAATTTTAGCAGTAACTTGATTAGCAGTAGCTGTTCCTGTAACGGCTATTTCTGACAGTTTGGGTGGAATCTGAACCCCTAAGTCAGCATCTAAACGTCCTGCTTGCAAGGCAATTGGCAACTCAATTAATCGACTGATATCAGATGCTTGTAAATTTTGCGCTTGCAACTTGAGGTTAGTTTGTTGAGCTTTTGGTTGTGTTTCACCAGAGATTTTAACTGCGCCTCCTCTGGCGAGTTGACCATTGATGTCATAACCAATTCTTTGATTTTGATCAAAAAATCGGGCAACACCACCAACTTGATTTAATATTACTGACCCTTTCGGTCTAGTTGGTGCGGAAGCTGGCAATAACTCTACATTTCCATCTTGAATTTTAAGTGTCTCCAAGTCAGTTTGAATAGCGCCTTTTCCTTCCCCAGCCTTCACTTGAGCCGTAACCCAGCGACCATCCTGATCCTGTTGGATGTAGACATTGGGTTGAACTAACGTGACATTTAATGCCAGTTTTCGGGTAAGGAGGAGTTGCAAAGGCGAGAACTGTACATCCAAGGCTTTTGCTACTACCCGATCTGGATCAGTAGGAGTTGCTGGTATTGATAAAGAGCTAAATCTTAGGCTAGTTAGCGAAAAACGCTCAACTTTTCCTACTTTTACTGGACGTTCAAGCAATTGTTCGAGATTTTGCTGCACTAGTGGCGCTAAATCTGTATATATATACTTTCTAGCCCACCAAGCACCGACTGCAATTCCAACCAGCAAAACGACACCGAGAGCCAAACTAGTACGTCCTAAGAGGAGCAGCCATAAACGAGGATTAGGTGGTTTCTGGTTATTTTCTGAATTTGGAGAGTGCGTCATTATCGTTACAGTACTTTGATCTGGAATAACCCAAGAGACAGGCTAGCAGCAGTTGTATCAGCCAGTTACAAGCTGTGGCTTTATAATAATATATGCCGAGTAACAATTTGTTCCCGACATTAATTGTTATCACCTTTCAATTTGGAGATTTCATCTAGAGTATGGTATTTAATTAACACTTCTTCAATTTGAGCAGTAATTAGATTTATTCTCTGCTTTACCTTTTCAAAGTCTATAGTCATCCAAATAGTTGTCTGACAAATTTTGTCTCCTTTTTGTGTAAGCACAGTACATGATTACATGTCTTTTCTCACAATACATATATTTCAATCAACTATCTTTATGTATAAATAATTGATATCTTTAGATAGATTTTATTTGTTTACTATTATGAAAGATAAGTCAGCATTGATTATGCACGAACATGTTGAGGTAAAATGGAACTTTCATTGGACTTCTTGCAAAAGTGGGTAAAAAGGTAAGGGGGAAGGGGGAAAGGGATGAAATTTTCCGTTTCCCTTTGCCCTTTTCTCCTTTCCCTACAAGAGTGCAAAAATTACTTTTGCAAGAGGTCTATTGTTATTTAGTAATAATATGCGAATGTCTACGACACACTACTGAATGCATTTACAAAATATCCGTGAAGAAACCTTAGGTTTACGCCAAATTATCAGAGAATTTTATCTGGTAATTCATCACGTGAAATGCGAGACTCTGGCTGTGCTATTAGAGGATGTTTGAAAAGTCTCCTTGTCGGTAGCAAAACTTTCTAGATCCCCCTAAATCCACGCCACTTGCTTCACTTGGGGAGACCCTAAGACCGCAGTGGCTCCCCGATAAATTGGGGGACTTTGATTCCGCTTTCCCCCTTTTCTTAGGGGGGTTAGGGGAGATCAATAAGCGCCTAAAATTACAGCCGGCCACTTTTCAAACAACCTCTTAGACATCAATACGGCGCAAGTATATTATGAAGAACTGCATAATATTAGATAACAACAGATTACTAACAAAATTCCCGACTTCTCTAAGAAGTCGGGAATCAGAGCATTTTGATTACTCTTTGGCAAACCCAATCAATCATCAGTTGGATCATCAATCATTTCCGGTACTAAAGCTGGGTTACTTCTACGTTCTTCTGGTGATTGCTCTCGAATAACATCGTCTATTCTTGCAGGGTGTTTGATTTTGTCCAGTACCTCTGGACTTAATTGCGATGGATCGCCTTCTGGACTAGACTTTTCAGCCTGGCTAGGAACTGTTTCCTTATTCATAAATATTTCCCTAAACTCTAAACTTATACGCCAAGCTTAAGTTTTTTTATGGTGAGGTACACACTATCTAGGGACTTAATTTCACGCAGCAATGGGGAAGAAAGGGATAGGCATAGCCTGTCGGAGACATCGCTCTTTGTAGACCAAAGATGATTTACTAAACTAAATAGCCTGTACCATAAAAAGCGTAAATATTCAGTACTTTTTGTTTCACAAATAGGAAATAAGCAGTGTTACCAAAGAAACCCTCCGTTACCAATCAAACTCAACGCTGGACATTTGCTCAACTTTTTGGGCTGGTAAAGCGTAATCCATTAATGATTTCGCAGTGGGTGATCCGCTGGGTACTTGTGGGCACTGCTGGTGGTTTATTTGCTGCCTTGTACTGGAATGTTTTAGAACTTTTAACTCACCAGCTGCAACGATTTGAAGGTTTTAACCTCCTGATAGTGATGCCACTAGCCGGTTTAGTTATCGGGTTGGTGATTCATTTTTTGGGAAATCCCGGTGAAATCGCCGTGATTGTTGATAATATCCATTTTCGTGGCGGACGCCTAGATGCTCGCAAAAATCCCTCAATGATTCTTGCTTCTCTAATCAGCATATCGGCAGGCGGTAGTGCTGGCCCAGAAGCACCACTGGTACAGGTAACAGGTTCTTTTGGTACTTGGGTTGCCGATCGCTTAAAACTCCAGGGTGAAGACCTCAGAACCATGAGTTTAGCGGCGATGGCGGCTGGTTTTACTGCCTTGTTTGGCGCACCTCTTGGCGGTGCAATGTTCGCCCTAGAGATATTACACCATGAGCATATTGTGGAATATTACGAAGCCTTGATGCCAGCCATTGTTTCGAGTTGCGCTAGTTATCTGGTATTTGCAGCAATTACACATTTGGGAATTGCGCCAACTTGGCATTTTCCCCAGTACCACCTAGAAAAGATTGATGATTTTGCGATCGCTATTATGTTCGGCATCATTGGGGCGGTGGCAGGATGGATTTTTATGGCCATTTTTCGGGGCTGCGATTACTTGTTTGCTCGAATTTCAGGCCCCATTTATGTACGCACAACATTAGCAGGATTCGGGCTTGGCACTTTAGCAGTTTTATTACCCCTAACCCGTTATTTTGGACATGAAGAATTAGAGTCAGTCCTCACTAATAGCTTCGGTGCTGTTTTTCTCTTAACTCTTGCTTTTGGTAAAATGGCTGCCATTAGCATTACGGTAACAGGTGGGTGGCGCGGTGGATTCATCATCCCTTTGTTTTTTACTGGTGCTTGTATTGGTAAAGCAGTAGCAGTCTTAATTCCGGGACTTAATCCGGCCCTTGCGATGATTTGTACAATGGCGGCTATCAATGCAGCCGTAACGCGCACACCCATAAGTACAACTTTGTTACTGGCAAAACTGACTAATTTAAGTCCTGCTACGCCAATCCTTTTTGCCAGTTTAATTGGATTTTTTCTCGCACCCAAAGTTCCCCTGATTGCATCTCAACTGAAGTCCCAGAGAGAAGAGAAGCTATTGAATTAAAGGGTAGCTAGCTATGGTACTGTGTTAATTTAAGTACAATTATTTTTCATCAGCCACCAAGAGCGCAAATGTGCGATCGCTTCTTCTTTTTGTTTAGCTTCGACTTCGATCCACGGTGCTTGGTGGTAAACTTTGGGCATATCAGTGATCAAGTTGCTGTGTTTTCTGTCATTGAAAGCTTGCTCACCATTAGAAATATGGACTAATTGCCAATCTGGATTTGTCCAAGTTTCTCGCGCTGCGTAAAACATCGATCCTACACTCGGATGATCGTAGCTATCCAAATTTTCGTGGCAAATATGGTGATGAGCATCAAATACCATCGGCACGCCAGCTTGCTGACACACTGCTAAAATTTCCTCGGCGCTATAAGCGTATTCATCGTTTTCCAGAGTCAAGCGGCTTTTGATATTTTCTGGTAGTTCGGAAATTACTTTTACTAGTTGTTCAGGACGTTGAGATTTGCCACCATGAATATTCATCAATGACCAAGGCGATCGCGGTAAGCCCAGTAAGTCAAATATACGGGCATGTCCTGCTAAATTATTGATACTCGCTTGTACCACTTCGGGAGAATCAGAACTCAGCACTACATATTGATCTGGATGCAACACCATTCTTATGCTCAACGCATTTGCTCGTTCACCAATTGTTGCTAAATCAGCGCTCATTCCCTCTAATATATTTGCGCCGATTTCGTCTTCTAAATCACTCAGGGGAAATAAAGCAGAAGACATCCGATAAAGGTGAATTTTATTCTGCTCACAAAAGGAGAGGGCAGCATGCAAACGCTGTAAGTTATGCTGATACAGTTCACTTAGCGCACTTTGGCGATCGCTAAGGGAAAGTTTTAAGTATCGGGTGCGCGTCATTGTCCGAAAGCGCACTTGTTTGTCAGAGGTGATGCAAACTAGCCCTAAATAGGGCAGTGTACTTTTTTGGCACTGCTGTGCATTAGGTAAATTTTGAAACTCGATTACGGTCATTAGCTAGTACTAACTGTTGCCTGTTTTAAGCCATTTTTTAATATAAACAAGTTCTGCCACTTGCTTACAAGTACCTAAAGAATGAAGTCTTAAGCCTTAGACGATGCTTTAAAATGTCTCTATCTATGTCGTCGCTGATGCCATTGCCAAGCATGGGTGAGGATGTCGTTCACGTTGGGATACTGGGGATGCCAATCTAAAACTTTAGTTGCTTTGTCGCTGCTGCCAACTAAAATAGGAGGGTCGCCTGGTCTGCGATCGCGCTCCTCTATTTTGATTTCTTTGCCTGTTACTTTCTTAGCAGTCTCTATAACTTCTCTGACTGAAAAACCACTGCCATTTCCTAAATTAAATACTTCGCTTTCTCCACCTTTGAGCAGATATTCCAAACCCAAAATATGAGCTTGCGCCAAGTCAGTTACATGAATATAATCCCGGATACAAGTACCGTCTGGGGTAGGGTAATCAGTGCCGAAAATAAAAATAGATTCGCGTTTACCCAAGGCAGCTAATAGTACTAATGGTATAAGGTGAGTTTCAGGTTCATGGTCTTCACCTAGCAATCCATTGGGGTCAGCACCGGCGGCGTTAAAGTAACGGAAACGTACAGACTTTAAATTGTAAGCTGTATCAAAATCAGATAAAATTCGTTCTACCATCCACTTGCTAGTAGCGTAAGGACTAATGGGATCTTGCGGATGTTCTTCGGTAAGGGGAACAAACTTTGGTACACCATAAAGAGCGCAGGTAGAAGAAAAGATAAATTTGTTAACTGAAGCAGCAAGCATTGCCTCTAAAAGTGTGAGAGTGCCTGCAACATTATTTTGGTAATATTTAGCCGGATCGGTGACAGATTCACCCACGGCAATATAAGCAGCAAAATGCATTACTGCCTCTATATTGTGAGTTGAAAATATGTGATCAAGCAGGGCGCGATCGCTCATGTCGCCAACAATCAACTTTACCTGCAAAACTTCTTCTACAAGTTCACGATGCCCATTCGACAGATTATCCAGAACAATTACTTCATAACCTGCATTTTTCAGAGCTAATACAGCATGGGAGCCAATATATCCGGCTCCTCCCGTTACTAAAATAGTTGACATAATTAAATATTGGGGGTAAAGAGAAGATTTAGTTACTAGTCATTAGTACAGCGCGGCGGAAATCAAGCTACCATTTTAAAACTTGCAAAAGCCTTGATATATAAAACCTTTGACTTCCGCCTTGCGGTACTAGATTCTTTCTTCCAAGTAGCGAGAAATTGCATTGTCAAGGGATGGCATAAATTCACCTCGGCTGCTACCAAGAACGCTGTAAGTTGGGCGGGGAGCAGTTAAACCAAGCTGTTCTGTAGGCACAGAAATCAGATTTGTGACACTGACTCCAGCTTGTTTAGCGGCTAACCGTGCTAAATCAGCCCAGGTGATCGCACTCTTATTCGCCAAATGCCACAGCCCACACTCGCCGTCAATTAATAAATCTAGGCTGGCATGAACTAAATCTGGTACATAAGTAGGTGAAACAATTCCATCCTCTGCGGCAATGAAATTATTACCAGCACTAAGCTGACGCAGAGCGATCGTGACAAAATTATACTCATCCCACGGCCCAAAAAATGCACTTGTGCGAATCACCAACGATGCGGGATAAGCCTGCAATACCAGCTTTTCTGCCAAAACTTTGCTGCACCCATATACATTTAGGGGAGCAACGGTATCAGTTTCGACATAAGGATTAGACCCAGCACCATCAAATACCAAATCTGAGGAGAAAGTTAATAGCGGTACATTATGTTCAGCGCAAGCAGCAGCTAGAATCGCTGGGCCTTCGGCGTTCACTTGTAAGCAAACATGGGGTTCATGTTCGGCATCGTCCACCCGCACGTATCCGGCAGCGTTCACAACCGCCCACGGCTTCAACTGGGTAAGTGCAGCATCCACAGAGGCAGGATCGGTAATATCCATTTCTTGGCGTGTCAGCAGCTGATATGAAATTCCGCGCACTTCGCACAACCGAGCAAAAGCCCTTCCGAGAGTTCCTCTGGCACCGACGATCGCCAGGGGACGAGGGGAGGCAAGGGGCATTGGGGAAGTTTTTTTCCTCGCTTTCCCGATCATTGCACTGCAACTTATTGCAGGGTATAACAGGCGCTCTTGTCGATGCCACCAGCCAGGAGTTTCAAGTAGCGGATGATTTAGTTGATGCCCATTTGCTAGATCCTGCACCATTTTAGCGATCGCTGTTGGTCGAGGATGTGGCGATTCTCCAGAGGAGACGCTACGCGAACGCAAATCAAATACACCTGGCTCGTAGTAGCCGTTAGCTTTTGTAACTAAACTATTCCAATCGTAGCTGCCAAGGAGCGCCCAAACAGTGACAGCGCGGATATCCACACCCTCAGCTTGTAATTCTTGCGCCGCATTCCATACCTCATAAAGCCAACGTAGCTGCTCCTCACGGGTGCAGCTAATATGAGCTTCGGTGACAGCAAGGGGCAGGTGATAGCGTTCCCATGTCTCTAGTAGCAATGTACGTGGGCCTGCCAAACCCTCAGCACAAACTCGCACCGCTTCTACATCTGCATACTTGTCATGCCCATTACCGCCGTGCGTCCAAGCTGGATAATTTTCTGTATGTTCATCCAAAAAGCGTTCGCTGGTTAAATAATGGTTAATCCCGATGATGTCAGGGGGGCAGGTATTTTGCAAAAATGTCTCAAGTTCAGGCTCGCTAATACCACACTTCTTTAAGTAACCCCACATTGAATGAGTTGGGTTGATTCGACCGCATAATAAATCAAGGCTCAACCAACGGCGATCGTTCTCCAGTTCTGCTTGATATTCTAGTTTAGGTGTACTGTAAGTCTTACCTAAATCCTCGGTTTGCACTAGTTGAGCGCTAGGGTTGACTTCCCGGATTGCCTTCATTGCCAAGGCTACTGCGCGACACTCTCCCAACAAAGCACGGGCGAAAGTTAAATCATCCCGTCCGTGAGGATACCAGTGACCATACATTCCACTGAATCGCGCCGTTGTCAGCGGCTCGTTTATAGGCGTGTAATATGTGACCCAAGGATAACGTTCGGCAACCGCACGGGCAAACACTGCTAGTTTCTCTGGAAATTCTGGGTCTACCAAACTCGTATTCCGTGGGCCACTACCATGATGTACTAATCCCACAATCGGACAGATACCAAGCTCCTGTAAGCGCCCCAGTCTTTCATCAGCCCAAGACCAATCGGCATTTTCTAGCCCATTAGGTGCTATCTTCTCCCACAATACAGGGTAGCGGATAGCTTTTATCCCTAATTCTGCAAACAAATCTAAATCATTTAAGCGCGTTGCATGACCGTTGCGTTCTAACTGGTCTAAATACTCATCACCCACGCGATTAACTGTACACTCTACACCAGCCCACACTTCCAAGGGGAGTTGTGAATTATTCTCTCTCAAGATGTTATTTATCACGTCTTTGTTTGAGTTAAAGACAAAAGTCATAATTTACACAACCAAAGCTTCTATTACTTTTATCAAAACTTACGCAAACAATAGCCGAAACTTTTTTTCAGGTAGGGGCAATTCATGTAGACGCATTCGCGGAGCGTCTCGCAGAGAAGCGGCTTCCCGCAGGGTATTGCCCCAGAGCGCATGTAGTTTTGCGTAAGTTCTACTTGAATATTTCCGCGTTTTGATAACGCAGATATAATATCTACTATTTTTTGCGGATTGTTGACCACAAAAGCATGAAGAAAAATACAGAATTCAAAATCAATTAGTGGAATACTCAGATCCAACAGTTTCTTAGTACAGCTTTGCATAAAATCGTAGCGTTTTTAATGCAAGGGGACGCATTGGCATTGTCAAGCGATGCATTGGCATTGTCAGCCGATACATTGGCATTGCAGGGTATTGCCAAATTTAATTCGCTACGAATTAATGAGATGCTGTACTTAGTAACCACTAAATCACCTGCCAGTCACATAAAATTGCCAACCTGACTTTTGTAGAGACGCAATCCATCGCGTCTCTACTTTAAAAAAGTGTAGGCTGGGCAGCACCTGCCCACGAGCAACATCAACAAACTCAAGCTTTAACTGCTATTTGTTTGTATGTTGCCAAAGCCTGCGCCACACAATGATCCATGTTGAGATACTTGTATGTAGCTAGCCGTCCCACAAAATGCACACCTGATGTTGACTCAGCTAGGGCTTTGTATTGTTTGTAAATTTCCTGATTTTCAGGACGTGGCACTGGATAATAGGGGTCGCCCTCTGCCTTAGGAAACTCGTAAACAATACTAGTTTTGGAGTGTTCCTGTCCAGTTAGGTACTTGAATTCGGTAATACGAGTATAGAGTTGTTCGTTGGGATAGTTAATTACTGGCGCTGATTGAAACACAGGGGTGTGATGCGTTTCGTGTTTGAAATCTAGTGAGCGATAGGGTAGTTTACCGTAGCGACAATCAAAAAACTCATCAACTGGCCCAGTGTAAACCATCTCGCGGCAAGGTATGGCCTTCTCGATTTCGCGGTAATCGGTGTTGAGCATTACCTTGATGTTTGGGTGATTTAGCATATTCTCAAACATCCGGGTAAAGCCATGCAGTGGCATTGCTTGGTAACTATCTGTGAAATATCGACTGTCGCGGTTTGTACGGGTGGGAATTCGGGCAATTACTGTTTTGTCAAGTTCAGAAGGATCGAGTCCCCATTGTTTGCGAGTGTAGTTTTTGAAGAACTTTTCGTAAAGTACCTGACCAACTTTACTAATTACTACATCTTCAGAGGTACGGATGTGTTCTCTCGGTTCTGCAACTGACTGAAAAAACTCTTCCGCCTGGAATGAATTGAGGTTCATTCCATAGAGTTTGTTGATGGTATCAAGGTTAATGGGGATGGGAACAAGTTGTCCATCTACGCTGGCTAGAACATGATGCTCATAAGAACGCCAGGGAGTGAACTGTGAGAGGTATTCAAATACTTCGCGGGAACTGGTATGAAAGATATGGGGGCCATACTTATGTACGAGAATTCCGTGGTCGTCGTAATGGTCGTAAGCATTGCCGCCGATGTGGTTGCGCTTGTCTATAACTAATACTTTTTTACCGGAATGTCTTGCCAAGCGTTCAGCGATAACGCTACCAGAGAAGCCTGCACCAACAACTAAGTAATCAAATATAAAGTCTCTGGTAATGATGCTTGGTGCTTCTGGGATATCTGTTGAGATGGGAGATTTCCCATTTTTACCATTAGTTGTGGTATTTTCTTTGGTTGCGATCGCAGAATCTATCAATTGCATCATCGATCCCCAAGTTCGATCCCAAGAAATCTGCTCTAATAAAGCATCTACTCGACTCAACCATCCTGATGCTGGGGTATCTTCTTGCAATGCCTGTTCTGCGGCGGCGACGAACTCTTCAGCCGTGTCTGCAATTCGTACTAGCTTCAAGTCTCCATAAGGACGCACCACATCTCGAATCGAGGTAGAGACTACAGGTTTACCTGCGGCTAAATACTCTGGTGTTTTAGTCGGGCTAATAAAGCGTGTTGACTCGTTTCGCGCAAACGGCAACATTGCCAAATCCCAACCCGCCAGATATCGAGGTAAGTCTTGATAATCTTTACCACCGAGATAATGAATATTTTCATGCCGTGGCAGAGTTGCTGGGTCAATTTTCACAACTGGCCCAATTATGACTAAATGCCAATCAGGACGAGCCTCGGCAATTCCAGCTAATAATTCAATATCCATCCGCTCATCAATTACACCATAAAAGCCAAAGCGCGGATGAGGAATATTTGCTTGGTCTGCTGGTTCTTCTTTAAGGGTTCTTCCTTGTCCAAAGTGGGGTACATCTACACTACTGGGAAAGGCATAAACGTTTGGATGCTGGTTTACCTTACTTTCGTAAAGGCTTTGCCCGCCTGTAAATACTAAATTTGCCCGACGAAATAGTTCTGCTTCGTAGTTCTTTAAAGTAGGGGATGCTCCTTTAAAAGCAGACAATTCATCCATGCAATCGTAGATAACAGCTTCCGGTTCTAAATGGCTTGCCCATGCGATCGCCATTGGTGTATAGTACCAACAAATGTACTTAGAGATATTATGTTCTGCAAATAACCCATCGAGCAGTACTTTTATATCCGCGTTTACTGCTTCTTCACTTAGACCTTCTGGTAGATATGGAACAACAACTACCACTCCACTTTTGTCTTGACTAACCTCTAATCGCCCCAATGGTTCCCGGCTAAAAATTGGCTCTTCAATAAAGAACACTCGCTTTTTTTGAGCACAGCGACTTAGAAGATGTTGTGGTCTTTGATAGACAAAATTCCAGCGCAAATGAGATAAACAAACTATATCAGGCGTATCGGTAAAAGCTTTTGTTGACCGAGAGTTTTTGTTGAATGAGGATAAATTTTTTGATGATGTACTTAACGATTGCGATTTAACTGTTTCCGATGATTTCGCTTCATTAAGCGTTGGTGACACAATATGACTGACACCGTTGTTTTGTACTTGCGCTTTATTGTTTGACATAAATAATTAACTCAACTTGCAGAATGTGGGACTAACAAGTTCTCTTTCTCGTAGGGATTAATCGTAATTATTTGCTTTTGTCATTTCATATTCATCTATCTAAATATAGTAATTCTGAATTAGTGTATTATTCTTAAGTATTAAATTTATAAGGTTAATAATACTTAAGTACATGTAAAATTTGGCTAAATCTATAATTAGATATACGCCAAAAGGGTTATACACACGTTAACCACTTAATTTTATAAATAAAGATTAAAATCAAAGATATAGAAAGTAAAGATTAAAATTAAATATACAGAATCATGTATAATAAGTAATGTATATTTCAGTGTTTACTACATACTTTTTATATTTATGCTCAAAAATATCTGCTAATACTCAGTCAAAAAATTTTCAATATAATTCTGAAACCAAACCATTTTAGCCAAGGCTTCCACTAAATTTATCCGCTAACTAAATATAATAAGCAAAATATTTTAAGATAAGTCTACTGAGCTTTAGATAAATATTTTAAAGTAAAGTTTATTCATTTACAAAACTTGCGTAAGGCAAGCTGTTAAAAATAATTTATGTAGACGCTAAAATCTATATTTATCAGAACTTTAAACTTTTCGCTTACTAAATTTTACAAGTCTCCTGCTTAGGGCTGAAACTATTGAGCAATTGCTCAATAATATGGTTTATACCGTTTGATTGGATAAAGTCGATCTTAAAAAAATTACTTTTTAATTGGGGTTCTAAACACACCTCAAGAAAGATGGATATTTATCCCAAGGAGACGACTATTGGAGATAGCGTACTTTTCCAGACATCTTAGGTTCTTTGCACGATAATCAATCTCACCAAAAAAAATTTGAGCAAATGATCTACGGGAAATACACGCTGGTTGAGCCAAGCTTTATTAGGAATTGATCATGATTAAACGAACCTTAGTTACTATTGCTCTCCTTGCAGTCGGATTTTTCATCTCATTGGGATATTCAGCATTACTTCCAAATAGCCAGTTTGTGAATGCTCAAATAAATCGAACAACACCATCCCAAAATACCCAACTCAACGAGATTGATCGCCAGTACATTATAGATGCGGGTCAAGCAGGCATAGGTAACATTGCGCTGGGGCAATTAGCATTGGAGCGTTCAACGAATTCTCAAGTTAAACAATTTGCCACAGCAGAGATTCAAGAGCAAACACAGGTGAAAAATGACTTGACACGGATTGGTACACGATTGGGTGTAACTCCTCCCACTGCTCCTGCGCCAAAATTTCAAGCAGCACTTACACGCCTGTCTCAGCTACAGGGCGATCGTTTTGAACAAGCGTATATGGATGAAGGCGGTATAAATGCTCATCTGGAGAACGCAGCCCTTTTCCAACGCGAAGCGGCGTTTGGACAAAATCCCGATCTTGTAGCAGTGGCGAATCGGGGATTACCAACCATCAGGAAGCACTTTAGCACTGCTAGTGCCATTACAAAATATCAATTTGGTCAGGTTGCACGGAGATATAATAATCTGCCTAATAATTCTGGTAGATCAGCTCCTCAACGTAATACTTCCCCTACAGGAGGAGCCGATAGCTTACCTGAGAACAATCCTTCGCCTACAGAGGGAGCCGATAGCCTACCTGAGAACAATCCTTCGCCTACTGGAGGAGGTACTAGAATACCTCAAGAGAATACTACACCTACAAGAACCGATAAGTAGGATAGTGCAACAAAGGTAAAATCTTTTCCCATTGGCGATGCCTTATACATACGTGTCAACTTAAGCCAAAATCCTTTTAAAACCTCGTTAAGAGCCTTTGGCTGGAAATGCACTTCAATTGCGGCTCTGCCGCGAGTCAGGGAGGCGGAGCCTCCATTATGTATTCCCAGTCAGAGACTCTTGACAAGACAAACAAGACAATCTCTCTAAGCTTTGTCTAGACTGGTTTTACCGTAAGTTGACACCAATGGGCAATGCAATGTCCCTACAAAAAATCTATATGTATCAGGGTTTTCGTGAATTGGTATTAATCTTTGGGAATCAAAGTGATTTAGAGGCGATCGCCTGTGGTGTCCAGGTAGGGCCTTCGCAATATGGCCCATCTGGCATCCAAATAAGTTTATCCAAGCACATTCGCCGCGCATCCATGTTTGTTGCCCAAGCATGATAAACAATGTACTCAGTCTGACCATCGGGGCCTAAAACGATGGAATTGTGTCCAGGCCCTTTGACACGATCAGGAAGCGATCGCAGCACGCGTGGCCCCGTTTCGTTACCGAAATCAGAGTAAGGCCCCATCACACTATCGGCAACTCCATAATCTACACCGTAGTCCTCAGTTTCCCAGCGCCCACCACTATAAAAGCAATAATATCGACCTCCATGTTTACGGACACAGGGGCCTTCTAAGGTATGCCAATCAAAAAGTTCACCATACATCAATCGGTTGGCTAAAAATCGTTGCCAATCAGAACGCGCCCGCAAGACGACTTTCCCGACACCGCAGAGTTTCGTCATATCTTGGAGCCGGTCCACAAACAGAGCAGTGCCAGCCCGCACATCGCCTTCATTGTCTAAAAAATCACGAGCATAAAATAGATACCACTGCCCATCGTCATCGCAGAATGGGTGGGGGTCGATGGCGAAGGAGCAAGACTTTGGATCTAAAAGTGGCTCACCAACATCTTTATAGGGGCCCAAGGGAGTATCGCTCGTGGCAACACGCAACTGATGATTCTTGTCCTCGTGTCCTACAGAGTAGTAGAGGTAGAACTTGCCGTTGCAATAAGCAACTTCCGGGGCCCAAAAATTATCGCCAAGGGAGGGGTCTGGTCGCAAGAGTGCGTTACCAACAAAATCCCAATTTAGGAAATCAAAGGAGCGTAATAGAGGAAATACACGCAGTTTGTTTGTAGAATCAACGTTTATCGCCTCCGCTATTTCATCTACCATTCCTTCCGCTTCGGCTGCACCAGTGCCGATCGCATAGTATACACCCTCAAATTCCCAAACAAAAGGATCGGCAAAATAGCCTTTGTAGACTGGATTGGTATAACTTAACATCTCGGTGCTCGCTATAGCGTGTTAACTCAAATTTTGAAGAAGTGCGATCGTAAAAACAACTATCTTTATAGTGGTTCGCGCCCTTGAATTTTCCGGCATTGCTGAATTTGAGTATGAATGATTCCAAACTCCTCAACAAAAATACGAGTCATCTGTAGGCGTGCGTTACGGCGTTAAGCCTAACCCACCCTACAAGTAAGTACATTAGATGTAGGTTGGGTTGAGCGTAAGCGTTACCCAACATTAGACCTCTTGCAAAACTATTTTTGCACTCTTGGGGAAAGGGGAAAGGGCAATTCTATCGCCGCTTTCCCCTTTACCCCTTACCCCACAACTGCTAGAAGTCTATTGATCGGAGTGTTGGGTTACCCTGCCTTAAGCCCCTTTGGGCCTACGTTCCTCAACCTAACCTACAAATTTTCTTGTAATAATTTAGTCTTGCCACGCCACTACTAAATAATTTATTTTTTGGAAGTCCCTAGTACTTGAAATTCACGTAAGTTTCAACCTTTTCCTTTGGCAACTGTTCCACCACCTGACACCGAATCATCTGCCTTAACTTCTCTGGTAGGCTCTCGTAATAGTCTCGTTGGAGAGTTAAATCCACTTTCGGCGTGTGCAACCAATGCATAGCATAACCCATAACTACCATTGGTCTTGGCTGGTTAGTCCGATTTGGTGAACCCCGGTGCAGTGCCAAAGGTGTCCGAATCATCACATCCCCTAGCTGCATATAGAAAGATTCCATCGGAATTTCACCAGTGGCAATTTTCCTTAGTCCCTCTTCACGCGGCAAGATATGTGTACCACGCGCCATCTGGAACGGCCCGTTTTCTGCCGTTACTTCCACAAGAGGAAAGTTGACTGCTAGGGCGTAGAGTGGAGTTACTATTTGGTCAGAGAACAAAGGGCGATAGTCCCGGTGAATTTCTTGATAATCCGAACCTTGTACTGGGAGATCAACTCCTAATTGAACCATCACATATTCCTGAAAAAATACTCGCTCAAGCACACCCATAATTACCGGATTGGCGAAAACTTCCACATTGGCAAAAGGGGAAACCCAAGGCAATGTTAAATAGTAGCGAGCAATTTCACGGGGAGCCAGCCCACCTGGTTGATTTTGGCGCTCTCGGAATAAATTTTCAAAAGCTTTTGCCCATTCGCTAATTATTTTTTTATCCAAAAGACCGGGAATCACACAAATTCCGTCTCGATTCAGGTCTTCGGCAAATCGGTTTATATCAGTAGCTGTATATTTAGTTACTCCACCTATACTTTGAACCATTTTCTTATCCTCGCCAATTCATCATGTTAAAGTCGAATTTAAATCGGACTCTCAACAGCAGTTTTTTGCAATTGTTCGTCGATAATAACGCACCATTTCTGGAATTGGCTTATTAGTTTTTGTAGACTTCGATTATCCGAATCTCTTTGTAGATAAGGATTTATTTTGTGGTTAATAGCGCAAAGCCGTTGATTAGTTTCTAGGAGTTTCTTGTTGTGAGCTAAGGTGCTGAATCAGAAATACAGCAATGGTTCTTAAGCCAGTTCACTGCCCAAATTGTGATACTATAAATGTAATAAGAGGTGAAAAAACTACTGAAGGTAAAGAGTGTTACCTTTGCCGCCAAGATGAGAGTTTTCGCTGGACATTGATACCACGGGTTCTGAAAATTATCTGCAACCCCGTGATAAGAATTAAAATTAATTCTTAATTAAGTTTTGTAACGGAGATTTAGCACCAAACTGGAGCAGATGTTTCCGACGCTCGCGGACTCGAAAAGAGACTCGGCCACAAAACTTGCCGCTTGTTAGTTGCTCTTGACTTAAAACCCTCAGAATCTGTTAAAAAACCTTCCAGGGTTATAGTGCAATACAGTTAGTTTGCATAACTGAATTAAACATAACTCTTGTAGAGTAGGCAACATGAGCGCCCAGTATATGCAATTTAAATGTGAAACAGCTTACCTAATTTTTTACTGCCGACTTGGCAAATATTCACTATATGTGTGCCATAATGTCACGAGCCAACAGTCTAGACCTAATTTTATGGGCCCTATGCTAGGGCGGTTGATGTATTTTATGTTTACTATTAAGCGATAAATAGTGTGGCGTAAGTACGGGTATAAAGTTATATTGCTACAGAAGAAGGGCAAAAAAACTCCTTAAATGTTTCTAAACAGCCTAGTTTTAGTCTAAAGCGAAGGCACATAAAAATTTGTTCTATTGCAGTTACATAAGAGGTTTTAATGAAATTGTTGGATATACAAAATCGTAAAGTTGAATTACCCTCTAATACCGATAATCAAAGGATTTCTAGCTTGCCAGAAGCTGGGTATCCACGTCCACAGTTACAGCGATCGCACTGGCTAAATTTAAACGGTCTGTGGAAGTTCGCTTTTGACGATGAAGGGCGATGTGTTCAACCAGGCGATATCCAGGGGTGGACTCATCATATACAAGTTCCCTTTGCTCCCGAATCTACCAAAAGTGGTATTGGTGATACAAGTTTTCATCCAAACTGCTGGTATGAGCGAGAATTTGAAACGCCTGAAGGTGACGGCAGGTTATTACTGCACTTTGGGGCTGTGGACTATCGCGCCCGTGTATGGGTCAATGGTCAATACATGGCAGAGCATGAAGGGGGACATACTCCTTTCACGCTGGATATTACCGCAGTTTTGAATGACAGCGGTATAACTAAAGTAACAGTCTGGGCCCAAGATGATCCTTGTGACCTTGCCAAGCCTAGAGGAAAACAGGATTGGCAGTTAGAACCGCATAGTATTTGGTATCCTCGCACCAGTGGTATTTGGCAAACAGTCTGGATTGAGCGCGTAGGTAGAACTTACATCGATAGTATTCGGTGGAGTCCCGATTTCGAGCGGTGGGAAGTTGGTTGTTATGCTTCGATCGCAGGTGATGCCCCTGCTGGTATCCAAATCAAGGTAAAACTGAGTATTGGCAATACCGTGTTGGCAAACGATACCTATGAAGTGTTTAACGGAGAAATTGGCCGTCGCATCTCCCTTTCCGATCCTGGTATCGACGACTACCGCAACGAATTGCTGTGGAGTCCAGAAAAGCCGACTCTAATGGATGCCCACGTTGAACTTTGGTATAAAGATCAACTATTGGATGAAGCAAAATCCTATACAGCAATGCGAACTGTAGGGATACAGCGCGATCGCTTTATGCTCAATGGTCGTCCTTATTATCTGCGCTTAGTTCTGGATCAAGGCTACTGGCCCGATTCGCTAATGACAGCACCAGACGATGGGGCATTGCGGCGGGATGTCGAACTCACCAAAGCAATGGGTTTTAACGGAGTCCGTAAGCACCAAAAAATTGAAGACCCGCGATTTTTATATTGGGCAGATGTGCTGGGGTTGTTAGTATGGGAGGAGATGCCCAGTGCATATCGTTTCACACCGAAGGCAGTGGAACGCACAACGCGAGAGTGGACTGAAGTCATTAAGCGGGATATCAGCCATCCCTGTATCGTAGCTTGGGTAACCTTTAATGAATCCTGGGGAGTTCCGAATCTGGTTGAGACTGCGGCTCACCGAAACTACGTCTTGGCAATGTATCACTTAACTAAAACTCTCGACCCAGGCCGCCCAGTGATTGCCAACGATGGCTGGGAAAGTACGGATACAGATATTCTGGCTATTCATGACTACGACACCCACCCACAACGATTAGGTCATCGCTATGGGCCAGAAGTGAAGCTATCGGATTTGTTTGACCGGAAGCGTCCTGGAGGGCGTATCTTAACACTGGATAACTTTCCGCATCAGGGACAGCCAGTTATGCTAACTGAGTTTGGTGGCATTGCTTATGCTCCTGTTGATAACCCCGATGCAGATAAAGCTTGGGGATATGAGCGTTGCTCCAATATTTCCGAGCTAGAAATTAAATACGCTTCTCTGCTCGAAACGATTAATGATATTGAGCTATTTAGCGGATTTTGCTACACCCAATTTACCGATACCTTCCAAGAAGCTAACGGTTTATTATACGCCGATCGCACGCCTAAATTTCCCATTGAGGCGATCCGCGCTGCGACCCTTTCAGGACAAGGATTATGTACTCCCACAAGCTGTTAAAGCCGGATGGTCGCCCACTGACCTTATACAGTCGATACCCGATTGCCGAGAATATCATCGCCACTAGCCCTAGTAATGAACCAGTGCAGGCAAATCCCCACCTGCGTTGGCATCCTTTACGCGGTGAATGGGTTGCTTACGCTTCTCACCGTCAAGGGCGGACTTTCATGCCGCCTCCGGAATATAACCCCCTTGCACCCACTACGAAACCGGAGTTTCCTACAGAACTTCCTCAAGGTAAGTATGATGTAGCGGTGTTTGATAATCGCTTTCCCTCAATGGCTCAAGCGGCACATGACCCGCCGGAGTGTATTGTGGAAACATTGCCTGCTAATGGGGCGTGTGAAGTGGTGGTTTTTACTCAAGATGCTCAAGCTTCCCTTAGTTCTCTGGAATTGGAACACCTTGATTTGCTCTTAGAAGTGTGGGGCGATCGCACCCGCGTATTAGGAGCAAATCCCCAAATTCAATACGTGCTGCCTTTTGAAAACAAGGGTGTAGAGGTGGGTGTAACATTGCACCATCCTCATGGGCAAATTTACGCCTATCCTTTTACACCGCCTGTGCCAGCGCGAATGCTGTCAATGCAGCAGGAGTATTATGAAAAACATCGGCGGGGTTTACTGCAAGACTTGATTCAGAAGGAAATTGCAGATAATCAACGGATTATTTATCAAGATGAGTATGCGATCGCATTTGTCCCGGTATGCGCTCGTTACCCCTATGAAGTTTGGATTGCTCCTAAAGAACCAGTTGGCACTTTTATGGATCTTAGCCCACAACAACGTTGGGGACTTGCTAAGGCGTTAAAAACTGTCACTCTCAAGTATGACGGCTTGTGGAATCGTCCATTTCCTTACTTGATGGCTTGGTTCCAAGCACCAACTGACGGTTTAGCCCATCCCGAAGCGCATTTACACGCCGAGTTTTTTCCACCATATCGGACAAGCGAAAGGCTGAAGTATTTAGCGGGAACTGAACTCGCAGCAGGGATGTTTGCTAATGATGCTTTGCCAGAAGAGAAAGCGAAAGAGTTACAAGCTGTAGTGGTAAATATTGAAGAACCGATCTCGGTGTGACAAACCTACCTATTTATTCCTGTTTGTCCACTTCTTGAACAACAAATTGTCTTAACCGTTCCTTCTAATCGGGGACGGTTTTTAATTTTTCTGTAATACTGTTTCACTTCTTTTAAAGTTGCTGTGTAACGTAGGGTGGGTTAATTTTTGTAGGTCGATACAATAAACGTGCAGGGCGATACAACAAAGGTGCAAGGCGATGCAACAAAGGTGCAGATCAAGAAACTTGTGTGTACACCGTAGCCGTTCACGGGGAGAGGAGATTTTGTCGCTAGACAAAAGCGGGGTGGGGTTCGGAGACTTAATTGGTAATTGAGTAGGCTTGATATAACCTCATTACGAGGGTTTCACGTTAAGTTGACACGTATAAGCAATTCTGTGCCCTTACGAGAAATCTATATAACTCCAGGCTGGATTTTGATAGTTCTGCTATAAGCCTTCTGATAGTGTATTTCTCCAAACAAAAGAGTTTAGGCTGGGAGTGTTTAGTTATAAAAATGAGAGGTAATAGTTATGCCTGGTGGACATGCTAGCCATAAAAGCACTTCCAATAAACCCAATGTTAATGCTAATGGAGTAATTGATGATGCTGCTGATCAATCATTAAACCCCGATGATCTCTTGTCTGAGGAACAAACCAACACAGAGATCCATAGAGTCGAAGAAAGTGTTAAGTATCCCCCTGCTACCGAACGCCCAGGTGAAAAATCAAATACTAATACCTGAAGTAACTATAGGACTCATATTTGATTTTTGAAATAGGCGTAGGGGCGCAGTGTGCGCCCCTACTAATGTACAAATAATTTTGGATAATTTATTTTTTGGAAGTTCCTAATGAGTAGATAGTGAGTGCTTTAAATATACAAAAACCCCCCTCTATACCTTTAAGTTAGAAGGGGAGATGGCTAAGTCAGAGGATTTAAAAATTTTCAACCGAATTTACTAGCAGTTGATGCTATCAGAAATGCTCCATAGGTAAGGATGTAGCCAACTGTGAAGTGAGCTAGACCCACCAACCAACCTTGGACAATGGACAGAGCAACAGGCTTATCTTTCCAACGAACTAAGTTAGCCAGCGGAGTGCGTTCGTGTGCCCAGACTAGAGTTTCAATTAACTCTTGCCAGTACCCACGCCAGCTAATCAAGAACATGAAACCAGTTGCCCAAACCAGGTGTCCAAAGAGGAACATCCAAGCCCAGACAGACAAATTATTTGTGCCGTAGGGGTTATAACCGTTAATCAACTGAGCGGAGTTAGCCCAGAGGTAATCACGGAACCAACCCATCAGGTATGTAGAGTTCTCATTGAACTGAGCAACGTTACCTTGCCAAACACCGAGATGCTTCCAGTGCCAATAAAAAGTCACCCAACCAAGGAGATTCAGCATCCAGAACATGGCGAGATAAAAAGACTGTTCCCAAGAAGAAGTTTGGCAAGTACCGCCCCGACCTGGCCCATCGCAGGGGAAGGTATAGCCGAAGTCCTTTTTATCAGGCATCAATTTGGTACCACGAGCATCCAATGCACCCTTGACACAAATTAAGGTGGTGGTATGCAAACCTAAAGCGATCGCATGGTGAACCAGGAAATCACCAGGCCCAAATGATACCCAACTCAAGTGCGAGATAATCGCTTCTTTGTGCTGAAGTACACGCTCCAGGACGTTACCTTTGTTTTGCTCTGGGTCATAATCCCGAACCCAGAAGATGCCGGCATGGGCGAATGCACCAATCATCAAGAACCCAGCAATGTATTGGTGATGAGTGTACAGTGCCGCCTGTGTTGTGTAGTCCTTAGCCATGAAGGCGTAAGGAGGCATCGAGTACATGTGCTGTGCCACTAACGACAAGGCAGTACCCAGCGCTGCCAAGTGTATAGATAACTGGAAGTGCAGCGAGTTGTTATAGGTGTCGTACAGCCCTTGGTGCGGTAAGTTGAACTGACCTTCAGTTTGGATGCCAAAGAATTTTCTGGCGTTAAGCATCTCTTTGATGCTGTGACCAATGCCGAAGTTAGTCCGGTACTGGTGACCAGCGACAATAAAGATAACTGCGATCGCTAAATGGTGATGAGCCATATCGGTCAGCCATAGCGATTCAGTTTGGGGATGAAAACCACCCAAAAAAGTCAGAATTGCTGTCCCTGCGCCTTGAGATGTGCCAAACAGATGCCCTGCTGTATCAGGATTCTGAGCGTATACACCCCAGTCACCTCTCCAGAAAGGTGCTAAACCTGCTGGGTGAGGCAAAGTTGTTAAAAAATTGTTCCAACCAACATGAACACCGCGAGATTCGGGAATGGCAACGTGAACAAGGTGTCCCGCCCAAGCCAGAGAACTAACACCAAACAAACCTGCCAGGTGGTGATTCAGGCGAGGTTCAGCACTCTTGAACCAAGCCAAGCTAGGACGATACTTGGGTTGCAAGTGCAGCCAACCAGCAAACAAAAATAATGCTGCTAACAGTAGAAGAAACACTGAACCCTGGTAAAGGTCATTGTTCGTCCGCATCCCAATGGTGTACCACCAGTGGTAGACACCAGAGTAAGCAATGTTAACAGGATGGTTAGCGCCCCCTTGGGTAAAAGCTTCTATTGCTGGTTTACCAAAATGAGGATCCCAAATCGCGTGGGCGATTGGGCGAATATGCAGAGGATCTTTAATCCATTGTTCAAAGTTACCTTGCCAGGCTACGTGGAACAGGAGGCTGGATGCCCACAGGAATATGATTGCCACATGACCGAAGTGAGTAGCGAAAATCTTTTGGTAAAGATTTTCCTCAGTCATGCCATCATGGCTTTCAAAATCATTTCCCATAGCGATCGCATACCAGATCCGACGTGTAGTCGGGTCTGGTATGCGAGATCCTGGTTAAATTTAGGATATTTTGTGGCCATGCAATTTAATTACATCTCCTCAAACGCTAATCCCAAGTTGCTAATTCTAGTGAGCCAGCAACTTTTTGCAATTGAATCAGCACCCTTTCAGCCTTAAATTGGAGGTCAATCTAAATAGCAAAAGCTGGTGAGTATTGAGGGTAAAACAGGCTTAATTCTTGGACTTACATCCTTAGGCGGTATGATGCAATTCATTTCCATAAAAGTAATAAACTAATTAATGACTACCATTTCCATCTAACTATTGGATGATATTTTTATTAAACGAACTTGTAGTCTTAAATACAGCCTTCAAGCCGCAAATGTTACTAAATTTTTCATTAGAAAGAGCTTAAAATGTCGTAAAAAAGCGGCAAAGACATATTGATTTTCTTCGCATTATTTAACAAAATATTAAGCTCAAGTTTATAAAGAACTTAGTTAGTTGTAATACCAGCAGTTTGTACTTTTTGTGAGGCTGAGTTAGGTGAATTGCTTAAGGGTTAATAATTCCGTAGTAAATGGCGACAACCAATAATAAAATCGCCAATATAACCAGGGTAAAACCATAGCGAACTCGTGGATCGGGTAAGTCCTGATTGGTAATTACACTATCGCTTTGTACCTGAGTCATAGGCTCAGATTTCCCAGATTCTTGCGGATTTATATAGTTAGGTGTGTCTTCTGCTACGGGAAGATTATTTGCTGTTGTTGTGTTTTGAGTTTCTTGGGATTTCATGGGCTTTTTTTGATGTCTTTGTAGCTCCTACACTTTCATAATTTCAAAGATTTACTAACTACTACATCGTTCTTGAGAACTACCTTGGCTCAATGTGCGGTTCTCCTAGAAGGTTTACCTGATGTCAAGTTAATTTGTAATTGCGAATACACTCTCCTAGGTAAATATTGAATGCCAAACTCGATATAATACCGTAGTCACGTTTTTCTCAAACCATAGACATACGCATATAAACACAGATGAACCTCATAATTGTCTGTATTCATCTGTGGTTACTAATTTTGTATGAACGAAGAAGTCTCCAAGAAACTAGAGTTAATCAGGCAAACTTTGCGTGAAACCGAAGCGCAAGGCGTGCGTTTGCGCGGTACAGACTGGTTTGCTTGGGCAACAGGTGGCGCTTCTAACACCGTACTGCTTACTGCTGAAACTGGCGTAGCAGAAGTATTAGTAACTACTGAAGATGCTTGGGTATTAACGGATGAAATTGAAGCGCAGCGTCTTAAAGATGAAGAACTGCCAGCTAATTTTAAGGTGTATGTCAACCCTTGGGCTGATGCTGCTGCCCGTGAGTCTTTTGTTCGCGATCTAACTGGCGGCGGAAAAGTAATTAGCGATCGCCCCATCTCCAATTTAGAACAGCCGTTACCCCCATCTCTGCAATTACACAAACGGGTAATGATGTCAAGTGAATTAGAACGATATCGCCAAGTTGGGCAAAAAGCTAGTCAGGCAATGACAGAAGTACTCAAAGCCGCCAAGCCAACTTGGACAGAATATCAGTTAGCGGGTGCGGGTGCAGAGGCATTATGGGCGAAAGGCTTGCATCCGGCGTTGACATTGGTAGCGGGAGATAGGCGTTTACCGCTATACCGTCATGCTACAGCCACAGGAGAACAGATTGGACGGCAAGCTATGCTGGTATTTTGCGCTAGAGGTTACGGTTTATATGCAAATCTGACTCGATTTGTTTGTTTTGGTGCGCTTTCAGACGAACGGGCCGAATTACATTCCCATGTGCGCGAAATAGAAGCAGTAGTTTTGAATTTGTGCCAACCCGGAACCACTCTGGACACAGTTTATCGCGCACTAGCTCAGGCTTATGAACAGCATGGATTTCCCAATGCCATCCGCGAACATCACCAGGGAGGAACTACTGGATATTTAGCGCGAGAAATCGTAGCAAATCCAACTACTACTGATACTTTGAAAGAAGGTATTGCTGTCGCTTGGAACCCTAGTTTAGCAGGGGCAAAGGTTGAAGATACTTTTGTGATTCTCAAGGATGGAAAGTTGGAAAATCTGACTTTTGATCCAAATTTTCCTAGTATTGAGGTAGAAGGAAGGTTACGCCCTGTACCTTTGTACAATTAAAAATTATGGATTTTCAACAAGTATTCGGTAAACCACCTGAAACTCAAGCCAGTGCGCCAGGAAGAGTAAATTTACTGGGCGAACATACTGATTATAATGATGGCTTCGTTCTTCCAACTGCGATTCCTCAAGGTACGACGGTACAGCTAGGTTTTAGTAGCGATAGCCAGCATCACTTTTACTCGGAAAATTTAAACGAGCAAGTGAGTATTTTAGATATTAATCATACGCCCTCTGGATTTGCCAGTTATATTTTTGGCTGTATTGAGGTTTTGCAAAAAGCAGGCTACACAATACCGCCGCTTTGTGTGTATGTCAAATCCTCGGTTCCTATGGGTTCGGGTTTGTCTAGCAGCGCAGCTTTAGAAGTGGCAACACTTCGGGCATTACGCCAACTTCTGAACCTTCCCATTAATGATCTTGAAATCGCCCAATTTGCCCAACAAGCAGAAATTCAATATGCTGGCGTGCAATGCGGCATTATGGATCAGATGGCTTCTAGTTTGGCTGACACTGAGCATATCTTATTTTTAGATACTCGGACTTTAGAACGCCGGGTGATGCCTTTGCCTGAGAAAGCGGAAATTTTGGTTATTGATAGCGGTGTACCGCGCACACTTGCAAGTAGCGGTTATAACCAGCGTCGGGCTGAGTGTGAGGAGGCGGCGCGATCGCTCGGAGTGAAAGCATTGCGAGATATTACTGATGTTAATGTAATAAAAGCATTAGCCGAACCACTACAGCGTCGTGCCCGTCATGTAGTTACAGAAAATAACCGTGTCTTGGAAGTATTGCAGGGAGTAACATCTGAGCGCTTTGGCGAATTGATGAACGCTTCCCACGTCAGCTTACGAGATGATTATGAAGTTTCGGTGCCAGCCCTAGATACGTTGGTAGAGATTATACAGAAAACAGAAGGGGTATTTGGTGCAAGACTGACGGGTGCAGGCTTTGGGGGGGCAAGTGTAGCTTTGGTTAGATCGGGCCAGAGCAAAGGTATTGCAACTCATGTCCTTGAACAATACAACCAAGCAGGTTACAACGGACAAATTTTGGTTCCTTCTTTGGGATTAAGTGATGCAGCCTAAAGTTGTTTATGGAAATTTTGCCTAATATATTAAAGTAAAAGGTGAATGAAAATATCTATATCGTGCTGTGGATTCAGCAGGCAATACTATCAATATGTAGATGAAGCAAGTGGTTCAGCAAATTAGAGAGCGTCACAAAGTTGAGCTTCAGTCGAATAACACCAAGTATCAGCTTTGGAGATTGGATGATTCTGAATATAGCAAACTCAGGCAGAATAGCCTTCCAATCAAAGATGATTATATGTTTTATATACAGCTTTGCTTATCAGAATGTGAAAATAAGGATAAGCTAAATTTAGCAAAATCATTTATAGCATTAACTTGGCTGTTTGGAGACAGCAGTGATTTGTATGATGATTGGAAAGGATCATTTTCCTTCCCTGTTCTATTAGTTGTAGAAAAGGAAGTAGGTAATTTCTTTTATCTGATGCAAATTTACGACCATCGTGGTTCTGTACAGTTCAGTTTGTATAGAATTTTGGAGAATGAGGTAAATGGTTTCGATACTCAAATAGTGCGCGAACCATTTGAATTAGAATTCTCTCGCCAGGAAATCAGATATGTTTTGAGTTATTTTTATGGTTATCTAATTGGATATTTCCAAAGTATAAGACGAATGTATCCGTCTTTATCTTTTCTAAAAAAAGTTGACTCTAACCTCATCCTTTATGGTTGCAAAGATGATAACTATTTTGAGGAACAATATGATTCTGAATCAAGGTACGAATCGGCAATTAAAGATTTTGAATCAGTTGAAGTTAATATCTGGAAGCCACAAAGTATAAACACTACCTTGCAGAGTATTATCATTGAAATAGTCGAAAAATAGTATATTTAACTCGATTTGGAGCTACGTGAAAATTTTTGCCTACTATTTTAGGGCTTACACACTTTACAAAGGAATCATCATATTTTATTAAGCCTAATCTCACCTAAATCATCTTAAATTCTAATTGATGACTCTTAAGAAAATCATGGGTGAAATGATCCACCATATTTGTATCAGCTAATTCCAAATTATAAAAATCCACAGCTTCATGGTCAAAATAAGGCCCAGCGTGCCAAGTACCCTCATGTAGCTTGATAAAACAATTTCCCGGAATGCGGAAAGCGGCAATCTCTTCTAATGCTGGTTCATTCACATCATTATTAGGAGGACAAACTGCAATCAACCAATCCTTCCCTTCCAAAGAACCCAGACATTGAGTGCATTGCACATGGCGAGTAATTTTGTGAAACTTTTGCCCCCTCTTCTCCAACCGCATAATATAAAATCTTGGAATCCCGTTATGCAGGTTTAACTGGGCATCTTCCACATCGTAAGCTTTGCCATCAAGACTCGCAAAAATTACCTGTCCATAACGTCGAAAATTTTCAGAACTCACCCATTGTGCTTGCAATTGTTGCACTGTCTTTGATGTACTCATATTAAATCTTTGAGATGCTTAGGTTCATTTTCTCCCAAAATAACCAATAATTATCAATTCATAATTCATAGTTAAAAAATTCAATTATGAATTAGTAATTATAAATTATGAATTATTTAGCTAGCTAGATAACTACGTACTTGTTCTTTTTGCCGTCGTAGGAGACTGAGAGCTTTTTGCTCTATCTGACGCACCCGTTCTCGACTAATACCCATGCGATCGCCAATCTGTGCTAAAGAAAGTTCATATCCATCAGTAAGACCAAAACGCAAGGTTAATATTTCTCGCTGCTGGGGAGACAGCTTTGCCAACAAGTCTTGTAAATCTTGGTGCAAAGATTCTTCAACAGCATAGTCTTCAGGAGAAGGGCCATCATCCTCCAGTATGTCCTGCAATTCTGTATCTTGTTGTTCACCAACTCGCGCCTCTAAGGAGAAGGGTTGACGAGCCAAGTATAAACACTCTCGAACTTGGCTAGGTGTCAAAGATAACGCCTTAGCAATTTCAGCAGTAGTGGGAACGCGGCCTAGCTGTTGAGATAGTTCTCGCTGCACCCGTTTAATTTTGTTCAGTTTTTCAAAGACGTGGATAGGTAAACGAATTGTACGTCCTTGTTGAGCGATCGCTCGTGTGATTCCTTGACGAATCCACCAGTAAGCGTAGGTAGAAAACTTATAACCAAGAGCGGGATCAAATTTATCCACCCCTCGCTCTAAACCCAAAGTACCTTCTTGAATTAAATCCATAAATTCCAGGTTGCGGTGCTGGTATTTCTTTGCCACTGCTACTACTAACCGGAGATTAGCCTGAATCATTTTCTGCTTGGCTTGATGTCCTTGATTTAGCTGTTGCTCTACCACCTCAATACTTAACTCCAGTTGATCTGCCCATTCTTGCAGCGTGGGTTCATGTTTTAATTTCACAGCTAATTCTTCTTTAGCAGCTACTAAATTCATCATCTGCTGCACTTGTTGGGCAAAAATAACCTCTTGTTCACGAGTCAACAAATCTACACGCCCGATCTCTTGCAGATAACTACGCACAATATCATCTGTAGCTCGAGGTTTTTTATCTGCGACTAAACTTTTTTTCTTCGTTTTTTGAACTTCGGTATGTGGAGATGTTAAGTTGCTCATGGTTATTTGCTCCTCTGTAACCTCATCAATTTATTGGTATCAAGTCTAGATATTCAGACCCATAGCCATTTCAGACTGCTAATCAATGAATTGGCAATACTGAATGAATTCTGGTCTATGATACATTACAAGTCAATTCTTGGAGATAATAAACCCAAAATCAACCCACCCCCTAATAGTAACATCATCAGTAGTGACAAATCAATTATCTCAAGTACCATCACCATATCCTTTGAATAAATTACACTGCTTTATTAGTGAGATTTGCATATTTTTAAACATAATTGTTATTAATTTTATTTTCTAATACAATTAACCAATAAATTAAATATTGTCTCAAAAACTATTTTTTTATAACCTAAACAAGACAAGAAAATAATAGCAGTAAATCATTACATTATTTTTATTTAATCTTATGAAAACACAAAATTATAATTTATTTTTATTGCTACTATTTTGAATATATTTTAAGTTTATTTTTAATGAAAATAAACTTATTAAATATAAAATACACCTTTTTTACCGCTAACTTTTTGCTAAATAATCCAATCATATCAAGCCAGGTACGTAGAGCGTTAACCATGAAAAAAAGGACTTTTCCAGCTTCCCCTACTTAAAAACAGCTTTCTTAGGAGCATTTCAACTGGCGCTACACCAACCGCTACAAAGGAAACAAACAAATCAAATCCTGTTTTTTTCTACTTCCAGCAAGACAACATACCTGCCTTGCTTCTTGAAATTCCGGTTAAATACCTGTAATTAGGGATTTAAGAAGGCAAAGACGCAGCGATCTATGACAATTGCGGTTGTGTCATACTGCACGCAGACATCTGCATTAGGTGCGGTATCATTAATATAATTGCGCTTGATGACATTTTCTTGACTAAAAATAGAAATAGTAACAGTGGTCACATTAACACCAAGAATAATACTTGGCAAGGCAGCAATACCGCCGATCGCAAGTAATTATCCTATTGAACCGAAAAGACTTACGTTTCGGAGTGGTTAATTATTATACAGCATAATTTTAATAACAAGATTCCCGACTTCTCCAAAAATGCAAAAATCATCTGAAACCCTTAGAGGATATCTTAAAGCTTCCACACTTACTAGTTTTCACCTTAAGTTGACACAAAAGCACAGTTGTGAATCGATACAGCTGATTGACTTGTTGCAAAGATTTTTGGAAAATGGTACTAAGTTGCAATTTTAACTTAAATTTTCAAGTATCACTTTATTAGATATTGGTTAAGAAAAGCATTCACCTCATTGGCGCATAGCCCAACATGAACTATCTTTCCTGCTTTTGCGAGAATGTCTAATCCTTGACCATTATTGCGGGGATCTGGATCAACTATAGATACATATATTTCATATATACGGTGATCTTGAGCAATCGCTAAAGCACATGCAGGTGTGCGTCCATGAAAAGAACAAGGTTCAAGAGTTACATACATTTTTAAGAATTTGAAAGCTTTGCCTTGAATCTGCTTAAGTGCGTCAGCCTCAGCGTGGTCTTTTCCAGGTGTCTGCGTGTACCCTTGAGCTATTATCTCTTGAGCATCTACGATCACGCAGCCTACTGGTGGGTTCGGCAAACATTCCGGCAAAGCTTTTCTGCTTTGAGCTAAAGCAGCCAACATAAACATTTTATCCATGTTTTAGCAGAAATTATCTAGATAAATTACACTGTCAATAATTAGTTATCTCTTGCTAAAAAAGTTTCTATATCAAAACTTAGTAACTGTCACACTAATACCAGAGTCAAGTTTAGGAACCTTGAGATACTCAATTGGCTCAGTACTTTGAGAAGTTTGGGTATTTGTTGGCATTTGACATTGCTTAAAGAAAGCATCTGGATTATTGATGAACTCAAGCGGGTTAATCTTTTGGCATCCTCGCTCCTGTACTAGCGAAATTGATTCAACAGTTTGTTTAGGATTATTGGTCTGTCCGATAAAATTACTCCATGTAGTGTTAATCGTGGCTGGTTCCGTTAATAAAACTCCAGCTTGATTGCGATCGCCTGTTATGATGGGAACATTTTCTTGGTTAGCATAGACAGTCTGGGGAAGAGCGAGTACACTTATCACAACTACTAAGGTGATAGAAGAGAATTTCATAATTCAATCTCTTTACATTTAATGTCAGTTTAATAATTACAATTGGCTAGATACAGAAACCAAAAAACAGCAGCCTAGTTTTAGTACTTCAGATTAACACAGGTAGTAAGAAGTATAGCTAAACTTTATTAAAAATATAGTGAAGTTTAGTCATATGTAGACTTTTGGTTAGGAGCCGACAGTTGAGCAATCCATGCTCTAACCACGTCCGAATTTGACACTCGTCTGTTCTCTGCTTTGTGCTACAACTGTGCTAACTCATATTCTTTTAACCGTATTAATAAGTAGGTCGGCGTAAAAATTTGTTGTTGTCATAAGGCACGAGGGAAAACGACTGTAGCCTACTTTATCTTTATTTACATAGTTTAGTTTTATTTTTGTGCAAACTTACTTACTAGCCGTTTATCTCTCATGCGTGTTACCATACGGTTACACAGATAAGACAACGCCTATGTTATGAGATAAACTTTAGAACGAGTATTGTGTGTTTATTGCAGAATACAAACAAGGTGATTGCAAATTTAGGGGTAAACCTAAAATACCGGATATAAACTAAAGAGCGGTCACTGTGCTGTCATTTCCACACATCAAGCTACATCAAAAAAGTCTTTTAGCAGTCTGGGCAAATTACACTGATTGTGAGTCCTTACAAGTTCGATACTCAAATCATACAACTTTATGATTGTTAGTCCCGTATAGTCCTCAAGATTGACCATTACTCTAAGCAAGAATTAATTATTGCTGAAAGCTTTTAAGCAACTCACGTAAATATCTATCCAGTCTTTCTAAGTGTCTCTTTGCACCGTCCAAAGCCTACCTCCGAAGTAGTTTTATTGCTTTTAAGCTAGCACAATTGTTTTATTCCTTACCGTTAAGGAATTAATTCCTCTTGTCTTTTCAGAATCAGCAAACAGACAATCAATATACTAGCATTTGTATGAATCTTTTGTAAAGTTATCCAATTCAGTGTTCTTACATAATATGATGTTGATTATTAGATGATTAATCAATACTTCCTATCAGTAGTAACGCAAAGCTAAGTTAACCAAAAAAATGGCAAGTCACTAAACCAGAGAGAAAGTTTTGAGTTATCCTGTTTTTGCTGTCAGGATAATATCAAGCAATATCATGTAAAATTTCGACTGATAAAACTATATATATGTGGAGGATAGATTTGGTGCATTTTAGTCGAATATATCCAGTGAGCCAGTAGATACGGAAAGACTTTGGGTTCAAAACAATTGACTATTAATTACCAAAATCATCAATTTTACAGCTATCCATCAGAGGATACACTACCAATCTCTAGTGAATTAATCCAATTAAATAGAATTTTTTGAGTATTTTTGTAGTCATGCTTTGTTAGTCTTTTTACTCTAGTTTTTCTCAAATAACTTGAGATTTGCGTATTTTAAAAAAGGAGTTTGAATTGTATTGAAGGTGGCTTCGTAATTCCAAATATTCAAAATCATGTACTATTTACTTTTTTGTGCATCAGTGGAAGCCAGATACTGCTAGTTAAAAATGTCTATTAGTTTACTTCACCTCTTGAACAACCTTAACAAAAAGGCATTAGCTGACAATCAACGCAGATATTACTATACGACAGTAGACTCCAGTACTAGTCTCGGTAAAATACTGACAAATATCTCCTGTAAGTAAACTTTTTTATAAAATTTGTATATATTATTATGACGATGGAATCTTTACCACAGTTTGAAGAAGTAAATATTCAGAAATACTTAGAAGTAATTCAACGGCGTTGGTTACCTCTAATCGGAATTTTGAGCATAGCTGTTACCCTTGGATGCTTGTATACATTTTCATTAAAACCCTCATACAAGGCAGAAGGAAGTTTGATGATTAAAACAAATCGCTCTTCCTCACTCACAGGTTTATCGGAAGACATAGGACGCTTAGAAGCTTTAAATGTAAACGACAATCCCTTAGAAACTCAGGTGAGAGTTATTGGATCAAATCCAGTAATGGAGAAAACAATTAATTCCCTCAACCTTAAAGATAGCAAAGGCAAACTGCTGTCGATTCCTGATTTAGCAAAACAACTAAAAATAGAAGGAATCAAAGGCACTGATGTTATACAACTTTCTTATAAAGGCAGCGATCCTGAACTGGCTGCCAAAATCGTCAATGAAGTTATCGATAGTTATATTGAGCTAAATATCAAGGCTAATCAGAATGAAGCGCTGACAGCTAAAGAGATTCTCGTAACAGAAGTACCCAAAGCTGAGGAAATTGTCAGAAGAGCCGAATCAAAACTGCGGCTATTTAAAGAAAAGAATAAAGTTGTTGTCTTGGGACAAGAAGCAACCGCAGCAGTTGATACGATTTCCAAGTTAGGAAACCAAATTTCTCAAGCTTTAGCTCAATTAGATGATGTAAAAGGTCGTTTAGAACAGTTACGCAGTGAAGCTAAGGTAGATTCACAGCAAGGTGTAATCGAATCTGAATTGAGTCAAGCACCTGGGGTTCAGAAAGTGCTTGCCCAACTCCAAGAAACAGAAAGCCAACTGGCACTAGAGCGTACCCGTTTTTCACCAAAACATCCTACAATTACCAACTTACAAGAAAAAGTCGCAGCTCTTAAGAGCTTGCTAAAAGAGCGCACAGGACAAGTCGCTGGTACGGCGCAGATAACAGAGGGAAGTTTACAGGTTGGGCAACTGCGGCAAAGCCTAATAGCAGATATTACTCGTGCTCAGGCAGAACGCGTTGGTTTAGAAAGACAAATTGCTACACTCTTGAGGCAGCAAGATGCCTACATCAAACGAGCAAATAATTTACCAAGGCTAGAACAGAGTCAACGAGAACTAGAACGGAAGTTGCAAGCAGCTCAAACAACTTACGAAACACTCTTAAAGAAACGCCAAGAAATTGATATTGCACAGAACCAAAAGATTCCTAATGCTCGTGTCATTTCCTATGCTTTAACCCCCGATAAAGCGGAAGGACCTCGCAAAATCCTGTTTATTGTTGGTGGAGGAGGAGTTGGCCTTTTCTTAGGTATCATTGTCGCCTTTAGTTTAGACTTGATAGACCGTTCCGTGAAGACCGTCAAAGAAGCCAAAGAAGTCTTGAGATACAGTGTTTTGGGAGTGATTCCGACACAAGGGAGAAATGGGAAACCTTATTCTTCTATAGCAGGACTCGATAGACCTATTCCCAAAGTCATTGGGAGAGATATTCCTTACTTTCCTCTTGGTAACGCATACCAAATACTACAAGTGAACTTGAAGTTCCTCTGTTCTGATAAACCGCTAAAAAGCATTGTAATCACAAGTTCCGTTGCCAAAGAAGGAAAGTCTGACGTATCTGCAAATTTAGCTGTGACTATGGCTCAGGCAGGGCGGCGGGTCTTGTTGGTGGATGCAGATATGCGTAATCCTATACAGCATCATATCTGGGGGCTAACAAATGCAATAGGGCTAAGTAATGCCATTGCTGGTCAAGTTTCTTTAGATGCAGCAATACAAGAAGTAATGCCTAATCTTGAGGTTCTTACTTCTGGAGTTTTGCCTCCTAATCCAGTAGCGATGCTAGATTCTCAACGCATGGCAACATTCATTAGTAACTTTGGGAGAGATTACGATCTTGTAATTTTTGATACGCCTCCTTTGTCAGGAATAGCAGATGCTGCTGTTTTAAGTACCCTAACTGACGGGATCTTATTAGTTGTTCGCCCTGGAGTAGTTGACTTTAACAGTGCGAATTCAGCTAAAGAGTTTTTAACTCAGTCAGGTCAGAAAGTGTTAGGGATAGTAATCAATGGTGTGAATACTAAAAATGAACCTAATAATTATTTTTATGACAACAAAAAACGACAAATTGAACAAGATTTAGTATCTAGCAGCTTAACAAAATTTTCCAAAGAGCGTTAAGTTCCGCATAGATTGCGAAAGCAACCCTTACGATAAACATCTAAACCAAACTTTTTGACTGGAGGACTCGATTAATGGCATTAAACACAAATCTCAAGCAATTTGTAAAATCAAACACTCCATTAGCTAAATGGAAAGGCTCTCTTTACACAAATGCAATAATCTTCAAAAATTACGTAATAAACTATGATATATACCAACAAATTTTAGCTCCTCAACAAAGTAATGAATTACTGGCTAATCTTATTAAAGGTAGTAAACCTTTTATGATTAGTCGCTTTGGTAGTACAGAAGCTTATTGTGTACATGAATATCTAAAAGGAGGTTATAAGGAATCTATATTTAAGTCAATGTCTAATGATTCTGGTTTCTTTCCAGTAGATGAAAAACATTTAGATCGATTTAGTCAGCTTTTCCTAGAATCCTCAAAATCTATAGATGCTCTAGGAGTATGGTTTCAAATTGGAGAGGCGGAAATTATCAGAAATTCTTGTCGGAAAGCTTCTTTCGTTGAATTAAATACACTTGAACCTTATTATCACAACGACCCTTGGAGTAAAAATCTTGAAGGAAAAAAGGTTTTAGTCATTCATCCTTTTGCAGAAACCATTTCATCACAATATAAAAACCACAGAAAATTACTTTTTAAAAATCCAAATATTCTGCCTGAATTTGAATTAATTACCTTCAAAGCAGTTCAGTCCCTGGCTGGGACTCAAACCCAGTTCAATACTTGGTTCGATGCTTATGATTGGATGTGTAACAAGATTAAAGATCAGGATTTTGACATAGCTATTATAGGATGCGGTGCTTATGGATTGCCATTAGCTGCTTACGTTAAATCTCTAGGTAAACAAGCTATACATCTTGGAGGAGCAACTCAAATTCTTTTTGGAATTAAAGGCAACCGTTGGGATAAAATTCCATTTTTCCAGTCTCTTTATAATGAATCTTGGGTGAGATGTAGACCTGACGATGTTCCTACAAATCCCTCAAAATATCCAGCGTATTGGTAATTCTAGGTTGTAAAAACTATCTACTTTATCTTTTTGATATGGATAAAAATAACATTAAAACATCTTGTTTAATTAATAATTACAATTATGCTGAATTTCTTTCAGAAGCAATTGATAGTGCTTTAAATCAAACAGTTAAATTTGATGAAATTATTATTGTTGATGACGCATCCACAGATAATTCTGCGGAAGTCATCACTAGATTTACTCAATTAGCTAATGTTAAACCTATCTTTAAAGAAAAAAATGAAGGACAATTATCATCTTTTAACGAAGGCTTTTTAGCCGCAACTGGGGACATTATATTCTTTTTAGACGCTGATGATATTTATGAACCTCAATATTTAGAAACTACCCTAAATTTTTATAAGAGACGTCGTGAATGTGATTTTACTTTTTGTGCGTATAAGAAGTTTGGGGCAGTAGAAGAAACATTTCAAGCTGATGCAGTTGATGTAGATTTGGGTTATTCAGTAATCAGAACTTTATATTGTGGTGAATGGATTGGCTCCATAACTTCAACATTATCAATACGTAGAGAAATAGTTAAAAAATTTTTACCTATTCCCAATATAGAAGATTGGCGTGTAAGGGCTGATGACTGTCTGATATGGGGATCTTCTTTGGTAGGGGCTAAAAAGTTTTATATGTCTAAACCTTTAGTCATGTATAGAATACATAAAACTAATCAATATCATAACAAGAAGTTTTTAGACATAGACAACAACTATGAATACAAGAGATTTTGGAAACGCAATTCTTTATTTAATTACATCATGCAAAAAAATAATTTTAGTTTACCGTTATTATTGGCTTTTACATCTATAAATGAGTTAAAAACAATACCATGTCCAAAGTTTGAAGATTTTATTTCATATTTGAAAATCATATTTTTATTTGAGCATAACTTTTTTTGGAAAGTAAAAGGCATAATTTTGTTATTTAGCTATTTTTTAGAAATTTTGATCGCTGGTAAATTAAAAACATTGTAAGTGATAAATAATATAAAAAGCTGGATAATTCCATGTCCTTTTTGTCTAAGAAAAAAAATACCCGATATTTATAGAGAATATCACATGATTAAGTAATAAAAATAATGTTAAGTAAATTAAAACTTAAAAACTTATCAAAATTTAAATCTCGTTCTGGGCTGCGTGCAATTATTGCCAATACAGGTTGGTTGTTTGCTGACCGCATTCTCCGTATGGGTGCGAGCCTGGTTGTAGGAGTATGGGTAGCACGTTATTTAGGAGTACAGCAGTATGGCCTTTTTAACTATGCTTTAGCTTTTGTTAGCTTATTTAGCCCAATTTTCACTCTAGGACTGGACGATGTAGTAGTTCGTCATATTGTCCGTCAATCATCAAATAAAGAGGAAATTTTAGGAACAACTTTTTGGCTGAAATTGCTGGGTGGAATTGCTTCTGTCTTATTGGCAGTTAGCACTATGTTATTCTTAGGCGAACATGAAACACTGAAGATATGGCTAGTTGCAATTTTAGCAATGGCAGGAATTTTTAGGGCGGCTGATACTATTGAAATGTGGTTTCAATCACAGGTGCAGTCAAAATACACTGTGATCGCTAAAAACACAGCATTTCTGTTAAATAGTGCCGTCAAAATCGCACTAATTTTAACAAAAGCACCATTGTTAGCTTTTGCGTGGGTAACATTAGCAGAATTTGCGATGAGTGCAATTGGCTTGCTGATTGTTTACCAAGTCAAAGGGTCTTCGCTGTGGTTATGGCGTTGGAGCTTTTCTGCTGCCAAAACTCTTCTGAAAGAGAGTTTACCTCTAATTTTTTCGGGGTTCGCTATCCTGATTTTTATGAAAATAGATCAGGTTATGTTAGGTCAAATGATCGGAAATAATGAGGTTGGGATTTATTCTGCTGCTGTCCGAGTTTCTGAAATTTGGTATTTTATCCCGGGGGCTATTGTTTCTTCTGTTGCTCCTTCGATTTACGCAGCCAAGGAAAAATCAGAAAGTCTTTACTATCAGCGAATAGGACAATTACTCAGTCTGATGACATGTATATCTATTGGAATTGCTCTTCCAATGACATTCCTATCTGACAAGATAATTATGGTGATGTTTGGAAGTGGATATGCAGAAGCAGGAGCAATATTAGCAGTTCATATTTGGACTTCTTTGTTTGTATTTATGGGTCTTGCAACATCACCTTGGTTTATTGCTGAAGGTTTGAACCATGTTTCTTTAGGTAAGACTTTATTTGGGGCTATATTAAACATTATTCTCAATTTGTTACTTATTCCTAAATATGCAGGACTTGGGGCTGCGATCGCAACAATAATATCTCAAGCTGCTGCTGCTTTTGTGTGCAACGCATTTGATTCAAGAACACAAAAAATATTTAAGATTCAAGTGCGATCACTTCTTCCTTTTTATAAATATTGATCGTTTTTATTTAACCTTTCCATATCAAGAATTTTAGCCAAATTAATCAAAAATGCAAACACCAGTAACTTTTATTATTTTCAAGCGTCCACAAACAACAGAGAAAGTTTTTGAAGCTATTCGCCAAGCGAAGCCAACAAAACTTTTTGTAATTGCAGATGGCCCCCGCACTGACCATGAAGGTGAGGCAGAAAAGTGTGAAGCAACTCGGGCAATTATTGAGAGAGTTGATTGGGATTGCAAAGTTATCAAGAATTATTCTGATATCAACTTAGGTTGTGCAAAACGAGTATCTAGTGGTTTAGATTGGGTATTTAATAATGTTGAAGAGACAATTATTTTAGAAGATGATTGTATCCCTCACCCGACATTTTTCAGATTTAGTGAAGAACTACTAGAAAAATATAGAAATGATACTAGAATTGCCACAATATCTGCTCAAAATCTTCAATTCGGGCGAAAACGGACAAATTACAGTTACTATTTTTCTCGCTACAACCACTGCTGGGGTTGGGCAAGTTGGAGGCGTGCTTGGCAACATTATGATTTGACGATCAAACTCTGGAAGGAGGTACAAGCAGAAAACCTTTTACATGACATTCTTATAGACCCAAAAGCAGTAAGTTATTGGCAACGAATATTTCAGTCTGTTTATAACAATCCTACAGGTATAACCTGGGATTACCAATGGACATTTGCTTGCTGGATACAGGGTAGCTTAAGCATTATTCCCAACGTCAATTTAATCTCTAATGTTGGTGTTGGTGCCGATGCTACTCATTTCACTTCCAACCAAGAATTTTCGTTCATTAAAATGTCAATGCAAGCGATGGAATTTCCTTTAAAACATCCACCGTTTATTGTGAGGAATGTAGAGGCAGATAATTTTACGCAAAAAACAGTTTATAAAGCAACTGCATTGGATATTTTTAAAGAGGAAGTAAAGAAAAGATTGAATTACTCAACCATCAAAAAATAGTGATATATTTAGTAAATTAATAAATTAAATCTTAACGATGAAGGTAAAATTAACAGAAAACATATTAACTATTTTGCTATTACTCATTGCTGTAGGGGCATTAACAATACATCCTGCCCAAGAAGTTTCAATGTCTACCCTTGGAGGCGATAAGGTAGATACTTTGTTTAATATAGTTTCATATTTAATTTTGTTTTATTTATTAATTTCATACTGGAAAGGGTTTATTTATGTAATTACCAAAAGTCCATTACAGTTTTTTTTATTAGCAATAGTTGTATTTTCTATATTGTGGTCAGAAGACCTAAGTTCTACTTTAAAAGATATAAAAGGTCTAATCCGAATATATTTTATTGCAATTTATTTGGCAATGCGTTATCCCCTAAGGGAACAAATGAGGCTAATAGCTTGGGCGCTTGGCGTAGCTGCATTATTATCTATGATATTCTCTGCATTCATACCAGGTTATATTCACACATCACCTGAATTACAAGATATGTGGAGTGGAATTTATGGTCATAAAAATGAATTAGGTTACATGATGAATTGGAGCGCAGGAGTTTTTTTACATCTTGCCCTTAGTAGCTATCGATATCGCTGGTTGATGTGGGCACTATGCGGGTTATCTATTTGTCTAATTATCCTCACACGTTCAACAACATCTTTAGCGATCCTATTGACAATGATATTACTTTTGCCTTTCTACCAATCTTTTAAAAAAACCAATTACAAATTACAAGTGATTATGATTACTTCAGCTTTAATGTTACTCATTATTTTTTCAATATTACTGATTAGTAATGCTGAAACTTTAGTTGGTACTTCTGGTAAAGACCTTACCTTGAATGGTCGCTCTGATCTCTGGGAATTAGTAATACCCAAAGTTTTAGAAAGACCTTGGCTAGGTTATGGATATTCTGGATTTTGGACTAGTAATGCTGCATCTAATCTGAGAGCTACTTATGATTGGGCAAGTAATGCTCACAATGGCTTTTTACAACTATTGTTAGAGTTAGGATTTTTAGGTTTCTTGACTTTTGCAGCAGGATTTATTCGATTCTTCGTAATGGCACTGACTCGAATCGTTTCAATAGCAAAAAAGCCGGAAGATTATTGGCCAATGCAAATGCTAATTATCATCGTCATAGTGAATTTCTCAGAAGCAAGACTATTAACTCCCGGTTGGAATTGGTTGATGTATCTCACAACCTCTCTATCTCTTACTCTTAGTTTTCAGCGAGCACCAATACATAAATAGGTAAATACTTACATAATTGCATAATTGAAAGGAAAAAAAGCATGAAAAAGCTAAATTTTGGATGTGGACACAGATTTTCGTCGGGATGGATAAATATAGATTTTAATTCTGAGCATCCTGAAGTAATTGCCCATAACTTACTGCAACCGCTTCCATACCCTAAAGATTATTTCGATGTAATTTATAGCAGTCATGTCCTAGAGCATTTCTCTAAGGACACGGGAGAAATGCTAGTGAAAGAATGCTATAGAGTTTTAAAACCTCAAGGTATTTTACGCATTGTTGTTCCTGACTTAGAGCGAACATGCCGTGAATATTTAAGAATTATCGATAGTATTAAAAATGAGGAAGCAAAGAAACAATATGAATGGATTATTATTGAGTTAATCGATCAATTAGTTAGAACAGAGCATGGTGGCTTGATGAAAACTTATTGGCGACAAGTGCTTGAAAACAATGATGAGTCATCCATAAGCTATGTAGAAGCAAGAACAGGTGTGGATATCCAAGAAGAGATAGCAAGCAATAATAGCAATTCTTTGTTCCAAAAGGTATTTAGTATCAATCAAAATAAACTCAAAAATAAATTCAAATACCTCTATCTTGACATGGTAAAGAGGTTAATACCACGGTATGTCCGAAAGTCCATGCTAGATGAAACTTCCCTTGGTGAAAAACATAAGTGGATGTATGATAGCTATAGTATGAAAAGCCTCTTTGAAAGAGTTGGTTTTTCTGATATTAAATTTTTGGATGCCCATACAAGTGATATTCCAAACTTTAGTGATGAAGTCTTAGATATTAATGCTGATGGAACAGTATATCTACCAGGCTCGTTATATTGTGAGGGCGTCAAGCCCAACAAATAATACTGATTATCTGCGATAGAAAATTAGTATTATCAAATAGGTTTTTTGAAAGATAGTAGTAATATGAACGTCTTGCTCCTTAGCACCCAGGATGTGGCTGGTGGTGCGGCTCGTGCTGCATATCGCTTGCACAAAGGGTTACAAAATATTGATTTACAATCACAAATGCTGGTGCAAGAAAAATATACTGATGACAAAACAGTGATTGCGCCTAAAATCAGATTATTTCAAGGCATCGCTAAAGCAAAGTTGACATTTGAAACTTTACCTTTAAAGCTTTATTCTCAAAAGCAAAATACTCCATTTTTTATTCAATGGTTGCCAGATAGAGTAATTTCTCAAGTTGCTCAAATTAATCCAGACATCATCAATTTGCATTGGATTAGCGCAGCTTTTATGCAAATAGAAACTCTTGCTAAACTAAAGCGCCCTTTGGTTTGGACAATTCATGATATGTGGGCATTTACTGGAGGATGCAGTTATGCTGGAGATTGCGATCGCTACCAAATCTCCTGTGGAGCTTGCCCTCAACTGAACAGCAAAAAGGATGGGGATTTATCCCATTGGGTATGGCAACGTAAAATCAAAGCTTTGAAAAATTTGAATCTGACAATTGTTTCGCCAGGTTCTTGGTTAGCCGAATGTGCTAAGTCTAGTTCTCTGTTTAAGAATTTGCGAATTGAAATAATTCCGAATGGGCTGGATACGCAGAAGTATAAGCCTGTTCATCAAGGTTTAGCGCGAGAATTACTGAATTTACCTCTGAATAAACAACTCATTCTATTTGGAGCGCTAGATGCAACCAATGATTCTAGAAAAGGTTTTCATTACCTGCAACCAGCACTACAAGAACTAAGCAAATCTGACTGGAAAGATAAGTTGGAGATTGTTATTTTCGGTGCATCTAAATCCAGGAATTTACCTGATTTGGGCTTCAAAACACACTATTTGGGACACTTACACGATGATATATCTTTAGCAACTGTTTACTCAGCAGCTGATGTGATGCTTGTACCGTCTCTTCAAGAATCTTTTGGACAGACAGCTTCTGAATCACTTGCTTGTGGTACTCCAGTTGTAGCGTTTAATTCTACTGGTTTAAAAGATATTGTTGATCATCAGCAGAACGGCTATTTAGCTAAACCTTATGAAGTTAAGGATTTTACCAAAGGAATTATCTGGGTACTTGAAAATGAACAAAGGCTGCAAAAGCTATCATTTTATGCTCGTGAAAAAGCCGAACAAGAATTCACTTTGGAACTTCAAGCACGTCGTTATTCAGCTTTATTTCAGGAAATACTGATGATAGGAAATAAATCTTCATTTAATAATTAACTTAATAAATCAATACTTCATAATATGTCAATACCTATAGCTTTTATAATTTGTACAGAACCTGGTCGCTTAGAAGGCCAATCTTTGATGCTTGCAGCAAGTATTCGTATGTTCTGCGGCGAATTGAAAAATACACCTATATATAGTTTTCATCCTAGAGTAGGTGAACCGATATCAAAACAAACTCAACAAGCGTTTGAAGCGTTGCAGGTGACTCATCAACAACTTCCTATAAATCGAGAATTTCATGAATATTATTTAGCCAACAAACCCCTAGTTTGTGCCTATGCAGAACAAAACATAGATGCAGAAATATTAGTTTTTTTAGATAGTGATAAATGCTTTTTTTGTGAGCCAAAAGAATTTTTATTGCCACTAAATTGTAACGTAAAGATACGTCCTGAGTATGGTCAAGGAATTGGTTCTACAGGAGTGCGAGACCCCCAAGAATGGTACTGGCAAAAGTTATATGAAGCGCTGGGGGTAAAGCGTGAGTTATTTGTTGAAACACCAATTGGTAATAAAAGAATCAGAGCCTACTGGAATTCTGGTTTGGTTGTTGTGAGAAGAAGTGCAGGTATATTTACAGCTTGGAAAGAGAATTTTGAAAAAGTAATGCGGCTGGATATTACTCCTCCTCAGGGTATTTATTTTGTTGAGCAGTCTGTTTTGTCTGTAACTTTATGTGCTTCAGAAGAAAGGGTCGAACATCTTCCTCCTAATTATAGTTATCCATTACCTTTACATAACCGTTTATCAAAAGAACTACAAGTTAAACATTGGGATAATATTATATCCATTCATTATTTCAACTTATTCTTCTACAACGATTGGAATGAACAAATCAAAAAATTAAACAATTTTAATATCAACTCTGAAAAATATCGATGGTTGTGTGAAGAAGTCGTGAGACTCAATATGCCTCGTGTATCAGTTTTGCATCGATATATGTTGGTAGTCAGAAGAATGGAACAAAAATTACGAAACTATAATTTAGATATTAATCTGAGTAGCTGGATAGAAAGGATGGCTAAACTTTAAATGTAATCAAAAAAGCATTTAAAATAAGGATTTTTCATTTTGATTATGAAGACAAGTATTTAACAGATATACATAATTTTATTGTTTTTCTTAAGTATTTTCATAGAGATTGGATGAGGTAAATGAGATGAAACAAACAAATCTAGCCGTAGTGATGACCTGCCACAACAGGCGTAATACAACTCTTGCCTGTCTACATGCTTTATATGAGCAAAACAATCATTGTAATGTTTATTTAACTGATGATGGTAGTTCTGATGGGACTGCACAGGCTATCAAAGCAGAATATCCAGAGGTACACATTCTTCAGGGTAATGGCAATTTATTCTGGGTGGGAGGAATGCATCTCGCTTTTGGTGAGGCAATAAAAAATCAATATGATTATTATCTGTGGTTGAATGATGACACATTTCTGGAAGCTAATGCTGTCAGTAAATTATTACAAATTCATCAAAATTTGGCTGAACAAGGTTTTCCAGACTCAATTGTAGTTGGTTCAACTAAAGATCCAACAACAGGAAAAGCAACCTATGGAGGAGCAGTAAAATCTAAAAAGTGGTATTCTAACAAGTTTGGATTTTTAAAACCAAGTTCGGTTATCCAAAAATGCGATGCTATGTATGGTAACTGTGTACTAATCCCTAAAACTGTTATTGCAAAAGTTGGCAATATTGACACAGTTTTTGTTCACACTTTAGGGGATTTAGATTATGCTCTTAGAGCGCGTAAATTGGGTTGTCAAATATGGATAGCTCCTGGATATGTTGGTACTTGTACTAAAAACTCTATAAGGGACAGTTGGGTAGATACCAATTTAACTCTACTAGAACGCTTGAAGAAGGTGTTGCAAATTAAAGCATTTCCATTGAAACCCTGGACTATATTTTGTCACAGACACTCCGGCCCATTCTGGATATTTTACTGGTTTTTACCTTATATCAGAGCAATTATTGGTTACAAGAATTTGGCAATTTCTCCCACATTTTCTGAGGATATTAACCCAACCAAGTCATAAGCTTGATACTTGCGCTAAAGTTTTTCTCCAAGAATGTTTACATAATTCACTACCATCTAAATAAATTGACAAATGTCGTCTCGAACATGAATTTATTAAATCTTAGAATAATCAACAATTGTTATTATGGGTAAACGCTTACTAATTGTCTCAACACTCGATTCTAGTCAACCATTTGGTGCTTTTACTAGACCTTTTTATCTAGGACAATATTTGACTGAACATTTTGATGTTTTTCAATTAGGATTAGATTGTTCATCTGTTAAGTATGCACCTTTTATTTCAATTGGCTCAAGAAGCCTGAAATCATATATTCAAACTATAGAAAAGTGCATTGATGAGTTTTGTCCAGATATAATTTATGCTCAAGAAACATTACCTGGATTGGCTGCTTTAATTTCACTGAAGCTTATAAAACGCAATAAGTCCTCTCTGGTATTAGATTTTCATACATTTTCGGCATATGAATACTGGATGCGCTTGTTTTCAGTTGCCAATCCTTTTAAAGAGTTTTTACAATGTATTAAGACATATATCGCTCAGGGAGTTTTGATATTCTCTGGTAGTCCAATTATTGCCGCAGGTGACTCAATCCCTAAATTAATTTCACAGTGGTATGGTAAAACTCCACAGCAGATTTATAGTATTGGGAATGGTGTGGCTGAAGACTTACTAAATACTGAATATTTTCTGGATAAAGACCCCTATCAAGCATTAAGACCAGCAAGAATAGTGGTTCTTATTGCTCCTAAAACATTTCAGTTTCCAAGCAATGATATGTCTGTGTTAATGACTATTGAGGTTGCTAAACATCTTGAAAGTCATCAGCAAAAAGTACATTTTGTTGTTATTGGTAGAGATAGTAATGATATTTTAGCACCGCTACCTTCTAATATTTCTTTTTTAGGGTTTTTACCTAAAAGAGAGGCTTTTGTTGCTCATCTTAAATATGCAGATATTGCTTTACTGCCATTCTCAAAACAAGCAGTAGCAGGTGGCGCTCGCAATAAAGCATTAGATTATTTCGCTAGTAGAAAGTTAGTTGTATCAACACCAGAAGGCTTGAGAGGTTTAGAAGAATTTCGCCATTTAGAACATCTTTTAGTAACAGGATACTCCATTGAAGAAGTCGCTAACACAGTGCTGGATGCAGCTTTAAATATTGATAAATATCAATTACTTGTAGATACAGCATATACCTTAACTACAGAAAAATATTCCTGGAATGCAAGAGCGCAAAATATCGCGGAAATCCTCATTAACATCAGTGATTCTTAGTTATATTTATTTATTAAACATATTTAACAGGAATAATTAATATAGTTAAATAATTTAAATATAGTTGAAAATCAGTTTTTAAACATTCACTCGGCTGTGAGTTAAACTCTCATAATCACAAAATAAAAAATAAGATATGAAAAGTCGATTTTCTTATAAACTTCTTGGTATTCAAGTGGATGCACTCTCTATTCCAGAGTTAAATTTATTGATTGAAGAATCTATTGAGAAAAATGAAAAATGGATTATTGCTAATCACAACTTGCATAGCCTTTATCTCTTCCATAATGATCCAAGAATGCAAGCTTTTTATGCTAAGGCAGAATATACTCATATTGATGGTATGCCTCTATTGTTTATTGGAAAGCTATTGGGTTTTCCTATGAAACGAGAACAAAGAGTAACCTATGCTGACTGGGTATGGCCTTTGATGGCGGAAGCAGCTGATAAAGGCTGGCGTATATTTTATTTAGGTTCAAAGCCAGGAGTCGCGGAAAAAGGAGCAAGTATTTTGTGCAAGAGATTTCCTGGGTTACAGATTGCTTGCGCTCATGGCTATATTGACATGGATAAAGATAGTCAAGAAAATCTTGCTACTCTGGCTGCAATTAATGCTTACAAACCTCATTTATTGATGGTGGGGATGGGTATGCCACGCCAAGAGCGTTGGATTGACGAAAATATTGAACGTATTCATACCAACACTATTTTGCCCAGTGGAGCTTGTATTGACTATGTAGCAGGAGCAATACCCACTCCTCCTCGCTGGATGGGAAGGGTGGGTTTGGAATGGTTGTATCGCTTGTTGTGTGAACCTAAAAGACTTTGGAGACGTTACTTACTTGAGCCTTGGTTTGTAGGCACATTATTTTTACGAGAAATTTGGAGTATACCAAGTCAACAAAAAAAAAATAAAATCCTGCTATTTCTCAGCACAAGATTCCACAAGTTTGTAGCGTGATTGAGCCTCGCCAAGCCTTAGCAGTAAGTCGCTCAATTCGTCACGAATTTATGAAATACTGTTTTAAGAGGTTGTTTTAAAAGTGGTTGGCTGTATCTTTGCACTTATTGATCCCCCCTAACCCCCCTTAAAAAAGGGGGAACCGGAATCAAAGTCCCCCAATTTATCGGGGGATTTAGGAGGATCTAAAACGTTTTGTTACCGACAAGAGGACTTTTAAAACATCCTCTAAGGCAAGACTTAATCATTAATTAGTGAGCACGGCTTATTCAACTTTCGTGTTTGTGAATAGCGAAGAATCTCGCCACATACTTCGCTTAGAATAATACTTAAAAGTGCTATTTACGCTTGGGTGGAGTATAAGTTACTTGCCCAAAAGCCTGGGCAATAGCATTGCGGGCAGATTTAGGTTGCAGGTTTTCATCGAAGGGAAGCGGACGCAGAAATTTCCAGAGATTTGGATTGTTCCTAAAAGTTTTTCTTGGCATCCAGTCGGGATGACGTATCCAGGTATGACGGTCGGTAAGCCCCCATGTAATTACAGTATCAACTTTAGCCGCAAAGCACAGGTCAAGATATCGTTTGTAACTGTCGGCTACCATCTGGTCTAGCTTTTTGATACTATCGGGTAGTGGGGCATCGATAATAATATCTAATTCCGTAATTATTGGTTTCACTTCAAGATCATTAAGCCGTTTTAAGACGGAATTAAATCCTTTCTCGTCAAAACCATAGGCAGTAGAAAACCATAGATGCGACTGGATACCTGCCCCGTCAATTTTAACGCCACTATTCTTCAGATATTCAACCATTTTTAAGAAACGGTCTGATTTCCATGTAGCGCCTTCGATGCCGAAATCATTTAAGTAAAATTTCTTGCTGTTATCAACTGAAGCGGCAATTAAAAACAAGTCTCGAATTAATTCTGGTTTTACCCCTTTACGCAAACCGTAGGTAGCGTTGTCAGTTTCATTTTCATTATCAGCGATAATTTCATTGGCAATATCCCAAGACTTTAAAACTTTGCTCTTGCGATAATGCCCCATGACTCCCTTAACATGCCGTTCAATCATCTGTATAGTAGGGGGGTAAGGAACCCAGTCTGGTTTTCCCATGTGCCAGAAAAGGGTATGTCCGTGCAAGTCTATATTATGCTTTTGGCAGAAATCAGCGATCGCATCTGCTGATTCAAAGGTAAATTTTCCTGGCTGTGGTTCAGTGGCGTTCCATTTTAATTCACCATTCGGTGTCACAATCGAACATTCACGAGCAATCAGGTTAGCGTAATCCTTGTGTTTTAGCAAAATGTCACTAGAAATTGCTGCACCATAATGCTTTCCTTTGGCGGCAGCTAATTGCCGAAGGGGAGAATTTACATTGATAATTGTATTATTTGCTACATTACCATTCGTGTTATGGTCTTCTTTTTGTTTATCCTTTTGTAAAAACCCTATAGTCAATAAGGCAGAAAGGGTTGTGTATCCTGCTGTTGTTAAAAATGTTCTCCGATAAGGCATAAATTATACTTAATAAAAACACAATGATTATTATTTTACCGTAGAAAAAACATACTGATTATTATTTTACCGTTATTCACGCAGTATATACGGAGTTTTTCCAAAATTAAACCATAGTTTTATACTAAGTGGCAAAGATGAAAATTGATGAGTATTACATTTAGCGCAAAACTAGGTTAAACTATAACGCATGTTCGATTTAAATCAATTAATCATGCTTTAACGTATCAGCAGCAAAGATGCTACTCTAATATATAACGAGTGTTCGATATAAATAAGCTGAATCATGCCTAAGATTGTTGACCATAAGCAATACCGTAAAGAACTGCTCGACAAGTGCTTTGATTTATTTGCCCAAAAAGGCTATGGTTCCATCACTATGCGCCAAATTGCTGAAGGATTAGGCGTTTCTACTGGTACGTTGTACCACTATTTTCCTAGCAAACAAGCTCTATTTGAGCAATTAGCTCAGGAAATATGTGAGCAAGATTTAAGTTCAGCATTAGCTGAACTAGAAGGAGCGCAAACGCTACAAGAGTCAATGGAAGCATTAGGAAGATATCTAGTGAAAAACGAAGATTACTTCATTAAATGGACTTATATTTGGATTGATTTTTGTCAACATAAAGACTCTAAGAAAATGTTAGAAAATAGCGTTTTTAAGCATACTAATAAGCGGTATCAGCAGGCAGCCTGTGATTTTTTGGGTATTCAAGATACAGTGTTAGCCTCCTTTGTCTTGAGCTTTGTAAATGGTTTAATTCTAGAGAAGTTATGGGGTGATGAAACAATTGATTTTATTGAACAATGTGCGTTGTTAGGCAAAATGCTGACGGCATACTTGCCGCAATATGCAGCAGAATCCAAAAGTGAAATAGGCTTTTAATAATGTTCAATAGCTATATTTCGTAGTTCAATAAATTTCAAAATTTTGTAAAACAATAATCAAATTTATTTGGATGTCAAAGATAATTAACAATTATTGCTTATCATTAGCGGCTAAATTTTTACATAGGAAACAAAAGTTTTATGAGGACAAAAGAGATGATTGAGAAGTTGTCATCCAAAGCTTCCAGTAAAGGGTTAATTGCATTAGTAATTGCAGCTACTGCTATTACAGGTGGAATTGTTGTTTATGGGATTTCTCAGTTTGGGTTAATTGGTCAAACTGAGAAATCTGAGCCAGTAGAAACCACGCTCAAAAGTCAAAAAGTGGCTGCATTAGGACGGTTAGAACCGGAAGCAGAGGTAATTAGCTTGTTTGCGCCCTTAGCATTGGATGGCGATCGCATTGCCAAAATCCTAGTCAAAGAAGGCGATCGCACTAAAGCCGGACAGGTGGTAGCAATTTTAGACGCGCGCGATCGCTTGCAAACTGCTGTATTACAAGCCCAACAACAAGTCAGAGTTGCTCAAGCTAAACTTGCTCAAGTCCAAGCTGGAGCAAAAGCAGGAGAAATTCAGGCCCAGCAGGCAAGTGTTGAACGTCTCCAGGCTCAATCCCAAGGAGACAAAACAGCGCAACAGGAAGCGATATTTCGCATAAAAGCACAGTGGTCAGGAGACAAAATAGCGCAAGAAGCAACCATTAAGAAGCTAGAGGCAGAACTCAAAAATGCCGAAGCCGAATATCAACGTTATCAGCAGCTATATTCCCAAGGAGCAGTTTCTAATTCTTTGTATGATAGTAAGGGCTTGACTGTAGAAACCGCCAAACAGCAAGTAGACGAAGCCAAAGCAGTTCTCAACCGAATTAACACCACTGCTAGCAAACAACTTGCCGAAGCCAAAGCAGCACTCGCCCGCACTAACGCCACTGGTAGCAAGCAAGTTAGTGAAGCTAAAGCCACACTTACCAGTATTGCAGAAGTTCGACCTGTAGATGTAGCCGCAGCCAAGACAGAAGTTGAAAATGCGATCGCTACACTCAAACATGCCCAAACCGAGTTGGCGGGTGCTTACATCAAAGCACCAATGGCGGGACAAATCATAAAAATTCATACGCGAGTCGGAGAAAAAATTAGTGCTTCTGGCATTGCAGACTTAGCTCAAACAAACCAGATGATGGCAGTCGCAGAAGTTTATCAAACCGACATCAGTAAAGTGAAACTAGGACAACAGGCAGTTATTAGCAGTCAGGCATTTGTCGGTGAGCTGCGAGGAACCGTAGCCCAAATTGGTTTGCAGGTGAATAGACAAAACGTTTTCAGCAATCAGCCAGGGGAGAACCTTGATAGCCGAGTAGTTGAGGTGAAAATTCGCCTCAATTCTGAAGACAGCAAACGAGTTGCAGGTTTCACTAACTTACAGGTACAGACAGCAATTGAAATATAGAGTTGTTGTTCGCTATCTCGTGTATTCTATCATTTTTTAGAAGGTGAATTCAATCATGCTTAAAGTCATATATATTCTGCTTTGTGTACTTGGTTTTGTTCTACCTTACTCCCAGTTTGTTCCATTTATCTTAGAGCATGGTCTTGATATAAAGCTGTTTTTTGAACAACTTTTTGCCAACAAAATTTCTGGTTTTTTTGGCATGGATGTTATTGTTTCATCGCTAGTTTTGTGGTCATTTGTATTTTGGGAGGGAACACGTCTTAAAATGCAAAATCTCTGGGTTTATGTTGCCTGTAATCTTTTAGTTGGTGTGTCTTTAGGACTTCCCTTATTTTTGTTAATGCGACAGCGCCAGCTTGAACAGCAAGCTGAAACACTTGGTTATTAAGGGGTTTTTTCAATATGTTTTCTAAATTATTTCGCAAAACGCCGCTAGCATGGCGGCAGTTAATGAAAGAAAAAACCCGTCTGGCTGTTGCAGTCGCAGGTATTACCTTTGCCGATATGCTAATGTTTATCCAGTTGGGATTTGAAAGTGCGCTTTTTGATGCAGCTGTGAAACCTCATCGCAATTTACAGGCAGATTTGGTTTTAATTAATCCCCAATTTCAAACTTTGTTTTCGGTAAAAAATTTTTCTAGAGAGCGACTATATCAAACATTAGGTTATGAAGGTGTTCAGTCAGTTAATTCTGTCTACATCAGCACTGGACAGTGGCGAAATCCTGAAACACGTCTTGAGCGTGCCATTTTGGTTTGGGGTGTTGATCCGGCACAACCCGCATTCAAATCGCCCGAAATTAACCAAAATCAGGAGCACCTTAAACAGTTGTATCAAGTTCTGTTTGACCAGGCAGGTCGTCCAGAATACGGGGCAGTTGGCGATATCTTTAAGAAAACAGGCAAATTTGACACGGAACTGAATAGTAAAGCCGTCTTTGTTAAAGGCTTGTTTACTGATGGAGCGTCCTTTGCTGCCGATGGTAATGTAATCACCAGTGACTCTACCTTTCTCCAACTATTTCCACAGCGTAAACCTGATCGCATCGAAGTTGGGTTAATCACGCTTAAACCAGATGCCGATCCTGAAAAAGTGAAATTGCAACTTGTCAATGGACTACCTAAAGATATCAGAGTCTTGACTCCAGAAGAGTTTGCCAAAGTGGAGAGAACTTACTGGGAAGCTGGTACTGGCATTGGTTTTATTTTCGGTTTAGGTACAGGAGTTGGGTTTATCGTTGGCATCGTGATTGTCTACCAGATCCTTTACTCTGATGTTTCTGACCACTTGCCAGAATACGCCACCCTCAAAGCAATGGGATACACCGATAACTATCTCTTGGGAGTTCTAATTCAAGAAGCATTGTTATTAGCTATCTTAGGTTTTCTACCTGGATTCATCCTTTCTTTTGGATTGTATCAAGTCACCTACGCTGCGACGATGCTTCCTATTTTCATGAAAATGGAACGGGCGATACAGGTTTGGATTTTGACCGTGATCATGTGTAGTGTTTCCGGGGCGATCGCTATGCGAAAACTACGCTCTGCTGACCCTGCCGATGTTTTTTAATACAGACGCGATTAATCGCGTCTCTACAAAAATTATTTTTCTATACCCAATGCTTTATAAAATCCTATGTTGCAAAAATCTTTACCAGGAAATTCCAACTCAACGCTTTCTGTTTTAGAACCCGTGATTTCTATCAGTAACCTTAACCACTATTTTGGTGAAGGTGGGCTTCGCAAACAAGTATTATTCGACATTAATTTAGAGATTAACACTGGGGAAATTGTCATCATGACTGGCCCCTCTGGATCAGGAAAAACTACCCTATTGACCCTGATGGGTGGACTACGCTCTGCCCAAGAAGGTAGTCTCAAAATTTTAGGACAGGAAATCTGTGGTGCTAAAAAGCAACAATTAACGAAACTCCGCCGCCAAATTGGTTATATTTTCCAGGCTCATAACCTGATGACTTTTTTGACAGCAAGAGAAAATGTGCGAATGTCGCTAGAGTTGCATGACGATTTTCTTAATCAGAATATCGATGCCAAAGCGATCGCCATTTTAGAAACTGTCGGTTTAGCAGATCGTGTAGATTATTACCCAGAGAAACTATCTGGAGGGCAAAAACAACGGGTTGCGATCGCTCGTGCTTTAGTTAGCCATCCTAAGATTGTCTTAGCGGATGAACCCACTGCTGCACTCGACAAAAAATCTGGGCGCGATGTCGTAGAAATAATGCAGAAGCTGGCCAAAGAACAAGGCTGTACGATTTTGCTAGTTACCCACGATAACCGTATCCTCGATATTGCCGATCGCATCATTTATATGGAAGATGGTCAACTGAAGACTGATGGCACAGAATCTACCACAATAAGCAAGTAATACCAATTCCTAATTCGTCAAACTTGCTTAAAAATGGCTGCTTAGAGGTCATTTATAAAGATAAAGTCGAATTTAATAAGCAAAATACCTAATTACTTTCTCATTTGTGTAATTCACGCATCTATTTTGGCGTATTGTTGAACCGTTAGCAAGAATCCTTCAACAGCTTACTCTACTAATATAGTCGTATACATTAGGTTTCTAGCTCTTGTTATGACAACTCAGTTTTCCTGGACTAAACAGTGGTATCCTATTATTCCTTTAAGCTACTTAGATATTTTGAATCCTACTCCTATCACTCTTCTAGGGAAAAAACTGGTGATTTGGAGAGATAAAAATCAAAAGTGGATAGTAATGGATGATGTTTGTCCTCATAAGTTGGCACGACTATCTATGGGAAGCATCACTGAAGATGGAAACTTAATGTGTAGACATCACGGTTGGTGTTTTAATGGTGAAGGGAAATGCACTAAAATTCCCATGTTGGTTGGTAGCCAAGCGGAAGTAACTGCTTGTGATAGTTTAAGGTCAAGAGTTACAACATATCCTACACAAGTGATCCAAGAATTGCTTTGGGTATGGCCAGATGATAGTTCAACAGCTTTGGAAGATTCTAACTCAAAGCAACCAGCTACTATACCTGAGTCTGAACTAGATATATCTTCCACCTCCTGGCACATGACAGAAGTTCCAGTTGGTTATACCGTGTCTGTTGAAAGTACTTTTGATCCTTCTCATGCAGAATTTCTTCATGAAGGAATAGGTGTTTTTTCACCTAAAACAGCTGTGCCTATGGAATATTTTGAATCTGTTGGAGAAATATCTGCTCAAGAAGGTTTTACTCTCAAACATCAAGGTTACAATCTGTTCAACAAAGATATGGAGGCGATACGGAAGTTTACTCCACCCTGTTGTAATACTACAATATATCGTTACCCCAACAGCAAAACTATTATTTTTCAGTTATATTTTGTTCCAACACAACCAGGTTCCTGTAGGTATATTGGTAAATTTATTTCTGATGGAAGTTCAGTTAAAAGAAATTTTTGGTATGAGCTTCTCCCAAAGGATTTACAAACTGGGTTACAGCACTTATCCACATACAAGCTAAGTGACCAAGATTTATCAGCTATGCATTCCCAGGAAGTGAATCAATCATTATTAGATAAAAAATGGCAATGGGCATACTTTATGCCTTCTCGCTCTGACGTAGGTATTATAACTTTTAGAAAATGGCTAGATGAATTTGCTGGAGGTAGTCCTTCATGGCAAGGGTGTGTAGAAGACAGTGTTAAACAATTGAATGATGAACAACTATATGACCGATGGCATAGACATACAAAGCATTGTCCAAGTTGTCGTAATTCTCTGGTTTTTCTCGAAAAAGTACAAACCATTAGTAATATTTGCATTATTGTATTTGCACTATTAGCATTGGTTTTTATCTTGATAGGTGTTCACCTAAGTTTAGTGTTTATATCAACGATAATCGTAGTTTTGAGTTATTTTTTATCATATAAATCTAACAATATAAAACAACTTTTTCTTAGTAGTATTCCCAATAGAGGTTTACCTTTGGTTAAACTTTATGGTAGCAATGCAAAAATCCATAAATAAAGAATCGCCCCAATTCATCAACCATATTGTTTCAAGTTTGCAGTCAATTGAGGGAATTACAGCGATCGCACTGGGTGGTTCACGGGCACGGGGCAACCATACCCTAAAGTCAGATGTGGATTTGGGGATTTATTACAATCCAGAAAACCCGCCCGATTTAATTGCTCTAAATCGCCTCGCCTGTGAGCTTGATGATAACCATCGCGTAAATTTGATTACTGCGATCGGGGAATGGGGAAAATGGATTAACGGCGGCGGTTGGCTACAGGTTCAAAGTGTAGGTGTAGATTTTCTCTATCGCGATTTGACGAAGGTAAATCGTGTCATTGATGATTGCCATATAGGACGCATTACTATTGATTATCAACCAGGACATCCTCATGGCTTTGTGTCCTCTATTTATATGGGGGAAATTGCTCTTTGTCAGGCACTTTACGACCCTGATGGTGTTTTAGAAGCTTTGAAGATAAAAACAAAACCCTATCCAGAGCAGCTGAAACAGGCAACTATTGATACTTTCGCCTGGGAAATAAGTTTCTCGCTATTGGTCGCAAAAAAGGCGATTGCACGCGATGATGTTGTTTACGCAGCAGGTTGTTGTTTCCGCAGTGTGGCGTGTATGAATCAAGTTTTATTCGCGCTCAATGAAGATTACCTGTTGAATGAAAAAGGGGCAATCGCAGTTGCTAATAAGTTTGTTATTTGCCCGCAGGACTATCAACAACGGGTTGAGCAAGCGTTTACACTTTTAGCTGCCGATGCAAAATCAATAACTGAGGCGATCGCGATTATTGAGGCGATTGAGGATGATTTGAGTCAATGGTATGGAAATCGGCGATTAGCAATGTAATTTTTATTGCCATCTAATTAGAGTAGCAGAGGCTAATATCGTGTCCGGCTAAAGACTTATCATTTAGACCGCAGTTCTTGCTGTTCTTGCTCTTAGCTGGGAGAAAGAGGCTTTTCCGATTTTTGCACAGATGCGGTAATTATTAAGTGATTAACCGGACTTAATATAATACCAATTCACGAAAATCCTGATACTTATAGATTTTTCGTAGGGGCATGGCATTGCCATGCCCCTACCAGCGTATTTGTATCATTGATTAAAGTGAAATGGTATAAGTTGCCAGATAATTTACCTGTAACTGTAACTAAACCAGGTTTATCTGGATGTTTGAACTGTCGATCACTACCTTTAGTTCTATCAAGATACCAACCATTAGCTTTCAGGAATGTAGGCTTTGCTTTGCTTTGCCCACTAAACCCTGCCTATGTGTATTTCAAAAATTAAATAAAAGTCGTATATCAGAGATTCCCGACCCTATACCCCACAAAAAAGAATAAATTATTTTAAAGTGTTATCAAATAAAGACTTTGGTCATTGAGTACATTATTAATACATATTAATAGATGCAGTATTGCGGATGAGATATTAATAGATGCAGTATTGATTGAAAGTTAATTTAAACGCCTAAAGGTATCAACAAACTATCCTTTAAACACGGAGTAAATCCTACCGTTAAATCTTTAATGCAGATAATACACTTACTTTCTAGTACTGGCTATTTCTGATTCTTATATTCACGTGTTCTGATAATGCAGCTTAGAGGCGAGGACAAAAATTATATTATGAACAAAACCTTTGCAACCATCGACGGGAATGAGGCTGTTGCCCGTGTTGCTTACAAATTAAATGAAGTGATTGCCATTTATCCCATCACCCCCTCTTCAGCAATGGGTGAATGGGCAGATGCTTGGTCAGCAGAAAATCGTCCTAACCTCTGGGGTACTATTCCCAGCGTCGTGCAGATGCAGAGCGAAGGGGGAGCGGCTGGTGCTGTACATGGAGCATTGCAAACGGGTTCCTTGAGTACCACCTTCACGGCATCTCAGGGATTATTGTTGATGATACCCAACTTCTACAAAATTGCTGGTGAGTTGACTAGCGCTGTGGTTCACGTTGCCGCCCGTTCTTTGGCTACCCATGCGTTATCGATTTTTGGTGATCATAGCGACGTGATGGCAGCTCGTGCGACTGGCTTTGCCCTGCTGTGTTCTGCTTCGGTACAAGAAAGTCAAGATTTTGCTCTCATTGCCCATGCTGCTACCCTAGAGACGCGAGTTTCGTTTATGCATTTCTTTGACGGTTTCCGCACTTCCCATGAAGTGCAGAAAGTCAAACTGCTTTCAGATGACGATTTGCGATCGCTCATCCACGATAATCTAATACTCGCCCACCGCAGCCGTGCACTTACCCCAGATCGTCCAGTATTGCGGGGGACTGCCCAAAATCCCGATGTCTACTTCCAAGGACGTGAAGGCGCTAACTCTTATTACAACGCTTGTCCAGAAATTGTCCAACGCATCATGGATGAATTTGGAGAACGCACCCGAAGGCATTATAAAATCTATGAATATTATGGCGCTAATGATGCCGATCGCGTTATCGTTCTGATGGGTTCAGGTTGTGAAACTGTCCATGAAACAGTAGATTACCTTAACGCCCGTGGTGAAAAACTTGGTGTAGTGAAAGTGCGACTTTACCGCCCCTTTGATGTCCAAAGGTTTGTTGCAGTATTACCAACTAGTGTACAAGCGATCGCTGTTCTTGACCGCACTAAAGAAGCGGGTAGCGCCGGGGAGCCTTTGTATTTAGATGTAGTGGCTGCTATCCATGAGGCGTGGGGAGATAAGAGAGCAGGGGGAGCAGGGGGAGAAAATACTCTCTCATACCCTAAAATCGTTGGTGGTCGTTACGGTCTTTCTTCTAAAGAATTTACTCCGGCGATGGTGAAGGGTATTTTCGATAATCTCGCGCAAAGCCAGCCGAAGAACCACTTTACTATCGGTATTAATGACGATGTTACTTACACTTCTCTAAGCTTTAACCCTAATTTCTCTACAGAATCGGATAACGTTGTTCGGGCAATGTTCTATGGATTGGGTGCTGATGGCACTGTTGGGGCTAACAAAAACTCTATCAAGATTATTGGTGAAGAAACCGACAACTACGCCCAAGGCTACTTTGTCTATGACTCCAAGAAATCTGGCTCAATGACCGTTTCTCATTTACGCTTTGGCAAAGAACCAATTCGCTCTACCTACTTGATTGACCAAGCCAACTTTATTGGTTGTCATCACTGGGGATTTCTGGAACGCATAGATATTTTGAAGGCTGCTATTCCTGGGGCAACTTTGTTGCTTAACAGTCCTTATGATGCAGATACCGTCTGGGAATATCTGCCAGTGAAGGTACAGCAGCAAATTATCGACAAGCATTTGAAATTATATGTAATCAATGCTAGCCAGGTTGCCCGTGAAAGTGGCATGGGTGGCAGAATTAACACCATTATGCAGGTATGCTTTTTTGCCTTAGCGGGTGTCTTGCCGCAAGAAGAAGCGATTACTAAAATCAAACAAGCGATTGATAAGACTTATGGTAAAAAAGGCGCAGAAGTTGTCCGCATGAACTTGCAAGCTGTAGACAACACCTTAGACAACTTGCATAAAGTCGATATACCACAAACAATCCCCACAGACGTGATTAATCGCGTCTCTACTCCAAACTCTTGTACAGACTCGATTAATCGCGTCTCTGCTCCTGAATTTGTGCGAGAAGTTCTGGGCAAAATCATGATATGGGAAGGTGATGACTTACCTGTTAGCACACTACCTGTTGACGGCACTTTCCCTGTAGGTACTGCCAAATGGGAAAAGCGTAACGTTGCCGAAGAAATACCTGTGTGGGAGCCGGATGTCTGCGTTCAATGTAGTAAGTGCGTTATGGTTTGTCCTCATAGTGCCATCCGCGCCAAAGCTTATCAAGCAGATGAGTTAGTCAACGCGCCAGAAACCTTTAAGTCAACTGGTGCAAAAGATAAAGACTTTGCCAATCAAAAATTTACCATTCAAGTTGCCCCAGAAGATTGCACAGGATGCACTATTTGTGTAAATATTTGCCCTGCTAAAGATAAATCTGAGCCATTGCGGAAAGCGATTAATATGGCACAGCAGCTGCCTTTACAAGAGCAAGAACGGAAAAACTGGGATTTCTTTTTGAGTTTACCTAATCCTGACAGGCGATCGCTAAAATTAAACCAGATTCGCCAACAACAACTGCAAGAACCTTTATTTGAATTTTCTGGTGCTTGTGCAGGTTGTGGTGAAACACCTTATTTGAAATTATTAACACAATTGTTTGGCGATCGCGCCGTCATCGCCAATGCTACAGGTTGTTCCTCAATCTATGGTGGTAACCTCCCCACCACCCCTTGGACAACCAACGCCCAAGGACGCGGCCCGGCGTGGTCTAATAATTTATTTGAAGATAACGCCGAATTCGGTTATGGCTTCCGCCTCTCTCTCGACAAACAAGCTGAGTTTGCGGCGGAATTGTTGCAGCAATTGGGGAGTGAAATAGATGAAAACCTTGTCTACTCCATCCTTAAAGCTGAACAAAAATCTGAGGCTGACATTTGGGAACAGCGCGAAAGGATAGAACTGTTGCAACAGAAGTTAGATGAAATCGCAACTCTCGACCCCAATCTAAAATCTCAAATCCAAAATCTCAAATCCCTTGCTAATTACTTGGTGAGAAAAAGCGTCTGGATTGTTGGCGGTGATGGTTGGGCTTATGATATTGACTTTGGTGGTATCGATCATGTAATTGCAAGTGGTCGGAATGTGAACATCTTGGTAATGGATACAGAAGTGTATTCTAATACAGGCGGTCAATCTTCCAAAGCTACACCACGAGCAGCAGTTGCCAAATATGCCGCCAGTGGTAAGCCTGCGCCAAAGAAAGACTTAGGGATGATTGCCATGACCTACGGAAATGTCTACGTAGCGAGTGTAGCCCTTGGCGCTAGAGATGAACATACCCTCAAAGCATTTTTGGAAGCAGAAGCTTATGATGGGCCATCAATAATTATTGCTTACAGCCATTGCATCGCCCACGGCATCAACATGACCACAGGGATGAATCATCAGAAAACCCTGGTAGAATCAGGTCGTTGGTTGCTGTATCGGCATAATCCAGAGTTGCTCCTCCAGGGTAAAAATCCTTTGCAATTGGATATGCGATCGCCTCAGCAATCTGTAGAAGATTCCATGTATCAAGAAAATCGCTTCAAAATGCTCACCAAGAGCAAACCCGAAGTAGCCAAACACTTGTTAGAACAAGCGCAAGCTGAGGTAGATACACGTTGGCAGATGTACCAATATCTGGCAAAACGCGATATTCTCTGAACATTAGCCCTGATTTTAGTTACAACATACCATTTTTGTAACTAAAATCGTTATTTTCGTTACAACATAATCATTTTGGTTACGAAAATAATTCTTTTTGTTACAAACATTATAATTTTGGTTATTAAAATCATTATTTTCGTTACAAACAATCGAATTTTCGTTACAACATAATCATTTTGGTTACTAAAGTCGTTATTTTTGTTACTAAGGCTGTAGTTTAAGTTGTGTTGAACTCAAATTTTAGTCAACAAACGCCCCAATGTTGGGTATCGTTCCTCAATACAATCTCTAAAAAGAGCGCGATGTCTACGATCGCCTGTCATCCTCAAACACAAGAGCGTGTTGCACACAAGATTTACTAAGGCAACTCTTGGAGACGCTCTTGCTAGCTTGCCTCCTTGTAGGGTTACGCTATCGGTGACACGAAAACTTTATATAGCACTTCCTAAAATTCACTTTAACTTTACCATAATTACACCTAGCCTCTTGACAATGCTTAGATATTCATCAGAAGATTTAAGCAATTTAACGGTTATAACAACCTCTTACAGCAGAAATCATATATTTGAACCACATCTGTCGTCAGGGCACAGCAATGCTGTGCCCCTACTGCATGGTCTATTACCTGAAAATAGCTGTAATGCCTACTATGAGGTTCCGCCTCGCTCAAAAGCATTTCCAGGTTTTACCTAGAAACGAGATTTCTCAAACAACTTTAGCGTAGGCGTAGCCCGCCGTTAGGCATCGCACCAACCAATCAAACCACCAAAGATCAACTCTGTGCTACAAGACGCGCTACGAGGTACTAGGGGAATTATGGAGTATTGGTATTGGGTCGTTAATCGAGTTCTTCGCTAGGGATGGATGAGATCAAAAGAGAGGTTTAGGGCGTACCTATTTTGGAATGCTTTGTAAAAAAGTGAGATGTTTTGTCTAAACCCTTAATTTATCTTTTTCCGAGTTGATATATTAACTACGCAGTCAATAACTATTTAATAACTACATGTGGGAGAGGTGATTATGGCTAATTCATTATTCAATTTCCTTAACGTCTCTGATTTGAATGGCACTAATGGCTTTATAATTAACGCCATTGCAGAATATGACGCCTCAGGCAACTCAGTCAGCAATGCAGGGGACATCAATAATGATGGCATTGACGACCTGATTATTGGGGCAAGTAATGCCTCCCCCAACGGCAACTCTCGTGCTGGGCAAAGCTACGTAGTATTTGGGGGGAGGAATCTGGGCAGTAGCGGCAGCCTCAACCCCTCTGATTTGAATGGCACTAATGGCTTTTTAATTAACGGCATTGCAGCAGGTGACTCTTCAGGCACCTCAGTCAGCAATGGGGGGGACATCAACGGTGATGACATTGACGACCTGATTATTGGGGCAGCAAGTGCCGACCGCAACGGCAAAGATTTTGTTGGGCAAAGCTATGTAGTGTTTGGGGGGAAGAATCTGGGCAGTAGCGGCAGCCTCAACCTTTCTGATTTGAATGGCACTAATGGCTTTTTAATTAACGGCATTGCAGAATTTGACTACTCAGGCGGCTCAGTCAGCAATGCAGGGGACATCAACGGTGATGGCATTGACGACCTGATTATTGGGGCACCTGGTGGCAACCCCAACGGCAATTCTGATGCTGGGCAAAGCTATGTAGTGTTTGGGGGGAGGAATCTGGGCAGTGGCGGCACCCTCAACCCCTCTGATTTGAATGGCACTAATGGCTTTATAGTTAACGGCATTGCAGCAGGTGACTCTTCAGGTTTCTCAGTTAGCAATGGGGGGGACATCAACGGTGATGGCATTGACGACCTGATTATTGGGGCAGCAAATGCCTCCCGCAACGGCAAAGAATTTGTTGGGCAAAGCTATGTAGTTTTTGGGGGGAGGAATCTGGGCAGTGGCGGCACCCTCAACCCCTCTGATTTGAATGGCACTAATGGCTTTTTATTTAACGGCTCAGGCGGCTCAGTCAGCAATAGAGGGGACATCAACGGTGATGGAATTGACGACCTGATTATCGGGGCAAGTAATGCCGACCCCAACGGCATAGATAATGCTGGGCAAAGCTATGTAGTTTTTGGGGGGAGGAATCTGGGCAGTGGCGGCAGCCTCAACCCCTCTGATTTGAATGGCACTAATGGCTTTTTATTTAACGGCATTGCAGCAGGTGAATCTTCAGGCGCCTCAGTCAGCAATGCGGGGGACATCAACGGTGATGGCATTGACGACCTGATTATTGGGGCACCTGGTGTCAGTAGAGGGGCAAATTTGGTTGGGCAAAGCTATGTAGTGTTTGGGGGGAGGAATCTGGGCAGTGGCGGCACTTTCAACCTCTCTGATTTGAATGGCACTAATGGCTTTATAATTAAGGGCATTGCAGTAAATGACTACTCAGGTATCTCAGTTAGCAATGGGGGGGACATCAACGGTGATGGCATTGATGACCTGATTATTGGGGCATATCGTGGGCAAAGCTATGTAGTATTTGGGGGGAGGAATCTGGGCAGTGGCGACACCCCTGGTAAGCAAACTGGAACTCCTGGTGCAGATACCTTCTTTGGCACACCTAGCAACAACATTGATGGGTTAAATGCTAACGATACCCTAACAGGCAACGGTGGTCAAGATAAGTTTGTCTTTCACTCTAGCGATCGCAATGACATCATCACCGATTTTGGTGGCGTTGGTGAAGGCTCAAACCCATCATCGGCTGTAATTGCCAATGTTGATACGCTGCAATTTACCGATTCGGGATTGACTGCCAAAAATCTGCAACTAACTCAAAAAGGCAACAACTTAGAAGTCACCTTTGAAAATGTGGCATCTACCAAAGTAACTCTGCAAAACTTCCTCTTAGAAAACCTGGATAACCTGCCAGAAACGGATTCAACACCAGCTATTGGCAATATACAGTTTGATAAGCAAACCAGCATCACCGACAGCTTTGATGTAATTAATGCTAACTCTACTCAAACTAGCATTTTCAACAAAAACACCGTCACCTTCCTTAATGAATTAGACAATAACATCGCAGGTTTTGACAACTCAGATGATGTGATTAATGGTCAAGGAGGTAACGACATAATTAATGGCTTAAGTGGCAATGACCTGTTGCGGGGCAGGTCAGGCGATGATATTCTCATCGGTGGAGAGGGCAATAATACTCTTGTGGATGGCAAAGACAATGATATTCTCGTTGGTGGTCTAGGTGCTGACAGATTCCTTTACAACACCGATGCTGCTTTTGCCCTGACTGCTATTGGTGTAGATGCCATTACTGACTTCAACAGTTCCCAAGGTGATCAGATTATCCTGGATAAAACTACTTTTAGTGCCATTACCTCTGCTGCGGGAACGGGTTTTAATAACTTGAGTGATTTTGAAGTCACTAATTTAACGGGGACTAGCACGGCGAAAATTGTCTACAATCCCGTGAGTGGGCAGTTATTCTATAACCCTAATGGCAACGCAGCTGGTTTTGGCAGTGGTGGTTTATTTGCAACTCTAACTGGTGCACCAACTCTAACGGTATCAGATTTTGTCTTGCAAGCATAGTTAGATATTTAGATGAAACTGGATTCTGCTTAACACCTTATGTACCCTATGGATGGCAAGAAAAGGGAGAAGATGTTCAAATTAAAAATCGCAAATATCCCGAATCCGCTCCAAAAAATCATCTTCCGGAACGATATACCCACCTTCTCCCTTAATAAAAATCCGTCCCTGACATGTGCAGCAGACGTTCGGATTGTTCTTGAATTGCTTTGACGACTTCCGGGTGGGCGTGTCCGGTGGCGGTAACGGCAATACCTGCGGTCATATCCAGAAATACATTGCCATCCACATCTTCTATCATGCAGCCTTGACCGCGAGATACAACTAACGGGTAATCGCGGGTATAAGAAGGAGAAGTTACGGCGCGATCGCGTTGTACAATTGCTTGAACGCGAGGACCAGGTAAGGAAGTTACTAAACGGGGTGTACGAGGTAAATTTAGGTTAATAGGGATACTTAACATAATTTTTTCAATTTTTTTGCATATTACTGATAATTAAACGTTAAGGGTTGATTGCTGACAGTAGCATTTGATGCCATTGGTGTAGAAATTACGCATCTACCGAAAAAGCTTCACAGTAAAGATTTTCGTATTTTGTAAGACTTTGCCCGTTTTTATAACACAACTTCTGCGATCGCGTCATATTACATTTTTTGAAGCAAGCATAACAGCTTTACTAGTAGATGGTAGGGGACAAGCTACAGAATATTTGTTGGAAGAAAGTGTATTAAATCTACAGGAGAATTGCTATATGCAAAAATTAATAAAAGTCTAAACGTTTACAGGTACTGCTAGCAGCAATCCTCGCAGCTGGCGCACTTGCAACTAAGATAGAGCCTTTGATTTCAGCACTTAATAATGGTGTTCAATTGATTGATAGATTTTTCTCAAGTCCATCAACACCAACCAATCCCTCAACACAACAAACGCGATCATCCCCCACTCAACCACAAAATAGGTAATAACGGGCAGCTACGCCTACGCAATAGTTAGATCAGCAGTCGCATTTGTTGCTTTTGCGATTGCAATAGTTAAATCAGCAGTCGCATTTGTTGCTTTTGCGATTGCAATAGTTAGATCAGCAGTTGTCACAAAACCTCAATCTTCCTCTCTGCGCCTCTGCGTGAGCTTTCCTAATTCACCAACGCCAACCACCATAACTTATAACAAAGCGTGTCATAATCAACATTAGCCATCAATAAGTGTGGGTATAAATCAATCTTAGATAAGATATAAACTAATAGCTAGATTTTCAATATTGTAAGCACAGAGGTAATCGCGATTGCTTGCACTATCCTCATCTACTTCTTCTTTTTTATAACGGTAATATTTAGTAAATGAAGTATACGGGTAGGGCACAACATGTTGTGCCCCTACAATTATCTGTACCTCACCAAATTACAATTGGCTGTAAAAGAAATCGCTTTTACCGAAGAATATGTAAATGAGATGACAAATCATCGCTATCGTGTTGTACGAATGTGGGAACAAGATTCGGCGTTATTTCTCGATAATCCTGCATTATTACCGTTATACCAATTCACGAAAATCCTGATACATATCGATTTCTCGTAGGGGCATGGCAATGCCCACAGGTGTCAACTTAAACTCAAACACTCAATTTACCGTAGTTTTAGATCCCCCAACCCCCAATAAATTGGGGGCACAAGGCTCTAATTCCCCCCTTTTTAAGGGGAGCCAGCGCGGTCTTGGGGTCTCCCCAAGTGGAGCGACTGGCGTGGGTTAGGGGGGATCTAAAATCTAGTTGGTACATCGAAAAATTCTGAAATGCTTATCACAATAGGCTTTCACGTTAAGTTGACACCAATAGGCAATGCCATGCCCCTACCAGCGTATTTGTATCATTATTAAAGTGAAATGGTATTAGCACCTTTAACACAGACAGATTCACCCCAAGGGTTATTATCCCAAGTTGCCCAGAGTGTTGCTACAATTTCGGATAGGGAAACAAGGCAGAATATCGCAGCTTACACAGAAATATTAGCAGGTTTGCGATTTGAAAAAGATTTTATTCGCCAGTTATTGAGCGAGGATCTTATGCAGGAGTCAGTGATTTATCAGGATATTTTGCAGAAAGGCGAACAAAAAGAAGCGATTAGATTCTGTATATCTTTACTCAATGAACGTTTTGGTGAAATAGATTCGTCAATTATTGAGAGAGTTCAAGTTTTAAACAAGGAAAAGCTAGAAGCATTAGGAAGGGTGCTTTTGAGAATTTCATCTATAGATGATTTATTTATTTGGTTAGATGGGCAGGAAAGTAATTAATTTCAGGTGTCGAACAACTATAAAGTGAAAAAACCGGATGTAAAAACTCCGGTTTTTTATATAGTTATTTTTTATAAAAATTCAAGTAAATTTAGCTTGATTAAAAACAGCTAATTTACACCCACTCAACTAAAAAACTTCTCCACGCATCTAACAAATATTTCCACACCCATTCCCAACGCCGTTTCGTCAAAATCAAACCGGGGATGATGATGAGGATACGCCAAATCTTTCGCTGGATTCGCAGACCCTAAAAAGAAATAGCAACCAGGAACCTCTTGCAAGAAGAATGACATATCTTCAGCAGCCATAGTTTGGCATTCTGGTACAATACCCAACGGCGTTTCTACCACTTCTTCTGCTACAGTTCGCACCAATTCCGCCATCTTGATATCATTAATGACTGGGGGATAAAGTGACCAGTATTCTAAGTCATATCTTGCACCATGACTTTGACAAATTCCAGCAATAATCTGCTCGACACGCTGGTTGAAAAAGCCTTTCAAACTAGGATTAAAATACCTGACAGTGGCACTCATTCTCGCTGTATCAGCAATCACATTCCGCTTAGTTCCAGCATGAAGTTCGCCCACTGTCACCACTGCTGAATCAATGGGATTAACATTCCGAGCAACAATGGTTTGCAAGGCATTTACGATTTGGGCAGCAACTACAACTGAATCGACAGTTTGATGGGGTAGTGCGCCGTGTCCACCTTTACCCAAAATTGTGCAGTTAAAGCACTCCACAGCAGCCATCAACGCCCCAGCCCTCACACCCACTGTTCCCAAAGGTAAATTATTCCACAAGTGCAAACCAATAATCGCATCAACATCAGGATTTTTCAGAACTCCAGCTTCAATCATCGGCTTTGCGCCTCCTGGCGATTCTTCTGCTGGCTGAAAGATAATTTTCACCGTACCGGAGAAGTCTTGGCGATGCTGTTGGAGATAATAAGCTGTACCTAAAGCGATCGCAGTATGTCCATCATGTCCACAAGCGTGCATCACTCCATCATGCTGCGATTTATACGGCACTTCGTTAAGTTCTTGGATTGGCAAAGCATCCATATCTGCCCGAATCGCCAAAACTTTCTTTGCACCTAGTTTGTTACCCTTGATGGTGGCAACAATCCCAGTGTGGGCAATGCCAGTTTGGTGGTCAATTCCCCATTCTTGCAGCTTTTGTGAGACAAACTCAGCCGTCAGTTTTTCTTGAAAACCCAACTCTGGTTGTTGATGCAATCGCCGCCGCCACTCTACCAATTGCGGTTGCAATGAACGGATTGAAAGTCGGATGCGAGATAGATCAACAGAAGAGGGATTGGGAAAGGTGGAAACCATTATGAAGACAAGCTAGTTTAAATACAGCTAACTTAAGCAGCTAACTTAGTTTATTTTCTCAGTTTATCGTTCTGAATGTAAGCTGTTACACATTTAATTTGTACATTTACCTGATGACTTATGACAGTTAACCGTCAACAGTCAACAGTTAACGACCATCAAGAGTGTTTATATACTTTATACGTGCATCAGCTTATCAGTGTTTCCCAATCTAAATCTGATGCTACTTGAGCAAGTTTATCTAAATCAGTTAGGTTATCTAAATAGGGTAAGCAGCCTAAAACTGGTGTGTTGGTGAGTGATTGAATCAATTGGTGTGGTGTCCAGTCGGCTATTTCTGCATCGGTTCGAGGTTGGACGCAGTTGAGAACAATACCTTTAAGATTGATGCGCGATTGTCTAGCTAATGCTACATTCGCCACTGCTTGAGCGATCGCACCCAATCTAACTGGCACTACCAATACCGTTGGTAAACGCCATTCTCCCGCTAAATCAGCTACTGTTAATTCCTCAGTTACTGGCGAACCTAAACCTCCCAAGGCTTCTACAAGTACAAAATCACGATGCGATCGCAGTTTAGACAAAGCTTGCCACACAAGAGCTAAATCTACTCGGCGATTTTCCCGTGCTGCTGCTATTGGAGGGGCTAAAGGTGCTTGAAAGTACAAAGGTGTGATTTCTTCTGCGGATTGTTCTAGCGCAAATAGCTTTTGATACCACTCGCGATCGCCAATCCCCGATTGAATCGGTTTCATGATTCCCCAGCTACGCTGCGGGTAATATTTTTGCCAATAGGCTGCTAACGCTGTTGTTAAAACAGTTTTACCAGCTTCGGTATCAGTTCCAGTAATCAGTAGTGTGTTTAACATTAATTTCTTTGGCCAGAAAATGGTTGTGTTTCATCAACCGGCGGAAAAGTTGGCGTTTCACCAGTGGTTGGAAGTGGGGTGGGTGTCTCTGTCGGAATTGGGAAGGGTGTTTCTGTAAAAATTGGGGTGGGTGTCTCTGTCGGAATTGGGGCGGCTGTCTCTGTCGGAATTGGCAGGGGTGTTTCTGTCGGAATTGGCAGGGGTAGGGGTGTCTCTGTAGGTGTTGGAATCGGTGTTTCTAATGCAACAGTAAGGTTATAATTGCTTTCGGCAACTCCTGAAACCAGGCTTAATTCAATAGTATATCTACCAGTAACCAGCAATGTGCCATTATATGATGTTACTTGCTGAATATTCTGATCGATTGGTTGTTGATTGGGACTTAAGACTGTTAGTAAAACGCTGCTTCCTGGGTCAATAAACGCAGTTAACTTGTCACCTTCCTGCCCCAAAAAAGTGTACCGGATGATTTGATTTTCTTTAAGAGTATTTGTAACCGTAGTTGGGTTAGATGCTCTAAGATTAAGCCGCCTACTAGATATAATAGGTTGCTCGCTGGTGGGTGTGGGTGTGGATGTGAATGTAGTACCACCAGAAATAACTGGTGAAGGGAAATTTTGTGGAAGCGTCTGTGTTGGTGATGGTTTTGACTGACTGCGGATAGAACTCACCAGTGCCCAAGAACCGAATCCGGCTACGATCACTACAGCAATGCCAATTGCTGCGATCGCTAAAGGATTATCCAAGACTGAGCTAGTGGAACTTGGTGGAATCACAGGATCGGGTTGTTTTTTGGGCGAAGCTGCTGGTGGTACTGAGTCAGGACGGCGACCAACAGCGATTGTTTGCAAGTTAGACGTATTCAGGGGAGGAAGACTGACTTGCTCTAAAGGTTGTAGTGCTTGAGATACACTAGCAGCACTTTGATAGCGATCGCTCGGTATATGATTCAACATTCGATTCAAAACTTGGGCAAATCGCGGATTAACTGTTACCCACCGCTGCCAATTCCAAGTTAGTTGGTTTTCGTCAAATAGATCCCTTGGTTCTTTACCAGTGAGCAAAACAATCGCTGTAACTGCTAATGCATACAAGTCACTACTAGGATAAGCTCCCCCTGTTTGCATTTGTTCACTAGGAGAGTAGCCTAATTTTCCGACAGTGGTTTCTGGCATTGCGCTCTCTGGCGATCGTAAACGAGTTGCCAGTTCCTTTACCACCCCAAAGTCAATTAACACAGGTTTAGCATCACTATCTCGCAAAATAATATTTTCTGGCGAGATATCTCGGTGAATAATCCCTCGACTGTGAATATGCTCTAAAACAGGCAATAACAACTGGATCAACTTCAATACTTCAGCCTCTGTGAAGGTTTGACCTACAGCTTGACGTTCAGCCAGCAGAGTTTGGTACGTTTGACCTGCAATGTAGTCCTCCACCAAAAATAAACGTTGGTCTTGCTCAAATCTTTCCCGGAATTTAGGAACTTGTGGGTGTTCGATTTGATATAAAATCGCAGCTTCTCGGCGAAAAAGCTCTTGTGCCTTTTCCCAAGCCAAAGTCTCCGTTGCTGTTGAAATCAATTCCTTGATCGCGCAAAGTTCGTTAAAGCGCCTCTGGTCTTCTGCCAGATAGGTTCTACCAAATCCTCCTTGTCCGAGAATTTGAATTATGCGATAACGGTTTTGCAAGACAGTGCCAACTGTAATGGGTGGTTGCATGATCCAATGATTGAGTGTAGTAGCAACTGAAGAGGAAGTCACCCACAAAGATTAAGTCCAAGAGGCGACACAGTTACATGCAGCGATATTTTACCTTACCTAATGGGTATACCCCCAGTTAGGAGTATATGCAAAGTTACGCTTCAACGAAGAGGCAGGGAGCAGAGGGCAGGCAGAAATGACCCCATCAAGAACTGTTCTGGAATGAAGGGGGAACATGGGTCTGAGTCCCCCACTTCTCCACCAGTGGCTCTTGTACCCTACGGGAAGCTAATGCAACAGGTGGGGTCGAATCCCATTCTTTTATGTCAGCCATCCCCCAGAACTCACGCGCGTGAGAGTTTGTTTAAATACCTCTATTGGGGAATTTTATTGTGTAAATTAAAACTTAAAATTAAATCTGCTAGTTTATTTATTTATTGCTAGTATCATAGAATATAATAGGATACACAATGAACACTTAGCCCCAAATGTTCTCCTGTCTAAGAAGAAACTTCAATATCATTTAAGTTGTAAATGCTTTACTGTCAGTTAGAAATGAGGTACTTAGAAGAAGCAATCTATCACACCAATCTTTGAGAGATTGGGGTTATTTACCTCAAACCAAAAAATTTGAACTATAGACCTAGTCGACTGACTTAATGTCCGTTAAGCTATCAATAGTTTGCTTACCAAGAAAATTAGACAGTTAGCGAATGATAATTTTATGGAAAAATGTTTAAATTTTGTATGGAAGCTTCAACAAAACTCACAAATGTTTTTTTAGGCGATTTCTCGGTTAAATCTATTAAATCTCTAATGATAATATTGCTATGAATGCACATAGAGGATCTGCTGTGCTGAGTTCTGCAACTTTCAAAGTGCAACCATCTGCAACAGGACTAACCGATAATCATCGCCTGCGGCTGTTTTCTGGCTCTGCCAATATACAACTATCTCAAGAAGTCGCTCGTTATGTGGGCATGGACTTGGGGCCAATGATTCGCAAAAGATTTGCGGATGGAGAAATTTACGTTCAAATCCAAGAATCGATTCGGGGTTGTGATGTCTATTTAATCCAGCCATGTTGTCAACCCGTGAACGATCATTTAATGGAATTATTGATTATGGTTGACGCCTGTCGTCGAGCTTCTGCGCGACAAGTGACGGCAGTAATTCCCTACTATGGCTATGCCCGTGCCGATCGCAAAACAGCAGGACGAGAGTCAATAACTGCCAAGCTAGTTGCTAACTTGATCACCGAAGCGGGTGCCAACCGTGTTCTAGCAATGGATTTACACTCGGCTCAAATTCAAGGCTATTTCGATATACCCTTTGACCATGTTTACGGTTCGCCAGTCTTGCTCGATTATCTAGCAAGCAAAGAACTGCAAGACCTTGTGGTTGTTTCCCCCGATGTTGGTGGTGTAGCACGAGCCAGAGCATTTGCGAAAAAACTGAATGATGCTCCACTAGCGATTATTGACAAACGTCGTCAGGCACATAATGTTGCAGAAGTGTTAAATGTCATCGGTGATGTTAAAGGCAAAACCGCAGTGTTGGTGGATGACATGATTGACACTGGAGGCACGATCGCTGAAGGAGCGCGATTACTGCGTGAAGAAGGAGCGCGTCAGGTATATGCCTGTGCAACTCATGCAGTATTCTCTCCACCAGCGATGGAGCGATTATCCAGTGGCTTGTTTGAGGAAGTCATTGTCACTAATACGATTCCCATACCAGAAAACAATCGTTTTCCACAACTAGTGGTGCTGTCAGTAGCTAATCTGTTAGGAGAAACTATCTGGCGGATTCATGAAGATACTTCAGTCAGTAGTATGTTCCGCTAAGACTGTCATTCGTGTTATAAACATAAATTACCCACGCTAACCCCTTGATCGGGTACAGTGTGGGTTTTTAGCAGGTACACAAATCAATAAGCTGATGCGCGTCTAAAGTATATAAACACTCTCGATGGTCGTTAACTGTTGACTGTTGACTGTTGACGGGTTTTCAGTTATCAGTCATCAGGTAAATGTACAAATTAAATGCGTAACAGCTTACTTCTCGGGTTTTGGGGAAAAGGGGAAAGGGAAAACCTTTAACCCAAACCCGATTCCGAGTTAAAAATGCACAAAGCGAGAAGTATTGATACACAAATCAGTTCGAGCTTCCAGCCGATTTACGAAAACTTTTTCTCCCCCTACTCCCTCATTTTTTTCAGTCTTTTTATTCAATTTTGAATTTTGAATTGATTTCTCCCTGCTCCCTTACCGATACAGCCAAACCCGGAGTAGTGAAAGCAGTTGCTCAGTATCTACAGGTTTGGTAATGTAGTCAGAGGCTCCAGCTTCGATGCACTTTTCGCGATCGCCTGGCATGGCTTTAGCAGTTAAAGCAATTATTGGCAAAGAGCGAAACTGTTGTTGCTGGCGGATGGCGCGGGTGGTTTCGTAACCATCCATTTCCGGCATCATGATGTCCATCAAAATTATATTAATCTCAGGATTAGTTTGCAGTGTCTCTATGCCATCTCTGCCATTTTCGGCAAACAGTACTTGCATTTGATAGCTTTCTAAGAAGCTGGTGAGGGCAAAAATATTTCGCAGGTCATCATCTACAATCAAAATTTTCCGATTAGCTAGCACCGGGTCAGTTTGGTGTAGTTGCTCTAGCATTTGACGCTTTGGTTGAGGCAAATTTGCTTGCACCCGATGCAAAAACAGAGCAGTTTCGTCTAACAACCGCTCTGGCGATCGCACATTTTTAATGATAATTGTCTCTGCTAGTCCCCGCAGTTGCGTTTCTTCTTGTCGGCTAAGTTCTTTGCCGGTGTAAACGATGATCGGTAGTTTTAAAAGCCTGGGTTCAAGCTTGATTTGCTCAATTAGTGTAAAACCGCTCATATCGGGCAGACCGAGATCCAGTACCATACAATCAAAGTGATGCGATCGCAAAATCGAGAGTGCTTCTGCTCCCGTACCCACTGCTGTACTCTGGACATCGCCATTACCGATCAGTTCGATGATACTTTGAGCTTGTACGGGGTCATCTTCTACGATTAGGAGATTTTTTACCTGACGCTCAATAAAGCCTTTAATTTCTGTCAATACCTGAGTTAGCGCTTTTGGAGAAACAGGTTTTTGTAGATAGGTAATCGCTCCTAGCTGTAATCCCCGTTGCTGTCTTTCATCAACAGAAAGTATATGTACTGGTATATGTCTAGTGTCTGGCTTATGCTTCAGACGATCCAGCACCGTCCAACCATCCATCTCTGGCATATGGATATCTAGCATAATTGCATTGGGTTTAAACTGTTGTGCTAATGCTAGACCTTGTTTGCTTTGTAAAGCAACAATGGTTTTAAAGCCCTGTTCACGGGCCATATCTAGTAAGATGCGGGCAAATTTATCATCATCCTCGATAATTAGCAAAATGCGATCGCCCGGTTGAATGATTTCCCGGTCATCTGGGATATCGTTTGGGAAGGTGGTAAGTACTTTCGCAGTTGGAGAGACGTCCACAGTTGTAGGTTTGTTTTCGACCATTGGCACTTCTTTTATGGTCGATGCTGTGCGGATAGAGGTAGTAGGCTGAAGGGGTAGTGGACTAAGAGTATTTTTACCATTCTTTTCCTGTCTTCTGGGCAAATAGAGGGTGAAGGTGCTTCCTTGTCCTGGTTGGCTGACTAGTTCAATTTTGCCGCCCAACAATTGAGCTAATTCGCGGCTGATGGACAAGCCCAAGCCAGTTCCGCCGTACTTGCGGCTGGTTGTACCGTCTGCCTGTTGAAATGCCTCAAAAATAATCTTCTGTTTCTCGGCTGGAATACCTATACCCGTGTCGCTAACTACAAAAGCAATCATGGGATTATCAACTGCGGCTGTCTCATCTGCCATGTGAATTTGTAACTTTACGCCTCCCTGTTCAGTAAATTTAAAGGCGTTAGCTAAGAGATTTTTCAGGACTTGTTGCAGACGTTTGGAGTCGTTATAAATTGTTGGTGGTAACTTTTCATCCAGTTCAACAGTAAAACTGAGTTCTTTATTGTGAGCAACTTGCCGGAAAGTCTGCTTTAGAGATGTTTCCAAATCTGCAAGAGCAATTTGCTCAATATCAAGCAGTATAGTACCCGACTCAATTTTTGCCAAATCTAGAATGTCATTGATCAACTCTAGCAAATCAGTCCCAGCCGAGTAAATAGTCCGACTGTACTCAACCTGTTTTTCGGTCAAGTTGTTAGGGGAGTTATCTGCTAGCAGCCTTGCTAAAATTAACAGGCTATTTAGCGGTGTCCGCAACTCGTGGGACATATTCGCCAGAAATTCTGACTTATATTTGGAAGACAACGCCAGTTGTTCAGCTTTTTCTTCAAAAGATTTCCTCGCTCGCTCTACTTCCTGGTTCTTGCGGGCAACTTCCCGATTTTGAACTTCTAACAATTCTGCCTTTTCTTCTAGCTCCTCATTTAGTTGCTGCAATTCCTCGTTAGACTGCTTGACAAGAAACTGTGATTCTTCTAACTCATGTGCCTGTTCTTCTAGACGTTGATTGCTCTGCTGTAGTTCTTCTTGCTGGCTTTGCAGTTCTTCTGTTAAAGCAACAGACTCTTCAAGTAGTTGTTGAGTTTGCAATTGTGAAGCGATGTTATTTAAAAATACACCTAGAATTTCACTCAATTGCTCTAAAAATATCAGATGCAGATCGCTGAAAGACCCAAAAGAAGCTAGTTCTATTACAGCACTCACCTGCATCTCAAAAAGTATAGGTAAGACAATAATATTCAGTGGTGGAGCTTCTCCCAAGCCGGAACTGATACGGATATAGTCGCTAGGAACTTCTGTTAGGAGGATTCTTTGTTTTTCTAGGGCGCATTGTCCTACCAATCCCTCGCCCAAACGAAACTGGTTTGCTAGAGTTTTACGCTCTTTGTAAGCATAACTACTCAATAACTTCAATACAGGCTCGTCGTCTATTGAGTCCATGAAATAAAAAACGCCCTGCGATGCCCCAACCAGTGGTGCTAGATGTGACAAGATCAGGCGAGACGCAGTTTCTAGATTTCGATGCCCTTGGAGCATTTGGGTAAATTCAGCCAAATTAGACTTTAGCCAGTTTTGCTCGTCATTTTTTTTAGTTGTATTTTGCAGATTAACGATCATCTGGTTGAAGGTGCGTGTCAACACACCAATTTCATCCTGGCGATCGCTATTTGGTAAACTCACTGATAAATTCCCATCCGCTATTTTTTCTGCCAAATCAGAAATTTGCTTCAGGGGTACTGAGATATGTCTGGTCAGGGCGAATCCGATCAAAGCTAAGATCAATGAAAATAAGGGAATACTATATACAATGCTGGCGATCGTTTTTTGACCGGCTAATTCTGCTTTTTGAGAGCGCTGTTTCAGCAGTGCATTCTCCTCAGTTTTCATTGCTTGGATAATTTTCTGAATATTATCCATCAACTGCTTACCCTGGTCTGTCAGGATAGCTTTCTGGGCAAATTCCACACCTTGGCTTTGACGTAGCTCAATGACATTTTTCATTACAGCCATTCTCTGCCTTACCAATGGCTGTAAGATATCAAGTCGATTTTGTTGGTTGGGGTTATCTGCCGTTAACCTTTGAAGTCTGTTGACTTTTTGACTCAATACTTGAATAGCAGCATTATAAGGTTCTAAATAGCGTTTTTCTCCAGTAATAATGTACCCGCGTTGCCCAGTCTCAGCACTTGTTAGTTGCAAATTTAGGTCTTCAAGCTGACTTAACACCTGGTAAGTATGGCTTTCTTTGCGCGAAGTTTCAATTAGCTCATTGGTGCTTTGGTAGGAGATTAGACCAATAGTAGTCAAAGTTGCCAAACTCAAGGCAAAACTGATTCCAATTTTGGTTCCAATCTTCAAACGTTTCAACATTATTCCCGGCAGTTATTCCAATAATTTATCTTTTTGGCACTATTCAGATTTTGTTTTAACTATACAAATTCCGAAGATTTCGTTTATATGATATATGTCTAATTTTTGCATCCTCAATAATATTACTTGCATTATAATAGCTATACTTACAATTATTGACTTATTTAAAAGTAACACCAAATAATATAACTTTCTTGCATTCTGATATTTAGCTTAACATTACACCTTGAGATAGTATAACTTATTTCAAAAAAAAACAGTTAGCAATATTTTAATTGAATCTTGTGATAGATAATTAATTACTTGCTATTAAATTTATAATTTAATAACAGATTTTAACTAAAGAATGGTGGTTTTTATGAATGTAGTAGTTGACCTAATAAGACCAAAATTCTGTAAAGGACAAAAGGTAGAATTTATCGGTGGATTGGGAACTATAATACAATACTATCCTGACTCTGGATACGGGTCGTATCCTGTCGAAATGAAAAGGGGTTGAGAGCCAGAAATGGGTAGGATTGGTTATGAAACTACAATTTTACTATTTGAAATAGATATTATCTTACCCCAATAAGAACCTCTTGTGATTTAAATTCCAGCTTAAGATGATATTTTGAGCAAAGAAAAAATTAAGTAATTTAACGTACACTAAATATTTTTTTATTAATACTTTAACAGGTTTTAAGTGGAACAAAAATTTTATAAATAGCTGCACAGAATCTGTAATTATTAATCCCATCCCGTAACAAAGTGCCAGTAAGGCATTTATAATTACTATAGCGGAAGAGTTTTATTTATTTTAACTGGGTGGTTAGTTACGCTATACCTTACTAGATACTAATAGAACAACCGGATAGAAAAAATTAAGGTGATTCAATCATAAGCACTATACTATAAATGTTAAACATATATAGTATTTGTTCCTGTTGGATATAAAATTAATACTATTGTAAATGTTTAGACACTTTAGCCCAAATATTGAGTCTTCCCAACAGGATTTGCTCTGGTGGAAGCTTAAGGTTATAAAAGGCAATTTCGATTCAGATGACTATCTCATTTCTAGGACAAGCAACATATTGTCCTAACAATTATCATGAATATAAACAATTCTGGTATAGTATTAAATCTCTTTAGATTAACTTTGACCTTTAAACAACGCTCATGTGAGAAGCCTTTTTAAAGATGATTGGGGAGAATGAATTCTTAACCCAGCCTATTGACTAAGAACCTGGCGATCGCTTCTAGTCTCATTAGCTACGGATTGGCTATAGATACGAAAATTTTGAATTTTGTTACTCTCTAAAATAGCTCTTGCACCTGCCATGTATATATCAGTACTATTTAGGAGTAATAGGTAATTGCCAAGGCTCACTTGATGCTCATAATCTCTAGCTAGATCCTCAGGAATTCTTAAAGTAGTGTAGTTATCGTTGGAACTGTTAATATCTACCTTAGTAATACCATTTAGCGTGTTTGTATTCTTAGTAATCACCGAGACTTGATCCATAGGAAAGCCAGCGCTTTTGAGTTCAGTAAGTGCTTTTTCTGTGTCTTGGCGCGTAGAAAAAACACCAACTGCATGCTTATAGCGGCTATTTGGGGTCAAGTATGGTTCATAATTGCTCCACTGTTGAATATTACGACGATTAAAAATCCTCTTAGCAAGACGAATTTCTATATCTATACCGGTTATGATCACCAAATAGTGGCCTTTACAAACTAGATCGCTGTAACCCTGTGCTTGCTCTTTAAGAATTCCTAAACCTAGCAGCACACTATGCAAACTACCTGCGGTTACATTGATCGCACCACCTGTTAGAGTGGCAGCGATCGCTGTTGCTTCTACCCCGGCTAGAATAACTTGGCCTATACCAGGAATTACCCAAAGGACTAAACCGGCTAATAAGCCAGTAAGACCAATTAAAGCATCACTTGTAAAGGCTCCAGTATCTTTTGAGGATGTATTGCCAGTGCCTTCTTTAACTTCAACACCAGCAATATCACTTTTATCTTCTGTATTGCGTGCAATTACAGAAACTTTGTGCATTGGAAAATTAGAAGTTTTTAGTTCCTGAAGTACTAATTGTGTATCGGAACACTTAGCGAAAACTCCTATAGTTGTTCGCTCTTTTTCTAACGTCATTTTATTGGTTTGTTGCAGATTGAAGGGATTCCCAATAGTGTTAACTAATTTGAGGTAATTACACAGCTCGACGAGTGAGTAAACCCCAAAGGAAAATCAATAGCATTGCACCAAGAACAGCAAATAAAATGCTTCCAAGAGATAAAGCTCCTACAGATGCGGCGGCTGCCGAACCACTACCTAGTAAAACTTGGCCCAAATAACCCCCGACTACTGCTCCAAGTATTCCTAATACAATCGTAGAAAGGATACCGCCACCTTGGGTTCCTGGATAAAATAACTTAGCTAATGCACCTGCAATTAAACCTAAAACCAACCAAGCAATAATGTTACCCATTGAATTTCTCCTTCGTTGAGAATCTTATTTGTTTGCTTTTGACTATTTCATATTAAAGTTTGCCTGCAAAATTCCTGATCTATCTAGAGAACTAATATCAAAAATCTTTAGATATCATTCACCCGGTTGTCTTTGAGGATGAATATATAAATTAGTAAGAATAATGTTTTTGGTATAATAATGATACTTTTTTTACTTGAATTATATAATCCAAGTTACGGGTCAGCAAATTCTGGATGCTTCATCACCCTTGGCTCAGGCGATGCCTGTAATTTTTGTTAGCCTACCCACATCATGAAAAGTTGACTTTAAGTTCCGGTTGTGCGTAACTAAGAGTGAACCCAACATAGAACAGTGAACTCGACTTGAGGATTATGCTTGTCCTAAAAGACCAAGCAAAAAATTTTGTTCATTCAATTATTGGCAGAGGGATAATAGAGATTTGAATTTGAGATTGATTCTACGAAAGCGATATTAGCTGCTCACAACTCAGGAGTGAGGACTATAGAAAGAGCTAATTGATAAAGTTGGCGACGGGGAAGGAAAGTAGCTTTTGCTAACTGACGGCTAGCTTGCGATCGCGATATGCCCTGATTAATTAACTGTTTCAATTCGGCTTTCAATTCCTCTTCTGTCAGTTGGGGTCGATTGGGTGGAATTCCTGCCACGACTAATGTATATTCACCTTGGGGTTCTCGTTGGCTGTAGTGAGCGATCGCCTCGGCAATTGTTCCTCGCCAAAATTCCTCATACAATTTAGTTAACTCCCGCCCTAGCACGATTTGGCGATCGCTTCCCCAAACAAGAGCTAAGTCTTGCAAAGTATCTCGCAAACGGTGGGGCGATTCGTAGAAAATCAATGTGCGAGATTCTGTTTGCAGAGATTCTAAATGTTCTTGTCTCTGTTGAGTTTTAGCCGGGAGAAAGCCTTCAAAGACAAACCGATCCGTTGGTAACCCAGCTGCACTCAATGCAGTAATTGCGGCACTAGCGCCAGGAATGGGAACTACTGGAATTCCCGCCTCAATACAGGCTTTCACCAATTCATATCCAGGATCGGAAATTCCTGGCATCCCAGCATCACTCACAAGAGCGATCGCTTTATTGTTAACTAGATGCTCTAATAATTCTGGGATGCGGCTGGTACGATTGTGTTCGTGGTAACTCACCTGGGGTGTCTTAACTTGAAAATGCTGTAGCAGTTTCCCAGTATGGCGCGTGTCTTCCGCAGCAATGATATCCACAGTCTGCAAAATTCGTACCGCTCGAAAGGTTATATCTTCTAGGTTGCCAATTGGTGTGCCGACAACGTAAAGTGTTCCTGGTTTTGGATCGGTTTGCATGAGTTAGAGACGCGATTAATCGCGTCTGTACAGGAGTTAAAAATAATAATCGCGTCTGTACAGGAGTTAAAAATAATAATCGCGTCTATACAGGAGTTAAAAATAATCATTTATGCACCAATACGAACATATTATGACGAATGGATAATCTAAAATCCAAAATCCAAAATCCAAAATCGGATCGTGGGTTATTTGTAGGTTTAGTAACCTTGGATTTGATTTACCTTGCTGACTCTGCCCCTAAAAATAATCAAAAGATTGTCGCTAATGACTATACTGTGGCAGCAGGGGGGCCAGCTACAAACGCGGCTGTGACTTTCAGCCATTTAGGAAATCAGGCTACAGTCTTGGGTGTAGTGGGTTCTCACCCAACGACGCAGCTAATTCGAGGTGATTTGGCAAATTGCAAAGTTGCGATCGCAGACCTTGAGCCTACCACTGATTTAGCACCGCCTGTCTCCTCAATCATTGTCACCCAAGCCACGGGTGAACGAGCTGTAGTTTCCATCAATGCTGTCAAAACTCAAGCCAACAGCGCATCTATCCCGCCAGATATTTTGCAAAATGTCGATATAGTACTGATTGATGGACATCAGATGGCGGTTAGTTATTCCATAGCTCAAATGGCTAAACTCAAGAATATCCCAGTAGTAATTGATGGTGGAAGTTGGAAGCCTGGATTTGAGCAAATTCTGCCGTTTGTAAATTACGCCATCTGTTCGGCTAATTTTTATCCCCCCAACTGCCAGACTGGAGAAGACGTTTTTACCTATCTAGCCGGATTTCACATTCCTCACATCGCCATTACCCACGGACAAAAACCAATTGAATACTGGAGTTGCACCAAAACTGCTATCGTAGAAGTGCCGCAGATTCAAGCGGTTGATACATTAGGGGCTGGAGATATTTTCCACGGTGCTTTCTGTAATTACATTTTAAGGGAAAGTTTTACTGATGCACTAGCACTAGCGGCTAATATTGCTGCTGATTCTTGTAAATTTTTTGGCACTCGACGCTGGATGGATTTAAAGTGCTGAGTAGTCAAGTTAATCAGGCCAAATTTAATGAAAGACTTACAAGAAATATTAGCGATCGCTCGTGAAATAGGTTGGCAAGCAGCAGATATACTGCGATCGTATTATTATGGGACTGCAAAAGACCCTAATTTAGAAGTCCAATATAAACAGAATGAGCCTGTTACTGTTGCCGATATAGCTGTGAGTCAATACATTTTGCAGAACCTACAAGCAAGTTTGGGTAATGAAGATTTTGCTTACATCAGCGAAGAAACCTATCAATCGCCAAGTGGTGTAGCACAGCCTTTCGCGCCTTGGGTATGGATAATTGATCCTTTGGATGGCACACGAGACTTTATCGAAAAAACTGGGGACTATGCAGTTCACATTGCTTTAATCAAGGAAACACGCCCAGTCTTGGCAGTAGTGGCAGTACCAGAGGCTCAGAAGTTATATTACGCTACCAAAGGCGGGGGTACATTTGTAGAAACCCATGATGGTTCTGTTCCTTTACAAGTCTCGTCAGGCAAACGAATCGAGGATTTAACCTTAGTCGTTAGCCGCTCTCACCGCAACAAACGCTTAGATTACTTAGTAAAAAAATTACCTTGTCAAAATCAGAAATCTGTGGGTAGTGTAGGCTGCAAAATCGCCACCATTGTCGAGCAACAGGCAGATATCTACATTTCCCTTTCCGGCAAGTCTGCGCCCAAGGACTGGGATATGGCAGCACCAGAACTGATTTTAACAGAAGCTGGTGGTAAATTTACTCACTTTGACGGCACTCCGTTGCGGTATAACACTGGTGATATCAATCAATGGGGAGGTTTGCTGGCTAGTAATGGTGAATATCACGAAGCACTCTGCAAGCAAGCGGAAGGGATTTTAGCGCAGTTCGATATAGCTAAAACCTGAGGCATTTTGGAATGAATATTTCTAAATTTGCTTTTAAAACAGTTAGTCATGGTATGATTAGCCCCACTGCCGATCATAATCTTTACCCCTTAGTCCACAGCTTAATTTTCAAAACACTAAATACTTGGGCGATCGCTAATTGATTTCGATTTCCTATTGAAAGTGTAACTTTTATAGTACAAGCAACAAAAGCCAGTCTTTGCAAAGTCTACAAACCTGCCTTGAAGGTTTGATTTGTGAATAAAATTCACAATAAGACGATATTCAAAGGCTGAAGGCTGTGTTACACTCATGGACATAAAGATTATTTTCGGTTGAGTAACTCGTTTTGATTTCTAAAAAGTGTCTCTCCGAATTTAACTCTCTACACTCCCTGAATTCGGAGATTTCTATGTCAATTTACGTCGGAAACCTGTCCTATCAGGTTACAGAAGAAGACCTAAAGCAGGCTTTTGCAGAATACGGAACAGTAAATCGTGTTCAACTACCCACAGATCGGGAAACAGGCCGGCCGCGTGGGTTCGCTTTTGTGGAAATGGAATCAGACACACAAGAACAAGCTGCCATTGATGCACTTGATGGTGCTGAGTGGATGGGACGTGATTTGAAAGTGAACAAAGCTAAACCTCGTGAGGAAAGAAGCAACTCCTCTCGTGGTAGCTGGGGTGGCGGTAATGCTCGCCGCACCAATAATAATCGCTACTAAGTCGATTCCTAAAAATTTCACATTTAAAGTCTCCAGCAGATAAAGCCAAAGGCTCCACTCTGCTGGAATATTTTATATCTAAGCAAGAAGTTTCTAAAGCAGGAATTTTCTAAGATATAAGAAAAAAGCGTCACTTCAAAACGCCGATAAAAAAGAGAAGTGTAAAGCAATTGCTAGGCACAAGCAACGTTGTAAACAACGTTCTCACTTCAGTTAAAAAGTCCAAGCAAACTTCCCTCCGATTTCACATCCAGCCAGCATCTCTTCATAGTGATGATATCTTCGACAAGCCACAAGTAATTACGCATACATAAATCAACAACACTGTTCGTAGTAGCACCTCTAGCTTGTACCTCATTCCACAAAGAAGCGCTATAGTTTGTTGAGTTCCATTTGCGGAACTTACAGCAATATAAATGTATCTTCCTATCTACCCGTAAAGTATTGTAAATATCGTTAGTCTGCAATCCTTGGCTCTAGATTTTCAAGAAAATGTTACGACTTTATCATTTATTACTAGGTTCTATTTTGCTCGTGTTAGTACCGCTGGGAGCAAAATTTGTTCTCCCCCAATTTTCTTTGCCCAAAGTGGTAAAATCTACTGCCGTTGCGAAACTTCCTAACCTTAATGAGGGAAATATCTGGCAGAAAATCCTGGGAAATACGGCTACTCCAACTAACTGGCAAGTTGCTGCTTGCAAGGAAAATGCACCTTTATTATGTGTCTCGTCCAAAGGGGAACTTTTAGGTACAGTTGAGATTAACGTTTACCCATTAGCAAACAATGAGGATTTCCAAAAGAAACTCGTAGCTGTTGGTATTCCACCTGGTTCCCAAGTGGACTACCAAAGTTCCAAATACCAAACCCAGATGTTAACAGCACTCAAGGCTTGGGTTGCAGACCGCTACGCTGCTTTTGCGAAAGACCGTCAGGGTGAATATGGAAAAGAGATTAGTTTCTTAGCCTACCCACCGCAACCAGTACCCGTTGGTAAGCTTCAGGGAATCCGATATGGGTTCGCTGGACTCAAGCAAAAAGGTGGAGTACAAGAGCAACATATCGGTCATGTTGCTTTTGATGGCAATAAACTTTATGTAATTACTACTGCCTTTGACCCAGGTACGCAAACAGGTAAGTTTGAGAAACTGGAAAACTTGGCTATTTTTCAACCTTACTTATATGCGATCGCAGCAGATTTGCGTTTACCCTAATTGGCATGGGGCATGGGGCATTGTCCCCAGCCCCTATCAACCTAAATCTCCGCCACCGCCCGTTCAATTAAGCGACGTGCTAGAGTTTGCGTGCCGGTGTGTTCATAATAATTAGTTGCTACATCCAGGAACGCTGCGAGGTAGTCTAACTTGTCATCCGCAATATCGACAAAATTTTGTAAGTTGCCAACTACCTTTTGTGGCGTTAAATTATTCGCGTTGACAATACCACTCATCCAACCTTTAACTGAGTCAAAGCTTTCGCCGATAAAGTTGAGTTTACTGCCATCATTGTTCCCTGGAATCACATCTTTGATGTTTTGGAAAGTCGAGTTTTTTTCTAATTCCTGTGGATTTGTTTGATTAAGCCCAGATATCGCTTTGCTGATGAAGTCTGGGCCTAAGGGTATCAAACCATCAACGCAAATTAATGCCACCATGCGGATGAGCGATTCACCACTATACTCACCTAAAGAGGCGACAAAATCGCCAATACTGTCTCCAGGGATGCCGTTAATTTGACAGAAGGCTACCAACTCAGCGACTAATTTCAATGTCAAATCGATGGTTTGGGCTTTATCAGGTTTGGGAGTGACAGAGTTTAAAAACCCCAACAAAGGAATTTTCTCGCCAACTTTGTTAGCTAAAGCTGCTGCACCAAGCGCTTTATCTGTACCATCAACGGTTTGATATAACCACAAGGCTGTTTGATATCCTTGGGATTTGTCGTTGAATAGATAAATTGCTCGTTCACCAATTTGCTGAATTAAATCTTCGTCATCTTCGCCAGTAACGGTCTTAATAGTGTTGACAAAACCGACAGTATTTTGCCACTGACCAGGAGCAACAAAATCAAGAGAATTCAACATAGAAATGGTCAAGCCGCTAGTTGGTAATTGATCCACCAACTCAAAAATCGATTTGCTCACAAAAATCTCCTTATTTAGGTTTTGTTATTTGAATGTTTGTAGTGCAAATCATTTCAGTTTAGCCAGACCCTTAAGATTAAACTTCTCTAGCCAATCTGCGCGATCGCTAGCTGTAAATGATGGATTGCTAGAAATTGCTTTTACTTGGTATTTACCTACTAAAATTGCAGTTTGCGTCTTACCAACTTCTACTGCGGGATAACCGCCAATTTTTTTGGTGCTTTTCGAGAACTTTGCTGCTGCACTAGGTGTGCTGGTGGTATCAGAAATAGATAGCAACGCGACTTCTTTACCACCTTTTTTCAACTTCAAATTGGCAAAGCCTTTTTTCTCTTGAGTATAGACACCCTGGTAGCCATCACTAGCTTTTGGGAAAAGTTTATTAAATTCGCTACCCTGAGTTGCGGTCTTAGCCACCGCTTGACCGCGTTTTTGTTGAGTGCTTTCTTTTTGCACCTGGTCAAAACGTCCAGGTGTTTTTGGACTACAGGCTGTTGTCAGTAGTACCACTGACAGCAACAAAGCAGCTACTACTCTACGACCACGATGTAAAATCATTTTTGGCTTCTCCTTATATTTGAACTTTGAGGCAATTATCTGCGCTGCTAGCAATTATTACCCGTAAAATTTACTTTTTGATAATTATTGCCTAAGTTCTAAATTATCGCGGTCTAGTTTTGATGCAATACCCATCATTTTGCACAATGCAAAAACGCCCCCCCTTTTGGGAGAGCGTCTTTTACTTATAGATAATCGCGAATAGCGTATCTCAGATTATGATTAACCGTTGATAGCAGGAGCACTCATTGCCACAGGAGCAACATCACCTGCTGCCAAATCTAAGGGGAAGTTGTGAGCATTGCGCTCGTGCATTACTTCCATACCCAAGTTAGCCCGGTTGATTACATCTGCCCAAGTGCTGATGACGCGACCGCTTGAATCAATGATTGATTGGTTGAAGTTGAAACCGTTCAAGTTGAACGCCATTGTGCTTACACCCAAGGCGGTGAACCAGATACCGATTACAGGCCATGCTGCTAAGAAGAAGTGCAGTGAACGGCTGTTGTTGAAAGAAGCGTATTGGAAAATCAAACGACCGAAGTAGCCGTGAGCCGCAACGATATTGTAGGTTTCTTCTTCTTGACCGAATTTGTAACCGTAGTTTTGTGACTCGGTTTCGGTTGTTTCACGAACTAGTGAACTTGTTACAAGACTTCCGTGCATTGCAGAGAACAAACTTCCGCCGAATA
>NZ_JAIVFT010000017.1 GCF_020829665.1 Nostoc sp. CHAB 5824
ACGGTGATGGTGCTAACACCTTCCGCGCCTTCAATCCAACCCAGTCTGAAGAAACCTACTCAATGGTGACGGCAAACCGTTTCTGGTCACAGATTTTCGGTATTGCCTTCTCAAACAAGCGCTGGTTGCACTTCTTCATGTTGTTTGTGCCAGTCACAGGCTTGTGGATGAGCGCCGTCGGCATCGTCGGTTTAGCACTCAACCTGCGGGCTTATGATTTCGTCTCCCAAGAATTGCGGGCGGCGGAAGACCCTGAGTTTGAAACCTTCTATACCAAAAACATTTTGCTGAATGAGGGTATCCGCGCTTGGATGGCTCCTCAAGATCAACCCCACGAACAATTTGTATTCCCTGAGGAAGTTCTGCCTCGCGGTAACGCTCTCTAATATTGAAAGCAAACTCATGACTTAAATCAGAGTTGTTGCTACTAAAAATTGACACCACCCAGATTAAATAATTTTCTTGGCGTAAGCCAATAAAGTGTCAATATTTCCCATTCTCCAGTGATCTCCCACCAAACAGGCGGGAGATTTTTTTATATATAGTTAATATTTCTAAATTTATATGTTATCTTAGATGAAGGTTATAAACCCAGAGCAAATGCTCTGCCCTTTTGACACTAAGACCGTTTAGGCAATAAGGAGGTGATGCCCATGATAGAAAGTAGTAAATGCATGGGTCATCAGGTTGTAGTTAGCCGGCTGTGTGCCGGGGCTGTTCTCTAAAAGTTAGCCTTAGTCATCTTTGAGATACTAAGTTAGCTCAAGTAGCTAGGCAAGCTCGGAGTTCCTTCCGGCAGTCTGGTTACAACCTGAAGACCCGCTAGACCGCTCTGATTTAGATCGCCTGATCTGAATCAGAGCGGATAGTTTTTTATGGGTAACTTTTGTGTTATTAATGGTTGCTTTTGAAAACTTAGATAGCGATGCCTGCGACGGCAAAGGCAACTTGTTTAACTTTACTAAGAATAAAAATATCTTGCATCGAACCTTGGGATTTGACCAAATGTGAGCAATAGCGTCTATTTACTAAGTCTGATTTAAATATACACGACATGTATTATGCCCTAGTTTATTCTCCCATCCTTTCTCTGGAGAGAATAAAAAAGATTTTATTTGATGAAATACATAATGTAACCTAAATAATACAACTAGGGATTTTTTGGTATGGCACAACTACTCACTGAGGCGGAAATTGAAAAAAGTACAAAGGTTCTGTCAGGTTGGACTGTTGAAGGCTCTAAGTTGCAGATTACCCGCACATTCAAGGATTTTATCCAAGCAATTGAGTTTGTCAACAAGCTGGTGGAGCCTGCCGAGTCGGCAGGACATCATCCAGATGTAGAAATTTCCTACAACAAAGTAAAGATAATACTCACAACCCATGATGCAGGCGGGCTGACACAGGCTGACTTTGATGTAGCACAGGCGATTTCCCAAATCAACTAAGTGATTTCTTCTGACATCTTGAACTAGGCAACTGGAAGTCACCCCTATGGGAGACGCAGGGCGTACAAGCTTTAAGACTACAACTACAAGTTCTGCTCTGGAGTGCGCGGGTTTCAAAACCCTTGATTTCTAAGCTGGTGTTTGCGATCGCAATAGAAGACAAACTACCCCGCGTAAGGTTTTGCTGAGATTTGTATAGATGAGTCAGTGTGTTTTAATTGGTGTGCGAATTCTAGTAGGGCTAAGTGTAAGAAGTGATTTTTACTAAAAAGTTGCTAGGTGTATCAAGTTTTGAGTAGTTTAACCTGCGTAGGGAGCGAATGCCGTAAACCCTACTCTTTGCTTAAATATTTAAATAATTACGTGTGACAGTTATTAAGGCGATCGCTGTGAGCTTGCCATCTAGATCAGATGTTTTATAATGTTATGATATAAAGATATGTTTTTGCATAAGTTAATTACATAAGTTTTTAACCCTAAGTTAATCGTTTATTAGCTTTGCAAAAACTAGAATTGTAGTAGTGGCAACTATGCCTCATCCACAGGTTTCAATGAGATGTCTGTCGCATTTTTGAGATTCTAGGTGCAACGAATACAATTATCTAAACAAGGTGTGAGGAGTAAAGAGAAGATGTCTAATATATTGTGGAAATCCTTAGTGGTTAGCCCAGCAGTATTGGGAGCAACATTGTTAGTTTCGGCAACAGCAATTGCGGCTCCAAACACAACCACTGAAGTATCACCAGTCGGACAACCAGGTGTAACTGAAGTTGCCCAACAGCCAGAAATATTGGCTCAAACGACTATAGATCAAGTTAATCGCTACAGCAACGAAGGCAACCAAAATAACTCTCAGTCTCAAGTAACATCGGTTTCTCAATTTTCCGATGTACAACCCACAGACTGGGCATTCCAAGCATTGCAGTCCTTGGTTGAGCGCTATGGTTGTATTGCAGGTTACCCAAATGCTACTTATCGCGGTAACCGAGCTTTGACCCGTTACGAATTTGCCGCTGGTTTGAACGCCTGCTTGGATCGCGTTAACGAATTGATTGCCACAGCAACAGCTGACTTGGTGACTAAACAAGATTTAGCTACCTTACAACGGTTACAAGAAGAATTTTCCGCAGAATTGGCAACCCTACGCGGTCGCGTCGATTCCTTAGAAGCCCGGACTGCGGAATTGGAAGCTAATCAGTTCTCCACTACCACCAAACTAGTCGGTGAAGCCATTTTTGCCGTTTCAGATGTATTTGGGGGTGACACTGGCGACAACAATAACACTGTCTTCCAAGATAGGGTACGTTTAAACTTGCAAACTAGCTTCACTGGTAGAGACGTTTTAACTACCCGTCTCTCTGCTGGTAATGCAACAGCTTTCACACAATTTGATAACGGTGGTAATCAGATCGGTACTGCTGAAGGTACACAAACGTTTCAAGTTGATAGCACAGGTAATAACAGCGTCAACATAGACCGCTTGACCTATGAAGCTCCTATAGGGCCAGCCCAAGTTTACCTCGCAGCTAGTGGTGGACGACACAGCCATTATGCAGCCGTCAATAACCCCTACTTTTTTGATAACACTGATGGCGGTAACGGTGCTTTATCTACCTTTGCTTCTGAAAGTCCTATCTATCGTATTGGTGGCGGTGCTGGTATAGCGCTCAATTTCCCCCTTGGTAAAGGTGGCGGTATTTTAGGAAATAGCTCAATCACTGCGGGTTACTTAGCATCGGAAGCTAATAATCCTACTCTTAGTTCAGGTCTGACCAACGGCGACTATGCAGCTCTTGGACAGTTGAACTTTAGTGTTGGCGATCGCTTGGCTTTAGCTGCTACCTACGTCCACGGATATAGTGCAGGTGGTAATTTATTCAACTCCGGTTCCACGACAGATGGAACTTTTGGAGAGGTTTTAGTAGGTACTGGACAAGCTAACACTTTATTAAATTCAGGTTCCAGCAACTCCTATGGTGTGTCAGCTGCGTTTAGACCCAGCGACAAACTATCCGTTAGTGGCTTCGTCTCTTACCATGATGTCACAGGCTTCGGCGCAGATGATGATTATGAAGCTTGGAGCTATGGTCTTGGGGTAGCCTTACCTGATTTCGGCAAAAAGGGTAACGTTTTAGGTGTTTTTGCTGGTGCAGAACCTTATGCCTTTAACCGAGTAGGTGTGGCTGCTGGTAATGATATACCCTATCACTTTGAAGGCTTCTACAAGTATCGCGTGTCAGATAACATCTCTGTCACCCCTGGCGTAATCTGGTTGACCTCTCCTGGTCAAAACAGTGATAATGACGATGCAATTATCGGTACGCTCAGAACAACTTTCACCTTCTAGAGTGTTGACTATTCACCGACAATTTTGAACTCTATTGCTCCCCGCCATCAGGCGGGGCTTTTTGCTTTAGGTGGCAACAACAAATAAACACCAGTAAATAACCGGAGTATACTAGAAAAGTTAGGAGTTGTGACAATACAGTTTGGTTAGCTTGTTTATCGAGCGAAGATCCCCCCAACCCCCCAATTGATCGGGGGGCTTCCTCCTTTACCCCCTTTTTAAGGGGGTTGCCACAGGCGGGGGGATCTTATACGAACCGTATTAGGAGTTATGAGTTATAAGTTATGACGGTTTTTATACAGCACTTTGCAAGTAAATGAAGTACACCCCTCTCCAACCCTCCCTAATATATCGGGGAGGGTGCGCGAGTGCGCGGGTGGAGTATTTTATGTACCATCACAAATTTAAAATCTGCTGTATGAATAGACCACAGTAAGGTGGGCATTATATGCATACCCTACCAGCGATGAACTTCTAATCATTACGAAAGTGGCAAACCTCTGCAAATTCGACAAATTGCAGCACAACAAAATATACCTGATCGCTATCTGGAATAGCTACTAGCAACCTTGAGGCGTGGGGGTTTGAATATCATGTACTACATTTACTCAAGAGTCATTTGTCATTTCATCATTAGAGCCTATCCTGCGGGAACGACAAAGCCGAACAGAACTGGACTTACCAATGACTATTGACTAATGACAAATGACTTTTGACTAATAACTAAGGGCTAAATTATGCGAATTGCTCGTAACATCACAGAACTGGTTGGTCGTACACCATTAGTGCAGTTGAACCACATTCCCCAAACAGATGGATGTGTTGCGGAAATTGTAGTGAAACTGGAAAGTATGAACCCATCGGCATCAGTCAAAGACCGGATTGGGGTGAGTATGATTAACGCCGCCGAAGAAGAAGGGCTGATTACTCCTGGGAAAACAGTATTGGTAGAACCCACCTCTGGAAACACAGGAATTGCCTTAGCAATGGCAGCAGCGGCTAAGGGTTATCAGCTAATTTTGACAATGCCAGAGACAATGAGTGCAGAGCGCCGAGCAATGTTGCGGGCCTATGGAGCAGAACTGGAACTAACACCAGGGATGGAAGGTATGAGTGGGGCAATTGGGCGGGCGCAACAAATAGTTAATAGTACACCAAATACTTATATGTTGCAGCAGTTCCGCAATCCAGCCAATGCAAAAGTGCATCGGGAAACTACTGCCCTTGAAATCTGGGAAGATACCGATGGACAAGTAGATATGATCGTAGCAGGAGTGGGCACAGGTGGTACGATCACTGGTGTAGCAGAAGTGATTAAAGCACGCAAGCCTAGTTTTAAAGCGATCGCTGTTGAACCATCCAATAGCCCAGTTTTATCTGGGGGACAACCAGGACCACACAAAATACAAGGAATTGGCGCTGGGTTTATTCCCCAAGTTCTCAAGATAAAATTAATTGATGAAGTGATTACCGTTACCGATGAAGAAGCGATCGCCTACAGTCGACGTTTAGCAAAAGAAGAAGGGCTATTATCTGGTATTTCCAGTGGAGCAGCTTTATGTGCAGCAATTCGCGTTGCTCAACGTCCAGAAAATAAGGGACGTTTAATTGTGATGATTCAGCCCAGTTTTGGTGAGAGGTATTTGAGTACACCGTTGTTCCAAGACCTGGAAACAAGGTTAGCCGCTAGCATCAGCTAACGATAAATTGAATTAATGGTCAATTCTAAGCACGTTTCTAACCATTACGAAACTCTCAAAGTTAGTCCAAGTGCCAGCCAAGCGGAGATTAAGCAAGCTTATCGCCGCTTGGTTAAGTTATTTCATCCTGACAGTAATCAGGAAACAGCCGATCAGGAGCAGATAATCCGCATCAATGCAGCTTATGAAGTCTTAGGCGACAATCAAAATCGCCGTAATTATGACCAACAACTGCAAGATGACTCTCAAAAATTAAATAGCGATCGCCAACAGCGTACAGCATCAGCGCAAAAGCATTACCAGACAATCCGGAAAACTGGACGGGATGTTGACGAGCAAGTTGAGGAATGGCTGCGCCAAGTTTACCAACCAGTAAATCGCTTGCTTTGTACGATTCTCTATTCGTTAGAAGAACAAATGGAGCAATTAGCTGCTGATCCCTTTGATGATGAGTTATTAGATGAATTTCAGGAATACTTAAAAACCTGTCGAGATGACCTCAAGCAAGCACAAACTACTTTTCGCTCTTTGCCGAATCCCCCTAGTTTAGCAAGAACAGCCGCTCACCTCTATTACAGCCTCGATCAAGTAGCAGATGGACTTGATGAATTAGGTTATTTTCCTTTGAACTACGATGAGCGTTATTTACACACAGGTCATGAATTATTCCGCATAGCTACGAGATTACACTGTGAGGCACAAGCATCTGTTACATAATCATTAGGCATTGGGAGTTAGGCATTGGGCTAAGGTCAATTTCGGTGGATCTCAAAGGACTAATGACGGATGACACATAACTTAAGAATTAGTTTATCCTGGAAACAGAGAAAGATTAAGAAATTTTAAATTCTGCTCCTAGTGTACTCATGCAATGTATTGTTAATCGCCGCGCTCAGTTTTCGGCAAGTCATCGTTATTGGTTGCCAGAACTGAGTGAAGCCGAAAATATTGAGAAATTTGGTGCTTGCTCTAGATTTCCGGGACACGGGCATAACTATGTCCTATTTATCTCCCTAGCCGGGGAATTGGATGAATATGGCATGGTGCTGAACTTGTCTGATGTGAAACACGTAATCAAACGGGAAGTTACCAGTCAATTGGACTTCTCTTATCTCAACGATGTGTGGGCAGAATTTCAACAAACTCTGCCCACGACTGAGAATATTGCACGGGTTATTTGGCAGCGGCTAGCACCACACTTGCCTTTAGTCCGTGTGCAGTTGTTTGAACATCCTGAACTTTGGGCAGATTATATGGGAAACACAATGGAAGCCTACCTCACCATCAGTACTCACTTTAGTGCGGCCCATCGGTTAGCTCACCCTAACCTCAGTAACGAAGAAAACACTGAGATTTATGGTAAATGCGCCCGCCCGAATGGTCACGGACACAACTACCATCTAGAAGTCACTGTGAAAGGGGAAATTGATCCACGCACCGGCATGATTGTTGATTTAGGGGCATTGAACCAAGTAATAGAAAATTATGTGGTTGAACCATTCGATCACACCTTTCTAAACAAAGATATTCCCTACTTTGCTGAAGTTGTACCCACTGCTGAGAATATCGCACTTTACATTAGTAATTTACTGCGATCGCCCATTCAGGAATTGGCAGCTAAACTTTACAAGGTGAAACTGATTGAAAGTCCCAATAACTCTTGCGAAATATACTGTACTGAATCAGAATCAAATTCAGTCAGTGCAGCCGCGAATCAGCCAGTATTAGCAAAGGTATAGCTAATTAAAGATTTAGGTATAGGGCATTTTTAATAATTCGTAATTCGTAATTCGTAATTATTAAAATTAGTCTTTTCAAAGTGAATTGTGAAATCTATTTTCTTCTGTCTGTCTCTGTGGTTTAAAAGCAATTTATTTAACCGCAGAGGCACAGAGAACACAGATTAAAAAAGATGATCGTAAAGAATCCAAGGCTAGAACAGTTTACTCACTAAGCAGTTAAAACCAGGTAGCAAAGGACTTGTTAACTCATCTTGACTAAATAAAGTAGCTGCTAACTTTAATGCAGCCTGTTCACGGCGATAAACCTCAACTTTCTTTTGTATAGAATCGCAAATCCAATATTCTTGAACCCCTTGCACCGAGTACAGCTTTAGCTTTGTTTCCTTGTCGCGTTTCTCGTTTTTTTCGCCGGGTGATAAAACCTCTACTACTAACTCCGGTGCGCCTGTGAGATGTCCAGCTTCATCTAGTAAGTTTTTTAAGCGTTCATGACTTGCCCACACCACATCAGGGATCACATTGTCAAAATCTGAGAAAATAATTCCAGGTGCGATGTCTGACGACAAGCTGCTCCGCATCTACGTAGCCTGATTTAAATCAGTTTCATCTGACCAAATCTTAAGAACTGTAGCAATATTGACGCAGCTTGTCTGATGATCCCAGTTAGGTGCTTTGGTCACCAATAGTTCTCCATCAATAATCTCATAGCGATTTCTGCGTTCACGAAGTGTCTCGGAACGAGAATCGCCAGCAAATAGTTCTAAATCAGCAGTCGTCCAACGCACTGGAGTTATTTGCATAGAAACCCCCTAGCATTTTTCTAAATGATATTTTAAAAATACCGGCGACGGACGGAATATCGCAAATAACGATAAATGAGCCAGGCTAAAACTCCAAAAAAGAGATTTAGAAAAAAACGATTAAATATAAACCACAAAATATCAGTATCCAAAAGCTTCAACGGACTTAAGGGACTAAGAATCTTTGCTAAGAGAAATAGCCCAAAAATAGCATTTCCACCCAGCACAAGGGCAAACAGCACTAAACTTCTCTGCCAGTAACGTTGTTGGGGTGTATAGCCTGAGATCAGGGTAATGGCGGGTTTGCCTTGCACTTTTCGCAGTAATTGTTCGAGTCGCCAAAACATCCACAATAGAAACGGAAATAAACCATAGCTAAGTAAACGTAGGGGTAGCGAGTAACGCCAAGCACTAGATAGGACATTAACTAGGGCATGACAGATTACAGAATTTACCCAAGCCCTAAAAATGAACTTTTTGTCTCGATTTAACCGAGTGTTGGAGGAAATATAGATTTCTAAGGCATATCCCCAAGGCGCAGAGAACATGACGTGGACTGGTGTGCCGATAGTACGGTCAAGAATTGATGCTGTACCGTGGAAAAGATAAACCCAGTTCTCTTCGGCAGTAAATCCGAGGGCAACGGCTATGGTGAAGATGAAAACGTTAGAGTGAGGTAATCGATGCCTGCGTTGTAGATAGCAGGTTGGGACAACAATCGCTGCCAACTTGCAGCCTTCTTCAATTGAACCTACTTCCACAAACTGCTGTAAGGCTATACCAGGAAGCGATTGCTTGATCTGATTCCAGTCTACAACCCTGTTGGCTACAATTTCAAAAATCCATTCGAGGCTAAGGGCTAAGATACCAGATATTGCCCCGATGATAAAGAACATCAGCAACTTTAATAGAGGTGGGGCAGATGGTACTCGACAGTAATAGTAGCCTAGCAGCAGCAAAGGTGGTATTGCTGCCCACAGTATTAGAGAAAAATCAACCACTCACTTGAGCAATCACTGTACGGTGACGGTGGGTATTGTGAGTGATAGTGGGAGTTTGAAAACCCGCTTCAACAATAGTTTGCTCAATATCCAAAGCAAAATATTCATCTAAATAAGGTTCAGTACTTTTGAGCAAAGTCAAAATGTAAGCTGGCATTTTCTTGTAAACTTCAGATTTGGGGTTCATGTCCATAATTGCCAAGTAGCCGCCCGGACGCAGCACGCGCCGCATTTCAGCTAAAATTTGTTGGGTTGCCGACTGCGGTAATTCGTGGCACATCAGGAAAATAGAAACTAAATCAAATGAGGCATCAGGTAGCCCAGTAGATTCAGCTTGGGCATGAAGCCAGTTTATTTTAGCTTGACGTTGTTGTGCGCGGTAATTGGCAACGGCTAAGAAGTAGGGAGATAAGTCTAAGCCTGTGATTTTGCTATGGGGATAAATTTCTTGCATGGCAAAGGTACTCAAGCCTACACTACATCCTACATCTAAGATGTCTTGTGGCTCGTTGGGGATTTGACTTTTCAGGATATTGTGGTAACTTCGTCGCAGCATGGGATCGCCTTGCGCTTCTTCAGCGCCCTGCCAAATCTTAGCGTGGACAGCGTAAGCAGCAGGTTCTACCTCAAAAGCGGCTTTCCAACTCAGATTTCCGGTTTCGTAGGCATGGAATGAGGTGACGTAGTAATCGGGGTAGGAAAGCTGAGGATTTTGTACTTGAGCTAGATCAGCCCTCCAATCACGCGCCTGTAGTGTCTCGACTTCTTGCGTCCAGGGCACGCCAATCCTTTCAGCACGTTTAATCATCATTTGTCTAGCTTGATGTTTGGCTAGATTGGCTAAAGGTTTGATTGCCAGTACGCCATTTACCAAGCGCGAAGCGAAACCAGGAGTGGTATTTACAGCAGCGGTCATAAATCAGTTTGCATTTAACAGCCTTTTCTACTTATGACATACTTGCTAGACGGCAGTCTAGAAATAAATTGAATTGTATAACGGCAGCCTACCTACCCTCACTCGCAAATGAAAATTAATGTTATAAAAGTTTGATATTTGGAGATCAACGCGATTCATTTTTTTAGAAGGTCGCGCTAATGTCCAATTTATCTTCATCAGAACAGAACTATGTATTGAAGATTAGTGAGAGTTCGATAGTTAATAAAATCTATCTCAACAGAGACGGAGAAAATTTCCTCCCTGCGTTACTGCGTCTCACTATCTTTGCGTCCTTTTCCCAATGTCCCATTCCTTATTTTGCAGTATTCGGCTTGAGAGCTAACAACATCTCCAATTCACTGGTAGATTTATCAGGGCTATTAGCAGTAAAACCAAGACCACGAATGGAACCCAGGATGGTGATAGTATTGGGGTCAGATGAAATTAAACTCTTGATCAAGGGCACAGTTTTAGTTTTGTCCATATCCAGGTAGAAATAGCCGCCGTTGGGCTTTTGCAAAGAACCAGTAACGGCTTTAAAGGCATCACTATTGTCGAGAGATAGATTTTTGCGATCGCCAAGTGCGTCAGCAACTGGGCCACCAAGAGCTACAAATACAGTATCTTGATCCAGCCAACCATGCGCCAATAAAGCTCCCTGTCGGGGGATTTGCCATTCAGTTACGTCTTTCCCACCGACATTTTTATTGGCGATATTGATTTGTTGGGTTTTGGCGAGGGTATCTAATTTCGTCAAGGTGGCTTCGGCAGTTTTGCGATCGCTAGTATCAAATACTAAAGCACCTCCAAAACCAACACTTGCTAACACCCCTTGATTGGATGGAATCGCACCAAAGGCAAATTCCCCATTCATCCAGCCAAAAATATCTTTATCCAGGTCAATATTGACAAATTTCAGTTGTCCTCGCACCTGTTCAAGAGCTTGCTTCATTTCTGGATAATCTTTTGACTGTTGTACTAGCGTTTCCCAGCCACGGCTGATGCCATTTCCGCTAACCAGAGCAAAGGTATCAGTAGGAAATTGCCCGACTATATTTCCAGGACTTGATTGATACTGAAATTTATTTAGTTGCGGATCTAAATTGGCGATCGCTTTTACCCGCACTCCCGCATCATCAACACCAACACCCGCTACCACAGATTTTATCTGCTTCAGTTGCGTCAAGGCTTGTGGAGGTAACTGCTTTGCCTGCGGACTTCCGGCTGCTAATTGCTGTACCATACCTGCATAGTCTGGTACATAAATTTGGGCAAGGCTGTTTTTGACATCCACTCCTCTGTTGAGAATATTGCTTGCACCTTCTTTATTGGCAAAAGAAGATTGTCCTTTAAAGGTGTCAATTGCTTTTTCTACAGCTTGCTTTTCGGGTGCTAATACTAAGTGACTATTATTTAAAACTACGCTATATGTCGGCTTGCCATTTTCTGTAGTTTCTATAATTTTTTGACCTTTATAGTCAGATTCCTGAAATTTTACTCCTTTTTGTGACTTTAACTTGTTAGCAAAATTTAAGGCGCTAAGTTTGTCCTTGATTCCCACTACTATCAGGATATTTGATTCTTGCTGTACATTGATTGGTGCATTAGGTGCTTTCAACTGCGTCGGTTTAACAGGATTTGGTGGCAGTACAGCAATCATTACACTACCAGCCCAAGGCTTTATGTCTTTTTCATAAGAAACGTTACTGTCACTGAACATTTGCTTATTGAAATTTTCCAGACCTTTTGCCACTAACTTTTGTGCTTCTGGAGTGCCAAACTGCTGTAACTTTGCCCAGGCTTGAGAGTTAGTAGTAATATAAGTTGCCATCAATGCTGTTGAAGGTACTACTTTAGCGCTGCCTAGAGCGTCTGAGCTACCTCCTGATGGGCCTTTAAAATACGTATAAGCCGCTATACTCCCCGCTATAACTACAGCAGCACCAACAGCAGGAATCAAAAACTTGGATTTACTTTCAGGCATTTTGTTATCCTCTTTTGCTCAGATTGTCACCGAGATTTATACAAGTGTCATTGTAGAGTTTTCGGATTTATTAATAATTTCCGCTCATTGATCGGTATTTACTGATAAAATTAGTAGTCCTATAAGCTAGAAGTCTAAAGTAATTACTCTAAAAAATACTTCAAGGGAATGAGGAGCGAATCGGTAAATGATATGCTGTTCATCTTAAACAAAATAGCCTGCTCAACAGAGGCAAGCTATCCTAAGTTATAGAACTCCTGTCTGATTTCTGAACAAGATTTAAGATAAAACCCTCATAAAAGGGGCTTTTCAGTCTCAGTATGTTTTCAAAAATCAAATCGGAGTCCTATATAAGAATAATTAGGAGTATTTGTACTTGAAATCTATCGAGGTGCAAGAGACTCTTGACTTGATGACAAAAAAGTGCAAAACATCAGGAAAAGTAAATGCGGGAGGGATATGGAAAAAAGTCCAAGGATCGGCTACCGACCTTCGGAAGTTCGGGTGAGATTAACTTCAATCCCCCAATCCCAAAGGGGAGTTCTCAGCTCCATAATGCCCTGTTGATTTGGGGAATACATTAAAACAACCCTATTTTGCTTAATTACGTCCAGCCAAGCCAGACTTTTCAGGATTACAAGGTCAGTAAGGATCAATGTCGAAGTCTTATTTTGATACAGATAATAACGGACACAAACCTTTTGAGTTACCGGGAGCAAGACCACACTACAACCCCGATCGCCCCGGACAGGTAGAGCATATTTTTCTCGATCTTAGCTTGGATATCCCAAAGCTTTGCTATCAAGGTAGTTGTAGCATTCGCCTCTTGCCAATCCGTAATGGCATTGACCGTTTGACTTTGGATGCTGTCAACCTGAATATCGAGTCTGTACAGGTGGACGAGGTGCCACAAAATTTTGACTACAACGGGGAACAGGTTTCTATCCAACTTTCTGAGGCTACCCAAATTGGTAAACGCTTGCTGATTGCGATCGCCTACTCAGTGGCAAAACCGCAACGCGGTATTTACTTTATTCAACCAGACAAGCACTACCCAAACAAGCCTACTCAAGTTTGGACTCAAGGAGAAGACGAAGACTCTCGCTTCTGGTTCCCCTGTTTTGACTATCCAGGACAACTATCTACTTCAGAAATTCGCGTTCGTGTCCCCAACCCTCTCGTTGCGATTTCTAACGGCGAATTAATTGACACCACAGAAGATGGTGATTACAAAATCTACCATTGGTCACAGCAACAAGTTCATCCTACCTACTTGATGACTTTGGCAATAGGTGACTTTGCCGAAATTCAGGATGAGTGGAATGGGAAACCAGTTACCTACTACGTAGAAAAAGGACGGGAGGAAGATGCTAAACGCAGCATGGGCAAAACTCCCCGCATGATCGAATTTTTGAGCCAAAAGTATGGCTATCCATATCCTTTCCCCAAATACGCCCAGGTTTGCGTTGATGACTTCATCTTTGGCGGGATGGAAAACACCTCCACAACATTGTTAACAGATAGATGTTTGCTGGATGAACGCGCTGCTTTAGATAACCGCAATACCGAAAGTTTAGTCGTCCACGAACTCGCGCACCAGTGGTTTGGTGATTTGGTGGTGATTAAGCATTGGTCTCATGCTTGGATAAAGGAAGGGATGGCTTCCTATTCTGAAGTGATATGGACAGAACAGGAATATAGTCTAGAAGAAGCAGCTTACTATCGTTTATTAGAAGCTCGTCGTTACATTAGTGAAGATAGCAGCCGCTATCGTCGCCCGATGGTAACGCATGTTTATCGAGAAGCTATTGAACTTTACGATCGCCACATCTACGAAAAAGGGTCTTGTGTTTATCACATGATTCGGGCCCACTTAGGAGATGAATTGTTTTGGCAAGCAATCCAAACATTTGTTCAAGATAATGCCCACAAAACCGTAGAAACAGTAGACTTACTCAGGGCGATTGAAAAGGCTACTGGACATAATCTTTTATTCCTCTTTGACCAATACGTTTATCGTGGTGGTCATCCCGATTTTAAAGTAGCTTACTCTTGGGATGGGGATGCTAAATTAGCAAAAATTACGGTAACTCAAACCCAAGCTGCTGAAGCTAAAAATGGCAGTAAGGATTTATTTGATTTAAAAATACCTATCGGTTTTGGCTATACGCAACAGGAAGAATCGATAAAACTGAAAACTTTCACAGTACGGGTAAATGAACGTGAACAAAGTTTCTACTTTCCCTTAGAAAATAAGCCCCAATTTATCAGTTTTGATGTTGGGAATAATTACCTAAAAACAGTAACTTTAGAGTATCCAATCTCAGAGTTAAAAGCACAGTTAGAATTTGATTCTGACCCGATTTCGCGCATCTATGCAGCAGAAGCTTTAGCAAAAAAAGGCGGGTTAGAAGCGACAAAAGCACTATCTGCGGCGCTCAAAAATGACCCATTGTGGGGTGTGCGTGTGGAAGCGGCGAAACAACTAGCCCAAATTAATTTAGATCAAGCCTTTGATGGCTTAGTTCTTGGGTTAAAAGATAAAAATGCTTACGTGCGACGATCTGTAGTGGAAGCACTTGCTCAAATTAAAACTGCTGAAAGCTATAAAGTTGTGAGAGGGTTAGTACAAAAGGGCGATCCTAGCTACTATGTGGAAGCAACAGCTTCTCGTGTGATCGGGGCGATTGCATCTGCAAACTTGGAAGAAAAACCCAAGGAAGACAAGGCATTAAAGTTGTTGAAATCGGTTTTAGAAGAGAAGGCGAGTTGGAATGAAGTAGTGCGGAGTGGTGCAGTTGCTGGTTTAGCTGAATTCAAAACCTCCGAAGCAGCCTTAAATCTGTTAATCGAATACACCAAACTCGGTGTACCACAACCCCTACGTTTAGCCACAATTCGCGCTTTAGGAAAAATTTCTGTAGGTCAAAGTCCGGTTAATTTGGAACGGATTTTAGAAAAATTAACAGAACTAGCCAAAGAAACCTTCTTTTTAACACAAGTGGCGGTAGCAGCAGCATTAGGACAAATGGAAACACCCAAAGCAGTGGGGATTTTGCGATCGCTAGCTGAACAAACAGCCGATGGGCGTGTACGTCGCTATGCTGAAGAAGAAATTTCTAAGGTGCAAAAGAATATTGGTTCAGAAAAAACCCTGCGTCAATTGCGTGAAGATTTCGACCAACTCAAACAACAAAACCAAGAATTGAGAAGCCGTTTAGAAAACTTAGAGGCAAAATCTAAATAGCACTACACGATCATTAAAAGTAGCTAATTGGTAATTGGTAATTGTGACAAAATCACTACCAATTACCAAATTTATAGCAATTATAAATAATTATGTTATGAGTCGCGGGTTGATTCTTCGACCTAACTATACAATTCTAGGACTAGTACAGCACGGCGTAAATAAACCATTATCGTTACCCACATTTTTTTAACAGTCAAAGTGTCGCGCTCATCCGATATTCCACCCAGAACTTAAGTTCTGGGCTGATAGCTAAAGTCCACTCAAGTGGACTGAAATTTTCCCTTTTACATATAGCTTTTCCTAATCAAATGAGGTACATCAGAGCAAGCGAGGAGCTTGCTCTTAGAGGGGGTTGGGGGTGGGATTCTATACTTACTCAACTGAGAACCGCTATAAGAATAGCCTTCTACATGGTTGAAAATTTTGTATTTAGTCCTCTTGAGAGGACTTTAGCTATTAGCCTTGGAATTTATTCCGAGGCGGGAATGGTAACAAAGATTAAATCCAAGCCAGTAATAGTACTATTACTCCATATAACTGTTAGTAAATAAAGTTACTTACTATCGCAGTTGATTTAAATTTGCATAATTCAGACATAGGTAAATATTTATATTTTTATAAACAATGGTTAAGAAAAAATAAAATCATCTAAAAGTTGGATAAGTAGTTGTAGTTTTATAAAGTATAATTAAGAAAAAGATAAACAAATATTAGGCAGTAACATAAGCTAAAATCAACGCGAACAGTATCCCAAAAGGGTAGAGTTCTAATTGTTTTAGATGAAAGACTACCGCTATCCTGAACTTGCAACGAACTTGTGGGTTAGGAAAAAAACAATCATCGTAAATTTTTCAGTTGAAGAGGCAAATAAAGGCGTGGGTCAGTATCAACCTGCTCTGCTAAAACTCTATAATCCAGAGGCGATCGCTCGCTACTATAGTTACCGTCCCTGGCTAGCCTGGGGGAGACTCCTAAGAATTATCTCCTCTTTTGCGGGATTTCTATTCAGTCTGAAATGGGACGAATGGCAAGATAAAGTTGAGCAGAACAAGGGTAAACGGGCTATCCAGTTGCGAGAACTGCTCACCCGCCTCGGCCCGACTTTTATTAAAGTTGGTCAAGCCCTCTCTACCAGGCCTGACCTCATACGTAAGGATTTTCTAGAAGAACTGGTGAAGTTACAAGACCAGTTACCACCTTTCGATAATGCGATCGCTTACCAAATTATCGAAACTGAACTAGATAGTCCAATTCATGAAAATTTTAGCGAACTGTCACCTAACCCAGTAGCTGCTGCTAGCTTGGGTCAAGTATATCGTGGTCGTCTGATAAGTGGGGAAGAAGTTGCAGTTAAGGTGCAACGCCCCAACTTACGCCCGATTCTCACACGCGACCTCTATCTATTGCGATGGGCGGCGGGTTGGGTAGCTCCCTGGTTACCCCTCAATCTCGGTCACGACCTAACTTTAATTGTGGACGAGTTTGGTACGAAGTTATTTGAAGAAATCGACTATATAAATGAAGGTCGCAACGCCGAAAAATTTGCTAGCAACTTCCGCAACGATCCGCAAGTTAAAGTTCCAGGAATTTACTGGCGTTATACCAATACCCACGTTTTAACCCTGGAATGGATTAACGGTTTTAAGCTGACAGATACTCAACGCATTCAAGAAGCAGGTTTAGATCCAGAGGCAATTATCCAAATTGGCGTTACCTCAGGATTGCAACAGCTGTTGGAACACGGCTTCTTCCATGCTGACCCTCATCCCGGCAATTTGTTTGCTGTGCCCGATGGTCGTATGGCTTATATTGACTTCGGCATGATGGATCAGTTGGAGGAAACTACCAAAGAAACACTGGTGGATGCGCTAGTGCATTTGGTGAATAAAGACTACACCGACTTAGCCGAAGATTTTGTAAAACTAGGATTTCTCACTCCAGACACGAATATTTGCCCGATTGTGCCAGCATTAGAAGCGGTGCTGGGAAACGCCATTGGCAAAAATGTCAAGGATTTTAACTTCAAAACTATTACCGATGAATTCTCGGAACTGATGTACGAATATCCTTTCCGAGTGCCGGCGAAGTTTGCTTTGATTATTCGTTCCTTGGTGACTCAAGAAGGTATTGCCCTAAGCCTCAACCCAGATTTCAAAATTGTTGAAGTGGGTTATCCCTACATAGCACGGCGGTTGCTGACAGGGGAATCACCGGAATTACGGCGACGATTATTGAATGTATTATTTAAAGATGGTAAATTCCAGTGGCAGCGCTTAGAAAATTTGATTGCGATCGCTCGTAGTGATAACAACTTTGATGTATTGCCCACAGCCCAGATGGGGTTCCAATATCTAATGTCGGAAGAAGGTAAGTTTCTCCGGCGACAACTGGTGCTTGCTCTTACCGAAGATGACCGCCTTCACACCGAAGATGTCCAACGCCTGTGGAACCTGGTTAAAGATGATTTAAAACCGGATCGTTTACTAAATGTAGCGATCGGCATTCTAACAGACTTATCCAAGGAAGGCGCAGCTGCTATCCTTCCAAAAGCTACATTCCTTACGCCTTTTGCTGGAAATCAGTCAACAAACAAAAAGTAAAAAATCAAAAATCTTTAATATAAATCAGGAGTTTTCATGTACTATTTTCCTCTGCAACCACCTTATTTTCTGTTACTTGTGGGCTTTCTAACAGCATTAACATCTGGTTTGGCATTATCTGGCACTTTGAAAGTAATTGTGCAAAAATGGCCAAGCGATCGCACAGAGAATACTAAACCGCGTTCCTCATTAAAACAATTACTTGTGCCATTTATTGGTATAACCGGCGGTACTTGTCTATTTTTGTCTTCAGGCTTAGAAATATTTGGCTTTCCCTCCTCTTTGGCTTTAGGAGTTGGTCTACCAATTAGTCTGTTTACTTGTTTGTTAGTTTGGTTGCAGTTGGGAAGTATGATGACCTTTATAGAACGTGAAGGTATGAAATCTTTAGATTTGGATTCTTTTTCTTAGATAGTAGAACGCCTCACCAAAATCCAAATTAACGTAAATACTCACCGCCAGCAATGATATTCTACTAAAAATGAGATCATTAGCTAGTGGTGAATACTTTTTTTTTACTGAAATTTCATAAATCTAAGATTTAATTGCGTTAAAATTACGTATAAATACTGAAAATTAAATCAGCAGCATCTCTGCTAAAAGGATAGCAACTAAAAATTAAAATATACTCGACTTTGTTTAGAATTTTATTTACTTATAAGGAGCGTAAAACGTTATGATTCAAGACAAAAAAGAATTTTGTTTTTGTACTTTAGCATGTGGTAAGAACTATCGGGATCTTGCATTGTTATTAGCAAAAGATATAGAGGAATATTCTCCTAACAGTTCCTTTGTTATTTTAACTGATTGTCCTAACGACTTTAGCCAACAGCCTAACGTTTTAGCATTTAAGCATAGACAACAAAGTGTTAAGCTTTACCATGACAAAAGATTCGCAATAGCCAAGGGTTTATCTCTATTTAATTCATGCATATTCATTGATGCAGATATGCGAATATTAGCACCAATCCCCCAATATCCGAAATGGATTTCAACACCAGGAATAACGGCAAGGGGTTGTGAAAATATGCCGAAAAAGTATGCTAAGGTTCTAGCTGGCAACGCTAATGCCAAACTATTGAAAGAATTTAAAGTTGCTAAAAAGGCTGCTTCAAAGTTAAATCTAGAACTAGAAAATGAACATCTTAACTTTGTTTATGAATATTTATTTGCAGTTACAAAAGACTCTGGGAAGGAAATAGAATTTCTTAAACAGTGGGAAATTTTGGCATCTTATTGTGAGTTAAATGGACTATATGACTCCGAAGGAAATGCAATAGGTTTAGCAGCTGCTAAAGCAGGTTTACCTGTTAGATGGAGTGCAATGGAGGGTATATCTTTCTTTAAGAATAGAATTGAATTCGTCAGAATCAAAAAGGGAGAATCGAAAATGGAGGACATGGCAATATATTTTGAGCAACAAACAAAGCTAGAGTACCCCAAACGCTTCATTTGGCAGAAAACTATACTTAAAATCGATAAAATTATTAAGTATTTATATAATTTACTGCGTCTAAGAATTTTAACTTTGAAAGACTTTGATTTTTATTACCGATAAATGGGCAAGGGATAATCTACAAATTAAACACTATTTAAGTCTAATTATGCTTAATTAGTTAGTAATTCTATCCTTTAAATTACGATAGTTAAGCTTAATATTGTTGACTTTTTGATTTAAAAAACTTGTAGTAGTCTTTTGCAGACGCATTAGCGGATTTTGACGCTTAAAGCTTTTGGGTCTTTGTTCTGGTGACTTGAAATATCTATAATGCAAAAACACATCTCGATATGGTATATTAACATCTTCACCAGCGCAAAGTTGAGTAAAGTTTGATGAACTTATACTCATATAGTGCAGATATGTCAGCCGTCGCCCTTGGTCGTAAAGGATATTATCTACCACATCAAATTGAGAGCTCCAGTGGTTACCAGTTGCTTGTTCGCAGTCATGAAAAGCAAAATTATAATATGAAATACCACTTCTCAACACCATGTAGTTAAATAAAGATTGGTCAGGTCCTAAAAAAGCCATAACATCTGCTTCACCTGCGGTTAATTTGTTTAGTAAGTCGGCTCGTATAGCTGGAGAAAAAATATTTTTCTTAGTAGCAAACCAACCTGCACAAAATATTTGAGTTTGCAAGTTTTCTGAGTTAAAAATTTGCTGCATCTGCTCTGGCGAACCATCAAAAATAAATTTTAAATCAGATTTATACTGAAAATCATTGGCTACCCAATCATAGGTATTTAATTTTTCATATACATAATCTACGGGCCCCATTAACAAGGTATCTGCATCAAAGTAAATAAATCTATCAAAAGGGCCATCCACAGCACAAAATTTGCGGTGCATAGGTAGCTCATAGAGTTCTGGGAAGCCCCACTCTCGCCAAGTTTTTTGTGCTCTAGGGTAATTTTTCCATATCTGGGTGGCAAAGTTATCCCAATAGGCTATAGAATCATAATCTTCAAATAAGGTGACATTATCTCTAGATGCAACCTCTGCTTTTACCTTGTCTAACAGCTGATTATATGGAAGTATACAAATAGGAATTTTCCTACCAGCATTAGCTTCTATACTATTGAGCAACGCAACTAGTTGGTCATAAACAACATCATTGGCTAGGATGTAAATACCATCAATCATTGGGATACTCCTAATATTAAGTACGGGCAGTAACAAAGGGAAATAAACGGCGAGTTAGTTTGGGGATGAAGGCGAATTTACCCTCATGGAGATAGCGATAGTGTTCCCACAATTGCCAATAAGGACTACCAGTTTTAATCCGCGTACCAGCCCAGTGTAGATATTTTAGCCGTTGTCCTCGGTCATAGAGGGCATAGTCTTGCTGTTGAAAACTTTGCGAACCCGCCCAACTACCAGGCCCTCCCCCAGGAATTTTGACAAGATTTCCGCGTTTAGAAATTAGCTTGAGCACAAGATAATTTAAAATTGGTTGGTCTGTAACTCCTTCAGAAAAATCGAAATATTCTCTATGTGCAGCACATTCGCGCAAAGTTTCATCCATCTGTTCTTCGGTAATAACTCCTTTTCTCGAAGCCCAAAAGCCACTGTTGAAAACATCATGAAGTTGAGCATCTGAAAAAAGTTGCTGCTCTTTCACAAATGGGGAAAAGATATTTCGCAGCTTGTCATTGGCGTGATGGTAGTCACAACAGAAGAAATCGACTTCTGAAAGTTTGTCTAAATTGTCAACGATTTTTTCAAAAACGACAATATCTGTATCAATATAAATGAATTCATCTAAAGGGCCAAACCACGCCACCAATTTACGCATTTTGTTGGGTAAGGCGAGGAAATCTCTATCAAAAATTTCTCCGATGCGTTTGGTAAATTTCTCAACAAGTTCTAAATCTGGAAAAATTTGGACATTGTGTAAGGTAGCAAGCTGCTCTGCTACCTTGTGATAATTTTCATTAAAAGGTATGAGATAAACGGTTACTTCTTGGTCATAGAAACGAATGCTATTGAGTAAAGCGATCGCATTATCAATAACCCGGTCATTAGCAACTATATAAATGCCTCTATTCATAAATTATCCTTGGTTAATTAACTTAAGTTTTCGCAAAGCTCTTGTAAGTAAATTTGGTGTTGGAGCCTCATTATAACTTTTGGGAGGATTTGTAAAGACTGGACGCTTTTCTGGCTCGTGTAAATAACGATAGTAGAGAAATAAATCTCGATAGGGAAACTCAATATTTTCTCCAGCACATACTGCTTGATTGATATTAGGAGGAATACCAATGTAATGAAGGTAAGTTAGTCGATTGCCTTTGTCATACAGAATATGTTCTCGTTCCTCGAAGTGCTTAGATGTGGCAGAACATCCTGTTTTTTGATTATCTGGCAGTTGTTGAGCAAAGTTATAAATAGAAAGATTAGATTTCATTACCATATAGTTGATCAGTGGTTGTTCGCCAGCACCGCCATACAAAATTTCTGCCTCACCATTTTGTAAATGGGATATTAGCCAATCTCTTTGTTCTGAGTTAAATATGCCCCGCTTTGCGCCGTAGAAGCCTGAACAAAATATTTCGGAATCAATGCGTTTTTGGTCGAAAAGTTCTAGTAATTTGGGAGAATTAACATTGTATATTTTACTAACGTCTTTAAATTGAAAATCGTAGACAACAAAATCATAATTATCTAACTTTTCAAACACCACCGCGAGAGAGTTCATCACCAAGGTGTCTGCATCTAAATAAATAAACTTATCGAAGGGCCCATCAAAAGCGCAAAAACGACGGTGAGCGCCATAAAGACGAAATTTGCTACGATTCAATCGTTCTGGTGCTGCTGAGAGCATAAATTGATCCCAGCGGTCGATTGATTCTTGATCATCGTAAAGAAATACATTAGGACGTTTCGCTATTTCGTCAGCAATTCGCTGTGTTTGATCGTCGAAAGGATAGATACAAACGGGAGTTTCCGGGCCCAAGATAACATCAATACTGTTGAGCAAAGCCACCAGTTGATCGAAAACATAATCATTGCCAAGGGTACAAATACCATTCATAATTTATGAGTGTTGATCAACAAAGTTTGATAACCAGTTAAGCAGGTTTAATTTATGCAAAATGATTTGACGTGCTTCTGCGATCGCATCTTTGGCAGCATACCAAGCATCAGGTGTAGCTGTCACTTCTTGGATGTAGGCAATGCCTTTTTCATCTAAACTGGGCAATCGCAAAAAACTACCCGGTGGCAATAATTTATCAGCAGCCGGGCCACCATAGTAAATTGGCAGACACCAAGCAAGCAAACTATCCCAAAGTTTTTCACTCACATACCAGTTATTATCAGCATAGTTTTCAATTGCCAGATTGTAATAGTATGGTGCCATGCCATACCACTTATTACCTAGTTCTCCCGACTTTTTCGCCCATTCTGGTAAGTTACGCCCATACAAATCAAATTTCATGCCACTAGATTGTAGGGATTGCAAAAAGTCTAAACGCTGACGATGTTTAGCAGTGCGGCTAATTCCTGAAGTAATCCAACTACATGGGGCAACCTTTTGGGGAGGTGGCATTTCATTTAAATCCTGAAATGAATTTGAGTGATACCAAATAGCAGGCATATAGTCGGGAGTGGGAGCGAAATCATCGGGGCCAGAAATGTAGCCGCAATACTTCTGAGCTTGTTGGTAATTATGATTAGTTATTTCTACAATTTCATCTAAAGGCGGTTCTCTTAGTAAATAAATAATCCGCTCTTTACTCACACCACGTAGTAAAGAATCAACATTTACTACTGATTTTTGCTGCCGTTTGCGAAAACTATCTAACCAAGATTTTTGTGGCGATGCCTGGGGAAAATCATATTGATACATCAATAGAAAATCTGGTTTGGCTGCCAGTGCCTGCATTTGCACATTGCCCCAAACTCCAAATTGATTCGGGGTTTGTTGCCATAGCCAATCGGCTCTGGTTTCTAAACCTCGATAGCTGCTAATCATACCTACAGTTTTAATAGTCATTTTAGTTATTTGTCATTTGTCATTTGTCATGAGTTATTTTACTTACACAATCAGTTGAGGTAGCAGAGATTCATCAACATAACTCAAAATTTTTGCCGCTCGATTTTCCCAAGAAAACTGCTTGACAAAATCGATACTATCTGGATAACCTTCTATCTTTCTGGGATAAGTTTCTAAAACCCACTTCAGACTTTCGGCAAATTTTCTGGGGTTATTTGGCTCACACCAGGCAGCGATCGCTTGAGTATCTTGAAACTCAACTAATGAAGGAATTTCCGTCGAGACAATGGGAGTTCCAGAGGCGAAGTAGTCAAACAGCTTTAAGGGAGATGTGAAAGTTGCCGCTTTTCCCGAACAATGAGGGTGAGCTAAAACATCGGCTGCTTGTAGCAAAGATGCTAACTCATTATGTAAGACATAGCCTAAAAATTTAATATTATGAACCTGTTTTTCTTTTACCAATTGCTGGTAATATTCTACTTCTGTTGGCTTACCACCTGCACAGGCAAATTGCACATTAGGCATTTCATTAGCTACATCAATTAGTACATCAATACCTTTAAATTGCTGTAGCGCTCCCGCATAAACTACCAATTTTTGGCTTTCGTCTCGCAATAATTTTTGACGCCATTCTGCCGCCTTTTCTGGTTGTCTTTGCATAAACAAGCGATTAAAACCATTGTGCAGCTTAATTACTTTTTCTGGGGGCATCCCATTTTTAATCATGCTTTCGCGGATGGTGTCTACAACGGTGACAGCAATTTGCAACAGCGGGTTTGTGACAATTTCTTGCTCAAATGACTTGTCTTCGTGATGGTGGTGTTCGTAAATTGCCGGAACGCCATTTTTGATGGCAGCTTTGACAAAATTCCAGTTGCGACTGTGGACAAGTTTAGTAGTTGGAAGTATATGAAATGGTAAATAATATTTGCTAGCAATGGTGTTAGAGTCAGTAAATTTGCTCCGAAAATAGTCGATTGGCCAAGGCATCGGTAAAGGAGCAACTTTTAATTTGTCATGGAGATTGTAATATTTAACAAGTTCTGTTGGTGTTGCTCTCGGTTGAAAAGGACGAGCTAGATTAACTGGGTTAATCGCTTTGGCTCCTTTGTCAGGGTATACTAAAACTGTTGAGTATCCCAAGTTAGCAGCGGCATTAGCTGCATTTGTAGACTGCACTAAGTGAGCTTCTGGCTGGGGCAACTTTTCACCAATGAAAAAAATGTAGTGTTTTTTTAAAGCTGGATTTTTCATAACTTTAGATATTAATATTATTCTCAAATTTTTCTAAATTATCGAGCAGATATATAGCAGACTCATAACTTTCAGTAATTAATCCATTTTGTTCTTCTGTGGTGGATATCGAATTATCAGCTAGAGAGCGGAGAGAGCTAAGTATGAGGTTAAGAGAAGTCCGAAACTCAACAGAGATATGATTAAAGGTTTGATAATGATTACTGATAACATTTTGATTTTGGTCAGAAATTGAGAGAATCTGCCCCTTTATTTGTAAGTTAATAACATCTTCAAAAACATCAATGGTATTGAGAATTCTCCAAGCTGATTTATAAGAGTCTTCAATTAATTCGTGCCGTTCTTGAGAATCGTCTACCAAATCATCAAGTAATAAGCGTAGGAACCCAATCATCGAGTTCAACTGCGTCCGAATTTCGTGAGAGATGCGGAGCAAGCTTTGATTTTGTTTGGTAGAAGTTTCAGGACGTTCTGCAAATTGCATTGAGTACAAACGGGAGTAGTAACCACCTTTTTGTAACAGTCCTTCATGGGTTCCCACTTCCACCACCTGTCCTTGATCTAACACGGCTATTTGATTGGCTTTTTGGACTGTGGAAAGGCGGTGAGCAATTATAAGAGTGGTACGATCGCGACTCAAGTCATCTAGTGCAGCTTGTACTAAACGTTCGGAAACGGTATCTAAAGCGCTAGTGGCTTCATCTAAAATCAGAATTTCGGGATTTTGGAGGAGGGCGCGGGCGATCGCTAATCTTTGCCTTTGTCCACCAGATAACATCACACCGCGATCGCCAATCAAGGTGTCAAATCCCTGAGGCAATTTGCTAATAAACTCGTAGGCATTTGCCCGCTTGGCGGCTGTAAGAATTTCATCTTCAGTAGCCTCTGATCGCCCATAGGCGATGTTATTCTGCACCGAGTCATTAAAAAGAAAGGTATCTTGACTGACGATTCCCATCCGTTTTCGCAGGGATACAAGATCGAACTCCCGCAAATCGGTGCCATCAATGGTAATGCTGCCAGCGATCGGGTCGTAAAATCTAGGTAAAAGGTCTGCCAAAGTCGATTTACCAGCACCAGAACCACCTACTAATGCTAAGGTTGTGCCACGCGGTAAATATAAATTTACATCTTTGAGTACCAACTTTTCATGACCAGGGTAAGCAAAGCAAAGAGAATTAAAGGACACTCCCTCTTCTAATTTTGCATAGGGAAGCTTACCCTTTTCCATGAACGGCTTATCGTGCAGGCTTAAAAACTCATTTGTCACATCCACACTGGCAGCAGTACTGGCAAAGTTGCTGCGAATAGTATTTAACTGCGAAATCAATGGCAGCACTCGCAGCAGCACTAATAAATATGTCAAAAGTACGGTGGATAGAGAAGAAACCTGGTCAGCAAAGAAGGTTTTGCTTAAAAGTACAATTAGTAGTAAAGCTGTAATACCCATCACCTCACTCAGAGGTGTAATCGCTTCCGAATTAACCTGAGATTGGAAATCTGCTAACTCGCGATCGCGAATTAATTTTTTAATCCGTCGATATTCTTTTTCTTCATTTCCCGTCGCTTTTACCAGCCGAATTCCGTTCAGGGTTTCTAGTACAGAGATTGAATATGCTCTAGACATTTCACTAAGCTGCTTACCAAAATTTCTAGACCGGGAAATGGCATACTGATTTATTAACGTCACCAATGACAGCAAAAGCGTAGCAGCAATTGTCAACTGCCAAGAAATTGACAGCAATAAACCAACAAAAACTAAAATTGTGATTCCCAGGATAACTATTCTGACTGTACTACCTATAGCGCTTGCAGACCGACCAATTTCTCCACCAAGACGGTTAATTAAATCACCAACTTTCGTCTTTGCATAATAATCTATATCAATTTCTAGTAATAGCCTTAACCCGGTTTCGCGCATATCTGATGTTAACTTTCGGGTTAAGGAACTCGATGCTAAGGCACTGGCATAAGTAGCTAAATTCTTTAAAATAATTGTAAATATAATTGCCCCAGCCATTACTCCTATCCGGTAAGATTCTGGAGTATTATCAAAGGGAGATATTAACCTTTTTAGGATGGGAGGAGCAGTACTTAAATCTACTTCTTGCCCCACAATTTTTAAAACCACTGGCACAATTAAAGCTGTGCTTATCCCATTAAATAAGGCTCCAGAAAATCCTAACAGTATTGTCAGCAGAATCAAACCTGGGTAGGGTTTAGCGAATCTTAGTAGTAGTTTTCTGGTAGACATTGGGTATTTTTAGACCACTTTCACTTATTAATATAATTCACAAATTACTTGCTAAATTAGCTAATCATAAAATAAATCAAACTAAATAATCCTTATTTCTCAACTCCGTTAAAACATAGTTATACCTACAACACTAGCTTCTAGAGATTTTGCCAGATAGAATACTAGAACCGATTTGGCACAATGAGGAAATGAAAATCTCTCTTTAAATGCCCAATGCCCAATCAAGATTCACAACCGAGCAATTACCGACTTGAGCACAGAAGCCATAGCCTCTATACTATAGTGTTCCACACATCTTTCTCTTGCCTTGATACCTTGCTGGTTTGCTAACTCTAAATTTTGAAAAATCAATTGAATTTGTTCAGCAATCTGTTCAGGACAAGCAGGCTCGACTAAATAACCAGTATTACCTAAAATTTGGGGAATATCTCCAACTCGTGTTGATAATACAGGTTTAGCCATTGCCATTCCATCTGTCAACTTCAGAGGAAATTGAGCACGAGTTTCTGGGGTATCTCGCTGGGGAACGACTACAATGTGAGCCGCTGCTACCAAATCAGGCATAACATCAGCTGGATACTTTGGTAATTTGATAATCCAGCGTCCCCACTTTTGTTGAAGTTGCTGATCGTAATCATCATAAGGACTGCCACCTACAATTACTAGTCTTAAGTCTGGCTGATTAATTTTATCGAGTGCTATAAGAACATCTTCTAGACCTTTATAGGGTCTTGGCGCACCAGGAAACATTAAAATACGATATTCAGATAAACCATAACGATTTCTGCTAGACTCAGCATCATATCTAGTGGGATCAAATAAAGAAGTATCCTTACCATTGGGAACAAATGTACCGCCAAAACGTTGCTGCAAAAATTTAGTATGCACCGTTACAGCATCAGCGCTACTTACTAAACCTTCCATCCATTTCACGTAAAAAGGATGATAAGGATTCCTAAGTGCGCCGTCTGGTTTCAACAATTCCCTAACTAATTGTTTAGGTGTGGGATGATAATCCCATTCATCGCCACCGTACCAACTAAGTTCCCAATCATCTATGTCTAAAATTAACGGTTTTTGGCTAAATATTTTCTTTAGTAGCGCAACTCCAAAACTCGCTATTTGTGGTTTTATAGCGTAAATTATATCTCCATTAATTTTTGGTAAAATTTTGCTAATTTCTCCAAAAAACTCTGGAAAATTTTTGCCTGGTAAATTATAAACGTTTAATTCTGATGGTAAATTTCGATATAAGTTATTTCCAAATAAAAAACCCATTATTTCAACTTCATATTCTAAATTTTTTAGGGCTGTTGCTATCAAGTATGCACGCAAAATAGCTGCACTTGATAAATCGGAAACCAACAGCGATATTTTGGAAAACTTTTTCACTATTTTAATACTTATTTTTATTTGATGCGCCAAGGATTTGTAACTTGATTCGGTAAAAATACTTTAGCGAATCTGTCAAAAATCCTTGTATATAAGGAACGACTAATATTTTTAGCATATTGAGGTCGATAAGGATAGGTACAGTGAAGGACTTTAATGTTATCTTGAACATTATAAGCATCCTGCCACTTACTGAGATAATTATAGGTAGGTGGCAGTATTTTCATGTGAGGACGTACAGATGCGATCGCAGAAGCAAAAGCTCCTTGATCCTTTAGGAGCAATTTATCTTGGTTATTTTTGACAATCTCAAAATAATATTGGAATTTTTCAAAAAATATTTTGGTTACTTCTGTTTTACGAAAAGCCATAAAACCGCCATTATACTGCACACTATCTGCTTGTAATGGTAAGCCTACAGATTGCAGAATTGGCAAAACATTTGGCAAAAGGTCTTCCTGTTTACCACGTAATAAATTTGTAGCCTTAAGAATAGAAGGTTGCACATCTTCAGTTAGTAAAAAGTCATATTCGTCTAAATATTCAAATACATCATTGATATCCGAAAGTAAACAAATATCAGAATCTAAGTAAATAGTTTTATCAAAATCAGAAGCCGCATATAGAGCCAATTTTGCTTGCCGCGATGCTAAAACAGTATTTTCATTTGCAGGCGCTGGCTTTAAAATTACATTTTTGAATGCCTTTAGCAAGGGATGAAGAATTATTGGAACTTGGTCAATTAAAATAATAATCGGCTCTTGATGAAACTTCCTAACCGCCGCTAAAAAATGAATGCAATCTTGAAAAGAGTAAAGTCCTGTTAGAATTGTAATAAACCCTTTAGTTTGTGTTGACATAAATCAAATAATAATTGTTGCTTTTTTGAAAATAAATCTGGATTTTTAGTAAATTCGATAAATTAGAGATAAGCAAAATATGAACTTAGCGATTTCTTATTTTTAAGTCAAAAAATAATAGAATAAATCTAACTTTGTATTTGTAACTATTCCCAGAGAAATTTCACTGATAAATTCATCTGAAGTTGACTTAGTTTAAGTATAATTACCGTGTAAGCACGGTTGTATAATATCATAGTTAATATTGCAGTATAGTTAGAATAAATAAAGTATAAATACTTAATATAGCTTAGGGAGGTAGCACTATTATTCACTGGAATGTAGTATTGCTACTCAATACCAAACATTTATGTTGTAAGGGAGGCAGAGGTAATGCAGGTAATCCGTCTAGAAGCACTCTCAGACAACTACATATTCTTGTTGCATGACGAGAAACAAAATATCGCCGCTGTTGTCGATCCAGCGGAGTCTCAACCAGTATTAAAGAAACTGGCAGAATTAAAAGCTGAGTTAGTAGCAATTTTCAACACGCACCACCATAACGATCATGTAGGTGGTAATAAGCAATTAATAGAACAATTCCCCCAACTCATAGTTTATGGAGGAGCGGAGGATCGTGGTAGAATTCCCGGACAGCAGGTGTTTTTACAACAAGGCGATCGCGTCCAGTTTGCAGACCGAATAGCTGAAGTTGTCTTTGTTCCCGGACATACCCGTGCTCACATCGTTTACTACTTTCCCCCAGAAAAAGCTGGCGAGACAGGCGATTTATTTTGTGGCGATACCTTATTTTCTGGCGGTTGCGGTCGCTTGTTTGAAGGAACACCGAGCCAAATGGTAGACTCTTTAAGCAAACTGCGCTCTCTACCTGATGATACACGCGTCTGGTGTGCCCACGAATACACCCTAAAAAATCTGCAATTTGCCCTAACTGTGGATGGTGACAATAGCGACTTACAAAGACGCTTCAATGAAGTGAAGACTTACCGTAGTCAAGGAGAAGCTACCATCCCCTCGCTGCTGGGAGTGGAGAAGCGAACCAATCCCTTTTTACGCTGGGATCAGCAATCATTACAATTAACTGTTAAAAGTAGCGATGCAGTCCAAACCTTTGCGCGGATAAGGGAAATGAGAAATAACTTTTAGTCATTAGTCATTTGTCATTAATTATTCTTCCCCTGCTTCCCCTGCTCACTCATCTCCCCACTCCCCTATTCAATTCAATTTTCTCTAATAGTTGCGATCGCACCCTTCCTTTCGCTACGATCTGTAAGCTTTAGGGTATAGGCAAAGAAGCTTGGAATACAGCACTGACATTGTGAGCTATCTTACCCAAACCCGAATTAATCAGATTTTACAGGAAAAACGATGGCGAAACGCGTACAGTTAGTTTTAAATCAGGATATCAGCAAGCTGGGAAAATCTGGCGACTTAGTGGAAGTAGCTCCTGGCTACGCTCGTAATTATCTGATTCCCCAGAAATTGGCAACCAATGCCACTCCTGGTATTCTCAAGCAAGTAGAACGCCGTCGTGAGCAAGAGCGTCAACGGCAATTAGAACTTAGACAACAAGCTCTTGAGCAAAAAGAATCTTTAGAAAAAGTTGGCAGCTTGACAATTGCCAAGCAAGTTGGTGAAAACGAAGCAATTTTCGGTACTATCACCACCCAAGATGTTGCCGATGCGATTAAGGCAGCCACCGGTCAAGAAATCGATCGGCGTGGAATTACCATCCCCGATATTAACCACCTTGGTACTTATCAAGCCGAAATCAAGCTGCATTCGGAAGTAGCGGCACAAGTCGATATTCAAGTCGTTGCTAGCTAGGAGAGCAGAGGAAGCACGCTAACTCTTGTACAGACGCGATTAATCGCGTCTTTCATCTCAAAACTAAAATCGTTTATGGCTGAAGAACTGAGTTTTCACTTGTCTGGTAGCGATCGCCTCCCACCACAAAATATTGAGGCGGAAGAAGCGATTTTGGGTGGTATTTTACTAGATCCAGAAGCGATTAGTCGAGTTAGCGATCGCCTCCTTTCAGAAGCTTTTTACATTAGCGCTCACAAAGATATTTATCAAGCAGCTGTAAGGCTCCACGCCCAAGGTAAACCCACAGATTTACTCTCAGTCACAAGTTGGCTGACTGACCATGAGATCCTTGCCCGCATTGGTGGCAGAAATAAATTAGCAACTCTGGTAGACCGTACAGTGTCAGCTGTGAACATCGACGCCTTAGCAGGGTTGGTGATGGAAAAATACCTGCGGCGACAGTTAATTAAAGCTGGCAATGAAATTGTACATCTTGGTTACGAGACAGAAACCGAATTACCAACTGTTTTAGATCAGGCGGAACAGAAAGTCTTTGCCGTTACTCAAGAACGCCCTCAATCGGGTTTAGTTCACATAAGTGACACTCTAATTAATAATTTCCAGGATATTGAGGATCGAAATCAAGGCATCGCCTTACCTGGTATTCCGTGTGGATTTTACGATTTAGATGCCATGACCAGCGGCTTTCAGCGTTCTGATTTGATTATTGTCGCGGGCCGCCCATCAATGGGAAAAACAGCATTTTGCTTAAACCTTGCTCATAATATCGCCGCTTCTTATAAATTACCAGTTGCGGTTTTCAGCTTGGAAATGTCCAAAGAGCAACTGACACAACGGCTATTAGCTAGTGAGGCGCAAATTGAAAGTAGTTATCTGCGGACTGGACGCTTGAGCCAAACACAGTGGGAACCTTTAAGCCGTGCTATTGGTATCCTTTCCGAGATGCCAATTTATATTGACGACACGCCGAATATTACAGTTACACAAATGCGTAGTCAGGCAAGAAGACTGCAAGCTGAACTTGGAATCGAACTGGGTTTGATTGTAATAGATTACTTGCAATTGATGGAAGGAGCAGGCGATAATCGAGTTCAAGAATTATCAAAAATTACCCGTCAACTCAAAGGTTTGGCACGCGAATTATCTGTACCAGTTATTGCCTTATCTCAGTTGAGTCGAGGGGTGGAAGCACGTACCAACAAGCGTCCGATGTTATCTGATTTGAGAGAATCAGGTTGTTTGACAGGTGACACCCTGGTAACTTTGGCCGATAGCGGCTTGCAAGTGCCAATTAGGGAATTAGCAGGTAAATCTGATTTTGCAGTTTGGGCGTTAAATCAAGCCACAATGCAACTAGAGAAGGCAATTGTTAGCCATGCCTTTTCTACCGGCATCAAGCCTGTGTTTACCTTAATAACTCGATTGGGGCGAAAAATTCGCGCCACAGGCAATCATAAATTCCTAACAATTGATGGTTGGTGCAGACTAGATGAATTAAGTCCTAAAGAACATCTGTGCTTACCTAGACATCTGCCTAGTCCTGGTGAACCAACCATGACTTATGCTGAGGTTGCATTATTGGGACATTTAATTGGCGACGGTTGTACTTTGCCACGTCATGCCATACAATACACCACCAGAGAGATAGATTTAGCTGAGAATGTTGCTTTTTTAGCAAGAGAAGTTTTTGGAGATTCAATCGTTCCGAGAATTTCACCTGAACGTGGCTGGTATCAAGTTTACTTGTCCGCAACAAAACGCCTAACTCATAGTGTTAGAAATCCAATAGCCAAATGGCTAGACTCTCTGGGTGTTTTTGGTTTAAGGTCTTACGAAAAATTTGTACCTCAAGACTTGTTTTCGCAACCGCAAGAGTTAATAGCTTGCTTTTTAAGGCACCTTTGGAGTACAGATGGTTCCATAAAATTGGTTGCAGGAAAAAAGCCAAGACCTATTGCGTATTATGCAAGTAGCAGCGAGAGACTGGCTTTTGAAGTACAGACGCTTTTGTTAAGGTTTGGTATTAATGCAAGGCTGAGAATAGTTCCTCAAGTTGGCAAAGGTAGAGACCAGTATCATGTAATAATTACCGGGAAACCTGATCTTGAGTTATTTATTCTTCATGTTGGAGCAGTAGGAAAATACAAGCTAAGTTCATTGCAAGAAATTTCTGAACACCTTGAAAACTGCATTCATAACACTAACAGAGATATAATTCCCAAATGTGTTTGGAAAACACATGCTGTACCTGCAATGCAAGCTGTTGGTCTTACCACACGGGTATTAGATTCCCACCTTGAAACATCCTATTGTGGCTCTACGCTTTATAAAGCAAATTTAAGTCGAGAAAGAGCTTTAAAAGTTGCCAATGTTGTTCAATCAAATAAACTGCTTGCCCTTGCCAATAGCGATATTTATTGGGATGAAATAGTTTCAATTGAACGTAGTAAAGAGGAAGAAGTGTTTGACCTTACCGTTCCTAGTTTGAATAACTTTGTTGCCAATAATATTGTTGTTCACAATTCTATTGAACAAGACGCAGATTTAGTAATAATGTTATACCGCGATGAATATTACTCTCCAGATACTCCCGATCGCGGCATTGCAGAAGTAATTATAGCTAAACATCGCAACGGGCCTACAGGTACTGCAAAACTTTTGTTCAATCCACAGTTTACAAAGTTTCAAAATTTAAAAATTTAGCTATTGAATTGGGGACTGGGAACTAGGGGAGTAGGTAAAACCATGCCCAATGCCCAGTCCCTAGCCTCTACTTAACTCCCAGCAATTCCACATCAAACAGCAAAGTGGCGTTGGGTGGAATCACGCCACCAGCACCACGAGAGCCATAACCTAACTCTGAGGGGATGATTAACTGACGACGACCGCCTACTTTCATGGTGCTAAGTCCTTCGTCCCATCCTTTGATTACCTGCCCAATGCCAATTTTAAAGCTGAAAGGTTGGCCGCGATCGCGTGAACTATCAAACTTAGTACCATCTTCTAAAGTGCCGACATAGTGAACTTCAACCGTTTGTCCAGGTTGAGGAGTCGCCCCAGTCCCCTCTTTTAACTCGACATACTTCAATCCAGAGGGGGTGGTTACGGCATTCGCATCAGACATAGTATTGCTCGCAATTAGAGTATTATTTTCAGTTACAGTTGTGGGCGCTGGCGGCGTTTGGGTTAACTGGGCAGCAATGGCAGTATTCTGTTTACTGCCTACTTGCCCCACAACCAAAAGCACAACACATACCAGCATGAACGCCACGCTGAGGAAAATTGGTTTCAAAATCAGTTCTCCTTACTTAGGTATCCTGGCAAAAAGATTACCAACAGGACACATTTAGTTTAAATCAGAAAGGACATCCTAACGCCAAAGCTTATTTTCTAAATCGCGCAATTGACGCTCTAAACGATCAATTCTACCGCGCAGTTCGTCCACTTCTGACTGGCGAGCTACCCCCAAATCTTGCATCATATTTCGCATTTGTCGTTGCATTTGGACATCGAAGTTTCCCTGCTCCGACTTTAACTGCTGGGCAATATCATCTATAACTGCCTTGGCTTGCTCAGGATTGAGCTTACCGTCTTTAACTAAATCGTCACTGACTTGGCGCAGTTTTTCTGCTACTAAAGATGTTGTACCAAGACCCACCATCATTAGCTGTTGCAACCAGTTGTTGCTTTCCATACTCCCTTCCTCTTACTTATTTCAAACCAGCCAATCATTGCTCCTGAGTGTAGGCAATCAAGCTATGCTAAAAGCGTGGTTATTCTAGCCTACATCTCTATTTTGGCAAATTAGCAAACACAGAGATCACAGGGTGTGCATATAGAACGGCTCAAGTTTAAGGTTGTCCCGAATTTAAGGGAAAATTTTATCCAGAAGGACGTACAAATTTGGACGATAGCGCTGGTTAAATACTCTAGATTTCTTGGTAAAGAGGTTTAAATCAGCCTCAATGACCACACAGAAGTTATCCTTATCATTTGTTGGGCAACACTGGAGCAGTGGAAAGCCATACCCCAAGCAGATTGCAGACTAGTGAAGATAAATTAATCTAAGCGCTGAGACAATCTTATTTAGTAGTGGAGTCAGCAAAGTATCAAGTACGGAAATTTCCCCATTTCTAGGTGAAAGATTACTCTCAACTCGTAAAGAAGGAGCTTAACAAGAGGGAAAGTTCCACCATAGTAACTAGTGAAGCGAACGCCCCAAAAAATTATAAGAATCCAACTTGAGTTTTGCCAAGTATACTGAAAACCAAAACCTGATTTGGCAATCTTTCAGTCAGCTTGGCTTTTCAAAAATCAAATCTGATTCCCATATTATAAAATGGGTTAGAGGTTAGATAAACCCATTGCTTTTAAAACTTAAAGCATCTTCTTCGCATCCACATTCTTTAAAGTAGGGAGAAGTTAAATTTTCGCACGCCATTTCTGAAAGGCTATCTCGTAATCCTCTGTTTTACTTTGATAAACACTCCACCAATGAAAAAATAGTCCTAACCCCCATCCTAATACTGGGAAGATAGCCCAAAAATAACTCGGACTAGTTATTAAATTCAAAAGAATAAGGAATAAATTCACCGCTAGGAAGGTAACAAGGTGTGCCCAAAAAGCTCTACGTCGGAAAGTATTAAATGTGCGTAGCGAACGTTCCTCTTCTTGTTGAGTTAACCAATTTTTTTCAGTTGTTTTCAAAATATCAGAAGAAATACCTAACTCAGATGCCATTTCTATAAGCTGTTCTTGTGAAAATTCACCTTCCTGTTTACGAGTAAGTGCTATTTGAAGGATTTTTTGCACATCTTCTGAATCGTAAGTCATTTTAATTACCTTATAAGTTTGTGTGTAAATACGCCTTTGATTTCACGAGGTTTTCGCTAGGTTTTGTTCAATTCAGTTAGCGAACGCCTCGACATTTTGCACCCAATACTTAGTGAAATTTCTATGCTTATTATTTTCTCACAATCGATTTATGGCTACTGTATTTGTCAATACCTCTATATTACTTTTATGAAAATGCCTTAAGCGTTGTTGGAACACTAAGCCAAACATTATTCCTAGTAGTATTAGAAAATATTGGTAATTGCAGAGATGAACTTCTCCCTTTTGAAGGGTTGTTTTTGATGTTAACTAAGAGCCACGGTATTTGCATCGCATTTGGATAAAATAGACACATTAATTTTAGATAAATAGTTCCAAAATCTTGTATCGTCTGGATTTTAATTTGTGTAATCTGATGATCCCCACTATCGCAATTTGTGTAATTGGACACTCAAATGCAATTCCCACTTAAGAAAATGCTGAAAACTGTACTGACAAATCAGCATTGTGGCAGAGTTTTAATTGCATTGAACTATCAAATTTGAACTTCGGCTGTTCGGTGACGCACCTTTTCTATTGAGATTGCATGGCGGGCGATCGCTCCTACATCTGTGTAAAAAAAGGAACGATGCTTGCGGCGGTAAACTACTCATCCAGGAGTGCCTATAACTTATGCGCCCAGATCATATACATATATTTCTCTATTTGTATAAAAATATATACAACTTTTTATGCTATCAATAAAAAATTTTATTTTACATACGCCTAACGATAGATAGATTTTATTAATAAAATAGTTTAGATTTGTAACAAGTTACACAGAACTAGGTAAAACACATGGCCAACATAATTGACACTGCTACTAACAATGGTTCTTTCAAGACACTAGTTGCAGCAATCCAAGCCGCTGGTCTGGTAGATACACTGCAAGGCGCTGGTCCATTTACCGTCTTCGCACCCACTGATGAAGCGTTTAATAAGCTTCCAGCAGGTACAGTAGACGCATTACTTCAAGATATTCCAAAGCTCAAGAAAATCTTGACCTATCATGTAGTCTCAGGAAAGGTATTGGCTGCTGATGTAGTTAAGCTGAAGACAGCTACAACAGTTGAAGGTTCAGATGTAAAAATTGACGCTTCTAATGGCGTTAAAATCAATGATGCAACAGTTGCAGCAGCAGATGTTGCTGCTGATAACGGTGTCATCCACGTCATTGACACAGTTTTGATTCCTGCATAAGCAAACATCAAAATAGCGAATACTATTTGTGGGGCGGCGACTAACTATAGTCGTTTCTTCATTAAAGCCTGGTTGGATTTTTTTTAGTAAAACACCAACTACCAACAAATCCATCTAGATAGTATCTAGATGGATTTGTTGTTTCATGTGTTTAGAGACGTTGCAATGCAACGTCTCTAGTGTTTGATTAGGTGTAATCAAATTTTTAGTTTTGCCAAACCCAAATAACGAATACCTTCGGGGGAAATATCAAAACGGCAAGGTAAGACCTCTAAACCAAGAGCGATCGCATCCCGTAATAATTTACCATATACAGGATCTGTGCGATCGCCAGGGGAGAACTCAGTACAATCACCGCGATTGATAAAGTAAAGCATCACTGCACGAGTTAGAGGTAGAAGTGCCATTAGTTCTCGCAAGTGCTTTTGTCCTCTTGTAGTCTCCGTGTCGGGAAATAAGGCTAGTCTCCCTTCAGACAAAGTTGTATTTTTCACTTCTAAATAAATCGGGCGTTCCTTATCACTCCCCGTTAAGAAAAAATCCACTCGACTTTTTTTATCTAACCCATAAACCACCTCGCCCTTGATTTGGCAATAGTCACCTAATTCTGGGAAAAGCTGTTTTGCCAAAGCTAGCTTTACCACCCGATTGGGCAAAAAAGTATTTATACCTACCCAAGTTGGCTCGTTGTCATGTACCTGAATTAGTTCTAAAGTGTAAGCCAATTTGCGGTTAAGATTATCGCTTTTGGAAAGCTGTACCGCACTTTGGGGAGTTGATACTCCAGTCATTGGCCCTGTATTTGGACAGTGTGCTGTCACTATTTCGCCAGAAGCAAGTTGAACCTCAGCAAAAAAACGCTTGTAACGCTTGAGTAAAATACCCGGATACAAAGGTGGGTAGCGATAAAGCCAATCTATCATTATAAAACCTTGTTGCTGTTAGTAAATATACGTCGATTCCTTACTCACCTACCTCTCAACAGCAAAGCTTTTCAGCAACTACTCCGCCCTGTGACAGAAATTGAGTAATTTCTTCTATCATAAAATGTCAACTTTTGTAGTCAAATTGACAACATGTTAATATAAAGTAGCATATACTAAGTATTATAAGCCTCCCATAAAGAAAAATCCGGGAGAATTCCTACGTGCAAGGAGGTAAATCCTATGCAAAAAGTGTGGGCATTGACGGAATTAGAATATACTTTTCTGTTTACTCTAAGAAAGGTAAATTCGATAAATCCAGAAGGTTTCAAGCCATTTTTTAGTAATATGCCTATTGACCCTTATATCAAAGGCAACTATCGTTCGAGAAGATTATCTCGGTTCACAGTTTCCGGAAATGAGTTAATCAAATTACCTCATGGCTACTTCTTTCAAAGTAAAGAGTATAATCCATTAATGGGCGATAGAAAAAGAGAGTTTGCAGAATTAGATGATGAACTAATAGAACTTGAGATTTTTAGAAATCTTGTTTTGGCATTTAGTGATTCTTGTAAACTTCATCCTGAAGCTGAAATCGGAGTTCATCAAATTAAAACTATTTGTTCACAAGATAATTTGGGTAATCCAGCGCCTGAAGGTATCCATCAAGATGGTACTGATTTGATTGGTATATTTTCAGTAGATAGAGATAATATTCAAGGTGGAGAAACACATCTGTATGCTGCCAAAAAAGAAAAGCCTGTGTTTAGTAAAATTCTAAATCCTGGAGAACTCTTATTGGTCAATGATCATGAGTTTTTCCACTTTACAACCCCGATCAAACCAAAGATTGACGTTAAAGGAAGTAGGGATGTTTTTGTACTGACTTCTCCTAGCTTACTTTCGGAATAATTATAGTGAATTGTAAAAATTTTACGTTCTACAATATATGGGGAATTGAATTTAGTCATTTCCCCAGTTATTTTATTTTTAATTGGAAATAATCGTGCTAATAGTAGTTTATTTAACTTAATAACTAAAGTTGCCAGATGAATTAATAAAGCTACGATTTTTTCTATTGTTAATCGGACTGAATCCGGTTCACAGCCACAAACTGCTAAATATAATAAATTTTTAAGTAATAATGTTTGCTCGTTAGCTCTGTTAGGTAGTCTGGCATCTTCACAAACTGAAGCATAAGTCCAAAGTAACCACAGATTTTTACAGATGCATTTTTCAAGACACGAGAATGAAGCAAAGGCATGCTGAATACTTAAAATATTAAGGTGAGTGCATAGATTAGGCTACGACAAGCGTTCTGAATTTAACTGACTGAATCAACCAAACAAATGCCATGAATGACGAATTCTACAATAGAGGATTGGAAAAGGCTAGGCGAAAAGACTACGCTGGAGCAATTGAAGAATTTAACCATGCTTTACAACTGACACCTTACTTTATTGAAGCTTACTTGCAACGGGGTTTGGCACATTATGACTTAGGAGCAATCCTTAAAGCTGTTTCAGATTATACCGAAGCCCTGAAGCTTAATCCTGAGAGTATAGAGGCATATTATTGTCGTGGATTGGCAAGGGTGGCGCTGAAAAATTTACCGGGGGCGCTAGACGATGTTGAACGCGCTATTCGTCTCAATCTCAATTATGCTCCTGCTTATAATCTGCGGGGGATAATACGGCGCAAACAGGGTTATATTCAAGACGCGATCGCTAACTTTAAAAAAGCTGCACAACTATATCTAGAACAACACGATAAAGACAATTGTCGTCTGTGTATGGAACAGATTAAACAGTTACAACCCCAAGAATTACCTGTTGTGCAGCAATCACGTTCTCCAAATGCACCAGTTTTATCCACAAAAGAATATTTCACGCAATTATTAGAAAAGGCTGAAAAGGGAGATACCAAAGAGGCACTCGCCGATTTAAACTGGGTATTAAAAGCCGATCCACAAGATGCACAAGCTTACTGCTGTCGTGGTGTTGTGCGTTGCAAAATGGGTAATTATCGAGAAGCGATCGCAGATTTTAATCAAGCATTGCGACTAAATTTTCAAGATGCTATTGTCTATCGCAACCGAGGTAAAGCACGTTCTGTGTTGGGCGATCATCAAGGTGCGATCGCAGACCTTAACCAAGCACACCAGATGCAACCCAAAGATCCCTTAGTATATATTGCCAGAGGTAATGCCTATCGGGCAACGGGTAACTATATCGGTGCAATTCAAGATTACACCCAAGCGCTGCAAATAAACCCTGATGATGCTCAAGCTTACTACAATCGCGGCATTGCCTATACTTGCATAGAAGAAATGCAAAATGCTTTAGAAGATTATCAACAGGCGGCGAGTATTTTTTGTGAACAAGAAGACTGGGCAAATTATCAACAAGTCTTAAGTAGCCTAGAAAAAATCCAAAAATTTAGTCCGGAGTCAAAAAAACAAAAATATAATCTGCTACATCAGCGACTTTTGCGAATGGTTGGGGGATATTGGGAAATTGCCGAACGATTAATTCAGCAGAAGCAGGATTATTATCCTGGGATGTCAGACGAGTGGTATTTGCAAAAAGTTATTGATGATTTGGAACGCGATCGGGGTAGATAAAATATAAATGCCACTATATACGTAAATTCACCCGTATAACTGTACGGGTGAAAATGCAAGCAATCACGTATTATTTTCTAATCAAAGTAAAAGCACCTTATATTAACAACGTTCAAAATTTAGTTAGAAGTGCGAGTTTGACGGCGACGACGCAATCCAAACATACTAACTGCTCCTACACCGAACATTGACAGAGTAACAGATGGTTCAGGAACGGTAGCACCAATTAACTCTTTAACATTTGCCTCGCCGATATCAAGAACGACTACAACATCATTAAAGTCACGGTCAGAACCTTCGTTCGACTTACCAGTTGCGGAATCTATACCTGAAGCGTGTAAACCACCGTATAAATCCTCGAATGCCAGGAGAATGTAGTTGTTGTAAGCATAAGCAACAGCGTGCTGTAGTCCGTCAGCATTAGAGGTAGTTTCAGTACCAAAGATATTGGCAGATTTGCCACGGTTCAAACCATCAGCTCTCAACCAAAAATCGAGTTGAGTACCTGCGGTAATATTACCAACTTTGACCCCATCACCCAGTTTTAGTGCATTACCACCCCAAGCACCACCAATACACGCAGCTCCTTCACAAGAAATATCATTAAAAAGTAGTCCAGACTTGTTAGTAGTTCCTGTGGCATTGAAGGCTAACTGGTTTCTATAACCAGCGCCCTCATTGATAAAGTAAACAGAGACATCGTGATCGTATTTTAGGTTTAATTTATTAGGGTCTAATTTAACTTGTCCGCTGTTTGGGAGGGCAACACTTTCCGCTTGGACAAATTGTTGAAAAGGAGTATCGTTAAAACCAGTTTGAGACTTCTTATATACGGTTGGTTGAGTCCAGGAACTATCCCAATTAAAGTCAGCAGCAGATGCAGTTTCTACTTTGGATAATAATCCGGTTAAGGTAGCGGTAGCAGCAATCAAGGCAGTGAATAAAACAGGTTTCATATCAAGAGTCATTAAGTAGGGAAAACAATGTATACAGTAATGTTTTGAACATTCTGTCTGTGTCGCTCTTTAACTTCTAACAGCTATCCTTTAGCAAAGTCAATCTTTGTTTTGGCTTTTGTTTGTATATTTAAATAGCCCTTTATTTAACGTATTTATACTGATAAAATACTTTAGTGGATAACTATATGCACTGTTATTAACATTTAGAGTTTAAGCTTATATACAATGAAAACTTCATGAAAAATTTATACTTTTTCTTAAAATTAGATGTGCAATTTTGATAGTTAAAGACCAAAACCTCATACCAATTCTATGTGAGCCTGCATAGCATAGTCTGCTTATCTAGTAAGGATTTCAGACAGATCATTTTGTGCATCTTCATACGAATTGGTAGGTTGCATTCAAAATCGTAGATACGTAGTGGCTTCAGGTATGGTAAACCACTACCCACAGCAACTGCTACAATTTTGAGAACGAAAGCAAAGCACTGCTTTATCTATGCATTACCCAATTTTCTAAATATCTTCTGGGTTAATATCCAAATGCCGTAACCTTTGCGCTAGTTGTTAGGCGCGTTTTCGTTCCTATTGCACTAATTTCTCTAGCGTAGGTAATTTCCCTTATACCAATACAACTTTTACTCATTGCTTTAAGTTGTGGCGTAAAGCAAATTGAAGTGCAATTAATGGTTTGGGTGTGAGGAAAGGTAATGCAGATTTCAGTAAAGTTGTGATGGAGGTTTTAAAGCAAAGAAATGAACCAACTTGAGATTAACATTTCGTTAATGAGTAAAGCAGCAGAGTTAATTTTAGGACTTACGCACTGTACAAATGCATCGTGATGTGAATTAACAATGCTCCCGGAAATTTTTAGGCTTTTCTTAATTATCCTGCGATCGTAAATACACCATACTGTAGGAGCATAGGAATGCTCATTGGTGTTAACTTAACGTAAAAACCAGTCTAGACAAAGCTTTGAGAGATTGTCTTTCTCGTTAAGAGTCTCTGGCTGGGAATGCCTAATGGGAGGCTCTGCCTCCAGAATTAGCGGCAGAGCTGCAATTGAAGTGCATTTCCAGCCAGAGGCTCTTAACGAGGTTTTAAAAAGGTTTCAAGGGTTTCACCTTTAAGTGCATGGTTGCAAAGTAATTTAAACTGACAGATTGCATTCATATACTTTTAATTAAGAACGGGTAATAAGTAATTTATTTACTATTACCTATTACCCATTACCACCCTTAACTAACTACCGCTTCAGCTTTTTCCTTCACTAGCACATATGGCTTTTCTGCACCTTGTGCGAGATATTCAGCTAGCTGACTTTCAATTTGATCGCGCACAATTTGGCGATACTCTAGAAAATGCTCGTTGTGGGCACAAGCCGCGATGTAATGCTCAACAACTCCAGGGTTACGCTTGAGAATGCTAAACAAATGGTGCCAGAACTTCCAACGGGTTTCTCGTTTGATGCCTTGTCGCCAAATTACAATTAACAACGCTTTCACAACCACCCACTCTGGCATTTTCGCTGGCGCTTTCCAACTCGGCAAACCCATCATTAAGAAACATCGGTAGGTGCGATCTAAATACTGCACTGGGTCGTATAAAGTACAAAATGCCTCAATATATTCTCTAGCAAGTTCTTCTAGGGGACGGGTGGGGAGGAAGTTCATCAATGTTGTCTGGTTGATGTTGCCATCTTGATTTTCCCGCAGTCGCCCTTCTTTTTTCAGGCGATGCCAAAGCGCAGTGTTAGGTAACGCTTGCAACATGGCAAAGGTAGTTGAGGGAATAGCTGCTTGTTCTGCAAAGCGGACAATGCGATCGCCTGCACCTGCTTTTTCGCCATCAAACCCGATAATAAACCCAGCCATTGGGCGCAATCCAGCTTTGGTGATGGTTTGCACTGCCTCAGTTAAGGAACTGCGAGTATTTTGAAACTTTTTGGTCATTTGCAAACTATCTTCATCCGGCGTTTCGATTCCCAAAAACACCGCCGAGAAACCACACTCAACCATCAACTCCAACATTTCTGAGTCTTGTGCTAAGTCCACTGAAGCTTCAGTGTCAAACCGGAAAGGATACTTGTGTTCTGCCATCCAGACTTTTAACTCTTTCAGCAACAATTTCACATTTCGTTTGTTGCCAATAAAGTTGTCATCTACCATGAACACACCCCGCCGCCAACCCAATTCATAGAGGCAATCTAACTCTGCCAACAGTTGTGCTGGGGCTTTGGTGCGTGGTTTGCGCCCGTAGAGAACAATAATGTCACAAAATTCGCACTGGAAGGGACACCCGCGCGAAAACTGCACCGACATCATGTCATAAGCATCCAATTCTAATAAATCAAAGCGGGGTATTGGTGTGCTTGTGACATCAGGTTTCTCGGTGGCGCGGAAAGTGCCAGATGTGTCTCCCTGTTGAATTGCCTCAATAAACATGGGCAGAGTGATTTCTCCTTCATCCAGAATCAGAAAATCTGCGCCAACATTTTCAACTTCGTGAGGTACAGAGGTGGGGTAGGGGCCGCCAACTGCGACTAGCTTGCCACGTTTTTTTGCTTCTTGGATTTGGTCAAGTAAATCTTTTTTCTGGACAATCATCGCGGAGAGGATTACCACATCTGCCCATGCCCATTCTGCTTCTGTTGCTGGGCGGATGTTGCGATCGACCAGCTTGAATTCCCATTCTTGGGGCAGAATCGCGGCCACTGTTACTAAACCCAGAGGTGGTAACAAAACCTTGCGATCGACTAACTCCAAAATTTTTTCATATGACCAAAAGGTTTTGGGAAATATCGGATACACTAACAAGATTCGCATGTAGTATCAATCCTCACACTTTGATTGTTATCCCACTCTAACGAAAATAAAGAGTTATTGACTTTTTATTAAAGTTGTTCTATTTTATCATTTTGATTGAGAATGATAGAATTTATACATAGTTATCGCAACATTGCCTCATTTTCTCTACTAAGTAGAGTGTGGTTACGTGAGCTTTTGCTGATTTATTATCTTTGATTAGCTTATGAGATGTATTTGCCCTAATGTTAAAAGTGTCAAATACCCTACTTCACACCTTTAACACCACTAATTTTTAAAACATCACTCATGGTTGCACAATAATTTGGCAAGCCGAAACTATCGGGATTGATGAATTTTTCGTATGTAAAATGCCGATAGTTCATGCAAAACCGATCCCAAGCTGCCATCCGAATGCGGAACAGAACAATAATCAAATTAGCCAATGCTATAGATATGGGAATGCGAAAGTAAATCTTTTTGCCCAGATAAGCACAAACTTGTTTCACTGCTTGATTAGCAGTTAATGGTGATTGACCTAAAACAAGCCGACGTGGTTGATTATCTTTAGCAGGATGATCGATCAAATATCGCACGACAGTAGCAATGTCTCGTCCGTGGATAAAGTGAAAACTGCCATCTGCTTCCAAAAAGCGAATCAAATTAATATATTTTGTAATTTCTGGAATGCCAGAGGTGGCATGAGAATAGGGTTTATTGGCATCACCACCCAATACTAAAGTAGGAAATACTGTGGTAATTTTGGGTGCGATCGCTAATTTTGATATCTTATGTAAGCAGTCATATTTGGAACGGATGTAATCTGTCCCAATTTCCCCTGCTTCTTTTAATGGTTGATTGTACCGATCTAAAACGCTAGCTGTCGAAAAATAAATTACCTGCTGACAACGTTCTGGATCTAACAGTTCGAGCAACTCTATAGTTTTGACGACATTAATATTAAATGTCTCATCACCACCCCAAGCTGTGGCAGTGAGTACCGCTGTATCAATTGTGGATAGCAAATCGGCAAACTGATGAATGTTTTGCATATCACCTTGCAAAACGTTGATACCTAAACGTGCGTTGGTATCAACTTGCAATTTGCTTGGATTTCTAACTAGCAGATACAGTTCGTAATCAGTTTCCTTAATTAATGCTTCTATTAAATAATGACCTATACAACCACTTGCACCAGTTACTAAAATTCGTTTCTGGCTCATAGAGAATTTATCAAAAGTAAAGAGTTAAAAGTAAAGAGTTAAAAATGAAGTTAAAAGTTCCGAATCAGGAGTTAAAAATAAAGTTAAGAGTTAAAACTGAGGAGTTAAAAGTAACTCTGCACCTCATAACTGATAACTTAATAACTCCTAACTCTTAACTCATAACTCATAATTTCTAACTCTTAACTCCTACAAGATTCAGTTCTTTTGCTGTTTCAAAGAAGAAAGCGACATTTTCTTCGGGAGTTTCTGGTAAGACACCGTGACCAAGATTGAGAATGTGACCCCAATTACCAGCTTTGCGAACGGTATCGAGAATGCGATCGCGGATAAACTGTTTAGAGCCAAATAGCACGCCTGGGTCAAGATTTCCTTGAACTTTGACTTGTTTGCCTAATCTGGCTCGTGCGTCTGCCATATCCACTGCCCAGTCTACACTGACAATATCAGCGCCAGATTGTGCCATTCTTTCCAACACACCCGCACTACCGCTAACTAGCAGAATTAAAGGTGTATCGGGATGGGTTTGCTTGACTTGCTGGAAAACTCGCTGCTGATAAGGGAGAGCAAAGGTGTCATAATCTTGAGGACTCAATTGACCCGCCCAAGAATCGAACATTTGCACAACTTGAGCGCCGGAGTCAATTTGGTAGCGGGCATAGATCGCGATCGCATCTGCGAATTTGGCTAACAATTGATGCAATATCGTTGGATCTGAAAATGCCATATTTTTGATGATGGAGTAGGTTTTAGAACCTTTTCCTTCAACTGCATAAGCTGCTAACGTCCACGGCGCACCCACGAAGCCTAACACCGTTGACTTATCGCCTACTTCAGAGCGCAACGCCTGCAAAATTGTTTTGATAAATGGTAGAGCTGCTTCTGGTTCTAAGGGATGCAGACGATCAATTTGTTCTTGAGTGCGGAGGGGTGAGTGAATGATTGGCCCTTTACCTTCGGCAATATCCATGTCAATCCCCAAACCAGGTAATGGGGTGACAATATCAGAAAATAAAATTACACCGTCTGGCTGGAAGGCTCTCCACGGTTGCAAGGAAACTTCAATTGCTACTTCTGGAATTTCCGAGCGATCGCGAAACGAAGGATACTTTTCTCTTAAGTCTCGATATGCTTTCATATATCGTCCTGCTTGTCGCATCATCCATACAGGGGGACGATCTACTACTTCACCACGAGCAGCCCGTAAGAGATGAGGAGTCGTTGAAGAAACACCCATTTATTACTTCATCCTAAGTCACAATTTTTATGCCACTGTTTAGCTTATCATTCTGGGATTACGCTTTTTCAGCAGCTTTACCTTAAAAGCGCTACTGCTTTACACCAAAGGGCAATCGGGAGTCGGGAATCGGATAAAACAAGAATTAACAATGAAAGTGGAATATAAAAGAATTTCGTTACTCTTTTGTGTTTTCTCCACTCCCTACTCCCCTAACTTGATATGCAAACTGACTCTAACAGTCCCGATCATGTTGCATCTGCTAATAATGAGCCTAACCCAGGAAAGTTTTTGATTCCGCGATCGCAGCGACAGAGGTTTTTTATTCAGTTTACCTTAATGACCCTGATCGGATGGGTTGTGGGTGGCGTTGCCAGTATCGCCTTGGAGAAAATTATTGTCCAAAGCTCACCTAACGTTGGTATCCAACCACAAATATGGAGCATTTTGGTCAGAAGTCTCAGTAACATTGTATTTGCTGTGATTTTCGCTGCCGACCAAGCTCTTGTCCTTTACCGATATTTATCAGGTTGGCAATGGCTATTTGCTACTAGTGTCGGTTGGCTGATTGCCAACGGCGTTTCTACAGCTTGGATTAACTACATTTCAGCCATAGCCTTATCGTTAAATGAAACTTTATCTCCTGAACAAACTTTTATTTTTGGATTTCTGTCTGCGATCGCATATATAATTTCTGGAATTTGGCTGGGTATTTGCCAATGGCTAGTATTAAGGCGATATACAGCTGGCATTTGGTGGTGGAATTTTCTGCCTTCAATCTCTTTTTTATTGATCACTATTTTGGTTTGGTTGCTTTTTCTGGTGCAAAATTTGATTCCAGCGGCAAACCGTACTCCCATATTGTATTGGAGTGGACAAGGATTTACAGCAATTATTCTAGGAGTTATACCAGCAATCGGCTTGTGTACCTTGAAAAGAGATTTACATCGCAAAACTGGGATTAAGTAGGAAAAACGCCAGATTTTTTAAAGGAGGTTGCAAAAATTTCGTTTGGGACATCCTACAAAATCCATATTTATTGGCTATCCCAAATAAGTTCTAAACGTTCTTGTGCTGTCTTGAGAGCTTTTTCGGGAGACTCACCCAACAACGTAGCCTCAATAGCTCGACCAAGACTATCAGAAAGACGACTATATCCAGCAATAATCGGTCTAGCACCAGCCAGAGGAATTTGTTCCATAAACACTTTTAACAAGGGTTTTTGGTAGATGTATTGCTGATAAGCTTCACTTTGAGTAGCTTTAAGGTTAACTGGTAAAAAACCGGTGCCGATACTCCATTCTTTTTGGAAATCTTCACTCAAAACATACTCTAAAAATTTGAGTGCAGCTTGCTCTCTTGCTGGTGTGGTCTTCATCAAATACATATTTCCAGTGGCTGTCACTGTCGCAGGTTTCACTTTTGTAGGTATAGGAAATACGTTAAAGTCAACATTAGACTTCATTATATAAGTCCAAGGCCCTGTAAGCTGCATAGCAACGCGACCTGCAATAAAAGCGTCTTCTTCATAACCTCGCTCTGGAGAAGAAAGTGTTGCTGAACCATCTTTTAATAGGTCTTGCCAAAATTGTAAGGCTGCGATCGCTCCTATATTTGTCAAATTCGGATAGTTATTGGTGACAATTTCTCCGCCAGCGCTCAATAAAAAGGGGAACCAAGTAAATACAGTCCATTCTTCTTTTCCTAAAGGCAGTAACATTCCATACTGTTCAGGCCGATTGTCGCCATTGCGGTCTATGGTCAATTTTTTGGCAACTTCCCTCAACTCTTCCCAAGTCTTAGGAATTTGCGTAATTCCCGCGGCTTGGAAAAGTTTAGGTCGGTAAAAAATGCCTACATTACTTGTGTAAAGTGGGATTGACCAAAGATGACCGTCTAATTTTAATTCTTCCCATAGGTTGGGGCTAATTTCCGACTTCAAGGGCAATTTGTCCAGCCATTCTTCTAAAGGTCGAATTGCTCCTAGTTCCATAAACTGGCCTGTCAATTGAGGATCGAATGACAGAATATCTGGAGGTGCATTACCCACAACTGCTGTTAATATTTTTGGCAATTGGGGTTGGCCTATGAAGATAGATTCCACCTTAATATCAGTATGAGTCTGATTAAACTTATCTACTAGTTTGTTAAATACATCCCGATTACTAGGGGGATTGATTGATTGCCATAGACTCAGATGAATTACTCCGTCATTCTTCTGGACTGTCCCCTGACAACCATATAATAATAAAAATATACTCAGAAGAATTCCTATCAGTGAAAACCGCCAAGCAAAATTGGTCAACTGGCGGGAAAAATTATGAATTTGGGATTGAAAAAGGGTAACTTTCATGCCAATTTATAGATTTGTTATTCATCTATCACTTCACCCTTCTTAAACCACACCGCCGTGTGATCAATTCGATGAAGCTTAAATTGCTCCACTCTCAAATAGAACTTACGCAAAAGTAAACGCTGTAGGGGCAATTCATGTAGACGCAAAGCGGTGAAGCAGCGCGGTCTTCTCCCTTCGCGTAGCGTCTCGTAGAGAAGGGGAGACGCCAAGGGCGATAGCGCAGCGTTAGCGAGGTACGAGCGTCTGGGGGTTTCCCCCATGAGCGACTGCTGTTAGCGAAGCGTTAGCGACGTAGGAGCGTCACCCGGAGGGCTTCCCGCAGGGTATTGCCCCTACGTGACTTTAGAATCACTTTTTAGAGGTTTTTTATCCTTACCTAATTACAACCCGGTGCTACCATAAGCAAAGTTGAATTTAATTTCATATATTTTGAGTGGAGTCACAGCGAAACCTAATAAGTACGTTATTTAAGTGAAAAAATGATCTTTATGAAAATACATTAACGACGAAAATGTATCATAAATTATTATTTATGTCCACTCCAATTGGTTCACTAGGTTCGGGATTGGGTGGTGGAGTAGAGTTGACCATCTCTAACATTGCCAAAGAGATGCTGCGGCGAGGACATGAAGTAAATATTGTCGCACCTCAGGGGTCTATTAGCAGTTCATTACCTATTAAAGAAATCCCTGGAGAACTCCAGATACCAGCCCAAAATCAGAGTCGTAGCGATCCGATTTTCCTACATAAAAATTCTGTTCTGGCGAATATGTGGGATTATGCTCGCCAAGTGCAAGCAGATTACGATCTAATTGTAAATTTTGCTTATGATTGGCTGCCACTGTATTTAACACCATTTTTTAACTGTGCGATCGCCCATCTAATCAGTATGGGTTCTTTGACAAATGCAATGGATCAAATTATTGAACAAGTAGCAATCAAATTTCCGGGTACTATTGGTGTTCACAGTAAAACACAGGCAGAAACTTTTACATTTGCAGAACGATGTATTTGTCTGCTAAATGGTTTGGATTTATCTATTTATCGATTTTGTGCCGAACCAACTCAGAGCTTGGCATGGGTAGGTAGAATAGCTCCTGAAAAAGGACTAGAAGATGCAGTAGCAGCAGCAAAAATAATGGGAATTCCACTAAAAATATTTGGGTTCAAACAGGATGTATCTTACTGGGAGAAGATTTGTCAACAATACCCTAATGCTCCCATAGAATATGTAGGATTTTTACCAACGATTGAGCTACAAAAGGAGTTAGGTCAATGTCAAGCACTTTTAGTAACTCCTCGTTGGATAGAAGCATTTGGAAATGTAGCAATAGAGGCGCTTGCTTGTGGAGTACCTTTAATTGCTTACCGTCGGGGTGGTTTAACAGAAATTATCGAGGAAGGCAAAACTGGTTTTTTGGTCGAACCTGATAGTGTCCAAGGTTTAGTAGAAGGTATTAAGCGTCTGGATGAACTTGACCGCCAAGCTTGTCGCCAGAAAGCAGAAACTCTATACTCTTTAGAAGCTATGGGCGATCGCGTAGAAGAATGGTTTCAAAAAATCCTGCAAAAATGAATAATAATGTCCTTTAACTTGAATATTATTTGATTTTGAGTTTTTAATAGAAAAGGCATGAATGAGGGTGATTAAACAGTTGAGTCCGAATGGAAATAACTTTTATTTGGATCAAGATTATTTAGTTGTAATGCAGAAGCAAAGAACTTTTGAAGACTAATCTGGATAATAATCTAAAGTTACAATATTTGCGTGAAACTATGGTGCGTAGCTTGCCGCCGTAAGCATCGCTAATATTCCCGCATCTCCATCTAAAATTACCTCTATACCCACTGGTAAGGCTGCATTGGGACTATCATGACCAAAAGGCAAATCAGAAACAATCGGAATGCCCAAATCACCCAAGCGATCGCGCAATACTTCTTCTACACTAAAGCTAGATATAGTTGGCGGCGCTTCACAGCGAGTAAAACTGCCCAAGGCAATACCGCAGACTTTAGATAAAGCACCACTCAAACGCCACTGTGTCAACATTCTATCGATGCGATAGGGTGCTTCTGTAACATCTTCCAACGCCAGAATGACCCCATCCAAATGCGGCAGGATTGGTGTACCTAAAAGGTGAGTAGCCACCGTGAGATTACCTGGTAACAAAGTGCCACTAACCATACCACCACCCCAACCGCAACCTTTCAGAGGGGCAAGGGGGCGACCTTCCACCCAATCGAATAATCGCTCAATTGACCAATCTGGCTCATCTGCCAAGGTCGTCAGCACAGGAGCATGAACGCCAGAAATTCCTGCTGTATAAAGGTTCCACAATAAAGCTGTGATATCAGAAAAGCCAATCAACCACTTGGGAAGTGCTGAGTTCTGTTGCCAATTCCAATCTTCTAAGATGCGGGTGCTACCAAAACCGCCTCTAGTACAGAGAATACCGCGACAATCAGGATCTTGCCATGCTACTGCTAATTGCTGACGGCGGTTTTCGTCTTTTCCAGCAAGATAACCCCATTTGTCATCTATCTGGGGACTGACTTCTACTCGATAATCACGCGATCGCCAAATTTCTACACTCCGTTCAAATGCCTCAAATTCTCGCAAAGCACCACTAGGGGCAATTACTCGTAGTAAGTCACCAGGTTTGAGAGGCGGTGGTAAGATTTTGGAAGGCATGAAAAAAGTTAGGATTTAAGAGTTAAGAATAAAGACTATAGCTCATAACTCTTATAAAATTTTGTTGAATCATTTTTGAAATTACCGAGTGTTCCTATAATTAGGGTGAGAATTACACAAACCTAAAGGAAACGTTTGCAGTCAAAGGCTCTGGTAGTGGTTTTCCTTGTGCTTGGTAATCTTCAATCAAAAGTTCCAGCACTTCCTCACCATTATTGAGAGCATCTGCGTAGGTATTTCCATGAGTGTGTGCATACGGGCCAAACTCAGGTAGGCTGACAATGTACTTTTTATCTTCTATCGACCACTGAATTACAATACTATATTGTGGTTTCATTCCTGTTTTCCTTTGTCTTCTCCCTCCAGGACGATACAGTAGATATTTTCAATCAGCAGTGCTAGGTTTTTGGGGCAAAAGGTAAATACCTCCAGAAATTAATGTTAAGCCTACAGAAATCCAAAAGGCAATCAGAGAGGGAATTTGCCACACTTCAGCAAGAGGCGCAATTAAAAGTGCGATCGCGACTATTTGACTAACAGTTTTGAGTTTACCCCAAATATTTGCCCCCGTAATCGTTGTTTGATTCACTCGCCAACCAGCGATCGCTAATTCCCGCGCTAAAATCAAAAACACTCCCCAAGCTGGCACTTTTCCTAGTTCAATAAAAACCAGCAACGGCGCAAGTACCAGAAGTTTATCCACTAAGGGATCAAGAAATTTACCCAATTCACTAATTTGGTTAAGTTTCCGCGCCAAATAGCCGTCTAACCAATCAGTTAATGCAGCAATGAGAAAAATTGCCAAACATATCCACTGAGCTTGAGGTGTGGGATTATATAAACCGTAAAGCAGAAATGGTATCCCCAATAGGCGAGAGAAGGTAATCCAGTTGGGTATGGTCATAGGGAATTTAAAAATCAAACTTCAAAATTAACAAGTGTAAAGCAACAAGCAGCCAAGTAAATATGCAAAATCTATGCAGATTAGTGTATCTGAGCGTGGCTGCATGGGAAAATCTGTTTTCTGTAGCTCTCCTAAAACAATACTATGACTGAACACACAGACTCTCAATTCCGCATCGAACGCGATTCGATGGGCGATCGCCAAATTGATAGTAGCTTTTATTACGGCATCCAAACCCTGCGGGCAATCGAAAACTTCCCGATTAGCAGCATCAAGCCTTTACCCACTTACGTAGATGCTTGTCTGGTAATTAAAAAAGCTACAGCAATTGTGAATGGTGAACTGAATTGTATCCCCGAAGATATTAGTCAGGCGATTATCCAAGCAACTGATGAAATCCTGGCTGGGAAATTCCGAAATCAATTTGTCGTGGATGTTTATCAGGCGGGTGCTGGAACATCCCACCACATGAATGTCAACGAAGTTTTGGCAAATCGCGCCTTAGAAATTCTTGGTGAAGAAAAGGGCAATTACAAACGTGTTAGTCCCAATGACCACGTTAATTATGGGCAGTCTACCAATGATGTGATTCCCACCGCAATTCGCATTGGTGGTTTATTGGCATTATCTAAAACACTACATCCAGCAATAGATGGTGCGATCGCATCCTTAGAAAACAAAGCTGTAGAATTTCAAGATATCGTCAAATCTGGCAGAACCCACTTACAAGACGCTGTACCTGTGCGCTTGGGTGAAAATTTTCGGGCTTGGGCGCAAATCCTTACAGAACATCAAAACCGGATTTACACCGCCTCTGGTGATTTGATGATGCTGGGTTTGGGAGGTAGTGCAGCCGGAACGGGGTTAAATACTCATCCTCTATATCGTGCCCGTGTGGTAGAAGTTATCTCAGAATTGATTGATACTCCTTTAGAACCTGCGCCTCATCTCATGGCAGCCATGCAGAGTATGGCACCATTTGTAAATGTTTCCGGTGCTTTACGCAACTTAGCGCAGGATTTAGTCAAAATCTCTCACGATTTGCGGCTGATGGATTCGGGACCAAAAACTGGTTTAAAAGAAATTCAACTGCCTCCAGTGCAACCCGGTTCCTCGATTATGCCAGGGAAATATAACCCAGTCATGGCAGAGATGACATCAATGGTGTGTTTTCAGGTAATGGGTTACGACAGTGCGATCGCTTTAGCCGCACAAGCTGGACAATTAGAATTAAATGTGATGATGCCGCTGATTGCTTATAACTTGATTCACAGTATCGAAATTCTAGGTAATACTATAGCTGCACTCACCGAACGCTGCATCCAGGGAATTACTGCTAACCAGGAACGTTGTTTAGCATACGCCGAAGGAAGTTTAGCTTTAGTAACCGCACTAAATACCCACATCGGTTATTTAAATGCCGCTGCTGTAGCTAAAGAATCTTTAGAAACTGGTAAATCCTTGCGGCAGATTGTTCTAGAACGGGGGTTGATGAGTGAAGCAGACTTAGCCACAGTGTTAAATCTAGAACAAATGAGTGGTATCTTACCACTCAGAACAGAATAATAGGTTATGGGGCATTGAGCATTGGGCATGATTATTCTCCTTGTCCCCTTGTCTCCCCCACTCCCTCTATCCCCTATTTATACTATGCAGACTCAAAAACCATCTGTTAGTCTCATTCGGGCTACATCCTACGAACGAGAGGCTTTACGAGAATCCTTGGTCATTCTCCTGGAACCTTTTGGAGGAATGGCAGCATTTGTAAAAAAAGGCGATCGCGTTTTACTAAAACCGAATCTACTTACAGGGACGCGTCCTGGTAAAGAGTGTATCACGCGTGCCGAACTAGTTTACGAAGTTGCCCAAATGGTAATTGAGGTTGGCGGTAAACCATTTTTGGGCGATAGTCCTGCTTTTGGCAGTGCCAAAGGCGTAGCAGTGGCAAATGGCTATCTGCCTATTTTAGAAGAACTCAATCTTCCTATCATCGATTTTCATGGTCAGCGTTACCAAACCGTCAGTGACAATTTTAACCATCTGCGGCTGTCTAAAGAAGCAATGGAAGCAGACGTAGTGATTAACCTACCTAAAGTGAAATCACATATGCAGTTGACATTAACACTAGGTGTAAAAAACTTATTTGGTTGCGTCCCCGGCAAAATGAAAGCTTGGTGGCACATGGAAGCTGGAAAAGACGCGAATAGATTTGGTGAAATGTTAGTAGAAACTGCTAAGGCAATTAACCCTAACTTAACCATATTAGATGGCATCATCGGTCATGAAGGAAATGGCCCTAGTAATGGTGAACCTCGCCAACTGGGTATTTTAGCAGCCGCATCAGATATATTTGCCTTAGATCGCGCGATGGTAGAAATCCTTAATGTTCCTCCTGAACAAGTGCCCACAGTTGCAGCTTCCCAAAGGCTAGGAGTTTGTCCAGAACTAGCTGCCATAGAGTTTCCAAATTTAAATCCTGACTTATTAAAAATAGAAGATTGGCGGTTACCAGACAAGTTAATGCCCATCGATTTTGGTATGCCTCGCGTAATTAAGTCTACCTTTAAACATCTTTACACCCGATTTATCAAGGAACCAATGAGTGTTTACGGAAGGAACTAGGGAAGACAAAAGGACAATAGACTTCTAGCAGTTGTGGGGTAAGGGGTAAGGGGTAAAGGGGAAAGCGGCGATAGAATTACCTTTTCCCTTTAACTTTTACCCTTTTCCCCAAGAGTGCAAAAATAGTTTTGCAAGAGGTCTAATACCCCAATCCCCAATCCCCAACCCCGAATTTACAAGTGCAAACTTCGTTACAGCAATTCCATTTATTAGCAGAGTAATCTGTAATTACCCTCCGATTGCTTAACCAGACCGCCCTATGATAGTTAGTGGCGGTTTTTTTAGCTAATTAATTTGTTATACAATTTTTCGTATTAGATTTTGATTTATCAAAAAGTTATACGGATTTAGGATCTGGAAATTGAGATTGAGCAAAGCTTGGCGATAACCCGCTACTCGTCTATGCTACCTTGCAAAGCATTTTTATTCTACCTATATATAGATTGACAAAATTGCTGTGATATTAGATAGATTTTAAAATTTCAATTCTAAAATATTTGTCTAGTGGTATCACTGAATCGATGTTGCACAACACATCTGATGCATGTGTATTTATTCGGTAGCGATCGCTGGTTACAAAAATCATTCCTATCCATTTTTTCTCTATTGTCAAATTTTTTCGTGTATAACTACTGTATAACAATCAAAAGCACTGATAGATATTCAGTGCAATTGCTGTTTTGTGTCCTGTATCACAAATTAACAATTCCAGTAAAATGACCTTATCAAAGGCGTTGCAGGATGATATAATCATGAAGTATCAAACAAATATATTTTGCTAATTAATCTTTAAGCAGCGAAAAAATGTAATTTATGATGCTGTTAAAGTTGGCTTTACGTATGCGACCCGTTACACCATACAGGGAAACATCTGAAAATATTAATTACAAAATAAAACATGATTTGTTTACTTGTAACTTTGTATTAAGAACTCCATGTATAAAAATGCTATTATGACAGTTGTAAAACTGGTTTAGATTGTAGAATGCTACACATTTTACAGTTTAAAAATAGCTAAAATAGCATCAAGACTCTCAATGAGAGAGTAGACCTACACAGTGATACGAAAAACGTCAATTTTGTATGAATTCAAATAGCCAGTCTGCCAATGCCGACACATATTCCCAACGTTTGGCAGACATTGTGGGAACTGCGATCGCTCTGTTGACTCTTACCCTACCCGTATTTGTCATCGCCCACTATTCTTCAACTAATGTTAACAATAACCAGCAACCCTTGATCCAAAACCTACAAGGAAGTAAAGATTGATAAAGCTTTCCAGCAACATTTCACCAGCACGAGAGCTATAGGAAAAGAGAGAACTGATTTTGAGACAACCTCTGTAGATGTGGATGTAGTTCATCAAGAATCAGCTGAATCTGTATGTGACTCTAGATTTCAGTTGTCTTGATAGAGTAGTGGCAAAAATCCCTCCAACAGCAATTACGGGCAAAAGAGAATAATACCCTCTTGGAAAAGGCGTTGCGAAGTTTATTCGCAACGCCTTTTCCATTTTTTGGCTAATTCAGCGAAAATCTGCGGGAATCCCATCTCTTCAAGGAATGTCCAGGATAGCCGGCCGCCGATTTAGTTATTGGTACTAATGACTTCGATTTTCCCACGGCAATTCAAGAAAACGAGCGCGGGAGCGTGTCATCAGATAAGCAATGTTTTCGTAGCCGTAGGATGAGTTAAGGAATGGGGTATAGGTTACAGGGCACAACATTTCCTGTCCCCATGCTATGGAATGAATACTTTGGGAAGAGATCCATATTGCCCTAAAATTCTACACGGGGAGCGAAGCTGACTGAGTGCCCCCATGATTCACTGTTATCAGAGGAGTTTTTTATGGATTTATCTCGTATTCCTGCCCAACCGAAACCGGGTCTAATCAACGTTCTAATTGAAATTACTGGCGGAAGTAAAAATAAATACGAATACGACAAGGAACTAGAAGCTTTTGCTCTAGACCGAGTACTTTATTCTTCGGTGCAATATCCATACGACTACGGCTTTGTACCCAATACTTTGGCAGATGATGGCGATCCCCTAGATGGTATGGTCATAATTGACGAACCAACCTTTCCAGGCTGTATTATTGCCGCACGACCGATTGGCTTCTTAGAGATGATTGACGGTGGCGATCGCGATGAGAAAATCCTTTGTGTTCCTGACAAAGATCCGCGCTACACTCAAGTAAAATCCCTGAAAGACTTAGCACCACACCGCTTAGATGAAATTGCCGAATTTTTCCGTAGTTATAAAAATTTGGAAAAAAAGGTAACTGAAATTCTCGGTTGGCAAGATGTGGATAAGGTTGCAGCTTTAGTAGAAAAATCCGTCAAAGCTTATAGAGGATAATAGAGGAGTTAGGAGTTAGGAGTTAAGAGTTATGAATTTTTATTCCTAACTCCCGTACAGACGCGATTAATCGCGTCTCTCATAACTTTCCCTTGTTACGGATTTTAAAATCTGCCACTAACCCCATATCAAAATGCAGCGCACTCTCCTTTTGGCAAAAATTCATAACTGCACCCTTACGGGGGCGAATATCAACTACGTGGGTAGTATCAGCATTGATGAAATGCTTTTGGAAAAAGCTGGCATCTTACCCTATGAGCAGGTACAAGTAGTTAATAGTGCCAACGGTCAGCGCTTTATTACTTATGCGATCCCGGCTCCAGCCCATTCAGGAATAATTGAGCTAAATGGGGGTGCGGCACGTCTAGGCATTATTGGCGATCACTTGATTATAATGACTTACGGGCAGTTTACTCCAGAAGAGTTAAAAAGTTATTCTCCTACGGTAGTCATTGTGGACGAAAAAAACAGGCTGTTGGAAGTGCGACGCTACGATGACCTGCTCAGTAAGGTCTAATTTCAAAGAAAATGTCAAATTTTGAGTTGTCGGGTTCTCAGAGCTACATACCTGAAAAGTCAGCTACCATGCCAAGTAGTCCAGCAGATGAATTTCTAGTGCAATTCTGGGGTGTAAGAGGTTTGATCCCCACCCCAAGTAACAACACCAATCGTTATGGTGGTAATACTGCTTGTGTAGAAATGCATGTAGCTGGAAAACGTTTAATTTTTGATGGCGGTACTGGCTTACGCATACTGGGTAAAACTTGGCAAGAACTGCAACCGCCACTACAAGCCCATTTATTTTTTACCAATTGCCAATCAAATCGTATTCAAGGCTTTCCCTTTTTTGCTCCAGCATTTATTGTGGAAAATTGCTTTCATATTTACGGCACAGCTGCCTCAAATGGAGCCTCAATCAAACAATGTCTGTGCGACCAGATGCTCCAGCCACACTTTCCTTACCCTTTACAGGTAATGCAGTCGGAATTGCAGTTTTACAATTTGACTCCAGACAGTGACGTGAAACTAGATGATGTCACCATTACAACTGCATTAATTAATCAAACTCAGCGGTCAGTTGGTTACCGAGTTACTTGGCAAGAGTATAGTGTTGCCTACGTCACAGATTTGCACCAAAATGCAGATCAAGTTGAGCGAGAGCGGATTTTACAGTTCATTCAAGGCGTTGATTTGTTGATTGCCAATGCCACTTACACTCCCCCTACGTCTCACAACCATGACTCTGCTGATTTACTCTGGCAAGCTGCGGTGAATGCAGCTCTGAATGCTGGCGTTAAACGGCTAGCCATTTCTCATCATCACCCAGATGACCATGATGATTTTCTTGACCAAGTTCAAGTCGATATTAAATCTGCCTTTCCTCAAGCAATACTAGCTCATGAAGGTCTAGTATTAGCTGTTGGTAAGTGATTTAGACTCCTTGACACTTTGAAATCGGTGTAGAGCGATGCCTACGGTGGTGACTGAGCTTGCTGCACTTCGGCAAGCTATACACAAGCACTAACTTGTCAGTTCCCTTTTCTGTCGAGATGGTATGATCTGGTGTGTAAATTATGAGGGGAGAACGCTATAATTCACTCAAATTCGTAATTTTTTTCAACCTGAGAGTTGATAGTCTAATTCGCTCATGAGTACTCTCAATCAAGTGCTGGAAGACGCTTTGCAACTTTCCTCTGAGCAGCAATAAATGCTGATTAAGATTCTACAAAACCGCCACTACGAAAATCGTCGTGCAGAAATAGCTACGGATGCCCAACAAACCTTAGCTGATTTCCATGCAGGTAACTTTCGGCATCAGTCAGCCCAAGATGTTATTGCAGCATTACGCCAGTCTTTAAACGAACCAGAGAAATGAGACTGCTGGTTTTGATCCCAAAATTCAAACGAGCATTCCGTAGGTTTGTGAAGCGAAATACTGAACTCCAGCAACGCATTGAAGACACTCTTCAACAAATGGAAGCAGACGTATTTGCCCCAGCCTTAAGCATCCACAAACTGAGTGGCAAACTCGACGGTTTTCAGTCCTGCTCTTACGCCTATGATTGTCGTGTTGTCTTTTCTATAGAACTGGATGTAGAAACAAATAGTGAAGCCATTGTTCTGCTCGACATCGGGACGCATGACGAAGTTTATTAACTGTGTCGTGATTATGGCTAAACGGATCATATTTTGATACAACACGCAGTAAGGGCACAGCAATGCTGTGCCCCTACTATTCCACACAATTAAAATCGGCTATATTGCCCCTCTACGAAGCATTTTGCAACTCGGCTGTGCGGATTGAAAGCTGCTGTGTTTGATTACCCCGTTGCACTTTCAGCTGTAATACTTGACCAAGACGACTGTCTTCCACAACATTCTGTAATTGTTCAGCACTGGTAATTGCTTTACCATCAACTTGAAGAATTACATCCCCGCGCCGGATACCCGCAGATGCTGCTGGAGAATTGGGGACAACTCGCATGACAAAAACACCATTAATTTCTGGTATCTGAATAGGAGAGTTGGGATCGGTGTTATTTTGCTTGGCAAGATCAGGTGTCAAAGTTAGCATTTGCACGCCCAAATAGGGGTGAGCAACTTTGCCATCACGTTGCAGTTGCGCTGCGATCGCTTTAGCTTTATCAATCGGAATCGCAAACCCAATACCCATCGCGTCAGGACGAATGGCTGTGTTAATGCCAATCACTTCACCTTGGCCATTTAATAGTGGCCCGCCAGAGTTACCAGGGTTAATGGCGGCGTCTGTCTGAATGAAATCCAAGCGTTTGTCACTAATGCCAACTTGGGCACTGGAACGTTTGAGGGTACTGACAATTCCCAAGGTAACGGTGTTATCAAATCCTAAAGGATTACCAACTGCGATCGCCCAGTCTCCTACTTGTACATTACTGGAAGAACCCAAGGGTGCCACTGGTAAATCGTTACCAGCATTAATTTTGACTACTGCCAAATCTGTGACTTCATCAATGCCTTGAACTTTCCCTTCAAAGGTGCGACCATCTTTGAGGCGGACTGTTACTTTATCAGCTTTATCGACCACATGAGCATTAGTCATAACTAACCCGCTCTTGTCAATAATAAAACCTGAGCCTAAACCGCGTAACTGCTGCTCAGGAGGCATCTGTTGGGAGAAACCGTCACCAAAAAACCGACGGAAAAAGGGGTCTTCCAAAAATGGATCAACGCGACGAGTAATTGTGCGCTCAGTATCAATTCGGACAACTGCTGTGCCCACACGATTGACTGCTGCTGTAACAAAGCTACTGCTACCTATAGCAGCAGTGGCTGGTGATTGACGTTGGGCAATCAGTTGTGAAGTATCTTTAGCAGTTACTGTGGGTGCTGGTTCGGCTTGGGAGGGTAATACCTGCAACGTGCTAACGGTGAGCAAAACTCCTAGCGCGATCGCTAAAACATGAGTACTGAATTGACGTAGAGACCGGGATGATTTGGGAAATCGCATAATCACAACCTAATTTATAAGCCTAATTGTTGCTTAGTCGTGACAAATCTATTTACAGTTATTTTTACTTAGAGTTTCGCCTGCTCTCCCCAACACAGAGGTCAGGGTATTTCGCGAACCACCTGTAATCAACTTAATGGAAAATTTAATCCAAAAGCTATTATGGACATTTACCCTTTACAAGTTCGGTTTTTACACATCAATAAAACTTTTGGATTGCTAATAATACTAAACCTTTCAAGGTAGTGATATCCATAAAAAAACAGAGGGGATAAGTAGACACCCATGCTCACTTTTGGTTCAAAACCTTGTCGATGATGACTTTGTCCGATGAACTAACTTTTAAATAAAATTTCATTCCGACTGGCTGCGCCTAGCTGGGGTAAAGAGTTGATGGCTGAGTGGGGAGTGAGGGCAGTAGGAACGGCCAAAGGTAGTTGTAATTGTTTTACAACATTTTGCAACAGTTGATCTTGTCCAGTCCGAAAACCCCAAACATTAGCCCCACGGTTGATAATAGCAAACCAAACCAAACCGCGATCGCGTGTGGGCATCACTCCAGCTAAAGCGCTAACATCCCGGAGAGTGCCAGTTTTGATCACAGTTGCAGCGGGAATGTGTCTGGAGTGTAGTGTCCCCCGGTGATCAAATCCAGACATCGGGAACAAGTCAGCCAAATTCAGTTGATGGGCAGATGCCTCACCTTGAATAGCCATCAGCATGGCACAAGCAGCTCTAGGGGAAATGCGATTTTCCGGGCCCAATCCAGAACCATTGATTAACTGAATTTCCACTTGTGGTACTCTAGCAAGATTAGCAGCAGTTGATTGTACTACAGTTGCTCCTCCCACTGAGTCTGCCAGCATCTCTGCCATATCGTTGTTACTGTAAACGTTCATCTCCTTGAGCAGTTGCTTCAAAGGCAATGAGCGATGACGCAGTAACAAAGTCTGTCGAGGGTTTGGTTGCGCCTCAACTTTCACCGTACCTGCAATGACAACTTGAGGCTTAGGCGTTCCCTTGGGCATGATTGAGTGTGTATAAATAGCGGGGCGACCCCAAGTCGTACGATTTAGTGTTTGCTTGAGCATCAGACCCGCCAGCATCGGCTGACGTTGGAAATTCATAGCAAAACTGCCAGTAATAATCAAATTTCCCTTTATTTGCTTAATGCCCATTTTATTAAGAGTATTACCAAGAGCGATCGCTTCTTCCCAAACAAACAAAGGATCGCCACCACCAGTAATCACTAAATCGCCCTGCACCACCCCATTTACTACTGGCCCAGTGGCACTGACTAAGGTATCAAATTGGTAGTCTGGCCCCCAAGTTTTCAAAGCAACTAGTGAAGTAGCAATTTTGGTTAACGAGGCAGCCGGCAGAGGTGTTGTACCTTGGTGATTTGCCATCAGCATCGGCCCCGACTGCATCCAAATTCCCTGACTCTGGGCTAGATTTTGCGCCACTACTTTTGATGTTATGAGCTTTTTCAGATATTCCTGCACCGTAGTAGCCCCAGCTGGATTGGGATCAGGGGCAAGAACCAAGCCAGGGTTACTTTGCCAAGTCAAAGCATCTAAGGCATCTAGAGGTTTGATTTGTACCCCGGCCATCTCTAGCCAGAGCGACACCAAACCTGAACCCAATAATTCCAGCATGTTTTATTCCTCTGTTAAGATGTGATACAGCGTTTACTGTGCTAATATACAAGCTTTTTTACAAGAATCAGTATTGAGTTATAATAACTCCTGTTTTTTTCATCTGTAAGTAGGGTGAATCATATTGTTTTCACGGCTCCTTTGACAAGGCTAAAATGCCCATTCCTCATGAAGATAGCCGCATGAGATTTTTGTTGCAGGAGCCAGGAGGAGCAAATCATTCGGAGATTCGACCCCTCCTGAATTGAAGTCACTGTTGCCTAAGCTTCCCGCAGGGCACGAAAGTTGAGTGAGGATCTTAAACCCAAGACCTATCTGGTCGCGGCAGGAAACACAGCAAAGCCAGAGCCTCCGAAAGCTCCGGGGCAGTTTTCCTTCTGCAAAAACTGCCCTCTCCCAAGGGGAGACGCTAAAGGCCATCAGCAAGAACTGCCTTCCTCAATAAAAATACTTATACAGACTTTTGATATGTAGAGATATTATGCCGTTCGCCTGATTCAGGAACTGGCAATGTCTACGATGGGCTGTGACGCTCGAACGCAAGAGCATGTCGCAGACAAGCCTTTCGTAGAGAAGGCTTTACGCTGCGCTATCGGTGACGCAATTCTATAACCTTGAAACAAGGAAAGGGAAAGTAATTCAAAATTTTTCCCCTTTACTTGCTTAATACCTACTTTCTTTCTGGATGCGCTGCATCGTCTGGTGAAGGAGTAGCCATCCGGTTAATTGTGGCAATCATCTGATACAAGCGCCCCAAGTCGCGTTGATTGAAGTACAAAACGAGGCGGGGTAGTCCAACAGTTTCATCTTGCGCTTCTTGAGGTAATGCCTGACTTTTTTCAATCCGTCCTTCAATAATAATGTCGCTAAAATCAGCATTAAGTTGCTCTAACTGAGCGTCTGATATATCTGTCTTCAGGCGGATGACCAACTTATTGCCTACATATCGACACGAGTGATAAACCTGGTAAAAACGAGTAATGGCATCACAAGCCACATCCAAGTTATCTGTCACCGTGTAAAGGCTAGGGTCTTCAGGACTGACAAGACCATTTTGCACTAGTTGCTTATCTATATATTCGCTCCAAGACCGCCAGTAATCACCACCAGGGCGATCGATTAAAACTAGAGGTACAGGGCCAAATTTACCAGTCTGGCTTAATGTCATGCATTCAAAAGCTTCATCTTGAGTGCCAAAACCTCCCGGAAATAAGGCTATTGCATCACTTTCTTTGAGAAGAAACAGCTTGCGGGTAAAGAAATATTTGAAGTGAATTAGCTTGGGATCACCTTCTATAAACGGGTTTGCTTCTTGTTCAAAAGGTAACTGAATGTTTAATCCAAAAGAATTTTCTCGCCCAGCACCTTCGTGACCCGCCTGCATGATCCCGCCACCACCGCCGGTCATCACCATGAATCCTAATTGAGAAACAGCGTGAGCAAACTCAAGGGCCATTTGGTACTCTGGTGTATCTGGCGCTAGACGAGCAGAACCGAAGACGGTGATTTTGCGAACGTGTCGGTAATTATAAAAGAGCTGGAAACCGCGCTCCATATCTGCTAATGCAGCCGACAAGATTTTCCAATCGAGACGCTCAATTTCACTATCAGCTAGACGAACAATAGTAGCAAGTGCTTGCTGAATAAATTGCCGATTTTTTAATGTCGGTAAGCGAGCGATCAATTCAGCGATATCCGTCTGTAAAGACTCTAATGTGTCAAACGACGCAGATGAGGTCATGAGAGCTGCTGCAACAATGGCATTATATTTTACGTGAACGACTTACACTCTAGCAAGCGGGATATAGGCTTCGGATGTATAGTTAGCATACTCAGAATTAGCTTTGAGGTAGTATTGCTCATTACTCAAGCTGAGATACTCATAGATAGAGTTCAGAACTCGGAAATTGGTGTTCGGAACTCGGAAATTGGTGTTCAGAACTCGAAAAGTCGTGTTCAGAATTCGGAAATTGATGTTCGGAACTTGGAAAGTCGTGTTCGGAACTCGAAAGTTGGTGTTTGGAACTCGGAAAGTCGTGTTCGGAACTCGAAAGTTGGTGTTTGGAACTCGGAAAGCCGTGTTCAGAACTCGAAAGTTGGTGTTTGGAACTCGGAAAGTCGTGTTCAGAACTCGGAAATTGGTGTTCAAAGCTTGGGTTTTACCTTCTCCCTTATCTCCTTGTCCCCTTGCCCTCTTGCCCCCTTATCTCAATTCAATCCCAATTCTTCCTTCAACGCCTCTGGCACATTAACTGCTGTCTCTAATCCTCGCACACCTTCCCACTGCTGCTTTTTACCCCAAGTCATTTTTTCCATATTGGTGTCGCTGAGGTCAGCACCACCGAGAATGGCGTAGCTGAGGTTACTGTGGCTGAGATTCGCGCCGTTGAGGATAGCACCACTGAGGTTACTGCCACTGAGGTTAGCACTGTTAAGGTTGGCATAGCTGAGGTCTGTGCCGAAAAGGATAGCGTCGGTGAGGTCGGCACCACTAAGGTCAGCGTCGCTGAGAATCACCCCACTTAGGTCGGCTTCGTTGAGGATTACCCGGCTTAGGTCTACACCGCTAAGGTCTGCGCCTAAGAACATTGCACCATTGAGTTTGGCGTCGTTAAGCTTGGCACCGTTAAGTTTGGCGTAGCTGAGGTCAGCAGCGATGAGAATGGCATCACTAAGGTTGGTACTGAAAAGAATTGTGTCGCTAAGGTTAGTACCGTTGAGGATGGCGTGACTCAAATCAGCACCACTGAGGTCGGCACGACAGAGGTCAGCATGGTTAAGGTTGGCGTTGCGGAGGTTGGCTTCACTCAGATTCGCACCGAAAAGGATGGCGTTACTCAGGTCGGCATGGCTAAAGTTAGTGCTGCTGAGGTCAGCGCGGTTGAGGTCGGCGTGACTGAGGTCGGCGCGGCTGAGGTTGGTGCTGCTAAGGTCAGTACGATTGAGGTCGGCGCGGCTAAGGTTGGCACAGCTAAGGTTAGCACCGCTGAGGTTGGCGCTACTGAGGTCGGCACTGCTGAGGTTAGCACCACTAAAATTGACACCGCTGAGGTTGGCATCGCCGAGGTTAGCACCGCTAAGGTTGGCACCGCTGAAGTTTACACCAGTTAAGTTGGCATCGCCGAGATAAGCAAGGCTTAGGTCAGCACCCCTAAAGTCTGCCCCGGTAAGGTTGGCATCACCCAAGTAAACACTCCGAAAGTTGCCACCTTTGAGAAATTGCCCGACTATACTGCTAAAATTACCAATTTCCAGGGCATCGCTATAGTTGACGATCAGCAGCAGTTGGGATGTGAAAAAATTGTCTGTGTCCGGTTGAGCAGATGGATAGAAGGTGATTTTTTGTTTGAGTTCATCTCGCTCTTGGGCGTAGCGGTGTAACTCTAATAATAAAATTAGTACGTTCAGCCCTGTATATATGTCAACCTGTCTCAGCCCGATCGCAATATTTTGCGCCGCCAGCTTTAACATTGTTTTCTGAGGTAGGTTATCATCTGGTGTCCTATCAATAAATTCTCCCTGACACCAGCGACGATAAAAATCCTCTAGCCGCCAAAAAAGCAGTTCTGGGCGAATTTTTTTACCAGTCATAACCAATTCCATTAGTTGGTTCACTATTTCTGGTTTCAGCGCCCCATTGCCCAGTAAATCATAAATCTCTTCATGCATCTGGCGATCGCACACTCTAAAGGAAAACCCAGAAGGTAGTGTGCTTGACGTCTGATCGCCTATCTTAGAAGTCAAACCGCTCCTTGGTATTGTCCATTTTTCCAAGCTTTCTTGCAGTCTTTGAAACCATAAATTTTCCTGTAAATTATCTTGAGCAAATTTAACGCTTTTATATGGTTCTTTAATACTTTTTCCTAGAGGTAAAACTGCTTCGGTTTTTACAGATGTGGTCTTTGGCATCTCTTCTAACCTTATATCCCTCACATAATTTCTCAGGAGTTGCCAGACTTGAGATAAATATGTTGACATTTCTGTGTCCGTTGTTACATTTAAATTACTGTTTTGATAATCCTGAATTAAAAATTTTCTATGGTAGTTTGCTTTTCATTGCCAAAAATTAATAGTATCAATAAATACTACAGGAAAAATATCATGCATTGGCGATATCGCCGCTGGGCTACACCAGTGGGGTTGCTGAAGGGCGGCTTCTTGCTAACCCGTAGTCAGATCAAGCTTCTTCTCCTGATGCAAATAAAGTGTTATCAGAAAAATTCTTTCAAAAATCAAGTAACTTTCCGCCTTTGGCTAATTTGTTATACTTTTTTCCCAAGATATTTATTAGTCTAATGTAAAAATAATATTTACTGTTTGTGATAGACGCAATTGTTAAGAGAAATCATACTGTATCACAGCGTAACAAAGCTGAAATACGGCAAATAAAATTGAAGTCTAAAGTTTGCTGCTTGATCTAAAGCAACTGAGACAATCGGCAAAAAGCAGGCTATATAGCTTTGCAAAAGTTAAAAATTAACTACAGGATGCTATTGAGGATACTTGAGATGAAGAACAGATTAACTTTTTATATGATTTTGTTACATAGTTTGTTTTTAGGAATAGCAACGGCTAACGCCAAGTCACCGCCTATTAACATTGATACAGAGTTGTCACATCAAGCTGGACGGGTTGTAGAAGCCGTAGTTACAGCCAAAAGTGGAGATAAATCCAATAGTCAGTTAACGATAAAAACTTCTTCAACTAAAACCTTAGGGTTATCGTCAAAGAAGATCAATATTCCCCAGGAGCAGAGGCTACCGTCAGGGCAAGTTTGGGTGGTTAATCAAAATAAACACGCACAGCCTCAACCATTTCTTTGGGTAGTAAAAGACCTTAAAAAAGCAGGGCAACAACCATTTTTGCAAGTTGCAAAACCCGCAGAAAAGCCTAAACCTAGCAAAACACCAACAGCAAAGGATGATTTAGAGCCATTTGATGAAGTAATCAAAGATACCCAAAAGTCAGGAGGATTGTTTACCCTTTATCGCAATAAAGAAAAGAATAAAATTTATTTAGAAATTAAGCCAGAGCAACTTAATAAGAATTACCTAGCTACAGCAACCCTGGAATCGGGCATTGGCGAACGAGGTATTTATAGCGGTATGCCTCTGCAAGATTTTTTGTTTTATTTCCAACGGGTGGATGATAAATTAAACTTTGTCATCCGCAATGTTAATTTTCGCACTCGTGAAGGAGATCCCCAGGCGCGATCGCTAGCCCGGTCTTTTAGTGATTCTGTTCTCTACAGCATTTCCCTTAAAAGTATTCATCCAGAACGCAAAACTCTTCTCATCGACTTGGGAGATTTACTACTGACGGATTTAGGTGGATTATCTGCAAGTTTAGGAGTTCCAGCAACCACAGACCAATCTTACTTTGGTACTGCTAAAGCTTTCCCGCAAAATTTAGAAATTGAGTCAGTTTTAAATTTCTCCGGTAGCGGTGACCGTGACAGTGAAGTACCAAGCTTTGCGTCACTACCTGATAGTCGCGGCTTTACCCTGCGCGTCCACTACAGTCTCTCTCAACTACCTGATAAAGATTATCGCCCGCGCCTTGCAGACGATCGCATCGGTTATTTCATCACTGCATACCAAGATTTATCCAAAGACGATCGCGGCGATTCCTTTGTCCGCTATATCAATCGCTGGGATTTGGAAAAACAAGACCCGAAAGCAGCAATTTCTCACCCCAAAAAACCGATTGTCTTTTGGATTGATAACGCTGTGCCTTTAGAATACCGCGATGCTATGAAAGAAGGCGTCCTAATGTGGAACAAAGCTTTTCTCAAAGCGGGATTCAAGGATGCAATTGAAGTCCGCCAAATGCCAGATGACGCCACATGGGACCCAGCAGATATTCGTTACAATACGATTCGCTGGATCAACACAGTAGATGGTTATTTTGCAATGGGGCCATCTCGCGTTAACCCATTGACTGGAGAAATTTTGGATGCAGATATTCTTGTAGATGCTAGCTTTATACGGGCACTTAAGAGCGAGTATCGCAAAATTGTCCAACCTAGCCAAACAGAAAATCGCACCACTTTATCAGCTTTGATGCAAAATCGTCTACTTTGCGCCAATGGTTTAGATGCAAAAAACAATGGTGTGCCCCAGCAGATGCAAGGGCAACAAGGATTGTTGAATCGTTTATCGAAAATGGCAGGCGAGTACGATTTATGCTACGGGATGGAAGCTGCTAACCAGTTTGCCTTTGGTTCACTGGCAATGTCACTGCTGCCAGATACAATGGCCACTCCAGATCAGGTGAAAGAATATATCAATCAATATTTACGTTTAATCATCGCTCACGAAGTTGGACATACTCTTGGTTTACGCCATAACTTCCGTGGTAGTACACTGCTATCACCACAGGAGATGAATAATACGGAAATTACCCAAAATAAAGGTTTGACAACTTCGGTGATGGATTATATTCCCCCAAATATTGCTCCTCAAGGTACAAAACAGGGAGATTATTTTCCCAATATGGTGGGGCCTTATGATGAATGGGCGATTAAGTACGGTTACATACCAATACAGACATCAACTCCCATAGCAGAAAAGCCAATTTTAGAGGAAATTGCCGCACAATCCTACAAGCCAGAGTTGAGTTATTCTACAGATGAAGATGTGTATGACCTTGACCCCACAGCCGACGCTTGGGATAATAGCGGCAACGTGCTGCTTTATTCTCAGTGGCAGTTGAATAATTCGCGGGTGATGTGGGAACGTCTCGATAAACGTTACCCAATGGCTGGTGATAGTTACAGCGATGTGAGCGAACGTTTTAGCACAGTATTGGGTAACTATTTCCAGCAAATATATTACACTACAAAATACATTGGGGGACAGTCATTCTATCGCATCCACCCCAGCGAAATACCCTCTGGAGTTAGCCAACAGCGATTACCATTTGAGCCAGTCCCAGTTGAAGAACAGCGGCAGGCTTTAGAAACGTTGCAAAAATATGTATTTGCGGAAGATGCCTTGAGCTTTTCACCAGAACTACTGAATAAATTAGCACCTTCCCGTTGGCGACATTGGGGTAGTACTCCGCAAGTTGGTCGTTTGGATTTTCCAATTCATGACTTGGTGCTAATGATGCAGGGTTCTGTGTTGCGGGATTTACTCTCAGGCGATCGCCTCTCTCGCCTCAAGGATATTGAACTCAAAACGAAGCAAGAAAATGCACTGACTCTACCGGAACTATTTGACACATTGCAATCAGGTATCTGGACAGAAGTAATCAAACCAAAAGGTCAACCAATGAAGATTGCCAGTTTACGGCGAGGCTTACAGCGGCAATACTTGGACATTTTGACTGGTATGGTGTTGCGAAAAGAATATGTCCCAGAAGATGCTCGTACTCTAGCTTGGTATAAACTTAAACAACTGGATGAAAAACTTAAGGGTGTGAATTCCGAGGATGAATATACCAAAGCGCACTTACTAGAAACGCGCGATCGCATCGAGAAAGTCTTAAACGCCCCGTTACAAGGCAATTAAAAAAGTTGTAGAGACGCGATTAATCGCGTCTCTTTGGCAAAATATATTTAGAATGCCCATAAAGGCTGAGAAAACAGTTTATGTCAGCTAGAGATAAATTTCACAATATTGTGAAATTGGCATTACAAAAGGACGGGTGGCGGATTACTCATGACCCTTTGCTAATTCGCATAGAAAATATTACCGATATGTACATTGACTTGGGGGCAGAGAGAATTATTGCAGCAGAAAGAGAAGGGCAAATAATAGCGGTTGAAGTTAAAAGTTTCATTGGTACTTCAACTATTTCTGAGTTTCATACTGCGGTAGGACAGTTTATTAATTATCGATATGCGTTAGAAGAGATAGGTTCTGAGCGAGTTTTGTATTTAGCAGTACCCTTAAACACTTATAACGATTTTTTAAATAAACCATTTATCAAAACTATTATCCAGCGCAGTCAAATCAATCTGATAGTTTATGACGTGGAAACGGAGGAAATTATCCGATGGCAGATTTAAATAAATATCGAGAGTGTATTCGCCAATTACTTAGAGAATATGCTCAACGTGCCTCATCTAATAATGAAATTGAAGCTCAAACAATTTTTGACGTAGAACAAGATCATTACCAATTAATATATATTGGCTGGCAAAATAGACGTAGAGTTTTTGGACCTGTGATGCATTTTGATATTAAAAACGGCAAAATTTGGATTCAGTGGAATGGTACAGAAGAGGATGTAGGTGAGCAACTTGCAGCGATGGGAGTACCAAAACACGATATTGTCGTTGGATTTCACCCACCTTACATACGGCAGTATACAGATTATGCTGTGGGCTAATGAGGCAGCAGATGATCAAGTTTCCTCCTGCTACCTCTACTTTATTTCCTTTTTCCTAACTACTCAAGGCTTTGAAGAACCGTTGCAAACTCTTAAACATACTCGGCTTTCTGGCAGGTGCAGCATCTGTTGTTGTTTGTGGTTGTCCCTTCAAGAGGATGAGATCCAACTCATCACCTGATGGTTTTGTGGGTAATTCGGCAATTCTTTGATATTCGCCGCCGATTTCTAGCCAAACTTCCCACTGTCCTGGGTAGCAGCGATATAGGGCAGTTTCATCGTCTACAGGGCGGAGGTAATAGGCGGATTCAATGGTACTGATAAAACGATCACGGATTTTTCTGGCTGTATAACCAATGCCTACAGTTCCAGCATCTTCTAGGCGGGGATTTAACAAGACTAAAGGGCGATCGCCTATTTCTTGACATAACTTTTCCACCTGCACTACTTCTACAGAAGTGGGGGCGATGAATAAGAAAATTTCATCCACTGGCTGAATTTTTGTCTGCAAAGAAGCAGCTCTTCCCGTACCAATATCCAAAATTTGAAATGGTGCATCAGTCCAATCGCGCCGGGCTAAAGCCGCAGCCCCAGCGTCAGCAAAGAAAATCTTCAAACGGGAATCATATTCTGTAAACAGCGGCAGAAATTGTTCCGCCACCGGCATAAACTTGAGTTCTGGGAACAGGAACTCAACTTGTATGCGAGTACAACCATCTGCAAGGGCAGCTTGGACGGCTACACGAGATTGGGCGATCGCATCTTCAAGAGTATTTGGAAGTTCACTCATAGTTTATTATGTGGGTTTAGCATTACTTCCATTGTTTCAGCATTGGCTCTGATTTTCCTTAACACCAGCACAAAACCAATAGGCAACGGTTGATAATCCTAGCAGTTTTGCTAAGGAATGTGACAATAGCGAAAGGATCAACGTCGCTTTTCGTCAGACATCGCTTATACACAGCTACTCAACCCAGTTTTCTAATAGAAGCGTAGGAATGCGGGAAAACTCTCGCACATTATTGGTAAGAGGGTAACTCCTAAACTCAGCGCATGAGAAGCAATAAGCATATCCATTGCATCAATGATCAGTCCTCTACTTTCGAGATCGCTTCTGATGCTGCCGTAAATTGTTGCGGATGCTTGATTAAATTCGACAATTTCTAGAGGTAGCACAAATTGCAGTAGGGCGGTGCGGTTTTTCTCTTGCTATTGGCTTTTAGCAACTCCATATTCTAGTTCAGCAACGGTGATGGAGGAGATACCAACATCAGAAATGCTAAGGGTTTGAAATTTATCCAGTACTTTTTGGGGTTTTTGCTTTATCAGGTAAATGCAGATGTTCGTATCAAGCAGGTATTGCATTTAAAAGCTCTCTCTGGTGTCGAGGAGTGGCTGATCTCTGGTAGTCATGAAGTCATCAGAAAAATTGTCTAGACTATCAATGAGGGATTCCCAAGGGTTGTCTTTGGCAATCAGGACAATGGCGTTACCAATTTTTTTGATATAAACTTCAGTCCCAGTAAGTTGAAAGTCTTCGGGTAAAATAACGATTTGGTGAGTGCCATCAGTGGTAAGTTTAGCAGTGTTCATGGTGGTGTTTAAGGATTATTAATACAGAAACTAAAACATGGGTTATGTTGCTGACATTGAATATCTACAGGAATCAGAACGGCACATGCGAATTTTCTCATTCTTTTGATTAACTGTCAGCATCATCCCTCGTGTTCCACATTGAGGACAATTGGAACCAGTTATCTTTCTTTCTTCAGGTAGTTTGATTGAGTGATTACAAGAATGACACTTACGGTAACGCTTGTTATTCGGACTAACTTCCATTCCTATCGTGCCGCATTTTGGGCAAATATCGCCTTGAGTATAAGTATTGCTGTGTTGTGTTCCACTTCCGCAGTGGATGCAAATATAATATTTATCTTCTTTTGATTGGTACTTACTCTCCCTACTGTCAACTATTGCACTGCATCCCCAGCATTCGTTCAAATAAATATTATGGTCATGACCTTCTCCATGTTTGCAAGAAAAAACTGTAACCCTGAATCTAGTACTAAATTGAGAATATTCTATATTGTGCGGCATTATATCTTCACATACAGAACACTTGAGTCTTAAGCGAATTTCGTTAATGCGATTAATTCACCCTGATAGTTTTGGTAAGTAATTCCCCGGCTTTCTCAAATCAGGCATAGATGGCACAATATCTACTGCTTTAAAAAGTTCTAGTAAAGACCAGTTTTTCCAATCTTGTAAACATTCAGCAGATAAACGCGCTCCATACAAACCAAAACTTGAATTTGAGCTTCTGTTTGGTTCAAATAAGTTACAGTTATTTCTTGCACGCGGGCAATAAGCGCTAGTTACTATTTTAGCCTCACCTGTTGTTTGAATTTCTTCTCTCTCCCATAGTTTTCCTTCACAGTATTTAACTTTCACCTCTGTAGGTTTGCAGTAAGGCAATAGCGGATCAAGATTTATAGGCTCAGTAGAATTTTTAGTATATTGAATTACATAATTTGTTAATAATTCATGTACTTTCTGGAAAACTTCATCGCTTCGATTTGGATGTTCCTTAGCCCATAGTATTTTCAGGACACATCTTATCAAATCATCGTTCTCTGGGTTAGTGTTATGAATACGTTGAAACTCAGTAATAAATAGAGAAATATTTGTATTTTCTTTTGCTAGGCGATAAACACATAGTATTTTTGCTTCTCTTGACAAATAATGCCAAATAAATAAAGAGCCATCTGCTATAAAACTCCACACTAATTTAATTTGATCTTCTGGAAGCAAAAAATGGAATGATTTAAGGATTGGTTCTTTGTATTTTACCCATTTTGGAAGTTGGTCAATTAATTTTATACGTTCTTCATTGGAAACATCATTAATCACATTTGCAATTTTTTGAATGACATCTTGATTTTCTAATTTATATTCTTCTTTAAGCTTTAATAACAGGATTAATATTTTTTCTTTTGGCGGTATAAACTCTAATATCTCATCCCATTTTTTAACGCTATCTGGTAGTTCAGATAGCAAAAAATGAAGGTTGTCACTTGAAGATTTAGCAAGTATTTTTACAATATTGGATATAGTTTTAGCATTTTCACTAATATTAGTGCTCAGCCTTTCTCTCAGAATAGTAATTTGTTCAACAGCAGGTAGGAATTTTAAAATTGCGTCGTGACATTTAACCGAATGCTTATCTCGAAATATAGAAATTAGCGTTGGAATTTCTTCAGGTGCAGATTCTTCAAGTATCTCTGCAATTTCCAAAATTTTATCTTGATGATTTAAATCTTGTTGATTGGTAATTTGACTTACAAGAATGCCAACACGTCTATCTCTTGGCGTTATAGGCCAAATCTCTTGCTTAAAAATAATATAATTAGGTATAAATATCCACAATGCGCTTGCTTTGGAATGTACTAAAGTATCTCGTAATTCATTTAAGAGGGTGACTTGACCAAGATCATTTTCTAAATCACTTATAAGTTCAACTAAGCATTTGGTATGGAGTTGTATCCTGAGTTGCTTACGATCTTCTGGATGCTCTAAATATAATTTGTAAAAATTGCTTATAATTTTATCACATAAAGTCAAGTTTACATTTTGAAGCTTGGTAATAATATTAAATATTTCTTGTTTTAAATTGTCATTTATTATTATACTTAAGTTATTATTTAAAAGTTGTAATAATAATTTAAATTCTTTTTCGTCAGGTAATATTTGTTTAAGAGCTTGAGTTTCAAAGTAAAGTACAATAGCCTCTGGTGCTTCGCCTAAAAAACGCCTCTTTTCCCAAGACGAATATCTTTTTAACTTTTCTTCTACTAAAGATATTGCCTCTTCAATCGAGTTATTATTTAGATATCCCCAAAATCCCAAAGCACAAAATCTAGGATCGTTGTGATTTAAGCAACATTGAATAATATCTGAGTCGGTTTCTTTTTTAAGATCTAGTAAATGTACATTTTTTGCTCTATACCCGTCACCATATTTTCGTAGTTCAAACTTTATGAGTGTGCCTTCTTTTAAATCAGATTCTAAAAAATGGATTTCGTTTTTATGGAGTAAGGTATTATCTTGATATTGGCATTCGATAAACCAATAATTATTTTTACTTGTTCTCCCTATATTTGTACCAAAGGTTTTTATCCTACCGACCTCTTTAAATAAATTCAAGTTTGTAGCAAATTGTTTATTAGTCTGCAAATTTATAACTAATTCAAAAGTGACTAATGTTCCTTCAATCAAACTACTTTCTGAACAATGCACTTCTTCTCGATAGACTTTTATATCATCTGTTCTTCCTTCACGTCCAATATATCCAAAATCATTTTCCCGACCTCTTTGATGATCATAGCCACCAAACCACTTTATAAAACCAATTTCTCTCATCGCGCACCTGTGTTTAGCTAATTTATACGGCTAGTATTCCCACAGGTATGCGATTTGTCACATTTAATTTAACGCTTAACTAAAGATAAATCTGGTGTCAGCCTTTGCAAAACTTGCTTTAACACCATTACCGTCCAATCTATATCAGCTTCAGTGGTGTCACGCCCCAATGTGATCCGAATTCCGCCCAAGGCAGTTTTTTCGGAATAACCCATTGCTAACAATATCGGGCTAGGGCTAAGTTTACCACTGTGACAAGCAGCACCAGCACTGATGCCGATACCAGCCAGGTTTAGCTGTCGCACCAAGGTTTTACCGCTGAGTTTTTCCCCATCGGCATTTTCTAAGCACATACTCACATGGTGAGGTAAACGATCGCAGCCATCCCCTGTAGCAATTAAACCAGGAATTTCAGCTAATTGGGCAAAGGCGCGATCGCGTAACTTAATTAACCGTGGTGTTTCTGTAGCCAATTCTTGCGCTGCTAATTCTGCTGCTACACCAAACCCCGCAATTATCGGTACTGCTTGCGTACCAGAACGTAGTCCCCTTTCTTGTCCACCACCACCTAGTAAGGGCATTAATTCCACACCAGGACGCAGATATAGCGCCCCTACACCTTGAGGCCCATATATTTTATGACTGGAAAGGCTAAGTAAGTCTACGGGTAGTTGTTGCACATCTATGGGTAAGCGTCCCGCAGCTTGCACGGCATCTGTATGGAACAAAGCACCATGCGATCGCACAATTTTACCCAGTTCTGCGATCGGTTGCACAGTTCCAACTTCACTTTGACCGTAAATCACGGAAACCAGAACTGTGTTATGTCGCAACGCCGCCTTTAAATCTAGAGGGTTGACTCTACCTTTAACATCTACACATAGGCGCGTAACTTCCCAACCCCACATTTCTAGCAACCGTACTGTCTCAGAAATTGCGGAATGCTCGACGCTAGAGATAATTATATGTTGAGGAACAGCACACAACCGAGCCACACCCATAATCGCCAAATTATTTGCTTCTGTACCACCAGATGTAAAGATTATCGATGCTGGATCGACAGCATTAATTAATTCAGCAACTTGGACTCTAGCTTGCTCTACAACCGTTGCAGCCCGTTGCCCCCACTCATGTATACTGGAAGGATTGCCCCACTGTTGGGTGAGGACTGTTTGCATAACTGCGATCGCTTCTTTTCGAGTGGGAGTAGTAGCGCTGTAATCTAGATAAATTTGCATATAACCGATAATAGTGAGAACACACGTAGTGGGCTGCTGATCTTGTCAGCATATACAGTTTGAGTGGACAAATCCTGAAAAAATCTTTGTAATTCTGCCTCTAACAGTGGATTTTTCCTTTTACTTAAAAAGTTATTTTTCTACTTAATTCACAAGACAAACTTTTGGGAATGATAAATATGTCCACTCCCAATCCACTTTTAACAGATTACAGTGCAACTTATCTCTAGACAAAGATATTTTTTATATATCTTTTTACTTATATTTCCCCTTGCTGCTTGTCAACGAGTCCAGTCTTTCAATCAGCGTCCAGCACCTTTGGTACAAGATTCGTTAGTTCAAGTTTACTTTAACCATTCTGAGTCTTCAGAATACAAAGAACCTTACCGTCAGCAAACTCGCCTTGGGGATGATTTAGAAAAACAGATTGTCAATGCTATTTATGAAGCTAAATCTACAGTAGATGTGGCGGTGCAAGAATTACGTTTACCCAAAGTTTCTCAAGCACTGGTTGATAGACAAAAAGCTGGCGTAAAAGTCAGGATAATTTTAGAAAATATTTATAGCCGACCTTGGAGTAGCTTAACATCTGCTGAAGTAGGTAAGTTAGATAAAAGGGAACAGCAACGCTACAACGAATTTCGCCAATTTATCGATATCAACCAAGATAATCAACTCAGTTTAGCAGAAATAAATCAAAGAGATGCTTTGATAATTTTGCAAAATGCCAAAATTACCTGGATAGATGATCAAGCTGATGGTTCGGCGGGTAGCAGTTTGATGCACCACAAATTTGTGATTGTGGATAATCGCATCGTAATTGTAACTTCGGCTAATTTTACTTTAAGTGATACTTCTGGTGATTTCACAAATTCCAGCAGTTTAGGCAATGCCAATAACTTATTGCAGATTGACAGCCCTGAACTAGCATCTTTATTTACAGAAGAGTTTAACATCATGTGGGGAGATGGCCCAGGAGGTAAGCCAGATAGTCAATTTGGTTTGCAAAAACCGATGCGTTTACCTAAACAAATAACTTTAGGTAACACCCAAATTACTGTGCAGTTTTCGCCTACTTCCCCAACTCAACCTTGGAGTAATAGTAGTAATGGTTTAATTGGTAAAACTTTAAATTCAGCAACCAAATCTATTGATATGGCGTTATTTGTCCTTTCCGAACAACGTCTAGCCAATATTTTAGAAAATCGCCATCAACAAAGTGTGCAAATTCGTGTTTTAATTGAACCACAATTTGCCTATCGTCCTTATAGCGAAGCATTGGATATGATGGGGGTTGCTCTCAGTAACAAATGTAAATATGAACTTGATAACCATCCTTGGTCAAATCCAATTACTACTGTAGGTGTACCTGTATTAGCCAAAGGCGATTTATTGCATCACAAATTTGGTGTTATTGATAGTCAAACAGTAATTACAGGTTCTCATAATTGGTCAGATGCTGCCAATAATGGTAACGATGAGACGCTTGTAGTGATTGAAAGTCCCATAGTTGCTGCCCATTATGTGCGAGAATTTGCTCGTCTTTATACCAAAGTTAAACCCGGCTTGCCACCAAGAATTCAAGAAAAAATTAAATTAGAACAAACGCGGTGTCCCCAAACAAAAACTTCTTCATCAAGTCAAATACAAGCAATTAAATAAATATTAACACTGTAAGTCTGGAAAAATTAATAATTCTCCCTGACGTGAGTAAGAAGTTAGCACAGTGGATAGTTATTAACCGTCAATAGCAAAAATTTACATCTTTACAAGACTTGGAAAGAGTTCCAGGAGTTAGCGCTAGAACTGTAGAAAAATGGAGCGTAGACATCGCCTGATTTGGTAGTAGTGGCGTACAGATGTGCGCCTCTACGATTGCCAGTATTCTATTTAGCTAAAAACATGTAAAATTACACAAATGCGGTACTTAAGTGCGATCGCTACCTAAACTAATCAAACTGCGGAAACGCCCATTCTGAGAAAATCGTTTTGCTATTATTTGTTGATAAACCGCCTCATAGCCATCAGTCATTTGCTCAACGCTGAAACAGTCTTCGACATACTGGCGACAGGCGTAGCGGTCTAACTCTATTACCCGATCAATGGCACTGATGCATTCTTGAGTATTATTGCAGAGGAAACCCGTCTTGCCGTGAGAAATTACCTCCTCAGTAGACCCCAATTTCATCGCAATCACTGGCGTACCCGAAGCCATTGACTCCACCATCACCAATCCAAAGGGTTCTCGCCAAGTGATGGGGAATAGAGTTGCGACTGCACCTCCCATAAGGGCATTTTTTTGAGCATGGTTAGCTTCACCCAAAAACTCAATTTGCTTCCCGTCAATCTGCGGTTTGATTTCTTTCTCAAAATATTCCGCATTAAGGGCATCAACCTTACCCGCCATTTTCAAACGCCAACCAGCAACTTTTGCAATTTCTATTGCTAAATGCACTCCCTTTTCAGGAGACATGCGGCCCAAAAACGCTAAGTAGGGCGGATCTTCTGGTTGGGCGTGAAAATTATAGCTGCTGACATCAATTCCGTTGTAGACCGTTGCTATACAGTTCAACCCTAACCTTGGCTGTCGTTGTGCATCGGAAATACTAACGTAGGGTTGTTTTTTAGCAAAACTAAACATCTTTTCGTTATCAGGGGTAAAAATCCCGTGCAACGTGTGAACCGTAGGGGTTGTGACGAGATTCGCGTATGACAGTGCCCCACACCCCACATGGGAGTGAATAATATCAAACTCTTCTGCGCGTTCATAAACCGAAGCTAGATTCAGCATTTCGTAAACGCTGTAATCTTTAATAGTGCTATCGAGTCTGAGGGCATGGGGATGAACTGACACTAGTTTTGCCAGACTGATAGAATCTCCCGATGCGAATAAAGTTACTTCGTGTCCGCGTCGAACTAATTCATCGGTCAGTAATCCTACTACTAACTCTATACCACCATAGGCTGGAGGTGGAACTCTTTCCCACAGTGGAGCTACTTGAGCTATTCGCATCACAAACCTCCTAACAAATAAAACTTGAATTAAAAGTTTTTTCTTTCTGTTGTTGTAGTGCTTGTATTTGATTCACTTAGTATTAAAAAGTAATTTTAGATACTAAATGTTTAACACTTGTTTCAAAATCTTATGCTCAAACTTCTATATATTTTGTCTATCTTTGTACGGAAATTACCCTCTACTAAAGAGGTAAATACATTTTAATTTATTAACTTTAGTACAATTTTGAAATTTTTTTATAAATACGAATTTTATAAAATCGTCAAAATCCCAGATGAATTGCGAGAATGACCGAAAATGCTGTACTATTGCCTGTCAATTATCTGATTTTAAAATGTTATTTAAAAGATAAATTGCATAAATACTTTTTGGGCGGCTTTCCGTATTTAAAAGGATAACCCGTAACCACCCAAAAGACACATTTTCGTAAAGTAAGGGCTTTGAGATTAGAAGCGACGAAGTTTTATTAAGCTGTTACGCATTTAATTTGTACATTTAACTGATGACTGAAAACCCGTCAACAGTCAACAGTTAACGACCATCAAGAGTGTTTATATACTTTAGACGCGCATCAACTTAGTAATTCTATCTAAGTTCTTAACAGGAGGCAGAAGGGATAAAAGAGAGTTAGCTTATTGACTTATTGCATTAAATGTGATATTTTGTGTTGCTATCAATAAAAATCAAATATAAACGTGAACATCTCTCCATCTCTCAAAAAACCGCGTGTCTCATGGCAGGCGGTTTTCTCACTGCTGATATTTGTGTTCATGTACCTGCCCATACTGGTACTTGGCTTTTATAGTTTCAATCAGTCGCCTTACAGTGCTACTTGGCAAGGATTCACTCTTGACTGGTATGGCAAGTTGTTCAGTGACGATCGCATTTTATCAGCTTTGCAAAACAGTATGATAGTTGCTGGTTGTGCAGTTGGGATTTCAGCAGTGCTAGGAACTTTAATGGCGGTTGGGTTGGCGCGTTACGAATTTCCTGGTAAGAAATTGTATCGGGGTGTTGCTTACCTACCATTGATTATTCCCGATATTGCGATCGCAGTGGCTACCCTAGTATGTCTAGCGGCCTTTGCCATACCTTTAAGTTTGTGGACAATAGTTGCAGCCCATGTGGTGTTTTGTCTGGCTTACGTCGGACTTGTGGTTGCTTCACGACTGAGCAATTTAGATCCTCACTTAGAAGAAGCAGCACTAGATTTAGGTGCTACACCAACGCAAGCTTTCATCAAAGTATTGCTACCTCAATTAATGCCTGGTATTGTAGCTGGTTGTCTCTTAGCCTTTGTCCTCAGCTTAGATGACTTTCTCATTGCTAGTTTTACTGCTGGTAGCGGTTATAACACCCTGCCAATGGAGATTTTTAGCCGCATTAGAACAGGAGTCAAGCCTGATATTAACGCGCTGAGTGTGATGTTGATTACAGTATCTGCGATCGCGGCTCTTGTAGCTGAATTAATTCGCGTTTCTGGAAAGAATAAAAGCTGAAAATAAAACTTGCAATTGGCAATAAAAATTATGCATAAGTTGGTTCTCTGTGAACTTTTTCGGCTAGCAAACAAAAGCTATATTAAAAGAGACGTTGTACTTATGTATTCATATTTACTAATATTTATAAACATCCTAATCTAACAAAGATATAGAATTTATTTATCTTTCTGTATTCGTGTGGAAGGAAGTTTAAGCACATGAATAAACTTCCGTGTTCGCTTCTCTACATAACTGTTTTCAATTAGATAATATTGGGGCTAACTTTGGAGAAGATGCTATTTCCCCCTCATTATGCAAATCTGCCAAAATCCCAATTGCTCAAATCCATTCAACTCTGATAGCAATAGATTTTGCGTGAGTTGCGGACAAAGCAACTTTGGCAAACTTCTAAGAAACCGTTACCGAGTATTGAGACTCTTAGGTGAAGGTGGATTTAGTAGAACCTATGCTACAGAAGATGTAGACAGACTAAACGCGCCTTGCGTCATCAAGCAATTTTTCCCACAGTTTCAGGGAACAGGACAACGCACCAAAGCAGCAGAATTTTTCAAAGAAGAGGCTTTTCGGTTGTATGAACTAGGAGAAAATCATACCCAAATTCCCAGATTACTAGCCTATTTTGAACAAGGTGCTAGCTTGTACCTCGTACAAGAATTTATTCAAGGAAAAACCCTCTTACAGGAAGTTCAGCAACAAATCTATGGTGAATCACAAATTTGGAAACTTTTAGCTGATTTATTGCCAGTACTGCAATTCATTCATACTCATAATGTCATTCATCGGGATATCAAACCAGAAAATATTATCCGCCGTGCAAGCGATAAAAAACCTGTATTAATTGACTTTGGCGGTGCTAAACAGGTAACACAAACCAGTTTAGGAAGACAAGCTACAGTAATTTATACCCTTGGTTATGCCCCAACTGAACAAATGGCTGGATTTGCTTGTCATGGCAGTGATTTGTATGCTTTAGGTGTAACTTGTGTGCGTCTTTTAACTCGATGTTTGCCTTTGCAGGATGCTTCTGGACAGGTTAATGATCCTATTTATGATGCAATGAATGCTAAGTGGTTGTGGCGTGAGCGTTTACAACAAAAAGGTATTATTATCAGCGATGACTTAGGGAAAATTTTAGATAAATTACTAAAACATCTACCGAGTGAAAGATATCAAACAGCAGTAGAAGTTCTCGACGATTTGAAATTTGCAACATTGAACATTGAACCTGTTGCCCTTAAAATTGTTTCGATGTCTCAACCCATATTACCGCCGCTACCACAACAAGTAACAGTACCATTACCCCCGTTAGAAACCTTTGAATTTGATGTAGTGAGAGTAGATACAGGTGGTAGAGAAGTAAACCGCATGAGTTGCAATGCAAACTTCTTTGCCGAAGAATTGGGTAAGTCTGTCACATTAGAAATGGTATCGATTCCTGGTGGCACTTACATGATGGGTTCACCAGAGTTTGAAGGAGATGCTGACGAACGTCCTCAACACAAAGTTACCGTCGAACCATTTTTTATGGGGAAATTTCCGGTAACTCAAGCACAGTGGAGAGTAGTAGCAGCTTTACCCAAAGTCAAACAAGCTTTAAATCCCAATCCATCGAAATTCAAAGGTTTAGATAGACCAGTGGAAAATGTATCTTGGTATGAGGCTGTAGAATTCTGTCTCAGACTATCAGAAAAAACTGGACGCGACTATCGTTTACCGAGTGAAGCTGAATGGGAATATGCTTGTCGCGCTGGAACTACAACATCCTTCCACTTTGGCGAAACCATTACCTCTGAGTTAGTCAGCTGCACTATCGAACCAAAAAGCAAATTCCGTAAAGAAACAACAAACGTCGGTAGTTTTGAAGTCGCCAACGCCTTTGGATTGTACGATATGCACGGGTTGGTTTGGGAATGGTGCGCTGATTCGTGGCACAACAATTACAACGACGCACCCTCAGATGGAACAGCTTGGAAAGTTGGCGGTGATATTAATCGCCGAGTGCTACGCGGTGGTTCTTGGAGTTTCAACGCAGAACTGTGTCGCAGCGCTAGCCGTAGCTGGAATGAGTCAGACGGTGGACTGAGGGTTTGTGGCTTTAGAGTAGTATTTTCCGTAGAGGAGATTATTTAGCAATTTAATTCAAAGGCTGTAGAAATTATGAAGGACAAAATTGAGAAAGGTGACATAGTACTTATAAATAAAAGTGGGAAATATCATAATCAAGTGGGTGAAGTAAGTGAGATTGATTACAATATTTTCTTTGTCAAAATAGTGATAGTCAAGTTAGGTAATCAAGAAGAAACCTTTGAAGAAAAAGATTTACAACTACAAACTAAAAAGCCGAGCCTGAAAGAAGTCATTGCATCAGTAGACAAAATTATAGAATTAGTTGATCATATTGTTCACTCGCCGACAAAAGAGAAAGTAGAGTTACCCAACCGCCTGAAATATCTTAAATTAGATATTCCTAAACTTGATAAGCAGTTGATTCAAAAAAACTTCGACAGTATAGATAAAATACTCGCAGCAGCAAGAGAAGCAGACTCATCAGCCAGCTTTTGGCAGGAAATAGATCCTAATTTTGAGAAAATAAGCTGGTGGATTAGAACAAGCTTGTAAAACAAGAAGTAAGTCGGCGAGAATAAATCAGCTTTCTCTCGTTCCTAGACTCTGGCTATTGGTGACATTTGCGGCAGAGCCGCTTTTAATGCATTTCCAGCCTAGAGGCTGGAAACGAGAATTTTGTTGGTTTAATTTGATACGCATGAGCATTGCTGTGCCCCTATCAACGTATTTTTATCATTATTAAAATCAAACTGTATAAGACAGTGCTTCACCTCTTAACCTTAATTTATCCATCTTGGCCACATCATAATTTTTAGGTTTAAGGCTAAATAATTGGCAGTAGGCATAATTAAACGTAACTATATTTTTATCATTTTCTATTCTTAATGCTTTATACCTCATATCTTATGCTTAATTGTAAGCAGTAACATTTATTTTTACCCACTTATTTAACTTTGTATTTGTAGCTGCACGACTAAAACTTTGCTATTAGCTTTACGATTACTTGAGGGAAACTTGATACGAGTAGTTTTTATTTTTTGAGAGTATTAGTTTAGCAGTAATACCTAAGTTTTTAGTTTAATAAAGAGCGTTTTTTTAGATAGAATAAACTACTAAGATAAGGGGTATCTATGCGTTTTTATCAGTTTGTAGGGATTCTTGGTTGTACAACAGCAGCTTTTATATCAATTGCACCCATAGAGGTAGAAGCTGCAACTTTTAAAGTGATATCTGGAGTCACCAGTATTGATCATGACCACGAGGATATTCTTAGAAATATCGAGCTAATTTTGACAGAGGCGAATCATACAGTCGCACCAATTCCCAACAATTATTGGGTTGGCTTCAATATCGACTCAGCCACCAACTTCACGTTCAGTGACGAGGGCGGTTTTACTCCGCTCTCAGGTACAATTGAGCAGACGGGTACTGTTACCTTCAACGATCAAATTACTGTTGGTGAGTTTTCAATAGGTTTTGCTCCGGGACGTACTACCAAAGATGCCAGCGGACTTGTTTTAAGAGACACGATTTCTTTAAATACAGTTTTGTTTGATTTGAGCGCTCCGGGACTTGTGGCATTTGATGGTCAAAATTTAACCATCCCTGATGTTAAATTATTGATTTCTCCAGAGTTTGCTAATATCCTGCAAAAGCCTGACTTGACCGGTTCGTTTGCTGGAACTGCACGAATTGATGCTCAAGTTGCTGCCGTACCTGAACCTGACAGTGTACTAGGAACTTTGGCAGCAGGTGCAGCTCTGTTGGCAACTAGATTTTTAACTCAAAAAATTAAATGCACCTGATATCCTGAAGCATAGCTAAATGCTTCTTAACTGGTGCAAGTGTATTTGCAGCAATTAGTCCACTGGCGGCGACTGCTGGTAAACCAATGCCAGGAAATGTAGAATCTCCACAGCACATCAATCCTGGTAGAGGTGTGCCAGGGCCAGGAAACATACCACTTCCAGCCTGAATTGCTGGGCCGTAGGAACCTTGGTGACGGCGAAGATAACGTTCATGAGTTAGAGGTGTACCAACAAGTGTGACTTCGCAACGAGAGCGAATATCTGGAATGATCCGCTGTAGCGCTTGCCACATTACTTCTGCACGCGATCGCTTTTGTTCGGCGTATTCTTGGTTCTTCCTATCCATTGCCTGCCAGATAGCATACGGCTCATTACCAGGAGTATAAACATGAATCACGTGCTTACCTGGTGGTGCTAAGGATGGATCGAGAACTGAAGGAATTGATATTACCACAACATTCTGAGGTGCTGTTATGCCCAATTCCCAGTTATTAACTACAATGTAATGACACCGCAAATTTGACTGTAATCCTTGAGCATCAATGCCTAAATGTAGATGCATAAAGCTATCACACTCAGGTGTTGCTTGTCGTTTAGCGCGGTATTGTTCGGGTACTGCCTTTTCTGGTAATAACTTCAGTGTGTCCCAAACCGATGCATTAGAAATCACTGCCCGCCGCGCCCGAATTTCTTGGCGATCGCGCAGACGCACACCCACCGCACGATTACTTTCTACAAGCACTTCTTCCACATGTGCGCCTAGTATCAGCCTCCCACCGTGACGCTCCAATCCTTGTACAAGGGTGTCAACTAAAGCACCACTACCACCAATCGGATATTCAAGTATTGCGTCTGGCCGATACCAGTCCGCGAACATAAATCCTACCTCTGCGGCGCTAGTACCATCTGCTGGCAATCCAGAAAGCAGAAAACACAGCAAATTAAGCCAATTTCGGGTAAATGGGTCTTTAACAACTCCATCCATAATTCGGCTGAAAGGGCCTGTCAGCTTAACTATATTCGCAAAATGTTTTGTCAGAGATGGGAGAAATGGGCCCACAGTTCTAACTGCACCAAAGTCAAAGCGTAATGCCGCTGGTGGCATGGAAGTTGCTGCACTAGCGAATGGTTCCATAACGCGCTGGAGTTCTTGCCATTCGGCTACAGCATCATGTCCACGGAATTTCATCAGCACTTCACAAAATTGCTCCGCACCAACCGACGTGTCAAAATCACCTTCTGGTACACAACAACCCCAAGTATCGTAGGTTACGCATGGTAATTCAGAGCCAATTGCATCTAACACTTGTCGCAGAGGGTTGGCAGAGGGGCTGTAAGATAGTCCAGAGTAGAGGGACGGGCCGGAATCAAATTTGAAACCATTGCGCTCAAAAGCATGAGCAGCGCCTCCAGCAATGGAGTGGCTTTCGCAGACTATCACATCAAAGCCATACCGTGCCAAAAGAGCAGCGCAACTCAAACCGCCAATACCGCTACCAATGACAACTACATCTGTAACTTGCATATATGTTTGCAACAATAAATTAAAACAGTTAGGGAAACTTGGATAATATCATTCGCTCCTCCATCCATAAACCGCTCTAATTGGTTAATATCATCACAAACGATGGAAATTAAACTGCCAGTGCCGCGTTCTTCAGATTAAAGGCTTGATTCAGATAGACTCAGGACTTACGCACTGAAAACCTGAAACCTAGATCCCCCCTAACCCCCCTTAAAAAGGGGGGAACTCTAAAAGCCCCCTTTTTAAGGGGGTTGGGGGATCTCTTGTGCGTAAGTCCTAAGATTGATGAGAAGCTTAAACTATAACTGGGTTTACCCAAGCCAAAATAAAAGTTCTCACCTAGCACTAGAGACTAGGGACTAGAGAAGGAAGACAAGGAGAAAAATAATAACTCATCATGACTAATGACTAACTCAGATGGAGAAAAGAATTTGAAAAATCAGCAATTGGGAAATTGGCAAACCACGGTTTTAGGAGTTGTGTTAGCAACATTAGTGATTCTGGGATTAAATTCCTTTATCATTATTAACCCAGGACAAGCAGGAGTGATCAGCATTTTGGGTAAAGCCAGAGATGGGGCCTTATTGGAAGGGATTCACGTGAAACCGCCTTTTATCTCAGTGATAGATGTGTATGATTTGACTGTCCAAAAATTTGAAGTGCCAGCGGAGAGTTCTACTAAGGATTTGCAAAATTTATCTGCTAGATTTGCGATCAACTTTCGCCTCGATCCCATACAGGTAGTTGAAGTTAGAAGGAAACAAGGAACTTTAGCAAATATTGTATCGAAAATCATTGCGCCTCAGACCCAAGAAGCATTTAAAATTGCAGCCGCCAGAAGAACAGTAGAAGAAGCAATTACTAAAAGAAGTGAGTTGAAAGAAGACTTTGATAATGCCTTAGGCGATCGCTTAGACAAATATGGGATAATTGTGTTAGATACTAGCGTAGTTGATTTAGCATTCTCACCAGAATTTGCCAGAGCAGTGGAAGAAAAACAAATTGCTGAACAACGGGCGCAAAGAGCCGTTTATGTAGCACGGGAAGCAGAACAAGAAGCACAAGCAGAAGTTAATCGTGCCAAAGGTAAGGCAGAAGCTCAAAGACTCTTAGCAGAGACACTCAAAGCCCAAGGAGGGCAGTTGGTTCTACAAAAAGAAGCAATTGAAGCTTGGAAGACTGGCGGCGCTCAGATGCCAAAAGTCCTCGTTATGGGTGGTGACTCAAAAAGTGGTGTTCCCTTCATGTTCAACCTTGGGAATATCCAAAATCAACCTGGATTTGAGTAAATAATACTTAGTTAGTTGGGCTAGTACCAACTCAAACACAACAGAAAAAGCAAGAAGATAATAATCGAAGTTTATGTCAACCCCCAATCCTCAGAATCTCACCGCTGAAGAAGCGAAAAAATTACTGAATAAATTCAACTGTTTAGACATTGCGCCCATCCTCAACTCGTCAGAAAAAGCAGTAATTCGTAATGCCTTAATTTTACTCACTAAACTTGCTGATTATCAAATTTTAGGAATTTGTGCTGATACAGCAGAAGAAGGAATACTTGCGATGAAGACATATTCTCTGGCTTTAGGTTATGAACCACCAAACAACTTACTAACACCTGAAGGCCCAGTTTATATCAAATTAAATGGTAAAAATGGCTTATGTTATCTTGATTCCTATGATGGACATCATCGTGGTGTATTAGTGTCTTGTCAGTCTTACCACGAAGACGGAATCAATGAAATGTATGGACATCTCCCCTTGGATTTATTTGTATAGAAGTCGGAGAATGTAGGTAGGGTATGTGCCTTACCTACTAACTAATTAGCAATGAAAAATTACTAAATCTTATGAGTATTATTACACTGCAATCAGTAAAAAAAGACTTTGGCATCAAGGAAATTTTAAAAGATGCCAGCTTTAGCTTAGATGCTACCGATAAAGTTGGTCTAATTGGTACTAACGGCTCTGGCAAATCAACTTTATTGAAAATGATTGCCGGGTTAGAATCGATTGATAGTGGTCAAATTTTAATCAACTCTGGTTCTAAAATTATCTACTTACCCCAGCAGCCAGATTTAGATGAAAACCACACAGTTTTAGAGCAAGTTTTCGCCGACAGTGGCGAACACATGGCTTTGGTGCGTGAGTATGAAGAACTTTCAGATAAATTGGCTCACTATCCAGATGATAGCCAACTGATGTCTCGCCTTTCTGTGGTGATGCAACGGATGGATACAACTGGTGCTTGGGAAATAGAAACTAATGCTAAAATCATCCTCACTAAATTAGGGATTTCTGACTTTGACGCCAAAATAGGCACTTTATCTGGAGGCTATCGCAAGCGTATTGCTTTAGCGTCAGCATTGCTAGCAGAACCAGATGTTTTGCTCATGGATGAGCCGACAAACCATCTTGATGCTCTTTCTGTAGAATGGTTACAAAGTTATTTGAATCGCTATCGCGGCGCACTTTTTCTTATCACTCACGATCGCTACTTTCTAGATCGCGTTACCAATCGGATTATTGAAATCGACCGAGGCGACATTTACACCTATTCAGGTAACTATTCATATTACCTCGAAAAGAAAGCTTTAGCTGAAGAATCTGCCGTCAGTAGTCAACGTAAACACCAAGGCTTGTTGCGGCGCGAGTTAGAATGGCTCAAAAAAGGGCCAAAAGCCAGAAGTACCAAACAAAAAGCTAGAATTGACCGCGCACATGCTCTGCGGGATACTGAATTTAAACAAGTTCAGGGTAAAGTTGATATCTCTACAGTTGGTCGTCGCATTGGGAAAAAGGTTATTGAATTAGATAATATTTCTAAGGCATACAATGGACGTACCCTGATTAATAATTTCACCTACGAATTTAGCCCAGAAGACCGCATCGGTATTATCGGCGCTAATGGTGCAGGTAAATCCACTTTAATGGATATTATTACTGGTCAGATTAAGCCAGATTCAGGCATTGCAGAAATAGGTACTACAATTCACATCGGTTATTTTGACCAGCATTCTGAAGAATTGCTCACAGCCTTAAACGAAAATCAGCGCGTGATTGACTACATCAAAGAAGAAGGTGAATTTATCAAAATTACCGATGGCACTCAAATTACTGCTTCTCAAATGTTGGAGCGGTTTTTGTTTCCTGGTAATCAACAGTATGCCCCAATTAATAAACTTTCTGGTGGTGAAAAACGCCGTTTATTTCTGTTGCGGGTTTTGATGAGTGCGCCCAATGTCTTGATTTTAGATGAACCGACGAACGATTTAGATGTTCAGACATTGGCAGTATTAGAGGATTATTTAGAGGATTTTGTTGGGTGTGTAATTGTAGTTTCTCACGATCGCTACTTTCTCGATCGCACCATCGACACAGTATTTTCCTTTGAGGAAGGCGGTAATCTCCGGCAATATCCAGGTAATTACTCGATTTATCTGGACTATAAGAAGGCTGAAGAGGCACAGCAACAAGCTGCAAACACTAAGGAGAAGCCTAAAAATGTCGAAGTGCAAAATGGTGCGGCTTCACCCAAGGATGTAGAGAATACAAAGCGGCGGAGATTATCTAATTGGGAGAAAAAAGAATTTGAGCAGTTGGAAGGTAAAATTGCCAAGTTAGAGGCTGAGAAGGCAGAAACCGAGAAAACACTAGCGAATGTTTTACCGGGGAATTATAGCCAAGTGCAGAAATTGTATGATCAGGTGGAAAAGCTCAAGCAAGCGATCGATGTGGCGACTGAACGCTGGTTAGAATTGGCAGAGATGGAGTCTTGATTGTCTTAACATGACGTGAATTAGACGAACCTCTCCCTGCATTAAACTAAATTTCAAGTCTGTCCCTCTCCGATTCGGAGGGGGACGGTTTTATGCGCCCTAAAACATTTTTAAATAAATGATGCTCCTTAGCTAACTCTTGATAATTTACGTGTTAATACAGAGTTATCTCTGATAATTGACCACTATTATCTTAAATGGTATTTGATACATTTACGGAGATAAAGTTTCAATGTCTAACGAAAATCCTATAGGACTTACGGAACTAATTCAAAAAGTCAAGAAAGAACTGCTTGCTGCCGCTATCACTACCTCTCATAATCTTGAGGAAAGCATTCCTCTTTTTAGCGTAGATTCTGTAGAGTTGGAGCTACAAGTAACAGTAAAAAAAGACGTAAAGGGAGGAGTTAAAGTCTATGTTCTTGAAGCTGGAGGGGGAGCTAGTCGAGATGATGTACAGAAAGTGAAAGTTACTTTATCTCCCCTTTTAAAAAAAGAACAGTTATTAGGAATTTACAAAAATCTTTATCCTGAACGTTGGCAGGAATTTATGAAAACTAGTGTGGAAGGCCTCACAAAAGGGAGCGAAGAACCGGGGTTTTAAGCTTTAAATGAGCCGTTTTCAGTAGAATTAAGGAAGCAGCCAAGTGGAAACTTTTGAACTATATCTCACGCCCATAAATAGTAAACAATTTAAGGCAATAGTGACAAAATCTCCTGTAGGTGAGGGAGAAACTGAATCGTCATTGCCTTTCTTTGAAGGTGAGGTTGACTGGCGGATGACTCTGCTGAGAACATTGGAGATGAGTGCTTTCAACTCGCAATATTTTCAGACTGCCGGAGAGCAAGATTGGATGGTCAAGTCTGGCATACTCAGCAAAGATATTAGCGCTTTTCATCCTAACTATATAGCTAATATTGGGCAAGAATTATATAAGTCATTGTTTCCATTGGGTAGCAAGGTTAAAAATGCTTTGCTTGCAGCACAACAAGTCGTCGATAGTGAAAATAAACAATTACATATTCAGCTAAAGTTTGAAGCAGATGTAGTACAGCGATCGCGTTTAGCAGATTATCCCTGGGAACTGTTACACGATGGGGAAAAATTTCTATTACACCAACAGGTAACAATTTCCCGCTACATTGCTTATAACTCTGTTCCGCCAAACTTAGCAAAGATTAAAAAGCTAAATGTCTTACTAATATCATCTCCTGCCTCTGACTCAGAATTAGGGTTACATCCATTTGAGTCGAAGGAGCAAAAAGCAATTCGTAAAGGATTAAAAATTGCTCAAGAAGCAGGATATATCAATTTTTCTCAACTGGATGATGCCACAGTTGATAACTTAAGAAAATATTTAACAGAGAAGCGGGAAGACAATGCTCCCCATGTGTTGCATTTTGATGGACATGGGCTGTTTGGTAAGCGGTGTAGCCATTGTGGTGCGATGAATAAGGGCGTTCAAGCTCTTGTGTGTCGAAAGTGCGGTTCGGAACTGCCACAAGCTCAGGGTTATTTAGTTTTTGAGGATGAAGATGGAGACGCAGATTATATCAGTGCGGAAGAATTGGGAATATTATTACGGCAGTCTAGCTTTGGTGATGGCACTAACAAAACTGATGGTGTTACCCTAACTGTCCTGAGTGCTTGTCAGTCTGCAATGACATTTATAGGAGATTCAGTATTTAACGGCACAGCACAAAATCTTATTAGCCACCGAATTCCGGCAGTCGTGGCGATGCAATATTCAGTTGGTGTCCAAGCTGCTGCTAAATTTGCCGAGCAGTTTTATCAGTCTTTAGGACAGAAAAATTCCTTAACAGCTGCTATTAGTCAAGCGCGGGAGGCAATGGGAGTTGAGGGAAACCAATGGTACCGCCCGATACTCTACCTGCGCTGGCGAGATAATGAAGGAGGACAACTCTTTGCTGCTCTTAAATCTGGTATTGGCATTCCATTTCAAGCACCACCTAAGCTAAGTTATTACGTAGACCGACAGGAGTACAGCCAAGATTTAAAGGCTCGTCTTCTCACAAAGTCATCGTCAAATGCTGGCACTTTGGAAAGTATTGCCATTCATGGCATGGGTTCTGTAGGCAAATCTACTTTAGTAGCAGGACTTGCACATGACCCAGAGGTGAGAAAACACTTCTGTGATGGCATTCTTTGGGCAACTTTAGGTCAGGAACCTAAAATTCTAGAACTGCTGGGCGGTTGGGTGCAGGCTTTGGGCGACTACAATCAACTTAACGCTAATGAAGAAGTAATGTCTAAGCGTCTTGGGGATTTGCTTCAAGACAAAGCAGTGCTGCTGATAGTAGACGATGCCTGGAATACAGAATATATCAAATATTTTAAGGTAGGCGGATCTCGCTGTAAGATACTGGTCACAACCCGTGAGAGTGCGATCGCTAAAGTACTTGGAGCCAGCATTTATAGTTTAGATGTGATGAAGCCAGAACAGGCGATGGAACTCTTGACCAACTTGCTAAGACGTAATTTGATAGATTTGGAACGTCAGGAGGCTGAAGCTTTAGCTAAAGCAGTTGGTTATCTTCCCCTGGCGTTAGAACTGGCAGCTGCTCAAGTCAAAGGTGGTATTCGCTGGGCAGTTCTGTTGCAGGATCTTCAGCAAGAGGTTGCACGCTTAAAAACATTTGACGACCCTGAAGCTGGAGACTTTACTGACGAGGCAAGCTTAAAACGTTTTAGCTTAACTGCATCATTAAATCTGAGTATACAGCGATTGCCAGAAGAAAACCGACTAGATTTCACTTGGTTGGGAGTCTTACCAGAGGATGTAAACATTACTCAGATGATGACGGCAACGCTTTGGGATATGGATGAGCGTGATGCTTTTGATAGATTGCGATACCTGGGGAGTAAAGCACTACTATTACCTAGTATTCCTCTAGCTGATGGAACATTGACCTATAGGTTACACGATCTATTGCATGACTTAGCACGTAATTTGTTAACTGCTTCCATAACACCGAAACGGAGGGGTGATTTGCCAGGGCTAGGTTTGAGTTTTGCTACTGCTCAGGTCAACTTTTTACAGCAATATCGGCAAAAGACTCAAAAAAACCTTTGGCATACACTACCTAATGATGGTTACATTCATCAGCGTCTAGTTTGGCATTTAGAGAAAGCTGAACGGGTAGAAGAAATTCACCAGTTATTGCGGGAGGAGTCACAGACAGGAAGCAATGGCTGGTTTGAAGCGCGAGAAAAATTAGGACAAACTGAAGGTTACATAACAGATTTTTTTCGTGCTTGGAAATTAGCAGAAGAGAATTGGACTGAATCAACCCTGCCCCAAGTTGTAGGTTTGCAATGTCGCTATGCTTTGATTACTGCATCCCTGAATAGTTTGGCAGGTAATTTACCAGAAAAACTCCTAGTTGCATTGGTCAAAAACAATGTGTGGGCTGCTGAACAAGGATTAGCTTACGCCCAGCAAAAGCCAGAGCCAGAGCAGAAAGTCAACTCGCTGACAGAATTAGTCAACTATTTGCCACCAAACCTCAAAGAATTAGCGCTGCAAAAAGCCCTCGTTGCTGCCAGGGAGATTCAGGATGAGAGATATCGCGCCGATGCCTTGATAGCTATAGCAGAAAAATTGCCAGAGGTATTGCCAGACGCTCTAGCTGCTGCCAAATCGATTCCGGATGAGAGAAATCGCGCCGATGCCTTGATAGCTATAGCAGAAAAATTGCCAGAGGTATTACCAGAAGCCCTAATTGCTGCTAGTTCGATTCCGGATGAGAGATATCGCACTGATGCCTTGATAGCTATAGCAGAGAAACTTTCACCAGAGTTGTTGCTAGAAGCTCTAGCTGCTGCTAGGTCGATTGAGTCTGAGTATTGTCGCGCCGAAGCCTTGAGTGCTATAGTTGACCAACTGCCACCAGAGTTGTTGCCAGAAGCCCTAGCTGCTGTCAGGGAAATTCAGGATGAGAGAGATCGCGCCGATGCTTTGAGAGCCATAGCAGAGAAACTACCAGAGGTATTGCCAGAAGCTCTAGCTGTTGCCAAGTCGATTCCAGATGAGTATTGTCGCGCCAATGCCTTGAGAGCCATAGCAGAGAAACTGCCAGAGGTATTGCCAGAAGCCCTAGCCGTTGCCAAGTCGATTCCAGATGAGTATTGTCGCGCCGAAGCCTTAAGTGCCATCATTGAGCAACTGCCACCAGAGTTACTGCCAGAAGCCCTAGCTGTTGCTAGGGAAATTCTATATGAGCATATTCGTGCCAATGCCTTGAGAGCCATAGCAGAGAAAATACCAGAGGTATTGCCAGAAGCCCTAGCTGCTGCCAGGTCGATTCAGTTTGAGGGATATCGCGCCGAAGCCTTAAGAGCCATCGTTGACCAACTGCCACCAGAATTGTTGCCAGAAGCGTTAGCTGCTGCTAAGGAAATTCAGGATGAGAGCGATCGCGCCAATGCCTTAAGTGCCATTGTTGACCAACTGCCACCAGAATTGTTGCCAGAAGCGTTAGCTGCTGCTAAGGAAATTCAGGATGAGTATATTCGCGCCAATGCCTTAAGTGCCATAGCTGACAAATTGCCACCAGAATTGTTGCCAGAAGCGTTAGCTGCTACCAGGGCGATTCAGGATGAGAGATATCGTGTCAATGCTTTGAGTGCAATACCTAATGAACTGCCAGCAGAGTTGTTGCCAGAAGCGTTAGCTGCTACCAGGGCGATTCAGGATGAGAGATATCGTGCTAATACTTTGAGTGCAATTGCAGAGAAACTGCCACCAGAATTACTGCCAGAAGCCCTAGCTATTGTGAGGTCGATTCAATATGAAGGATATCGCACCGATGTTTTGAAAGTCATAGCAGAGAAACTGCCACCAGAATTACTGCCAGAAGCCCTAGCTATTGTGAGGGAGATTTATTCTGAGGAGTATCGCACCGATGTTTTGAAAGCTATAGCAGAGAAACTGCCACCAGAGTTACTGCCAGAAGCCTTAACTATTGTGAGATCGATTCCGTATGAGAGATATCGCGCCAATGACTTGATAGCCATAGCAGAGAAACTGCCACCAGAGTTACTGCCAGAAGCCCTAGCTATTGTGAGGTCGATTCAGGATGAGACATATCGCGCCAATGCCTTGATAGCCATAGCAGAGAAACTGCCACTAGAGCTACTGCCAGAAGCCCTAGCTATTGTGAGGTCGATTCCGTATGAATATATTCGCGCTAAAGCCTTGAAAGCCATAGCAGAGAAACTACCACCAGAATTATTGCCAGAAGCTCTAACTGCTGCTAAAGAGATTCAGGATAACGAGTCTCGCAGCATTGCTTTAAGAGCCATAGCAGAGAAACTACCACCAGAGTTACTGCCAGAAGCCTTAGCTATTGTTAGGTCGATTCCGTATGAGTATATTCGCGCCGAAGCCTTGAGAACCATAGCAGAGAAACTATCACCAGAGTTACTGCCGGAAGCCCTAGCTGCTGCCAGGGAGATTCAGTCTAAGCATATTCGCGCCAATGCCTTGAGTAGCTTAATTAACAAACTGCCAGAGTTGTCACCAGAAGCGCTAGCTGCTACTAAATCGATCGAGTATGAGAGAGATCGCGCCGATGCTTTGAAAGCCATAGCAGAGAAACTGCCAGCAGAATTGTTGCCAGAAGCTTTAGCTGCTGCCAGGGAGATTTATTCTGAGGAGTATCGCGCCGATGCTTTGAAAGCTATAGCAGAGAAACTGCCAGCAGAATTGTTGCCAGAAGCTCTAGCTGCTGCCAGGGAGATTCAGTCTGAGTATTTTCGCGCCGATGTTTTGAAAGCTATAGCAGAGAAACTGCCAGCAGAATTGTTGCCAGAAGCCCTAGCTGCTGCCAGGTCGTTTCAGGATGAGAAGAATCGTGCCGAAGCTTTGAGTGCTATAGCAGAGAAACTGCCAGAGGTATTGCCAGAAGCTCTAGCTGCTGCCAGGTCGCTTCAGGATGAGAAGAATCGTGCCGAAGCTTTGAGCGCTATAGCAGAGAAACTGCCAGAGGTATTGCCAGAAGCTCTAGCTACTATTAGGTTGATTAAACCCGAGTATATTCGCATAGCAGCTTTGAGAGCTATAGCAGAGAAACTACCACCAGAGTTATTGCCAGAAGCCGTAGCTGTTAGTAGGGAAATTCAGGATGAGGGCAATCGCGCCAAAGCTTTGACTGCCTTAACTTTTGGTCTGTCACAAATGCCATCTGTCGAGCTTTTCTCCCTTTGGCAAGATACACTCCGTCAGCTATCTCTTCGTACTCGCCCTGACTTGCTGCAAGATATCGAGGCATTGTTTCCAGTTATCTTTGCATTAGGTGGTCAAGCAGCAACGGCAGAAATTGCCCGCGCTATTGTGGATGTGGGACGATGGTGGCGGTAAGTTAACAGTTATCAGTTCGTTAGACACCGCCTTTTACAGCTACTCAACCCAATTCTCTAACAACAGCGTAGGAATGCCAGGTATCGAATTTACAAACTCTTTCTGCTGTCCATGAGTGGCCGATCGCAATTAGTCATAAAATCATCGGAGAAATTGTCTAGACTGTCAATGAGCGATCGCCATGATGGGTTTTAAGCAACTTCTTTAGGTAACATTTTAATTTCTACTTTTTGATTTAAAGCTGCTGCAATCCGAGCCAATATAGACAAAGCATGTCCCTCATAGTCAGCATCTTCCAATCGAGTAATGACTGACTGGGTAGTATCGACTTTTGCAGCTAGTTGTTGCTGGGTTAGTCCTGCTTGTTTGCGTGCATCGTAGATGATTTGAGATACCTGAGCATTTATTGATGATTCTCTAACCATCTCTTGTAATTCTGGATCTTCTTTCATCATTCTTTTAATGATTTTCAGTGCATCATTAGTTTTCTTCATCTGTTTCTTCCTCTGGTTCGATATAAGTATGAACTTCTGAATTGAGTATGAATAAATTTTTGTATGTTAATGCTAAATCAATTTCTTGATCTGGAACTTGGTTATCTTCTTTAATGAGTTTCTCTAATCTGTCTCCCTCTGGCTCTTCTGCTGCAATGTCGGCGTCAATTTGGTCGCGGTTAGCATGATAATAAGCTAAAGCTGCATAAACCTGCGCTAAGGTCAAATGACTAATTTGATCTGCAATCTCTTCGGCGCTGTAACCTTGTTTGTACCAGATGGCTATGCGCCTTACTGTCACCCCTGTACCAGCAATAATCGGACAACCGCCGTGTATTCCAGGATGATGGTTAATTAATGTACCAATATCAGTAATAGCTGCCAAAACTTGTTCTCCTAAATGTTTCACACTAAAATTATGCTGATTTTAACAATTATATTTTTGTCAAGCCGAGAGTCTTTCGGTTGTGTTTCAGGACAAATGCATTTAGACTTCACTACTTCACTAACTGACAACTAGTGCAATCTGCGTAGTTTACCGCCGTAGGCATCGCTTACAAAAATTTTGCCTACGTAGCCATATCCATCAACAAGCTGCTTTGCGTTTATGCACTCCCCAACTTACGGGAGTAGCTACAGAACTTATGGGAGCTGCTACAGAACTTACGGGAGTAGCTACAGAACTTATGGGAGCTGCTACAGAACTTATGGGAGTAGCTACAGAACTTATGGGAGCTGCTACAGAACTTATGAGAGCTGCTACAGAACTTATGGGAGCTGCTACAAAACTTATGGGAGTAGCTACAGAACTTACGGGAGCTGCTACAGAACTTATGGGAGCTGCTACAGAACTTATGGGAGCTTATAAATACCAAAATCTAGTAATTAAGTTACGAAAAATTACTGTTATCAATCAAAAACTTTAGTAAAAAAAATTGCGAGTTTTACTGAACCGGAACGTAGTTTAATTGAGGCAAGCTAGCTCTAGCAGCATCTTAAAGGAGTAATTTTATGTCTCGTAAAAAACGCACATCCCGTACTTTAGAAAAAGCTCAGTTAAGATCGGCTGGGCTAAAATCGATTGTTCCAAATATAAAATTTGATGAAAATTATAGTCTGGAAAAATTGATTGAGTCAATTGAGCAGTTACGTAACAAACTTGATGTTTATAATACCGCTCTGTCTGTGGTTGACTCTTCTAAAACTGAAATTGAAGAGATGGAAAAAAACTTGAGTCAGCTTTCTGAGAAGATGTTAATGGTGGTTGCAATCAAATACGGCAAAGACAGCCGTGAGTATGAAATGGCGGGTGGTGTTCGCTATAGCGATCGCATTCGCAAAATCAGGTCGAGCCGCTTGAAAAATGTTGCAGAACAAGCATTAGATGAGAATAGTAAAACTGCATAGTAGTAGTGGCGCGGCCAGCCTAAAATATTGTATTTACCGCAAGTTGCTGCCCGCTCCTGTACTGGTTGCCAATCACGATACGGAAACCATAGCCTGTGGTAGCAGTAATCCTGTCGTGTAACTTAAGTTTTTGCTAAAAGTTACTTAAAGTGCGATTCACCCTTATAGAGTGGAATTATCTAGCAAGTTAAGGAGATGATACTATTTCACTTTAATAATCATACAAATACGTTAGTAAGGGCATGGCAATGCCCACAGGTGTCAACTTAAACTCAAACACTCAATGTTACCGTAGTTTTAGATCCCCCAACCCCCAATAAATTGGGGGCACAAGGCTCTAATTCCCCCCTTTTTAAGGGGAGCCAGCGCGGTCTTGGGGTCTCCCCAAGTGGAGCGACTGGCGTGGGTTAGGGGGGATCTAAAATCTAGTTGGTACATCGAAAAATTCTGAAATGCTTATCACAATAGGCTTTCACGTTAAGTTGACACCAATGGGCAATGCCATGCCCCTACGATAAATCTATATATCAAGGTTTTCGTGAATTGGTATGAGTCGATTGCAAATCCGCTTAGATGACCTGACAGGTAAAAAGATTGCTGATCTTCTCCAAGAGCATATCGAAAATATGTACGAAATTACACCGCCTGAAAGCGTTCATGCTCTTGATTTGGAAGCATTGCGATCGCCCCATATTACTTTCTGGACGGCTTGGGAGGCATCGGAATTACTTGGATGCGGGGCACTAAAAGAACTAGATTCAAGAAGTGGTGAAATCAAATCAATGCGTACCGCCAAGGCTCACCGTCGTAAGGGTGTCGCTTCAAAGATTCTTGAACACATCATCAAAGAAGCCGAACGGCGTGGTTACGATCACCTGAATTTGGAGACAGGGGCAATTTCAGAGTTCGCTCCAGCACGAGCCTTGTACACACGGTATGGGTTCAAGTACCGAGGCCCCTTTGCTGACTACATTGATGACCCGAACAGCGTATTTATGACGTTAGCTATACTGTAAATATTTGGGATAGCAAATGCACTGTTGGATTGAAGTATTTAAAGTCTTTCAATAACACACATCGCCACTCATTCTTTTTGCTACTTCATCCATAATTTCTTTACTGCTATAGTCTGGCTTAGATGGATCTATTGGTTCTAACGGACGAAAGATAGCTAGCTGAGATTTTGGAGTCAGCATTTGTTGTAACTCGCTTTCATCTATACCAATTTTTTCCTCAAACATCAGTTCAGCACCATGTTCCAATTCATCATGAATAATATTGAGATCCCGTAAGCCTCTATAAGTAAAAGTTACGGTCTGATTTTTGGGATTGAGATATGTGCTGTTACTCTCATAACCAAGTTCTTCGGCTTTCTCAAAAGCCTCTTCTGGTGAAGAAGCACGGACAAGAACAATATTTACATGAACAACATTGCGTGGATTTCCCTTAACATTACACTCGATCACTAATTCAGCGATATACCACTTTGCATTCTTTGAAATGTATGTCATTGCTTATAAAACCCAAAAATTCTACTAATAATGTTATCACTGAATATTCAGTAGTTCTGTTTAAAAGCTTGTAGCAAGAGAATGCCAAGCTAGGAAATCTAGAGACTTTAATGGTAAAGCTAAAAACTTGTGAACGCTATTGTGTTCATTTGTCATATTTGCCCGTCGTAGTTAAGCATTTTCACATTTAATATAAGTACTTTCATTACCTTTTCGCTATTCAAGTTTGTGAATTATGAACTATATATTTTCTCAATTTAAGTATTAAATAAAATTATTCCCAATAGTTTAGGAAAAGCAAAAACGTGAACCGTTTCAAAAAGCTATCCTCAATTGTATTCCTGCTATTAGCCTTCATTTATCCACCTACTTTGGCTGAAGCCAAGGATAATACTCTAAATAATGTTCTCAATGAAGAGAGTCTTGACGCACAGACAAAATTAGTCAAAGAGCAAAGTAAAGAGCTTTTGTTAGCTCACAGACGGACTCGACGACGTTATCATAGACGGCAACGGACTGGAAAATATTATTATCAACGCCAGGGTAATCGGCGACATTATTATAGACGACGCTATCGCTCTATACGTTATCACGGACAACGATATCGTCATGGAGAATGGGAACTTGTGCGCGATCGTCATGGACGATTAATGTATGATTGGCAGCGTTAATAGTAAACTTTACCCTCATTTTCTTTAGAGAATCTTTATGATGACTGATGACTGATGACTGATGACTGATGACTGATGACTGATGACTGAAAACCCGTCAACAGTCAACAGTCAACAGTTAACGACCCAATAGAGTGTTTATCTACTTTAGACGCGCATTAGCTTACAACCACGGCTAGGTGACTGAAGTCAAGCAGTTGTAGGGCAGCAGATAGCGGGAGAACAAATGTGCTTAATACTTTAATAGTTTATTCGCGCTCAAAGACAAAAATAATTGAAATCGGTTTGTTCGTTTTGGGATCGCACGGCTCATATAAATTTAGCAATCGGTAATTCAAAGCATGGAACTCGTTGATCCATGATTCGAGGGTTCTGAAATACCAAGGAGTAGGGTAAAATGGCTGATCTGCAATTGCTTGCCATGAAGTTTCGCGCCACCCATTGGAGTATGTAGAGTCACCGCAAGTAATTATCGGATGAAGGGTTTGAATGATTATTTTACCTTTGTCCTCTAACAGACTATGACCTGCCTGGGCGATCTCATCAAGAGCGCATTCGCCTAGAATTGAAAAGTTGCAGATAAAGCAACAGAAATAGTTAATAGTGCTAAATCTTTGTGATGCAAGATCCGAGTACGAACAGACAGCAAAGCGAGAATCACCGCTATGCCTTGCTGCCTCAATAAGATCGGCACAAAAATCAACACCCCAGCCATCAATTCCTAAAGAAAAAAGCTGTCGAGACAACCATCCTTCACCGCATCCAATATCTAAAAATGTTCTTGGATTAAGTTGGCTTACTGCTTTGACTATAGCGGCATCTGTGGCGATCGCACGGCTTTCAATTTGCTGTTCACGAATTGCTTGTGTCCATAATTTAGCATTCATCTGCCATGAGTCAAGGATTCGTTTTTCATTCTCGTCCATACAACGCTCGGTCATTTTGAAGGAGTAGTGCAAAAGTTTTGGAGTCGCTGGAGAAGCTGGGGAGTTAACCAAATACCTAAAATACGTGTATTTTTTATCCAATTATGGCAACTATCCACCGTGGGTTCCAACACCACGAATAAACCCCATCTCTTTGAGCAGCAGCCGTAGTTCTGCGTGAGGAAGTTTTGTATCTTTGTTGTTATTTTCGCACATATAGCAATCTGACAAAATTAGCACATAATACAATAGCTAAACTGTCGCGCATTTAACTTGCACATCTTTTCGTGTTGGCTGTTGACTGTTGACAGTTAACCGTCAGCGGTCAACAAACTTAAAAAGTGACTGTGTAATTTAAAAGCGTAATAGCTTAACGTCCCCCAAAAGCCACTCATGCCGCAAAATAACCAAACAACCGTCGAATTCCGCGATGTCACTTTTAGCCGCAATCATCGCCCATTGGTGTCAAATCTCAATTTCACCATCCGCCAAGGAGAAGCACTGGTATTACTTGGGCGCAGTGGTAGCGGCAAAACCACCACAATGAAGTTAATTAATCGCTTATTTACACCTACACAAGGCGAAGTTTTATTTGATGGCATTCCCACAACTCAATGGGATGAAATTAAACTGCGGCGAAAGATCGGTTACGTGATTCAAGAAGTTGGTTTATTTCCCCATTTTACAGTTGAACGCAATGTGGGTTTAGTCCCGGCTTTGGAAGGTTGGCAATCTAAACAAATTAAAGCGCGGGTTTATGAATTATTGCAATTAGTAGGCTTAGAACCAGGACAATTCGCTGGGCGTTACCCGCATCAACTTTCAGGAGGACAAAGGCAAAGAGTTGGCGTAGCCAGGGCTTTAGCAGCAGATCCGCCAGTGTTGTTGATGGATGAACCCTTTGGCGCACTCGATCCAATTACGCGCCTAGAACTTCAACAAGAGTTTCGGCATTTGCAGCAAGAATTAGGCAAAACAGTTGTGTTTGTCACCCATGATATCCAAGAAGCTTTTGTCTTAGCATCGAGAATTGGTTTAATGTATGGGGGAGAATTGGTAGTATTGGAGGCAAAGGATGAATTTATGCGATCGCAACACCCAGAAAGCCTTGCATTTCTCCAAAGTCTGCGTACCTTGCAAGACAATTTATGAAAAATTTCTTCCTCGTTAAGTATGCCCCAGAAATTCTTCAGCATACTCTAGAACACTTATTTTTGGTAAGTATTGCTATTGGAATCGCCATACTTATAGGCATTCCATTAGGTATTTTGATTACACGCAAAACCTATCTCCGCCAATCAATTCTCGGTATAGCAAATATTTTCCAAACTATTCCTAGTTTGGCACTATTTGGCTTACTAATTCCTGTTCCTATAATTGGTGGAATTGGCCCAGTGCCAGCAATTGTTGCTCTGACTGTATATTCCTTGTTGCCGATAATTCGTAACACTTACACAGGTATTACTGGCGTAGATCCAGCAGTTCGAGAAGCTGGCAGAGGAATGGGAATGACAGATAGACAATTGTTATTGCAAGTTGAGATTCCCTTGGCATTGGGAGTAATTTTGGCAGGGGTGCGAGTAGCAACGGTAATTGCCATTGGTATTGCAACTATTGCAGCGGCCATTGGTGCTGGTGGTTTGGGAGTATTTATTTTTCGCGGCATATCAGTAGTGAATAATCAGTTAATTTTAGCTGGTGCAGTTCCGGCGGCGGTAATTGCATTACTAGCTGACTTTGCAATTGGCTGGATGGAGAATAAATTAAAAGTTAAAAATTAAGCAAGTAATGAAAAGATTATTAACGCTTTCCTTTTTAAGTTTTGCTGTGTTATTGCTAACCACTGGCTGCACGCCAAATTTAAATACTAGTAGCAATGATGCTAATATTATCGTTGCTTCCAAAGATTTTACTGAACAAGATATTTTAGGTGAACTTTTAGCACAGCAAATCGAGGGAACAACTAATTTAAAAGTATCTCGTCGTCCTCGTTTGGGTGGTTCGTTTGTTTGTCATAATGCTATTAGTGCTGGCAAAATTGATGCTTATATTGAGTATACAGGTACAGCTTTGACTGCAATTTTAAAGCAAAAGCCAGTTAATGGCTCCAAAGAAGTTTATGAAATAGTAAAACAAACATACGCCCAGCAATTCAATCTGGAAGTGATGCCAAGCTTGGGTTTTGAAAACACTTTTGCGATGATTATTCGGGGTGATGATGCCAAGCGCAATAATATTCAAACTCTTTCCCAAGCTACTCAATATACACCGCAGTGGCGTGGCGGTTTCGGTTACGAATTTTTAGAACGGGAAGATGGTTTTCCAGGATTAGCTAAAACTTACAATTTACGTTTTGCTAAACCACCCCAAATTATGGACTTGGGTTTAATATATCGTGCTTTGATTCAAAAACAGGTGGATATGGTGGCGGGTAATTCCACTGACGGACAGATTGCTCGCTTGGGTTTAGTTGTTTTAAAAGATGATAAACAGTATTTTCCACCTTATGAAACTGTGCCAATTGTTCGTCAAGAAACATTGAAAAAATACCCGGAATTAAGAACAGCGATCGCTCAACTTGCCGGAAAGATTTCGGCAGATGAAATGCGACAGCTAAACTATTTAGTCGAGGGAGAATTACGTGATATTAAAGATGTTGTCCGGGAGTTTCGCAAATCGAAAGGATTAAAATAATTCGTAATACTCGCCATTCGCGTAGCGTCTCGTAGAGAAGGCGAGAAGCAAGCTACGTAATTCGTAATTAAGGGTTAGTGTAAACCCTACTGTTGTCCGCGCAAAAAGTTCTTTAACCACCTAATGACTTCACTTGTTGTTTGCTCATTGGCCATTTGAAGACATTGATGCACAATTTCTCTCATGTTAGGAAAGTAGCTGCTTTCTGTAAGCACATAACTTTCTCCCTGTAATCGATAAATTAATAACCGATTACTCTTTAATATCCAAACTTCTGGCACTCGATAAGGTAAGAAATCATTAACGTCGGTGTAGCTTATTACATCTATTTCAATTGCTAAATCTGGTGGTGGCTCTGACTCCCAATCAATTCTTTTTTTGCCTACTACTGCTCTGCAATTTTCAATGTAAAAGCAAAAGTCTGGTTCAATACCACTAACCTCTGGCAAGCTCATGGTGATGGGCGTAAATGACTCGTATATGCGGTTTAAATGGTCAAGTAAAGCAATTACTATCAATGCCAACAAACTTGCATCTCTTCCATGTTCTGGTAGCGGTGCCATCAATAAAATTTCTCCTCTTCGATATTTAATGCGAGGTGAGGAGCGATCGCCTAGTTGCTGACTCAATACTTGATAATCTTCCCAGTCCCCCAAAAGCTTCAACACGGCGCCAGGTGGTAATTCGATTCTTTCTGGTGTAATTACGGTATCCATAATTAGCTCCCATTATTTACATAAAAGATGAGCGATCGCAGGATTCATAAATTCAATGAACAGATTGTTATATAGCGGTTCTCGTTTACGTGAGGTACACCCGTAGGGGCACGGCATGCCGTGCCCCTACACCTTGCGATATAATGTTGTACCGCATCTGAGTGGGAACCGCTATATCAAAGGCTTTTGCTTACAAATACAAAGCCACGGCTTTTATTTGATGAGGAATCATTTGTGAGCATTGCTTTCCATAAATCTGCTGTTTTTACCCAAACTGGTGGATACTTGTAACGACTAACATCAAGAATTAAAAATCTATCTGTTTGCTCATTATATGCTGCTAAAGGGGAAATGTGCCCACCTTTCTCTTGACCTATTTCTTTGCGTAGATAGTTTACTAAAACGAAATTTTGCGGTTTTTTTAAATTTTCTGCTGCTTGTTTGCGGAACTCCTCTAAACTAGTATCGGCAGCGTGGTAAATATTAACTTTAACATCATAGCTGGCTAGTAATTGCCCTAACTGATCCAGAGTCATACCTTGGCGAGACACAACTTCAGGAGTTAGCACTTTTTTTGTATTATCATTACTAAAAAAGTTTTCTTGAGTAAATACTCGATATGGTTTGTATTGGGGTACTTCTGGTGCTGGAATTTGTAGACTATTCAGTACCATAACCATACTAGCAACACCACAATATGCCTGATTATTTTGAGTGACGAATTGCATACTCAGTGGAAAAAAGTCTTCTTTTGATTTACTCTCAAATAAGAATTTTTCACCTTCAGGCGTATTAAAACCTACTAGGTTAGGAGAAAGCGGTAATGTTTGAGAAAGAACGCTGCCGCTAGAGATACATAATCCAATAGTTAAAGCTTTGAGAAATGTTTTATTTATTTTTAGTAACATAGAGTTTATAAGTGCTGTAAAATTTTCAAATCAGATCATATTAATAATTTCACACCAAGATGCTAAACAAGTATAAAATTTTAGGAAAAATGGTATAAAAATGCTTACTGTTACTAAAGCCAAGCAAGTTGCGAGCGTAATCTTTTCTTTCACCATCTTACTTTATAGCCAAGTCGCATCAGCCGCTTTAACTTTACCCTTACGCAGCAAGAAGGGAATGGTGGTTTCAGCCCATCCGCTAGCAAGTGAGGCGGGAATTTCAATGTTACGCAAAGGTGGTAATGCAGTGGATGCAGCCGTAGCTACAACCTTTGCAATTTCAGTAGTCGAGCCTTTTTCAGCCGGAATCGGCGGCGGCGGATTTTTGCTCATGCATTCTGAGAAAACTAGCGATATCAAAGCGCTAGATTTCCGCGAACGCGCACCCCTGAAAGCTACAAGAAATATGTATCTTGACGCAGAAGGAAAGGTGCGTCCGAATGCAAGTATTAATGGTTATTTGGCAGTAGGCACACCAGGAACGGTAGCGGGACTTTATGAAGTGCATCGTCGCTATGGTAAGCTTCCTTGGCAAGAGGTGATAAAACCTGCGATCGCACTTGCTAAAGATGGCTTTATTATTAGTGACGTGGTAACTTGGCGTTCTCTGCAAGCAAGCGAGTCGCGCAAGGAAGTAGTTCTCAACAATCTCGCAGCGCGGGAAATTTTTACTCGCAATGGTGAATTTTACAAACCAGGAGAGAAGTTAGTGCAGCGTGATTTGGCACGCACTTTAACAGCAATTGCCGAAAATCCCCAAAGTTTTTACACCGGAAGTATTGCTCGTGCGATCGCTTCTGATATGGTAAAAAATGGCGGTTTAATTACTCTAGAAGACCTGAAAGCTTACAAACCAATCTGGCGCACTCCCGTTTGTGGCAATTTCCGCAAAGCTAAAATTTGCTCAATGCCACCACCATCATCAGGAGGTGTTCACCTATTGCAGATTTTAAATATTATCGGTGACACTGATTTGAAATCTTTAGGATGGCATCATCCTGACGCTATACATTTAATGGTAGAAGCGATGAAGATTGCTTACGCCGATCGCTCAAAATATTTAGGCGATCCTGATTTTGTCAAAGTCCCTGTACAAGAACTGCTCAGTCCAGCTTACGCTAAAAAACGCCGTCAAGAAATCAATATGCAAATGGCTAGACCCTCAACCGAGGTTAAGCCAGTAGACTTGAATTCAAAATGTCTCCGTCTCCCCTCATCCTCTCCTGCCTCCCCTGCTTCCTCATCCCCTTGTCCTCAGCATGAATCTCCTCAAACCAGTCATCTTACTGTTGTGGATGAACAACATAACGCCGTGAGTTTAACTTTTACAGTTAACCTCATTTTTGGTGCTGGTGTAGTGACACCGGGAACTGGAATTATCCTCAACAATGAGATGGATGATTTTGCGGCTGCGCCAGGAGTGCCTAATGCCTTTGGTTTAGTTGGTAACGATGCCAATTCCATCGCACCCCGTAAAACTCCTTTATCCAGCATGACTCCTACAATTGTCACAGAAAATGGTCATTTTCGTATGGCAGCGGGTGCGCCTGGTGGTAGCACCATCATCACCCAGGTTTTGCAAGTAATCCTAAATGTGCTGGAATACAACATGGATGTTGGTGCAGCTGTTTCTGTTCCACGCATACATCATCAATGGCTTCCAGATGAGTTGCGCGTTGAATCCTGGGGCTTAGATGCTCTCACTTTGCAAGATTTACGCAGACGGGGACACAAAATAAACGAAACTACTCCTTGGGGTAATAGTAACGCGATCGCTGTTACATCTGATGGAACTCTAGAAGGGGCCGCTGATCCTCGCGGTGAAGGTTCCCCCAAAGGTTTGTGAGCGAGTCAGAGACTGGGGAGACGAAGGGACGCCGAGACTAAGAAATGACTAATGACCAATGACCAATGACTAATGACTATTGGCTATTGATTTTGGGCTTTTGACTCTACATAGCTGCTACTGCCGAACTCATTTGCCCGTGCGCTAGGTACTAGTGTCCAACCTGCTTTAAGAAGTTTTTGATAAGTTGCCCAACCTTTAGAACCACCTAGTATTTGATAATCTGGGACTTTAAAGTGTCCAAAAGCTGTGTAAGGACGCCAAGGTTGATTAGGTTCTGTCTGCAAATACAAAATTTTCTCTCCGTCGCCACCAAACTTAGGTAACCAGCACATTTGTCGATGCATTGCAAACTCCTTTGCTTTCAGCTAATACCGCATAATAGCAGACTTTTGTCAACCCACTTATCACCCTTCTGGGGTACTTTTTTGTCTAAAATATTAGACAAAGTGTAATTAAGTTCTATCCATTAAGGGATAACTACTTAATAAGTCCTACCTTAAGGAAGCTGCTAATAGGACACAAAGATAAACAGCTTTTCCTCACCTTCGGTCTAGGGGAGATTTTTCTAATGTTATCCGCGCTTTTTATGATTGTGTGTAACAATAACTACTGTTTTGCCTGAAGTTCGCAACCAGACTATTTGTTTTTCTGCTTACATACATAAGCGCAGATTTTGGAAATTACTTAATAATAAGCTATTACGCTTTTAAATTACACAGTCACTTCCTAAGTTCGTTGACCGTTGACGGTTAACTGTCAACAGTCAACAGTCAACAGTCAACAGCCAACACGAAAAGATGTGCAAGTTAAATGCGCGACATCTTACCCAGCATTTTTCACAAGTCCTGCGATCGCTACGCCTGCTGCAGGCATCGCAATCCTGATAATCCTTACGTAGAAAATGTTTTAGGCATTTTAAATGGATTATTTTTTGGATGCAGTGTAAAAACCTGGAATCTAGATTTTGGCTTTGAGAATGTGGTGAGAAATCTGGGAATACTATAGCGACCCTCTCTCTTCGTCCTCTTTTTTTGGCGAAGGTATTGACGAACATTAGTATCTTCTTTAAAGAAGTAATGGATTCATATGAAAACCGTCGATAATTATATAACTCAAAAGCAAATTCAACTAGCTAAACACCCACTTTTCAAAGCAATTTCTAGAGAGACTTCTCTAGAAAGCATAAAATTGTTGGCTCAATACCTAAGCTTTTGGGCTATGTCTTTTCAGGACGTAATACGAATAAACGAGATGCAAATAACTGATAGTGAGATCCGTAAAGTTGCTCACCATCATTTAGTCGAGGACATGGGACACGATCAATGGTTTTTAAGCGATCTTCAACAAATGAAAGTTGAAGAACCTAATCTGAAACTGCTATATAGCCGGGATTATATTTTCACCCGTGATGCTACCTATGCCATAATGTCGGAGGTTTTTCGAGCAAGTAGTGATATTGAAAGAATTGCTCTTCTAATGAGTCTTGAGTCTACAGGTCACATCTTTTTTGAGTACACTGCAAGCTTGGTGGAACGAGCCGATTATTCTAGTAAACTCAAGTACTTTTCAATAAGTCATTTAGATATTGAAAAGAATCACGAACTTTTTGAGCAGGAAATGCAGGATTTTTTAAATAGTATTCATCTTTCTCAAGATGAAGAAAAAAAAATTTTTGAGATCGTTGACCGTGTCTACCAAGCTTTCACAATTATGTTTGATGGCTTTGAGCTTTTATTGGACAAACGGAGCAAGGTTAAAGCTTTGTTAAGTTAATAGAGAACTTAAAAGCTAATTATTTAGTACTTGTGATTGAGTCGGAGTTGCAGTTGCGCCTAGCGCAACCGCTATCTCCTAGTGCGCCTTCGCATTCAATAAGAAATTGGTCTTTGATAACCCGCGACTTGAGTTATCACAAAGATGGAGCATACAACTTATCGCCGACAATCTGGCGAATTGTCTCTACTAATTGGGTGTATGCAAAGTCAGATAAAACTGGTTTTGCTCCTTGCAACTGAATTGGTTGATCTAAATCAATCCATGACTTGCAACCGCCGTATTTAGGTTGGTAGGGAATTTCTTGTTGGGGTAGTTTATATGTCCGCAGGAGGAGAATATAAAGCGGCTGGCGTGGTTTCCATTTGAGGCGATCGCTAATAAAATGGTCGTTCCAAATATGGAAAGGAAGCAAGGTGTTGACAATAGACTCGTCACTACAGGGCAAAATATCTGTAATTTCAGCCCAACTAGCGATGCGAACTGTCTCTGGATGCCAACCTGATGTTACTGGATAAACATCATTGGCATACTCAGCTTTCAGCATGAAAGCTTGTTGATGTTCATAAGTAGGGTAGAGCAAAATTTGCTTGTGGGCAACTTGGAAATGTCCATTTCGTTCATGGATACCGCCTTTGCGGAGCAACATAATTGTTTTGCCACTTTCCAAGGCATTTACGGCGACTGCCCATTCTTTGAGAGCATGAAAAGTTGTAGTCAATTCCATCAGCATCTACTGTAACTTGCTCAACAAGCGCTAGAACAACTGCGTCCCATAGCCCTTCTTCATAATTGTACCCTTGCTCAGTTAGCTTTAGCGTGGTTAATTGCCCAACCCCAAACAAATGCCATCGCTGGGGCGCGTTATCCAGAACAAGCGCTAGACAATGCATTAGCCGCTCAAATCCAACTTTCTGCCGCCCAATTGGCAGAAATTGACGCCATTGGACGTATTGTCACTGACCATCTGGATAACAGCCCAATTATGTGGAATTGATGACAATGCAGTTTGATTAGTCATGCATATCTCTCCAAGATCCCCTCAACTCTCTTAAAAAGATAGTCGGGGATCAAATCTTTGGAGCTAAATTGCAAAATCTAACAAAACATCAACTTTAGTAAACTAAGGGTTGTAACTCACAAACTAAGTGGTAACTTAAATATTAGGACACCAAACAAAATCAAACCAAACAAAAAGGGTAAATGACTTAGTGTCCCCTGTCATCAACCCAAGCAAATTTCAGCATATCAAATATAGAAGTGGCAAAAACCCAAATGTAGAAGGCAAAGCCAAATCCTAAAGCGGAAAAACGCATAATGCTGAGTTTGTTAGTTTTGAGTCCACCTTAGTTATTAACTTTCAATTACTTAATTAGTTTAACAATTTGAAACCTGTGAACTCGATAAAACCTGGTTAACCTCGACCAGGTTTTTGGTATTTTATTATGATTAAATTTCCTTAGTACGGCAGGAAGTGTCGGAATTCACGCTTGAGGAGCTAGTTGTGAGACTAGGATAACATTAACAAAAGACAGTTAATGTCCCCAAGAAAGCAAAAACCTTTTAATTAGCGTACTTCACTTATTTTGCATATATAAACAAGCCTACTAATGTGGGCTTGTTTTGTACAATATCAATTAGGACTTACACACTTTACACATTGACCATCATGTGAGTGGTAGGCTCGTTAAGCTAAAAGTTTTGCCCTGCCTCGTCTGCCTCGTTCCCAGTCTCCGACTGGGAATGCCATCAACAAGGCTCTGCCTCCTGGTTTGACGGGAGGCAGAGCCTCCTACAAGAGCATTACAAGGCTCTGCCTTGTAACGAGAGGTAAACTTCCAAGAGCATTACAAGGCTCTGCCTTGTAACGAGAGGTAAACTTCCAAGGGAAGTAGAAATTTAGCCAGTAAAACCTCATCCAAGCCACGATAAATAAGATTGTGTGAGCTACGGCATGAGTCAATGGGTGCAAATGGTAACATTACCCTGGTAGCCCAAACACTTACAGTTAATCCTGTGCGTTCCTGGTTATCGCTTACCTCTTGTCATGCTTATGGCTAAAACAACTAGGATTTTTGGCGCGAATTCTGTAAAAGTTAAAAGGCAAAAGCAGCCAGGGCGTTGGCAGAAGACCACGCTGGCTCAGTTTTTACGTTTGCTTTTGTACTTCCTGATAGCTCTGCTATGCATCCTTGGTTCACCTGTGCTGGCAAAAGTTCCTGGCTCAATTAATTCCTCATCTCAACTACCAATTAACACTCTTACGTCGCTGGCTGTGACCACTGACCCCGCTTCACTACTAGAACAGGGCAAAGTTTTATACAATGCTGGAAACTTTACCAAGGCGGTAGAAGTGTTACAACAGGCTGTCCAAGTATATAAGCAGCAAGGGGAGAGCATCAAACTGGCAGCGACACTGAGTAATCTTTCTTTAGCTTACCAACAACTCGGTGCATGGAATCAGGCACAGCAGGCAATTACAGAGAGCTTAAATTTGCTCAAAGGACAGGATGAAAACCAAAATCTGCAAATATTTGCCCAATCACTGGATATTCAAGGTCGTCTCCAGCTGACAATGGGACAGGCCGAGGCGGCTTTAGCAACTTGGCGGCAGACAGAAGAAATTTACAGGCAAGCAGATAATAAAAGCGGCGTGGTGCGATCGCTAATCAATCAAGCCCAGGCGTGGCGAACCCAAGGATTTTACCCCCGCGCTGTCAAAACACTCGATCATGTTAGTCAGACGTTAAAATCCCAACCAGACTCTATAGAAAAGACAGTGAGTTTGCGATCGCTCGGTGATGCCCTTTTGGTAGTGGGCGATTTGGAAAAGTCACGTCAGGCGCTAGAAGAAAGTCTGATGATTGCTCGAAATCTGCAATCAAGCGCTGAGATTGGGGCCAGTCTGTTCAGCCTGGGGAATAATGCTTTTAAACAACAAGACAAACTACAAGCGATCGCCTATTATCAACAAACAGTTGCAGCATCTCCCTCACCCCTGACAAAAGTCCAAGCGCAACTGAATCACCTGGGAATACTAATTAAAGATCAACAAGCGGCAGAGATTCAAGCTCTCTTGCCGTTGATTGAGTCCCAAATCGACCAACTCCCCCTTAGCCGTGCTAGTATTTACGCCCAAGTAAACTTTTCTCAAAGTCTGGCAAAAGTCAAGAGTGGTATATTACAAGCATCCAGTCAGAATTACTACTCAGGATTCAGTACCAAAGACTCAGCAGTATTACTCGCCAGCGCCATCCAGCAATCCCGCAGTTTAGGGGACAAGCGGGCAGAAGCCTATGCACTGAAGAGTTTAGGCGGCTTGTACGAAGAAACCAGACAGTGGTCAGAGGCGCAAGAGCTTACCCGGCAAGGATTAGCTTTAGCACAGAGCAGCAATGCACCAGAAATTACCTATACCTTGGAGTGGCAATTAGGTAGATTGCTGTGGGCACAAAAAGATATTAATGGTGCGATCGCGGCTTATGATGCTGCTGTGGACACTCTCCAGTCTCTTCGCAGAGATTTAGTAGCCAATAAAGATGTAGTGAACCAAGATGTCCAATTCAACTTCCGGGACAGCGTGGAACCCGTTTACCGACAGTCAGTAGAGTTACTGCTGAAATCCCAAGAAGGAAAACCAGATGAAAAAATATTAGAGAAAGCACGCCAGCGGATTGAAGCGCTCCAACTAGCAGAATTAGACGACTTCTTCCGGGAAGCTTGCCTACAAGGTCAGAGAGTAGCCCTCGATCAAGTGGTAGATAAAGATAATTCTACGGCTGCCATCCTTTATCCGATTATTCTTCCTGACGAACTCCAGGTAATTGTCAAAATTCCCAAACAACCCCTACAAAGCTACAGTAACAAGATATCCCAAATAGAAGTAGAGAAACTCTTAGTAGAACTGCGAAAAAATCTTGTCAATCCCACCGCTACCAAAGCTGTTCAAACCCAGGCACACAAAGTTTACAACTGGCTGCTCAAACCTATTGAGTCACAATTGCAAAAAAGTGGTGTCAATACCCTAGTGTTTGTCCTAGATGGGCCGTTACGTAATTTACCAATGGTCGCTCTCTATGATGGTAAGCAATACTTGGTAGAAAAATATGCAGTTGCTCTGAGCGTGGGTCTGCAACTCCTCGACCCTAAACCACTAGTACAACAGCAACTAAGAGCGCTAACCGCAGGACTGACTCAGCCGCCACCAGGTTTTTCCAAGTTTGCACCGTTGCTTGCGATCAAATCTGAATTCGACGGCATTACCAAAGCAGGAGTCTCGACAACTAGCTTACTAGATGGAGATTTTAAAAAAAAGAATTTAGAGAGTGAAATTGGTGATACTTCATTCAACATAGTGCATTTAGCAACCCACGGTCAGTTTAGTTCCCGCCTTGAAGACACTTTTATTTTGGATTTCGATGGTCAGATCAATGTCAAGGATTTTGATACTCTCTTCCGCAGTCAGGGTAAAAGCATAGTAGAGCTATTAGTTTTGAGTGCTTGCCAGACAGCAACAGGAGACAACCGTGCAGCACTGGGTCTTGCAGGAGCAGCTGTACGAGCTGGAGCACGCAGTACCATAGCGTCCCTGTGGCAGATTGACGATCAATCGACAGCAATGTTTGTTAGTGCCTTCTATCGAGAACTCAAGAGGGGCAAAATTAGCAAAGCCGAAGCTGTTCACCGTGCCCAGCTAGAACTGCTGAAACATCCTAACTACAAAGCACCAAGCTTTTGGTCTGCTTATGTGTTGATTGGGAATTGGTTGTAATTTCGTACAATTTTCAACGCCTTTCTTGACAACCCAAGGCATCTGGTTGCGACCTCTCAAGTTTTGTATCGTAATATAGTTGTAATATTTTCTCGGCGTTAGCGATCGCGGCTCAGAAGTCAGAAGAAAAATAATTAATCTAATATAGATAAACTAGATGAGCCGTTTTTTTGTCGCCGTTTTACCACCACAAGACATTCAAGACTACGCCAACCAGATTAAGCAGTACTTTGCTGATCGCCATGCTAGTAGCGGGGCGCTAAAGTCTCCGCCTCATATTACTCTGCAACTACCTTTTGAATGGATAGATGCTGACTTGCCACTGCTAGAAGCATCTTTGAAAGAGTTTGCTCATAGGCAACAGCCAGTAACAATTACACTCAGGGGATTTGATGCCTTTGCGCCCCGTGTCATATACATTAATGTAGTCAGAAGTCAAGCACTTTTGACTTTACAAGCTGATTTAATGGCTTATACAGAAGGCAACTTGGGAATCGTTGACAAGGTTTCTAAAACCCGCCCTTTTGCGCCCCACATGACGGTTGCGTTTCGGGATTTAACAAAGCAAAACTTTAAAGCTGCTTGGCCAGAGTTTGAAAAGCGTCAGTTGCATTTTGAGTTTACTGCCGACAAATTAACGCTACTGCTTCACGACGGTAAGCGCTGGAATATTAAATCGGAGTTTGGTTTTTTCTGTGGTAGCCATTAAGCGATGTTTTTGTGATGGACGCTGGTAATATTTGATATTGGAGCTAATTTGATTTTGGATTAATTGGTAATTTATATATTCTCTCACCATTGGTGTTACAGAGAAAAGGGTAGCATTTTTGTCTACCAGAGAGCGCTCTTGCAAAGATTCCAAAGCATTTAGTAATTGTTGTGGTGGTATAGCAGGCGATATTTGCGTTCGCATCTCTGAAAATGAAGCTGATTGAGAATTACTTCCTAACCACTTTATAATGATATTTTCTGTATCTGACAAGCGGTTAAAATGGTCTTTTAGAAGCTGGTTAATCTCGCCAAAAACTAATATTTTTTGCTTTAAAAATTCCGAAATATTCCCGTCAAATAACTTATGAATTTTATTAGAGGCTATATTTAATGCCAATGGATTACCTGCATAACCCTTAGTGAGTTGATACCAATCAGCACTTGAACCCCAAAAAGCGCCCTTAGTTTTAAATATTTCTTCTACTTCTATTACTTGTAAACCTTTTAGTTGCAATGCTCTAACTGGTAATCTTTCTCCTGCCATTGGCTGAATTTCTTTCGGCATTTCCTGACTTGTAATCACCAAGCAGCTTTGATGAAATGTTTCTGCAACTCGTCTTATAAGTTCGCCATAGCCTTGAGAAGAATATGCAACATTATATTTACCTGAAGTATCTTGTAAAATTGCCTCTAAATTATCTAATATCAATAAACAACGAGCATTTTTTAAATAATGAATCAACTGCGAAATTCTACCGTCTAAAGTTCTTGATAAATTAGTTTTCTGTCCGTGTGATAAAAGTTGGATTAGATCGGCTAACATATCTTTGATTGGTGGAGCATTTCGGAGACTACGCCAAATCACAAACTCAAACTTATCTTGAATTTGCTCTGCTAACTTTACTGATAAGCTGGTTTTGCCCATGCCATCCATACCTAACAAAGTCACTAATCGGCAGTTTTCTTCGAGAATCCAGTGTTTTAGTGTCGTTAGTTCTGCTGTGCGGCCCAAAAATCTAGAGACATCGGGTGCTTCGCCCCAATCAATTAAATTTTCGATTGAATGCTGATTACTAATTACTTCATTAGTATTAGGTAGTTGATAATCACTTGGTTCAAGTAATAAATTAAAAGCCCTGAAACAGATGCTTAGAGTTTGCTTGTCAACTCCGACTTGGCAATGAAATACCTTCATCACTGTATCTGAATCTAAGCCAGTGCGATCGCTTAAATCTTCCAAAGTGTAACGTTTATCTAAGTTTTCCCAACTTTGTGCCTCACATTTCGCCGTTTGAAGTTTCTGAAATCCTTGAGGTGTAAGAATAACACCCCGTTTGCGCCTGCGTTGTTGTGGATTCATTAATAGCCTTTCAGTTTTGTGCATACAATCATAAAGTAATAGTCAGTAGTTAGCGCCTATAATATGCTGCCAAAATCTCTACTCCACTTAAGAGGATGCTACAAAGATAAAATGTGTTTTTCCTGAAATCAGGTTTGTTAAATATTATGAATATTTTTACTGACAATACCTTTTTTTACTGAACTTTTAGAGATGCTTCGGGATTTTTGCGTAAGTTTTTGGCAGATGAAATGCTTACTCGTTAAAGATTTGGGAATTTTATGCTCAGAAATTCTTCAGTTTAATTCTTAAGTTCCTTAACTTCGGTTGTTAGGGCAGAGTTACACATGCAAAATACAAAGAGTTTCCCCATTCCAAAATCCAGTGAAAAATTTAAGTCGCATTTTTATAGTTCTCCTCACCTTTATTCTTTGGCTAGGTGGGCTGAGTCCTGCTTTAGCAGATTCCAAAACAGTATTAGGTATAACTAGCCTTTATAGCACCTCAGAGCAACAAGAGCAAGGAGTGACGGTTTATAAAGATATACTCCAATACGCGATTGCTACTCCTTTTGCTCTACCTCCAAATTTTCCGATTCCTGCTACTAAAGAAGAGTTTGATAAAACAGTAGTACCAGGGCTAGTAAAAGTACTTGGAGATGGTTCAGTTACTAAAGCTTGGTTCGACTTTCAAGCGGGGCAACCTGAAAGTACTGGAAACCAATTGTTTAGTGTTGATGCTCCTTTAGGTCAGAAACTATATAGTGTAGTAGCTGGAAAACCTTTGCAACAATGTCCTCTTAAAATTCAGGATACTCAAATTGATTTCTTTCTAAATTCAGACGATGCAGCTAAAAGAGCTAAAGAACTAGATGCCCAAAATTATTTTATCTACGTTTCTCCTGTTCAGGAATTACGCAAGAAATTACTTGATGCTCTGTACGAGCAATATACGAGTGGAAATCAAAATTCATCTTGTTTTTTAGTTAACGGCACTACTAAGAAGATTACAGTTGATTTCCAAGATATTTACACTTTACTTCCTTCTCAATTGCAGCAGCCAGCGAAGGAAAGACCACTCGTTTTCTTACCTAAGAGTGACAATGAGTTTTTATATGTTGTCAACGCCAGACAGTCAGTTAGCTAGTATTGCACCACATTAATTTTAATAAGTTTGTAGTGGGTAAATAGAGCAGTAGGGGCGCACAGATGTGCGCCCCTATCACGTAGTATCATCAATAGTTGAGAATAAGCGATCGCCCACCAAGACTTAAACGACCTTTCTTTTTACTTACCAGTCTGTAGTCACCTACGCTGAATGTCTCAAAGAGTTGCACCTTGTCGTCACACATCGCTTAACTTTTAGAAGGCCTTGCAAACTAAATATGTTAGATTTATTTATTTCTACTTACATAATTTTTGTAAAACAAGATACATTAAATGGTAGTTTAGTAGCAAAGGAACCAAAAAGCATGGCCGTTAGTAGCCCTGAAGTCATCCGTCATATATTGATTGGGCTGGGATATTTAGCACCTGAAATTGATCCTAAGCCGGATCTGACTAAATTTGCTCCTTGGAAGCGGAATAACAACTCCTTGACAGATGATCCTACCGAAGAAGCGATTAAAAAGTTTCAAAAACAGTACCCACAAAAACTTGTGGTAAATGGTAACGCTGATTCCGAGACTCGAAGCGTAATGGAAGATACAGTTATAGGGCTTCAGAATAGATTGAAGTTTCACGGTTTTGCAACCAATGCCGAAATTCCTCCAAACAAGCCTTTTTATGGGCCAGCCACTTATACAGCAGTCAAGAAATTTCAGAAATCTCAGGGTTTAACTGAAAATGGCATTGCCACTATTGAACAGCGTCAAATTCTACAGCAACCTAGTCTCACAAATAAGCCCCAGCCGCAGCCTCAGTCCCAACTCAAACTGATAGATTTATGTTTCCAATTTAAAAAGACTCCTCAAAATCCTTCTTACATCGCAGCATTAAATAACTTACAACAAAATCTACCCAAGGACGTTTTACACAAAGTTACTAATAAATGGAGGGGGACAAACGATCAAAATCCTGAGATTGTTAAGCTGACGAATGTGTTCACTTATTATGATGACAACAATCAAAACCATCGTGATGCACTAACTCACTTACAAAGTCAGATCACCCCAGCCATCTATAAAGAATTTATTAGTCTTTGGAATAAGAAATAAACAAATGGAACCTATAGCAGAATTCAGACAAAACTCTGAGTTCAGCAGAAAACTGGAGCGGAGAAAACTTTCGCTCTGGATTTTTCAATATTTGGCTTCCTTAGAGGTTTTTTGAAAAGTGTTGGGCTGTGATAGCTACTTATTAATCTTCCCTAACCCCAATACTTATCGGGTTTTGGGGAAAAGGGAAAGAAAAAACCTTTTCCCCAAACCAAATTCTGAGTTCAAAATGCAAAACCCGAGTAGTATTGCCCCTAACCCAGTATTAGGGCTGTTTCATTTAGTTTGAGTACAGCAACCGCGCCAAACTAGGTAATGCCTCCCCATAGGTGGGATGAATGTGAACCGATCGCTCTAGTAGCTGCCACGTTGCTCCCGCTTCTATCAGCGATAGAAATACATGGACGATTTCAGCCGCTTCATAGCCTACCAACGTTGCGCCTAAAATTTTGTCGGTATCGTTGTCCACTACCATGCGGTAAAATCCCAAGTCGTGCCCCCATTCGATCGCGCGGGCAATCTGTAACATCTGTAGCGTGGCAGAGCGGGCATTAATTCCTTTTTGCTGCGCCTGTTCAAGTGTCATCCCGACTCGCCCGACTTGTGGCTCAGTGTAGACGGCGTAGCCAAGGACGCGATCGCTGCGAGTTCGCTCCTCTCCAGATAAAATTGCCTTTAAGCGGCGATAGTCTTCCCAGGAAACATGGGTAAAAGCAGGTTGTCCAGCAGCATCGCCAATGGCATAAACACCATCACAAGTGGTATGAAAGTGGTCGTCGATTTTAATGTATCCGCGATCGTTTAACTCAATTCCCGTTGCTGTCGCGTTCAATGCCTTAGTATTGGGCTTGCGTCCGGTCGCAACAAGCAAAGCTTCTGCCTCTAGTTTTTCGCCATGATTCAGGGTCGCTGTAAACACTCCATCTGTGTAGGCAACCTGCTTAACTTCTGAATTGAAATGAAGCTCAATGCCGTCTTGTTTAAAGGCTTGTGCCAGAGTTTGGCTGACTTCGGATTCTTCATGGTCGAGAAGGCGATCGCCCCGCACAATTATTTGAGTTTGGCTGCCCAAACGCGCCAATCCTTGTCCCAACTCTAATCCAATATAGCCACCACCAATCACCAACAGACGCGACGGCAATTGTTTTAACTCAAAAAAATTGCGGTTGGTCAGATAGGGAGTCCCCGCTAAACCTGGAATGTCTGGAATCAGGGAAGATGTGCCAGTGTTGATGACGATAATGGGTGCTTGCACACTGACATCACCGCCAATTACAATTCGTTCCCCCCTGAAGGATGCCTCCGCCCGCACAATTTTTACTCCAGCATCCTCTAAACGTTTGCTCACACCCTGATTAAAACTGTCTCGAATGCTGCGAACCCGTTCCATGACAGTGGAAAAATCGACATTCACTTGAGCATGGATACCGAGCTTTTCTGCCTGTCGTGCCCGACCTGCGGCGTGAGCAGCTGCCAAAAATGCCTTAGAAGGTGTACAGCCATAGTTAATACAACTGCCACCCAAAACATCGCGTTCAAACAGCACTACCTTACGACCTTCCTTGGCAAAATCACTCGCCAACGGAATGCCACCTTGACCACTCCCAATCACAATTACATCTGCGGTTTCCATTGGCTTGACCTTGTAGAGGGCGAATTAAGTAATTTGGCGTTGCAGAACAGTGGGATGAATTGGGGGAGGCAGGGGAGGCAGGGGGAGAATGAAAGGAAGTTGCTAAATCATCCCGCAACTTGCAATGCCAGTAATTTAACTATCAGTTATCACTGGTAAATGTCTTCAAGCAATCCAGTTCAGCCAAGCCACTTTGTCCATCTGCATAAGCTTTATGGAAGCTGTTGCGCTCTTGCCACCACTTCCAGATCCGCTTAATGTACTCGAAGCATTCGTCTAGCGGTGTGTTGTTCGTGGGGTATTTGAAAAATGCGATCACAACGTACAAAGTAATATCGGCGAAAGTCGATGTTGTTAAAAGTTTTTAGTCTGTTCAACTATTTTAAAAAGCACAGTGTTCTCTTTCCTCCAACTAAGGACGGATAATTCTCAATTTGTTGCTCTGTCAGATGGAGTTAATCCAGTTAATCGGTAAACATAGGGAGTGATTGTTCACGTCTAGACGTGATGAAACAGCATTTATTTTTCTTAAACAGTCGATAATGTAAATAAATGTAATAAAATCTTCAGGCAGGACAGAAGCATCTATGCGTGTAATTTTGATGACCGGTAAAGGCGGCGTGGGCAAAACTTCCGTTGCTGCTGCAACTGGACTCCGTTGTGCGGAACTAGGCTATCAGACATTGGTTTTAAGTACAGATCCCGCTCATTCCCTGGCAGACAGTTTTGACATCGAACTGGGACATGCACCTCAAAAAATTCGCCCAAATCTGTGGGGTGCAGAACTGGATGCCCTACAAGAACTGGAGGGAAACTGGGGTGCTGTAAAACGTTACATTACTCAAGTTTTACAGGCAAGGGGTTTAGACGGCGTACAGGCGGAAGAATTGGCAATTTTACCAGGCATGGATGAGATTTTTGGCTTGGTAAGGATGAAACGCCATTACGATGAAGGTGAGTTTGATGTTTTAATTATCGACTCAGCCCCCACGGGCACAGCACTGCGCTTGCTGAGTTTACCTGAAGTCGGTGGCTGGTATATGCGCCGTTTTTACAAACCATTTCAAAACATCTCCGTGGCGCTTCGCCCTCTGGTTGAACCTTTTTTTAGACCAATTGCTGGTTTTTCGCTACCAGATAAAGAGGTGATGGATGCGCCTTATGAATTTTATGAACAAATTGAAGCTCTGGAAAAAGTATTAACAGACAATACTCAAACCTCAGTGCGTCTAGTCACTAATCCCGAAAAGATGGTGATTAAAGAGTCTCTGCGTGCCCATGCTTATTTGAGTTTGTATAATGTTGCAACAGATTTAATAGTGGCTAATCGGATTATTCCTAGTGTTGTCCAAGACCCATTTTTCCAACGCTGGAAGGAAAGTCAGGAGCAATATCGCCAGGAAATTCATGATAATTTCCACCCTCTACCTGTGAAAGAAGTTCCACTATTTTCTGAGGAAATGTGCGGATTGGCGGCTTTAGAACGCCTGAAAGAAACACTTTATAAAGATGAAGATCCAACTCAGGTTTATTACAAAGAAACGACTATGAGAGTCGTGCAAGAGCAGAACCAATACAGCTTAGAAATTTATTTACCTGGGATTCCTAAAAACCAAGTTCAATTGAGTAAGAATGGGGACGAATTAAACATTACCATTGGCAACCACCGTCGTAACTTAGTTTTGCCGCAAGCCTTAGCAGCACTACAACCAGGAGGGGCAAAGATGGAAGACGACTATCTTAAAATCCGCTTTGCTGACAATGTAAGAGTTTAAGTTTGTTGCTACGGGAATGTTGGACAAAAAATCAAAGTTCAAAAGCAAGAATCTTTTCTTATAGCTAGTACAGACGCAATCTTTTAGCGTCTGTTTTTGTGATGTTTTCATAAAGTTTTATAAAAGGTAAATAAATATTTTTATTTAATGATTTGCCAGTAGTTTTACTGAAGACAATTTGATTAAATAAATCTGAAAATGGCTTTAGCTTTAATTATGTCACTTTGCAAATTATTAATTGATTTTGCTATAAGCAATGACCTCCAACCCTGAACAAGATTTGCCCTTATGTCATCATGAAGAAAGTTTACTACGCCGCATTACAAACCGTATCCGACGAAGCTTAGAGTTTGAAGAAATTATCACAGTGACAACGGCAGAAGTGCGATCGCTACTAAAAACTGACCGAGTGATGATTTACAAATTTAATCCCGATGGCAGTGGTCAAGTGATTGCTGAGTCAATTTACGAAAATCGGTTGCCGTCGCTACTGGGGCTGAATTTTCCTGCTGATGATATTCCAGCCACCGCCCGTGAACTATTTATTAAATCACGAGTGCGTTCTGTTGTTAATGTTGATACTCAAGAGATTGGTCAAAGTCACCTGCGTGACTTGGATAATGGAGAAACTATATCAGAAAAGATTCGTTACCGCCCTGTAGACTCCTGCCATATTGAATATTTGACGGCAATGGGGGTAAAGTCTTCTGTAGTAGCCCCTATTCTCTATCAAGATGAACTCTGGGGGCTGCTAGTATCTCATAATTCTGAAGCGCGTTTGATTTCAGAATATGAACTAGAAGCAGTACAGATGGTAGTCGAGCAGCTGTCAGTAGCGATCGCTCAAAGTACCCTGCTTACTCAAGTCCGCAAAGCAGCCGAACGCGAAGCGATAATTAACCGCATTGCTACCCTACTACATTCATTACCGACGATTGTATTACAACCAGCCCTAGAAGCCGCTGTTGCTGCCTTTAATGGTGTTGGTGGCAGGCTTTGCATTAGAAATGCAGCTTTAGATTTCCACAATGGTAACGTGACCAGCTTAACAGAATGCTTAATACCAGGAAACACTTGTATCAAGGTTTATATCTGTGGACAGCAACCTGTGATGCCAGAACAAACTATATATCCACTGATAGAGCAGTACAGTGTCTGGCAAGAACACTATAAGTCAAGTAACTACGATGTTTGGCCGATTTTAGATATATATAACACTCCCGGCTTGCGAAGTTTGCAACCTGCTTTTCAACCAACTAAAATTCGCAGCATATTGATGATCCCACTCCAGTATCGTCAGCAGTTACTGGGCTACTTAAGTATTTTTCGGGATCAAGTAGATACAGAAACTCTATGGGCGGGGCAGTATGACAGCGATCAAAGGCAGTTGTACCCCCGACAATCCTTTGAGGTTTGGCGCGAATCTAAAAAAGGACAAGCTCAAAAATGGACGGTTGAAGAGATTGAACTGGCTAGAAACCTCGGTAAACACTTCGCTTCAGCAGTTCAGCAGTATGAACTATACCAACAAGTACAAACCTTCAATGAAAATTTAGAAAAACAAGTTAAAAGACGCACAGTTGAGTTGCAACGAACAGCTGAACAAGAACAGGCTGTGTTTAAAGTTATTGCCGAGATTCGAGAATCTCTGGATACAGATACCATTTTTCAAACTACTACTAAAGAGGTTTGTCAATTAATCAAAGCTGATCGCGTTTCTGTTTATCGTTTCGATTCTAATTGGGGTGGTGAATTTGTCGGGGATTTCGAGGCTGCTAGTCCATACTGGTCGAATGAATCAGAACTAGGTATTAATACAATTTGGAATGATACCTACTTACAAGACACACAGGGAGGACGTTACCGCAACAATGAAACATTTGCAGTCGATGACATCTACAAGATGGGGTTTGCTCAGTGTCATATCGACAATCTAGAGCAGTTTCAAATTTACGCTTTTGTGCTTGCTCCGATCTTTGTTGGGCAAAAACTTTGGGGTTTGCTGGCAACTTATCAACATACTGGCCCTCGGCAATGGAAAGCCTCTGAAGTTAATTTTCTCAGTCAGATTGCTGCCCAAATGGGGGTAGCACTCCAGCAAGCTGATTTACTCAATCAGACACGACAGCAGGCGTTAAATTTGCAACAAGCAGCAGAACAACAACGGGTATTGTTTGAAGTTGTTGCGAAAGTTAGAGAATCTCTTGACCTAAATGCAATTTTTCAGACAACCACTCAAGAAATCTGTAAATCACTACAAGCAGATCGAGTTGCAGTCTACCGCTTCCAGGCTAATTGGAGTGGTGAATATATCGCCGAGTTTGTAGGTGATGGTTGGGTAAAATTAGTAAATGATAATACTAGTACAGTCTGGCAAGATAGCTATTTGCAGGAAACCCAAGGTGGGCGATATCGTCACAATGAAACCTTTGCAGTTGATGATATTTATCAAGCCGACCACTCTGATTGCCACGTTGCAGCTCTGGAGCAATTACAGGCAAAGGCTTATGCGATCGCACCTATATTTATCGGGCAACAGCTATGGGGCTTGCTAGCAGCTTATCAGAACTCTGCACCCCGCCATTGGGAAGCCTCAGAAATTAAGTTCATCACTCAAATTGCCAACCAGCTTGGGGTTGCACTCCAACAAGCCCAATTGCATAATCAAACCAAAGAGCAGACCCAAAAGCTGGCTACAGCTTTGCATGATTTACAACAAACTCAAACCCAATTGATCCAAACTGAGAAAATGTCCTCACTTGGTCAACTGGTAGCTGGTGTTGCTCACGAAATTAATAACCCGGTGAATTTCATTTATGGCAATATCAATCATGTCAATGATTACGCTGAAGATTTACTCAGTATACTAGACCTCTATTTGCAAAACTGCCCTAACCCCAACCCTGAGATTCGCAATCGCTCTGAAGAAATAGACTTAGAATTTCTCATGGAAGATTTGCCCAAAACTTTATCTTCCATGAAAGTTGGAATTGATCGCATCCGGCAAATTGTCTTGGGTTTACGGAATTTCTCCCGCCTTGACCAGGCAGAAATGAAGCCAGTTGATATTCACGAGGGCATTGATAGCACCTTGCTAATTTTGCAGCATCGCTTAAAAGCAAAACCAGAAAGTCCGGCTATTAAATTAGTCAAAGAGTACAGCAACCTGCCCTTAGTAGAGTGCTATGCCGGGCCACTAAATCAGGTATTTATGAATGTTTTAAGCAATGCGATCGATGCTCTAGAAGATTACAAGCAATCTCAATCAACACTTCATACCAATCAAATTACCATTCATACTGCTCTTGGAGAGCTTGAAGGCAATGTCAAGAGCGTAGTAATTCGCATTTCAGACAATGGCCCAGGAATACCCGAAGCCTTAAAGGCAAGAATCTGCGACCCATTTTTTACTACTAAGCCAGTAGGAAAAGGCACTGGTTTGGGGTTATCAATTAGTTATCAGATTGTCGTGGATAAACACGGCGGTGTGTTTAAATGTGACTCTAAACCTGGGTTAGGTACAGAATTTTGGATTGAAATCCCGGTGATACAAATCACCAAATAGTAGAAACACAAAATGAAACAAAAAATAAATTTAGTGTAGCAACTTTTAAAAAAGTTGCTACATTTTTTTTAACTTCTAAGTTGCACAGGCATAGCTAAATAGGTCATTTTCAAACCACCTAATGGTGTAAAAATCACTGGAGTTAGGCTTTGATTTAAATGCATTTGAATTTCGGAAGATGGTAACTCTTTCAAGCCTTCCATCAAATATTTAATGTTAAAAGCAATTTCTATATTTTCCCCAGAAATCTGTGCCGACATTGACTCTCTACCACTGCCCACATCTTGAGCTTCACAAGATAAGGTAATTTCTTGAGCTTCGCTATCAATACTGACCTTGACAATATTATTTTTCTGATCGGCTAGCACAGCAATCCGCTCCAAAGTGGTGACGAATTGTCGCCGTTCAATTGTCACTTGCCGCTCAAATTGACGCGGAATTAGTTGTCGATAGGCAGGATATTGCCCTTCTAATGTGCGACTAGTCAAGCGCTGATTTTGCCATGCAAACACAACTTGACCTTGATCGAAATATAAAGCTACAGGTTCATCTGATGAGGCGCTATGAGCTAGCATCCGTTGGAGTTCACGTAATGCTCTAGCTGGTACTGTCACTTCTAGTTGACTAGTTCCGCCTAGAGGACGCTCATTGCTAGTTTCTACTACTGCTAGGCGATGTCCGTCGGTAGCTGCAAATTCTAGGGTATCTTGTTTAACTGTTAAATGCACTCCCGTAAGTACTTGCTTGGTTTCATCACCACTGGTAGCAAACAATGAACCCCGTAATCCCTCAATTAATGCGGCGGTGGTGAGATGGATTACTTCTGTATTTTCAATTACAGGTAGTTCGGGAAATTCTTCAGGCCCCATTGCTCGGACTTGGTAATGTCCACTTTTGGGTGTGAGTGTGACTATTAAACCTTCTCCACCGGGTGTTGCACCTGTAAGGGCTGATTCATCATCTAGAGTGATTTCCCCTTCTGGAAGACGAGAGGTGATGTCTACAAGTAACTTAGCAGGAAGTGCGATCGCACCACTTTGCCATACCTCTGCGTTAAAGCTGGTACGAATTCCCAAGCTGAGATCAAACGCTGTTAAGCTTACTTGGTTAGTTTCAGCATCCGCTTGTAGCAACACATTGGCAAGTACTGGATGAGTTGGTCGTGAAGGTACTGCACGACTAACGAGTGAGAGATTTGTACTGAGATCGCTTTGGGAGCAAACTAATTTCATAAGTCAGATTCAACTGGTGAAAGATATCGTAACATCCTTATGTTTATAGGCGATCGCTATTTGTTTGATTAGCGCGTAGGCGTAGTCCGCCACAAGCATCGCTTCTACGCTTCAGGCTGTCAAAATTTAAACGTTAGCAACAAATGCTCTTCCATGTATAAGAAACGCTTAAGCATTTCTTGCAAATGTATAATTAGTTGTAGCAATTGCTTAATACTTTGCAACAAATGCTCTTCTATGTATAAGAAACGCTTAAGTATTTCTTGCAAAGGTATAATCAGTTGCAGCAATTGCTTAATACTTTGCAACAAATGCTCTTCCATGTATAAGAAACGCTTAAATCATTGCAGCAATTGTTGTAATGAACTTATAAAACAATTTGATACTTGAAGCTCAAATCAGTCTAAGTGAAATTAACTAAAATTTTGGAGATGCGATTGCACCTGATTTGCTATATTTTCCCATGACAATCAAATGCAGCTTTGTATAAAACAGTACTATAAACCTAGTAGCAGAGATGCATTATGGCACGTCGCAAAAGAAATTCCACCGTTTTAGAACGAGCCGATCGCCGGATTGAAAGCTTACAATCTATCAGCGTACAACTTGACTTTGGCGCAGGACTGACCATACAAGCTTATACTATGACAATTAACGATCTACGGTCTAAGCTTGCTGCCTACAACACTGCGTTATCTACCATTGACAAACTCACAGATGACGTGAAGAACGCAGAACAGGCTGTAATAGCAATGTCAGAAAAAATGTTACTAGGAGTTGGCAGCCGTTACGGTAAAACCAGCCAGGAATACGAGATGGCGGGTGGTGTGCGACGAGGTAATACCAAGAAGAAACGAAGCGTAGTAGGTAATTCCAAAGTCACCAATCCGTTAGCAGCTGATTCTGTTCAGCCTTCTTCTGTAAATGGATCTATGAATGGGGTGTCGGGTGCGATCGTCAGTTAGCTAAGATCCAATAGGGAATGGCACTCAGTTAAGATACAGCCCTTCCCCTAAGTGCTTCCCAGCCTGGGAGAGCTGCCGCGTCCAAAAGCTTGACGTTCCATTCTTATTCGTACACCTTTACATATAAAAGCGGTAATGAAACTCCAGTGGATCATTTTTACCCACATATTTCAGGATATGTCCCACTTGCCTCGCTGCTCGAATGGTGATGGGTTCTCCTCGGTCGAACTGTGTATTGTTCCAGTTCATCTTTGTCAGTGCCAAAATTTCCTGTGCTAGCGCTTTGGGCGTTTCTTCTACACTTTCACACCGAAACTTTAAAGGGCGTGGCACATACATACCTGGATAAGTAGAAAAAAAATCTACACTACCCCGCGTGTATAAAACGTGAGTATAATTATCCAAACTTAACAGCGTTCCTCGTAGAGGAGGATACTTTCCATAACGGAATAGTCTAGTTCCACCTCTACTGTCGAAGCTGATAAACTCAGCTGTATCAATACCATGTTTATCCAACGCATCCTGAAATCCTTCAAACTCCTCTGGTATAAATCGAGAAGTTTTATGTAGTACAACTCTTGCAGGTAAATTACGATGTTCTCGGCGATACATTGCTAAGGCATTAGAAAGCAATTCGGATGCATCTGATGCTGGAAGATAAGGTTGGCGATCATCTTTTGATAATTCAGCTTGCCCTCCACGCAAAATAACTCCTTCTCCCCGCTCGTTGAAAATTTGAGCAGTGCTGGTTAGTAATTTTGAGCGATCAAGTGTTTTATAGAAGCTAATACCTACGTAGCATGTAGTCAAATCTCGTGAATCTCTGACCAGTCGCCAGGGTGTTCCCAAAGCTTTGTAATATAAAGCAGTATAAAAATTCCAAGCACGGGTTGCCTCATCCTGGATTGTCTGAGCTTTCTGTTTGTGCTTATTCTTACTTATCTTTGACTTCTTTTTTGCGGCGTTATAGGTTGAGGGTAAGATAATTTGTGTTGGCTTTCTTAATGCCATTGCTTTTGCTTTAAATAAATCACGAAAATCTAACTCTACTTCTTTGTAATTATTTTCATTACTAGAAGTCGGTTGATTATTATCAGTATTTTCTTCATCTACAGACATTTTTTCTAACAAGGATTCTGGTAATGCACATACTAAAACATCTGGACTAGTTTTCTCATCGATATACCGTAACTCCTCGATAAAAAAATTGACTGTTTCACTAATAAGTGTATTTACATCTTGAATCTGAAGAAGTTTGTCAATATCTTTATTCGATATAACTGCATTCCGTCTAGAATCCACCCTGATAGCCGCAGGTAAATTGTTTTCTTCTCCAAAGCCTGGAAATTCTGGAAAAAGGTATGGCTGCTTACTGTTCTTTGCCTCAATTCCCTGGCTGCATTTTTCGAGCCATATTTCTAAACCCTCAACTGTTTCGGATGAACCAACAATCCCTAATTTGATTTCCTTTGGGGCAGATGTGCTGTCATAGTCAAGTGGTTTATGGTGCATCATTCCAAAGCGAATATCAATGTGTCGTCCGCCATTGCCAAATTCTAGTTCGGGTTCTTGTAAAAATTCAATCTTCATTGTTCATTTTAAAGAGAGGTAAATTGTTTAAAGATTCTTCTAACAATGCACTAGTTTCATCGTCTTCGTTACTTAACCAAATATCATCTTCAATACCAACTTCAATTTCAAATTCTTCTAGCGGTTCAAAAAACTGTAGAAATGGGTAATTTTGAATAAACAAATCACCTTGAGCAGGTGTAATCAAATATTCAGCCCACATTATAAGTTGACCAAATACAGCAGGATTTTTTTCAAGACGTTTTATTCCTGAAAGATGCTCTTTCTCAAACTTATCTCTTGTGTAACCATCCCTTGTAAAAAAATATGTTGGTGTGATTTCCAGAAACCAGTCAGAACCGATACGTATAAACTGTCCTTCAAAAGCAGAATGTCTGTAGTATGCTACTTCAGTGGAATTTTTCTTTAAGTAAGGCTGAAAAACATCTCGATGTGTTTTTTTAGAGAGACTTCGATAATAGTATCGACGTGCCAATAAGTCGTTAGTAGGTTTGAAATAGTAGCACTTTTTCTTTTGGTCGAACGATAAATCTTCCTTAACTTTCTCGCGCAGTACCTTATTGAGTAACCACACAAATTCCTGTTGTCGTTCAAGCTGATTTGATAGCGACCATTCATCTAGGCCATGCTGCTCAACAGTTCCCAAATCGCAGATTTCCGTCCAAGGTGCTTCACGCAAGTCGTGGAAACTAAGTACGATATTTTCTTTCAACAACCACTCCTGTCCCAAATTTCGACCAACTTTCTGAAGCGCTGAATAAGCTTTAGATTCATCCTCTGTAAAAGTGCAAGCAGTGTAGAGATGTTCTGCAAGTTGAGAAACTCGCAGCAGGTTTGAGTATAATTTCTCTAACTTTGGTCGTGGTGCAAGGTAAAGTCCTGAGTTTTGAGGAACAGCCAGCTTAATTAGCGCATCTCTAGCGTTGACATCAAAACGATTAAAACGCTTATCAAATGTAACTTTTTTTGATTGCCGTCGCTTGGCATCCCAGAAGTAATCCTTTACAGCAACCCAAAAAGCTTCTTTAGTTGAAGTTTTGATAACAATCAGAATAACTGGGGCGTTGCCTTGTAGCCAGTAATCAATATCTCTTTCTTTAAATCGACACTCAAAACTGTTTTCATTTTCTGCCTGAAGAAGAGTCTTTTGAGTCGCTTTACTTTGAACTTGAAGGATACAGTTTGTGACCTCGCCTGTTTGGAAATCACGGATTTCAATTATGCCGTCAATACCTGCCTCTACACCTCCAGTTGGATACCAGAGGAATCCCATGCTCAGGACGACTTCTTCAATAATATTGATGCCTTGCTGTCCGATTATGTCAGATTGACCAATTTTCTTCCTAGACACTTGGCTACTTTGAAATAGACAAAATAATACATAAGTACCATATCATAACCTAGTAATTTCCGTAAGCAAGGTATCTAACTTTTATTTTTTATATAGGAATCCGACTTGAATTTTGCTAAGTATACTGATAATCGCTATATCATTCATACTTCAGTCTGCTTTTTTCCGAGGCAATAGCTGTGGAAATTGTGGAAAACTTGTGGAAAAACTCCGTTACTTTTCCACAAGGTAATTATACTTAATTGAGTTTTATCAGCAATATCTCAAGTTTTCCAGAGATATATCTACAAAAAGTAAGATTTTTTCCACAATTTAAGTGAAATTTAATCAATTTTTATCCGTCACTTAATATTCTCGACTAATTATTCAGCCGTCAATGCTAATTATCAGAGTGCTGGTTGTGGAAAACTTAAAATACATCTTTAGGATGATTTTTGAGAACGGCTAGTCATATTGATGCGATCGCTCAGTTGGCGTAGGGTTTGTGCTAAAGTGCGATCATTCTCCTGAAGTTGGGTAATTTTATCGCAACTGTAGATCACTGTTGTATGGTCTTTACCACCAAACTCCTCCCCAATTCTCGGCAAACTCAGAGACGTGTGTTGGCGCATGAGATACATTGCTATTTGACGCGCCCAGCTAATCTCTCTTCGTCGTGAGTTACCTTTGAGGTCGTCTATTGAAACATCAAAATTAGCCGCCACAACCGTTAAAATTGCTTCTGGGGTAGCTGTCATTTTTTCGTTAGGTGGTTCTAAAACTGGTGTGATATTTTCCACCGTCATCGGTAAGCCCCAAATGGAAATATAAGCCACCGCCCGAATTAAAGCCCCTTCTAATTCTCTAATATTAGAAGTATAGTTAGAAGCAATATACTCAATGACATCGCGGGGAAGACGAATATTTTCATACTCGGCTTTCTTCTGTAAAATCGCCATTCTAGTTTCTAAATCCGGCTTTTGGATATCTGCGATTAGCCCCATAGAAAACCGAGAACAAAGACGTTCTTGTAAACTAGGAATCTGGTTAGGAGGACGGTCGGAAGCAATGACAACTTGTTTACCAGCTTCATGTAAAGTATTAAAAGTATAAAAAAATTCTTCTTGGGTGTATTCTTTTCCTTCAAGAAACTGAATATCATCAACTAATAAAACATCAGCGGCTCGGTAATGCTCTCGAAAACTTTGCATACTATCCTTACGGATCGCTGTAATTAAATCATTAGTAAACTGCTCAGTCGAAACATAAAATATTTTACAATCAGCAGAAATTTTCCAGCGATAGTGACCAATAGCTTGCATAAGATGAGTTTTACCCAAGCCTACGCCACCGCATAAAAATAAAGGATTAAACTCTCTACCTGGAGATTCTGCAACTGCTAAAGAAGCAGCGTGAGCCATACGATTGTTAGCACCAACTACAAATCGTGAAAATACATATTTAGAGTTTAATTCAGTAGTCTTTTGGTTTTTATTAGAAACAGCTTCAGAAATACTGCTGGGATTTGGTGATTCCTCAGAAATCTCTCGTTCACTAAAATGAGAAACTTCGTCACCTTGAGCAACGGTAATGTAAATTCCTACAGGATGACCCAAAATATCTTGTACTACATGAGCAATCGTATTGATGTAATACTTCTGTAACCAATTACGCGCAAATGGGTTAGGAGTACGGATTACCAAGCAATTATTTTCTAATCGCTCCGCACTAGCAGTTTTGATCCAAGTTTCAAAGGTAGGTCGGGATAGTTCAAGCTGTAGGCGCTCTAGTACCTGAATCCACAGAGTTTCTATGGGAATTTCCATTATCCACCACCTTTGCTGCTAATCGTCACAATAGAAGATAAAGCATCAATTTAGCATTGACACACGCTAGACCTAGAATAAGCTTTTAAGTTGTAATCATTTTGGGACATACCCGGTAGGCAAGATTCTAACACCACCGATTGATACGGAGAAGGAACGACACATGAAGACAATAAACCATGACTTGGCACCCAAAAAGATTGATGCTAGGGGTTTGCACCACAGGTTGTGGATGCTCTCATATGGGATAGCAGTGGTGTTCTTGGGGAGCTGCTCTCTTCTACCTGCTAAGACCTTTGAGACTCGACAAAACCAGACTCCAGCTCAAAATACAATAGAACCCAATCCGGTAATTGTCCCCCCGCCAATTATCTCGTCGTCTGGAGATCCTAATTTTGTGGTAAAAGTAGTGCAACAGGTGGGGCCTGCGGTAGTTCGTATTGATTCTTCCCGAACAATCACTTCTCGCGTACCAGACGAATTTAACGATCCATTTTTTCGGCGGTTCTTTGGAGACGGTGCGCCACAGCCTAGACAACGGGTAGAACGGGGTAGCGGCTCTGGATTTATCATTACTTCCTCAGGTCAAATTGTGACCAATTCCCATGTGGTAGATGGTGCTGATAGAGTGACCGTCACACTCAAAGATGGCCGGACTTTTGACGGTAAAGTGTTGGGTGAAGATCCGGTTACGGATGTGGCTACGATCAAAATTGATGCTAATAATCTGCCAACTCTATCTGTAGGAAACTCCGATACCTTGCAACCAGGAGAAGCAGTAATCGCCATTGGTAACCCGTTAGGCTTGAATAATACCGTCACTTCTGGGATTATTAGTGCTACAGGTCGTTCTAGTAGCGACATCGGTGCTAGTGACAAGCGGGTTGATTACATCCAAACGGATGCTGCGATTAACCCTGGTAATTCCGGTGGCCCATTGCTAAATGTTCGTGGCCAAGTAATTGCGATGAACACAGCTATTATCCGAGGCGCTCAAGGCTTGGGATTTGCTATCCCCATTAATACTGTGCAAAGAATTGCCCAAGAATTAATTGCTAACGGAAAGGTGGATCATCCTTATTTAGGTGTTCAGATGGTGACACTGACACCAGAAATTAAAGAAAGAATAAAAAATACAGCAGGCGATCGCTTAAATCTACAAGCAGATGACGGTGTTTTGCTGGTTGATATCGTGCCGCGATCGCCTGCATCTACGGCTGGACTACGAGTTGGTGATGTGATTAAAAGCATTAATAACCAGCCTGTTACTAAAATTGAAGAAGTACAAAAGCTAGTAGAAAACAGCAAAATCGGTACTAACTTACCAATAGAAGTAGAACGCAATGGGCAAATTGTCCAAGTCGGAGTCCAACCTGCTCCTTTGCCTGTGACACGTGAAGGATGAAGTTAGTCATTAGTCATTAGTCATTTGTCATTTGTCATTTGTCATTTGTCATTAGTGATTTGTTATTCTCCGCCTGCTCTTTCTGCCTTCCCACTCCCCCAATGCCCGATTATCTAAAGGAGTTTTATCATGACTGAGTTAGCGCCAATAATTCAATTAGGCAATCCAACATTGCGCGAAAAAGCTGCTTGGGTTAAGAATATTCAAGATGAGCATATCCAAAAATTAATTGAAGACTTAATTGCCACTGTTGCTAAGGCTAAGGGCGTGGGAATTGCTGCGCCTCAAGTAGCACAATCTTACCGTTTATTTATTGTGGCTTCCCGTCCTAATGACAGGTATCCTAACGCCCCGGAAATGGAACCTACTGCCATGATTAATCCCAAAATCGTTGCTCATTCAACTGAAGTTGTCAAAGATTGGGAAGGTTGTTTAAGTGTTCCAGGAATTAGAGGGTTAGTTCCTCGGTATAAAGTTATTGAAGTGGAATACACTGATTCTCAAGGCAACTTACAAAAGCAAGAATTAACCGATTTTATCGCTCGGATTTTTCAACACGAGTACGATCATCTCGACGGTATCGTATTTGTAGATCGTCTAGAAAACACTCTTGATATGATTACTGAGCAGGAATATCAACAACGAGTAGTTAACAAATAAATGCAACTGGGGAGTGGGGATTGCTATAGCGGTTCCCATTCAGATCCGGTACAACGTTATATCGCAAGGTGTAGGGGCACGGCATGCCGTGCCCCTACGGGTGTACCTCACATAAACGAGAACCGCTATATAGTTCAATTAATTAAAAAAGCGCTGCGATCGCCTTAAGCGTGTGATTCGCAAACTTGCTCACCCCGCCACAATTGATATAGTCGCGTCGCTGGCATCGTCATATATAAAACATCACCAGGGCCGAGATTGGTTTCTAGTAAATCCCAACCATGAAGGGTTTGGTGATTTGTTTCTACGTACAAAGGTACACAGTCAGCGGACATGGCTACATCTTTCACCCACTGACCACAAAAGACGTGTGAAGCTGTAATTATAGTCGCAAAAGCCACCCAAAGACTATCTGCTGTGATCCCATTGCCGAGGATGCGTCCCCCTAGTGCAGCGGCAGCAAAAGCTGGGGCTGCTAGTTCAGCCGGACTCAGTACCGCCTCGAAGCCAAATAGCTGTTGCGCTATGCCAGCAAAATCGGGATCAGCATAATGAACAATCACCGGAATGCTGGGTGTCAAGCCTTTGGCTTTGAGGGCAATTTCCAAATTAGTAGCATCATTGCTAGTAACAGCAAGCACTGCGGCAGCAGACTCTATATTGCTGGCTTTGAGTATTGTGCGGAAGCTGGCATCGCCCTGAATAACGGGGATACCCAGTTCGCGGGCGGTGTTGATATATTTGTTGTTAGAGTCAGGTTCAACTACTACAACTTCATGTCCGCTGGCGTGAAGTTGCTGGACAATTCTCACTCCAATACCACTCAAGCCACAGACAATGTAGTGATATCGCTGGGGAATTCGGGCTGCATCCCAAAATTGCTTAAAGCGGCTTCCTAAGACAAAATCGGTGAGCATTGCATACCAAATACCAATTACCACTGCTCCAATCAGCATCATCACAACGGTAAATAACTTAATACTGTTAGGAGCATTTTCTACTACTTTGTCATTACCACCGGCTCCGGTAATCATGCCTACAGAAAAATATAGAGCATCGACAGGAGACAAACTCAACTCAGCCGACATATAAGTGAGTGTAGCAATCAGAATAACTGCGAGTAACACAACAGCACCCACCACTACCGATCGCCCGTGTTGCTGAAACTGCTTAAGATTAGTCATGACTTTCAGCAGTTTTTTAATCAACGATCTTCGAGGCGAACGGATGCGGGGTTGTGTACCAATAATTAAGCGATCGCCCACCTTGATCTCTTGTCCAGATATTACAGCTGACACTAAATCCATCTCACCTTTTACTGGCAAGTAATAAATCAGCATCCGCGATCGGTCTGACCACAATTCACTCAGCTGTCGGCCTTTCCACAAATGATTTTCATCAATGTATTCTTCATGAATCGGCCAAGTTTGCTGAAATAATTTGATTTGTCCAATCGCTCGGTTTCCCAGTGCTGCAAAGGTGAATACGGGTGCTGCTAATCCCACAACACTCATACTCAAATGGTCTGGCAAACTTTGATCTAGGCGCTCCCCCAAATTTGTATTATAAAAACGGTTGATAATCCGAATCTGGGGATTCAGCACCCGCGCTTGCATCATAATAGACAAATTCAAAGCATCTTTAGAGCCAGCGATAACTAAAGTGTGTGCCTGTTGAATTCCTGCTGCTATTAGGGTGGCAGCTGCTTGTAAATCACCAACAATCACATCTCCTGCTGTTTCGCCAGGGATAGATTGGTGATGAATACCAACAACGAAGGCTCCCTGATGTCTCAGCAAACGAAAGGTTTTATATCCGGTACGTCCTAAGCCACAAACAATAATTCGGGGTTTCATGAAACGGCAGCATCTTTTCCAGGTAGGGCTGCATTTCTAGTTATTTATCAATATTGTTGCTCACTTTCCTGGAATATAACTGTAGCTGACAACACGATTGTTTCAATCGGAGGCAGGGGGCAGGAGGTAAGAGGCGGAGGCAAGAGGCAGAAAGAGGTTTATAAATCAATACGCTTGGGTTAAGATCCCCCCGCCTGCGGCGACCCCCTTTTTAAGGGGGTAAAAGAGGGTTAAGAGCAAGCCTTTTTAAGGGGGGTTGGGGGGATCTTCAAAATTCAATGGTTAGTTTGACACCTCAAATTGTAAAGTTCTTCTAGGTAGGGTTTGAACAGGCAATAAAATAATATAGAAAAATATAGCAATTTTTGTAGGTTGTGATACGCTATCTGCTTGAGGAGTGTGGAGGAGCCGAAAATGACTAAGCTGCGCGTGGGGTTACTGTTTGGCGGTCGTTCGGGAGAACATGAAGTTTCGATCAAATCAGCACGGGCGATCGCTAAAGCCTTGAGTGCAGAGCAAAATGCTAATAAGTACGAAATACTGCCTTTTTACATCCAAAAAGATGGACGCTGGCTAGCCGGAGAAGCACCCCAAAAGGTTTTAGGAACCGGCAGCCCGCTAGTGGAATCTGAACAATCCACATCTGTTGGAAATCTGACATCCAACCCTCAAGCCCAAACCCTTAGCAAATGGCAATCCCCCTCTCAAGTTGCGGAAGTAGATGTTTGGTTTCCCATTCTCCACGGCCCCAACGGTGAAGACGGAACAATTCAAGGGTTACTCACCTTGATGCAAGTCCCCTTTGTTGGTTCTGGGGTGTTAGGTTCGGCATTGGGGATGGATAAAATTGCCATGAAAATGGCCTTTGAGCAAGCGGGACTAGCACAGGTAAAATACAAGGCGATAACTAGAGCGCAGGTTTGGTCTAATCCTTGCGTGTTTCCAAAACTGTGTGATGAAATTGAGGCAACATTAGGTTATCCTGCTTTTGTCAAACCTGCTAATTTGGGTTCATCAGTAGGTATTGCCAAAGTGCGATCGCGCCAAGAATTAGAAGCCGCTTTAGATAATGCTGCTAGTTATGACCGAAGACTGGTTGTAGAAGCTGGTGTCGTCGCTAGAGAAGTCGAGTGTGCCGTTTTAGGTAACGACCAACCCCAAGCCTCTGTCGTTGGAGAGATTACATATAACAGCGATTTTTATGATTATGAAACTAAATATACCGAAGGTATGGCAGATTTACTGATACCTGCATCGATTCCAGAGGCGATCGCTCGTCAAATTCAAGACATGGCTTTGCAAGCTTTTGCAGCCGTTGACGCTGCTGGGTTAGCAAGGGTAGATTTTTTCTATGTGGAAGCCACAAAAGAAGTTTTAATTAACGAAATCAATACGTTACCAGGCTTTACTGCGACGAGTATGTATCCCCAACTCTGGGCTTATAGTGGAGTCTCCTTTCCAGAATTAGTTGATCGGTTAATTCAACTTGCGCTCGAAAGGCATTCTCCTAGCTGACGCATAAAATAAGCGAACTGATTTCCAGATTTTTACAGCAAAAAGTTACAATAAATACAGAATTTTGGCAAAAGTTAGCCAGATTTGGTAGCCTATATTTTACAAAAAAGCTACTTAAATCCGAACTTTTGTTACGGATACCTGATGTTTAATTCCTCCAGTACAATTTATTGACTAGAGGGGTACAAATCTGAAAGTAATCATGGAAAAAAGTCAGAGTGTACAGCGCGAGCGAACCCAACTAAGAGGGGCTACTCCAGAGCTGACAAAGAGGAAATCGAGATTGAAACAAAGCTCGAACGTTCTGATATATCTGGTTGCACATCATCCTTGGCTATTGTTAACTGGGTGTTTAGCCATGTTTTTAGGAGGTGGTGCTTTTGCCCTGTATAGCTTAGGTAATGCTGGACAGGTAACACAAGAAGAATCAGAAAAAATCCCAGTTATAGTTGAAGAACCAATCAATGCGTCCTCTGAGAATAGTAATCCTACACCTTTATGGATGGTGGCTGCGATCGTCCTCAGCTGTGGCAGTGGTTGCTTGCTCATTTTCCGAATGCTCAATCGGACAAAGCAACCGCAAAAAGTTCAAAAACAGGTTAACCGTCATCAGGCACGCTTGGCACAAAGCCATTACCAAAGATTGGAACCACGCCTTCCCAAAAACCAGCCAATTTTTGTGCCACAGCAACAACTGATGCCCGTTATGCAAATACAACCTAAAAGAAAACATTTGGTGACAGTTTTGCCAGCAGAACACAAGCACCACTTGGATACGCGCACAGAATCTTTGGCAGACTTAATGGATCTTCGTAAAGATAGTTCATTGTCTGCAATTTTACGCCAGTCTTAAATTTCCTGTAAAGCAAAAACCTGTCAAAATAATATTTTTTGCGAATCAAGGCACGGTTATACATACCGTGCCTTTACTAATATCTATAAAAAATGATATTGCTAAAAAGCAAAGGATTTACTCAATGCAAAAAAAGCAGTGTGCCGTCCGGTTAAACTGATAAGGATAAAACGTAGCAGATCAAGCAGTGAATAAGATAGTGCGGTTAGTTTTGACAGCAATATTGCTGGTGCTAGTGACAGCTTGTGGCAGTATTGGACTGCTACCGACTAGCGAGTTAGTGCAAAAAGCGATCGCACTTGGGCTAGAGCAAACTCAACAAAAACTTAGTCAACAGTTGGATTTAGATTTTCAAGGATTTGAAATCAAGCGGCTATCAATTACCCAAGAACAACCTTTAACGATTGAAAATTTACCAGCTTTCCACGTTCGGGGAACCTACGACTTAATAGTAAAGCTACCAAAACGGCGCTTGACGCAACCAAAAAAACCTTTTGATGTTTACCTGCAAATTCAGCAAGAAGGCAAAACCTGGCGATTGCTACTTCCAGAAAAGGATAGTAAAGATACTCAATCAATTTGGCGTAGCTATCTCATCCAATAGAGACGGGGAAAGGTTTGAATTCTGTCACGTTTTGCCAAGCTACAGGTTAAATTTTGTGTATCCTGTACCGTCATCTTCTGCAAGAATTAGAAAATTGAAAGATTCAACTAACGCCTGTATTGCACTAGTTCCGCCATAGGGATAGCTAAAGGATTCAAATTCAAGTTTAGCTCTGTCGGCAGAAGCCATCCTACCAAGACTTCCGCAGTCAAACTATTCAGGCAGTAAAGAAGCAACAAAGTTAGTCTCCTGCATCAATTAATTCAAAAAATTGCGAAATTTGTTTAGTCGAGCGAATGTGATAAACATTTTTGATGCTTTTAGCCTGCTCAATATACTCACGATATTTTGGGGTTAAATATTTGTCACACAACCAAAGCACGCGGTAGCTACTAAGTGAACTCCTTAATATTGGACTATTGGATGGCCAGCCTTCTGGCGGTTTAAAGTAACCTGTGATTAGTCGTTTAGTTACCCACCATCCATGCACATATAACGGTAAATCGACAAAAACCAGAGTATCTGCCTCGTCAAGTCTTAGCCAGAGAGTTTCCATGCAACCAAACCCATCAATAATCCATCGGTCAGTAACTAAAATTTGCTGATGGGTGTGCTTATAATCTTCATGTGGAACCTCTGCGCCTCCTGATTGATATTTAATCTTGTCCAAGACGTAAAGTGGCAAACCAGTGATTTGAGATAATCTCTTGCTTAGAGTTGATTTTCCGCCTCCAGCATTGCCAAATACCGCTACTTTTTTCATCGCCACTCTCCTTTTAGTGCAATCAAGTCAAATTTGGCACAAGCTTGTCACGAAAGAATAAAAGTTTTAGCTATATTACTTTTATACTACAAAATGTGTTACCAGAAGATTTTTACTACCGGGATTTAAACATTTTTGAGGCATAAGAAAGACTCAAACCTTGAAACTTTACAAAGCAGTATTTCATTATTTCTACCTTCTCTGTTTTTAAGCAGTGATTCATTTTATTTATATATGTGCAACTAAAAAAACCATCACAATCATGTTTGTTACTACTTTCGTTAAAAGGGTAGCAAAGAGAGTTAACCTAATTGGCGTAGCTATTTCATTGGACTTCTTGCAGAAGTGGGGATGCATGGTAAGGGGTAAAGGGGAAAAGCGGCTCAAAAAAACCCTTTCCCTTTAACCTTTTCCCTTTCCCCCCTCTTGCAAAAATAGTTTTGCAAGAGGTCTATTGAAAAACTGGTGTGTGCAAATAGAAAAACCATCACAATCATTGCCGTATAACTGCTGGGGCATAGTCATGATCGAGGTATAGTTTCATCGGAGACAGGGCAAAATGTATATCAACTTTTTCATCAGTTCCATTGCTGGAATTGTGGTTGTGGTGCTAACAGCTTTTGGCTTACTGCAATGGTTGCATATCCCTGCTGGTAACTTCCTTGATTGGGTGATTGGTGGTACAAGCTTTTGGTGGCTGTTGGTAATTGTTACTGTCCCGTGGAATGTGCATTTTCAAGCCAAAGAAGTCTTAGCAGAAGCAGCACAATCTAAAGAGAAAGGAATTCCAGTTGATGAGAAACAAGTGAAGTATGTCACAGTGTTAGCAAAGCGATCGCTTTGGGTTGCCATTGCTTTACACTTATTCTCAGCCATTGGTCTTTATACTCTTGCTGCCACTGGTATTAGTACGGTTGGGTATATAAGTTCTGGTGCAGCTTTGTTATTAACAATTCTGCGTCCAGCGATTCGGGCGTATGAGTATTTATATGCACGGTTAGCGATGATTCGTCAAGAATGGAAGTATCCCCGCGAAGATATTGTTGAACTGCGCGATCGCTTCTCGATATTAGAACAAAAAATCCAATCATTCGAGGAGCAACTTAACCCTGAACAATCTTATTCATTACCCGCAACTCAACAACGCTTTGCCGAAGAAACTCGTAGAGATTTAGCTCGAATTGCGGCTAACTTAGAAGAATTACGGGCGACAAATCAAACTGAACATGAGCGTTTGGCAAGAGAAGCACGAACTGCGATCGCGCAACTTTCCACCGACGGGCAATTTCTCGATCATGTCCGTGAAATTATTCGATTTTTTAAGACCGCTTAATTATTCCTCATGTTTGCCGATTAACTAGGGTAGCGCTAGCTTGGTCAACAGGCATCAGCACAACTTCATTAATATTGACATGGGGCGATCGCGTCACACAGAAAAATATTACATCAGCCACATCATCTGCTGTCAGGGGCTTAACTCCCTGGTAGACTTTGTTGGCGCGTTCAGCATCTCCGTGAAAACGCACTTCGCTAAATTCCGTTTCTACCATACCAGGATCAACGGAAGTTACACGTACCTGCGTTCCCAACAGGTCTTGTTTTAATCCTTCCGAAATTGCCCTCACAGCAGCTTTGGTAGCACAGTAAACATTGCCACCGGGATAAGTTTGATGTCCAGCAATGGAACCTAAATTTACCACATGACCGCGATCGCGACTCACCATTCCCGGAACGACATAGCGGGAAACGTAAAGTAAACCCTTAACGTTAGTATCAATCATGTCTTCCCAGTCTTGAAAACTGCCTTCGTGCAACTTGTCTAAACCACGACTTAGACCAGCATTGTTAATGAGAATGTCAATATTCGACCAGGCAGACGGTAGAGTAGAAATGGCTTCTTCTACAGCGCTGCGATCGCGCACATCTAGCTGTAATAAATGAATTTCAGTACTAAAATCTTTACGGAGAGTATCTGCTAGCTGCTGCAAACGTTCTAACCGTCGTGCCGCTAGGATTAGTTTTGCACCCGCACCTGCGAAGATTCTCGCACAAGCAGTACCGATACCACTGCTTGCACCAGTGATCAAAATGATTTGATTTTGTAAGGAAGTCATTATTACAAAAGTCGAGAGTCCAGTGTTAATTTAAATACAAAATTTGGGAATTTAGCAAGTTACTGAGTACATACATATTTCTCAGCTATTAATATTTATTTTTTTCTTGGACGTAACTCAAAAGCTAAATCTAAGCGGTAAAAACACACATCAAACTCTGCAAAGCCATAACTTCCACAGAGCAGGTTTTGTAGGTTAACGTTAATGGTAGGTAGGGGATGGTGCTAGAAAGACCAAAGCTATTGCTTCGCTCGATGAAAGGAAATCTCTTACCCTCAAGCATCGCCCTCTTTTCTCGCTGCCTCAAGAAGGTTTGATAATGTTTGAGTAGCTTCATACGCCTCGTAGGGAGACCATACAACCGCGACCGTTGATGCCAGTTCTTTGAGCAGTAAATCTTCTGGATTTATAATATTTGTAAACTCTGTAGACTCTAAATTACAGCCCTCTTCCTTCGCTACTGCTAGCAGCAGAAAATGGATGAGGCGTAAGTAAGATAGTATTTTGTTGTAATTTGATGTTTTTTATACGAATACTCTCAACGTTCATTTTATTTGTATAAATCGAAGTAGTAGGCAAAATGTCTAATTTAATACATTATGTGTATCCAATTGATAAATTCCTCAGCGAGGGACTCGTATTTTTCATAGATTTGCTGTATCTTGTTTACTCTGTGCAATTATTAACACCCAATTTCTCCTAACTTTGCTGTCATCCAGATTTTCAGCCAATGCCTTTGGGGGATCAATCAAGGAAAACTTTTAATAGATAGATATGAAGATCATCAAAAAATCCGACAAGCTGACTTTGAAGAAAATGATGGAAATCCAACACGCTGAAGACCAAAATCTTCAAGCTGATACCGTTAATTCCTCAGCCCCTGTAGTTGATGGGCAACCAGCAGCAATTCTAGTGGCTAGAGTTCCTGACTATATTCCATTCTTTGACAATCCTCCAGTACAGTCTGTTGGCAACTCTGGCTGGCAGATTTCTGACATTTGGCGGGATATCCGGGTAGATGATTTTTGTGGGTGATATTTCTGATAAATATAGGTAAAGAAGTCTAACAAATAATCAACGATAGCATTAAGGTTGAGTGCGTAGACGCTTAGGCGGCTTGTCGCAGATATTGCAATGGCTCAATGAGTAAACGAAAGAGAAAACATCAGAAGACATCCTTCCCTTGGATGGTAGAAGAAGAGAATCTGTTCATTACAAAGACTGGTAACGAAATAGTTACAGATGCTGGATGGGAGAAAATTTCATTTGAAGAAGCGAGAAAACTATTTAGTCCCGAAACATTTCAAGAATGGTACGAACTGTTGCTAGAAAATACAGATATCTCGGAAATACTTTCAGAATCTAACGTAGATATAGATTTAGATGATGAATCAGCCTGCAACTGGACACCAAAACAAGTCAATTTAGTTATAGCGAAGGCTATCTATAAAAATCATGCCTGGGTGAGAGGATTGCTGATTTCTACACCTGAAGTTGAAGAACCCTACTTTCAAAATTATGAAATGGAGGCAATTCGTTTAGGAGTCCAATTGCGGAAATACATCAAAGAAGATATTCCAGTAATTAATGACTGCAAAGATGCTGTCAGACATTTACATGGAAGATACGCCCTCATTGGCTGGCAACCAAGAAATTGTGTGACAGCAGCTCACAACCTAAAAATATCTCAAGCAACTAAGGTTTACAATGAACTTCTCTGGGATGAAGATTGGGTAGATGAAGAAGACTGTGCAGGAGTGGATAAATCAGCATCATGAGGTATTGAAGAAGAATTCAGGAGTCAGAATCAAGACGATCGCGGACTCGCTAACGCTGCGCTATCAGTCGGGAATTCAGACCCGTGACTGATTGTTCGCGCTTGCGTCTCGTAGAGAAGACCACCAAATTTTCTTGTTTTGTAGGGGTCTTAAACCCAATTATTCATTCGCTTTTTCGTTCAGAATTCATTCTGAATTCTTACTCCTGACTCCTGAATTCTGTTCGATAAAAGTGGGAATGCAGCTAGCTGATTAGCTTAACAGACGTATATGACTATAATTAAATTCTGCCGTATTAGTATTAGTTAGTTGTCTTTGCTGCGATCGCCCTCACCCCCCAGCCGATAGCCCAAGCCAACCATCAAAGCCGCCCTTTTTCAAAAAGTAAAGCTCTTTATATGGGGGGATGGGGGGAATAACTGTTGACTATTGACTTCCAAGGTAGCAGTACTAGCTGTTTGAGGAACTGGTTTGATTAAGAAGGTCAATAGCATCTTGGTCGAGATGAAGATTGACAGCTTTGATTATATCGTTGAGTTGCTCAACCTTTGTTGCACTAACTATAGGGGAGGTAATGGTAGGATTAGCAATGAGCCACGCCAGAGAAACTTGGGTGGGAGTAGAATTATAAATCTTTGCCACCCGATCAATTGCCTTTAGAATTCGCAAACCACGAGGGTTTAAATATCTTTTTACAGAATTACCACGGAGACTAATAGACAAATCTTTTTCTGAGCGATATTTACCAGAGAGAAAGCCACTGCACAGAGAAGAATAGCTAATTACACCAATTTCCTGTTCTTGGGAAATTTGTTGTAAATCCTGCTCATAACCATCTCGGTCATACAAGTTATAACGGGGCTGAAGGCTTTCGTAGCGAGGATAACCATGCTGACGGCTAATTTCTAATGCCTGTAATAAACGCTCTGCACTATAGTTGGAAGCACCAATCGCACGTACTTTTCCTTGACGAATCAATTCCCCGTAGGTTTCAAGAGTTTCTTCAAGTGGAATAGTTTCATCGTCGATATGCGATTGATATAGATCGATATAATCGGTTTGTAACCTCTGCAACGAGTCTTCAACAGCTTGTTGAATGTGTTTACGAGAAAGCCCTTTGCCTTTAACACCCATATCGTTGCCAACCTTAGTTGCAATCACTACTTGGTGACGATGACCACGCTGCTTGAGCCATTTTCCTAAAATTGTCTCAGACTCTCCACCAATATTTCCCGCAACCCATTTGGAATAAACATCAGCTGTGTCAATAAAATTACCTCCAGCCGCGATAAAGTTATCTAAAATCTCAAATGAATTATTTTCATCAATAGTCCACCCAAATACGTTTCCACCAAAAGATAGTGGTGATACTTCTAGTTCTGAACGTCCAAGTTTGCGTCTTTGTGTAACAACCATAAGTTTTCTCTCAAGACAGTTTTAGAATTACTTGTACCAACTATAAAGGTTTCCTCTAAGAAACCTTTATAGAAGTCCTTTGGTTACCTGCCGAATGCCAGCAGATGCAACATATCTGCGATGCCTGCGGCGGGCTACGCCTACGCATTTCACGAGTGTATTCCAGTGGGCTGGAGGAGTCGGTGCAGAGGTTTTTGGAGTCGTTGGGGAAGGTGAATCGGGCTTATTTAACTACTCTGGAAGAAAAAGTGTTGAGTATTTTGGAGTCGGAAATTAAAATTTAGTTATCAATCTCTTATTTACTCAAACTTATTTTCGATGGGAGCAAACAGCAAGTAATTATTCTCAGAATGAGAATTGGTGTATAGTTTGAGTTATGCCAGATTATCCTTTCAAGAGTTGCTCTATGATTGCTCTACCTGGTATTGCCATCCAAGACAAGATATACGAAAGTTCTAATTCTCTAGTTTATCGAGGCATCAGAGACGATGGAGTAGGGATCATTGTAAAAATGCTAAAACTTGATTATCCCTCACCTCAAGAGCTAACCCGTTACAGACAGGAATATAAAATTACCCGTTCCCTCACAGTGGAAGGAGTGGTGAAGGCATACAGCCAGCAAGACTATCAACGCACACTCTTTATTCTCTTAGAAGATTTTGGAGCAGAGTCCTTAGAGCAATGGATGCACAAGCGTCCAGATATTTTCTGCCCGATGCCTTTATCGACTTTTCTAGGTTTTGCAATCACTATTTGCGAGATTCTAGGCAGAATCCATGCAGCCAGTGTCATTCATAAAGATATCAACCCTGGAAACATAGTCCTCAATCTGGATACTGGCGTTGTCAAAATTATTGACTTTGGAATTGCCACCCAATTTAACCGCACGAATCCAACTTTCAAAAACCCTTATGTATTAGAAGGAACCCTTGCCTACCTATCGCCAGAGCAGACCGGACGAATGAACCGTTTGCTTGATTACCGTACCGATTTCTATTCGCTCGGTGTGACGTTCTACCAATTGCTCACTGGGCACCTGCCGTTCGCAACAACGGATATCCTGGAGCTAGTGCATTGTCATATTGCTAAACAGCCGATTCCTCCGTGTGAAATTAGGGGTGTGAGCTTCTGCCGTGAGCATCAACCGAACGGGTGTGGGGGAGCCACTCCGGTCTTGGGGTCTCACGCCACTTGCTTCAAGCCGGGAAACCCGTCCAACGCAGTGGCTCCCCAAGTAGAGGATGTGGCGTTGTGGGGTGTGGTGGATGATTCATCACCCATTAACAGTGCAATTTTTAAAGAAGTTTCAGATATTATTCTGAAACTGATGGCGAAAAATGCAGAAGATCGCTATCAAAGCGCCTGGGGTATTAAAGCAGATTTAGAACGTTGTGCAGCCCAACTTACAGAAACAGGGCAAATTGGCAGTATCCAACTGGGTCTACAAGATGTTTGTGATCAGTTTCACATTCCCCAGAAGTTGTATGGACGAGAAGCAGAGATTGCAGCATTATTAGCAGCATTTGAGAGAGTGGCAGGAATAGGAAATGAGAAAAATGCTCAATGCAATATTGAGATGATGTTGGTGTCTGGTTATGCTGGCATTGGTAAATCAGCCTTAGTACAGGAACTCTACAAACCCATCACAGCAAAGCGCGGTTATTTCACCTCGGGTAAGTTTGACCAATTTCAGCGCAATATCCCCTACAGCGCGATTGTGGATGCACTACGAAAACTGGTGCAGCAGTTGTTGGGTGAACCTGATGAGCAGGTGCAACAATGGCGATCGCGCCTTTTAGAAGCTTTAGGAAGTAACGGGCAATTAATCATTGATGTGATAAGAGAAGTTGAGTTAATTATCGGCAAGCAACCGCCCGTACCGGAAGTTGGGGCAACGGAAGCGCAAAATCGCTTTAATCGAGTCTTTCAACAGTTTGTGCGAGTGTTTTGTTCTAAAGAACATCCGCTTGTGGTTTTTTTAGATGATTTGCAGTGGATTGACTCTGCCACGCTGAAGTTAATCGAACTGATGATGCTCGATGAGCAAACCCAATTCCTATTTTTGATCGGAGCTTATCGGGATAATGAAGTGAATCCAACACATCCCCTGGTATTAATGCTGGAGAAACTGCGACAGCAAGGAACAGTGTTTCAGGAAATTAATCTGTTACCTTTAGCGCTGGAGCCGTTAAGCCAGTTAATTGCTGAAACACTACATCATAACTCGGATACTGTTCGTCCCTTAGCGAAGTTAGTGTTGCGTAAAACTGAGGGCAATCCCTTCTTTGTCAATGAATTCTTGCGATCGCTCTACAGTGAGAATCTATTGAACTTTAATGTTGAGCAGCGAACCTGGCAGTGGAACATTACTCAGATTGAAGCTCAGAATAGTACCGATAATGTCGTGGACTTGCTGTTGAGCAAGTTGAAGAAACTACCAGAGGGGACACAGCAGCTTCTTCAACTAGCCGCCTGCATTGGGGCTGAATTTGATTTGAAAACGCTAGCGATCGTGGGTGAGCGATCGCCTAAAACAGTTTTTCAGGACTTATTAACAGCAGTACAAGCTGATCTGATTCAACCTCTTTCTGAATTAGATGAAGATCTGTTAGTGCAAAACTATAAGTTCTTGCACGATCGCGTCCAGCAAGCTGCTTATGCCCTAATCGATGAATCGCACAAACAGGTGGTTCATCTCCAAATCGGTCGTAATCTGCTTGAAAAAACGTTGCCAGAGGAGTTATCAGAGCGGTTGTTTGAAATTGTGGATCATCTCAATTTAGCGATTGATCTCGTCTTTGGGCAGGAACGAAACAGCATTGCCAGACTCAACTTAATGGCAGCCCAAAAAGCCAAAGCGGCTACTGCCTATAGTGCAGCTTTGAAGTATGCGATCGCAGGCATCGAGTTACTCGCAACCGATAGTTGGCAACAGCAGTATGACCTCAGTTTGGTTCTCCATGAAGAAGCCGCAGAAACTGCCTATCTATCCGGTGACTTTCTGGCGATGGAGCAATGGGTTGCTATTGTTTTGCAAGAAGCCAGAACCATTTTAGATGAAGTGAAAGTTCATGAGGTCATAATCAAAACCTATGTAGCACAAACTCACAAGTTAGACGCGATTAAAGTCGGGTTGCAAGTATTGGCAAAACTAGGGCTGAACCTGCCAGAATTGCCCACAGAATTGCAGATTCAACAAGCACTTTCAGAAACAGAAGAAGTTCTGCAAGGAAGAAATATTCAAGATTTGGTGCATTTACCTTTAATGACAGATGCCAGTAGATTGGCAGCCATGCGGATTATTTCAAATATCGCTTCTCCTGCCTTTCAGGCTGCACCTGCACTGTTTTGGCTGATGGCATGTGAGCAAGTCAAGTTATCGATTCAATATGGCAATGCACCCACTTCTGCGGTTGCTTATTCTTGTTATGGAGTCGTTATCACCGCAGCAACTCAGGATGTAGAGAAAGCTCATCAGTTAGGTCAACTCGCCCTCAACCTTGTAGAACGGCTGAATGCCCAAGAACTTAAAAGCAAAACCTTTCTAATTGTTGCCGAAGGCATCAGCTTTGGAAAGTCTCATTTTAGGGAGATTGTATCCCTATTGCAGGAAAGTTACTCTAGCGGAGTAGAAACCGGAGATTTCGGATTTGCAGGTTTAGCGGCTTACCAAAAATGTGAGTATTTATATTTCAGTGGATTAGAACTGACAGAATTAGAACAGGAGATGGAGAATTACAGCCATGCCATCGCCCAATTGAAGCAGGAAACTTGCTTGAATTACCATCAAATCTTTTGGCAGGCAGTGCTTAACTTACAAGGACAGGTTAATAACCCCTGCTGTTTACAAGGCGTTGCTTACAATGAGCAACAGGGATTGAACCGCTATTTAACAAACAATGATTCTCTTGGATTTCAATATTTCTATATCAACAAGCTGATCCTCTGCTATCTATTTGGGCAGTTTACTCAAGCGTTAAAGAGTGCAAATGCGGCTGAGGGGTATCTCAAAGGTGCACCAGGGCAGGTAACGATGCCACTGCTCTGCTTTTACGACTCTTTGGTGCGACTAGCAATTTATTCACATGTTCCTGATTCAGAACAAAAAGTATTGTTCCTTAACGTGAGTAGCAACCAGGAAAAAATGCACAAATGGGCGCGTCATGCGCCTATGAATTTTCTGCATAAATATCATTTAGTCGAGGCAGAAAAAGCGCGAGTTTTAGGTCAGTTGCTTGAGGCAGAAAAATTCTACGAACAAGCGATTCAGGGAGCTAGAGAAAACGGATATATCCAGGAAGAAGCCTTAGCTTACGAATTAGCTGCTAAACATTATCTGGCGCGAGGTTTGGAAAAATTTGCCCAGATATATATGAAGGAAGCTCACTACTGCTATGAACGGTGGGGCGCAACCGCAAAAGTCAAGAATTTGGAGGCTGATTATCCTCAGTTTTTTCCTCAATCAACAAGTGTGAGTTCCATGCCAATCCACACTGCTGGAACTACCTCTAATACCTCACATGTTGCTCTCGATTTAGCAACAATAATGAAAGCATCCCAAGCGATTTCCAGTGAGATTGAACTAGAACAACTGCTCCACGCCTTAATGCAGATCCTCATTGAAAATGCTGGAGCACAAACCGGATGTCTGCTTTTAGAAAACGCAGGAGAATGGATGATCGAAGCGACCTGTGAACTCATTGAGGGTGCACAGGTCTGTGCAACCCAAGTGCTGCAATCGACTTTGATCGCAAATCGTTTACCTGAATCGATCATTCATTATGTGATTCGGACTCATGAGTCGGTCATTCTCAATGATGCTACTCGTGAAGGTAATTTTATCAATGATCCCTATATCCAACACCACGAGACTCAATCAGTATTTTGTTTACCCCTGCTCAATCAAAGCAAGCTGATCGGTGTGTTGTATCTAGAAAATCAGTTGGCAACTGGGGCATTTACACCGGAGCGATTCTCCGAAGGAGACGCTACGCGAACGCAACTTCTGAATCTTCTATCTACGCAGGCAGCGATCGCGATCGAAAATGCCAAACTCTATGCAAAGCTACGTGAGAGCGAAAGCAGGATGACTCAATTTCTAGAAGCAGTTCCGGTGGGCATTGGCATCGTCAATGCAAAGGGTCGCCCTCATTACGCCAATCAACGGGGCATTCAACTCACGGGTAAAGGGATTGATCCTGCTGTGCCGCCGGAGCAAATCTCCGAGGCTTATCAATTTTATGTGACGGGAACGGATCAAATCTATCCCACTGAAAAACTGCCAGTTATCCGGGCGTTGAGCGGCGAATGCACCACCGTTGATGACATAGAAATTCGCCAAAATAACGCAACAATTCCAGTTGAGGTATGGGGCACTCCAGTTTTTGACGAACAGGGCAAGGTAGCTTATGCGATTGTAGCCTTTCAAGATATCACTGAGCGCAAACAAGCAGAGAAACTTCTAGCCGACTACAACCAAACGTTAGAACAGCAAATTACTGAGCGGACTTTGCTCCTTTGGCAGGAGATTGAAGAGCGCCAACGAGTGGAGAATGCCTTGCGACAAAGTGAAGAGCAACGCAGGCTGACGATGGACTTCACGCACATCGGTAGTTGCAACTGGAATATCACGGAGAACAAAATAGATTGGAACGACAATTATGCTCGATTGCTGGGGTTAGTTCCCGGTGAGGTTGAGAGCAGCTATCAGGTATGGCGCGATCGCGTTTATCCAGAAGACATTTATCGGGTTGAGCAAGCTGTTACAACAGCTCTAGAAACTCATACTGATTTTGAAGCTGAATATCGAGTCATTCATTCAGATGGCAGTATTCATTGGCTGGTAGGTCGAGGTCGAGGCATTTATGACACAGCTGGACAGCCTGTGCGGATGCTAGGAATAATTCTTGATATTAGCGAACAGCGAAACGCTGCACTGCGCGAACGCAAACGCGCCCAGCAAGCCTCCATTCTGGAAGAACGCAACCGGATGGCGCGAGAAATTCATGATACACTCGCTCAATCCTTCACAGGTATTCTGCTTCAGGTTGGAGCAGCAACGCAAGTGCTGGCGGATGACCCAGAAGCAACCCAAGTACATCTGGAAATGATTGAGGAACTAGCACGCGCTGGGCTAGCAGGGGCACGGCGATCCGTATCAGCACTCCGTCCGCGGTTACTAGAAGAAGGTAATTTAGAGAGTGCCCTGCATCGTATTGTGGCTCAAATGCGATCGACGACCGACACGGCTCTGATTTGCGAAACTCAGGGTACAGCCTATTTCTTACCAACTGAAGTGGAGAATAACTTACTCAGAATTGGGCAGGAAGCATTAACTAATGCGGTTAAATACGCTTATGCCAGCGAAATTCAAGTTGAGTTGGTGTACAACGAGACACAGTGTATCTTACGGGTTAAAGACGATGGCAGGGGCTTTGGAGTGGGTAGCATTCCTTTGAGCGGTGGGTTTGGCTTATTAGGAATGAGCGAACGGGCAGAGTACATTGGCGCACAACTAACGATTCAAAGCCAACCGGGTCAAGGAACAGAAATTATTGCCACTATCAATCGACAGTGAGAATTATAATGAGCCAATCCACTAAGATTAGGGTGCTAATTGTTGATGACCATGCCATAGTCAGAAAGGGTCTAGCAACCATCATTAACCGCGATCCAGAAATGACAGTGATTGCTCAAGCCGAAAATGGACAGCAGGCGATCGACGCGTTTCGAGAATACCAACCGGATGTGACACTAATGGATTTACGAATGCCCAAAGTGGGAGGTGTTGAAGCCATTATGGCGATTTGTGCTGAATTTAAGCAGGCTCGGATTGCGGTACTCACAACCTACGATGGTGATGAAGATATCTATCGCGGTTTACAAGCGGGTGCTCAAGGCTATCTGCTTAAGGATTCTAAACTTGGCGAGCTTTTGAATGCGATTCGCGCCATTCATAATGGTCAGAAATACATTCCGCCAGAAGTGGGCGCAAAATTATTGCAGCGAATGAGCAATCCAGAACTGAGTGAACGAGAGTTGGAAGTGCTGCGTTTGATGGCACAAGGAATGGGTAATCAAGAAATTGGGACTGCTTTGAGTATTGGTGAAAGCACTGTCAAATCACATGTGAATCGCATTTTGAGCAAACTAGGAGTGATTGATCGCACACAAGCCGTGATTACTGCTGTTAAGCGTGGCATTGTCAATTTATAAGCTGTACTAAAGTTGGTATCCAAATTCCAACTAAAGTTGGAGACAACCTTCCACTACGAGCTGGACGGGTTCATCCATCACTCGATTGTATAAAAATGTCAACCCAGAGTGGACGACAAGAGAGGGTCAATTGTTTATATTGAATCCATAGCAAGGTTAGCGCAGTTGGGTTGTAAGGCTTAAGTTTGCTTAATACAAACCGAAACATGACTTACGACCGTGATAATTATATTTCTTTATTCGTTCTGCCTTCAACCCAGGATCATATTCAAGGTGTACTGAATGCTGCTGTAGTCTTCGTTATGTACGGAGATTATGAATGTTTTCAAAGTGCCAACGTTTATCGATTGATTAAAGTTGCTCAACAGCAATTGAAGGTTTCGTTTGGAGAAAACAATTTAGGTTTTATCTTCCGTCACTTTCCTCAGGTACAGATTCATCCACATGCTCAACGGGCAGCGGAAGCCGCAGAAGCAGCAGCGGCTCAAGGGCAGTTTTGGCAAATGCATGAAATGCTGTTTATCCATCAACAGGAATTGGGAAATGGCTATCTAGTCGAGTATGCCAATCGTTTAGGACTTGATATTTCTCAATTTTTGCAGGATTTATCCAAGGGAGCGTATGTCAATCTTATCAATGCGGATATTGAAGGTGGACTGCGAAGTGGAGTGGAGGCTGCACCCGCTTTGTTTATTAATGGAATTCGCTATCTTGAGCGCTGGACTGTTGAGCAGATAATGGCAGCCATTGTTGCTGCAAATGATTAAGGTTTTTGATGCTTATCCCAACAAGTATTTCAGCGGGGAGTATTTCTTGAAGAAGGCAGAAGGCAGAAGGCAGAGGGCAGAAGGTTCCATTTAGAAGGGGATTCAACACCGTACTTAATGGGAGCCACCAAATTTTCAATTTAGTGGGGGTCTTAAACCCTTACTCACGAGTGGTCGTAGCAGAGAACAAAGGGCAGTATTCCTTCTGCCTCCTGCCCTCTGCCCTCTGCCTTTCTTGATAACTTCTATACGGACGACAAGAACCAGAGATTTCAGCAATTTAGCAAGAATACAGAGGCGATCGCAATGATGGTTTCTACATGGAAAAAAGTTCAAAAATTGTTGATGTGGTTATTTGCATTAAGTGTTGTCGTTGGAATATCAATGCATCCAACACCAGCCACCTCCAAGGAATTACCTCAAGCGTCCAACTTTAAACCTGCGATCGTTCTGGTTCATGGGGCTTATGCTGACGGTACATCATGGCAACACGTCATTCCATTGTTAGAGCAGGATGGCTACAGAGTGACCGCTGTGCAGATTCCGCTCACCTCGCTTGCTGATGATGTGGCAACGACAAAGCGGGTGATTAATAATCAAAAAGGTTCCGTTGTTGTGGTCGGACATTCTTATGGTGGAAATGTGATTACGGGTGCAGCAGCTGGCAATCCACAGGTGAAAGCTCTGGTTTATGTTAATGCTTTTGCACCAGATGTCGGTGAAAAGACAAGTGATTTGAATAAAAGGTACGCAGCAGCTCCGATTAGCACGGCGATCGTGTCTGATGCTGAAAACTTTCTCTATGTAGATCGCAGTAAGTTTCACGAATTTTTTGCCCAGGACGTATCAAAGGCTGAGGCGCGAGTGATGGCAGCAACTCAAAAGCCGATCGCCAGCGCAGCGTTTGAGCAATCAGTGAATGAAATCGCCTGGAAAACGATTCCTTCCTGGTTTCTCGTGACTCAAAGCGACCGCGCCATCAACCCTGAACTTCAACGATTTATGGCTAAACGGATTGGTGCTAAGACAACCGAAGTTAACTCCAGTCATGTTCCTTTTATCTCTCATCCAAAAGAGGTTGCCAAAGTGATTAAAGCAGCAAGCACTGCTGTAAAGTAATCCCAATTTAACGATTTGTTAGTGAGCCAAGTCCTGCGAACCAATGAAACGCAAGTTTGGTTTCTGGCAGAACATTTGGTGGATACACCATTGGTACGCAGTTAAAGCCAGCAGATCGGGTGTTGTAAATGAATAACTAATAGTATTTCAGCGATCGCTCTTTAAATCAGTTCATTCTTGACTCCATTTATCCATTGTAGATAACAGAGGAAGAGAACTTTATGACTAATTATGACTACATTGTAATCGGTGCAGGGTCAGCAGGTTGTGTGGTTGCCAATCGTCTAACCGAAGACAATGACACAACTGTGTTACTACTCGAAGCAGGTAACCCAGATACGAAACCAGAGATTTTCATCCCAGCGGAGTGCGTCAATCTACTAGGCTCAGAGGTGGACTGGAGCTATTTCTCTGAACCAGAACCCTTCTTGAATAATCGCAAAATCTTTTGTTCCCGTGGCAAAGTCTTGGGAGGCAGCAGTTCGATTAATTTCATGATGTATGTCCGAGGCAATCATCACGATTATGACCACTGGCAGGAGTTGGGAAATCCCGGTTGGAGTTACCAGGATGTCTTGCCTTATTTCAAGAAATCTGAACACCAGCAACGCGGTGCCTCCGCCTACCACGGAGTTGATGGGGAGTTGAGCGTTACCGATCTCATTGCCCCTACTGCAATTTCTCAACGATTTGTAGAGGCATCTGTGGCAATGGGATTTGACTACAATTCTGATTTCAACGGTACGCAGCAGGAAGGAGCCGGACTCTATCAGCAAACTATCAAGGAGGGTAAACGGCACAGTGCTGCTGCTGCGTTCCTTGTGCCCATTGTCGGGCGTCGCAATTTGACCATAACGACTGGGGCATTAGTGACTCGATTGTTGTTTGAGGGAATCCGCACCGTTGGGGTGGAATATCTGCACGAGGGAATGCTGCACCAAGTCAGGGTTGAGCGAGAAGTGATTTTAAGTGCGGGCGCGTTCGATTCGCCCAAGCTGCTAATGCTTTCCGGCATTGGGGATGCAGCACACTTACAAACATTAGGGATTTCTGTTGTCGTCGATCTGCCAGGTGTTGGGCAAAACCTGCAAGACCACATTTTCTCTCCTGTGGTATACCAGGCAACTCAGGATTTACACTATGCCAGCACCAGTGGTATCGGGGAAGCTGGATTATTTTTGCATAGCAAGTGGAATTCAGCGGTTGCACCCGATTTACAGTTTCTATTCGGTTCCATTCAGCTCTTGCCCCCTGGCTATGCTCCAGCGGCATTTGGATTTACGGGTGCAGTCGCTTTGACCCATCTGCAAAATATTGGCAGTGTCGGTTTGCGAACGCCTGATCCTAAAGACACACCGATGTTGCAGATGAACTATCTGCAAAATGAAACCGATGTGAAGAAGCTGGTTGAGGGAATTAAATTAATGCGGCAATTGTTTCATAGCAACTTCTTTGATGAGTTTCGTGGTGCAGAAATTGCTCCGGGTGCTGAGGTTCAGAGTGATGAAGCACTCGTTGCTTATATCCGCAACAATTGCAGTACTGTGTGGCATCCGGTTGGCACTTGCAAAATGGGCATTGACTCAATGGCAGTGGTCGATCCTGAACTACGAGTACATGGAATTGAAGGGTTACGGGTTGTAGATGCCTCCATCATGCCCACCATCACGACCGGAAATACGAACGCACCCACCATCATGATTGGTGAGAAGGCAGCGGATTTAATTAAAGCAGGTCGGACAGCACGAACGGTTCTCAGCAAATCTAACGTCCAAAATCCGGCGTATTCATCTATTTAGAAACGAGCGATTGTCTTTGATCAATCTCAGATTATCATACCTGTTGAGCGTTTATCGGTCGATGTTAGGCAAACAGAACACTCGACCTCTGTAAAGGAATACACAATGGCACTGATTACAACACCATTCGGACAACATTCCACCGCCGCCGAGGTCGTAGAAGGAATTGATCTGTCCGGTAAGCGGGCGATCGTTACGGGAGCCGCATCGGGCATCGGCGTAGAAACGGCGCGGGCACTGGCTCAAACTGGAGCGATCGTCACACTAGCTGTGCGTAATACCGATGCTGGAGCGCAAGTCGCGGCTGACATTATGGCTACTACTGGGAACCGGAATATTCATGTTGCTTTGCTTGATTTAAGCGATCGCAACTCAATTGCCAAGTTCATTGCTGCCTGGCGTGAGCCTCTGCACATCCTCGTTAATAATGCAGGGGTAATGGCACTGCCCGAACAGCGCACACCCGAAGACTGGGAGATGCAATTTGCCACTAACTATCTCGGACACTTTGCCCTAGCGCTCGGACTACACGACGCTCTCGCTGCAGAGGGTGCCGCCCGTATCGTGTTGGTTAGTTCTAGCGGGCACCTGATGTCGCCCATTGTGTTCGATGATATTCACTTCATGTTCCGTCCTTATGATCCGTGGTTGGCGTATGGACAGTCCAAGACCGCAAGCATCCTCTTTGCTGTGGGTGCTACTGCGCGCTGGTTCAAGGATGGCATTACCGCTAATGCCCTGATGCCCGGGGCGATCGCAACCAACCTCCAGCGTCATACGGGCGGTCTTAGAACCCCACCTGAGCGGCAGAAGACAATAGGGCAGGGTGCGGCAACTTCCGTTCTGTTGGCAACCTCTGGGCTACTAAAGGGCGTTGGCGGACGCTATTTCGAGGACTGCAATGAAGCCACTCTCGTCACCAACGGGAACGGCTATATAAGCGGAGTTGCCCCCTACGCCCTGAACCCAGACAATGCCGATCGGCTCTGGAATGAATCGTTGCGCCTGCTCGCTTGACCTGGCAGTAACAGTGAGCTTCTCGCTGTTGATGAACGAATTGCCGGTCGTAAGCCTGCCAGCCTTTCGTCCATCATGCCCACGATGACCACGGGAAATACGAACGTACCACCATCATGATTGGCGAAAAAGCAGCAAATTTAATTAAAGCGGAGCGTACCTCACAACGCATTGCCAATAAACTTAATCTCCAAGTTCAATCGCATCTCTAGCGAAATTGGCGACGAAATCCTGGGTGTACCGGAAGGTTTCCCTTAGAGGGGGTTATGAACTTCTATAGAACCTAGTGGTCTGTGTCATTAGTTCTGAAGGGTTAAGAGAACGAACCGCGAAGTACGCGTTCGCGTAGCGTCTCGTAGAGAAGGAAGAGGTAAAGAAGAGAAATTTAAAAACTGATTTACCCATCAAAATTAATGACATGAACTACTAGCCTAGAAGTGAAATTTAACCCTCATTGCGATTTTCGAGGAATGGTTGGAACTAGCTCACAGAGCCGATGATTTTCAGAGTTCATAACACCATCGATGCCGCTTGAAAACTGGTCTATCACTTAAAAGGAAAACTCAAAACTATGAATTCACAAACAGCTCAAACCACCACTACTGCTGACGAGTCGGCAATCCGTGCTTTCCATCGCCAGATGATTGATGCTTGGAATCGAGGTAGTGGCGAAGGCTTCGCTGCCCCGTTCAGCGAAACTGCCGATTTCATCACGTTCGAGGGCACGCATCTCAAGGGTCGAAAAGAAATCGCTGCATTTCATCAGCAAGCGTTCGACACGGTTGTCAAAGGAACACGCCTGGAGGGTGAGGTGGATTTTGTCCGCTTCGTGAACTCGCAACTCGCGCTCATGCTCGTAGTTATCAGGGTAATACTGCCTGGACAAACCGAAACTTCACCGTCACGAGATTCGCTGCCGTTATACGTCGTAACGAAAGGCGACGAAGGTTGGCAGATCGAAGGGTTACTCAATACCCGGAAGTTAACGCTAGAACGTCAATTCTTCTTAGACGACTTTGACTCACTGAGCGCAGAGGCTCAACGTCAAGTGACCGATCTCGTTGCAGGTCTCAAGCAGCGTCATTAAGCAGGTCAATCAAAGGAGATATAAGAAATGGCACGCTTGTTAAGATACAGCCCTTACCCTAACTGGTTCCAACAATGAATGAAGGGTTAATCTACTGTTCTCAAAGCTGTGATGTAACAGAACCGATAACACTTCAATGGTTCACACAAATCCAGAATCCCCATCAGATTAATCTATGAAAAAACTAGAAGGAAAAATCGCCCTTGTCACGGGTGGCAACAGTGGTATCGGTCTTGCCACAGCTAAACAGTTTGTTGCTGAAGGTGCCTATGTCTACATCACGGGTCGTCGCCAAGTCGAACTGGATGCTGCTGTAGAAGCCATTGGTAAAAATGTTACGGCTGTGCAGAGCGATGTTTCTAATCTGGCAGACCTTGATCGTCTGTTTGCCACCATTAAGCAAGAGCAAGGACACCTCGATATCATCTTCGCTAATGCTGGCGGTGGACAAATTGCCCCACTTGGAGCAATCACTGAGGAACACTTTGACACAACATTCAACGTAAACGTCAAAGGTTTGCTGTTCACCGTACAAAAGGCGCTGCCACTGTTACCAGAGGGCGCTTCTATTATCCTGAATGCTTCGATTACTTCTATAAAAGGTACGCCAGCTTTCAGTGTTTATAGCGCTACCAAAGCCGCCGTGAGATCATTTGCTCGGAATTGGATACTCGACCTCAGAGAACGCAAGATCCGAGTGAATGCCATTAGCCCTGGTGTGGTTCCGACTCCTGGTTACGATCATTTGGGACTCAATGACCAGCAGTTGCAAGAATTCGTGGACAGCCAAGCTGTCACTATTCCATTAGGGCGAGTCGGCACACCCGATGAGATTGCCAAAGCCGTTGTCTTTCTCGCTTCAGCCGACAGCAGCTTTGTGAACGGCATTGAGTTGTTTGTCGATGGTGGTATGGCACAGATTTGAAGTCCAAAAGGAGTTAAAGATGAAGCTGATCTCTGTTAATGTCGGGCTGCCGCGTGAAGTGACCTGGAAAGGAAAACCCGTCCGCACTGGAATTTTCAAAGAGCCAGTTAATTCGAGAGTGATGGTGCGTGAACTCAATTTAGATGGCGATCGCCAAGCGGATCTCACCGTTCATGGCGGAGTTGACAAAGCTGTATATGTCTATCCCTTTGAGCATTATGACTACTGGCGAAGCGAATTGCCTGACACAGAGTTAACACTTGGTATCTTTGGTGAAAATTTCACAGTTACAGGATTTCAAGAAGAGGAAATTAACATTGGCGATCGCTTCCAAATCGGCAGTGCTGAACTAATGGTGACTCAACCGCGCTTACCCTGCTACAAACTAGGAATTCGCTTTGGGCGATCGGATATGGTGAAACGATTTCTCGCCAGTCGTCGCACCGGATTTTACTTTCGGGTTTTGCAAGAGGGCGAAGTTGGAATCGGAGACACTTTAGAGTTGATGAGTCGAGATACCAACAATATTACTGTTGCTGATATCACTCAGCTTTATATGCGTGAGCAAAACAATCCAGAATTGCTGCATCGTGCAGCTCAACTGAAAGCGTTACCCGAAAGCTGGCGGGACTACTTTCAGGAGCAGATCCGTCGTCAGGATGTGAGATAGATCAACCTGTTGTAAAACGCCGTCATGTCACTTTTATCACTTATAAGGAGTAATCCCATGACTACATATCGCACAGTTTCGATCGATGGTTTAGATATTTTCTACCGTGAAGCTGGTTCTCGTAATAATCCGACGATTCTGTTATTGCACGGCTTTCCAACTTCTTCTCACATGTTCCGCAATCTCATACCTGCCCTCGCGGATAAATTTCATCTCGTTGCTCCTGACTACCCTGGCTACGGCTACAGTTCGATGCCTACAGTAAATGAATTTGACTACACGTTTGATCGCTTGGCTGAGATTGTAGAGAAATTCATTGCTGCGATCGCTCTCAAAAAGTACAGCCTTTATGTGATGGATTATGGTGCACCAATAGGCTATCGGATTGCTGCTAAATATCCAGAGCGCGTGCAATCTCTGATTGTTCAAAATGGCAATGCTTACGAGGAAGGTCTACGCGAATTCTGGGAGCCGATTAAGGCATACTGGCAAGAGCGATCGCCTGAGAATGCTGAAAAGCTCAAATATCTTGTCACTCTAGAAGCAACGAAGTGGCAATATACCAATGGTGTTCGCAATCTAGAAGCAATCAGCCCCGATACCTGGACTATCGATCAACATTTCCTCGATCGCCCTGGTAACGGTGAGATTCAACTGGCACTGCTGTATAGCTATGGTACGAATCCACCGCTCTATCCCCAATGGCAAGAGTATTTCCGCCAGTATCAACCCCCTACCCTGATTGTTTGGGGCAAGAACGACTACATTTTTCCTGCTGACGGTGCTTATCCCTATCAGCGTGACTTGAAAGACGTTGAATTCCATCTACTCGATACGGGACATTTTGCCCTGGAAGAAGATGGGGATGCGATCGCAAACTATATCGATCAATTTCTCACATCACGCCTGCAATCCGTTCTCACCTGATCGGTGGAAATGATGGATTATCCCAGCATGGCTCATACTCAGGTATAAATCTTTGAATAACAGTACCTTCGCCAAAAAAAGAGTATGAACAGAGAGGACTGATGTAGTAAAGATCGGCTGGAATCGTCAAAAAATGACCAAATAAAAAATACCTACCTTTGTAAGGGCTTTTATTGAAAAATTAAGGAGGATTGGTCATGGTAGCAATCGATACAGCACCGTTAGAAAACAGCCTGGGATTTCTAGCTTTAGGAGCTTATATTCTCACCTTAATGCCCACGAATCTCAGAATCATTTTTCCTCAAACTAAACAAGCGAACTTTCCCAAATGGCTGTTAAAATATCGACGACTTATCGGTATTCTGGCTTTCTGCTTGGCTTTGCTTCACGCTTTCCTCTTAGTGAAAAAGAGAGACCTTGATTTTTTAGATCCCAATACCTATTGTATTTATATTCAAGGTGTATCTACGTTCATAATTTTTACTTTATTGGCAATTACTTCTAATAACTGGAGTGTCAAAAGACTGAAAAAAAATTGGAAGCGATTACATACCCTGACTTACTTAGCTATGTTTCTGCTCACTTGGCACGTTTGGGACAAAATGTTAGAGCATTGGAGCTATTTAACCCCGATTGGGCTAGTAGGGATTGTCACGACAACCTTTTTATTTCTGATGCGACGCTGGATTGAATATCGGAATCAATAACAAAAAGCGAAAGGAAAAGCGTTCTCATCTCAAATTACAGAAAAAATTACTCTATAGTACCGCTTCCGACACCGTTACGTAGTGGGTGCAAGTCAGATTATTCTCCCACTCGCACAAGGATGATTCTGTTATGAGATCGAAACAAATTACCCGGAAATCTTCAGCAGCATTGGCAATCAGCACCCTAACGGTCTTGGTTGGTAGTAGCAGTTATGCTAGCCTATTGTCTTCCTTCCGAAACGCTAGTGTTGCTACTATCTCTGTTGCAACCATTCAACCCTTACGTTCTGTCCAAGGAAATTCAACTTGGGTTTACGCGATCGCAATCAGCCCTGATGGACGCTTCCTCGCCAGTGGCAGTTACGATAAAAAAGTTAAAATTTGGGATCTACCTAGTAACACCTTACTCTATACTTTAAAAGGACACGGCGATGCAGTGGTAAGCCTTGCCATCAGTCCAGACAGCAAGCTGCTCGCTAGTGGCAGTTGGGATAACCGGATTAAACTCTGGAATTTAGAGACGGGGCAACTGCTTCGTACCCTAGATGGACATACAGATGATGTAGAAGCTGTTGCCATCAGCCCCAACGGAAAGTGGTTAGCCAGTGGTAGTGCTGACACAACCATCCGCATCTGGAACGTGCAGACTGGCGTACAAGTTCATCAGTTATCGGATGGAAAATGGGTAAGAACTGTTGCTTTTAGTCCGGATGGGCAGACCTTAGCTAGTGGCAATGAGGGTGGTACAGTCAAAATTTGGCGGCTCATAGATGATGCTGTTGTAAAAACCTTGAATGCTCATTCACAAGCAGTGCGCTCAGTGACTTTTAGCCCTGATGGACGCACTTTAGCGAGTGGCAGTGCTGATAGGACAGTCAAACTCTGGCAAATGCCCACTGGTAAATTGTTGCACTCCCTAATTGGACATTCAGGAGTTGTGTGGTCAGTGGCTTTCAGTCCCGATGGCAAGAGATTAGCTAGTGGTAGCAATGATAGCACTATCAAGTTATGGGGGTTGCCTGAAGGCAAACTCTTGGAGAATTTGATCGGGCATGAGCGAGGCGTGCGGTCAGTAGTTTTCAGACCGCATGGAAGCATGATAGCCAGCAGCAGTGCGGACAAGACCATCAAACTCTGGTCTCTTCCTCAAGAGTGACAAGAAACTTTAATAAACAAGATCAACTACAGCAGTTTTCTTTTGCATGAGGTACAAAGTCACTGGTTTTGAGGCAGGAGGGAGAAGAATAATTTGATTTGTGAATCCTTGGTTTTGTACCTAATTTAGTTGCAAAGTGCTGTATTTCTGATTCTATTGAACGGTTTGAATTAAAAAGAGTAAACGCATGACCACTTATCGCACAGTATCGATCAATGGTTTAGATATCTTTTATCGTGAGGCTGGTTCTAGCGATCGTCCGACGATTCTGCTATTGCACGGCTTTCCAACCTCGTCCCACATGTTCCGCAATCTAATCCCGGCGTTGGCGGATCAATTCCATCTGATCGCACCTGATTATCCTGGTTTTGGCTATAGTTCCATGCCAACGGTGGATGAGTTTGATTACACCTTTGATCGCCTTGCCGAAGTGATAGCAGGCTTTGTCGATGCGATTGGATTGAAACGCTATAGCCTTTATTTAATGGATTATGGCGCTCCGATTGGCTATCGATTGGCAATACAGTATCCAGAGCAGATTGAGACGCTGATTGTGCAAAATGGCAATGCCTACGAGGAAGGACTTGGTGATTTCTGGAAGCCCATGCGTGCTTTTTGGCAGAATAAGACACCCGAAAATAGCGATCGCGTGCGACAGGCTCTGACAAGCAAGGGCACGAAATGGTATTATACAACTGGAGCTAGGAATCTAGAAAAAATCAGTCCTGATACCTGGACTCTGGATCAGGCACTGCTTGATCGCCCTGGCAATATGGATATTCAATTGGCATTAAAATACGATTACCAGTCCAATGTGCGGTTATATCCACAATGGCAAGCTTACTTGCGCCAATATCAACCACCGACGCTAATTGTATGGGGCAAAAATGACCAAGGCTTTTTAGTCGAGGGAGCTTATGCCTACAAACGCGATTTAAAAAACCTGGAGTTTCATTTGTTTGATACGGGGCACTTTGCTCTGGAAGAAGATGGGGACGCGATCTCTGACCATATTCACCGCTTTCTGACCACTCACATTGTAGAGAACACCAAGCTAACCACCAGTAACAAATAGTTTTGGCTGGGAAACGATGTCAATAAAAAGTGATTGTCATTACTACAATTACTACTGATCAAGCAGCAGTGTTAAATCAATTAACTTAACAGTGCCATCTCAATAGATTATTTACAATTCATTAAAGGAGAATGTCATGGTTGCCCAAGCAAACTCGCAAGCAGCAAAAATTTTGGAAGTTGCGGATGATCCACGTCTTTCTAAAGGAACGAAGGAATTTTTGAAAGTGCTGAATTCAGGCGGTGTGGCGCTGGAGAAACTCACTCCACTCGAAGCACGTCAAGTTCTTGTAGATGCACAGGCTTCGGTTTCAGTAGACCTTTCAGGCATTGAAGAGTCTGAAAAGACGATTAGTGCTGAGGGTTATTCAATTACACTCAATATTGTACGACCTAAAGGGGTCAAAGGCACATTGCCTGTTTTCATCTTTATTCATGGTGGTGGTTGGGTACTGGGTGATTACCCAACACACAAGCGTATGGTTCGCGATCTGGTTGTGCTTTCAGGGTTTGCAGGTGTCTTTGTCAACTATACTCGCACGCCAGATGCTCAGTACCCACAGGCAATCAATGAGATTTATGCTGCGACCAAATGGGTTGCCGAGCATGGCGAGGAGATTGGCGTGGATGGCAAGAATTTGGCAGTCGTTGGCAACAGTGTCGGCGGTAACATGACAACTGTCACTGCTTTGAAGGCGAAAGAAAAAGGAGGGCCACATATCAAGCTGCAAATCCTGATGTGGCCCATTGTAGATGCTAATTTTGAAACAAATTCTTATCACCAATTTGGCGACAAACGATTCCTAACTGTACCAACGATGAAGTGGATGTATGACATGTACATCGCTGATCCAGAAAAGCGCAAAGATATTTATGCCTCTCCCCTACAGGCGACGGTTGAGCAACTCAAAGGCTTGCCTCCAGCGTTAATTGTGGTTGCAGAGAGCGATATTTTGCATGACGAAGGCACAGCCTATGGACGCAAGCTCGATGAAGCTGGGGTGGAGGTGACAACAGTGCAGTACAACGGCATGATTCATGACTTTGGACTGCTCAATGGTTTAGCCGATCTGCCAGAAACCCGCTCTCTGTTTGTTCAAGCAGCAGCTGAATTGAAGAAGCATCTGCAATAGGCTGGGATACTAAAGAGAATCTTGCAAAACAGGAGAATGTATTCGATGATGATCAACGACAAGCTAGTGCTGGTGAGTGGGGCTTCAAGCGGAATCGGCGCAGCTACCGCGAAAGCGATGGTCAAAGCTGGAGGACGTGTGGTGCTTCTCGCTCGGCGCAAGGAAGCATTGGATCAGGTGGTGGTCGAGATTACCTCCGCCGGTGGGCAAGTCTGGCCATACTCGGTTGACTTGGCGGATGCGGATGCAGTTACGACAGTGGCCAAGCAAATTACGGAAAAATTGGGGACGCCGGACATCATTATCAACAATGCCGGGGCAGGTAGATGGCTTTTCGTCGATGAAACGAGTCCTGTGGAAGCGGTCGAGATGATGGCTGTTCCCTACTTTGCTGCCTTCAATGTGACGCATGCGTTTCTACCAGTCATGCTCATGCGAAACAGCGGTCATATCGTGAATATCAGTTCTGTGGGCTCACGTTTTGTCTGGCCCGGAGCCACAGCCTATCTTGCTGCCCGGTGGGCAGTACGTGGCTTTACGGAGGCGTTACGTGCCGACCTGGCTGGGTCGGGGATCGGAGTGGCCTTGTACGAGAGTGGTGTAGTGACATCCCCGTACTGGAAGCACAATCTGGAAAGTCGTGAGCGTGTTCCGAAAGTGGCGGAACTGATCCCAGAGATAACCCCTGAACAGGCCGCAAATGCCATTGTTAGAGGTGTCGAAAAGAACAAACGTCTAATTGTGAGCCCGTTTATGATGAAGTTAACCTACTGGTTGCATGCAGTATTCCCTGGGGTAGTCCAGTGGCTAATGACCAAGACAGGATACCGTCGTATGCAAAAAGAGAAATAAGAGTTGTGCCTAACCCGTCACTCAAGCCGACGCTCGGGACTGCTACAAGCTCTACCCAGCGTTCGTGGAGAGCGCGGCTTAGTTTTATCTGTTATGCCGAGAGTATAAAAAAGTGGGAGCAACGCTCTGGGCAGCAAGCCGCGATTGGTGTCGATGCGATCGCCTTGATGGATGCATTGCAGCTGAACCTTGCTGTGCTTGCTGGCTATGACTGGGGTGGACGAGCCGCTTGTGTTGTTGCGGCTCTCTGGCCTGAACGATGCACAGGTCTGGTGTCCGTCAATAGCTACCTGATCCAGGATATTGCCAAGGCAAGGCTGCCACTTTCACCTGCGATCGAATCTGGTATCTGGTATCAATACTATTTCCAGACCGAGCGCGGACGCGCCGGACTGACGGCTAACAGACGTGAGATTGCAAAGATTCTCTGGACTCGCAATTCGCCCTCCTGGCACTTTGACGAGGCAACGCTCGATTAACACGCCAGCGCCTTCGACAACCCCGATTATGTGGAGGTCATCATTCATTCCTATCGCCATCGCCTTGGACTTGCTGTCAGCTATCCCATGTATGAGGAGCTTGAGCAGCGACTCGCCGCGCAACCGACCATTACGGTGCCGACGATCACGCTGGACGGGGACGCAGATGGTGTTGTGCCAGCAACCGATGGGAAATCGACGGCAGGGAAGTTTAGCGGCGAACGTCAGCATCAGGTCATTCTAAGCGTCGGTCATAACCTGCCCCAGGAAGATCCTAAAGCATTCGCAACTGCGGTCTAGGAACTCGCATCAAAGAAACGTTAATGGCTTCTCTGGAGCGATAACTCTGCGCCGCTTTACCTTCAAATAGATCGTTATATAAATTACTCTCAGGTACTTACCTGCTATGAACACCCACACACCGAGCGCTAGGGACATTATTGGATCATCACCGTTGATTGCGATCGAAAACGAAGCACCACCCAAGCTGATTGTCGATCCACCGCTTCCCGAACCACTGGCCCAGGGCCGCGTCTTTATCCAGTACCGGACGGAGAATTTGCGTGTGTTGCCAGTGTTTGGCAAAGGTGCCCTCGAAGTATCGCCGCGCATCGGTCATATCCACATCACCGTTGACGATTTGCCGTGGCACTTTGTCGATTCCAGTGGAGAAACGGTGATCCTGGTCGGACTGGAACCTGGCGCGCACAAGGTGCTGATCGAACTAGCTGACCCCATGCACAAAGTAATCACCAGTGAAACTGTGGAGTTCACGCTCCCCGATCCTAAGAAATCATCATGAAAAAACTAGACGAAAAAATCGCAATTGTGACGGGGGCATCTGGGGAAACGCTGCACATCGCAGGTGGTATTCATTGATCTGTATTAAACTGCTTTTGAGGTAATTCGGTCGGCACGCACTTACAGCAGAATTCAGAATCCAGAAGTGAAACAGGGTTCATACCTGGCTTTGGGACTTAGTTTGTGTACTCCACCAACTTGAAATCTGCTGTAATTTTAATCTAACCATGCTGAGACGTTGGCATTCGCGGAGCGTCTCGTAGAGAAGCCTCTCGGAACGAGAATCGCGATTCTACCGCTTACATACTATGAACAACCCTGAAAATTCTCGACTACCCCTGCCGCCTTTTGATAATGAATCCGCTATCCAAAAAGTCCGAATTGCAGAGGATGCTTGGAACACACGTAGCCCTGAACTAGTATCACTCGCTTACACGTCGGATAGCATTTGGCGCAACCGCTCAGAATTTCTATCTGGTCGTGAGGCGATCATCCAGTTCTTAACACGTAAGTGGCTTAAAGAATTGGACTACCGTCTGATCAAAGAGCTTTGGGCTTTTCAAGACAACCGCATTGCTGTCCGATTTGCTTACGAATGGCATGATGATTCCGGCAACTGGTTTCGCTCTTACGGCAATGAGAATTGGGAGTTTGACGAACATGGATTCATGCGATGGCGTATTGCCAGCATTAACGACCTGCCAATTCACCAGAGCGAACGCAAATACCACTGGATACTAGGTCGTCGTCCTGACGATCATCCCGGATTGTCAGACCTCAATCTTTGAAAAGCCCAACGGTCATATCACCCAGTTTTTATCCTACAAAAAGTCCACTGCTATGAATGCAAACAACGGCATCATTAGCCAGCTTAGTCAATATTCAGTGCCTGTAACCATTGATCGATTAGAAGCCGTCCTTCAAGTAAAAGGCATTACCATTTTTGCCCGCATTGATCAACAGGCTGAAGCCGAAAAAGTCGGACTAAGCCTGTATCCTACACAGTTGTTACTGTTTGGCAACCCGAAAGCCGGAACTTTCCTCATGGTGGCAGAACCAACGATCGCCCTGGATTTACCCCTGAAAGCACTGGCATGGGAAGCAACTGACGGTAAGGTGTGGGTGAGCTACAACGACCCTAATTACTTAAAACAGCGATTTTCTCTCTCCGATGAGTTGGTGAAAAATATCGCTATCATTGCACCTTTAATCTATCAAGCACTTAGTTCCGGTTATCGTAAATAAGTCGCAGAATTAGCACGCGATCGCACCTTGGCGTTTTTGAAACAGCATTTAGGCAGTGCTGTCAAAGTCTGAAATAGGGTGACTACTGCCAGATAATTCGCCCACCTTGATCGCCCTGACAACCAAGATATTCTGATTTTAAATCACTGCGAAAACGCTGCATATCGCGGGTGGTTTTTAAGAAAGAGAACGCTGAAAATCAACAAGCAAGGAGAAAACCATGAACATCAACAAGAATGACACCGCAGTAGTCGTCATCGATCCGCAAAACGATGTCTTGAGCGAAAAAGGGGTTTCTTGGGATTTGGTAGGTGAGAGTGTTAAGGATAACAAGACCATCGAAAACATTGAGCGAATCTTCAAAGCCGCGAAGCAGAATGAATTCGAGGTTTTTATCTCCCCTCACTATTACTACCCCACCGACCATAGTTGGAAATTTGCCGGAAACCTAGAGCAAATGATGCTTGAGGTTAAGGAGTTCGATCGCCGTGGTGCGTTGAGCCTCGATGGATTCCTAAGATCGGGTGCTGACTGGCTCGATCGCTATAAGCCCTTCATTGAGGATGGCAAGACGATTGTGGCCAGTCCCCACAAAGTCTATGGGCCGCAAACTAACGACCTCGTTTTGCAACTGCGTAAACGCAACATCAGCAAAGTCATTTTACTTGGAATGTTGGCAAATCTTTGTGTTGAAGCTCACCTACGCGAATTGCTCGAACAGGGATTCCAAGTCGTTGTCGTCAAGGATGCAACAGCTGCTCCTCGACATCCGCAACTGGGTGACGGCTATAAGGCAGCACTGATCAACTTTGGCTACATCGCCAATGCAGTCCTTTCTACAGATGAAGTTGTAGCAGCAATCGAGTAATGTCAAACTCATTAATTTTACAACACTCATGAAAACATCTGCCTTACTCCTGGCTCTGCCAATCAGTATCTTAGCTAATTTTTCCTTAAGAGCTTCTGCTGATTCTACTGCTGGCATCATCCTGAGTACAAAATGCCAGGGTGGGTACAACATCAATATTTGGCAGAATTATACGAACGGTGAACTGCTTTATCGCGCGACCAGTCCCAACGGTAATTTAAGTTTGGGCAAAGGAACTAGCCAAGCGACAGAAGGTGTTCGAGTGTATAAGTTTCGGAGTGGAATTTATGAATATTGGGTGTGGGATGGCACGTTGGATAACCCGCAGTCTGGAACTTTAGAGGTGTATAAAAATAACCGTATCTTAATGAAGCAAACTTGTAGAAAAAGTTGAATTTTCTAGCAGGTGTTATGCACTTTTTTGAAACCCAGTTAGGGCAAGCATCTTGAGTTATGATCGCTAAACCCTCTCAAGAAGCCAGTCTTTTTTGAAGTTCATAATACCTTCGAGACATCGTATTCACCCGATCAAACTCAAAGGATATGGAAGTAGACACTCAACACTATGACGATATTATTATCGGCTGCGGCAAAGCGGGTAAAACACTTGCACCGGCGTTAGTCGCTGACGGACGTAAAACCGCTCTGGTTGAACGCAGCTTAAATATGATTGGTGGCGGGTGCATTAATATTGCCTGCATTCCTACTAAAACTATGGTGGCGAGTGCCAATGTGGCAAACACAGTGCGAAACAGTGCGGCTTATGGTGTTAAAGCTAATACACCCATCGTTGATCTAGCAGAGGTAATCAAACGAAAACGAACGGTTGTACAATCTGCGCGTGAAATGAACTTGCACAATTTAGAAACGGCTCTGGATAACAACTTAATTGTTGGCACAGCAAGGTTTGTTGCTCCCAAAACAATTGAAGTGACGACGGCTGAGGGTAACACTCGCTTACTTACCGCCGAACGCTTATTTATTAATACAGGCACACGACCGTTAATTCCATCTGTACCCGGACTCATAGAAGCTGGATTTTTAACAAGTGAGTCGATTATGGAGCTAGAAGACCTACCTGAACACCTGATCATTCTCGGTAGTGGCTATATTAGTTTAGAGTTTGCCCAGATATTCCGCCGCTTTGGCTCTCGCGTTACTGTCATTGGGCAAAGTGAGCAAATCCTGTCACAGCAAGATCCAGATATAGCGATCGCAGTTCAAACATTGCTGGAACAAGATGGTATTGAATTCTTGCTGAAGGCGAAGGTGTTGAGGGTTGATCGCACTCGTAATGAAATCATCCTGCAAATCCAAGTTGGCGATCGTGAAATCACCCTCCAGGGGTCGCATTTGCTCGTCGCCGTTGGTCGTGCGCCCAATACCGATAGCTTAAATTTAGCTGCTGCTGGTGTGGCAACCGATACACGCGGATTTATTCAAGTCAACGATCGCTTAGAGACGAACATTCCGGGGATTTGGGCGTTAGGCGACATCAACGGCGGCCCGCAATACACTCATATATCGCTCGATGATTATCGCATTATCAAAGCTAATTTAATTGATGGGGGCAACCGTAGTACACGGGATCGATTGGTTCCATCCTGTCTGTTCATCGATCCAGAACTGGCTCATGTGGGTTTGACTGAAACTGAGGCACAGCAACAAGGATATGCTATCCGCGTGGCAAAGGTGGATGCGTCAGCCGTCCCTAGAGCGAAAACACTCGGTCAAACTGATGGACTGCTGAAGGCGATCGTGGATACCGAGACAGGTCGTATTCTAGGATGTTCCCTGTTGTGTCATGAAGCGGGTGAAGTGATTTCGACGGTGCAGATGGTGATGCAAGCTCAGATGCCCTACACCGTTCTGCGCGATGGTATTTTGACTCATCCCACGATGACCGAAGGGTTAAATATATTATTTTCCAAATTGTAAGGAGACAGCGATTGCAGACCCAAGGACTTACCAAACAAACGACATTTCACTCTTGAAAAAAGTAGATATAGCATGATTAGTAAAACATCTAAAATCGGTATTGTTGGTGCAGGTAATGTAGGTGCAGACGTTGCAAATGCTTTAGTCCTACTCGGTAAATGTGTAAGGGTCGTCCTTTTTGATCGAACCTTATCAAAAGCTGAGGGGCAAGCATGGGATATTGAAGACAGCATTCCCCTACTTAAAGAAATGGAGATTATACCATCAAATCAGTATGAAGATTTGGCTGATTCAGATATCATTATTGTGACTGTCGGGGTGCAGCCGAAACTTGGACAGACCCGATTAGATACATTGAGCGACAATGCAGAGATTATACGTTCGACGCTCAAAGAATTGGATCGAGTTGCACCGAATTCAATCGTAATTATCATTAGCAATCCAGTGGATGTACTCACGCGGATTGCTCAAGCTACTTCCACCAGAGCAGAAAACCTAATTTTCGGTTCGGGAACTGTTCTTGATACTGCTAGACTGAGATATCAACTTGGAAAGCGACTGAATGTTGCCAAACAAGACGTTCATGCTTATGTGATTGGAGAGCATGGAGACAGTCAATTTGTCGTTTGGTCTAGTGCATTTATTGGGGGAATTCTGTTAACTGAATTTCCCATACCACAAGGAGCAACGCTAGAACAAATTCAGCAAGAGTACGCACAGTTAACTTGTAAACGAGGCTATAACATTTTTGAACGCAAGGGAAATACAAGCTATGGTATATCAATAGTAGTTTGTCAGTTAGTTGATACCATCCTGCGAGATGAAAAGCAGATATTTCCAGTATCGGCCAGAGCAGATTCTAACTATGGAGTTGGCAGTGAAGTTGTTCTTGGACTTCCATGTATCATTGGCTCAACAGGTATTGAGCGCCAACTGCTGTTATCAAGAAATGCTTATGAACAACGCTTATTAGAAGACTCAGCCAACAAACTCAATGAAGCCCATAATTTTTTGCATAATTAAATTAAAATCAATTAGGTGCGGCTATGGTTGAAAATACAGTATTCTGAACAATACCTTTGCCATCAAGTAGAACAAGGTAATACATGAGTTAAATCTCAGTAGAGATTACTCAGGAAATAAATAGCTTTAGTTTCACTATTTAATAGACTTGAACTTAACATCCAGTGCTTGTTGATAAAGATAGCAACTGAAGACATCTAAATATACTTTCATTCTAAAGTTTGAGAGGTTTTTTTAAAAGTGTTTCTTTGTGATTTTAGACACTTTTAGATCCCCCCCTAACCTCACTTTTTAAGGGGGGGAAACTAGAGTCAAAGTCCCCCTTTCTAAGGGGGATTTAGGGGGATCCAGAACGTTTTAATACCGACAAAAGAACTTTTAAAACATCCTCTGAAAACGTTGTCAATAAGGAACCTTGTAATGATTAAGTTTTTAGTACGTTCGCTGTTTGCTACATTATCTTTAACACTATTTTTGAACTTGTTCACTTCTGTTGCCCTTGCACAAAGAACTTATGAGCCAACAACTGAATCGCTATCGAAGCATGAAGTTCCAGACTGGTTCAAGGATGCGAAACTCGGAATTTTCATCCATTGGGGCGTATATTCTGTACCTGGCTATGCACCACTAACTGGGGAACTGAACAAAGTCGTTGCAGAGCGTGGTTGGGAATATTGGTTTGAGAACAACCCTTACTCAGAATGGTATTACAACTCTATGAAACTTGAGGGAAGCCCTACCTATAACTACCATCGTACAACCTATGGTGAAGGCTTCACCTATGATGACTTTATTCCCAGATTTAATGCAGCTATAACAAATTGGAACCCATCAAAATGGGCAAATTTATTCTCTAAAGTGGGTGCGCGGTACGTTGTATTAACAACGAAGCATCATGACGGCTTTTTATTATGGCCTAGTAAAACTATAAACCAGCCAAGGCGAGTGGCAACACGGGACATTGTAGGCGAACTAACACAAGCTGTTCGCAAAGAAGGTATGCGTATGGGTGTGTATTATTCTGGTGGTATTGATTGGTCTTTTAAAGATGCAACAATCACAGACTTCAACACGCTGGTAGGAGCAATTATTCAGGAAAAAGCCTATGCAGATTATGCGAATGCTCATTGGCGCGAGTTGATTGACCGCTATCAGCCATCTATATTATGGAATGATCTTGGCTACCCTATTGGGCAAGCGAATGAAATTATGTCCTACTTTTACAATCGCGTACCCGATGGTGTGGTGAATGACCGTTTTGATTCAGATGGTCAGTTAGGGTTGCACTTTGACTTTTCCACACCTGAGTATAGCCAGCTCACACAAATAAAACCTCTTAAATGGGAAAGTACAAGGGGTTTAGGTTACTCATTCGGCTATAACCAAAATGATACTGATTTGAACATGATTTCGGTAGATGAACTAGTTGACTTATTTGTAGATATTGTTAGTAAAAATGGGAATTTATTGCTGAATATTGGGCCAAAGGCTGATGGTTCAATATCCAAAGTACAGCTTGAAAGATTAGAAGGCTTGGGTAAATGGCTAGATGTGAATGGTAAAGCAATCTTTGGCTCACGCTATTGGATACGAGCAGAAGATTTAACTCCAGAACGTATTCGAGTGCGCTACACCACTAATAAAGGAAAATTATATGCAATATTGCTTGATGAGCCAACGTTTGGGAAGGTTACTATTCCAGGAATAATTTTGCCGAAAAAAGCAAATATTACGATGCTAGGTGTTGGAGGTAAACTCAAGTGGCAGCAGTACAGTCAGAATTTATCCATAACACTACCGCACAAGTCTTTAGTCAAAAAATCACCAGCTTACGCATTAGAGATCAGCTGTATGCCTCTATAATCTGATTCAGAAGTTAGAAACATCTTTGATTAAAGAAGAAACAAGGCTTACAGCTTCTTTTTTAATAGAAGATGTTTCCTGAAGCTAAACTTTTCAATTGAATATCATACTTATCAGTATTGCGATCGCCTTTCGGCATTAGCAAATGTGTAGACGGAAAGCAGCTTGTCGTAAGATATCGCTCCCACCCCAACACCAACCGTCCCTCACAGGACATTCCACAGAAGCACACACGAGTATCAAAAGTATCTCCTTACATTTTTTGGAGAAAAAACTGCTGTAAGAGTTACTGGACAAGGATAAAGACTTGTTACAAATTTTTTAAGCCCCAGTAGAACCCTAAAACAAATCAGTAGCCGACTTTAGCTGACTACTGAGAACTGTTCATGATATGTGCGTTAATTATTGCAACTATCAAAAGATATATAATCAATGGCAGAAATCATCAACTCTTAAATCACGCCAGATGTCGGAAACCTGCCAGCCAGTGTTACCTACAGATTGTAAAACTGGATAACCTTGCACTGGAGTGTAGCGATGAATATACTGTGGGGCTTGAGTTTCTAGTTCTGCATCAGGCTGCTGCTGGGTTACAGGTTCAGCAGGAGTAGTGGTTAAAATTGGGTTTTTTATAGATGACGGGAATCAAATTGAGGGAGTTGAAAGTGGGGACTATAGAACCTGTAATGCTTTATTTATCTTGGCTTGAGGCTGATTTGTCTGGAAGGTCTAGGTTAAATGCAGCTGCAATGGTCTGATCTACAAGTGCGATCGCATTATTGACAGTATCCAAAATTTGCTGGTTGTTTGTTTCCTTTGGTAAGTGAGATAACATCATCAGTTCGCTTTTGAGGTTTCTAGCAGTAGCGCGGATAGTTATCAAGTCGGCAGACGGTTTTGCCGTTAGTACCCGCCTTAATCCACAAAAACGTAAATACTCAGATGCAGTTACCCTTGTGGCGATCGCTTTCTCTTCTCATGCGGAATAAAGATATCGAGGACGGTATAGTAATTAGCTATCTCCAGTCGAAGAAGCGAGGGCAAACTGAGTTAGTATGTGAGGCGCTGCGGACGTATTACCTACTGTTTGCGCTATCTGCTGCGGGGGTATCTGGTGTTGAATTGCAGTCAGCCCTCCATGATGCGATCGCGCAACTGGAAGTTCAGATAATTAAGATGAAACGGACGTTTGGGATGGAGGGGTTGCCCCAGGTAGTTCTTGTTAATCCTCATAGTGGAGTTTTCTCACAAGGTGCAATTGACTTACAACCAACAATTGGAACTAACGGACTAGGAATAACTCCTGTTTCAGCTAATTTGGTTCCCCCTTCCGTTTCTTTTTTTGATTCTACTGGGCCAAGTCCTGTATGGTTACCTGTTGCGACAGAACCAGTCGGATCAAATGTTTTGGGAGAAGATTCCGAAGATGATGGGTTCTTTAATGATGACAAGGATGACCCAATTGCTAAGGCAGAAATAGAAGTTGATGCAGGATTTCGTCTGGAGTGAAGGGATTATGAGGATATGGGTGGTTAGGGGGAATCTAAAAGTGCCTAAAGTCACAGCGAAATACTTTTCAAACAACCTCTTAGGGAGGTTGAGCGATGTGAAGTCGCTCTGCGGCTTTACTAAAGTGTAGTTCCTCAGCTACAGCAATGAAGTAGCGCAGGTGTCGCAGTTCCATAGTTTTGATATTTTATAAGTCTCAAATATTCATAAATATATATTGGACATGTCAAAAATTGCTACGTATCATACTCATACATGCAAATCAGAGGATGATGTAACTATGTCGGAAAATTTGAGAAGCCAAATTGTGACGCAAGGAGTGCAGCGATCGCCTAATCGAGCTATGCTGCGGGCAGTTGGTTTTAAAGATGAAGATTTCAACAAAGCCATTGTGGGTATTGCCAATGGCTACAGTA
>NZ_JAIVFT010000018.1 GCF_020829665.1 Nostoc sp. CHAB 5824
TATCTTTGACAATCTTGGGAAATGAATTTATAATCACTATCAAATAGATATACTTTAATCTTCCGCCCAAAACTTAACATATTTTGGGCTATTTTTATCGGATTTTTCTTAATATTCAACACTTCTGAGTCAAATTATATTCGTGGATGTTAATAAAATCGGGAGTTACTAATAGTGGCTCTACCGACTGCATTCGAGATTCTGCTGGGTGATTATTAGATGCTTCGCGGACTATTCGGCTATATTCTGTAGTTAACGCATCTTCTTGATCGCGGTTATTCCACACCACAGCCAAGCGTGCTGATGGTTTTAAAATGCGGTGAAATTCTAATAAAGTTGCTTCGGGATTGAACCAGTGGAAAGCTTGAAAACAGGTAATTAAATCAACTGAATTATCAGGTAGTTGGGTAAATTCTGCTGTTCCATCACGAAACTCTATTAAAGGATGTGGTTTAGCAGCTTCTCGCATCGCCGCGTTTGGTTCTATGGCTATGACATTAACCCCCTGTTCCGCTAACAATCTTGAAGCAATTCCTGTACCCGCACCAATATATGCTGCTACAAGTTGTGAATTTTCACCTAATCCTTCCAAGATAATATCAATTGCATCTGCGGGATAACTTGGTCGATATTTTACATAATCCTCTGCTCTATCAGAAAATCGGTTAAGTGGGTTTAAGGTATGTAAGGGGGTTGTTTCAGGATTAATTTGGCTCATGGGTTTTTACGTAAAAGTGGAAGTGCGTAGGCGTAGCACGTCGTAGACATCGCTGTAGTTCAGAAAAGCGATATCATAAAAATTAAAGCGCTCCAAATAGTAACATCTACATACAATAATGGAAAGATTGCTAAACATTCACATTGAGAAATTACCAGAAGGCGTTTATTTAGCAACATCTGATGAACTTCAAGGTTTAGTAGCTCAAGGACGGACTGTTTCTGAAACTTTAGAAATTGCTCGTGATGTAGCACGTAAGTTATTAGAAGCACAATCTCATGATCAAGAACTACATTATTTGCAACCAATAGCTGAACAATTTAACTATCCTTTAGTTTTAGGTCAGTAGTCAATTCATGGGACGGCTAGCTGGCTTTAGCTACAGACAGATTATCAAAATCTTAAAAACCTTTGGCTTTGTTTTTCATCGTCAAGCCGCAGGGAGTCATGAAATCTGGTTTAATCCTGAAACTAATCGTTACACTACTATTCCCAATCATTCTGGTGATATGCCAGAAGGAACATTACGTGCAATTTTAAAGCAAGCTGCTATTGAACCTGAAGATTTTCTTAACCGTTCTTAGTAATAAAGGGCGTTTGTATTCATTTTGATTAAGCTTGTTTTTGCTGCTCTAACCAAGCTACTAAATCAGCAACTTCTGAAAAATCAAGCAGTTCCTCTCCCAACTCCTCTAACTGTTCAGCAGATAAATTACGAATCTGCTCAACTAATGATTCATCAATCTCACCAAAACGTCGTTTAAGTAGACGACTTATTAATTTCAACGCTTCTTTTTGAACGATATCTTGATAAATTACAGATTCTTTCATAATATCCTCCCGCAAAAATTGCCGAACCAAATCCTTGTCAAACCGCAAACCCGCCAGAATTTCTACACAACCCGCAATATTTTGTCGCTCCTCCCTATCTGGAATTGTAGCTACTTGTTCAGCCACTTGTGTCAGTAAAGTTTGCGGCGAGTCAGTTCGCGTCAAACTTGCTAAAGGTAACAGCGCCGGATTAGCTAAAAATAGTGTTGAATCTTGCTCCCAAAGACGAACAACCTGATATTGGTGAATCGTCGTGTTGTCCCGATATTCTTCAGTAAAAGCCATTTCGTTAGTAGTTTCTTGCAAAAAGATTAGCACTTGCACTACAGGACAACGGTATTGGCGCTTCAACTTCACAGAATAATCGAGCATTCGGAAATTAAGCGCCGGATTAAATTTGACCAAAGTTTGAAATTCAATGTGCAAAATTTCGTTAGCTGCTTGTAGAAATGTCACAGAATCCGCGCGAATTGGTTCAAGCGTGAGTTCCGTTTTTAAGACTTCAATTTCTTGCACCTCTATCCCAAGTAACCAACGCACAAACTCGGCTGGGTACTCTTCAGCTAAATATTTACAAGCGTTGTCGTAACTCACCCTCTTCCTCTTCTTTTGACACAAAAAAACAGCCACCTCCACAAGGGAAGCAGCTGTTTCACAAATTATGTAACTACAAAGTATTAGTAATCGAAGTCTCCGCCACCAGCGCCAGCGCCAGCAGGAGCGCTATCTTTAGGCTCAGGCTTGTCAACTATAATACATTCGGTTGTCAACACCATACCAGCGATGGAAGCAGCGTTTTGCAGAGCAGAACGAGTCACTTTAGCAGGGTCAACAATACCAGCAGCTAACAAATCGACGAATTCGTTTGTCGCAGCGTTGTAGCCAACGTTGAAGTCTTTCTCTTTCACGCGTTCAGCGATCACAGCACCATTCTGACCGGCGTTTTCAGCAATTCGCTTCAGAGGTGCAGGTAAGGCGCGAACGACAATCAACGCACCAATCAACTCTTCATCCTTAAGATTGCTCTTTGCCCAAACTTCCAATTCAGGAGCAAGGTGAGCCAGAGTTGTACCACCGCCAGGAACGATACCTTCTTCCACAGCAGCTTTGGTGGCGTTGATAGCGTCTTCTAGGCGCAACTTCTTGTCTTTCATTTCGGTTTCGGTCGCTGCACCCACTTTCACTACAGCGACACCACCAGAGAGTTTAGCAAGACGCTCTTGCAGTTTCTCTTTGTCGTAAGAAGATTCGGTTTCATCGATTTGACGACGAATCTGTTCGACACGAGCTTTAACAGCAGCTTCGTTACCTTCGGCAACAATTGTGGTGCTGTCCTTGGTAATGGTGATCCGGCGAGCTTTACCCAGGCTATCCAGCTTGGTGTTATCTAGCTTTAGACCAGCATCTTCGGTAACTAGTTGACCACCAGTTAAAACAGCGATATCTTCTAGTAGTGCTTTGCGGCGATCGCCAAAGCCAGGAGCCTTAACAGCAGCCACGTTGAGTACACCGCGCAAACGGTTTACTACCAAGGTTGCCAAAGCTTCTTTTTCAATATCTTCGGCGATAATCACCAAAGGACGACCAGCACGAGCTACTTGCTCTAACACTGGTACAAGGTCTTGTACCAAAGCAATTTTCTTATCGGTCAGGAGGAGGAAAGGCTCATCAAAAACCGCTTCCATCCGTTCAGCATCGGTAGCGAAATAAGGAGAGATGTAGCCTTTGTCAAAGCGCATCCCTTCAGTGATTTCCAACTCGGTGAACATAGATTTCCCTTCTTCTAGGGAAATTACGCCTTCCTTGCCCACCTTGTCCATTGCTTGGGCAATCATCTGACCAACTTCTTCGTCATTACCAGCCGAGATCGCACCAACTTGGGCAATGGCTTTGGAATCTTCCACTGGACGGGCGTGTTCAGCAATTTTTTCTACGAGGAAACCAGTAGCTTTGTCAATACCGCGCTTCAGCGAAATTGCATTAGCACCAGCTGCAACGTTCCGCAAGCCTTCTTTGACGATCGCATGAGCTAAAACGGTAGCAGTGGTGGTGCCATCGCCCGCAGCATCATTGGTCTTAGAAGCAGCTTGACGAATCAGAGCTACACCAGTGTTTTCAATATGGTCTTCTAATTCGATTTCTTTGGCGATCGTTACACCGTCATTGACAATTTGCGGTGCGCCAAATTTCTTTTCTAGGACTACGTTACGACCTTTGGGGCCAAGGGTAACAGCTACAGCCTCAGCCAGGATGTCAATGCCTCGTTCTAAGGCGCGACGGGCGTTTTCGTTGTAGATAATGCGCTTTGCCATAGGTGTCTAAATTCCGGGAGTGTAAGTCAATTGCAAAATAAAATGTGCAAATAATGCGGTGCTGTTCATGCCAAAGAGAGTCCACCTTCTATCTCAAGATGATCGCTTTTAGCTTTCCCTTTGAGATCAAATTTCTTGTCTTTGACGATAGCTGTAATCAATACTGCGCCTAAAACGACGATGCCAACAGCAGTAGTGATATTAGTAGGATCAGGGGCGGTCATTAAGCCCACGGCAGTACCAGTTGTAACCATGTTGATAAACCTCACACTCAAATTTGAACTGCAAAAGGAAACGGTATAACAACCTATTAGATAACGACTGCTAAAATATCTTTTTCAGAAAGCAGTACATATTCTTCGGTGCCGAGCTTAATGTCAGTGCCAGCGTACTTGGAGTACAGCACCTTATCGCCGACTTTAATTTCCAATTCCTGACGGCTACCGTCATCGTTACGCTTGCCAGGACCAAGGGCGACTACTTCCCCAACCTGGGGCTTTTCCTTGGCGGTATCGGGCAAATACAGACCACCTGCGGTCTTTTCCTCAGAGGCGTTCACTTTTACGAAAACGCGATCGCTCAAAGGTTTAACTGTAGAAACGCTTAAAGATAAAGCTGCCATATTATTTCTTTCCCTTAGAGTTTAGCACTCTCAACTCCTGAGTGCTAATCTACCGAAAAGTAGCGTCCAATGGCAAGAATTCTTTGAGTACGGGTTCCCGAACTAGAAGATCATCGGTGTACTTAAGTATAAATGCTTAATTATTTCTACCCTTCAGGTTCTGTTCTAGAAGTTACGAATATTTTAGATATATGGTTAAAGGCAGTAGGGAGTAGTGAAGAGTTTTCCCCATGCCCAATGTCCAACCCCTTTCTCGGTCAACTTTATTTCCAAAGCTTGGAAATTGTTATAGAACTGTAATCAGGGGGCCGCTCAATGAGTAACAGTACAGTGATCCAGTCTAGCCATCAAATCTCCAAAGCTAGTAAGTCTCTAGAACATAAAGCCCTGAGTAATTGTGTAGAAACTTTAGGACTTGCAAAAATTCAGCGACATATTTTATTTGCGCTGACCAGACAATTGCTAACTGCTGCTCAAAACGAGCTAGTCTGGAATCCAGGGAATACTTAAAAAAGCGGCTTAAAGAGTTAAAATTTGATGAACCGCAACAGAGTCATCCCATTTGCGTCTATAGAACTAAAGCCAATTGCTTGCGCGTTTGTTGTTCTAGACCCATAATGGTGGTTTACCCTGATGATGTCTGGTATCGCCAAGCAAGCCCGGAAGTTATTGAGCGGATCATGCAAGAACACTTAATAGGCAATAAGGTGGTAGAAGAATATGCATTTTTAACCCATCCTTTGCCAGAAACTTCCCTAGTTTCTTGTGAACACCTCATAGAGGCTTAACAACCGAAGGATATGGTACAGCAGTAAGCTTAAAGAAAGTGCGGGTCGGTTTTGAGGTAGGGTCATCTTTAAGCCAATACTTACTTGTGAGTCAGAAGGATTATTATTTAATCAGTGTTTTTTCGCCCGCCACTTTCAATGCGATATATAATAGCGCATTATAGATACTACTGCTATACGTATCCTTGCTGGACTTTTGCTATCGAGCTACTAGTCTCTTGAAAGTGCTCGGCACTTTTGAGACTTCGAGACAGCAAAGGCAAGTTAAGTAGGAAAAAGGACAACATCTCCAAACAACCCACCATAGAGGATAAATATTCAAGACTTTGATGGACCGAAGCGCGACAAGTGCCACTGCTATGAAAGAGCCCAGCATGAAAGATCACAAACGACTTCTATTGATTGATGATGACCCTAACCTCATCTTGCTGGTGAAGGATTACTTAGAATTCCGGGGATACGAAGTCATCACCGCCGAAAATGGACGTGAAGCTCTGGAAATTTTAGAGCAAGATGTTCCAGACATGATTATCTGCGACGTGATGATGCCGGAAATGGACGGATATACTTTTGTGGAACAAGTCCGGCAAAACGAACGCACCAGCTGGATTCCGGTTCTTTTCCTTTCAGCTAAGGGACAAAGTGCAGACCGAGTTAAGGGTCTGAATAAAGGTGCTGATGTTTATATGGTCAAACCCTTTGAACCAGAAGAACTCGTAGCGCAAGTTGAATCCTCGCTGAAACAAACTATCCGTTGGAAAGAACACCAAGCAAAAGGAGGCGAAAACGGTTCCCGTATCCAGGTTCCCTTCGATGTGCAATTAACCCCAACCGAACTGAAAGTAGTCCAGTTTGTCGCTAGGGGTTTAGCTAACCGAGAAATCGCTGAAGAACTAAATGTTAGTCAGCGCACGGTTGAAAGTCATGTGTCCAATATGTTGGGCAAAACCAATCTCCACAACCGCACTGAACTAGCACGGTGGGCGATTGAAAATCAAATGGCTTAAACAAAGTTAAGAGTTAAAAGTTAGGAGTTACGAATTATGAATTTTTTAACTTCTAACTCCTAACTCCTAACTAAATCTACCAACCATCTTCTTCAGCACTAAATTGGTGCAAAACTTCTAAATCCAGTTCATCCAGGTAAGTTAGGGCGCTTTCAATCTGAGAAACAGTACCTCGCAGTTCCAGATCGAAGCAGCTATATTGTGGCACGTTTGCGCTTACCTAAGCATCAGCAATAATTACTGTGATGCCATAGTGAGAAACCAATCGTGAAATGACTGGTTCCTCGTGCAAGTCTTTAGGGATGCGAACTTGGATACGAGTTTGGGTGCGTCTATTATCTAAAATATCAGTATTAGATTTTACTTGTTTATTTGGAATTGCCATTCTAGCTTCCTACTCGACTTCTGGGATGAGGGTTTTACTTTGCACAATTCTTTTAACACTAGCGTCACTTATCCCACGCAGGCAAGCAAGAAAGTATTTGCCTTTGTAAACCATTAATCTAGATGTACTGAATGTGAATAATTGCTCATAATTCGGTAGTTATGAGGTTAATTGTTATTTTATGGCGGTTTTCGATCAAATTGAATATAGCTAATCTTTAGGGTTACAACAATTGTTGTAACCCTAATTTATTGTGTATGAGATTTAATACTGAAGTGAGAACTGCTATAGGACTCATATCTGATTTTTGAACAAGATTTCATATAAAACCCTGATAAAACGGACTTTTTAGTCTCAGTATGTTTTCAGAAATCAAATCGGAGTCCTATATATATGTTACTTTCTCAAAGTTTTAGGGAACTCTGTTAATAGAACCTTATAAGTTTAACCCTCTGTTTAGATATCAATAAAAATCGATTTTTTAGGATATTTACTTCTGTGTAATGACCTATTGTATAAATCCCCATTGTCCAAAACCTGTTGACCCAGTGAATGCAAACAACCTTATTGCCGTAATAATAAGTGAATCTAGTGCAGCCGTAAAAAAAATATTTGGAAGTACGCCAAGGAGTTGACCAGCAAGAACAGGAGCGGCATAGACAAGAATTACTTGGTAATTAGGTAGCGTTTAAAACAAGCTGTTTAGGTGATTGTATTATAAAACAAAATGCTAAAGAAACTACAACGATTGCCGCAACTTATTCCGCGACAATCTATTCCAGTAAAATTAATTCAGGCTAAGGCTTATGAAATATGGGCAACTCGTGAACGCAAAGGAGAAAGCGGTAATCCTGAAGATGATTGGTCTAAAGCAATAGAATTTGTAAATAAACACTGGTGGTCTATCCCCTTATGGAAAATAGACAAGCGATATAGAAAATTAAAAGTCTCTACTACAAATTCAATAAAAAATGCCATATCCTTTAAAGTTTTAAGTCAAGCAGTAAACGCTTCAGTGCTGATTGGTGCAATTACATTTATTGCTGGTGAACAACAACGCCGTGATTTACAAGTTTATCAAGCATGGCAAGTTATTAGTGTAGCAAGTGGACAAGCTGGTAGTGGTGGAAGAGTACAGGCATTAGAGTTTCTCAGCAGTGAACCAAGAAGAATTCCTTGGTTTTGGTTGCGCTGGCAGAGGGAAAGTTTATCTGGCTTAGAAGTACCAACGGCTTACTTAGTTCCTTCTCGTAAAGATATTGAAGATTTTAAGAAAAAGGGTGGTATTCAACTCTCAGAGGCAGACCTGAACACCGCCAATCTACAGAGTGCGAACCTACAATATGCCAATCTACAGAAGGCATTCCTGGTAGAAACAAATCTACAGGGGGCAATTCTGTTCAAAGCCAATCTAAAGGAGGCAAACCTGAGTTTTGCTAATCTACAGGGGGCAGTCCTGTTTGATGCCAATCTACAGGGTGCAATTCTGAGTTTTGCTAATCTACAGGGGGCAAAACTGATAGCAGCCAATCTACAGGGGGCAAAGCTGATAGCAGTTAATCTACAGGGGGCAAACCTAACAAAAACCAATCTACAAGAAGTGCAATATACAGATAAAAGTACTAGTCCTGAGACCTGTAAATCTAATTTTACAAAGTATCCATGTCCCACTATTTTCCCCCCTGATCTTGACGCTAAAGCAGCAGGGATGAAATTGCTAAAGTGATGACCTTTTCGGGCGATCGCACTTCCCCCCATAAATTTTATCACCATCCTCGCCGTGTTTCTCTATGGTGAATATCCTTCGGAAGTCCATATTTCAAAACTAATCTCGAAATCAGGATTCTTTGATGTGTAAAATGTAAACTAAAATAAAACTTAGTAACAGGAGATTGGGTTGACGCAAGGAAACTCAACACCAACAAATTTAATTTTTATCAACAATATCTGATACCCTTTCTTTAAGGCTGCCATGTATGACAATATCTGTAAATTCATTGCCGAAAACTTCAAAGATGATTTAGCAATATGGTTACTAGGTTCACCGATTAAATTAACAGAACTTAGCCCTACTGAATTATCCACCGAACCAATTCGCGCCGATTCATTAATCTTATTGCAATCTGATGATTTAGTTCTACATACCGAATTTCAAACTGATGCTGATGAAGATATCCCCTTTCGGATGTTAGATTATCGGGTTAGGGTTTATCGCCGCTTTCCTAACAAAGAAATGCGTCAAATAGTAATCTATTTGAGAAAGACAAGTTCACAATTAGTTAGTGAAAACACTTTTAGATTAAACAACACTTACCATCAGTTTGAAGTAATACGGCTGTGGGAACAACCAACAGACAGGTTTATGAGTATTCCAGGTCTTTTACCCTTTGCCGTGCTAAGTCAGACAAACGATCCTACAATGGTATTAACCCAAGTAGCCGAAGCAGTTGAAGCAATTAGCGATCGCCAGCTACAAAGAAACATAGCTGCTGCTAGTGGAATTCTAGCAGGTCTGGTGTTAAATAAAGATGTAATTAAGAAGATTTTTAGGAGTGAGATTATGCGCGAATCAGTCATTTATCAAGATATCCTAGAAGAAGGCGAAGCCAAAGGCGAAGCCAAAGGCAAAGCAGAAACAACAAGAAAGTTGACTTTAAATTTGTTGCGAATTGGAATGAGTTTAGAGCAAATTGCTCAAGTTACTGAATTATCTATTGAGCAAGTTCAAGTTTTACAAGAGGAGATTCAAAAATCTTAATTTTAATTAATAGTTTTAGAAAATACGTGGCTATACAAACAAAACCCGCATTCGCGGGTTTCAAAGTTTTTATTAATCCGCGCAGACGAACTTGGTTTGTGTAGACGTGATTTATAATCGCCTGGGTTTAAAACTAAAACTCAGTACTTTGTGGTATAGGCGGAAACGGAATCACATCACGAATATTTCCCATACCCGTCATCAATTGCACGAGTCGTTCAAAACCCAACCCAAAACCCACATGGGGGACAGTTCAATAACTATATAAATAAATGATGTGAGAATACCTAATATTTATCAATCATTATCATTGTTCATAATCCTTAACCCAAGGATAGTACATAAAGCTATTGCCAATTCATCTAAATAATTATCATCCAAATGACCAATCACTCTGATAATTCTTGATTTATCAACAACCCGAAGTTGCTCACAAAGCACAACAGAATCTTGGCTTAAACCACCGATACCAGCAGGTACAAACACATGAGAGGGTAAAATAGCACGTCTAATTTTTGAGGTGAATGGTGCGATAATGGTATGGGGACTAAAGCATTTGCCCGATCAATTTGCACTACTACGACAGGTCTAATCCCTGCTTGTTCTGTACCAATAACAGGATTTAGATCACACAAAACTACATCTCCTCTTGAGATATCTACCACTGGATTTCTCCACGCGCCAAGCGTTCTTCATAATCTTCTAAATTAGATAAATATTCTGAAAAATCTGATTCTACTATTTCTACGGACTCGCTAAACTGAAGCCATAGTTCCCAGTTCTTACCGCTATGCTTCATTAATAGGAAGTTGATAAAATCACTGACTTCCTGAACTAAAGCTTCTGGCATTTGCCGGATTTTACCAATGGTTTGGTCTTGTATGCTCATGATAAATCTTCTCAGATGGATTTCTCTTTATCCACAAAAGTCAAAAACCTGGCGATTAGAAATAGCCAGGTCTAAAATTTAAACTAAAACTCGGCACTTTGGGGTGTACGCGGAAAGGGAATCACATCACGAATATTTCCCATACCAGTTATAAATTGCACAAGTCGTTCAAAACCTAACCCAAAACCAGCGTGGGGGACAGTACCATAACGACGCAAATCAAGATACCACCACAAGTCTTCTGGGTTTAACCCTTGCGCTAACACGCGGCGTTCTAATACTTCTAAGCGTTCTTCACGCTGGGAACCGCCGACAATTTCGCCAATTTTAGGTGCGAGAATATCCATTGCGCGGACGGTTTTTTCATCGTCGTTCAAGCGCATATAAAAAGCTTTGATTTGCGCTGGATAATCTGTAACGATCGCAGGCTTTTTAAATAATTGTTCAGCTAGATACCGTTCGTGTTCTGATTGTAAATCTAAACCCCAACTCACTGGATATTCAAATTTAACATCAGCTTTTTCTAAAAGTTTGATCGCTTCTGTATAAGTTAAGCGCTCAAACTGATTATTAATAATATTTTCGGCTGTTGCCAACACAGACTTATCAATGCGTTCATTGAAAAATTCCATATCTTCTGGGCAAGTTTCCAATACATATTTAAAAATGTGTTTGAGAAATGCCTCAGCTAAATCCATATCGCCTTCTAAGTCACAAAAAGCCATTTCTGGCTCAACCATCCAAAATTCTGCTAGGTGGCGGGAGGTGTTGGAATTTTCTGCACGGAAGGTAGGGCCAAAGGTATAGACGTTGCTAAATGCCATCGCCATGACTTCCGCTTCCAACTGGCCGCTAACTGTTAAATATGTGGGTTTAGCAAAAAAGTCTTGGCTATAATCTACTGCTTGGTTTTCTGCGCGGGGAACATTCTTTAAATCTAAACTGGTAACACTAAAAAGTTCACCCGCGCCTTCGCAGTCGCTAGCAGTGATGATGGGTGTGTGTACCCACAAAAAGCCTCTTTGCTGGAAGAATTGGTGAATTGCTGTCGAACAAGCATTTCTGACGCGGAAAACTGCACCAAAGGAATTGGTACGCGATCGCAAATGTCCAATGGTTCGCAGAAACTCAAAGGAATGGCGTTTCTTTTGCAGGGGATATGTATCGGGATCAGCTTCCCCGTAAACTTTCACTGTCTCGGCTTTCAACTCAATTCGCTGTCCTTTACCCAGAGAAGCCACTAGTACCCCTGTCACCTCAACAGCAGCACCTGTATTCAGTTTTTTCAATATAGCTTCGTAATCTGGCAAATCCTGATTGATGACGACTTGCAAATTAGCTAGTGATGAGCCGTCATTGACTTCAATAAAAGCAAACCCTTTGGACTCACGCTTTGTCCGTACCCAGCCTTGCACTTGGAGGGACTCATCAGGTTGACCACTTCGCAATATTTCTGCAATCCGTCGATTTACCATATTTACCCAGCATAAGACTTTAATATCCAGCCTATGATAACGCCCATTCCACCAAAGCGGACGACTTGCCAGAAAGGTTTTTTGAGGCTACGCCAAGAAAATAACTGGCTTTCTAAGTTTACTTCTAGCATTTCCAATTGCTGTTGAATTTGCCGTAACTCTGCTTTGATTTCTGGTGTCTGAGATTTATTGTGCTTTAGTTGATCCCGGCGCTGTTGCCATTGTGCCTGTTGTTGGCGATCGCGTTGCACTTGATCGTAACGTTCTTTTAAGGATAGGAGCGATCGCTCTACTTCTTCTAATTCTTGTTCAAAATCTGGTTCTGGATTTTCTGCTGATGGCTGTGATTGTTTAGGCGGCTTCATTTACAAGTAGTACAGTAGAAGTAAATGCAAGTGTGCCAATAGTTATGTCCCAATCTACCCAGCTGCCGAAAACCAGTCAACTGAATGAACTTAGTACTCTGGAACTAGCTCAAGCCCTGATGGAAAGACTGAGCATTTCCCCTAACGATTGGCATCGCCTCAAGTCTAACCGCAATTCCCGCGCTAATGAACAAGTGGCAGCAGCAATTGTGTATCTTTTAAAGAATCAACCACAAGAAGCTCAAGCTAGATTAGAACAGGCAATTGGTTGGTTAGATCGCTCCATTTCTGCCCCTCCCTGTCCAACTCACGGAAAGTAGGGAAAATAGCGAGTAGGGAGTAGGGGATAAAAAATCAATCAACTAATAACTTTCCCCACTTCCTACTCTCCTTTTATCGTCTTACCGTCGCAGAGATAAACGAGGACGATTTTCCATTTGTTTACAAAGCCTCAATTCTGTCCCTTTGCGGTTCCACTCCACCTGATCAAAGATTTGATGTAGAAGACATAAACCACGACCATTTTCTGATTCATCTGGTGGTAAATAGTCTGTTGGCTCTTCATCACTAATAGATGAAGGAGTAAAGCCGCTACCCTGGTCTGATATTATCCACCAATATTGATTATCTATTAAGGAAAAACGGACTACAACTGTTTTACTTGGATCAAGATTATTGCCATGTTTAGCTGCGTTTACTAGGGCTTCTTGAAGTCCTAGCCGCAGTTCTGCTTGCAATTTCGCTGGAATTTCTGCCAACAGTAAATCTAATATTGGACAAAGGTAGAGGGTTGAGGCGAAACTAATAGTGCCCCAATAACGTCCAACTGGACGGAGTGAAATAGTAATCACAAGAGAAACCCCATAGCTTTTAGTTAGCTAGACATCAGTTTGCTATTACAGGCACCCTGATAAAACTTGAGGTGGTCATGCTGCCTTCAAACCTGCGTCTTTAAAACTAAATTTTGAAAATGCTAGGGAGCATTAGCTTTATGGTATGAGTTGGGATTGTTGAGATATATAACGGCTGGAATAGTTTTGATAATGGATTAAGCAACTTAAAAAGATGCTAGTAATTTAATAGAGTATTAACATACTCTATTTCATTGCCGATTTGTAATTCACACAATCCAATTCATATTTTTAAGAGGCTATGCAACTTGAATTTATTTAAACAAAATGAATTTTTATTTTTGGCTTAATTCAATTTTAGCATCTTTAGTATGCACTAGACTAAAAATTTCAAATTTCAGTTTTTGTAAAGGCATTACTATCCTTCCTTGTCCAAATGTGATAACACAAGAAAGGCGGCAGCTTCAACATGAGCCGTTTGAGGAAAAAAATCAGCAGGTTGTACCCGTGTGATAGTATATTGCCCATCTTGACAAAGTAATTTTAGGTCGCGGGCAAGGGTGGCTACTTTACAGCTGACGTAAACTATCCGAGATGGTTTCAATTGCCGTAAAGTTTCAATGACAGCCCGATCGCACCCCTTACGTGGCGGATCGAGTATTACTACTTCTGGTATTGTGCCCATTTTTGTCAGCAATTTCTCTACTGTCCCGACTTGGAATGTCACATTATCAATTCCGTTGCGTTGGGCATTCAAAATAGCTTGTTCCACTGCTGCTGGTTGCACTTCTAATCCTGTAGCAATACGTACTTTTTTGGCGAGTGGTAAAGTTAAACTTCCAATACCACAGTAGGCATCAACTAGCAACTCATGTCCTTGAAGATTGAGTTCTGATTGAATTATCTGCAATAGTGCCTCTGCTGTTTCTGTATACACTTGGAAAAATGTATCTGGGCGCACTTGAAATTCCAGTCCAGCAAAATTTTCACGCAGGTGGGGGACTCCAGCGATGCAACGGGTTTCTGATCCAAAGATAGCATTTGTGCGATCGCCATTGCGATTGAGCGACACTCCCACCAACTGGGGATAGCGCTTTAACCATTCCTGGGCTTGGGTTTCAATTCCTGATAAATTCCAGTCTTTCACCACCAAAGTCAGCAACATTTCTCCAGTGTGTCGGCCAATGCGTAAACCAAGATGGCGAATTTGTCCAAGATGGCGCTGTTCGTCATAGATTCGCCAACCTTGTTGTTGGATATCCTGCTTAACTTCGGCAAGTAAGGGATTTAATCGTGAATCTTGGACTGGACATTGATTTAAGTTAATTAATTGGTGACTACCTTTTTGGTAGTAACCAGCTTGTACCTGTCCTGTTGCCGATAGCAAGAGAGGATATGTAGATTTATTACGGTAGCCCAAAGCAGAAGGGGCGGCGAGTACCGGATTTACTGGTGGTTGGGCAAAACCGCCAATGCGTTCCAAAGCTTGGATAACTTGATTTTGCTTGGCTACTAATTGGTAGTCATAATTAATATGCTGCCACTGGCAACCACCGCACTTATCCGCCACAATACAACTAGGTCGGATACGGTGGGGGGATGGTTCCAATAGCTGCTGGAGCTTACCGTGGGCATATTTTGGTTTAACATGTACCAAGCGGATAATGGCGCGATCGCCTGGTACAGTATCTGGGACAAACACTACACGTTCATCAGCGCGTCCCACTCCATCGCCTGTATCACTGAGGTTAGCGATCGTTACTTCAATTAATTCACCCTGTTGCCAAATTATTTTAGTCATTAGTCATTAGTCATTAGTCATTAGTCATTAGTCATTGGTCATTAGTCATTGGTCATTATTGAGGAGAGGAATTTTCCCTCTGCTTCCCCTGCTTCCCCTGCTTCCCCTGCCTCCCCTGCCTCCCCTGCCTCCCCTGCTTCCCCTGCTTCCCCTGCTTCCCCTGCCTCCCCTGCTCCCCCTGCTTTCTCACTCCCCACTCCCCAAACAGATAAATTCAATACATAAGTAGCTCCTATCCCTTCACTTGTGTACCTCCGACTCGCTAAACTAACAGATAATATTTCAGGTGATTTCAATAATCATGACTGTAATTAGCCAAGTTATTCTCAAAGCCGACGACGAACTGCGTTATCCCAGCAGTGGCGAACTTAAAAATATCCAAGACTTTTTGGAAACCGGCGTACAACGGACGCGGATTGCGGCTACCTTAGCCGAAAACGAAAAAAAGATAGTTCAGGAAGCAACCAAACAACTTTGGCAGAAGCGTCCTGACTTTATCTCCCCCGGAGGTAATGCTTACGGAGAACGTCAGCGCTCTCTATGTATCCGTGATTTTGGCTGGTACTTGCGTCTAATTACTTATGGTGTGCTTGCCGGCGACAAAGAGCCAATTGAAAAAATTGGTTTAATTGGTGTGCGGGAAATGTACAACTCATTGGGCGTTCCCGTGCCTGGAATGGTAGAAGCGATCAATTCCCTCAAAACAGCCTCCCTTAGCTTACTGAGTGCGGAAGACGCTACCGAAGCAGCACCCTACTTTGATTACATCATTCAAGCGATGTCTTAATACAAAGTGTGTGCTGATTTTAGGAGTATACTTCCGGTCTACTAGAGCGAGTGCAATATATTAGCGCTCGATAGGCATAAGATACCCAATTTGATCATACCCTCCCCACATTTGGTAGTGGCTGTGGCAAAACCTCTGTCAAGTTACCAACCAGTTGTGGGGAAATTTATTTAAGTATAGTTATGGGGCATTTCTCAAAGGATGAAGGATGTACGGACATAAAAAACCGACAGACCTTGATTAAGGCTGTCGGCAATTAAGTGTGTTCCCTATTAATGACTCGGCTAGAGTTCAGTTGTCATTAATTATGCCTAGCTGGCGATCGCAGAGAGACGATCCTAATCATAGATACGTGTGATTCTCGTCACTTGATTGTTACAGCTAAACTGCATCTAGCCGAATAATCTCTGAGCTTCAGTAGATATCCGTAAGTTTTCAGTTAAGAATATATACGCTGGTAGATGCTTTTTCAGCTTAATAGCAAAGAACACCAATTAGACACTTAGAGGTTAAAATACGCCATAGAGGAATTAACAAACCTATGCCCCGTTTGCCAAAGTGCTGTAGCAGAAAGAGCTATCTGCAAAGATAAATTTCTCAAAGCCAGTCGTAGAGAAGCTAATTAGGTTTTCATTGTTGTTGAAAGTGATGTTGGCACTTTTAAGGGTATTGCCAGAAATAACACCAGATATGATGAGTTCAGAGCGATTGAAAGCTCTCAGATCGAGGGTATCAAAACCGTCTCCTCCATCAACACTTGCTTCCCCGAACCCTTTGAAGTAGTCATCGCCAGCATCCAGAGCAATGTTGATGCCGCCACCGATAGAGACTTTTTGTTGAACTCCATCTAGAATACTGGTACCGATAATTTCGTCATTGCCATCGCCAGTCTTGATGATTCCTTGTCCATAAATGCCATAGGCAGTGCCACCAATTGTTGCTGTAGCCTGTCCGGTAAGTTTGTCAGAACCCTTGCTAGTATCAATTATTCCATCGTTGACGATGCCATAGGCGGTGGAATTTGTTCCAGAACTGTTCCCATAACCCGTAATCGTGTCGTGGTTCCACCCTGTAGTGATGGTGCCGTCTTTAGTGTTCTGGATGCCGGTTCCAGCACCGACATCGCCGATGCCGTCGGCAGTAAGGTTGCCGATGCCACCAGTACCAGTTCCGATAATCGTGTCTTCTCCGTCTCCCGTATCCAGTTTGCCACTGTTGGTGATGCCGATCCCAGTTCCGCCGTCGTTGCGGGCGACACCGCCGTTACCGCCAGTACCGATGCCGGTGATTGTGTCTTCTCCGTCCCCTGCATTCAAACTGCCACTGTTAGCGATGCCTGTCCCAGCTGTACCCGCTCCACCGTTGCCATTATTGTTGCCATTGCTGCCAGTTCCGGTACCGGCGATCGCATCTTTTCCATCCCCTGCATTTAGAGTGCCACTGTTAGCGATGCCTGTCCCAGTAACGCTGATGACATTGAAGTAGATGTAGTTAGGGATGCCAGTAGTACCGATACCGGTGATTGTGTCTTCTCCGTCTCCTGCATTCAAGCTGCCACTGTTAGCGATGCCGATCCCACTACCAGTACCGTTGCTGACGCCGCCGTTGATGTCGTTGCCCCCAGTACCGATGCCTGTGATGGTGTCTTCTGCGTCTCCTGCATTCAGACTGCCATTGTTGCTGATGCTGATGCCTGTCCCAGTACCACCCCTACCGCTGCCAACGGCGCTGCCGCCGTTGCCGCCAGTACCGATGCCTGTGATGGTGTCTTTTGCATTCCCTGTATTCAAACTGTCATTGTTGGCGATGCCAGTCCCAGTTCCGCCGTCACCACCTCCCGCATTGCCAGCGTAGCCGCCGTTGCCGCCCTTCCCTGTACCTGTGATCGTGTCTTCTCTGTCTGCCGTATCCAGTTTGCCACTGTTGCTGATGCCGATGCCATCTCCACCGGGGCCGCCACCATTGCGGCCATTGCTGCCATTGCCACCCTTCCCTGTACCCGCGATCGTGTCTTCTCTGTCCCCTGTATTAAAATTGCCACTGTTGCTGATGCCAGTCCCAGTTCCGCCGTAGCCAACATTACCAAAAATATCGCCGCCATTGCCGCCCTTCCCTGTACCGACGATCTTATCTTTTCCGTCCCCTGTATTAAAATTTCCACTGTTAGTGATGCCTGTCCCAGCTCCACCGACACCGATTATGGCGATAGAGTCAGAAGTTCCACCTCCGCTATTACCGCCATTGCCGCCAGTACCGATGCCAGTGATTATGTCTTCTCCGTCCCCTGCATTTAGAGTGCCACTGTTGGTGATGCCAGTTCCAGCTCCACCGTCGCCAGGGATCAGCAGACTTACGTTGCGACCACCGTTGCCGCCCTTCCCTGTGCCCGCAATCGTGTCATTTCCGTCCCCTGCATCCAGACTGCCACTATTGGTGATGCCTGTCCCAGTACCACCGTCGCCGCCATCGTCATCGTCGCCACCGATGCCGCCGTTGCCGCCAGTACCTGTACCCGCGATCGTGTCTTTCCCGCTCCCTGCATTAATACTGCCTTTATTAACAATGCCAATTGCATCCGCGCCCTTACCGGAGACGTTGTTGCTGCCAGCACCCGTGCCCTCAATGGTGTCATTCCCTGAGAGTGTACGGATATGACCTCCAGTTAAAATATCAATACCAATTGTCGGCGATCCATTTAACTCTTCCCCTACTATTGTGTCGCAACCAGGAGTACCGATGAAATTGGGTGGAACAGTAAGTCTAGGCATGAGCCAAATCTTCTCAATTAGGTTAGTATGGGCGCTTTGCTCATTATGGATGAGCAGTTTCTGAAAAAACTCTTGGAATTCCTTCTGCAAAAGCTATTCAGTGATTAAGTCTAGTGTTGCAGAATTCACTTAAGCTCAATGAAGTTTAACGTCTTAATCAGATTCCAGGGCATTAAACCCAGATTCTGCAGCTGCGAAAGTGCGATCGCGTCCTATAAATTTTTATGGGTTCAACTAGTGCGTAATCTGAACAGGCTGATAGCCATTTCCACAATCTGGAAATGACCTATGCACGTTTCAAGAAAAGAAAATTTTATTACAGTATAATTACCAGTAATTCAAGATTTAATACAATCTATCTTTAGGTAGAAAATAAGCAATATAGATACGCATAATTACGTAATTTTTATTGACAAAATTGTAAATTTTTACAGTTTTTCCGCCTTTAGCGAACAATCAAGGTCTTGACTTTACAAGAGGGAGGAATAAATAATTACCAATTCATCTCAGTAATGCTAAATGCTAGGTAACTGAGAAACTATTATTGAATATTTGTGGTTTTACAACATCCTTGAGCGAATTGGAGAACAGCAAAGGTAGATTAGAGGCTACCACCTTCAATCTGATTGCCGAAGATGAAGAAGCATGGCAAGCTTACTTAGTTTTTAAACAGAAATCGTAGCAGGACTAACGCTACCTTTGAGGAGCAAGCAGCAATTTATCTGCCATGAAGCATTCTAGAACTGCACCTAGAGGGCAAGTAAATCGATAGAATAATGCTCTGTACAATTGGTGCATTATTTCCATGACCGCCACATCTCCTGCTCCCTTTTCCCCTCAAGAAATTGCTGCTGAAGGTATAAAGCCAGAAGAATATACAGAAATTGTCCGTCGGTTAGGGCGTCATCCCAACAAAGCTGAACTGGGAATGTTTGGGGTAATGTGGTCAGAGCATTGCTGCTACAAAAATTCTCGACCTTTACTCAAGCAGTTTCCTACCGAAGGGTCCCGCATTCTCGTGGGGCCTGGTGAAAATGCTGGTGTTGTAGATTTGGGTGACGGACTGCAACTAGCCTTTAAGATTGAATCCCACAATCACCCTTCAGCGGTCGAACCCTTTCAGGGAGCGGCAACGGGAGTAGGAGGCATTCTCAGAGATATCTTTACAATGGGTGCGCGTCCCATTGCCCTATTAAACTCACTGCGCTTTGGTTCCCTAGAAGATGCCAAAACTCAAAGGCTGTTTAGCGGTGTAGTGGCAGGAATTGCCCATTATGGTAATTGTGTGGGAGTACCCACCGTTGGCGGCGAAGTTTACTTTGACCCTGCCTATTCTGGTAATCCTCTGGTGAACGTTATGGCACTAGGGTTGATGGAAACACCAGAAATCGTCAAATCTGGAGCATCTGGCTTAGGCAACCCCGTACTTTATGTTGGTTCCACCACTGGGCGCGATGGCATGGGAGGCGCAAGTTTTGCCAGTGTAGAATTGAGCGATCAGTCAATAGACGATCGCCCTGCTGTGCAAGTGGGCGATCCATTTTTGGAAAAGTCGTTAATTGAAGCTTGTCTGGAGGCGTTTAAGACGGGTGCAGTTGTCGCTGCCCAGGATATGGGAGCCGCAGGGATCACCTGTTCTACTTCAGAGATGGCGGCAAAAGGTGGTGTGGGAATTGAACTAGATTTAGACAAGATTCCCGCTAGAGAAATAGGGATGGTTCCCTATGAATATCTGCTTTCGGAATCTCAAGAACGAATGCTGTTTGTTGCCCACAAGGGGCGTGAACAAGAGTTAATCGACATTTTCCACCGTTGGGGACTTCAAGCCGTTGTCGCCGGTACTGTCATCGCTGAACCCATCGTGCGGATTCTCTTTCAGGGTGAAGTAGCAGCAGAAATTCCCGCTGAGGCTTTGGCGGAGAATACCCCACTATATGAGCGGGAATTGTTGACAGAACCGCCAGATTATGCGCGTCAAGCTTGGGAATGGACATCTGATTCCTTACCTCCTTGCACAACTGCTGGAATAGAACTCCAAAAAGGTGTGCAAAATTGGAATGATATTTTGTTAACTTTGCTTGATACACCCACGATCGCATCTAAAAGCTGGGTATATCGTCAGTATGACCATCAAGTACAGAATAATACAGTAATACTGCCAGGTGGTGCAGATGCGGCGGTGGTGCGTTTGCGCCCGCTTGAAGAAACCCCCAATCTAAAATCCCAAATCCAAAATTTAAAATTAGGCGTGGCGGCAACTGTAGATTGCAATCCTCGTTATGTTTATCTTGACCCCTACGAAGGAGCTAAGGCAGTGGTGGCAGAAGCTGCACGTAATCTTAGCTGTGTAGGTGCAGAACCTGTGGCGGTGACAGATAACCTGAATTTTGGCTCTCCAGAAAAACCGATTGGTTACTGGCAATTGGCAGAAGCTTGTCGCGGTTTGGCAGAAGCTTGTCGAGAATTGGCAACACCCGTTACAGGTGGAAATGTCTCTTTGTATAATGAAACCCTCGATTCTCAAGGCATTCCACAACCTATTTATCCCACCCCAGTAGTGGGCATGGTAGGCTTGATACCCGATATCACCAAAATTTGTGGTCAAGGTTGGCAAGCAGCCGGCGATGTGATTTATCTTCTCGGAGTGCCTCTGGCATCCAAAATTAGTTTGGGAGCATCGGAGTATTTAGCCACTATCCACGGTATTGTTGCCGGAAAACCGCCGCGGGTAGATTTTAACTTGGAACGCCGTGTCCAGAAAGTTTGCCGTGAAGGAATTCGTAATGGTTGGGTACATTCAGCCCATGATTCTGCTGAGGGGGGATTGGTGATCGCATTAGCTGAATGTTGTATTGCTGGTAACCTTGGTGCCGAAATCAATTTAGAAATAGCACCAACGCAGTTAAACCGCCTTGATGAAGTGTTGTTTGCCGAAGGTGGTGCCAGGATTTTAGTTTCTGTAGCATCAACACAGCAAGAAATTTGGGAATCATACTTACAGGAACATCTGGGTCAAGAGTGGCAAAAACTGGGTACCGTTCGTAATTATGAGACGGGTTTGGGGGTTTTCACTACTGATAACCAAGCCTTAATCAAAGTTAGGATCGAAGATATGAACGATCGCTATTCCCATGCGATCGTTAGGCGTCTTGCCATCCACACCACTAACCCCAGTTAAACAAGTGAGGAGTTAGGAATAAACAGCATAACCCCTAACTCCTCACTCCTAACTTCTAACTCTTTTATTAGCGTCCCTGATCATAATTACGGTACTGTTTTAATAGATGGTTAAAGATTTGTTAAGAACTCCACAACCATTTATATAATCCCAGTGACTTGACCCCCCCACCAGGAGCAAAGCTAGCATGATTTCGATTCATTCTGTCACTTCGGATGAATACCCCGACCAGACCAACAACCCAATCAATAGTCATGAAAATCAGCCTGACAAGCCAGAAGAAGCTTGTGGTGTTTTTGGCATCTACGCACCAGGAGAAAACGTTGCTAAACTGACCTACTTTGGATTGTATGCCCTCCAGCATCGGGGTCAAGAATCAGCTGGTATTGCCACCTTTGAGGGTACACAAGTACATCTCCACAAAGATATGGGCTTGGTGTCTCAAGTCTTTAATGAATCCATCTTAGATCAGTTGCCTGGTAGCCTTGCTGTTGGTCACACTCGTTATTCCACCACAGGTTCTAGCCGCAAAGTTAATGCCCAACCCGCAGTGCTGGAAACCCGTCTAGGTTCATTAGCTCTTGCACATAATGGCAATTTAGTCAATACAGCGCAATTACGTCAAGAGTTGCTTGAGAAAAAATGTAACTTAGTCACGACAACAGACTCAGAAATGATTGCTTTTGCGATCGCAGAAGGCATCAATGCTGGCGCAGATTGGCTAGAAGGTTCAATTCAGGCATTTCACCGTTGCCAAGGAGCCTTTAGTTTAGTTATTGGCACTCCTAACGGCGTTATGGGTGTCCGTGACACCAATGGCATTCGTCCCTTAGTAATTGGGACTTTGCCTGGTAGTCCAGTCCGTTACGTTTTGGCTTCGGAAACTTGTGGTTTAGACATCATTGGAGCCGAATACTTGCGAGACGTAGAACCAGGTGAATTAGTTTGGATTACTGAAGAAGGTTTGGCTTCCTATCATTGGAGTCAACAGCCTCAGCGGAAATTGTGTATCTTTGAGATGATTTACTTTGCCCGCCCTGATAGCGTCATGCACAACGAGAGTTTGTACAGCTATCGGATGCGGTTAGGACATCAACTAGCTAAAGAATCTTTTGTAGATGCCGATATTGTCTTTGGTGTTCCTGATTCAGGTATCCCTGCTGCGATCGGATTTTCCCAAGCTTCTGGTGTAGCTTACGCCGAAGGACTGATTAAGAATCGCTATGTTGGACGAACCTTTATTCAGCCAACACAAACCATGCGCGAGTCAGGTATTCGCATGAAACTCAACCCCCTCAAAGATGTGCTGGCGGGTAAACGAGTGATCATCGTAGACGACTCGATTGTACGGGGTACTACCAGCCGTAAATTAGTCAAAACCTTGCGTGAAGCGGGTGCAGTGGAAGTACATATGCGAATCTCTTCCCCGCCAGTAACTCATCCCTGCTTTTATGGCATCGATACCGATTCTCAGGATCAGCTGATTGCTGCTACCAAGTCAGTAGCGGAAATTGCCAAGCAACTGGAAGTAGACAGCCTCGCCTATCTCAGTTGGGAGGGAATGCTAGAAGCGACACGAGAAGACACCAATAGTTTCTGCTCTGCCTGTTTCACCGGAGATTATCCCGTAGCGATTCCTGAGCAAGTGAAGCGTTCTAAATTGAGTTTAGAAAAGGTAGTGGTGTAGAGGATTGGGGGAGTGGGGAGATGAGGGAGCAGGGGAAGCAGGGGGAGAAGAATTAATAAACAATGCCCCATGCCTAATGCCCCATGCCCCATGCCCAATCCGTCTAAAATAGGTAAATCCCCTAACAAAGATGGTTTATGAACCAGCCGATATCTGAGAGAGTGCGCTGGACTACCGCCGATTTAGAGTTGTTTCCAGATAACGGAAACCGCTATGAAATTGTTGACGGAGAATTGTTTGTGACCAGAGCGCCTCACTGGAACCATCAAAAAGCCTGTGCCAGAATTATTGCTCCATTGGATACCTGATCACAAGCTACTTCTTTGGGACAGGTCGTACCTGCTCCAGGAATAATTTTTGGCGATAATGATAATGTGATTCCTGATGTTGTCTGGGCTAGCAATGAGAGATTGCCCTTACTTTTGGACGAGGCAGGGCATTTGACTGGTGCGCCAGAACTGGTAATAGAGGTGCTGTCTGCTGGTATTGAGAATGAAAAGCGAGATAGGGAACTTAAACTAAAGCTTTACTCAGCAAGAGGTGTTAGGGAATATTGGATTGTAGATTGGCGTAAGCAACAGGTGGAAGTTTACCGACGTGAACAAGCGAGTTTAAAGTTAGTTGCTACGTTGTTCAATGGTGATGAGTTGAACTCATCCATATTGCCTGATTTTAATTGTGCGATCGCATCCTTATTTACTTAATACAAGTTTGCAGAATTTCCGTAATTTCTTAGTATTGGCAATTTTTAATAAATAGTGATGAACACTAATCTGGCAGGTGATCAGTAGGGGTTGGGGTGTATATTCTGTTTAAATTTAAAATCCTCCTAATTCACTTGTGCAGAATTTGGAGGAGTAATTAATCTATAAGGTTTGCTCGAATATCTTTTAAAGTCATCATTAGCGTTAATGGTTCTATTGGTGATGGTTGAAACCCGTATTTTAAATAAAATCTTCTGGCTTCTTCATCCTTAGCGTGAACCAAAAGACATCTAATACCCGCCATTTGGGATACTGTTAAAGTACGAATAATAGCATCTTTTAATAAACCAGACCCTATACCCCGTCCTTCCCATTTGATGTCTACGGCAAGTCTCCCGATAAGCATACACGGTATAGGGTTTGGTGCGTTACGTTTAGCTTTGCTAACAGCTATTAAATGAGTTACAGAAGCAGTTGCTAAACAGTAATAGCCTATTACTTGATTTTCAATAGTTACTACAAAAGTTCTAGCCGTATCCCCCTCATTTTTCAAAGCTTTCTCCTTCAGCCAATTATTCAAAGCTTCTGATTTAGATTCAAATTCTAATACATCATGCTTAAGAATAAGTGGCTGAGGAGGATTAATAATTTTTGTTTGTTTCATCATTAATCCCAAGGCGATTTAATCGTTAATAATTTACGAATTTCTTCGTTTGCTTTAGGTGGTGAGTTCAAAATAGCAATGAATTTTTGATATCTTTCCTCGTCTAACGCAAAGAATGTCTTGTCACAGATGACTTTTTCTGCTTCTCGACAGGCAACTTCTAACATAAAGTCAGAACGGTTCTTGCCAAGAATCGATGCCGCATTATCAATTAAATCCCGTTGTTGTTCTTGAACTCTAATATTAATTACTTGGTTACGACCAAGGTTATCCATTTTAGAACGGGCAAGCATTGGGTATCTTCCATGTGTGTATCTCATTTAGCGTTGCTGAATTAAGTTTTAAGCTTTATTCAGCAATGCTTAATATCTAATATAGAACATTGTGTATACAAAGTCAACACAAAATTGTGGGTTTAATTAGTTGTCTAATTACGGATACTTGCCATAAACAAAAGGATTTTTCAAACATCCTCTTAAACAAATTAGCAAGCGATGTCTGACGACAAGCCAAAGAAGCATCTAGGCTAATCCATAAATTTAACTATGCTGCAAAAACTCAACTTTGGGCAGTAACGGGTCAGTTACAATACCCACACCGCTAAAACCCCAGCGTTTGAGCAAGTTTCCCAACTGTATACGCCCAATAGATTCCACAGAAAAGCGATTTGCTACTTCAGCTGCATGGGTGTTGAGATAGCTAAGGGCATCAAAGTTTTCCTGAAACAGCAATAGATAACCTGATGTTTCGGTGTCAGGACGAGCTATAAGATAATTACCGTCAGTTTTTGAACGCACCAAGTAATAAACTTCGGACAGCATGGGGAGAGTGGGGGAGGCAGGGGGCAGAGAATAACTAATGACTAATGACTAATGACTAATGACTAATGACTAATTGAGATTTTCTAGGCGAATGCGTGGATCAGCTGCTTTGAGCATTAAGTCAGCAATTAAATTGCCAACAATCAGCAACACTGCACCCATTACCAAGCTTGCCATTAACAAATATAAATCTTGAGCTTGTAAAGCCTGTAGAGTCAACCTCCCTAAACCAGGCCAATTGAAGAAAAATTCAGCAATGAAAGCACCATTTAATAAACCAGCTAATTCAAAACCCAATAAGGTAATTAAGGGATTTATCGCATTGCGGAGAGCATGAACGTAGATGACGCGGTTTTCTGGCAGTCCTTTGGCACGAGCCGTTTGGATGTAATCTTGACGCAGAACATCCAATAATTCGCCGCGAGTGATGCGTTGTAAACCAGCAAAACTAGTAATTGAGAGGGCGATCGTGGGTAAAATCATGTGCCAGCCGATATCTAAGATTCTGCCCAACCACGACAGTTCCGAGTGATTGATGCTAGTCATGCTACCCACTGGGAATAAGGGCGAGGTGATTTGGGCTAAAACCAGCAGTGCTAAAGCAGTGATGAAACTGGGAAAGCCTTGTCCGGCATAACTAATCACCTGTAAAATCCGGTCTGCTAGCTTATTTTGGTTAACAGCAGCAAAGATCCCAAGAGGGATGGCGATGGCCCATGTGACAATTAAAGATGCGATCGCTAATAGCAAAGTTGCTGGTACTCTTTCCCACAACAGCGATGCTACTGAACGTTGATAAATAAAACTCGTGCCAAAATCCCCCTTTGTTAAAATTCGCCATAGCCATAGCCCAAATTGTTCTGGCCAAGACTTATCCAGACCAAACTGCCGCTTGATTTCCTCAATTCTTTCTGGCGATATTTTCGGGTTTTGCCGCAGTGTATCTACATAATCACCCGGAGCGAGTTGAATAATGAAAAACGACAACGCTGACGCCAACAACAAAGTCAGTAGTGCCTGCAATATCCGCTTTACTACATAAACAAAAGTTTCACTCGTGACTAACGTTATTAGCCAATCCCGACCTGTCTCCAAGGAAATTCTCGTAGATGTCATTTGTCATTTGTCCTTTATCATTTGTCCTTTACCATTAGTCATTTGTCATTTGTTCTTTGCTAATGACCAATGACTAATGACCAATGACAAATAACTAATATTCAATTAAAGAGATAATCGGCACGTCCGGCAGATATTTACGCCCTTGTAAATCCCGTAGCTCGATAATAAACCCAAATCCTACTAGTTCGCAGCCAATCTTCTGCACTAACTTTGCTGTTGCACTCGCAGTTCCACCCGTGGCAATCAAATCGTCCACAATCAAGACTCGGCTACCTTGCTGTAAAGCGTCTTGATGCACTTCCAGGCAGTCGATACCATACTCTAGTTCATATTCAATTGAGTGAACCGCTGCTGGTAACTTACCTTTTTTACGGACGGGAATAAAACCAGCTCCTAATTTATAAGCCAGAGGTGAGCCAAAAATGAATCCTCTCGACTCCATACCAATGACATAATTCGGCTTTATTTCAGCTTCATTGCATTTTTGTGTTAAAAAGTCAATAGTGTAGCGCAATCCCTCTGGATCGCGCAGTAGTGTAGTAATATCCCGAAATAAAATTCCGGTTTTAGGGAAATCTGGGATGTCACGAACGAGAGACTTCAAATCCATAAAATGGGGAGTAAAGAGTAGAAAGTAAGGAAAGTTAAAGGTGAAGAGTGAGGAGTTATTAATTTAAATTAAATTCATAGCTATCCCAGTCCCCAGTCTCCAGTCCCCAATTTTCCGATACCTGAAAAATCGTACACTATAATGTCATACGCTGGGGGTCGAGGCTGAAGCTTCGTCCTTGATTGACGATAATTAGAATCTAAATCAAGCTAGAAGAGGTATTGCACTAATAAATGAGGTGAATTAACTGATGTTTTAAAACTTTGATTTCAATATAGGGAAAACTTTGAGTAGAAAGAGTTAAGTAATCTATATATCAGGTAGTCATGCTACTGCTATAAGTCTAATGCTCTTATCTGGCTACCGATCTTAAATTTGTTTTATCTAGTCTGTTGGAACCGCACAAGGTATTTATAGAATGAATGTCTCAGCAAGTTTAACGCCGTTCAACAGTCCAACTCAAGATTCACTGCCTATGGTTCTGGACACTTTGCCAGATCCTGCGATCGCTTCGAAGACGTGTCCTCGGAGAACTCGGTTGCAAATTGACCTGATTTTACTGGCAATTGAAGCTTTAGAGCTTGGTGGTTCGGAAGCAATCCTGACTTTTGCTCAAGAGTTGGATTTAAAAGGAATTGTTAAAGACAGAGTGAATTTATGGCGGATGCGTAGCTCTAACCCGCTACGGAGAGCACACATGCGCCGTCCCTTAACTATCATGGAAGCAAAAGCTTTGGTGGTTATTGCTTGCTACATAGCGCGGCGTTTAACTGTTGTGATTCGCCAGTTGCTAATGATATGTCAACAAATGGAAGAAAAGCAGATTCCATTAGAACAGAATTTGCGCCTCTCTAATTATCTAGAGCGCTTTAGAGCGCATTTTAAGAGCCGGATGAATGCTCGACGTTCTGGTGTACTGGCATTAACTTCTGATCAAAAATTAGATGAGCTAGCTATAAATTTGTTAGGACAATTACTATTTTGTACTGGTACAGCTGGAATGCAGCGGTTCTGGATTAGTCTTTTTGACGGTGAAGTGGAATGAATATTCAACGTAAGTACAGTTTGCCTAATTGTACACTGCTTTTAGAAGGGTTAAGTGATGTAACTAGGGCTGCACACTTCCAGGAAATGCGCCCGGAATTATCAATATTGGTAAATGCAGAATGTTATTTATCTGGTTTCAACCAACCCCTAACGGGAGGACGGGAATTTTTTGAAAGTTTAGTGAGGGCTGTTAGTGGGTATGCCCAAGAATTTTTAAGTACTGTACCCAATCCACAAGCACACAACCAGGAATCGGAGCTAGTAGAGTTTCAGAAAATTGACAGCAACCGACACAGGCTGATTATACATTCCGAAGGTGCTTCAGAGGGGTTTGATCGCTCTAACAACTCCAAACGTCCGCCTATTGAAATAGATTTGAATACAGTACAGTTGTTTGATTTAGTGGAAGCAGTGGATCAGTTTTTTGCTGATACCCAAACTTTACCAGAACTTTCCTTAGAACTACAACCAGTTACCAGACGCTATGGCGGTGCTAGTCAGGCTTTAATCAGGCAAACTGTTCCTGCTGCTGTGGGTGTGTCAAGTTTAGCAGTAGCTGCGATCGCCTTTAACTTGATTCCACCTCCCCAAATACGTCCACCGCAGCCCAAGCCAGATGAGCAAACTAGCTCTACAACAAACAATATCACTCCTTCAGCATCAGCTGCTGCAACTCCCATCGCGGCTGCAATACCCACACCAACGCCCATAGCTAATACAAAGCCGGCAGTTAAGGATTTAGAAGCACTTTTAAATACAGTTCCAGAAATTACTGATCCATCCCAGCTGCGTGCATTGAATCGTCAAGTTTACAACCAAGTTCATCCAGCTTGGACTAATCGTTTAGGATTGAAACAGGAATTAATTTATCGTTTGGGCGTAGCTGCGGATGGGGCGATCGTTGGTTATAAAGCGCTGAATAAAGAGGCAAATCTAGGAGTGGGGCAAACTCCTCTGCCTAACGTACTTTACAATCCAGCTAACCGCGCTCCCATTTCCAATGAACCGATCGCCCAATTTCGAGTAGTGTTTACTACAAAAGGTGTGTTAGAAGTTAGCCCTTGGCGGGGATATGCTAGAACACCAGAGGTTGTCGGCACAAAAATTACTGACTCTAATATAGTTAAAGGTTTAAACCAAAAGCTTTATAGTACAGTTCGCCAAACCTGGAGTGGTACTCCCACCTTTACGCGAGATTTGAAATATCGGGTAGCAGTCAACAAAGATGGAGTAATTGCTGACTATGAACCACTCAACCAAGTTGCCTTTGACTATTTCCGCGAAACACCCCTTCCCAAGATGTTCAACGCTGTCTACGGTTCCAATGTAGCAGCTCCAAATGATAAAGAACCTCTCGCCCACTTCCAAGTGATATTTAAGCCTAGCGGCACACTGGAAGTCATTCCTTGGCGGGGATATCTACAATAATTCGTAATTCGTAATTCGTAATTTTTAACTATAAAATTACGAATTACGAATTTACCTTGAAATTCTCCGCATATAATTTCCCCATAACTGAGCTGCTTGAGCGCTGCTACCAGATGTAGGCGAATTATTGTCGTTTCCTAGCCAGACACCAGTTACAAGCCGCCGACTGGGAATAAAACCTATGAACCATAAGTCAACGTTTTTATCAGTCGTGCCTGTTTTCCCCGCTTCTCCCAGTCCAATGGCAGCACTACGACCAGTACCTCTTGTGACTACGCCACGCATCAAACTAGTCATCTCATTGGCTACACCATTTGGCAGCACTCGTTTGTTAGCATCTGGATCTTGGTCGAAGGAGTAGATTACACGGCAGGTTTTGATATCATTGCGATCGCGGCAATCACCACTGTCTAAAATTCGGTTAATTGCATGGGGAGGATTCCGTACACCACCATTACTAATAGCGCCAAAAGCACCAGTCATTTCCAAAACATTCACTACACTTTGACCTAGTACCAAGCCAGGAACTGGATCAAGGGTTGACTTTATTCCCAAATTCTCTGCCATCGCCACTACTTTATTCAGCCCGATTTCTCTGGCAACTCTTAGGGCGATGGGATTTTCCGAAAGAGCAAGCCCGGTGGCAATATCTAAACTAGTGCCAGCACCAGCACGACAGGGTTTATAAGTAAAGCCTTGCCAAGTTAAAGGGGCGCAAGAATAACTTTTGGATTCTGAAATTCCCTGTTGAATAGCAGCGGTGTAAGCAAAAATTTTGAAGGTGGAACCTGGTTGTCTTTTGGCTTGAACAGCACGATTGAACTGACTTTTTCTGTAATCAGTCCCGCCCACCATTGCCAGGATACTGCCTGTACTAGAGTCAAGAGTGACTACCGCCCCCTGAGAAAAATTAAAATTTCTACCGGCGTTGTTCACTGAATTACTCAACGCTGCTTCTGCTTGGCTCTGTATCGCGGGATCTAGCTTGGTTTCAATGATATAATTTCCTTCTCTTGCAGCTCCCTCCCCCAAAATTGATTCAAGTTCAGAGAAGACGTAACTGTAAAAATAAGGAGCGATCGTCTTAGCTTGCTGTTCGCAGACTTTAGGACTAACTTGGACGGTGGAGCGTCTAGCTCGGTTCGCATCCTCAGGCTTAATTTTGCCCATCTCCAGCAACCGCTTAATCACGCGATTCCGGTACTCGGCTGCTTCTAGCTTATTTGGCCCATCCCCACAGAAATCGAAAGCGTTGGGAGCGGGTAAAATTCCTACCAAGGTTGCTGCTTCTGCCAAAGTTAATTCTTTAGCCGACTTCTCAAAGTAATACTGGGATGCATCCTCAAAGCCAGAGGTATCTCCCCCCAAAAAAACCCGATTTAAGTACATCAGCAAAATATCATCTTTGCTGTAAAAGGTTTCGAGCTTCAGGGCGACAACTGCCTCCCGCAATTTACGTCCAAGGGTATCCTGTCTGCCTACATACTCGCGGAACAAACTGCGGGCAACTTGCTGGGTAACAGTGCTGGCTCCTTGCTGCACATCTCCGCTACGGCTATTGATCAACACGGCTCGTAAAATACCCACAGGGTCAACCCCAAAGTGCCAGTAATAACGACTATCCTCTGAAGCCACAACCGCAGCAGGCAAATAAGGGCCAAATTCCTCTAAACGCTTCATGTCTACATGAGAGGTAGTGCGAGGCTCTCTCAGGGGAGTAGCTCCATCACGGGCGTAAACAACTACTGGAGCGCGTGTAGCTGTAGGTAGGGGTTTAACTTGAAATTTTAGCCATTCGACGCCAATTACTAACGCTAACAGGGCACTAGCACCGCCGACGCCATAAGCTGTCCAACTTGCAGCTTTGACGTACCATGCTGGCGGATCGACGTATTGCAACCGCACAGAAGCGGCGAGTTCTGGGGGTCCCAAAGTAAGAATATCGCCGTGACGCAGTTCCAGGGAATTAACACGACGCTTGCCACGATAAATGCCATTGGTAGAGTTTTCGTCTTTGATGACAAAAACTGATGTACGTTGAGTGGAATTCCGCGATAACGACAGATGAATTTGGCTGACAACTGGGTTACGGATGACAATATCGCTGGATTTGGAGCTACGACCTAGAATATAGCGATCGCCCAACAGTGGATATATCTCTGCCTTATCCGCCCCCGCGTCCTGCACCCAGAGTTCCGGTACTTTGGCATTAGGCTTGAGCGCCAATTTAGAAAAATCGACCCTAGCTTGAATAGTATGTACCGCTTGAGTCAGTTGACCTAGTAACGTTTGTGGCTTGTGAGGGGGTTGGGGAGAACTCATCGGCTATTCACATCACACTTTTTAGTGAAGAATCGGGCGAATTACAATTTAGATGTTAGTCTTTCATCATTTTACTCATAAGCTAAAGCATAAATTATCTATACGGATTTTTTTGAGCTAATTTATACCTAACTCTAAGTCGAAACCTAAATTTATTTGTTATTTTTGTCACTTAATTATAGAGACGCGAATTATTTATACATTTTCAAAACCCTATTATATCTACTATGTACTACTACAATAGCTAGAAAGATATCTTTAATCTTGTATTATTAAACACTAGTTATCGATAAATAACAGATTTAATTTTTACCAATTTACATATCCACATATTCTGAAACAAACCTAAATATCTTCATTTAGGAAGATTTTCTAAATCTTATTGTCTGTTTTAATGGGCCGAGTGTTCCGTTGAGGTTAATTTTAGAATGATCGGAAAATCTCTGACCATGATTGGTACAGCTCTATCTTTAGCGCTCACCGCTAACATTGCTGTAGCCGAATCCAGTAAATCCCCCATAGCCCAATCCAGTAGCGACTCCACTAGTGCACCAACGGAAATCAAGATGTCGCCAGAAGGGATGAAAATTCTGTGCGAGTATTTTCCGCTCAACTCCCGCTGTTCCGGCGGCACAGCAGTCACTCCTAGCGCTCCTGGTAGCACTACAGTACCAGCAGAAACCACGCCCAATAGCACCACCACTCCAGATAGCACAACTGCACCAGGAACCATTACGCCACCTGGATCTGGTACTCCCGAAACCACTCCAGCACCAGGAACTATTACCCCATCTGAACCTGGCGCTCCTAGTAACTTAACTCCTGCACCAGGAACCATTACCCCATCTGAACCTGGCGCTCCTAGTAACTTAACTCCTACACCAGGAACTGTTACCCCATCTGAACCTGGCACTCCTAGTAACTTAACTCCTGCACCAGGAACCGTTACCCCACCTGAATCTGGCACTCCTGGGAGCAGCACTGAACCAGGAAACCCAGCTTCACCTGAGTCTGGTACTACTGACAGCAATCCCGAACCAAATACCAGTTCTCCCAATACTCCAGGCTCTAGTTCACCAAAAACTCCTACCACAGGTAATTAAATTAAAACCTGAGGCATAATCTGAATGCTAGTTTGCCATCAGCGATCATCAGTGCATCTTGACCTCTTACGCCAGTTATGCAAACTGGTGTAAGATAACAAATAAATAATCGCTATAACCAATAGATCAAGTCTTCGGATATAAGACGGACCAAGGGTTTTAGTAATCAATAGCCTGGGATTAATGATCCCAGGCTTAATAGTTTAATGCGACCTGTCAGTTGAAGTCGGTGTTTTTTGCAAGGAAGCAATTAACAGGCAAACAATACCGATACTAATAAATGAATCTGCCACATTAAATACAGCAAAGTTAATCAGGCGAAAATCAAGAAAATCAACGACGTAGCCTAAAACAAAGCGATCAATACCGTTGCCCATAGCTCCACCTAAAATCAAGCCATAGCCCAACTGATCCCACAAATTTAATGTTGGACCAAACAAGGCCAACGCTATCAATACTAAACTCACTCCTAAAGATAGCCAGCGCAACCACTCTACTTTCCCACTCAATATACTAAAAGCGGCACCAGTGTTAGTGACATAGGTGAAGTGAAATATCCCAGATAAGAGTGGTAGTGTCTGCCCTAAGCTAAAGGTTTGTACCACCCAGTATTTTGTTATTTGGTCTAAGAAAAAAGCTATAAAGGCAGCGATCGAGAAAAGGCGATTTTTTAAACGCATGGCGAATTAGTCATTGGTCATTGGTAATTTGTAAGCCAGCGCAGTCTCGTCCCTTCTCTACGAGACGCTTTGCGAAGGCGCTACCCTCTCCCTTTGAGAGAAGAGGAGCCACTGCGTTGCAAACTTTCCCAGAGTTGTAGCAAGTGGCGTAGAAACCATGTTAGTTCCTTCTCCTAACGCAGTCGCTCATGGAAAGCTATTGATAATAGCGTTGCGTTAGCGAATCCTCTCCCAGCGGGAGAAGCCAAAGGTGAACGAGAGTCACCCGTAAGGGTCATTCATTGATCATGAGCTTTTGACAAATGACAATGAACTAATAAAACATTAAGTGACGCAATACATATGCTATTACAGTAACAGCACAGACCACAGTTAGTTGCCCTGGTAGTGCAAACCAGGAGTATCTGAGGATTGCTTGCATCAAGGGTAGATTTTCTGTACCTTTCCACTGAAAAAGATAGCTAATAATCAAATAAGTAATACCGCATAGGTGAAGAGTTAACAAGCCACAAATGCAACTAAAGGCCAGAGTTTCTAGTCGGGGTCTAGCTTTAAAAGCGAACAAGCCACAAATCCAAGCTCCAGGAATGAAGCCTAGTAGATAGCCAAACTGAGATAGCTTAACATAACCAATACCGCCACCATCGGCAAATACAGGTAATAAGGTTAACCCCATTACTAAATAGGCAATTTGCGAGAGTGCACCAGCATTTTTACCCCCTAAACAACCCACCAACAGTACTGCGCCAATTTGAAAAGTGACACCTAAAGAAAAAGTCTGAATTCCGTGCTTACTCCAACTCCAAGGTAAGGTGATGCCATAAGCTTCTAGGAAGGTGCCACCCATTGTCAGAAGTAAGCCAATCATGGACCATAGTAATTGATTGGAAGCAGCAAACATTTATCAGACAACCAGGGAAAGGCAAAAGGGAAAATCAACAGCAACCAATATATTCATTAGTATTAAAATTAAATTGTGCTGATACCTTAAGAATTAGCATATTATTTTTTGCCTTTTTGATATGTAACTTTTCAGTTTTGCGAATTATGGCTTAGGTGTCTATGCTCTAATTTTATTGACCGAAGTGTTATTTAATTCCGGTATTTTACTTAATTTGTGCTAAAATTAACTTAGCAAAACTTAGTATTTAGACTAAATTTTTAGATTCAGCGCCCAACTATGCTACGAAAGTGCTATGAAATAGCTCCTTATTAACTATTTTTTAGCGATCGCCCTGTCTACTTTCTATAAAGTATGCAATTTATTGTTTTTCTCTACCTGTTTTTTCTAAACAATAATTTCACTGGCTAAAGTTAGATTGTTTAGTTATGGCTTGAAGTCTGCTTAATCCAATAAGCAGAAACAACTTTCATAAATTCTAAAATTTATCCAAATTTATTAATTTATTAGGTTTAAAATAATACTACACCTGGTCATGTTTTTACATATTTTTATTACTTGACCAATAAATTTACACTACTACTAGAGTTTTGTAAATATCTGTAACAAAATTATTTTAGTACTATTTGTAACGTGTGAATAAGGCATCAGTATAAATTTTATCAAGTAAAAGTATAAACCTAGTGTTTGTTATTCATCAAAAAAATAAGCATTTTTGGCTCTATTAACCTATTCTTTACCTTAACCTTTATCCTTTAGGGGTATCCTTAGAAGCGCTCACCTGAAAAATTATCTAAACATTGATAGCGATGCCCTCACCTCTTAGTGTAATAAAAATTCATCGCCTCACAGCTTCAGTTTCAGTGTTAGCACTGACAATCAGCCTAGCTGCATGTGGCGGACAGCAAAACCCAGATAATGCAGCCACTAAAAATACTCCTTCTGGCACTGCTACAGATACCACTGCCTCCAGCACAACCAAATTAGATTTGGGTGGAAATCTCAAGTTAAGCGGGGCTGGTGCGTCTTTCCCAGCGCCACTATATGATACATGGTTTACGGATTTAAACAAAAAATATCCAAATCTGCAAGTTGACTATGCCTCAGTTGGTAGCGGTGCTGGAGTTGAGCAATTTATCAAAGGGACTGTAGACTTTGGTGCTAGCGATGTTGCTATGAAGGATGAAGAAATCCAGAAGGTGCCAGCGGATAAGGGCGTTATTTTACTGCCTGTAACTGCTGGTAGCATCGTCCTAGCTTACAACTTGCCAGATGTTGCAGAATTAAAGCTACCAAGAGCCGTTTACACTGATATTTTACTAGGCAAGATCAAGTCTTGGGATGATCCACAAATTGCTAAGGCTAACCCAGGTGTAAATCTTCCTAAACAGGCAATCACAGTTGTTTATCGTTCAGATGGTAGCGGAACAACAGGTGTGTTTACAAAACACCTCAGCGCTATTAGCCCGGAGTGGAAGACTAAAGTTGGTGAAGGCAAAACTGTCAACTGGGCTGTGGGAGTTGGTGCTAAAGGAAATGAGGGTGTTACTGCCCAAATCCAACAAACACAAGGTTCTATTGGTTATGTCGAGTACGGCTATGCCAAACAAAATAGTCTCAAGTTCGCTGCTTTGGAAAACAAAGGCGGTCAGTTTATTGTACCTACTGAGGAGTCAGCCTCTAAAACTCTGGCATCAGTAACTCTACCGCCTGATCTGCGCGTGTTCATTTCCGATCCAGAAGGCGCTGATTCCTATCCCATCGTTACTTACACTTGGCTGTTGGTTTACAAGAAATATCCCGATGCGGCAAAAGCTAAGGCAGTTGAAGCTGCGATCGAATACGCCTTAACTGAAGGTCAAAAGAATTCTGTGGCACTAGGGTATGTTCCTTTACCCCAAAACGTCATTACAAAGGTGGCTGCTGCTGCCGATCAAATCAGTCCAGAATATAAAATCGCTGTTGGTAGTGGTACTAGCGCTAGCAAGTAGCTACAGTCAAAACATGAGGCATGCATCCCTAAATAATAATTTGTAGGCTGCTCGTTAAACTTGTTGTTTTATCAACATTCGTAACTTTGAACTGTAAGTTACCAATGTTTCAGTTTCAAGAAATGATGAGGTGGCAATTTTACTAATCTGGTTGCCTCCCATATTTTTCTCTGATTTAATTGTTAAAATCGGTAGTCATGACTACAAATTCTCAAAACCTTTCATCAGCGACAAAAAATCGCTCTGATGTAGAAAAGTCCCTAGATCAGGGTTTTATTTGGCTTACTAAAATTTTCGCCTTTGGGGTTGCTGCCACTTTATTATGGATCGGCTTACAGGTTGCAATTGCTTCTTGGCCTGCCATTCAAAAGTTTGGTGCTAGCTTTTTAGCTAACACCATTTGGAACCCAGTTAATGATACCTACGGGGTGCTACCTCAAATTTATGGAACTCTCTTGAGTTCTTTTATTGGTTTACTGATAGCTATACCGATTGGAGTTGGTACTGCTATTGTACTAAGCGAGGATTTTTTACCCGCAAAAGTGAAGTTGGTACTGGTTTTTGCAGTAGAACTGCTTGCAGCTATTCCCAGCGTTGTCTACGGTGTGTGGGGTATTTTTGTTTTAGTGCCTATTTTAACTAACTTAGGAAAATGGCTCAATAGTTACTTTAGCTGGATACCTTTTTTTAGCACCTCCCCTACAGGCCCAGGAATGTTACCAGCGGGCGTCATCTTAGCGATTATGACTTTGCCCATCATCACAGCCCTATCCCGCGATGCCTTAATTTCTATACCCTCCAGTTTGCGCCAAGCAGCCGTAGGGCTAGGAGCAACCCGATGGGAAACGATTTTGCAAATTCTGGTTCCGGCAGCCTTTTCGGGGATAGTTAGTGCAGTAATGTTGGCACTCGGTCGGGCAATGGGAGAAACAATGGCTGTGACAATGTTAATTGGTAATTCCAACAACATTAGTATCTCACTATTAGCACCAGGTAATACGATTTCTTCTCTACTGGCAAATCAATTTTCAGAAGCTAGTGGTTTGCAAGTTTCGGCTTTAATGTACGCTGCTTTAGTTCTATTCTTTTTGACCTTGGTAGTCAATATCATGGCTGAGTTTATCGTTCTGAGAGTCAAGCGACTATAGCTTAGTTTTGGGTTGAATTATGACTTCTAGTTTTCCAGAGCGCAGCCTAACTCGCGCTCCCATGTCTCAAAGGACACTGTTTAATACAGTAATGACTGTAGTTGCATTTATTTGTGGGGTATTGGCACTTGTGCCTTTACTAGCAGTGCTTTCTTACGTTATTATTCAAGGCTTTGGCAGTTTGAGTCCCAGCGTCTTTTTTGAACTGCCACCCAAAGCTTTACAACCGGGAGGAGGCTTTGGTAATGCAATATTGGGCACCCTGCTGATGGTAGGAATTGCGGCGCTGATTAGTATCCCCTTTGGTGTTTTGGCAGCGATTTACATCACAGAATTTAGCTCGGCCATAGTAGCTAGATGGGTACGTTTTGCGGCTAACGTCCTGAGTGGAGTTCCCTCAATTATTGCCGGGGTATTTGCCTATGGCATTGTAGTTTTGACACTGGTAAAGTTAAACTTAGGATCATATTCTGCTTTAGGTGGAGGATTTGCGCTGGCAATTTTGATGTTGCCAATTATTGTCCGAACCACTGACGAAGCTCTGCAATTAGTATCGCAAGATTTGCGACAAGCATCAGTAGGGTTAGGAGCAACTAACTTTCAAACAGTAACACAAGTAGTGTTGCCAGCAGCTCTACCAGCAATTGTAACTGGGTCAACGCTAGCGATCGCCAGAGCGTCTGGAGAAACCGCACCTTTACTATTTACTGCTCTGTTTTCCAACTTTTGGCCCGATGGCGTATTCCAACCAACAGCTTCCCTTGCTGTTTTGGTTTACAAATATGCTATTTCCCCGTTTAAAAATTGGCAATCATTAGCTTGGGCAGCATCTTTGATTTTGGTATTGATGGTTCTGATCACAAGTATCATTGCTCGCTGGGCAACTCGCAAAAAAGTTTAGTCAAATATCTACATAGCGGATTTGTATCGCTAAAACTAATACTGCACTTAATTTATGGCTACTAACATTAGCACAGTGAATGATACTGAAACAGTTTTACACACCGAAAACCTCAACGTTTACTACGGTAAGTTTTTAGCCTTGCAGAATATTTGGCTAGATATACCGAAAAATCAGGTAACAGCCTTTATCGGCCCTTCTGGTTGTGGTAAAAGTACGTTGTTGCGATGCTATAACCGCCTCAATGACCTGATTGAGTCATTTCGGGCAGAAGGTAAAATACTTTTTTACGATAAAAACTTGTATGCATCCGACATTGATCCTGTAGAGGTGCGTCGTCGGATTGGGATGGTGTTTCAAAGACCAAACCCATTTCCAAAATCAATTTATGACAACATTGCTTTTGGAGCCAAGATCAACGGCTACAAAGGTAATATGGATGAATTAGTAGAACGCAGTCTGCGACAAGCAGCTTTGTGGGATGAAGTCAAAGATAAACTGCGACAAAACGGCTCGTCTTTATCGGGTGGACAACAGCAGAGGTTATGTATTGCTCGAGCGATCGCAGTACAACCTGAAATTATATTAATGGATGAACCTTGCTCCGCCCTCGACCCTATTTCCACCTTGCGGGTTGAAGAACTAATTCACCAACTTAAAGAGCAATATACCATCGTTATCGTCACCCATAATATGCAGCAAGCAGCGCGGGTTTCTGATAAAACAGCCTTTTTTAATGTTCGCACTACAGAGGCAGGAGGTCGTAACGGCTACATGGTAGAGTACGACGCAACAGAAGTAATTTTCAACAATCCTAAGCAGCAAGACACCCGAGATTACGTTAGCGGCAGATTTGGATAAATATCACACATTATTTATCTTGTAGGAATGAGGGATACTCGAAAATTAAAGCTATGCGATATTCCTCTAGTTTTTTTGTTTGTTTGCAAAGGTTGGCGATCGCTTGATCAATTATGGTTGTTTCTTGGTCAAGAAAAGCAATAATTAAGCTGTTTAATATTAAAACTTGCACTGACGGGCGCGTAAGATACCCACTCGAAAATAGGCCTACACATAGCGCAGTACTAGTATTGGCTGGGTTTGCCATTGCTGATCTACCTGTAAATCTTGTGATAATTACAGAATAGGTATTCCATTATTGAAACGGTTATTTTTTAACTGGTTATTTTACCAAACCCAGACTTATTTCTTGCACTAATACACTATGGCGTAGGTTTACCTACTTTTAACAATTTTCTTAGAGCAACTTGTCTTGTTAATTAATATACTAGATAGCTTTTTTTTAAGCGGGTGGCGGGAATCGAACCCGCATTAATAGCTTGGAAGGCTATAGTTTTACCACTAAACTACACCCGCAAATTTCCAACCCTATAAATATAACAGAGTTTTTGCAAAAATTCAAGCATCTAGTTAGAATTAGCAGGCTGGATTTTGATTCGTACAAACAAATTGCTCAAATCTGGTTTTGTGCCATCATTGTTGTGAGCGGCAAGAAAGTTTTCTGTTTTGAAAACCTCGTTGAGAACTCGCTCATATGTACTTTTTTCACTTTGTAGCGTTGCTGGTTCTATTTCTATCACTAGAGCCTGTTGAAAGTTGCCATTGCGATCAATTACTAAGCTAGCAAGGATCTGTGCAGGCTTAACTTCGGAATCACGGGGGAGAAAACTTGAGTCCAATTGTTTTGTGTTGCTTCCCCTGTATAAAGCAATAACGTCGGGTAAAGCATCTTGTCGTAATCTTCCTGATTGTATCAAGTTACTTACTTCATCTCTAAGCATAGGAGCTACTATTGCTACCGACACTCCCTCAGTAGGAGTTAGTGGAGTTTCTCTAGTCGAAGTTCCTAGAGTTTGTCTGGTAGGAGTTGGCGGAGTTTCCCTAGTTGGAGTTGGTGGAGTTTCTCTAGTCGAAGTTCCTGGAGTTTGTCTGGTAGGAGTTGGCGGAGTTTCCCTAATTGGAGTTGGTGGAGTTTCTCTAGTCGAAGTTCCTGGAGTTTGTCTAGTGGGAGTTGATGGAGTTTTCTGAGTGGGAGTGCGTGGCGTTTCTCTGTTTTCAGCTTCCGAAACTGGTGGATTTGATGGAATACCTGTTGGTAGTAGCGTTCCTTTTCCCAGTTTGATTTCTTGACGACGATTCCAAGGTAGATTACCGACTGGAACTGTAGGTGTCGGTGTCGGTGTAGATTTCGGTATCGGTGTCGGTGTAGCTGTAGGTGTTGACGTCGGCGTAGTAACTCTCCGTTGGCTATTAGGTTGAGAGGCGTAAGTACGGCTCTTTTGCTGGAGATTATCCGCAGAATTTATTGCGCCAAAATCTTGATTTCTGGGCGTAGTTCGTGCTGTTTGTGGCGAACGTGCTGGTACAGACCTTTGAGTTGAGGATAGCGGCTTTGGCGAAACTGTTTTGGCTGTTGATTTAGATTTGGTTATTAATTTTGTTTTGGGAGCAATGTCTATCAATTCAATGGGAACAGCATATTGACTTTGTTGGGGAAACCACAAACTAAATACATTAGATGAACGCATCAGCCAGAACGCCAGCAAGTGCAGAGAGACTGAACCTATAACGACAGAAATCCACAAACCTGGTGGATCAGAGTGCCGCCTCCAGACCTTGGCTGGAATTGGAGTTTTATCTGCAACTGATGATGTCATATTATATAAACTGGATATGATTAGGCAGTCTTACTCATTGGTAATGCTTTAAAATACCAGTCTAAATTTTAGCGATTAACAATTAGTTCTGGTGTAACAGCGAAGGTCAAAACTGTTTCATCTACTCCTTTAAGTTCTAGCGGACTACCTTTAGTAATTTCTTCTTCTTGCAAATAATCTGCCACAGCAGCAGAAACCAGGATAGTGCCGGGAACAGCAGCAGCTTGCAACCTTGCAGCAATATTCACACTTGGGCCAATGGCAGTATAATCAGCACGTTCCGCGCTACCAAACATCCCCACAACAGCAGTACCTTGATGGATACCGCACCGGAACTGTACGCTAGTAAGTTTGTCGCCATCGAATACACCTTGGTTTCGCCAGCGCTGGTTCAAGTCATCCAGTGAGCGGTGCATTGCTCTTGCTGTATTGATGGCACGACGTACCTGTTCATTAGGGGTTAGTTCTTCGGGTGCTCCGTATAAAGCTAAGATAGCATCTCCCATAAATTTATCTACAGTGCCACCATTGCCAAATACAACTTTGGTCATGGCTTCTAAATATTCATTTAGCAACTCTGCTACTCGCCGTGATCTAAGAGTATTTGCCAGCTGTGTAAAACCCACAATGTCACTAAACAAAACTGTGATTAAGCGTGGTTCTGGGCGCAAATCTAACGTTAAATCTCCGGTTGCAGCTTTTTGCACCAATACAGCCGGCAAAAAGCGCTTTAGCACCGATTCTGTTAGATAAGTATTTAGCTCCACGATTCGTCGTTCATTTTCCTTCAATGCCAAAAGATTCCGAACTTCAGCCAAAAGTTCCCGATCATTGAATGGTTTTGCTAAATAAGCATCCGCGCCGTGTTCTGTACCTTCGATGCGGGTTTCCTCGTCTACTTTTGCTGTCAACAGAATGATTGGTGTTCCTTTCAGCTTCTCCTCATGGCGGATCATCTGAATCATTTCAAGTCCACTCACCAAAGGCATCATTAAGTCAGTCACAATCAAGCTGGGTATAATTTCCTTAGCTATACCGTGCCCTTCATAACCGTTACGAGCTGTGCGTACATGATAGCCGTTGCGGCGGAAAATTTCAGATACATAGGTTCGTAAATCCGGGTTGTCATCTACAACTAAAATTGAGTGCTGAGTCTTAAGTGCTGAGTCTTGAGTATCAATACTAGAGGAGAAATTTATTGTAATATCTTCAATATTGTCTGTTATTGACTCTACTAATTCTAAATCAGCCAATTCTACACTAGCGCGGCTCGTATTCAGTTCGGTAGGCGTTTCTAGTACTTGCTGTGCGGGTAAATGAGTATTTCCAGTAACAAGCCACAAACTAAAGGTAGTGCCTTCGCCATAAACTGATTCCACAGTGACTTGGCCACCATGTAATTCTACCAATTCTTTAACTAGAGCTAAACCCAAACCACTGCCTTCATAGGAGCGGTTTGCTGAACCTTCAGCTTGGCGGAAACGCTCAAATAGATGGGGAATTTGTTCTTTAACAATGCCAATTCCAGTATCTTGTACTTGCAATAAGCAACGATCGCGCTCAGATTTTAGTCTGACACTGATCGTGCCACCTTCAGGAGTAAACTTCATGGCATTTGACAGGAGGTTGTAAACCACCTTGTCAAATTTTTCCATATCTAAGTACACCGTAGAACATTCATCTAACTGGGTGTCGAGATGCAGTCCTTTTTTCTCACAGTAGGGGCGAAAAGATTCAACAATTTGGCTGACAAATTCGACTAGATCGCAAGGACGGAAACTAGGCTGCATTCTCCCTGCATCCAGGCGTTGTAAATCCAGCAGTTGATTTACCAGTCGCAGCAGGCGGCGGGAGTTACGCAGGGCGATCGCACTTTGGGAGTAAGATAATCCTTCACCAGCTGCCACCGCCGACTCTAAAGGCCCTTGAATCAAGGTGATGGGTGTGCGAAACTCATGGGAGATATTTTGGAAAAATTCCGTTTTTTGTTTGTCTAATTCCAGTAAGCGTTCAGCTTGTTGGCGAGTTTTTTGATATAGGTGTGACTGCTGTACAGCGATCGCTGCTTGAGCTGCTACTGCTTTAGCCAAATCGATATCAGATGACAGCCATCGGCGTACTTTTTTACCTTCATGTAAAGTAATACTACCGATACATTTACCATCAGCCAATAATGGCACAACCATTAGCGATCGCGCTGGCATTTTTAAAGGCAAATCAAAACCCTGTACATCAGACGGAGAATGGCTCACATTACCAATTACCACCGGTTCATGTGTCTGTAGCATTTGTTGGAGGATTGGATTCTCCTGTATAGATGATTGAGAATAGGGTAATCTCTGAGTTGATAGGTGATTATTGCTACTATAATCATTGTTTGGGGCTGGCGATGCCTGCGACGGGCTGTGCTTACGCAAATTTTCCGAATGTTGAAAACTGTCATACAAGCCCACACACTGAACAAACTCATCTTCCTCTGTCCACAAAGACAGAACACAGCCATCAACTTGTAAGGCTTGTCCCAATTGGTGGGTGATAGCTGCAAAAATATCTTGGGGGTCTAAGCTAGAGCGAATCGCGCTAGTAATTGTATTAATTAGGGCTTCTCGCTTGGCAAGGGCACGTACTTGTTCGTAAGCATAAGCTTGAGACAAAGCTAAAGCTGCCTGATCTGCCACCATCAACACTAGCTGTACCTCATCATCCTCCCAGAAGCGAGGCAGAGAACACTGATGCAGTGCCAGCACTGCCATCAGTTCTTGTTGGCAAATTAATGGCACAACTAAACTAGAACAAATGTTAGCGGCAGTAAAAGCTGCCCCACGTTGGCGCAGTTCGGGAGTATTACCGTGAATACGCTCATCATCTATCACATCGTGAATCACCTGGACTTCACGGGTTTCCCACACTGTTTGAGCCAAAAGAGACAGAGGGGCAGAGGGTGAGAGGGGCACAGCAGAAGAATTATTTAGCTGCACCTCTGCTTGTGTATACTCCCCTGTTTCTTCAGAAAGAGCCTTCTGATAAATGAATCCTTTATCCGCTAACTGCTCATCTTGAAAGGGACGCAACAGGCAAACATCCACCTCCAGCATATGACCCACTGTATCTACAATCGCCTGTAAAATTTGGCGATAGTCTAAAGCACTACGAATCGTATTTGTGACAGTATTCAGCAGCGATTCTTGTCGGAGTGTGCGGGTAAGTTCGCGGGTGCGGGCTTTGAGGACATTGTGAGTATCCAAAGCTTGGCGTACCACTGCTTTGAGTTCCTCGGCTTCCCACGGTTTAGTAACATATTTAAATACCTTACCAGCGTTGATTGCTTCCACCAAGTCTTCGACATCGGTGTAGCCAGTTAAAATAATCCGGATAATATCTGGATATTGAGTTGCTGTCAGGCTCAAAAATTCTGTACCGCTCATCATCGGCATCCGCTGATCGGAGATGATCACTGCGACCTCTCCCTCTTGAGCCAGCAGATCGAGTGCCGCAGGGCCAGAGTTCGCCCTTAGCACCTTATAGTCACGATAGAAAGTGCGGTAAAGCAAGTCAAGGTTGTCTGGTTCATCATCGACAACCAAAATTTTAGGCTTACTGTTTGCTTGGGATTTCATGCACCGCTTTCCTGCTGCAACGGCAGTCGGATAAAGAATAATCTGATCAGGTAAGGATTTTTCTGAGTCAGGTAAGAGCAGAGCATTTCGACCAATAAGGCTGTTTGGCTACATGACTGCTGAGTGTACGAGCGTTTACTCACAGTAATTCGTCTCAATGGCTTATGCTGATTACCGTTTGCTTTGGTGCAATGTAATTTTTCATAGTCAGTTTTAGTGTTACAGAGTCGATGCTTGCTTGCCAAATCTTCCTTCACCTCCTGTGAGCAATGTCTGATAATACATACAGCGCTCATAGCTAGCTGAAAAATCCAGATGAAGCTGCATATTAAGTTTTCCCTTTGCAGCAGTTGTACTAACACTTGCAGGTAAATTTTATTTATGGTAGTCATGGTAGAGTCAGCAATATTAAAACAATAAGATTTAAAGCCAAAGTATACTATTAGACAAATACTCTTTCTAATTTAGCAATCAGAACTATCATTAAGACAAGTGTAAGCTTGGGAAGTTAAGGATTAGGAATCTTGAGATTCTTCCCCAGTACCTGTACAACCTGTTACGATGACCTAGTAGTAAATTCCTGTTAGTGTAGCGACAATTGCATAAGCAAGTTAAGTACTGTAACTAAAAGTGGTTTGCAACTAGAGTTTGTCGGTAGTGTACTTACTTAACAATTTTGTAGGTAATGTTTACGGACAGGTTATGCTATTTATCTACCCATTCACTTAAACCTGTACGACTTTACAGATGTTTTTGTGGTAAACAGACTGATATCTTCCCTACCTAAAGCAAGGGATGTACCTGAACCTACTGAACTTAAGATTGTAGATTAATGAAGCTGTAACTTCTAAGACTCTTTCAAGAATGCAGGCTATCAAGCCCCAAACTAAAGTGTAAAATTTTGGATGCTCCACAAATAAAAGCAAATGAGCAATCTTAGGTTAGTTCAATATCCTGGGTAGATATAAAGTTTTTCTTCACTTTAAATAGTGTTTGAGGATATTTGAGAAAATTTTCGTTGAATAAAATCAATACTAAACTAGCCTTGAAATATCGGTTTTTTCATTCATACCACCAACAGCCAATCGATCCAGCTTGTTACCAATTTCAAATTCGTACAGCTATACCTGCTGATTTGATTGGTGTTTCTCAAATTATTGCTGAAAGCTTTCACTCCCAACAGGGTATGTGGGGATGGGCTTTTCCATTGCTACGTCTGGGTATTTATGAAGATTTAAGGCATCGCATGACATCACCTCCGTCGCGTCATATTTGTTTAGTCGCCTTTGAAGCTACTACTGCTGCTAATAACTTAGTGGGAAGTGTAGAACTGGGTGTACGTTACAGTGATTCGTGGAGCCAGGTTGGCATGGGTTTTCCTTACTTGTCTAATTTAGCAGTTCACCCACAATACCGTAGACATGGTGTTGCTTCAGGCTTACTGACTAGCTGTGAAAAAGTTTCTCGCGAGTGGGGATTTCAAGACTTATATCTCCACGTTTTGGAAAATAACCATCAAGCAAGGCAACTTTATTTTAAGCTGGGATATCGGGTGCATAAAGTCGAATCGAATTGGAATACATTTTTCCTAAGACGCTCAAGCCAAATGTTATTGCACAAGCATCTGAGCGCTGATTCCAGCACTTGAATTTTATTTTGGCAAGAATAAATTTTGATGTTGTAATCCTCTGGAGAAAATTTATTATCAATATCGATAATCAAAGTACAAAATAACTTCATTAAAAACTCAACTAGTCAATATTAGCTAAATAGCTAGATTTATATATAGCATTTGCTAAACGACTAAGCTACACCAAAATTTTGTTTAACAAGGTTAGTAGCTTTGAAAACGTACCTTACTCGGTCGGGAACCGTTATAGCTTTAAATAATTTTTTTAAGGATATTTATATTTAGGCTTTAAATAATTAAATATTAAATTTTGTCTTTTTTTTATTTGTCATTAAACAACAGATATATAGATAAATAAATATGAATTATAATGAAAATAGCTGTATAATTACTCTAAGAAAATTACCAATAGCTCATAATAACTTTGTAATTAAGATATTCATCTTTATAAAAACTTTAAGAAAACACTCTCCGAATTTGGAGACAATTCTAGTTATATCTCATAAAATATGATCACTCAATTACTAAAGAATGCCTATTTATTACTATCTTAGTAAAATTGGTCAAAAAACTCTTGATAATATAAAGAATTCAAAAACCTGATTTGACATAACAGCTAGTTCTGTCTTGAAGTGCATACTACTACCAAATTCGTTGAAAGTTTAAAAAACATGGATAGCGAACAGCATCGGCGCTATCAGACCTCTATGGTATCAACTTATTACCCTGAAACTAGTTTCCTTGACTCTCTTGTCATGCCAGATGGAACTGAGCAATCGCAAGGCTCGGATATCCTTACACGTTTACATAGTGGAGAAGTTTTCATCGTCAATAGTCGTAGACGAAATGGATTAATCCTCTTTAAACGCTACCATGCAGAGTTTGCTGGGCCTGGGGCTGCTGTGGGTGGGGATTACGATTGTGATTGCCAAAGGGCACTGCCCATAGGTAATCTGTCTTTATTAACTCCCGAATCTAATGAAGAACGCCAGAAGGCTTACTTGATTAGGCGACAATGGATTCGATTGATCAAACAAATTACAGAAAACCCAATGCCTGGACAGCGAGTTCAGAAAATTCTCGATCAATTTGAACAATACTTTCCACCAGATATAGTGGCTCTTCTGCCGGATGTTGCTTTTGCTCTTTTAGTAGGTGTGCTGCCACAAACAGTGGGAATAGTACGCCGTTTGGGCAGTGAGGTGGACAGCCGATGTAATTACTGAGTGAATTGCTAAAATTGCAAATTTGCCAAAGCGGCTTGTATTCGATTAATAGTGCGGGTATTTTCCTCTATTGTCCCTACGGTAATTCGTAATCCTCCGCTAATGTGTCGCACAAGAGTGCCGAGTGTTTTAAGTTTCTGGTGGAAAGTTTTTAAAGCAGCATTCTGTGAATTAAAGGCATTTGGTTTAAGACGCAGGTAAATAAAATTAGCAGCGCTTGCGGTAATTTGTAGTTCTGGTTGCTGTGATAAAATTTCGATGAGTTTGGCTCGTTCACTTAGGGTTTGGGGGATTGACTCCAGCAAAAGTGTACGGTTTTGTAAAGCAACTAATCCTGCTGCTATGGAGAAGCTGGGGAGATTGTAAGGTAAGCGAACTTTTTCTAAAATGGCGATCGCTTCGGGATGAGCGACACAATAACCAACACGGAGAGATGCCAATCGGAAGGCTTTAGAAAAAGTGCGTAATATCACCCAATTTGGGCGCTGTGCTAATTCACCTACTAGGGTAGTTTGGCTGAATTCAAAGTAAGCTTCATCAATCACTACCAAAATATGCTCACTCAAACTTCTTAACCATGCCACCTCTGCGGCAGTTAAGCTATTGGCAGTTGGTGAATTGGGATGCACTACAAAAACTACGCGAATGGGGGGATTTTGAGTTTGTTCGATCGCAGCCTGTGCAGCTTTTAAGTCAATTTCAAAATTTGTTTCATTTCTACCCACCGCGACTACAGGAATACCCAAAGTTTGTGCCAAAATTCCGTACATAGAGAAAGTAGGATTGGCAACTAAAATTGAACCTTCTCCTCCTAAACAGGTGGCGATTAATAAAGAGCGGATTAGTTCATCTGAACCATTTCCAACAGAAATATTGACGGCAGTATTGGATAGCGAGAGACCGGCTGATTCATTGACATATTCGGCGATCGCATCCTTAAGTGTTTCATGTCCGCCATCGGGATAACGATTTGTTTCAATTACTTGCTGATACGTCCAGGCCAGCTTCTCTTTTAACTCAGGTGGTAAATCATAGGGGCTTTCATTTGTATCTAGCCGATCAAATTGCGCGGTGACAGATCCGGCTGTATCGCTGCTGGGGTGAGGTTTGTACGCAGTAAATTGGGCTAAATCTGACCGGATAAAGGGAAGCATAATTTTAGTCATTAGTCATTGGTCATTAGTCATTAGTCATTAGTCATTAGTCATTAGCAACTAAAGAAAGGACAAATGACTAAGGATATTAGTTATATAAGAGTCTAATATTTTACAACTTCAAGGTAATTGGCAAAAGAGGCAAATTGCCTGCCAAATTTCTTCGATAACATTACTTAAAGCGTGGTCACTGTCGAGTTCGACTAACTTAACCCAAGGACGTGAACGCGCAAAGTGGCGACTGGCTTCGATAGGAATGACTTCATCCTTTTTTCCATGCAAAATCAGGGTAGGGATAGGACGTTGCAAAAACTCCTCCTGATATTGGGCAGCATCTGTAACGAAATCGTAACTTAAGGGAAGCTTTCGCTCCTCCCCATAGTGGTAAACCATGATATATTTTTCTTGCTGCCAACGCTGTACTTCTTTATCGCCTAGCTTGGGTAACCAATGGAATAAAAACCCAAAAGCTGGTGCTAGCAGCACAAGACGTTGTATTTGTAAATATTGCTGTCCCAAGTGGGCAGCGGTCAAGCCGCCTAAACTTGAGCCAATAAGCATTACTGGCGTAAAATTATTACTGAATTCTGAGGCAACTTGAGTAATCTGACGAGTGATTGTCAACTGCGAAAAATCGCCAGCATTTAGATCGGGAATTTTTAGCTTCGTGTGAATTTGGGCAAAGCGATCGCCTATATCCCGCGCTTTGGCAGAATTAGGGCTGGAAGCAAAGCCGTGCAAGTAGATATACTGGGTAGGCATTAAAATTTTCCCATTAGGGTTGTCCCTAGTCATTTGTCAATTGTGATTTCAAAGGACAAATGACAAATGACAAATGACCTAGTTACCGCATTGTGACAAATTCTTCGGCTGCGGAAGGATGGATACCAACGGTAGCGTCAAAGTCTTTTTTAGTTGCGCCCATCTTCACAGCGATCGCTATACCTTGAATTATCTCACCGGCATTTTCACCCACCATGTGAGCGCCTAGCACTTTGTCAGTGTTGCTATCAACTACCAACTTCATCATTGTCTTCTCTTGCTTACCAGTCAAACTATGGTACATGGCACGAAAGCGAGTGCGAAAAATTTTTACGGCATCACCGAGTTTTTCTCGTGCTTCGGCTTCTGTCCAGCCTACTGTAGCGGCTTCTGGGTTAGAAAATATGGCTGTGGGAACTGTTTGGTGACTGAATTCGCGGCGGTTATTGCCGAATTCACTATCAGCAAAGGCGCGACCTTCGCCAATGGCGACGGGAGTTAAATTGATTCGGTCAGTGACATCGCCAACGGCAAAGATATTCGGTTGACTAGTTTGACTATATTCATTGACTGCGATCGCACTTGTGGTAGCGTATCCAGGCCCTTCGATAGAACTAGCCACAACATCAACCCCAGCGTTTTCTAAACCTAGTCCATCTAGATTGGGAGTTCGACCAGTTGCCACTAAAAACACGTTGGCAATTACTGCTTCTTGGTCTTCTCCTGATAAAGTCAGTTTAAACCCTTCCGGTACGCGCTCAACTGCTTTTACTACATTATTCTTAATCAGTCGAATTCCGTGGTTCGTCATCCCCTCTTCAATTTCTGTAGGAATGTCCTCATCAAACCCCTTCAAAATCTTTTTACCTCTAGTGATTTGTGTCACATCAGAACCCAAACCACGCATGATACAGGCAAATTCTGTGCCAATATAACCAGCGCCAAGAATGACGATGTGTTTTGGTTGTTCTTTTAGATGAAAGATTTCGTTAGAGGTAATGCCATATTCCATGCCAGGTAAATCTGGTTTGATGGGACGCCCGCCAACAGCAATTAAAATTTTATCTGCTGTAACTTTGCGTCCATCAACTTCTATTGTATGGGGGTCTACCAATGTGGCGCGACCAGAAATTAGTTCCACTCCCGCTTTTTCTAAAAAGCTGATATGTAGTTGCGACAGTCGCCGAACTTCCTTATCTATAGATGTAATGAAATGTTCCCAGTCCAACTCAGAATTACCTATTTTCCAGCCATAGCCTGAAGCTTCACTGAACAGTGCGGGAAAATGGGAGCCATAGACCATAAGTTTTTTGGGAACGCAACCGCGAATCACACAAGTGCCACCAACTAAATCATATTCAGCGATCGCCACTTTTGCCCCATAGCTAGCCGCCCGTTTGGAAGCCGCTAAACCTCCAGAACCCGCACCAATTACAAACAGGTCGTAATCAAAAGTCATAAATTTATGTATCTCTTTAGCAACAAGTTAGTTCCTGGGAACTTACACAGAAAACGTGATTGAACTATATAAGGATATTTGGTGAACCCTGTGTAAGTCCTGTCCTTGATTTAATCTAGCGTTAGCAGATGTTCTCTAGTCGTAGGAAATATCACTTTTTGCTGTGGTTGCTGTAGAAGCAGTAGTTAATAGTTGTTGTAATTTTGTTTTTGGTGTCAGGTATAAATTTACGTTTACGTGGTTGGTATTTCCGGTTCTTGTATTTACAGGGTCTGTTGGTGGTTGTATTACAGGGTCTGTTGGTGGTTGTATTACAGGGTCTGTTGGTGGTTGTATTACAGGGTCTGTTGGTGGTTGTATTACAGGGTCTGTTGGTGGTTGTATTACAGGGTCTGTTGGTGGTTGTATTACAGGGGCTGTTGGTGGTTGTATTACAGGGTCTGTTGGTGGTTGTATTACAGGGTCTGTTGGTGGTTGTATTACAGGGGCTGTTGGTGGTTGTATTACAGGGGCTGTTGGTGGTTGTATTACAGGGGCTGTTGGTGGTTGTATTACAGGGGCTGTTGGTGGTTGTATTACAGGGGCTGTTGGTGGTTGTATTACGTTATTATTCTGAGTGTTTATGTTGTTATCATTACCATTTATTCCAGATGGTTGCTTAGTATTTAACAGAACTTGTCCTATATCCTCAAAGGAATTTAACGGGGAATCATCTGCAATGGAGTCTACTGGGGAATTGCCTGTAATAATGTTGTTTGTGGAGGAAGTTGAAGGACTAGTAGTTAGCTCTGCAAAAGATGGATTTTCAACTACTCCCTCACCTGTTATTGGTGACTGTGCATTCAATGCCGCAGTAGTTTCAGCTTGAACGCTAGCGATCGCTGGGTCGGACGTAGGCGTAATATTTTGTCTAGTCAAATCAAGTCCCCGAACCATATCGCTCGTTTCATAAAAATTTCTTAGATCAAAATCGTATAAGCCCTTAAATTCGCCTTTAACTATAACCATCATCTGCCCTGCTTGCAGCATCTGAGTTTGAGAAGCTTCCTTATTAAAAACTTCAATGCCGCTATTTGTCAGCGCACCCACAAGCGTGGTATCTGTTTGTTTGTCGTAGCGTACAAATAGTGCTGAACCACGAATTGCTGCTGCTGCACTTGGAGTTTGTATACGTGTTTGCCCCCTTCCAGGTGGGATAAGCAGCAATGCGGTTCCGTTTGACAGTCTAAAGCTGCGAGTCTTTGGTAAAAATTGAAATATAGCCTGTTCGCCAACCCGTGCCAAAGAGCCATCGTTAAAGCGCAAGTCTGCTAGGGAAGCTCGACCAGTTGACAACCCATCTCCAGGAGTTATTGCATCTAATTTGCGTGCTGGACGTTTCTTGAGTTTATCTTTGGGTATCAGTTGTACCATGTTGCGAAGGTTCTGAATCTCCGCTCGCGTCAGAGGAGTTATGGCACTTACTTTATTTGGCAAAGGCAATACTATAACTCCCCATAAACCAATCACTAATAATGGAAACGATTTATAAAACATAGTTTAAGAACTTGTGAATTTCAACTAATACCAAAAAATTTAAAGGTTTAAGCTGCTGATAATTGTTGTAGCAAGTTTCTTCAGTAAATTTATCTGTACTTTAGCCTATATTTGATAGACTAAATAAATAAAATAACAAACCATGTGTTTAGTTTATTTAACTTTTTACTCTCAAACTGACATTTTATGCAATAAAGTCTATAGCAAATTTAAAAGTTAGTAATTGATATCAACGATTAAATGATGAGTACCTCACATATAATTGATTCTAATAAGAGCAGCTATAGTGAGGAAAAATTTTTAGGGATGTGTTGTAAAGTAACTTACTGGCTGTATTTCACTAAAGTTGAGCATAATAAACTGTATCGCATCATCTAAGTTTTGCAAAAAATCTGAGGAAAAATCCGAAAAGCAGTAATTCCAGTTTGTAGTTTCAGTATATACCTACAAAGCTAAGATAGATGCAGTCAATTGTATCTTCTAAGTCGGAACTTCCGATACAGCTTGTAAGTCTACATTTGCCAAATGCGATCAACGCAATCTAACAGATGCGACTCAAAAACTGGAAGAATTTGTTTTTTTGTATTTTGTTAGCGTCCAGTGGTGGAAGCTGGTGTTGCATTAAAGTAGATGCGGCAGAATCTGCAAATACAGATATTTGGCGTTCTAAAAATTTAGCAAGCACACAGGTAGCTTATCAGCTATGTCAAACCTTGGAGCAAGAGGTAATTAACTCTTTGTGTAAGCATTCCAGTGAGTCGCATCCTTTAAACTCGCAGATGCCGTTGAAAAAGAGGCAAGGGAGCAGGGAACTCTTAGCTGGGAAGATAGTTCAGATGGGGATTCGACCTTACCTCTTGCGCCAGCTTCCCGTAGGGTACGATAACCATTTAATAGAAGTGGGGGATTTAGACCCATGTTCCGCTCCGCTCCACGACAGGAGCAAGGGGTCATTTCTCCCTGCCCCCTGCCCTCTCCCCCCGGCCTCTTCGTTAAAGCTGACACAGCAAACACCCGAAATTACACAAACCCCAGACCCAACTGAAGAAGTTGGGGATACTGAAAAGCAAAATGACCCGCCACAGTTAGAATCGCAGCCAAGTAATTTGCCTACATCTCCTTCAGACTCAAAAGAGGAACTGTTAAATCCACCTCAAATAAATCAGTCCCAAAGGCTAGAGAGGCTGATGCAACTGCTGCGATCGCCAAAACTACTACCTGAATCTGATAGCGATCGCGAATTGGGGTTGCGGGTGCGGTTACGACCTCTAGAACAGCCTTCTTTTCCACCAACAGAAGAATCCGTAGCTAAGTTTAAACCTATAGGCTATCTACAAGGTCGTGTAGGCTACTTCCAGACGAATAATATTTTTTCCTCAAACGATATTCCTATAGAAGATGGTTTAATTATTTCTGGACTGACGTTAGCTTCTGCATATTTCCCTTTGGGAGCTAAGACTTATTTAAACGGCTCAATTGATGGCAATCTCATTCGTTATGTAAATCAGTCACAATACCATTACAACCAGGTGAGATTTAATCTCAGTATTTACCAACAGTTCTCGCGGCGAATGTACGGAGAAATAAATTGGAGCAATCAACAGTTATTTTATGCCAACACTAGCGATCGCCTGGATAGCTTCAAAGCAGGCGATCGCTTTTTAAATGAAAATTCCCTGCAACTATCTTTGGGACGGCGAGATCCCCTAACTTCAAAATTAATACTAAATAGCTTTTACGAATTGAGTGTAAATTTTGCTGACCCCCTAAGTCGTAATCGGATAATCAATTCCTTTTGGCTGTCTCTGAACTACTACTTGCAAAAGCCTCTCCAGGTTGGTATTGACTACCAGGCGAACTTCTCGGACTTTACACAGCGCGATCGAGAAGACCAATTTCATCGCCTATTCGGGCACTTAAATTATCGAATATCCGATACCAGCAATATGAATGTGCAGGCTGGAGTAAGTTTAGGTAGTTCAACCGCGGAAAACATTGATTTTGATGGCTGGTTCTTCAGTATTAATTACAATTTGCAATTAGGTCAGTTTTAAAGTTTGTGCTTTGTCCTTTGTCAAAAACCAATGACCAATGACCAATGACTAATAACTAATCCAATCACTCCAGCTGCCAGCATAAAGTTTACCCTTGCTAATACCAGCTAATTCTAAAGAAAGTAAATTCACACAAGCAGTAACACCGGAACCACAATATACCAAGATTTCCTCGGCTGTTTCTAGCTTTTCCCACCGACGGCGTTGTTCTGGTTGAGAAATTAGGTAGCCAGAAGAGTCTGTAACTTCTTGCCAAGGATAGTTGACTGCACCAGGAATATGTCCGGCAATTTTATCAATTGGCTCTCGTTCACCTCGATAGCGATCGCTTTCTCTTGAATCTACCAATACTACCTCGTGGCTATCTTTCCGGCTTTTCACCGCTGTAATATCTACCAGCTTTTCTGTTTGCACTTGAGCTACAAACGTACCCATCCGGGGTTGAGGAACAATATCCGTAACAGGATACCCAGCTTTTTGCCATCCAGCAAAGCCTCCATCCAGTACTACTACTTGCTCATGTCCTAGATAGCGCAAAAGCCACCATAGGCGAGCCGCAAAGGCAAAGCGCGAATCATCATAAGCTACAACTAAAGTTTTTTGGTAATTTACCCCAATCACTGCAAATTTGTTAGCTATATCATTGGGGTTAGGTAAAGGATGTCTCCCACCATGCTTACCTACTGGACTAGAAAGATCCTGATTCAAATCTAGGTAATATGACCCCTCTATATGACTTGTTTGGTACTGTTGTTGCCCTAGTTGTGGATCGGCTAGAGAAAAGCGACAATCCACAATAACGACTTGCGGATCTTCTAGATGTTCAAACAGCCAAGCTGGCGAAACAACAAATTGGGTATTGGGCATGGGGCATTAGCGATTATTTAGTTTTATTTATAAAATGTCAGACTTAGAGAATTTTACACCTAAGCTAACAGCAGATGGTTCCTTCACCTTTGTCTCTCAAGAGTTTGGTGAATCCTTTCACAGCCATTATGAAGCGCAGCAGGAGAGTTTTTTCAAATTTGTGGAACCTACTCAACTGGCTACAGCGGCGCAAAAACCAGTTTTGCGGCTGTTGGATGTTTGTTATGGTCTAGGATATAACACAGCTGCTGCAAAGCAAGACAATTTGGGCAGTAAATCCTAGTTGTTGTGTTGAAGTAATCGGCTTAAAACTGAATCCAGCAGTGCCACAAGCTGCGATCGCTCATCACTTGTTCGACAATTAGAACTGTAACTATATTGAAATTTTGTCCCAGCTTGCTTTTGAGCATCAAGTGCAAACATCTTCTCTAAAAGCAAAGTTACTAATTGGCGATGCTAGAACTACGATAACGCTAGTAGGTCAGTCGGGTTTCTGGGCAGATGCAATTTTCCTCGATCCCTTTTCACCACCTCAATGTCCTCAATTATAGACTGTTAAATTTATTAAACAACTGTCATTCTGTTTACATGAAGATGGTTTATTAGCCACTTATTCTTGTTCTGCTGCTGTACGCACAGCACTTTTGTCTGCTGGTTTGGTTATTGGTTCTACCCCACCTGTGGGAAGGCGATCGCCTGGTACTGTGGCAGCCCATTCTGGGAGCGCTGAGTCTAAAGACCACTCAGTACAGGATCAACCATAGCTATTCGCTAACAGCGCTCAGTCCCCTCTCGCAAGTCGAAAAAGAACACTTGCTAACCCGTGCTGCTATTCCCTATCGCGATCCTGGATTAAGCGATTCAACCGAAGTCATAGTGATGCGGCGACAACAAGAACAACAAGCCTCTTTACTCGAACCTACCTCCCGTTGGCGAAAAAGGTGGCTGTTGGGAACACAAGGCAGGGATTTTATGGGAACTGGTTTTTAATTATATCGATTACCTGTGAGGTTCCCCTTGAACAAGTTGCTCAAGTCCCAAGTCTGAATCAAGCCTGATTTTGTGCAGTTTCACAAAGAATTGGTATTAGGCAGCGATCGCAACGGTAAACTAGTTCCTCATTCCTTAATTCCAAAGAAGTTATCTATATGTTCCAAAAATTCTGATTTCCTTTGCAGATACTCAGGCAACGAGTTTTTCCGATGCAAATAAATAAACTTTATGATAGTATCTAATTTTACACATTATTTAACAGTGCTTGGGTATTACGATCACTGAGTAAGTCAAAACATGTATACTTAATGATTACTATAAAGACTTCTAACTAAAAACCCTATATTTTGATATAAAGCAAGCAATTACAGTGCTTTATGGCGCTATTGTGTTAAAAAACCTCCGTAAAAAACCTGATTTAACATTTGTACAAATTTATCATACTGGAATTAGAAGCAAAAAATTTGACAACAAGATATCCCTTGTTCGTAAGATAAAAGATACATGCTGCTAAAAACTCAGATAGGCAGCTTGACATCATGCATAATCCCTATTGAAACTCTGGCTCAGATACAGTTGACTATTAAATTTGTTTTTGAAATTTGACACTGTTAACTTGTGCAAAAACTTGGAGTACCTTTGTGATTCAATGGAAATCCAACCATATAGACTTTAGAAAACAAATTGTTAGTGGGTCAAACCCCATTAGCACAGTGAAGAGTATTGGTTCAAATCATGTCGTAGGTTCGCAAAATAATGTTGAGGCTTATTCTTTAGGCTTATCTCAACAAGACCTGATGCTTGAAGATACCCAAGCAGTGCCTTCTTGGATAAAAGGTGATGTTAATTGTGGTGATAATTCATTGGTTTCCAGAACACTACAAGCCAAAGGTTCTAAAGTGAATGGGTTTGATTTAGATCCGCCGAAGGTTTTAGTAGTTGACGATCATGCCGCCAGCCGCATGACTGCTGTTGCCCTCTTGGGGATGGAAGGATACGAAGTGATTGAGGCGGACAGAGGTTCCATTGTTGTAGGATTGGTAACTCAAAAACAACCAGATTTGATTTTGCTGGATGTGATGATGCCAGGAATGGATGGATTTGAAGTGTGCCAATTACTTAAGCAGGATGAGCAGACTAGGCTAATCCCAGTAATTTTTATTACAGCCTTAAATGACAGACGATCGCGTATTCGGGGAATTGAAGTTGGGGCAGATGATTTTCTCACCAAACCCTTTGATCGTGTGGAACTAGCGGCGCGTGTAAAGTCCTTAGTACGGCAGAAACGTCTGAACGAAGATTTAGACCATGCCGAACAAGTACTATTTTCCATCGCCATGTCGATTGAAAGTCGCGATCCCAATACAGGCAACCATTGTGAACGCTTGGTAAAACTAGGACAAGTTTTTGGTGAATACCTCAACCTCTCACGCTACCAAATTCGAGATTTGATGTGGGGTGGTTATCTCCACGATATTGGGAAGGTGGGTATTTCCGATGCAGTGCTGTTGAAAAAAGGCAAACTCACCCCCGAAGATTGGCAGATCATGCAGCAGCACGTTTTGATAGGAGAAAAAATCTGCCAGCCACTACGCAGTATGCGGGGTGTAATTCCCATTATTCGCCATCACCATGAACGCTGGGATGGCTCAGGCTATCCTGATGGACTCAAGGGGGATGATATTCCCTACCTGGCGCAAGTATTCCAGTTAATTGATATTTACGATGCTCTGACTAGCGAACGACCTTACAAAAGAGCTTTTACTTCAGCAGAAGCACTTTTAGTGATGCAAGAAGAAGCTGATTTCGGGTGGCGTAATCCCAAATTAATGCAGCAGTTTGCCGAGTTTATTGTATATTTCACTCTTCTATGATTAGCTAGTATGATTTGAGCCTACATTTTAAAGTACCAACAGCATTAATCATAATTTCACTGATAGCTGATAGCTAATTATGGTAGTTGTAGCAATTCTAGCGGCGGGACGCGGCACACGGATGAAATCACGCTTACCCAAGGTTTTACATTCTTTGGGTGGGCGATCGCTAGTAGAGAGAGTTCTCGAAAGTGTAGAACCACTTTCACCCTCACGGCGAATCGTGATTGTAGGATATCAGTCCGAGGAAGTACAGGCCGCCATGCATTCAATTAAGAGCTTGGAGTTTGTCGAACAGACTGTGCAACTAGGGACAGGTCATGCCATCCAGCAATTACTTCCTTACTTGGAAGACTACACTGGTGATTTGCTAGTACTTAACGGCGATTTACCGTTGATACGTAGTGAAACTCTTCTTCAGATGTTACAAACTCACGCCCAAAATCAGAATGCTGCCACCATTCTAACTTCACAGCTACCCGACCCCACGGGCTACGGGCGAGTTTTTTGTAACGATGAAAATATTGTGCAGCAAATGGTTGAACACAAGGATTGTACCGCTGCTCAAAGACAAAATCAGCGGATTAACGCTGGAGTTTACTGCTTCCACTGGCAAGATTTGGCAAAAGTGCTTCCCCACTTACAAGCAAACAATGCCCAAAAAGAATACTATCTCACTGATGCCGTGACTCAAGTGGGAAAAGTTATGGCAGTGGATGTGGAAGACTACCAAGAAATTCTCGGCATCAACGATCGCCTGCAACTGGCAACAGCATCTGAAATTTTGCAAAGGCGAGTCAAGGAAAAATGGATGCTGGCGGGTGTGACCCTCATCGATCCCACAAGCATCACCATTGATGAAACAGTGGAATTACAGCCGGATGTAATTATTGAACCCCAAACTCACCTGCGGGGAAATACAGTGATTCAATCAAGTTGTCACATTGGGCCGGGAAGTTTAATTGAAAATAGCCAGTTGAGTGAAAATGTCACGGTGCAGTATTCAGTTGTAATAAATAGCATTGTGCAGGCAGGAAGCCGAATCGGTCCCTACGCCCATTTGCGCGGTCAGGTACAGGTGGGTGCTGGTTGCCGTGTGGGGAATTTTGTGGAATTGAAAAACACTCAATTAGGCGATCGCACAAATGCAGCACATTTGTCATATATAGGTGATACCGTTGTCGGCAATCAGGTAAATATTGGTGCAGGTACAATTACTGCCAATTATGACGGCGTGAAGAAACACCGTACAAAAATAGGCGATCGCACGAAAACTGGAGCCAATAGCGTTTTAGTTGCTCCAATCACCTTGGGTGATGATGTCTACGTAGCTGCTGGTTCCACTCTTACAGAAGATGTCCCTGATGATTCTCTGGTGATTGCCCGTAGTCGTCAAGTGGTGAAACCAGCTTGGCGCAAGAAGAGCGAATAAAGCAATAATTAAATCATCAGATTAGCTGATTCAACTACAGGTAAAAGATGAGGAAAACAAAACAACTTACCGCGATTATTGAGCGTGAGGAAAAGGGCTATGTATCGCTTTGTCCAGAATTAGATATTGCTAGCCAAGATGACACTATCGAAGAAGCACGCAGTAATTTGGTTGAGGCATTGGAATTGTTTTTTGAGACAGCTGACCCCTCTGAAATCCAAGATCGGCTAATTACAGAAGATGGAAGAACTGCTAGAACTTAGGCAACTTCTAGAACAAGGCAAAATCCATGAGGCGCTGCTGTTGGTGGATGAGTTAGAAGAAATGAGCCTAAGTGACAAAATCAATAAAATTGATAGTTATGGTGTGATTCTGCTCATCCATTTAATTAAACAAAAGGCTGAAAAACGTTCTACTCGCTCTTGGGATGTTTCTATAGAAAATACAGTGCGGGAAATCAACAAAATAAACAAGCGCCGCAAATCTGGTGGTTTTTACTTGAATCAAGCAGAATTAATGGATATTCTGCAACAAGGATATCAAGTGGCACTGAAAAGAGCGGCGCTAAAAGCTTTTGAGGGGCGTTATGAAGCCCAAGAATTGGCCGCAATGGTTGACCAGCAAGAAACTTTAGCCCAGGCACTGGAACTGATTCAGCAATAGCCGATCAGTTCGTTGTCAGTCCATTCCAAGGTGTCACCAACTTTTTCGCCGTCGTGGTAGGCGGCGAGTAAGATTTCGCTAGTTTTGCCCCAAGCGATCGCTCCACTAGCATCTAAAGCGATCGCTCCCAAATCCCGTTTGTTCTGGTGAGCTTCTCCAAAGGAGCGCTGCATAGCCTCCTTCAGGGACATCCCATCAGTGACACGCACCACAATTCTGGGAGCTAAACACTCATCAATGATATCTTCGCCAATGCCAGTACAGCTAACACCAGCATTACTAGTAGCATAATTACCTGCTGGCATCGCAGAATCACTTACCCTGCCAATCCGCTCAAAGCCCTTACCACCAGTAGAAGTGCCAGCAGCTAGCCTACCATAGGCATCTAGAGCTACGACACCGATGGTGCCGCGCCCAGCATTGCTGGTTTCTACCAGTTCGGGTTCTGCTACCACGCCAGCCATTGCGCTTTTAAAATTATCCTGGCGCTCTTGTATCCACTCTTGTAACCGCAAATCAGTTAAAGCGTTATAGCTGGGAATTTGCATTTCCCGCGCCAATTCAGCCGATCCGAAATCTGATAGTACTCGGTCTGGCGAGTTTTGTAAAAATTGTGCCAACTCAATAGGATTTTTCACCCGCGAAATATTAATCACACCACTAAATCGCCCTGATGCGCCATCCATCAGAGAAGCACTCATACGGATTTGCCCATCAGATTGTAGTACTGAACCAGTACCAGCATTAAAGCGGGGATTATCTTCGAGCATTTGGCAACCATGCACCACTGCCTCAGAGGCAGTTACTCCGCATAATAGTAGAGAATAGACTTCTTCTATTACTGTATGGAGCGATCGGCGCACCGCCTCCAATCCGCCTTTACCGTGGAGAGAACTACCAGCCCCCCCATGAATAATTAATTTAGGTTGCACCTGTGACTCCATTAATCTCTTGCGCTATTTGCGTCTGTGTTGCGGTTAGTTTCATTAGGGACTGGGGATTAGGGATTGGGGATTGGGTATTGGGAAGAATTCATTCCCCATTCCCCAGTTCCCAGTCCCTTTAAGTTTTCGCTTCAGAACGGCGACGACGACAACGTTCTGAGCAGTATTTCACATCGTCCCAGCAATCTTGCCACTTTTTACGCCATGTGAAAGGACGTTGACATACCGGACAGATTTTTGTAGGTAGGTCAGATTTAGAACGAACACGTCCCATATAAATGCTGTGTATATAAGAATTTGATTTCTAAGAGAGATGGAAAATAATTATAACCAGTTTGCTAGAAAGGGGGGATACTTTTGACGAACAAATGTGTTGTCAATCTCTCCATAGACTCATTCCTGAGTTCCCTGTTTGAAAAGATGGAACTTTAGGCAGTTGGAAGAGAATAAGCTGTTACGCAAATAATATTGTACATTTACCTGATGACTGATGACTGAAAACCCGTCAACAGTCAACAGTTAACGACATCAAAAGTGTTTATATACTTTAGACGCGCATCAGCTTACTACTAAGAATCATGGCCCACTAACGGCAACAACAAGCGGCTAACTACCCGATTATCTGGTAATTGATAGAAATTCAACTCTCCTCCTAGTTCCTGCATAAGGTTTTGGCAGATTAGCAGATGTAAAGCTGGCGGTTGGTCAAGGTTGGAAGGAGCAAGCACATCTTTGGGTGTATTATCATGTAGCTCTGTTAATAGCTGTGATTCGATCGCACCATTGTATGTAATCGACAGTTCTAGCGATGTCTGATGATTAGCCCCCTCACTTGCAGAAGAATGCTTTGCATCTGAGGGTTTTGACCCATCTAAACGACGACACCAAATATCAATTCTGCCGCCGGTTTGAGAACGGTTACAGGCAGTAACCAATAATTCATGGATAACTAACTCAATTTTGACAATATCACCTGTGATTGCCATTGCAGATTGAGCGCTGGAGGTAGGAATACCTCTGGTGAGTGAAGAGTTCTTTGGCGATTGATCTTCAATCTGTTGCCCTAAACCATGTACACCAATCCACAACTTTTGTTGTTTAAGTAAATTTTCAATGCGTTCGAGCGATCGCTTCAGTAAACTGGCTATGGGCATAGTTTCCCAACTTATATGTAGCTGCCAGTGCTCAAGTTTTAGCATTCCACTCATGGAGGCGGCTGTATGGTCTAGCTGTCTTAGCAATAGCTGGTAGCGCATCTGAGTCAGTTCATTAGCAGGAATACCCAAATCATGTATTTGTTTAAGGGATAGCGCCGTTATTCTCTGGATTTCCTCTAAACGACGATGTTTGTACCAGTTGAGTTGTCGTAATTCTTCTGTTGTGGACTCTAGAAGTCGGGTAATTTGCTTTTCACGACGCCACCAGGCTAATTGAGAAATTAGAGTTGCTGTTGTACTGAGGCTTTGTTCTGACCAGCGACGCTCTTGATAGTCCGCTAACAACACTACACCCGTGGTTTCATAAACAGTATTGGTACGTAATGCCATCACAAAAATTTGACCTTTGTCTGGAACACTCAACCATTTTCGAGTTTCCGGCGGTAAATTATCTACCTTTAAAGTTAGGTAACTCTCCGTAGCAAGTGCCCACTGAATTAAAGCTTCAACCTGGATAGGAATAGATGCATCGGAAAAAATCCCAAATTGACTATTATCAATCACTCCAGGGATAATTTCTGCTCTACTTTCGCCAGACGACCAGGATAGCAGTACCACTAGGGGACAGGCCAAAATTGATGCTATTTGTTCGAGTGCTGTACGTTCTAAATGGTTTTTTTCGACCTCGGTTTTGCTGTTCTGGGATTGTGTCAGGATGCGTAGGCATTGCTCAAATGCCTGGGAACTTTTTTGCTGCTGAGTAGTGCGGTTATGTAATTGCCACTGACGAACAATGACACCAATCTGTTGACTGACAGCCCATAATAATTCCTTTTCTAGAGTTGTCCAAGAACGATGAGTCTCGTGAGCGATGACCAAAAGTGGTGCTGTTATATGACCGTTACTGCATTTACAAATAAGTAGCGATCGCACCCCACTTTCTATTAAAAAGGGACGCCAGTTAAAAAAGCGTAAATCTTCATCTAAGTTCTCAATTTCCACCGCTTGAGTTGAATGTTGCAAAAGCTGCCCATCTAATTCTTTGAGAGTATTAAGAGCAAATGTTAACGGTCGGCGATTATGGGGCTGACTTTGATAAATAAATTGATAATTATTCTGTTCCGGATCATACTGCAACAGCAGAAAGCGGGTGGCAGCTAATCGAGCTAAAACTTTTTTAGCACAGCTGTGTAAAGTTTCCTGAAGGTCATGTTCGCTATAGATACCTTGAGCAACTTGGCCCGTCAGTTGGGCATCCTCTTGAATCTGTTTGATAGTGCTTTCCATGCTTTCGGTAGTTGCAACCAGGGAAATTAAGCCAGCAGCACCTTGGACAAAATTTTTGTCTGTCTCCGTCCAGATTCGAGGTTCATTGCTTTCCACCGCTAGAAAACCGAGCAAGTTCTTTTGCCAGATTATCGGAGCTGCCAAGAGCGATCGCACCTTCAGCCGTTGCAGTAATTTTGCCGTAAAATGGCTTTTCAAGGAACTGCGTGCATCACCAATCGAGACAATTTGGTTAACTGTCAAAGCATAATAAAAGTCACTCAACTCCTGTACTGTCATTCCCGCTGCTTGCTGAGTACTAGAATAGCTATCAATTTTGACAAGCTGATTGCTCATCCGACACCAAAAGTAGCGTCCTTCTCGCTCAAACCAGTAAACATTTGTCCGGTTGGGTGAGACAAATTTATGAGTTGCTTGCACCGCTGTTTCTAGTCTTTGATTAAGGTTAGTGAGGGTGCGTAAATTTTCTAGCAATTCTAATAATGGTTCGTCGGTTCTCTTGGTTTGCTTGTGCTGCAAATCCATCTCATTTTGATAAAGCACTGCCCCCAGTTCGCCTAAAACCATCATCAAACGTGCTTTTGCTTCCCCTGTTAGTAGGTAGCCCCAGCGTTCTGAACCTAGTAACAACAAACCTAAGCAACGGTCTTTATAGCGAATTGGTAAAATAATTGTTCCTTGGATGTGGAATTTTTCTGCAATTTTTCGCCATTCGGCGGCGCGGATTTCAGTTTGCAAATCCGCTACGCCCAAAGGATGCTGTTCAATCACTACTTGCTCTAATAAATCCCCAGGACTGAGAACAACCCTTTGGCGTAAAAAGCTCGTGTCATGGTCAGGTGTGATGCCCCCTTTGCCGAATAATATGTGATTGAGGCGATCGTAAAGAGCAATCCAAATCAGTTTGTAGTCAAACTGCTCTTTGAGATAAGAAATAGTAGTTTCAATCAGAACGTCAACATCATCTTCTTCTCTGAGGCTCTGGAGGACACGTCCCAAAGAGAGGATTTGCTGTTCGGCGGCTATAGATTTTTGCGGCTGCCCCATCTGATTTATTGCTTTACATAACTTGTAATATATAAGATGCCCAGAAAAGCACCCTGAGTAATAAGCGATCGCGCATTTTGCCCAGATGAGACTCTTAAATCAGTGAACGGTAAACATTTATTAACAACTGTCGCTAGCGAAATAGGTAGCGCAACTTGGAGTATTCCACAGGCGTCAGCTCCTCAAGAAACTTCTCCTTGGTTTACCATTCCAGGTATATCTTCGCAAGCAAAGTTTATATGGCATGACTCGCTCAACGACGACTCTAGCAGCGATCGCAATTATGCCATCTTCAGAACGAAAGTAGCGGTTACCTCTGTTCCTGAACCCAGTACTCTTAGTTCCATAGCAGTTGCTGGTGTCATGGGATGGATGATCAAGCGCAAGCAAAAAGCCAGCCAAGCAGAATGAATTCGTCGTTGTTACACAGGTAAAGAAGTGTTTTATCCCAGTTTTGTCACTCTCGGAAAACAATAATGGCAGCCAAACTCTGAGACTTTGATTTCATAAAGGTTTGAGGCTTTATTTTCTAATATCAACTAAAAATTATGGACAGAAACTGGAAACTAAAGCCTCGTAACCTTTTGGGCTATTACATTCTCCCAAAGTGACAAAACAAGGATATCTCATACATAGCAATATTCCCATACCCTTACCCGTAAGTAAGGGTATTTTTTATGCAACTATGCCTAAGTGGGTAATTTTCTGGAAAAACTAATGGATATTTATAAATTTGCCATTCGTCCGCTTTTATTCAATCTGGTAAAAACCGATCCAGAGTGGTTGCACCAGCAGACGATTCGCTGTTTTAGTTGGCTGTCGCAAACCCCTACCAGTTGGGTAAACCAACGCTTACAAAAATCTTTGTGCTTGTACGATTCACGCTTAGAACAGAATTTGTTTGGACTAAACTTTCCCAATCCCGTAGGGTTGGCAGCTGGGTTTGATAAGGATGGAGTAGCTGCTAACATTTGGTCTAACCTGGGTTTTGGCTTTGCGGAATTAGGAACTGTAACTTTTCACGCACAGCCAGGAAATCCGCCTCCCCGTTTGTTTCGCTTGCCGTTGGATAAAGCTGCTCTCAATCGGATGGGCTTTAATAATCGCGGTGCAGCAGCAATGGCGGCACGTTTGGCACAGGAAAAGCAGAAGTTAACTCAGTCAATACCCATAGGGATAAATTTGGGTAAATCTAAGGTAACTTCCCTGGAAGCAGCCGCACAGGATTATCTCGATAGTTTTCGCTTACTCAAGGATTTAGGAGATTATTTTGTTGTTAATGTCTCTTCGCCAAATACACCTGGTTTGCGATCGCTTCAAGATGCTTCTATGCTCAGTGCCATCTTAGATTTATTACAACAAGAAAATACCACACAAAAGCCAATTTTTGTCAAGATAGCGCCAGATTTGGATTGGGTTGCGATCGCTGACATTATTTCTTTGGCTAAAACCTACCAACTGGCGGGAATTATCGCCACTAACACTACCATCCACCGTGATGCACTGAGAACCCAGGTAATTGAACAAACTGGCAAATCACCCCAGGATGAAGCTGGCGGAATTAGCGGTGAACCATTGCGCGATCGCTCCACTGAGGTAATTCGTTTTATTTGGCAGCAAACCCGAGGACAAATTCCGATCATTGGCGTTGGTGGCATCTTTTCTGCTGAAGATGCTTGGGAGAAAATTACTGCTGGTGCTAGCTTGATCCAGGTTTATACAGGCTGGATTTACGAAGGCCCAATAATGGTACGCCGAATTTTAGCAGGTTTGCTTTCCAAGCTAGAACAAAGCGGATTAAATTCCATCAACGAAGCTGTGGGTTTAGAATTCAAAAATCAAAAGTAATTAAAGAAGAATACAGAATACAGAATTCAGAATCAATTAAGGGAGGGACTTAAACCGATTTATTCAGACCCTCTTTACGAGACGCTGCTTGAGCAGGGGTATGCGGACTCCTTCTCTCCGAGACGCTAAAAGCGAACGCCCTGCGCTATCCACCAGTGGTCACTGAGCTTGTCGTACCACTTCGTGGAAGCAAGCTACGCGGAGCGTTTCGTAGAGAAGTGTCGCACATAATTCAATTTTGAATTCTGGCTCCTGACTCCTGAATTCTTTCTTATTAATATTGTTATCCGTTTTCTTCTACTGGGAAAAACTCTTTAGTTTTTTCCGAGTATGACCAGGCAATACCATCAGGGTCTTTACCGCGGCTCCACTCAGTAAATTCTGGATCATTTCGCCGTTTATAAACCGTACTGGAATAGACATTTAACCGTTTGGCAAGTTCAGATTGAATCAGAGAGCCAAAAATTAACTGTTTTTCCAGCGATCGTTTAGCTTCGTCATGGGTTGGCTGTGGTGGTGATTCGGTTTCTGGTTCTTCCTCCTGTGGAGTTGGTGGTGCTAGGAGCGATCGCGCAGTTTTAGTAACTGGTTGAGCCGGAAGTTCTTTAACAGGCTCACTACTATCAAGAATATTGCCGAGAATGCTAGCAGTTATAAAGTAATAAGACTGTCCCGCATCTTCGGAATTAACTATACTAGCGCCAAATTCCGAGGCTTTACTATCCAAGTAGCGTTTTGCCGTTGTTCCAGGGAAATTGCCCCTCATTGCCAAGTCCATTGGCGTAAGTCTGCCCTGATTTTCCCGAACTAACTGATGAAAAATTGGGTTAACTCGATGAGTCCACTGTTGCCATTGATATTCCTGCCAAAGCTTGAAGCCAATTACTAGCACAATTAGCGCTAGTAAAATTCTCCATGTGGCAACCAGGAAAATAATCAAAAACGAGATGGGCAAAAGTAGAACGAGAAAAGCCTTGCCGTTATCTTCTATGGGTTTTTCACTCATGCCGATTTTTGCCAAGTGAATTTTGGGAAATAATATTATCTATATTGGCAAAAATCGGGGCACTTTTTTGTATCTTTTGGCAAAGTTGCGGCAAACTTGCCGGCAAAACCTTTCTTTGGTAGGTGTTATAGGCTTGGGTCTGCGATGCCTACGGCGGTAAACTACGCACAAAAGTTTTTTACTAGAGGAAATAAGAGGGTTTTGACAAGAGCGAGCGCAATACATCTCAGATAATATCCTTCCAAAATTTTAATCAACAGCTTGCTTGTACCGCTCAGACTTTTTTTTCCAAAGCAATAATTCTAAATTAGCTTGCCAGACCCTTGACAACAGGTAATACAAATACTACATTAATAATACAAGTCAACTTTCATTAGAAAGTTAGCTTTCACCAGTAGCGGATAGCTCAAATGGCAGAGCGCCCACTTTGCCCGGAAGGGCCGACATATTGAGGGTTATCGCATATAACTTAAACACCCTTGATCGAACTTCTGGAGGTGCAGGTAAAAATCCTGTTCCGCTACACCAAATTCAGTACTGAGTGCTGAAATTTCAATTTTGAATCTATATGTGGCGGGTAGCTCAGAGGTAGAGCGCTAAACATCCTTGTTCACCCCTTGCCTGCAAAGGCCGACGAATTAGGGTTATCGAATCGGGTTCGAGAGGTCGCGGGTTCAAATCCCGCTCCGCTACACCAAATAATTTTAGATTTTAAATTCAATCCAAAATCTAAAGTTTCCATGTGGCAGGTAGCTCAGTTTGGTAGAGCGCCGAAAAACATCCTTGTTCACACCTTGCCTGAAAAGGCCGACGAATTAGGATTATCGCCTGTTAAGCCGGATGTCGCAGGTTCAAATCCTGCTCTGCCACCTTTCATTTTTGCCTGCAAGGGCCGGGAGATGAAACGATGAATTACAATTTTTTCACTAAAAAGAAAACAACTACACCACAAAATCAACCTATCCCCGGACGAGAAGCAGAAATGGTTCAGGGACGTTCCGGCGGCTGGATGTTTGATGCTGGTATTTGGAAAATGCTGCGTCGCTGTCTTTTAGTTGGCACAGCAAAAAGCACTTACTACGCCGGGAAACAGGAATTAACTGAGGATTTTGTGACAGTTGTCAGACAAGCTGTTGCTGAAAATCCCAGTCGTGTAGCAGAAGAAATTTTGTATGCTAGCGATGGACGCGCCATCAATAACAGTGCGCCTATCTTAGCTTTGGTGTTGCTGTCAATGGGTGAAGCACCAGAAGCAAAACAGGCATTTGGTGAAATATTTCCGCAAGTTGTCCGCACTGGTAGCCACTTTTACGAATGGTTGAACTACACCAAATCTCTGCGGGGATTTGGCAAAGTAGTGCGGGAAGCTGGTAAAACTTGGCTCTCAAGGGAAGATGTCAAGGGTTTGGCTTATCAACTGTTGAAATATCAACAGCGTCAAGGCTTCTCCCACCGAGATGCGTTGCGGCTGTTCCATGTCAAACCGCCTACAGAAAATCACCGTCAACTATTTGAGTGGGTAGTTAGAGGCTGGGAAGAATTGCCAGCAGACATTCCCTCAGAGGCGTTGGCGCAGATTTGGTGGTATGAGTGGCTCAAGCGGAATCCCACCCAAACCCATGAAGCTATTTCCCAAGGTCGCTTAACCCACGAAATGGCTGCACCTGTGGGCAAAATGGACAAACAAGCTTGGCAGCTGCTATTTCAGGAAATGCCAATAGGTGCAATGCTGCGTAACCTGGGTTCTTTAACTGAACTGGGTGTGTTGCGAGCCGATGAAAGCGCTAATTTGCTGCAAGTGGAAGCAGTTCTTAATCGCAGAGAACATCTGCGTAAAGGCCGCATCCATCCGATTGATGTTTTGAAAGCACTCAAAACTTATGAATCTGGTGGAAAATTAGGACGCAGTAAGAAAACTTGGAACCCAGTTCCTCGGATTGTGGACATTTTAGAAAAGGCGGTTGAACTATCTTTTGATGTTGTGCAACCTACAGGTAAAGTGTTCATGCACGCGGTGGATGTTTCCGGTTCTATGGGTAGCTTGGTTGCAGATATGGGACTGAGTTGTTGTGAAATTGCCACCACAATGGCATTGGTAACAGCAAAAGCAGAAAAAAACTACATGATTCGCGGCTTTGCTACGGAATTCCGTGAATTAGGTATCATTGCCAAAGATAGTTTTAGTTCTGCGGTTCGCAAAGCTAGCAATCAAAACTTTGGTGGAACAGATGCATCTGTAGCTTACGACTGGATGATTAAGAACAAGTTCAAGGCGGATGTAGTATGCTTTTGGACTGACTCGGAAAGCTGGGCTGGGTATAAGCATCCAAGTCAAGCGCTGAAGGAGTACCGGAAAAAGGTAAATCCCAACGTTAAAGCGGTGTATGTCACCTTGACACCTTACCAGATTACTTTGGTAGATCCTGAAGATTCGCTGTCTTGGGATTTAGCAGGGTTCGATCCGGGTACGCCTCGGATCATCCAGATGCTGGCTACAGGTGAATTGTAGATGTTGCTCAAGGGTAAAGCATGAAATACTTTATCCTTCATACTTCATGGCGGGTTACCTTTGTTCGCAACTTGCCTTTCGGGGCCGAAGAATTTAGGGTTATCGGTTACGTCTCCACCATTGTGGGGATTAGCGGGTTCAATCCCCGCACCCGCCTTTGTTTGATTTTTACCTCATGCAAAGATGTAAAGAAGAAGGCGATTTAGTTTTTTAATGGTCGTTTTTCTATTTCAGCGATGGGTAGAAGTAGGGTGTCTTCGATGTGCGTAGGCGCAGCCCGTCGTAGACATCGCAATTTTTTACAAGAAGCACAACGCAAAAATTTGATCGCTCATCAATTATTCAACTACGGAATGATTAATTAAACAATGTCCCCAAAAAATTGATAATTGGTTTCCAAAAGAACCCAGTTAACACGTATGGAGCATATTGCAAGAGAGATAAGCTAGGCTTAATTGAAGGCTTAAGTGGAAAATTATCTAACAGAAAAGGTACTACACAGGTGAGTCCATACGCAGTTGCTAAGGCAGTAGTGAATTTAGGAGTCTGACCTGGTATAGGACTATAATAAATACCCAATAGGATGCAACAAATCATCAAAAATTGCTCCCATAAAAACCATGATTGCGGCGACAGAAAATAAATTAACCTCGGAAAGCTTTTATCAATTTTTTGTCGCATTCCTAGTAGTACTGCCCAAGTCGCTGCCCCAACAATGCCATCATTCTTCAATCCATAAATTCTTTGGAAGCGTTTCACCGCTCTTTCTGTGGCACTGTCAAAATAGCTAGTAGGTTCTTTTTTCAAAAATCCTTCATCATAAAGGATAGTTTGCAGTTCCTTAACCGCATTCCTTAATTCTGGGGACTTACTTTTTTGACTCCGAAAAAGTTTTGGGTACAAAAGGCAAGCCCATGTCAGTGGGCCAACCACTCCATCTGCTAGAAGATTATTGCTTTTTTGAAATTCTTTTACTGCCTCGTCTGTCTCTAAGTCAAATTTACCAGTAATCTCTGCAAGTAAACCTTGAGCTTTTAATCGCTCTTGCAATTCGTTGATTGATTCTTGTACAGACTTTGGTGTAAACTCACGGTAAAGTGTCGGAAGTTTATTAAAGACACAGACTTGTTTTTCTTCAGGAAAATAAAGTTGAGCTTGTTTTAGACCAACCAAGATACTTACAGTTTGAATTAGTTTATTCATTCAATACTCCTTTGTCGTCAGAAGTGAAAAAGATAATTCAGCCAGAGTTTTTGGTTGGTTGTCAGCATAGAAGATGTTGCATTTGCACGCCGCCTGTTACCAACAATTATGAACTTAGTAATTAGCCTACTAAATTGACATCAAATAGCTAATTAACAAAGTTAAAAATTTGTTAGTCAAAAATTACTAATACAACATAATCAAAGTTTTGTCAGTTAAAATGTTGCTAACACAACATTTAAGAACAGACTAATAGGGTGATATTTATGTCAGATCAGTCAGAGCGTGGGAATCTGTCTAAAGCCTGGTATCAAAAGGTTTTACACGACTGGGATATAGATCGTTTACTGACTGACTTGGAGTCTAGAATTCAAGAGCGATACAGGCAAAATTCTAAGAAAGACCTGTTACTTGGGTTGCTGTGCGGGTATAGCTTGACGAAGATAAGTCAGGACTTGTACAGAGATAAGGCTGGTGTGAGAGTGGGATTGAGCAATATCTATCGAGATATTGAAACTTTGACAGGAGAACCAGACAATAGCGTCAGGTCAAGCAACCTTATTTACATTCTAGAGAGACATGGATATCGCAGAGGTGTTGCTGCATCTAGTACCGAAAGCGCCTCTATCCCCCACAATCTGCCATCACCAACCTACACAGAATTTATTGGTCGTGAGGCAGATATGAAAAAGCTACTGGAAAGGCTTTTGCCGATGCATGGCGCTCACATGATTACGGTACATGGCATTGGTGGCGTAGGGAAAACGGCGCTGGTGTTAGCAGCTGCTTACGTGTGCTTAGAAGCTAGTAACGAAAACAGTTCTGATGCGCCTAAATTTGATGCGATTATTTTCACTTCAGCCAAACAACAGGAACTGATTCCCGATATGATTTTGCAACGGCAGCAAGGACAGCGTAACCTGCGCGAGATTTTTCGGGTGATTGCCAATGCTTTAAGCGACTCTACTATTATTCAATCTCCTCCCAATGACCAATTTGAGCGTGTACGCCAATGTCTTTCTAAACAGCGAACGCTTTTGATTGTGGACAATATGGAGACTATAGAGGACAGGGATGAGGTTATAGAATTCCTATACAATTTGCCCATTTGCGTCAAAGTAGTAATTACTACCCGCGAACGAATTGCCCTGCTGCCAATCAGTTTGCGAAACTTGCCCCTCAATGATGGTTTGCAGTTGATTCAGCAACAGGCTGAAGAAAAAGCTATAACTATCCAAGATGAGGACTCTAGCTTGCTCTACAAGCGCACTGGGGGAATCCCTCTGGCTATTGTCTACGCACTCGGTCAAGTTTCTAGTGGCTACTCCTTGAACTTCGTGTTGGAGCAGTTAGCCTCTGCTACAGGCGATGTGGCTCGTTTTTGCTTTGAGCAATCAGTGCAAGGTACGAAGGGACAGCCACCACACAAGTTACTCATGTCGCTGGCGATTTTTCCTGACTCTCCTATCCAAGCTGCTGTAGCTGAGGTTGCTGGACTGACATCTGCTCCTGATTCCGTCAGTAATGGCTTGGTACGTTTGCAGCAACTCTCGTTAGTGAATCTGAATCCAGAGACTAAGCGATACGAGATGCTCTCTCTGACTCGTGAGTATGCTTTAGCACAATTAGCTGCTTACCCAGATTTTGAGAAAGAAGCACGGAGGCGCTGGGTGAAATGGTATCTAGATTTTGCTTACAGTTACGGCGGAGAAGATTGGGAAAAATGGATACATTACGACAGGTTAGAGGAAGAGGAAGGAAATGTGCGGGCAGTACTTTATTGGTGTAAAAACCAAGACCACTATGCAGAAGTTAGGGATTTGTGGTTGCTCTTGAACCACTACGCCAATCTCTATGCTTATTGGGACGATCGCCTTGATTGGTTGCAATGGCTGATAGAACAATCAGAACGACGTGGTGAATGGTCATCTTTGGTGAAATTCATGATCCGCAAAACCTGGCTACTAATTCGGGATTGTTCACCTCAAAGTCTGAAAGCAGCAGACGAAATATTGCGGCGGGCGTGGGTTTTACGTGACCATGCAGATTCATGCGTTCAAGCTGACTTAGCCGAAAGTATGGCTAGGCTGCAAATCAGACAGAAGGATTATAAAGATGCACGCCACTGGCTAACAGTAGAAGAAAAATTGGTGATCGAGGCGAATCTAGACGAGCGACAGCACATTCGCTATTTTATTCCCGTTCTTTACCATCGGGCTGAAATCTTTTATTCAGAAGGTGAATATTTTTTAGCAAAGAAGCTATTTCAAGATGTGATGAAAAGTGCAGAAAAAATTAATTGGCATCGGGTGATCAATTCTGCTCAAAATTGGCTTGCCGATATTGCCATCGAACAAGGCGATCGCGATGAAGCTCAAAAGCTCTTAATTCAAGGCTTAACTGTCGCCGAAAGCAGCAATAATAAACGGCGTCTGGCTCGTTATCAACGTTCTATTGCTCGCTGGGAGAGAAGGTGGGGAAGTGTTCAAAAAGCCTGCCAATTGTCAACTCAGGCTATTAATAGTTTTAAGCACTTGGGAATGACAAGGGATGCGGAGGAAATGCAAACTTTACTTGATTCCCCATAACCATGTGCAAACAACGCATCTCCAGTTTTTCTCTAGTATGGCTGCTGCCCAAATTAGGCAATGGGCTACGCATCGTCGCCAGCGATCACACTGCTACTTCTTGTAAAATAGACAAAATGCGTTTTTTGTCAATCAAATGTAATATAGCTTAGTAATAATTGGGCGATCGCAATTTTTGAGAAGTACAACATCAACCTTGGGTACAATTTATCGGGCGTACATCAGGGAGTCCAGACCTGTTCCGGCGACAGGGGTGACTCAGTTCAAAAATAAAACTGAGTCGGATAGCTTGGTAGGTTGCAAAACCGAACAGTTGTTCGACTCAATTATCAACCTTCTTACTCCCAATCCTCAATCTGTAACCCATTTACGCGATTGAATTCACTTCTATTGTGGGTAACTAAAATTAAATTATGTGCCTGAGCAATCGATGCAATTTGTAAATCATAAGGGCCAATAGGCGTACCTAAAGTTGCCAATTCAGCACGAATTCGACCAAAAATTGTGGCGGCTACATCATCGAAACTCAGAGAGACAAAATTATTAAGAAAAGCTAACTGTAAAGCTAGGGTGCGTTGAGGATTCTTGCTTCTTATGGCACCATAAAACAGTTCAGCCTTAACAATTGAACAAACAGCAATATCCTGTGGTGATAAAGACTCTAACCGTCGTCGCACTCCAGATATTGGACGATTTAGATAAACAATGCAAGCATTGGTATCTAATAAATAAATCACTCTAACGGCTCCCGCACTTCATATTCACCTTGAGGATATCTCACTAGAGGATCATCTTGCAGACAACCAGCCGTCTGTTCAAAAAAGCCAGGAGGCCACCCCAATTCTTCAGGTGTTTTTACCTGCACTGGTGTTTCAATGTGACCTTTTGCTGCAAACATCTTGAGAGCATCAACAATTACTTCCTCTGGCGAAGCATACTTACCACTTTCAATCTGAGTTTGGATGAATTGCTCTATCTCTGGATTTAAGAACACATTCATAGATTTATTTACAAGGATGTTTTTCCATGACTATTTTAGTCTTAGGTGAGATTGTAACTGAAGATTAGGCTATTCTTTATATACTTTGGATCAAAAGTGCGATCGCATACCTACCAAAACTAAGCGATGTCTACGACGGGCTATTCGGCGTCGCAAAAATTTACCTCTTGTAAAATAGACAAGATGCTTGTTCGACAACATAATGTAATATAACTTAGCAATAATCGAGCGATCGCAATTTTTGAGAAGCACAACGCAAACATTCGACAAAAAATAAAATAACGATCGCTTATCAATTATTCAACTACCCAATAATTAATTAAACAATATCTTACCGATTAAATTTAAGACGGCGAATTAACACTGTTCAACAAATGTTAATAATTTGTCAAACTTTTGTTCGTCATCAATGAGCCAGACTGGCTTTTCATATATTTAGAGTGTTAGAGCAGTATCGGCTTGTAAGCTCATCTTTAGCTCAAAATTAGTTCAACTGTTGGTTTACTGTTTTGATGCTCTACAGGTAACCTATGCTTACTTATCGTAAACAAAAGTCATTGATTTGATATTGTTACAGAGCTTCACATAGCTTGGGCAAACGGTTGGAAGTGCAGTTATTTGAGTGGAAAAATCAAATTTTGTAAAGATAAATAAATACGAAAAATACATCTATCGAGGTAACTGAAATATGTTGTATGCATAGTTAAAATATCAATGTTTCTTATCAAAGTTTTTGGAACACAACCGGAACGTTATTCTAATAGTACATCTACAATTTTATTTGATTATATGAGCATTAAACTTGCTAAATCAGGTTTCTTGTTACTCTGCCTGATCTGCACGATCACCATAACTTTAGTATTCGGAAATATGCCTGGGAGTTCTCAGGAATCTTCCTCACAACCGAGTACCGCGTCAACTTCTAGTTCAATGATGAATTCCATACGAGAGTGGAAGGGCTTAATTGAACCCTTTTCAGTAATGACATTTGAATCACCATTGCCAGGGCTGTACCCTGGCACAATACTACCAGGAATACGTTTCCCAGATTTAGGGCAACAACATGTAGAAGTAGGTACTTCAATCACTTATAATTCAAATCCACCAACCTCCGGGCCGCACTACCCGTATCCAACAGCGTGGGGCATATACAAAGATCCACCCGCCGATGGATTTTTAGTACATAATTTGGAACATGGTGGGGTGATTATTAGCTACAACCCTAAACAAATTAAAGATCAAGAGTTGTCCCAGCTACGGCAGCAGGCGCGATCTTTGAGCAACTTTAACGCACGTATTATCCTGACACCACGGTTGAACCTCGACACAGCAATTGCACTCACCGCTTGGAATTACTTGCAGAAACTTGACCGTTACAACTCTACAGCAGTAAAGGTCTTTTATGATACGCACATTGTTCGTGGCCCTGAGTGCCAGGAAGGGTTATGTCCCGGCTAGGCTATTAATAGTTTTAAGCACTTGGGAATGACGCAGGATGCATAGAAAATGCAAAGTTTCCTGCATTCACCGTAATCATGTGCAAACAACGGATCTACAGTTTTTCTACAGGATGGCTGCTGCATAAAAGTGCGATCGCATAGCTGCCCAAACTAGGCGATGGGCTACGTTCCGGTGAAAGCGATGTCTACGACGGGCTATTCGGCGTCGCAAACATTTACCTCTTGTGCTATAAACAAGATGCGTTTTGTCAATATTAGATAATATTAATTAGTATCAGTCGAGTGATGCCTATGGCGGGCTGCGCCTACGCTGTTCCTTTTGGATGTAATTGTTATTAATACGGCAATATGCTACATATCAGCCTGGGTTCATCCCAAATTGTCCACCCAAAGACAGTAGATTAAGTTTTGTCTAAATAACTATAAGGGATGAAATAGCTCTGCTTTCCAAAAAGTGAAAAAGGAACAGATTTTTATGACATTTGATTACGATTTGTTTGTCATTGGTGCTGGGCCTGGGGGATTGGCAGCAGCTAAAAAAGCAGCTAGTTACGGTGTACGTGTCGCTATTGCCGAACAAGAATCCGTCGGGGGAACTTGTGTAAATCGCGGTTGCGTTCCTAAAAAACTGATTGTCTACGCCGCTGACTTCGCCCTGCAAAATCAAATAGCGCACAGTTATGGGTGGAGCGACTGTCAAACATACTTTGACTGGACATTATTTATTAAGTCAGTACATCAGCATATTGACAGCATTAACCAGTCTTATTTTCAGCAATTACAAAAAGCTGGAATTGAACTAATTTCTGAATATGCCACTTTCATTGATACACATACTATCAATATCAATGGACGCAAAGTTACAGCAGACAAAATTTTAATTGCTGTGGGAGGACAACCCCTCAAGCCCAAAATCCCAGGTATAGAATACGCTATTACATCCCGCGAGATGTTTCATCTACCCTATCTGCCGAAACGTTTGGCAATTATTGGCGGCGGCTACATTGGCGTAGAATTTTCCAGTATGATGCACGCTTTCGGCTGCGAAGTGACGGTGATTGAAAAAGACGAGATGATTTTATCGGGGTTTGATGATGACATTTGCTCTGCGGTACAACAAGGTTTGAGTAAACGCGGAATTAAGTTTTTCACCAACAGCACTGTTCAAGAAATCAAATTCTCAGATGAGGGTTTGTTGTTAACTATTACTGGTAAGAGCCAAGAAATAATTACAGCAGATACCATTTTAGTTGCCACAGGGTACGCTCCAAATACCAAGAATCTTGGTTTGGAAAATGCCCATGTTGAACTTGGCGAACATGGTGCAATCAAAGTAGATGAGTATAGCCGCACTAGCCAAGAAAACATTTTTGCTGTGGGTGACTGCACTAGCCGCGTGCAATTGACTCCAGTGGCAAAGGCAGAAGGTATTGCCTTTGCCGATACAGTTTTTGGTAACAAGGCGCAAAAACTAAATTATGATTATGTGCCCACTGCTGTTTTTTGCCGTCCAGAAGCGGCTAGTGTAGGGATGACAGAGGCGAAAGCACGGGAAAAATTTGGTGAATCTGTACAATGCTACTGCACCCAGTTCCAACCCCTGTTGTATCAGCTAATTGAACAGAATGAGCCAACTACTATGAAGTTAGTGCTAAATAGTGATTCTGGGCAAGTTTTGGGCGCTCACATGGTGGGTGAACATGCAGCAGATATCATTCAAAGTCTTGGCGTGGCAATTCGCAAGGGCATTACCAAGGAAGACTTGGATGAAACAATAAGCATTCATCCCACGGCAGGAGAAGAATTCCTGTCGTTAAATTAAAATCCTGTGCAGAATTGAGTGAAGAAGACACGGGGAGGGGAAGAAGCAAGGGAGCAGGGAGCAACAAAGAAGAGTTTTCCCCCCTGCCCCTCTGCCTCTTCCCCTGCCTATCTGAACCGGCCGGCGTCCTTCTCAAGTAGTTTCTGAGGATGCTTCTGAGCAAGATTTTGTCGGAGCGCCTAAGTCATCTAAAGTATTCATTAATGAGTCATTCTGTAGCATGGGATATCTGCTTTGGGAATTTACAACATCGTCAAAAGCTTCAAGATCCTCAAGAGCCTCTGATGCAGACTGATATCGCTGTTTGAAGTCATCCAGCACCATTTTACTGAGAATCTTAGCTAGGGAGTGGCTCACCTGGGAGCGATCGCTCCATTTTATCTCTCCATCAGCATCTCTATCTAGCTCACGGGGTGCTATACCAGTCAAGGCTTTAATCCCAACCATGCCGACTGCATAGATATCACTACTGTAGTGTGGACGCCCAAAACATTGCTCGCTTGGTGCGTAACCCTGAGTACCAATGCCAATGGTAAAAGGGTTTTGCTCTTGAGGATCAAGCTGTCTTGTACTGACTTCTTTGACGGCTCCAAAGTCAATCAGGATCAGTTTACCGTCTGAATGTCGGCGGATGATATTGCTGGGCTTAATATCCCGGTGAATCACATTATTTTTATGGACAAATGTTAATGTTTGCAATAAGTCCCTGACAATTCTGATCGCTGCAATTTCTTCAATTGCTCTGCCTGGTGGCAATTCCTGATTTAAAGGATGACCAATAATTTGTTCTTGTACTAAATAAAATTCTTCATCTTCTTCAAAATAGGCCAAAAGTTGCGGGATTTGAGGGTGTGTTCCCAATTTTTCGAGTGTTTGCGCTTCTGAGTTAAATAAACGTCTGGCAAGTTGCAAAGCTTCTGGTTTGGTGTTGGCTGGTTTTAGTTGCTTGACAACACATCGCGGATTTCCAGGACGTTGGGTATCTTCGGCAATGTAGGTTTCACTGAATCCACCGGAACCGAGAACTTTGACAATTCTGTAGCGTCGAGCCAGGACTTTCCCTGATAAAGCTAAATCTCTTTGCTGGATTAGGTCGTGCAAGTCATCTTGTTGGCTAATAATCTCTTGGACGACGGCGGAAGTTTTATACTTCTGAAAAATGTCTACTAATTGGCGTTTTTTGATGCTTTCTCTCACTAATGAGGTTCCCAGATAGCAAAATCCGGTCATAGCGATCGCAATCATTGGTACAGTCGTAGGAAACATTAACTGACCATGAACAAATAACCCATAACTAATTCCAACCCAAGTGCCAGACAGGGCGAGGCTATAGAGAAATCTATTGATACTACGCTTGCGTCTGCTAATCATCAAGGCTGTACTGCCAACTAGAATTAGCACAAACAAACCCCGCAACGGTGGACTGTTAATTCCTGGGGCGATCGCTTTACCTTTCATCAAAGTTGCGATCGCGTTGGCGTGAATTTCCACGCCCGACATGCGTTTAGTGCTGTTGCTAACAGCGACTGGATAATAATCATTGTGTAACTTATCTGTTGCACCAATCAGCACTATCTTGTCTTTGAAGGCCTTTCCCTGCTGCAAATAAGTGTTCCAGTTTTCCGGGTCGAGTACGTGCCAAAAGGGTATTTGCTCAAATGTACCCGCAGACCCCCAAAAATAAATGCGATCGCCTTTTGGTCGGGGATAATTTACTTGTGCTGCCCTAAGCGTTGCTTCATCAAAAGAGGGTAAATTTTCGATCAAATTATCTTCAGCTAACAACTTAGAAAACTCACTTCCCAATCGATGAACTTTACCATCTACCTCCAGGGGGAAATTAACTGAACCAATGGACACTGACCCTGTACGAAACATCTGTTGGGGGTCAATCAGTTGCATAAAAGATCCTTGGCGCGTCTGAGAATTTTCGTAAACGGCTGCTAAGGTAACTTTGCTGCCATATTTTTGCAATACTGCTTGGAGTTGGCGATCATCAGTTACTCCATAACTGCTTGGCGTGTCAAAAACGACATCTACTGCTACAGAGCGGACACCTGCTTTGATTAACTTTGTGATTACCTGAGCATATGCAGCCCGTTTATAAGGATAAGATTTCAGTGTTTCTAAGTAGGCATACTGTTTCGGATTTGTTTTATAGTACTGTTCGGGAACTGATATTGACTGATCGTCTATTGCTAAAATTACGATGTCTTCTGGAGGCAAAATCGGCCCACGCAGTTGAAAAAAGCCAGAAAGCGCCTTATTTTCGATCAATTGAACCAATTCCCCACCAGAAGCACTCAGCACTGCTGCACCAATTGCCCAAGCGCCAGCAAGGAGATGACCTAAACGAATCATCCACCTAGACTGACGAGCCGATGCTGTTGATGTTACTTTTGTCGGTTTACTTGAGTGTCTATTGGCAGCAGAGACATAGTTTTTAGTTAAGGTAGATGTAGGTTCTTCTGCCATATCGTGTTACTGATTGATTTAAGTCCAACACTTTTATTTATTCAGACCACGTTTTAGTGTAAGCACATTGAAATAAGACTTAAATGACAATCTTATACATTTGTAAAGTATCTTCTATTCATCAATAAACTTTTATTGACAAAGGTAGCGCCCAAGAGATTCTTACTCAGGTAGTGCCTAAATTATTATTTTTCTGTTGAGTGAGTTACAAAAGAGTGATTGTCTCACAGATTATAGCCGGATATACTTCGTCTCTGTACTTGGTTGCGGCGAGATTTTGCCTTAACCTAACCAACAAGTAGGCTCTTAAGTGGGGTTTTACCAGAAGCTGTCCCAAGTACGTCTTCTGTCTTTGGCGCAATATTGGTACTCTCCATAAAGCGTGTCCTTATACTGAAAGCTTTATCTATAGATAGGCATCAACTTATATCCTACCCTAAGCTTATGCTATACCTCTTTAGGAGTAAACTTTAATGTTATACAGCTATGAATGCTGTTGCTAGTTCAATTTTATTGGTAGATTTTGATCACAGGGTGGCTCTTGTAGTGCTGGAGGTGAATAAGGTTTAGCACCCAGTATCTCAACTCCAATGTTGCAGACGTTTTTATGCCTTGAAAGAGGTAGGATAAAAGCTATAGATGAAGAGCTACTTTATAGATATTAGCAAACAAGGCATTTGAAAATTGCTATAATCTATTGTTCCATCTAAATTCATTTATATTATTAGGTGTAAATTTGTATGGGTTCTCCAATGAATCGTCTGTCTATTTTTGTAGATGGAAACAATATGTTCTATGCTCAACAAAAAAATGGCTGGTTTTTTGACCCTCGGCGAGTTTTAGAATACTTCAAACATGAGCAATCAGAAACAACATTAATTAATGCATTCTGGTACACTGGCTTAAAAGACCCACAAGATCAGCGAGGTTTTAGAGATGCTCTAATTAGTCTAGGATATACAGTCAGAACTAAAATTCTTAAAGAATATTATGATGATACTTCTGGTCGTTACTCGCAAAAAGCGAATTTAGATATTGAAATTGTTGTAGATATGTTTAATACAGTAGACCAGTATGACCGAGTAGTATTATTCAGTGGCGATGGAGATTTTGAAAGAGCAATCGAACTATTAAGATCAAAAAATACACATATTACGGTAGTATCAACAGAAGGGATGATAGCTAGAGAACTACGGAATGCTACTGACAGATATATAGATTTAAATGATATCAGAGATCAAATAGAAAAAACAGAAGGTTAGTATTCTTAGCAATTATTTACAAAGGTAAGAGTAAAAGAAAAACTAAGTTTGAAGATATTTTGATTCACAAGTAAAAACTAAACAACAAACTGCAAATGACAAACAAAACAGATCGAATCATCATTTTTGATACTACACTCCGAGATGGAGAGCAGTGTCCGGGAGCGACTCTCAATATAGACGAAAAGCTAGTTATTGCAAAGCAACTGGCGCGTCTGGGTGTGGATATAATTGAGGCAGGCTTTGCCTTTGCCAGTCCCGGAGATTTTGAAGCAGTCAGCAAGATTGCCAAAATTGTGGGAACAGAAAATGGCCCGGTAATTTGCAGTTTGGCAAGAGCGATTAAAGCAGATATTGAAGCAGCCGCAGAAGCATTAAAACCAGCAGTTAACGCCAGAATTCACACATTTATTTCGACTTCTGATATACATTTAGAGTATCAGTTACGAAAGTCACGGGCAGAAGTGTTAGCGATCGCCGAAGAGATGGTAGCTTATGCCAAATCCTTCATGACAGATGTAGAATTTTCGCCGATGGATGCGGCTCGTTCCGATCCAGAATTTCTTTACCAAGTGTTAGAGCGAACGATCGCAGCTGGTGCAACAACAGTTAACATTCCCGATACTGTAGGTTATACAACTCCTAGCGAGTTTGGGGCAATCATTAAGGGGATTATCGAAAATGTCCCCAACATCAATCAAGCGATTATTTCCGTTCACGGTCATAATGATTTAGGCTTGGCAGTTGCTAACTTCTTAGAAGCCGTGAAAAATGGCGCACGGCAACTAGAATGTACGATTAATGGCATTGGCGAACGTGCTGGAAATGCATCATTAGAAGAATTGGTGATGGCGCTACATGTGCGGCGACAATATTTTAATCCTTATCTCGGAAGACCAGAAGAATCTCAAGAATCCCTGACAAATATCGACACTCGGCAAATTTACAAAACCTCACGCCTAGTTTCTAATTTGACGGGAATGTTAGTACAACCAAATAAAGCGATCGTCGGGGCGAATGCCTTTGCTCATGAGTCTGGGATTCACCAAGATGGTGTGCTAAAAAATAAGCTCACCTACGAAATTATGGATGCCCAATTGATTGGCTTGACAGACAATCAAATAGTTTTGGGCAAACATTCAGGCAGAAATGCTTTCCGTACTCGGTTGAAAGAATTGGGCTTTGAACTGTCAGATACTGAGTTAAATAAAGCATTTGTCAGATTCAAAGAGGTAGCAGATAAAAAGAAAGATATTTCTGATTGGGATTTGGAAGCGATCGTTAACGACGAAATCCAACAAGCACCCGATTTGTTCCGAGTAGAATTGGTGCAAGTTTCCTGTGGTAGCAACGCCCGTCCCACCGCTACAGTTACCCTGCGTACCCCAGAAGGTGAAGAATTAACCGATGCTGCGATCGGTACTGGGCCAGTGGATGCAGTTTACAAAGCCATCAACCGTGTGGTGAATGTGCCTAACGAGTTGATTGAGTTTTCTGTGCAGTCAGTAACAGCTGGTATTGATGCTATTGGAGAAGTAACGATTCGCTTACGTTATGAATCTAAAGTATTTTCTGGTCATGCAGCGAACACAGATATCATCGTGGCATCCGCGCAAGCTTATGTAAATGCGCTCAATAGGCTGTATTCTGCGTTGCAAACCCAAGAAAAGCCAGAGGAAGTATCTGCACAGAAAGTCTGAGATTGTATCTGTTAACTGTTGACTGCTAACTGTTGACTGATTTAAATCTCTGACAGAAACCGTGATAAGATAACTTTTCACTTTTCACTGCTCACTGATTTAACCTGCCCATAATAAAAGCACCGCACCTAATTTTTAGCTGATGTTAAATAACTCCTCTCCAACTTTGGGGAGGAGTTAGGTGTGAGTTCCGAAAATTTGTTAGAAAATTATGCTGACAGAAAAACATATCACTATCAGAGAAGCCACTGCCAAAGAAGACTCACTGATTTCAAAACACTTTTACCAAATGTGGCTAGATATTAGTGTGCATGAGAGTAATATCGATCTTGATTGGCAGAATATTACCCTCCAATTCATAGAAGAGGCGCGTCGGAGTTTGCTTTACAAGGCTTTTGTTGCAGAGGTTGATAATACAGTTGTGGGTTCTGCAAGTTGTCAACTTTTTGCAGGTTTATACCCGAATGTTTTCAAAGATGAATACCGTAAATTTGGATATATTTGGGGGGTTTACGTTGAACAATCTAACCGCAGACAAGGCATTGCTAAATGCCTAACTAATAGAGCAATTGAATATTTAAAAGTGATCGGTTGCACACGAGTGCTTCTTAACGCCTCGCCGTTGGGTAAACCAGTTTACTCCAGTCTCGGTTTCTCTGAAGGGAATATAATGCAATTAGATTTGATTTAAGTACAGCATTTTTTTTGCCTTATAGTGATGTGTGATTAGCCTAAATTGATGAAGTTCTACAAATATCATGCTCTTGGCAACGACTATTTAGTTATTAATCCTCAAGATTTATTATTTCCGCTCACTCCTGAAAAAATTAAAACAATTTGCCATCGAAATTTTGGAATTGGTTCAGATGGTATCTTGTTGGGGCCATTAACATCTGAAACAGCCCAGTTTGCATTACGCATCTTCAATCCAGACGGAAGTGAGGCAGAAAAGAGTGGTAATGGACTGCGGATTTTTTCTCGCTACCTCTGGGATAGAGGTCTTGTTAGCGAAGAGTCATTCTCAATTGAAACTGTAGGCGGATTGGTTCAATCGGTTATCGAAGATGCAGGGAAAACGGTTCGGGTAGAGATGGGAAAAGTTAGCTTTTGGAGTCATGATATCCCAGTAGTTGGCGATGCCTACGGCGGGCTACGCCTACGCAGAGAAGTAATTGAAGAAAAAATCAGTGTTAACGATGAAACTTTTACTTTTTGTGCAGCGACTATTGGCAATCCTCACTGTGTGATTCCTCTAGCTGAAATCAAGCCCGCCATTGCCAAACAGTATGGGCCAATATTAGAGGTTCATCCCTTTTTTCCAAATCGTACCAATGTTCAATTCATGAAAGTCTTGAACCGAAATACCATCCAAATTGAAATTTGGGAGAGAGGCGCTGGCTACACTTTAGCTTCAGGTAGTAGCAGCAGTGCAGCGGCAGCTGTTGCACATAAACTTGGTTTGTGCGATTCCTCTATTACTGTGCAAATGCCTGGTGGAGAAATTTTGATCCAAGTCAAAGATGATTTTACGGTTTCTATGACAGGTTCTGTCACAAAGGTTGCTGAAGGTGAATTATCAGCAGAATTATTTGTATAATTATCTCCCAAAAGTTAGTTCACCTTTTAATTTTTAATATGAGTAGCACTTTCTGTTTTAACAATTCAATTAAAGCTGATTCCATATACTCATATTCATCTGGTATATCTAAACAGATAATTTTTTTATTTTTAAGAAAGGGCTGAAAATTTTTCGATAGCTTATTTTTATGTGACTTCTCCATCACAAAGATAATATCAGCCCAGATAATAGCTTCTGTTGAAACTGGTACTTGGGCATAGCGATCCAAACCTGCCGAGTCCGTTTCAAGTCCTTCATATTCAGAAAACACAGCCTCGGCAGTGGGACTTCGCAATTTATTCTGGCTACAGATAAATAAGAGCTTTTTCATTAATTAATATGAAGCGATAGTATTTTAGAAGCCTTTGAATCCAGGATTTTCACCTATCTTGAATTGCTACTCATCGCTTTCAAAATCTCTCTCCTCCAATCCCAGCCAAAAGAGTAATACTTTTTCAACTTCAACTACTTGTTCTAGTGTCAAGTCTCCCAACTTTCGGAGTAACTTTGCATGTGGAATTGTAATAATATTTTGTACGTCAAACACTCCTGCTCGGAGAAAGTTTACCTTTAGCGCCACCTCAAATCTTGAGCCGCGTGAGCTAGTTGTATGAGGAATTAGGGTTGCTAGTGCTCGATCTTGCTCTAGGGCAGGAATACTAATAATTAAGCATGGTCTGACTTTTGCTGTGTACCCAAGATCGACAAGCCAAACTTCTCCACGATCAGGGCTACTCATCGGAAGCTTCTTGCCGATCTAACTCCAAAAAAAGTTCTTCTGCATTCCAAACCAAATCTTCATTTGACAAATATGGAAACTCCAAATGTCTGACCCTTTTTAAAATCTCCAGAGCTATTTCCAGTCTCTCTGACTCTGGCAAACGATCAAAGGTGCTTAATAATTCTTCCACTGGAGCAGTCATGACTCTCTTCATTAGACACCCCAATAGCATAGCATGACCCTATATAAACGTTCTGTGAGATGAGATTGCTCTACAGACAAGTCTTCAAATTATTCAATGATCGCAGGAAATGAGCGATCGCTTACAATACACTCAGATAAGTTTGCTCAGAATTCATCGGCAAAACCCGCAACTTCCGATTTTTAAGGTCTGGTTCTAACCCTAAAACTTCCATTGGCGTTACACCCAAAAGGGCATAGTGTACTTCTGTGAGTTCCAGACAATCAAAGGTTCCTTGACGTTCTCCAATACTAAGTTCAACATCTCGGAAAATCCGCCCCTGCTGCACTCCAGCCGCAGTCTCTACCTGGGCTTCTCCACCTTGGACTAAACCTAGTTGACTAATAATGCTAGTAGGTAAACACAGCAAAGTTGCGCCCGTATCAACTAAAACATTATCCAAAATACAAGAGCGAACTTCCTCTGGAGAAATAAAGCCTCGCTGCGCCAAATAAAAGTTGCTGAAATTCCCATACAAATAGATTAGCCAAGCGGCGTGCTTGACCAAAAGTAAAAATATTTTGGTCGTATAACTGCAAGGCAATTTCCTGACGAATAGCCTGCTCACCTTGACTTATAGAATCTGGAGATAATTGCAGGTTAATTGAACTCACAAATTGACTCATATCCAAAAACAGCGTTTTACTTATAGCTCATACCATTTCACTTTAATAATGATACAAATACGTTGGTAGGGGCACGGCAATGCCCTGCCCCTACGAGAAATCTATATGTATCAGGTTTTTCGTGAATTGGTATTACTCTGCGATCACCTCACTTAAATCATGAATTATTTCTAGATTTTCTCAAGCTTTTGTAAATCTGCTTAATGAAATAGTCCGCTTATCTTGAAGATTTGGAATTACTAGCTTACCCATTTCAGCAAAATCCTGAAAATTGAGTCTCTTTAAACGATGTATCAAAACGCAAAGGCGTTAAGAAACCTTTGCATCTTAGCGCCTTTGCGTGAGATATTCTTTTTAACTTCCTACACCATCTCTGATGATGCCTGCACCATCGGCTGAGGCTGCGGCTGGAACATGAACAACGAGTACACCACATCTCGGCGGATGTTGACCATCATATCCAAGAACAATTCATACCCCTCGCTCTTGTATTCAATCAGCGGGTCTTTTTGACCATAACCACGTAATCCTACTGATTCACGTAAGGCATCCATTTGTTGCAGGTGTTCCCGCCACAAAGTATCAATGCGTTGCAAGATAAAAAAGCGTTCAGCTTGGCGCATAAGTCCGGGTTGAACTTGGTCAATTTGCGCTTCTTTGAGGTCGTAAGCAATTCGCACCTGTTCATGGAGGAAGGCTTTAATCTCGCTGACTGACATATCCTCTAATTGATTCGGCTGCAAATCTGCTAGTAGATAGACGAATTCTTTAACTTTATCAACCAGCTTTTCTAACTCCCACTCTTCCGAGGGCAAGTCTACGTTGATGTAGTAGTCAACGATGTCATCCATCGTTTTTTCAGCATACTTGATTACCTGTTCTTTCAAGTCTTGACCTTCTAAAACCCGGCGACGTTCGGCATAAATAGCACGACGTTGATTATTCATCACCTCATCATACTCAAATACCTGCTTCCGAATGTCGTAGTAGTAGGTTTCAACTTTTTTCTGTGCGCCTTCCAAACTGCGGGTAAGCATTCCAGATTCGATGGGCATATCTTCTTCCACTTGGAAAGCATTCATTAACCCAGCAACGCGATCGCCACCAAAAATCCGCAGTAGGTTATCTTCTAAACTGAGGAAGAATCTCGTGGTTCCAGGGTCGCCTTGTCTTCCTGCACGTCCGCGCAACTGGTTATCAATCCGCCGCGATTCGTGGCGTTCTGTACCAATTACGTGCAAACCACCGATTCCCACTACCTCATCATGTTCGCGGGTAGTAAATTGTTCATATTCGTGCTTAACACGGTTGTAAGCTTCCCGCAATTTCTGAATCACAGGGTCATCGATGGGAGCTTTTTCTGCGGCTACGGCTACCTTTTCTTCAGCTTCCAGTTCTGGTAAACTGCGATCGCCATACTCACGCACCGCAATTTCTACTGCATCTTTGAGTAGTTTTTCTGTTTCTTTTGTTAACTGGGTGGGGAAAATTTCTGGCGAAGCCCGCCAAGTTTTGACTTTTTTGCCAGGGACAAAGCCTTGACCACCGCCATGTCCTGTAGGCAATCCAGCTGGTCTTTGAACGCCAAAGCTATCTTCATCTTCTGGCATGACGATTCGGGGCATGAAGTATTCCCGCAGCTTCAAACGTGCCATGTATTCGGAGTTACCACCCAGAATGATGTCTGTACCTCTACCAGCCATGTTAGTAGCAATAGTAACAGCACCTTTTCGTCCGGCTTGGGCGACGATTTCCGCTTCACGCTCGACGTTTTCCGGTCGGGCATTGAGTAATTCGTGGGGAATTTCCAGTTGCTTCAGCAGCCGGCTGAGAAGTTCGGATTTTTCCACACTAGTGGTTCCCACTAATACAGGTCTGCCGAGTTCGTGCATTTCGGCACATTCTCTAGCGATCGCACCCCACTTGCCTGGTTCTGTCTTAAAGACCATATCAGACAAATCTTGGCGTCTTCTGTCACGGTTAGTAGGAATTACCGCAACTTCCAATTTGTAAATTTTTTCAAATTCCGGTTCTTCTGTTTTTGCCGTTCCGGTCATTCCACCAAGCTTTGGATACAGCAAGAACAGATTTTGATAAGTAATTGTCGCTAGAGTTTGAGTTTCTGGCTGAATTTCTACGTGTTCTTTGGCTTCAATAGCTTGGTGTAGTCCATCACTCCAACGCCGTCCGGGTAGCACCCGACCGGTAAATTCATCCACAATCACCACTTCCCCATTACGGACGATGTAATTTACGTCCTTGAGAAAAAGTTCTTTGGCTTTAATCGCATTGAAAACGAAGTGTGCCCAAGGATCTTCTGGGTCGAATAAATCTGTGACTCCCAAAAGATTTTCGGATTCAGCAAATCCTTCATCTGTCAAAAGCACGTTACGAGCTTTTTCATCCACATCATAATGCTCGTCTTTTTTGAGTGTGAATGCGATTTCAGCGGCTTGCAGATACTTTTCTGTAGGTCTTTCTACCTGCCCGGAAATAATCAGCGGTGTCCGCGCCTCATCAATTAAAATCGAGTCTACCTCGTCAATCACGCAATAATTGAACGGGCGTTGCACCACATCTGCCATTGATGTCGCCATGTTATCCCGCAGGTAGTCAAACCCTACCTCGCTGTTGGTGACATAGGTAATATCGCAGTCGTAATTTTTCTGCCGTTCACTGGGAGTCATGCTTGACTGGATTAGCCCCACACTCAGCCCCAAGAACCGATGCACCTGTCCCATCCATTCAGCATCCCGACGAGCCAGGTAATCGTTCACAGTGACGACGTGTACACCTTTACCAGTAAGGCCATTTAAATAACTCGGTAAGGTTGCTACAAGCGTTTTACCCTCACCAGTTTTCATTTCGGCAATTTGCCCGACATGCAAAATGATACCGCCAAGGAGTTGGACATCAAAGTGCCGCAAGCCTAAGACTCGCCGTCCTGCTTCCCGGACAACGGCGTAAGCTTCGGGCAATAGGTCATCCAGAGTTTCGCCTTTGGCAAACCGTTGCTTAAATTCGACGGTTTTACCTTTTAACTCCTCATCGGAAAGAGCCTTAATTTCTTCCTCTAGAAGGTTAATTTCAGTAACAGAAGGTTGGTATTTTTTAAGCTTACGAGCGTTGGGGTCGCCCAACAAAAGTTTTAGCATGGCAGATTATAGAACTGAATCAAGGGGGATGGGGATTAAAGGTTTGGCATTGATTATAAACATTTAACCCAACCCAACCTTCTTGGTTGTGGATGGGTATCAAATGAGAATTAACTCAAAAACAGGAGAAAAACGAGGCAATCAGTTTATTAAATGATTGGTTTTAACTCTTATCTGATTATTTAGTCTTTCTTCATAGTATCATTTTGCCCTCAGATGGGGCCAGAGAAGGAGTGGGCGAATAGAGTTGTGAGTGAAAAATCGGAATTATGATTTCAACGAAGAGGCAGGAGGCAGGGGGCGGGGAGCAGGGGGAAATGACCTCAACAAGAACTGCCGTGAAGCAGAGCCAGACATGGGTCTAAGTCCCCCACAACAACCAAGCGTGGCTCTCGTTTAGGTAGGGTCGAATGCTCATTCTTTTCTATCCCCCTTGCCCCCTGCTCCCTGCACCCTTGCCTCTTTTTCAACTCCTCACTCCTCACTCCCATTCTGCTGTCAGGCGGCGGAAATTGTAATCACTAGCACCTTGATGACAGCTGACACAACTGCCAAGCTGGACGGGACGTGGTAACTTAACTCCTGGATGCAAAGCTTTGAAATAACGTGAGTCATTAAGGCGATATGGTGTTTCTTCGTCGTCTCGCTGAACACGGGAGAAAGTCGAAAGATATTTCCATACCAAGATGCGTGGCGGATCAACTAAAGGCTTTAGTTGTGCGCCGTAGTGCTGCGAGTCTTGCAGGAGATTTTTCCAAGTTTGGGTGGGTAAAACGGCTGGTGGTAAGCCGATGTGGCATGTGGAGCAGTTTTCCAAATACAGTTCTTGCCCTAATTGGTACTGTGCAGGCACTACGTCAACAGTGCCAATTTCGGCGGTGGGAGTAGCACTCTGGGCGTTAGTTGCCAAGGCTAGAAGCCAACCCATAGCTAGGCTCCACGTTACAATTACCAAAAGTAAACCGAAAAATTGGCGTTTGAATTGGCGTTCGGCGCTTTGCTGTAGCGCTTGGCGTTGGCGTAGCCCGCCGTAGGCATCGCTGTAAGGCGATCGCTTTTCACTACCACGGATTTTGCGCTTAACAAAAATTGACATTCCTCACATTCCCAGATATTTAAAAGTGGCGCTTGTGCTAATCATAGGACTTACGCAGTCTTGGCGGTGTTTGGTGATTTTGCGTAAGTATTTTCGATAAACAACATGGCGATGACTATTGGCAAGCCCTTCTGCATTTACGCATCTCTCAACATTGCAAGGAAAAATCTCTTAGCAGTTTTAACCTGACTCACTAGAAAAATCAGCCACAATATCTCGGATTTCATTTGCACCAATATCTTCTCGGTCAGATTTGGAATAAATCGTTAATAGCAAAATACTTGTAGGTGATTCAACTTAATAAATCAATCGGTATCCAGCACTCTTACCTTTTTGAATACTACTGTTGCGAACTCTTATTTTATAAACAATATACTCCTCACCAATGCCCGCAATGCCTAGGCGTAGCCCGCCGTAGGCATCGCCTACAAAATTCCTTTGTTGTAATTGCTCAATAATCGGTTGAACATCAGAGCGAATATTGCGGAATCTCTTAGAAAGGTAGCGCAAGTTTTGTTTATATTCAGGAGTTAAATCGATTAATACCGATGGCTGTTCATTCGGCATCGATTCCCTCCCACATTTCGGATAATGGCAGGCGTTGCCCAGCTTTTGCTTGCTGCAAGGCTCTCCTCAAGCTAGCTTTAATCTCCTCAACAGGTGTATCATCAGGATCATCCTCTTCTACCTGCTCTGGAACCAACACAATTACCCGAACCTGATGAGGATAAGTGGTTCCCTGAATTGGCTCATCTAGGATCAGGTTTCCCTGAGAGTCAATCTTGCCGGTAACTTCGATTGCTTTCATTTATTGTCTACCTGATTTTGTAGGAAATTCTAACACGCCCAAACTCTAGCAGGATAAGGAAACTTAAGTGAATGTCGGTCAAGCAAATCCTTTATTTATTTACAAAATACTAAGAGGATGTTTGAAAAGTCGCAAAGTATACTAACTGGGCGGCTAGAAGTCGCGGCTACACGAGACTTTACCCACCTTTGTGGGTTTGAAACTTTTGATTTTCTCTTAGTCCACGGAGGTGGACTTCTGGTGCGTCCGCTACGCGAACGTTTGTGTAGTAGCGAATTCTATTCGCCCAATAGTTTTCAAACAACCTCTAAGAAAAGAGAGATAAGTATCTACTCATCTCAATCCTGTTTAACTTAATATTCTGAATTAGAAATTATATTGTTCTTAAAGAAATACCAATCGCTGACGCTGATTAAATTCTTTAACATTTTTTACCGCACTTATCCAATCTACTTGTATTTGCTTACGTTCTTCTATCTGTTTAAATTCAATCCATACCTTAGAAGTTATGTCAGGGTCAGATAAAAAAAGCCTCCATTGTGTCTCCATACCTTTGTCGTAAAGAACGCGATCGACAAACTCCTCTGCCATGTAATATCGCACGCGACTAGGAGCTTTTTTCCATTCTTCTAAAGCTGTTCTACATTTTTCAACCGCTTCTGTATGAAGCCGTTCGAGATCGGTTTTTACTGAAGCTGCATCAGTAATCTTGAAGTCATTTGCCCCAGCATTTACAACATTGCCAACTACGCCTACAATCTCACCAACAATAGAATCGGATAATCCCAACTGAGCTTTAGTAACAGAGACAGCAACATCTTTTATAGCTTCAACTCCAGACTGTACAAGTTCTTCTCTAGAGGATTCAGTTTGTGAATTAGCTCTCACACCTCCAATAACTTGCTCAAGTTCTCTACGGATTGACTCTAGAATAAGCGCTCCGTAAGACATTTTGAAATCTAAGAGGGTTTTGAAACCAACTTCCAGCTTATTTTGATGTTCATCCAGCATCTTCCTCATTACTTCCAGAAATTCAATACCTTCAACATTCAGTGATTTCGCTAGCTCACCTAAACCCCCCTCAGTAATTAGGGTGTTCGCAATTGAAATTTTGAGTTTATTTGAGGCATTTTTTAGTCCTTCTTCTAAGGACAAAAAGTTTTGTGATAAGTACGATCTCAATTCAGCAGCAAGAACACTATGAACAACATCGTATCTATTTTTGTATCTCGGATGACGCATGAGTTCCGTAATTTTTGTTGCATCGGGAATGCCTGTATCGCTGTTACATTTCTCTATTGCAGCATCAATAACATTCTGAAATTCAACGTCAATTTCCTCATGTTTTTTCCAAAGCTCTTCCAGCAGATCAATAAGTCCTCTCGAAAGAGCATTTATAGTCTTCTCAAAGTTGCTCTCAAACTGTTGAGATTTCCCAACGTAAGAATTTAAAGCTTTTTGCGCTTTCTCTAGCTCGATGTTAATAGAGTTATAAGTTTGCAATACACTATTCTGACGAGAACGAGCATATTGTTCTTCTATTTCAATGATATTTTTATCCAAATACTCAAGAATTTTAGTAAGAACGTCATTTGTTTCATTTTGCTTTGAACAATCAGCTATAATCGGCGGCTCTGCAATTATAATACTTTGAGTATCACTCTTTAAATCTTGGCAACCCGTGAGGTTATCTTCATTACCATACTTCCGATGATTGAGAACCATAAAAGCTCGACTAGCCAAGTTGTCTAAAGCTTCATTCGCTATCTTATAGAGATCAAAATCATTTTTTTCCCATTGGTAACGATCAAAATCAGGCTTGCGAACAAATAGAACTATATCGACTTCCTGTTCTAAAGTCTTTAGTATGAGTTTTTCATCTGCTACTTTTGTATCTCCTAAACCTGGTACATCGACAAGTCCTAACTTATTTACCTCAATTTTGGGAAAACGACAACGAATTTCAACTTCTCGAACTGCCAAATGCTCAAAACTTATGAGGTTACTATTTTCATCGTCTCGTTTTTGAGCTACATATTTCGGAATATCTTCCTTTTTTTTAATTTCTATCTCTTGAGGTGAACCTGCTTTCAGGAAATCGCGATAGTGTTTAAAAGCCGAATGATAGTCATTTTTGAGACGCTTGTACATCTCTTGATGTGTTGCACTATGTTTGGGTAATGGAGGTAGAGATTTATTTCCAAAATCATCCAAACTAGGAACATTACCTAAATTTAACTCACGATAATACTCTCCGATTACTTCCTCAATAAACGTACTTTCTGAATGAAATTTAACTATTGCTTTCGTCTCACCATCGTCATGAAGAACTTTGCTACGAACTGCGGTGCAAGCTTTTCCCTTCCATGCAGGAAGTTCATAGTTGGTCAGTCCGCTTAAGCTTTTAAGCAATTCACTCTTACCTTGACCCATTCTTCCTACAACACCAATGTTCAGGGTTGTACGGGAAAATCTTTGAATAAGCTTGTCTAGTTCTCTAATATCTTGGTCTATTCTCTCCTGCAAAACATCAAAATTAATTTCTTTGAGTTTTTTATCTACCTCAGTAGAATCAATTGCCTCTGTGAGTTCATTACGACGTTGTTTTAAACTGACGATTTCTTCACGAATATCAGACAAACATTTATAGACTGGCTTGACTTGATTTGCAAACTCTTGACGCTTCTTAATAATATCAGCAATGCGTCTACTTATTGCATTACCAAATTCATTAATCGGTTGAGGCTCGTCAATGTGTGCATCCAAGCCATTTGTATTTTTATCATCTGGCCTCTGAGGTATAAAACTTTTCTCCTTTATCTCATTTATATTAGGCAAAAGTCCTTCTAGTATCTTTTGTTTATTTTCTTCTGGCATAACTGCAACCCTTATAGTTAATCTTTGTAGTTTAGTCCATAATAGCTCCTAATAAAACATCCTTCATTTTTAAACCTTTCTGGTTGATTTCTTCAAAAGTGAGTGTGTCTACAATATCAATTTTTGCTCCTAAAGATTTTTGAAGGTCATCATCTAAAATCTTAAGAAACTCAGTTGCATTTTTATCATTTCCAATTTGAATAAAAGAGATACCCAATTCTTTTCTATCTCCATCTATTTTATGAGTGGCTTCAACTATGGTTTTAACAACTGCGTTTCGATCATCAGCTTCTCCATCAGTAACAACTAATATAATTTCTCCATTAGGCTTAGTTTTTCCGTTTGCCTTTCGCTGAAAATAATTGTCTAATGCATCTTGTAAAACTCCTGCTAAATTTGTACAACCATAAGGTTCTTCATCTTCAAATATTTCAATAACCTTATTAGCAGTAACGTTTTCAAAACGTTGAAAATTGTCAGAAAATGTATAAACAGTAATACCGTCTGGATCTAATTGTTCGCATTTGCTAGCGAAAGCGATGGTAGACTCTTTTATTAATTCCCATCGACTTTGAAGCTTTTGTTCATTTTGGATTTTAATTTCATCTTTATCCTTTGTCCACATACTGCCACTTTGGTCGATTATGAGTGTATAGTCACGTTTGTCCAGCATAGCAGCTCCTTGACTTTTAGTACTTATAGGATTCTGAATTGTTACACGATCATTAATTACCGTACACCTATCAAACTGTCGGCAGTATTTCAGCACAAGCTTAATTTTTGATAGTATTTGCATTTTGACATACTGATTCTGACCGATATTTTCTTATTCAAAAAGAAACTATTTTCACTTATAGCTTTTGACTGTTCAATAACTGTCAGGAAGTTATGCTTTTTTGGTATATTAGTTGAATTTGATTGTTTTTAGTTAGTATATTTACTCATTTATTTTTATAGCGTATCTGCTTCCGACTTATAGTCGAAGATATTAAATCAGTAATTATTTGTAACAATTGCTTATCATAAATACACTTCTTCGTACTTTATCAGTTAAGATAAAACTAATAATAAATTTTTTAAATATGTATTTGTTTTTACAAAAATGTCCTATTTCTACTTTAGTCATTAAAAATACATTTTTCTTGCAATATAGGGTTTGAGAGCCAAAGATGGGTATGAATAGAACAGAAAAGTCAAATAAATTTAGTATTAATTAAAGCATCATATTTAGCAGTAAAAGGACATAAGCTTAGGTAATCACTTTTTTGATGCTTGTCAAAAGCGATGTCTATTAAGGGCTACGCCTACGCATTTCCCAAACTCTCCACAAACTGCTAATATGTAAGTACATAACGTATATACATTGCATAATGAGTAACTCCTACAGCATTCGGAGTACTAAAATAGGTAATAGTGCTGGGTTTCGATTATCTGCGGAGTTTTACCGTGAGTATCCCCAGTTTGCAAATGCAGATGGTTAGATAGAGGTATTATCATCCGATACGGCAATTTTGCGGATTGTACCTAAGTCAACTGAAGCAGAAGAAGAGGAAGATTCGTTAATGATGCGGCTGTTTCTCGATTTTGCAATGACTGAAGCGCTAAAAAAGAATACATTGCAACCTTATACAAACGAGATGTCTGATGCTGCTCGAAAACTGATTGAGGGTGTGGAATTAGAAAACGAGTCGCTAGAAAATGGCTAACTTTATCAGCAATGGCTAGGAAATTTATTTTCACCCGCAATTATTTGGCACTCAATATCAAGAATTATTTAACCGGGTTTCTCAATTACGCGAGAAGTTGCCAGAAGCTGAGTTTAAAACCCATGCGATTGTTAAGCTCTTTGCAGCTATTACTGTTGTAATTGAAACTAAAATTTCCTCCGACCCTCTAACAAGTCATTTTGCACTAACAGGGGCATTAAAACGTTGTGGACGGGTGAAAAAAATGGGTTTACCCGAAAGATATAGGCTATTTTTCAGAGCTTTTGATACCTTACAAATGAAAGCGATGTCTAACGACAAGCCGCTTTGCGTCTACGCAATTTTGTGGCTGGGTTTTCCGCGTAAAGAAGGTGCTAAGGATGACTGTTATGAAGTATTTACTAAAATGGTAGCGCGAGGAACTTTCCCTGATAGTTTGGATGAATTGATAGTAGAGTACAAACTAACGCAGGCTGAACCGGAGTAGAAGCGCAAACAAATATCCTCCACAGCAAGAAATACAGTTAACGCCACCCCGGATAGCGGTTTTTGAGTTCATCGAACTCACGTTGGATTAAGGAATAGAAACCGATCGCAATAATCGCTCAACAACAGTTCTTGCATTCCGTCCTCCTCTTGGGATAAGGCGATGACAAAGAACATAAGGGACAAGAAATTTCACATCATCGGGAATTGCATAATCACGCCCTAATAGAAAAGCTAGCGCTTGGGCAGCCCGTTGTAATGCTAATGTGCCACGCGGACTAACACCAAGGGCTATTTCCTCATCTTGCCGTGTTACTCGCACCAATTCGAGGATGTACTGTTGCAAAGAGGTTGCCACTTTTATTTGAGAGCAGAGGTAACGCAATTCCTGTACTTCTGCCAAGGTAATACAAGGCTGCAAATCAGCAACCTTCACACCATTTTGGAGATTTTGCAGCATCTGAAGTTCCTCTGCCTCGGAAGGATAGCCCAAACTCAGCGACAACATGAACCGATCCATTTGCGCTTCCGGCAGAGGAAAAGTACCTTGATACTCAATAGGGTTTTGAGTGGCAATGACAAAAAAAGGCTGGGGAACTGTACGAGAGACACCATCGACTGTTACCTGATGTTCTTCCATGACTTCCAGTAAAGCTGACTGAGTGCGGGGTGTAGCGCGGTTAATTTCGTCAGCTAGGAGAATATTGGTAAAGACTGGCCCAGGAAGAAAAGTAAATTCGCCGCTTTTTGGGTTCCAGATGTTAGTGCCAGTAATGTCAGTTGGCAGTAAATCGGGGGTACATTGTAGCCGTTGAAACTTACCATCCAGTGAACGAGCTAGAGATTTAGCGAGAAGGGTTTTACCAACACCAGGGACATCTTCTAGCAAGGCATGACCACCACCTAGTAAGGCTACTAGCACTAAGCGTATTGCCTCAGCTTTGCCAACGATGGTAAGAGCCAAATTTTGTGTTAAAGCGTCAATTTTTTCTCTCATGCGGTGCGGGGAGTGGGGACTGGGGATTGGTGACTGGGGACTAGGGACTGGGGACTGGGGATTAGGGAAGAATTTTCCCAATTCCTAATTGGCAATTCCCAATGCCCAATGCCCAATGCCCTATCTATTGTTCCCACTCAGCACTCAAAACTTCTTTAGCAACAACGCAGTCAAGTTGAATTTGTGTTTTCAGGGCTTCTAGAGAAGCAAATTTTTGTTCAGGGCGCAAAAATTTCACTAGTTCCACAGCTAGTTTTTTGCCATACAAATCACCAGACCAATCGAACACATGTACTTCCGCAGATGAATAAGTACCATTTACAGTTGGGCGATTACCGATGTTCATCACACCCAATCTCTTACTAGGAATAACATCTGATGTTTCACTGATAGTAAAAACGCGGACAGCATAAACTCCTTGGCGGGGCAAGAACTTTTCTTTGGGTAGTTGGAGGTTGGCAGTGGAAAAGCCAATTGTTCTGCCCAATTGTTGACCTTGAACGACAACACCAAGAAGAGTATAGGGTCGTCCTAGTAGTAGATTTGCATTTTCGATGTCGCCTTGCTCAAGGGTTTGGCGGATCAATGAAGTGCTAATGCGGGCATCTTGAGTCGGAGTAGTACTGAGGCAACTGCTTTGGGTGGGCGAGTTACCTGTATAAGTTTGTAAGGGAACGATGGTAACGGGGATATTGTACTTGGCGGCGATTAATTGCAAATCTTTAGCAGTACCACTGCGCTTTTCGCCAAAGCAAAAATCCTGCCCGATGCTAATTCGCTGGCATCGCAGTTGTTGCACAAGAATTTTTTCGACGAATTCTTCGGGGGTCAAAGCAGATAATTCTTTGTCAAAGGGTAGTAGTACCAGTTGTTCTACCCCAAGCGATCGCAATTGTTGGACTTTTTCATCCAGTGGCGTTAACAAAGTCCGGGGCTGCCCTGTAAAGAACTCCTGTGGATGGGGGTCAAAGGTGACAACTGTTGAGTAAATATATTCTTGATTTGCTAGTTGTTGATTTTCCTTTAACTGCGGACTACTGGCTACTGACAAGTTAGCACCAGCGTGCAAGACTGGTTGAATTACCCTTTGATGACCAAGATGAACACCATCAAACTTGCCAAGGGCAACAGCAGTCGGCGTTAGCAGCCCAACGCTAGAAGAAGCAACCCACACAGAACACCCATTTTGAGACAAATTTAGCACGTGGATTCTGAGATTTTAGGTTTATTTTAGCTATCAGCAGGAAGCTACCTTATGGTAAACCGCCTTGAGGAGGACAGCTTTTCTAGTACCAACTTGTCATCTGTCATTTGTCCTTTGTCATTTGTAAATAACCAATGACTAATGACCAATGACTAATGACTAATGTGTCCTCCTGTTGTCGCCCTGATCCTGTGGTCGGCGCTCTGACAACTCTGGGGAGCGCTGTCTCACCGTGCAGCCAACAGGTACGCTCTGAAAGCTTCTGATCACCAATTTAATCTAAAATCTCCAATTCCTCCGAGCACAACCTTTAGGTAGAAATTTTGCTAATAGGAAAAGATTCTGATAAGGCAACTGAGGTGGCAACTTGAAGTACCATTCCTTCTCGTGCCATAATAGCACCAGGAAATTTCGCAGCAGCTTGTTTCCCTACACGATCCAAAAAGTCGTCATTGTGCGCGGGGTCATGGTGGTAAATCACCAAAGTTTTGACGTTAGCAGCTTGTGCCACTTTCACAGCTTCTTGCCAGGTAGAATGTCCCCAGCCAATTTTTGGGGATTTTGGGGAATGGTATTCTTCGTCTGTGTAGGTGGAATCGTAAATCAGAATGTCAGCATTACGAGCTAGCCACAGCACATTGTCATCAAGTCGGTCGGGAAAATGTTCGGTATCGGTAATATAAGCAGCAGCACCACCACGCCAGTTGACACGGTATCCTACGGCTTCACCTGGATGGTTTAAAGGTGCTGTTTCTACGATCACGTCATCTATGTGTATTGGTTGCCCCGGTCGAATGTCGTAGAAATTTAAATTAGCTTGCATAATTTGCAAGGGTACGGGAAAGTTCGGGTGCAACATCTGGTCATTGAGGCGCTGTTCTATGGTAGAACCATCAGGTGCGATCGCGCCGTAAATATGAAAGTCATTCCCCTTCACAAATCCTGGGGTAAAGAAGGGAAAACCCTGCATGTGATCCCAGTGAGAGTGGGTAAAAAATATATGAGCTTCTAACGGCATTTGGCGCAATAAAGATTGCCCCAAAACATGTAGTCCCGTACCTGCATCGAAAATTAAGCGTTTATCGCCCGCTTGCATTGATATGCAAGGGGTATTACCGCCGTAACGAACGGTGTGTGGCCCTGGACTGGGGATGCTGCCGCGAACGCCCCAAAATTGCACGCTAAATTGGTTCTCTATCCTAGACATGGGTGTTGCTTGCTGGACTGAGCGGGCGATAAGTGGAAAAATTGTTACTTATTGTGTCTAAGTTTATGCTGTCTCACCGATTTTGCTAGAAGGAGGATTTCTTGGTAAAACAGCATACCCTGTTTCTGGCTGATTGTGTAAATGTGAATGAGATAGTCTCAAGTAAAATTTTCCAGTTGTTCGGATGAATGTGTATCGGTTATTTCAAGAGTGCCCCTACGTTATAGCCTACATTTTTCTCTGATGCATTTGAATAACTCTAGTTTTATCCTGATACATCAAATGATTCACGGAAAATTAAATTCCCAGTCAGACAATTTTTCTAGTCCAGTAGCGTAGGTAAGATTGTATTGTAACGGAGTTATACTGATGTGGTTTTTACGTACAATATGCACATCTAACGGTACATTTTGAAGCAAATTTAATCCGGTTGGAGGTTCCACATCCTCAATTACCTCTCCGGTTAACCAGTAGTAAGTTTTTCCACGAGGATCAACTCGTTTATCAAACACATCAATGTAATGCCGTAGGCCTTGACGGGTAAGAGTAACTCCGGCAATTTCTTCCCATTTGACCGCAGGAATATTGACGTTGAGCAACATTAAATCTGGCAGCGGTTTTTGGGCTAACTGGTCTACGAGAATTTTGGCAAACTTAGCAGCAGGTTGAAAGTCTTTAGAAGTGTGACTAATAAGACTTAGCGCTACACTGGGAATGCCTTCAATTAAACCTTCCATTGCAGCAGAAACAGTACCGGAATACAAGATTTCAGTTCCCAAATTCGCACCTTGATTAATGCCAGAGAGAACCAAATCAGGAGGAGAATCTAGTAAAGCCCAAAGCGCCAATTTGACGCAATCTGAAGGCGTACCATCGCAAGCCCAAGCTTTGACAGCAGGATGAAAAATCCCTTCAACAATTTCGGCGCGAATAGGTTGATGTAAAGTTAACCCGTGGCCAGTTGCCGATCGCTCTCGATCTGGGCAAACTACACTAACATCATGACCTGCCTCTGCCAAGTAGTTGGCTAGGGTACGAATACCCAAGGCAGAAATGCCGTCATCATTGCTAATTAGTAATTTCATAGTCATTAGTCATTGGTCATTAGTTATTAGTTATTTGTTATTAGCGATTTGTCAATGTCTGAGGTCACAAGCAGCAAAAAAACATTTATACTTAGTACATTGTGGCGGAAGTTTGCCTACCTTTAAGACAAGTTGCTCAATCCTTAAGTCTTGTTAATTGAGATGTTAGCTAGATTTATGTCAAGCTGTTTTAGTCTAATCGTCTCTAACTGATAAACAGAGATTTAATTTCGACTCTCCCCTTTGGCTAATGTTAATGGATATGCCTGTAAGTTTATTTATCGAGCAGCTTACAGCTTTTGACTATAAACTAATGACTAATGACCAATGACTAATAACTAATGACTAGCAATTTAGAAGCTCAACTTTTAGCACTGCGGCAGGAAGGAGAAAAAGCGATCGCAGCCGCCGATACCCTAGAACGTCTGGAGGAACTCAGAGTTAACTATCTGGGTAAGAAAGGGGAACTGGGGGCACTGTTGCGAAGTATGGGGCGCCTTAGTGCAGAGGAACGACCGAAAATTGGAGCGATCGCCAATACAGTCAAAGAATCCTTGCAAACTAGTCTAGACCAACAACGCGCCACCTTAGAAGCCGCACAAATTCAAGCTTTGCTAGAGGCGGAAACTCTAGATGTAACTATGCCGGGAATTTACAGCCCCCAAGGTCGCATTCATCCCCTCAATGGAATTATTGACCGGGCGCTGGATATTTTTGTTGGTATGGGCTACACCGTGGCTCAAGGGCCAGAAATGGAAACAGATTATTATAATTTCGAGGCTCTCAACACTCCGCCTGACCACCCCGCCCGTGATATGCAGGATACCTTCTACCTGCCAGACGGTAATCTTCTGCGGACTCATACCTCGTCAGTGCAAATTCGTTATATGGAAAGAGAAGATCCACCGATTCGGGTTGTGGCTCCAGGGCGGGTTTATCGGCGAGATAATGTAGATGCCACTCACTCGGCTGTTTTCCATCAAATAGAACTTTTAGCCATTGATGAGGGATTAACTTTTACAGACCTCAAGGGCACAATTAAGGTGTTTTTACAAGCAATATTTGGCGAGTTGCCAATTCGTTTCCGCGCCAGTTATTTCCCGTTTACCGAACCCTCTGCTGAGGTCGATTTGCAGTGGAATGGGCGCTGGCTGGAGGTGATGGGCTGCGGTATGGTTGATCCAAATGTACTTAAATCTGTGGGTTATGATCCAGAAGTTTATACAGGGTTTGCTGCCGGCTTTGGTGTAGAACGCTTTGCAATGGTGTTACACCAAATTGATGATATTCGTCGCTTGTATGCTAGTGATTTGCGGTTTTTGCAGCAATTTTAGGGAGCGATCGCTTTAAATAATCAGGCGTTTACTAAATCTCTTGCAAAAGTCAAACAATTTTGGATTTTAAATTTTGAATTTTGGATTGCATAATTCAAAATTCAAAATTTAGCACGGTGTCAGCTGATGCAGTTCACTTGGGATGAAAATAAGCGACAATCAAATTTGGGCAAACACGGGTTTGATTTCGTGGATGCTTCTCAGGTTTTTGAAGGTGCAACATTCACGTTTGAAGATGAGCGCTATGCTTATGGAGAACAGCGTTTTATTACCTGGGACTATTGCGCGGGCGAGTGGTGGTAATTGCCCATACAGAAGTTGGGGATGAAATTCGTGTCATTTCGATGAGGGAGGGAACTAAATGTGAGCAATTCATTTTCTTTCAAAACCTCTCAAACTGATTGGGAAAGGATTGACGCAATGCAAGATGAGGACATTGATCTTTCCGACATTCCAGAAGTGACTGAAGAACAAATCAAGCAAGCACTGCTGCGGGTTGGGAGAAAACCTACTCAATGGGTTCAAGAGCTTGGCAAACGTCTAACGCTTGAGGAATATTTGAAGTATGACGATCGCACGGATAGCCAATATGAACTGGTGGCAGGTGAGTTAGTTGGAATCCCACCCGAAAGCCCAAAAAATGTCCAGGTATCTCTCTTTTTGTTGGTAAATTTCCTCAAGTTCGTCTGGGTTAATCGGTTAAGTAACAAAGTTGAAATTGTTGTTGCTGGTTCTCGTGCCACAACTCGCATTCCTGACTTAGTTGTGTTAACGGATGAACTTGCAACAGCCTTAGAAGGTGCAACGCGATCCACAATCACTCTGGATATGCCACCTCCAGCATTAGTTGTCGAAGTTGTTTCTCCTGGCAAAGCTAACGAAGATCAGGACTATCGCTACAAACGTTCCGAGTATGCTGCAAGGAGAATTGCTGAATATTGGATTGTTGATCCACAAATAAATGCAGTTACCGTATTGATATTAGTTGATGGGTTTTATGAAGAAACCAGATTTACAGGAAATACTGTGATCGCTTCTACTATTTTCCCAGAATTACATCTAACTGTAGAGCAAGTACTCAAAGCTGGAGAAAGCAATGCGGGTGATGCCATTTCTTAGTTTAAATTTAAGAGGCAGACAAACGAAGGGATTTGAGAAGTGCGATCGCCATTAAAACTTTCGTCATCTTAAGCAGTAAAATGTAATAAATAATTGCTACCCAAAATTCATGCCATGAGTCGATGGCCTTTTTACCGCAGGATGCAAGAATCGCAGAAGAAAAGCTAACCAAGTATCTGCTTGTGCCGTTGCCAAAAGACGATAAATCTAAATTTCTCGCTAGGGCTGGGTATACACTAAATAACTGGCAACAACTGGAACGGGATCTATGCGCTCAAGTTTTAACGCAACCTGCGGAGGCGATCAAAACAACTCGCTATGGGCAGAAGTATGCCATTCGTGCGTGTCTGCGAGGGATTAATGGCGTTGAATTCAATATTTTAACTATTTGGATGGTTGCAAACGATACAACCAAATTTGTCAGTTTAGTGCCAGATCAAGGAGCTAACTCATGAAGGTACAGTACCCTCTATTCTCTCAAGTTGCCTTAGCGCAAGACTTACCAGAATACAACCTGAAGCGAGGAAATGTTGCAACAATTGTAGAACATTACCCCATGCCTGAAGGGGAAGAGGACGGGTATAGTCTGGAAGGGTTTGATTTGCCCCATGTGACGGTCGAAGTAGCAGCATCTCAAATTATTCCTATTGTCCAGTGCCAGCAAGAAGAAATGATTTTAGCCAAGTTACGCCAGCTATCTGGAGCGAGGCTGTTACAATTACAAGACTATCTCGATTTTCTTTTGCAAAAAGAAGAGTCTGAGCATCAAAGTAGGTTCAAATCTCCCACCTAAGTATTTGGCGAGAAAATCTTCTGCGATCGCTTCTACTATTTTTCCAGAGTTGCAGCTAACCGCAGAGCAAATACTCAACGCTGGAGAAAGCAATGCAGTTAAATTTAAAAGTAAGACAGACAGAGTGATTTGAGAAGTGCGATCGCGCAGTTTTCTTACTTAGTTGCGGCTGAAAGAGCTATTTTATTGTACAAAAACCTTGCTTGAGTACAGTTACCCCATTCATTAACTGCAATGACGATTGCTGTCGTCTCGATTTCAGGGCAACATATCTTATAGTAAATTCTGTAATCCTAAAATACTAAAGATGAATAGCAGAGATTTAATAGCTAGAGGATATTTCCCAAAAGAACTGCCTCCTCCTTTTAATACAATTTCCCTCGCTGACTTTGCTACATCTGGTAAAATAGCTTTTCCACGTTACCCTAAGAGAACTGCAAAAATTTATAGCCATAATCATGTTAGATACAACTCATTAAGAAGAAACTTAGGTGTTCCAAACCCAGTATTTTTCTTAGAAATTTCTCATTTATTAGATACTAATTGGTCTACAGTTAATCAAATAATAAAACGTTCTAATTTTTCAAAAAGTAAGCCTACTCATACTCCTCATCCACAACGTGAACGTTCTATTTCGCCTGTACTTGATTTCTACTTAATTCCTGTTGAAAGAGCTAAAAATAGGATAGCCGGGCGATATATATTACATACAGATATTTCTCGATTTTATCAATCTATTTACACTCATAGTATTCCCTGGGCAATACATGGAAAATCATTGGCTAAACAACAGAGAAATGATATGACTCTTCTGGGAAATAATCTTGATAAAATTTTGAGAAATAGTCAAGATGGTCAAACACTAGGTATCCCTATTGGCCCAGATACTTCATTGGTCATTGCCGAACTAATACTTTGTACAACAGATATAGAACTAGAAAAGCGATTAAAAAACGTAAGCAAGGGCAGATTAAAGAAAGTTTAGATACAAGTACATGGGAACAATTTTTAAATGAAGATGAACTTTATGGTGAGCAATGGCTCTTTTGTTATGAAGCTAATCTACAAGGGCATTTATCTAAAAAAGTCGATTATGTATCAAAAGATCCTTGGTTTTCTCTGCTAAAGGATAATGGCATTACTTTTTATGGAAGTAAGACTCCTTTAGTTATTCCGCCAAACTCTACTAGTGGCCCCTCTGGTAGATTCTGACTTTGGCAATTTAATTTAACCTGTTAACACTAGTATTTGGCGAGAAACTCCTCTGCGATCGCACCAGCCTCCTGCTGACCATAACTATTGGTAAACTAAAGGCAACGCCACTTCTGCCGAGTGATTCATTCTATGTTCGCTGAAACCTCGTCGCACTACGTTACCCGTAACCCTGAAATTTTAAGTGGAGAGCCAATTATTATAGGTACTCGGACATCTGTTCGTTCGTGCCATTGTCGGTTTGTGGCGATTGGGGATTATGCCAGAAGAAATCCTGAACCATTTGCCACATCTGACGTTGGCACAAGTGTTTGATGCTTTGAGTTTTTATCTCGATCATCAAGCCGAGATTAATGAATACATTGAGCGAAACCGAGTACCTGATGAATTAATACATTCATCTGTAATTAAAAATATTAAGGTGGTCGGTGAATAACACTAACCACCCTTTTAAGGCTTTATTTAACTATTCCTGAATGACCTGGAATATCTGCCAAAGGTTCAAATCTGCCGTCTAAGTATTTGGCGAGAAACTCTTCTGCGATCGCAAAAAAGTGCAAGCGATTTTCTGGTCTGGCAAAACCATGTCCTTCATCTGTGTAAAGTGCATATTGTACTGGCAAACCAGCTTGCTGCATTGCATTGACAATTTGATCGCTTTCTGATTGTTTTACTCGCGGATCATTTGCACCTTGACCGATGAGTAAAGGTTTTTGAATTCGGTCAGCAAAGAATAAAGGCGATCGCGATTTGAGAAACTCCTCTTCTTTCTCCAAGTTGCCAACCCGATGATAAAGCATCGCCTTCATCGGTTCCCAATACGGCGGTATAGTTCGTATCAGGGTAATCAGGTTACTCGGCCCCACAATATCCACACCAGCAGCAAAGAGTTCTGGTGTAAAAGTTAACCCTACTAAAGTGGCGTAACCTCCATAAGAACCGCCCATAATCGCAATCTTTTGCGGGTCGGAAATGCCTTCTTGTACTAGCCAGTTAACACTATCAATTAAGTCATCGTGCATTTTGCAAGCCCATTCCCGATTCCCAGCATTCAAAAATGCTTTACCATAGCCCGTGGAACCGCGAAAGTTCACTTGCAGAACAGCATAACCCCGGTTAGCTAGCCATTGCACCGTGGGAGAGAAACCCCAAACATCCCGTGCCCAAGGGCCGCCGTGAACCAGCAGTACTGTTGGTAGATTCTGGGTAGGTATTCCCACAGGAGTTGTTAGGTAACTGTGGATAGTTAAGCCATCTCGCGCTTCGTAGGAAATGGGTTGCATTGAAGCTAACTGCAACGCTTCGAGTTTGGGTTGGTTGCTAAAAAGGAAAGTGCTAGTTTTTGACTCCCTGTTATAGGCATAGTAATAAACTGGCCCATTGTCAGTTCTATAAGCTATTAGCCAGGTTTTATCTTCCAAGTCGCGGCTAATTACAGAGAATTCTCCAGGGCGCACCTTGGCGATTTCCTCAAAATCAGGGGCGATGCTGCGATCGATTATCTGCCATTCCTGTTTATCTTTGTAGAAAGAAACTGCTTGGATAACTCGCGTCAGTGGCTGAATAATTATCCCCACAACATCATACTGCTGGTCTTCGGCAATGACAGTTTCTTGATGGGTGTCTAGGTCAACAGCTAATAGACGTTTGGCGTTAGCATCGTGATTCCCTTGAATATAAAGGGTTTTACCATCAGCCGAGAAGCTAACAGAATTTCCTTCCTCTTCCGGCCCCCAGTGACGGAGAATTTCCCACTGTTTATCTGGCGTTTTCTGCAATAACAGGTCGTAGCCACCATCGGGTGTACTAGCTGTTGCTGCACGTATTTGGAACTGGGCGTCAGATGTCCAATTGATAATATTACCGGGGTTGTCAGTGTCGAACTCCACTGCACCATTTTTTAGGTTGATGCGGTAAACGTCAAACTTTTGGGGATTATTCAAGTTCAAAGCTACCAGCATTTGATCTGGAAATTTCGGTTCCAGTTCCACCAGTTCGGCTTTCACACACTGGAATGGCGTTAAGTCACGCACAATCTTGGAGTGAATATTCACCAAGTGGAGGTGAAAGTTCTCGTCGCCATCTGAGTCTTGCATATAAATCAACTGGTCGGCGTTATAAGTCCAGAAGAAAATGCGGATACCGCGCTTTTTGTCGGCAGTTAGTATTTGGTCGTCTTCTTGTCCTACAGTTCGCAACCAAATCTGCAAGACATTTTTCTCATCAGGGGCAATATATGCCAAGTACTTGCCATCAGGAGAGAGTTGTGGGCTGGTTTTTTCGGGATTCCCAAACAGAATTTCGCGCGGAATTAGTGGTGGTAGGGAGGGCGCTTGAGCAGATGACATATTTTCATCCTCTACTTGACTTCCCTATTGTTACTTGGTGGTGAAAATGACAATTCATCCTATTGGGTGAACCTCATTGGAGAATATAAACCTCTTGCGAAAATCCTTGATCGGCCAGGGACTCAAGTCCCAGGCTAATAGCAAAAGTCCGTTTAAACGGACTAAAATTATTGTTATTAGTCGGTTTAAACCGACTTGAGCTATTAGCCCGAAAATAAATTTTCGGGCGGATGTTCGACTTTTGCAAGAGGTCTAATGTAAATGAGTCTTTTATACTCGCCGATGAGTCTTTAATACTCGTGAATGAGTCTTTGATACTTGCCGACGAGTCTTTGATACTTGCCGACGAGTCTTTGATACTTGCCGATGAGTCTTTAATACTCGTGAATGAGCCTTTGATACTCGTGAACGAGTCTTTGATAGTCGCTGACGAGTCTTTTATACTCGCCGACGAGTCTTTGATACTCGTGAATGAGTCTTTTATACTCATTGACGGCAATTATCGCAATGTCCACAACGCAAGTTAGCTGCTTCTTTGTCAAAACCAAAGGCGTTTAACAAAAACTGCCAACGACACTGCTTAGTTGTCAGGTATTGATGCATCTGTTTAGCAGCGTGTAATTGCGTTGGTGGCTGATTTTCAGCTTTATGCCCAATAGTGTAATGAAAAGGATCAAGCCAGTTTAGCTGACCAGTGCTATGGAGTAAAGCTAGTGCTGTAGCACCGTCGGGAAATTGTCGCGTCACTGCATTCACTTCTCCATGTTTTGGTAATTTTTTCACAAGTTGCTGCGCTATTTGCTGTTGCGATCGCATTTGCTCTTGAAAAAATTGCTGTCTTTGCTTATCCTCTGGATCTAGCCATCCCGTAGGTTCACTCACTAACGTTAACGCTTGGGCTGGTTTTCCATCCCTTCCAGCCCGGCCAATTTCTTGCACATATTCAGATAACAAATGTGGTGCGTGAAAATGTGCCACCCAACGGACATCACTTTTATTTATCCCCATACCAAACGCACAGGTACACACCACAAAAGGAATTTTGCCACCTAACCAACTTGCTTCTACTGCACGGCGTTCTGTTGCACCCAATCCCGCATGATAACTTGCAATAGTTTACAATGCTTATATATCAGTTAATAGCGAACTGATATCCACACTTTGAGCATTAATTGAGCATTATGGTAAACAGCAGTAAAACACCGACTGGCAAGACTTCCAAAGGTAAAGTATCAATCTACGTAGAGAAAGGTAGAATCAAGGCTAGGCTACCAAGGCAATACTTTGGGGGGGAACAGCCACGAATAGCGCTAGGGATGGACGCTAACGAGGCGAATATGGCTAGAGCGCAAAGGCTAGCTGAGAGAATGACGCTTGACTTACAGGATGGTTGCTTTGATGAAACCTTAGCCAAATACGGCATCATTGCTGACTTGAAACTTAAAGGTGTTGCTGTAACATCGGATGACCAATTACCACCCAAGCCAGAATTGTCCCTGATGGAAGTTTGGGGTATGTACTGTGATTACAGGAAACACGACTTAAAGGAAAGTACTTTTGAGAATGTTTTCATGGGTTGTTACGTTAACTTTATCGAGTCAGCAATTAAAGCTACTAAATCAGAGGATGCCCTAAAAATCAGGAACTGGTTATTTGAGAACAGAAGTCTAATAAATGTTAAAAAACTTATCGGTCATCTATCAAAAGCTTATCAGTTAGCAGTCCGTCAAAAACTGATAAGCTCTAATCCTTACGAAAGATTAGAGGATGAAATTACAGTCAAAGGCGCTAAGGGTAAAAAACAAAATGAAGTAGAAACCGAGTCTGATGATGATGTACTGGACACAACAAAAGCTTATGCCTGGAATGATGCACAAGTGATACTTGATCACATCAAAAATACACCACAGATAAGCCACTGGCATCCATTCACTAAGTTCAAGTTTCTTACTGGATGTAGGACGGGTGAGGCAATAGCTTTTATGTGGTGCGATGTTTTATGGAATAAAGAGCAAATACTTTTCAGACGCACTTACGACAATCAAACTAAAAGATTTTATCCTACAAAAACAGCTAAGGGTGATCAAGAATTAATCAGAATATTTCCGATGCCTAAAAACGGTGAGTTGTGGAACCTTCTATGCTCGATTCCACAGGGTGAACCGAGTGATGTTGTTTTTAAAAGTAAAAGAGGAAAAATCATACTAGATAATGTATTTTGTCGAGCATGGAAAGGAAATGAGGCGAATAAGAATAAAGGAATAATCACAGAGTTAATCAATCAAGGTAAGCTTACCAAGTATCTATCGCCTTACAATACACGTCACAGTTTCATTACTCACCAAATATTCGATTTAGGTAGGGATGAGAAAATAGTTAGTGCATGGTGCGGTCATGGTGAATTAGTGAGTCAAAAACATTATCAAGACATTGCTGATAGGGCAATGCAGATTAATCCCGAATTACCAGCTAATCAGCAAGCTCAACAGCAGTCAGAGATTGAAATATTAAAGGAACAGTTACGGCAACAGCAAGAATTAATAAACAAGTTCATGCAAAACAGGGAGTCATGAAGTAAGGTTTTTAGCACAAAAGCAAACACCCTGAGAGAGTAAAAATACTCTTTTGGGGTATTCTTATGGGTAGGGTATACCTGTGCATGAAACTGTCACTCACGGGTGTCACTTGAAGTGTCATTTTTTTTGACACTTTTGAGTGTCACTCTACACACAAGGGTACAAAGAGTTAAAAAAAAACAGTAGTTGGGGCAGTCTAGAATATCGTTAGGCAACAGAAAGAGTTTTTCCTACAGGTTAACCTGTCAGAATATCTTTTTCTGCTAGATGCTATGCAGCATCATGTTTTTGGAGTTCTCAGCATACAGTCAAAAAACAATCAGCAAGTTTATCATTGCCTGACTTTTGCTCGTGTAGGTAAACTCCTGTCTGTGGAAGTCGTAAGCAACTGCTGATGATCTCGAATGTTGAAACATACCATTAATTCAGTACAAGTGTCTTGTAGGCGATTTTGGCGGTAAATTTCGACGGTTGCTCACTCGCTCGATGTTAGATTTTGTCCATGCCTACCCTGTGTACGAAAGTGTCACTCTAGACCGACACTTGAAGTGTCATTTTTTTTGACACCTTTGAATGACACTTTGACGATAAGGCATCCAACCTACTTTTGAATGCTAATTTTTGACATGTATGGATTGAACTTAGTAATTATTTGCTTGCACCTTTCTGCTTCTTCAATGATTGAAGAATGCTTTTGCACGTAAAGACGGGCTTTTTTGACTTGAATAACCTCTAACTTGCTCTCTTCATGAGTCAATGCTTTTTTTAGTTCATTAATGCGTCTGGCAATAACTGTCTCATCCTGGCATAGTTGGTTAATCTCTCTATCTTCAGATGATGGTAACTGTGGTGGAGCTTTAGTCGTTGCGTCCCTGAGTTCCCGTTCACATTTAAGGAAATAACCACGAATTATTTTACCCTGCTTTGTTCCTGCCATCATGCCAAGTGTCTTAAAACAGTCAACACTGAGTAGATAAACCTCAGAAGGTCTACCACCACTACTTTTGATGCCAGCCCGTAAAAAGTCCACACCATCGGTAAAGTCGTCCTTCAGATTGTCAAGGCAAGTTTGTTTCTTGGTGTACCCTAACCATTGCCAAGCATCATCTAGATCGATAGGGAACAAATCATCAGACTCGTAAAGAGAGGATGCAAGTGATTCATCAAAGGTCGGAATTGTCATTGTTGTATGCATTGTGCGTGAAGTGTTGCTTGTTGGCATCAACGAACGGAATGTTTAGCGATCGCTACACCACTTAATTACTGCTTCCCAGAAGTCCTTGCTTCCACCGCGAACGCTTAAGTCACGGTGACAAGCATTGTTGAATGGGTGAACATGTAGAGTGATGTAATCTCTGATGTCTTTTGGTTTGTAGCGCAAAGCAATTTCATCTAATACGAAAAAAGGGTAACATCTATCTCGGAATGCCAGAAGTGCTTTGTTTTTCAGTGCAAGATTCTTACTGCAAATAATTTCTGTGCTGGACTCTTTGCCTAATGATGCTGCTACTGAAGCATCGTTGCAGTACATTGACGCGTAGTCGCAAGCGGCTGGTAATCCACTTGTGTTGCTAGATGGTAATGCTATCATGGTGTTGATTGTTAGACATTTTTTTTGTTTTCCCCTTGATAGCTGGTAACTACCAAAGGGAAGTTTGAATTAACAGATTAGAGAAAATCAATCATTCTGGGAATGGCAAGCACTAAGAAAACATTCATCCAAGTCAAAACAAGAGTCATCAGCATACCAATCAACTAATGATCCGTTTACTCTAGCTGTGGTTATAGCTATCGTGTATTGCCATTTACTAATCTCGTAGTCTGTGCGAAAAGTCTGTTCGGTGATAATTCCCGTGAAAGACTGATTTGTTAAAACTGCATCGTTATCAGCCTTGTTCCATTCAACCCGTTGACCCAACTTGTACTTTGGCGCGGGAATTAACACGGTTGATGGATGGACGGTAGCTTGATTAACGGTCATAATAATATGGCTCCTAGCGTAGTAATGTTACGTGAGTGAGAAGTCGTCATCGTTTGAGTTGTCCGCTCATTCGGTGGCGCATTTTATTGTCGTCATTGTGTGCAATTGAGAACTGATGAAATAATTAGTTGACCCTGTTAATCAACCTGTGATTCATCTGCTGATTTGTTTTCTTCATTGTCTTGTGCATAAATACCACTAGCGTCAATTCCCAACCTATTGAGTAAAAACCTTAGCGTTGAAACAAGCTTCCGTGCCTGTTCATAACGTGGTGAAGTACTTTTGTCTTCACAGATTTTTTCCCAGGTATCAACCTCTTTCTCTAGGTCAATCAGAAGTTGATAGATGTCATCCAACTTGCTAGCGATAGAAATTGGGACATACTTTTGCATTACCTCGCCAGCGTACTTCTTTTTTCTGCCAGCACCAGGCTTTCTTTTACCTTCCTTTGGCATACCTCTAGGTGTCATTGTTTGTTCAGTATTGTGTGTGTTTGGCATTAACAGCGCTATGGAATCGATAAATCTCTGAATCCCTTGCTGTTGCTTGCTTTTCTTATTTATAACAGATAAATAAGAAACTGTCAATTATTTATAACAGATAAATAAGAGAATAAGCCACAACGTATACTGTGGCTGATAAAATCCATATTTGCAGATATTTTTGATAATGCCGGGTACACCCTTCTCTCAAAGTGTCACCCATTACTGTCACTAAAACTGACACTAAAAGTGACACCCATGTATGACACTTTCACAACAACATATAGGGTACTATGTCAAACACACCGAATTCTTTCCCCGTGAATCTCAAGGACAACTGGTTGCATCCACTTTCAGAGTTTCCTGTTATCGACGGAAGACAAATGATGGATGGATGGTGTTTTGCATCGATGATTTGTGGTACTGCAACACAGAGAATTGATAGCTATATCGGTACAAAAAAAGGTTTAGACATGCTACTCGATCTTGGTGTTATAGACAAAAGACGTAGTAAAGTACTGCTTCGTAAAGCACAGACTGACGATAGCGAGTATTTAGCGCTAATCGTTGCCACCAAGGAATCGCTAGACAAAAGAGTAGACAAAGCTTTTAACCCTAAAGGATAAAACAATGACAAATCTATCAGTTTTCAATTTTGAGTCTCATGAAGTGCGGTTTGTTGGTACAGCGAATGAGCCGTGGTGGTCTGCTACAGATATATGTAAGGTGCTAGAGATAGAAGACAGTAAGCAATCGACGCGACACCTAGATGATGATGAAAAGGGGATGTTTAGTATACCTACCCCCGGTGGAATGCAACAGATGACATGTGTTAACGAATCGGGTTTGTATTCTCTCATTCTTCGCAGTCGCAAGCCACAAGCAAAACGCTTTAAAAAGTGGCTGACATCAGAAGTCATTCCCGCCATACGCAAGACTGGCACTTATGCCGTGAACGGTAAAACATCAGACTTCAAAGCAAAGGTGGCTGAGTTGGACGGTAGGCGTAGGGAACTTAAGCAAAGGATAGATGTTACAATTTCACTCATCAAGGAATGAGCATCTGTTGAGCATCAATACTGAGTAAGAAAATACACTAATTATTCATGCTCAAACACTGAAAATAGCAAAAATGAGCATTGTGTGAGCATTTTCATGGTAGGTCAAGGCTAAAAGCATTGGTAATAGGGATTTATCGATTATCCCGCATGATAACTAGCTGTGGCATAACCCATGTCTGCTAACCATTGGGCTAAATCTTCGCTGTCTCTCCTAGTGCGAACATAAACTAATCCCGATTGTTGCGGTCTATTTTGAATAAACTTTAATAATTGTTGTTTTCTACCTCGTGGTGTCCAAGCGATGCGAACGCTAGGATGCAAATTAGGACGGTAGGGATTCAAGCGGAAAATCTCTGGTTGCTGTAATTGTAAAACTGTTTGAATAATCTTTTGGGCTAACGGGTCAGCAGTCGCAGTAAAAGCGGCGATGCTGATTTTTGTTCCTGGTGGTTTTGATTTTAGCAATGCAGGACGCACAGCCCCTAATCTGCGATAAGCTGGGCGAAACGTGTCTCCCCACTGCACTAAACAATGGGCTTCATCCAAAATTAAGCCATTAATTTGTAATTGCGGCTGACATAATCTTTCCCAGACTGGCGCACTTAGCAAAGTTTCTGGTGATAAATAAAGCAATCTTAGCTGTTGACGTTCCAAAGCTTGCAGCGTTGCACGGCGTTGAGATGAAGATAATTCACTATGCAAAAGCGCAGCTTTTTGATGGCTTTGTTGTAGTTCCTGAACTTGATTTTCCATTAACGCCACTAAGGGCGAAACTACCAGAGTTAATCCTGTTTGTAGCAGCGCGGGAAGTTGAAAACAAATTGATTTACCTCCACCTGTGGGCATAATAATCAGCGCATCTTTTTGTGCCAATAAACTGCTGACAATTTCTCCTTGTGGCGGACGGAAATCTTCATAACCCCAGATTTTTTGAAAAGCTGCGCGAACTTCTTGCCAAGATTTTGTTGTAGGCTGATTCATAATCAATAGTAGATGCACCTATATTTTGGAAAACTGAATATAGCCTCTGTTATCCAGCTAATGGTTGAGTAATTTCATCATTTTTGAGAAACTAATGTTTCCTGAAGCTTTTTATTTAGGCTTGCCGTGGCATTGTTTAGTGAAATTACATGATGTTACAGTACGAACAACATTAATTTGACCAAAAACTTCAAAAGGTTGTGTAAGCATAGCTCGTCGTAGATATCATTCCCATATCGCCACCTTTACAATGGGGAGAAGGACACACTTCAGGAAAGCGCAATATGCCGAGAATCACCCTAGAAGTATCAGAGGAATTATCTCAACAACTAGCACAAGTAGGCGATGCCTTGCGGCAAGCCACTTCGTGTCTACGCTTACCTGAACTACTTGCTCTGAGCCTCCAACAGCCAGCTGTACCAGCACAAGTTTACCGATATATCCTCGATTTTTGGCTAGCAACCCCACTCCTGAACAAATTGCTGAATTTAAACCCACTCCCGAAACGCAAGAACGGTTGCGTACTTTGCTAGCACGCAATAACGCAGGTGAACTCACACCCACGGAGTTGAAAGAACTAGATGAGTATGAACGTATTGAACACTTAGTTGTGATGATTAAAGCAGGTAACTTATCTTATTTGACCATTTGACTGTGAGTGCAACCTATATTCCAGTTGTTCTTCGCCGACTAATAGAAGAACGCACAAACTACAGATGTGAATATTGCCAGTTACCCGCAGGAGTTGCCTTTTTTCCCACGAAATTGATCATGTTATTGCCCAAAAGCACGGCGGTGCAACAAATGCTGATAATTTAGCCCTCACCTGCTGGCGATGTAATCGTCATAAAGGTACTGACTTAGGATCGTTTGATCCAGAAACAGGGGCTTTTAGTTTTCTATTCAACCCACGCACCCAGAAATGGGCTGAACACTTCACCTTTTTAGAACTGGATCTGATGGGATTAACGCCTCCAGGACGTACAACAATTAGATTGCTACAAATAAATAGCGACGAACGACTAGCTGAACGTCGGAGAATGCGCTGAGTAATTGTTTATCACACCTGCCGTAAGCATTTACCTGCAAAGTTAGAATGATGTCAAGGAAACTTTTCAGCAGAACATAACAATGCTGAGAATTAGCCTAAAAATATTATTTGGTGCGATCGCAGGAGGCAAAAAATGGGCTTGGCTGGATTAAGAATTGTGTTGGTAGAGCCAGCTGGGCCGATAAATATCGGAGCGATCGCCAGGGTAATGAAAAACTTCGGGCTATATAATTTAGTATTAGTGAACCCCCAATGCGATCCGCTATCGACAGAAGCTTTGATGATGGCTGTTCATGCTCAAGAAATTATAGAATCTGCGGTATTAGTGCCGACCTTACCAGAAGCATTGCATGGATGTGTCAGGGCGATCGCTACTACTGGTCGCGTTCGGAGTTGGGAAACGCCCTTAGAAAACCCCCGCACTGCACTACCCTGGCTGCTGGAGGAACCAGAAAAACCCGCAGCACTAATTTTTGGCAGGGAAGACCGAGGATTAAGCAATGAAGAATTAAATTATGCACAGCGGTTTGTTGGCATTCCTACGAGTCAAGATTATGTAGCCCTAAATTTGGCAACCGCCGTAGCAATCTGTTGTTATGAATTGTCACAATGTGCCCAGCAACCTGATACTCAAACCTTAACCCAAACTGAACTTGCTCCCTTAGATATTTTGGAAGGGTACTACCAGCAATTAGAATCATTATTATTAAAAATTGGTTATGTATATCCCCATACGGCAGCTAGTCGCATGGAAAAATTTCGCCAACTATATAATCGCGCTCACCTGAAACCTGGGGAAGTAGCAATGCTCCGAGGGATTTTGCAGCAGGTAGAATGGGCCCTTAAAAACCAGAGGGATGGTGAAAACTTGTAATTATTTGTTTAATATATACGCAATCATCCCCCCAAAATATTTAATATGGCTTAAACTAAACACAAAAATGCTACTTAGTGGCAAAGTGGAATTTGAGTATTAATATTGCTTAAAGATTAAGTTTTGGGTTAGGAGTCTGCAAGAAAACAGTCAAGTGGGTCACAAGGAGTAACTGTGTCAGAGTCAAGTGACGAACTAACAGCTTTCTCGCGGCGTCAACCCTTAAATGGCCGCCAGCGTCCACAAAAGGTTCAAAAAGTGGCACCGAAGAAAGTGAAAGTTAAGAGCCAGCAGCACCAAGGCGCCACTGGCAAAGAAGCGGCGCAAACACGCCCAAAAAATCCCATCAGTCCTCCCCCAATCCCTGGTGCTACACGCAGGGTAAAATCGGGGTTAGTCATGCCAACGGCAGTAAAACCAATACCTAGTGTGAAGGGAAAAATTCCTCCTTTCCGACCAGGTGCTGTAATGGTAAAAACAGTGCGGATGGAAAAGCCAAAAAGAGGCCTGCGTTCATCGCGGAAGACGCGGTTAAAGCCAATGGCCAAAACCTTGTTGTATGTTGTGCGGTTGTTGATTGTGGGTGTTGGGATGGGTGCAATTGTTGGCACAGCATTGTCAGTATTAGACCCGGCTAATCGCATCAGCACAACTTCTGCGCCGCAATCTAATAATAGTGTGACGCGATCGCAGCCGCAACCTACCCAAACTCCCCCAGTTGCAGCTTCGAGTCTGTACTTATCTCAGGAAATTAGCTCTTTGAAAAATGCCGTGCAAAATTTGGCGGCGACTAACCCAAATCTTACACCCGGAGTTTTCTTGGTAGATTTGGATACTGGTAATTATGTAGATGTCAACGGCTCTACCAGTTTTCCCGCGGCTAGCACAATTAAAGTGCCGATTCTAATTGCCTTTTTCCAGGATGTGGACGCGGGGAAAATTCGCCTTGATGAAATGCTGACTATGCAACAGGATATGGTTGCTGGCGGTTCTGGAAATCTGCAATACAAACCAGCCGGAACCCAGTACGCCGCTTTGGAAGTCGCCACTAAAATGGTTACAATCAGCGACAACACGGCGACAAATATGCTGATTGCCCGACTGGGAGGAATGGAGGCTTTAAACCAGCGTTTCCGAAACTGGGGATTGACAAACACAATAATTCGTAATCAACTCCCAGATTTGCAAGGGACAAATACCACTACTCCCAAAGAATTGGGGAATTTGATGGCTATTGTGAGTCAGGGAAATTTAGTGAGTATGCCATCACGCGATTTGATGCTTGATATCTTGCGTCGCACTCAGAGAGACACTCTGCTACCATCTGGTTTGGGAACAGGTGCAAGAGTATACCACAAAACGGGCGATATTGGTACTATGCTCGCAGATGCAGGTTTAATTGTTGTTCCAACTGGCAAGCGCTACGTAGCGGCTGTCATGGTACAACGCCCCAATAATGACCCTCGCGCCGAAAAATTAATTAGCTCAATTTCTCGTGCTGCCTACGAAGAGTTTAGCCAAAATGCTGTTACACCCAACAGTAACACAAGCACTGTACCGACAAACGGTTATCAGCCCCAGGGTGTGAGTCCGGCTTTACCAAACAATACAACAGGCACCGTACCTGTGAACGTTTATCAGCCTCCTGTTGTCAGTCCTGTACCCAACGGCGTGGGAAGTACACTACCCACAAACGGTTATCAATCTCCAGTTATGAATCCGCAGTATTATCCTCCAAGATAATTTAGGATTTTTGAATGTGGAGTTGTCACAGCAAGATTTACTAAGTCAGCATATAGTAAGCTAGTCAACTAATGCTTGCAAATCCATGTTTGTTTCTCCTGAAGTCCCACCAAAGCACGAGTTAGAGAAACTTGCCACACAGTTTCCTGAGCTAAATATTCCCGCAGTGGAGACTTGTTTAGCTTTTTTGAAAACTACAGCTCTTGTTTATGCCGCATTGGATGCCCATTTGGCTCGCTATCAGCTGTCTATGGGTAAATTTACAGTTCTCATGCAATTATTCCGAGCCAATGGTCAGCGCTTAACACCTTCAGAATGTGCTGAACGTTCTGGTGTAACCCGTGGAACTATCACTGGATTATTAGACGGTTTGGAACGGGATGGATGGGTGAAGCGACAACCACACCCAGAAGATAGACGCCGTTTAGTCGTGCAACTGACCGAGCAAGGGCAACAGAATTTGACAAAGATGCTGCCAGATCATTTTTGCCGAACGACTGGATTGATAGCTCATCTGAGCCTTACTGAACAGAAGGCACTAATACAACTCTTGTCTAAGCTACAGGCAGGAGTACCAGCGATGCGAGATTTTTAACTTAAACAGGTAAATACCTTTTAAGTTAGGAAGTTTTATCCTATTATAATAAGGAGCCATATTATATGGAAGCTAATTAACTTTGGCTGATCTGCCATTGTTCATGCATCAAATCTGGAGACTTTATGCTCAAACTCAACGTTAAACAGAAAAACTGGTTACTCTCTGCTCATGTCGCTTCTGGTAGCATTTGGTTTGGCTCTGCTCTATGCATGGTTGCGATCGCGTTGAAGAATGCCAATATTACCAATGGTGACGAACTGTATGCGATTAACACAACTTTGAAATTGCTTGATGATTTTGTGGTTATTCCCTCTGCAAACCTATCTTTATTAACAGGAGGACTTCTGTGTTGGCTCACCGTTTGGGGATTCTTCAAACACTATTGGGTAATTGTTAAATGGATTGCCACAGTTACTTTGATTGTGGTAGGAACTATATGGCTAGGCCCGTGGGTTAATGCGGTGACAAGTATTTCGGATGTCACACGGGAGCAGGCATTGAGCAATCCATTGTACATGTTTGACTTGAATGGAGTCCTCATAGGTGGTGCAACCCAAACTCTTTGTATACTTGCCATCATCGGCATTTCAGTTATCAAACCTTGGGGTAGAAGAGTAGTAAAATCTTCAGAGTCGTCTACCTCATCAAGCAGCTAGAAAAATCGAAAGTGCGATCGCCACTAACTTTTTGTTTTTAAAAGCTAAACTATACTGTTATCTTTATAATTCTTAACTTTTTTGATACCGCATTCCTGGTAGTTGCGAAACTAAACCCATAAGTTCCAACTGTAACAAAGCGCTGGAAACTGAACCAGCAGACATGCCGGTTTGTTGAACAATAAAATCGAAGGGTAAAGCATCACTTGCGAACGCATCCATTAGTGTTTGCAATTCTGGCGATAAAGTTGGTATTAACTGTTCTGGTGCTGTGGAAGCCTCGACTCCATCAATTTTTGGTATTGCTCCCAGCATTGTTAACAGTTCATCTAATTCTTTGAGGATAAAAGAAGCTCCTTGGCTTAGTAACTTTAAGCACCCTTGGGATGGATGATCGTCTACTCTCCCAGGCAGTGCATAGACATCTCTACCAAATTCATTTGCGTAGGTAGCTGTAATTAAGGCACCAGATTTTATCGGCGCTTCCATTACGAGGATGGCGCGGCTTAAACCTGCAATAATTCGATTGCGGCGGGGAAAGTGCGTGCGATCGGGTGGGGTTTTTGTGGGGTACTCACTCACGACTAACCCAGCCGTTAAAATCTGCTTGTACAAATCTCGATTTTTATGTGGATAAATCACATCTACACCAGTTCCCAAAACTGCGATCGTGCGTCCACCTGCTTTCATCGCCGCGATGTGGCTTTCTGTGTCAATTCCCTCTGCCATACCAGAAACAACTGTAAAGCCATTTTTAGCCAAAGCTGTACTAATTTGGCGAGTCCAACGGATACCATATTCTGAGGGTTGGCGTGTTCCGACAATCCCAACCATCGGTTTTTGTCCGAGATTTTCTTGGAGTTCAACTTCACCACGATAGTATAAAATCGGCGGTGGACTGGGAGTTTCCAGCAGTAAGCGGGGGTAATCTGCATCTGCTGGTGTCCAGAAATGGGAATTTTCCTGCTGGTGCTTGGTGAATAGTTGTTCTGGGTGCAAACGCGATCGCTGTTGTACTACTTTTTCTAGTGTCTGAAAACCAAAACCCTCTACTTCTGCCAACTGTACCTTGGTAGCGTTCCAAGCTGTTGCTAACGTGCCAAAATGCTGTTCCAGCCGCCGCAGTAATACCGGGCCAATTCCCGAAATTTGCGCCCAAGCTAGCCAATATGCGCCTTCTTCTACCACGGTTTCATCCTCACTACTGGATTGAGTATTCCCAAATTAGGGTTAGATGTTGAGGGGGATGAGGGAGCAGGGGAGGCAGTGGAAGAATTAATGACTAATGACTAATGACTAATGACTAATGACTAACCCCTTGACTTTTGACTCTTGACTCTTGACTATTAACTATTGACTATCTATATTCTTATCTTCTGTGATGAAATATTTCTATCGTCTTTTAATAAGCCTATCTGGGTGCTTAATATTTTTGCTGCTGCATAGTGGCCTTGGGTTGTTGCCTAGTTTGGCAGCTGAGAAAGTTACTGTCAGATACGGATTGTTTGAGCAATCGATCCCAGTGGCAGATATACGCAACTATGCCGACAATCAAAAGGTTTCTGCCGATCTGCAATCTTTCCTAGATTACCTCAGCCCTAAGGAGAAACAGAAGTTTCAAGATGCCCTTCAGGTTAAAATGTCTCTTGATATTGTGGCTTTAGATAAGCTGGTAAATACAGGAATGGGCAAGCAAATTTTATCTTTTGCATCCCAAGCGATCACCCGTCGCGATCAAGCCAGTATACAAGCCCTACGATCTGCCATTATCATTGGAGCAAAATCACCAGATGGTCTAGGATTAGTCAGCTTTCTAGGAGCTTATCCCAGTAATCAACTAGTTGTTGATGTGTCAAAAATTTCTAAGCTAGTCGGCATGGCAAATTCTTCTTCTAGTTCTGCTGCTGCACCTCCAAAGGACAATGTAAGTTCTTCCCCTTTAGGAAAAATTGCACTGCAATATCAAATACTTGCCGCCCAAGATAAACAGTTTTCAGGTTGCTTATTTGGCGATTCTATTTCGGCTGGACTTGGTAATACCCTTGGTAATGGTACTTTTAATTTTGGATTAAATGGTCTGAGTACAATTTCATTACTGGAACAACTTAAAAGTTTAATTCCTACCAAGGTTCAATGCGAAAAAGCGATTATTGCCATCGGTGGAAATGATGCTTGGTATGGGATTAGTGATGAGTTGTTTAGCAAAAATCTGCAAGAGGCGATCGCACTTATCCGTACAATGGGAAATAAAGAGATTTTTCTTATTCCAGCTTTTTACTCAACAGTTGCAGCAAGCTCAGATCCAACTGTAGCAGCCCCACTTTCTAGAGTTGAACAAATTAATGCTTTGATTAATCAAGTTGCTGAAACAGAAAAAGTACCAGTTGCAGCAGCAGGACTAGCACCATTGTATGAGAATAATGCTCTTAAAGAGAATTTAACGAGCGATGGCGATCATCTGAACGCAGAAGGTCTTAAAATTTACCGACAAGCATTATTACAAATCCTGGAAAAGTAATATGATGTCTGTCTCAATACTTCTCGGTTCAGGGAAAAAGGGTAAAGGGAAAGAGGAAAGAAAAAACGTTTAACCCAAACCCGATTCCGAGTTAAAAATGCACAAAGCGATAAGTATTGATGTTTGTCTAATTAGTTATAGTAAAAGCACCCCAGCAAATTACGTTTTACCTAACATAATTCGTAGTTCGTAACTCAAAATTAAGAATTACGAATTATCACTTTTAGGCTTTCCAATTCAAAAACCGCGCATAAATATAAGCTATGCCTTCATCAAGAATTGTCCGTACACCTTGGCTATAATCCCACCATTTTTTTGGATCATAATCTTGTGTTTTGGCAGCAATTGCACCAACTTTAATGTTAGGGTTAAGTAGTTTTTTGAACAGCAACCAACTCCTACGGGTGTGAACGTCCAATGAAAAAACATTAATTGATTGTAGATTTAAATTTGAATCGGATAGCCAGCGATTAAATTCGGCAGCAGATGCATAACTACGATCCTTAATTACTACAGGTGTCGGAACAGCTACCACCTTCTCTGATTCTAAACCGAGTTTCTTGAAGGTGGCGGCTGACACTTCTGCAAAGTTCTTGTATTCGCTTAGATAATTTCCTTTTTCTATTGAACCTCCTGTAGTAATTACTAAACGATAAGAACCGTTTTTAAATTCAGTCAAAGCTTGTTGTATAGCATAATCTGGTAGCCATCCTTCAACAACTAATACTTCTGCTGATTTGATAGGGGAAGTCACGGCGAGAAATGAGTGTACATGAGTAATAGTGAAAAAAATTAAATAAGCAATCAAAGCGATTGCAATCGCCCACCCCTGAGCCGTAAGTGTCCACATTTCTTGGCGTTTTATTAGTTTGATTTTCGGAAATTTTTGACACCGACGATTTTTTGCCTGCATTAAACCTTAGCTAAACGTTGTTCTTTCAAGTAAGTAAATACAGACTTATCTCCGATATCGGCAGGAATTGCTTGCACTGTCTTTCGCAGTGCAAACACCAAAAACAATGTTGCCCAAATTCCTAATAAAACACTTTCCCCCTGAGTTGGTAAAATTCCTACCAAATGTCCTAACAATAGTAGCGGTACTATTAGGGTTAATACTTTGGTTTCCAGGCGATTGAAGCAAAAAGCCTCTTTAAAATAAATACCTGTCAAAGCAACAAAGATAAAACCAACTCCAAATAAGGTAACAGGCTGATTATAAACAGTGAGAGCTAATGGTTCACTACTAGATATTGCCAGAATCACTGATGCTATACTACCGATCGCCCAAAAAATTTGCAATATTCGATGCAGTGATGCCATGTAGATATGAATGGTAAATAAACTTACACCAAGAGCGAGACTAAAACAAGTATATAGAGGTGTAAGTACGCTAAAAAGAGTCGGGTTGTTGTTGAGCAAAACCAAAGCGCTGCCTATGGCAAAGCTTAATGCTGCTACCATTAACCCAGCCCGGTAGATAATTACGCCGATGCGATCGCTCTGAGTAATTGTAAATTCTCCAAATTGACCTTGGTAAACTTCTGGTGGAGGTAGTGTTTGCGTAGTCATAGTTAAAAATATAGTTATGAATTACTAATAGAGTACAACAGGAAATTGCTGAAGGGTTACTTTTATTATTATGAGCAATAAGACGAACTTAGTGTCACAATCCTTAAACTTTTAAACCACTTTTGTAGTATCAGTTGACTTGACAGACGCGGTAGCTGACGAATTATCTCTAACATGTGACCAGATTTCCTTCGAGAGTGAAAGACATAACAACTAGTAAAGCGGGCGTGTAAATCCAGCTCCTATCTCAATTAACCATACTAACAAGGGGCAAAATCCCCTTATTAAAGGTAGGCAAGCTTCCGCCACAGTGTACTAATAATTAACAATAGTTTGTACAGTCTCTAGTTTAGCTGAGGACTGGATTCTAAAATTAGACTTTAGTTATAGACAGTAGATGTTTACAAATTTTAAATTGGGTGTACGCAAGACTTTGGCAATCAGATAACCTCATAACTAGTTGATATAAGAATGTGAGATGAGCGATGGCGCAAGCGCCCACCGTAGGTGCTCGCATTTGTCTCAAGAATTGCAAAACCTTAGACTCTTCCTCGATTTGTCATCAGATATTGTTTTTTGTCGAGGATGTGCCAATACGGTTCGGTTAAAGGGGAAAGGGGAAAGATTTTGAATATATCCTTTCCCCTTTTCCCCTTCCCCTTTCTTCAGACCACAAGGAAAGTGAAAAATGCTTATCCGAACCGTATTGGAGGATGTGCGATCGCTGAACAAAATAATTTCGATTTAAGTCGATAGCGATCGCCTACGGCACGCTACGCGATCGTCACTAGAAAAACTGTATAATTGGCTTCAAAAATACGCCTTGTAATCAAGGTAGGCTGATATGAGCGCCAAAGACAAACCGCTTCTCAACGTTCGCGTAGCTTGCTTCTCCGTAGGAGTATGCGTCTACGCACCATTCGGCGCCAGAAATCAGCCCCATCCAGTTTTACAAATTCTTCGCTTGTCTCGCTAGGTATTCCCACTCCCGCTCTCCTAATATGCGGCTTTGGTTTAAAAAATAATGTTTTTTGTGAAATGCGATCGCACTTTAATTTATTAACCGTTCCCTTCTAGAGAAATTGAATGAAGTTGCGCTATGAGGATTTCATCAGCAACTATTGTTAGTATCGATTGATCAGTTGTCACTACACTAAACACTGTCCCTCAGAAAATTAAAGCTGTGCTTACAAAGGTTCAAGTTGTCACAAGTAACGCTTAAGCTTTAGTGACCATAGAAGAAGCTGTAGTTACAACAGAAGAAGCTGTAGTTATAAACCTTCAAGTTATTATAAGTTACGCTTAAGTTGTTGTTGATACAAGTTAAGCTGTAGTTATAAACCTTCAAGTTATTATAAGTTACGCTTAAGTTGTTGTTATATTTGCTGAAGCTGTGGTTACAAACGTTCGAGTTTCTATAAGTTACGCTTAAGTTGTTCTTAATACAGATGCAGTTGTGACTATCAATGCTCAAGTCTTATAAGGTACACTTAAGTTGTTGTTAATACACCTCAAGCTGTTGTTATAATTGCTCATCAAATGTAAACTGCAATGCGTATACGACACGTTTGAGATAAGGGGGAGCAGGAAAGAAGGAGCAGGAGAAGCAGGGGAAGAGCTATCTGATAGTCGTCTTGGATGGAAGTATTGAGTAATTTAATTTTTGGAGTTCCCTTGTTCAGTAATTCTTCTCTTCTTCCGCTGTCTGCCTCAACTAAGAAATTCCTTAACCGAATGGTATTGGCAAGGGAGAGAGTTTTAAGATTTTTGTAGAGATACAAGGATAATAAGTAATCAGATGGGCATGATGTCAAGAGACATTGTTTTTTATAGATGCGTTGCTTTGAGCCGCATAGGTTGAAATTTTTTTAACTTGTTTCGGTGCTTTAATTTCAGTAAATAGCTGAATTGCTCGATTAAAATTCATTTGACATTCATTAGGTTTTACCATCTTTTGATAAGTTAAACCTAGTTGAAAATAAGCTTCAGCTAGATCACACTTAGCACCTATTTTATCCAAAAGTTCGATTGCTTCTGTATGATGAGTAAGGGCTAACTCAAACTCTGCTTGTTGTCGATGGATTTCTGCTAAACCATTTAGTGTTTTTGCTTTTACCTGCATATAATGACTTTCTTCAGCAAAAGTCAAAGCTTGCTGGAATATTTGATTTGCCTGGTAAAAATCTCCTAAATTAACGTAGGTTTGACCTAAAATTTGTATGAAATAGACAAATCTTCCAGTTTGTTCCACCAAGTTTTCATTCGTAATATTTTGATAAGCTACATCTGCTAATTGATATGAGGCATCACGTAAACCTAAATAAGAATATACTAAAGCTAAACAGACTGAAGCTTTCTCTGCCCAGCGATGATGCTCAGTATTTTGAGCTAGATAAATTACTTGTTGAAACAACTTTGCTGCTGCCTCTAGTTCCCACAAATCTATTTTGTAAAGACCAATACTTAATAAAGAATCTACCTCTAGCATCCTCAGATAGTAAACTGTATGTTTATTTTCTGGCTGAGGGACAAGTGATTTGAGTGCTTGTGTTGCCAGGGTAATAGTCTTTTTTTGACAGGCGATCGCTTGACTAATCTTACCTGTTATCCAATATAAATCACCCAATATATTATAAAGTTCGCTGAGATTTTGGTCATTGCCCAGATTATTAACAACTTGATTAATTGCTGCAAGTATCGGTTGAATTAAACCCATGCGATACAGTGTACTACCAAGAGGCAGAAACTGCTGCCATTGATTATTTCGGCTTTTTAAAATGACCTTACCTGCCAACTGAAATTCATTAATTTCTATATATTGGTAATATGCTTCTAGAGCTTGCAAAGCATCCTTAAAGGTTTCAATTTGTTTAACACTAGTTGTCCAAAATTCTGCGGCTTTGTGGTTGGCAATTCCCCATTCATCGCTGGGGCGTAAACGCGCGATCGCCTCTGCACGAATCACCGGATGCAGCCAATATTCACCTTTATCGCACTCCACCAAAGATCGATTTCTCAGGGAGGCAATGATTTGGCGATGTTGATCGGGTGCGACATCCCAAAGCAAACAAAACAATCCTTGAGATGGAATGGTGGGTATATCTTGATAACGATAACATCCCAAACGGCAAAGTAGGCGATAGGCTTGGGGGTCGAGGGCTTGCAGACGATTAATTTGACTAACCGCTAAATTTTTTAAGTCGGTTGCTGCTAACGGATCGGCATGATTTTCTTGCCAATAAAGAGCCATATCACCGTCAAAATCCTCCTGAATCGAACCGCAGAGAATTCCCATTGCTTTAGCATTACCGCCATAGGTGCGATGCATAATTTGCAAGGTTTGCAAGTTGATGGCTAATCCACGGTTGCTAAAAAACTGTTGCCATGCGCTTTGATCCAAGCCAGGAAGCCGATAGTGATTGACATTCAGCCCTGGTTCACAAAGGCGATCGCGACTAGTAATCAAGGTAACAGATTGCACCCTAGCATCAGCCAAAACCCGCAATAGTTCTACATAGTTGCGGTGAGCAGCAATCAACCCACCTTGTTGATCCAATGCAGGTTCTAGATTGTCAATTAACACCCCAATCCGCCGATTGTGGAGTTGGCGCTTGAGTCGTCCCAAAGTTACCCCAAATTCTACCCCAGGTTCTTGATCAAAATCTTGTTTGAGCCATTCCTCTACTACCCGTTCCGCAGGCGTGATATTCTGCGTTTCCTTCGCCATCAGCAGTTCTAAAACCAATTCAAACCCCTGATGAAGATATTGCTGCGCTAGAGTGGTTTTGCCTAAACCTCCCTCACCTTGGATAACAATGACTTTCGACCCTTGATTTACCAAAGTATTCAGGTGAGCGATCGCTTCTGTTCGTCCAATAAAATTGGTATCCTCTAATTTGGGGGTGTGATGTGGCGATCGCGAGTAATCAATCAGACTGGATATTGCAGTAGTTTTTCTCAGAACTCGCTCCAAAGTAGCGCGACAATTACTTTTGGTAATCTTTTCTCGTAATACTTTAGAAAGCAGCTTCCATAACTGAGAACCAGCATCTTTGGCGTGTCCTTCCGTACAACCGTAAGAATGAGCGATATCCAAGTATTTTCTACCCAACCAAACTTGCACAAGAATCACTTTTTGCAAATCGCTCAACCGTTCCCCAGTCTGAGGAGGAATTATGGCGTCTAACCATGCTAATGCTGCTTCAGCGTCCATTGTGTAACGACAAGGGTAGTTCAGATTTTAGGGACAACTATAAATCACTCTACAGTTATGTTGCTGGAGTTTTCGGATAAGATTCTGTAAATCCGACTTTTTTCCCGACTTTTGCAAACTTTATTCAAAATTCAGCAGCAAGTCTTGAAGGGATTGCTGCTATTCCGGCGGTAAGTATTAAAGTCTCGTTTTGGTTCCCAAGCGCCACGAAAAAGCCAGTATCAGTGATGATTATACTTTTGTTGCATTAGCGATGTCTACGACAAGCTTCTCTACGAGACGCTACGCGAACGCTTACGCACAATATACCTCTTGCAAAAGCCACTTGATCGACCCAAGAAATTAATTCAGCATCACCAGTTATTTGATGCATTTGTCAATTAGTTCAATCTTGTAATAGTCAAACTTAAAGTCCCATGATTGTTAAAATACATTATTGGAACATCATTGGCATAACAAAATAACTCCCCACTTGAAGTAGCTTTATGCTTCTCCAATTTCTTACCAATTAAGAACTCTTGTTCACCAGACTGACCAATATTCCCAATTAGGGAAAACCAGTTTTCGTTTGGTTTTCTTCGGAACATCTCAGCCCAGCGTAGCCACGGCTTTGTATACCCATCTGCATCACTTCTAATCTTGGCATCATACCAAAACTGTTCTCCTTCTACTTCAAACCTATAACTCGCTCCTATTTCTAGATAAATACCAGTGGCGTTCCAGTATTTGTGAGCGTCTATTATTGTTACTGATGGAGAGCCAATTTGTAGCTTTATCATTTTTGTATTAAATTTCCATAATTGGAATGATAGTTTTTGCAAGAGGTCTACTAGCTTCGGAATTAGCAGCTAAGTCAGTTTCTCCTTTGAAACAGCCGATAAATTTACTTTGCTTGAGTTTAGTTAACGGATCTGTTTTTTGTTGCTGAAGTTGTTGATAGCGCAGTTCAATCGAAAACTTAATTGCGTTTACTGTATCTTGGTCAGCTTCCTGTTCAATATAGGCAAGCTTTTGAGCATATTCTTCATCTAGCTGAATATCAAAATTCTTCATTGCCACTAACTTGGAACGTTTAACTAAAGTATATCGTCCGCGTCGAATCGTCTAGAATAAAACTCATTAGGTAACATCAGCACCATCATTACTTATGGTGAAATCAGACCCTCGCCAATTGCCTAGTAGTGCTGAACTTCCTTGTTCAGACGATACCCCTGTGGATAACGAAGATCAAAACTTTATTCCCAACCTGCTTCTCTTCTTGCTGCAATATATTTGGGCAAACCGTAATGACTGGTTTTTCAGCGTGGATATGGGCGTTTACCATACCACAGGGGTTAGTCCACTTGTGCCAATTGTACCAGACGGATTTTTGAGCTTAGGTGTAGAACGCCGCAAGGCAGATAAATCTCGTAAAAGTTATGTTGTTTGGGAAGAAAATAACATAGTTCCTATCTTGGCTTTAGAAATTGTCTCTTTAACTCCGGGTGGAGAATACGACAAAAAATTAGACACTTATGCCAAGTTAGGGGTACTGTACTACATTATTTATAATCCAGAGTATTGGCAACGCGATCGCCACCAACCTTTTGAAGTTTATCGCTTAGTAGATGGTAGCTATCAACTGCAAATTGGTGAACCCTTTTGGATGCCAGAAATTGGTTTGGGAATTGGTAGAGGGCAATACATATCTGGTAATATCCAGCGTCAGGTTTTGTATTGGTACGACCGACAAGGAAAGCGCTATCAAACTCCAGAGGAACAGCTGGAGTTAGCGCAAAAACAACTTGAGCGTTATCGTCAGCAATTTGGGGAATTGACAGAAGATTGAGAGGATGTTTTAAAAGTCCTCTTGTCGGTAACAAAACGTTTTAGATCCTCCTAAATCCCCCTTAAAAAGGGGGACTTTGATTCCGGTTCCCCCCTTAAAAAGGGGGGTTAGGGGGGATCAATAAGTGCAAAGATACAGCCAACCACTTTTAAAACAACCTCTGAGGTAGCTTTAGTCAAAATAAATTGTTCATTTTTTTAGTAGCGCCAGGTTTTGTATTGGTATGACCGACGATGATTCATATCATATTTATTAAAATTTATGTATAAAATCATCAATGCTAAATGTTGTGAGTATACATGCTTTATCAATCTTAATGCCTTCACCCTGATCGTTATCTTTGACTTGCCAAGACCATATGCGGCATCTTGGATCTTTAGGTACTTTCACAAGAGCAATATGATCGATTTGTGGGTTAACTTGTTGATAGTAACATATTCTCCCATCATAAAGTCTACCTGCTATATGAGAACAAGCTCTAGCATCCTTTTCACATATGTTACACAAAGATTTATCTGCAAGAATTCCAGGACTAAGGTACATACCATTGCCGAAGGAATCTTGAAAAAATTTTTCTAACCCTTTTATATCAATTACAACACGCTCTATTATTTCTGAGTTGCAATAATTTGATGCAAAATCAATTCTTTCTGTACAGTCGCATAAAACAATCCATACACACTCCACAGTTTTACTATCCTTATACCAGTCTTGAGCTTGAGTCATCTGGCATAGTTGAATATAGTCTTGTAATCCTTTGAAGAGTATCAATATAATTAAAATTATATTGTAGTTTTTTTCATCCTGTCCAAAAAGACGCTTATTAAGTATGAGACTATAATTATGAATAAAGTTAAAACATAAATCGTTGGCTTTATCATGCTCCTTTTGGGACATTAAATTTAGCCACTCTTCAATTAAATCTGAAGCATACTCCTCAAAATTTACTGAATTAATCTCCGACATTTTTTTCACTATCATTTATGCCATTCAATAGTTTTAGGAAGGTTTCTGAGTCTCCATTATATTTAATTGAAGCAGTAGAAACTTTACCATCTATAATGTTTATATCAGCATGAACCTTAGCCGTTTCTAATTTGTCAATATTTTTGGCAGGCTCTAACTTCTTTTGAATTTTTTCTCCTAACAATCGTCCTACCACGCCAGTGAAAACTGGTAAGGCCATATGACTTAGTATCCAAATAGAACCAAGCCATATATCAACACCTCTGCGTTCAAAAACGTTAGTCTCTAAGCCAAGGTCATACGAGTTAGCACATTTTACACCTTGTTCTTTGAGAAGCTTGCTTAAAGTAATAGAATCTTCTGAATCTAGCAACTGTAATGAAGGCGATACATCATCTACATTCTCAGGAAGGCATATTATTTGATATTCCCTAAGAGCATCAATATCAAAACCAAGCTTACTCAAAACTTGTAAATCTTCCACTATTAAACACCTAAAATTTATAATTGACAAACTTATTTAGATTAACACTACTGCCATCTTGTTAGCACTCCAGTCTGGCAATACTTAGCAGTTAGGTATCTAAATGTAACATTATACATTTTGCATCCGACTTTTATCCTGACTATTCTAACTAAATCAGATAAAACTGCCGACTTCAGCCGACTGACAAAAGCAAGTGCGATCGCTTAGGCTATTGGGCATAGAGATAAAAAATTAAGTATAAAAATATGCTTAACACCCTCAGCCCAATCACAGAAGACTTAGCAGGTCAAAGCTATCCCAGCCCTCATTACTTGCAAACACAGCGCCGCATTAGTTCACTCATAGACAAATATATTGCAGTTGAAAAACTACATGAGCGTCTGCAAGATTTACCGATACAGTTTGCCAATCCCCAACCGCGTCCCTGGAAACTCATCGACTGGCAAACAATTAACCGCAATCAAATTATCGGTTTAGACGCAGAGGTATTTTTATCTATTTTGATAGGTGCGATGGACACAGAAGCTCCCATTCGCGGTTATACCCAAACTAGTCGCCAGTATTTAGAAAAATTGCATCCTCAAATGGCTCGGTTTGTTGGTGGAACTGTCGGTGAAAATGGCGAACTACTGGAACTTGGTTTGTGGGAAAAGGAAGAACGTCAACACACACCTGCATTAATCAAAATCTACACTCAATTAACAGGCGAGAAAATTACCTCAAAACTTCGGACTATTAGAGGCTACCTCCCCACAGATGACGCCAACGAAGATTTATATCGCCACGGTTTACACCGCATTGCCACAGAATACGGTGCAACCTGTCTTTATATTTGGTTGATGGCTCACACCACTGGCGCACTCCAGGATGTTTTAGAGGAACTAGCACAGGATGAAATCAACCATATGACCAAATTCTGGGGATTTGGGGTTTGGGCTTTCCCTGATACTGGGTTGATGCGAATTGGACGCACGCTGATTAAAACGCGATCGCAAAACTATCAGCGCAACAACTTGATGCGTACCCTCCGCCGCATGATGGCTACTCTCAATTGGAATGCTTGGTCATTAATCAACAAAATAACTCTCCTTTTCACCTTCGCTTACACAATGCATCGTTTGTGGAGTTGGAACAACACCCTTAAACCAGAGTATTTGCAAGATTTATTTGAAATTAATCATCAGTAATAAAAAAGGACAAATGACAAATGACAAATAACAAATCAAAATTACCCACCGATTTAAACTCTCAAAAAATCCCCCAACATATCGCCGTCATCATGGATGGTAACGGACGATGGGCAACCAGTCGAGGATTACCGCGCATTGCTGGACATCGCCAAGGAGCAAAGACGCTCAAAGAACTATTGCGTTGCTGCAAAGATTGGGGAATCAAAGCGTTAACAGCATACGCTTTCTCAACAGAAAATTGGCAGCGTCCCGTTGAAGAAGTAGATTTTCTGATGCATTTGTTTGAGCGATTACTACACCGCGAGTTGGCCCAGATGCATCAAGAAGGAGTACGGATCTCATTTATTGGAGATTTATCGGCTTTACCCAAGTCTCTACAGACGGAAATGGAACGTTCAATGACAGAGACGTTGAACAATCAAGCAATCCACTTTACTGTTGCAGTCAACTACGGTAGCCGCAACGAAATTACTAGAGTTTGCCGTCAAGTAGCTCAACTCGTACAACAAGGCAAACTCAGTACCCAAGAAGTGAATGAAAGTCTTGTAGAACAACATCTCTACACAGCAGATACTCCAGAACCCGATTTGCTGATTCGTACCAGTGGTGAGATGCGATTGAGTAATTTTCTCCTGTGGCAAATGGCGTATACAGAAATGTATTTCACCGATATCCTTTGGCCAGATTTTAATAGAGAAGCATTTCATCAGGCTTTGTTGAGCTACCAAAGACGCGATCGCCGTTTTGGTCAAGTTAAAGCTTCAGTGTCAGCTTAGTGTACCAAAGACCAGACATCGCCTCAAAATTAAACCGGATTTTTGCCATGAGCGATAAAGTAAAAGCACCCACATTACCACGATGGTATATGAGCGCTAATAAATGAAACATTATTGAGGATAATCTATCTGCTATGACAGACCGAAGTAACTATAAGAATAGCAGCCACTGGGTAAATAAACTGCAAGGGTAGTTACAAATGTTTTGTTAAAAATATTACCTCCCGTAAATGTGATGCTTGACTTAGCCAAAATCCAATCGATTGCAAAATCCTATTCTCCTCAAGAACTGTTTGCTGCCTTGGTTTGGCAGCGTCAGTTCAATGAGTTTGATGGCGAAGAAGTGATTACTGACCTTTCCAACCACAAAAATTTATGGGCAAGCTTTCTGTTCACAAAACCAATCTTTGCACCAGATGAAAACGGCTTAAGCTTTGGTGGTATGGTCGATACCCTCCTTGCAATGGCGAACTATCGCCCTATGCCTGAAACCAGCATTATCCATTTCATTGCCTATCCTGCCGATACACTATACATCCTTACAGAGAACCAAGACACAAAAGTGTCTGAGCTTTTAGACTTGGGCAAAAAGTGGCGAGCTGATTCGGTAGAGGTAAGTGATGGCACGAATGAAGACTACGGTTTGCGGCTGAAGCGCCGACTGAGAACTAGATTGGAAGGGCGGCTATGGGGTGAAGATGTTCGCCAGGATTGTGATGCGGTTATTGTTACCTATTGGTGGGATTAAATTCTTGAAAGTTATTTCCACCGTTTTCCTCCTGATCTTACCTGCACCCAAATCGATCAGCGATCGCAGTCTCTTAATTTTTTTGAGTAAATTATTCTTTGGTAGGTATTGAGCCGAGGATTTGGACTCAATACCTGTATTTGTTATCACAAAATCAGACTTATGTAATTATTATTTTGTCAATATAGCAATCCAATTTTATATTTTAACAGAGAAAATTTGGAAGGCTTATAAATCAGGCATCCTACGGAATGTACTGTTTAAAAACCATTTACTATTTACTATAATAACTATAAAAACTATCAATGTAATTTATTGTTAATTCTTTCCAAAAATAGTATTTACTATAATTTAATACTTGCGATATAAGCTGAGGTTCTGGTAAGTCAATTCAGAAAAAATCCTGATATCCAAAATTTAAAGTTAACAAGATTATCTTGCTCAATACACTTTAAATTTACTTATCAATCAATTTGAAAATCGCAATTAATTTTTCCATTATTTTATCGGTGTTGGGAGTTATCATGGCAAAATATCTACTAGCTTCTGCTAGTGGGATGGGATTTTTATGTTTAATTGCCGGGTTATTACCTGTGCAAGCCCTTCCTAGTTTAGAAATTGCAGATAAAAACGTAGCTGTTAATCAAGATGATGGCAGTTATGAAAATAATTATTCTCATCAAAGCAATTTAGCAAAAAATATCTCCAGTAAATTGCTGATAGCTAATGAGAGTCAAAAATATTTATCCTCAATCAATCAACAGCAAAAAAATCAAGATGTAGGAGTAGATTCTGCCGTTAACTTTTGGCAGCCAATCACACCACAATCTGCAAATTCATCTTCAACCTCATACAAACTTGCACAAGTAACATCCGTATCACAATTGTCTGATGTACAGCCGAATGATTGGGCTTTTCAGGCACTCCAATCTTTAGTCGAGCGCTATGGTTGTATCGCAGGTTATCCCAATCAAACCTATCGCGGTAATCGAGCGATAACTCGCTATGAATTTGCTGCTGGCTTAAATGCTTGTTTAGACCGAATCAACGAACTGATTGCAACTGCAACTGCTGATTTGGTCAAAAAAGAAGATTTAGCCACATTGCAGAAACTACAAGAACAATTTGCGGCGGAATTGGCAACATTGCGGGGTCGAGTTGATGCTGTAGAAGCTCGCACAGCAGAACTAGAAGCAAATCAGTTTTCTACGACTACTAAACTTAATGGAGAGGTAATTATTGCTGGTGTTGGTGCTAGCGGCGGCGCTCCTAATGACAGTGACCCGAACATCATCCTAGTCAATAGAGTGCGGTTAAATCTCACCACTAGCTTTACTGGTAAAGATTCATTAATTACTGGATTGCAAGCTTATAACTTTTTGGGTGGAGCCGATGGACAGGGTAGCCTGCAAGAAAGTTTAGGATTAGCTGCGCCGCTTTTAAGTGCAAGTAGCGCACGTACTAGTTTTGAGCCGCAATTTCCGGGGTTAAATGTCAATACTTTGTCGGGTGTTGGCGCAAACAGTGTTCAGGTTTACAAATTGCTGTATATCTTTCCCGTCGCTAATAAATTAACCTTGTTTGGGGGAACTGCGGCGGAGACATCAGATGCTTTCCCAGCAATTACGCCTTTTTATGGTGAAGGACAAGAGTCAATTTCTCGTTTTGCTGGCTTGAATCCTGTGGTACGGATTTCTGGTGGGACTTCGGGTACTGGTTTAGCATCGGCGGCGGGATTTATTTTTAACATTTCGCCAAATTTGGATTTAAGAGCTTTATACGGCAATCCAAATGCCAATTTAACCCAAAAATCTGCTACTGAGGCAGTACCAGGAGTTTCTACTACACCTTTGGGAGCAGGTTTATTTAGTGGTAGTAGTGTTATTGCCACACAGTTAACCTTCAAGCCAAGTCCCGCTCTGGATATTGGTTTAAACTATGCCCACAGTTATCACGAAATCAATATTTTGGGTACAGGATTAGTCAGTAGTGATATCGGTGCTTTAGCAGGAGTTGCAGCAGGGACACCGGTCACACTCAACTCTGTTGGGGGTACGCTAACATGGCGATTGTCTCCCAAGATAGCCTTATCTGGCTACGGTGCAGCACTATTTGTTGATGCTGCTTCCAATAGCGTGAATGCTTCCACCACATTTACTAGTTGGATGGCGGGAGTTCACTTCAGAGATTTATTCAAGTCAGGGAACACTGCCGGGATTCTTTTTGGTCAGCCGCTTTTCCGTAGTGATACTGGTGGTTCTGCTCAACTTACCCCCACAGGCGAGAATCGGGCGACTCCTTACCATTTAGAAGGCTATTACCGCCTTCAAGTTAGCGATAATATCAGCATTACCCCTGGTGCGTTTATTCTCTTTAATCCAGAAGGTAACAGTAACAATGAGACTACGACTGTAGGTGTACTTCGTACTACTTTTACGTTTTAAGAGATTGGGAGTAGAGAGCGGCTGACGTACCAAAAACATTGCTACTCTCTCTCACAACCTCCTTAGCTGCACCCTCAAATTGTTTAACAAGACCTCCAAATAGCTATTCCATCATTTCTTCACACCCTTTCACTGTATAACTATCAAGCAGATATCCTCCCAAAAAAAACACTCCTGAAAAGGAGTATCGAGGATAAAATAATGACTAATAAATAAGTATAAACTCGGTGGAAGATTATCGAATAATGTTATTTTGTGTTTTACAAAAATATAGGTGCTTCGCCTAAAATCTTTTGTGCAAGATTGGTGTGATGTCTACGGCAGGCTACACTAAAAATAAAGTGAATAACCGTAGCCCATTGTAAACATTGCCCTACACATAACCTAATTGTTTCTTTTGCCTGGGTTACCAGTTTTATTTGAAAGTTGATGCTTGTGTATAACCCGTTCAATCTGGCAAGTCACTGCATTGATTCTATGTTTAACTTTATCAAAATCGATATTTACCCAAATATAGGCTTTGTTAGGTCTTTCCTGGTTATTATTCATAGAGTGCTTTGCTTGTCAAGATATTTTGTTATATCTATACAATATAAGCATCTCAATTTCTAAACTACTTTCTCTAGACGTATAAGTAGATATGTTTAACATTTACTTAAGATTTTACACGGTAATTCGTAGAGTTACGGCTAGCTGTGCGTCCCACTAAAAAAGACGCGATATTTCGCGCCTTTGGCAGCTAAAATCCAAATTATTAATGGTATTAAACCTTTGTTTGTAGATATTGCACCAACTGCGGTGCTTGCATCACTCCCTCTATCCGATCCACAGGCTGACCCTGCTTAAATAGTACTAAGGTTGGTAGAGCGGCAATTTTATACTGAGTAGCCAAATCTGTGTATTTCTCTGTGTCGATTTTGACAATCCGTAGGCGATCCTTAAGTTGGGCATTGACTTGCTCTAAAATTGGCACCATCATTTGGCACGGGCCACACCAGTCAGCGTAAAAATCTACTAATACAGGTACATCAGAAGCAGACAGCATCTCTTCAAAGCTGTTAAATTGCTTTTTAGTTGCCATGTGACAGACACCGATTTTCAATTGTTTGTTTCAATAGTAATTCTTAGAAAATAAAATCGGTATAGGTTGATGGGTTTTTGTTGGAAAAGGATTAGATTAGTCAATATAGAATGATTTGCCAGCAAAAAATCTTAAATAATTATAATAAAATAGGTATATTATTCTTGTTTGTGCATATGCATTAGATATGTATTTAAACTTATCCTGACCAATTAAATAACCACTATATAGGCATTCCCGAAAGTAATGTCTACGATGCTTGTAGTTGCAACACTTTCTAGTGTATCCAAATAGGCGATGTCTACGACGGGCTATTGGGCATCGTAGAGAGAAATTAAATCAATAATATATTGCTTCAAGTTATTCATCTATTAATAGAGAAATAACTATAGATATCTAATTATCCAGACAATATTCAGATGTTCCCGAAATCACCATAAGATAATTAGCGCGGTATTTCTAAGATTGAGGAACATTAAATGACACTATTACAAGATAAAGTCGCAATTGTTACAGGTGCATCACGAGGAATTGGCCGAGCGATCGCAATTGAATTAGCCTCACAAGGAGCGATCGCAGTTGTCAATTATGCCAGTTCGAGTGCAGCCGCTGAGGCAGTTGTTACAGAAATTACAACAGCAGGAGGTCAGGCGATCGCTATCCAGGCTGATGTTTCTAAAAGCGATCAAGTAGACGCACTAGTTAACGCCGTCATGGAAAAGTTCAGCCGTGTGGATATTTTAGTCAACAACGCAGGTATTACCCGCGACACGCTGCTTTTGCGTTTGAAGCCAGAAGATTGGCAAGCAGTGATAGACCTTAATTTAACTGGTGTTTTCTTATGTACACGCGCCGTCAGTAAAATTATGCTGAAGCAGCGATCGGGGCGAATTATCAACATTACCTCCGTTGCTGGGCAAATGGGTAATCCAGGCCAGTCAAATTACAGCGCCGCCAAAGCAGGTGTAATCGGCTTCACCAAAAGCGTTGCGAAAGAACTTGCTTCTCGCGGCATCACCGTTAACGCCGTTGCCCCTGGATTCATTGCCACCGACATGACCAGCAATCTTAACAACCCCGAAGATATTCTCAAATACATCCCACTCGGTCGTTTCGGTCAGCCAGAAGAAATCGCTGGCATGGTGCGTTTCCTCGCTGCCGATCCCGCCGCCACCTACATCACCGGACAAGTCTTTAATGTCGATGGCGGCATGGTGATGGCTTAAATAGTTGAGGGATAGCGATTGTTCGTAGTTGGCGCTTTAGCGCTAACTACGAACTTCTTAAATAAAACTTGACAAACTAATTATGAAAACAGACTCTATTTTTTATCGTTTATTTCAAACTTTTCCCAGTGCTTTTTTTGAATTAATTAATCTGCAAGCATCAGAAGCCAATGCATATAATTTCGCTTCAGTAGAATTGAAACAAACAGCATTTCGCATTGATGGAGTCTTTCTTCCTGTTGCTGATACTAGTAGTCAGCCGATTTATTTTGTGGAAGTTCAATTTCAAAAAGATAACGAATTTTATGCTCGTTTATTTTCAGAAATATTTCTGTATTTACGACTTTACGCACCTACTACAGATTGGCGAGCAGTAGTTATATTCCCTCGCCGCAGCCTTGAACCAACCCAAGTACAACCTTATCGAGTCTTACTCGAAAGCCAACTGGTAACGAGGCTATATTTAAACGAGCTTGGAGAAGTAACTGAACATTCCTTGGGAGTTGGTATCATCAAATTAGTAGTTGTAAAGAAAAAACAAACTCCCCTCTTAGTCAAAAGTTTGATTACAAAGGCACGTTCAGAAGTAAGCGATAAAGCACTTCAAAAAAAAGTGCTAGATTTAATAGAAACAATTGTAGTTTACAAACTACCGCGTATCAGTCGTCAGGAGTTGATAAAAATGTTTGGACTCGGTGATTTTGATATCAAAACTACCAGAATTTATGAGGAAGTCCATGATGAAGTTTATGAAGAAGTCCGTGATGAAGTTTATGAAGAAGTCCGTGATGAAGTCAGGCAAGAACAGACTCTAGAGGTAGTCATGCGTCTGCTACGACGACGCATTGGTAATTTGAGTCCGCAATTGTCAGAGCGTATCAGTCAGTTATCTATCGAACAGCTTGAAAATCTAGCCGAGGCACTGTTGGATTTTTCCACAGAAGGAGATTTAGTTGCTTGGTTGCAAGAGAATTTAACTCAAGCTTAAATTTTTGGTGGACTGAATAAACCATAGTAGGGCTAGCATTGCAATGCCCACCCTACAAGCAATTAGGGCTGTTGACGTATTCTTTGCCAGATAGTAAAGCCCAAAAGAATGATAATGCTACTGGCGGTAGTCAGCATCACAGCCAAACTCATGCCTTGTATTCTCATAGCCAGCAAGTTGAAAACTAAGGTAATTGACCAAAGTGTGAACGCAGCATGGCGCTGGGAGAGTCCCCAAGCAAGTAAGCGGTGGTGCAGGTGGTCTTTACCAGGAGTACTCAGAGGGTTATTTCCTGCTAATAGCCGTCGCACAAATACTTGAGTGGTGTCTAGTACTGGCAACAACAGAAATAAAACCGTGGGAATTAGCGCATAAACCGTGTTTTGTTGCAGCCTACCTAAAATGCTAGTTGCCGCCAGTACATAGCCGAAAAAGTATGCTCCGGCATCACCCATAATGATCCGCGAGGGGTGAAAGTTATGACGTAAAAAGCCCAATGCCGCACCTGCCAAGGCTGCTAATACCAAAATTGCTGCTGCACGATTGTTAAATTGGGCTGCAACGCCCAACAAACTCATGGCGGTAATAAAGCTGATTCCTCCCGCTAAACCATCCATACCATCCATCAAGTTGATGGCGTTGGTAATTCCTACTACCCAAAGTACTGTTAACGACGTAGACAGGAGCGAGTCTATGGGAGTGCCAAACATGACATGAATACTGATGCCATTAGCTACCAGCAACAGTGCCGTAAGAATTTGCGTCCACAAACGAACAGAGGGCGGTAAGCCGAACTGATCATCGATAAAGCCTACAAGGACTAATATCGAACCCCCCAGCAGAATAGTAAGCACCTGAGCCAATACGTTTTGGAGTTCGATTGGTCGCAAAAGGCTAGCTAATACCAGTGCGGCAATCACACCCGCGTAGATAGCCAGCCCCCCTGCATTGGGTAAAGGTTCTCGGTTGAGCCGCCGTGCGTTGGGTTGGTCAGCCCAACCTACTCGCAAGGCGAATTTGCGTACTGTCGGAATTAAACGCCACGTTACAAGCCAAGCCAAGAGAAACGTAAATACTACCGCCAACCAGCCGGTGCCGCTAGGGTCGGCAATACCGAGGGACTTAAGGGAGTTGTCTAGATTCATCTCCCAATTCAAGCATTACTGCTTGTATCTAATATGAGCATCACCTGTATATTAATCAATTTTTTATTTCCATTTGTAACTTGAGCCGCTTGAGAGATTAGCACTCTTGCGCTGTGAGTGCTAAATTGTCTAATGGAAGCGCTAGAGAAATAAAACATGGCGAAAATTATTGCATTTGACGAGGAATCGCGGCGAGCTCTAGAAAGGGGTGTTAACGCCCTTGCCGATGCCGTAAAAATCACCTTGGGGCCCAAAGGTCGCAATGTCCTTTTAGAGAAAAAATTTGGCGCACCTCAAATTGTCAACGATGGTATCACTGTTGCCAAGGAAATTGAATTAGAAGATCCTTTGGAAAATACTGGTGCAAGACTCATCCAGGAAGTAGCCTCAAAAACTAAAGATGTCGCTGGGGATGGCACTACCACCGCCACTGTTTTAGCACAAGCCTTGATTCGGGAAGGTTTGAAGAACGTCGCGGCGGGTAGTAACCCAGTTAGTTTGAAGCGCGGGATCGACAAAACTATTGAGGCACTCGTACAAGAAATTGCCAGGGTAGCCAAGCCAGTAGAAGGAAGTGCGATCGCTCAAGTTGCCACTGTCTCTGCTGGTAACGATGAAGAAGTTGGCCAAATGTTAGCCCAAGCAATGGAAAAAGTCACCAAAGATGGTGTAATTACCGTTGAAGAATCTAAATCCTTAACCACCGAACTAGAAGTAGTTGAGGGGATGCAGATTGACAGAGGTTACATTTCACCCTACTTCGTCACCAACAATGAGCGGCAAATTGTCGAATTTGAAAACGCCCGGATCTTGGTTACTGACAAGAAAATCAGCAGCATCCAAGATTTAGTGCCAGTGTTAGAAAAAGTCGCCCGTTCTGGTCAGCCCTTGCTGATCATCGCTGAAGACGTCGAAGGTGATGCTTTGGCAACTTTGGTAGTGAACAAAGCGCGGGGTGTACTTGCTGTGGCTGCAATCAAAGCACCTGGCTTTGGCGATCGCCGCAAAGCTTTGTTAGAAGATATTGCTATTCTCACCGATGGACAGTTGATTTCTGAAGAAATCGGCTTAAGTCTAGATACCGCTTCTCTAGAAGCACTGGGAACTGCCCGCAAAATCACAATTGATAAAGAAAGCACTACAATTGTAGCTGGCAGTGTCACCAAGCCAGAAGTACAAAAGCGGATTGGTCAAATTCGCAGGCAGTTGGAAGAAACCGATTCTGACTACGATCAAGAAAAATTACAGGAACGCATTGCCAAGCTCGCTGGCGGTGTGGCAGTGATTAAAGTGGGTGCGGCAACCGAAACCGAACTCAAAGACCGTAAACTGCGGATTGAAGACGCGCTGAACGCGACTAAAGCCGCTGTGGAAGAAGGTATTGTTCCTGGTGGTGGAACGACCCTAATTCACTTAGCCAAGGCGGCAGAAGCGATTAAAAACAGCTTAGAAAACGAAGAAGAAAAAATTGGGGCTGATATTGTCGGACGAGCGCTAGAAGCTCCCTTGCGCCAGATAGCAGAGAACGCTGGTGCTGAAGGTTCTGTGATCGTCTCTAGAGTCCGGGATACCGACTTCAACATTGGCTACAACGCTGCTACCGGCGAATTTGAAGACTTGATAGCTGCTGGCATTATCGACCCTGCCAAAGTCGTGCGTTCAGCTTTGCAAAACGCTGGTTCCATTGCTGGTTTGGTCTTAACCACCGAAGCGATCGTTGTTGAAAAGCCAGAGAAGAAATCCGCTGCTGCTGCCCCTGATATGGGCGGTATGGGCGGCATGGGTGGCATGGGTGGCATGGGTGGTATGGGCGGTATGGGCGGCATGGGCATGTTCTAACTTCTGCTTACCCAGATAAATATTTTTTCAGCAGTTTGTCTTACCAAGGCAAACTGTTTTTTTATAGCATTGCTGATTCAGAGACGATATGTTATCTGTATTGCTGGGAAGTAGTTGGGCATAAATAATAATCATCAGGGTTATGAGTAGTTAGTCGTGAGTACAACTGACCACTAAAAAATGCCAATTTTCAAATTACCCAACTTAAATAATTGCTTAATCTAAAAATAATCGTCTTTATATTAAGATTTGTAAAATTTTTAATAAAAACTGAAATAAATCAAAACGCTTCTTGTCTAACTGGTCAGTTATTTTTACAACTGATAAATGACTAATAAATATTAGGTAATATTGCATGGCACGAAAACTGCATCGCCTTCCCAAAATACTAAATAAGCCACATGAAAATGAGTTTTATCACCAACCAGGGACTGTACCTGGAACTATTTTTATTGATGCAGATGCTCCAACACCGATAATTTTCTTGATTGACTATAACCAAACCGATTTCATCCGTGAGCAAATAGCAACTCCAGAGGAGTGTGCTACATATCTTAATAGCGAATCTATTTCTTGGGTAGACGTACAAGGTTTAGGGAGTCAAGACATATTACAACGATTGGGTAACGTTTTTGAGTTACATCCTTTAGTTTTAGAAGATATAGTCAATGTACCGGAGCGTCCTAAAACTGAGGATTATGAAGACCAATTGCTATTCATTGCTCGCATGGTAGTACCGAAAGAAAGAACTTGTGGTTTTTACAGCGAGCAAGTGAGTTTGATATTAGGTAAAAATTATTTGCTAACAGTCCAAGAGGAACCAGAACATGATTGTTTTGAAGGAGTGCGATCGCGAATTGAAAAAAACAAAGGTATTATTCGCAAACAGGGAGCGGATTATTTAGCTTACGCTGTGTTAGATGCGATTATTGATGGTTTTTTTCCAGTGCTAGAGCTTTATGGGGAACGAATCGAAGAGTTAGAAGAGGAGGTAATAGTCAGACCTACCCCACAAACACTACAAAATATTTATCAAATTAGGCGAGAATTACTGCAACTACGTCGTGCTATCTGGCCCCAGCGGGATGCAATTAATTCTTTGATTCGAGATGGTAGTGAACTGATTGGTGAAGAAGTGCGAATCTACCTACGAGATTGTTATGACCATACTGTGCAAGTGATGGACATGGTGGAAACTTATCGAGAACTAGCATCTGGATTAATGGATGTGTACCTTTCGGCAGTGAGCAACAAAATGAATGAAATTATGAAGGTGCTAACGGTAATTTCATCAATATTTATTCCACTGACTTTTGTGGCTGGAATCTATGGTATGAATTTCAATACTGAAAAATCACCATATAATATGCCTGAATTGAATTCGTATTGGGGCTACCCAATTTGCTTGGCAGTAATGGGAGCGATCGCGCTTGGTTTGCTATTCTTTTTTTGGCGACGAGGCTGGCTGCAAAATTCTGTAACAATCAAGCGTAATTAAAAATTGTAGATGAGCGATGAGTCCAATATACATTAATTAGCACCGGGAGTTAAGATTCTGAGTTATGAGGAGTAGCGACCAGAATTTAGTAGTTTTGACAATTTATATTATTGGTGTTTCCTATGTTTTTAACCGCATGATTGAATCCATAGACGACCAAGTTAAATTTGAGTTTAAAAAAGGAATTGTTGACGAGCAACTCAAAGAACACAATCTCGACGATAAAATTGGGATTTCCTTTAGACTCAAATCCTCATACCCAATTGATGAGTTGAAAGATTTAGGAATTAGCATTGAAAATAAATCTGAAAATATTGCTGTATACGTTGACTGGGATAATAGTTCTTTAGTAGTTGAACATAGCAAACAATCACGCCGCGTGATTCGGAAATCACCAGACTTAACTCGTGACTTAGCTGTGCCCCAAAGTCCTAGCCTGATTGCCCCCAAGAAAACACTTTCTGAAACGGTGACAGCAGAAGATGTTTTACAACGCGATCAAGTAACTGGAACCTATTCAGCAAAAAAACCACTAATTGATATCAACGGGCTGCAAAAAGGGCAAAAAAAATTGTACAACGACTTTATTAACAGAAGAAAGGAGTTGGACTTTTCCTTGCAACTGGTGCTCAGGATATCTGAGGTGCGTTTAGGTCTAGCCCCAGGCCGTGATTTTCCTCCCATTAGTATTATCAATTGTCCTTTTACAGTCAGGAAACTACCTTGGACTTACGCTCTACCTTGGAATAAAAAAAAGTAATGGCATGTCAACATACTATGTCAACCAAGATTACACTGTATCTAAGGAGAGAGTAGACGCAGGTGGTTGCAGATCAGTCATAGTCACTGGTTTGAGGAAAGTCCGGACTCCCGAAAGACCAAACTTGCTGGATAACGTCCAGTGCGAGCGATCGTGAGGATAGTGCCACAGAAAGATACCGCCAATTAGTCATTAGTCATTAGTGAGCCAGCGCGGTCTTGGGGATTTCCCCCATCAGCGACTGGCGAACCCGTAAGGGTCATTAGTCATTTGTGAAATAACAAAGGATAAAGGCTAAAGGACAAAAGACAAATTTGGTAAGGGTGCAAAGGTGCGGTAAGAGCGCACCAGCAGCGTCGAGAGGCGCTGGCTCGGTAAACCCCAGTTGGGAGCAAGGCGATAGGAACTACGGTTGGTCTTTTACCAGTTCCGCTTAACGAGAGCCGCTAGAGGCGTTTGGTAACAAGCGTCCCAGATAGATAACTGCCCTCGCAAGAGAACAGAACCCGGCTTATGTACTGCTCTTTCCCCTGTAATGGAGTATGAACTTTTCACGGTTTGTACTCCATTATTTTTTGTACGGATTTTGTACGATGGTTAATTCATTATTTAGAGCATTCCCAGTATCTCTAATGCTGTATCCAGATGCCATTTAACTCGATAGAGTCCAAACAGCTTCTCTTGACTGTACCGTGCTGGGTACTCTAGCTTCCTTCCCTCCATCGTCACCTTGAGCAATGCTGACTGCTCTGGTGTCGGTGTTCCCATTGCTTCTAGCGTTGCTTCTAGCGCTTGTACTTGAGAGAGCATAAGAGACTTCAATCCTTTATTTTCTGACACTTGCTTGCAGGCTATAACAGGGAAGGTCAGGAGTGCGTTAATGTAGGATGCCTTATCAGCAGGGTTCCCTATTGCTTGGATACCGTACTGTATCAGACATAAATCGCGTAACGCTCTCAAGCTTTTAACTTCTAATTCTGTGCGTGTGAACATAAAATAGAGTTACCTCTTGTAAAAGTGGGAATCGGTGGGCAACAAGTTTATCAGGCTAAGATGCCCACCGATTTAACATTATCCACTGATATACATGTGGAGAATAAGTTTATTTGTATTTCTATACAATGTCTAAAAATAAAGGTAATCCAGATAACTTAAAGCCATTCACCACTGACAGAGAGCGACCACTAACTGAATATCTACATTTGCGTGTCACCAAGGAAATGAAAGAAGAAGTAAAAGCTAAAGACGACCCTCCTGAGTTTTGCCGTCAAGCTATTCAAGAGAAGCTAGATAGAGAGAAGTAGCGAAAAGTTGTTAAAGTAATAGTCCAAGAACTTTAAAGATATAAGAATAGATAGCTAGTTGCCTCCGCCTTCACCCTTCCCCCTTCCCCTTGTCAAATGCCCCTTGCCTATCCACGCCGTCAACGGCAACTCGAAAGTTTAATTCAAAAATTTGGTTTGTCGCTCGAAGCACCCATAAAGTGGGAACTGCTGGATTTAGCGCTAACTCATCCCACTGTCTCTGAATCGGCAAATTATGAACAGCTGGAGTTTGTTGGCGATGCAGTGGTGCGGCTGGTGTCGGCTGTTGTGTTATGGGAAAATTATCCTGATTGCCCAGTAGGGGATTTTGCGGCAATTCGTTCGGTGTTGGTGAGCGATCGCATCCTCGCCCAATTGGCGAGAGTTTATGGTTTGGAGTTATACTTACTAGTCGCTGGCAGCGCTACCGCTGATAAAGTTGGTCAAGAGTCACGACTGGCAGATGCTTTTGAAGCAGTTCTGGGTGCGCTTTACTTAAGCACTCAAAATCTGGAACTAATCCGCTCTTGGCTAGATCCCCACTTCCAACAACTAACGACAGAAATTCGCCTCGATCCTGCCAGACTTAATTACAAAGCTGCTCTCCAAGAATGGACTCAGGCACAATTTAAAGTTTTACCAGAGTATCGGGTTGTGGAAGTCACTCAACCGCACCGCAATCAAGAACGTTTTGTGGCTGAAGTGTGGTTGCACGGAAACAAGCTAGGAGTTGGTAAGGGGCGCTCGATCAAAACTGCTGAACAAGCCGCAGCTAAGGTAGCTTTTTTAGCAATTCCTAAACCGGAAAACCCCTAAACCAAAAATACGGTTGATAAACTGATAAGGGAGCAACGCGAAAACGTGAGATCATCGTCTAATGAGCAGGGGGAGCAGGCGGAGCTGGCGTTGCAGGGGGAGTAAAGAGAAAATACTAATAATTTTTACTACTAAAAATAGTCCAAAATGCACTTAATTTCTTTCTCTCCCCCTGCCTCCCCTGCCTCCTCTGCCTCCCCTGCTTACCCACCTCACAAAATCGCATTGCTCCCAACTGATAATCAGTTGGTTGTCAGTGGTCATTTGTCCTTAGCCCCTTATATACAAATGACAAATGACAAATGACAAATGACAAATGACTAATAACTAATGACAAACCAAATTAAAATTGCTGTCATCGGAGTTGGGCGTTGGGGAGTGCATTTGCTGCGGAATTTCTTAGCACATCCCCAAGTGAATATAGTTGCTGTAGTAGACCCTCATCCAGAACGATTAGCGGCGATAAAGCAGCAGTTTAACTTAGATGAAGATGTAATATTGACAACGCAGTGGGAAGATTTAAAGAAGGTGCCAGGGTTGACAGGGGTGGCGATCGCTACTCCAGCTACCACCCACTATGCTTTAATTAAAGACGCTCTCCAACAGGGATACCATGTTTTGGCAGAAAAACCCCTAACTCTCAACCCAGGAGAATGTCGGGAACTTTGCCAATTGGCAGAGCAGAATCATTTAATACTAATGGTTGATCATACTTATTTATTTCACCCGGCAGTTGAGCGAGGGAAAACTTTAGTACAAACGGGTAAATTAGGAGATTTACGGTATGGCTACGCGACGCGCACCCATTTGGGGCCTGTTCGGCAAGATGTTGATGCACTGTGGGACTTAGCTATTCACGATATTGCTATCTTTAACGCTTGGCTGGGCCAAATCCCTGTGAAAGTACAAGCAACGGGTACGGTGTGGCTACAGGGAACAGGGGAGCAGGGGGAGCTAGCAAATTCTTATTCTCCCTTATCCCCCCCATCCCAAGGACTAGCTGACCTTGTATGGCTGACGCTAACATACCCAGATGGCTTTCAAGCTTATATTCACTTGTGCTGGCTGAATCCTGATAAGCAGCGACGACTGGGGATTGTAGGTAGCCTTGGCAGCTTGATTTTTGATGAAATGTCACTATCATCACCTTTAACCCTGTTACATGGGGAGTTTGAGCAGCAGGGTAATCAATTTATTCCTGTGAATCAAAGGCAGATAGTGATTGAATTAGAAACAGGCGAACCATTGGGGCGGGTTTGCTCCTCCTTTGTTGTCTCTATTCTCAACAATATTCCTTCAGAGGTTTCGTCTGGCTGGGTAGGCACTAAGTTAGTAGAAATTCTTGCTGCTCTAACAATATCTCTTGGGCAAGGCGGCAAACCTGTTTTTCTGAATAATCATCAAGGATCAAAAGAAACAAGTAGTGATTCTTGAATATGCACTTTTGACAAAATTACCTCTTGACAGTCCCATTCGCACAAACTCTATCTTTTGGAAGACTTACCAGGATAGTTTGCAGGGGTGAAAGACGAATCTCGCAAGTCTCTTTCCCAAGTAGCAGCAGGGACTTCGGAAACATCTCTTTGTCTACCTCTACTTTTACAGACTTGTTGATCCCCGAAGAGGGACTTACCCCAGACTCCTGTAGGTTAGGGTAGTGGCTTGCCTTTACCCCCTCATTCCCAGAGGAGAATCCAAGATCCCCTACATTTCCTTCTTTCTTTGGAACAGGTAACAGCGAGATATCAATCAAAGGTAAGGTAATCTTCAGTGTCGTACCTTGATAAAGTCCTGCACTCTCAAGAGTTATGCTGCCTCCCATGAGTTCAATTAAGTTTCGTGAAATTGCTAGTCCTAGTCCAGTACCTTCAAACTGGCGCGTGGTTGTGCCATTCACCATCACAAAGGGGCGAAATAGTTTGTGCTGTTGAGTTGGATCAATCCCTATACCTGTATCTTTGACAGCAACTACCACCTGAGATTTAGCACTACTATATTGAATTTCTGTAGCAATGGTGATGCTTCCTGTATCGGTGAACTTAGTGGCGTTGCCGATAACATTAATCAGCACCTGCTTCAGTTTTGCCGCGTCTGCCTGAATTGGTATCGGTTGGGGATCTAACTCACATTTCAACTGCAAGCTTTTTTGTTGAACATTAACTGATTGTAAATTAATCACCTCTAGCAATATTTGTCGGAGGTCAATAGGTGTCGTGACTACTGAAAGTTTACCTGCTTCGATTTTAGAAATGTCGAGTAAATCATTAATAATACCTAGCAAGTGAATCGTTGTTTCATCGGCACGTTGGAGAAACTCCATTTCTTCTTCCCGGTTATCACATAAGCCATCTTCAACCAGGCGAATACAGTTAATAATAATATTTAATGGGTTTCTCAATTCATGGGAAGTTGTAGCCAAAAACTGGCTTTTAATCTGGTTAGCGGTTTTTGCTTCTTTCCAAGCTATTTCTAGTTCTTCTGCCCCAGCTTTGAGCCGTTCTACCATTTGGTTTAATGCTTGGGCCAGTTGATTGAATTCCCGGATTTGAAAATTGTGCGGAACTGGTTGTGCGGCGTGGTGAGAGTGAATATTGAGAGCGTAGTCTCGTAATTCTTCTACAGGACGTGCCAAGTAAGGAGCTAGATATAAAGATGCTAACAAACTTGCACCAACCAAACCAACTGTCAAAACGATGAGAATTAGTTTGATTTCCTCTAAACCAAAAAGCGCATTATCGACACTAGTAACAGCTAAGACTATCCATTTTTGCTGCTGTTGAGTGAGTGGATTTGCAATAGCCGTATAGCCAGCTACTAACTCTTTCCCCTGTGTAAAAGACAAATTTATCGAATCGTTTCGTCCCGTAATTGCATTTTTAATTATGCTCTTAAGTTGGGAAGCATTTGGGTGCTGATTGATATTAGTTCCCACCCAGTCTGTGAATGGGTGCGCCAAAATTGTGCCATCTTCAGCAATCACTACCATAGCACCTGTAAGCGATCCCGGCGGATTTTTGGTTTGTTGGTACAATGCAGACTGAATACTTAAGCTGTAAATGGAATTTCTTTGGCTATCGGAAACTGGTGCAGATAACACTACTTGCAGTTGATTTTGTGTGTTTCTTTTTCCAGTAATTCCTACTTTTGGCGGGAAGATTGCTTTGACATCAATTCCGTCACTAGGCAAAGGTAATCTCAATTCTCCAATTGCTTGATCCCCACAGCTACTGGCAATTATTTCTTGGTTTAGGAGATTCGTTAATTGCATGCACTCAATACTGGCTGGAAGTTGTTGCTTTAACTGTGTGAGAATTTCTTGCTCTTGTATAGGTACCGACGGAATGACCGTTGTTTTACTTACAGTCAGTAAATTAGCTTTTAAGATAGCGATCGCATCTCCAATCCTCTCCCCTTTACTAATGGCGCTTTCTGTTAAATTTTGACGTGCAGTTCCCAATATGCTAGAACGTGCCTTATTTAAGGCAACAATCTCGCCTATAAGTAAAACTGGCACGAACAGAAGCAGTATTCTCGTTACTAAAATTCGACGAAAGGAAGATTGGCGGGAATTAGTCATCAAGTGTCTCACTTTGCATCTGCAAACCACAACAGCAAAGATATGTAATTAGATAAGCTAGATGAGACATTTTATTAAATTATCAAAATTTTATTTTCAATGTTTAAAATTAACAAATTGCTATAATTCAAAAAGAAACGTGGTATACCAAAACTAATATATGCTAGATGTAAAAGCGGTTGGTGTTGCATATAAATACAGTGGTGAAGTTGTAAAACAGTAGCTCGCGGGCATGGATTTTTTTGAGAATCTATACACTAACAAAGAAAATATTCAAACTATCAAATCAATTTAATTAATGTTGCAACATCGTCCTCACACTACAGTTGTTTTAGCAATGAGTGCAGATGGTAAAATAGCAGATTTTAGGCGATCGCCTGCTCGGTTTGGCTCAAGGGTTGATAAAGCACACTTAGAAAAACAAATCGCTGCTTCTGATGCCGTTTTATTCGGTGCTGGTACTTTAAGTGCCTACGGAACAACACTTACGGTATCAGATCCAACTCTAGTGCAACTTCGGGTGCAAGGAGGGAAGCCTCCGCAGCCAGCTCATATAGTGACTACGCACTCTGCAAACCTCAATCCGGAAATTAACTTTTTTAAGCAACCAGTTAGACGCTGGCTACTCACGACAACGGCGGGAGCAGTTTCATGGAAAGAACGCTTACAGACGTTTCCCTCAACTCTGAGAACCGGAGCAAAAGAATGTCCTCCAGAATTCGAGCAAATTTTGGTTTTTGAAACACCAACGCGAGAAATTGACATTCCCGCAGCTTTGAAACATCTAGCCACTCTACATATAACACGCTTGGCGATCTTAGGTGGAGGTAAATTAGTCGCTTCCTTGCTGGAATTAGATTTAATTGATGAATTATGGCTGACTGTCTGTCCGCTGATTTTAGGTGGTAATACCGCACCTACACCCGTCGAAGGGAAAGGATTTTTATCCGATTTAGCTCCCAAACTGCAACTTTTAGAAGTTCATGCAGTTGAACAAGAAGTGTTTTTGCACTATCGCCTGCAACGACCAGCAGATTAGATTACGCTAAGTAAAGTTATTGGGCATTGGACATGGGGCATGGTTTAAGAATCAATAATTCTTCTTCCCCCGCTCCCCCACTCCCTACTCCCTACTCCCTACTCCTCTAAAAAAAGCCAGACAATGGTGGAACAACTTAAGCCTCGCTATTCTGTCGTTTGGACGAACAAAATTGCTGAAGTACCCCAAAATGCCTGGAATGCTTTGGCAATGCCACTCAAAACGCCGTTTTTAGAATGGGAGTGGCTAAACAATATCGAAACCTCCCATAGCGCTACGGCTAAAACTGGTTGGTTGCCAAATCACTTGACATTGTGGCGAGATAGAACGCTGATTGCGGCTGCGCCACTTTATCTCAAAGGACATAGTTCTGGTGAATTTATTTTCGATCACCAATGGGCAGAGTTAGCCGATCGCATCGGAGTCCAATACTACCCAAAATTGCTGGGAATGACACCATTTACTCCCGCTGAAGGCTATCGGTTCTTAATTGCCTCAGGAGAAGATGAGGATGAAATCACAGCGATAATGGTACATGAAATTGACACTTTTTGCTCCAAAAATCGAATTTCTGGGTGTCATTTTCTCTACGTCGATCCCGACTGGCGTCCGATGCTGGAACGGCATGGCTTTACAACTTGGCTGCACCACAGCTACATCTGGGAAAATGCTGGTTTTAAAACTTTTGATGACTACTTAAAAGTTTTCAACGCCAATCAGCGTCGTAATATCAAGCGAGAACGCAAAGCTGTGGAAAAAGCAGGTTTACGATTGCAACCGCTGAGTGGCGATCAAATTCCTCAGTCTTCATTTCCTTTAATGTACCAGTTCTATGCTGACACCTGTGATAAGTTTGGCTGGTGGGGTAGCAAGTATCTCACAAAGCGGTTTTTTGAGCAGCTATACACCGATTATCGCCATCGGGTCTTGTTTTTTGCTGCATATAGCGAACAAGATAACTCTTATCCTTTAGGAATGTCCTTTTGTTTATTTAAAGGTGACAAACTCTATGGACGCTATTGGGGGAGTTTCCAAGAAATAGATTGCTTACATTTTGATGCTTGCTATTATGCACCGATTGAGTGGGCGATCGCTAACAATATCCAAATTTTTGACCCTGGCGCGGGTGGACGCCACAAAAAACGACGCGGTTTCCCTGCTCTGCCCAATCACAGTTTGCACCGTTTTTACAATAATCGTTTAGGACAAATTTTACGTCCCTATATTAAGGAAGTGAATCAACTCGAACAGCAGGAGATTCAGGCAATTAATGCAGACTTGCCATTTAGTGAGAAAAATGCTTAAGGAAAAGGAACTACTTTCGCAACAGAGTTTGCCGAATAATTAAGCTTTACTCGGCAAACAGATGCAAATTTTCCTTATTTTCAAAATTGTCAAATTAAACTGTTGGCGAGCAAGACGGTATTTCTGCTACCATTCATCACAATTCACCGTCTTGAATGCCTTCCCGCATAATTTCTTCTTGTTGGCGCATTGCCGCTGCCCATTCTGATTGTCCTTGAGATTCTAAGATAGTCACAGCTTTCTGTAAATCCTCAATTCCTTCTTGCGGTTGTCCTTTTAAAGCTAGAGCATTACTCTGATAAAAGTAAGTCTTTAGCAGGGCTTTTAAATTTCATTTAAAGGTGAGGATATAGTTTTTTTTATAACTATGGCTTCAGTAAATTCATGCACTGATAAAGTTGCGGTTCATTTGACTATCAAAGTATAATTTATAGCAAATTAGAGAATTTGCTTTTAAGTAAAGGGAATCAAAAATATCTGAAAGTATCAAGAAGACTAAGGGAGATAGGAATTACACTTGATATATAGTGTAAAAACTCTGAAGAAAAAAATTTCCTTTTGCAATGCTTATGAATTTAATAGTTGAAGATTTAGCCGCAATTGATGATAAACTTTCCCATCGTCATATTGACCTTGATCCAGGTGGATATTTTATTATTTACTTGGATCGAGACGCAGGGTTAATTTATGCTAAGCATTTTACAAATATAATTGACGATCGCGGTTTAGCTGTCGATCCAGAAACGGGAAAGGTAATTCCGGCGCGAGAAAAGGTAGAACGAACTCACACGAAGGTTTTTAGCGCGAGAACGGCGAAAGAACTCTGCGTGAAAATTTTTGAAGAAACTCAGCCCCCTCCTGTAACTCAATTAGATCATGCAGCTTATTTGGGTCGAGAATTTATCCGGGCTGAGGTAGCGTTAGTTACAGGGCAAGAGTATGTTCAAGATTAAAATTAGGAGTGAGGAGTTAAGGTTAAGAGTTAGAAATTCATAACTCCTAACTCCTAACTTTGCCATTACCCATTAGATGAGGGCTGATTTATCTGATAGATATAGTAAGTTGCCATTGGGATAACGGTGGCGGCAATTAACAATCCTACTACCCAAGCAGTAGCGTTACCTTGGTCAGTTTCTCCTGCTTTTTTGAAGGTGCCTTCTACCTGTACATTGTCAGTGATTTGGGGTGGGCCTGGATCGGCTTTGCCAGAGAGAACGGCGACAAGGCGATCGCTTGCATCTAAAAATGCCTGATTGTATTTGTTACCATTGCGTAATGGCACACTTAATGTTTCAGTAGCTACACTCTCGGCAATAGAGTCGGTAAGCATTGGCTTGACTTGATCCCCAGTAATAATGGCAGTACCATTGGTAACTGTATCAATAACCAATAAAGTTTGATTAGCTTGGGCTTCTTTTGTGGGAAACCATTTTTCAAACAGTTCTTTGATGAAGCTTTCCGGTGTTTCACCATAGTCGAGGCGGCGAACAGTAACAATTCTGACTTCCTTATCTGTTTGCTTTGCCAAATCCTCGAAAGCGCTGCTAATCTTACCTTCATTTAGACGACTGATGACTTCACCTTGATCCAAAACCCACGTGTCATTACCTGCTGTGAGGTTGGGTAATTGATACACCCCTGTGGCTAAAGCAGGTGCGGCAAACAGCGAGGCTGCTAAAATAACCGTCACCAAAGGTAGAATTAGCCGGATAAGGTGTTTTTGACTGCTAAATACTTGTTTGAGGAGCTGTTTCATTGTGTGATCCCTAAGACAGACTTGCACCAAAAATACTACAGAACCACTGCCAAAATCACCTCGTTCCCGGTTTTCTCCGGTTTCAAGTTTTTGCTACTACCAGCAGATATATATTTTACGGGATTTTTTGATTGCACAAACTTGTTCTGAGGCCGGCTGCAAGCGTTAACCTGACAAAAAATACCGCCCATTTTGGGAATTAGCCCAAATAGTTAGGGCGGAATTTACAAACCATCTTGAAACTATATCGTATTATCAATATTTTTGGCAGAATCAATCACATTTTTTCATGTCTGCAAGTAGCTTTTCCTACTGTAGCTATTGATGCGTCATATCTGCATTTTTCTGGAATTTTAGCTAAATCCATATCAATATAATATATACATGACCATAATTTTAACTAACGACGACGGCATTGATGCCCCTGGTATCCGAGCGCTGCTCAAAGCTGTAAACGGCAAAAATGCTATTATCGCTGCTCCTGCCGATCATCAGTCTGGCTGTGGACATCAAGTTACCACCACTCGTGCCATCAACCTCCAGCGACGTTCTGAGACTGAGTATGCGATCGCAGGCACTCCCGCTGATTGTGTGAGAATTGCTTTAACACAAACTACCGCAGATGTCAAATTTGTACTTTCAGGTATCAACGCTGGAGGAAACTTGGGAGTCGATGTCTACATTTCTGGCACAGTGGCTGCTGTGCGAGAAGCCGCAATGCACGGTATTCCAGGAATTGCCATTTCCCACTATCGCAAAGCCAAGCAGAGTTTTGATTGGGATCTGGCAGCCAAATTTACAGCTGAAGTAATAGAAGACTTACTCAAGCGTCCCTTAGAACCGGGAAGCTTTTGGAATGTGAACCTGCCGCATCTGCAACCAGGAGAATCAGATCCTAATATGGTTTTTTGCCAACCCTGTACCAGACCTTTGCCTGTAAACTATCGAATTGAGGGCGATAATTTTTATTATGTAGGCGAATATAGCAAACGCGATCGCACTCCTGGTAGCGATGTAGATGTATGTTTTTCCGGCAATATTGCGGTAACTCAGTTAAAGGTTTGACATGTAAGACTATTAATCTTATGACTACTGTTTGTGCGATCGTGAGTCGAAATTTTCAAGGTTTTGAAATCTGGTAAAGTTTCAGTAGCACTGAACACCAATTTCAAAAAAAGGAGAAAAATATGCAGTTTCTCAAAGTTGTTCTTGTCGCTCTCGTGTTGATGGTAAACCTGTTAATTGCTCAACCCTCTTGGGCGGGCAAGGATTTTACTAAGGGGGCAGACTATGCCGAGGTAACTCAGGCGCTCAATCAACTTCTAACTGTAAAGGATACACCTGAGCAAGCTGGCTATACACCTGAGCAATTCCAGCAGCGGCTGGCACAATTGCAATTTCAGAAAAATGTCATAGAAACAGCTAGGAAGCGGGCGCAGTGCCGCAATGAAACTGGAAAGACTTTGGCTGTCTATGCCAATAAACCAAAAAAATCTCCAACTCAACTCTACTTCCTGGGCACAGGAACAATCACGGATGATGATTGGGATTGCGATGGCATTTACTTACCCGCAGGTTCTCAAGTGGTTCTAGGCCCGAACGCTCAACCGCAAGAACTGGCTCAACCAATTGCCATCAAGTTTGTCGATGGTACACAGTCTATTGCTAGAACCAATCCAGCCACTGGTGTAATTGAATTGAATGTTGAACCTGCTAAAGTATTCAAGGCGGGTGAGAGCAACTGGTTACTCCCCACTTTTTCCCAAGCAGATATTGATACGCAAATTCCCACCCCACAACTCATTGACTAATCTCATCTAGATAATTCAACTTTTATGCACCTACCACATAAAAGTTGAACTAAAGCAATAGGATATGTAAAGGGAAATCTTCAACCATTGAACAATCAATTTTTAATTAAGGAAAAATTGCAAGCCACGCTCGAGAAAATTCAAACTAAGAGCAATAGCTTTCCTATTACAGATTTGCAGCTAGATAAAAACTTAGCCGAAGAAATTGAACAATTGACGACGGAATTAGAAAGCGTTAATCCCAATCTTAATCCTCTTCTCTACGCTACTTCTTTGTTGGAGGGAGCTTGGCAACTACAATACTCCACTGCGAAAGAAATCCGCTCTTTAAGTTCTCTTCCATTAGGATTAAAGCTGGGTAAAGTTTATCAAGTGATTGATGTTGCAAATAAATTGTTTTTCAATCTAGCTAAAGTTAAACATTCTCTAAGGCTAGTATCGGGATATGTCAAAGTGACAGCTAGCTTTGAGCTAGCCAAAGAAGATTTAGAGCCTTTACCTAACAAACGCATTAACGTCTATTTTGACAAACGCTACCTATCGATTGAGAAGATTATTGGCATTAATACCCCGCAACTCAACCCATTTAAGGTTGTTCCAGCTAATAATCCTACTAGCAGAACTGCCACGCTAGACATTACTTACTTAGATGAAACCTTAAGAATTGGACGTGGAGGAGATGGAAGTTTATTTATTCTTAGTAAATCCAATGATTTACCTGACTTCACCTCCTAAATTTGAAATTACTCGCGCCGCCGAATGAATATGGCTCTCTCAATAATGCATCTTTTCACCAAGGTAAAACCAGGTTCTGCGATGGTAGACTTTAAAACATTAAATTTAAAGGTAGGTCATGGTATAGAAGGAGATATTAATGCCGATACTATAAGTCCCAGGCAAGTTTTAATTGTTAGATATGAAGATATTTTAGACTTATCAATTAAACCAGGAGAATTGCGAGAAAATATTGTGATTACAGGTATAGAAGTTGATAATTTTATCCCTGGTTCTCTGTTAACCTTTGAAAGTGGTGCGGCAATTCGTTTAACTTTTCACTGCGAACCGTGTAAGCGAATAGCCCACTTGGTAGAATCATTAAAGAGTATCCAAAAAAAAAGAGGAATTTTAGGCGTAGTTATTAAATCAGGTAAAATCCAGGTTGGTAATAGTTTTCAGGTTCAAGCTAATAAGTTTCCAGCCTTATCTGAAAATCCATACAAACGATTTCTAAATTTCATCATCAAAATCCCAAGTGGGAAAGTAGTTACATATAAACAGATAATCAAAGGTATAGGAGTAGATAATAGCTATCTAAGAGCTATTCCTACATACCTGAAAAAAACCTCGGCTGCTGATTATCCAGTACATAGAATATTAGACTCTAAAGGTCATTTGATAAATTACGTCAACCAACAAAAAAATAAGTTGGTAAATGAAGGAGTTAAGGTTTTATCTGAAGCAGATTTATTAATAAATTCAAACAAAAATTTTGTAGATATTAAATATTATCTATGGGAAGATCACACTATCTATTTAGAATAGACATTACTGTAATTTTCATGGTAGTTGCAATATTATTTTATACTGGGAAATAAAAAATGCTTGGTTTAATCAAGATAATCCCTGATTTTTGATTTGTTTAGATGTAGCTTCCATAAAGTCGATAAAAACTTTTATGAGCTTATGAATTCCCTCGCTACCTCCTGCAATTAAACCTCCTGTCAGCAATGCATCTAGACAACGGAAAATCACTACTTGTATTGGATTATCTAAATCAATAACTATAAGTGGCTCGATTGAGCGAATACCTATTGCGCTCATTAAAAGACCAAATAAAAGGGATGTCCATAGAGCAATTGTTCGTGTATCAGATTTATAGGCTGTTCTTTGGCGCTCTTTTTCATTTATATCATCAATTTGTGGCTTGAATATTTTTAATGGTTCTTGTTGGTTTTGTGTAAAGTTTTGGATAATTTGCTGTTCTAAACTCATTCCTTCGGGTGGGAGTCCACTGATTTGATTGGATTCTAAAGAAGGGAATTGGTTTTGTTGTACTTCCATAAGTCTTATTTTCTCAGATAGTAAAGCTTGTTTTTGCTGAATACTAATATCTAATTGTTCGATGAATGGCCCCCGCCAAGTAGTTATAAAAACTTCTAAAGAACGCTCTAATAGCAGAGAAATGAATAGTTGTAATGTGAGTAGCTGGATAATATCATTAAGTCCAAATGGTTTTAAAACAAATGGTTTAGATGATAGCCAAGTTGACAAGGTTACTACTAGAAAACTAATAATGATTAATACAATAAATAGAGGGGATTCTGGAGAAAGCTTTAGCAACGTATCTAGACTCCTGTTTCGCGTCACAATATCTAACACAGCTTGAAGGTGAGAACTACACCTGCTGAATAACTTAACAAGGTTAATTTGATAGAACAGTAAATAATTTATTACGCAGACCTTTTTTCTAGGAGTGTGATAGGTTATGCGTACCTTGGTGGTAGCAGGGTAAAAAGTATTGCTATACAAGCATTTACTTCTGAAATGCTTGGCTTAAAATGCACTGCGCGAAGCTACTGTGGGGCGATCGCGCTTCCTCCCCCGCTTTCTTATAAGATAAATATGAAAAGGTGCGTTGGGAAAAGGGGCGACGCTAGAGCCATTGGTGTCAACTTAAGGTAAAACCCTTTTAAAACCTCGTTAAGAGCCTCTGGCTGGAAATACACTTCAATTGCGGCTCTGCCGCTAATTCTAGAGGCAAAGCCTCCTATTAGGCATTCCCAGTCAGAGACTCTTAACGAGAAAAACAATCTCTCAAAGCTTTGTCTCAACTGGTTTTTACATTAAGTTGACACGTATGTGCTAAAGCAAGCAGCAACCATAGCACCAACTAAAAACCCCTCCAAGGTTGAAGGGGTTAAGGTAATTTTTGGTAATGGAATGGTGATTAGGGGGAGACAGTAGCTTTTCCTCTCCGATGACGCATTTTTTTGTCAAAGCAACCAGATGATAGTGCAGCATTTCATAAATCCGTTACGAACCTCTGCAACGCTGTACTTAGTAAGATAAATTATTAGTGTTGCCGAATGATGTCAGCTGCGACTCCACAGCGTTTAGGTAACCTGTATCATTCAAAGCTTGTGCTGGTAACTTTTTAGCGTTGACAGCAGCCTTAACTACATCTAATGCAGTCAGGCTTCCTGTTTGGTATTGAGAAACCAAAGCACTACCACTAGGAATACCCTGTGCTTTCAGGTTACCTTGATAAGCTAGAAATGCAGCATCAAAGGGTTTGAGGTAGCTGACGTTCGTAGAATGAGTGAGTAAATTGTTTAAGTTGATAGCTATAGGTTCGTTACTATTGTTAGTAGCTGTTTGAGCGCCACCGATTCCAGGTAATAAAGCAATAGAAGCAACAATGAGTACAGAATCAATCAAGGTGGAGAATTTCATAGGGTTATCCTTAGTTAAAGTAAAGTGCAATTAGGGTTCTTGAGTATATAGAGTCTTATTTTTTATCAGTCTCAACTTCCTGCACGCAGGTCACCTAAGCGGTTGATTTATTCCTCACCCATTCGGGTGATTTAATTGAGCGTAGGAACTGAAAGAGTCAATCGAGAGCAAAGTTAAGAAAAACTTGAACAGATATATATTTAACTGAGGCAATCTCAAAGTTTATGCGGCGCTGTTACTCAGTTGTAGGCGTAGCCCAACCCAGGCATCGCATCTCGGCGCTATCCCCTTCAACAGCAGATTTATTGGTTAACTTTGATTGGATCTATATATATTCTGGTTTACCGAACATAAAAATTAGAGTAACCCGTAACTTTTATCATGTCTAATTTAGGACGGTAATTATCAATTACTTGGTGCTAATAACCGAATTCACCGCAGTTTGAACTATACATAAGATAAATATGTAAGCACAAAGTGAAGTGCAAAACTGATTAACTAAAAGCTAATTGATGCGAGGAAGAGTTATGACATTAGTTCGTTGGAATCCTTGGAGAGAAATTGACACTCTACAACGTCAACTCAATAATTTATTTGAAGACACCAGAGTACCATCTGCATTGTTAGATAAAGGCTTGAGCAAAGTTCCTGCTGCTGAAATACAAGAAACTGAAGATGCTATTCATCTGAAGCTAGAACTTCCAGGAATAGAAGCTAAAGACTTGGATGTACAAGTCACAGAAAATGCTGTTTACGTTAGTGGTGAGAGAAAGTCTGAAACTAAAACCGAGGAAAAAGGTATTACCAGAAGTGAGTTTCACTACGGTAAATTCCAACGTGTAATTCCTCTATCTGCTCGGGTTCAAAATACTAGTGTTACGGCAGATTATAAAGATGGCATCTTGAATCTGGCATTGCCTAAAACTGAGCAAGAGAAGAACAAAGTTGTGAAGGTTAATTTGGAACAACCTGCTACTTAAGAGATTGCGATCGGACGACTCTACCTCCTTTGATAGATTGAGATAGCTAAGAGCTTGCTCACTCTCGTGACCAAGCTCTTTTGTAACAATTATCTGGAATTGGCGTAGCTGTGTGCATGAATTCTCTGAAAATAACTGGGGGGCAATTAAATAAGAAAAACTAATAATTTATATCAGAATTACTAAAGTAATAAAACTTGATTAAAAAATGTAAAGCATTGTAAAGTAGTTTCACAGGCAAAAACAAAACCGCCTGATTATAAAATAACTAAC
>NZ_JAIVFT010000019.1 GCF_020829665.1 Nostoc sp. CHAB 5824
GTCGTAGCGTTGATCTGCGGTAGCAAGCATTGCAGGAGTGATAAAATGTCGAGCATGGGCTGGAAAGTGGGTTTTGAGTTGTCGTTGTCAGAGACAATAACTCTACTACGGCAGCCCTATCTCTTCAAAGTTTGTGATCGCACCCCAGCTTGGAAATTTATGCGAAGACAATAACTCTATTACATCATCCCTCCGAATTCATACTCTTATTTTGGCTAAGGTATTGTTAATAACACATATTTTAAAGACAATCTGCTCCTACGCTCTAGTGACACGCACAAACACTTTCAAGCTTTTATAGCTCAAAGTACTTGTGATGGATTTGAAGTTAAGAAAGTAAGTCATGACCTGGAAAGCCCGTCTCCTTGAGAAGACAATAGCTTTATACTTAGTAGTTCCCGGCTCTTTGTTCCTAGCAGTAGCGGAACCACTTGTTAGCAGTGCTAACCAAGAATCAAAGCACACGGACAAATACTATTCACACTCGCTCCCTCTAGGAAAGCCTCACTTGAGGGAATCACGGCTATCGAATGAGATAGGACGTGGTGTTACTCACACGGCAGTTGACGGTCGTCAGCCAGGATGGAATGTGGGTGCGAGTTTTGAAGAAAGCGCTCAAATTATGCGATCGCTACGAGCAAAAGATGCTCTCAACCTCGATGGCGGTGGCTCCACAACCATAACTATTAATCAGCAGTTGATTAACCGTCCGTCTGATTCCACTGGAGAACGACCAATTGCCGACGCTATTATCATCCAAAAGAGAATTGACGCTCCTACACCTTGAATAACTCGCGACAGTTTCCAAGTTCAAGGGTTAGTTTGACATTTCAAAATGATAATCTTTTACTACGGAACAAATTCCAATATCTGTTGGCAATAGCGAAGCCGTCGCCAGACAGTAGACATAGGAGGATTTAGAGAAACAATCCAAGGCAAGAACTGGTATTTATTGACGCCTCCCCGACCGTGAACGGTTGGGCATTTTTTCGGTCATAAACAGAGGTACGTCATCATCCCTTCTTTCTTACCAAAGACAAACTGATTCCTCTCTATAGAGTGTAGTACAAGCTATATCGTCCGTTTATTATGTGACCACCGTTATAAATGCCATTGACACATTAGAATGACACGTTGGTGATTACAAATGAGTAGTGACAAATATATTGCTTACTATCCGACTCAATAAGAGCTTGTCAAGCATATAAGCTCATCGAAGTTAGTCCTGTTCCATAATCGCCGTTTCAATTCTAGAAATCTATACCCTTCATCTCTTGATTTATCATGGCGAGGGCAGATGTTTAGAGTTTCTACAATCACTTTAATTTAGTCAAAGAACTGCATCTTAGAATAGTATGAAACTACCTCAGATTATCGCTACAACAGTCTTAGCAATCGCCTTTGGATACCTTGGTTCTCAATATTTCAGTAGAAATATTATGTATATCATAGGCGGTGGAATGGCTGGAATTGGTGCAGTAGCATATGTTACTCCGTCCAAATCTAAAGAAAAATTAGAAGCCAAATTTCAACAACAGTCAGCATCTACACAACTGAAAGAATGAGTTGTAAGCGCTCAAGCTCATGCCGAAATCTCTGTAGTAAGTTTAAGTTAGTACTAATTGTGAAAGCTGCTAACACGATAGACGCATGAGTATAATTATTTGCCCTGGAATCCATGAGCCAGAATTAACTGAAAGTTTCAGAGTAGGATTGTCAGATTTAATTTCTAATAGCTCAGTCAGTCAAAAGCCAGGTAATATACTGGTTTATCCGGGTAAGGATTTTTTGGTTTTATCAGCATTTCACATATTACAGTTTTTGCGCGCTCGCTTGATCGGCTCTTTAAAATCACCAATTATATTTATTAGTTTTAGTGCTGGCGTAGTTGGGGCAATAGGGGCAGCGCATTTGTGGCAACTCTTAGGTGGTCGTGTCAAAGCGTTTATTGCTATAGATGGATGGGGAGTACCACTACAGGGTAATTTTCCTATTCATCGGATGAGTCATGATTATTTCACCCATTGGAGTTCGTGTTTGCTAGGTAGTGGGCAAAATAACTTTTATGCAGAGCCAGCAGTTGATCATTTGTCAATTTGGAAATCGCCCCAAACTGTACAAGGCTGGTGGTTAGATTCATCCATTGGAATTTCTCCACCCAAAGGTCATCTGACAGCATCTGAGTTTTTGCTTATGCTGTTAAAGCACTATGAAGCAAATTAATCCGGACAATGGAGTAAGTAAACAGGAGTTAGTCATTAGTCATTAGTCATTGGTCATTAGTTCCCCTATTCCCCACTCCCTATCTACCCAAAGAAAGTATCTAATGTTTCCAACTGAACCTGCTGCTGTTAATAACGGGTTTGGCGCACTGCTAAAAAACCGTGGTTTTATGCTCCTGTGGATTGGGCAACTACTGTCCCAGTTAGCAGATAAGGTCTTTTTCGTTTTGATGATTGCTCTCTTGGAGAACTACTCACCGCTTCCTGGGTTGGCACAAAACTCGATGTACTCAACCTTGATGCTGTCCTTTACAATCCCAGCAATTTTGTTTGGTTCTGCCGGTGGTATCTTTGTTGACCGCTTGCCAAAAAAGCTGATTATGGTCGGCTCAGATGTCGTGCGGGGAATATTGACGCTGTGTCTTCCCTTGTTACCACGAGAGTTCTTGATTCTATTAATCCTGACTTTTGCCATTTCCACAGTGACGCAGTTTTTTGCACCAGCTGAGCAAGCAGCCATTCCCTTATTGGTGAAGCGAGAAAATTTGTTAGCAGCCAATGCCCTGTTTAGCAGCACGATGATGGGAGCTTTAATTGTTGGTTTTGCTATAGGAGAGCCGATTTTGAGTTTGGCGAAAAGCTTGATGGGAGATGAATACGGTCAAGAGCTTGTAGTTGGGGGATTATACATATTATCGGCTGCGATTATGCAGCCAATTAAGTTTAAAGAACACAAACCCCACCAGGAACATCGGTCATCAAATCACCCTTGGTCTGAATTCACCGAAAGCCTGCGCTATCTCAAGAAAAACCCTCTAATCTTGAACGCCATGCTGCAACTGACAACTTTATATTGTGTGTTTGCAGCTTTAACGGTGCTGACGATTCGATTAGCTGAAGAGTTTGGTTTAAAAGAAAAACAGTTTGGCTTTTTCTTGGCAGCAGCAGGCGTAGGGATGGTATTTGGTGCGGCGATTTTAGGCCACTGGGGTGACAAATTGCATCACAAACCACTACCTTTAATTGGATTTTTAATGATGGCAATAGTTTTAGGGGTGTTCACTTTTACGCACAACTTATTACTGGCGCTAGGACTCTGTGCATTTTTAGGTGTAGGTGCTTCCTTAATTGGCGTACCCATGCAAACTTTAATTCAACAGCAAACACCACCTACCATGCACGGTAAAGTATTTGGCTTTCAAAATCATGCCGTTAACATCGCTTTGGCGTTACCTCTGGCGATTACTGGGCCATTAACTGATGCTCTGGGCTTGCGAATTGTCCTTGTAGCAATGAGTATTGTTGTGGTAGTTGTCGGTATTTGGGCTTGGCAGAATACCCGCAAAGTTTTGCAAGACGTAATTTAACTAATGTAGGCTAATAGTCTAGCTTTATATTAAATATAAGAATTAATCAGATTTTAATTGAAGTTTTCAATTAAAATGAAATCTTAACTACAGAATTCAGCATTAACTTTAGCTATAGTCTGAGGTTTGACCGTGCGTTCACAAAGTGTCTCCGCAGGAGAATTGCTTTCCCAAATCACTCTCCCACAAACTGATAATCACAAACAGTCTCGTACTTCTAGCCCGCCAGTCATGCCCAAACGTGCATCTGGTGGTTTTGCTCTACTTGACAGCCTTCATCGCCACGGCGTTGATTATATTTTTGGTTATCCTGGTGGGGCAATTCTACCAATTTACGACGATCTGTATAAGGTGGAAGCGACTGGTGCTATTAAGCACATTCTCGTGAGACACGAACAAGGCGCAGCCCATGCCGCTGATGGTTACGCCCGTGCCACAGGGAAAGTAGGAGTATGCTTTGGTACTTCTGGCCCAGGAGCAACTAACTTGGTGACAGGGATCGCCACCGCCTACATGGATTCAATCCCGATGATTGTAGTCACAGGACAAGTAGCACGGCCGTCGATTGGTACAGATGCCTTTCAGGAAACCGATATTTACGGGATTACGCTACCGATCGTCAAGCACTCTTATGTAGTGCGCGATCCTAAAGATATGGCGCGAATTGTTGCCGAAGCCTTCCACATTGCTAGCAGTGGGCGTCCGGGGCCAGTTTTGATTGATGTCCCCAAGGATGTAGCTTTAGAAGAATTTGACTATGTACCTGTGAAACCAGGTTCAGTAAAATTGCGCGGTTATCGTCCCACCGTAAAGGGAAATCCCCGGCAAATTAATGCCGCGATCCAGTTGATTACTGAAAGTCGCCGTCCTCTATTGTATGTCGGTGGTGGTGCGATCGCGGCTGGTGCTCATGAAGAAATCAAACAACTAGCTGAATTATTCGATATCCCTGTCACCACAACCTTAATGGGGATCGGTGCCTTTGACGAACATCATCCCCTTGCTTTGGGAATGTTGGGGATGCACGGCACAGCTTACGCTAACTTCGCCGTTAGTGATTGTGACTTGCTGATTTGCGTCGGCGCTAGATTTGACGATCGCGTTACAGGCAAGTTAGACGAATTCGCCTCCCGCGCCAAAGTAATTCACATCGACATCGATCCAGCAGAAGTCGGCAAAAACCGCGTTCCTGAAGTGCCCATCGTCGGCGATGTCCGGAACGTGTTGGTCGACTTGTTACGTCGCTGCAAAGAAACAGGCGTTAAGGCTACCCCTAATCAAAACCAAGAGTGGTTAAATTTAGTTAACCGCTGGCGCGAAGAGTATCCTCTCATAGTGCCGCAGCATGCCGACAGCATTTCACCCCAAGAAGTAATTGTAGAAGTCAATAGCCAAGCACCTAACGCTTTCTACACCACAGATGTAGGACAGCATCAAATGTGGGCAGCACAATTCCTGAAAAATGGGCCAAGGCGCTGGATTTCTAGTGCTGGTTTGGGAACGATGGGTTTTGGCTTACCTGCGGCTATGGGCGCTAAAGTGGCATTTCCTGATGAAGAAGTCATCTGTATCAGCGGCGATGCCAGTTTCCAAATGTGTTTGCAGGAACTAGGAACACTTGCACAGTATGGAATAAATGTCAAGACAATAATTATCAATAACGGCTGGCAAGGAATGGTGCGCCAGTGGCAGCAAGCCTTCTATGGTGAGCGTTACTCATGTTCAAACATGGAAGTAGGCATGCCAGACGTAGAGTTATTAGCAAAAGCATACGGAATTAAGGGCATGGTAATTAGCGATCGCAGTCAATTAAAAGATGCGATCGGCGAAATGTTGGCACACAAAGGCCCAGTAATCTTAAATGTCCACGTCACCAGAGACGAAAACTGCTATCCAATGGTAGCCCCTGGTAAGAGCAATGCTCAAATGGTCGGCTTGCAGAAGCAACCGCCAAAAGCGGCAGCAGAGCCATTGTATTGTAGCAACTGCAATGCAAAAAATGCTCCTACCCATAACTTCTGTGCTGAGTGTGGGACGAAGCTGTAACGCTTTTTGATAATTCAGACCAGAGAGGTAGGGGAGCAAGGAGAAGGGGAGAAAGATACAGGAATTCCCCCACTTCTGCTCCCTTTCCTTTTGCGTAGGTGTCGCTTAATCTTCCTGATTAGGTTGAGGTAAAGAGATATTTCCTAAGTAATTCACTAAATCGCTTTGACTGTTGAAATCTAACAGCGCCTCAGTTAATTCTTCTAGTTGAGTAATTGATAATGTGCAAATCTGCTGTTCTATCTCTGGTTCAATTGCAGCAAACCGACGTGTTAACTGACGCAAAATCAGTTGTAGCGCTTCCTGTTTCTTTCCTCGTTCTTCTCCTTTTTGCAGAATGTCTTGGTAAATTACAGATTCTTGCATAATTTCCTCTAATCTTCCTGATTAGGTTGAGGTAAGGAAATATTTCTTAAGTAATTCATCAAATCACTTTGACTGTTGAAATCTAACAGCGCTTCAGCTAACTCTTCTAGTTGAGTAATGGATAATGTGCGAATCTGCTGTTCTATCTCTGGTTCAATTGCAGCAAAGCGTCGTGTTAACTGACGCAAAATCAGTTGTAGCGCCTCCTGTTTCTTTCCTCGTTCTTCTCCCTGTTGCAATCCCTTTTGCAGAATGTCTTGGTAAATTACAGATTCTTGCATAATTTCCTCTCTGAAAAGCTGTGTAATCAAACTTTTGTCAAACCGCAAACCAGCTAAAATCTGTACACAAGCTGATATATTTTGTCGTTCGTCTGTTTCTTCAATCATATCGACAGCAGTAGCGACTTGAGTTAACAAGTCTGCGGGTGAGTCGGTTCTCGCCAATGTCGCCAGTGGTAAGAGTGCAGGGTTAGCTAGCAGTGGTGTGGGATCTTCTTCCCATAAACGAATCACTCGATACTTATGTCTGGTTTTTTTATCTACCGCTTTTTATGAAACTAAAATCTGACGGCTTAAAATACTCATTACCTCGCCAGGGTTAGCGGTAGGTAGTAGTTGACTCCAGTCTCCAACACTTGCATAGCCAATTACCTGCAAATAGTGAATTGTAGTGGTGACGGCTTTTGGAGAACCAATCAATAAATGTTTAATTGGTTCTCTATTAGATGCTCGCATTTGAGCAGATTGTTTGAAGATGAGTGCATCGAAGTCTTCGCTACTCAAATACTGTTGCAACTGTGCTTCAGCGAACTTTTGTAGTTGTGTCACTATGATAGTTGACTCCTAGAGTAGGGGTTAAAGAAAGGCGATGTCTACGACGGGCTACGCCTACGCGGACTCTTCCCGGAGGGCGATCGCTTTTCTTATGCTTTTGACAATAAAATATGATTTTATACAAATTAACTACTAATGCAAAAATGTTTACGACAAATTAACCCCTCTAAGTTGAACTGTTGCAGGGATTTTCAAAAATGTCGGCACTAGGTAAAATATACGGGCAGTTATGTTAAGAATACGAACAAAGTTGTTTACTGATGTCAGCTAGAGATTTATTTCATGAAGCGGTAAAAAATGCACTCCAGAAAGAAAATTGGATAGTTACCGATGATCCTCTAAAAATAGAATTTGAGGAAGTGACGTTTAAAATAGATTTGGGTGCAGAAAGGCTGATAGCAGCAGAACGAGCAGGGGAAAAAATAGCCGTGGAAATTAAAAGTTTTGCGAGTAACTCTGCTGTTAGAGACTTCCATACGGCTTTGGGACAATTCCTGAATTATCAAATTGCACTCGAAGAAAAAGAACCAGAACGTCAATTATATTTGGCTGTTCCAGTTGATGCCTATGAAACATTTTTCCAGACCAGACTTGCTCAAATCGCGGTGCGGCGACATCAATTAAAACTAATAATATATGAACCAATTATGGAGATGATTGTGGGATGGACAAACTAGAGCAATATCGCCAATATATCCAAACTATTTTAATTAAACACGGTGAGTATAAACCTCAGCGTGAAGAGATTGAAAGTGAATTAATATTTGATCCAGTACACGACCATTATCAGTTGATGCGTGTAGGTTGGAATGGTTTAAGTCGCATTTATCACAGTGTCATTCATTTTGATATTAAAAATGACAAAATCTGGATTCAGCATAATATGACAGATGTAGATTTAGCACAAGAACTTCTGGAAATGGGAGTACCAAAAGACGATATTGTGTTGGGTTTACAGCCACCTTATAAACGTCCGTACACAGGATATGGAGTGGCTTAAATAAAGGATATCGCAGACTCTTCAACAAGGGCGTAGTCGTAGCCTGCACTTCTCTACGAGACGCTGCGCGTAGTTTTAAATGCGAACGCCAAATCAACAAATGCGAACGCCAAAATAACATTAGAAAGGGGAAACTAGAACATCTAATTCCCTCCTTTTTATAAGCTACGGTGTACACACAAGCCGAATTACCCCCCTTAATCCCCCCGTTTATTGGGGGGAAAAAAGAAATCTAGTTCCCTCCCCTTTATAAGGGGAGGGTTAGGGTGGGGTAATTCAATCTTCCCTACCTCTTTCTTTAGGCTACGGTAGCGTACACAAGTCCTAAAAAGCTTAATGTTCAAGGCAATTTAACCGTTTTTATACGCAGATTAATATATTATCTGCGTATTTTTTATGAAAAAAAGATTCATCCCAATGTATATTTTCGCATTCTTTTGGGAATCCTATATTGAGGAAGCATTATAAACCACAAGGTATTACTTCCTAAAAATATCACGTAACTTTTAAAGGATAATTATGTCTAAACGCAAGTTGCCCAAAGGCCGTAGCACCAGTTCAGTTGCTCTAGAACCAGAAGTTGCGATCGCAGTTATTGGACTATTTTCCGCAGCTATTGACGGTGAAGGCATAACCATAGAAGAAGAATACGCTTTGAGTGAAATGCTAGGTGCCGTTTCCCAATTTGAAGATTATTCTGATGAAGACTTTGAAGAGTTGACCCAAAAAGTCGCAAGCTTACTAGAAGAAGAAGAAGCTGAAGTTATAATCGAACAGGCGATCGCATCCTTACCAAATAAAGGTTATCGTGAAGCTGCATACACCACCGCTATTTTAGTGGTGGGAATTGACGAAGAAGTGCCCGAAGCTGAACAAGATTATATCTCTGAGCTTCAAGAAGCCTTAAAGATTTCAGACGAGCGAGCACAAGAACTTATAGACGAAGTATTCGGAGCAGAGGAGGAAGAAGAGGAAGAGGAAGAATGTTAATTTCCTGCCATCGAACTGACGTAAAAAAAATGCCACACCAAGGTATTATCATCAAGTAGTTTTACTAGCTATGTGATGACCAGGAAAATTTCTCTAGGCTTGATGCTGCTGTTTCTGGGGACTCAAATTGGTATTACCCAGTCAGCAGCTAAAGCACAAACCCCAGTTGCACCAACAACTACCACAAAACCAATTTGCTCTACCCAACTGGGAACAGCTATAGATGCTGTCATCAATCGCCCCTTATTCAGTCGGGTACGTTGGGGAATTTTGGTGCAACCCCTATCAACGGGGCCAACTCTTTACAGTCGAGATGCTCAGAAATATTTTACTCCCGCGTCTAACCTCAAATTGCTAACAACAGCAGCTGCATTGCAGCAATTAGGTGCTAATTTTCGGATTCGCACCTCTATTTATCAGAATAGCAATGGTGTTTTACGGGTTGTCGGTAGGGGAGATCCCAGCTTAAGTGATACTCAATTGCAAACATTAGCACAGCAGCTAAAACAGAAAGGTATTACTCAAATTCAGCGCTTGATAGCTGATGATAGTTATATTCAAGGTGATATTGTTAACCCCACCTGGCAATGGGAAGATGTGCAGTCAGACTATGGCGCACCAGTCAGCAGCTTTATTTTAAATCAAAATATTTTTAGTTTAAAACTTGTACCGCAGGCTGTAGGTAAATCTTTACAAGTGGTGTGGACTGATATCAACGAGGCGAGACAGTGGCGAATAATTAATCAGTCAGTAACTGTTGCACAAAATCAACCAACCTACGTCAACGTTACCCGCGAATTATCAGGAACAGTATTACGAATTCAAGGACAACTAACAACCAATTCTGAACCGTCTTTAATAGATTTGCCTATAGTTGACCCTAATTATTACTTTTTACGGCGCTTCCGTACTGCTTTGGCAACAGAAAAAATTCCTTTAGGGCAAACATTAGTAGTAACTGGTGGTGTTAATCAAGAGGAGATAGCATTTGTAGAGTCACCACCTTTAGCTGAATTATTAGCAGAAACGAATCTAAATAGTAATAATCTTTATGCTGAGGCACTTCTGAGAGCATTAGCTGTAGAAAAACCCAGAGTGAAAAATCAAACTAGTGCTGATATAGGTTTGGAAGTTGTAAAAGCGAGTTTAACTAAATTGGGAATTGATCCAGCAAATTATATTTTAGTCGATGGTTCGGGTTTATCACGTCGTAACTTAGTGACACCAGAAGCTTTTGTACAAACTTTGCGAGGAATAGCAAGAACACCAACAGCATATATATATCGCGCATCTTTACCTGTGGCGGCTAAAAGTGGAACCTTGAAGGGACGTTTTCAAAACACATCTGCTGAGGGCATTGTCCAAGCAAAAACAGGTACATTAACGGGTGTAGTTTCTTTATCTGGATATATGAATGCACCTAAGTATGAGCCGTTAGTTTTTAGTATTATCGTGAATCAATCCGAACAACCTGCAACAGTTGTGCGGCAAGCAATTGATGAAATTGTTGTATTGTTAACGCAGTTGCAGCGTTGTTAATATTATTTCCAGCAAATTAAGCAACAGGTTTAGTAATTCGGATTCCCATAATCACTAAATCGCATTCAACGCTATCAATTTCGGCAACTTTAGGTAAATGTCCCCAGTTTTGAAAACCAAATGTTTCAAAAAGTTTTAAACTAGGTTCATTGTGGGCAAAAATAAAGCATACTAGGGTTTTTAAACCCAAACTATAACTTTCGCTAATCGCTTGTGCTAATAGTTGTCGTCCCAAACCACACCGATGAAAGTGAGGGGCTATATAAATACTAATTTCGGCAGTCGTACTATAGGCGGGCCGCCCATAAAAGGATTGGAAACTCAGCCATCCAGCAATTACTCCCTCTACTTCGATTACCCAAAGTGGACGTTGTGAAGGCGATCGCGCCTTAAACCAAGGAAGGCGACTTTCCACAGATACTGGCTCTAAATCAGCAGTTGCTATGCGGCTAGGAATTGCAGCATTATAAATTGCCACAATTGCAGGCAAGTCAGTTTCAGTCGCATGGCGAATAGTCATTGCTACCGTCTTGGAGAAAATCTTGAGAAAATATTCAAAAATAATACAGCGTTACGGAAGCTGTAACACTATCTCACCAGAATAGTTTTGACTTCCCCTCGCGCCGCTTGCATAGCATTTGCAGTTCTTCCGGTTCCTCCATCGACAACTAAGACATTAGATGTATAGGTTTGATTAACCATCCCTTAACCTCACTGGAGTTTTGACATATTTTCTCCAGATAGCTTGAGATCATACCAGATAATTTATTTTATTTTTCGGATATTTCGTTTGTGTAGTGTGTATGATTAAGATGGTGAATAAGATTAACAGTGTAAATTGCATTGCTAATGACAAACCCTGCAACACAGTAGTAGACTAATATGATGTTAAAACAGAACATGTCTTTAGATTCTGTAATATCTCCACAGCTAGAAGCTCAATCTATCAAAGAACTGGAGCGCATACTGAGCGTTAAAGATTTTCAGGCGAAACTGGTAGGAGCTAATGGAGAAAAAATTAACATTCCTGAGCCGATTTATCAAGTGCTGCTTCAAGTTGTCCACGCAATGGCATCAGGTAAGGCTATATCTATAATTCCTCAACAACAGGAATTGACGACACAACAAGCTGCTGAGTTTCTTAATGTATCACGCCCATACCTGATCAAGTTATTAGAACAAGGTGAAATTCCTCACATTAAGGTGGGTTCACATCGACGGGTTCGTTTTGATGATTTAATGAATTACAAACAGCAACGGGATGTGAAACGCGATCAGCTCTTAAGTGAGCTAACTCAGATGAGTCAAGAAGCAGGATTCTACGAATAGGAGTAATTCAACCAACAAAATGGCTGAACAGCTTGTTGTCTTAGACTCTTGTGTTATGTTCCCCATGTACCTGCGTGACATTCTACTTCGTTGTGCTAGGGCTGGTTGTTATTTACCTTATTGGTCGCAGGAAATTCTTGATGGTGCAACTCGCAACCTTGTAATTACAGGGAAGATGACAGTTGAGAGAGCAATGAAGCTTGAGGCGACAATTAAAGCAGCCTTTCCAGAAGCAATGATTGAAGTACCAGATGGGTTAGCTGAGGTCATGACAAATCACCCCAGAGATCGCCATGTTCTTGCTGCTGCTGTAACAGCGAAGGCTAATATAATTGTTACTTCAAATCTCAAAGATTTTAAAGAAAAGGATCTGAGGTCTTGGAATATAAAAGCCAAGCACCCAGATACCTTTCTTACGCACCTTTATGATCTTGACCCAGATTCCATACTTCAAGTAATACAGCGATGGTCTCAAGATTTAAAAAAGCCACCGCTGACTTTTGTCGAGCTACTTGATCTACTCAACAAAGAAGTACCAATATTCGTCAGTAAGGTTTTATGGCATGAATATAGCCAAAGTGTTTTCCAAACTGCTAAAAAAGCTTTGGATAAATTAGGCAAGGTGGCACTAGAAGGGGGCCTATATTTTGAGGGAGAGCGCTATCGGCTCTGGCAGAATCGGGGAGTTTTAACAATTACTGCCAAAGACAACCGAGGGGAAATCCTGCGAGTTGAGAATGGGAAAATTCAGGGAAAGCTCTCATCAGCAGATATCAAGGCATTCCAAATCTTTGAACAAAGCTTAGAGCAACAATTAGAACAAGCTAAAACACAGAAATCTTAAACCTGATAGCCTAACGTTCACCACTAATGTTACATCTAGTATCGTTGAGCGGGGAAAAACCAACGTGAAAGCACAGGTATTTAGAGGCGTCAATCAACTGTCTTACGAAGATATCCCAGTTCCAACCCTAGAACCAGATGAAGTGCTGGTACAGGTGCGGGTTGTGGGGTTGTGTCAGTCAGATATTAAAAAAATTCGTTATCCACTGTATGAACCGCCGCGCATTTTTGGACATGAAACTGCCGGCACGATCGCAGCATTAGGCAATGATGTTAAAGGTTGGCAAGTGGGACAACGAGTAGCGGTGATGCACCACATCCCCTGTATGCGTTGTGCCTACTGCCTAAATGATAATTTCTCTATGTGCGATGTTTACAAAAACATCTCCACAACCGCAGGCTTTAACGCCAGTGGCGGCGGTTTTGCCGATTATGTCAAGGTTCCGGGACATATTGTGCAAAACGGTGGGCTAATTCCCATCCCTGATAATATCAGTTTTGAAGAAGCGAGTTTTGTAGAACCGACTAACTGCTGCTTAAAAGCTGTAAAAAAAGCTGAAATTGCCCCAGGACAAACTGTCTTAGTTACTGGCGCTGGGCCAATTGGGTTAATGTTTATCATGTTGGTGAAGTATTTCGGAGCAAAAGCGATCGCTACCGATTTACTGCCCTCTAGAATTGAAAAAGCTTTAAATGTCGGTGCAGAGGCGGCTTTTGATGCCCGCGATCGCGATTTATCAGCAAAAATTCATGCCCTAACTGGTGGACTGGGTGTTGATGTTACCCTGCTGGCTGTTCCTAGTGAGAAAGCTTTTTTTCAAGCACTTGATAGTACCCGCAAAGGTGGCAAAATTTTGTTTTTTGCTGAATTCCCTGATGAGGTGGAAATTCCCATCAACCCTAATATCCTCTACCGTCGGGAAATTGACTTAATAGGCAGTTATAGCTCATCTTATCGGCTTCAGAATCTCTCGGCTGATATTGTATTTAATCAGCGGATTGACGTGCAAGCATTGATTAGCGATCGCTATCCATTAAAAGATTTATCAGCAGCTGTGGAAGTTGCGATCGCACCCACACCGGATACTTATAAAATCTTAATTTATCCGTAAAAGGAAGATGAGGGAGATGGGAGAGTGTTAAAACTAGAATTTTAAAGCTCAGAGGTTCAACGACGAAGCTCAAAGGTTCAACGACGAAGTTCAGAGGTTCAACAACGAAGCTAAAAGGTTCAACGACGAAGCTCAGAGGTTTAACGACGAAGCTCAGAGGTTCAACAACGAAGCTAAAAGGTTCAACGACGAAGCTAAAAGGTTCAACGACGAAGCTAAAAGGTTCAACGACGAAGCTAAAAGGTTCAACGACGAAGCTCAGAGGTTCAACGACGAAGCTCAAAGGTTCATCGTTGAATCTTAAAGGATGTTTGAAAAGTCCTCTTCTTGGTAGCAAAACGTTCTAGATCCCCCTAAATCCCCCTTAAAAAGGGGGACTTTGAAAGGTTTTGCCCCCCTTTTTAAGGGGGGTTAGGGGGATCAATAAGTGCCTAAAATCACAGCCAACCACTTTTCAAACAACCTCTTAAAAGCTCAAGTTTCATCCTCATCTCTCTCACTTTCCCCTTGTTCCCAACAAAATGCTTATTACTCTACTTTTCGTAGCTTTGCTAGCTTTTTACGTCGCCTGGAATCTCGGAGCAAACGATGTTGCTAACGCAATGGGAACCTCTGTAGGTTCCAAAGCTGTTACCCTCAAACAGGCACTAATAATTGCTGGGGTATTAGAGTTTACGGGTGCTGTATTGTTTGGACATGAGGTAACAGAAACTCTCGCAACCAAAATTGCTAATCCCGCTTTATTCGCTGCTACACCCCAAATATTTGTTACTGGGATGGTAACGGTACTAATCTCGTGTGGTGTATGGTTGCAAATTGCCACATCGCGCGGTTTACCTGTATCGTCTTCTCATGCGGTTGTTGGTGCGATCGCTGGATTTAGTTGGGTAGCTTTAGGAGTAGGTGCAATTGATTGGTCATCAATTGGCTTAATTACCATTGGCTGGGTTTTAACGCCATTAATTAGTGGTGCGATCGCTGCTTTATTCTACAGTCAAATCAAGTACTGGATTTTGGATCAACCCAATCAAGTAGTGCAGTTACAAGAATGGATTCCCTGGTTGAGTACTGCGCTACTAAGTATATTCGGCGTAATTGTATTACCATCATTAACTCAACCGCTAACCAATTTTGTAATTGAGCTTGGTTTCAACATCCCTAGTTACGATATTCCACTGTTAACGGGCGGAGTAACGGCAATTGGACTTACAATCATTAGTTGGCGACAATTGGAAGATTTGGGGGAAGTGAAAGAAAAATTTCCACCCCAGACTCAGGAATTACCATCAATCCAAAATCCCGTTGAGCGCTTATTCGGACGATTCCAACTGATAAGTGCTTGCTTTGTAGCTTTTGCTCATGGTTCTAATGATGTGGGAAATGCGATCGCTCCTTTAGCTGCGATCGTCTACATCAATCGCACTGGTAGCGTACCTACAGATGGTATTACCATCCCCATTTGGATTTTAATCCTTGGTGGTGCTGGTATTGTTGGTGGTTTAGCTGTCTGGGGTAAAAAAGTCATCGCTACTATTGGCGAAAACATTATTGCTTTGCAACCTAGTAGTGGATTTTGTGCCGAGCTTGCTACTGCTACCACCATCCTCATCGCTTCCCGGCTAGGTTTACCCGTCTCCACCTCCCACGCTCTCGTCGGCGGTGTAGTTGGTATTGGACTAGTGCAAAATTTCAAGTCGATTAAATTCAAAACACTACAAGGCATTGCCGCCGCATGGCTAATTACAATCCCCGTGAGTGCTATCCTTAGCGCTGCCATCTTTAGCATCGCCCGGATTTTATTTTTCTAAGAATTATTAATATTTTCCTAACTTTTTCCTCTACTGCATCTACTCAAAATAGAAACTAGACTGCAACAACGCTCAAAAAGCGTGTTTTTGCAGAACTGCTGCTTATTCATTAGAATGTTGTGCAGGGGATAGCGTAACTTTGAATTTCCACAGAAAGATACTTTAATCTCCATTTAGAGATATAAACTGTCACACAAGTTACATTCCACACGAATTTACAGTTAATTTCGCAAGTCAGACAAATTTGTGGCAATAGCATACGCATCTGCAAGTCTTTGACAATTACTATTGGCAGCAAAATAATAAATATTTATTTGGAGTGAGATTTATCTAAAAGTAAAAATCTCATTAGCAAATATTTGATGTAAATTAAACTGACCAAAAACAAAAAAGGTTTGAGTTCAACCGACTTACAGCCATACAGACAACCCAAAATCCAACATCTAAAATCGAATGACAAAATACTTCTCAATGCTGAAGAAAACATTGTTACAGCAAAGCATAAATAAACCACCCATTCAAATTCAATGAAACGCTTACGGTGTATTAATTTTTAATTTTTAATTTTTAATTCTGCCTGACGGTACTGTGTATCTAAGCAGTAGGGTAAATTTGATGCTTTGCCAAGTTGTGTTCAGTATGACAGAATTACGTTGAAATGCGGAAGTGCTGCTAAAATTTTTAATTTATCTGACAAAATACAGGAAATTAGTATGAGCGCCAATAAACTGTACCGGAAGCAGCTTTATCGTCAAGGTGTTAGAGGTTAGAAGCTAATGGGGCGATTCGAGAAGCAACCAGAAAACCCGAGAGTCAGAGGCGAGCTATCCAGAGCAGCAGAAAATGCTCTTTGGGCTGTAGTTGAAGACTTAGAGAATCTTCAGCAAAATGTTCTTAGAGCGTTACAAGAAGACGTAAAGCGGCTTCAGTCAGAAAAAAATCAGTTATCTGATGACATTCAAAGCTTGCTAGAGGAAAAAGAGCATTTACAACAAGTGCGCCAAATTACTGAGCAGCAAGTGTTAATTCGTCAACTGGCAGAAGTTCTGGCAAAGCATATATCTTCACAACTGCAATCCTCTCTGGCAACTTTAGCTAACCAAACTATAGAGGGCAAGTCTTACGAGCAAGCTGCGTTTAAGTCCGCTGAAGTCAGCAGCAATGTAGTAGGTGAAATCAATGAAAAAGTCGAACACATGTTTGACAGCTTGGATGACACCGTTACTGTTACCTTTAACTCGCTGCAACAGGAGCTGAAGAACTATCAAAGTAATCTTTCCCAACAGTTGTCACGGATGTACAGCCAGCAACAGCAAGGGGAAACGATTTTGGCGGAGTTTGTTAATCGCCTGCATGGAGAACTAGACAAAACTATAAAAGAAGCTTCACGCAAACCAGCGACAGCAGGTACATCTACTGTTTTGCAGTTTACCGAGCCAGAAAAAAACAGTTCTTTTGAGACATCCTCACCACAGGTTGGCGAAGTAGTAAAAAATTCCCCTGAGCCAATTTCCCCGATCCCTAATAAATTTTCACCAAGGGAAACAACATCAGAGCCAACCGTTGTTAGAGAAAACGGCGCAAACCCGATTTCTATCTTCAGCAAAGACTTGTCCCAAAAGGAAACAACATCACAGCCGCCGGTTCTTAGAGAAAATGTCGCTAACCTAATTTCTGTCCCCAGCAAAGACTTATCCCAAAGGGAAACTAAATCAGAGCCGAATGCTGCTGTAGTTCCGCCACCAAAGGAAAACGTTGCTGAACCAATTTCTGTCCTAAATAGGGACTTACCGGAAAACGAAACAACATTAGAGCCTCCTACTGTATCTGTGCCACAGCCGGAAGTAATACAACCTTCACGAAGGAGAAACGCTGCTGAATCAATTTCTCTCCTCCGCAGGAACGTATCGCAGAGTAAAGCTAAATCCTCACCAACCACTGCGCTAGAGCCGCAGCCAGAAGCAAAACCTCCACAATCGCGATCGCGCAATTCCTCTGGTTCATCGCCGCTCCAAATCGGTTTCTTGTTGATTGTCTTATCGGTAGTGGTATCGTCGCTTTACAACGTAGCCATCAAGATAATTTTCCACGAAGGTTCTCAGATTTTTGGAGTATTAGAGGTAGAGCGTTTGCTGCCGCCAACTTTGGGCAATACTCTGTTAATTTTGACTCTACGATTTATGGTAGTTGTACCACTGATGGTATTGTTGTCTCCTATATTACATCCAACCCTGTGGCAAGACTTGGAAAACTTGGCTAACTCAGTCCGAGGAAATCCCACATCTGCTAATGTAGCGACTAAGCGGATTTTACTGCTGTCGGTTGTAAGTGGGTGCTTTTTGTTTTTATCTCAGGTACTCATATACACTGCGATCGCTCAAGTCACAACTGGAATGGCGATCGCACTGTTCTTTGTCTATCCGATGGTTAGTGGTCTATTGTCGTGGTTTCTGTTTCGTGATCGCCCTACCATATTTCGCATCGGTGCGATCGCCGCGATTTGCTGCGGTGAATTGTTGGTTTTGGGAGGTTCTCCCAGCACAGGTATGGGTAATACTTCAATGGGAAGCAGCGCCGCCATTCTTTCGGGCGTAGCTTTTGCTGCCTATATAATTCTGACGCGAGTTTGTGCTAGCAAACTGCATCCCGTGACTTTTACTTTAATTAACTTCGCTACCATGTTGCTGTTGAGCTTTATCTGCTTGATGCTACCTTTACCAAGCGAGTGGAACTTGGTAGTTGACCCCTCTAAGATGCTGGAACTAGTTTTAAGTGCATTTATTTTGGGTGTGCTGACTCTTGCGGGCTATTTGCTGAACAATATTGGTATTAGTAAACTAGGTGCCTCGCGATCGGCACTTATCGGTGGTAGCATCCCAGTTTTAACCGTGATTTTCGCTGGGTTAATCATCCAAGAAAATTTGGATATTGTGCAAATTCTGGGAGTGTTGTTAGTAACCTTTGGCGCGGCTGCTTTCAGCTTTGAAATAATGCGAAACCAGGTTAAACCCTCTAGTCCCACGAATTAAATGACGAGTTCAATCAGTTTAGGTGTGGTGGGAGCTACTTTACCTCCCATCACTTTCAGCACTAATTTTGACGCGAATAACTTTAGTTGTAACTTCTTTAAATCATCTGTGACAAAACTTGATCCCCGGCTTCGTAAAAGTTGCCGGGGATCTAAGTTTTTACGAATAATTTAGGACTGCTGTATAGGTGGAGATAACACTTAATAGATGAGTGAGCAGTAATCAGAATAACTTGACTTGTAATATATTTTTAGGGATTTAGCCTGATACAGGTGGGGAAAACACGTATATATAAGCAGTATGAGTAGTACTGACTCAAGCAATTGAGCATGAGTACTTGCTCAAGAAGGAGATTTGCAAAGAGTTAAGACCATTGCAGCACGTTTTGGAACTAAGAAATGAAGAAGTAGCAGAAGTATTTAGAGTAACCCGGTTTTTGAGTATGGGAGACTAAGTAAATAGGCAAGAATAAACTAAACAATGTTACGTAATGTAAAATTGCTTAAATTGACCCGTAGCAAGGATTTCAGACCTTAAAATAAAGCTATAGTCGCTTACTGCAAACTTTAATTATTCACGCCCACTTATTTAATTGTGTTTGATGAGATGGTATCTTTATTTCTGTCGGTCTGTACTAGTGAATTTAGTCTGCGATCGCCCAAACGCCCAGAGAAAGAAGCTTATATCGTAGCCTGCTGCGAATTATCCTGCTTTTATAGCAACAAACTATCTACGCAATTCAAGTTTCTCAAAGATATAAATAGTGGGGTAAAACATACTTGAAAGTATTCAATGAATTAGTTAAATCATTAACTTTAAAATTCTTTCATGAAAGAAATATAAATTTATTGAGAAAAAATCTCTAAATAATTATCAGATAGAATCTAATATGTTTTATTATATGTATGGTTAATAAATAATTTTGAGATTATTTGCATCATTATGAAAGCCTTATGTATACGTGATTCAGTCTGAATTAATCGCGGCTTTCTGTGTCAAATCATCAACACAAAAGGATAAATCAAGTTTGGATTTAGAGTAACCATAAAATATCATCAAACCTTGATTTAGGAAAAATAAAAATGATTTAAATACGCATAATTTATAACTGGAAACTATATAAGTTTCTTCCCAATCCAAAAAAGAATGATATGATAAGGAGCGATATTTGAAAAAACAACAGGTATTTTTGAAATTGGAATTATTTGCTCTATTTGATGTCTACTATCTTCCCTCAAGCCAACGGCTGATACTGCCGAGACATCACTGGAGGTTGTGAATGGGATGATAGTTCACAAGGAGCTGTGTGGCTCAACCTCTAAATGTGGCTACACCTAGTAAGCGATTTATTTTTAGACCACTCCCAATTATTTATAGCCACCTGTGTACTTAAAATAATTCGCCAAAGCTGAAACAAACCATCTTTTTCAAGTAACAGATATCCCAGATGAACCGCGCAAACTACTTTTTACTCCAAGTCGGCATAGTGCCATAGTTAGGTGTAAGCAGCTTGACGTTGTTGCTCTTGAAAGATGAGAAAAACCTCAGATAACTGAAAGGCTTTGTAGATTACTTGCAACACATTTGACTTTTGGGATCTAAACCGCCGTCAAGCTCAACTTGGTCATGTATGTAATTTTCTGGTCAGATGCAGAGACAGTTATAGTAATAACCACCGAATCTGCTTTTGTACCACACAAAATATGCGAAAACGGTAGTTTTGGCTACCACCGATTTCATAGTTATCGCATACTAATATAGTCTGAAGTAAAGACATTCTCTTCAGCCAGGTGTATACTACCTATTTTCACTCGATTAAAAATTGTGTAAACGTGCTATTCAATTGTCTGTAATATGAGTAACGACATAGATCTGATCAAACGTCTTGACCCCAGTGCGATGGATCAGATCATGCTTTATCTGGCTTTTAGTGCCATGCGGACGAGTGGGCACAGGCATGGGGCATTTTTAGACGCAGCCGCAACAGCAGCAAAGTGTGCAATTTACATGACCTATCTGGAGCAGGGGCAAAACCTGCGGATGACAGGGCATTTGCACCACCTGGAGCCGAAACGGGTAAAAATTATTGTAGAAGAAGTCAGACAGGCGCTTACAGAGGGCAAACTGTTAAAGATGCTGGGTTCTCAGGAACCGCGCTATTTAATTCAATTGCCTTATGTCTGGCTAGAAAAGTATCCTTGGCAACCGGGGCGATCGCGCGTTCCTGGTACTAGTCTGACAACTGAAGAAAAAAGACAAATAGAGCAAAAACTGCCAAGTAATCTACCTGACGCCCAGTTAGTTAGCTCATTTGAGTTTCTGGATTTGATTGAGTTTTTGCACAGGCGATCGCAAGAAGACTTGCCACCCGAACACCAAATGCCTTTGAGTGAAGCCTTGGGTGAGCATATCAAGCGCCGTCTGCTCTACTCAGGAACGGTAACACGCATTGATTCTCCTTGGGGAATGCCCTTCTATGCTCTTACCCGTCCTTTTTATGCCCCCGCAGACGATCAAGAACGCACTTACATCATGGTAGAAGATACCGCTCGGTATTTCCGCATGATGAAAAATTGGGCAGAACGGCGACGAAATGCCATGCGCTTACTGGAAGAACTTGATATCCTCCCAGAAAAAATGGAGCAGGCTATGGAAGAATTAGATGAAGTTATCCGTGCCTGGGCAGATAAATATCACCAAGACGGGGGTATTCCAGTAATTTTACAGACAGTTTTTGGCGAAAGAGAAGACTAGCTCCGCAGGGCGGAAGTCAAAAGTTAAAATTCAAAAATCAAAAGTATTATGGAATCAGCTTTTTAGGGATTTTAAATGGTTGCTCTATTTCTGCCGTGGCGTACTAGTACACTGTGGCACAAGTTTGGCTATTTTAATTAGACAAGGGGCTTAAGCTTTTGTCTAATTAAGATAGTAGATGGATTTTTGCCAAGCTAGTACTGCTAAGTAAGTCGTCGCATTCCCTCATCGCCTACTTTTAAGCGCCAATGCATTTTGGGCAAACAAAGTACTGACTAGCCAAAGGTGAAGTTTCTGGAGAGACTGACATTGGTAGTGCCTTGAACGACAGCAATCAAGTCACTGCCATAATAAATTTGTGTGTCTTGAGCCGAATCGCCACTATACTTTGCATAATTGAGAGAGTATTGACTGGAGTTACCAAGGGTTTCAATGGTATCAGCAGAGGCGTTCCAGTCAGTAATGGTAGCGTAACCCTCACCTTGGTATGAAACACCCCAGAAACCGCCAAGAACGAAAGTATCAGAACCAGCACCACCAGTCAGAATGTCGTATTCTATGCCAGTTCCATAGCCGTCAAGGCGGTCGTTGCCAGCATGGCCATAGAGGATATCATCGCCAGCCCCACCATAGAGGCTGTCGTTGCTAGAGTCTCTTGGACTGCCATAGAGGACATCATCACCTAGTCCGCCGTAAAGCTTGTCATCCTGATTGCCGCCGTACAATGTATCGTTTCCAGATCCACCGTAAAGGGTGTCATCCTGATTACCGCCGGACAATCTATCGTTTCCAGCATCGCCAGACAAATAATCGTAGCCGTCGTAGCCACGGCCATCGGTGATGCTATAGACTAATAAAAGCTCTACACTAAAGCCGAAGATATTGTCGTCATTGATGGTGCCATTAAGTCTATCGCTGTTCTCAGTGCCGAAAATATCCATAGCCATTTGAGTTTCTCCTTAGAATTTGTGTTACTAACAGCTTTGCTCATGCTCGGAAATGCGATCGCATTTCCTGCCGGCATTGGGTGCGATCGCACACTTTTTTTTAAGCGCCAATGCATTTTTGGACAAACAAAGTGCTGACTAGTCAAAGGTGAAGTCTCTGGGGACACTGACATCGGTAGTGTCTTGAACGACAGCAATCAAGTCACTGCCATAGTAAATTAGTGTGTCTTGAGCCGAACCACCACTGAGGAATGCATACCCTAAAGAGTATTGACTAGAGTTACCAAGGGTTTCAATGGTATCAACAGAGCCTTCCCAGTCAGTAATGGTAGCGTAACCCTCACCTTGGTATGAAATCCCTCTGTTCATTCTGTTCATGTAACTGCCAAGACTGAAAGTATCAGAACCAGAACCACCAACCAGAGTGTCGAATTCTACGCTAATGTTTGAGAAGAAGCGTATATAGCCGTTAAGGTAGTCGTTGCCGGGTCCACCGTAGAGGATATCATTGCCACCTTCACCGAAAAGCCCGTCATCCTGATAGCCGCCGTCCAATGTATCGTTGCCACCATAGCCAACCAAATAATCGTTGCCGTCGCCAATGTTAGAGCTTATAGGGGGACCGGGATAGCCGTAGATAGCGTCGTTACCGACTCCACCAAAGAGTTCATCATTGAACGAGCTGCCGTAAATTGAATCGGTATAGGCCTCGAGATCGTCCCTACCTCTGGTGTTATTAATAGCCATTTGAGTTTCTCCTTAGAATTTGTGTTTTTGATTTGTTTGAGTAGACATATTGTTTTCCCTTGTTTAAGAAACTAGGTTTTGACGCGATGCCTATGGCGGTAAACTACGCACTTGGGCTGAGGTTTCAGCTTGCCTTGACCGCTCATAATGTCAGTATCTTGGATAATTCAATTAAATAGTTCAGTTAAATTCAGGAGTATAAGAAAGAAATAGAATTCAGGTAAATTCAGGTAAATTCAGGTGGGTATTACCTCAGATTTCTGTAATTACAACGATCGCCTCAGAAAAATTACGTAATAAAATCGAAAAAATAGTACGGATAAAATACGTAAATATTTTATAAATAGCTCTAGCAGCCTTTATTTATGTGTTTGTCGGGAGATTGGATCGAGGTGTATCCGATCGCAAAGATGGCGATCGCTCTCCTTCACCCCAGCATTTGTCCGTAAATAATCGCCTACCCAATTGCAACCATAAGCCAATAAGTCGAGATTGAGAACTTGCTCCAAATTCGAGAGAATGATGTTCTTGTCTAAAGAAGCTGAGACAAGTGTTTTCCCATCGGGACTAAAATCAACCCCAGAAACCCCGGAGCTATAAAGATTTAAAGTACGCAGCAATGTACCATGACCTGTTAGGGTACGAAGCAATTTACCGTTTGAAGCGTTCCAGAGTTTGAGCGATTAATACGCATTGTCGAAGACTTCTCAGCACAACCAGCAAGCAGCATACCGCAAGCCTGTGGGACGTGACAAGCGTGCTTAATCTAAAAAACATCTAATTTGCGTAATCGAATTAAATATAACTCTTGTGGGGTGGGCATCCTGCCATTGGTGCCCACTTAAGATTAAAGCCAGTCTAGACAAAGCTTTGAGAGATTGCCTCGTTCCCAGCCAGAGGCTGGGAATGCCTACTAGAAGGCTCCGCTTCAAGACTTGCGGCAGAGCCGCTTTTGATTTGCATTTCCAGCAAGAGGCTGGAAACGAGGTTTTAAAGAAGTTTCTGGTTAAGTTGACACCAATGGCATCCTGCCCGCCCAGCTTATGCAATTTAAATGTGTAACAGCTTACCTATTAATTTAAACTTGACAAATTAGTAGGGTGGACATTTTAATGCCCACCCTACTAATTAACCTGTATTCTCAGTCAACTACAAAGGATTGTAATTAATTCGTCGTGCCGGGTTGCGTTGGAACAATCGGTTGTGTTGGAATAACCGGTTGTGTTGGAACAAGCGGTTGCGTTGGAACAAGCGGTTGCGTTGGAACAGTCGGTTGCGTTGGAAATGGGGTAGTCTCTAAACTTGGACTTGAACCCGCAGGTATTATACTTGGCGGTGTAGACGAAGATGAAGCACCGAGAACACTATCATCAGCACTGATACAAGTATCTAATGCCTGTGTAGGGGGAAAGTCGATTTTACTACGCAAGCCAACCACACACTGCCCAAAGCGCACAGGCAACAAACTACGTCCACAGTAATCTAAAACTGCCGGATTAGCTTCTTCCTTAGTACTTAAGCTGACCCCAACAACACAGGTAGCCAACTCTTCAGGACGCCGGGCCTTTCCACAAGAAAAAAGCGCATCTGTCGGGGCAATTTGGGTTTCCTTATCAATTTTAACCACGCAAGCAGCCAAATCCCTTGGACGCAGTGCTGCTGCACAACCAAGTGATGCCGCTTCTGCCGTTACACCGACGCTCAAAAGGCGACCTGCACAGACACTATAATCATTGTTGTAGGAGGCAGCGATCGCTGTATTCGGTAAGAGCGTTGCCAAGCATCCAGCTATAGCCACTGGTACTGTTAAAATCCTGGAGGTGGAACTGGCTTGTTTGTTCTTACCTCTATTAACCGCTTTATTGCTCATTGACATTGCCATTCTCCAAACACCCAAAGTTATGCTAACTCAAATATCTTAAAAATCCTCTGTAATTAAAGAATTTCGGCGGTAGCAAGGTATAGACATAATTAATTATGCCGGAAATTGTGTTAATATAACTGTTTGAAAGATAAGTAGGCCAACGTAAAAAGTATTTCAAAGTAAGAATACTGCGTAAACCAATCTGATGATTGAGTAGCCTACGAAACTAAATAAACACAAAAAACTTATTGGCAGGAGTACGGCGTGACAGGCCGGAATTCAGGCTTGAAAGCCAGTATGTCGGTTCTACCGACTTAAAGCAACTGGCGTAATTGATGCCTCTACATTGGTAGGATACGTCATACCAAGGTAAGCACCCTCAAAAAACCAAAAATCCTCTGATTAAAAATCAGAGATGTGTCAACATAGTATGTCATCATAGTATGTTTGGCTAAATATGTTTGGCTAAAGTTTAAACAGGATTAGATTAAGGAAACTCATGTCCCGATATAGAGGGCCACGCCTCAGAATTGTACGCCGCTTGGGCGATTTACCAGGATTGACTCGTAAAAGCGCCAGACGCGCTTACCCACCTGGTCAGCATGGTCAGAACCGCAAGAAGCGCTCTGAGTATGCTATCCGTCTAGAAGAAAAGCAAAAGCTCCGCTTTAACTACGGTTTGACTGAAAAGCAATTGCTGCGCTATGTACGGAAAGCCAGACGTGTTACTGGTTCTACTGGACAAGTGCTGTTGCAATTGCTAGAAATGCGTTTGGATAATACCGTTTTCCGCTTGGGTATAGCCCCGACTATCCCAGCAGCTCGTCAACTGGTAAATCACGGTCACGTAACTGTTAACGGTCGTGTGGTTAATATTGCCAGCTATCAATGCCGTCCTGGTGAAGTAATTGCAGTCAGGGATCGGGCACAATCACGGAAGTTGGTGGAAGCTAACTTGCAATATCCCGGTTTGGCAAACCTCCCCAGTCATTTGGAGTTTGACAAAAATAAGTTGGTTGGTAGAGTCAACAGCATTATTGAGCGGGAATGGGTGGCACTACAAGTTAACGAACTACTTGTGGTGGAATACTACTCACGACAAGCTTAATAGTCATTTGTCCTTAGTCATTTGTCCTTTGCAAAGGGCAAATGACCAATGATTATCCGCCAATTTGCGACATGGTGCGGGTATATGTACCTGAAATGCCAGAATCGCGTCCTTTAAAGTTAATTTCTGGCTTGATACCTAGTAAATGCTTCACCTGCTCTTGTAATTGAGTGGTGCTGATACCAGAACGCAGAGCAGTTTTTAAATCTATTTGACCAGTTTCATTTAATAAACAGGGACGCAGCCAGCCATCGGCACTGAGGCGCATCCGGTTACAACGATCGCAAAAACATTCTGACATCTGACTAATAAATCCCAGTGTCCCCTTCGCACCGGGAATTTGAAAGACATCAGCAGGGCCAGCACCACGAACTTGTGATTCTGTCAAGCCCCAGCGATCGCGAATCTGCCCTCGTAAATCGGCTGAAGATACCCAACCGCGATCGCCAAACAAATGCACATTACCAATAGGCATAAATTCAATAAATCGAACGTGCCACTGTTTGTCAATTGTCAGAGCGGCTAAATCGAGAATTTCGTGATCGTTGACACCAGGAATCACCACCACATTCAGCTTCAGTGGGTCGAATCCAACCTGATGGGCAGTTTGAATCCCATGCCAAACTTGTTGCCAACGAGAACGGCCCTGATTACCGATAATTTGATCAAAAATGTCGGGATCAAGAGAATCCAGACTAATATTAATTCTTCGCAGACCTGCATTGTAGAGGTTTTGTGCCATCGGAGCCAACAAAAAACCATTGGTAGTCATTGAGAGGTCTTGAGTTTGGGGAAGAGTTGCGATCGCGCTTACTAAATCTACCACGCGCGGACGCAATAAAGGTTCACCCCCAGTCAACCGAAACCGCTTAAAGCCTACTGGAATAAAAACTTCTTGAATTAAGGTGAGTAGTTCCTCATCAGTCAATAACTGTTGTTTGAGAATATAATCCAGTTCTACTCCCTCTGGCATACAGTATTGACAGCGAAAATTGCAGCGATCGATTAAGCTAATGCGGAGGTAGTCTACCTGGTTCATCGTTTTATTTTTATTGTCTCTGATTAATTAAAGACTTGACAAAGGTGGTTTACCCTTTCCTACTATATTTGTTGTAACTCAAAATACCTTACTCCCCCTTAAGTGAGAGTCCATAGATTGTGGCATAATAAGCCGATCGCATCCACTAGTTAGTCATCAATCGTGCAAGATACCGACTCCATCAACGACCTTGCTGCTGCTTTACAACAGCCAGTAGATATCAGCTTTGAACTGCCCGATCCAGAAGATGAACAGATTCTAGAGTCAGATTTTCAACAGCAGCTAGAAATAGCTTGGCAGGTATGCGATCGCTTTGATTTGCAAACTGAAATTTGGCGGGGGCGAATTTTACGGGCTATCCGCGACAGAGAGAAAGTTGGTGGTGACGGACGCGGTACTGGCTTTCTGCGATGGCTAAAAGAGCGGGAAATCAGCAAAAGTCAAGCATACTCCTGGATTCAACTGGCGAATAGTGCCGATACTCTCATCGAAGACGGTAAACTTGACCCTGGAACTGTGAACAACTTCAGTAAACGGGCATTTGTTGAAACCTCCAAAGCAGTCCCAGAAGTGCAACAGATGGTGAGTGAAGCCGCACAAAAAGGCGATCGCATCACCAGGCGCGAAGTACGTCAACTCAGCGATGAATGGACAGCTATGTCCTCAGATTTATTACCCGAAGCAGTTAAGGAAAAAGCAGCAGATAACACCCTTCCTCCACGGTATATCGCCCCACTGGTGAAGGAAATGGAAAAACTGCCAGAATCGCACCAAAAGTTTATTCAAAAGGAAATTGCTGCCAATCCTGATATGGATACCCTGAAACAGGTAACTACTGAAGCGCGTAACTTGGCTAAATATCTGAAAGGGGCGGCTCAAGTTCAAGCGTTAACGCAGGAAAATGTTGATATTGAAACAGCCTTAGAAGAAGCACAAAGAGTCGGCTGTTTGAGTATTGCTGCTGACTTGGTAAATCAAGCATCGCAAATTGAACAAACGATCGCTAAATTGTACATGACTTGGAAACGAATCGGCAATTTAGCAGATCGATTATATGTAGATACAGGTGCAAGTACACCCAACTTGCGATCGCTCCTCACTTGCTTGGAACCTCTGGGTGGTGAAATCATGGAATTGCAACTTAGTGGTGCGACTGAGCACACTGTACGTCTGCAAATTCAGGAGACGAGTTAGGGAGTAGAGAATTAGGAGTTAAGAGTTAAGAGTTTGGATATCCAGATGTTTTCTCTTACTTCTAATAGTTTGATAGCTGCCAGAATCACTTCTTCAGACGAGGAGTATTTACCGCTTTCAACCTGACTTTGGATAAACTGCTCAAGCTCTGGAGTTAATGATACATTCCTTAATGTCTACTATAATTTTTGCTAAAGCTATTCTTATTCTATCCAGAAGACGAAGTAGAGAATAGGCAATAGGCGATGCCTACGGCTAGCTACGCCTACGCAGTTTATCTTTCAACCTTTGGAATTGCTGAGAGTAAGGCACGGAGAGCGTTGTTAACAGCTTCTGATGTTTTGAATATCTCAGCGACATCAGCATCGAGGGTAACTGTCAAAGGAGCTTTTTCTTCCTGACTGGCGAAACGGTTGGGCAAGGCTTTGCGATAGTCAAAGTTATACTCTGGAAGCAAGTCATCGTCTGCGTCGTTCTGGAATTCAGAACCCTGTGAATTCTTCATAATCTCTTCGTTCTTTCTTAGTTGCTAGACGTGCGCTAATGATACGGATAACGTTTGCTCTTTCAGTAAAACAGACCAATAACAGGCGATTGTCTTGGTCACGTCCGATAATGATTTCCCGTCCTTCACCAACAGAGTGCCATTCATCGTTGAATATGTAAGCTAGAGAATCGTTGAAGACTGTCTTAGCCGCTTCAAAGCTGATACAGTGCTTGTTGAGATTCAAACTAGCTTTTTGGTTATCCCACTCAAATTCTAAATTCATGCCTTGATATGAGGCTACTCATATATCTAAATCGGTAATCAGTTTTTTATTTTTTATCAGAGTTTATAGAGTTTCACTTTTGCACATAATTAAAAAAAGTTAGTCAACAAAGTCAATTTCTAATTAGCAGTGCAATATCTAGCAGTAAGCAAGGAACTATGGGGCGTCGCCGTGGCTACTTGAGCAACCAAAACCACGTTACCATTGGCATCCATTACCCAACCTTGGGCTTCCACAATTTGAGTAGGTTCATTGACAGAATTAACTTTCTGTGATTTTTCTTCTGTGTTTCGCTGCGCCTGAACAACCGCTCTTTTCTGAATACCGCCAGCACGATTCTGATTCTCTGGAGAGAGTGTGATCCAATCTGCCAGCACCGCATCATCAGCTATCAATGGCTGCGTGGGATCTGCTACTAATCCTCCACGCCCAGTAGCAATAAATGAACTCCTTCCTATTTTTCCACCAGAATTACAATCAGCAGCAATTTGCTGCGAAGCATCAACTAGATTTACGGGCAATTCTACTAATCCTTTACTGGGGTCAACATCTGGTGAGTTTATTTGTACTGTGCCATTTAATAAAGGGTTTGGGTTTTGCTGAGAAAATGCGGTGATGTCACTTGTTTGCAGATTACTCGGGTTGATTTCCTTTGGATCAAGCCTCTCTACATCTGCACGAGCGCGGGGCACAAAACCAAAGATGTTCTTGGTGGTGATTGTGATTTTACCACCAGAGCCAGAGAAGGCGTTGGCGGTGATATCGTTATTTCCGAAGGGAGTGGCGACAACGAAACCATTAGGCGCTTTGATGGTGATATTACCGCCAGTTTTATCACCCTCGGCATTAGTGGATATTTGGCTGTTGCGGCGCATTAGTAATAAGTCCCGCACCTGTAGCGTAATATCACCACCCCGACCTGACTGACTATTAGATGTGAGTGTTCCTTTGGTGTCAAGCAGGATGGAGCGAGCAGTTATATTGAGTTCACCTGCTGATCCTAGCTTACTTGCATCTCCTAAGTAGATTCGATTCTGTGGCACTTGACTATTCACAGTTATTGTAGCCCCATCCCGGACAATCAATTGCCCTGTGGTAATTTTGACTTTTCCCGCCTCTCCGGGACCTAGAGTCCTAGCACGCAAACCGCTGGGAAAACCATTTGCTGAAGTTCCAATTAGCTCAACAGACTCGGAGGCGTTCACATTCAAATTTCCTCCTTGTCCTCTAGCTGGAATAAATTGTGAGTTCTGCAACACTACTCCACTCGACTCTGTTGATACCTCTGCCCCATCTTGAACATATAATTTCCCAGTGTTGATTATGATGTCACCTGCCTTTCCATCAGACGTAGTTATACTAGACAATGTACTAGCTAAAACCCTATTATCGGACAGAGTAAAAGTACCAATTACCTCTACTGAGTCAAAGGCGTTAACGGTCAAATTTCCCCCTGCACCCTTGCCTCTAGTAGAAGTAAATACTTGTGCGCCATCTCGAACAATTAATTTTCTGGTGGTAATCGTTAATTCTCCACCATCCCCAACGCCATTATTCCGATTTCTCAAGATCACAAAAGGACCAATTAGTTCCACGCTTTCGCCCTGCACCTGAATATTGCCACCACCCACGCCAGTAACATCTACCTGAGATGGAATTCCAGAACCGTCAACAGTTCGCTGGATGAGTTGAATTTTCTGGAAATTCTGGACACCTTCATATCCCAAGACCCAATTTTGGTTGTTTGAGTTCAGATTGACCAGGCTATTGCCAGCGACACTTGCTAGCTCAATTCGTCCTGATACTGCTGTTAAACTTCCGCCCTCCAGCGTTATATCACCGCCTACAAGTGCCAAGGTTTTGCCTAGCTGCACCTGTAACCCAACAGGTTCACCTAAACTATTGACTGCGCCACCTGGACTAGCTTGGGATTGATTGCGAATGGGAGCCGCAGTGGCTCCGAATTGTAAGCCAATGGGAACACTTACTGTCAGCAGGGGTGTGGTTTGGGGATTTGTAGCGCTAAACTTTGTACCATCGGCAAAGTTTAGACTACTCGCTGTACTTGCAATAAATGAACCGCCGATGTTTAAAGTAGCATTGTTACCAAAAATAATCCCGTTGGGATTAATCAAAAACAGGTTAGCTGTACCGTTAGCTTTGAGGATGCCATCAATATTAGAGATAGACTTACCCGTTACCCGACTAATAATGTTCTGAATACCCTCAGTATTTTTAAACTCAGCCGTAGTCCCATTGAGTACAGAAAACTCCTTAAAACTATGGAACAAGTTGCTTTCTAGTTGGGTTCCACCTTCAATAATTGTGATATTGCCCTGTGTTGTAACTTGAGAATTATTAGGTAGAGTACTATCCTGAGTGATTTGGGCAAAAGCACAATTGCCAGAGAAAGCTATTGCGCCACCTATTACAATTCCTAACCCTTGAAACCAGCCACACAAAATACTCATAACGAATAGTAAACTCCTCTAAAAAATTACCATTTGCTAAATAATGGTGACGCTGCACCTCTATTCAGTAAACTATATCTATCTCAATAAACTACAATATTTAAATTGTTAATATACGTTTTGCTATTCCCTAAATCTGACAATATTAGTCATTAAAAATGATACAAATAAAGGCACAACAATGTTATGCCTATACGAAAAATTTTTATTCTACCTGGCTAAAAGCAATATTGTTAACTTAACTACTGATAAGCTTGCTGATTGAGAATAAAAATACAATTTTGTGACATTACTAAAAATAAATTTATTTTTTATAGTAATGTTATTACCTTTATTCTAAATAAGCTAGAATAACAGATATTAAGTTAATATACCGCTACGGTTTTCTAGCATTTAACGCAACGTCCTTGCCAGTCCTCGCAGCACTTCAATCTCGCTGCTGGCAAAAATTTCTTTGGTTGCTGGTTATCAACAGTATCACTAAATTTAACTTTAGTTTGGTTGATAGTGTAATTAAATTTCAGGTTATTGTTTTCAGTTATACCAGAATTTTCAGGTTCCTTGTTTTCAAATTGGCCTCCACTATTATTTTCTTGTCTTGCAATGCAAGACTTATTAGGTAGAGTACTATCCTGGCTAATTTGGGCAATAGCAGAAGTTCCAGAAAAAGCTATTGTACCAACTATTGCAAATCCTAAACCTTTAACACAGCACAAAAGATTACTCATACTTGGTATTGCACCTTTCCACAAAGTGATAGTTGCTGTACAGCAGTGAAGCTATAACAATTTTAATTAGATTACATCGAAATCTATAATATACATTTCGTTGTTTATAAAAATTCAAGTATTTTACATTGCAAAAAATCCACAATAATAGAACACAATACAGTTCAGTTAGTGATGTTTGACCTTGGAAGATCCCCCCAACCCCCCTTAAAAAGGGGGGCTTAGTTCCCTCCTTTTTAAGGAGGGTTAGGGAGGATCAAGCCTTAACTGAACTGTATTGTAATAGGACAACAATCTTATGCCCCTGGAAAACCTCTATTCCACTTAATTCAAAATTGCTATTATTAGCAATGCTATTGTCAACTTAATATTTGAAACGCTTACTTATTGTGCATAAGAATAAAGTCTTATAACATTACTAACAAAAGAATTGGCTTTTTAGAGCAACGTTATTAGGGATTAGCAATAAACAAATTATCCAATGTTTTGGGGTGGACATCTTGTCCGCCTTTAGTTACGCGTGGGCGAGACGCCCCCCCTACAATCAGTAATTGGATATTTTTTTATTTTGAAGTTCCTTACCTTTATTCTCAATTAATCGGGATTAGGTGTGAAGTTGACAATACTGCTACGGTTTTCTAGCATTGAATGCAATATCCCCGCCAGTCCTCGCAGCATTGCAATTTCAAGACAACAGGGCCTAAATCTGCTGGCAAAAATCCCTGGGGTTGCTTGTTCTCAACAGCATCAGTAGATGGAATTGGAGCTAGTTCGATATTGCACTCAAGCTTAATTTTCAGGACTCTATCTTTTGATATACCGTTTTCTTCGAGTAGCGTGCGGAAATTAGAGTTTTTCAAAATTTCTATAATTTCCTGCTGAATTTTTTCTTCTAACCGCTCTAAAGTTTCAGACTCAATGACTGCTTGCTGTGAAGTTTGAGATGTCATGAATTTTGTTCTCCTTGCAGACTGGTAAATGTGTGAATTTATCTTGTGATGTACTAATTTAACCTGACTTCAATTAGTACAGTTTGGCAACAAAGGAATTAAGAATACAGAGTCTAGAGTCGCACGAAAGCATTAAGTTTCTAACGCTCTTGCGAACTCCCATAATTATGACTTCAGCTTGGCTAGTAATAATTACGCATTGTGTAACAAAACTTCATATATTTCTGCCGGATTTCCTTAAAGCATTCATGAATCTAGCTACTGACCGTTCATTATTCAAGTGGATTGAGTAATTGATACCTCCTCAACTCTCTCTCACATTCTGCTTAGAGGATGTTTTAAAAGTCCTCTTATAGGTATCAAAACGTTCTAGATCCTCCTAAATCCCCCGATAAATTGGGGGACTTTGATTCCGGTTCCCCTCCTTAAAAAGCTATCCATTATAAACGGGGGTTAGGGGGGATCAATAAGTGCCTAAAATTATAGCCAAATACTTTTCAAACATCCTCTTAGAGTTTGAATAAGCCCATAGGCTTTATTATAAAAAGCGCTCGCTTGTATGAAATTCATTGCAAAGGAGCAATCGCACCCACAGTTGAGTTTATACAAAGGGCGATCGCACTGACACCTGAGTTTACTAGAAGGAGCGATCGCTTGTATGAAGATCATTGCAAAAAAGCGATGTCTACGACGGGCTACGCCAACGCAACCACAGATGATTTGAGTAGAAAGGGTGATCGCTTGTGTGAAGGTCATAGCGAAAAGCGATCGCTTGCATGAAGGTCATTGCGAAAAAGCGATCGCACCCTCATCGGAGTTTTAGTACAAAGGGGCGATCGCTTGCGTGAAGGTTATTGCAAAGAAGCGATCGCATTGACACTTGAGTTTAGTAAAAGGTGCGATCGCTTGTGTAAAGGTCATAGCGAAAAAGCGATGTCTACGACGGGCTACGCCAACGCACTGACACTTGAATTCAATCAAAAGGGCGATCGCTCGTATGAAGGTTATAGCGAAAAAGCGATCGCACCACACCTGATTGGAGTAGAAAGGACGATCGCTTGTATAAAGGTTATTGCAAATCAGCGATACTTCGGTGGGTTACACCAATGCACCATACCTGAGTTTAGTAGAAGGTGCGATCGCACCGACAAAAGTTATGAGAATTAAACATTAATCCAAAGACTGCTTAACTTATCTAAAATTCTAATTAGCAGCGCAAGATGTAGGCGTGAGCTAGGAGCTATTGTGCGCGTGTCGCCCCTTCAGCAGCAACCACAACAAGGACACCAGTCACAATCCGCTAGTAAAACATTTTTTTTGCCTGGAATTACTTGTGTAAAGCTATTAAGTTTTTTCTTCTCTACAAAATCTCTATCTTGAATTTCAGTCTGGTCGATAGTGTTATTAAATTTTAGGGCATTGTCTCCTAATATATTATGCTTTTCAAGCACCGTGCTGCTGAAGTTAGATGTATTCAGACTATTCTGTAGAGTAGCATCCTGGTTAATTTTGGCAATAGCAGAGTTTGTAGACAAAACTACTGCACCACTTATTGCAATTCCTAGACCTTTAACCCAATGCGAAAGATTGCTCATACTTTATATCCTACCTTTCTAAAGAAGTAACAGTTACTGTACAGCTAGCAAAGCTTTAGCAATTTCAAGCAATTTACATCAAAATCGATAATCAGTTTTTTATTTTTTATTAGAGTTTATAAAGTTTCACTTTTGCACCAATTAATAAAGATTTGGCACACAACAATGTTCTGCCTCAACGCAAAATATGTATTTCATTACAATACAATCTTTTAAATCCCTCGCTTTCCATCCTGCCAGGGAATTAAATTTCCTTATTTTTGTGTGTGGGTGTTGGGAATGATGGAAAAAGCGATCGCACCACACCTGAGTTTAATAAAAGGAGCGCTCGCTTAGATAAAGGTGATTACAAAACAGCGATGTCTACGACGGGCTACGCCAACGCCCTGACACTTGAATTCAGTCAAAAAGGCGATCGCACCAACAAAAGTTACAAGAATCTCGATTTTTAATTAGCAGCGCAAGATGTAGCTACGAGTGAGGATTTATGGGGCGACGCAGTAGGTACTTGAGCAACTAAAACCACGTTCCCACTGGCATCTGTAACCCACCCTTGGGCTTCCACAATTTGAGTAGATTCATTGACAGAATTAACTTTCTGTGATTTTTCTTCTGTATTTCCCTGCGCCTGAACAACCGCTCTTTTCTGAATACCACTAGCACGATTCTGATCTGGAGAGAGTGTGATCCAATCTGCCAGCACCGCATCAGCCATCAATGGCTCTGTGGGATCGGGTGCTAGCCCTCCACGCCCAGTCGCAATAAATGAACTCCTGGCTATTTTTACACCAGAATTACAACCAGCAGCAATTTGCTGGGAAGCATCAACCAAATTCACAGGCAGTTCCACTAATCCTTTACTGGGGTCAGCATCTGGTGAGTTGATTTGGACTGTACCACTTAATGAAGGGTTTTGCTGGGAAAATGCCGTGATGTCACTTGTTGGCAAGTTATTCGGGTTTATTTCTTCTGGGTCAAGTCTCTCTACATCTGCACGGGTACGCGGCACAAAACTAAAGATGTTCTTGGTGGTGATTGTGATTTTACCACCAGAGCCAGAGAAGGCATTAGCAGTGATATCGCTATTTTCCAAGGGAGGCGCGACAATGAAGCCATTGGGTGCTTTGAGGGTGATATTACCGCCATCTCCACCAAGCCCTGTCGTACCTGCATTGGTGGTTATTTTACTTTCACGGCGCATCAATAATAAGTTCTGCACCTGTAGCGTAATATCCCCGCCTTTACCAGACTCACTATTGGATGTGAGTTTCCCTTTATTGTCCAGAAGTATCGAGCGAGCGGTTATATTGAGTTCGCCAGCTTTCCCTAAATTAGTGGGATCTCCGATATAGATTACATTTTTTCGAGCTTGACTGCTCACAGTTATTGCAGCCCCATCCTTGATAATCAATCGCCCTGTAGTTAGGGTCAAGTTTCCACCATCTCCAGGCCCTTCAGTTCCAGAAAACAAGCTACTGATTCTAGAACCATTAGGTGAGGTTCCTATTAGTTCTACCGACTCAGAGGCGTTCACCGTCAAGTTCCCTGCTTTTCCTGTAGCTGGTGTAAGCTGGTTAGAAATATAGCTATACATGCCCTCAGAGCTTGTTGATATTCTTGCCCCTCCTTGGATACGCAACTTTCCAGTGTTAATTGTGATGCTGCCAGCGTTTTTATTGCCATAAGTTGCACTAAATAATCCACTGGATATTAAATCACTACCATCTCGGAAGGGAGGAATGGACGTCCCGCCAATTAGTTCCACGGAATCTGAGGCGTTTATGGTCAATTGCCCCTGCAATTGTCCTCCACCTCTGACCACCAACTTCTTAGTAGTGACATTAATGTTTCCAGAGTTTCCGGTGGAGAAACTCTGAGTAAACAGTTGTGCATCTTGTTCAACTATTACAGACTCTGAGGCGTTCACTGTCAAATTTCCTCCTGGCTGCTCTTCCAAGGGATTAACTAGAATTAGGTAACTGCCAGTTATCCGCACAAGCCTACCTTGCACGTGGATATTGCCGCGGCCCTCTCCATGAGTATCTACAGTAGATGGAATTTTAGTTAACTCAATTAGTTCGATGTTTTGGAAATTTTGAACACCTTCATACCCAAATGTCCAACCTTGGTTAGTTGGGCTTAAAGTGACCAGACTATTACCGGCAACGCTCCCTAACTCAACTCTTCCGTCCTTTGCTGTGATATTTCCCCCCTCTAGAGTTATATCACCGCCTATAAGTGCCAAGGTTTTGTTTTGCGGCACCTGTAGACCAACACCTTGTCCAAAGATATTAATTGCGCCATCTGGTTTTGCTTGGGATTGATTGCGGATGGGAGCCGCAGTTGCTCCGAATTGTAAACCAACGGGAACACTTAGTGTTAGTAAGGGTGTAGTTTGAGGAGATGTAGCACTAAACTTTGTACCATCAGCAAAGTTCAAGCTACTCGCCGTACTTGCCACAAATGAACCACCGATATTTAAAGAAGCATTGGGCCCAAAAACAATGCCGTTAGGATTAATCAGAAACAGGTTGGCTGCGCCGTTGGCTTTCAGAATGCCATCTATATTAGAAATCGAATTGCCACTCACCCTACTGATGATGTTTTGAATATCTATTGCATTGTTAAAGTACGCTGTCCTTCCCGTAGGGACAGAGAACTGGTCAAAACTGTGGAACAAGTTTGTACCACGAACTGCCCCACCATCAATCTGGTCTATAGGCTGACCATCGATTAGCTTTGGTGTAATGATTGAACTTTCAGATCCAAGCGTGCCATCTTTTTGTATTTGGGCTAAGGCAAAATTCTCAAAGAAAGTGAGCACTCCAGCAATTGCTAAAGTACTCACTATCCCTATCTCCCAGCACCAACTGCTTCGGTATCGAGACATTACAAACTTGCACCCAAAAAATAAAAGTATATTGAAATACTGCTCCTTGCTAATTAGGTATGGTGATACTTGGGATTATCTCTGTAGCCTAACTAGTAAATGCAAAGTTCAGCATTTTTATACTTACTAGAATAAACTTTTTACAGTGCCAAGACTAAATTATTTAGCAGTTACAGCCAAGAGGGTTTCCAGTTGGGCAAGGGACACACCATGACTCTTGCCCTACCACAATTTCCTGTTCATCAACTGCATCACCAGATTTGATTTTATTTGGGTCAATATTGAACTGCCACTGAACTGTCAAAGCTCTAGCATCTGGTACTCCATACTTTTCAAGCACGCTGTATAAGCCAGCATTATTAACGCTTTCAAGCAGTTTCTGTTGAACTTCGTCCTTTAACTGCTGTAATCTTTCAGGGTTCATAACTGTTTCCGTTTCTTACAAGATGTGTCTAATTCCAGCTTTACTAGTAAGAATTACGCTTGATTTTACAAAACTTCATATTTTACTGCCGGATGTACTTTAAGGATTGATGAACTATAAGAGCGTACAACTTTGGCTACGTTTCCATTTAAGTACTAAGTATGACAAAAAAGCATCACTTTACTGGAGAATGCTATACGTAGCTTATTTTAGAGAAGAAGTACAGTAAGTTATGCCAATGCACTAACAGCTTAAACATAGGATGGGCTTCTACTCGCCGCCAGCATTCCCTGCTCAATTCTTAATTCCCGTTGCAGCAATACCCTGAATAAACTGACGCTGACCAATAAGAAATAATACCATTACTGGAACTGTTGCTATTGTCACCGCCGCCATCATCAAGGGCCAATTATTCGTAAATTGCTCTTGAAACTCAGCCAACGCCAGTTGCACCGTCCTTAATTCTGGTCGTGTCGTAAATACCAGAGGCTTAAACAAATCATTCCATTCACCAATGAAGGTGAACAAAAACAGCGTTACCAACGCCGGACGGGCTAAAGGTAACATCACCCGCCACAAAATTTGCACTCGATTCGCCCCATCTATGGCTGCGGCTTCCTCTAACTCCACGGGAATTGTCTGAAAATACTGACGTAGCAAGAAAATGCCAAACCCGTTGACAGCAGTAGGTAAAATGAGCGCCGCGTATGTATTTATCAGGTGTCCCCACTTCAAAACCAAAAAGATTGGAATTACCAATAACTGAAAGGGAATCACTAAAGTTGCTAAAACTACCAATAGCAGTGCTTGGCGTCCCCGAAACTTCAGCCGTGCTAGAGCGTAACCCGCTAAAGCGGAAGTGACAATCTGAAACGCCGTCACAGCGATCGCTACCAAGGTAGAATTAGCAAACGCCAGCAAAAATTTTCCCTGTTGCCATGCAACGCGATAATTAGCTAAAGACCAGTTATTTTTGGCCAAATTTTCCGGGCTGGCAGCCGTCGGTGCAAAGGAGGTGAGAAAGACCACAAACAGCGGTAGTAAAACGATAAATGCTCCTAGCAGTAAGACTACTAGGCTTAGAAGATCGCCAGATTTCAAATTCGGGTTTGGTTTTGACATAACTTAATCTGCAAAGCATTTGTTTGGCTAGTACTACATCGCCCTCAGCAACAGTTAATCTATAAACATAGTTATTTGTTAAGTTAAATTAAACCACAGTAATTGTTACCCTCAGTTCATAGGGTCAATTGAATCCTGGTGTCAAATAATTCAGATTTACAGGAGTAAACATAACCATGCAGCAGCTTGCAGACCAATTTAAAGAATTAGATTTCAAGAGCGAAACATACAAAGATGCTTATAGCCGGATTAATGCGATCGTGATTGAAGGGGAACAAGAAGCCCATGAAAATTACATCACACTAGCCCAACTGCTGCCAGAATCTCATGATGAATTGATTCGTCTATCCAAGATGGAAAGTCGCCACAAGAAAGGATTTGAAGCTTGTGGACGTAATTTGCAAGTAACCCCAGATTTGCAATTTGCCAAGGAGTTTTTCTCTGGACTACACCAAAATTTCCAAGCAGCAGCCGCAGCAGGAAAGGTGGTTACTTGCTTGTTGATTCAGTCTTTGATTATTGAATGTTTTGCGATCGCAGCATATAACATTTACATCCCTGTTGCTGACGATTTCGCCCGCAAAATCACTGAGGGAGTAGTAAAAGATGAATATAGCCACCTCAACTTTGGAGAGGTTTGGTTAAAAGAACATTTTACAGAAGCCAAAGCTGAACTTGAACTTGCAAATCGCCAGAACCTACCCATCGTCTGGAGAATGCTCAACCAAGTAGCAGATGATGCCCAAACAATGGCAATGGAAAAAGATGCTTTAGTAGAAGACTTTATGATTCAGTACGGTGAAGCATTAAGTAACATCGGTTTTACGACTCGCGATATTATGCGTTTGTCAGCCTACGGACTCATAGCCGCTTAAAAAGTGCTGAGTTATGAGTGCTGAGTTATGAGTGAAGAGTGAAGAAATTATCTAAAACTTATTCTTTCTTTTTTACTTAAATTATTGTCTCAGCACTCAGCACTACTGAACCACTTAATATTCAACCCTTTCAAGACAGCATAAGCCTAATAATCACTACATGTTTGGTCTAATTGGACATCTGACTAGTTTGGAACACGCTCAATCGGTAGCTCAAGAATTGGGATACCCAGAATATGCCGATCAAGGGCTAGACTTTTGGTGTAGCGCCCCGCCGCAGATTGTTGATAGCATTATTGTCACCAGTGTAACTGGACAACAAATTGAAGGAAGGTATGTAGAATCTTGCTTTTTGCCGGAAATGCTAGCTAGTCGCCGCATCAAAGCCGCAACGCGCAAAATCCTCAACGCCATGGCCCATGCACAGAAGCATGGCATTAACATCACAGCTTTAGGCGGATTTTCCTCAATTATTTTTGAAAACTTTAAGTTAGAGCAGTTTAGCCAAGTCCGCAACATTAAACTAGAGTTTGAACGCTTCACCACAGGAAACACGCATACTGCCTACATTATTTGTAAGCAGGTGGAAGAAGCTTCAAAACAACTGGGAATTGATCTATCAAAAGCGACTGTTGCTATATGTGGAGCAACTGGGGATATTGGTAGTGCAGTTACACGCTGGCTAGATGCAAAAACAGATGTCAAAGAACTCCTGCTAATAGCTCGTGACCAAGAACGTCTCAAAGAGTTGCAAGGCGAACTTGGGCGCGGAAAAATCATGGGTTTGACAGAAGCACTGCCCCTAGCTGATGTTGTCGTTTGGGTTGCCAGTATGCCCAAAGGCGTGGAAATTGACTCCACCACTTTGAAACAACCCTGTTTGTTGATTGATGGTGGTTATCCTAAAAACTTAGCGACGAAAATTCAGCATCCTGGTGTACACGTGTTAAATGGTGGAATTGTAGAGCATTCTCTAGATATTGACTGGAAAATTATGAAAATAGTCAATATGGACGTGCCAGCCCGCCAACTGTTTGCTTGTTTTGCCGAATCAATGCTGCTGGAATTTGAGAAGTTATACACGAACTTTTCGTGGGGACGGAATCAGATTACCGTAGACAAAATGGAGCAGATTGGTCGGGTATCAGTAAAACATGGATTTAGACCACTGCTGGTTTAATCATTAGTCATTTGTCCTTAGTCATTAGTCATTGATCATTTGTTATTTGCAAAGGACAAAGGACAAAGGACAAAGGGCAAAGGACAAAAGACAAAGGATAGATAACTTATAACTCGTAATTGATAACCCCTACGATGGCAACTACCGAGCGTAAACCGCTACTGTTAGATTTTGAAAAGCCCTTAGCAGAACTCGCAACCCGAATTGATCAAATTCGGCAACTTGCAGAAGAAAATGGCGTCGATGTTTCTGGTCAAATTCGTCAACTAGAAGCACGCGCTATGCAACTGCGTGAGGAAATTTTCAGTAGTCTATCCCCGTCTCAGCGACTGCAAGTTGCTCGTCATCCGCGTCGCCCCAGTACTCTCGATTACATCCAGGCTATTAGTGATGAATGGATGGAATTGCATGGCGATCGCTGTGGTGGTGACGATCCGGCTTTAGTTGGTGGTGTTGGTCGTCTGAGTGGGCAACCTGTGGTAATGTTGGGTCATCAAAAAGGTCGTGATACCAAAGACAATATTGCCCGTAACTTTGGAATGCCTTACCCTGGTGGCTACCGCAAGGCGATGCGGTTGATGGAACACGCCAACAAGTTTAGTATGCCAATACTAACTTTTATCGATACGCCAGGAGCTTGGTCTGGGGTAGAAGCAGAACATCAAGGTCAAGGAGAAGCGATCGCCTACAACTTGCGGGAAATGTTTTGCTTAGATGTACCAATTATCTGTACAGTCATCGGTGAAGGCGGTTCCGGTGGCGCACTCGGTATTGGCGTAGGCGATCGCCTACTCATGTTTGAACATTCAGTTTATACTGTCGCCACTCCCGAAGCCTGCGCCGCCATCCTGTGGAAAGATGCTGGCAAAGCTCCCCAAGCTGCTGTTGCTCTAAAAATTATTTCCCACGACCTGAAAAAGTTGGGAATTATCGACCAAATACTGCCTGAACCCACTGGTGGCGCTCATTCCGATCCTTTAAAAGCGGCTACCATTCTCAAGCAAGTGCTATTGGAAAATTTGGACGAACTCAATCGTTTAACCGCTCCAGAACGCCGTCAACTGCGCTATGAAAAATTCCGCAAAATTGGTGTTTTTACAGAAGTTGCCCACTAACAGCACTGCATAGTGATTGATTAGCCGAGCAGCAATGCTATAATTGCCTATGTGCTTAAAGATTTTTAACAATCTAGCCATAGGCATTTGCATGTTTGGTAAATCTACTCAATCAAATTGAGTAGCTTTTGTGTTATTAAGTAATCTAATTTGAGTGTACGGCGTGGTTTTCCAGGCGATGATTTGTTGTCTTTAGTGGAAAAACCCAAAATACACCGACTATTGCACTGCATTATAGCAGTGCAATAGTGAAAATCATTAGATTTTTAGATTCCTTTAATCTATCTAAACCGAGAAATGTAAATAATTGGGTGGTAATAGGCTTTGGGAACTGCCAAAAAATTGGGAGACACCATGAGTGTTGAGCAAAAACGACGCGCCCTGATTACTGGGGCAAGTAGTGGAATTGGAAAAGCAACGGCTTTAGCTTTTGCCAAAGCCGGAATAGATGTCGCCTTAGTCAGCCGTTCTTCAGATAAGTTGGAGGCAGTAAGAGAAGCTGTACAGCATACTGGGGTGGAAGCGAAAGTTTACGCTGTAGATTTAGCGCGGATCTGCGAAGTCAAAGAAAAGATCCAAGCGATCGCCCTTGACTTTGGTGATATAGACATTCTGGTAAACAATGCGGGCCTTGCCTATACAGGTACTTTGAGCGAAACCTCCCTAGAGGACTGGCAGCAGGTAATTGCCTTAAATCTTACCAGCGTGTTTCAGTGTATTCTGGGGATTTTGCCTTCAATGCGCGATCGGGGCACAGGCACAATTATCAACGTCGCCTCAATTGCCGCCAAGCAACCCTTTCCCGGTTGGGGAGCATACAGCGTCAGCAAAGCTGGTTTGATAGCCCTCTCTCAAACCCTGGCACAAGAAGAACGCACCCACGGCATTCGTGTCACAGCTATTTGTCCTGGCGCAGTCAATACCGAACTTTGGGATACAGAAACAGTCCATGTCAACTTAGACCGTTCCAAGATGTTAACCCCAGAAATTGTCGCTCAGTCAATTCTCTACACAGTTCTGTTACCGCAACAGGCAGTTATTGATGAATTGACCCTAATGCCCAGCGCTGGCGCACTCTAATTTGTCATTTGTCTCTTGTCCTTTGTATAAAGCAAATGACCAATGACTAATGACTAATAACTAATGACTAAACCATAACTAAGACTGAATCATGACTATCGCTAGTTCCAACGGTTCCAATTTTTCTCAATCACCTATAATTCCCGATTTGGCAGAAGCCATAACTCCTAGACCCGATCGCAACACCCACAACGGGCGACAAGCGGATGTGTCCCCGCCAAAAGAGGAACATCTGGAGGAAATGAAGGACGCCGTGCGGACACTAATATTGGGAGTTGGCGAAGACCCCGAACGCGAAGGACTCCTCAAAACACCCAAGCGAGTGGCCGAGGCAATGCGATTTCTTACCAGTGGCTACACCCAATCCCTTGAAGAACTCGTTAACGATGCCATCTTTGATGAAGGGCATAACGAGATGGTACTAGTTAGGGATATTAATTTCTTTAGTCTGTGCGAACACCACATGCTGCCATTTATGGGTAGAGCACACGTTGCTTATATCCCCAACCAAAAAGTTGTGGGACTGAGTAAGCTGGCCCGCATTGTTGAGATGTATTCCCGTCGCTTGCAAGTCCAGGAGAGGTTAACCCGCCAAATTGCCGAAGCAATCCAGACCATTTTGGAACCTCAAGGAGTAGCCGTTGTGATGGAAGCTAGTCACATGTGTATGGTGATGCGCGGCGTCCAGAAACCAGGCTCTTGGACTGTCACTAGTGCAATGGTTGGTGCGTTCCAAGACGATCACAAAACCCGCGAAGAATTTTTTAATTTAATTCGCCATCAACCAGCGTTCTTTTAGAGAATGGGGAGTGGGGAATGGGGCATTAGTTATTCTTTCTCCCCTACTCCTCATCCCCTATTCTCCAATTTCTTAAACAACTTGGCTACTTTATCTAAATCTTTATCTCCAGGTGCGCGTTCTACACCACTAGATAAATCAATGCCACTGGGATTAACCTGACTCAGGGCTTCCACAATATTATCTGCTGTTAGTCCCCCTGCTAAAAGCCAAGGGCAATTGGGGCTAAATTGCTCTAGCATTGTCCAATCTAAGGTTTTGCCTGTACCACCAAGTTGTTCGGGATGGTAAGTATCAAGTAGTAAAGTATCTACGTAATTTGTGTAATTAGCCATTGTGTCAAGATGCTCAAGACTCCGAACTCTCAGTGCCCTAATAATTTCGACATTGGGTAAAGCTTGACGTAATTGGTAGCAAAAATCTGGTAATTCATCCCCATGTAACTGGACACCAGTCAACCCAGAATCAACAACTATCTGACTGATTTCGGGGATACTAGCGTTGGCAAAAACACCAATTGTGTCAATATTAGCCGGGAGTTCTGCTAGTGCTGCCCGAATTTGGGATGTAGTCACGTAGCGAGGTGAGGTTGGCACACAAATAAATCCTAGTGCCGTTGCGCCCAGAGAGGCGATCGCTATAGACTGCTGTGGTTGAGTGATGCCGCAAATTTTAACGCGCATGAATATTTAATAAATTTACAATAATCATCAAGAAAGTCTAAACTATCCGAAAAACTTTTGTGCCTTGGTAATTTTATAATTTTGTAGGTCTACATTTTAGGAGACAAAAGCTTGATTTCATCTATCTTACTAGCAGCCGCACCAACTGTTCCCACAACACCTGCGTGGAATCCTACAGTAGGCATCATCATCAGCATCACTTGCTTAGTAATTGTTTTGCTAAGTACTAGGATTGAAAAACCCTTAGTTGGCCCCAAGTTCCCCATCCTGCCGATTAGTATTCCAACATTCGTTGCAGCGATGGCTTTTGGTCATATTCTCGGCGTTGGCATCGTTTTAGGACTGACTAACATCGGTCGTCTGTAGTTTTGCGGCGATCGCGGTGTGCTTGTAACGCTGCGATCAATACAAAACTCATAAAAACGATTTTGGTTCTTTCTCCAGCAAGATAACTTATAAGCATTAGCCAGTTAACCTCCGTGTAGTCACTCTAACTGAGGGTGCAGGTATTAACCTTCCCCTTGAAAGGCGATCCAACTACTTCATCAACGGAGGATTTATATGGCTTTAGAGACGGAATTAATCCCCTCTGTAAAGCTTATGTAAGTTAATTCATGCAGGAGAAAGAACCATGATCTCATCAATGTTATTCGCAGCCCAAGCCACTGTACCCAACGCCGACACCACATGGAACTTGACAGAAGCGGCAATTATTACTGGCGCTTGTCTAAGCTGATACGCGTCTAAAGTACATAAACACTCCCGATGGTCGTTAACTGTTGACTGTTGACGGGTTTTCAGTCATCAGCCATCAGGTATAAGAACAGCACCCCCTCCCTCTGCCTCTTTTCAATGCCCCATGCCCAATGCTCCACTTCAGAGTTTTGCTCACAGGCATTAATTGTCTATTCTAGAAATAAGAGCATTTCGTAACTCGGCACTACCGAATTGATGCTCAGAAATATATGTATAAGTATATACGCTGATATTGAAGTATAAGAACTACTGGCGATATCTAGTTTTAGGACAATGTAATGCAAACAAATTGGAAAATTGGGTCTTTATTTGGAATTCCCCTGTTTTTAGACCCGTTATGGTTTGTGATTTTAGGGTTGGCAACTCTCAACTTTGGGGTAGCTTATCAAGAATGGGGATCTGTTATAGCTTGGAGTGCTGGAATAGTGATGGCACTGTTACTATTTGGTTCAGTGTTGCTACATGAGTTGGGTCACAGCTTGGTAGCCCGATCGCAAGGCATTAAAGTTAATTCAATTACCTTATTTCTGTTTGGCGGAATTGCTGCTATTGAAGAAGAATCTAAAACTCCTTTCAAAGCCTTTCAAGTAGCGATCGCTGGCCCTTTGGTAAGTATCATACTATTTTTCCTGCTCCGGGTGGGAGCTATTGTAATACCCGATACTAGTCCACTGAGTGTCATGGTCGGAGATTTAGCGAGAATTAACTTGGTAGTGGCGCTATTTAACCTGATTCCCGGCTTACCTCTAGATGGAGGGCAAGTATTAAAAGCAGCACTATGGCAAATAACAGGTAATCGTTTTCAAGCCGTACACTGGGCTGCAAAAGCTGGACAAATTTTGGGTTACAGTGCGATCGCTTTAGGATTTGTTGTAGATTTTGTGACCAGAGAATTAGTACTTGGTTTGTGGATTGCGCTGTTAGGTTGGTTTGCTGTCCGCAACGCCAGCAGTTATGACAACGTAACTACATTGCAAGAAAGCCTACTTAAAGTCGTGGCGGCTGATGCGATGACTCGTGACTTTCGGGTTGTCGATGCTGACCAGACATTGCGATCGTTTGCCGATTCATACCTGTTAGAAACCACTCCCTCACAGGTTTATTTTGCTGCTTCTGATGGACGTTACCGGGGTCTAGTTTCCATTGACGATTTTCGTTTAACCCAAAGGAGTGAATGGGAAACCCAAACCTTACATAGCATTGTGCATCCCTTGACAGAAATACCCACTGTTGCTGAAGCAACAACGATAGCTGAGGTAATTAACAAGCTAGAAAATGAGCAGTTACCTCGAATTACCGTGCTGTCTCCGGCTGGTGCTGTCGCTGGTGTAATTGACCGGGGAGATATTGTACGGGCCTTGGGACAAAAGTTAAATTTGCGGGTCACAGATGCTGAAATTAAACGGCTCAAGGAAGAAGGAAGTTATTCGCCTGGGTTGCAACTAGCAGCACTAGCGAAGTCAATTACAGATTAAATGTCATACCCTTGTCATAGTTTTGCAATATATTCGTCAAAAGCTTGTGTGATATTGAATTTGGTATTTGGTTACAAAATGCTTTTTTTGGGTAAAAGGTAGGAAATCCTACCTTTTTTATTTTTTAAATTAATGTGAGTTGGATAAACCTCTCCCTGTCTTAGAGGTTGTTTGAAAAGTCTAATTTATTACTAGCCCTGGCGACTGGAAGTCGCGGCTATACAGACAAAACCCACCTCCGTGGGTTAAAAACCCTTGATTTTTCATTAGTCCACGGAGGTGGACTTGGTTTGTGTAGTAGCGAATTCTATTCGCCTACTACTTTTCAAACATCCTCTTAAACTAAAGTTCGTACATTCCTGTTCCATCATACGAATGGGCGATATACTACGAATTAAGAATTTTTACTCCTGCTAGAGGTTCTAATGTCCGATATCGAAACGTTGGAATTGGCAGGTGTCTCTCTGCTGTTGCGTCCACCTAAAAACCCCAATAACCCTGCCCCTTTAATCATCTTTTGGCATGGTTTTGGTTCGCCAAGTGCTGAAGCGGATATTGCCGAAGCTTTTCCATTGTCAGAAATTCAAGCTTGGAAAGCTTACCTTCGCTTACCGTCATTTGGTAAAAGTTCCCCCGATGAGTTAGAAGAATTAATGCGTCGTCAGTTGCAAGATTACGTACTGCAACTACTTCTACCTGTTATTGAACCAGCAGTACAGGAATTACCAAAGGTGGTTGAAGCTTTGCAAAGGCACTGCAATATTGATTCCAACGCGGGCATTGGTATATTTGGATTCTCAGCGGGAGGTTTAGCTGCGCTACTAGCTTTGACACAAAGTAACATCCTGATTCAAGCCGCCGTATTAGCTGGTGTTACAAAAGACCTTGCCTCAGCAGTAAATACATACGAGCGGTTTATGCAAAATTCCTATGCAACGCTTAAAGAACAATATCCTTGGTTGCAACCTACATATTCCTGGTCTGAGGAATCAGAGAAAGCAAAAACTCGGCTTGATTTTGTTAATCGTGCGAAAGAAATTGTTAAAGGGAATCCACCACCTGCGATTTTATTTGTACATGGTGTCCAAGATGAAGTTTTCGATGTGGATGATGTTAAAACGCTGCACGAAGATTTGAAATTATATTATCAGCAGGCGAATTATCCTCAAAGGTTATCGATTCGACTTTTTAAGCACTTGAAACATGCGGTTGATTTGGCTGCAAATACTTCACCCGAACAACGCGAAGATATTATAGAGATGGAGAAAGCTGTGGCTGGCTGGTTTGGTCGGTATCTGAATTGATATTACTCATTGCTCAGATATTGAAGCATAATATGGGTCTTGGCAACTTTTGGTGATGATGAAAGGTTACGCGCTTTAAGGCAGAAGGCAGAAGGCAGAAGGCAGAGGGCAGAAGGAGGAAGGAAGAAAGATATAATTAAGATACTTCAAACTTCACTCCATCAAACATTTAAGGGATAAGCCTTAGCAAGCCCTATGTCGGTGCTAACTCACCTCTTACCAGATTCAACAAACCTGAAACTTGAGAGTTGCCTTGTTGACGAAATAAAAACTCAGATAAAGTTGATTGTTTCTGTAATCATAACAGTAGTTAATTGTCGAGTTTGTAATCAACCAACTCATCGAATTCATAGCCGCTACGAGCGGAAGTTAGCAGACTTACCGTGGGCTGATTACAACATTACCCTACAGTTACGGGTGCGGAAGTTTTTTTGCATCAATACTTTGTGTAACCGACGCATTTTTACCGAAAGGCTCAACAGTGTAACCGCACCTTGGGCGCGAAGGACTCTACGTTTAGCTCAACGACTAAGTGCAATTGCTTTAGCTAATGGTGGTGCAGCAGGGGTAAGACTCTCGGAGCAATTAGGGATAAAAGTTTCTCGCAACACACTATTAAATTTAGTCCGCTCAATTCCACTCCCACCAATCGTAACGCCACATACTCTTGGAGTAGACGACTTTTGTTTTCGTAAATGTAAAACCTACGGCACAGCACTAATTGACCTGGAACGCAGCCGACCAATTGCTCTACTCAAAGATGCAAAAGCTGAAACCTTAGCAGAATGGTTAAAAGCTCACCCCGGTGTCAAAGTCGTCTCACGACATCGGTCAAAAACTTATGAAAGTGGTATTCGCTAAGGCGCACCAGAAGCCATTCAAGTTGCAGACCGTTTTCATCTATTGCAAAACTTATTTCAAACGCTTGAGCAAGTCTTTGGTACTCACGCCAAAGTACGTAAAAGTTGTGGAAAAACAAGTCTTAAATACTGATACTAAAGTGCTAAAAGAGGTGGAAACAGCCCATTCTGATTTGGAGTCAGCCATTGAACTATCTCAACAGGAGAGCATCTGTTGTGCGTCAACGCCTGAGCGAGCAGCTCGATGCTTGGTTCAACAAAGCTAAAAACAGCTCTGTTTCTTTGTTGCGCTCCTTTGCTGTTAGTTTAGAGTCTGACTACAATGCTGTGAAAGCAGGTGTAACTATGTCAGTTAGTAATGGCCCAGTTGAAGGGCATATTAATCGACTGAAAATGTTAAAGCGGCAGATGTATGGTCGGGACAAGATAGACTTACTGGAACGACGATTTTTGTTGGCTATTTGAGGAGAAAAATTTGACAATTTACACTTGATTATATGAGTTATAGAAATCAGTTTATCTGGCAAAGGGCAGTTCAGCTTGCTATCAATTGTTATAAATTTACCCGCCTATTTCCTCAATCAGAATTGTATGGTTTAACCAGCCAAATCCGACGTTCTTCTGTATCTGTAGCATCCAATATAGCAGAAGGTTATGGTAGGCGTTCCAAGCCAGAATATATACAGTTCTTACATATTGCGTTAGGTTCTTTGAGAGAACTTGATACGCAATTAATCATTGCTAAAGAAGTAGATTTAGCCGAGAAAAATCTTTTCACACCTCTATTAAATAAAGTTGAGGAAATGCAAAGTATATTAGTTGCAAGCTTAAACAAACTTAAAGCCTGAGTTAACTACTTATTCCTTTCTTTCTTCCTTCTGCCTTCTGCCCTCTGCCTTCTGCCTCCCCCCAACCTAGATCACCAAAAGTTGCCAAGAACCCATATCTTGTCCTAAGTGCTTTTGAAGTATATCGTGACCGTTTGGACAAAATATGGTTCAAGTCACAATCCTCTCACACTACAGTCCATCATTTTTATATTGACAAACTAGTATTAGAATCAGGGAGAGGTTTCTTTGACGTCGCCTCAGATGATTGGAAAATTATTAAAACTTCCAGTTTAAACCGAGTAAAATGTAAGTACGTGATATAGTACGTCTCTCACTTACCCTGGTTTTATGGCACTGCCAATTGTTGCAATTATCGGACGCCCAAATGTGGGCAAATCCACCCTGGTTAATCGACTCGCCGGGGAACAAACGGCGATTGTCCATGATGAACCGGGAGTGACACGCGATCGCACTTATCTACCAGCTTTCTGGAATGGCCGCGAATTTTTAGTGGTAGACACTGGTGGTTTAGTTTTTAATGATGATACCGAATTTTTACCACTGATTCGCCAACAGGCAATGACAGCCCTTGCAGAAGCGTGTGGCGCTATTTTTGTCGTAGATGGTCAAACAGGCCCCACATCGGCAGATTTAGAAATCGCCGAATGGATGCGCCAACAACCCGTACCTGTGCTACTAGCTGTAAATAAATGTGAATCCCCAGAACAAGGCTTAATGCAAGCTGCCGAGTTTTGGGAATTAGGATTGGGCGAACCTTACCCCATCTCCGCAATTCATGGCAGTGGCACAGGAGAATTACTCGACGAGTTAGTTAATCACATACCTGCTATTGAAGACATCCCAGACACGAATGAAATCAAAGTAGCAATTGTGGGACGCCCGAATGTGGGCAAATCGAGCTTACTCAATTCTTTTGTCGGGGAAGAGAGGGCAATTGTCAGCCCAATTTCTGGTACAACCCGCGATGCTATTGATACCGTCATTGAACGAGATGGACAAACCTACCGTTTGATTGACACCGCCGGGATTCGCAAAAAGAAACACATAGAATACGGCACAGAATTCTTTAGTATTAACCGTGCTTTCAAAGCGATTCGCCGCGCTGACGTGGTTTTATTAGTAATAGATGCCGTAGATGGAGTCACTGAGCAAGACCAAAAATTAGCTGGGCGGATTATCGAAGAAGGTCGAGCTTGCATCATCGTCGTTAATAAGTGGGATGCTGTCGAAAAAGACTCTTACACAATCTACGACTACGAAAAAACTCTGCAATCACGGTTACATTTTACCGAATGGGCAGAAACAATTTTTGTGAGTGCCTTGTCAGGACAACGGGTAGAAAAGATTCTCGAATTGGTGAAAACGGCAGCTGAATCACACAAACGCCGTGTTAGTACATCTGTTATTAACGAAGTCTTAACAGACGCTGTAAGTTGGCATTCACCGCCAGCATCTCGTGGTGGGCGTCAGGGCAAGATTTATTATGGTACACAAGTAAGTAGCCAACCACCCACTATCGCCCTATTTGTCAATGATTCCAAACGCTTCAACGACAACTACCGCCGCTACATTGAACGCCAATTCCGGCGACAGCTAGGATTTAAAGGCACGCCAATTATTTTGCTGTGGCGGAGCAAAAAAGTCCGTGATGCCGAAATTGGTAATGTTAATAGAGCAACTCGCGTCAAAATAAGTTAGGAGACGTACAAGAGAGATGCGATGAATCGCGTCTGTACAGGAGTTATGAGTTAAAGTCAAAATTGCTAACTATAAAACCCTATCGACTTGAGTTTGATAGCGGCACAAGGTGAAAGTTATGAGTTAAAGTCAAAACTCCTAACTGTACAGACACGATTGCGTCTCTACTCCTCACTCTTGTACAGACGCGATTAATCGCGTTTCTACTCCTCACTCTTGTACAGACGCGATTAATCGCGTCTCTTAACTCTAAAATGGATTTATTGCGATCGCTGCCACTTGGACTTTATTTAGAACAACCCCAAACTTGGCTGCATAAAATCGATCCGCGCGTCAAGTTCGCCTGGTTGATGAGCTTTTTAACAAGCTATATTTTGGCTAACAACTTTTGGCGGGTGCTGCTGGTGGTAGTATTAATTCTTGTCACCTTGATTGCTAGAATTCCTCGCCGAGTATGGCAACAGCAAATGGGTTGGCTATTAATGCTATCGTTTTTTATCTTAGCGATCGCAGCCATCAGTCCTGATGGAATGGGTGTAGATTATCAGCCACGCCTCCCAGTTAATGAACAAATATTAACCCAGCAAGCATTCTCCAATAATATTGTTCAAGAGCCAGTAAGTAATAACAAATACGGCTATGTGCTATTTAACAAAGGCCCAGTCAAAGTAACTCGCCGCTCCTTGGATTTGGCAGTACGCCTGAGTACAATTATATTTACTGTAATTTACAGCACCAACCTGTATCTGCTGACAACCGCACCAGAAGAAATCACATCTGGCATAGAAAGCCTAATGCAACCCCTGCGACGCTTCAAGTTGCCTGTCACAGAAATTGCTTTAACTTTAACTTTGTCCTTGCGCTTTATTCCCCTGGTTTTAGAAGAAGTGCAAAACTTATTTCGCTCTGTGATGACAAGGGCAATTAATTGGAAAAAGCTGGGATTGAAAGGAGCATTCAAGGTTTGGATGACAGTCGCAGAGAGACTGTTAGAAAATCTGCTCTTACGAGCCGATCAAATGGCGAATGCAATGATGGTGCGGGGTTTTACCAGTCCCAATGAGCATCGAGTGCAGTGGCACGACTTACGATTCAAAAAACGTGACTGGCTTGCTATTGCAACTTTAATTTTATTCTGGGGAATACGGCTAGCTATAGGAACTCAGGTCTAATTTTGCACCAATGAAGTGCTAATGTCAGTGGTCAGTAGTTGTAGTTATTTCTACTCATTGCTAAAAACTGTATGATCAAGGCTTGGTATTGGCGATCGCTACCCTTAGAAAAGCGCACAGGTTCTGAAATTTTTGCTGCTCTTTTTTGCCCAACCACCGCAGCGGGAATTGCTACCCTACTGGAAAGTCCCTACCCAACGCCAATCGATCATCCCCAACTCAGCCGATATTCTATCTGTGCAGGCGCTCCTAGCATAGTCGATGGCATCCCACAGATGTGGACACCAAAAGTAGGAGAAGTTTTTTCTTTTCTAGAAAATTTGTTACAGCAAGGGGTAGGGCGAAATGAGCGAAATGAAGAATTTACTCCTCCTGCTCCCCATCTCCCCTTCATCGGCGGTTGGTTAGGTTGGCTAGGCTATGATGTGGCATGGGAAATTGAACAGCTACCATGTCATAAAATTGATCCCCTGCCGTTTCCCATAGCTTTTTGGTATGAACCAGATTGTTTTGCCGTTTTAGATCACGCACAACAAATTCTTTGGCTAGCCGCCAGTGATGCAAGTGAACTCGATGAGTTCCAGCAGAAATTAGAGAACAGAAAAGGGGAGTTGGGGGACAAAGTAGAATTTTCTTCCCCATCTCCCTCATCTCCCTCGCCTCCTCAGTTTTTGACATCTCAGGCAGATTATGAAACAGCTGTAAACCAGGCGAAAAAATATATTCAAGCTGGAGACATCTTTCAGGCAAATCTTTCGTTGCGATTTCAAGCGTCTACATCGGCTTCTGGTTGGGAAATTTACCAAGCTTTGCAAAAAATCAATCCTTCTCCTTTTGCCAGCTATTGGCAGACGCCTTGGGGGGAAGTGATCAGTTGTTCGCCGGAACGATTGGTACTGTTGCAAAATCAGCAAGCCGAAACCAGACCGATCGCTGGGACGCGATCACGTGGTGCTACACCAGAACAAGATATCCAACTAGCACAAGATTTACTCAGCAACACCAAAGAACGTGCAGAACACATCATGCTAGTGGATTTGGAACGCAATGATTTAGGGCGAGTTTGTGAATGGGGAACGGTTACTGTTGATGAATTGCTGACAATTGAGCGATATAGCCATGTGATGCATCTTGTCAGCAATATCAAAGGTACTTTAAAAGGCGAATGCCTACGGCACGGCGAAGCCGAACGCACCACCATTGATTTGATTCGCGCCACGTTTCCAGGTGGCACAATCACAGGTTGTCCCAAAGTTCGTTGCATGGAAATTATTGAAGAACTAGAACCGGTGCGGCGCAGCTTGTTCTACGGTTCCTGTGGCTATTTAGATTGGCGTGGTCATTTAGACTTAAATATCTTAATCCGTACCCTGCTACTAGCTCCCGTGTCTCAAGAAGCAGGGGAAGCAGGGGAAGCAGGGGAAGCAGGGGAGGCAGGGGAAGCAAGGGGAGTAAATTCTTCTTCATTTCCCCACTCAAGACTCATCCCCCAGCACTCAGCACTGAACATTGTCTGGGGACAAGTTGGCGCGGGAATTGTCGCAGATAGCGATCCTGAGAAAGAATGGTATGAATCTCTGCACAAAGCCCAGGCACAACTGGCAGCCCTGAAAATACTAAATAATCAATAGGGAATAAGGAATAGGTTATTAGTTATTCTTTCTCCCCCTGCTCCCCCTGCTCCCCCTGCTCCCTCTGCTCCCTCATCTCCCCACTCCCCAGTTGCAATTTTGTGCCATTCAGCCACAGTTGTGGCAGTATGGAAAGAAGTTGAAAAGTTCGCTGTTGCCGTTGGGAACTTCAAAGGGTGTTTTCCCTTGCCACGTCAAACTTTCAACAAGAGGATCATGTTTTGTGTCTTGTGCCGCCAGGTTGGTGTATTTGAGTCACCAAAGCACATGGCGATATCTATCGACAAACCTCTACGCTTCGCGGGTCACATTGTACCATTTCGCCTCACTACCACTAGCTTCATCTGCCCATTAGAAACTAGATCAAGGTCTTCATAACCGCAGTTTTGCATTTTAAGAAAATATTCTGACGAATGTTGGTATTATCGTCTGAATGTTTGGAATTCACTGCGAAAAGATATATAACTCCCACCTTGACTACACTTTGACTCTTAAATGAATCCAGAAAACGCAGAAACTTACATAAACCATCCAACTTGGGGTTTACTCTACAAAATCTGTATGGTTGATGAGAACCAGGATTTGTTCACCACACTTTATGCCCAGCGCTTATTTTTTTTGGTCGCAAATGACGTCAAAGGTGTTAAATTCCAGTCTCTTGGACGTACTGAGGCTAGAATGATGTTGGAAAATCGCTTACGTACCCTGCGTCGCAGTGGACAATCTCAGGAGTACGATCAGCTTCAGAGTGTTTTCCAACGCACCTTCCAATGAATAGTTCGATTTCCGAACGTATTGTTACCATTCGCTCCTCACTGCCAACTTCAGTCCGATTGATTGCTGTTAGCAAGCAAGCTTCTGCCCAGGCCATTCGGTCTGCCTATGCCGCAGGAATTCGTGATTTTGGGGAGAGTCGTATCCAAGAAGCCGCCAGCAAACAAGCCGAGTTGCAAGACTTACCGGATATTACCTGGCACTTTATTGGACATTTGCAAAGCAATAAAGCCAAAAAAGCCATTGAACAATTCCCTTGGATTCACTCCGTCGATAATTTGAAGCTGGCACAGCGTTTAGATCAATTGGCGCAACAGCTAGGAGTGAGTCCCCAGGTTTGCCTGCAAGTGAAAATTCTCCCCGACCCCACCAAGTCTGGTTGGAGTGTGCCAGAACTTTTGGCTGATTTACCCACACTCAATCAATACAAAAATTTACAAATTCAAGGTTTGATGACAATTCCGCCTTCAGGATTAAATGATCCGGAAATTTTGAATGTGTTTAATCTCAATCGTGAGCTGGCAAAGGAAATCCAGGAGCTAAACTGGTCGCACATTAAAATGCAGCACTTGTCTATGGGTATGTCAGGCGACTACGAACTGGCAGTGCAAGCAGGTGCAACGATGGTACGATTAGGAACAATATTGTTTGGCGATCGCTCTTAGCCTATTGGTCATCAACCTGGCTCTTCAGTATTAATACAGATCAGGATTTGATGACAACAATTTTGTAACAGACTGGTGCAATTGGAAACAAAGGATATAGTATTGACAAGAGCAATCGCCAAGGAAAAATGGGATAAAAAGAACTTTCCTTCGGACAAACCTTAGGATATAATCTTGACTCATTATTATGTTTAGGCGATGCACAGACCTTTCCAATAAGTGTCAGTTCATCGCCAAAACTCGTAGTATAGGCTACAACTAGCAAGAGACTTGCTGAAGTATCCACCGATGTAGCGGTCGCTCCTATCTCAATCAATCCTAAGCCAAGTCAATGTTGGCTATTCGCACCAGGAGAGTACACACACAATGAACAATATTTTTTCCAAACTCAGAGACTTTGTGGGTCTAAATGAGCAAGTGGAATATGAGTATTACGAAGAAGAACCGGAAACAGATAATAATTACCAAAACCTGTATCAACAAGAAAATCCCCAACCACCGGCACCACAGGAGAGCACGGCCGCTCAAAATCGACGCTGGCGGGAACCAGTGCCTACAATGGGAGATGATATAGCAGCAGGTTCAAAGCCAATGGGGAATGTGATTGGTATGCCAGGAGCAATTAACGGAATTTCGGAAGTTTTAGTACTCGAACCACGCACTTTTGAAGAAATGCCCCAGGCAATTCAAGCGTTGCGAGAACGCAAGTCAGTGGTATTAAATCTGACAATCATGGACCCAGATCAAGCTCAACGAGCAGTAGATTTTGTTGCAGGTGGTACTTACGCACTAGATGGACATCAAGAGCGCATCGGTGAGAGCATCTTCTTGTTTACGCCAAGCTGTGTCCAAGTTAGCACCCAAGGTGGCGTTCTTCATGAAGTACCACAACCGCCAGCACGTCCCTCTCGTCCTACAGGTTCTCCAAATCAAACCTGGGGCAACGAAACTAACCGGATGGCACAATAAAGTTAAATTAGTTGTTAGTCCTTTGTCTTGAGTTTTGATACTAATGACTAATGACTAATAACTAATGACTAATGACTAATGACTATAAAATTTGGCTTAATTGGTGGTGGGGTAATGGGAGAAGCGCTCTTATCCCGCCTTATCGCGCGTGGAATTTATCAATCCTCAGAAGTCATAGTTAGCGAACCGCTATCTTCACGCCTAGATTTTTTAAAACAGCAATACAATGTTGCTGTGACAACAGATAATAGCCAGGTTTTCGCCCAAGCAAAAGAAGTTGTCTTTTTGGCAGTGAAACCGCAGGTGTTTAGCGCGATCGCTCAAGAATTAGCAGATATTGATATTCTTAATAAAGAACACTCACCCTTAATCATTTCCATATTAGCGGGTGTGCCTTTAAGTCAGCTAGAAGCTGCATTTGTGCAATTGCCAGTTATTAAAGCAATGCCCAACACTCCAGCAACAGTAGGAGCCGGAATTACCGCGATTTGTTCAGGTGCATACACTAGCCCCAAACACCACCAAATAGCACAGCAAATTTTTTCTGCTGTGGGGGAAGTCGTGGAAGTCTCAGAAACGCTAATGGATGCAGTCACAGGACTATCTGGTAGCGGCCCGGCTTATGTGGCGCTCTTAGTAGAAGCACTTGCTGATGGCGGAGTATCCGCAGGTTTACCTAGAGCAATTGCCAATCAACTAGCCTTGCAAACCGTACTAGGAACAGCGAAACTGTTAGATGAAACTAAAATGCACCCAGCAGAACTCAAAGATCGCGTTACCAGTCCCGGTGGTACAACCATTGCGGGAATTGCCAAGCTAGAACAGGCAGGATTTCGTTCAGCTTTAATTGAAGCCGTAAAAGCTGCCACACAGCGATCGCAAGAACTGGGAAAATAATGAAGAGTCATTAGTCATTGGTCATTAGTCATTAGTCATTTGTCATTAGTTTTAGACAAAGGACAAAGAACAAAGGACAAATGACCAATAACGAAGTTGACAAAAGACTCGTTAGTATAGTAAACAATCTGGTTGCAAATGTGATTGAGTGAATTATCCTGCACCGTCTCCAGAACTTGACTTAGGGTCTATATTTCCCTTTGATCTGGATCAGTTTCAAAAAGAAGCGATCGCGTCCCTAAACGCCGGACGCTCCGTAGTTGTGTGTGCGCCCACAGGTTCGGGCAAAACATTAGTTGGGGAATACGCGATTTATCGTGCCCTGTCACGAGGAAAACGTGTATTTTACACTACTCCCCTAAAGGCGCTGTCGAATCAAAAATTACGTGACTTTCGAGAAAAATTTGGCTTTGATCAAGTCGGACTGTTAACTGGAGATGCTTCCATTAACAGAGATGCACCGATTTTGGTGATGACCACAGAAATTTTCCGAAATATGCTTTATGGCACACCCATTGGGCAAATCGGCATCTCATTAGTAGACGTTGAAGCGGTGATACTTGATGAGTGCCACTATATGAACGATCGCCAGCGCGGTACTGTTTGGGAAGAATCAATCATCTATTGTCCTCGTGAAGTCCAACTGGCAGCCCTCTCAGCAACGGTTGCCAACAGCGATCAACTCACCGATTGGCTAAATCGCGTTCACGGCCCAACTGACCTGATTTACTCCGATTTTCGCCCAGTCCCCTTGGAATTTCACTTTTGCAATCCCAAAGGTTTATTTCCCCTGCTGAATGATAGCAAAACTAAAATTAACCCCCGCCTTATTCAGAAGAAGAAGGGGAGAGGGGGAGAAAGGGAGAGGGGGAAAAGTGGTAGGCCAGAGGCTCCTGGAATAATTTATACCTTGAGTCAGTTAGAGCAACGAGATATGCTACCAGCCATTTACTTCATCTTCAGCCGCCGGGGATGTGATAAAGCAGTGGCAGAAGTGGGTGATTTATGGCTGGTAAATAATGAAGAGTCCCAGATTTTGCGGCAACAGATTGATGACTTTTTAGCCCGCAATCCCGAAGCAGGGCGTTCTGGACAAATTGCACCCTTGTACCGGGGAATTGCTGCCCACCACGCCGGGATTTTGCCTGCTTGGAAAGCACTAGTTGAAGAACTATTTCAGCAGGGGCTAATTAAAGTAGTATTCGCTACCGAAACGCTAGCAGCGGGAATTAATATGCCCGCCCGGACAACGGTAATTTCCACCCTTTCCAAGCGTACCGATACTGGACACCGCTTGTTAAATGCTTCCGAATTCTTGCAAATGGCGGGACGAGCAGGCCGCCGGGGGATGGATAAACAAGGTCATGTGGTGACAGTCCAAACTCCCTTTGAAGGAGCTAAAGAAGCGGCGTATTTGGGCACATCCAAGCCAGATCCTCTTGTAAGCCAGTTTACACCCAGTTATGGCATGGTACTTAACTTGCTGCAAACACACACCCTAGAGCAAACTAGGGAACTGATAGAACGCAGTTTTGGGCAGTACATGGCCACCCTGCATTTAAGACCAGAATACGATGAGATTGCCGAACTGGAAACCCAATTAGCTCAACTTCATGAGCAAATCGCCGCAGTTGATGAAAATGAACTGGCTGTTTATGAAAAATTGCGGCAACGCCTGAAAGTGGAACGCCAGATATTGAAAACCTTGCAAGAGCAAGCGCAGGAAGACAGACAAGAAGAATTGGGGATGATGTTGGGCTTTGCAGTCTCAGGAACTCTGTTGAGTCTCAAAGGTAAAAATATCACAGTGTCTACACCCGTAACCGCAGTTTTAGTAGGAAAATCGCCAGGTTCTGGTCAAGCTCCTTACTTGGTATGCTTGGGACATGATAACCGTTGGTATGTGGCAACGACAGGAGATGTAGTCGATTTGTATGCCGAACTGCCGCGAATTGAAGTACCACCTGATATCCTGCCACCGCCAGAGATGCCTTTGAAGCCAGGACAGTCGCGCCGTGGTACTCAAGAAACATTTGCGATCGCTGCGCGTATTCCCGATCCGGTAGAATCTTTGTATCTGGCACCAGAAGTAGCAGAACAACTCAGTCGCACTACCGCCGTCCAAGAGCAATTAGAAGCTCATCCCCTACATCAATCAGGCAATGCTGCTACGCTTTTCAAGCGCCGCGCCCGCTATGTGGAATTAGAAGCCGAACTCGAACAGTTGCAAGGGCAAGTAGAGCAACAGTCACAACGTCATTGGGAAGAATTTCTCAATTTAATCGCAATTCTACAACACTTTGACGCTTTAGATAACTTAGTGCCCACACAATTAGGGCGAATCGCTGCTGCCATTCGAGGTGAGAATGAATTGTGGCTAGGTTTAGTATTCGCTAGTGGTGAATTGGATAACTTAGATCCGCACCATTTAGCCGCCGCTGCCGCCGCTTTGGTGATGGAAACCCCCCGTCCAGATAGCAAAGTTAACTTTGAACTTAGTCATGGAGTGGCAGAAGCTTTAGCAAAATTGCGGGGAATTCGCCGCCAAATGTTCCAACTACAACGGCGGTATAACGTAGCGCTGCCTATATGGTTGGAGTTTGAGTTAATTGCCATAGTCGAACAATGGGCACTGGGAATGGAGTGGATAGAACTCTGCGAAAACACCACTTTGGATGAAGGCGACGTGGTGAGAATTTTACGGCGGACGTTAGATTTATTATCGCAAATACCCCATGTTCCCCATTTGCCAGACTCTTTCCAGCGTAATGCCTATCGGGCGATGCAGTTGATTGATAGATTCCCTGTGAATGAGGTGGTTGAATAAACAGGACACTCTTACGCACACAGAGTATTTAATAATTTCTTTGCGTAAGAGAGTCTGTCTGTCTTTGTGTATTTTTTCTCTATACGTCCTCTTCGTCAACATTAATTTGAGGGGTTTGGAGTAGTACTACAAACCACCCCAAGAATGAATTTACATTTGGCCAAATAATAGTAGTGGTACTGATTAAAAATGCTTTTTTGGTTTCGTATATCTTCTATACGTGATTAATCACATGTATTTAACAGAAGTTATAGTCGCTATCAGCGCTATTCATTTTTAGTACACCAAGTTTCCAGTACCGCGCAACTGACGCAAAGAATTTATACAGTATGGACAGTCACAGCCAAATGTCTGAATTGCAGCATCACTTTCCTCCTCAGTAAAGTTCAACATGGCAATATTCTCATCTGATACTGATGTGACAGTGGTTGAGGAACGTGTAGAGGTATACGCTTGCGTTCTTGCTGAATCTCGAATACACACAAAATCTTTTCCACCATGTGGGTTAGTGATACAGGTACGACCGTCTTGTGTGTGCATTAATCGCTGAGTAATACTAGCATGAGCAGGATTAAATACTGCTAGCGTAGACATCATCGACACAAAGATTGAGGAAGTGGAAAGCAAATTTAGAAGAATTTTTTTGTTCATAGATTTCCTTGAGAAAATTGTCTACTAGTTTAGGGTATTCGATTCACTTTCAAACTTCAAGTGAATTTTTCCTAAGAATAGCTAGCTTGACACTTGTTATTCAAGAAAGTTCCATATCTACTCAGTTTTATCACAAATTAAGTGGGTATAAATAAATATAATACCCAGAAGCGCGATTTCTGGCGAAAAGTCGCGCTTCTATGTCCTGAGTGTTTTATGTTTAATTAGGTTGATCTACTTCCCTAGTTAAAGTCTGCGTAAGCACGTAGTGGTTAGGGGATCGTAGTCTTCTCCCTTCGAGATGCTACACCAAGGGAGAAGACCGCGCTAAGTTACTACAAGCGAATTATTCTAGAAAAATTAATTGCAATTAGCTTAATATTCTGACAATTTATCTGGTTGATAGATGTTTGTGGTGGCTGTGTATAAACATTTTAGCTAGGACTCGTAAACAGCCAGCTTGAAATAGTTTGCAATAATAGCCAAGCATTTAAACTGCCTATAAAAATCGCTACTAACCACGATAAAATCTGCAACCATAAAGGATTGACGAACTCACCCATTAAATGTTTATTGCTTGTAAACATTACTAACGGCACTACGGCAAATGATAGCTGTAAACTCAAAATGACTTGACTTAAAATTAGTAAGCCACTTGTACTCTTTTCTCCCAAAAGCATAATTGAAATTAATGCTGGGATAATCGCAATTAATCTAGTTACTAACCTACGTAACCAAGGTTTTAGGCGCAGATTCAAAAAGCCTTCCATGACAATTTGCCCTGCTAAAGTGGCGGTAAGGGTTGAACTTTGCCCGGAAGCAAGTAATGCCAAGCCAAAAATTGCACTGGCGGCATTCACACCCAATAAGGGAGAGAGCAATTTATAAGCATCTTGAATTTCTGCAATATCCTGATAACCAGAAAAATGAAAAGTGGCAGCAGCAATAATCAAAATTGCTGAGTTGATAAACAAGGCAAAACATAAAGCAACTGTAGAATCGATTGTGCTAAACTTAATAGCTTCCCATTTCTTTTCAGATGTTGATTCCCAATCCCGCGTCTGCACGATTGATGAGTGCAGATACAAGTTATGTGGCATCACCGTTGCCCCCAAAATGCCAATAGCAATGTAGAGCATTTCTGGGTTCTGCACAATTTCTATTTTGGGAACATATCCTAATAAAACTCCGCCCAAATCAGGATGCGAAAAGATGATTTCTGCTGCAAAGCAGATGCCTACAGTTGCTACCAACAAGATTACCAAAGCTTCTGTATAGCGAAAGCCTTTATTTTGTAGCATTAATAATACAATTACATCTAGAGCTGTTATACACACGCCCCAACTCAGGGGAATGCCAAAAAGCAGTTGCAGCGCGATCGCACTTCCCAGAACTTCCGCTAAGTCACAAGCTGCGATCGCTATCTCACAAAGTACCCATAACCCGAAGTTGACACGCGGGCTGAAGTGATCTCGACAAGCCTGCGCTAAATCTCGCCCCGTTGCTACTCCCAACCGTACACACAGCGATTGCATTAAAATCGCCATCAAGTTGGAAAGCATAATCACTGTTAGCAACGCATAACCAAATTTAGCCCCACCAGCTAAGTCAGTCGCCCAGTTACCAGGATCTATATACCCTACAGATACGAGGTATCCTGGCCCTCCATAAGCTAGCATCTTGCGCCAGATGCTTTTGGTGTTAGGAATCCTAATGCTGCGGTGAACTTCTTTTAGACTGGGTTTCCTAATGGATTTTTCTGGAAAGGGCATTTGTTTACACTCTCAAGTTTTCATAATTTTTTCATAATCTTTGCTCACACTGACAAAAATAGCTATCTTCACTAGGTTACAAATCTTGATATTTACTAAATATTAGTAGAAAAAGTCAACAATCAACCTAATTTATATATTGATATGATTCTCGTTCCTAAATTATCAACTTGTAAAAACTTCTTTTTTTCATTACATTTGATGAAAGGCTTATATATCAAATAACTTACTAGCCTCAACAAAAAAAAATGAAGCAAAAATTACATTCAGAATCTTCAGGTTGTTGCAACTGCGAACATGACCATCAGGAGAATCATAACCATGTTCATAATCATGATGAAAATCATAATCATGACCACAGTGGGGAATTCAATCTGAAAAATGAGGTATTGCCTTTGATAGTAATTTTCAGTTTATATGCACCAGGTGTAATTTTTGAAAATCAATTACACAATACATTTTATTCAATAGGTGAATATCTGGTTTTCATCCCTGCCTATTTATTAAGTGGATGGAGTGTTTTAAAAACTGCTGGGCACAATATACTTAGAGGTAGAGTATTTGATGAAACATTTTTGATGGTAGTAGCGACACTAGGGGCGATCGCAATTCATAAATTACCCGAAGCTGTCGGAGTCATGTTATTTTATAAAATAGGGGAATTGTTTCAGGATATTGCCGTTAGTCGTTCCCGTAATTCCATCAAAGCTTTATTAGAAGTACGTCCAGACTATGCCAATATTGAAACAAAGGGAGAATTAAAAAAAGTATCCCCAAAGACAATAAATATTGGAGATATTATCGTCGTAAAACCTGGAGAAAAGATTCCTTTAGATGGTGAGATTATAGATGGGAATTCGCAAGTTGATACATCTGCATTAACTGGAGAATCTGTACCGCGAACGGTGAGGCTGGGAGAGACAGTTTTGGCTGGAATGATCAACAAAATGGGTGTCCTCAGCATTAGAGTAACCAAACTATTTGATAACTCTTCCATTGCTAAGATTTTAGACTTGGTGCAAAATGCCAAAAGTAAAAAAGCAGAAACAGAAAAATTTATTACTAAATTTGCCCGATATTATACGCCGATAGTAGTTTTTATATCTCTAGGAGTTGCACTATTACCTCCTTTATTCATTTCGGGTGCAAGTTCTTCCGAATGGATTTATCGCGCCCTAATTTTACTAGTTATTTCCTGTCCATGCGGACTCGTTATCAGTATTCCATTAGGTTATTTTGGAGGTGTGGGAGGTGCGGCTAGACGTGGTATTTTGGTTAAAGGCTCTACTTTTTTAGATGTTTTAAATTCAGTCAACACAGTTGTGTTTGATAAAACTGGAACTTTAACTAAAGGAATATTTGAAGTAGCAAAAATAGTACCATCAAATGGCTATGATGAACAAGAATTGCTGCAATTAGCTGCCAAATTAGAATCGCATTCAAATCATCCTATCGCTCAATCTATCCGCAAAGCTTATGGTGGAAAAATCGATGATTTTGAGGTGAGGGATTATGAAGAGATAGCAGGCTATGGAATTAGAGCCAAGGTTGAAAATAGGGTAGTGATAGCGGGAAGCGATCGCCTATTACATATAGAAAATGTTACTCATGATAATTGCCAGTTAGAGGGAACAGTTATTCATCTAGCAGTTGATAATATTTATGCTGGGTATATTGTCATTGCTGATGAACTAAAAGAAGATGCAAGACTTGCTATTCAAGCACTCAAAGGAATAGGTGTAAAGAAAACAGTAATGTTGACAGGAGATAATCAAGCGATCGCATCCCGCGTTGCTCAACAGCTAGGCATAGATGCTTACGAAGCAGAGTTATTACCTGAAGAAAAAGTCAATGCCATTGAAAAGTTACTCAACACCGTTGGTAAGCATAGTAAAGTTGCCTTTGTTGGGGATGGCATTAATGATGCGCCAGTAATTGCTAGAGCAGATGTTGGTATAGCAATGGGTGGGTTAGGCTCAGATGCAGCGATAGAAACTGCCGATATTGTGATTATGACAGATGCACCCTCAAAAGTGGCAGAAGCAATACAAATCGCCAGAAAAACAAGGCAAATTGTTTGGCAAAATATCGGTTTTGCGTTAGGAATTAAAGGTGTATTTATTGGATTGGGTATTTTAGGTGTCGCGACAATGTGGGAAGCTGTATTTGCTGATGTGGGAGTAGCAATACTTGCAATTTTCAACGCAACTAGAGCGATAAAATAAAATTTTTGTGAAATCAGGAATCTGTAGTTGGGAAATTGTAAAAGTTAGAACTGAAAAGCAATAACTAAATCGGATTTTAAAAAATTCTCAGAGGATTTGACGCAGATTTTGAGTTAAGCGGCTCCTTCAAAATTCCAATTTTTGCATCATTAAAGATAGTTTTTGAGTTACTACGACTCAGTTTAAAGCTTTGGAGTAGTAAGATTCTTGGATGTTTGATAACATCTGCAAATTCCTCGCCGAAAACTTTTCCAGCGACTTTGCCACTTGGCTGCTGGGAGAAGCAACTTCCCTCACAGAGTTAAGTCCTTCTGAACTCTCGTCAGAACCTATTCGAGCCGATGCACTAATTTTATTGGAATCGACTGAACTAGTGCTTCACCTAGAGTTTCAAACTCAACCCGATATTAATATTCCATTTCGTATGATTGACTATCGACTGCTTTGTGTATCGCCGCTTTCCCCAAAAACAGATGCGTCAAGTGGTGATCTATCTTAAACAAACAAGCTCAGAACTCGTGCAACAAAATTCTTTTACCATTACTGGTACTCGCCACGAGTTTGAGGTAGTTCGATTATGGGAACAGCCGACAGAAGTATTTCTGCGCTATCCAGGTTTATTTCCATTCGCGGTGTTGGGTGGGACAGATGACCGTGCAAGTATATTACAAGTAGCACAGGAAATTATCGGCATTCCTGACCAACGGTTGCAGAATAATGTCGCAGCTGCCACAGCAATTTTAGCTGGTCTAGTATTAGAGAAAGAGTTAATTCAAAGAGTATTACGGAGAGACAATATGCGCGAATCTGTAATTTATCAAGAGATTGAGGCTGAAGCTAAAGCCGAAGGTAGAGCCGAAGGCTTACAAGAGGGGATTCAGCGGGTTGCGATTAATCTGCTCAAAAGCTAAATGCCTTTGGAGGAAGTGGCAAAATTGACTGGTTTATCAATTGAAGATGTACAGTTGTTGCAAACAGAGATAGAAGGTGAGTCAACATAATTCGTAATTATTACGCTGTGGATAAATCCGAGTGGCTCTGAATAAAAACCAGAGCGATGTCTACGACGGGCTACGCCTACGCTTCTTACTCGCACCTCTTCTCAAAAGGCGATCGCTCAATTTCACTCATTTCAGAATCCAGGCAACTTGTAACTATATTTTTATAAAAATTTAACAGGCAAAATCAAAAATCAATATTGACTTAATATTAAAAACCCTGTCTGCAATAACCCAATGACAAAACCCAAAACACCACCTAAAGTTACAATCGCTTGCAATTCATTTTTCACGATTCCTTCGATGGCAGCTTCTAAATCAGCGGGTGAAGTTGATTTCACACGATCAACTATCACTTGATCTATGGACAAAATCGGAATCGCCTGCGCCACAATTACTTCTAAATCTTTTTCCAAATACTTATCTAAAATTAAAGCCAACTCTTGACTCATGACTTCTAAAGAAGTACTGACAACAGGTGAAGTACTAAGACGATTCAGCAGCACTACAGCAATATTCTCCCAATCAACAGAATCAGTTAATCCTTGTAAAAAATCGCTACCACTGTTTTGCAGGTAATGGCGGACACTTTCACGGGTGGTCTTTCGGAGTTGGCGCACCGTACCCATTGGCAAGTTTTGTAATGATAAGTTTTGCAGTAATTTCCTAATGCGATCGCGCATTTGCAATTCTTGAGTCAATTCCTGCAAGCGAGTATTGGTAGCCTCCTTTTCATCTAGGCAAAAAGTTCGTAGCCGCGTAAGAGTATTACGTAAGCCAAATAAATTTGCTACTACCCAATAAGTCCCACTGGTTTTTTCGCGGAAGCCTTCATCAATAATTTGAATCGTGCGATCGGTCAAAAAATCAACTATTGTCTGCCGCAGCACATCTGGCGGTAAAACTGCTTGCAACAACCAATCAGCAAGCCGCGTGGCTTGTTCTTCACTCAATTGAAATTCCAGCAATATCTGGTCAAAAATTTGATTTATCTGCGCTTCCAAAAAGTCTTCACGTCGCGCTAAAACCTTGAGTAATCGTGGCAAGGATTCCCCTAGTAAATCCCGCAAAATTCCCGCCACAATTTTGGCGCTTTTCTCGTTTTTATCTGTTTTGATTTGTTCAATGGCCAGCTGCAACAACCAGAGAATAGCTGCTTGCACGCGTTCTGTTTGCAACAAACGCCGCGCCAAATTTTGCAATTCTTGTGGTGTCAACAGTGACCCCATGATTGTCTTGGAAATGTTCAGAGCCAGACGTTCCTGGTTGCGGGGAATCAATCCAGGGGTGAAGGGTACTCTTCGTCCAGCAATGTAAATTGCTCGGTAAGGACGGAACAACATTTTGATGGCTATATCATTTGTGAAATAGCCAATAATTCCACCCAGTACCGGGGGAGACACATAAAGCCAAAGATGAGACCAGTCCAAGGGAAAAATTAAAAAAGTTAGGAGTTTAGGTGAGGAGTAGAGACGCGATTAATCGCGTCTGTACAAATGCGATTAATCGCGTCTGTACAAATGCAATTAATCGCGTACAGGAGTTAGGAATGATAAATTTTAAATGAGAATTTCTCACTACTGATAATCCATAACTTTTAACTGATAACTCCTAACTCCTCACTCATTTTTCTTGACTACCAGCACTCCCATCATACCGTTCGCAATGGGGTAGTGTGTGGCTACAGCAAAACCAACTTGACGCGCTAACTCTATTTGCTCTTTCCCGATGGGAAAGCGGTCTAAGCTGGGACTGATGTAAGCATATTCTTCTTTTAACCCTAAATAATTGGCAACTGGCACCACAAAACTGTCCAGATACAACTGCTGAAAGGCACGTAGCTGAGGATTACTCGGTCGATGAAAGTCTAAAATTGCGGCTTTAGCACCCGGCTTCAAAACCCGGTATAACTCTTGGAGACTGCGGGGAATATCTTTAACATTTCTTAAACCATAGCCCATTGTGGCAGCATCAAATTGGCGATCGTCAAAGGATAAATTTAGGACATCAGCTTCTACCCAGGTAATAGCAGGTTGGGGGTACTGCCTTTGAGAGCGTTCTTTAGCTGTTTCTAGCAGGTTGGGGGAAAAATCCACTCCGTAGACCTGTCCTGTTGCTCCTACACGCCGTGCCAAACGTAAGGCTAAATCACCACTACCGCAACACAAATCTAATGCAGTATCACCCGATTTAGCTGCACTCCATTTCACTGCCATTTCCTTCCATATTCGATGCTGTCCCAGACTCAACCAATCGTTCAACTGGTCATAAACCGGAGCAATACGATTAAAAATGGACTGAATTTCGTTAGTCATTGGGTATGGGGCATTGGACAAACAGGGCATAAAGCATTAGGCATTGGGCATTAGTTTTTCACTAATGACTAATGACTAATGACTAATGACTAATGACTAATGACAACTAGTAAGAGCGATCGCCACCAGTTGCGCTGATAAATTAATTAGCATTAATTCATCTTCCCGCAAAGTGCAGGGTTGTTTCCACTGTAGCGACAATACGCCCAAGAGTTGATTACGGTAGCTAATTGGGATAACTAAATGTGCTTGCACACCCGTATTTTGGTAGTGAATAGCATCAACTAATTTAGTGTCTTTAAGTACATTTAAGGAAACTTGCATTTGACCGGTGGCGATCGCTTCCTTGGTTAGTGGGTCAAGAGATAGCCAGTTATCTATTGTACCTGTCTCGCTGTAACTTCCTTGAGTCGCAATCAAAGTATTTCCATCTGTAAGTTGGAGAATACAGCCTTCTGCTCCAAAAGTCTCACTCACAGCCCTAGCAATTGGAGAGAGAGTTTCTTCTAAGCTAGAAGCTGCTTGAGTTACCTGTACCAAAACACTCAGCAGCGCCATTTGAGCATGAGCACGGCGTAATTCTTCTGTACGTTGCTTGAGCAAGTCGTAGGTTTCTGCTGCTCTTTGCACCACTGCCTTCAGTTCTCCTGGATCCCAAGGCTTGGTGATATATTTGTAGACTTGCCCAGCATTAATCGCCTCTACCAAGTCTTCAATATCAGTAAATCCGGTGAGAATAATTCTTACTGTATCGGGAAACTGAGGTACAGTCTTGCTGAGGAACTCAGTTCCTTTCATTTCTGGCATCCGTTGATCGGAGATAATCACCGCTACCTCCCCTTCTGCTGCCAAAACTTGTAGGGCGTTTACCCCACTATCAGCTTTCAGAACATTAAAGTCGCGTCGAAAGGTGCGATAAAGCAGATCGAGATTATCTGGCTCATCGTCAACTACCAGGATTTTGAGCTTTTTTGGTCGTTCGAGAGTCATGACTTGAGATTGGAGTTTATCAATTTCGAGGCTGGGCTTATCCATAAGATATTTCCTTTAAATATTCACTATCTTGTTATATTCCATACCAAGCTTAGTTGAGAATAGCCGAAAATCGCCAAGGGTTTATACGGAGTTATTTTGCATATTTTAAAACGCTAATAGTGAGCGCTACAGAGTGAATTTGCCACGTAATTCTTTCCTCCTGCCCTCTGCCTTCTCTTATAAGTTTCCCCAGATGAACTCAAGGCAATAAGTCTGGGTAGTTCATAGATTAGAATAAGACTTACTCATGAGGTATTAATCCACCTCTCAAGTTGAAGCTCGCACTCCGATTATGACTGATCTACCACCCAACGCTCAGAATCCCGAAGAAAATGTTACTAACGATGTAGCACAAGAGTTACTGCGAAGGCTGAGGCAAAAACAAGGCAACTGGGTGGAATGGGGAGCCGCGATCGCCTCGTTGCTAAAAACCGGTTACAATCCCCAAGAAATTTTTGAGGCGACTGGATTTGAGCCGATTCAACAAAATCAGGTGGTTGTTGGTTCTCAAGTTTACAATTCTTTGGAAAAATTTGGAGTACCGGAAGAAACGCGATCGCACTATGCCACACGCGGCAGTGATGTTTTATACGAACTGCGTTTACTTACTCAGGAAGAACGCGCCGCCGCCGCCGAACTGATATTTGTCCACAAACTCGACGCCGATGAGGTGAAGGAAGTGGCAAAAGCAATTAAAGAGTTCTCCTATTTCCGCACTTTGCCAGAAGGGTTTTCTGCTCATCCTGGAGATGCCTTTGCTCACCAAGTTTGGAAGCTGGCACGCCAAAATGCAGATTTACAACAGCGATCGCGCCTGATCGCCAAAGGTTTACGCTTTGCTCACACGCCAGCAGCAAGGCAGAAAATTGAACAGCTACTAACTGATTTTACTACCGTTCCCCAGCGTCCAGCCCCAATTTTACCCTTTTACCGCCTGGAGTTTGAAGAACAATTACCTCGAATTTTGCCCGTAGTAGGCGAGTTGCCATTGTCACGGCAAGACTTGCAAGCTGTGCCTATACTGACAGAAATTGAACCATTTCGCATGATCAAGTTCTCTGGAGAGCAAGCTTGGGTGCCGTTACCAGGTTGGCAAGTCCTATTGGCAGCAGAAGATCCAGTAGTGATTTTAGCGAATAGCGATCGCTTCCCCATCCAAACCCAAAGCCAAACGGGGCCTGTCGTCGTTGTGGTAGATCGTGCCCAACGAGAATGGGATGCCTCCAGCTATTTTGTTGTTGAAAATGGTGGTGAATTAGATTTTCAGTGGTTTGAAACTGAGCCAGAAATCCCCTTGCTAGGACAAATTATTATCATTGTGCGCCCTAAGAAAATTCTGGATGAAGAATTAACTAAGGATTCCTGGCAGATTGATGAATAAATTCAATTTTAGACAGGACTAACTGCGTGATGTGATCTATTAATACTGTCCAAATAGCGCATAGGAGACGGGGCATTAGTTCATTTTTCTATTTGGCCAATGCCGCCAGTTGCTTTAACTCTCTTAAACAGAGCAAGGCACTGGCTGCCCAATGCTTTGTCTAAACTCTTTGTTTTTCATCGAATTAAGAGAACAGAGAACAGTATTTTTTCAATTTAAAGTTTATAAAACTGTTACAAAATTTAAATAAATTTTCAAACCATTTGTAATAGAACTCACTGGAGCAAGAATCTCAACAAATGTATCATTCGAAGCAAAATTCTTAAGAAATTAAGTATTTTTTTTGTTATTTTATCTTTTCCGGTATCTTCTTTTATTATCACAATTATTGAGTAAAAAACAAATTCCTATTTTTTTGATTTAGTTTCTTGAAGAATTCAGAAGTCAGAATTCATTAGTGAGGGATTCACAACTGTCATTAATTGAAAATTTAATGGGAAGAAAACAAACCCAATGGATTTCTGTTAATATACAGCGGATCTCAAGTTTATGAGGTACACAAGCTAAGTCTGTTACCCAGCTATAAAGCCTGTTTTGCTCCTGAATTCTGAATTCTGAATTCTGCTGTAAATGACTCAAGGATTGTCCAACATCGCTATCACTCGTTTGTAGCTGAACAAGGAGTTTTCCAAAAATGTCTCTAACTAAACGTTGCTTGGCCGAATTTATTGGTACATTCTGGCTTGTTTTAGGTGGTTGTGGTAGTGCTGTTTTAGCCGCAGCCTACACGGCAGATGCGGCAAAAATCAGCGAAAATACTTCTTTTCCACTGGGTATTGGATTAGTCGGTGTATCTTTGGCGTTCGGGCTTACCGTTCTTACAGGGGCCTATGCTCTTGGTCATATTTCTGGTGGTCATTTCAATCCAGCTGTTTCCTTTGGACTGTGGGCAGGTAAGCGTTTTCCGGGGTCTGACTTACTACCTTACATCGCCTCTCAAGTAATCGGTGCAGTTGTTAGTGCGGGCATTATCTACCTGATTGCGAGCGGCAAAACTGGATTTATCTTAACTGGCTCTAACCCATTGGCCACTAATGGCTACGGGACTCACTCTCCAGGTGGTTATACGCTATTTGCTTGCCTCATTACTGAAGTTGTGATGACTTTCATGTTTCTATTGATTATTTTGGGTGTAACTGATAGCCGTGCTCCTAAAGGATTTGCACCACTGGCAATTGGTTTTGGACTTACCTTGATTCACCTGATTAGCATTCCTGTAACTAATACCTCGGTTAATCCTGCCCGTAGTACTGGAGTTGCTCTATTTGCAGGTGTAGAACTCTTTTCGCAAGTCTGGCTGTTCTGGATAGCTCCGATTTTGGGGGCTATTTTAGCAGGATGGTTGTATGTAGCTGTCTTTAGTGAATCAACTGTGAGCGAACGACAAAACATCGAAGAGCTAGTCTAAAAGTCATTTTCAACTGTACGAGTGTTTTGATAGCAGTTCATCAAAAGGAGCAATAGTTGGAGCTGCTTTGTGCTTATAATCAATAGACTTCTTGCAGAAGTAGGGTAAGGGGTAAGGGGTAAGGGGTAAGGGGTAAGGGGTAAGCGGCTATAAGAAACCCTTTCCCTTTAACCTTTACCCTTTCCCCCAAGAGTGCAAAACTATTTTTGCAAGAGGTCTAATGCTCTTAGATGAAGTTGCGTAGGCACAGCCCGCCGTAGGCATCGCATAAAATTTCTTAACAATCCTCCGACTAAAAGAACAAATGAGCCAAGCGAAATTTGTTTTGTCGGGGGATTATTGTGTTGTTCTAAGTTCCGATTGTCAAATAATAATTGAGTAGTGGAAATTGTTCGTAGTTTAGGCTTTAGCATTAAAGTCTAAACTAAATCGAGCGGCGTAAATTAAAGGTTCATAGTGAGCGGCTACCTTACGGGAACGCTTCTCTACGAGAGGCTACGCCAACGCGAACATTTGAGGACTAAAGCCCTATCTACAAAATGCAACGCGAACACTACAAAATAATTTCAATATTTTTGCATTATTTAACTTACCTTGATTTCTTCTCGCATACTTCCTTACGAACCTATTAAATAAAACTAGATAGACTACTATCAGCAATCTAGTTATTTTGGATTAAGAATCACCGAAGATTATTGATATCTGCGGTTTGGAAATTACATTCAACATATAACATATATTCAATATATAAAATTTGGTATGTCAGACTCTAAATTTACTGCTCCTCTTGCTCAAGAATTACTCCACTCAGAATTGTCTGAACGATCGCCCGTGTCATCCCTACGGGCAGAAGCCATAGCACGCATCCGCAACAGTCTACGTCCTGGACAACAGCAAATGGCTGACTGGCAATCTGGCCCTTTGGCTATTTCTGCCGTTCCTGGTGCAGGCAAATCTACTGGTATGGCGGCGGCAGCGGCGATCGCGATCGCACGTCAGTATGAACGTTCATCCTCGCGCCGTCAATTGGTAGTTGTCACCTTTACTCGCTCAGCTGCTGCCAATATTAAAGCGAAGATCCGCAAATTCTTACGAGATGATTTATCTCTACCTCAGACAGGCTTTTTTGTCTATACCCTACATGGTCTAGCGTTGAACATTGCCAGTCGCCATCCTGATTTGTCGAATTTGCAACTAGAAAATGTCACATTAATTACACCAACCCAAAGTCACCGCTTTATCCGAACATCTGTAGAACAATGGATTGCGAATAATCCAGGAATATATTTGCGGTTATTAGAAGGTCATCAATTTGACGGAGAAGAAACAGAAAGGTTGCGTCGCCAATCGGTGCTGCGAACAGAAGTATTACCGGAATTGGCTAACACAGTAATTCATGAAGCAAAAAGTTCCGGGATATCGCCAGAATTATTGCGGAAGTGGAGTAAACAAACCACAGACGAATATGCAATTTTGAGCGTAGCGGCGGGATTATATGAGCAATATCAAAACTTAATGCGATCGCGTGATTTCATTGACTACGACGATATGATTTTAGCCGCACTCCGCGTTTTAGAAAACGACAGTGCCCGTCGCATCGAGCAAAACCAAGTTTTTGCAGTCTTTGAAGACGAAGCCCAAGATTCTAGCCCATTACAGACGCAGTTGTTAGAAATTTTGGCAAGTGATGGAGATAAGCGAAATAACTCCTCACTCCCCAGTACAGATGCGATTAATCGCGTCTCTCCCCACTCCCCACTCAACTTGGTACGAGTTGGTGACCCCAACCAGGCGATTAACTCTACTTTTACCCCAGCCGATCCGATTTATTTTCGGCAATTTTGCGAAGAGTGCGATCGCATTGAACGATTGGCAACGATGGATCAAGCTGGTCGCAGTACTAGAATTATCATTGAAGCTGCTAACTTTGCGCTCAAATGGATCAATAAACAGTCGTCAGCAACAACGAATAACGGAAAACAGGTCTCTGACAACCGACAAGTACCATTCCGCTTGCAGACAATTCGCCCTGTTGAAGCTGGTGATCCGCAAAATAACGCCAACCCAGCACCAGTAGGACGAGGACTGGAACTTTATACTCCGCGTGACATTCATCACACCCTTGAATTGTTATCTCAAAGAGTGATCGAGTTATTTGGCGAAGACCCAACACAAAATAGTGCAGCGATTTTAGTGCGAGAAAATCGCCAAGGACGATGGTTGGCAGAGGCTCTGACACCTGTATGCAAAGAGCATAAAATTACACTTTACGACGTGGGAGAACGCGATCGCCGTTCCCATGTTCCGCAAGAAATTTTAGCATTACTGCAATTTTGCGATCGTCCCCACTCCCCCGATTACCTCAAAGCCGCATTAGAAGCATTAGTACAGCGCCAATTAATTCCTACCCAAGACCTCAACGCCCTTGCTAGTCTACCAGAAGAATTTTTGTATCCTGGTCCCCTAGCAGCACCCCAGCCAGAAACAGTCCAAAAAGCTGCTCGCTTGTGTCGTAATTTACTTCGCGCCCGTTTGGAATTGCCCTTATACCAGCTAATTTCCTTTCTTGCCTTGACTTTAAATTACGACCAGGCAGAATTGGCAACTGCTGACAAACTTGCAGAACGGGTAAACCAGCAGATAGCTGGCAATAGTTCGATGGGGGGAATGCTGTCAGCTTTAAGTGAAATCGTCAGTTCCGAACGGTTTGAACCAGTGGAAACCGAAGATTCGGAAGAACGTTACACTCGTCGCGGTCAACTAACTATTATTACGATGCACAAAGCCAAAGGGCTGGATTGGGACTATGTGTTTCTTCCCTTTCTCCACGAAAACTTAATTCCCGGGAGATTTTGGGTTCCTCCCCAAAGCCAGTTCTTAGGGGATTTTACCTTATCAGAAGTAGCCCGCGCCCAAATTCGTGCTGCTCTCCACGGAGAATTTACCATACCAGATGTCACACAAGCATGGGAACAAGCAAAGCACTTGAAAATATCTGAGGAGTACCGTTTACTCTATGTTGCGATGACGCGAGCAAAACGTCTGGTGTGGATGTCAGCAGCGCAGAAAGCCCCTTTTACTTGGAGTAAGCCGGACAATTTACAAGAACAAGCGCCTTGTCCGGTTTTTCCAGCATTAAAGCGCCAGTTTCCGGAATGTGTGGTGAATTTCGCCGCAATGACCAAACAAGCTTGATCAAAACTCTTAAGAAATGGAATAGACCTCTTGCAAAAATAGTTTTGCACTCTTGGGGAAAGGGTAATTCTATCGCCGCTTTACCCTTTACCCCTTTCCCCACTTCTGCAAGAAGTCTAATGAAATCCACAGTTACTAGCAGCGATCGGATTGTGAATATTTGTATGAAATAAGCTATCTAAAGTGAAATTTGCCGTTTGAAAATTGGTGTTATAGATTGGTACTCAAATTTTAATCAGAAATTTATTTACCAATGAAAACCCAACAATTCACAACGATACAAGAAAGTAAACCCAGCAAGACGAAAAAACAGTCTTTTTCTGGCATTAATATTGGTACTCCTAAAGTACCATTTTGCAAATGCAAGAAAATAGTACAACAGCATGAGTTACTCAGTGACTGGGAACACGCAAGTTAATTTAGTGACATACTTTTACACCAACTTACAGTATAGTGTCGGCTTCTGTGCGACTCCCAGTATCTGGTCGAAGATTAACTGAAGAACTATTGTAAATTAGGAGTGCAATGGTTTTTTCGGTTTATTGCCATGAGCCAACAATCTGAGTATTCCCCTTCATGCATTTCATGCGCGGGCAATAGTTTTATTTTCACAAAACCACATTTTTCATAGCAACGGATAGCGCGAGGATTGTCAACATGAGGATCTATGACAATTTTATGAGCTTGCCGCTGTTCAAAAAGATAACTGATAACTGCTGACAGCATTTTTGTACCAATTCCCTTGTTCCAATAATCGGTTTCGCCTATGAATAAGTCAATTCCGTAGACATAATCAGTTTGATCGAGATGATATAATTGTCTATCGGTTTGGGATAAGTCATTGAGCGCACAATACTGCAAATAACCAATGGGAATATTTTGATAGTAGAACAGACACGGAACAACCGGGTCATCTCCCCTGATCATAGGTTTGTACGTTTCTATAATTCTTTCTAAATCAAAAGGATTATCTCTTCCTTCATAAAATTTCAAAACTTGTGCATCAGTTAACCATTTTGTCATCAACTTATAATCATATATTTCATCTTGCATTAGACGAATAGCAATTTCGTCTTGTTCAATTAGCATTTCCTGTGTAGATAGATTTTTCTAGCCAATCAATGTATAAATAATTATAGTTTGTTCAAAATGTCTATCATCTTGCAAAAATTATGAAAAAGCAAAAGGGAATTCCATGCCCGCTTCATAAAAATGGAATTCCCTTTAAATTTTGCCTTACCTCTAACACAAGATGCCTATGCCAAGCTGAAGTTCACTCAATTGCCACCAGACGTAACAGATTTATTATGTATAGCAGTGTCTTCAGGCTTTCTCTGCCATTTGCCATCGCTGCCTGGTTCGTATTCATTCTTTACACTATTCCAAGCAATTTCACGCGCACCCTCTTCATTGGAACCATTACTTTGAGCAGCGTTAAGTGCTGCTAGAAAAATCTGCTGTGCGTGTTCAGGTAGCTGTTCTCTAATTTCACCAGGCAATTCATTTATTGTTTGATCAGACATAAACTTACTCCGATTATCTTAACTTAAATTCATGTTAAAAAACTTGCAATAGAATTTCCTCTTTCTGGAAGTAGAGAAGTAAATAATCATACTTTTGGCTGAGTCAAGCGATTTTTATATCAGCGATGCAATAATATTGATACTCATAGCTACAATGGTGGTATTGAAAAAGAAGGATAATATGCCATGTAGCAGAGTCAAGCGCCTCATATCTCGTGATGTCGTCTGCACATCTGAAACTTGACTAGTCATGCCAATTACAAATGAATAATATAAAAATTCCCAGTAGTCTGGATAGTCGTTATGAGGAAAATCTAAACCTCCGGTGATTTCTTCACTATTATTACGACTAATATATTTGTAATAGCTGTGTGCATATTGCACTGCAAACATCGTATGCACTAGTAACCAGGAACCAACAATGGTCGTAATTGAAAGTATGACATGTAGAGTGAGTAGAATTGTTGATAACTCTTTTTTATCAGTGAGTAAAAACCCGATCGCTAAAACACTAGCACAAGCCGCAGCTATCACCAGCATGAATATAGCCAAATGTCCTTCATATTCATTTTCAGCATAACGGCGAATTTTTTCTGGGGTAGCTTTGATCATTTTCCACCAAGTTACGGCTAAGAAAAAGTCAGCACCGGAGTTCCAAGCACAGAGAATGCGAGTGGGTAAGTGCAGCCAAGGTGGAAGGATTACTGAAACTAATATAGCGAGTCCGACAGCAACGATCAGTCTGGGCCGGGGGTCAAAGTTTTTAAATAAATTAAGATTCACAAATGTTGCGATCGCAGACTTTAATTAATTCGTAATACCCTCGTCCGGCGAGTATTACGAATTATTTTAACTTGGCTCTAATTGTCTCTATTCGTTGACGATTAACACCCAAATCGCTCTGACCTAAGCGTGAGGCTGAACGCACTTGGATAACATTAGCATTCCGGTCTAAATAGAATTCTACATCGTCCACAAATCCCAGTAAAGCACTTTTAAATTCTGCATATAAATAATCTTGGCTTTCGGTAATTATTTTAGTTCTTGGTAAGGACTCAATAATCTTTTTGAGATTAGTAATCGCTTCTTCTGGGGTAGATGTAAAAATCAGTGGTGCAATTTGGTGAACTGCATCTGTACTCTGACTAGAAACACAGTTAGGAGAAGTAGGGCAAGATGCTAATTTACCGTTGCTAATACCTAAATTATTTGGTCGTTTGCCAGCAAAAACCATAATTATGTGTCCGGGTAAGTGAATAAGTATACTCTTCACACATTTGTTTGCATCATTGTAATACTTTGCCGTAATCGCATCTTCTAGCAAATGACAGATTCACTAAAACATTGGTGATGCGTTCGCTCTATGATCCGGTAAGTATCGTCTAGGCGAAGACAGATTATGACGCAAACAATTTCAATCAACGACTCTGGGCGCTTGCAACTCACACCGCTAGAAATCCCATCCCGTCTACTGTTAGGGCCTGGGCCCTCTAATGCCCATCCTACAGTTCTCCAGGCGATGAATACTTCACCAGTTGGGCATCTTGACCCAGCTTTTCTCGCACTCATGGATGAAATTCAGTCGTTGTTACGCTACGTATGGCAAACAGAAAACCCACTCACCATTGCAGTCAGCGGTACGGGAACAGCCGCAATGGAAGCAACCATCGCCAATGCTGTAGAACCCGGTGATGTGGTTTTGATTGGTGTAGCTGGTTACTTTGGTAATCGCCTTGTGGATATGGCTGGACGTTATGGCGCGGACGTGCGAACCATTACCAAACCTTGGGGACAAGTTTTCAACCTAGATGAACTTCAAACTGCCTTAGAAACTCATCGTCCAACTATTTTAGCTCTAGTTCATGCCGAAACCTCCACCGGCGCACGTCAACCGTTAGAAGGGGTCGCTGATTTGTGTCGTGAATTTGGCACTTTGCTACTAGTGGATACGGTGACAAGTTTGGGTGGTGTCCCCTTGTTTTTGGATGCTTGGGGAGTTGACTTAGCCTATAGTTGTAGCCAAAAAGGGTTGGGTTGCCCGCCTGGTGCTTCGCCTTTTACAATGAGTCCGCGTGCCGTTGAGAAATTGCAACAGCGCCAAACAAAGGTTGCAAACTGGTATTTGGATATGTTGTTACTGGGCAAGTATTGGGGCCCTGAACGCACCTATCACCACACAGCACCGATTAATTTATATTATGCATTGCGGGAAGCACTACGTTTGCTTGCAGAAGAGGGATTAGCAAACTCCTGGCAGCGGCATCAGAAAAACGTAGAATATCTCTGGGAAGGGTTAGAGAACTTAGGACTGAGTATGCACGTTGAGGAGAAGTATAGACTGCCAACGCTTACCACTGTCTGCATTCCAACAGGGGTAGATGGTAAAGCGATCGCCCGGCAGTTACTCAATGAGCATAATATTGAAATTGGCGGTGGTCTTGGCGAACTAGCAGGTCAAGTCTGGCGCGTCGGATTGATGGGCTTTAATAGTCGAAAGGAAAGTGTTGACCAACTTTTAGCAGCACTACGACAAGTTTTACCTAAATAGTTTTCCGGTTAGAGTGGTGCCAATACAGTTCGGTTAACGTTTTAATATTTATTAAGATCCCCCCAAACCCCCGATAAATTGGGAGGCTTCTAACCCTCTTTTACCCCCTTTTTAAGGGGGTCGCCGCAGGCGGGGGGATCTTAACCAAACCGTATTGAGAGTGGTGCGTTAACAGTAGCTTAACGCACCTGATAGAAAGACCGTAGGCGTAGCCCACCGTAGGCATCGCGCTAACATTATTTGAGAATTAAAGCACAGCTCATACTTCACACTTACTTGTTCTTTATTGCTTATCCCAAAGATTAAAAAAAGGGCAGGTTAATTTTTGCAGGTCGATACAATCGCATTGTCAGGCAACACAATACCATTGTTAGGCAACACAATCACATTGTTAGGCAACACAATGCCATTGTTAGGCGACACAATCACATTGCAGGTCGATGCATTAACAATTCACGAGATTGAGTTAAGGAACTCCAAAAAATAAATTATCCAATTTCACCCAATAAAAACGATGTTCCATCCCCCTGCTTCCTGCTCCCTGCTCCCCTGCCATAAAAGCGTACCCCTTTGGGGAAGCAAGCTACGCGTAGCGTCCCGCAGGGATGGGATATTTTTTTACTTGGAAGTCCCTTAAGATGGCACGGCAATACAAAGCGTGACTCGTTCATATTTTGTGAAAAACGTCGGGAGAATATATCTGTTGAGTATTACTCACTAGCTCACTGCGATAAAAAACCAACAAACAGTAGAGGCAAGAGTATTAGTATGGACACAATTAATACGAGGGTTGCCGGCTCGATTTTAATCTGGTTCTTTTGTGGATCGCGCATTTAGCACTCCCTCGAACAATTAAGTATATTAACTCAGCCAAAAGGATGTTTATTCCTTTTTCCAAGCTCAATCAGGTTGAAAAATGTAAATTTTTTAAGTGCGTAGTGCATTAAATTTACATTTTTTTGATTTTAATAGCTGTTAATCCCTTGATTCATCCCCCCATCTGCTTATTTCTTCCAAGGTAATTTAGTTCCCATTTCAGTCAATGCAGAAAAGATGAGATAGAGGACGAGTAACCCAGCAGCCGCTAAAAAAGCCAGTAAATCGTTATCCATAACTGCTATTTGCTAAAACTTCGCTAATCATAGCGGAACCACTTAATCTTTAGCGTTTTTCTGAGTCTGCAATCTTTGGTCTTCTGGGTGCAAACTGTACCAGCCATACCAGTGACGAACTGCTAGCCAAATGGCTGAAAGCAAACCTGCAAGGCTGAGGGTGAGTCCACTGAACGGTACTAATAAGCCAAAGACAGGTAGCACTGCTCCAGCAATAGTGCAAATAATCGCAGCAAGGGAAGCACTGCGACTTGCCCCCAATCCCCATGTCAAAAACAGTAAGATGATGGAAATTAAAGTCCAAGCCAACTGAGCATTAATGACGCGGGCTAGATAGGTCAACATTAATAGACAAGCAAAGAAAATACTAGCAGCGATCGCAATATTTTTGAAACTCATTGGCAGTGACAAATATAACAACAATATCCACCACAAAAATATTGCTGGTGCTAGCAATAAAAGACGTGGAATTACGCCAGTGTGACGAATAGGTTCGGTGTTGGTAAACACTCCAAATGGATTTTTGACTGAAACATTATCGTCAAATTTCCAGGTAAATTGCGTACTGCGCCCGTCAACTTTAATTTCATTAGGTACAATACCACTGGCAAAATCAGCCGGAGCAAAGTTAGCAATTGCTGTGAGGCGAAAGTTGGAAAGCAACTGTCCCGTTGCACTATAAACCCAGCGCGGCCCTCCTTGAGCCTGATAAGTAACTCGAAAGGTGGTTTCTTCCCCTGGTTGCAAGCGGAAGGGAAAACTATAATTACCCGCGTTGGTTGGTTGTAGTCTAGTCCCGTCACGCTCGATTTTATAGCTCTCAAGCAGTGTGTAACCGTTGGGTGGCGGTGCTTCAAAAAAGAAACTATTAATATCCTTGAGTTGGTTAACTACTTTATAGTCAGCAGTATAATTTGCTTGATAAATCGAACTGCGACCTGGAACATCTACGCTTTGGTCAAGCTTGACTTGAATTTGCGAACCAGCCAGCATTAAGAAGCGGGTGATCTCTCGTGTCTGGTTTACGTTAACTATTTTGCCATTGATTTGAGTGGTATAAGAGTATGGCTCTTGAATAGAATAGCGGACTTGGGGGGCAAATTGTTCGAGCTTTTCACCTGCAACAGTTTGAGCCACTTGAGCTACCCTTGCTTGTTCCCAGTGGTGGTAGCGATTGCTTAAAGTTGAACAGAGAAAAAATCCCGGTATTAACAGAACTAATACTAGAGTTAAATGCTGTAATCCTCGCAATAGTTGAGAATAACGAACAGCCCATTCGCCGATGAATATAAGTTGTTCCGACTGGCTGCGACGCAGAGAAAAACTGATCAGTGCGATCGCAACTCCCAAAGCTACGACCAAAAATACTAATAACAGTGAAGCTTTGAACGCCTGGGTTCCAAATTGGACAAGCTCAATTGGATGCGTCAAATCGGGTAATCCGGGAATACCTTGACCAGAAGATGACATTGGCTGATTTTTACAGAATTTGGAGAACCAGACCGATAAAATCCCTTAAAAGTTTCTGGAAAAAAGTTTTATTTGATACGTGGACAGATTAAAAAAGTGCTGCGTAGGCGTAGCCAGCCGTAGGCATCGCTCTGACCCTGACTTACACAAAAACTCTCTCAAACTCTTATTTTTCTGTGTCACGCCAGTTGCTAAAGAGCGGGAACGCTAAGAGCGTAGCGTAGGAGTACAAGTCGGGGAACCGCAAGGGCGCACTGGCTTCTCTGCGCGTCTGTGGTTAGTTTTTCCCGTACTCATTTGTAATTACTATTGGTATAAACATCAAAAGCCTGGTCATGAAGACCAGGCTTTTGAGCGTAAACAATGGGGCTATATTCCCCGAAGGTTAGTTATAGAGGTTCAGTATAATATCGATGCTCTGATAAGTGATACCACTTTGCTGTTATCGATTCCGGAAAATTCGCTAAGAATTTTTGAGTAACCTCTATCTCCCAAAATACAGCAAGCGACTGGCAACTTCAGCGTGTAGGATCTAAAAATATTATTGATTTTTCGGCTTTTGCTAATGAATAATGAATTTGGTAGCTGGCAAGAATGGCTAACAGTATTCGCCTATCTAGGTTTTACAGTCTTTATTATCTGGCGCGTGTTTTCCACCGAGAAGAATTAAAATAATGCAGCGATCGCTCCTACAACTTCCCAACGATTTACCCGTTCCCTCAGTAACCAGACTGATAAAGCCATAGCCAGAGGTGGCTCCAAGCGTCCAATCAAAATAATATTGTTGACCCCTGTTAATGCTAATGCCCGGAAAATTAAGCCATCGCTGTCAGCGCCAACCAATCTTTCCTTGACAGTTGCTTCAAAATCTTTTTGTTCCACTGTCGCCTATAGATAGGTAACATAACTATCAAGGCACACAGATTCCCTACGAATAAAACATTACACAAAGAAATCGGATTTCCACCATTTGTATCTGTTTTTAGAGAATTGATATAAAATGTGTGCCAAAAAAGCCAGTCTTAAGGACGATAAAATTGCGACTAAAAACAAATTTCGAGCAATCTTGGATTGTACGCTGTTTAGCAGCAGTACTGCTTTTCGGTCAAGTGTGGCTACATTTACTCCAAGGAAAAACGTACTATCGTAAGATTCTACAACACATGGTGACCGCAGGGCCAAGTTCTATCTCTCCAGTTCTCCTTGTCAGCGGTTTTGCAGGAATGATTTTTACTCTTCAAATGGCAAGAGAATTAATCCGATTTGGTGCTATCGATGCTGTGGGAGGTGCTTTTGCCTTAGCTTTTTGTAGAGAATTAGCTCCCATTTTGACCGCTAGTATTATGGCGGCACAAGTAGGTTCCGCTTTTGCAGCAGAAATAGGTGCGATGCGAGTGACAGAGCAAATTGATGCACTTTATATGCTCAAAACTGATCCAATTGACTATCTAGTAATTCCTAGAGTAATTGCTTGTAGTTTAATGATGCCTTTGATGACGATTTTGGCTTTAGTTACTGGCATCATCGGCGGGGTTTTTGCTGCATCACAATTTTACAAAATTATTCCCGAAACATTTTTAGAATCAGTCAGAAATTTTTTAGAACCGTCAGATTTGTTTATCGTTTTGCTAAAAGGGTTTATTTTTGGTGTGCTGGTTGCTGTTATTGGCTGTAGTTGGGGATTAACTACTAAGGGGGGAGCAAAGGAAGTAGGAGAATCGGCAACAAAAGCAGTTGTTACTAGTTGGATATCAATTTTTGTCATGGATTTATTCCTCTCTTTACTGCTGTTTTAACAGCCTGCATTTTAAACCCAAGCAAGTATTAAACAAGATTCTCTACTTTTTTAAGAAGTTGGGAACCTAAGCCAAAAAAGAAGTTCTGGGTAAGCAATACTGGTTTTCAAGCGTTGGCGCAGCCGACTAGCTTTTTTGGGTATTTCAAAACGTTAGCGAAATTTGGGAATATATTAACTTGTAGATTAGCGCACCCAAGCCCAAACCTGTTAATGAAAAGAGAGATGCAGTCCAAAAGGCTAGCCCTTCCCTAAGACCTGCTGTTTGAAAGTCTATCCTGACTAATATAGTCGCCGAAATGATCAGTAAAGTATCAAGAAATACCCGAAACCAGGCAATCATAATAAAAAACAAGAAAGCTGCTAAGACGGCAACGCCGAAAGACCTCGTATTTGATTTAAGCAAAACATTCAAATAATATGTCATTTTTAGCCAAGGAATGGTCAACGTTACTATTAAAAGCAAGATAGCAACCACAGTCACGAGCCACACAAATAGAGGAGGACGTGTTTCAGATATTACCCAGCCTAAAGTACTGTAACTAAGCAGTACTAGTGCCAAGGACACCCAAGGAACTCTTTTCAAAATTGACATGGGTTAATATTCCTATTACAGGATCAAGGTCTTATTCCATTATTGAATCTTATATAAGGCAGATTATTATAACTATTGACTAATAGCTAAACAATCATTTTCTGCCCACCAAGCGTAGATGGGCGTATTGCGGTCTGGTAAAGCGCCAAAAGTATTAGGTTGCAACACATTTATGCTAATGCCATTTGTTAATTCCACAAGATAATTAACATGTGTGCCCAAATACATAACATTGACAAGCCGTCCTTCAAAGCAGTTAGTTGGCAAATTGGGTGGATAAAGCGAAAGCTGTATTTTTTCTGGGCGTACACTCACTACCACCGCTTGTGATAATTCAGATGGTGTATCTTCAGCGCGGCTAATGACAATTGAAAGTCCCGTTTTTGTCGAAATTTTAACATTAGAAGAGTCTACCCCTACGATTTCACCGCTGAATAAATTAGTATCGCCAATAAAATCAGCAACAAAAGATGTGCGGGGACGTTCGTAAATTTCGCTAGGAGTGCCAACTTGTTCAATTTTGCCTTGATTCATCACGGCAATGCGATCGCTCAAAGACAATGCTTCTTCTTGGTCGTGTGTCACCATCACAAAGGTCACTCCCAAGTCTTTGTGTAAATTTGATAACTCCACCTGCATTTCTTTACGTAGTTTTAAATCTAACGCCCCTAAAGGTTCATCCAGTAATACGACGGTGGGGCGATTGACTAGGGCCCTTGCTAAGGCGACTCGCTGCTGTTGACCACCAGAAAGTTGATTGGGAAAGCGCGATCGCAAACTTTCCATTTTCACAAGTTTTAAAGCTTCTTGAACTCTAGCTTCAGTTTCCAATTTGGGTATTTTTTTTAACCGCAGTCCAAAGGCGATGTTATCCCAGACATTCAAGTGGTTAAATAGAGCGTAACTTTGAAATACAGTATTGACGGGTCGGCGGTAAGGCGGCACATTAGTCATAGACTGACCCTGAATCAACACCTTGCCAGCGTCAGCGATTTCAAACCCAGCAATTAAGCGCAGTGTTGTTGTTTTACCACAACCGGAGGGGCCTAAAATACTAAAAAATTCTCCCTGTCTGACATCCAAATCTATTCCATGTACTGCTGGTTCTTGGTTAAAAAACTTGAAGACATTACGCAGTTCAACATCAAGTGGCTGAAAAGTTGTTATCCCCCTTTGATTCTGCATGACAATTTGAGCCATAATCTTCAGTAGAATGCCGTGATATTACGTAATTTTGTCATTAGTCTATTGGGCAGACTAGATTTGACACTTTGGTTTATTGTATCCGCCAAAAACAATTGTTCAAGAATATACTTGCCCGATTCTTTTATACCCAATACTCGGCATGAGTTTAGGGTAATTGTATACAGATAATACCGCTCTTGGAATCATTCTTTGTCTTATGTCTTTATTCCCATCAATTGGTAGCAAAAAAGATACACGTACAGTTGGACGTGGTTTCCAATCAATATTTTTAATCGTATTTACCCTATTAATGACTGCTGGTATTGAGGCTCGTTTGGCATATTTGCAAATTGTTGAAGGGCCAAAACTTCGGGAACGAGCCGAAGCAAACCGAATTCGGATGATTCTAAAACAACCGGAACGGGGCAATATTTTTGACCGCAACGGTAAACTTTTAGCCAGTACTCGTTATCCTAGCTCTGTATATTTGTGGCCAATGGCACATACTAAGCCTTCCTGGTCTGTAGTCGGCCCGCGTCTAGCGCAAATTCTCAACATTCCCCAAGATGAGATGGAAAAGAAATTAGAACAAGCAGGTGCTAATTCTTCTTCACTCATCCGGGTTGCTCGCGATCTAAATGAAGCAGAAATTACGGCTTTAAAAGAGTATAAAAATGAACTACCAGAAGTAGAAATTAATACAGATTCTGTACGTTATTACCCTCACGGTAAGCAATTAGCACATGTTTTAGGTTATACGCGAGAATTGACCGCCGACCAGTTAAAGGGCAAGAAGCAGGAAGGCTATCGGCTCGGAGATGTAATCGGTCAGATGGGGGTGGAAAAGGCTTATGAGAAAACACTGCGGGGTGAATGGGGCGGTCAGCAGGTAGAAGTGGATGGTGCAGGTAGACCAATCCGGGTTGTAGGGGAGAAACAGGCAAAGGCTGGTAACGATTTGCACCTGACCATAGATTTGAATGTGCAAAAGGCAGCAGAAAAGGCTTTGGGAAATCACCGAGGTGCGATCGCAGCAATTGATCCGAATAACGGTGCCGTTTTAGCACTGGTATCTTACCCCACCTTTGACCCGAATATTTTTTCCAAACAAAAACTCTCTCAGAAAGATTGGGAAAGCGTGCAAGGTAAAGATCATCCCTTGGTTAATCGTGCCCTAAGTGCCTTTCCACCCGCCAGTACTTTCAAGATTGTCACCACGACAGCCGGCTTGGAATCAGGTGAATTTTCTCCTGATACAATATTACAGACCTTTGGTTCCCTTACCGTGGGTGGGGTGACATTTGGTGAGTGGAACCACGCCGGATTCGGGCCATTGGGATTTCCGAGAGCAATGGCTATGAGTAGTGATACTTTCTTCTATCAAGTTGGCAGAAAAGTTGGTGGCCCAACTTTAATCGAATGGAGTCGCAAATACGGGTTTGGTCAAAAAACTGGCATTGAATTTCCCAACGAAGAATCAAAAGGCTTGGTTCCAGATGAAACATGGAAGCAGAAAGTTTTGAAGACGCCTTGGACTGTAGGCGACACCATTAATATGTCAATTGGCCAAGGTGCTTTGCAAGTGACACCCCTGCAATCGGCAATTATGTTTTCTGTCCCTGCTAATGGCGGGTATCGAGTTCAGCCGCATTTGCTCAAAGACAACGAACAAGCAAAAAGTTGGCGACAATCTTTAAATATGAAGCCGGAAACCATCAAAGTTCTCCGCGATGGACTGCGAAAGGTGGTGAGTGAAGGTACTGGTAAGCGCTTGGACGTGCCCACAATTGCCCCAGCGTCTGGAAAAAGTGGTACTGCTGAAGCTGGTGTTGGTCGCCCAAATCATACTTGGTTTGGTGCCTATGCCCCTAGTAATAAGCCAGAAATTGTGGTTGTAGCTTTTGGTGAAAACTCCGGCGATCATGGTGGTACTGTTTGTGGGCCGATGGTTTTACAAGTGCTAGAAGCTTATTTTCAGCATAAGTATCCAGGTAAGTATCAAAAACCTCAGCCTGAGCCATCAGAAGCTAAAACTCAGAATTCAGGACATGGTACTGGAGATTAGGACTCGAACAACCCAAAATGACGAGTGAAGGTAGGCAAGGGGAGCAGGGGGAGAAAATAAGTTAATTTTATTACTATAAATCCCGTAAAGTTTCTTTGGTGGACTACTAGTGTGGGAAATTAAAAATTCCCTGCCAATTTGTTTGCTGTTAAATTCCTGCTAAGAATTTAGCAGAGTTATTTACAGATAATCTTAATTTTGAAATCCTCTTTGTCTTATGACTATATTGAAACCATCCCCACTTGGCAAAAAAACAAATACACGTACAGTCGGGCAGAGTTTCCAGCCGATATTTTTAATTATATTTACTCTATCAATGGTGACGGGAATCAGCGTTCGTTTGGCATATTTGCAAATTACTGAAGGAGCAAACCACCGAAAACGAGCCGAGTCAAATCGAATTCGGATGATCCCCAAACAACCAGAACGAGGCAACATTTTTGACCGCAATGGCAAACTTTTAGCCAGTACTCGCTATCCTCGCTCTGTATATTTGTGGCCGATGGCACATACTAAGCCAGCATGGTCTGTTGTGGGAGCACGTCTATCTCAAATTCTCGACGTTCCCCAAGAAGAGATGGAAAAGAAACTAGAAGAGGCAGGCGCTAACTCTTCTTCGCTCATACGGATTGCCCGTGACTTAAACGAAGCGCAAATCACAGCATTGAAGGAGTATCAAAGTGAACTTAAAGACGTAGAAATTTCTACAGAAGCCGTTCGCTACTACCCCCACGGCAAGGAATTAGCTCATGTATTAGGCTATACGCGAGAGCTAATCGCCGAGCAGTTAAAAGAAAAGAAGCAGGAAGGCTACAGATTGGGTGATGTAATTGGTCAAATGGGAGTTGAAAAAGCTTATGAGAAAACTCTACGGGGCGAATGGGGTGGTCAGCAGGTAGAAGTGGATGGTGCAGGTCGGCCACTCCGGGTTTTGGGGGAGAAACAAGCGAAGGCTGGTAACGATTTGCACTTGACCATAGATGTAAATATGCAAAAGACAGCAGAAAAAGCTTTGGGCGATCGCGACGGTGCGATCGTGGCACTTGACCCAAAGAACGGTGCGGTTTTAGCAATGGTATCTCATCCCACCTTTGACCCAAATATTTTCTCGAAGCAGAAACTCTCCCAAAAAGATTGGGAAACTGTACAAGGTGCAGATCATCCTTTGGTTAATCGCGCCCTCAGTGCCTTTCCACCCGCTAGCACCTTCAAAATTGTTACCACCACAGCCGGACTGGAATCAGGTAAATTTTCTCCTAGCACAGTCCTGCAAACCTACGGTTCCTTAAACTTTGGCGGTACCCGATTTGGTGAATGGAATCACGCCGGATTCGGGCCATTGGGTTTTGTCGGTGCATTACAGTGGAGTAGTGATACCTTCTTCTATCAAATTGGTCGCGGAGTTGGCGGCCCAACTTTAATTGAATGGACTCGCAAGTATGGATTTGGTAAAAAAACTGGCTTTGAGTTTGCCAAGGAAGAAGCAAAAGGTTTAGTGCCAGATGAGACATGGAAGCAGAAAGCTTGGAAGATACCTTGGACTGTAGGCGACAGCATTAATATGTCAATTGGTCAAGGTGCTTTACAAACTACACCTTTACAAGTCGCCATCATGTTTGCCGTACCCGCTAATGGTGGCTACCGAGTCCAGCCGCATTTGCTTAAAGACAATGAACAAGCAAAAAGCTGGCGAGAATCTTTAAATATGAAGCCGACAACCATAAGTGTTCTCCGTCAGGGGTTACGGAAAGTAGTAGCTGAAGGTACGGGTAAAGCTTTGAAGCAGCCAACAGTTCCCCCAGTCGCTGGTAAAAGTGGCACTGCTGAAGCGTGGAAGGGCCGTGTTAAGCAAAATCATGCTTGGTTTGGAGCCTATGCACCGGCTGAACAGCCAGAAGTTGTGATTGTGGCATTTGCTGAACATTCTGGTGGCGGTGGTGGTAGCATTGCTGCGCCGATGATCTTACAAATTATGGAAGAATATTTTCAGCGCAAGTATCCAGGTAAGTATCAGAAACCAGCGCCTGAGAAAGCAGGAAATAACAGATGAAATTGGGCATGGGGCATTGATTATTCACCTGTGCCCCTTATCTCCCCATTACCAAACAAAAATGAAGATTGACGACTATATTCGAGCCGTAATGACTAAAAACCAGATTCCGGGGCTTTCTGTTGCAGTAGTGCAGGAAGGTGAACCTGTTTTAGTTAAGGGCTATGGACTGGCAAATGTTGAACACTCTGTTCCAACTACTGAACACACAGTTTATGAAATTGCGTCTGTCGGTAAAACTTTCACCGCTACAGTCATAATGATGCTGGTGGAAGAAGGGGTAATTTCGCTAGATAATGCGATGCCTGCGGCGGTAAACTACGCAGATTATCTCGATTATCTACCCCTAACGTGGCAAAATGTCACAATCGGGCATATTCTGTCTCATCAGTCTGGAATTCCTAGTTATACCGATGCCCCAAACTACTGGGAAATTACCCATCTTAATTTATCGAAATCTGAAATTTTGGCTCTAGTTACTCATCTACCCCTCAAGTTCCAATCGGGTGAGTTTAGCGCCTATGACAACACAGGCTACTATCTATTGGGTTTGCTCCTAGAAAAGGTAACTGGACAATCTTATGGAGATTTGTTGCAAGAGCGCATTTTTGCTCCTTTGGGAATGAATGCAACTGTGATGAATAATCCCAGCGACATAGTGCTGCACCGAGCTGCTGGCTATCGTTTGCTAAACAGCAAGCTTGTTAACAAACCTTATTACAGTCCCTCAGTTACCTATTCTGCTGGAGGTCAACTTTCCAGTGTGGAAGATATGGTGAAGTGGGAACAGGCGCTTTATAGTGCAACTCTGCTAAAGCAATCAACCCTTGATAAAATGTGGACTCCTCATTTTCCCAATCAGGGCGATGATTGGGAAAAGTTGAGATATGTTGCAGGTTTAGGTTGGTGGGTATTGAATTATGGCGATCGCCGAGTAGTTGGTCATAATGGTTCGATACTAGGATTCGCAAGTAACATTACCCGCTTTATTGATGACAAAATTACCGTGATTTTACTTTGCAATCTAGATAAAATTTCCCGACCAGATGCGATCGCTAAGGACATCGCTGAATATTATTGTCCAGCCCTTAAGGAAGTGGTTCTTCAGCCTCCGTTAGGATAAGTAGCAAAAGATAGGGAAAGAGAGGTAAAACCAATGACTCCTGTCTCCTATGGCGATATCTGAGTAGGTTTCAAATTTCTGGCTTTGTAGAACATTTCTAAACTATTGCGATCGCCTACAAAACGCCAGTGCCAAGGCTCATAACTCACACCTTGAACATTATTTTTAGGAAATGACATTTCAAAGCTGAAACGCGCTGCATTTGCTTGCAGCCAGCGATAAGCCTTGGTATTGTCAAAGTTAGTTTGGAGATTAGTTACTGGTACTGCTCCGTCTCCAACATCCACAGCATAACCTGTGTGATGTTCGCTATGACCAGGAGGAGCGCTGAGGGCAGCTCGTTCTATTGGTGTTTGATTTCGCTGGGCACCAACACCAAAAAATAATGGCTCCTGATCTTTGACTGAGCGAAAGCCAGAAATTGGTACTAAAATTACACCTGCACTCCGGGCTGTTACTACCATCTCCTCAAATTTTTGGGCAGCAGATTTTCGCATTCTAATGCCCCTATTTGCGGAGATGGTTACTAGTTCTGACTCAGGGGCTTCTGGGTATGCCAGATGCCCTAACAAAGTATTGACATTACTAGATTCTGTAGTTGGTGTAGGTGCAGAACTAGTGACCGAGGGTTGAGAATCGGCAGTTTTTTTGGGTGCAGTGACGAAAAACAAAAAACCGCTAATTAAAGCCAGCAAGGCAAATCCCGTTACTCCCCCAATCAACACAATTCGGGGTTGCAACCAAAATTTAGGTGTTGCATCAGGGGTATCGCGTACAGCCACTGGAATATCATCACCAAGGTCATTCGATGAGTTTTGCGGTCTTCCAGAAAACCCTGCCTTATTCAAGGGTAAACTCCTGTTTTTGTGGGATAGCCATAACAGATTTTGCACTGGACAAAAGTAAACGTAACAGGTAGCATTTTACATCTGTGGTTTTTAGGCGCAATCTTGATAAACCTTTTAGAACTATACGTCAAGCTGGGAGGATTAGTCCTGGTAGGTTTTATTCTGGGACGGAAACTACCTGTAACAGTTCCTACACGTTTGGGACAGTTCCTTTTTTGGGTGGGAGTACCCATAAGCATAGTATCGTTTTTGCGTCAATCTAGTTTATCAGGGCAAATTTGGATTGCACCTGTAATTGCTTATCTAGCCATTTTACTAGGAGCATTTTTAGCTTGGTTGGCGATTAAAGCACAAGCCTATTTTAGAAATACTGTCCCCCAAGCACCAACTCAGGCTAGCTTGATATTAGCGGCAACGCTGGGTAATACAGGTTATCTTGGCTTTCCCATCACCTTAGCAATACTAGGCAAGGAATACTTTGCTTGGGCGTTATTTTATGATTTGCTAGGTTCATTCCCAGGAATTTATGGCTTGGGTGTTCTACTAGCAGCCCGTTTTGGCGGCGGTGTCCAGAATCGTTGGCAGATTATTAAGGCCATCTTAATTAATCCTGCCCTATGGAGTTTCGGATTTGGCTTGCTGGTTCGAGAAGCGACAATTCCCACAGTAGTAGAATTCTGCTTGGATAAATTTGCTTGGAGTAGTGTAGCTTTATCTCTGGTGTTAATAGGAATGCGACTAGGGCTGCTCAAATCTTGGCGTAGCCTACCACAAGCAGGGATGAGTTTGGGAATCAAAATGCTGTTAGTTCCCTTGATATTGGGCAGCATCTTACCACTGTTTGGATTAACTGGTTCTACAGCAAAGGTAATTGTCTTACAAATGGCCATGCCTCCAGCTTTTGGCACACTGGTAATTGCTGAGACATTCAATCTCGATCGCGATCTGGCAGTTACTGCCTTAGCTGCTGGGGCTATAATATTGCTGGTTACTCTCCCAGTTTGGCTGTGACTATTTATGATTATCACAAAGCGATACCTTTGGTGAGCTTCTCTACGAGACGCTTCTCTCGGAGAGGCTCCGCGAACGCTAGGGCAGAAGTTTTCGGTCTACTGAATTTGTAAAGTGCGTAAGTTTTATGCATCCTGTACTGGATGCTGCCCGTAATATGGTAAAGCCTCTGACCAATTAGGACACTTGCCCTCTTGCCAATCAAGATTAGCTAGTTCCAAAATACTCGTCACCGTCGCTGCTAACCCAGATTGGGCTTGAATTAGCTGATAATTAGTGTTCCAATTCGCTAAAGTTTCCTGCCATGCTTCTGGTGTCAACACTCTATCTGGCAAACACACTTTTAGTTTAGAAGTATCTGGCTCAAACTGATAAATAGCAGCAAAAATTTGACCTCGTTGGGCTGGCATTTCCACAGCAATAGTTTTTGGATTTTGACTTTTGCTGGCTTCTGACCAAGCTACCGCAGCCAAAGTTGAAATCGCAAATATAGGAATATCTAACTGTTGCCCTAAAGTCCGAGCAGTGACAACGCCAATCCGAGTTCCAGTAAAGCCGCCGGGGCCTTTCGCGACTGCGAGAAAGGACAAATCTGCCCAAGTTTGCGGTTTGATAAATTCAATTAAATATTGATGTACCAAGCTGGATAAATCACGCCCTAAATTCCAAACTTGAGAGCGAGTATCGCCTGCAAAATTACTAATTGATAAACCTAACTCGGGAGTGGTAGTGTGTAGTGATAAAGCGTATTTTGTTGCTGTGAGATGTTTTAGTTCTGTGGTCAAAGTTAATTAAAATATTGATTTTTCTTTAGTTCACTTGATATATCTATTCAAGCACATCACAGTTCTGAATTTTCAGTTTGTTTGCATTCCCTTGAGGGGAAGTGATTGAAAAACTCTACCCTTTCATAAACCTTAGTATGACTGGTTTTGAAGGGGTCATTTTCGTGGGGGGGTCTAATTTACCTGTCAGTAGGCTTAAATTCTTGACAATAAGTAACAGTACACGCTCCTTAAATGCTTACACCGCAGGCGTTTCGCGGGGTTTAACGAAAGAAAAAGGGTTTTAGCGATCGCTATACCCCCGCGAACAACCTACGTCTCAAATGTCAAGATAAATACTTTTACTCTCACTAGGAAACTTGGGATTGAATTGTGAAGATTCTGTTATTAATCAGCCGAAGTAGAACATACTACTCTTGACTTTTCAAGTCGGCACTAATTCACCAGGACGCAACTTCGACCACTTACCTGTTTCCCGTTTAAAACTCAGACAACCAACAACATCCCATTCCATTTCAATTACATCATCTTTAGTCCGAATGTTGACATTGATAGAAGGTTCATTCGGATCAAAATTTGGTGTTTCAGTCAAATGAGGCTGTAGGTGCTGCCCTTCTACGGCATGATAGGTAACACATCGGTCTACATAGTGGCAGTTCACGCAAATACACATAATAGAACCAACTCCAGGGGCCTTTATTGTTAATCTAACTTAAGCCCAACTGTTATTCATGAGTTGCTGGGTTGATTTTTATTACAATGCATAAATCAGTTCCTTCTACCCTAGCTCCTGAAAATTGGCCTTTTAGTTTGGAATTCTTGCCACAACCCGCTTACATGGTAGGTGGTGCTGTACGAGATGCTATCCTTGGCAGAACTCGCGAATATTTGGATCTAGATTTTGTTATACCATCTAAGGCGGTAAAGGTAGCGAGAGCGATCGCTCATCATTACAAAGCTGGTTTTGTGTTACTCGATGCCGAACGGCAAATTGCCCGTGTGGTTTTTCCCCACGCCACAGCTGACTTTGCCCAACAGGAAGGAGATAGCTTAGAAGTTGATTTGCACAGACGGGACTTTACAGTAAATGCGATCGCTTATAATCCCCATACACAAGAAATCATCGATCCTCTGCAAGGTTATCTAGACTTACAACAGGGCATTTTGCGGATGGTATCACCCGCGAACTTAGAAGATGACCCTTTGCGGTTAATGCGGGCTTATCGCCAAGCCGCCCAATTAGGTTTTACTATTGAGCTAGCTACCCAAGCCGCAATTCGTTCTTTAGCATCGCATATTAGCAAAGTTGCAGCCGAACGAGTTAGGGTAGAAATTGGCTATCTGCTGGCAAATTCTCAGGGTACTCCTTGGATCACAAGTGCTTGGGAAGATGGTTTACTTGCCCCTTTCTTCAAAAACGCCACCCGTGAAAGCTTAATCAAACTAGCAGCAGTTGACGAAGCAGCTGCCTTACTCACCCAAAATTGGCAACAATTAGGGGCACAACTGCAAGAATATGTCCGCGATAGTATCAAAACCACTTGGTTAGGTATTGCCAAACTTGCTTGTCTTGTCAACCCAAATCCGGAATTAGCAGAAATAGAACTACAGGAACTAACTTATAGTCGTGCCGAAATCCGAGGTGTAACCACTGCTCTGAAACTGTTACCGCAGCTTCAAGTAGTCGATATGTCCTTACGGGAACAATACTTGTTTTTCCATGACGCAGATATTGTGTTTCCTGCTACGGCAGTGCTAGCTGTAGCACTTGATATTTTGGTAGAGGCGATGTCTGGTGACAAGCCACTACACATAGCAGTGGAAGCCAAAGCAAAACGCTGCCTTATTTGGGCACCTTTGATCAACCGCTACCTGAACCCTGATGATCTGGTCGCTCATCCCACTCCACTAGTGAGCGGGAAGGAGTTGATTATAGCATTAGATATTCCAGCATCGCCAATTATTGGCCAACTGTTGAGAGAAATTGGCGTAGCACAAGCTGAGGGGAAAGTTTCAACAGCAACAGAGGCGATCGCTTATGCACGTCAGTTATGTAAATTACCCCACTTGCCTAGCGGCTGAGGTGCGATCGCCTCTGTTACCCTGAGAATATCAAATAACGTTAGTTGCACCAACCGCCATAACTTCAGACCATTGACTCACATGGTTGTCATCTAAGACCGCTCGGACTCGATAACCAAGCTGAATTTTATGCATCAACAAGATTAATTCACGGTTGAGAAGTCCAAGTGATTTTTGGTTTTCATTAGATGCAGCTTGTATACGAAAGCAGCGATCGCTTTGACGTTGCAATTTTGGAGACTTGCCTTCCATAAGCACCGCTTGTAGTTCGTATTCTTTAGCTTCAGGATATGGTTGCCAGCAAAGTTGCCAGTAAGTTGACCAGCGAATTAACTCTGTAGGTAATTCCTTGACCTCATCCGACAATGTAGAAGTAAGTCCGCTGACTGGAGGTTCTACCACCTGAAGCTGATTGAAGGAGATGTCAGCATTTACAGGGTCTATAAATCCAGGTTTCCCAACATTCTGTGCGGCTATAGATGAACCGTCATCAAGACTGAGTATCAGTCCGAATATTAAAGTGAACAGCAGAATCAATCGTAGGCATTGTAATTGCACTAGCGGCAAGATTTTCAGATTCATAATTATGCAAAAGTTATTGCTTACCACTCCACAGATGAAATCATCTTGCCGTTGTCAGCATAGATTGTTCGAGAACCAATAGCCGTTCTGGGAGCTACTGTAGAATTAAAGACTGCGCTTTTTTGCCCAACTGCTGATCTGCTGCCAATGATTGAGCGGAATACAACGCAGTTCGGTGCTAGCCCTACGGAATCATCTATCCTGGTTTCAGGGCCATTAGCAACACCATTGACAACCTGTCTACCGCCATGAACTAGAGCACGAGGCCCATAGCCAATATTATCACCAAGAGTCAGGCTAGTTGTTTCTAAAGCGTGAAAGACAACATCGTTTGCCATACCAGCAATTTCCCCGACATTAAAAGGTTGACCCTCATCAGCACGCAGAGAAATTCTATTACCTATTTTGTTAGTGAGGGTTGGTAAAGAATCTTCTAGAACGACATTGCCGATAATACGGTTACGGAAGCTTGGATCGCGAGTTACAATCCCACCTATCTGTGGCAGACCTCCGGGGTTAAAAGAGGTGACTGGAGCGTAATTTATGCCTTTTACATTTGATAAGTCTGCTCTGGCTAATTTTGTGTAACCTTTGGCAAATGCCTCATTGACTTCAATGATCGCTTCCATCAATGCAACGTCGGCTTCTGTCAGGTTTGCCACCTTCCCTAAAGTACCGCTAGTAGCTTCTAGGTTCGTTGTGACATTTTTACCTGGCAGGACAACTTTACCAGCAGGTAAGGTAACACCAGGGCCAACCCGCGAGAGAAAGTTGACTACCGTGTTTCTTTCTATAGTTGCACCATCTATTTCACAGTTGAAGCTGAGAAATATCTCTGGAATATCGTTGTTGAACTGAGCATTGGTAATCGGGTCGCTAAAAGGTCCGGTTGAGCCTTGAGTCCCGATTTTGGCTGCACCTTTGATAGTGGCCATGTGTGCCATAATTACTCGCGGCCCAATATCCACTCCCGTTCCCGAAGCTATAATTCTCACTTGGTCTTGGACGTTAGAATCTTCCGCGATCCTAATGGGGGCAATAGTAGCGTTTAACTCGGCAAATGGCGCTACGTAGACTTTTTCACCCAAGCGAATATTTTTTGGATTGATGATTCTCGCAGTTGGATCAAGGAAACTAGCTGACTCTGACGGTGCTGTGCTTGGACATATAGGTAGGTTATGTAAAGTTGGATTACACCCCCCAAAAGAAGCAAGTGCAGGTTGCTTATGCACCTGTGTACCTATGACAAGCGTTAGGATAATTGCAGCTAAGGCGCTAAAAATTGCGCGAGGTTTGAACATGAAAAACTCCTCACGGTGTTTGAAATATTTGGTTACGGCAGAATCAGAGTTAACGAGTTGGAGATATAGTCAGGTAGGGAGCAGCGCAGGAATTACCAAAAAATCACAATTCCTTACTCTTGATTCTCAAGATAAATCTACTCAGAACTTTTTTTAGCCAGAGGTGTAAGCACTCCAAAAACCCGCCAAGTTGAAAAATTTTAGTGGGCTATAAAAGTCGAAGCTGTAACTGTCGTTGTTGCCGAAGCAACCGCCTCATTGTAGACTCTCTTCCAAGCTTCTGGCCCAGCAGTAGATTGTCCATAGACTTGTGTGCTAAATGCTAACGTTAAGCCAAGCGCAAGTAGACCGGATAATATTGTGCGACGTTTAAACATTGTTCCTCCATACCTAATAGTTCACCAAGTTAGTTTGGCAAGGTAAACCGAAAAGATAAAGGAATAAACCTTTAACTTTTCTTTTTGCCTATAACCGTCAGTTTTGGCTTGATGAAATATTATTGCTATCAACTAGCATCCTACTATACTATTACTTGCTGTTTAATGCTAGAGCTTTTGATATTGATAAAAGCTATGTTGAGCATAAGACTGTTACCCAAGATTAACCAGAAGGAGTCAGAAGACAGATTCAGAATACCCCATACGGAGAGACAGCAAAAAAAGATACCAGCCATGTTTTAGGATTATTGGTTAGACCTCTTGCATAAATCAAAAATAAAGAACCCCACCCCGCATTTGAGTAAAGCAAACGCTCCCCTCCCGAAGAGCCTACGGTGTACACACAAGTATGACCAGCACTATGTTTCAATTCTAGTAGTTTCGTAGGGTGCGTTATGGACACGCCAAAATAACAAATGCGTACGCCGAAATAACAAATGCGTACACCGAAATAACAAATGCGTACGCCGAAATAGCAAATGAGTACGCCGAAATAACAAATGCGTACGCCGAAATAGTAAATGAGTACGCCGAAATAACAAATGAGTATGCCGAAATAACAAATGAGTATGCCGAAATAGCAAATGAGTACGCCGAAATAACAAATGAGTATGCCGAAATAGCAAATGAGTACGCCGAAATAACAAATGCGTACGCCGAAATAACAAATGAGTACGCCATGATTGCAAGAATTTAGCTTTGTCACGCCAGCGTAACGAACTGCAAATCTTTGGTAGATGAAGTTTTTCCGACTTGTGTGTACACCATAGCCCAAAGAGCGGCGAGGGGTTGGGGGTGGGGTGTTAAGGACTTTTGCAAAAGGTCTGTTGCGTGTCGTGTATCTGGATGTTGACGGCTGGTATCTTTTTCACGGCAAGTGCCTACCTGTTCGCGCAGCTTTCCCGCAGGGTGGCCAGGAATTTAACGAAAAGGCAGGGAAAAGAGGGCAGGGAGCAGAGGAAAATGACCCCATTAAGAACTGCTGTGAAATGAAGGGGGCAACATAGGTCTGAGTCCCCCATTTCTTATAAGTGGTTCTTGTACCCTGCGGGGTCAAATCCCAATTCTATTCTCCCCCCTCCCCCCTGCTCCCTTGCCTCTACTTCAATTACCTCATCTAAATTTAATTTCATAAAGTCCTAGCAAACCTGCTGCTACTAGCAAAGGTAAGAAATAGTAGACTCCTCGATAAGCTAACATTGACGCCAAAATTGCCGCAGCCGAAACTTTTGATGAGAGAATCAGCAAAATTATAGTTTCAAATACTCCCAAACCGCCTGGGACATTACTAACAACACCTGCAAACATTGCTAGTAAGTAGATTCCCAAGAAGTCTAGATAGGACAAAGACATATTGGCAGGAAGCACAGCATAAAAAACTGCTGCTGCCAAAATCCAGTCAAAACTAGAAATTGCTATTTGAGCCAGGGATATTTTAAAAGAAGGAAATCGAAATTCTCGCCCACGAATTATTAACGGTTGTTTAATAAAAATACTTCCGATTAAATAGGTAGCGACTAATAGCAGAAAAATCACGCCGATGGGACGCACAGTGGCAAAAGGTAAATGTATTTGAGTGGGAATTTTGAGGGGGTTAATGAGAAACAAGAAACCTGCAACGACAAACATCCCCAACCAAAAAGTAAAATTTGTGAAAGCAATTACTTGAGCGATCGCAACTGCTGACACTCCCCAATTAGCGTAAAATCGATAACGAATAGCACTGCCAGTTAGCAAGGCAAACCCTATGGTATTACTCAATGCAGAGCTAATAAAGTTGCTTAGAGCAATCTTGTTCCAAGCCAGGGAACGATTAATATAGCTAAAACCTAAGATATCGTACCCAATCATCACGAGATAACCCAACGCTGTCAGCCAAATTGCCCAGTTTAAGCGACTTTTGGGAATGGTAGTTAGGGAGTTAAGGATATCACGATAATTATACTCACGCAATTCGTTAGCGATCGCCCACAAGGAAAGCACCAGCAGGGACAAGCCGAACAATGTGCTGAAATTGAGTCGCAGCTTTTTAAGCATTTTAAAAGTCCTAAATGCTAAGTGAAAAAACTTATCCTAACTCTTGACTTTTAACTTACTAACAGTCGCAAATTTTCCATCAGTTTGACACAGCATTGACATATCATTTGCATAAGCTTTTGAAGGCGAACACGAGCTACCAAATTTGTTTTTCTAGTGACAACTGATAAATTATAAATGAACTACAAACAATCGAAAATTGTCTTGCTATTTTCAGTATTAATCCTAGTTGGCTGTGGTTTATCCCCAAGTGTCGTAGCAAAACCACCGCAACAACAGGATTTACAAACAACGCCTTCCGTTCTTCCAACCCAGTCCAATACTGGCAACTCAGCTACTCTCCTAACCTACAAAATTGAAATCTACGATAGTCAGGTAATGGGCGCAAGTCGCACCTACGGCGTTTCTTTACCCCCTGGTTATGAGCAAAACCCAAAACAAAGTTATCCTGTAATATTTCTTCTCCACGGTGGACATGGTAACCCCACTGATTGGTTTATTCAGAATAAGGGACAAGCTCTCAAAACTGTGGAACAACTTTATAGTAAAGGTAAGTTGCCACCCAGCATCATTATCACACCAGATGGCAACGATAAACGTGGTTCTAGCCCCTACCGAGATCCCGAATATATTGATGGCCCTAACGGTAAAGTCTCCACAGCCGTGGGGGATGAGTTAGTAAAAGTTGTGCAAAGCCGTTATCGTACACTAACTAATCCAGATTTTTGGGCGATAGGTGGTTTATCTTCTGGTGGTTGGGGAGCAATCAATGTAGGATTACACAACCTAAATCATTTCTCGATTTTATTTAGTCATAGCGGTTATTTTCATGATAAAAGCGGCCCGATAAATAGCCCAATAACTTATATCAAAAGCATTCCCACACCAGCTAAAAAAAGGTTGCGAATTTATCTAGATTCTGGTAAATCAGATATTGAAGAAATAGATGAAGCCAAAAAGTTTGCTAAAGTACTAAACAAATTAACAATTTATAATCTATTTCGTCAGTTCCCTGGTAGTCACACTTGGCAATACTGGCGGGAACATTTATCTGATTCTTTGACATTTGTAGGCGAACAATTCCGATTTGCCCTAGCACATAAAACTAATATTTCAGGTGTTAATCAGAATAAAAATACTCACTACAATTAGTAATTTCTAATAAAAATAATACTATTTTGCAAAATCTTTGATATTTCAACGTCAATGTGGAAAAATCTGCTGCTATTTTTCAGCAGATTAACTATAGTAAATTCTAATGGAGGTGCTTTTTTTTAACGTTGAAAGAATATGAAGATTTCTAAACTTTTAATTAGTTGGGTAGGAGCGATCGCACTCCTCACTACCGCTGGTTATTATTATGTATTCATCTTAGGTGCGCCACAACTAGACCCACCCCAAGAAGAGGCAAATACTGGGCTAAAGTTTCAATTAGCAACTTTCAACTCCCAAGCAATGGGTGCAGTTCGCAACTACGGCGTGATTTTGCCCCCTGATTATAGCAACAATCAGCAAAAGCGCTACCCTGTGATATTCTTGCTACACGGCGGACATGATGACGCCCGTGCTTATGCTGATAAATATGCAGTCTTAGACGTACTGCATGAACTTTATCAAAGTGGAAAATTACCGCCATCGATTGTAATTACACCTGATGGTAATGATAATCGCGGTTCCAGTCCCTTGTATGATCCTGATTATTTTGATGGGCCGAATGGCAAAGTAGGGACTTTGATTGGTTTAGAATTAGTTCAAGTTGTCAAGTCGCGCTACCGCACTTTAGAAGAACCCCAATTTTGGGTGCTGGGAGGTCTTTCTTCTGGGGGGTGGGGGGCTTTTAATATCGGGTTGCGCTATCTCAACAACTTCCACATTCTGTTTAGCCATAGCGGTTACTTTACCGATAATAGCGGTTCACAAAATAGTCCCCAACAAATCGTGCAACAGCTACCACCTCACGATAGGAAGCAGTTGCGTATTTACCTGGATGCGGGTCTGAACGATACTAATTTGCTAGCTTCTACCAAAGCCTTCAACGAAACCTTAAATAAATTAGGTATTACTCACGTATTTTATGCGTTTCCAGGAGGTCATGGTTTGTCTGGTGCAGATGTAGGCTGGAACTACTTCCACAAGCATCTTAAAGATTCGCTTTCCTATGTAGGGGAACAATTTAAAAAAGTTAGGACTTAAGAGTTTTAACGCCAAAATAAATGACTAATGAATAATGAATAATAATTTAAAAACTCAGATTGGGCTTTGGAGTGCAGCTTTCTTTACAGGTTTAGTCGGAGTAGTAAATTTGTTGTCGGCAGTGACACCTAATCTTTATGGGCGGACTCACTGGTTGAAAGAATTTTTACCGTTTGAAATTCGTGCTACTGGTCATATATTTGCAGCGCTGACGGGGTTTGTTTTACTTACACTTGCGACTAACTTATTACGTCGAAAAAGAATAGCCTGGTTACTTACTATTGGTTTACTAGTAATTTCCATTTTCAGCCACTTGCTGAAGGGACTGGACTATGAAGAAAGTCTACTGTCTGGAGTTTTACTGGTGCAATTAATCTTGATGCGCCATTTTTTCACGGCGCAATCAGACCGTCCTTCGAGCGCACGGGGAGTTCGAGTGCTAATAGGCGCTTTATTATTTACTCTGGCATACGGAACTATTGGATTTTACTTGTTAGACGGCAAATTTTCTGAAAACTTTAATTGGCGTGAAGCTGTACTTCAGACTTTAGCCATGTTCTTCACTGAGGATAATTTGGGATTGCAACCAAAGAGCCGATTTGGAGAATTTTTTGCTAATTCTATTTATATTATTGCAGGGGTTACTATTACATACGCAATGGTTATGCTATTGCAACCTGTGTTTTGGCGGAATCTAGCAACCGCAAATGAGCGACAAAGAGCTAAAGAAATTGTCGAGCAATATGGATGTTCTTCTTTAGCAGCGTTCACACTTTTAAATGATAAAAGTTATTATTTCAGTCCTTCGGGTAATAGTGTAATTGCTTATGTTCCCAAGGGACGGGGCGCGATCGCATTAGGAGATCCCATAGGCCCCATTGAAGACCGCAAAGAGACAATTATTGCTTTCTGGCAGTTTTGCCAACGTAATGACTGGTATCCTGGCTTTTACCAAACTTTGCCCAATGATGTTGAGCTTTACAAGTCGTTGGGATTTAAGGTACTCAAGATTGGAGAAGAAGCGATCGTTGAACTGAAAAGTTTTACGTTACAAGGTAAAGCTGGCAAAAACTTTAGACCATCAATCAATCGTTTAACTAAGCTAGGATACCAAATCGACTTTTACCAACCACCCATCGCCGATGCTTTATTGCATCTACTCAAACCTGTGAGTGATGAATGGCTGAAGATGGTACAAGGTTCGGAAAAACACTTTTCTTTGGGTTGGTTTGACGAAGCTTATCTGCGAGAGTGTGAGATTGCTGTGGTGCATAGTCCCGAAGGTCAGATCAGTGCCTTTGCCAACATTGTCCGGGAGTACCAACTCAACGAAGTGACTATTGACATGATGCGGCACCGCCCGTCCATTGAAAATGGCACAATGGACTTTCTATTTATTTCCATGCTCCAACATTTTAAAGAGTATGGTTACGACAGCTTTAATTTTGGTCTTTCTGCGCTTGCAGGAGTTGGAGACAACCCAGAATCGCGCCGCTTAGAGAAAGTATTGCACTATCTTTACGAGCATTTGAATCGCTTCTACAATTTCAAGGGACTGCACGCCTACAAAGACAAGTTCCGTCCCCGTTGGGAACCGCGTTATTTGGTTTACCCCAGTTTAGCTGCCTTACCCGATGTAGTTGTAGCATTGATTCGCGCAGATTCAGGCGATCGCCTCTTTGATTATTTCAAACCCGGAGCTTAAATGTGGACTCAAAAAATTCAGAATGATTTAGATGGAATTGCTTTGCATGAGCAAGAAGGTTGACATCACAACAGTCACTATCACAGATATTTATATGATACAATTGTACTATAAAAGTATATCCGGTGAGTATGCAACGCGAAGTTTACCAGGCAATATCCAAAGTTTGTAGTAAATGAACACGATATTAGCTAGTTCGTGAATGCAATCATAAACACACCATATTTGTGTGGTATATGCCAACGTTAGCATTTTGGCATCAATTTATTGTATGTTTGCTCTTCAATTTTGCACGGTTATAACAGATTCTTTTGAAAAAGTAATAAGCTTCATTAAACGCGGGTTAACAAGATTTTTGACTTTTATATGGAAGGTATAAATATGACGAATAATAAAATGTCTTTGGTAGAACTAATTCAAATTTTTGCACAATATCACAACAATATTATCGTCAATATCAAACACCTACAAGAACATTATCAAAGGACAGGTATCAAGCGTGTTCAAGGTGTGAGAAATGAAAATGGAGAATTGCTTCAGCCTTGGTTGCGAACAGAAAATATAGATACTGCTGAGTATGTTGGTATGGGCGAGTTTCAATATAATCGCAATACTGCTACTATCAATATGCTTATCAAACGTAAAGTCAAACTTGCCAAATTTGAAGACCAAACTCCCACTATTGAGGTAGCAGGTTTGCTAGTAAATGACCTCAATAGCTTTAATAATTATACGATTGTCAGTGACGGCAAAATAAACGTCAAGTCCTTACAAGTCAAAATCAGCAGTAAAAAAGCCTTTGACTTGCTCAAAGAAAAGGGTGTGTTGGATGCAGAAAATTTTGACTTCCGTGCTGAACATACCATTCAATTAGATAACTTGCCGCTTGTAACTGCTAATAGTCGTTACAGCAGCATTGATGGACTATTTTATGAACTCGCAGAACTTAAAGTACTTACTAGTATTATTTCTGCTCACTTGAGAAAGGAATCAGATGTATTTGTAACAGGACAGTTAGATGAGTTTAAAAAACACTATTTGTCCAAGAATGTTTACATCAACTTTCCTACAACTAATGAATACAGAGACATCCATGAAGCTCTAGTTAATGGCACTCTTGACTCAAGATTGAGCTATAAAATTGACATCGGTAGTCAAGATATTCTTAACCTCAGTAAGTTTCATTCTGCTAATAAATTTCTGAATAGGATGTATCGTCTTTATGATAAAATCACTGGAGAAATTATCATCAAGCCTAATTTTGAGATAGCATTGAATGAAAATCTTGCTTTTAGGCACAGACTACTATCATCACGCACCAAGATTACAAAAGTTGACGAGTTGATGAAACCAATTTTTGATGATTTTCTTGGGCTTGAGCAAAATGGCATTGTTGGAGGGATTCTTAAGAAAGTTGGTGCTGATAGTTTGGCGCAGTTATTGCAGGAAAAGCAAGCTGGTAAGCAGATCGGCAAAGAGGAAATGATTGCAGCTTTGACGACGGCAAATAATAAGCTAGAACAATATGTAGAAAATATCTACCAATATAAGATATCTCCCTTAGTATTTTACATTGGTTGTACTGGAGTATTGCCAGATCAAATGGAAGCAAAAGCCATAACTGCTGAAGAAGCTGCTGCTAAATACCCAAATTTGCAATTTTCTAAAAATGAGCAAGAAGGTACTTTTTTTGCAGTCGGTAATAGTATTATCAGCATCTATGCAAAAACTGAATATTACAGCAAACTTATTTCTGTCGGTATAGACAATTAAATTGCATAACAATTCTAATTTTTGCCCAATCTTGTAGAGTGTGTTAGCGATAGCGTAGCACACCATCTTGAACTATTGCGTTAGACGTTCCATCTAACGTAACTGCGGTTGCGGCAGAAACGGCGGCTTATTTTGCCTGCTCTACGATTAATAATGAATAATTAATTTTTTAGCATTTTTGTACTTCTTTATTATTAGCAATTAGACTTGGCTGTATAAATTTATTTTGTTGAATAGGAATCTCAATTATAAATGTTGTTCCCTGCCCAGGAGATGAAATACATTGCAGTTGCCCCTGATGTTTTTCTGTGACAATTTGATAGCTAATTGACATCCCTAAACCAGTTCCCTTACCTACTACTTTAGTTGTAAAGAAGGGATCAAATAGACGTTGCTGAATCTCTTGTGACATTCCCACTCCATTATCAGCAATCTCGATAGCAACCCAATCTGGGTTGAGTAACTCAGTCCGGATAATGATTTGCGGATTAAAATTTGGCTGCTGGTTACTGAGATATAACTCTTCTAAAGCATCGATCGCGTTAGTAATGATATTCATAAATACCTGATTAAGTTGACCGACGTAACACTCTATTAAAGGGAGTTGCTCATACTCTTTAACAATTTGGATTTGAGAACTTTCAGGCTTTAATTTGAGGCGGTTTTGCAAAATCATGAGCGTACTATCAATACCGCTATGAACATCCACTGTTTTCATTTCTGCTTCATCCAGTCGTGAGAAGTTTCGCAACGACAGTACAATGTTGCGAATGCGATCGCTCCCCATTTTCATAGAATTTAGTAATTTTTGTAGGTCTTGAATGACAAAATCTAGCTCGATCGCTTCTATTGCTTCCTGAATCACTGGTGTAGGATGAGGATATTCTTTTTGGTAAAGTTGCAATATTTCTAGTAATTGTTGGATGTATTCTTTAGCATGACTGATATTGCCATTGATAAAGCTAATGGGATTATTAATTTCGTGAGCTACACCTGCGACTAATTGCCCCAGGGAAGACATTTTTTCTGTTTGAATTAGTTGTGCTTGAGTCTTTTGTAATTGCTTAAGAGTTTCTTGGAGTTGTTGATTTTTTAGAGTTAATTCCTGCTCTCGCTGTCGCAAAGCAGCCTCTGCTTTTTTGACAGCAGTAATATCTAAACCCATTTCCACAACCATCGGCTCACCATTCATATCTTTGAACGGATAATCGTAAATCTGATATATCCGGTCTGTTTTACTATCCACCCATTCCCAGAGTTGGGGAGCGTTACTGTCAAAAACGCGAAAGGTAGGACATTCAGAACAAGGTTGCTTTAATCCGGCGATCGCCTCGTAACAACGTTTCCCTGTAGGATCTCCAAATACCTCGCGGAAGCGTTGGTTAAAAAATCCTACCCCGTAATCCTTGGGTTGCAGATAGAGAAAGGCTGGTAACTGATTGAGTAGATTATAAAGGCTTTCACGTTCAGTTTGCAGTGCTTCTATTCGCCGCAGCTGTTGGCTGATGTCTTTACCCACTGCATAAATAAACCCCTTTTGAGAAATTGATAAACTCCAAGATAGCCATCGATAACTACCATTTTTATGAAGATAACGGCTGTCCCAGCGCAACTGTTGCTGTGATTCCGTTGGCAGTTGACTGATTGTGATATCCTCTGGATGCACTAATCCCAGCCACGGATGCCCGATTAAGTTTTCTGCTTTCCATCCCAACACTTGTTCCCAGGCTGGATTCACTTGTTGATAAAAACCATCTTGTCCAATGATGCAAAATAGGTCAGATGAAAGGTTAAAAAAGTCTTCCAAATTAAACACAGTAATCTTGTCACTCAAGTTGTGCCTTTAAGGTAACTAAGCATATCCACTAACTTCAATGTTAAGATTACTGAAGTAATTTCTATTCTATCTTTTTCAGTATTTATACTTGATAAATAGTTACATAGGGAACTATCTATCACTAGAGGTTTCCTAAACTACAGCTCGATCTTGGACTAATTGCAGAAGTCATTGGATTTGTGGGTGATAACATCAAAATAATAACACCGCCTATAATCTGTAAAGACAGTAACAAAAAAAAGACTGTAGGAAATTATTTTTAATTCTTTGTTAATGATTTGCAAATAGCGCTCTACAAAGCAAGGATAACCTGTAATAACCACATAACTAAAGCTTTCAAAAATCAATAATCTTATCAATAAATCAATGGCATAGGTAAACGGCGATCGATATTGATTTTAACAGGATATAAAATTATCTTTTTTAATTCTCAAATTTTTTAGTACAAATTTAAATATTATTGGTTTATGACCATTAACTTTTGACTCTTTAGTGAGGATATTTGACTAAATAATTACTGAAAAAATATCATTTATTAGTATATTCATCTTATTATATTATTAATGATTTATTGGATATTTCAGCTTGATCAACCAATATTTGTTCATAAATAACTATAGAGTAATTCTTAATTATTACTTAGTTTAATTTTATACTAGCGTATTAAATATTATTTACTAAATAATTTAAAAATTAATACAGTAATTGGACAGGATAATAACAGCTTCTTGGTATTATTTTGATGCACTAACGCAATGATGGTGAACAACGATGGATGAAGATCAGCGCCGTTCTTATTGGCGTGCTAATACTGCTTTAATTCGTAATCTTTTAATTGTCTGGGCATTAGTTTCCCTAGTTTTCAGTATTTTGTTGGTTCAACCTTTGAATGCGATACGGTTTTTTGGCGTACCCTTTGGTTTTTGGATGGCGCAGCAAGGATCAATCCTGGTGTTTGTGGCCTTGATTTTTATTTATGCCTTCCAAATGGACAAGCTAGACCAAAAATACAATCTCAAGAAGTGAGGAAAAACTGTGTCAGTTGAAATTTGGACTATTGTATTAGTTGGACTTTCCTTCCTCGCCTACATTTATATAGGTTGGCAATCACGAGTCGAAAATAGTAAAGACTTCTTTATAGCAGGTCAAGGGATACCTTCAATTGCTAATGGTGCGGCTACCGCCGCCGACTGGATGTCCGCAGCCTCGTTTATTTCAATGGCGGGGCTGATTTCTTTTTTGGGCTACGACGGTTCTATTTATTTAATGGGCTGGACTGGGGGCTATGTACTGCTAGCATTATTACTGGCCCCTTACCTACGGAAATTCGGTAAGTATACGGTGCCAGATTTTGTAGGCGATCGCTACTACTCTAATATCGCTCGTCTGGTGGCAGTAGTGGCAGCCGTTTTCGTCTCCCTCACCTACGTTGCTGGACAAATGCGGGGCGTGGGCATTGTTTTTAGCCGCTTCCTCCAAGTAGATATCAATACAGGTGTGATCATCGGTATGGTGATCGTGGGCTTTTTCTCTGTGTTGGGAGGCATGAAAGGCATTACTTGGACACAAGTTGCACAGTACTGTGTGTTGATTGTTGCTTACCTGATTCCAGCGATCGCGATCGCCTGGTTTCTCACTGGTAATCCTGTTCCTCAGCTAGCATTTCCCTTCAGTGATATTGCTGACAAACTCAATAAAATCCAAGTTGACCTGGGGTTTAAGCAGTACACTGAGCCATTTGTAAACAAGTCGATGCTAGATGTGCTGTTCACCACCATTGCTTTGATGGTAGGCACGGCTGGCTTACCCCATATTATTGTCCGCTTTTACACAGTACCGAGTGTGCGTGCAGCTCGCTTTTCTGCTGGTTGGGCACTACTATTTATTGCCATTCTTTATACAACTGCTCCAGCCCTCTCCATGTTTGCCCGCTACAACCTGATTGATTCCCTACACAATCGTACAGTTGCAGAAGTGCAGCAGCTAGACTGGGCGACCAAGTGGGAAAAAACTAAACTTTTGGGTTTTGATGACATAAATAAGGATGGGCGTCTCCAGTTAACTCCAAATAAAGACACTAATGAAATAAAGATCGACCCAGATATCATTGTGCTTTCCACCCCAGAGGTAGCTAACCTCCCTCCGTGGGTGATTGGCTTGGTAGCGGCTGGCGGTTTGGCAGCTGCTTTGTCTACAGCATCAGGTTTATTGCTGGTAATTTCTAGTTCCATCGCCCACGATATCTACTACCGGATCATAGATTCATCAGCCTCAGAACAAAAACGGGTGTTTGTCGGGCGGATCATGGTAGGTTTTTCCCTCGTCCTCGCCGGCTATTTTGGGGTGAATCCGCCAGGATTTGTTAGTCAGGTGGTGGCTTTTGCCTTTGGTTTAGCTGCTGCTAGTTTCTTTCCGGTGATTTTCTTGGGGATTTTCGACAAGCGCACCAATTCTGAAGGTGCGATTGCAGGCATGTTGGCGGGTTTAATTTTTACAATTATCTACATTGTTGGCGTTAAATTTGGAGGTATGCAACCCTGGTTTTTTGGGGTTTCTCCCGAAGGAATTGGTACTTTGGGTATGCTAATTAACTTCGCAGTTACCCTAGTGGTTTCTCGCCTAACGCCACCTCCTCCAGCAGAAATTCAAGCGATGGTAGAAGACCTCCGCAGCCCATTGATTGAAGAATAAGGCATTGGGTATGGGGCATTGGGCAGGAATTATTATTCTCCCTTGCTTCTCCTGCTCCCCCTGCTCCCCCCACTCCCTACTGTCCAAGTTCTTTGATGTTATTCGTCACTTGTTGGTATAAGTCGTTGTTACCCTGACTTTGAAAAATGCTTGCTGCTTTTTCCAAGTCCTTAAGCGCTCCCTCCTTGTCTCCATTGGCGGCGCGGGCATTTCCCCGGTTATTGTAGGCAGGGGCAAAGTTAGGGTTGAGGCGAATGGCTTGATTGTAATCTTCGATCGCACCCTGTGGATCTCCATTGGCAGCACGGGCATTTCCTCGGTTATTGTAGGCGATGGCATATTTGGGGTTGAGGAGAATCGCTTGGTCAAGATCATCTAGCGCCCCTCTTTTTTCTCCCAAGGTGGCGCGGGCATTCCCTCGGTTATTGTAGGCTTCGGCATAGTTGGGATTCAGGCGAATCGCTTCACTGTAATCTTTAACTGCTTCTCTGTTATTTCCTAGTGAGGCGCGGGCATTCCCCAGATTATTGTAGGCTTCGGCGTCGTTAGGATTGATCCGCAGGGCTTGATTGTAATCTGCGATCGCTTTTTCCTTGTCTCCCAAGTCAAAGTAGGCTAATCCCCGCCCGTTATAGGCAGCGCCATATTGAGAATTTTGGGCAATTGCCTTACTATATGAAGCGATCGCAGCTTGTAAATCGCCGTTTACATGCTGATTTTTTCCCTGAAGATAGAATTCCCCACCAATGGATGTTGTAGCTGAACGACGGCTAGGTTGACTGACTCCTATTTCTGTTACCAACACATTGTCATTCTTACTACAAGAAACACTGCTAATTGCTGTCAATGTAGTAAAAATAGCTATAGTAAATACTTGATTTACCCTTGTTCGCTTTTGCCTAAATAAACGCCGTCTCATAATTTAATATAAACTGCCATAATACCTGAACGTAATTACTACCAAAATCTAGATTTTAATTCTTTAACTCAATAGTTATTCTAACTTTTGATAGACATTTAAAGTCAATTGACAAATTTACCTGATATTAAATAGATTTATTTAATAGTTATATTAATGAAAAAATCTAAACTATAAAGTATAAAAATTGTCAATTTGGCTCTTTGCTATTGTCATCTACGTGCTTCTTGACAATGGATTTATGAGCAGTAAACTACTGTTAATCATGTTTTTTAGGATACTTTTTAAAACAAATATATTTGAAACATTAAGATTTGTTCTAAAAAATAACTCCATAAATTGTGGTATTTGTAGCTATATGGACATTTTACTCATCCGCTGTTTCACTCTCTTGAGTTTTGGAAGCTAGCCGCCAAGAGGTGGTTTTTTCAATATCTACAGACAGTTGTTCTAGATTTTGCCCTAAATCTTTTTGGAGTTTCTGAGTTAGTGTGATGGGGAAATCTAAATTAATACCTTCACTTTGTGCTAGCCTTACCAATTCTGTAAAAGTAGCTTTGACTGTAGTGCGCTCATAACTAGTCAGCTTATAATAAGAAGTTTCAGATATATTTTGAGCTTGCATGGCTTTTTTCATGCGTTCTTGCAAATGCTCAAATTCTGAATTCAACAACTTCCATTGCTGCTCAAGGTGTGAGTATCTAGTACTTAGTGATATTAAGTCTTCTGTTGCAGGTTCGGGGTTGGCTTGGGCTTGTAAATCTAACAAATTTGAGTGGATTTGAGCAAGATAAATACAATCTAGGTAAGCATACTCTATCTGTTCTTCAGTCAGGGGACGTTTTCCCCAATCGCTTTCTTGTTCTTGTTTGTCGATATTGTTAAAGCTACAAAGTGCAGTAGCTATGGTTTTAAGTTGGTAGTTGGGTAATGGCAAAAGATAGTAGGGAATTTTTTTTGCCATATCCAAAGTACAAGTAATATTTTTGGCTTTCTTGTTACCGAGAAGTTTTAGATCGTAACTGGCGTTGTGAAAAACTTTTTCAATTGCAGAATCTATCATAATTTCTTCAATAAATTCAGCTATAATATTAGGCTGATCTAGAACATCTAAAAGGTAGACGCGATCGCCACTCATATCTTGAGGATTATCTAATACTTGAATCAACGATAGTCGGGGATTACGACTTTTATAGTCAGCTACTTCTGTATCTATCCACAGCGTTTTAGCATTAGTATATTCAGCGACAATCGCACTAATTTCGCGGGCGGAAGTAAGGTACGGCATTGGCTAATATTTACTGATATTTAGGGCATTGTAAGCAACCCATAGTTTTCTAAAGTAACATTTTGTTGGTAATTTTGCTGGCACAGGATTGCAAAAACGCTGAAGTTTTGAGTTGCATAGGCGTAGGCATCGCCAAACTGGCTAAAATCTGATAATATCGAGTCACTACTGTCAGGCTGCACAGTCTACCACCGAAAGAGCTACTGTGCATCTACATTAAATTCATAGAGAGCTACAGACTGTATGCAGAGGCATCCTGGTTAGCAACCGTCAGGAAAATTGAATTGGCGCTTCTGGGAAATGGCAGCCAAATCTTAGCCTCAATAAATTGTCTAAGTTTCAATTTCCAGTAACCTGAGTATTTGCTTGGGCACTTTTGCTACTTCAAATTTAATTGCTTTTTAACATCTGCTCCTCACCATCACACACCTCAATTAATCGCTTCCAGTAATCAATTCGGAGATAGATAATGAAAAAGCTAATTCTATTACTAGTTAGCAGCATTTTGGTAGTTGGTACTTTTGGCTGTCAAGAGGCTCCTAAAACTGGTTCGGAAACTCCTAGCACTACTAATGAAGCCGCTCAAGCACCAGCAAAACCAGCTTCGCAAACAAATCAAACTGCCAAAATTCCAGGAACCGAAACAACTCCTTTAGCAGCTAGCACAGATACTAAAGTTAAAACCGATTCTGAAAAAACGGCAGCAACAAGAGTTAAGAGTGATTTAAAAACTGAAGTTAGTACAAAGTTGAACAAAGGCTTACCAGGCAATAAGTTACAAGTTGAAAACAAAGAGGGTGAAATTATCCTCAAAGGCACAGCGGCTTCTGCTGAAGAACTCAAGAAAGCTGAAACCTTAGCTAAAGAAGTTCAAGGTGTGAAGACAGTGAAGGTGGAAGCAAAAGTTGAAGCTGTGAAAAAACAATAGTAAAATAGCTGAATTTAAGTTAACATCCCTATGAAAACTAAACAGGATTTACATATACGTAAGTCCTGTTTTTTATTCAATCAAATAGAATTAAGAAATAGGCAATTGATACTAATATAGTCACTTGATAAATCTATAGTTAATAGTTAAAACCTTATAAATAAGACTGAAAAATGATTTCAGTCCACTTGAGTGGACTACAGCTAGGAGAGAGCAACTTTGAGTTACAACCAAGATAGTTAGCTGCTTGCAAACACAGCAAAAATGATTTTACATACTTGCAAAATGCTCTTGTAATAAATCGTGAATGAACTGATAGCGCCCACCAACTTGTTGAATCAATCGTCGTTCGGCAGCGTAGCTTAAAAAATGGGCATAATTCCAAGGAATTGACCGATTGTGCCACAGAATTAAACGCATAGCAAAATGTTGAATACAGGCAATTCCTCCAAAAAAGATGCCGAAAATTATCGCTATAAAAATTCCATATAATAGTGCCTCGAATGGCTCAATCTTCAAACCGAGTAACAGACTACGCATTGCATATATTAACATCCCAAAAGGTAAAAGTAGCACCATGAAAAACATAGCATGTTTTGCAGATGAATAAATAGCTTTATTGGGGTAATCAATAATTTTTAGTTCATCACCTATCAGCCCAAAAACCAGCCCAAAAATCAGTCCAACAAGCAACCCAACAAATAGCCCAACAAACAGCCCAATAAGCAGCCCATAAATTAACCCAATAAATAGCCAGGTAGTCAGCCAAACTATCGAACCTAAAAATATACCAAAACGTGTATTTCCCCAAGACCAATGAAGAGTTTCAATCGGTGTTATATCATTTTCTACTGAACTAAAAACAGGCGCAAAAAGTAACCCAAACATTGCACCAACAAACAGCCCGTAAATTCTTCCATCAATTAGAAAAACCATCAAACCGCAAATTAGAGATATAATTATTTGAACTAGCAAAAAATACCAAATTTCTTGGGTAAATGAATCTAGATAGTCCGGCTGTATTTTTTCAATAAAAAATTCTTTTTGTTTCTGTTTATTCAATGTCTTAGCTAACCATTTCAACCAAGTTTTAATATCTTCATGGTTATAACCTTTGCTGTCATGAGATTCTTCCAATCGGTGTTTAATGTAAGCATCAAACAACTCTTTACGGCATTGTTTTTGATATGCTTGGCGTTCATCAGCAGAATTAAAGTGTTTACCTTTCTTCACCAACCCTTCTGGATAAGCAACTGGAATAAGATGCAAAAATAGCGGTATCTTTGCCAACACACCTAAACCTTCAGGGTCATCTTTAATAGGTTGCCATAAAAAGGAATACCCAACCCGTTGCAGATAATTTTGGATATGGATTGGTGTCAGTGGTTGCAAATAGACTGCTCCCCGCAACTGCCCCAAAATTGCCTCACCCTTGATATACTCTTCTTGACGGCAGCAGACAACTAACGGCAATAGACTAGAGTTGTTTTGCAGAAAGTCATTTATCCGCTCAATACACTTTTTTTGACGGGGTAATCCCAATTCATCCAAACCATCCAGCAGGGGTAAAAGTTTATCTGTGTGCAACCAGTGGCGAGAAATTGCTTCCGGGACGTTGTAGCGAAATTTTAAATCTGCCATCAACCAGCCGCCGAGCGCTTGTTTATCATCTTTCCAGTTAGAAAGCTCAAATAAGACTGGAATGGGGTTATCTGGTTGCTGCGCGGCACGTTCAATTAAATCTCTTGCCAATTCCAGCAGCATCCTAGTTTTCCCTGAACCAGGATCGCCCAAAATTAGCAATCTCCCTGCAATATCTGTCTGCTCAAAAACTTCAATGATTCGTTTGCTTTGTTCTAATTCAGTGTCTGACTTGCTAAAGATAATGAGCCTTAGCTGCTGTTTTACCCACATCCACGGCGATGATGGATTACTTTTGATTGTCAGCGATCGCGCCGATCGCCCAACCATATCTTGTCGATTCTCCATCTGCAACCGAATTATTTCCTCATTGTGCAGTGAGTCACGCAGCCTTGCTGTCACATAAATTTTCATTGCCTTGAGCAACTCCCGCCGCCAATGATCTGGCGTTTTCAGTCCTGTTGTACCATTAACAGTCCCGCCACTTTCCCCCCGTGTCTGCCATAACATCACAAATAGCTGGAATGTATGCCAAGCCAAAAATATCAAAGCCACACCGCCAATAGTCAGAAACAAAACCCTCAATACATCACTTTTATCGCCAACGTCTTTCCACCCGCCGATAATCCCAGTCAAAACTACAACCTCAATTGTCAGCTTGAAAATTAAAGTATTTCTACCGGGGAAATCTCGAATTGCTGGCCACTGGTTAATTAAGTAACCCGCAACTGCTGCTAATAAACCCGTCAACAACAGCGTGATAAGAGGATTGTTGAGCATTTTTATAACTAAAATCAGATGGCTCACAGATGATTCAAACTATACCAACTGATTCCCCTTCGTGCCTAAACTCTCCTTATCTGCTCTAGGAAAACTCTGATGCTGCAAAAACAACCATCAGACTCTTCGCTGTGCCTGGAGCGATCGCGTGCGATCAGCCGCTACGCGCCTACGATAATCCCCAAATTTCCCCCCTACCCTCTTGCGAATTTTTAATTAGTTGATACACTTGTTCTTCATTAGCCCAGTGAACCAGCGCCTATGGTGCATATCAAGCGCGTGGAACTTACGAACTTCAAATCCTTCGGTGGCACTACCTCAGTCCCTTTGCTACCGGGGTGTACTGTCATATCTGGGCCAAATGGTTCGGGTAAATCTAATATTTTAGATGCACTGCTATTTTGCCTGGGACTCTCCAGTTCTAAGGGAATGCGAGCCGATCGCCTGCCGGATTTGGTAAATAACACTCAAACTGCTAAAGGACGTGCTTCTATTGAAGCTAGCGTCACGGTAACGTTTGATTTATCGGGGGAAGATGTCTCACCCAAAGGCGCAAAAGCGCAAAGTGAGGAAGTAGGGGAAGCAGGGGGAGTAGGGGAAGCAGGGGGAGTAGGAGAGGCAGGGGAAGAAAATTCAAAATCTAAAATCCAAAATCCAAAATTGGACGAGTGGAGTGTTACTAGAAGGCTGCGAGTCACTCACCAAGGGACTTACACATCGAATTACTATATCAATGGTGTACCTTGTACGCTGACGGAATTGCATGAGGAACTAAGTAACCTGCGGGTTTATCCTGAAGGCTACAATGTCGTACTGCAAGGGGATGTCACCAGCATTATCTCGATGAATGGGCGGGAACGGCGGGAAATTATTGATGAATTGGCTGGAGTGGCGGCGTTCGATCGCAAAATTATCCAAGCTAAATCAACTTTAGATGAGGTGAAGGAAAAGGAAGATAGCTGTCGGATTATTGAGACAGAATTAACTGCACAGCGCGATCGCCTTTCCCAAGATCGTGCTAAAGCTGAGAAATATCAAAAGCTCCGCACGGAATTTCTGGCTAAACAATCCTGGGAAGCTGTTTTATCATGGCGATCGCTACAAGCACAACAAGAAAAGTTAGTTCACGAAATTCAAACAGGCGATCGCAATTCTGGTGAACTCACTACCCAACTCACAAACCTAAATTCCCAAATCGTCCAAAAAACTGCTGAACTTGAACAACTCAATGCTCATGTGAAAGCGTTGGGAGAAGATGAACTTTTGGCGGTACAATCTACCCTCGCCACCCAAGAAGCAGAACGAAAACAACTCCAGCGTCAGCTAACGGAATTAGAAACAGCTTCTCATGAAACTACCAAACGTCTAGCTCAAACTCAGCAAGAGATTCAAAAACACCGTCATTCCCTAGAAGAAATTGCCGAAACCCACATTGTAGAGACGCGATTCATCGCGTCTTCTCAGCAACAAAGAAATGAAGCACAGCAAGCTTTAGAAACCTCCCGCGAAGCCGCCGCAGAAATCGCCTCGGCTTCGGAAGCGTGGGTGCAACAACAAACAGCATTCAACCGTCAAATTGAAACTTTGCTGCAAACTCTAGAACCGCAACGTACCGAACAAGCACAACTCAGGGAACGCAATAATCAGTTACAACAACTAATTTCAGAACAAACCCAGTTAATTGAACGCGACGAACCGCTATTAGCCCAAAAACAAACTGAATGTAATCAAGTTGAAACGGAATTTAACGCCTCTAGCGAACCCATCCAGAATTTAGCTCAAAATCTTTCCGCCACAGAACAAGAACTCCAAATCCAACAGGAAACCCAAAAACGCTTACTTTCTGAACAACGAGAAAAACAACGCCAGTTGGATAAAATAGAAGCGCAAGCGCAAGCACAGCAAGAAGTCCAAGGAACCCAAGCTAGTAAAGTCATTTTACAATCAGGAATGCCTGGACTTTGTGGCTTAGTTGTGCAGTTAGGAAAGGTGGAACCTCGCCATCAGCTAGCTTTAGAAATGGCTGCTGGGGGACGTTTGGGACATATTGTGGTGGAAGATGATGGTGTAGCCGCAGCAGGTATTGAACTGCTCAAACAGAAGCGTGCAGGGAGGGCGACTTTTTTACCCCTAAATAAAATTCACGCTCCCAAATTTACTCAAGATGCAACACTGCGTTTTGCTAACGGCTTCGTTAATTATGCTGTTAACTTAGTCGATTGCGATCGCCGTTATAAAGATGTATTCAGCTATGTTTTTGGTAACACGGTGGTATTTGCCAACCTTGAGGCGGCGCGGAAAAATTTAGGACTGTATCGCATTGTCACCTTAGACGGCGAACTTCTGGAAACCAGCGGTGCAATGACTGGTGGTAGTAACACCCAGCGTTCAGCGTTGCGGTTTGGTAATGCGGAAGCGGCGGAATCTGATGAAGCGATCGCTCTAAAAAGTCGCTTGGTGGACATTGAGCGGGTTTTAGAGCGTTGTACTGAGGCGATCGCTACTTTGTCAGCCAGAACCAAAAAACTCACCCAGGAACTTACAGAAGCGCGTCAAGCGCGGCGGGAACAGCAGTTGCAATTGGAACAGTTGCAAAAAGATATTAAGAATTTAACAGCGCAATTAGAGGGGACGCGATCGCAACTCGCACAAAACAGCGAAAAATTAGCCACTGCCCAATCCCGTCTAGAAATTTTGGAGCGGGAATTACCGGGACAAGAAACTCAACTGCAACAATTGCGACACGCTTTAGCAGAGTTGGAAGCATCCCAAACTCCCAGCGAATGGCAACAAATTCAAGCGACAATTAAAACTCAAGAGCAACAATTGCAACAACGAGAGACGGCGTTACGCGAAGCCGAACAAAGATTAAAAAATTTAGAAAATCAGCAACAACGTTTACAAGAAAAAATCCAAGAAGCAGAGACACGAATCATAGAATATGAAACCCAACAAATCTCTTGTAGAGACGCGATTCATCGCGTCTCCACACAAACCATAACGATAGACAACCAAATCACCCAAACACGCGCCAACCTAAGCCTTATGGAGCAAAATTTGGGAGAAGAGAAACAAAAACGCGACGCTACAGAACAGGAAGTGCGATCGCATCTTTTGCGCCAACAACAATTGCAATGGGAAATAGAAAAACTCAAGGAAACCCAAGAGAAGCGGCGGGAGGAACTAATTGCTTTACAAAGCCAGTTGCGGGATGTGGGAGCAGAATTACCAAATCCGCTGCCGGAAGTTCCAGATCAGGTAGACTTGGAAGAATTGCAGAAAGAATTGCGATCGCTTACCAAACGCTTACAGGCAATGGAACCTGTAAATATGCTGGCATTGGAAGAATACGAACGTACTCAAAACCGCCTCCAAGAACTAACGCAAAAATTAGAGACACTAGAAGGGGAACGCACCGAACTACTTTTGCGGATTGAAAACTTTACCACATTGCGGCAACTTGCCTTTAAAGAAGCTTTCGATGCTGTCAACGAAAACTTTCAATCGATTTTTGCCATCCTTTCAGACGGCGACGGCTTCCTGCAACTCGAAAATCCCGAAGATCCCTTTAGCAGCGGACTGAATTTAGTCGCGCACCCCAAAGGCAAACCCGTACAGCGCCTAGCTTCCATGTCTGGGGGGGAAAAATCACTCACAGCTTTGAGCTTTATCTTTGCCCTGCAACGCTACCGCCCATCGCCCTTTTACGCCTTTGACGAAGTAGATATGTTCCTAGATGGGGCAAACGTAGAACGATTAGCTAGAATGATCAAACAACAGTCACAACAAGCGCAATTTATAGTTGTGAGTTTGCGTCGTCCGATGATAGAATCAGCCGAACGCACAATTGGCGTTACTCAAGCACGAGGAGCTTACACTCAAGTTTTGGGGATTAAGTTACAATCATCCAATACATCTGCTTGAGTTTTTGTTAATAATAGTGTATAGATACAAACCGGATTCGAGATCAGGACTCGGTATAGAATGACCTCTGAACAGATAATTAGGCGTTCCGACATATTAAATACCCAGGTGATTACCGGCGACAATGGCAAGCGGCTAGGCATCGTCAGTCAAATCTGGGTTGATATTGATCAACGAGAGGTTGTGGCTCTTGGTTTGCGAGACAGCCTGATCTCTATTTCGGGCATACCGCGCTACATGTACCTCAACAACATTAACCAGATTGGTGATGTCATCCTGGTTGATAACGAAGATGTAATTGAAGATATCGAAGTTGAATCTCTCAGTAATTTGATTAACTGGGAAGTAATTACAGAAACGGGTGAAGTATTAGGCAAAGTTCGGGGCTTCAAATTCAATGCCGAAACCGGGAAGCTTAACTCCATAGTCATTGCTTCTTTAGGATTGCCCCAAATTCCCGATCAATTTGTGAGTACTTACGAGTTCTCAGTCGATGAAATTGTCAGTACTGGCCCCAACCGATTGATTGTGTTTGAGGGAGCCGAAGAACGGGTAAACCAGTTAACAGTTGGTTTACTAGAGCGCCTGGGTATCGGCAAAGCGCCGTGGGAGCGAGATATAGAAGAAGACTACGGTGGCTATGCTCCACCACGCCAAGTTGCACCTGGCAATCAACTGCCAGCTGGAATGCCATTGCAGCCGCCCAAGCAGAGAGTTCGCGCCCCCGAACCCGTAGCGCGGGAAGAGGAATGGACAGAGGACTATGTGGAAGATGAAAGGCCACAGCGTCAGGTAATGAAGGCGCGGCAGTATGAATCTATTCAATACGAGGAAGACGAGGAAGAAGATAACTGGAGTGAGGCAACCGGCAGCGACAGGTATCAACAACCGCAACCGTTAAAATATGAAGCCCAGCCCTACAGCAAGCCATACGTTGATGAATACGATGATTATGACGACGTAGAGGGCGATGCTTGGGAAGATGCGCCGAAGCCAGTGAATATTCCTAAGAAAGTCAAAGAAAGGCAGCCAGAATACGAAGAAGAAGGCGGATATTAGGCTAACCCTACCCCTAACCCCTTCCCCGCGCAAGCGAGGAGGGGGATTTTTTTATGAACAAAAGCAAAACGCACCGTCTAAACTACTACTCCACCACAGGGATTATGAGAGGTTAAAGGAGCTTGTAGTAAACACTTTAGTGGAATGACACTCAATACTTTTCGATAACAAGCTACGCACAGTGTCTCGTAGACAAGCGACGTAGCTATTTTGTTATGCGTCATTCCAAAAAAGATCGCAGTTGCAGAGAGTACCCTCTAGGGTACTATTAACCTCCAAGTAGTCACACTACGATGTAAACAAGTAATTAAGCGGTTCAGTTATAGATTTAAGTAGTTAGAAAAGTACAAAAAAAGATAGCTATGTAAAGAAAATTAACGGGCTAAAATCCTCTTCGCTTCTGCCCTTCGCCCTTTTCCTGACGGAGGCGCTCCGCGAAGCAAGATACCCGTGGGGGCACGGGTGACACTCGTTTCTCGCTAATGCTACCGCTACGCTAACAACAGTTGCTCCTGGAGGAAACCCTTAAGACTGCACTGCTTTACCTTTTGAGAAATATCTAGTAGTCTGTCAAATTTTGCTTACTATAGCAGGCTTTAAGTACTTCCTAAATAAACATTTTGGTTTCAATTATTTAACAAAATTGTCTTGGTAAAACACCAGACTAAAATACCTAGCTTATCCGCTATTTTAACTAGGATGAGCGCAGGTTATTTTTTGCTGCCTATACCTGTAGTTTCTACTATAGCCAACAATATTATTTTTAGAGATTAATCATGGTTTCAATGGATGAATCACCTCTAGCTAATATTATCGGATTTATAGCATTAGCTAGTTATATAGCCACATTACTTCCCACCACTTTAAGAATTGTTTTTCCGCAAACCAAAGAGACAGGTATTCCCCAATGGCTGCTAAAACGCCGCCGGATCATTGGTATTATAGCTTTCTTTTTAGTTATGGGTCATGCTTTCCTAATGGTTCAAAAGAGAAACTTTGATTTTTTTGACATCAAAACATTTTGGATATATATCCAGGGCGTAAGCACTTTCATCATTTTTGCACTGCTGACTATAACTTCTAATAATTGGAGTGTAAAAAAGCTGAAAAAGAACTGGAAGCAATTACACAAACTTACTTATGTAGCTATGATTATTTTGATTTGGCATATCTGGGATAAAATGTCAGGTCATTGGACATATTTAACACCGATTAGCCTTATTGCTACTACCATAATCACAGTTTTATTTATCATCCGGCTTCGGATTGAACACGAGGATAAGCAACAAAAAAATGTAAATAAAGTAACTAAGGCAGATTTAGTAGGAAAAAGCAGTAGATAGTTTCATTACTACAACATGGCGGAAGTAACTAATTAGTTGAAAAAGCTAAAACAAGCTTTCTTGTCTTCTGGCTTCTATTTTCTTGAACTATTTCTCGCCCAAATTGTGTAAATGGAGAGTCTCTCTGTAGTGTCAAACCGAATTGTTAATAAAATTACAATATTACTGGCAATTACATCTACAGCAACCTTGGTTGGGTTTAGCTCTTATCGTTTACTATTACCATTCCAGATGGTTACACCTGGCGTTATGCCGTTACCAATCATTCAACCTTATCAAACTCTCAAAGGGCATTCAGCGTGGATTTATGCGATCGCTATCAGTTCAGATGGTAATACTTTAGCTAGTGGTAGCTATGATGGCACGATCAAGATTTGGAATCTGCACACTGGCAAATTACTCCACAGTTTTAAAGGTCATGCTGATGCAGTTGCATCTTTGGCGATTAGCACTGATCAGCGTGTACTCGCTAGTGGCAGTTGGGATAATCGAATTAAACTTTGGAATCTGGAAACAGGAACTCTCATACGTACCCTTGATGGGCATAAAGACGATATACAAGCTATCGCTATAAGTCCCAATGGAAAATTGCTTGCTAGTAGCAGTGCTGACAATACCATTAAGCTTTGGAATCTGGACACAGGCCAAGAACTCTTTACACTCCAGGATGTAGGCTGGGCAAAGTCTGTTGCTTTTAGCCCCGATAGCCAGAAGTTAGCCAGTGGCAGTAGAGATAGCTCCATCAGAATTTGGCAGCTAAACACTGGCAGTCCGACACTCATACAAACTCTCACAGGGCATTCCCAAGGAGTATCTTCTGTTGCCTTCAGTCCTGATGGGCAAACCCTTGCCAGTGGCAGTATGGATAAAACCATCAAACTGTGGCGGCTAGGCGATCGCAAATTGTTGCACACTCTAGCGGGGCATTCCCAAGCCGTATGGTCTGTTGCCTTTAGTCCGAATGGACAGACCTTAGTTAGTGGTAGTTATGACAGAACAATCAAGCTCTGGAATCTAGCTAGTGGTAAACTCCTTGCTAACTTCGCAGGACATACCAAGTCTGTATGGTCTGTTGCCTTTAGCCCTAATGGGCAAACCTTAGTAAGTGGCAGTGGTGACGAAACTATCAAACTTTGGTCTATACCTCGCCATACCACTGCTCATACTCAAACACTTGAAAGATATTTAACCCCACATTTGACATCCAGTCTTAGCAAATGACATTCGTGGCTACGCAGATGCAGTCCACCTCTAGGGACTAACAAAGAATCATCGATATATTCTGATTCAGCAACGCTACTTTTTGTGACTAATTAGTTTAGGACTTACGCACAAGAGATCCCCCAACCCCCTTAAAAAGGGGGCTTTTAGAGTTCCCCCCTTTTTAAGGGGGGTTAGGGGGGATCTAGGTTTCAGGTTTTCAGTGCGTAAGTCCTGTAGTTAACTATTCAGAAACTCCCCAAAAACTGATAGCGTCAAACAAAGGAAAATATCGTTGTGGACGTTACAGCTTGAAAACGCGCTCTAATTATTGGCAACTGCTGCCTTATATCCGACTCCAGTGGCAAACGATCGCCAAAGGACTTGTTGGGATCTTGGGATACGTGCTGGCGACATTAGTGTTGATAAATCTCGCTGGTAAATTGGCAACTCCCTTTGCACAAGGTAATGTAGTCGCGATCGCTCAAATAACTGGCAGCTGTGCTTTAGTGTTTCTTGTTAGAGGCTTGTTTCAGTCTATACAAGATATGTATATGGCGAAAGCTGCTTTAAGAGTTGCTTTTCATCTCCGTCAGCAAGTCTACGCCCATCTTCAAAAGCTTAATCTCAGCTATTTTGAAACCGCAAAAGCAGGTGATTTATCTTACCGCCTCACAGAAGATGTTGACCGGGTTGGCGAAGTGGTAAATAAAGTATTTCACGACTTTATCCCCTGTATTTTGCAGTTGCTAGCAATTCCGATTTACATGATTTACCTGAATTGGCAACTGACACTAGCAACAGTGATTGTTGCCCCGCTGATGGGTATTTTAGTCGGCTGGTTTGGTGAACGGTTACGCAAGTATTCCTTAAAAAGTCAAAATCGCGTATCGGGTTTATCAGCCATTCTCGCGGAAGTTTTCAACGGTATTCGTTTGGTACAGGCTTTTGCTGCTGAAAATTACGAAATCGCCCGCTTTGGCCATGAAGCAGAACGCAGTCTCAAAGCAAAATACTCAGCCGAACGCCTGAAAGCGATTCAGATTCCCATCATCGGATTTTTGGAAGCCTTAAGTGCGTTATCGTTACTGATAGTGGGAGCGTGGCAAATTTCCCAAGGTAACTTGACAGTGGCGAATTTTTTCAGTTATCTGGCGGCGGCGGCGCTGTTAATTGATCCCATTGGTCATACTACTAACAACTACAACGAATTTAAGCAGGGTGAAGCATCTGTTGATCGCGTTTTTGAATTGATGGCAATTCAACCGACGGTGACAGAAAAGATAAATGCGATCGCTCTACCTCCAGTCAACGGCAAAGTAGAATATCGTCATATTTCTTTTGCTTATAAACCAGGTGAACCTGTATTAAAAGATATTAGTTTATTGGTATCGCCAGGTGAAGCGATCGCTCTTGTGGGTGCTTCTGGTGCTGGTAAAACCACATTTGTGAATCTTCTCCCGCGTTTTTACGATCCTGAAGTTGGTCAAATTTTCATTGACGGTGTTGATATTCGAGATGTCAAACTGCATAGTCTGCGACGACAAATTGGGATTGTTCCTCAAGAAACCATCATGTTTTCGGGGACAATTGCCCAGAATATCGCTTTTGGACAAGATGTTTTTGACATGGAAGCAGTTAAAGAGGCGGCGAAAATTGCTAATGCCCATCAGTTTATTAGCCAACTGCCAGAAGGTTATCAGACTTGGGTGGGTGAACGTGGGGTAAACTTATCAGGTGGACAAAGACAAAGAATTGCGATCGCTCGTGCTGTTCTGCTCAATCCCCAAATTTTGATTCTTGATGAGGCGACATCAGCATTAGATTCTGAGTCAGAAGCGCTGGTACAAGAAGCCCTGGAAAGACTGATGGAAAAACGGACAGTATTTATTATTGCTCACCGTTTATCGACAGTTAGGAGGTGCGATCGCATTTTAGTTCTCGAACAGGGACAAATTGTCGAATCAGGAACCCATGAAGAATTATTAGCTCTAGAACGTCGCTATGCGCGATTTTATGCCCAGCAGTTTAGTTAGCCAGGTTAAATACTCATTAGCTTATTACCCACATCAGACAATCCCCGCTTCGTTGCTATCCCGCCTCGGAATAGAATTCCAAGCCTAATAGCGAAAGTCCTCTAAAGCGGACTGAGTAGATGATTTTAGTCCACTTGAGTGGACTTAAGCTATCAGCCTGGAACTTCAGTTCCGGGCGCGATGTCTGTAAACACGACTATTTAACTTTGACTACCCCCTAGACTGAATTGCCTTAATTAAGTCATAAAAAGGTTGCCAATTATCTTCCTGAGCAATTGATTCCCAAATAGATTCAATTACAGGTCTTAATAATGCCGTTTTGGGATTATGAACAGCTAGAGTTTGGGCAATTACATCGATGCAATTGCGCTCCAAATCATTCAAAATTTTATGATACAATATGCACCAATCATCAAAAACTCCTGACGCACCCGGTACTGGCACAATCTCTGAATTATTCATCACAAAACCTGGTTCATCTCGCCATTTCGATGAAAAAGTCCGAGCCATCTCATAAAAAAACTGGTGATAACCAACTTGGCTATCTTTCAAAAATTCAATCGTTAGATTCAATAATTCCCCAGCTTCTGGATGTGGTAAATCCTCAAAACCTAACTTTTTCAACATCAAACAACTGTATTCTGCTTGATAATACTCATCAAACATTGCTAATCCAACTTCCATTTCGCCTTGATCAATAATCGTTTTTAAAGGTTCCTGGAGCAGTTGTAGATTCAATTTGCAAATACCTGGTTGATTACCGTAACAGTAGCGTCCATAATAGTCAAAATATGCAGCTATAAAGGATGGGTTATAAGTCTGGATAAACGCGTAAGGGCCATAGTCAAAACTCTCTCCCGTAATCGACATATTGTCAGTATTTAGGACTGCATGACAAAAGCCAGCCGCCATCCACTGCGCTGCTAGTTCTGCAATTCGTTTCACTAATTCGGCGTAAAACAAGGCATATTTATTTTGTTCAGCACTTAAGTGTCGATAATACTGCTCAATTACGTGGTCTAATAACTTCTTAGTTAAATCTGGACGCTGGAAATAGTGCAGTCGCTCAAAAGTGCCAAACCGAATATGAGAACTGCTCATTCTAATCATCACAGATGAACGGGTAGGCGAAGGTTCATCGCCCCGCCAGAGGGGTAAACCTGTTTCAATCATGCTCAGACAGCGCGAGGTACGTACACCCAATTGGTGTAGTGCTTCTGCAGCCAGAACTTCCCGCACCCCACCTTTGAGCGTCAGCATACCATCGCCACCACGGGAGTAGGGCGTTCTCCCAGAACCTTTCGTGCCAAAATCGTACAATTCGCCATCAGTGGCGCGTACTTGCCCGTAGAGAAAGCCTCTACCATCACCCAACTGCCCGTTATATTCACCAAATTGATAGCCGTGGTAACGCAGCGCCAACAAGGGTTTACGCCCCTGAAATTGACCAAAAGCTGTGATAAAATCTTCGTCTTTGACTTCTTGGGGGTCTAAACCCAAACGGGGTAATAGTGCGTCGTTACGCCAACGTAAAAGGTGTTGGGGAAATTCCGCTGCGGCAACCTCGTCGTAGTAGTCAGCGCCTAGAGATTCCAAAGCGCTTTCGTAGTTGAGCGAGAGAAAAGGATTGCTAGAATTTTTGTAGTTTGGAGTTTCAGCCAGAGTCATTACGAGCAAAGCTTAATTCATTCTTCCCTTAATACTACCTCTGGCTTTGGCATCAGCATAGACGCAAAAAGCGACCCATATCTAAAATATGGCAGCGTCACCATCAAAATCTAGAGTGCATAATGGATAAAGTTTTGCAATTAAAGAAAAAGTTAACTCAATTAGCTATTTTAGACGCTACATTTGAGGTTTTTGGCTCAGAATCACACCAATATCAATTCAAACCTTGTTTGAGTAACAAAGATATTCAAGCGTTTGAATCTAGATACAATATTACGCTACCAAGTGAATATCGAAACTTTCTCTTAGAAATTGGTAATGGTGGTGCAGGGCCAGGATACGGCTTATTTGGACTATCGGGAGTTGAATCTGAAAATGCCATTTCAGAAAAACTATACCCTAAGAACTACGAAATTCTCTCTAAACCATTTCCGTTGACAGAAGCATGGAATGATTTGGATTTAGTTGTCAAGAATAATACGGGTTTGGTTACCAACAATGATAACTACTTCAACAATAAATTTATCCAAGGTACTCTCACCATTACAAATTATGGTTGTGGAATTTACGCAATGTTAGTCATTACCGGGGATCAGTCAGGAAAAATCTGGATAGATGACCGTACTAATGATAATGGAATATATCCTGCTTCTTTGAGTTTTTGTCATGCTTTCCATGACATCAACCCTGATGATTTTCATTCAAATAGTGATGAGGAGCAGCTTTTGAGTTTTTATGATTGGTATGAAGACTGGCTTAACCGAAGTTTGGATCAAATCCGCCAGTCTTCTGAAACTTAAGCTTAATTAAATAAAACTGAGTTTTATTTTTTAATTGGTTGTGATATTGGTGCAGTAACTCCTACTGAATTTGATGTTGCTTGTGATGGCTGTGAAGAGAAAATTTGTTTCACTTGCTGGTTATAAGTTTGCAAAATTAATTGAACCTGTTTCTGTTGTTCTTGATTCAGAACCAAAGATTTTAACACTGTTCTGATTCTCTGACGGGATTGCAGCGCTGCCTTAAACTTAGTAGTTTGGGACGGGTTTAATAGAGCCTCAATATCTTTATCTCTTTGCTGACGAGCCACTTTAATTTGTAAACGCTGTTGCTTTGTGAATTTGATTGGCTGGTGTGATGCAGGACTAGTTTGAGTTTTTAAGACTGGTGTACTGACGAGATTTGGAACTGGTGATGCTAAGACAACTGCGTGTGAGATCTTAGCAAAAGCGAAGATAGTAGGAAAGATAGACAAGCGTTTTATAAAATTAATGTGCATTTTGAAAAACCCCCCAATCATTTAATAGAATTAGGCACATCGGCTTAAGCAAACCTTGATAACTGAGCCGAGGAACGAACGAATATTACTATTGCATTTGCTTGTGGAGTTGTTGTGTATTTATTATGAATTTGCTATGAATTTGTAGATGTTTACAACTGATATCTCAAATTCATTAAAACTAAGCTTTTGTATTATTATCAATAACTGGAGAGTGGACAAGGATCAGAAAGTCAAAATAATAGTTTTTTTGGGTTAAAATAAGCATTGTCCACTCTCCAATAATTGCCTAATTTGCGTTTATAACTAGTATTTATAAATCAGTAAATTTCCAATTATTATATTAAATAAAATTTTACTCAGCCTTTTTTAAAATTTAGGTGCTTGCCAATTAGAATTGATAAGACTTGTGATAATATGATCTTCCCATTGACCATTAATTAACAAATAGTCTCTAGCATATCCTTCAATGACAAAACCAAGTCTTTTTAGGACATTGCCACTGCGTCGATTGTGAGGCATATAATTAGCCATGACTCGGTGAAAATTTAACTCTTGAAAGAGATATAAAATTGCCGCTTTTAGCCCTTCTGTCATATATCCTTTACCTTGTTTACTTTCAGCGAGGCTATATCCCACGTAGCAAAAATGAGCGGCTCCTCGGACAAAATTACTAAAATTTATAGTTCCAATAATTACAGTTGGATTGTTTTTGGTAAAAATAAATAGCTTTAACGATTGACCATTAATAAATTCCAGAAAATTGTTCTCTATCTGATATTGCCAATACTCTTGAGTGAAAAAACCATCAGCCCAAAGAGGGTAAAATGGAGTGAGATAGGTTTTGTTATGAATGAAGTATTTGAGAATTTGGGGTATATCTTCATGGATAGCCGCTCGTAAGAACAGGCGATCGCTTGTAATTAGTGGCAGTTCTGATATCATAAATTACTTAATCGACGGGATCTTTTCCCAGAACATTCTCTAGATTTTGTAAATTCTCTCATACCGTGGTTTAGCAGCAGCGAGATGAGCTGTATTATTATGTTCCAATTTGGATAATCAGTGGTGTAGGTATGGGTTCTTTGCCAAAAACACCATGCTTTCGCTTTACTTGCAACAGATAGGGTGAGTATTTTGGTGTGAATCTGCCATTAAACCAAAATCTTGATAAGCTGATGTCTAATATCTAGAGCGAAAGGATTGAGAGCCAATGGGTGATAAAGCACAGTACATGGCATAACTTCGATAAAATCGCTTTGCCCAAACGCTGTACCGCAGGAGATTCAACCAAAAGACAGCTCAAGATTTAACCCAGTCTACAAGAAGGATAGTGATGTGGTGGGAATACGCTACGATTGGCAGGAATTAGAAATTCGGGCGATATACAACACGCCATTGCTAGAGCTTATTTATCAAGCTGCTAGCGTGCATCGCCAATATCATGACCCAACAAAAATACAAGTTTGTAAGCTCATATCTATTAAAACGGGAGGTTGTCCAGAAGATTGTAGCTACTGTGCCCAATCTTCCCGCTATAAAACAGAGGTAAAGGCGCAAGCACTTATAGAAAAAGAAACAGTAGTTAGCATCGCCCAGAAAGCGAAAGAAACTGGTGTTAGTCGCATCTGCATGGGTGCTGCTTGGCGGGAAGTGCGGGATAACTCACAATTTGAGGAAGTCCTGGAGATGGTCAAGGATGTGACCGCAATGGGTTTAGAAGTATGCTGCACTCTGGGTATGTTGACAGCAAATCAGGCTAGGAAATTGGAAGAAGCGGGACTTTACGCCTACAACCATAACTTAGATACCTCGCAGGAATATTACAGCACAATTATTACCACGAGAACTTATAGCGATCGCTTGAATACAATTGAGAATGTCCGTCAGACAAATGTTACTGTATGTTCTGGCGGTATCTTGGGTTTGGGCGAAACTGTCGATGACCGTGTTGGTATGTTACAAACTCTGGCAAACTTACATCCGCATCCAGAGTCAGTGCCAATTAATATTCTTTCACAAGTACCAGGCACACCCTTAGAAAATCAGCCTGATGTCCCCATTTGGGATATTGTCCGGATGATTGCCACAGCCAGGATTTTAATGCCAGCTTCCGATGTGCGTCTTAGTGCCGGTAGGGCTAGACTTTCTCAAGTAGAACAAGCTTTTTGCTTTATGGCAGGAGCCAATTCTATCTTTTCCAGCGACGACAACAAAATGTTGACGGTGACAACTCCTTGTCCAGATTATGATAGCGATCGAGAAATGCTAAATTTACTTGGTTTGGGAATGCGTCCGCCTTCCCAGAGACAGGAGAAAGTAGCAAGTCCGGCTGTTGTAGGATAAATATTTTTTTGTAGGATGGGCGTCTCGCCCGTCCTTAGTAAACTCAGAGCAGGCAAGATGCCCGCCCCACAAGAGTTTTGGTTAAATTATTTTGGCAGTCCGCAGACCGAACAGCAGACCGACAGCCAAACCAAAGAATAAAGCTAAAAAGCCAATGTAAGATACAATCGCAAACATTTATTTTTCTCCACAATACTTCCTAAGTCTATTGAATCATTAGTCATTGGTCATTGGTCATTTGTCATTGGGCATGGGGCATTGGTCAATTTCTTCCCCTGCTCCCTTATCCCCCTCATCCTCCTCATCTCCTCACTCCCCACTCCCAGATTGCGATAGAATACAGCCCACGGGCGCTTGTTAGGGGTTGGGTAATGACTTCTGTAATTAATGTAAATTTATCAGAGCAGTCTTATGAGATTGCGATACCTGCGGTGAACTACGCTAACGCACCTTCGAGTTTAGATCAACTTGGTCAGCAGATGGCCAGTCTCAAGCTAGGCAAGAAGGTATTGCTAGTTTCTAATCCGACGATTTTTAAGCATTTTGGCGAAAGAGCGATTTCATCCCTAAAATCTGCTGGATTTGAAGTTGCTAGCTGCACTCTACCACCTGGTGAACGCTACAAAACCCTCAATTCCATCCAAAAACTCTACGATATTGCCTTAGAAAACCGCCTAGAACGTTCTTCGACTATGGTGGCTTTAGGAGGAGGTGTGATTGGTGATATGACTGGCTTTGCAGCCGCAACTTGGCTGCGCGGCATTAATGTTGTCCAAGTGCCTACCACACTCTTGGCAATGGTGGATTCGGCAATTGGTGGCAAAACTGGCGTAAATCATCCTCACGGCAAAAACTTGATTGGGGCATTCCATCAACCGCGCTTGGTTGTGATTGACCCAGATGTGTTAAAAACCCTTCCTATGCGCGAGTTTCGGGCAGGAATGGCAGAAGTTATTAAATATGGTGTGATTTGGGATGCCGAATTGTTTGCCCAATTGGAAGCAAGTAAACGCCTCGACCAACTCCGCTATGTAAAACCTGACCTGATACATTACATATTAATGCGCTCTTGTCAAGCTAAAGCTGATGTTGTTAGCAAAGATGAAAAAGAAGGCGGATTACGGGCGATTCTCAACTATGGACATACCATCGGTCATGCAGTGGAAAGTTTGACTGGTTATCGTCTAGTAAATCACGGTGAAGCGGTGGCCATTGGTATGGTGGCAGCCGGTCAAATTGCTGTGGAATTGGGAATGTGGCAAAATGTTGACACGGAACGTCAAAATGCTTTAATTCAAAAAACGGGTTTACCGACTCAGTTACCAACTGGAGTAGATATTGAAGCAATTATTGAGGCGTTGCAGTTAGATAAGAAAGTCAAAGCAGGGAAAGTGCGGTTTGTTTTACCAACAGAGATTGGTGTAGTAACAGTTACCGATGAAGTGCCATCAGATATCATTCGACAAGTGTTGCGGGGAATGTGAAGGATTTAAAGAAGAATTCAGGAGTCAGAATTCAGAAGTCAGAATAAAAATTAGTTGCTCTGTCCTTCAATTACGAATTACGAATTAATGAGCCATGATACTCCAAGCTAAAAATCAATTAACCTTGCAAGAGTTCTTAAATCTTCCAACAGGTGAGGGAGATGTAACTTATGAGCTTGTTGATGGTCAAGCAATTCCTAAAATGTCACCAAAGTTTTTTCACGCAAAACTTACCCGTGTCCTTCTCAATTTGATTGAGCAATCGCGTGAAGGAAAAGGAGAAGTTTGCCCGGAATGGGCTGTTGCATTAACCCGTCGGGGGCGAGATTGGATGCCAATTCCAGATATTTTGTACATTTCTTATGAACGTTTACCTGCCAACTGGGATGAAAACGAAGCTTGTCCTGTTCCTCCTGATTTGGTGATTGAGATTATTTCACCAGGACAAACCTTTGGACAAATGGCAGCTAAAGCCAAAGACTATTTAGATGCTAAGGTGCTGCGGGTGTGGGTATTAGATAGTAAAGCCAGAAGCATTACTGTTTTTTATCCAGATGCAGCACCACAAACTTATATGGGAGAAGAATTACTCAAGGATTCTTTATTTGAGGGATTGGAATTTACTGTTGAGCAGGTATTTCAAAAGGCGAAAATACCATTAGATACCAAATAGCACAATTTTCTTCATCTCAACGTCCATCGAAATTTCAATTGGCGGCTTTTGCTACTCAAATTTTTATATCTTTAGTCAGCAACGCCCTATTTTTGAAACTGCGGTTCTTTCTGCGGTTGCTGCTGGCTATTTGTTGGTTGCAATTTTTGAAATAAAGCTGGTGGCGTAGCTTTGCGAAATGCACCGCAGTAGTGCATAGTCATAACTGCTTTAAAAGCCCAATGGTCTGCTGGCACATCACTAAAGGGATTTGGTAAAGTTTCTGCTTGATTTTGGACACAAGCATTCAAAACTTGATTCGATTTTGCTGGAGTGTCGGTAGTAGGTTCTTGAGATTTAACAGGAGTAACAAAGCTAGTAGTAGCTAGCACTACGACTGTTGCCAGAATTTTGTAATTCATAATTTGAGTGTTCTAGGGCTAAAAGTCTACCCTATCTTAGTTCCCAGGCTGTTGCCCAGGAACTAGAATAATCTTGCTGAGATTAAGCGTTAGAAAACATTGTAAGCATTACTAATAGAACAACTAATGCAGTGATCCAAAGGGCTAACGATCCCCAGCTAACTGAATCTTTTTGTACTTTTTGCCAGAAATTGGTGACTAAGTTATTCCGAATTGCCATTTTATAACCTCCAATTTTTATCAAACTTGTACTGACTCAATGCAGGCTAAATGCATTGAGTAAAAAAAGTTCATCTTTGGGAGTATCAGTCTTGATTTGCTGATTCTCACAGACTAACCGACAGAGATTTAAATTAATCGATCGAGCGATGTCTACAACGGTCTACGCCTACGCGAATGCCCGTGTCTTAACCAACGCATTATCAATCTAAAAACCAAACAAAAATTTACAAAAATATATTTATCGATGCTTAATTTTATTTTCCCATACGTAACGGTTTACACTCCGAAGTTTGCCAATTTTGAGAGAATTCTTAACGTTGTCTTAACTAGTATAAAAATCCGTTTTTAAAATCACAAACTACTTAAATAGTGATTATGTTTAACTTTGACTCGTGATTTATCTAGACTTGAAAATAGACACAATTAAGCTATTACGCTTTTAAATTACACAGTCACTTCTTAAGTTCGTTGACCGCTGACGGTTAACTCTCAACTGTCAACAGTCAACAGCCAACACGAAAAGATGTACAAGTTAAATGCGCGACAGCTTAACAGTGAAATTGGCAGGTAAATAATGGTGCAACAAATAAGACACAATGAACCACAATATATCTGTATCATTCCAGTTGAGAGAATTACAGCTAATCAAGACGAAGAAATCATGACCTTTGGTGTATCTGTCGACGATGCAAAAAGACGAGGCGAGGAATTGTTAGCATCTACCTATGGTTGTAATCAATCGCAAATTTTAGAATTGATGCAACAAGCACGAATTGAACCCATAGCTCAGTGGTGTGCCCCTAAAGAGGGTTAAACCTAGTTATAACGGTCTTGGCAACTTTTTCGCGCCGCCGTCGCTCTTGGGCAGAGCCATATAAAATCAAGGTGGTTGAGCGATTAAAAATTACTACTCGCGCTGAACGCAAACAGGCAATGTCTACGACGGGCTATGACGCTCCTGCGTCGCTCTAAGCGAAGCCATGCCGCAGGCTTTACGCTACGCTATCGGCGTCGCACAAGCTGGTTACAATACTTTTCTACTACGTTCTGAAGATGTACACATTGATTTACGAGCCAAAGTATCTCCCCTTCTTTTAAGCAAGGTTTGAATTACTTTAGAGGTAGTAAAGGCACTGAAATGGAAAAACTAATATAGAGAAGTATAAAAAACAGCGCCGCACTACCAACTAAACTATGCTACCGTTCAAAACTCTGCTACGCGTCCGACACTATGAGATGGACGCTCTTGGGCATGTAAATAATGCTGTCTACCAAAATTATCTAGAACAAGCAGCCATTGAGCACTCAGAATACTTGGGCTTAACTTTGGATGTATATCGGCAAGTTGGTGGCGTATTTGTTATGCGGCGAGTAGAAATTGACTATTTACGCCCAGCGGTGGCAGGGGATACCCTAGAAGTCACTACCTGGTTGAAGGAAATGCGCGGTACTCGTGCCTTCCGATGCTACGAAATTCGTAAACAAAACCAAGATAATTTGTTAGTAACGGCAGAGGTGCTATGGGTTTGGGTGGATGCCCAGACAATGCGCCCACGACCAATTCCCAGTATCATGTTAGACAAATTTTTGCAAATTCAAAACCCAGGTGTTACAACCTAAAAATGGTTTGTTATTCGCCGTTTAATGAAACTTAATTCTTTTAATGAAAAACAAATGATTGATTTTTCTTCAGGTAATGCTGACGATCAAGAATACGCAACTATGATGTTATAAGTGCAAAATTTAAATTTGTAGGAACTGCAATCAAAAATTAGCTCAGTAAATCAGGATTTACAAGTCAATATTATGGAGCATCAGCCACAACAGCGCCGCGTCGCCGATCAAGTATTTCAAGAATCCCTCGATCAGTTAGAGGATATCTTACAAGAAAGTTCAACTGAGGAAGAAGAAATCCCAGAACTCGCACAACTGCATACTAGTAGTCTAAGTGAAGTCGAACTCGATCAAGACTTAACAAATATTGATTTAGCTGCTCTTGAAGATGCAGTTGCTGATATTGAACAATATCTCGAAGAAAAAACAAAAACTAAAAAAGAGTTATAAGTTATGAGTTCTAAGTTTTAACTCCTAACTCTTGACTCATTTGACGCCGAGCTTCGTACAACATTAAAGCGGCTGCGATCGCTACATTCAAAGATTCCACCCCAGGACTCAAAGGAATTCTTACTTGTTTGTCTGCGATCGCTGCTAAATCTGCCGACAATCCAGCACCTTCATTTCCCAGTAAAATCAGACTGGGTTTGCGCCAATCAACGTCCCAATAAGTTAAAGTCGCACTGGGTAAGGTTGCCACTACCTGCATTCCTGCCTGCTGACTTTGTTGAACTGTAGCTTTTAAATCTTTGGTTACGGCTGTTGCTAGGCGAAACCATTGCCCTGCTGAAGCCCGGAGAACTTTAGGGCTGTCTAAATCTACACTATCTTCACTTACCCATAGCCCCGATGCTCCAGCGGCAGCAGCAGTACGGATCATCGTACCCAGGTTGCCGGGATCTTGCACTGTTTCTAAAGCTAGCACTATACCAGTAAATGGTAGTTGATGGCGATTGTTTCGTTTTGCCGTTGCCACCACACCATCCGGGTGGACTGTAGTAGCGATCGCATCCAAGACTTCTTTACTGACAATTTCGGCGCGATCGCATCGGCTACAAGCTTCTTTCCAGAGTAAGGAGTGATTTGCTTGCCAATCTGGGGTACAACAGACTGTTTCTAGTGGGTAATTCACCGTACAAGCTTCCTCTAACAGGTGTGTCCCTTCTAGTAAAAATAACTGCTGCTTGTGCCGCTCCTTGGTGGAGTGGAGTTTGCGGATTTGCTTAACTAGGGAATTTTGTAAACTGGTCAACATCAAAAAGTTAGGAGTTAGGAGTTAATTTAGTTTTCTTTAAACTCTTCACTTCTAACTTAACAATATGCGGAACCCGGGACTTGAACCCGGAAGCCTTGCGGCACTAGAACCTGAATCTAGCGCGTCTGCCAATTCCGCCAGTTCCGCTGGCATTTTTTGCTTATTGACAATTTCTTATTATTCCGTATTTTTTTACCTTTGTCAAGTAAAAACATAACGCCTAGTGAGGCTCAGACTGGAAACGAGTTTTTTAGGGGATTAGGTCGAATCAAAATATTAAATATTAACTCAACAGTACAACATTGATTTTTAGAGAACACTTAAGTTATTTTACTGAGTATTTAATTTAGCTTAAAACTACTACTTATTCGTTCGTTTTTGTTAAATTTTATAAAAGCTCAAAAGGCTTGCTATTACTTCTTTGTAGCCCGTATTTATCACCAAAAAACAATTTTTTTATGCTAGATGTTGTCCTAAAACGTGGACAATTTGAATCTTTACTGTAGAATCAAAACCAACTTCAAACATATAAAATACGTATTACTTTTGGAGGTAGGCTTATCAATCCTTCTACCAGCTTACCAGATGCCAAAATTGCTCCAGAAGCAGACTCCTCAGTCTTGCAAATTTGGGGTGGGCATCCTTTGCGGGGTCATGTGAAAATTAGCGGGGCAAAAAATGCAGCACTGGTAATCATGGCTGGAGCCTTGCTGTGTCCGGGCGATTGTCGTATCCGCAATGTCCCCTTATTGGCGGACGTGGAGCGGATGGGTCAGGTGTTATCGGCTTTGGGTGTACGTTTAACACGCCAAGGCGATATTTTAGACATCAACGCCAGTGAAATTAAAACATCAAAAGCTCCCTACGAATTAGTTACCCAACTGAGGGCGAGTTTCTTCGCCATTGGTGCGATTCTGGCAAGATTAGGAGTAGCGCAGATGCCCTTACCAGGTGGTTGTGCTATCGGGGCAAGACCAGTTGACTTGCATGTTCGGGGACTGCAAGCAATGGGGGCTGAGGTGCAGATTGAGCATGGCATTTGTAATGCCTACGTCCCTGGCAGCAGCCGGAGATTAAAAGGTGCGAAGATTTACTTAGACATTGCCAGTGTTGGAGCTACGGAAAACTTGATGATGGCGGCTACCCTAGCAGAGGGCGAAACGATCATCGAAAATGCTGCCAGAGAACCGGAAGTAGTTGATTTAGCTAACTTCTGTAACGCGATGGGAGCGAAGATTAAGGGCGCGGGGACTAGCAGGATTATTATCGAAGGAGTCCCCAAGTTGCATTCTGTTGACTACAGCATCATTCCCGATCGCATTGAGGCTGGAACGTTTTTGCTGGCAGCAGCAATTACCCGTTCCGAACTTCTTCTCTCGCCAGTCGCTCCAGAACATCTCATACCAGTAATTGCCAAGCTGCGGGATATTGGGGTGACAATAATTGAGGAAAAGCCTGAACACTTACGCATTCTGCCGACGGAAACCCTTAAAGCAACGGATATTGAAACTCAATACCATCCAGGTTTTCCCACAGATATGCAAGCGCCGTTCATGGCTTTGCTGGCATTGGCAGAAGGCGACAGCGTGATTAACGAATCTGTCTTTGAAAATCGCTTGCGTCATGCCTCAGAATTAAATCGCTTGGGGGCAGACATTCGTGTTAAAGGCAACGCTGCTTTCGTTCGGGGAGTACCAAAATTGTCTGGCGCACCAGTATTAGGTACAGACTTACGAGCATCGGCAGCGCTAGTCATAGCAGGACTGGCGGCAGAAGGAAAAACCACAATTCAAGGATTACAGCACCTCGATCGCGGCTATGATCGACTCGATGTGAAGTTGCAGCAATTGGGCGCTAAAATCCTCCGCGTGGGCGAAGCATCAGCAGATTCAGAAATCGCTTCCAGCATCAGTAGCCTTTCAAGTTGAAATTGATATGACAATTCAGGTCATGTGGAAAAGCTAACGATTGACCTAACCCCCTAGCCCCCTTCTCGTGACGGGAAGGGGGAAAATTCAAAATCTCTCTCCTTGTAGGAGAGAGATTTAGAGAGAGGTTTTCCACCGTGAAAAGTTGGGAAATTGATAGGTTGAGACTGAGCCGAGAATAAGGGGAATGAGGGAGACAAGGTAAAATTTTCTCCCCTATCTCCCCCTGCCCACTCTACTTAAATCGTTATACTAACTGTGGGTGGCTGTTTGTCTAACCAGCCAGATTCTATAGTTGTGTTTTTTTATAGCTTGCTGCACTATGTCCTTCTTTAAAACCCCGCTAATTGGTTTAAAAGCTGACTCATTTCGTCATCCATTAGACCTGGAAGCTACCAAAACGCTTAAGCAAATACCAGGCATAGATATGTTGGTGCGAAATTGGCTAGGGCCAATGGCAGAGCAGGTTTTCTATGTGGAAAATATTGCCTCCAGCATTCTAGTGGGTGAAAAGCAACTGCCCGATTTATACAAGCTGTTGTTAGATGCCTGTAAAATCTTGGATATAGAGCCTCCCCAGTTGTACGTCCGGCAACATCCGGCTCCCAACGCCTATACTTTTGCTGTGCGGGGTAAGCAGCCGTTTGTTGTGTTACACACATCCCTAATTGATATCCTCACACCAGAGGAAATACAGGCAGTAATTGCCCACGAATTGGGGCATCTCAAGTGTGACCATAGTGTTTATTTAACTCCTGTAAATTTATTAATATTAGCTGCGGCGATTGTGCCCAATGTCGGAACCTTCGTTGCTCAAGCGATACAAGCACAGCTTTTAGAATGGGTACGCTGTGCTGAGTTTACCTGCGATCGCGCCGCCTTACTAGCAACCCAAGACCCCAAGGTTGTCATGTCAGTGTTGATGAAGCTGGCGGGTGGTTCCCCTACCTTAGCCCCACAACTGAATCTCGATGCCTTTGTTGCCCAAGCCCGCGCTTACGATGATATTAGCAAGACCGAACTAGGTGAAATGGTCAAAGCTGCCCGTACAGCCCAATTAACCCATCCAGTGCCAGTGCTACGAGCGCGAGAAATTGACCGCTGGGCAAGCAGCACAGAATATCAATCTCTAATCCAGAGTCATGGACTGAAGTCTACAACTAATGAAGTTGCACCCAAAGGCGGATGGCGCAACTGGTAGAGCTACTAATGAAATTTAGTTATGTAAATTAGAAGTGTTTTAGCTTACAATACTCCAGATGATTCGCTCATGCGTTGGCGCAGCCCGTCGTAGACATCGCACTTGCTTGAGTTCTTCAGGCAAGCTGTGGGCGATTGACTGTGATGTAAAATTCTGGTAAAGCCAAAAAATCCGCTAATGACCAGGTTTCCTTACGACCAGTTCGCCAAAGACTATCTTAAAGAATTATTACAACCATTGGGAGAAGTAGAAACAAGTCGGAAAGTTCCAGCCCAAATCCGAGAGATTGATGTTTATTTTGTACCTTCACCCCAATCGACAAATACAATAGAATTAGGGCTGTTAGGAAAATTTGCGGCTGAACCTGCATTAGTTGAACCATTTAGAAATGCAGCTACAATTGCGGAGATTCGCAGTTGCATAAACAAGTTATTTGATATTTTTGCTGAATTAAAACGTCAAGCTAAAGGTGATAAAACTCGGCTTGCAGAATCAGAATTACCACGTTTGTGGATTTTATCACCCACGGCTTCTGAATCTATATTGGATGGTTTTAGAACTAACTTAGAGGAAGAAAGTTGGGGAATAGGAATACATTTTTTAGGCGATTATTTTAGAACAGCAATTGTAGTAATTCACCAATTAGCGTGTACAGAAGAAACACTATGGTTAAGAATTTTAGGTAAGGGAAGAGTCCAGCAACAAGCAATAGACGAACTAGAAGCACTTCCCCAAAATAATCCCTTACGTTCCAAAGCAATTGATTTATTATTGAATTTAAAGACTACCTTAGAATTCAATCAAAATATAGACGAGGAGGATAGAGATTTAATTATGCGCTTATCACCTATTTACGAGCAAAAATTAGCAGAAGTTAAACAAGAAGGAATTCAAGAAGGAATTCAAGAAGGAATTCAAGAAGGAATTTTAGCAGAACGTCGTAATGTTATAGAGAATTTGTTGCGAGTTCGCTTTGGTTCTTTAGATGCAGAACTAAGAAGAATTACTGAAGCTTTATTGGCATTATCTCCAGAGGAATTTACTCCTTTATTGCTGCAACTATCCAAAGAAGAATTATTAAATAGGTTCCTTTAGAAAAACTCAGTCGGAGATGCTGGTTTTTCCAGCTTTACAAAAAAATCGATGATTACTTAGGAACGTGAATTAAATAAAATGCAAAACTTCATCCTGTATCTAGCTTGCCTCTCCTTTAAAAGGAGAGGGATTGAGGGTGAGGTAAGCCAAAGACATAAATTATATGTTATTTAATTCTTATTCCTTAAGCTTCTTCAATCGAACAATCGGATTAAAAAACATCCTATTGCTTAACCCACAGCCTTTACCATGACAGTTGTATCCAACGACCATCGCTTTCAACCCATAAATCTGTTTGAGTACGAAAAGCTAGCAAAAGAGCATCTCTCTCAAATGACGCTTGATTACTATAGCAGTGGTGCTTGGGATGAAATCACATTGCGGGATAATTGTGCTGCGTTTGAGCGAATCAAACTACGACCTCGTGTATTAGTGGATGTTGGCGATCGCAATCTCACTACCTCTATTTTAGGACAACCCCTGCAACTACCTTTGCTGATTGCGCCGATGGCTTTTCAATGTCTAGCTCATCCAGACGGAGAAGTTGCTACCGCTCTAGCTGCGGCATCAGCTGGTGTAGGTATGGTATTAAGTACAATGGCCACAAAGAGCATTGAAGAAGTGGCGAGTGCATGTGATAAATTTCCAGATTCTCTGCGATGGTTCCAGCTTTACATCCATAAAGATCGGGGATTGACTCGTGCTTTAGTACAAAAAGCCTATAAAGCAGGCTACAAAGCACTTTGTCTAACTGTCGATGCACCTGTTCTCGGACAGCGAGAGAGAGATAGACGTAACGAGTTTGCCTTACCTCTAGACTTACATTTGGCTAATCTCGCCACCATCTCAGGGCTAGATATAACACATGAAAAAGGTGAATCTGGTTTATTTACCTATTTTGCTCAACAGCTAAACCCAGCAGTAACTTGGGACGATTTGGAATGGTTGCAATCTTTATCTCCATTGCCTTTAGTCATCAAAGGAATTTTACGGGGAGATGATGCTGTGCGTGCTGTAGAATATGGAGCCAAAGCAATTGTTGTTTCCAATCATGGTGGGAGACAACTCGATGGTGCAATCGCTTCTTTAGATGCCCTAACTGAAATAGTAGCAGCAGTGGATGGTAAAGTAGAAGTACTGTTGGATGGAGGCATTCGTAGGGGCACAGACATTCTCAAAGCTCTGGCATTAGGAGCAAAAGCGGTACTGATCGGACGACCTATTTTGTGGGGACTAGCGGTAGCAGGGCAAGTTGGTGTATCTCATGTCATCTCACTACTACAAGATGAGTTAAATGTGGCGATGGCACTTAGCGGCTGTGCCAAACTACATGATATTGACCCTAGTTTATTGATCCTGCCACGCCTTTAAGTCAGAAAATTCTTAGAGCGATTATTCCAGCAAAGCTTTAAAAATTAATTTTCAGACTTGTTACAAAATCACTTAATTAGAGTATAATAGTTAAGATTAGATATAAGGGCGGGTGGCGAAACTGGTAGACGCACCACACTCAAAATGTGGCGGCCTTGCGGTCATAGGAGTTCGATTCTCCTCCTGCCCATTAGATAACAAGTAGTAGAGAGGTTAAAAAATTATGCGCCTGAAAAGATGGGAATCTCCCCGTAAAGAAGGCAGGAATGATAAAGGTAGAGGCGGTTCTGCAAGGAAGAGGCAACTCAAAAAACAAAGGCAAATGTTACGACAAAGACTCAAAGAAGCTAACAAACCAGAGAATGACAAAAACAATAGAGCAGGGGAAGATAAGTTTATCTTCCCCTTATTTTTTGGGCTTTTATTTCAGAAAAAAATAAAATTTAGGGATTTTTCAATACATAGACTAAATTAAATTTGTAATAAATTTGGAAAATTCTAAAAAAATTATTAGCCATTCTTTAAAATATACTAATTTGAATTAGACCTCTTAAGCGCATATTTACGTATCAGCGTAGGCAGACTGAGTATCTGATATTTCGGTATTCTACGCCATAAGATAGTAATAAATATTACTTAAGTTAATACATATTTATAGGAATTTATCGCAATTGTAATGCTTGCATGAACAAATCAAAAATTAATTATGAAGGAAGTATGAATTTTGCCAACCAGCGTCTAAAATCTCTAGCTTAAAACAGTAAACTAAGACACAGCAGCAAATAATTCTAAATATTAACGATTAAGTCAAAAGTATACTAAGAAGGCAATTGCATCTCCATGTGTTAACTTCCAACGATCACACAAGCCTACAAAAAGTCAGGAGTCATCCAATCTGAATTTTCCAATATTCGGAATGGTCTAAGTAATCTATGGATTTTTTTATTGGACACAGGAGTTATTGATGGTGGCAAGAGTGCTTCTACCTACTAAAAAAGTACTGGATTTTCCTATTACTGCTTTACGCTTTGATGACCAAGTACGAACAATACTGAAGTGGGCGAAAAGGCGTGAGAGTAAAACTGTATATGTAGCCAATGTACATATGCTCATTGAAGCTCATTGGAATCCAGAGTTTGCCACTATATTACGAAATGCAGATATAGTTACTCCTGATGGTATGCCTTTAGTATGGATGATGCGAAAGATGGGAGCGCTTTACCAAGACCGTGTGGCAGGAATGGATATTTTCCTAGCATTGTGTCAGCTAACTCAAACACAAAATCTTAGTATTTTCTTTGTAGGTTCCCAAACAGAAGTTCTTTCTAGGATGCGAAAAAGGTTAGAGCAGGAATTTCCGCAGATGAAGATTGCGGCGATGGAGCCTCTACCCTTTCGCCCTCTGACTGAAACTGAAGACGCAGCTTTGGTTCAAAAGATTAACTCTAGTGGTGCTAGCACCGTATTAGTATCTCTGGGATGTCCTAAGCAAGAAAATTGGATAGCTCAACATAAGGGTAAGATACAAGCTGTAATGATTGGTCTGGGTGGAGTTTTCCCAGTTTATGCAGGAATTCACAAACGGGCACCCCGCGTAGTTCGAGACTTAGGACTTGAATGGCTGTATCGATGGATTCAAGAACCGCGCCGACTTTGCGGCCGCTATGCTAAAACTATTCCACTATTTATATGGCTAGCTACGAAGCAATTACTATCATCAAGTCGGATTGCAGCGGTTTTTCTTCACGAGGCTGGGGATTAAGAAAAAGCAAAGGGAATATGTATTCTGTGGAACAGAACCTTATGGATACATATATAAACTCTAGTAACCGAAAAATCAAAAATTTTATGTTGACAACTGATTAGCAAAGTTAGATATTACTCAAAACCAAAAAATATAAGTAACAGGGCATTTTATATGAAAATTCAATCGGGTGGTTTATCAGCAAATTTTCTGCTAATAGTTTCTTGAATTGCTGCTAATTTACAAGAAGATTGTGGTAGACTCTTTCTAAGAACAATTACTTAAGATAAGAAGTATTTTTCTTAACAGTAATTATTGTTATATGTACTTTTTATGTCATTTTTGGAGTAAAAAATTTTGATGATAATTAAAACATAAATAAAATAGGGTGGAACTGACTGGCGTGAAAATAAATAATTTAATTGCTTATAGCCAGCAATATCAAAGCTATATACTGTAGGTTCTTTCATCGGTAAACTATGTAATGGAATCACCTAAAGATTCATCAAATTTACGACAAAAGGCTGTTAAAAGTGTAATTTGGACTGCTATAGAAAGTTGGGGACGCCAAGCAGTCTCTTTAGTTGTTTTCTTTATCCTAGCTCGTTTACTTACTCCAGAAACTTTTGGCTTAATTGCTTTAGCATATATATTTATTGAATTTGTACAAATTTTTGTTGATCAAGGATTCTCTGTAGCAATTATCCAACGTCAAGATATAGATGCAGAGCACTTAGACACTGCATTCTGGACAACTTTAGGAATCAGTATACTTTTAACTATATTAAGTATTGCTGGTGCTGGCTTAACAGCTGATTTCTTTAAACAGCCGCAGTTAGTGCCAATTATTCAATACTTATCTATAAGCTTTGTATTTAATGGATTGAGTAGCGTACAGCAAGCGGTTCTTGAACGTCGGTTTGCCTTCAAAAGTTTAGCAATCCGCTCACTTTTGGCAGTGATAATAGGTGGAATAGTTGGCGTAGTGATGGCTTTTTTAGGCTTTGGCGTTTGGAGTCTCGTAGGTCAGCAACTATCAAGTAGTTTAGTGCAGGTTTTAGTCTTGTGGCGAGTTAGCGATTGGCGACCAGGATTCCAATTCTCTGCCATACATGTTAAAGAACTTTTTACCTTTGGAATTAATATATCTGCGTTTAACATAATTAACTTTTTCAATCGCCGAGCCGATGACTTACTAATTGGCTACTTTCTAGGACTAGTTGCATTAGGTTATTACTCGGTTGCCTACAAATTGCTGCTAGTAATGATGCAAGTTTTAATCAGTACCACAACTAAAGTTGCACTACCAATATTTTCTAGGTTACAGGGAGAACCAGAACGATTACTAAGCGCTTTCTATACTGCTACTCAGTTTACAAGTCTCATTGCTTTCCCAATATTTCTTTGTGTACCAGTATTAGCAACTGAATTTATAAAAGTCTTTTTTGGTAAGCAGTGGATTCAAAGTATTCCAGTATTGCAAATACTATCTCTTATTGGCCCAGTTCATCTGATTTTCTTTTATAATAATTCTGTAATTCTCGCGCTAGGTAAACCTTCGTGGAGGCTATGGATACAAGTGATAAATACAGTTACTAACGTCGTCGGGTTTGCTTTGGCAGTCAAATGGGGTATCGTAGCTGTTGCATCTGCTTATGTAGTTCGTGGGTACGTGCTCTTACCTATTTCGCTATTAGCTATTAATAAACTTATTAAGATTAATTTAGGTAACTACCTGCGTTTATACATAGTACCTTTAGTAGCTTCTGGAGCAATGATTGGAACTATATTAAGTACTAAATATTTCTTGGGAACATTTATTGAAGCATGGATGTTACTAGCTATTTCAGCGATATTTGGTGTCTCAATTTACATTTTTACTCTTTCAGTAATATCGCCCAAGCTTTTCAGACGGTTACTTGACTTAGGAGAAAGTTTTCATATTAAAATCAATAAAAAAGTATAAGCTTTCTTAGGTATAGATAATTGCGATTTAAATATATATTTATGAATTAATTTAATATACTTCAAGCTGAAATTTAGTTTAGCGAACAAATTAAATCTATCAAATCTCATAAGTTAGCCAAAAATTTAGGCTATCAAATTAAGACCAAATTCATAGTTTATCAAAGAGAGCAAAGATGAAAATCGGAATTCTGACTTTTCACCATGTAGACAATTACGGAGCAACACTTCAGGCTTGTGCTCTTTGGAGTTTTCTTAACAGTCAAGGCTATGATGTTGAAATAATAGACTATCGGCCTCTTAAAATAGCATGGATGTATTTCAGACCTTTACTTCCGATCAAAAGGGTAAAATCTAGTATTAATGAAAGTAATAAAATTCGGATTAACGAAAAATCTTTGATTAATATTTCAAAATATTGGAAAATGAGAAGCTTCCTCCTTTCTCATGTGAAGTTAAGCCACAAGAGAGTTTATGATAAAAAAGCCTTAAAATACTATCATGACAAGTATGATGTAGTCATATGTGGCAGTGACCAAATATGGTGTACGGATTCTTTTAGAGGGTATAATTCTTCGTTCTTTTTGGACTTTGTTAGCAATAAGACTACTCGTAAGATAAGTTATGCAGCAAGTTTTGGTAATACAAGAAAATTAGGGTGTTATCAAAAAGAAATATATACATTGATTAATCAGTTTCAAACCATTTTAGTTCGTGATTCTAATAGTTTAGAAATTATTGCTGATGAATGCAACAAAAAAGCGATAAAAGTTTTAGATCCTACTTTTCTAATTAAGTATGATGCACTTAAAAATTCTCCAAAAATAACAAATAAATATCTTCTATTGTATGTTCAAGCTGACATGAAAGCAGAGGAAGAAGATTTTATCAAATTCCTGGCAGAAGAGCAAAATTTAACTATAGTTTCAGTCGGTAGATATGAACGGTTAGCGCAAATAAATTTAGAAAATGCTAGTCCAAAAGAATGGATTGGATTACATAGTGAAGCATCTTATATCGTAACTAATACTTATCACGGCACTGTATTTTCTATTATTTTTCAGAAACCTTTTACAATATTTCTTCCTAGTGATAAATCGAATAAGATAACAGATTTGCTTAATGATTTAGGTTTAAAAGACCGTATATTTTCAGATAAACTAAAACCTCAACTATTCAATAAGCAAATCTTTGATATTGATTATGAATCAGTATCTAATATTCTAGAATCAAAAATTATGGAATCAAAAAAACATTTAATTGAAGCGATTTTACAAGGAGCAATAGATAGAAAAAGTAATATTGAATTAAATAAGGAATAAAAAATTAAGATTAAGAATCAGCTTGGTTTAGTTTGTAGAACTCAAAGCAATATCTACGACCTGCTACGCTTACGTCTAAACCGTTAGCAATTAAGTATAGTTTAATGAGACTGATTGCGATTCTATTGAGAATATACTGCTCTTGTTGACATGATGCGATCGCTCTGCATTCCACAGCTTTGCAAAATTAAACATACATTGGTTTTATTATGCCGACTTAATTAACCACTTATTGTGATTTAATTGAAGCATAGCCTATCAGCACGAACCTAACAGCTAATAATATCAACGACGCATTGTCCTTGATATTATTATGGGTTGAGGAATTGTTGGCTATCATTTTTTTGTCTGTACCCTGCTCGCGAAATTATACGCGAGCTGTTTATATTTGTCAAAATTCCAAAAGGAGTAGAAAGAATTAAGATGTCTAATTTAAAGATTGAGTCTTTAACATCAAACAGTCTTTCGCACTATAGAACACGACATTACTTTGAGCGAGTAGGAGAGATCCATAGTGTAGATGACCTTCAGGAGTACTGTAATTGGGCCCAAGAAAACAAAGTAAAGATTTATATAATTGGAAATGGCTCTAATACGCTGTTTGTTAAAACAAATATCCAATCATTGATACTAAAAAATAAACTACCTAAGTACACCAATCCTTTACCTAATAACAGACTTGAAGTATCTTCTTCTGCTTCAGTAATGGAAGTATTAAAGTATTGTTATCAAAACTCCATGAATTCTTTCTATTATCTTGCATCTGTACCAGCAACTATTGGTGGTGCATTAGCAATGAACGCTGGCAGAGGAAGACAACATGGATGTACAATATACGACTTTGTTGAAAGTGTAACTTTCTTTGAGGATGGATGTATAAAAACACTTGAAAATAGTCAGATTGTACGAGATTATCGAGAAACTATGTTTACTGGTATACACTCAAAACTGATATTGAGTGCAATTTTCAAGTTTGAACCAACAGAATTCACCGAAAATCCTCTAAATTCAAGGCAAATTTGGGCAAAAGAACATCAAGATAATACAGCACCTAACTGTGGCTCGGTATTCAAAGCTGCTAACTATGCAATACTTGAAAAGCTCAAAGGTATTTCTATAGGTAAAGCTATGTTTTCGGCTAAAACGAGTAATTGGATACTTGCTAAATCACAAAGTAGCTATTCAATAATTTTGCTGATTAAAATAGCTAAGATTTTGCATCTTATAAGTAGACAAAAAATTGCTCTCGAAGTAATTACAATTGATTAATTAGTTCCTGTCAAAACTAATACATGTTTATGAGGCTAAATAGATCGTGAGGCGAGTATATTAGCAGTTGATGGCATAGGTCTGAGATGATTGCTTGTCTTACTTGTTACAATTTTATCCTTGAAACCTTATTTCAATACGATTCAGTTAAGGCTAAAAACCAAAACTGGCGTAGGTTGGGTTGAACGGAGTGAAACCCAACCTACTATTCTTCTTAACCCAAGCGTATTGAAGCCTTATTTAGCGCAGCTTCATAAATAATTAGTATAAGGATATACTTTGATGACCTTCCCAAAACTATTCATACTCAAACATAGCAGATTTAGATGCGAAGGCATCACAGGTATCATCCTCGTTGAACATTGTGCCTTAGCATGTTTGCGTAACCTTAACTTGAACTGTAGGAGTTCCGACCAATCAATCTTCTGTTGTAAAAACCCCTTGTTTGAAATTAACTATAAAAGTACTTGACAGTAACCCAGGGCTAACTGCTATATTAACTAGAGTAAACTCGTTGGGGCGTAGCCAAGTGGTAAGGCAGCGGGTTTTGGTCCCGCCATCCCTAGGTTCGAATCCTAGCGCCCCAGTAAATCAAAGACAGGCTTTTATGCCTGTCTTTTAGATTATTTAATTACATTTTTAAGACGCTCTCAATGCATCTGACTCTGTAAATGTTACTTGTCAGGCGATTTGAGAGCTTGATCCAGAGTCTGTCGAGCCTGTTCTGCTTTAGTTCGCGCTTCCTGGTAGCGCACATTAGCTTGAGCAAAGTTTTTAAGAACTTTAAAACCTTCCTTAAGTCGAGTAATTTCCTCTTCTGTTATCGGCTCGTCGGTGAATAGAACATCAACCGCTTTGCGAATTTCCAAAGCTTCAGCTCGTGACTCCTGAACTTTCAGCTTGAGCGTAGCCAGGTTACTCAAAACCTGGACAGCTTGGGTAATGGTATCCTCACCGCTAGCAATATCAATAGTTGACTCTTTAACCTCAATTAATTGTTGAGGGCCAAATCCTTCTTCCAGTTCCGTGGGTAGCTTACCTGCATCCATCAGTTCCATCAGCTGATCCATTGCTTTTTCACGGGCTTTGGCTGAATCTTTTCCAGAAACAGTAAGGATAATTTCTGGGCTTTGAGCGAGAGTATACTGAACCATATTTGAGCAGAAAATTTCCTGGTTAACCAAGCTGAGGCAAATAATTATAACATGTTGCGTGCCAAGTCATTTGTTGACCTATGGTCTTGAGCTTCAAAGTATGGACTGACAATGGCTTTTATATAGATGAAATAGTCAGAATTTCTATTTATTAATCATTTCATGCTTTATCCCTACCCCTGCTAAGTCGCTCAAAATAAAACTTTATACTTAAGGAAAGGGGAACAAGTTTCAACAGGAGGGGAGAGCAATGGCTCCCAGTCCCACCATCATGCAAGCTGTGGAACAACTGGGTTACCGTGTCACCGTTGGTGATGTGGCAACTCAGGCAGGATTGAACGTCGCTGAAGCTAATCAAAGCTTATTAGCCCTGGCATCTGATGCTGGAGGACATTTGCAGGTAGCGGATTCAGGTGATATCGTTTACCTTTTTCCACAAAATTTTCGAGTAATTTTGCGTAATAAATACTTCCAGTTAAGATTGCAGGAATGGTGGAAAAAGGTTTGGAGTGTTCTGTTTTACCTGATTCGCATTTCTTTTGGAGTTTTCTTAACTGTTTCCATCGTCCTGATAACTGTTACCATCTTCATTATCATTACTGCTGCCAATTCAGACCGTGACAGCAACAATCAGGGCAGTAATTCCGGCGGTGGGGGGTTCTTTTATTTTCCAAATTTATTCTGGTATCTCAGTCCAAATTATGACATCCACTATCAGGAACGGCGACGTGGAAGCCAGGAAGAAAGCAATCTGAATTTCTTTGAAGCTGTGTTTTCGTTTTTGTTTGGCGATGGTAATCCTAACGCCAACTTAGAAGAACGTCGCTGGCAAGAAATTGCTACGGTGATTCGGATTAACCGTGGTGCAGTGGTAGCAGAGCAAATTGCTCCATATTTGGATGACATTGGCGAGGGATATACAAGAGAGTACGAAGATTATATGCTGCCCGTTCTGACGCGATTTAATGGACAACCGGCGGTAAGTCCAGAAGGGCAAATTGTTTATTACTTCCCAGAGTTGCAGGTGAGTGCAGCTAAAAAGCGCCGTCATGCAATATCAGCTTACTTGGAGGAATTTCCCTGGCGTTTTAGTGCCGCAAGTTCTGGGCAAATTATGCTGAGTGCTGGGTTGGGTGTACTAAATTTTGTTGGTGCTTTAGTACTGGAAAGTTTGTTGAGAGATGGTACTGTTGCCGTGCAATTAGGTGGATTGGTAGCTTTTGTACAAGGTATTTCTTGGCTGCTATTGGCTTACGGAACAGGTTTCTTAGGCATACCGTTATTACGTTATTTTTGGATTCGGTGGCGTAATCGCAAAATAGGCGATCGCAACCGCAATCGCCTTTCCCGATCAAGGCTATTAACAAGTCCTGATGCACCTTTACAACAAAAAATCGACTATGCCCAACAATTTGCCACAGAAAAAGTCATTGGCAACGAAGATTTAGTGTATTCTAGCGAAACTGACTTACTCGACCAAGAAGTTGAGCGTTCTGCACAAATTGACGCCCAATGGCAAAAACGCTTAGAACGAGGGAGTGGGGAATAAGAGGCAGGGGAGCAGGGGGCAGGGGGCAAAGGGGAGAATAAAAAATTAGCTCTTTTCCCTCCGCTCCCTGCACCCCGCCCCTCTGCCTCTTTTCAATGCCCAATCCCCAATCCCTGATTACTTCGCCTGAATTGGTGTTAAGGCTACACCTTGATAATAATGCCCCAAAATTTGCAAGTGGTTCACTCCCTGCCGAGCTAGATTATATGCCCCCCACTGACTCATGCCCAAAGCATGACCGAAGCCAAGCCCTTGAAGTATAAAACTACCATCTGCTCCCTTGGTGACGCTAAAGCGGGTACTTTTTAGCTTAAGGGCTGTTCGCACTTCCTCGCGCTGTAAAACCTTTGTGCCTTTGTTACCGACAATTTTCAAGGCTTTAACACTGCCAAAAGGCGAGTATGTCTCTGGAATCATTGCCGTCACACTGCCAACTTCAGGGAATTTAGCGCTAATCTCACTGGGCGAGAAGGTTTTTATCCAATTACACTCACTGATATTTTGATCGTAATCTTGAACAGCCCGCAGGTACGGCAACGTATTTCCCCAAACGTCTTCAACGTTTTCGGTGTGTCCTCCAGAACAAGCGTGGAAGACTGAGAGAATAATCTTGTTTTTATAAGTTAGTACTTGCCCTGCTGTTCCATCAACTGCTTTATAAGTAGCAGGAGATTCACTGATTACACCTTTGTAAATTTGCCAGCGATCGGGGGTATTGCCTAAATCGTAAACGGGATTATTCCGTTGTTTTTCTCGCTCGTAAAGGGCGTAGGTGCGAGCTGCGATCGCCTGGGCTTTTAGTGCTTCTTGGGGCCAGCTAGCATTCATTTCGCCACCGAGAACGCTGTAGAGATACTCTTGGTCATCAACCCAGTTAACAGCGGTTAAGCCTTTGTCTGTGGGAACAACCAGAGTTCTACCCCGATACCAGCGATCGCCTATATAAACGAATCCTTTACCTGTTGGCTCAATCCAAAATAAACCAGACTGCCACTTATCTAAAGCAACTCCGCCAGGAATAGCTTGGGCATAATATGCACTCATCGCTGGTAACTGTCCCAGAGTCCGGCCGGTACTATCCTTGACGATTCCAGTGGTGGAACTGCCCACTTTTACCTGATTAACGCCCCTCTCAATTGCCACGCGCAGGATTACAGACGCTTGGGCTGGGGCAACCAAAGCTATCCATAATAAGACACTGACCCACCAATGACGTACTTTAATCTGGGAAAATAAAAAGCCTAAGTAAAGTTGGAATTTCATGCTGGTCATCTAATCACACTAGTATCTAATTGACGCTCTGGATTATGGCGTCTACTACTTTAAGATGAGACACTTCTCCAACGCAGGAGGTTGCCACCTCCTACTAATTATGCATTTTGCTTTAGCTATAAGTTAGAAATTAGGTAAAGAAGGCAGGGGTAGAATTCCTTTCCTCTACTGTTTCCAATGACTAATTCTCCATGCCCAATGCCCAATGCTTCTTCAGTCTACGATGCCAATACCCTTTGAGAATTGCTCACTTCATTAGCGATAATTCCAATTAAATTCAACTTACTCAAAATTTCTGTTGCTTGAGTCAGTTCAGTTCGAGTCACTTTCCCCATGCGCTCCACCATTACAATACCATTGCAAAAAGATGCCACAATTCTGGCATCAACCGTGCCTAAAATAGGTGGAGCATCTATCAGTACCAGGTCATAACTTTGCTCAAACAACTCTATTAGTTCTTTCATCCGTTGAGAACTGAGCAACTTCACCGTGTCTTCTGGTTCCGGCCCAGCAGTCAAAATATCAATGCAGGGGTGAATAGGCTGGATGTAATCTTGAAAATGAGTAGTTGTCTCATCAACTAATAACAAAGATAGTCCCCAGTCATTGGATAGTTCCAGGGTTTTGTGCAGGCTAGGATTATGTAAATTAGCATCAATAACTAATACCCGTCGATGCATTCGGGTAGCGCTAGCTACAAGCCCTAACACTAAGGTTGTCTTCCCTTCCCCTGGTAGTGCTGAAGTCAACATCAACGACTTGAAGGGTAAGGGATATTTTAATATTTGAATATTTTGGTAGATCATGTCCAGAGTTTCATGGACGGGTAATCTAGTACTGGCTTCTATTACAGAGGAATCTGAGCTTCGCCGCCCATTCCAAGACAGGCCCAGCCGCTGCTTTTTGACACCACGCGACGGTAGTTTTGGTACTGACCCCAATACACGTAGATTCGTCAGTTTCTTTAAATCTCCGACACAATAAATAGCGTCATTAAACTTTTCCAAAATCAGAGCTGCTAGGATACCTAAAATTGGCCCAATTACCGCTCCTCCAACCACAAGTAATAATCTGTTGCTCCCCATATAAGTACCCAGAGCAGGTTCTGTCAAAACTTGCCAGTTATATCCTTCCTGAGCAATTTTTAGTCCCAAGGACTGTTGCGCTTGGAGTAGTTGTTCAAGGGTTTTATGACTAGTTTCTACCTTTGGCAGCAGACGGTTGTACTCTGCTATTAAGCTTGGGTATTTGTTTAGCTCAGAACGGAGCAGCCGTTCTGATTCGGCTAAATTTTTTTCATTAGCAGTTAGTCCTAAAACAGTTGTCTGTAACAAAATTAACTCGTCTACTAGCTTTGGCTCAACCCCTACCATTTGCCCTTTTAAGAGCGGTTCTCCCTTACTGCTAGTACTAATAGCTTTTACCTCTTGTCGTAATAACGACAGTTGACTTTGACGTTGCTGCTTTAGCTTTTGTACCGATGGGTAATCGTCTGTATAGCGCAGCCGCTCTTTAGCCAAAGCTAATTCAGTTTTTTGAATTTCAACTAATAGTGTTTGGTAATTACTTGACTGGTTTAAACGAGAAGAAATTAGTGCATTTTGTTGAGACGACGAGGCTATTTGTTGCTCTAAATTATCGTAGCGAACGTTTACATCTTGAAGGTGGGCACGAGTGGTTTGTAACTGTTTTTGAATATCGGCTAGAGACTCTAACAGAATTTTACTTTGAACTTCGGGATCAATTAATTTATGTTTCTTCCGAAACTGTTCCAAATTTTTATCAGCTTTACTCACCTCTTTTCTTATTTCAGGTAGGCGAGCATTTACAAAAGCTAGTCCTTGATTGAGACGCTGTTTTTGTTCCTCTTTGTTGTAATTTTGATAGACTTTTTGTAGAGCTTGAAGTACTATTTGTGTTTTAACTGGATCGTCATCATTGAAGGAAACTTTAAATAATTGACTAAAAACTTTATTAGCTCCTATACCTCCCTCTTCTAGAGTCACTTCTAGGGGTGCTTTTTTGTTCTGTTCTGTTTGACCATTGATGTCCTCTAAGGTAATATCAGGATAATCAGAATGAAGTAAATCTACGGCTTTCTGAAGCAACTTAGAACTCAGCATGAGTTTCATCTGAGTAGTAGAATCAACAACTTGAGAATTGGGATTAGTAACCTTGGTGTCTGCTTTTTGTGGGATATTATTAGACTGTGTGCCTTCAGATAAATTGGAATTCACCAATATCTGCATATTGCTTTGGTAAGTAGGTTTGGCAATAAAAGCTAAAAGGCTAGCAGCTGACATAACTACACAGGAAACCCCTAATATCAGCAAACGTCGGCGAAGCAAAATAGTAGATAGTTGTCTAATGTCTACTGCGCCTTGTGCTGAAGTAGTAATTTGTTGGTCTTGATTCAGACTAGTCTTAGCCACTATCAAACTCCTCTAATATTGAAACACTATATTTATTTGGAAGATTTATGAGAAATGTGAAATGTGTTTTTATACCTATAGCCGCAAGAGCATACTTAATTATTCCAACAATGACAAGCTCACTTGGCACAATATTATGCCAACTGGTGCTTTCATGTTCATAAATTCATGCATATAAATTCTTAATCAGTGTTGGAAGAATAAATTTTTAATAAATATTTTATTTAAAGAAGAAAAATCTTGACTAAAAATTAATTATTTTTTCTAAGTATTTAAGTAAAGAAATATCTAATTTACAACATTACTATACTAGTAAAGTTATTTTGCTAACTTATAATATAAGAAATACATTGAGAAGAATATTTAAACCATACTATTTGTAGATTCTTGATACACCTAGTGAACCGGAAATTATTGGTTAACTAATTAACTTGCTTCTCAAACTAAACTGCTGTCTATTTGCTGGACGTTATGAGTTAGACTACTAAACTCTAAGATAGAGCCTAGTTAATTTTAAATTTTAGATTAGAAGGGTTCAATAGGAAATCTAAAATCTAAAATCCAAAATTTAAACGCCCACTTTGGTTAACTCTACTTCCCGCCGCCTGGGTACTTCATGAATCATGAAATCATAAGCCATGTCAGTACGGGGAAAAATAGCACGGGCTTCCTGAAGGAGATCCTTTAATTCTAAGGTATTGCCAGGAGCATAGCGGGGACTGAAATGACTCATAATCAGTCGATGTGCCCCAGCAGCTAAAGCTGTTTGCGCTGCCATTGTGGTTGTGGAATGCAACCGCTGAAAAGCCATGTCTGCATCTTGATGAGCAAAGGTTGCTTCGTGAATTAATACATCTGCATCATGAGCTAATTCCACTGCACCGTCACAATAAATCGTGTCTGTACAATAGGCAATTTTTCGACCAATTTCTGTAGGGCCGCATAATTTAGTGCCATCAATCACCCGTCCGTCGGCAAGCGTCACTGTTTCCCCGCGCTTAAGTTGACCATAAATCCGACCAGGAGGAATTTGCAACGCCTTGGCTTTTTCCACATCAAAGCGTCCCGATCGGTCTTTTTCGGCTACGCGGTAGCCGAAAGATGTAATGCGATGATGCAAATTACCGCAGCTAACGGTGAAGTCATCGTCTTCATAAATTACCCCTGGACGGATGGCATGGACTTTAATGGGATAGGAAAAGTGTGTGTAGGAGTAACGGGAGGCGGCTTGAATGTAATCATTTAATCCAGGTGGCCCATAGATATCAATTCGTTCCACATTGCCTGCCAAGCCGCAAGTAGCAAGAAGTCCCATCAAGCCAAAGATGTGATCGCCGTGCATATGAGTGATAAAAATTCGCGAGAGTTGGCTGATTTTCAGTTCACTCCGGATAATTTGATGCTGCGTGCCTTCGCCACAGTCGAATAACCACAGTTCTGCCCTTTGGGGTAATCTCAGGGCGACACTGGAAACATTACGCGATCGCGTGGGTACACCGGAACTCGTGCCTAAGAATGTTATCTGCACAGCGTTTTTTAGTCTTCCTATTGCTCATGTTGCTCCATTTTCTATAGTGACACGCTTAATGAGCAAAATACTTTTGAGAGGAAGTCGCTTTTTTAAACCCAATACCCAATAAAGATTATAGTAATTACGCAAAAATCTCTAAAAAGCTTAAGTTATCGAACCGCCAAGACGATGGATAGATCAGTTGAAATGGATTCCTTTTTAAGCGATCGCTTGTAGCATTTACACTTCTTTTCTAGGGGTAAAGCGTCAGAGTCATCAATCTTTTAACGTAAGATTAAACTGGTAGCACAACGCGAGATTTCATGGCAATAAGGTTTATTCTGAGCGACTATGTTGACCGAGCGCTCGCCCAGGCAATTTATGACAAGTTAGAAGATGGTACATTTGCAGGTAGAATTCCTGTTTGCAAAGGAGTGATAGCTTTTGCATCGACTTTGCGCGAGTGTGAGGATGAATTACGCTCAACACTGGAAGACTGGATTTTGCTTGGGTTGAAGCTGGGACATTCTCTACCAATAATTGATAATATTGACCTCAACAAGGAGCCGACTCTTGAGCCGATGGATACCCTGTAAGCGTCGGGATTTTGTGAAGAAATTACGACGGATTGGGTTTGAGGGGCCTTATTCTGGAACAAGACATCAATTTATGGTTTACGCGCAACATCGCCTAACTATTCCTTCTAATGATGAGTATTCTGTACCACAATTGCGGCTGATGATTGGGGAAGTTGAGGTGATTTTAGAGCGGGAAATCACGCTAGATGAATGGAATAGCCTTTAAGATTTGCCTAGAAGCGATGTCTGACGACAACAGCGATCGCTTGTCGATTTATACTGTAAACTAAAGCGATGTCTCCGACGGGCTACGCCTACGCCAGCTTTCGGCTCAATGATATACCAAAATGAATGCGTAAATTACTCTAATGAGTAAGCAAACTGGGGTTTAAGAAAGTAAAAGCTGCTTTTGCTTGCGTAAAACACTAAAATGAGTAAGCAAAAGCTGCTTTTGTTTGTGGAAAACACTAAAATACGAAATTAAAAGCTGCTTTTGAGGAAGTAAAAGCTGCTTTTGTTTGTGGAAAACACTAAAATGCGAAATTAAAAGCTGCTTTTGAAGAAGTAAAAGCTGCTTTTGTTTGTGGAAAACACTAAAATGCGAAATTAAAAGCTGCTTTTGAGAAAGTAAAAGCAGCTTTTGAATAAGTAATCAGGCATTTTTACTTAATTCAATATGAATTTCAGTCTAGGCGATACCTTCTCTGCGAGACGCTACGCGAACGGTGAGCTTCTCTACGAGACGCTCCGCGAACGCTAACGCTCCTTCAAGTTTTATCATGGTACGCATTGCACAAAATCTGTAAATTCGTAGCCCCATGTAGTCTATTCTGGATTTTGGGGGGAGGCGATCGCTTATGGGTTTACAATCAAAAATAGAGCGCTAGGCTTTACAATATCATCATTGCATCTCAGAGCGATGAAAAAGATTTTGGAGCGATCGTTTATGTTAGGTCTGGAGAGAATTACATTTGACCCTAGCATTATGGCTGGACAAGCTTGCATTCGCGGGATGCGAATTCCGGTTTCTTTAGTGGTAAATTTGGTAGCTCAGGGAAAGCCTATAGAAGAAATTTTAGAAGAATATCCTGATTTAGAAGCAGAAGATATTCGTCAATCTCTTCTTTATGCAACGTGGTTGACTCAAGAACGGGTTTATACTTTCAAAAGTGCTTAACCTCATCATTTCACCTCAGCGTTTTATTCTGGGGATTGTTAACTATCTCCATCTTCATATTCTTTGATTTTGGCGTATAAACTAGCAACTGTTTCTTGAGCAAACAGTTGTTCTTTCAGTTGTAAATAGTCAGTTTCACTTAGTTTACAAGCTGCCCAAAATTTCATTACCTTCGATGGTTCTAAGTGGGTGAGTAAAACCTCTATTACTTCTTGTAAATTTTCTTGTTCATTAATAACTTTAATTTTCATTTTCTACCTCAAAGATAAAATTATTTGGGTTGATGACTATGAGTGATAAATTCTGACATCGGTTGATTAATCTCCTGTCACAAGTGATAAAATAATCACTTTGAGAAGCTTCCGCACACGCTATATGAAGTGCATCAATAGATTTAATCCCAAGTTGTTCAAGTTGTTCTGCTCTGTTTCTAATATTTTCATCTACTAATACTCTCAAGGTAGCTATTTGTAAGTATCGCTCCATTGATTGCTGATTGACAACAAAAGGGTTACGGCTATTTTCATATTCTAGAACTGAAGAACTAACTAATTCTATTAATCTTGCTTCCACTATTTGTAAAATTAAAATAATAGCTTGTGTTTCCAGAAATATTTTTGGCTGTGTTTGGTCGTCAAATGGACGATTATAAATACTGGTATCTAGATAAACCCTGGTCATATAGCTTTTTTACAAGTTCCTCTAAAGAAAAGCGATCGCTTCTAACAGTGCGATTCACGCGATCGCTCATGATTCTACAATTGAAGAGGAGCGATCCCCTTCTAACACCATCATTCCACCTCAGAACACGAAACTCCGAGCTTGGAACATAAAATTTGGAGCTTGGAACAGGAACGTTCTCGCTTTTAACACGAAACTTTGACTTCAGAACAAGAATGTTCTCGTTTGGAACAGGAAAGTTCTCACTTAAAACAGGAACATTCTCGTTTGGAGCAAGAAACTCCGAGTTCAGAACACGAAACTTTGAGCTTGGAACTTCAACGGCCGAGTTTAGGCGATCGCGTTTTTCAGTTTTATTACGGTACGCTTTGCATAAAACTAGCTTATTCTGGATTTGAGGGGAGGCGATGCCTGCGGCGGGCTGCGCCTACGCGAAGATTTGCTAAATTCTCACCACACTTAACAGTCCAAGGATGGTTCATCGGTAATTGTTGCTCAAAAATCTTTAATGCTTGCAGATACAACGGTTCAGCTTTTACATAAAGTTCTTGCAAGTAGTAGAGTTTTGCCAGATTGTGAAGACTAAGGGCAAATAATGGATGTTTTTCTCCCAGCATCTGACGCCTGAGTACTAAAGCTTGAATGTAAAGGGGTTCAGCTTCGCTGTATCTGCCTTGGGAGTTGTAGAGTGTTGCTAGGTTGTTGAGGCTATTGGCGATATCTGGATGTTCTTCTCTCAGCAGCTTGCGCCTGAGTACCAAAGCTTGGATGTAAAGGGGTTCGGCTTCGCTGTATCTGCCTTGGGAGTCGTAGAGAAACGCTAGGTTGCTGAGGCTAAGTGCGACATCTAGATGTTCTTCTCCCAGCAGCTTGCGCCTGAGTACCAAAGCTTGGATTAAAAAGGGTTCGGCTTCGCTGTATCTGCCTTGGGAGTCGTAGAGTACTGCTAGGTTGTTGAGGCTAAGTGCGACATCTGAATGTTCTTCTCCCAGCAGCTTGCGCCTGAGTGCCAAAGCTTGGATGTAAAGGGGTTCAGCTTCGCTGTATCTGCCTTGGGAGTAGTAGAGTGCTGCTAGATTGTCGAGGCTAGTGGCGACATCTGGATGTTCTTCTCCCAGCAGCTTGCGGTAGAGTGCCAAAGCTTGGATGAAAAGGGGTTCGGCTTCGCTGTATCTTTCTTGGGAGTAGTAGAGTTCTGCGAGATTGTTGAGGCTTTGGGCAACATCTGGATGTTCTTCTCCCAAACGTTTTTTAGTAGCTTCTAGACACTGCTGATACCAAGGTTCAGCCTGAGTATATAATCCTTGACCATTATAAAATTGAGCGTTACCAACAAATGCCCAAATTAAATCATCATTGCTGATATCTTCAATAAGATTATTCGCTATTTCAGCTATATGAGCTATGTCGAGGGAGACGGCGTTGATTTGCTCAAGGGTGGGTTTTTCAGGAATATTCTTGGCAACTGTTACCATTACCTCGCAAAGCGATCGCTTTAATTCCTCTCCTTGCTCTAAACCTGTAAGCTTATATTGGAAAAACTCCCTTAGCAGTGGATGCAATTGATAAATTCCCTCACCTTTACGCTGTAGCAAATGCAGTTTCAGCAAGGTATCATCTCTAATTTCCTCTAACTCTTCCTCGTCTTCCTCTGGTAAAGACTGTTCCACCAACTTCCAAGATATAGGTGCGACGGCAAATAAACTCAGCAAACAGCCAAGCTGCTTATCGCTGTCTTCTAATTCCTGCCAACTCAACTCAAAGGCTGCTAATACACCACGTTGTGCGGTCATATCGGCTTCTGGTTTAATAAGGGCGGGTTGTTCTAGCGGGACTTAGACAAAAATTAAGCCCAAATGTAACCCAAACTGGCTTTATAAGCAGCAAACACGTCACGGTTCAAGTTCAACCAATCAACAAATCGAAAAGACATGGCTGTTCTAAACGCTTCT
>NZ_JAIVFT010000001.1:0-561334 GCF_020829665.1 Nostoc sp. CHAB 5824
TTGCCACGATTACAAACACATGAGCAAAAGCGCAAGCTAAGAACATCGGGAGCCGTGTGCAGTGAAAGCTGCACGCACGGATCTAACTGAGAGGTGCGGGAGATAATACTCCCCATCGACTCAACCAATTTTAGCGATGGATCAAGAAAATTATGAGAACATCCTTAATCTTGATCAAACTAAGCAATACCAGCATAAAGTGCGTTTGATGTGCGAGTTTTGCTCTCGACACACCCTGAAAGAAGTTCCAGATCCCTATTACGGTGGTCAAGAGGGATTTAATCGGGTTATTGATTTACTGATCGATGCTTGTGAAGGTCTGCTGACAAAAGTTATGAGTTAGGAGTTTTAATTCCTCACTTTTGTACAGACGCAATTAATCGCGTCTCTCCTCCTAACTTTTTTTATTCCACCAAACCATGCTTCATCGCAAAACGCACTAATTCCGCTCGGTTGCTGGTTGAGGTTTTTCTCAATAAACTGCTAACGTACTTTTCCACTGTTCGAGGACTCAGGTGTAGCTGATGACCCATTTCGGCATTGGAAAGACCATGAGTCAATAACTCTAGGACTTCCTGTTCTCTATGAGTTAGGGATGAGTGCAAATGGGATTTCTGAATTTGAGTGGACAAAGAATTATGGGCATCCACCGCTTTTGTCGAGGCGGAAATGCCCAAACTCTCTTTATGAGAAAACCGATACTCCGATTGAATAATTTGCGATCGCTCCAAAAGATTGCGGATTGCTGCTGCTAACTCTTCTAGTTCAAAAGGCTTAGGTAAATATAAATCGCAGCCTGACTGGTAGCCCAAAATTCTTTCCTGGGTCTTAGTTCGGGCTGTTAATAAAATGACAGGCAATAACCGAAACACTGGTTGTTGACGCACCCGACGCACTAGTTCATAGCCATTCATCTGTGGCATGACGATATCCGTAACAATCAAATCCGGATGATACTCATCCACCATAACCAAAGCCTCTTGACCGTCATTAGCCGTGATCACAGAGTAGCCAGACAGTTCAAGATAGTCGCTAACAGACAGACGAGTGCCCAGATCATCATCCACTACAAGGATCGTCAAGGGCATGGACAATACACCCCTAGCATTTTTTTACTCAGAAATTTGCTTTTACGCGCTTCATCAGTGAACACAGGCAAGAATAGTGTGCTTATGTTTCATACTATGACAGGATTACCAGCTAATGAATGCCTTCAGGGGTGATTTATAAAAGAAATCTTAAATCCTTAGGAAGGATTAACGAAGTTAAACTCACCTTTGACTTCCTCTTTTTAGGAGGCAGAGAGAGCTTTGTAATTTGTAACAACTCATCAATAAGGCAGAGCAAATGCTTACCATAGTGTAAATTAACATTGACATAATTAATAATTGACCAAAAGCTAAGTAAGTATAAATATCCTTTGTAATTAATCCTTAGCCAATCACTAATGATTATTGCCGTCATCCCAATTCTTTGTAAAACTACACAAAATTAGGCTTGGTTAGACTTGGGGCTTAAGCATCTGGTTATATCCAACCTCACAAGTAATCGGTATCAGGTAACTTAAAGTTGTGAAAAAACTCCTAATTGTGAACTTAGAAAAGCTAAATTAGTGATATACAGTTCAGCGTTTATAGCGGTTTTGATATACACCCTATAATTTACAAACCAATCCAAATAATTTTTTAGGTACATTTAAAGCACACAAAATTATCAATGAGCGACAAGAACGAAGGTTACAAAGTTATTAGCGACAACCGTCAAGCCCGTTATTTGTATGAAATTCTGGAAACTTACGAAGCTGGAATTGAGTTGACAGGAACCGAGGTTAAGTCGATTCGTGCGGGTAAAGTCAATCTCCAAGATGGCTATGCTTTGCTTCGCAATGGTGAAGCATGGTTGATCAATGTGCATATCTCGCCTTATAACGCTAGTGGACAATATTTTAATCATGAACCACGGCGTACACGCAAGTTGCTGTTGCATCGCAAAGAACTCCGCAAGCTAATTGGCACAGTAGAACAGCAGGGTTTAACTTTAATCCCTTTGAAAATGTATCTCAAACGAGGCTGGGTAAAAGTGAGTATAGCCCTTGGCAAAGGTAAAAAGCTCCACGATAAGCGAGAAGACCTGAAACGACGCCAAGACCAGCGTGACATTCAACGGGCAATGAAAAACTATTGAGCGTCAGTGTCGCCGAACTACCACACCAAAGTGAGAAATGAGTTGCTATAAAAAGTATGTTGTATATCCACAGCGTGAGTTATGAAAATGCCTAATTTATAGCCGCAGATTGATTTTGTTAAGGTTGGGAACGGCTACAGTGGTGAGTAACTTCGGATGGCATAAGGAATTGTCACAACTTATGAAAAGTAATTTCATTACAGCTGTTGGTGCTGGCGTTCTCACCTTGAGTATGGGAATTTTACCCTTAACTCTATCCGCACAAGCTCAGACGACAACTGAACCCGGAGTCAATAATGCTCCAAGAACCACCACTTACGACACTCGCAACGATAACGGTTTTGATTGGGGTTGGCTAGGATTAATTGGTCTAGCTGGTTTGGCTGGTTTGGCTGGCAAAAAGCGTGACAACGAACCAACCGCTTATCGCGACCCTAATGCTCCAGGGGCCACTACCTACAGGGACTAGAGAATTCAAAATTGACTTAGTTGTCAGTTGTTCAGTAGAAAAACAACTGACAACTTAATCATATTAGTTTACTGTTGGTTCTGAGTTAGATGAATGTGTCTGGTTTTGAGCTAAAGGTGTCCAATAACTAGCAATTAAGGCAACGATAAGCCACCACAGAGTATTGACTTCAGGGCGATACCAGACAGTATCTACAGTGCCGTGAGCTAGCATTCCCAACAAAATAGCGATCGCTCCAATTAACCAAAATCCTTCTACACTCCTGAATTGTCGCAGTCGTCGCACTTGCAGAAATGCCGTATTAAATGTGACAATTATTAGCCAGAGAAAGCAGGCTAAACCGACAAAGCCAGTTTCTACAGTCACCTCAAACAAAATCGAATAGGCACTCAAAGCCGTGTAACGAGGGCGTTGGTAGAGGGGATAAACTTTATTAAAAGAGTTGTGGCCGGGGCCAATGCCGAAAATCGGGCGATCGCGGATCATCTCAAAAACTGCATCCCACACATTCCGGCGAAAATTATTACTGCTATCTTTGCGATCGGCAAAAATACTCAAGACCCGGATCTGCACTGGCTCTACAAATATCACCGCTAGCACCAATATCCCGATCAAACCTCCCAAAATAATCGGTAGTGACCAAGTACGCCAAAAACGAGGCATTTCCACGCTTTTCCAATAAACGAGCAATGCTATCACAGCCAAAACTGCCACCACTAGTCCAATCCAACCGCCACGGCTAAAAGTGAGGATCAGGCAGGCGGTATTGACAATTAACATCGTTAATGCTAAAGCTTTTTTGAGCCAGCTTTGCCATACAAAAATTGCCACTAAGCTAAAAATTACTGCTGGTAAGAGGTATCCAGCTAATAAGTTGGGATTGCCTAAATAACTGTAGACTCTTGTAGTCTTAGACAGAGGAGATTCTGGATCAACCCAGGTTGCCAGTGCTGTAGCTCCAAAAAACCACTGCCGCAACCCATATACACTGACAATTAACGATACGTGCAGGTAAAGGATGATAATCCAAGACCGGAGGCGAGGTGACCTCAATACCCTGGCACAAAGGGCAAATAGTAGCAAATACAAGGTCAACGTTGCCAAGTCGTTAAGTGCCGCCTTTTTCACTGGTGATAATGCTGTTGCTACTGCGGCAATTCCCCAGTAGAGCAATACCAGCAAGTGAATGGGAGTGACTGAAAAAACATTTGCTGGTGTTACTTCATCAGATAAAGTCAACAACAGCCAAAATCCCACACAAGCAACCAGCAACAAGCCCACCAATGTACTCGAAGCAAAAGGTGCAAGCGCATATACTAAGCTAAGTAAAGCAGCTGCGATCGCATCTCCCCACTGAATCAAGACGCTGGTTTGTCGCCAAGAACTTAACAGTCCCACCAGAAAACGGTGTACGTAACTGGTAGCAAGATATTCTTTGAGCGGTAAAGATGATAAAGTAAATCGTTGCCAGACTAAATTCATAAAAAACATTGCGATCAATTAGCCTGCCGACGCAGAACTTGGAATTGATCATAATGCGTATGGCTATAAAAAGGTAATAATGTAGATTGCAATTTAGTGATGATGCTCTTACTTATAGACATCAGCCACCACCTGTAATCTAAAGCACTTCAATTCATACTAAGTGAAGACAGCCGTTGATTAACCTTATTATATAAAGCATGAATTTGTATTTTTCTATCCCCTATCACCTGTAACCTGTTCCCTACTGGTTGTAATTAGACATCGCCAATTGCTTGTGAGGGAGTCGCCAGTTGTAGTGGCAAAGAAAGCACATAACGATATCCTGATTCTGGTGAACCTTGAATCAAAATTTGTCCACTATGCAATTCTGCCAGTTGACAACTTAGCAACAGACCCAAGCTTTCACGAGAAATACTTCCATGTGATTTAGCTAAGTTTATACCTGAACTAGCAGCAAAGAAATTTGAGTGGGAATCACTCAAGTTTTTTGAATTGTCCACTGCTACTGGTGAAATATCTCGTTGCTCCTGGTTTTCTGCCTGAGTACTGTAAGTTGCTACCTCACCTGTCAGCTCCAGCAGCGACAAAGAATTAAGACGGAAGTAGGGATCAACTTCAGTAATACCGTCCCCTAGCCAAGGATGGGAAACCCAAATAGTAATGTTGAGCGTATCTTCCTTGTAAGAAACATGAATGCGAACAATGCTACCTGTAGCCGAAAGTTGAATCACACTGAAAACCAGGTGATAGAGGATTTGCCGCACCTTGTCTTTATCCAAAGGCCAAATGCGATTGCGTCCCGGTTCAATAGAGAGGCGAATATCTTGTTCGCGGCGATTCGCTACTTCTTCTAGGGTATTGATAGCTTGTTGACACAGCATTTCGATATCCACAGGAGCTATATTTAGCACAGTTGAGTTTTCATCCATAGCTCCTAGTTCGGTAATTTCGTTTACTAGGGAAAGTAAATATCGACCACTGTGTTGGATAATTTCCAAATATTCTCTCTGCTTAGTCGTCAAAGGTCCATAAATCTCACGTCCTAAAACACTAGCCATACCGAGTACAGATGTTAAAGGCGTACGTAACTCCTGAGTTAGCTGATCTAAAAGTTCTAGTTTCAGTTGCTTGGTAGAAACAGAGTCGCTATCTTTAGTGGCTGGGGTGATTTTAATCTCAGTATTACGTTCGTCATTGAGTGAAAATATAGGAGCTATCGCGGGAGTGCTTGATTCGAGTTTCCCTTGCAGGAGTCGGTTACGCTCAAATTCACTCATGCTCCAACGAGCTATAATTTGTAAAAACTCAATGTCTCGGCTTGTAAAATTGCGCGGCACTAAATCCATCACCGCCAATACACCCAAACAATTTCCTTCAGCATCAATCAGTGGCGCTCCTAAGTAAGCACGAATACCATAATCCTGCACCAACTTGCTACTAGCAAGTACTGGGTCTGTAAGTTTATGCGTATCATTAATTACAAATATTTGAAAACTCTCTACTACCTGAGTGCAAAAAGATTCCCGGCGTGCTAATTGGCGGCTTTGTGCCAAATGATTCATGAGTCCCAACCTAGATAAGCCCACCGCCGATTTGAACCAGTGGCGTTCTTGATCCACAAATCCCAATATGGAAATTGGTGCTTCCAAAAAGTGGGCAGCAGTCTGTGTGGCTTCTTCAAAAACTGGAATTGTTTCTGATTGCCGCAAACCTAAATCTGACAAAGCTTTGAGGCGTTGTTGTTCTCTTGTTTCATGAGAATCCCAACCATCCTTGAGGGCAAATAATTTGTTTTCAGGCTCTACCATTGCCACTGCTACCTTAATAATTTCTCGATACTGTAATTGATAAATTGATACAAATCCTATTTCTAGGTTATCAATTGCTATTTTTAAGCATTCCCTAATTTTGCCTCTGACAAACAAGTTGGGGGCAAAAATTTTTTACCCCTTCCATTAAGTCGGCAACTCGGTCTTTACCAGTTACTAGTTACTGGTGCTGAATGTTCTTTATTTGGCACTGGTGTAGTCTTTATTGCTTGATTTTTTGCAATCAGACTGCGTTAGATTTGGATTCAGTCAGGGTAACCTAACGCTAAGGATACAATACCAAAGGTCTGTAATTCTTTATGTACAGAAGGGAAAATTCCTATTGCAATATTCAACGTAAATTTACTTATAATAATTATATTTATGTAATTTTTATAGCCATTTTTACTTATGACAGCTAGTACGGATGGCTGACAATCTTAGATAGTTTATATAACGCTTTATCCGATAGATTGAACCTATTACAATTTAACACTGAAAATCGTGCAGGTTTTTATATTTTTTCCATCCGAGGAAATCTCTCTTTGAGGACAACTGGTAATGAATAAAATGACTATTAGAGTTCCTTTTGTAGACCTAAAGTTACAACACGAACCAATTCAAACGCAATTGCAAGAAGCAATCCAATCTGTATTGGAACAGGGAGATTTTATTTTAGGGCAAGCAGTCTCAGATTTTGAAGCAGCATTTGCGGCAGCGTCTGGGGCAGCTTATGGAGTTGGTGTTGCATCAGGAACAGATGCGATCGCTCTGGGATTGCAAGCGTGTAATATTGGTGCTGGCGATGAAGTTATTTTACCAGCAAACACTTTTGTAGCGACATTGATTGGGGTGTTACGCGCTGGTGCCAAGCCAATTTTGGTAGATTGCGATCGCCAAACAGCTTTAATTGATTTAGAGTCCGCAGCAAAGGCAATTACGCCTCATACCAAAGCAATTATCCCTGTGCATCTCTATGGTCAAATGGTATCGCCACGTGAACTAATAAACTTTGCCGATACCTACAAACTACTAATTTTTGAAGATGCCGCACAAGCACACCTCGCCCAAAGAGACGGATATCATGCCGGTTCCGTAGGCATAGCGGCAGCTTTTAGTTTCTATCCCAGCAAAAATTTGGGAGCATTTGGGGATGGGGGAATGCTGCTGACACGAGATTCAGATGTAGCCCAGAAGATGGTGCGCCTGCGAAATTATGGTGCATCACAAAAGTATTTTCATACTGAGCCAGGTACAAATAGCCGCTTGGATACTTTACAAGCAGCAGTCTTGCACCAAAAACTACCATATTTATCACAGTGGAATCGCGATCGCCTGACTATTGCCCAGCAGTATGATAACGAACTAGCACCCTTGGCATCTGCGGGCATTATCCCTATGGAAAACCAAAGTGGTACAGGACATGTTTATCATCTTTATGTCATTAGAGTTGATGATTCTTGCCCAATAGAACGCCAGCAACTCCAGGAAAAACTCACAGCAATAGGAATTCAAACTGGCATTCACTACCCAATTCCTTGCCATCTCCAGCCAGCATTCACAAACTTAGGCTATCAACCTGGAGATTTTCCTCAAGCAGAAAAACTGTCAAAAGAAATATTATCATTACCGATGTATCCTGGTTTAAGAAGTAGCCAAGTTAAAGAAGTTGTAGCAGCGATCGCCAATGCAGTCTCAACAACTTCTAACGTAGATAAACCCTCACCTGCTGACTTTGACAGCGTGGTAGCCTGAAGTTAATTCATGCCTAATGTGCGTCTAAAATTACACATTTTTCCGTTAAGACTGTCATTTGTTCTTTATTCTTTGCTAATGACCAATGACTAATGACTAATGACTAATGACCAATGACTAATAACCAAAGTTTTTGAATTACTAAAAATCATGGTACTCCAGCAACAGATTAAGAACAGAAACGCATCAGGCTTATTAAATCTAGCTATTTTAGGCGTTTTGCTGCTGCTTTATGCTCCTATATTGCTACACTGGTTCGATGGTTGGCTGCACAAAAATATCAGTACAGAACACGAATATTTCAGCCACGGAATTATTGGTTTACCATTTGCTGCTTATCTGGGCTGGATGAACCGGAAAAAGTGGACACGTTTACCAGATACCATCCATCCTTTGAGCGCTGTTTTCTTGTTATTAGGTGCAGTGTTTTATCTTAGCGGTGTTACAGAGTGGGTTAACCTTTCCTTGCCCGTTATACTGGCAGGATTATGCTTGTGGTTTAAGGGAATAGCAGGTTTGCGATCGCAAGGATTCCCCCTGCTATTAGTATTCTTAGCAACCCCAACAGCAGTACCCTATCTCATTGCTCCCTATACCTTGCCTCTCCAAAGCTTCATCGCTGGCACAGCAGGCTTCATACTGAATCAATTTGGTATGGACGTAACCGTAGATGAGATAAATCTATACGTGGGAGGACGGATTGTAGAAGTTGCCCCCTATTGTGCAGGGCTGAAAATGTTGTTTACTACTCTCTACGTCGGCTTGATGCTGCTTTATTGGACAGACGCTTTGTCTTCACGCCGCACAACTATATCGTTTTTATCCCTTGCTGTGATCATCAGTATTTGTGCCAATATCATTCGTAATACTTTACTGACTTTCTTTCACGGCACAGGTCAAGAAGGGGCTTTTAAATGGCTGCATGAGGGTTGGGGTGGTGACCTTTACTCTGCTTGTATGCTGGTGTCATTAGTGCCCTTACTGAATTGGATTAATAACTATTTTTCAGCATCTCCAGAAACTCAGCAAGAAGGGGAAAGTCATTAGTCATTAGTTACTCTCTTCTGCACCCTGCCTCCCCTGCTTTTTCTCTACTCATAAATATTACTGAACTCATGGTGTGATTTTATGAAGTAAAATTTTGCCTAAGTATTATAAATTTTACTAATGATTTCCTTCTCTAAGTTTCTCAAAGGAAACCAATTAAGTCAGGTAGCAGCACTTTTGTTATTGCTACTCTTGTTGGCAATAGGAGGGGTTCCCGGATACCTGACAGGACACTGGCAATGGAAACAGCCACCACCGGTTACTAGCCTCAACGAGTTAAGGCAGATCCGCAAGACTGGGTTAGCCCTTCCTGGTTGGCAAACTCTTGAACAAGCAGAACAGCAAATTGGCGAACATAAATGGTCTTTGCAGGTAATAAAACAAGAAGGTTCGCAATCCCAGGCAATCTTGCTTTTGCTGCCGCAAAATGGGCCTATGGATCAACCAGAGGTAGAGTGGACAGACGTTAACGGCTGGGGAAGATCGCGCTGGGGAAAGTGGGATGTAGCTCAATCTCGCTCTGCTGAATTTACTGTGAAACCGCCTGCAAAGTTGACATTTAATGTTAATAGAGTAGAAGCTAGGTTTTTTCGCGCCTCCACACCACAGCAAACCTTCGCTGTATTGCAATGGTACGCTATGCCAGACGGCGGAAATCCATCACCTTTACACTGGTTCTTGGCGGATCAATTGGCACAGTGGCGTCAGCAACGCACTCCTTGGGTGGGTGTGAGCATTCTGATTCCAATGGAACCTTTGGGGCAAGTAGAAACATCTTGGTCTTTAGCCCAGTCTATTGGGGAAACAGTGCAAGCTGCATTAATAGCAGGTCCTTTGTAAACTCTGTTACAGATGCCTTTGTACAAAGATTCTTCAGTAGTATCTCTACAATCGCGTTTAGGTTAAAAATATGAAGTTATAAATTATAATTGGCAAAATTTTTCTACTTTTTGTTGGTAAAATACTTGGAGATAAAAGAGACATTTAGGAAAATTTTAGAGTAAAATTACCACTCGGCGCGACTAATTTTTATATCATTATTTTCTGCACCAATGTTCATAGATCCCAGTTATTATATGCGTGCATTCAGCGCCCTGTGTTTTGTCAGTCTTCAAGTAGGAGTTTTCTTAACAGCACCTATCCAGCTTGTTGTTGCCCTGCCTTTTCCATCTCAAGGACAATCACCAGGTCAACCCCCTTCGCCTGTGCCAGGTACTGAGGTTGTACCTCCAGGTGCAAATGACGAAATTTCCCCCCAACTCAGCCGCTATCTCTTAGGGCCAGGAGATGTAATTGGTGTTGTACTTCAGCGTCCTCCTGGGGCGTACCGCTTAGGAATAGGAGATGGAATTAGTGTTTCGGTTCAGCGCTTTCCAGATTTGAGCTTTCAAGCTTTAATCAACCCAGAAGGTAACATTGTGGTGCCGCTACTGGGAAAAGTTTTTTTACAAGGTTTAACTTTGGAAGAAGCTCAAGAAAAAATTCGCTTGGGTTTAAATCGTTATGTGGTTGATCCAGTCATAGTTTTAGGTCTAGCAACGCAGCGTCAAGATTTAAGTTTTCAAGCTGTAATTAGTCCAGAAGGCAACATCGTAGTGCCGCAAGTGGGAACGGTGTCAGTACAAGGTTTAACTTTGGAAGAAGCTCAAGAAAAAATTCGCTTGGGTTTAAGTAGCATTTTCCCCGATCCAATTGTAGTAGTATCCTTGGCAGGGACGCGACCAGTTCAAGTTACCATTAGCGGAGAAATATTTCGACCAGGAATTTATCCGATTAATTCAACAACACCCCGTGTTGCTGATGCCTTGCTAATATCTGGTGGTTCAACGTTGAATGCAGACCTGCGACAAGTGCAAGTACGCCGGAAGTTAATCGATGGTTCTGTGATTTCACAAACTATTGATTTATATGCAGCACTGCAAAATGGCGGTTCAATTCCTAATTTACGCTTACAAGACGGAGATGCGATACTTGTCCCCCGTCGTGAAGTTGGTAATAATGACGATTATGACCGCAATTTGGTAGCACGTTCATCCTTAGCCACACCACAGATTAGAGTCCGCGTTTTAAACTACGCTGCGGGAGGTCTTTCCATTCAAGCACTGCCTAATGGCAGTACATTTGTAGATGCTTTGGGAGGAGTAAATCTCGACACTGCTAATCTCCGAGATATCGCTCTGGTTCGCTTTGATCCTGAACGAGGTAAAGCTGTTACCCAGAAACTTGATGCTAAAAAAGCTCTAGGAGGCGATGCATCTCAAAATGTGGCGCTTCAAGATAATGATGTTCTTGTTGTTGGTCGGAACCTCATCGGTAGAATTACTAATTTCTTAACTACCATTACGCAACCCTTTTTCAATGTCCAGTCCTTTCTCCGATTTTTTGACAACTTCGGTGGCGGGTCAGATTAGTGACTTTAAAAGAAGGATACAATCTGAAAATAATTGGGAGTGGAAGAAGCCACATCTATAACTTCTCTTTTAATTAGTTAATGTAAAAATACTAAAGACATCAATCGGTATATACAGTAGGAAGTTGATAGCATCCTTATATCAAAGCCACTATCTTTAGTTTGGTGCTTCCTAATTTTGAATTTTTAATTTTAAATTTTGAATTGGAGCGAAGCGACCATGACCCCACCAATTGTTAAGCGCTATCTTATTGCTTTTGAAAAATATAAGTGGATTGGACTAGCTAGTTTTGGTTTAGTTGTTGTGGGGTCAACGGTGGTGGCTATGCAGCCAGAGCCACCTACTAGCTACATAGCATCTGCCGCACTTACCTATGCTGGGCCACCAGTTTCTTTCTCTGCAACTGGTAGTCAAATCCAACAGCAAGGAAAGGAACTGAATGAGGATGTTTTATTATCAAACCAGATAATTGCAACAGTTGCAGAGAAAGTAAATATCAAACCGAAACAACTGGGTACAAATGTTGTCCTTTCTCTACCTAAAAAAAATGCCAGGACTGGAGAATTAGAATCGAGTACCTTTGAATTGAAATATGTAGATAGTGACCCCAAACGAGCCATAGAGGTCTTGGCGGAATTGATGCAATCAATGATTAAGTTGAGCAGTGACATCAATACTGGGCGATTACAAGCAATTATTGAAAAGATTAACGAGCGCTTACCACAAGCTAAACGGGAATTGCAAATTGCAGAAAAGAAGCTGGAACAGTACGATCGCATAGAACGAACAGCAATATTGGCAGCGGAGAATGGTAGCTTGCTAAATGCTATTACTGCCAGCCAAAATCTACAACGGCAAATTCAATTAACTATTTCTGGGGTTGATGGTCAAGTTCGTAGTTTAGAAAATAAGTTAGGCTTAACAGTCGGACAGGCTTATATTTCTTCTGCTTTGAGTGCCGATCCAATTATTGGTAACTTGCGATCGCAAATTTATCAAAGTGAGTCCCAGATTGCTTTACTCAGGAAAGATTTACGACCGGAACACCCAACGATGGTACAGTTGCAGCGTCAGAAACAAGCTGCTGAGGAATTGCTGCAACAACGTGCTGCGGAGGTATTAGGTGGCGATGGAACGGCGGCTCCGCTTCGGGGTAGCATTGCAGGTATTCGCGCCCAAAGTAGCTTAGATCCAGCCCGCCAGCAGTTGGCAAACCAAATGGTATCTTTGCAAACCCAACGGGAGACGTTGCAACAACAACTAACTCAAGAGATCCAACAAGAAGCGCGACTACGGCGAGAGTATTCTCTGATACCCAATAAGCAATTAGAGCGATCGCGTTTAGAACAAGAGGTTGGACTCAAAAAAGCTATTTATGACCAAATGCAGGTGAAGCTAACCGATGCTAAAACCGCAGAGGCAGAAACTACCAGCAGCCTCAGCATTGCCAGACGTCCCACAGCGGCTGCGGACATCAAACCACCCAAGAGTGTGCCTATTACCCTGGCTGTGGGTGGTTTGTTAGGTGTGGTAATTGGTGGCGGGGTGATATTTTTATTGGGAGCGCTGGAAGGTACTTTCAAAACCAGGGAGGATATCCGCGAGAGCCTCAAGCAACGGGAAGTGGTATTGTTGGGAGAATTGCCTTTAATGCCAGTTGATGATTTGCCTCCAGAAGCAGTGCCAGTGGTACTTTCTGCGGATTCTCCTTATTTAGAATTTTATGAGAAATTCCGTAGTAATCTGCGCCGGATTGGTGGTAAAGCCTTAAAAGTGGTGTTGATTACTAGCACCAGTAGCCTAGAGGGTAAGACAGCGAGTGCTTATAACTTGGGTATAGCTTCTGCCCGTGCTGGTAAAAGAACCTTGATTATCGAAACAGATTTGCGATCGCCTTCCCGTTGTACATCCCTGAATGTAATTCCTGACCCCGACGCCACTATTGAACCCTTGCGTTATTACGCGAACTTAAGTGAATGTATTCGTTTAGTTCCTGATGTAGAAAATTTATACATTCTTCCCAGCCCTGGGCCTGTGCGGCAATCAGCTGCTATTCTTGAATCCAGCGAAATGCGGCGGCTGATTGAGGATGTCCGCGAACGTTTTGATCTAGTTATTTTAGACACTAGTCCCCTCAGCATATCCAATGACCCTTTGTTAATCCAACCCTACAGCGATGGGATTGTATTAGTGGCAAGACCACACTATACACAAGAGAACATGCTAGGTGAAGCTATTGATCAATTGGTTGAATCAGAACTGGGGTTATTGGGAGCAATTATCAATGGTGCTGATATTATTGTTTCTCTACCTGAACAAGTTGTACAATCATCAAGATTTACATCTGAGGTACAAGAATCAGAAGAACTTTCAGCAGGTGCTAACAAAAACTAATAGTTCCCTAAATAGGGGATTGCTAAGTTGAAATTGCTTGTACAGCTTTGGGTAAAACCTTAGCGAATTGAGGGTGGAAATTTTAGCGCAAAGGGGAGGCAACATGGTGAGGCAGGCGCTAACAGCGGGTTTCACGACTTGAAGCGACGGGCGTTAGCGACGAAGGAGCTTCACCCGTAAGGGTCTTGGGGTTTCCTCCATGAGCGACTGCCGTCGCAAAAGTTAGTGCACAGAGAAATTGGAGCGGCGGCGGCTTGGACCGGTCTGAACTTCTCCCAAGGGGAAACGCTGTACGAACTGTGGATACGCAGAGGTTTGATCGTTAGTGGGACTTAGACAAAAATTACCCAAAAAAGAGCCTCAAATCTATATACAGAAAGACTTTAATATCGTTTTGCTTAGTTTATTGATATATAATCTGGGTTTGGGCTATTTTTGAGCATTTGGTGTATTTACCTTATCCTGCATGGATTTGAGGCTTGTTTCTCCCTCAAAAATGTTTAAGTCCCGTTAACACAAAATCTTTATATTTTGAAGATGTCTAATCTATTGGTTAACATAGTTGAGCAAAAAATGTATTTTAGGCAACAAATTTTAGTACTCACTTTCTTGGAAAAAAACTTTGCGATTTACTGACTTTAGCTCCTAATAAGCGCTAGATACATCAGTAAAAATGATACGCTGTAAAACGGCCCCTAAATCCAGTTGTGTAAGAGGAGAAGTTGGGCAATTCCTCAAAACCAGCAGGATGCATACAAAGACGATAGTTTATGACATTCGTATTGAGTTCTCAGAATATTTTTAACTATTTATTTGAGCATGGACTTTGTACTCAGTTGGAGCAAGCTCTGTATCAAGTTGAGCCTATAAGAGGAAAAAATTTTAATTTATTACTGACTTTACCAGACAGTCGGAAACTATTGATAAAGCAGGAACGACACAATCAAGAAGGCAAAACAGCAAGCGAGTTTTTGAGTGAATGGCGAATTCAAGAGTTTTTACAAACGTTTCCAGAACTTAGCTACCTTCGACCTTGGATGCCGGAGGTGCTTCATTTTGAGGCTAAATATTCTATCATTATTTTCAGCTACTTGGATGATTATAAGGATTTAGCAGATTTCTACGGGAAGGAGAATGTTTTCCCAACTCAAATTGCTTCGGATCTCGGCACCATCCTCGCCACCATTCATCGAGCCACTTTTAATCGCCAAGACTATCAAGAATTTTTATCGGCAAAACCTAATAATCTAAGCCCTGCTCATGTGCCTAACTGGATTCATAGTATAGAACGGATAGGACCAAAAATTTTTGGTCACATTACCGCAGATGGGCTGAAATTTTTTAAGCTCTATCAGCGATACGAAAGCTTAGGGGAAGCAGTGAGAAAACTTGCCAGTGCTTTCCAACCCTGTTGCCTGACTCACAATGACCTTAAGCTCAACAACATTCTCCTACACACCAATTGGGAGCAAGAAAGTCCCAACATGGTACGGCTGATTGATTGGGAGAGTTCCGCCTGGGGAGACCCTGCCTTTGATTTGGGAACGCTCATTGCCAGCTACTTACAAATCTGGCTGAGTAGCTTAGTCATCAGTAAGTCTCTGACTATCGAAGAATCTCTGCGTCTGGCTATGACCCCTCTGGAACAGCTTCAACCTTCCATTGCTGCTCTGACTAGCGCTTATTTCTATAACTTCCCGGAGATTTTAAAGCATCGCCCCAATTTTTTAACGCGAGTCGTGCAATTTACGGGGTTGGCATTAATTCAACAGATTCAGGCAATGATTCAGTACCAAAAATCCTTTGGGAATCAGGGGATTTGCATGCTTCAGGTTGCCAAGAGTTTGTTATGTCGTCCAGAACAATCCTTAGCAACTGTTTTCGGAACCGCAGCTACAGAACTAACTCAGTTTAGACCTTCCGCTGCTATTGATGTTTAATCGCAACGAAACTATCATGCAACTACAAAATTTTTCTAAAACTCAACAGCCAGATTCTGCTTTACAACAGTTGCTGGATACTTTGCAAGACATTGCTAGCAATGTGCAAATCCACTCCAACTTCTGTATTCACCATTCCAATTACAAACCTTTGGAATTACCAGATGAAGTGGTCGTCCGCTTCCAGCCAATGCCTGCGGATATTCAGAATAAGTATTTGAGCCTGCAACTGCGAAGTTTTCTCTACGGTATTTATTACAACGACTCTATGCGATCGCTTTTCGCACTCGATACCGATTCAGATACTTTGGCACTGCACCAGGATTTAGAAAATAACACCCGCTTAGGAGTAGACATAGCATTTTACGAACAATTGCACTCCTGTAATGGGGGCACTGGCTATTTCGATCCAGGTTGGTATGTAGTGAGGTAAGAGTGCGATCGCACTCTTGCTGTGACCAAGGGCGGTTTGACTTTACACATTGAACCCGAAAAGCATCTGCAACTCGCCGAAAATGCCGCTATAGGAGAGTTCGTGGCGATCCGGATGCCTCGTAATTTAGTGCAAAACGGGTTCTACGTAGCAGTTGGCAATGCAGGACTGCGGAGTGATAGTTATCCAAATAGCGAACCAGAAATCGTGCGAATTTACTTCAATTTCAGCCAAAAAGGTGCCGTAGCGGTCATGGGCAGTCTGACGCACCAGTTAAACGACATCTCAATTCCCTTTACCTTTAAGGTGCTATACAATCCAGGTGATTATGGGCGCTATGACTCAAACGTACTCTATTTCGAGAAGAGTAACTATGAAGCCGTCCGGCAGGTTCTTGAGACTGTCTATGCACAAACAAAAGCACATTTTAACGCAGATGTCCCCCTATTCACCAAGTTCCTAGCACCAGGGCTTGGTCTAGCAGAGGAACCAGACCGCAAATTTGCTGACCTTGAAAGCTTTGGGATGAATCGCTGCCAAATTGTTGCCAATGGTTTGCTGGAAGCTTGGCACTCGGTCGATGACTCTCCCCAGGGGCGGTTGACCTCTATCCTCAAGCACTTCTCACTTTTGGGAGTTGAATTGCTGCGTTCCTACCTCAATGCTAACTCTCTTGACATATATACGCCGTTGAACTTGTGATGAAATTTCCTTCTCATGGCAGAAGGACCTCTTACTTGAGAATCGTATTGTATAATACAAATCGAACATACAACATTGAAAAAAATCAAATGATTAGTACCAAAAATATTAATGGCGAAAATAATGACATCACAGTCGCCGGAACTGACTTTTTTGCCGATTCTGAAAGTTTTTTAAATGAACTGAGCGATAGTGAAATGGCTCAAGTAGAAGGAACACCGAGTGTAACCACCTTGACCGGAAATAGCAACCTAAGCCTACTGGTCTGTTATTAAGCTTAATTGCTCGTCCAAAGCCTGACACTTGGCACGTAAAACTAATTCAATAGATAAAAAATAAATATAGAGTGGGTATTAGCCCACTCTATATTTATCTTTTAAATTCAATTAACCAGGTCAGAAATACACTGGTCTGATAAGAATAAAGAAGCTTTTTGTGGCTATCAAACTTAACTATAAAAACTTATTGGATTACTTAATTGATGCTGCTATATGCCAAAAAGACGACTTAGACTATCTGAAAGTTGACGTTAATAGCAAGACTTTTCATTGGATCATCGAGTTGATCCAAAATCAGGGCAAGCTATTTGTTAAGCAGCTACCTCATTGTAGTACATTTTCTAACGGCATTAAAATTTGTAAAGAGTGGCATTTTTATAATTTTTTCCAGTCTCACAAAGATTTAGATTACGTTTCATCACTAACTCCAGAAGTACTGCATTTTGATGACAGCAATTCGATACTAATATACAAATGCCCAAATAATTATATTACCTTAAAAAGTTATTATGAAAATCAGGAAACTTTCCCAAATGCGATCGCAGAATTGGTGGGAACTACTTTAGCAAAGCTACATTCACAGACGATAAGTTCTCAGGAGTGCTACACTTTTCTGACTGAACTGGAAGAACATAAACTTAACTACCAACTTCTTTATCCTGATTATCTTTCTGACTATCTTTTCAGCCGGACTGAACCGGAGAGTTTAAAGAAGAGTCAAGCTGTTTCTTGGAGATTTCTTGGTATTTTTCAACAAACTGACGCCGTGAGGGAAGTAGTTACAGAGCTGGTGTTGAATCATCGCCATTTCTGTTTAACACACAATAATATTCACTTTGATAAAATTTTAATACCTAAGCATTGGGAAAAGTTAGTAACGGAAACTCAGGATTCTGATAAAAGCCTAATAAAGCTTATTGATTGGGAAGCGTGTAGTTGGGGTGATCCAGCTTGCGATTTAGGAAAAGCAATTCTTGGCTATTTTCTCTTGTGGATCGACAGTATGATTGTGCATCCTGCTATTGAGATTAAACAATCTATACAGCTAGCTACAATTCCTCTAGAAGTCGTTCGTCCTTCAATTGTAGCCATGACAAAAGCTTATATCAGTACTTACCCAAAAATTTTAGAAGATTATCCGGACTTTCTTAAGCGGGTTATTCAGTTTGCTGGACTTGGTTTGATTTATCAACTCCTCACAGAATTTCAACTTCAGCCAGAGATGGCTTTAAGCCACCAATATCTATATTTTTTCATTGCTACACAATTATTGTGCAAGCCAGAAAAATTTTTGTCAATTTAACAAATTCAAATTTTGATTCAATCAAGTGTCAAGAATAGGATGTAGGAGTATCTATCATGCAATTCCCACTTAGTTTACAGGAGACTTTACATGATATTACTGGCAACATTCAAATAGAATCCTCCGAATTCCGCATCAGTCATTCTCACTATCCTCCTATAGAAACTCCTGCTGCTACTGTGGCACAACTGCAAAAAATGCCTCAGTCAATTCAATACAAGTACTTAAATTATCAGTTATTAAAATTTATATATAGCATTTACTTTGAAGGTTCGCGTACAACAGAAATCAGCCCAGGAATTAAGACGAACGAACAAATTCTACAAGAAATAGATTCCCGAGAAATAGACTGGGAATTTTATGAACAACTGGACAGAAACAATCAAGGGATAGGTTGGTTTCACCCAGGATACCGCATCATTAGACAGGAAGCTGATGGTAGTCTTGCCGCAGAATTCGATGGTATGACTCTACACATTCAGCGAGAGCGTCATCTTCCTTTAGCCTTGCAATCTGCTACTGTAAACGATCCAGTAGCAGTATCGTTACCTTCTAGCTTTATTAATGGAAATAGGTATAGAGCAAATGGCGATGGCATAGGTGGTTTACCGCCTCTAAAGTTTCACAGTGACGGAATAATTATTTACTTCAACTTCAGTCCTGAAGCTGCTGTTTGGGCTATGAAATATTTAACGACAAAATTGAATGCAATCAAAGTCCCCTTTGGCTTCGAGGTATTACACAACCCTTTGAACTACAGGTTGTATAACTCAGGATTCCTCAAATTTCCTTATAATCCAGATGAGTCTTACCGATACAAAGAAATTCTTTTGCCAGTCTTACAGACGATTTACGCAGAAAATAAATCTCACTTTCGGGAGCAGGTTCCCATATTTACTAAGGTACTCGCACCTGGTATTGGGTTAGCCGAACATCCTGCTTCTGAACTGAAGTTTGGACTTCAACAACAGTTTGGAGAAAACCGCTGTGAAATTGTTGCCAATGCAATGCTTGAAGCTCATCAAAACAGTGATCAATCAAAACATGCGCGGATGAAATATATAATCCAATACTTTGAGCGGTTGGGGCTTGACATAGAGCGTCCCTATCTCAATCCTAACTCGGAAGATATCTACACGCCGTTGGACTGAGCTAACGGTGTAAGTCCATTTGTGACAGGTTAAAAAATTGCGCTTTTGTCAAGAGGGGTGTCGAATAACAGATTATTTGTCGTCATTAACGCTCTTAGGGGGACTTAAACAAAAAAGAAAATAAAAACTGTTAGCAATTTTTTCGCTATGAATTTAGGAAATTTTGTACTCAGTCTTGCCTAAATAACCCAAATAGGGGAGCAAGAATCACCCCAAAAACAAAACCACCGATGTGCGCCCAGTAGGCAACCCCACCAGTTTCCACGCTCATGTTAGCGGCTGTTTGCAAGGTAGCAAGACCAGATATCACATTTTGCACAATGAAAAGTCCAATTATTACTAATGCTGGCACTCTGATTGTGGTGATGAAAAACCCCAAAAATATTAAAGTCATGACTCTAGCTTGTGGAAAGCGGATAATGTACGCACCTAAAACCCCAGAAATTGCACCACTTGCTCCCAAGGACGGAATCTCCGAATTCATGCCAATAAACCATTGGCACAAAGCAGCTAAAGCACCACACGCCAAATAAAATATCAGATATTTGGCATAACCCAATCGATCTTCAACATTGTTGCCAAAAACCCAGAGAAACACCATATTCGAGATTAAGTGCCACCAACCGCCGTGTAAGAATTGCGACGTAAATAATGTTATCCACTCTCCACTCAAATTGGTGGTTAACTCTTGAGGTATTACTGCATATTGACTTAAAAACTGATTCAATTGTGCATTTGGCAGACTTACCTCGTGAAGAAAAACTAAAATATTCATGCCAATTAACCCGTAGGTGAAATACGGGGTAATTCGCGTCGGATTTTCGTCGTAGAGGGGAAACACAGGTGTTTTTCCTAAATTATTGGCTAATTGCAATATAACTTGTAAGGCTAGCAGTTGCGAAGCTTAAGTGATTTCACCTTTTTAATCAATTAGCCTGATTGAAAGCCCTGAATAATTACTGATACCAAGCTTCTTCCTGTGATTTATCGTTAAACAAACCCAATAGTGGGCCAAGAATTGCCCCAAAGATAAACCCGCCTGCATGGGCCCAGTAAGCAATACCGCCGCTTTCCATACCGATGTTAGTACGTGTTTGCAGACTAGCAAGCCCGTAGAAAGCTTGTTCAAGAAACCAAAATCCCAAAAAGAAATATGCCGGGACGCGGAAAGTCGGGAAGAAAAAGCCTAAAGGCACTATGCCGAGAACTTCGGCGTTGGGAAAGCGGAGAATATATGCTCCCAAAACGCCTGCGATCGCACCACTTGCACCCAAAGAAGGAATGCTAGAATCTTGAGCGAAGAACCACTGGGTCAAGGATGCCAAAACACCACAAGATAAATAAAACAGTAAATATTTGGCATGACCTAATTTATCTTCAATGTTATTGCCAAAAATCCAGAGAAACAACATATTACCTGCTAAGTGCAAGAAACCACCGTGTAAAAATTGTGAGGTAATTAAAGTTGCCCACTCTGGCACTGGTTGATGTAAAGAGATCCCACCAAAGCTTAAAGTTAGCTCTCGTGGAACTACAGCCGCAAGGCGTAGAAACCCATTTAATGCTTGGGGGGGAAGATTTGCTTCATAAAGAAAAGCGAGGACATTAGCAGCAATCAGTCCATAGGTCACATAAGGCGTAATTTTTGTCGGATTATTATCTCTAATGGGAACCACGGGCGTTTTTTCCTGATTTTAAGACACCAGTTACACAATACTGAATAATGCAAGTAGTTTCTTCTACCTCGTGGATGGATCTCGTTTTGAGACTTAAAAACCGAAAGCCAAAAATCCACCATCGACGGTAATACATTGTCCAGTGATGAAAGATGCCGCAGGCATACAAAGAAATGCCACTAAACCCGCTACTTCTTCTGGTTGACCAACCCGAGCCATAGGTGTTTGGGACAGAACTAAAGTGAGGAAATCTTGGTTATCAAGTACAGACTCAGTTAGAGGCGTGCGAATAGCCCAAGGTGCTACGGTATTTACCCTAATATCATCTGAGGCCCATTCAACTGATAGCGATCGCGTCAGTTGATTTATAGCCGCTTTAGTCATACCATAAGGAGCGCCTGTACGATTCGAGACTAAACCCGCCACAGAACTTATATTTACAATGCTGCTGTTTTCCCCATTTTGAAGCAGATGATAAAACAGACGGCACATCTCAAAAATTGATGTCTGGTTTGTCTGGATAATGAATTCATACTCAGCAGCCGTGTATTCTATTACTTTTTTGCTAATATTGGTTCCCACATTATTTACCAGGATGTCTAATTTATCCCAGGTTTTGCTAACCTGCTCAAAGATGACTTTACGTCCATCAAGAGTTGAAACATCTGCCGCAATCCCATAAACAGGCAATCCTGCTTGTTGCCAGATAATTAGTTGTTGGTTAACATCCTCAGAATTTCGTGCCACTATTGTGACTTCAGCACCGAGAGATAAGAACTCATTGGCAACAGCTAGTCCAATGCCTTTGGTGGCACCTGTAACCAGTGCTTTCTTTCCTGTTAATGTCCAGCGTAGGCGTGGCCCGCCGTAGGCATCGCTCATTTGTAATTATGCGGATTTTTGTATTTTAAAACTATCAATAACCTAAAAGTTTATCTTGCAAGTGCCCAATGCGATCGCCTTTTGTCGTAATGTAGATGATTGCAATCCCTAAACCATTCACTGCATCTGATTTCAATTGAATCGCTGACCAAACCCACTGGCAAATTCATGTTTTTTTCAAATTCTCTGGATAATCAACTCCAGCGCTGGAACGAAACCATTCGCAATCAGCCGAAAAATCCCAATGCTTACATTCGCCGAGGCATGGTTAACTTTCAACTAGCCAAAATTGATAAATCTATTCAAGATTTTGATATGGCAGAACAATTGGATGCCAGTATTAAACCTTACCTTTGGCAACGTGGATTATCGTATTATTATGCAGAAAGATTTGCTGAGGGCGTTGAACAATTTGAAATAGATTTGACTGTAAACGCCCAAGATGTAGAAGAAACAGTATGGCGATATCTCTGCATAGCTCGTTCGTTAGGTGTTGAAGAGGCGCGTAATTCTTTATTAAGTGTGAAAAATGACCCTCGACGTGTTATGCAGCGCGTATATGATTTGTATGCGGGACATTGTACAGCAGATGATGTTTTAACAGTTGGTCAATCAGAAGGGATAAAGGGAAATTTTTACAGTCATCTTTACTTAGGATTATATTACGAAGTCGAGAATAATCTAGACTTAGCCCAGGAATATATAGTTAAAGCTGCTGACCAATACAAAATTGATGACTATATGTGGTATATGGCGCAGGTACACAAAAAATTGCGAGGCTGGATATAGTCGAGTATTAATGTCCTAGAGGATGCCTTTTTGAACTGAGGGTATTATTGATACAAATTACTCACAATTATAGAAAGCATTTGGATTTGCCTTGCTGTTACTTGCCAAAACTCAGCCCCCAATTCTATATGTACGTACAATCTACGACCATCCTCGTTATGTTGATAGACTTTTTACAGACTGGTATGACATTACGCAACTTCCTAAAGACGGCTTAAAAGTTACAGTTAATTTTAACTATTGCGAATTTCTGGGACACATCGGTGTTGCGTTTCTAGGGGGAATGGTTCGCCTGCTTGAAGCTTATGGTGGTCATGTAATTATCGACTGGAATACACTTACCGATAAAAAAATTCGTACTAACTTGGCTCAGAATGGTTTTTTATGCGATTTTGCTTCTGAAGTTCCTCAACTCAGGAAGCGAATATTCTAGAGAGGGGGAGATAGAGAAATGGTATACAAAATTTACGATATTGCTGGAGAATATGCCATCACTGCTGATGGCGGACAGAAACTATATGACCAGATTCATCCACTTTTGCTAGCAGGCGAACCTGTAGAGTTGGATTTTACAGGCGTGAAAGTTTTTGCGTCTCCGTTTGTGAACTTCGCCTTTGGTCAATTGTTGAAGGACATTCCAGCAGATAAACTGAACCAGCTAGTTGAATTCACTTTTCTCAACGCTGATGGGTATGATGTTCTGGAACATGTAATGGCTAATGCCAAACGATATTACTCTGATGAAAAATACCGTACTGCTGTGGATACAGTGATCACAAATATAGCTGTAACTCCTTAAGGTATGGCGATTAACCTCAAGATCCAAGCTGACGTCATCAATATCAGAACTGATATTTCACAGCAAGGTGATATTTTCTTCGTAGATACAAACGTCTGGTTTTGGTACGCTTATGCAAATGCTGGGTTTAGCGCTAAATCTTACCAACTCAACAATTATCCCAACTATCTCAACCAAGCACTTTCAAACGGAGCTACTCAACCTACTCTGGGCTTACTTTAGCAGAGCTTGCTCATATCATTGAGAAGACCGAATATGAGATTTATATCCAATCTTATGGATGGCTACCAATCAAAGAATATCGGCATAATTACCCAATAGAACGGGCAAATATTGTTGCTGAAGTTCAGTTCACTTGGCGTCGGGTCAAGGTGATCGCTATTCCTATTGATCTAATAGTAGATGATGCAACAACTGATGCAGCCATCAACCGATTCAAAACTCAAGCTGTTGACGGCTATGACCTACTGCTCCTAGAAGCGATTAGTAGAGCAGGAGCAGGACAAATTAAAATTATCACAGATGACATTGATTATAGTGTTGTTCCCGGTATTCAGGTCTTTACAAGCAACAAGTATGTAATTCAGGAAGCTGCTTCACAGAATAAGTTAGTGGTGCGCTAATTAGGTTTAGCGTCCCAGAATTTTATCCCGCAAATGCTGAATGCGATCGCCTCAGCAAGTTCAGCCCATTGTATTTTGCTGATTGCTTGGTTTGAACGATGTTGACTCCAACCCAAAATCAATCTGCAAAAATGACGCTATAGACAACCTCAGCCAGCTAACGGTGAAGCTCAACAGCGGCAAATAACCTTTGCTACACCGCCAACACTCGAAGCATAAGTCCTGTGCAGCAACGTGTTAGCCTGCGTGGCTACTTACTTTCCACTTATGGTCATAGTATGCCCACAATTCCGGCAGATAAGTTTTATAAACTCCCTATCAATAGCCTTAAATTCCTCTATATCAAAATCGTCTCTATGACATGTACTACAAATAACTTCATCCTTTGGACTAACTTCACTCCATCGATTTACTATTAAGCGAAGTAAAGGAATGCCAAGATAAACACATCGAGTATAGTATTCACACCATTCTTGAAAACGAAAATATTGAAAAATTAAACCTGCCCACTTCCCTTCAAATAAGCCACGATTAATCAATTTATTTTCTGCACCATGAATACTTCCATTCAGATCACCATATAAATCGCTTGCTTTTGATGCGAGTTCATTAGGTAGAAAACCCATAGTTGAAAGCTGCTTCAATATTCCATTATTACCACGTATTGAAGGTAGATGAAACTGTCCTAATTTCCATTTTTCAAAATCATTTATATTTTCACAGAAAAACAGTTGAATCACCATGCCCTCTACATAATTTCTAAGAACTTGGAGAGCTTGCCTATAAAACAAATTAGAACATAGGAGAATTGAGCATTCCAAATCTGACTGTGCTTCTAGAAGATGAGTCAGTGAGAAGAAAGCTTCCTCTGATAAAACTTCACTTACTGTTCCATCCCAAGCAATCGCACACTTAGCCATTTGACCAAAGTTTACGTCATGCTCAAAAAAATTAGGAACATCTTCAGCATACTTCCTTGCTGCTGGTGCTGGCATCATTTTCTGAGCTTTTTCCTGAAATTCTTGTGCTAAAGATTGAAAATACTCTATTCCTATTTTTAACCTATAAGAACCATAGGATGAGTAGTTTATTGCCATCTCTTCACCGTTAGGATTTATTATAATTGCATTTTTATTAAATAAACAAGTTAAATATTTATTTAAATCACTTTCCTCGCATATAGATATAATTGCTTCTGGAGTAAAAGGTAAAAGTTCAATAGCATTTTTAGGGATAATTTCCATAGAATACTTTCGATTACAAAAAACATTTAATTTAATAAAATGTACCGAAACTGTTTAACTTATTACTTGAATACCATAGCTTTGCCACTCCTGAATATACGATATCCCACAAATAAATTTGTTGTAGCGCCCTAACCCAAAAATCAAGCGAACTAAGTACTTATTGTACTAAAATTTTCCATATAATCACCCTGTACAGAGTATTCATACAGAACATTTCCATATAAAATCCCTAATACAGACATTATGCAGAATATCTCCATGCATCCTCATTGATTATCTATTCAATTTTCGGTGGCTTCGTTTTCAAACTCCACTTGTCTGTACAAATCAGCGATCGCTATTTTCACATCCACCGATTCCAGCCGCAATTTCTCGTCCAAATTATACTCCGACAGCACCCATTTCCCCTGCTCGTTGCGCCGAAACACTTCCACGCCTGGTTGAGCTACTTGTACTAAGACATATTCTTGCAAGGTTGGAGATTGGCGATATTTGGCAAATTTTTTCCCTCTATCGGCTGCTTCAGTTGAAGGTGATAGCACTTCGATAATTAAGCAGGGAAATTGTACTAATTGTGGATCGCGATCGCGTTCATCGCAAGTCACCACCACATCTGGATAAAAATACTTTTGCCCCGGTTCTACCTGAACCTTCACATCTACAATGTATACTTCACAAGTGCGATCTGCTAGGGCATCATCTAAGAGCTTCGAGAAATTAAGAGAAACCCGATTATGGTTGCGTGTACCACCGCTCATAGCTATAACTTCGCCATCCCAATACTCGTAGCGTTGCTCTTGGGTGGGTTCCCAAACCAGATATTCTTCTGCACTCATCAAAATGTAATCGGGTAAAGCAACCATCGGCGCAATTAGGGAATGATTCACTTTATCTAGAATAGCGAAAAGGGCTTATCTTTATTCCTACCCTGACCAAGCACTAACGTCCCAGCATTTTATCTGGCAGATGCTTTCTGGCGATGTCTACGACGGGCTACGCCTACGCACACTGATTGAGATGAGCCACCGCAGAACACCTCCAGTTCTCACAGACAAGCTTAATACGGCTAGCTCCATCGATTTATTTCCATAGAAAAAGTTTAGGGTCAGATGTCTCATATGCCCCCAAAACATCATTTGGTAAGAGTTTTCCTTTACCTAATATATCGACTGAAGAACCGTCCTGAATGATGATTTTGAATAAAGGCTGTCTGCTTAGAAGCATTGCTGCATCTAAATTAATCACCTGACCATCTTCCTTCAAAATAGCTAGAAATTCAGAGGATGATAAATACAGTTGCTCTTCATCATTTAGCTGCAAGGTTAACCTTCCGCCTTGTTTCCCTGCTGCGTCCAAATCTAAAATCTGCCACTGAGCATCTTTGTAGGTCTTTGCAAGGTAATCCGCGATTAAAGCAACCCTTTCCTCAAGACTCTCTTTAGAAGTTTGGCTCAACGTAATAGCCCACAAACTACTTTTCATTGCTATTCCTCCTTTAGAATGGCTCTGGTTTTTTACTTCTGCTTGGAGTGCCTCCTGTAGGATTAGGCAACCATCGGTGCTGATGAGGTGGAGGAAGATGGTCAGGCCGAGGCGCACCATTTGGGAAAGTTGGACTGGTAAAGTCAATATCTCTCACTAGTTGCCCTAATGCTTAATTTGATCGCCTCCTAGATTTATTCGCAATAATTCCCGAATAGCGATGTCTACGACGGGCTACGCCTACGCACAATCAGGGAAGGCTAAAAGTAAAATTGTTACATCCTCTGCAAGTATGCTCTCACTGTGATATCCGTCTGGACTGGGGAGACAATACATATACAACTTGCGTCCATTGATATTTAAAATCCAGTACTCAATAATACCTGACTTAGCATAAGCGTAGACACGGAGTGGCTTGTCGTCAGACATCGCTTTTACTTCTTGATCGTATTTGAGACTGGAATCAGCTATTTCAATCAGTAAAAACACTTCGGAAGCATGAGGATGGTGATCATCATAATGTAATGAATTGAGCTTCACTACTGAAATATCTGGTTCTGGTTCCGAGTAATCGTCAAGTTGCACTGATGACTGAATTCTTAATAGAACTTTGTCACCCAAACGTTGACGTAATAACCTTTCTCTGAGAGTAATTGCTGATTCGTGAGCATAAGAATTCACGTTAACGTCCTAGCATTTTATCCCGCAGATGTTTGATGCGATCGCTTCAGCAAGTCATTAACGGCTCAAATCATCGGCGGCAGATGATCTTTCTTTGCCCTCCAGCAGCAGCTTTCGTCCGTCCGTTTCGCTGACGTGTTAGCTGGCGATTGGCAGCAATGCTAAAAAAGACCTTAAAACATTTTCTCATTACGAATCCAACTTGGATGAACAAGATCAATAAGAACTTTTCCAGCCCAAGGCTCATTAAGTGAGGGATTTATCATATCTGGCGCTCCATCAAAAACCTGCCGAGTTGCACGTAAAATCTTAATCCTGTGTTGCAATTCCAAGACAAGATGTTGATGTTCACGAGGAAGTACCTTGTAGTGGCTCCATGTTTCAAAAATATGTTTAGCCAGTTCAGGAGAGCAAGCAAACCACTCACCTTGTCGCCTATCTGATTCAAAACGTTTGTGGAGTTTTCTCTCTACTTTAGAACCTCCTGGTTCAAGCGCATGAACAATTAGTTGCCCAGATGTTCCAGTTCGTAAATTCTGTAATCGACGCAGAACATCCTTGGTTCTTCCAATCTTGATCTGAAGCCCAGAGTAGGGATGAGCATTGGGAGGGGGGCCTGCCCAAGTCTCTGGAACAGAAAGAATATAGTAAATACTTTCAACAGTTCCATACGGAAACTTCTCAAACCAATCAATCCACTTTCGCGCATCCTCTGTAGCTTGATGCTGGGTAGGGTATTTGTAGGTAGAGTAGAAAATTTCTCTCTCAGGATCGGCAACCTCTCCAATGTATTGATCAGAGTCGTCGCACTTGACCTCTACTTGAAACATTTCGATCTTACCTTCGATTACTTTCTAATCGAATTTAACCTTTGTCTCTAGGCTTTGTCTTCTAGGAAAAATTTTCCCAGCCACATCCTCTGCAAATATGCTCTCACTGTTTATTAGGCGAATATTGGTCAGCAGAAGATTCACGTTAACGTCCTAGCATGTTATCGCGCAGATGTTTAATGCGATGTCTACGACGGGCTATTCGGCGTCGCGCATGGAGAAGCTAACGGTTAGGCTGCTGGGGCGCTACAACCTTTGAAGCAACTCGTCATACTCTGCATGTGCGCCAATCCAGAACCAGTAAATGTGATCGTCCTGCAACAAGCCAAGAACGCGGTAGTCTAAACTAACACGAGCCGAATAGATTGGTTGGCGCTGGCTAACTCGTTTGAACTGAAGACTATTGTGGTAAGGGTCTGAACGCCAAAGAGCATAGGCAATGGCCGCTTGTTCTTGAACTGATACAGGAAGCTCATCAAGTTTCTTGCGAAATACCTTTGTAACACTTGACTTCATTGCCCAGAAGGAAAAACGTCAGCTAGAGGAGTGATGTCGCCAGCAGTAATTTCCTGCCGTACCATATCAGCTAGACGATCCCATTGAGCATCTGTTGTAAATTCAAACTGAGCTTTCCATGTCTGCTCATCCTCTATCTCGGCAAGGAGACGAGCAGCGATCGCATCCTGTTCGGCAACAGGTAGAGTTTTCAGTTGGGCGATCGCACGCTCAAGTAACTCAGTCATGGCTACCACACTCTTAAAACGTAAATGGCATCTTCTCCATTATCACTTCTTGGTGGCAAGTTGAGCGCTTTGTCACCCAAACGTTGAAGTAATAACCTTTCTATAAGGATAATTGCTGATTTGTGAGCATAAGATTCACGTTAACGCCCCAGCATTTTATCTCGCAGATGTTTAATGCGATCGCGCAATTTTGCCGCTTCTTCAAATTCCAGTTTCTTTGCCGCCTCTTTCATTTGTGCTTCTAAGAGAGTAATCAACCCTGGAATCTGTTCTAATGGCAGTTCATCTATATGTTCATCTACAACTTTCAAGTCTGTTGCATTTAACCGTCGAGATACATCTAAAAAAGCCAAAATCGCATTACTTGATTTTTTCACAATTGGTTGTGGTGTAATTCCATGCAGTCGATTATGTGCAGTTTGAATCCCACGCCGCCGATCTGTTTCATCAATGGCTTTAATCATACTACCTGTCAGGTTATCGGCATACAAAATCGCTTGTCCCTGGATGTGACGCGCGGCTCTACCAATAGTTTGAATTAAGGAACGCTCGGTTCGCAGGAAACCTTCTTTATCTGCATCCATAATTGCTACTAATGAAACTTCGGGTAAATCCAACCCTTCCCGCAGCAAATTCACGCCAACCAAAACATCAAATTTCCCCTCGCGCAAGTTCTGCAAAATTTCAATGCGCTCAATAGAAGTAATCTCGGAATGTAAATACCGTACCCTTATACCGTGGTCTTGCAAATATTCGGTTAAATCTTCCGCCATCCGCTTAGTTAATGTGGTAATTAACACTCGTTCATGGCGATCGGCTCTATCTTTAATTTCTCCCAATAAATCATCAATTTGTCCTTCTGTAGGACGGACAGAAATTTCTGGATCAACCACTCCAGTTGGTCGAATTACTTGTTCAACTACATGATCTTCAGAAAGTTCTAATTCCCAATTTCCCGGAGTTGCTGAAACAAAAATACACTGATTTACCTTTTGCCAGAATTCTTCTGCTTTTAAAGGACGGTTATCGGCAGCACTAGGAAGACGAAATCCATGTTCAATTAAAACTTTTTTTCTGGCTTGATCACCGTTATACATGCCGCGGATTTGGGGCACTGTAACGTGAGATTCATCTATAACTAGTAGCCAATCTTTGGGAAAATAATCAATTAAACATTCTGGTGCTTCTCCAGCTTGCCTTCCTGCTAAATGACGAGAATAGTTCTCAACGCCGTTGCAGTAACCCACTTCGCGCAGCATTTCTAGGTCATAGCGTGTACGTTGATCTATGCGTTGCGCTTCTAATAGTTTCCCAGCTTGTTCTAAGTCTAGTTTTTGTTGTTTTAACTCGGCGGCGATATCATTACAAGCTACTTCTAACCGTTCTTCTGGTGTGACAAAGTGACGTGCGGGGTAAACATTCACCGCTTCCAAACTTTTGAGAATTTCACCTGTCACGGGGTCAATATAGCGAATCGCGTCAATTTCATCACCAAAGAATTCGACGCGAATAATTCGGTCTTCATACGCTGGGCCAATTTCTAAGACATCGCCTCGGACGCGAAATTTTCCCCGACCCATTTCTATGTCATTGCGGCTATATTGAACATTTGCCAAATCTCGTAAAATTTGACGTTGATTTACTTCCATACCTATCTGAAGGGGGATGGCAGCTTTCAGATATTCTGCTGGCATTCCCAAACCATAGATGCAACTGATGGAAGCAACGACAATCACATCACGACGTTCAAAAAGCGATCGCGTCGCTGAATGCCGCAACATATCAATTTCATCATTAATCGCTGCCGTTTTTTCAATATAAGTGTCGGTAACGGGAATATACGCTTCTGGCTGATAGTAATCGTAGTAGCTAACAAAATACTCGACTGCGTTGTTGGGGAAGAAATCCCGCAACTCGTTACAAAGTTGTGCAGCGAGGGTTTTGTTATGCGCCAGAACTAACGTAGGCTTGCCAATTTTCTCTATTACTGCTGCTACCGAAAATGTCTTACCAGTTCCAGTGGCTCCTAGTAAAGTTTGGTAACGATTACCAGCTTGGATACTAGCAGTGAGTTGTGCGATCGCTTGTGGTTGATCGCCTGTGGGACTAAAGGGAGCTTGAAGACAAAATTCTGTCATACAATTTTGCTGAAAATACCCTATCTCATGGTGACGATTTCGCCCTGTATTCATTGTAGCTGGGTTATTAAAGCAAATAAATAGTAATAATTTTTTACAAAAATTATTTATTTAAATTTACTTATGTATCAGTTTTAAAGATTCTTATATCTATATGAGGTTTTTTAAGGTTAAACTCTAATGTATATAGGAAAAAATTTCATCTTTCCTTAATTATTGTAAAATTCAATTAACAAACCAGAGGTTTTCGTTTATGACTATTAGCAACGCTGGCAAAGCAACTAGTTCTCGGCAAAAGTATGCCAAGTCTCAAGGGGAAGCTACAGAGGAAGTTGAAAATCAACAAGACCAGAGCTTGAATGCTGATAAAGTCGACGAAGTTAATGAACTGCCAGTTGGAGCTTCTGGAACACTCGCCATTTCTGGAATTCGTCCCATAGGCGCTAGCGACTTAGAGGTTGCTGAACACCTCTCAATTGCTGGGGTGCGTCCCGTTAGCACCAGTAGCTTGGAAGTAGTTGAAACCTATAACTCAATGGGTATTCGTCCAATTGGCGCTAATACATTCCAAGTCGTTGAAAGTATGAATCTCTCTGGGATTCGTCCAATTGGCTCAAGTTTATTGGTAATTGATGAAAGCTATTCAACATTCGGTAATCGTCCGATAGCATCAAATGAGATTGACAATTCTGAAAATCTGATGGGTTTTCTAGATTAGACAAATAAAATAATCTCCATAAGTTTGTTAACCCAGTTTCTGTACGGAACTGGGTTTTTTTAGCTAGAAACTTAAAAGTAAAGATGACAATATTTGCACTTATTCTATGTCTTTTAGCATAGATAACTAAACTCTTGTAACTTTATTTTGTATTCACCCAATAGCCAGGACGCTTACTACAATTACCTTTCTTAATCACGAATTACGAATTACGAATTACGAATTATTGAATATGCCTTGTGGTGGAAGGCTTTAGCAAAAAGTTTAAGCTACTGTGTAAAGGTAATAACAAAGGATTTCAAAGTTATTTCATAGCTTTGAACTAAACTTTTCATAAAATAAGGAGTCCAAAATGAGCTTAGAAGAACGGGCTAAAGCGACTGCTAAAAATATTGAAGGTAAAGCCCAAGAAGCAGCAGCAGAAGTTACTGGAGATCCAAAAGATAAAGCCGAAGGCAAAGCGAAACAAGCTGAGAGCGAAGTACGTCAGGGCATTGAAGACGTAAAAGATAACGTCAAGAAAAAAATTGACTAATAATTCAAATTTTTTGTAAAAAATTTAGGGATATAAATGGGGTGGATTCCATTTTTGCAAAAAAGCATGAAGTGTTCAAGACTCAATGCTATACCTCTTTTTTATCCTCTTAGCAAGTGTGGAGAATTAAAAGGCTAGCTTGATTTGTAAAACTCTTGTAGAGACGTAATAAATATACGTCTCTACATTACAGAATGAATTTCTTACAGATTAGAGGAATAACCTCTAGAAATTCCAACTTTATAAATGCAAGCAATTAGTTTGAATATACAACCTATTCTATCTGTTGTTTAAAATGTTTTTTCAGGAGGTAAAAAAATGATTCTGCTTCAGCAAAGTCGCAAAATATTAGCGACTTTCCTTTTAATCGGAGTACTGATGATAACTACCGCCTGTGGCGGTGCAGTCTCACAAGTTGATCGCCCAACTACCCCCTCAGCAATTAGCCAAGATGTAACTTATGCAGAGTTAGAGCGAGGCAATACTCCAGGAGGACAAACTTTTGGTAACTGGGTTGTACAAACATCTCACGGATTAGTTCAGGACGCTTATGTTCGTGATAACAACAAACTCGGTGTTGTAATTTCCTCTAAAGTTCGTCCTAACGAAGTGCGACCATTAGCAAAATCTTTAGTTCAAGGTTTTCATAAAAACTTCCCCAAACAAGACATAAAGGTTTTGATTTACGCACCTGATAAACAATTGATTTTGACTACTGAATATGACACTCAAACTAATCAAGTTAAGTATACCTAATTGTTGTATTTGCAATGACAACTTGAAGATAGTTTGATGAATTCGGATTTGGAATTATGGCTTGCAAATACTAGCCTTCCAAAGAATTGGCGAAAAAAAGGAGAGAAATAAAGTGGCAACCAGCGAAGATTACAAGCGTCAAATAATGAAAGATTTGGCTCAAGGTGATGTTGAATCTCTGGATGAGACTACAGCCGAATCAACGGCGGAATATCAAAATTTTGATGATTTTGCTCAACGGACAACACCTGATCAACGTCGGCAGTTATTTGGTCGATCTTTACATCCAGATCGGATTCCTACCAGCCAAATGGAGCCAGAATTGCAACAGGCGATCGCACAAATTAAACCCAATGAACGGGATGATGTAGCAAGAGCCTTTTTCAAACACTTGAAGGAAAGAAAACTAGACGAGAAGCATCTAGAGCAACAGTTGGGACTTTCTACACACCACCCCAGCCGCATGACTGCTGATGATGTTAGCAAACTAGCGTCCTTTGTGTATCATAACCACCCCGATATTTTCCGCGAAGTGCTGGCAGAACAACCAGGGATTATCAAGTTTCTCAGTAATCCTGTAGTGGCAGGTATCATCGGAATTGCGGCGGCTAAATGGTTGGGTGGCCGCAAGTAATTTCTAAATTTTGAGTTTAGAGGATGAGTAAGAGGTTAGGTGGGTATTACCCACCTTTATTTTTTGCTTATTAAAATGACCTAAATAAGCCATCGCTTAATGGCGATATCTACGACAGGCATAACTGCGGCAAGTTTGCCCCTGAAAATTATTTAAAATATTAGAAAATTGTAGTAATATACCACAGGCATTAACTAAGCTGTTACGCAAATAATATTGTACATTTACCTGATGACTGATGACTGAAAACCCGTCAACAGTCAACAGTCAACAGTTAACGACCATCGAGAGTGTTTATATACTTTAGACGCACATTAGCTTATCTTCAGCTACATCTGATTGTTAGCGCTTTTAAATTTACAATTGATCAGAATATACCGTGAGTCTAACTCTTTATTTCCTTCGTCACGGACAGACAGAATGCAGCCGCAATAATTCCTTTTGCGGTTCCATAGATTCAGAACTTACCCCAGAAGGCTTGGAGATGGCAAAGGCTTTTGCAGACGCATATAGTTCTATGCCTTGGACAGCAATATTTTCCAGTCCGATGCGGCGAACTGTATTGACAGCAAAACCTTTATGTGAAGCAATAAAGATAGAACCACAACTCAGAGATGGTTTAAAGGAAATCAACTATGGTAAGTGGGAAGGAAGAACGCCAGAAGTAATTAGCCGTGAATATCACGATGATTATATTCGCTGGTCAGCAGATCCGGCTTGGAATGCTCCAACTGGCGGAGAAATGGCTGTCACAATTGCTTCTCGTGCCTTGCAGGTAATTGAAGAAATCAAGCAAAATTATAGTAGTGGTAATGTTTTAGTTGTTGCACACAAGGCAACTATCAGAATTATCCTGTGTAGTGTGCTGGGGATTGATGTGGGACGCTTCCGTTTTCGTTTAGGATGTCCTGTGGCTTCGGTTAGTATTGTAGAATTTTCCTCACATGGGCCGTTGTTAAAGGTTTTGGCAGACCGTAGTCATTTGGATCATCGGTTGCGAAATTTACCAGGAACGTGAGGGTCAGTTGCATCGCATTGCTTTTACTAGGGGATCATTTTATATAAAAGAAGGAGACGCGATGAATCGCCGGAAAGAAAGACGCGATGAATCGCCGGGAAGAAAGACGCGATGAATCGCCGGGAAGAAAGACGCGATGAATCGCGTCTCTACGATCAAAAAAACGATCGCATTGCCATCCTGTTCACAATATCTGTTTTACCAGGGGCGATCGCTGCTTCCACATTTCCCTTAGAATCCAGAATGTGAATGGTTGCGGGATCGAAATAAATCCCTACAAGTCTGTTATTCAGATAAGGTTTTTCGATAAAAATTATAAATCACAAAGACGTAATAAATCGCCGTTTTTACAATAATCAGTCCTTTGTAGAGACGGCGATTTATCCGATTTATCGTTCTCTCTAATCGTCAAAATGAGTTTGACAGGCTACTAGCTGTATTTCAAAATTTAAATATGAGTTTTTGTTAGTTCACAACATAAGTCTATTCGTTCAGAACACAAGTCTATTCGTTCAGAACACAAGTCCATTCGTTCAAAACACAAGTCTATTCGTTCAGAACACAAGTCTATTCGTTCAGAACACAAGTCTATTCGTTCAGAACACAAGTCCGTTCGTTCAGAACACAAGTCCGTTCGTTCAGAACACAAGTCCGTTCTCAAGCATTTGTTCTCTAGCCTCGTGTAATTACTGAGCTAGTAATCCAATTTTGTTAAAAAAGACAACTTATTTTACAAGCTTTACTGAACTACTATATTGTCCCATTGAGACACGTGTTACAAAAACCAAACAGAGAGTAATCGGATTTAAATCGATGATTCCAGCCTCGACTTTGGTGATTCCATCAGCTTAAACCATTTAACCCAGTTAACCGGGCAACTCCGCAACCAGACTGACCAGTATAATATGATGCTAATTGCCATTGACACGGCAAAGGCGGAAATAGAAACCCTTGAAAAGACCATTAGCGAAACTTCAGAACGCTTGGTTAGTGGTAAAGTTTTCCCCTCTCAGCCTGAGTTATGAAATCAAGCGTTACAAAAGCATTAATAATCGAACGCTACAAGCGATCGCACTTGTCCGTAAAGTACCATAGAGTTAGATTCTTAAGGAGTACAAATATAACTCCAGCATAGAATGGGCAAGTTTCAATTATTCGTATGTGGAGTAATTTTCAATGAGCACACTGTATGACAAGCTTGGTGGCGCAGCAGCAGTTGATCTAGCTGTAGAAAAGTTTTATGAAAAGGTTTTAGCGGATGAGCGGGTTCAGGGCTTTTTTGCTCATACAAATATGCAGCAACAGAAGCATCATCAAAAAGACTTTATGACCTATGCTTTCGGTGGTGCCCAGCACTGGAATGGTCATACTATGAGAGAAGCACATAAAGAATTAGTGGCTGAGATGGGCTTAACCGATAGCCATTTCGATGCGATCGCGGAAGATTTAGTTGCGACACTGGTTGAGATGGAAGTTCCCCAAACCTTAATTGACGAGGTAGTGCAAATTGTAGGCTCTATTGCTCATCGAAACGACGTCTTAAATCGGTAAGCCAAGGTTTCGGAACTAGGACTCTCAACGCTAACATCATCTCCCGCATTAACCCTTTGTCAACGCAAATTTGGTTTACAAAGTCATACTGCATATCTGTAAATAGAGCAGTCAGTCAATATTGATAAAATGTGAAGAAAATAATCGTGTCTACTTTAACTTATAACCATCCTATGCAAATTACTCTTAACCTCAAAGCCTTACAACTCACCAACCTCACTACCTAAGAAGACTAGTGAATTTTGCTCTGCAAGAACTTGTGAGTTCACGAAGTGGCTTCTCTGGATCATCGCGCCGCAAGAGAATTTTGCTCTGTAAAACTTGCAAAGTATCTTCAGAACTTGAGTATATCTCAATACGCTTGAGTTAATAAAAATAGTAGGTTGGGTTGTAGCAAGATCCCCGCAGGGGTACGGAGTGAAACCCAACAAAACCGTGAAAATGTTGGGTTACCCTGCCTTAAGCCCCTTTGGGTCTACGTTCCTCAACCCAACCTACGCAGTTTTAGTTTTTAACCTTAACCCAAGCGTATTGGGGTCTATATTTTTGTTTGCGTTTAAAAAAAGAACGAATTTGTTGAATTTGAAAAAGATATTTTTGCTCAAGATTGGCAAGTATCGAATCAACTGTTTGTCGGTACTGCGAAATACTAGCTCGGATAACTGCAACTGGTTCCTCTACCAAAATACTTGGTATGATTTGGATTTGTGTGGCTTTTGATCCAGTACAGATACAGTCATAATTTACTCAAATTTTTATGCTGCCAGTTATTGAAAGCATTGTATTACGTCAAATGGCTTCGGGCGATCGCCTCTACTTACAACTATACAAATTCATCGGCGCTCAACCTGGTAAAAAAGTTTACATTCAATCTAATCTGCATGGTGCTGAAATTTCTGGTAATGCCGTTATTCACCAGTTAATTGAGTTTTTATTAACAATAAATGATACAGAGTTAACTGGAGAAATTTGGCTGGTTCCCGTTTGTAATCCAATGGGGACAAATGAACGCGCTCATCATTTCTCTCTTGGGCGATACTGTGTTTACGAAGCCAAAGACTGGAATCGCATATTTTGGGACTACGAGAAAGAAGCTGATGATTTAGTAGCTTTTACTAAATCTCAACTTCACAGTGATCTAAAGGTCATTCGACAAAACTATCTAACTACAATTGAGCAGCAATTTGCAAAAAATTTAGAAAAAATTAATTCTGCTAGTGGTGTGCCCTACACTGAGCTTTTTAGCTATAAGCTACAAAACCTGAGTATAGATGCAGACTACTTAATTGACTTACATAGTTCTACAAATCAAGCTTTAGACTACCTTTATTACTTCCGAAATCGAGAAGATAGTGCAAAATACTTCGGGTTTGATTTTGGAATCTTACTTGATAAATACGATGGTGATGCTTTTGATGAAGCTTTTATCAAACCTTGGTTAGCACTAGAAGCTTGTTTTAAAGAGTTTGGTAGAGAAATCAAGTTTGATGTGGAAGCTTGGACACTAGAATTAGGAACAGGAATGCAAATAAACGCTGATTCTGTCGCCAAAGGTGTACGGGGTGTGAAAAACTATTTAGCCCAAAAAGGTGTACTGCAAATTCCTAATTTTTCCTCTGGCATAAAAACCCATGAAATGACTTTCGCATCTAACAGCAACAGGAAAAAATATTACGCGATCGCAGGTGGCATGATTCAATCTAGAATTCAATTAGGTACTAAAGTAAAAGCTGGAGAAAAACTGTATCAAATTCTCAGTTTTAATAAAGAAGGTAAACTACCTAATGTAATTGATGTCTGCTCTCAACATGAGGGGTTGGTTTATGATGTCGCAACTAATCAAGCCGTAAATGAAGGTGAGTTTGTACTGGGAATTGTCAGTTAGGAGCAGAGACGCGATTAATCGCGTCTGTACAGGAGTTATGAATAGAGACGCGATTAATCGCGTCTGTTTTTTAATTCCTCACTCCTCACTCCTTACTCAGCACTAAATTCAGTCTCCCAAATAAATACCCATACCACGAGCGGTTTTAACTAAAGTACCATTGGGATCGACGGCACTATATTGAGCGATCGCTTCTGTAATTGGTACACTTAATACTTGGCGATTTTGCCATGTCACCATGCGATCGTATTTACCTTCTGCAATTAGATTAACCGCTGCAACGCCAAAGGCAGTTGCAACTAATCTATCTAGTGGTGAAGCAGTTCCACCCCGTTGAATGTGTCCTAAAACTGTGACTCGCGTTTCTACACCAATCTGTTCAATAATTTTATCTGCTAAATACTCGCCAATTCCACCGTATCGAGATTGACCTAAGCGATTTGTAATCGTCACATTTTCCCCATCGTGGGTACGAACCGCTTCAGAAACAATAATCAAACAATAGTTTTTGCCTTTCTCTTGGCGTTCTTTGATTTTGTGGCAAATATGCTCAACTATGTAAGGAATTTCGGGAATTAAAATTACATTTGCTCCCCCTGCAATTCCCGCAGCTATTGCTATGTGTCCTGCATCACGCCCCATTACTTCCAAAATCATGACTCGGCTATGACTTGCAGCAGTAAAATGTAACCGATCTAGTGCTTCTGTGGCAATATTAACTGCTGTATCAAAACCGATGGCATGTTCGGTAACACCAATATCGTTATCAATTGTTTTGGGAATACCAACTAAATTAATCCCACCTTGTTGGGCGAGGCGACGAAGAATTGCCAAGCTACCATCACCGCCAATACCAATCAAAGCGTCTAAACCTAGCTCATGATAACCTGCAATGATTTCTTCGGAGCGATCGCATAAACTTCCATCCGCCATTGGAAATGCAAAAGGGTCACCTTTATTGGTTGTCCCCAACATTGTGCCACCCGCAGTTAACAGCGAGTCAACTTGATCAATTTCCAGCTTTGTGAATTGTGGCGGACGCGCCATTAATCCTAGAGTCGCTTGACGAATTCCCAAAACCTCCCAGCCGTAAGTATCCACAGCGCAATTTACTACAGCCCTAATCACAGCATTTAAGCCAGAACAATCACCTCCACTGGTAAGAATTCCAATGCGTTTGCGTTCTCCCATCTCTTTTATTGACATTTTGATCCAAATATATTGAGTAGTCGATGAAACTTAAGCCAAAGTTAGCAGTAGATTAAACTTGAGCAAAAGCGCTCTTTGTAAATGCCAAAGTAATTTTATGTTTGTTTTGGATCTAAAAACAAAACAAAGTTATGTCAGATGTAAAATATAAGTGTAGAGCCAGTAGTAGATTAAACCTAAGAAAAAGCAATCCCCGAAAATCCTAGGGTGTTTTTATGGTTGTTTTGTGTCTAAGAAAAAATCAAGTTATCCCAGCTGTAAAATATGAGGGTGGAGCCAAAGGTGACTAGTATTGATAATTACAACTTCTCTTTTTCAGGAGAAGTAACAATCCCACAGGCTCCTCCTGAATTCAAATCAGGTTTTATCGCCATTGTTGGTCGTCCTAATGTCGGTAAATCTACTTTAATGAATGAATTGGTAGGTCAAAAAATTGCCATTACATCACCGATAGCACAAACTACACGTAACCGTTTGCGCGGTATATTAACTACACCAGAGGCGCAGTTAATATTTGTAGATACGCCAGGAATTCATAAGCCCCATCATCAATTGGGGGAAGTGTTGGTGCAAAATGCCAAAATTGCCATTGAATCGGTAGATGTAGTGCTGTTTGTAGTAGATGGAGCAGTAGCTTGTGGATCGGGCGATCGCTATATTGCCGAATTGCTCAATCGCAGCAAAACACCGGTGATTCTGGGTCTGAACAAAATCGACCAACAACCGACTGATTCTCAGTTTATAGATGATAGTTACGCCCAGATGACCCAGTCCCATGAATGGGAAATCGTGAAATTTTCTGCCAAGACGAGTGCAGGATTACCGCAACTTCAAGAATTATTAATTAAACATTTAGAAATTGGGCCGTTATACTACCCGCCAGACTTGGTAACTGACCAGCCAGAGCGCTTTATTATGGGTGAATTAATCCGAGAACAAATTTTATTATTGACTCGTGAAGAAGTACCCCATTCAGTAGCGATCGCTATTGATTTAGTAGAAGAAACTCCCAGCATTACCCGTGTACTTGCTACCATCAACGTCGAGCGTGATTCCCAAAAAGGCATACTCATTGGCAAAGGCGGAGCGATGCTCAAAGCAATTGGTAGTGAAGCTCGTGAACAAATCCAAAAGTTAATCGCTGGTAAAGTTTACCTAGAATTGTTTGTCAAAGTCCAGCCAAAATGGCGACAGTCGCGGATCAGTTTAGCAGAGTTAGGCTATCGCGTCGAAGAATAAAACAAATTTGTCATTAGTCATTGGTCATTAGTCACTTGTACTGAGCGACTTGCCTTGAGCGAAAGCGAAGTCGAAAGGAGCCAAGGTATTGGTCATTGGTCATTGGCAGGCAAAAAAGCAAAGAATAAAAGGCAAAAGGCAAAAGATTAATAACTAATGACAAATGACTAATGACAAATGACTAATGACTAATGACTAATGACTCTTAATTAATAAAAATGTCTTTAGATATTCGCTATCCTTTAAATTTACCAGCCAATGCTTTGCCGTTGCGCGTGTTAATTGTCGAAGACGATCCGATGATGCAACTAGGATTAGAGCAATCGTTAATGGCTCATCCTCAGTTGGAAATTGTTGGACAAGCTGAAGATGGTTATTTGGGAGTTCAAGCAGCACTGCAACTGAAACCTGATTTGGTGGTTATGGATATTGGGTTACCGCGATTGGATGGCATTGCAGCGACACAGCAAATTAAGGCGGCACTCCCAGCAACTCATGTGGTGATGCTGACATCCCATCAAACGGAGACAGAAATTATTGCGGCACTATCTAGCGGTGCAGATGCATATTGTATCAAAGGTGCAAGTGTGGAACGATTGTTAAGTGCGATCGCAGCCGCAGTTGATGGTGCAGCCTATCTCGATCCCCAAATTGCGCGGCGAGTAATTGATAATCTTAAACCGCCCTCGCCCACCAGCAACAATGCCAACTTATCTGGGCGCGAGTTAGAAGTTTTGAAACTTATGGTAGACGGCTTGAGTAACCCAGAGATTGCCGAAAAACTCTATCTCAGCCCCAACACTATCAAAACTCACGTCCGAGGAATTATGAATAAATTAGCAGTAGACGATCGCGTGCAAGCAGCAGTTGTGGCACTGCGTTCTGGGTTGGTTTGATTGCTACAATCTGTGAGCGCTGTAGATGAACGCCTGATCTGGTAATCTTTATCTGTGGTGCTGGTACTTTAATTTCATGACTAACTAAACTCTGGTTTTTTGATGTCAGAAGAAATTCAAAGCTTTACTACTGAATATCTTGATAAATGCGCTCATTTATATGTTGAAGTGTTCAATGGTGAACCTTGGAACGAGCAATGGACTTTTGAGACTGCAAGAGCAAGGTTGTTTGAAATTTTGAATACACCAGGTTTTGTTGGATTTGTATTTAAACAGGATGAACTGTTAGGATTCGTGGCAGGTTGTTGTAAACAAGGGCAAAAAAGTAAAAGCTTTTATCTAGAAGAAATCTGTGTCCGACCTTATAAGCAGAGTCAAGGAATTGGGACAAAGCTACTTAACCGATTAATGGATGCTCTAACCGCGATGAAAATTACCAATGTTTATCTTTTGACTAAAAAGGATGGACAAGCAGAGGCTTTTTACACCAAGCATGGCTATCAAAGAAGCCAGCATCTGATTTTTATGGCAAAACGATTTTAGAGGAGCTCTGCCGCGAGTCAGGAGGCGGAGCCTCCATTATGTATTCCCAGTCAGAGACTGGGAAAAAGACAACAAGACAATCTCTCAAAGCTTTGTCTAGACTGGCTTTTACGTTAAGTTGACACCAATGGGCACGACAGTGCCCCTACACCCCGCGATATAATGTTGTACTGCATCTGAATGGGAACCGCTATAACAAAACCTACGTGATTCTTTGACAACGTATCTGTTGACGCGTAGGCGTAGCCCGTCGTAGACATTGCTCTTTGACGTAAACAATAAGAGTAAATATTTCAATCCCCTTTACAAGTAAAGGCGTACATAAGTACGCCTCTATAGCCGATTAATTTGTTGCCCAGATGTTTGAAAAATAGTCTACCTCAATGCATTTTAGTTAAAAGAGTTTGAGATTTGATTGGGGTCTAGATTAACAGGAAATAATAAAATTTCCTTACCTTCTAAGTTTGCCTTTTGGTGAAGCAAAATTGCCTTTTCCAAAGAACAATATTTAATTGGAACCCATCTGTCGCTATAAAAGTAGACAGTTACTCGGCTCATTGCATACTCTTTCAACGGCAGTGGAAGAGACCAGGACGAATCCATAGTTTGAACCTTACCTGTTGAGTCCATGCTTTGAACCTCAGTTATTAAGTATATATACTTTCACTCATTAGAATGATTTAAAGTAACTATCATAAGTAATAAGAAACTGTGTTGAAACTAAATCTTTAGATAAAAATTAGAATAATTATAACTAACCTAAAGACATGGCAGAAGTCAGTCTAAAGTTATCATTTTTGCGTTAAAGGCTCACGCAGTTCAAAGACTCGTCAACGAGTATCTGAGGTGGATGAACGCAGTTCAAAGACTCGTCAACGAGTATCTGAGGTGGATGAATGGAGTTCAAAGACTCGTCAACGAGTATCTGAGGTAGATGAATGGAGTTCAAAGACTCGTCAACGAGTATCTGAGGTGGATGAACGCAGTTCAAAGACTCATCAACGAGTATCTGAGGTGGATGAATGGAGTTCAAAGACTCATCAACGAGTATCTGAGGTGGATGAACGCAGTTCAAAGACTCATCAACGAGTATCTGAGGTGGATGAACGCAGTTCAAAGACTCATCAACGAGTATCAAAGACTCATCAGCAAAATTTTGATACTCATTAGGATTTACTGATCGGTCAGAATTCACCACTCAGTATAAGCTTTTTAAATTTTGCGTAGCGGTACTAGTGTTGATGCACTCGCTCCAGCAACCATAATGAAGCGATAGTACCTACAAAGTGGGCAGCAATCCCGTTGATGTTTGCCACAGCGACAAAAACATCCAGCGCCCGAATAATTCTGTAGGGGTCAGTGATTGCCACTCCTGGAGGCTGAGATATAGATTTTGCCACTAGCACTAATACAGTTGATCCAGCACCCAACAGAGTTAATAATATTCCCACCAAACTTGCAATTATTCCCCATCGGATGATTGTAGTTGTATCTGCCTTACTCAAATGCAGCGCTGGATTAGGATTTTCTAGACTTTTGCCTATACGAGTGTAACGAAAATCCCAATACACAGAGAACAACAACACTACAACACCGCACGCAGCCCAAAACATACCTACCCCAAGACCAGCATTCTGTTGTTCTGCAAAGCCACGACCAGTAGCGGCAAATAACAAAGCTAAGACAGAAACCACTGCAAGTCCCAATTGTACCCAGAAAGCCATCCAGCCTGTGAGCCGAATAGTATTACCAATTCCTCGAGTTTCTGGTGCTGGCGATCGCGCTTCTGATTTAGTTTGCATATCAATTACCATTAAATCTAATTGCCTTATTCCCCTATAACCAAGAATATTTCTATGCTTCGACTCATACCCCCACCCCCAGACATAATTTACTGGGGAGTGGGGATGAGGGAGCAGGGGAGGCAGGGGAGGCAGGGGGAGTAGGGGAAGATGAACTATTGATTATTGACCAATGCCCAATACTTTGGCTTACCTCAGCTCCGCTCGGCACGAGTCGCTCAGTACAAGTGCCCCATGTCCAGAATTTAAAATCCTGCCAAACGATGTGAAGGTTTCAAACTCAGGGATGATGAGTAATTAGCAACTAAATTGACAAAATCGCACTATAAAGAGTGATATTAAGCGATAGATAGCGCTTGTAAAGGACTAACGGGCATGATTAAATCTTGGATGGTGATTGGGGGTGTGGCTTTTTTAGTTGCCTTGGCGGCTAACTTGATTACGCCTAGCGATCGCCAATGGTTCAAGCGCTTACAACGACCGAGATGGCTAACTTTTGAAGGTGCAATTCCAATTATCTGGACTGTAATATTTATTTGCGGTGCTTGGTCGGCTTATATTGTCTGGGAAAAAGATCCAGGAAGCACCTCAACCTGGTTAATCATGGGTTTATACTTGCTCTTAGAAATTATTACCATTGCCTATACGCCTGTAATGTTTAGGCTTCGCAGCCTGAAAGTCGGTACAATTCTTGGTGGCACAGGTTTTATCATTAGTCTTTTATTGATACTTGCAGTCTTAAGTATCTCTGGTTGGGCAGCACTATTACTAGTTCCTTATTTGCTGTGGAGTCCCATTGGTACTTATACCACTTGGCAGATGGCTAGTCTCAATCCTCAAGATGCCTAAAATTCGCACCAACGAATGATTCAACATATACCTTAAATTGTCAAACTTGCAGTGTATGACTTAACAAAATACACAAAAGAGTGCATTATGATTCCATCTTGGATAATAATTGGGGCTGTAACTTTCTTCGTTGCCCTTGGTAGTTTCTTGATCACGCCGCGTGATGTTAAATGGTTTGCAAAATTAAGTCGCCCTCGTTGGCTAGTTTTTGAGCCGCTGATTCCGCTGATCTGGACTGTGGCTTTTATTGGCGGTGCAGCTTCAGCTTATATTGTCTGGGAAAAAAACCCAGGAAGTCTAATTACTTGGCTACTAATGGCTTTGTACCTCTTGGTGGAAATTATCACTGTCGCCTACATACCTCTAATGCTGAGATTTCGTAGTCTCAAAACTGGGGAAATTCTTGGAATAATGGGTTTGATTTCAGGCGTTGTCCTCGCAATCTGCGTTTTGCCGATTTCTCTAATGGCGGTGCTGTTCCTCCTTCCTTATCTAGTTTGGACTCCTATTGGTACTTACACCACTGACGAGTTAAAGGAACTGAATCCTCAAGATGCATAACGGATCTATGCAAGACGCCCATAACGTGCTGTGAGAGGATTGGCTGGATTGGATTGATTATTCAGCCAAGCCCACATTTGATCGCCAATAGAAAAATGCCACCACTCTCTGGGATTGCGTTGAAAGCCGGCTTTTAACATTACATCTTGCAATAGCTGACGGTGAGCATGATACTGTTGCGATTCTGGGTAGTCACTATTGGCATAATAATCGGGATGCGATCGCTGTGACATTTCATCAATCGGCGAACCCATATTTACTATTTGCCCTGTATCATCCACCAGCGTCACATCCACCGCAGCACCTGTACTGTGAGGAGGGGGAGTTTTTTCATCCAAACTTGGTACAGCCCAAATTTCATAAACCGCTTCCCAAATTTCTTGGCGTTGGTTTGGGGATAACTCCACGTTGGTTAATCCCCTATCCTGCATTGCTTGGGCGAAGCTGTAATCTACCATAAACTGCTGGACTGCGATCGGGCGATAAGCATCAAAAATTTGGATACGCCAGTTTGGATGCAGCAGTTGAAGATAATTTTGCGCTTGGATCAATTTTTCAATAACGCTTTGACGGAGATAATAAGGGGAGCGATCGCCATAAGGCGCACCTAATTTTTCATAAGGATGGGGAGATTCCACCGCAAACAATTCTAAAGGAATCTCCATTAGTGGTTCACCACACTCAAAAATCGGGATTTGATGATAAGGTCTCATCTAGTCAGCTACACAGGACTTACGGATTTTAACGCAAGCATAGCATTGTGTCTAAAAATTTAGGCAATTGCTAAATCATAATGTAAAACTAAGATTTCATCTGCTCTCAAAGTCGCCATTGCATATTCGCAGCCCTGGGTATCAGCAAACTCGACTAAATAATGATATTCTTCTTGCTCATACACTTCTACAATTGTCCCAACTTGCCCACTGGGTAAGCTTTCGATAGAAGTATAATCTGCTTCCAATAGTTGTAACCTTTCAATGGGAATGGGCTTGAGTGTAGCAATAGTATCCAAAAGTTTAACTTTTTTCATCTAACTTCAGAAATGCAGTAATCAAACGTGGATAAACATTATTAGCGGTAGTTTCCCAGATTGTCCGCAGCCTGATTCCGTCTGTATCAGGTACTATCCAATCTACCTTAAACTGTTGACCGAATAGTGTAGTACTTTGCTGAACAACTTCACCTGCAACTGCTGCTGTTTGAATAAGTTCACGCAAAACATCGGCGTTTTCTAGCGTGATTCCTAAAATTGATGCAAAAACTCTGGCTTTATGCTTCCCACTCGGATGTTCTGGGTTTAGACAATAACCTATGAGCTTTTGCGTAGAAATTTCTGCTTGCTCGCCGTTGGGTAATTTCATTGTTTATGAATATGCCCTAACAGATTTCAAATCTTATCATTAACGGTTTGTTTTATTTAAATGCTCAATCAAAACCAAATACCTTTATTAGATGCCTTAAAAGCCAATGCAGCAAGACTCCATGCGCCTTTTTACACTCCAGGACATAAACAAGGTGAGGGAATTTCTCAATCCTTGGCTGACTTATTTGGTAAAACCGTCTTTCGCGCTGATTTAACCGAATTAGCTGATTTAGATAATCTGTTTGCACCCCAAGGCGTTATTCAAGAAGCACAACAACTAGCAGCAGCAGCTTTTGGCGCTTCACAAACATGGTTCCTTGTCAATGGTTCTACCTGTGGGATTGAAGCAGCTATTCTCGCTACCTGTGGCACAGGCGATAAAATCATTCTGCCTCGCAATGTACATTCATCTGCGATCGCAGGTTTAATTCTCTCCGGTGCAATACCAATTTTTCTCAATCCTGAATACGATCCAGTTTTAGATATTGCTCATAGCATTACGCCTAATGCTGTAAAATCTGCACTCAAACAACATCCAGACGCTAAAGCAGTATTGACAGTTTACCCAACATATTATGGCGTTTGCGGAAATTTGAGTGCGATCGCCAACATCACACATCAATATAATATTCCCCTACTTGTAGATGAAGCACACGGGGCACACTTTACCTTTCATCCAGAATTACCTACTCCAGCCTTAGCCGCAGGAGCAGATTTAACTGTACAATCCATCCACAAAGTACTTGGTGCAATGACACAGGCATCGATGCTGCACATCCAAGGTAACAGGATAGATTGCGATCGCATCAGTAAAGCTTTGCAACTTGTACAATCTACCAGTCCTAGTTATTTACTTTTAGCTTCTTTAGATGCAGCGCGTCAGCAAATGGCACTCCACGGAAAAAAGCTAATGTCTCAGACTTTACAGCTTGCTGATGAAGCTAGAACAAAAATCAGTCAAATTCCTGCATTATCTGTCTTACAGATTCTGAGCAAGCCTTCTCAAGGGGGGTTGGGGGGATCTCCCGGCTTTGTGGCTTTAGACGAAACGCGACTAACTGTCACTGTTTCTGGTTTAGGTTTAACCGGATTCGAGGCAGATGAAATTCTGGATGAAAAATTTGCTGTCACCGCCGAATTCCCCTCACTGCAACATCTCACCTTTATCATTAGTTTGGGCAACACGCCAGCCGACATTGAGCAACTGGTACAAAGTTTTACCACTCTTGCCAAAGAATATCGCCGAACCAACTTAAGTGTTAAAAATCATCTTTGGCAGGATATTTTCACTACACAGTGTCATGTTTTACATTTTTCTCCCCGTGAAGCTTTTTTTGGCGCCAGTGAAATACTACCTTTAGCACAAATAAGTGATCGCATTTGTGCCGAAATCGTCTGTCCCTATCCTCCGGGAATTCCCGTATTAATGCCAGGGGAACTCATCACCAAACCCGTTCTTGACTACTTGCAACAAATCCAGGCGATGGGAGGATTTATCAGTGGTTGCAATGACACTAGCCTCGAAACTTTGAAAGTTGTTAAATAGCGTGCTAATTTAGCTTGAACGGCTAGAAGCCCCACATCCTACCGTTAATACAAAACTAGTCGCAAAAGCAGCTTTTCAAGTCGTAAAAGCTGCTTTTCAAGTCACAAAAGCTACTTTTCAAGTCACAAAAGCTGCTTTTCAAGTCACAAAAGCTACTTTTCAAGTCACAAAAGCTACTTTTCAAGTCGCAAAAGTTAGTTTACAAGTTCAAAAGCTACTTTTCAAGTCGCAAAAGTTAGTTTACAAGTTCAAAAGCAGCTTTTCAAGTCACAAAGCTCTAGTATTTGGTGTATTTCGCTACAAACGCAATCAAACAACTTGCTTAAAGTGAGCAGAAATTTTTGGCAGCATGGCGCATGAAGCGAACTCGTTTACAGATTTTCGCTCATGCGCTATTTCCTAGTCCCCACCTTCTACAATAAAGATAGGCTTTATTGAGATTTGTATAGTTGGGGATAAGCTGTCATGGCTCCCGCCGTTTTAATTCAAAATCTGCAAAAACGTTACGGTACAGTGGTTGCCGTCCAAGATGTTTCCTTTGAGGTAGAACCAGGAGAAATTTTTGGTTTACTTGGCCCCAACGGTGCTGGTAAAACTACTACCTTGCGTGCATTATGTACACTTACCACACCGGATGCTGGCAAAATTGAAGTATCTGGCATCTCTGTGTTAGATAATCCCAGAATCGCAAGACAACGACTAGGCTACGTAGCTCAGGAAGTCGCTATAGATAAGGTGCTGACTGGAAGAGAACTGCTGCAACTGCAAGCCGCACTTTATCACCTCCCAGGCGCAGTAGCCAAACAGCGCATTGAGACGGTATTAGATTTACTCGGTTTGCAAGAATACGCCAATAAAAAAACAGGGACTTATTCCGGCGGTTTACGCAAGCGCCTAGACTTGGCTGCTGGGTTACTCCATTCACCGGATGTTTTAGTTTTAGATGAGCCAACAGTAGGGCTTGACATAGAAACCCGCTTTGTGGTTTGGGATTTCCTGCGAAAATTACGCGCCTCTGGGACGACGGTAGTAATTACCAGCCATTACTTAGAAGAGGTTGACGCTTTAGCCGATCGCGTGGCAATTATAGATCGCGGCGTTGTAATTGCTGCTGGGACACCTTCACAATTGAAAGATCAAGTAGGGGGCGATCGCATCACTTTGCGAATCCGCGAGTTTTCCCCCATTGAGGAAGCAGAAATTGCGAAAAATCTCTTGCAACCTTTGCCGTTTGTGCAAGAAGTGATTATCAACAGCGCTCAAGGTAATTCCCTCAACTTGGTAGTGACACCTCAAAACGATGTTCTGATTAACATACAGCAGGCTCTGAATACTGCTGGCTTCCCCATATTTGGCATTGCCCAATCTCGTCCCAGCCTTGATGACGTTTACCTCGCCGCTACAGGACGCACACTAATGGATGCAGAACTGGCAGCCGTTGCCACTCGCGATCCCAAGGCTGAGAAAAAGCAGAATATGAGATAGGGGTTGGGGCAGGGGGCAGGGAGCAGGGGAGGCAGGGGAGGCAGGGGAGGCAGGGGAAGAAGAACTATTAACCAATGCCCAATGCCCAATTTAAAATTCAAAATCCAAAAGCCAAAATTGCTATGAGTGTTACTCCTAAATCTGATTTAAATTGGCAGCCACAAGCATCGGCGCAAGTTGATGCTAATGCTGCACCTAACTTTTTCGGTGAATTAGTACAAGAGACGCTGGCTTTAACTCGTCGCTTGTTTATTCAGTTGCAACGGCGTCCCTCCACATTGGTTGCTGGAATTATTCAGCCGGTGATGTGGTTGGTGCTATTTGGTGCATTATTTCAAAATGCACCCAAGGGATTATTTGGCAGTACGACAAATTACGGACAATTTTTAGCTGCTGGAGTAATTGTGTTTACAGCCTTTGCTGGGGCGCTGAATGCTGGTTTGCCCGTAATGTTTGATCGCGAGTTCGGCTTTTTAAATCGTTTGCTGGTTGCGCCGTTAGCATCCCGGTTTTCCATTGTCTTTGCTTCAGCAATCTTTATCATCAGCCAAAGTTTGCTGCAAGCAGCCGTGATTGTTGCAGCAGCAGCATTTATTGGGGCTGGACTACCGGATGTAACGGGTTTATTTGCGATCGCTCTAATCGTCTTCCTCTTAGCTTTGGGTGTAACAGCCATCTCTCTCGGTTTAGCTTTTGCTCTACCCGGACACATTGAATTGATTGCAGTGATTTTCGTCACTAACCTACCATTATTGTTTGCTAGTACTGCTTTGGCACCTCTATCTTTCATGCCTCAATGGTTGCAGGTTGTGGCTACCCTAAATCCTCTTAGCTATGCGATCGAACCCATTCGCTATCTGTATCTCCACAGTAGTTGGGGACTAAGTAGCGTAGTCATGCAAGCTCCTTGGGGTGATGTTACCTTCGGCGGAGCCTTGCTAGTATTGTTTGGCTTTGCCCTTGTCGCCTTACTGAGTATTCAACCCCAACTGCGGCGGACTCTTGCTTAAAGAGATAAAATAGAGCAATTTTAGGGTTACAGTCCCATGAAAAAACCATTTTTACAAATTCCTAGACTCTTTGTAGCTACCGTGGCAGGGATTAGCTTTGCTTCCTTGCTTATGGCTCAACCAAGTTCGGCTCAAGTCAGCCCAGCGGATGCTTTTCCCAATAATAGTACAACAGACCAAAATACCGATCCGTTCTCCCGTTCCAACTCAGACAATTTCAACATGTTTGACCTGATTCATAAGGCAAATTTTGGGACTCTCAACTGGAATCCTGAGCAACAAAACGAACAACTAGACTCAGCAGCAGCAGCCTTTAAAGCAAGGCAACAAAACCTAATTCGAGGTCAACAACAAGCAACTCCCGGTTCGCCATTGGTTATACCACAATCAGTTACACCACCATCTGTTACACCACAATCAGGTAATTGAATTCCAATAAAAAACCCCAAGCCTCTGAGGCTTGGGGCTAAGACTATTTAAAAAATCTTTAGTTATCAAGTAAAAACTACAGCCCAAGTGCAGCTAAAACATCACTAGCATGGGTAGCCGTATTTACGCTAGCGTCAACATGAGTAATTTTGCCACTGGGGTCAATTACATAAGTGACGCGCTTGGCATAACCGCCGCCATCCACATCGAAAGCTTTGATTAGGGATTTGTCCGTGTCAGCCAGTAGGGGAAAATTCAAATTATATTTTTGGGTGAATGCCTGATGGGCGACTTCATCATCTGCACTGACTCCCAAGATTACAACATTTTTACCTTGATATTCAGATTGGGCATCCCGAAAACTACAGGCTTGTTTGGTGCAGCCTGGCGTATCATCTTTGGGGTAAAAATACAAAACGACCGTCTTCCCGGCAAAATCAGATAACGAGACTGTGTTGCCGTTTGTATCTTTGGCGGTAAATGCAGGTGCATCCGTACCAACTGCTAGAGGCATAATTAACTTTTCCTGTTTCAGATTGTTGATGCACTTGAAATTTTACATTAATTTATAATGATTAAATATAATTCTAAAAAATAGCAAAACTATACTTTAAGTAACCAAATTTTGGTTAGATCAGGTATTTGGTACAAGAAAAAATATATTCTTAAATTAATCTTTATTAGAAGAAAAATTTCTACCCATACACAATGCCTGCTGTTGATTCCCAAAACCCAAATATCTTTGTCTATCCTCGGAGCACAGTAGAAAGAGCCGAGCGATCGCTAGTGTGTTCGCCCTTCAATTTATGTTTATTTGAAGTCATGGGACACCAGAGTGTGTCATTAACTGTGATCGCCTTAGAAAATGGACTCAAGCAGGGCTATACTAAACGCCCTTTATCAGAATTAGCGTGTGACAACGCCTTGGGCTGGCTGATCCAAGTGGGTGTATTGCGGCGAGAAGTCGATGGCCAGGGAATTACAGATAGTTTTCGCCTTACTCCCTTGGGACGCCAGTTGCTGGAACAATATCAGGGAAAAAATTGGCATACTCCTTCATGGCGCGATCGTTTATCCGATGCTGTGACTCGTTGGTTGCGGATACCCTTTTAGAATAAAAAATCAAAGAGTTAGGATTAGGCAATCAAAGGGAACAATATATACGGAAACATCACATCTATTCATGAAGTCTTTACCATAATCATCTAATTAAAATTTGTGATGGTGCTGGTAAAGAGATGAGGCACAGCAGAAGGGTGCTGCTCTTGCTAGGGGGAGAAATTATACAGGAATTCTCCCCCTGTTCCCTGCTCCCTGCTTTTTAATTGATGGACGGATTGCCATATAATTGTTAACTCCTAAAAATTCACCCTGTATCTTGAAAAACTAACTAATAACAACTATGAAATCAATTATGGTGGTGGGGACAACATCCCATGCAGGGAAATCACTTTTAACTACAGCTATCTGTCGCATTCTGTCGCGGCGTGGCTGGCGAGTGGCTCCCTTTAAAGGTCAAAATATGGCTTTAAATGCTTATGTCACTGCCAGTGGTGGAGAAATTGGCTATGCCCAAGCAGTACAAGCTTGGGCGGCGGGAGTCGTGCCTTGGGTAGAAATGAACCCGATTTTACTCAAACCTCAAGGGGATATGACTTCCCAAGTAATTATCAAAGGTAGGTCTGTTGGTAAAGTGAGTGCCTCAGATTACTACGAGCAATATTTTGAACTGGGGTGGCGGACAATTGAAGAATCGCTACAGCATTTAGGAACAGAATTTGATTTGCTCGTTTGTGAAGGTGCCGGTAGTCCAGCGGAGATTAACCTTAAACACCGCGACTTAACTAATATGCGGGTAGCAAAACATTTGAACGCGCCAACCATGTTAGTGGTTGACATTGATCGGGGTGGTGCTTTTGCCCATGTCGTTGGAACCTTAGAGTTATTAGAACCAGATGAACGCGCCCTAATTAAGGGTGTAGTAATTAATAAATTTCGGGGACAGCGATCGCTCCTAGAACCAGGGATAAAATGGTTAGAAGAACGCACAGGTATCCCCGTTATCGGTGTTATACCCTACTTGCAAGAAATGTTTCCAGCAGAAGACTCCCTTGATCTGCTAGAACGTCAATCGTCATCGAATAAAGTCCAAACTGACCTGAATATTGCCGTCATTCGCTTACCAAGAATTGCCAACTTCACTGACTTTGACCCGCTGGAATCAGAAAGCACGGTTTCAGTGAAATACCTCAGTCCAAAGCAAGATTTAGGACATCCTGATGCCGTCATTATCCCAGGTACAAAGACCACAATTGCTGATTTACTACTGCTGCAAAAAAGCGGTATGGCAGAAGCTATCCAACACTATGCTGCTTCTGGAGGAACGGTTTTAGGTATCTGCGGTGGCTATCAAATGCTCGGTCAAATCATCGCCGATCCAGAAGGGATAGAAGGACAAGCTGGTAGATTCCAAGGGTTAAATCTTTTACCAATCAGAACTGTAATTACTGGACAAAAAATCGCCCGCCAGCGCCAAGTTAGCTCCAATTATCCACAACAAGGTTTACCAGTCAATGGTTTTGAAATTCACCAAGGGCGATCGCGCATCGAACAGCAAGGTATAGACCCTCAATCGTACCATGCCCTATTTGACGATATTAATTTAGGGTTAGTGGATAGTTGTCAATCAGTTTGGGGAAGTTACCTCCACGGGCTTTTTGACAACGGCCCTTGGCGACGGGCTTGGTTAAATCGCCTCCGTCAACAGCGGGGTTTAAAATCTTTGCCCACCGGTGTTGCTAACTATCGGGAACAGCGAGAGCAGATTTTAGATTCTTTAGCCACTGAAGTAGAAAGCCATTTAGACTTAACTCCGTTTTTGTCTTAAACTAAAGTGCATAAAAATCGCACATTTTGTCCCTCACAGTATCATTAGTCATTTGCTAATGACCAATGACCAATGACCCATGACTAATGACTAATGACCAATGATTGTTCGTGTCCGCTTTTTACCAGATGATGTCACCGTAGATGCCGAAGTGGGAGAAGCCCTGTTAGATGTTGCAGACCGGGCTGGAGTATTTATTCCTACCGGTTGCCTTATGGGGTCTTGTCACGCTTGCACCGTCGAATTAGAAGATGGAGAGATTATCCGCGCTTGTATCACAGGGGTACCGCCACGCAAAGAATTGACGATTAATTTGTTTAGTGACCCAACTTGGTAATGTTAGCCCTGTTATTGACAAGGACTAATATAGTAAAACAAGTCAATGCATAAACAAAAATCTAATTAATGATTAGATTTTTTTAGATAGGCAGCAAGGAATATTTGAACCATTGTTTCTTACTGTGGCGATCGCATTTTTTAATAAAATTAATGCCAAGGAAAATCCGGGAACTGAAGCAAATGCTTTCCCAAGTAGGTTTTACAGAAGTCCCAGGAAAAGGAAGTCATACTAACTGGGTGCATCCCCTCTATAGTGGAAAAATCACGATTTCAGGCAAAGACGGAGCAGATGCTAAACGCTACCAAGAGAAGGAAGTGAAACAGGCAATTGAGGAAGCAGAAGGGAAAGAAAAAGATGAGTAAGCTTAAGTACCAAATGATTATTCAGTGGTCTGAAGAAGATAATTGCTTCTTAGTAGCATTCCCTGATTTTCCAGGACAACGCTGGCGGACTCATGGGGATACTTACGAGTTAGCTGTGGCAAATGGAATTGAGGCTTTAGAGTCTCTAATTATTGCTTACGAAGCTGTAGGTGATCCACTTCCAGAACCAACAGTAAGTAGGGTGTGCTAACGCACTTTACTAGGTTGTAACTAATGCTGCACAATTTGCGCGATCGCGGGTTATTTTGGTTAAAATATTATTTTTACGTAAATTTGCTGTTATTTTTATAACTAAGTTAATGTTATATTTTTTGTTAGCTGGGACTTACTCAGCTTTATTGATTACTAATAAATAAAGGTTAACTATAGTGAATAAACTGAATAACCGTCAGCTTGCTGCTATCCTCGTGGGTGGTATCGGGTTTGGCTTTGCTGTGGTGCAGGAAGACTGCCGTTTTCCTTATGTACAAACAGTTATGCCTGCTGCCTTGATTGCCTATGTTAAGGCTGAAGACTCCAAGCTACCCTCTAATTCTGACAAGAAATTGGAGGGTAAAGGTAAACGGTAAGAAACTTACCCTCAGCATATATGAAGTGCTGAGGGTAGGCAAAACTAAATTGATGAATTATTTGATTACGTACATATAACAGTTTGTAAAACTGCGTAGATTCAAATTTCTAGCACCAGTTTCGGAATCCATATTTTCCTATCAGACAGCAAGAAACTTTTACACATTGTTTCCTACTGCCTGTTTTTGCTATCTATATCAATTAGCTTTAATATTCAGCGCGTATTCTTTAAACCTTTCTAAATCAGCTTGAATTGTCGATTCAACTATCCGCCCCAAAAACAAGTTATCCATAATTTTGCCAATAATGCCGGGGATGGCGTAGGAAATAGTCATTTTAACAATGCTAGTATTGTGGCGATCGTAAAAGCGGATCGCTCCCTGATTTGGCAAACCATCAATTGATTCCCATTGGATAATTTGGTTGGGAATAACTTTGAGAATTCGTGATTTCCAATTAAATTCTAGACCGCCAGTCTTTAGTTTCCACAGAGATATGTCTGGATTATCTGGCGGAATTTTCACCGAATCAATCCACTTCATCCACCGGGGCATTTGCTCTAAATCAGACCAGAGGCTCCATACTAAATCTATGGGAGCCTCTACCTCTACCTGCACAGTATGCTCTAACCAATCTGACATTCTCTTTTCTTCCTTCGCGTCCTACTTTTCGAGAAGCCACTTCATGTCTATGCGTCCTTTGCACTAGCCTGCGGCAAGCCACTGCGTGTCTACGTTATCTCTTCAAACTCTCCAAAATCACTTTTGCCGCCCGCCGTCCAGAAATAGTAGCACCTTCCATGCTGTCGATGTAATCTTGCTGAGTATAACTCCCTGCAAGGAAGAAATTATCTACTGGTGTCTTTTGGTTGGGACGATATGCATCCATTCCTGGCGCTTCTCGGTAGAGAGACTGAGCAAGTTTTACCACACTGTACCAAGTCATATTTAGCTCTCGTGACGAGGGAAACAGTTCATGCACTTGCTTGAGGACATGCTGCGCGATCGCTTCATTACTTTGTGCAATAAACGGATCTCCCGGTGTCAGCACGAGCTGTAACAATGAACCCTGTCCTGGGCGATAATAATCAGCAGGGCTAGTCAACGCCAAATCGGCAAAACAAGAAAAGTCCGCATCGGCTGTGTAGAGCAAATTATCAATTCCAGCCGCGTGCAAAAGCTGTTTACGTTGTTCTCCATCGTTCAGTTCAGTCACCCAACCATCGAAGCGTAGCTGCACTGTTGCCACTGGCACTGCATCCAGTTTGTAAATATTGTCAAATTCTGACCACTTACGCCACTCGTGGGGTAGGATGCGTTGAATTCCTGGAACATCACAGGCAAAGACATAAGCATCAGCAGTGATAGTTTCTAATGTATCACCTTGGGCAACTACTATACCAGTGACGCGGGTTTGTTCGTCTAACTCAGTAAATTGAATTTCCCGAACTTGGCGACGCGTGTAAACTTGGGTGCCTCTAACTTCTAAGTATTCCAGAATGGGCTTGTGCAAATACTCATGGGGAGAACCTTCCAGCATTCGCAAAACAGAGGCTTCAGTTCTGACTGCAAATAACTGGAATATCGTTAACATACAACGGGCAGACATATTTTCGCAATCAATAAATCCCAATGCGTAGGCAATGGGGTTCCACATGCGTTTGATGCTGCCATTACTTCCACCGTGGCTGCGGAACCAGTCGGCAAAGCTGATTTTATCTAATTTGCGGATGGTTTTCATTGCCCCGTTAAAGTCCACTAATCCGCGAACTATTGGACTTGTACCCAAAGCGATGGCATTTTGCAGTTTATCCTGCAACGATAGTTGAGAGGTCGTGAAAAATGCCTTTAAGCCATTGAAAGGAGCACCTGTAAGGAACCGAAAATCCAAAGCACCAGTGCGGCCTCCTTTATTAATAAAAGTGTGGGTATGTTCTTTGAGGCGTAAGTTTTCTAACACCCCCACTTTCTTCATTAAGTCAAATAGTTGGTAGTAGCACCCGAAAAATACATGCAACCCCATTTCTAGATGGTTGCCATCTTCATCAACCCAACTGCCAACTTTACCACCCACAAACGGACGAGACTCAAAAATCTCTACTTCACAACCAGCATCAGCTAAATCTACTGCGGTTGCTAGCCCAGCCAGTCCCGCACCTACGATTGCAACACGCATTCCGTCGTTCCTTTTCAGTTTCTTTACAGATTGTAACTGGGTTGGTGTCGGAATTTACTACTTAATATCAACTCCGCCAGCACATTAAAGCATGGCAATGTCGATACTAAAATTTTTTTGATCGCTCGTTTTAGTCCCGGCAATTGACCAGACGCGAGAAAAACGCGTCTGTATCAGCTAGACAAACTCTTGTCCATAGCGGCGGGCTCAAACAAATATCATAGCTATTTTTTGGTGACAAAGCAGTTATCTGGTAAGTAGTGAAAGCAACTTCTTACTTGTTTACATCTTTGTCGTCATCCGAGACAGGCAAACTTCTAATTAGTTCACGAATCACATCGGTTGCGGGTCTACCTGTTTGTTGACAATATTTTTCTAGCTTTTCCGCTTCCTGTGTTGCGAGATTAACAGTTATACGTTTAACAGCCCATTTTTTATTTGTCATTATCATGCTATCTGCTGTATATTTAGATCGTCGAAAGGTTCTAAGTAAAGAGGAAAACGATAAGATTATCAGAGTTTGTCTCAGGAAACAAGTAATACCATTAATATTAAAAATGTTCGATTTGTCAAAGTATTCATCATTTTCTAAAAAAATTAAAAAACTAGACTTTATTTGTTACCATTGTGACAGTAGAAAAAGCACATAGTTGCTTTTGAAGATAATAACCCTACTAACAGCATGAGTAAACCCTGACCATGAAATTTTATAAATGAATTTGAAACACCTACTGTTGACTCAATCAAGATTTCCAAAGTTATTCTCCATCGAAAGCATTTGACCTTCTCTCTTAACCAAGTTCGCCAAACCCACTTGGAGAGAACATCTGGTATAACACCAGAAAATAAAGCTTTTGAATAATTATTATGCTGAAATGCGTTATTGTAGGCGGATTACAATGATCTATAGAGGTCGTGAATAATCACTTAAAAGTAGACAAATTAGCAATTGCTCTAGAACAAACACCCATTTGCACCCATTACTGTAACCACGAAGTTAAAAGTTATTTGAACGATTAGGAATTTTGGCTATCCTCGAGCAAGCTGATTGCTTTTTTGCGCCAATATAGCCAATATAATAGCCACAAAAAAGGATACAAGACTCACTTTTCTGGGTGTAAATAACCAATCTTTTTGATAAATTTTAACAGCATTATCTGTAATTTTACACAGATAAATTAACGCAAAACAGATATGATGTTAGTTGACTGTTGCTGATAACAATATTTTATTTTTGTTTCATGCTTTTACATTAACTCGCCGTAAAAATACGCTGCAATTTGAGATATGTTTTATCTTCTCTCTAGCAATATAGTTTGTCTTCAATTCAGTGATATTTTTCCTATTCATAGTATTTCTTTATTGGTAGGTTATACTAATCATTTTTTGTCAATTTTTAGCACAGTAATTGGGCAGTAAAAATTTTTATAAGCAACAAATAAATTACTGACAATAAACTTTAGAGTTGCAGACATTTATTATTTGGTAAGTAGAGTCATAAAAAGAATTGTAGATTTCAACTTTATTTTCGTTTATGTATTTATTATAGCTATTGTTTCTATACTTTAAATAATCTTCACTTAGAGACTAAATAAGCTCATCTTCATCCTTTATAAAAAAATTACAATGAAAAAGATATTATCTGAGCTTTTGCTTAATGATATTGATATATAACAAGATAGTAAACTCAAAAAATTGTTAAAAAAACATTTTGACATCTAAGTACGTTACCTAGATTTCATTAAACAGAAACTTGCAGGCAATTTTCTAGCAATTTGTAATGATTTATACTGGTAATTTTTCATATGAAATGACTGGAAAAATTTCAAAATACAGGTACTTCATGAAATTGAGGTAAAGTTAGCTTCTAATCATTAGTCACCTACTGCTGTTGACATATACATACAGCAGAATTCAGAAAGAACTATGATGCGAAAATCCAGAGCGGAGATTTCCTTTGCTCTAGATTTTTCAATCTTTGGCTTTCTTAGAATCAGAAGTTTGGAGAGTCAAAATTAATTCAGAAGTATAGCGGCTGCCATCCTGGTTAGGACAAGTCTGCTATGGATAGCTGTGACAGCCGCTTTCTTACAATTTGCCAATGTCTTAAGCTGTCTGACCACTATAAAACATGCTTCATGTCTGGCTTTGAGACCTAGAACACCAATTCAGTAATCCTGGAGGAACCTCTCCCCTAATCCCTGTTTGCAGCAAAGAGGGGAATTAGTTGTGGTCAATATGCGAATCAAATACATATCAACTTAATTTCTCATAACCAAAATTTGAGATTGAGAATTGGGGGGGTTCGTGCAACTATTCCAATTTAAGTTGGGGCATTAGTTGAAGAGTGCCAATACCTAAATCTTTAGGTGAAAGCGATCGCGCTTCAAACAAAGCCATCATATCTCGTAACTGAGGATTGCCACGGGAGGCTCCGGTTAGTCCTTTGGCAATGATTAAACCACAGTAGCCCTTAGTATTTTTACACCGCTGATTCCATTTTTTCCGGGCTTCTACATGAATAGGATCTCCATCTAAAAATTCACCGAATAGGAACAATTCACCATTTTGAGTTTGTAATAAACCCAGGTCGTAGCGATCGCCATCGAAGGGGTCGGCACCTGGATTAAAGCAAATAGCTCTCAGTCCGCCTGTTGCTTCAATTCTTTCAATTACAGTCTTAGCCTTGGGTCGGGAAGTTTGAATTAAAATCACCGGCAAACCGTCACCCACTTGCTTGATTTCACCAACCTTATGATAGCTAGCCCCCTTACGCAGGTATTCCAACATTTCCCAGGACACCACACCTAAGCTGAGGAAGGAATCTTCCGGTATCAAGTCATCTTGCAATGATTGGAAATTCGGTGAACCAAGGTTTTCGCTCTCCTCGTCGTCGACACCAAAGCCTGCCATTTCCTCTAATTCTGCTGTTAACTGTGGCATGGTAGAGACTGTCACAGCCACAGATTTAGTTAATTCTTCCGACTGCGGCAGAGAAATGCGATAGCGACGGCTGAGGATAGGGAAGATGTCCTCATGAAGCTGGCGACGGTGATCGCGAATAAAGCGACTCAGGCTTTCGATCGCAACCAAGATTACTAGTGCTTCTTCGTCATACAAAACAGACCGTAGTCCTTCTAAGGGGTGGATATTACCGAAAGTGGGGTCAATTTCTGATAATGGTAGATCCGCCAAATCACCTTCTTCATCCTCATCTTCTTCTGTTTCCTCAGCACTCTCAAAAGTGAGAAACAGGCAATCTTGCTTGAGGAAAGCTTCTTCTAAATGCTCCGTTGATTCTTCATCCGTTAAAACTGCGGCGCGAAACTGTTTTAAAGACTCTTCTGAGCGATAAAACAAAATCCCATATTCCATTCCCAGCATTCCCATGACTGAGGCGTAGAGTGTGCCAACATCCCACTTATTAATCTCGATTGACAAGATTTGCTGTTCTTCCAAAAATTCCCAAGGTGCTGCTTGCCAAATTGCAAATGCTTTCTCTCGCAAGATTTGTGCATACTGTGGGGGTAAATCGGGGGTTTGACTATCGAGGATGTCGGCAAATCCGCGGAATAGTTCGTCAATTAAAGGCAGTTCTGGTGCGTAGTCAATAGCAATATCTAAATCTTGCAGCACCCCCCGCAGATAAAATTGGATCTCGCGGTCTTTGACTACAATTCTTTGAGGTCTGGCAGGTCTTGCCGGACTGTGGGGATGCTCCATTGCTCGCATCAAAGTACGAACTATTGCTTCTGGGCCGATATCCGAAGCTACCACGTCCATTCCTCGAACCACACCTTGGGAGTAATCTACCCAAAGAATGCACTCTCCCTTTTCCTCAGAGTCTGAGTGCTGGTTTGGTGATGACAACGGACGGCGATCGCCCTCCCATACAGAAGGAATTTGAGTTAATTTCTTTAACCGACGACTGGTAGAGCGATTAAAACTTGTCATAGAGTAAGTTAATCAAAAGAAGCAATTTGGAAGTAAACTTTGGGGGATAGCTAGCCTCAGATTAGGTTTTTATGGCTGCACCTGAAAGATAGTTGCTTCTGGTGACTGTCGCCAGGCTTGAACTCCAAAAATACCGAATCTATAAATACACTGAGTCTCTCAATTCTAGAATAAAAATCTTTGGCTGCTTTTGACGGAGTGTTTACAATTTGGTATCTAACGACATCTAAGCCGCTAGAATGAATACAAAAACACCAACGGCAATCCAGAGGCATTAACAAGCCGATATAGGTAAAGCTTAAGACTAATTAAGGAGTTGAAAAAGCAGATGACACAAGCAATTCAGCCTCAACAACGCGGAATTCTGTTGAGCGAAGCCGCATTGCACCAGGTAAAATCCCTCCGGGACAAGCAAGGCACAGACTTCTGCTTAAGGGTAGGAGTCCGTCAGGGTGGCTGTTCAGGGATGTCTTACATGATGGACTTTGAAGACACTAGCAAGATCACCCCACAGGATGAAGTTTTTGACTATGATGGCTTCAAAATTGTCAGCGATCGCAAGAGTCTATTATATCTCTACGGTTTAATGCTCGATTACAGCGATGCCATGATTGGCGGTGGTTTTCAATTCACTAACCCCAATGCCAACCAAACTTGCGGTTGCGGCAAGTCATTTGGGGTGTAATATTGTCATTTGTCATTTGTCCCTTGTCATTAGACAAAAGACAAATGACTAATGACCAATGATTAATGACAAATGACCAATGACTAATACAGTTGAATCCCTGTTTGATACAGGTTTGGAACGCTATAAGGCAGGAGAGGCGGTAGATTCTTTAATCCCTGTGTTTAAAGAAGTGTGCGATCGCGCTCCTAAAACTAGTGCTGCTTGGATTTGTTTAGCGTGGTTATATCTACTCGATAACAAACCCAATTTGGCTTACAAAGCTGCACAGAAGGCAGTCAAGTTAAATCCACAAGACCCACAGGCTAGAGTCAATCTCGCTTTAGCAATGCTGGAAACAGGCCAAAAAGGTTTACGAGAACATATTGATATAGCACAACAGTTAATTTTTGTCAATCCAGAATGGCGCGATGAAATAAAAACTAGTATTGAAGATGGTTTAAGTAGAAAACCAGATTGGCAGAGTTTGATAAAAGTTAAAAATTGGCTGTTGGAGGAGTGAGGAGAGACGCGATTAATCGCGTCTATGAGGAGAGACGCGATTAATCGCGTCTGTACAAGAGTTAAATGCAAGTTGGAAATCCTCACTTTTGACTTACCCATCACTTAGTTATCAGTCGTCAAATTTTGGGCAATTTAGATTAAAGGATAGATGAAAGATAAATTGTTAAATTGGCTAAACACGATTTTAGTCGCAGATGTTTTTTTGGTTTTGTTTGGCTTTGTCTGGTTAGCGATCGCAGCGATCGGTGATTCTGTAGGAGTAAACTTGGGTTTAGATTTGTGGCATAAACTGTGGCAACCTCTGTTTAACCCAGCCATTGGCATACTTATGGGCGGTGCCATTCTCAGCGGTATTATCAGTTGGGTTTCAAGAAAATTTCTATCTAGTCAATAGTCAATAGATTGGGCATTGAGCATTGGGCATTGTTGGCTTCCTAACTTTTCTGCTTCTTAATCAGTCCCTAATACCCAATACCCAGTCTCTTTGAACTGTTGACTTTATGCAACAATTTGTTTTATTGCTGATTGCAAATTAGGATATTTGTACTCAAAACCTGTTTCTACGGTGCGCTTGGGAAGGACTTGCTGACCTTCTAAAACTACTATAGCCCCGTCTCCTAAAAGAGCTTCGATCGCAAAAGCAGGAACAGGCAACCAAGAAGGGCGATGCATCACTTTTCCCAAAGTTTGGCTTAAATCTGCCATCCTAACTGGGTTCGGGGCAGTGGCGTTATATACACCTCCTATTTCTGATTTAGTTAAAGCTTGCAGAATCAGATTAACTAAATCGTCTACATGAATCCATGAGAACCACTGCCGACCACTGCCAATCGGGCCACCAGCGAAGAGTTTGAAAGGCGGAATCATTTTACCTAAAGCACCACCATTACCCAGAACAATCCCAAAACGCAGAATTACTAGCCGCACACCAGCGTCTTTTACCTTGCTGGCTTCTGCTTCCCAGGCTTGACAGACTTGGGCGAGAAAATCTTTACCAGATAGACTTGTTTCATCAAAGGTTGCCGTTTCACTAGTGCCATAGTAGCCAATAGCCGAAGCGTTAATTAACACGGCTGGTTTGGGGTTAGCGTTGGCTATTGCTTCAACTATTTTTTGTGTACCTAGCTTCCGGCTATTGAGGATTTCTTGTTTGCGTTCTGGTGTCCAGCGTCCTTCACCAATAGGTTCTCCTGCCAGATTAACTACTCCATTACAACTAGCGATGACACTTTGCCAAGAACCAGATGTATTTGGTGTATAGGCAACAATTTCTAAATTGGGGAAAGCCTCAGATGGAAAAACCTTTTGAGCAAAGGTGGTGTTTCGAGTTAATACTACTATGTTATGACCTTCTGCGTGGAGTCGTTGTACCAAACGACTACCGACAAATCCAGTTGCTCCAGTAATTGCGACTTTCATTTTCTACCTCTGCCAAACCTTTATTGTAAAGTTTTTGATCAAACTTTCAGCTTACGGCACTTCCTTGAGGATAGAACAGATGTGACTGTATATCTTGTAATGCCTGATCTCAAAACTGAAAAACTTTGCTTTTTTAATCACTTTTCGTTTAGATGCTTCGGTATTATAGGATGGACAGAGTGTTGCAAGGCGTGGGGCTATTATGGCTCGCTATACCTGTTCATTTACTGTTTCTGTTCCTAGTGACCATCTGTTGCCGTTACTTGTAGAACTTCTACAGGACTGTCAGTTGGATATTCAATACTACACAGGCGATTATATTATCGCTCGTGAGGTTCCCGGCAATGTTCCTTTTCCTAAATTGATCACAGTAGAAGTATTGATTGATAAATCAAAATCTACTGAAACAGAAACCCGGATGAGCATTGTGATTAAAAATGAAGAACTACCACTCCAACTAGATAATTACTGCCGACAAATGTTTGAAGTCATAAAGGAGGCTATTGAAAGTAGCCGCCATTGGCATTTGATTGAAAGTCTTGCAGGATAGCATTGGGGATTGAATTGACACTCCCACGACTTGAAGGCGTGGGATTATCAGACTGTTATTGGTAGTTATAAGGGAACTCCAAAAAATAAATTATCCAATTTTTGGAATCAAAACGACTTTTCCTCCCCCAGCTAAGAACTTTCTGCCCTAAAAGCGTACCCCTTTGGGGATCTTGCTACGCGTAGCGTCCCGCAGGGATGGGATATTTTTTTATTTAGAAGTCCCTAATTTAGTCTCCCACATCCTCTAAATCCTCGGCCATACCGGGGTTTATTAGTGTAATGTCGTACTCACTCGAATCCGTTTGTCCCAAACGCTGAGTATTTCTTAAAAGGTAATAAATGGCACGTACTTGAGGGCCAAAAACGATCTCGTCTTCATTTCTGAGGTCGTGAGCTGGTATCTTACGTCCATTAATCATCAAACCATTGGAACTAGGCTTCCCTTTGGCATCGCCATCTACAATCCGGTAATAGTAGCTATGACTATTATGATCTCGTGGCAATCTCACTAATGTGGCATGGCGGCGGGAGACAAACTGCGACATCAAACGGATATTACATTCGCGGTCTCTACCAATAGAGTAGACGGGGTGCTCTAGAGAAAATTCTTTGCGACCTTGATCGTCTTCAATAATCAGTAGATGGTTTTCATTGGTTTCTGCTGCCATTGACAAATGTTGCTAAAATCGGTTGAACTGTGATTAATCAAGATTTGTTTAATATCGTATTCTGCCATTCTCACGCACCCTAAGTCTGTGGTGCTGATCTAAATAAGCTTTAAAATTGCATAATACCTTGAAAGAGTAGAACATGGTTGTTCTACTCCAGTAGCTATGATAGCTTTGATAAGTGTCTCAAGAGGCTTTGTAGGCTGCGTAAAACCTGACGGGGCGACTCAGTTTAACTTGAGATGGAAATTTTACGTGCAAAAAAGTATTCTACGCGTGATGAGCTAATCGTCGTAATAATATTGAGTTTGTGACAACGCTAACAGAGCTAAAAGCCATTAATGCAGCAGCACCAGATGGGTTAAGGACAAAACCTAGACTAGGGAACAAAACACCCGCTGCTAAAGGAATGCCAACTGTATTATATGCAAAAGCCCAAAATAAATTTTGGCGGATTTTGTTGAAAGTGGCGCGACTAAGCTGAATAGATTCGACAACATCGTTTAAGCGATCGCGCATTAGGACAATTTCAGCAGTTTCCATCGCCACATCTGTTCCAGAGTGTAAAGCAATTCCTACATCTGCTTGCGATAAAGCTGGAGCATCGTTAATTCCATCTCCTACCATTGCCACAACGGATTGGGGATTGGGGATTGGGGATTGGGGATTGGGAAGAATTTTTCCTAGTCCCCAGTCCCTAGTCCCCAGTCCCTCCTTCTGAAGAGACTGTATTGCAGCCGCTTTTTTAGCTGGGGGAACACCCGCTATGACATCAGCACTATCTAATCCTAATTGTTTGGCTATGGCGCTAGCTGCTTCTAGACGATCGCCACTAAGCAGCATTACCCGTAAGCCCATCTGACGCAACTTGTGTACGGTGGATTGGGCATCTGGTCTGAGGGTATCAGAAACAGCAATTAGCCCAGCTAAAGTTCCCGCAACTGCTACGCAAACGACTGTTTTACCATCTGTTGCCAAATCCTGTGCTACCTGTTGTGCAGTTTCGTTAATGATAATGCCGTGCCAACTCAACCAGTCCCAGTTACCCAATAGTACAACTGTGCCCTCTACGACAGCAGACACTCCTAGTCCTGGTTCCGTGTGAAAGTCCACAGCCTCTAGAATAGATAACTGTTGCCGCTGTGCTTCTTGCTGAATCGCTTTTGCTAAGGGGTGGTGAGTACCGCTTTCTACGGCTGCTGCTAGTTGGATAAGGGAGTAGGGATTTCCACTGCCCATTTCTGAAATTAACAGACAATCTGTGACTATGGGATTACCCGTGGTCAGAGTGCCGGTTTTATCAAAGACAACAGTATCTAACTGGTGTACTTTTTCCAAAACGTCGCCACCTTTGATTAATAGACCCCGTTCTGCGCCCATAGCAGTCCCGACAAGAATGGCTGTTGGTGTAGCAAGTCCCAAAGCACAGGGACAGGCGACTACCATAACTGCGATCGCTAGTTTTAAACTAATTAATAAGGGGGAGTGGGGAGTTGGGAGTGAGGATTGGTGGGCTTCATATGTAGCGTGGCCGATCATTTCCATGCCACCAGACATGGTGATATCAGTCCAGATGTGAGTGCCGAAAAAGTACCAAAAGACAAATGTCAATATAGATGCTGTCAGCACCCCGTAGGTAAAGTAACCAGCTACTGTATCTGCTAATTTCTGTACTGGGGCTTTCCGAGTTTGGGCGGCTTCTACTAAAGTGACAATTTGAGCTAGAGTTGTATCACTACCAATACGGGTTGCCTGAATAGCGATCGCTCCTGACTGGTTTAGCGTTCCTCCTGTCACTATATCGCCTGGTTGCTTAATTACTGGCACTGCTTCCCCAGTAAGCATTGACTCATCGACCGTTGTTTGACCAACTACTAATTCACCATCGACAGGAATTTTATCACCTGGCAGCACTTGCAACCATTCACCAACACGTACCTGTTCAGCAGGAATCTCTACACTAGAAGACCCCACTTCACCTTTCTCTGGGTTGGCAATCAACCGCGCTACCTGGGGCTGGAGTGCTAGCAATTTCCTAAATGCAGCAGTGGCGCGACCTCTAGCTTGTTGCTCTAATGTTCTTCCTAAGAGAATAAAGCCCAGCATCATTACTGGTTCGTCAAAGAAGCACTCCCAACCCATTTGAGGAAAGAGCAGCGCCACTAAACTAGCAATGTATGCTGTCAGCGTTCCCAATCCCACCAGGGTGTTCATGTTAGGTGCATTTCGCCGCCAGCCCAGCCAGCCATCTACTAAAATTGGGCGACCGGGAATTAATAGCGCTACTGTTGCTAGTCCACAGTGAAACCAGATATTATTTAGCACTGGCAGCACTGAGCTACCAAGATTACCAAAATGTCCACTTCCCGACAATAATAGTAAGATTGCAGCGATCGCCAACTGCCTTATAGAAGAGCGCATTTCTCGGCGTTGTCGTTCTGCTGGGTCTGGTAAGGTAGATATCTCGCCTGTTACTGTGCCATTAGCTTTTCGGGGTTGAGTCGGGAATCCAACGGCTGTTAATCGCTGTGCTAGTGCATCTGCATCTACTGCACCAATTTCTGACTCTACAACTGCTACCTCTGTCGCCAGGTTCACACAGGCACTCTTGACTCCTGGATGTTGAGTTAGCTGTCGCTCTACTGCATTCACACACCCCGCACATTTCATACCCCCAACATCGAGAATAATTTTCTCTAGAATTGGGTCAAGTTCTGGGGCTAGCTTAGTTTTCGGGACAAGTTGCATGGCAAGTATTTAGATTCGCTACAGAAATTCAACGCCTGACTAAAAGCGTCTCTAATTTGAGCGTAGGCGAAATATGGAACTACGACTGTATGTCAACCCTATTAAATTTCTTAATTTATCGTATCTTGCTGAGGGTCAATGACGGCTCCAGCGTAAATAAGTCACATAGATAATAGCTACTACTTGCATTGGCATGATCGCAATCAGGCTTTTTAAGAAATAGTTTATTTCCAAATGAGACATAATGCTGAAATACCCTATGCCCAACAAGAAGAATATTGCCCAGTTAAGCTGTTTAGGTTTGAGAATGAGCATATCAATAAATCAGGAGTCAGAATACAGAATTCAGAATTCTCTACCCATAAAGGGATAGAGGTTTAAGGGGAAAATATTTAATACTAGTTTTGCCCGCCAGGGGCGAAAGCGGGTAGCGGGACGTTCGCGGTAGCGTCTCGTAGAGAAGTACGGTTTTAACCAATATTCAGACGCTCTCTACGAGACGCTGCGCTATCACCCACTCGTACACAATTCATACTGAATACTGACTCCTGAATTCTTCTTATAAAAAGAAATATAATCTGCCTCTAAGCATGAACTGCCTTCTTGCATTAGAACCAGCCCTGCTTATTCACAAAGTAGGTATTTACAAATTCTTCAGGAGGCTTATTCAAGTAGATCATGCCTTCAATTAAACCTACAAGTAGCATAATTAACAAGGCAATTCCGTAGGTGAAAGAACCTCCCACTACAGAAATCACCAACATGATAAAGCCTTCTGGAGCGTATCCTAAAATAAATTTATGAACCCCAAATCCTCCAAGGATAATGGCACAGTAACCAGCTAGAAGTTGTTTGGTAGGGTGACTGGGGTTGAAATTTGACATAGTGCTGCTCCTTGATAAGTGAGGTATAAAAATAAAATCTTTATTGTAATCAAAGCAAATACATTTACTTGCTCAATACATATATTTTTAATTTTTTAAGTACAAGTAAGCCCCAAGATAAATAGCCAAAATCAGCGTACTTCTATTCCAGAGGGTACACTAAAATGTCTTCCGGCTATGCCGGAAAATCTGGCGCTCCTTAATAACTTTTGGTAGATTTGACGATCGCAAACCCTGGTGTGGCAATTTTGCAGATTTTTAAGTAAGACATTTATCTTGAGAGGAATGAACCTCAAGAATGAGCGAAAACTGCTACACCACTTTTTACAAGTCCATCAGTATTATTTCCGGATTTTTTTGCATAGGCGTAGCCTGTAGTAGACATCGCTTCCACGGGGCATGAAACGCCATCGCACCAATAACGAGATATAACTAATTGTTCTTACTTATGCAGATGGAATCAAATATTTCTATTTTTGGCAATGGTATGCTTTTAGTGCTAATTGCTACCTAATACAAATAAACTTAATAATGTACCGCTATTCCAGAGGCTGTGGAGGAGCATAGGAGCAAGGAGGTTGCGCGATCGCGTGTAAACGACCCCCAATACAATCCCCAATGCTGTCAGTGGCAGAATTTCCGACAAACTAAGGTGAGCGATCGCAAACAACAAACTACTGACAAGAATTGCTCCCCATACGGGTAAGTAACGAGTCAGAGAGGGTAACAAAAAGCCACGAAATAGAATTTCTTCAAAAAATGGAGCTGCGATCGCCGCCGTGGAGAAAAATATACCAAGTGCTATACCATCTTGGCTTTCTAGGGCTAGTTGCAATAGGGGGTTACTACCACCTTGTCCTTGCCATAGCTGTTGATTAATCAAAGATACCACCACAACTATAGGTAAAGCCGCGCAATAGCCTCCTAGTCCCCACAAAAACCACTTATCTTGAAAACGAAAGCGAAACCAAAATTCCGGTAGTGGAAAAAAGCGCTTGAGAGAAAAATACAGCACTAACAGCGCACCCGATGCTACCAGTAAGTAACTAACTAAAACATAAAAAGCCTGAAGCCGCACATCAGCGACGGGACGGGGGATAGGGAGCAGTGATAGCGCTAAAGGCACAAAAATTTGCCCCATGAAGAAAAAGCCTACGACAAAAACCTGCAAAATCGTTTCACCATCCCAAGGTGTTGACCAAGGGATATCAGCATTTTGAGCTAGTAACGAGGCTTTTCCTTTCAACAAGCGTTGAGCAAATAAGAAAATCAGCAATATTAGACCAGTTAAAGCTGCCAAGGTGGGGATAGTGCCAATAACCGCTAATTTAATCACCGCTTGAGCAGCAGATTCTTGTTGTGCAGCTTTAACTGCTGATAAAGCGTCTTGTCGTTGCTGGAGTTGGTATAACCGAACCAAAGCAGTAGAGCGAAACCAACCTTCTAAATTCTTTTGAATCCGTTCTTGAGAATTTTGGAGCAGACGGGGAGGATTTCTCCACAGTCCACTTAATACAGCTGCGGTTTCTCCAAATTCTGGATTGATATCTGAGCGTTGTTGTAATTCGCCCCAAGTTTTGAGAGCTGTATCCGTCTGTCCTTGCTGTGCTTGTAAAATTCCCAGGCGCAGGTCTAATTCAGCTAGTAATTTTTGTAATTGCTTGAGGGACTGTTGTAACTGTTGCTGTCCCTGTTTATAAGTTTTAGTAGTGGGAGGAACATCCGGTAGAGGTTTCGGAGGTATAGGAGTTATTTCAGGTTGAGAGCGTAATTGTGCAAGTTTATTGGTAACTTTGTCTAAATTAGCTTCAACTGATTGACGCGCCTCTTGATACTGCTTTGTGGCGCCCTCCAGGGGTTGCTCACCAAGTATTGCTTCCTGAACCGCTTTGAGATTCTCATCGCTGTTATTTTCTGATTGCCAAGCTTGGGCTTGTAGAGCAATATTGGTTTGGTATAGTTCTAGGCGACTTTGGAACTGAGGTTCTTGCCAACTACTGAATAAAGCCGAAACTGCCAACAGAACTGCTATCGGCGTCAGTATAAAAATTAAAACTAATCGCTTGAGTGTCATCTATCCCTCTTTTACTAACCAGTGGAGAGCGCGTCCCCCTTGGGAATTATCGCAAGAAAAAGTCAGAGGTGGATAGATATCATCAATATTATAAGTTTGCAATCGCACCCACCATGCTAAATTACAACCCATTGCACTGCTTACCCTCCGCCGAGGATCTGCCCGATTCTGACGATGAACCTGTGGATAATCAACTACAGCATTTGATTCCTGGCTTGCTAGAAGCCATTTTAGCTTGGCTGTGGACAAGCCGGATGGATTGGTTTTTTGGCGTTGATATGGGGATATATTACGATCCCGAATTACCGCCGATTGTGCCTGATGGATTTTTAAGTTTAGGAGTCGAGCGAGTTTTTGATGAGAACTTGCGTTTAAGTTATGTGTTGTGGGAAGAAAAGGTGATACCAACTATGGCATTAGAAGTTGTTTCTCACAGACGACGTGGGGAATACACCAGCAAAAAGAAACTTTATGCTGAGATGGAGATTTTGTATTATGTTGTCTACAATCCCCAACGCCGGAGAAAACCACCTTTAGAAGTTTATCGCTTTGTAAATGGTGAATATGTATTGCAGCCAGGAAATCTCGTTTGGTTATCAGAGATAGGTTTAGCAATTGGTTATGAACGGGGAACCTATCAGGGAATTACGCGGGATTGGTTGTATTGGTATGACAAACAAGGAGTCAGATATCTAACACCAGAAGAACGGGCGATCGCTGCCGAACAACGCGCCGAGAGGCTGGCACAAGAATTGCGAAGGTTGGGGATAGATCCAGATTCTTTGAGTTGATGTTGTGGGGTGCGATCGCTTTATTAACTGATAGTTCATTCAGATAAACCTAGCCTTTCTTTGACAGAGTGTCAGGTTGAATCTTGGTTTGGGTTTTGACGATGCATCTCCAAGCGTCTATCTATTTCTTATTTTTCCTCATTGTTGAGAGGAACTTCATCGGGTGTAGTAAGAATGCTGCCCCATAAGTCCTCGGCAAGCTGCATACGTTCAAATACACTTAGTTCGCAAATATCGACTTTTAATATAGGGTGCATGGTTGTTGTTAATGTACTTGGTCAATATAATTTTATTTTTAAATTATAAATGACTTATCTTCTTCCCAATAAAGTAAAGCATCAAGTGGAGAAATGACAGCCTCTTGTTCGCCCCTATTTTGAGTTAGTACTCGCACCCAATACGAGCCGATATCAGCCAATCTGGTAATCTTTACACATTATAAGAAAGATAATACTGGGTTAGGGAGTAAGAGAGCGACCGCGTTTTAGTTATGTTTTAGTGAAAGCGATGCGATCGTCTTTTAGACTCAAATAAGCAATGTATTTTGATTGTTTGCTGTTTTTGATACATTAATACCACTGTTAGATTAGAGTAGTGCATTAGACAGAGTGTGATTTCATAATTAGACTAAATGGCAAACAATCATATTAAAGAACGCAAAATTGTTGAACTTCATCCACATCCAAAAAATGAAGGTATTTACGGCGACGAAGATATTGAGCAACTAGCTCAAGATATTGAAATGTCTAAATGGGTCAAACCGCTTATTGTTACGTCAGAGGGTACAATCATCAGTGGACATCGGCGTTGGAAAGCAGTGTCATATCTGGGTTGGGAAACAGTTCCCGTTGAAGAAAAAGAGTTTACTGATGAAATTGCTGAATTAGAAGCTCTCTTGCTAGAGAATACTAACAGAGAAAAATCCATAGAGCAAAAATGCCGAGAAGGATTAACTTGGGAAGCTATTGAGCGAGCTAACTCTCGTCAGCGTCAAGGAAGTAAAGGATCTGGCGTGGGAAGTACTAGGGATGTCGTAGCGAAGAGGGTTGGTATAGGAAGTGGTATTAATTATGAAAAGGCTCGTAAAGTTGTATCAGCTATTGATGAGGCACTTTTAGTTGGTAATCTTGCAAAAGCAGAAGCATTACGAAAGAAGTTGAACCACAAAAGTATAAATGCAGCTTTCAAAATAATTAGCAGTATTGAAAATACTAGTGAAACACAACATAGCGAAACACAACATACACAAATGCAGTGGATATTAGCTAAGTTAGGTCAAAAGCTTTGTGGCTCAGTGTGGATTGCTTCTAATGATCGCTCACGTATATGGGAGAAAGAAGAATTAGGCAGCTTTAGTATGGATTCTTTACCACAATTAGGAATTCGTGATGATGCACAAAAAACAGTTGCGCTTATTGATGTGGTTTGGCTGAGTGGTGATAACCAGATTACAGCAGCTTTCGAGATTGAATGTACTACGTCTATTTACTCAGGTTTACTAAGAATGGCAGATTTAGTTGCTCTTGTTCCAAATTTAAATTTTCCACTTTATGTAGTCGTTCCTCAGTCGCGTGTTGAAAAAGTTAAGAAGGAATTGTCTAGACCCAGTTTTCAGGCTCTTAAGATGAATAAAAAATGTAATTGGATAGTACTTGAAGATTTAGCTCAAGAATGGGAAGCTATTATGAAATATGGTACAGAATTAGATGCTATCAATAGATTATCTGATAGCTTAAATAAGATTAAGAAGTAAATCCTATAGATATTTTTTATAAAAAAATAGCTAGTAATTATATTTTTGAATGGGGTATGATTTACCCTAATTTATCCCGCACCCAAGCGCGAAAGGATTTGAGTAAAGCAATTTCTCCCATACTTTTACTTTGCTCAATAAATCTACTTATCTCACTCACTGAAACTATAGGAAAGGCAATACTAAACTTACACTCGAGATATTGCCCTTCTATCAACTGATAAAATTTTAAATTTTGTCCATCATATCTCCACAGTTCAGTTACACCTAACGCTGAATAAATCCCCAATTTGTTAACTGAACTGCTGGTAATGTCAATCTCAATTGCTAAGTCAGGCGGCGGATCTGTTTCTAAATTTAGTGTTACCCTACCTCTGACTTTCAATTCATTTTGTATATAATAGCAGTTATCTGGTTCTATACCTCGAAGTGCTAATCGTCGCTTCAGTGTTGTAGAACCAGCACTTTTAATTTCTACTCCCACTTCTTCAGCTAAAGCGAATATCAATCGGTCAAACTGAATTTTAGGATTTTCATGTTCAAAAAGTGGGGTCATAATTTCTAAAATACCGCAGTCGTAAGCAAACCGAGAACCTCTATCTTCACCTGTATCTCTCAGTAAGGCTTCAAAGGTTTCCCAGCTAACGTTGTGTAGGACTGTTCTTTGTTCCGCAAGCGTTGACTTGACAAGCATATTACAATACTTCTTCTGTCACGATATTAGATAAAATTCCGATAATTTTACCTATATCATTAATATAATACTCGCTCAAGTCAATTTCAATCACTTGCCCAATGAGCTTCAAAAACTTCCAGTTAGTTCCAGTGGTAACAGTTCCATAAATTGCCTGAATGTTATTTCCCTCACGTTCATTAAATAATTTAGCGGCTAACATCTCTGCTACACACTGACCTAATCCTGCATTGATATTTTCTTTCTTAGCTTCTACAATTGTGACAACTGGTGCGTTCAGAATTAGTAACTCTGGCGAACGGCTAATAATAAAATCACAATTTCCATTTAAACCTTGTGCTGAATCAACAGTAAAGTCGATACCAGAAAATAAACTTATTTGATTATTTAAATATTTCCTGACAGCAATTAAAATTGGTGCAATAATCATCTCTGAACGGGATTTTTCAGTATTACTAGCAAGAGCTAAAGGTACATTTTCCCGCAATAATTCTGCAAGTAATGGTGGACACTCTACTTCGTGTACAGATGGAAATATATCAATTTTATCAGAAATAGTTAAGCCAAAGCTTTTTATAACTCTATCTAAAGTAAAGTCACTGTATGGCACTTTAGTTGCTCCTGTAAATAATCCAGATAATTAAATTGTGCCAATTATTAGCAAGATATGTTGCTGATATTTGGCACAATTAGTATCTGAATATTTTGTAAGTTTAAGCAAGGAAACCTGCAAAAAAGTCGAGAGTTTCTTTCAGTGCTTTGATGAAAATATCAATTTCGTCGCGGGTGTTGTAGAAAGATAAACTTGCTCGTGCGGTTGCAGCAAGACCTAAGTAACGGTGTAATGGTTGAGTACAGTGGTGTCCAGAACGGATAGCAACGCCTTCTTGATCTAATAATGTAGATAAGTCGTTGGCGTGGACTTCCCCGGCTGTGAACGACGCAAGAGCGGCTCTACCTTCACCGTTAACATTTGGTTTGGGGCCGTAAATTCTAATTTGGGGAATTTGCTCTAATTGTTGGAACAAATAAGCTGTTAATTCTGCTTCGTAGGCGTGAATTTTATCCATGCCGATACTGCTAAGATAATCGATCGCAGCACCAAGCGCGATCGCTTCCCCAATTGCAGGTGTACCAGCTTCAAATTTATGTGGTAACTCTGCATAAGTAGAATGGTCTAAATACACCTCTGCAATCATCTCACCACCACCAAAAAATGGTGGCATTGATTCCAACAATTCCAACTTGCCATACAGAAATCCTATCCCAGTTGGGGCGCACATTTTATGACCAGATGCTACCAACCAGTCACAATCTATTTTCTGTACATCGACAGGATAGTGGGGAACACTTTGGCAGGCATCAACTAAGAATTTAGCACCATAATTGTGTGCGATCGCACCAATTTCTTCCACTGGATTAATGCAACCCAAAGCATTAGAAATATGCACTACCGACACTAACTTTGTTTTTTCTGAAATCAGCTTTTTAAACTGTTCCAAATCAAAAGTTTCTTCTGGAGTTAATTCTACAAATTTCAATACTGCACCCGTTTTGCGTGCCACCAATTGCCAAGGCACAATATTACTGTGGTGTTCCATCACCGAGAGAATAATTTCATCTCCCGGCTGCAAATTATTCATTCCCCAGCTATAAGCGACTAGGTTAATAGCTTCACTTGCGTTGCGGGTGTAGACGATTTCCTGACGGGATGCAGCATTGATGAATTTGGCAACTTTATCTCTAGCACCTTCATAAGCATCGGTAGCTTTAGCACTCAGGGTATGGGCACCTCGATGCACGTTAGCATTATATTGCTCGTAATAATCCCGTAGGGTATTTAATACCAACAAAGGCTTTTGCGATGTCGCAGCATTATCGAGATAAACCAGGGGTTTCTCGTTGACTTCCTGATGCAATATCGGGAAGTCAGCGCGAACTTTATCAGCAAGGGTTTTGGTAGGAGTGAAAGTCATTGGTAGATTAGTTATTACTCATTAGTCAGGGACTTGAGATTATTCACTGTGTTTAAAAGGATTTCTCGCAGAGAGGGAACTGGTATTTGGTTGATGATTTCGGCGGCGAAGGCGTTAATTAACAACTTCCGAGCATCATTTTCATTAATTCCCCGACTTTGCAGATAGAATATTTGATCATCTTCCAATTGGCTAACGGTAGCACCGTGGGCGCACTTTACATTATCCGCAGTAATTTCCAATTGGGGTTTGGTATCAACTCTGGCTTTCGATGATAGTAGCAAATTGCGATTCAACTGGGATGCATTTGTTAACTGCGCTGGTTTAGGTACAAAAACTTTACCATTGAACACCGCATGAGCGCGATCGCCTACAATACATTTATGCAATTGGTCACTTGTACCGTGGGGATAGTTGAGTGCGATCGCACTGTGAGTATCAGACAACTGCTTACCAGTAATCACTGTCAAACCATTGAGAGTAGTTTGGGTTTGCTCGCCAGTTTGCAAAATCTCCAAATTGTGCCGCGAAAGCTTTGCACCTAAAGTTATGGCATGACAAGTATATCGGCTATCACGAGCTTGAGTTACAGCAGTTTTACCTATATGAAAATCGGCCAGATATTCGCATTGAATGCGAGTGTGATTTACCTGAGCATTCTCTCCCAACCAAATTTCCGTTACTGCGTTAGTAAAGCCAACAAATTCTGGTGTGGTATTCTCTACAAAATTGCCTACAAGACCTGAAGGAGTTGTATACTCTTCAACTAAAATAAGACTGCTTCCAGCCTCAGCTACTACCAAACAACGCGGTAGAGAAAAAATTGAAGGTTCAGCCACAGTTACGAACTGTAAATGAATTGGCGTTTCCACTTCTACATTTTTGGAAACCCACACTACCGCGACATCATTTATACCAGCAGTATTGAGCGCGGTAAATACTTCTTGCGCTCCTTCTGTTTGAGCTAAATACTGTTTTAAATGCTCACGATTATCCGCAGACAAGCTAGCTAAATTACTCACTTTAATGCCAGGTGGTAAGTTGGCAATTGCAGATAAAGTAGGTGCAAATTTGCCATTAACAAACACTAAACGACTTTTTAGTGCTTCTGGCAGCGATAAAGGTGTACCCTCTGCATTTGATATCTCGCCTGGCTGAAAATTAAATTGAATTTGCCGCAAAGACGACAAATCAGTAAATCGCCATTCTTCCTCGCGGGTAGTCGGGATAATCGAGTGACGTACCCAATTTGCAGCACTTTGGCGTAATTCCTGCAACCAACCTTCTGTTTTAGTTGCTGTTACTTGATTTAACAACCCAGTCAGATAATCATCTCTATCTAACATCGATGTCAAACTGACTGCATTTGAATTAGGTATTGGGCTAGGAGATACTTGAATATTCATTACACACCCACCTCAGCAGCTGCAAATTCTTCTAGCACCCAGTCATAACCGCGAGACTCTAATTCCAGCGCCAGTTCTTTACCACCACTCGTAATAATCTGCCCCTGTGCCATCACATGCACAAAATCAGGCACAATATAATCGAGTAACCGTTGGTAGTGAGTAATCAAAATTGTAGAATTGTCTGGACTTGCCAGTTGATTTACCCCATTCGCCACAATTCGGAGTGCGTCAATATCCAAACCCGAATCAGTTTCATCCAAAATTCCTAACTTTGGTTCTAGCAGCGCCATTTGCAGAATCTCATTCCGCTTTTTCTCACCACCAGAAAACCCTTCATTCAAACTCCGACTGAGAAAACTGGGATTCATCTTTACCACATCCAGCTTTTCCTCAATCAAATCGTCAAAATCAAAAGCGTCTATTTCCTCTAAACCTTGCGCCTTGCGCCGGGAATTGTACGCCACCCGCAAGAAATCCAAATTGCTCACACCCGGAATTTCTAACGGATACTGGAACGCCAAAAATATACCACTTCTAGCGCGTTCTTCCGGTTCCAACTCTAGGAGATTTTGCCCTTGGAAAATCACCTCACCGCCAGTTACCTCATACGCCGGATGCCCTGCCAACACCTTAGAAAAGGTACTCTTACCAGAACCATTCGGCCCCATAATCGCATGAATTTCACCCGATCGCACCTCCAGATTCACACCTTTCAAAATCGGTGTTCCATCAACATTAGCCGTCAGATTCCGTACTGACAGCACAACTTCACTATTTTCAATAATCATCTTCTCTCTTCTCTCTTCGCGCTCTTAGCGTCTTCGTGGTAGCCTGCGGCAAGCCGCTTTGCGTCTACGTTACTCTTCCAAAAGATAAACACAGAACGCCGATGTCTCTGTGTTTATCCTTGCTTCCATTTATCCAACACTGCCTTCCAACTTCAAACTCAACAACTTATCAGCTTCCACAGCAAACTCCATCGGTAGTTGATTAAAAACATCCTTACAGAAGCCGCTAACCATCATGGAAATAGCATCTTCTGCTGAAATACCCCGTTGAGCAAAGTAAAATAACTGATCTTCCCCAATCTTGGAAGTAGAAGCTTCATGCTCCACCTTCCCAGTATTATTTTGCACCTGGATATAAGGGAAAGTATTTGCATGAGCATTATCCCCAATTAGCATCGAGTCGCACTGGGAATAATTTCTCGCCCCTTTAGCCGTCGGGTTAACTTTCACTAAACCCCGGTAGCTATTACTAGAATTGCCTGCGGAGATTCCTTTAGAAATAATTGTGCTGCGGGTATTCTTACCTACGTGAATCATCTTTGTACCCGTATCAGCTTGCTGCATATTATTTGTCAGCGCCACCGAGTAGAACTCACCCACAGAGTTATCACCCACTAACACACAGCTAGGATATTTCCAAGTAATTGCCGAACCTGTTTCGACTTGAGTCCAGGAAATCTTAGAATTTACGCCCTGACACAAACCGCGCTTGGTGACAAAGTTATAAATACCGCCTTTACCGTTAGCATCTCCAGCGTACCAGTTTTGCACAGTGGAGTATTTAATTTCGGCGTTGTCGAGGGCGACGAGTTCTACAACTGCGGCGTGTAGCTGGTTGCTATCATACATCGGTGCGGTGCAACCTTCGAGGTAAGAAACATAACTACCTTCTTCGGCGACAATCAAAGTCCGCTCAAATTGTCCCGTGTCACCAGAGTTGATGCGGAAGTAGGTAGACAGTTCCATTGGGCATTTCACGCCTTTAGGAATATAGACAAAAGAACCATCACTAAATACGGCGGCGTTCAAGGCGGCAAAATAATTGTCAGCTATAGGAACAACGCTACCCAAGTATTTTTTAATCAGTTCTGGGTGTTCTTGTAACGCTTCCGAAAACGAACAGAAAATAACGCCATCTTCCGCTAGCTTTTCTTTAAATGTAGTGGCGACAGAAACGCTATCGAAAATTGCATCGACGGCGACGTTTGCCAGTCGTTTCTGTTCAGATAGAGAAATGCCTAACTTCTCGAAGGTTTCTAAAAGGGTTGGATCAACTTCATCCAAGCTGTTTAGTTTTTCTTTCTTGCGTTTTGGCGCTGAGTAATAAATAATATCCTGATAATTTATTGGCGGATACTTGACATTCGGCCAAGTTGGTTCCGTCATTTTTTGCCACTGGCGATAAGCTCTGAGGCGAAAGTCCAGCATGAACTGCGGCTCGTTCTTCTTAGAGGAGATCAAGCGGATAACGTCCTCGTCTAGTCCACGCGGAATAGTGTCGGCTTCAATATCGGTGACAAAGCCGTACTTGTAGGGTTGGTTGACTAAGGTTTTGACAGTGGCACTCATCAGTAATAATCTCTTGTGTTCGGAACTTGAATTTCTCTATAAGGATGGGAGACGGGGTTTCTTTAGCCGATTCCCATCTACCGTTACGGAATGGTTACACGGCTGCTAGAATAGTGGTGGAGAGTAAAACAACAGCTATGTTGTTTAATCTATCTTCATTTTACGCTAAATTAACAACAACAATGTTGTCAAAGTCAAATTTTGAAAAAAATTAATTTTTGGGGCGTTCGCTGAACGTCTCGCACCACATGAAGATGGCGACTACCCACCAGTCCTCAACCAAGCAAGATATCCTAGAATATCTGCACAAACACGAAAAAGCAACGGCTTTGGAGCTAGCTGAAGTTTTAGATGTTACCCCCCAAGCGATTCGTCGCCATCTCAAAGATTTGGAGACGGAGGAGCTAGTTCTGTATTCTACATCAGTGCAGGCGGCGGGAATGGGGCGTCCGCAGCACCTTTATGAATTGAGTCGTCAGGGACGCGATCGCTTGCATCGAACAATGAGCGATCGCTTTGGTGATGCAAGCGGAAATTTTGCGGTTTCGCTGCTAGACACCTTAGCCGAAACGGTAGGAGACGACCAATTTAAGTCGATTTTAGAGAAACAGTGGCAGCGCAAAGCTAAAGAATACCGCGATCGGGTTGGTAACGGTTCACTACGAGAACGTGTAGCCAACTTAGTAGAGTTGAGAAAAGCGGAAGGCTTCATGGCGGAGTATCACGCTGTTGATGTGAATGACTCCTTTGAGTGCGATCGCTTTATCTTAATGGAGCATAACTGCGCCATTTCCAATGTTGCCGAGTCTTTCCCCAGCATCTGTGGTCACGAATTAGAAATGTTTGCAGCCGTCTTACCAGATTGTACCGTAGAACGCACCCACTGGATTATCGATGGCGAACATCGTTGTGGCTATTTGGTACAAGCTCGCCAGCAAAAATCTCATGAATAAACTCGGTTTTACATCTAGCTTCGGTAATGGATAATAGCTGAATAGCAACTACCCATTATCAATAATCAACTAAGTTTGAGATAACATTTCATTTATGGATGTAGCACCACAACAACCATCAACACAATTTTTAACCCTGGAAGAGTCAGCAAAAGTAGACGCGGCTTTGTTGTCTTCCCCAGAAAAGTTTTTAACGCGATTGACAATTTCATCACTTAAGCTTTTGAAGCATATCGCTCAAGAGTACGGTGTTGCTATTGAAGATTTGACAGCACAGCAACTAATTGCCTGGTTTGAAGAAGATAGCAAAATTCGTCGTGAGCAGGGAATTGAAGCTGCATACCTAAAGTGGTGATTTAAAAATAAATATACTAGGAAAATTTTTCAACAAATGTAGAGTGGGCAGAGCCTACCCTACGTAGATTTCAAAAATCAAGCAAATAGGAATTCTATTAAGTAATATTTTAAATTTAATTAGTTAATAGATTAACTCTTTCTGTGATATATTGCCAATGATGTTACTGTTCCACAGGCAATAAAACTAACTAAATTACCATACATCAAAATTAGGTCATTGTAGTAATAACCATAAAGAACACTGTTAAATTGAATAATATTAAAGCCTGCAAAAGTTATTAAAGAGATATTTTTAGCACTTTCAGTTTTGAGGATTCTGATAGCTTGGGGGACAAATAAACTAGCGTTGAATAAAAAACCTAAGCCAAATAAAAAAGTAACTATTTCTTTCATATTTTTTGTTCAGTTATACTCAACCATTAAAAATATCAAACCCTGCATTCTGGTAGTTGTTTGAGTACAACTAAGACGATATTTAGAAAGTCGCTACAATAATATTAAGAACATACTTTTGCATTGGAGGAAGCAAGTCAGTATTAATTAAAAAAACAGAAAGCACCTTTTAAAAAGTGCTTTACAAATTGATTACATTTGGTTTGCCCGAGAATTTTTTTAAGTATTGTAATTATTAGCCCGAGGACTACGAGCTCCAGTTACGGCTCCAATCATTGAGGCTATTAAACCCAACAAAGAACCAAACACAAACCACCACAATCCCGAACGTAAATTAGCTGCCGCTTCACGAGCTTGTTGGGCACTTATATTTGCTTGTGGTACATTAACACCACCTTGCTGTTGTACCTGGTTTATAACTTCCCCAGCGTTAGAAGCAGCAACACCAAAAGCACCAGATACTCCACTTGCTAAAAGCCATGAGCTAACTGCCAAAGTCGTTGCCCAAAGAATTGCACCGTTAAGAAGAGCTGTATTGCGGTTCATCGGCCCACAAGCACGGGCTGTAACCCAACCACCAGTAAATAGGGAAATTAATAAAGCGATAGTTGACCAAAGCCCTGCATTACCCGCAGCGTTAGGGGCAATTGATCTGGGTGCACCTGAACCTTCAACTGTGCCTGCCGCAACCGCACCAATTATAGCGCTCAAAATTAATTGAGTGGCTAAAGAAACCAACAGACCAGAAATAATCGGCCCCCAGCGAACAAGATCATGATATTCAGCTACTCGACCTGCTACCACAGGGTCAGTAGGAATAACGTCATTACCTGTCCGATTTACGTATGACATAGCTTATGTTCTCCAGTACTCTATTCAGCAGAGTTTATCTCAGGTATATTCATGTTTATGCTTAAAATTAAATAGCTAAATCATCTACTTTTGCATCTATCAAGAGAGATAGTTATTCAGTCTATCCTTAGTAATAAAAAATAAAATTATTTAACATTTAATAATATTTCATACAAGTTAGTATTTATTTCATACAAGTTAGTATTTAATGATTATTTAAAGCTTTTCCAAAGAAATCATTAAGTTAAAATGCAGTTATTGACTACTCTAATAATCCATCTAGCTGGAATTTTGACAAAAATTAGACATAATAAAAAAGTTCCTAACCCTTATTAAAAAATCCTAACAAAGTAATTAGACAACCAATAAAAGCTTAACGCATCTTTACAGCAGTGCCTGTAGCAGTAATCAGCAAAAGAACTCCTGACTGGTCAATATTGATTGTGCCAGTATCAATTTCAATTCCAATCACAGCATTTGCTCCTAAACGTTGTGCTCGTTGTTCTAATTCTTCTAATGCCTTGCGTTGACCCTGCTCAAATAGACGCTCATAGCTACCAGTGCGTCCACCAATAATATCTCGAATACCCGCCAAAAAATCACGCAAGAAATTGCTGCCGTAGACTACTTCTGCTGTCACAATGCCTAAATATGACTCAATAACGGCTCCTTGAATCACATCAGTGGTAGTTATAATCATAAATTAGCCTCACAGATGGCAGATAGGTTGATATTTATTATCACAATATATATACAAAAATAGTCTGTGTTTATCCAAACTTGATAAACATTCTCTCATACAATTTTACATTGCAATCGCGAATGCGGTTTCATTTGTAGTATTGTGCTAACTAAAAACTAAAATTTGAAGGAATATTTAGCTTGATTAAATTGCTCTTACCGTGTAATGCCCAAAAAGGATCTAAACCCCTGTATAGCGACTTCCAAAGGGTAGTATAAAGGAATAAAAATGTGAGAGAAATTGTTGCATACAGAATCAGCAAATTATTAAATTAAATAACAATCAAGAATGTTAAATCCTCTAAAATTGGCGCATCGCCTCTCTAAAATTAAGCTAGACGCCCGTTAGGTTTTTGTGAATCACACGTATAACTACTGAACACAAAAGTGTATTTTGATATTTTACTGATTGATATATAGGGTAACTTCATCTGAAGTTAATATCTTACACTTGATCTTCAGTAAAAACTCTGTAATGTAGCTCTGATTGTAAAAGAAAGAGTCGATGAACTATTAACATCTTAATCAATACGAAGAAATACAGTTTTCAAAAGTCCATATTTTTGTTTTAATGTACAAGAAAAAAGTCCTCTAAAATTTCAGGAAATTTACTGTGTACAAGCCAACATCATTTGTGCTGACTGTGGTGTTATTAGGATGTTTTTCCTTGACTATACCTTCAGTGGCTCAGGCTCAGGTATTAGTAGCGCAAGGCAAAAACTCAGAGTTAAAGCAACTACTGGAAGACGGACGGAGGTTAGTGGATACGGGCGATTATGGTGGTGCGATCGCAGTTTATCAGCAAGCAGCTAGGCTAGATCCCAAAAATGCTAAAATTCATTCAGGTATTGGCTACTTATACGCTCAACAGGGAAATTATCAAGCGGCATTAACAGCTTATCGTCGTGCGATCGCCATCAACCCTAACAATAGTGATTTTTACTACGCAGTGGGTTACATCAAAGCGAATTTGGGCGATACACGTGGAGCAAAGGAAGGCTACCGTCGTGCCATACAGCTGAACCGTAATAACGTTAATGCCTATTTAGGATTGGCTGTGACACAATCGCGTATGGGAGACTATACTGCTGCTACCTGGGCATACCAACAAGCAATCGATTTGGATAAGAACAATGCTCAGACTTATGAATTGATGGGTTCGATGTATAAACAGCGACGACAAGCCAAACAAGCGAACAGCTTGCTTCAGAAAGCTCGTGACTTATACAAGCGGCGCAATGACTCAGAAGGGGTGGACAGAGTAGAAGCCATGCTGAGACAATTAGGAGGATGAGGTTAATCTAACTGGCGTCCCGTTAATTCCACAAAAATATCTTCTAGGTTAGAGGGACGCACCATCATTCCGGTTTTATCGGGCTGTTCATTCAAGTAGACATTTGCTGCTTCCAGGGATGAGAAAAACAAATATTCCCAGCTACGGGCGCTATCATTCCCCACTTCAGACACACCCAATTGCTTCATCACCAAACCTTCACCGTGAACAGAACGGAGCTGTTGTAAAGTTCCCAAAGAAATCAGCTTGCCGCTATCCATAATACCGATGCGTCCTGGCTTGGTAGAACCAAAAGCATCGCACAAAAATTCGACCTCATCCATATAATGGGTCGTCAGTAGCATCGTCATTCCCTGCTTATTCAAATCCCGAATAATTTCCCAGAGGCGTCGCCTGGTTTGGGGGTCTAGCCCTACCGTTGGTTCATCCAAAAACAGAATTTGCGGTTGATGCAATAAAGCTCTTGCAATCTGCAATCGTCGTTTCATACCTCCAGACAGGGTTTTTACTAAATCATCACGTTTTTCTGCTAGCTCAACATACTCTAGCCATTGATTAATTAGTTTTTGTCGCTGTGGGTTGCTAATGTGATGTAGCCTCCCATGCAGTTCCATATTTTCCCAAACGGTTAAATCGTTATCCACACTGGTTTGCTGCAAAACTACGCCAATACTCTGTTTTGCCAGCATTGCTTGGCTCATCACATCATATCCACCTACTTCTATCCGTCCTTGCGAAGGTTTCGTTAGTGTAGTCAGCATCCGAATTGTGGTTGATTTACCCGCACCGTTCGGGCCAAGTAGAGCAAATATCTCCCCCGCTTCAATTTGGAATGACAGGTCATTGACTACAGGTACATTGTTGTAAAACTTGTAGACGTTTTCTAGAAAGACAGCAGGAGTCATAGTCACTTTGCTTAAATTAAAAATTTAAAATCACCGTACCCCTACGGGGAAACCAGCTACGCGTAGCGGCGACCATAGTATAAGTTTTGATGGTCGAAAGCCAACCTACCTTGCAAAAAGCCACAGAAGCGTCTACAGACTTATCTTGAAATTTAAAATATAGATTAGCCCATATTTTACACCTAGCAATCCTCCGCCAAAAAATTTCTTTTACAGGTCTTTAGTCCAAGTCCGCTTCAGTGGACTCAGAACCATGCCACCAATAGGGTTTAGTCCTCTTGAGAGGAATGCACGCTATTAGCCATAGGTTTCTAAAGTCGTCGTGCCGTCCAGATACGTTGATAATTTTTGATGAAGAAGTGAATTAAGTAAAAGCGAATATTCTTCTTGGTTAATCTCAGAACGCAGCAATTTTTTCAAATCAGTAAGAAAGAGAAGTGTTAATTCAATACGGTTCGGATAAGCATTCTTCCACCTTTGTTGTGGGGTGAATTTAAATCTTTCCCTTTTCTGCTCCCCATAACCCAACCGTATTAGGTGTTAATTTCCCTTGGCGATAATATCTAGAATGACTGCAATTTAAATTTAACTGTCTAAACTCTAACAGATGTGATAAATGCAAAAATATCCGCAAGTAGACTATCATTGCGAATAATATCCAAACCAAATCAATAGTAGCAAGACCGATTACATGGTTGTAATGCCTGTCAGAAGTTTGCATGTAATGGTTTGTACGGTTGTTGGAAAACTTTTGACGAAGCTAGGCTGGCTTTTAGTGTTGAACGAGCAAAGCTTTGTAATTACAACCCGAAGTGGACACAGAAAAACCCAGATTATACCGTTGTCAGTCTAATTTTTGGGGAAATTATGATTCCGCAGTGCGGATACTCAGGTATTTAGTTTTGAAGTTTTTGAGTACGCAAGTTTTCAGCTAAATTCAATAACTTGATATCAACTGAAACCCATTACTTGTAAGGTTGCTCCTGAATAATTTGCTCAAGCTCTTTGTCTGATTAAGCTTTTGTGCAGTTTCACAAAGAATTAGTATGAAGTCGTCATACACCATAATTTTATTTAGTCATTCTTGAATAACAAAATTCCCGACTTTTTTGAAAAATCGGGAATTTAAGGTTTCAACTTTCACAAATCAAATAGGATTCATATAGTTATTTTGATAGTAAGCCAAAATTTGGTGAACTCGTTGCCGACTTTCTGAACCAGAGTTTGCTGTCCACGAGATACACAAGCCACCAATTTGACTTTGATTGTAATCAAACTGTTGGGATGACTGGGGAATTAAATCCACTTCTACCCCTTCGACTTGACGTAAATGAGCTGCTATCTCTCTATAGACTGCTAAAGGCAAACCAGCGAATTCAATTTTTTCCTTAGTCTTCATCTTTATGAAGCTCCAACATTAAAAGAATTTGAGGGGGGCGTTGTTACTGAAACAGGATTGCCGGTAGCAGATGCAGCTGACGGCGTTGAATTGACAGCCCCTTCTCCTACCATTTTGGCAACTTCAATACCATATTGCTCCAGAATCACGATAGGGTTGTAGCCCTGATTCATTTCAATACGTTTAACCAGTACGCCATTCGCTAATCGCTGTCCCGCCTGCACATAGCGACTCGTCGGCTCATCCGGTACTTTGATAATTGCCTGCGGTTCCTTACTAATTAGAACTACACCACTCACAACAACTGCTTTTGCTAACTCAGGTTGTGCTGGCGGTGGCAATACAGATACTAAAGCGGGGTTGGGGACAACTTGAGGCAAAACTTTAGGTAAGACTGAAATCAAAGTAGGATTGACTTTTTTTGGTACAGAAGCAATGTTATTTTTCTTCTGATTTAAAGTTATGCTGCGTGTTGGAAGTTTTCGTCCTGCTAGCGATGCAGTAGGTAGCTTAGGCAACACGGGAACAGGTCTTCCAGATGTTTTAGGCATTCCGGTAACCGTCTGCCCGAAAAGTTGTGCAAACGGGTCACTTCGCTCTTTTGATACCTGAACTAACCGTGCCCGCTCTGTAGCATTAGTGGATTGAATCAAATTAACAGATGCAGGAGTAACTTGTGAAACCTGTTTGGCAGGTATCACTGGATTCGTAAAGGATTGAGCCGCTGGTGGCGACTTTGCTGCTATTTGGGGAATCGGCGCAGGATTGATGGATTGTGGTGTATCTTCAGAAGCACATCCAGCGATCGCTAAAGTTAAAATAGCTGCAATTGTAATTTTTGAATTTCTGCCCATGAGCTGTTCTCAAAAGCCATTAGAAAATTGGAAAGTTGAAATCAACATGCCTGAAATTTATATCAAAGGCAAAGTATGTTCCCTTTATAACCTAACTTTTTACATTTTAAAGGTTATTTTTAGCACTGCCTACTCAGCATAACTGCGGCTTGGTGTTTATTCGCAGTCAATCTTCTGCCACACCCATAAGCTGTTTCATCAAATCCAGACCTTTCTTAACTCTACGGGAAACTGTTACTACACTGATTCCCAGATGTTCTGCAACTTGTTTTTGTGTCAAATCTTGCAAAAACACACATTCCAGCACATCGCGGGTGCGTTGTTCTAGCTGAACCAATGCTTGTTGCAAGCGAAGTTGGTCTTCTTGTGCTAGTTGAAAGCTGCGATAGTGAAGATCTGGAACCAATTCTCCTAAACAGGTAGAGCCTTCTTCTCCATCTTGGATTGGCACATCGAGACTCAAGGGAGCGCGATTTACCCATGCTAATTTAATTTCTTGCCATTCGTTTGGAGAAATTTCCAGTGCTGTTGCTAATTCGGAGTCTGTTGGTTGGCGATTATGCTTTTCACGCCAAGAACGTGACACTCCTATTGCTTGCTGTTGCAGTGCTAACCACTTCCGAGGAATTCGCACGGTGACACCTTTATCTCGGAGATAGTGTTGAATTTCACCCCGAATATAGGGAAGAGCGTAGGAACTAAAGGCATGTCCCTTGGAAAGTTCAAATTTTTCAATCGCTCTGATTAAACCTAAACATCCAACCTGGAGCAAATCATCGTAGGTTTCATGACATTGATTCGTCCAGTAGTGAGCTTCTTTTCTCACAAGTCCAAAATTTAGTTTTACCAGTTTATTGCGAACATTTTCTGACCGAGATTGCTGATATTCTCGCAACAACTGCCAAATTTCATGTTTTAGTTCATTGGTGGCTGTGGTAGGCATAGCACCGTATTTATTGAGTAAATCAACAATCAATTACTCACTTTAAACTCAGCTGCGATGGCGTACCCGCCCGCCGTAGGCGATCGCACGATATCAAAGACAATATTGTGCTATATGCCTTAGCAAATTCTATGGTCGATAACAACGTTTTTCTAGAGAAAATTACATAGAGTTGCTTGACAATCGAGCAAAGTTTAAAGGGACGAAATTGGGATGTAGTTTGTTATTGCTCTTTGGTATGATCTGTAGTTGTTTTTAGAACTACATAGAAATAAAATATAAAATTAGTTACTAAATATCAAACCGAGATTGTACTTAATTTTAATTAATCAATGGTGAAGCTAATTTTTATAAACGAAACAACAGTAGTTGGAATTTTCTTGGATAAATAAAAGTTTGATTTACAGTAAAATTACGTGGTCATTAAACCAAAATTCATCCAATAATTAAAAATACTAATAATTTTTATAAAATAGTATGTAAAATTACGCAAGCCAATAAAAAAAGGACGAGATGCCCTTTGTTGTATTTAAGTCCATAGTCTTTTAATGAAAGGGAAAAGGTTAAAAAGTACGGGGTAAACGATGAATCAAGTCGCCCAGAAGAACGAAGTAATAAACTTTTCTCAATTGCAATGATTATTTCGTCCACAATTTTGCTCGGCTTTAACTTTCCCCCTATTTGTAAAAAACCTATCTATCTCCCTAAAAAAAGGCAGGGCTGTTTCATTCTTTCAAAGCCTTTTGAAAAGCTGGGGACAAGGGAAGGAAGAATTTTTCTCTTGTTTTCCCTTGAACCTTTGTCTCTTTTCATCTCTGTAATGCTTTTATAGGAATGAAACAACCCTGAAAATGGGGACAAAGAAGTTAACTTTTGTTATGAAACCTGATGCTTACAGAGTTGTCGTTCTGAATGCCAGTCAGTTACCTAACTCCAGAGAGTTTAGCTACGAGTCGGTTCAACCCGTGCAAAAAATAGACCGCGAATCTTAACTTCTTTAGGTTCGCCAGCACCTAAATCTGTATCAGATGGCTGTTCGCTCTCAAAAGTACCAGCAATTTCACCACTAGAGCTATCGATTTTAGCGATTCGCAAAGAAATCTTGCCATTAAGATTTTCAGCACGCTTGACGTTAGTGCGGGTAAGTTCTTCATCATCCGCTTGGGCGGGGAGAGCGACGGCATTATCGTAGCCACTAACGACACCACGACCTTTAGGATCTAGGAAGGCAGCACCACGATAGGAAGGAACTTTGAAAGTGCCTTCAAAGTCCGTAGAGGTGTTAATACTGCTCAAACTAGGTTGGGTTTGAGCAACCAAGTCTTTGATGGTGAAGAGGAAAGGTACTCGCTCACCACCAGGAAGTTGCACAGTGATGGCTTGGAAGTCAAGACCATCAGTTTCCACAAAGGTCAGGCTATTATCTGGGTTGATTTTTAGGTTGCCTTGCACCTGGTCAATGGTGGAAGTGTATCTGGTCAACAATTTGCCAGCAACAAATTCTGCTTGTTGGCGTTTATTAGCAGGTTCTTCTTTGATGAAGAAGCTAGTTGGTTCTAAGCAAAGTTCTTTGATGGCATAGGACTGGTTAGAATCAATGGCAATGGAGCCACGGCTTGTTTCTGTTAGTTGGGGGCATTTGTTAGCCAAGCCAGTGCCGCGAATTTGGTCGTAAGTGAGTACATCTCTACTACTAGTAGCAGGAGCATCACTACAAGCAGTTATTAGCCCCAGGCACAAAGCCAAGAATGCAACAATTAAAGCGCGATACCTCATGGTCAACCTCAATCTCAAAAATTAATATCTAAGTTGTAAAACTGCATCGAAGCTTTGATCTCTGACGAGAAGCCATCCTTGATTGAACACTGCATTGCTCTGATTCTTGAGTTTAAACAAGTGTCCGGACATCTAAGTTGGAAGTCGCCACTCAAACTTTTCTCTGCTAAACGTAGTTAAACGTGTCGCTCTCTTGAGCTTGGGGTGTAAGAAGCCCCAGACTAAGCACACTGTATCCATTTTGGATGTGTGTCACTAGGGGAGTAAAAAACCAGCAGTTTTACTGTTGGTGGCATTTGTTAGAGTTGGGCGGGTGGATGAGTAAGCCCCATACAGAGCGGCATAAGTGCTTGCCTCAAAGAGCGCGAAGAGAGCTGTCTGCTTCGCAATTTGCTTTTGTCTATGGCAAAAGCAGCGTCGCCCAAGTCTTTTTGTATCATGTATGTGACGCTACTACATACAGCCCATTGTTTGATGGGGAAATCAGCCAGATCATACGATTTTTTTTAACTCAAAATCAAAGTACTCAAAATCCAAGAAAGTCTCGTCCGGATCACATCTAGCTGCTGTGGAGGCTATGGTAAAGGTTACTACGCTCTTTTAAAAGCGATCGCAATTACCTTTGATAAAGATACAAATCTAGTTATATTCACTCCTTACTCAGGCAAGTGAGGAGATGCGGGACATGGGAATTCCAGAAAAAACCCATTTAGAAGCCTACAGAAGGTTCATTTTCTAGAGTAACTACTGGCAAACTAGGGAAAATTAAAAATCTCCGGTAAATTTGAGTTGGCCTCATTTATACGGAAAGGGTGGCATGAACGATAACAAAAATCTTGAATCAGGGGAGTTGTCCTGTAAACTGCAAGCGATCGCAACTGTGGTGTATGATGCAGTTCAGGGTTGTCAAGACGATAGTGTAGCTCTTTTGGCAATGCTTAGGCAATTAGAGAATTTACACCGAGAGATCCGAGATGGGGTTTTTCAAGAGAGTTTGCCTGTTAACCGTCGGCAACTCTACTCACTACTGAAAGATATTGAGTCTGAGGGAGGCTGGCCTTACATTGAGCGCATGAGACTACAAGCCTTTTTAGCGAATTTGCCACAAGAGGCTCCCGCAGATCATAATCATGAAGTTTTGCAAAGCGATCGCTCATGCGGTTGATAAACTCAAAATAAGTTTCTAGCTTTCAATTAACAACTCTGATCGCCTCATCAACCGCTAAACCAAGAGCGGTTGCTCATTGAGGCTTCAAGCTAATTCGTAATGACGCTCGTTCCGACGCTCGTTCCTCTCTACGAGACGCTGCGCGAACGCTAACGCTGCGCTATCGCTACCGCTTCTCTACGAGACGCTACGCGAACGCTAACGTAATTCGTAATTAAAAAGGGTTTTTACTGGTTATACCATCACAAAGAAGGCGATCGCGCTTTTCAAGATTGTGGTTGTGCTTGAGGTAATCGCCCACCCAGTGGCAACCACGAACAAGCAGATCATCCAGATGTAAATTCCACAGAATTATCGTGTTGTCATCACTGGCTGATGCTAATGTTTGACCATCTGGGCTAAAACTGACACTTAATACCGCAGCGCGATGCCCATTGAGACTTTTAATTAATTTGCCTTCACGGCTCCAGAGTTTCACTGTACTATCCCAACTGGCGGCGGCGAGCAATTCACCATTGGGACTAAAAGTCACGGCATTGACGCTATCGCTGTAGCCCTTTAATAAGGTTTTTAACAACGTACCATCCCGTCGCCACAGTTTTACGGTGTTATCCCAGCTGGCAGAAGCCAGTAACTCGTCAGTGGGACTAAAGCTGACACCTAACACCCAACTGTCATGGGGCGAAAAGGTTTTGAGCAAAGTACCATCCCGTCGCCACAGTTTTACAGTTTGATCATCACTGGCAGAGGCTAGAACCTGACTATCAGGACTAAAATTTACGCTATTCACCCAACCCTGATGCCCCACTAAGGTTTTGAGCAACTTGCCCTCACGGTTCCAAAGTTTTACCGTTTTATCTTTGCTAGCTGATGCCAAAAACTGACCATCGGGGCTGAAATTCACGCTCATCACACTATCGTTATGCCCGTGGAGAGTCATGATTAAAGTACCGTCAAGCCGCCAAAGTTTTACAGTTTTGTCATAACTTCCTGAGGCCAACATTTCACCCTTTGGGTCAAAACTGACACTAGGAACTTTATTTGTGTGCCCTATCAAAGTTTTGTAAAGTCGAGTTTTGACCTCGCCACTACTGGTGTATCGTTGCCAAAGTTTGACAGTGCGATCGCTACTACCAGAAGCTAGCAGATGACCGTCGGGACTCCAAACAACGCTCAAAACTCGATCCTGATGCCCTTGAAGAATAGACGGTGTTGGGGCATCTAAACTCCATAGTTTCACGTTTTTGTCGAAACTTCCTGAAGCCAGCAATTTATTATTTGGGCTGAAAGCGATGGTGACGACAGCATCGCTGTGTCCTTTGAAGGTTTTGAGTAAAGTTCCAGTGATACTCCAGAGATTTATGGTATTGTCTTCGCCTGCGGAAGCTAACTTTTTACTATCGGAACTAAAGCTTAAACTCCAGACTGTACCGTTATGCTGCCGTAAAGTTTTGTAAGGACGAAAGTCAAAACCGTCTTTGGTGCTGTTACTCTCCCGCCGCCAAAGTTTTACTGTCTTGTCTCGACCTGTTGACGCCAAGAATTTACTATCCGGGCTGAAAACAGCTACAATCACACCCTGCTGATGTCCCTGCAAAGTTGTAACGAGGCTACCGTTGCGTCGCCAAATTTTCACTGTCTTGTCGTCGCTGGCCGAGACGATAAATTGACCATTAGGGCTGAAGTTTACCCAGTTAACCCACCCTCGATGTCCTCTCAGTATTTTTACTACGCTACCATCTTTGCGCCAGAGTTTTACCGTTTTATCCTTACTGGCGGTACTTAATAATTCGCCATCGGGACTGAAATTAACGCTATAAACCCAATCTTTATGTCCTTTCAGGGTTTTATATGGCTTAGGGTCAAACTCACCTGTAACCGGGTTTTTGCGCCAGATTTGCACTGTTTTGTCGAGGCTGGCGGACGCTAAAGTTTGACCATCAGGGCTGAAACTTACACAGGTGACAGCATCAGTGTGACCCTTGAGGGTTTGGAGTAAGGTACCGTCAGGACGCCAAATTTTCACCGTCTGATCTCGGCTACCTGATGCTAGCAACTTACCATCAGGACTGAAAGTTACTCCCCAGACAATATCAATGTGCCCTTCCAGGCGGTTAACCTCTGTTACCCCATAAACTGCCTGTTGGAGGGCTGTCACCACCCGCATTCGGGTATCTGGTTGCACGGCCTCTGCCTGCTTAAGTCCTCTCCAAGCCCGCAAACTTTCTAATAGGGCATCAAACTCTTTATTAGAGGCAAATAGAGCTTCGCTAGCAGCAGTGATCGCACTAATTTTTAAGTTGCTTTCACTGTGTTCAGCTCGTAGAGTTTGGCGGATTGCTGCTCTTTTTTGCAAGTCGGCTTGCCACCATAATCCTGCTATTGTTCCCCCCATGATTGCCAGTACTGCACCTGCTATCCGTGCTTCCCGGAGTCGCCGTTGCAATACCAAATTGAGTTGCTTTTGACTAAGTTGTTGGGCTACTTCAGCTTTAGTTTTTTCAAGTTTGATTTTTTCTAATTCGGCAAGCATACCATAATTGTTCTTTTGGCGAATTGGTTCAACTAAATAATCGTGAACTAGTTGGTAGCGATCGCCTAACTCTTCTCTAACTAGCAACACCAGACCCGAACCCACCAATATTTCTAAAATCAGTTCCCCAACTCTGTCAAAGCCTGATATTCTATCTTGCTCATGATTATTAACCAATACAGCCGCTAAATCAGCCTTAGTTTTTAACGGTCGCGTGCCCTTTTCATCAGTTAACTCAAATAATAATTTCCAACTTAATTCTTCATTCTCCTGACCACAGTCCTTAATAACCTCTCCAAGCCAGCGTTCCACCAATTTTGCCGAGCCGCCGCAAAGCTTATATTGCCCAAGTGTGGTAATGTTTTCTATTTGTAGTTGAGCACCGACTATTTGTAATTCAATTGGATGTACTTCGTCTAGTTCTCCTGTTAAATCCTGGACTAATTGGTTAATTAATTCATCACTTAGTTCATAATGTGAATGTTGAGTAAGACTGTGAATTATAGCTTTAGCATCCTGGCTAGAGAACTTTCCTAAATAGTAGCGTATGTCCTTATCGAGAATATTTTTATTAATTATGCCTAAATCATATAGCCCAATACTATTTTTCTGACTCAGACGTTCAAATTCTAACAAATGATGTAAATAATCTTCTCTTAATGAAAGAATAATTTTTACAAATGAAATATTTAGACACTCGCTCAAAAACTTGTAAAACTCTATTCTTTGTGTGGGAAAATTACTAGCAAAGAAAAATTCTTCAAACTGATCTAATATGATAACTATTGTACAATTGCGCTCAGATGCTAATCGGATTTTCTCTAGCAGAATAGTAGGTGTAGAGTCCAGATTAACCGATATTCCTATCTGTGCTAATGCTTGGTTTAGACTACTTACCAAAACTGTAATCCAATCAGTGTAAACAGATAAAACAATAGGTATAGGAATGCGCTCACCGATCACTTTTCCCTTAAGTGCGGGGACTAAACCAGCTTTGAGAATTGAACTTTTACCTACACCTGATGGCCCATAAATTACTGTGAGTTTATAGTCAGCGCGAGTAATTCTTTCAATCAAACGATTGACATCTTGCTGTCGTCCAGAAGCAGATATTTCTTGGGCAACTCCCTCAGGAATAAAGGGTATTTTTTGAGATTCCAATGCTGGGTTAATTCTAGAGCGTTGCGGCTGCAATTGACTTGCTCCGATGAAGGCACGAAAGCCATACTGATGTTCTATTTGAATTTTTTCTTGCTTGAGCTTAAAGGCTTGTGTATAGTCATGACGCTCAAAAAAGTAAAGCGATCGCAGTTCCCCTAAAATCTCTAAGTAAAGTGATGGTTGATGTTGTAGCTCACAAACTACCCTTGCCCATTCCAAGTTATTGATAGCCTCCTCCCACTCTCCTAGATGCCGTTGTGTACGTGCTAGCAATAAAAGATACCAACTTTCTTGCCGTCGTCTTTGCAAAGCATCTTGCAGAGAAATTTCTGTTGCTTCTTCGGAAATAGAAAGTGCTGTACTCGCTAATTCGTGAGCCAGTACCCAATTCGATTCAGAAGCTGCCACATTTGCCAAAAAGCCATAACTTTGAGCAACTTGTGCGGAAGTTCCATAAGTTTTATGTAGATTTAATGACTTTTGAGCTAATTCTTTTAAGTCATCCCAGGCTTGTAAACGTTGCAGCATTTCACAAGCAGGCAAAATAAATTTAGCAACTAAGTCTTCTCTTTGTACCTCCTCCAATATTTCTAGGCATTGTTTAAACCACAAGAGAGCATGTTCGCAATACCTACTATTACTATTTTGGTATAAATCTGCCATCCGGTGATAACACAGCCCCAGATGGAATAGTACTATTGCTTGCTTGAGTAAAGACGAGGGAAGGGTAGGGTGAGGACATGAGAAAAGCAAAGAAGAATTACCATCCCACCCTGCTACTCTTTTTGTTTCCTGCTGCCACAATGCTAGGCTTCTTTGATAATTGGCTAAAGCACCATTAATTTGATCATTGGCGTATTTATCTCGCCCCAACACAAATTCTAAACTAGCTTCTAATCCTGGTGTTAATTGAACGCCATATAGACGCAGCAAATCATTACGGGCTGATTCTATTTCGTGACGGTGTTGAGACTTAGGATCTAAATCTAGGGAGGCATTAGATAAAAATGTTTCAGCACCTGCTTCTAAAACTTTGGCAAATAGAGAATCTTCCTCTTCGTGGATCAAAGCAATTAAATCTGCTTTTGCCATTTCAAATTTAATAGTGGTTGCAGCCCAGCTTTTGAAATCAGGTGCTAATCTTGAAAGCAATGATGCGACTTCATCTTGTAACCACAATACCACTGGAAATGGAAAAGTCGCAGCATAGATATCTCGTGCTTGGTTGATGCCTGTAAGTAAGTTTTCAAGGTCGATAATTGACTCAATACCGAAAACCATAACAGCAGATGGCAAAGAGTCTGTAAGGACGGCAGGATTATCGAGAAATAGTTCTGAGACTATTGTGCTGTGTAAAGAAGTAGTTGATGGATTGAGAACGATTTCTCTGATATTGATGTCTTTAGTGTGCGAGCGAATATTTTCTAACATTTGCTCACGTAATTGCCCATAGTTACAGCGAACTAAAATTAAGGCAAATTGACCTTCCGAGAGCGCGATCGCTCTAATCAGCCTTTGCAAAGTATGCTGATTTTCTTTGGTGTAGACGCGTAGCTGCTTATCATTAGTCATTGGTTATTAGTCATTAGTTATTGATCACTAGTCACTAGTTATTAGTCATTAGTCGAAAGACCAATGACTAATGACTCACCCAGGACTATTACTTGTTTTGTTGCCAAGCAAGGACTTTTTCTGTTTCTGCTAAGGCTGGACTGATGCCAAACCAGCGCCCCAGAGGATCACGATATTCAAACAGATACATGCTTCGTAGCAAGCTCTGGTAGTCAGACTCACCTTTAACTCTCTGCTGCTGCACTACTTCAAACAATAACTCCCACTGGGATTCATCAATAGCTAATAGCAGATCGTCGCGGTAGTCCTTGATCACGGCTTCTAAGCAGTCCCTAGAAAAAGGTGGATCTTGTCGTTGCAGGCAGCTATAAAGTAAACCCAATAAGTTACGAATGTGACCACCACTAACGCGACACAGACGATCCAAGGTTTGGGAGTTATCAAATAATTCTGTAATTAATAAAAGCCTCCCATTCAAAGGAACTTCTGGAAAAGCTCTTGCTAAGACTAACTGGCGCACTAGTGACATCCCTGGTTCGTAGTCACTGCCATCTCTTTGGCGCACTAATACCATCGGTAGTACTTTTGGCGCAATCCCTCCCCCCAGGCGATTTTTTAGTGTCTCGTACTCATTGGAGAAAATTAACGTTAGGGGAATAGTGTAAACTAGGTGGCATTTGAGTCGGCGTAACTGTTCGCCTCGGTCGATGAAGAGATATTCTGGTTGTGATCGCCCCGATGCTAAAGGACGCATATCCACTCGATCCAAATTATCTACAATCACTACCAGCCCTTTTTGACCCCGCAGCTTTAGCTGTTCAACAGCCTTTTCTAAAATTTCTTCGTTAATCGCTTGCAAAATACTATTAGTACGTGGTTCCAAATATTGCCTTAGTTGATTACGCATCTGGGTGCTATCTTTGGTTTTGGCAGTAATTTTGGCAATACCCAACGACAACTCTGCTTGTCCAGAAAGCTCTATGGGGCTTTGCAAAAAATCGCCTACTTCTTTAAACAAATTGGTAAAGTAACCAGGTTTGAGTTTGATGCTAATCCCTTCTAAACTGGCACTGACTTGACGAGCTACACTCAGTAAAATATCGCTGACATCAATATCCGCCATATCTAAGTCTTGACTGGATTCAAAATAAACCACATGAAATCCCGCCAATTCTAGTTCTGTCTTCAGGCGCTGCAATTCCGTTGACTTACCGCAGCCAATGTGACCCGTAAATAACTGGCAAGTTGGCTCATCAGGAGAAATCCGACAGATAGTCCGCTGCAATTCTTCGACAATCTTGCAACCACGGACATCAGCAAAATCTATGTAATACTGGCGATCTAGTGCGTTACTTATATTAAGCGTGTAACTGGGGTTACATGCCTTATAAAAACGTGACAAATTTAATGTCGTTCTCATGTTATGTAGAGGTGTATGTAGACGTGTATGTAGATGCAGTTTAATTCGTATTTTTTATACAAAAATCTCTAACCTAGATGTAGGCACACGACTAATTCGCAAGTTGTTAGTATCTTGCCAAAGACAGCACTTATTACAGGATCACTGTCAGTAGCTGTCAGTAATATAGTAGAGATTTAATTGACCCTAATAACCTTAAACATATCTGTCCTTTTTACACCTGCTGTTGAGGTTTTGACAATCTTTAGCTCTTATTTGACCTAGTACAAACCTTTGTGGCTGAATAAATCAGTAAAAAAAGCTACAAGAGAGTATGGTTCTCAGTTTTTATAGCTGATGTGTAGGACTGGTATGAATTATAGCAAGCTATACAGAGATTGAGGAATATTTGTCTATCATTTCACATTCTATTTGTCAAGAAAACAAAATCATAAATATCTAAATTAATATTTTGTAACCTTTAGGGAAGAAATCTTTGATGATCACTTGTCGAAAAGACTACACTCAGTTAAAAATGGACACCGGAAACTTTAATCGAAATGATGACTAGTAGTTCGCTTTCGTGACGAAAGCGGGGTAAAGGGGAAGGTAGGGCCCCCATGAAGTGGGGATAAGGGGCAGGGGGAAAGGTTTTAAATCCCTTACCCTTTTCCCTTTCCCCTTTCCCCAGCCCTCACAAGCGCATTTTTGGGTTGGCAGACTACTAGCGCCACGATTTTTGTATAGTTACTGTAAAGTGTTACTAAAAATAAAAAAGTCTTGACGAGAGCGGCTAAGAGATGCCAACAGTGTTTACTGAAATTAATAATGATATGAGGGCATCAAGGAATTTGGACTGCAATCAGAAAGGAGTTTGAATGGCTGGCATAATATCAGTTTCCCGCACGGATCTAGCCCAGCGTCGTAAGAAATTACGTCGGCAGCGGCAGATGAGAATTATTCAGGCTATTTGGCGAACCTTTGCCATTACCGGTTTGGCGGGTGGATTGCTGTGGGTGGCTGTCCAACCAGTGTGGGTGTTAAAAACTCCCAAACAAGTAGTGATGAAATCAGGCAATCAATTACTGTCGGATGAAACAACTCAGTCTCTGTTGGTGCTATCTTACCCCCAGTCTTTATGGCGGATTGAACCGACAGCGATCGCTAACTCTTTGAAGAAACAACCAACTATTGCCCAAGCGATCGTGAGACGCCGCCTTTTTCCTCCTGGATTAAACATCGAAATCCAAGAGCGAGTCCCTGTAGCCGTGACTCAAACAGCAAGTGAGCAAAATCAGACCACTGGCAACAAAAAAGTCACAATTGGCTTACTAGATGCAAGTGGGGCCTGGATGCCTTTAGAAAAATACACATCACTCAATCCCACTAAAAAATTACCCAATCTCAGAGTTATTGGATTGCCCAAACAATACTGTCTCTACTGGACTCAACTTCATCAAGCTGTCAGCCAAAGTGCCGTAAGAGTTATCGAAATTGATTGCCAAAATCCAGCGAATTTAATTTTGAAAACAGAACTAGGAAATGTGCATCTTGGTGTTCCAGGCCCTCAGCTGTCTGAACAAATTAAGGTACTCGCCCAAATGCGCCATTTAGCAGCAAAACTCAATTTCGGTCAAATAGAGTATATTGATCTGAAAAATCCCGACTTTCCCTTAGTACAAATGAACCAAAAAGACCAAAAACTAACTCCCAAAATCCCTAAAAATATCTAGCGTGTTTAATGTAATGAGCGCTTCTAGTAAATTAAGAAGCTTTATGCTGATAAATATATTTATTATTTTCAGTTTTCCAGCAAACCTCACGCAACTCAGCGTTAACTTCTAATTAAAATGAGAAGATTAATCATAAAATTTCCATTGCGAGTAAAACACTTTCAATTATGACCCTTAACATCTAATAGTAGGGTGCAAGATGTTGGGTCATCTAATGATGGTCTATGGTTTGTAAAACACCTTTCGTCGATAGATTCTTCGACTGAACCCAGTGCGTAAAATAGAAAAATGCTTGAGTTTTTTACTAAAATTTGACTCAGGAGCAGAGGATACTGGTAAAAAGGGTTTACGCTGCCATCCAAGTGCAAAGCCAAAAACGCTCTAACTTTGGTCTGTTGAGGATAGTTCCAAAAACAGTTTACCGAAGTTTTAATCTGTAACTTAAAATACCGCCCAATTTTACGTAACCCTTGCCTTTGGGTAATTATGGACTATTCTGTGCCGTAATTCATATAGGGTTACGAAACATATGGGAAAATCTTGATTTGTTGACCACACTGGTGAGGGTTCTCGTAAGATAGACTATTGCTCAAAGAAAGTGTCCATTAAGACCCCCCAAACAACAAATTAATCAGGTATAGTCTGACAAGTAAATTCTTGCTTACTTCAACCTTAAGGATAAGTAAGTATAAGGTAAATTTTGTGTCTAAAGTTGCAATTATCCCTAATGGTGAAACCTATTAACAATATTATTGAGGCAGATAAGATGCGCTGTAGTGTGTCTTTACAAGTTATGACCTATGTTGAGAAGAATGAAGAGATTAATGTCTGGTTGAAGTTATACAGAGCAGTTTTAGATAAATGTAGGTATACTTCTCTAGAATTGGCTGTGCGATCAGCTGCGTTAAAAGCTTATCCCATAGCAAATTTTCGCACTGCCAATTCTGTTAGGCTTGGCAGTAGTGAAAACAATAAAGAACAGTGCCATAGTATTGTGGCACTGTCAAACTATAGTTGACTCTTAGGTGAATAACACCTGAAAAAGTCGTTTATCTACCCTTTTACAAATCCAATGACACTTGATAATAACCAAGGACTCACCTATAAAAATTCCCAATCTACGGGACAGCCGGGGTTCTCTCTGGCAGTTAACTCGACTAATCCCTTTAATAACTCTGGGTTGAACTTCGGACAAAATCACGATAATAAGAAAATCTCCGCGGAAAATAGCCGAATTGGCGAGATTGTTCCTGGTCGGGTTGCCAACATCAAAGTAATTGGTGTCGGTGGTGGCGGTGGCAATGCCGTTAACCGCATGATTGAATCTGATGTCTCTGGGGTAGAATTTTGGTCAATTAACACTGATGCCCAAGCTCTTACCTTAGCTGGCGCTCCAAGTAGATTGCAAATTGGACAGAAGCTAACACGGGGTTTAGGAGCAGGTGGTAATCCTGCCATCGGTCAAAAGGCAGCAGAGGAATCACGAGACGAAATTGCTACAGCTTTAGAAGGTGCAGACCTAGTATTTATCACTGCTGGTATGGGGGGTGGTACTGGAACAGGTGCAGCGCCGATTGTAGCAGAAGTAGCAAAAGAAATGGGTGCTCTGACTGTTGGTGTAGTCACACGTCCATTTGTCTTTGAGGGACGCCGCCGTACCAGCCAAGCGGAAGAAGGTATTCAAGGACTAAAAAGTAGAGTAGATACACTGATCATTATTCCTAACAACAAACTGCTGGAAGTGATCCCCGAACAAACGCCTGTGCAAGAAGCTTTTCGTTATGCAGATGATGTACTGCGTCAAGGGGTGCAAGGTATTTCTGATATCATCACAATCCCCGGTTTGGTAAACGTTGACTTTGCTGATGTTCGAGCAGTAATGGCAGATGCGGGATCGGCATTGATGGGAATTGGAGTGAGTTCTGGAAAATCTAGAGCCAGAGAAGCTGCGATCGCAGCTATTTCTTCACCATTACTAGAATGTTCTATTGAAGGTGCCAGAGGTGTTGTATTTAATATTACGGGTGGTACTGACCTGACTTTGCATGAAGTAAATGCAGCCGCAGAAGCAATCTATGAAGTAGTTGATCCCAACGCCAATATTATTTTTGGGGCTGTAATTGATGACAGACTCCAAGGTGAAGTAAGAATTACTGTAATTGCTACCGGATTTACAGGTGAAATGCAAGCTGTGCAACAACAAAGCGTGGCTAACGTTCGAGTAGCACCTAATACCTCCAAGCGACCAACAACACAGCAACCCGCAGTTAATCCTCCAACTTCATCTCCAACTCCAACTCCAATTCCAGAACCAAAAGAAAAACCAGGATTAGATATACCCGATTTTCTGAGAAACCGAAGTAAACCACGGAATTAAAAGATTTTGGATTTGAGGTTTTAGATTAAATTAGCAGTCTCAGGTTAGGCTGAGTGCTGTATAAAATCTGCTAGTTCCAGAGTTTTACTAAGGGCAGGGGTAAGCAATCTGTTGCCATCCCCAATCTTGCTAATGGGTAAAAAACTCGTTAACGCTACTTTAATAGAAATAGAATGAACTTGGGCAGGAGTCTGCTGGCTCACATGTCCAGCTATGCTTTTGGAACAATAAAGAAGAATACCTGTCCGACTACAGATGCGATGCCGAATAGCCCCTCGTAGTCATTGCTACATCTACCCCCGCGATTCATTAAACTCATATACGGTTCAAGTAAGTATATTTACTTAAATTAATTTGCGTGGGTAACTCGCCCACGCAAGCGTCCGAAGGAAGTCTGTTTCCTGGAAAATAAGACACGAAGCAAAAAATAAATGTAAATTATTTTTTACTTTTTATTGTCTGTTCAATCCATTGAATAACCTGATGACCAAGGTGAGTCCCATCTAAGCGATCAATTTCACGAATTCCAGTAGGACTAGTGACGTTAACTTCAGTTAAGTAGCCACCAATAATATCAATACCTACAAAAATTAAGCCGTCTTGGCGTAACCGTTCGGCTATTTGGGTACAAATTTCATACTCTCTTGGGGTAATTTCGGTTTGAGCGACTGTGCCACCAGTCGCCATATTATTGCGAAAATCAGTTCCGCTAGAGAGGCGATTGAGTGCACCAATCGGTTCGCCATTAAGCAGGATAATTCGCTTATCTCCTTCTTTTGCCTCCGGTAAATAGGTTTGTACCATTACTGGCACTCGACCTTGAAGAGTACTGAGTTCGACAATAGAGTTAAAATTGCGATCGCCTGATTGCAAAAACAAAATTCCTTCCCCAGCTTTGTTTCCCAGTGGTTTGAGAACCGCAGCACCCTTTGCTTCGACAAATTGCCGGATAACCTGCTTATCAGCGCTGACAATCGTTTCTGGAATCGCTTTGGTAAACTGGAGGGCATACATTTTTTCATTTGCCCCTCGGATGCCGCTAGGACTGTTAATCACCAGGGTTTTATTTTGGTCAATGTAATCCAGAATGTAGGTGGCATAGAGGTAGGAATCATTGACAGGTGGATCTGTCCGCATAAATACGGCGTCCATTGTCTCTAAAGAAGTTAAGCAGGAATCGCTCAACTTATACCAAGGATTCGCCGCTACCCAGCGTCCATCCACTAACTGCACTGGTACAAGTTCGACTCGCTGTAGGACAGCCCAAGCTTTGCCCTCCACCACACTCAGCAGATTTGCCTGAGTCACCCAAACTTCGTGTCCCAGGATTTGCGCTGCTTCAATTAGGGCAACACTGGTATCATGACACGGGTCAAGTTGATGGATGGGATCAATGATAAAAGCCAGTTTCACCCTTTATACCTCAATCACCAAGAAATTAAATGGTTATTCAATTATTATCTCTTGATGCTCTCACCAATTGACGTATATGTGTACTACTGAGTAGAACCTGGAGGGTAAAGTCTTGTAGACAGATATCGCTTTTGTGGTAACAAAGTCTGTAAACAAGGCAGCTTGTTGCTCTGCCTTCCAGAGTTGTAGCGACTGCCGTGTAATTTGCAGCGGCTTGTCGCTAGCTTCTGGCAATATCTTCAGAGCCTACACGCTATTGCTAGAAGCTAGTAGCTCATCCAGCTTGCCTTGACTATCTAAAGCGTGGATATCATCACAACCACCAATATGATCATCATTGATGAAAATTTGCGGTAAAGAGCGCCGTCCATTTGCCCTTTGAGCCATTTTATTTCTGGCTGCTTCATCTCCATCAATGCTGTATTCGATAAATTCAACACCCTTGTTTTTAAGCAAACTTTTGGCACGGATACAAAATGGGCAAGTTCTCCAAGTGTAAATTTCTACTTTTGCAGCCATAAAGTCCTCAAATTGATTTCATACTTCTTAATTTTAGAACTTTGCCACTGACTATGGCTGGGTAGACTATTGTTATTTTGCATCCGACTTAACAAGCTAATAATATTTCGGTTTAAATGCTAAGAATGTCAGTAATTCTATTGACATTGTTTCTATCGCTGAAAGTTTTTTCAGTAGTAGCACTAGTTAAAAAGCAGGAATTATCTAAGTGAGTTCTAGTTTAGCATTTCTTACCTTTAACAAAAATTGGTTTAGAAGTGCTTATGCTCCTCTAAACCCATATTTAAGCTCCCTCCTACTAAAACTCAGCAATGTGGTTTAATTTTGGGAAATATTTTTTTTGCTTTTCTTCTGGAGTCCGAAAATACCCAAGGCAAATAATCCTAAGGCTGCGGTTGTACTGGGTTCAGGCACTTCTTTCGGTTGAGGTGTAGGTGCAGGAGGGTTATAGTAAGGCGGTACTGAGGGTGCGGGTGCTGGCGCGGGTGCTGGCGTAGGTGCTGGCGCTGGTGCGGGTGCTGGTGCGGGTGCTGGCGCTGGTGCGGGTGCTGGCGTGGGTGCGGGTGCTGGCGCTGGCGCTGGTGCGGGTGCGGGAGCTGGCGCTGGTGCGGGTGCGGGAGCTGGCGCTGGTGTTGGTGATATGCCTGCAAGTTTGCTACTTCCCGAACGGCTAGAACCTGGAAGTCCTACACTCATTACACGCAAGCCAAAGTCTTGATTGAAGAACTGATCAAGATTTAAGGCTGCTGTACTGTGAGACAGGACAAAGGTTGCTGTTTGAAAGTCATCTCTCCCGCCCTTTAAACCTTGCTCACCAATTTCTACACCGTATTCAAATTTGTGGGTATTTCCATCACCGTTCAGATTAGCTTGACCGACACTTTGAAGCTGTCCGGCGGTGTTATATGCAGTCTCCGTTATGGGTACGCCCAAACCTGTGACTTTGAGGCCAGATAGAAGCGAGTTATCTTTAATGTTGAAGAAGACTCCGCGTATATCGCCGATATTTTTGTAGGTTGAGTCAGTCAAAAATTCCACTTTAAACTGAACCTTTCCAGCACCCGCTACTGTGTCATCTAAAGTGTATTTAACTTGCAGCGGATCGCCTGTAAAGTTAGTGGCAGTGAAACTCATAGAGGCGGCATTAGCAGGGTTGAACGAAGAGGTAGATACAGCTATACCCGCAGCCGCTATCAAAGAAGATCCTAGCCGAATAGAAAATACTCTTGCCATGATGTGATGTACTAAATAATAGTCGTTCTATGCAGAAATTTTTGTTAATTTCAACTTCAATTTTCTCCTTATATTTTTTAAGTGTCTGCTGTTTTTCACAGCTTTATTGATATCTTTATTAATGGGTTTATTTCTATAAATAATTATTGAATAGATAGTATTAACACTTAGATGAACAAGTTTGTTTATCACTAAAAATATTAAATTTGTTTTTTGCCATATACTGCATGTGCAACAAATACTATAAGAATAAATACCGTTTAATATTGGCTTTATAAATTGAAAAATTTTTGCACTGCAAACTAAGCCTCTTCAATGCCTATCGCATAAGAGCTTTTAAAAATTATGTGTGGACGAGACAATAAAAATGCTTTCCACAAAAAGTAGAACTAATTTAAGCAACCATAGATTTTACCAGAGGGTTGAGTCAGGTGTATTTACCTAACTCGACCCTCTGGTAATTGCCGAAGGTATTGTCTAACTGCTTAAATTCGCTTATCGACGTATCCAGCCGTTGATTGTAAAACGGCTATCAGCAAAAGCTTTAGACGGACAAATCACAGGCTTCACTTCGTGCATATATCGGCTGATGAAAAATACAATACTATTGTTGCGCGGTTCAATAGTCTTAAAAGACTCTGCATTGACATAAAAGTTATTTTCAATTTTGCTGTCATAAATTAGTAATTCACCGCCAGAAAACTGCTTTGGCTCTCGATTAAAGTAATAAACGTATGTAATTTCTCTTGTAGCAGTTTCTGGGCTGCCATTGTCATTATGGATTTTGTAATAATTACCATGATTATGTGCAGTTAGTTGGCTTTCAATTTGTGATACAGAAAATGATGGTAAGTTTAATTTGCTCATGATATCAGGAATCATTGCTTGAATTCTCTTTAATATCAGTTCAGAAAATTCAGGGAATGAGTAGATAACCATTGATTGGCGATAGTTAATATCGTTTGTAGAAGTATTGCTTGGCAAGAAAGCCGACTCTTTTTCCAGAACGTATTTGATTAAGTGTTTGTGTTCTTCTGGTTTAAGGAAATTATCTATTTGTATATAATCAGAAGCCAAAATATAATCATTTTGAAGTTGTATTTCCTCTGATTGCTGTACAAAGATTGGGGGTTCTGTAACCACGCCTATAAGATGTTCACTAGGAAAAGACAAAACCGAACGGCCTTCATTGATAGGAATTTGGAATAAATTCTGTAAATCAGATTCTTGTTTGTAGGCACGAGCTACAATTGTTGTTAAAAGACTATTCAGTACAGGTGCATCTGATTTTAAATAAACGGTGTATTTATGTCCTCCAGTTAAAAGAAGCTGTACTTTGACATCTTTCGACTCAAACTGTTGTGAAACTAATTGCATATACCTTCCTTGCTATGATGTTGATAACTGAGAGAATTTTAAAAGTTCTCGTGAAAGGCCAATACAGTACTTCTAAAATTAATTAATAACCAGTTCAGAGCTTAAAGCCTTATAGACCATTAGACTTTATTCACAAAATAAATGTAATTACTGTATTAGTTACAAACAGAAAAATACCATCAATCAATTGTTGTAGCACGTATTTTCCAACATTGTCATTCAGCAAATTCCACATAATCCGATAAAGCTTTAGTAAAGTAGAAATATCTGTTATATTCAATAAAAAACGCCGCAGTTAATATAACTACGGCATTTTAAAGTAAAAAATAAAAATTCCTTTCGATCTTTACCGAGGGTCAACGGCATATTCAATCAGCTGGGCAAGGCGCTGACGTAGAGTTTCTAATCCCAAGCGCTGACTGGCTGAAATAAATACCGCTAGGGGGAATTCTTCTCTAGCTAAAGCCAGTGTCTCACTATCGGCTTGATCAATCTTGTTAAAAATCACTAGTGCCGGGCCAGGAGTTATTGGCATTTGCGCCAAGATTTCTCTGACTGAGCGAATATGACGTAACCAAGCTGGGTGGGACAAATCAACCAAGTGTAGTAGGGCATCGGCTTCTGTGACTTCCTCTAAGGTGGCGCGAAAGGCATCCATTAACGATGCAGGCAGTTCGTGTATAAACCCTACCGTATCTGTAATCAGAATTTCTTGAGGTTGATCAGCTTCGCCATGAGGAATCACCAGGCGGCGCGTGGTGGGATCGAGAGTCGCAAATAGCTGGTCGGCTGTATAAACTTCTGCATTCGTAAGAGCATTCAGCAAAGTGGACTTGCCAGCGTTGGTATATCCAACCAAAGCCACTGAGGGAACTTCTCGATGCTGTCGTCGCTGCCGTAACCGCGAACGATGTGCTTGCAACTGGTTGACTTCTTTTTGCAGTCGGGAAATACGCTGCCCAATGGCACGGCGTTCAGTTTCCAGTTTGGTTTCACCAGGGCCACGAGTCCCAATACCACCACCTAATCGGGACATTGTGCGACCTCTACCAGCTAGTCGCGGTTGCATGTATTCTAGCTGTGCTAGTTCTACTTGCAACTTACCAGCACGGGATTGAGCGCGTTGGGCAAAGATATCCAAAATCACTTCGGTGCGGTCAACCACCCGAATCCCAATTTGCATTTCTAAGTTGCGGACTTGGGAGGGTGAAAGGTCGCGGTCGAAGACGACGAGATTGACTCCTAGTGTTTGGGCAGTTAGGGCAATTTCTTGCACCTTACCTTCGCCTACTACGGTTTGGGGATGAATGCGCGATCGCTTTTGTTGTATTGTCTGTAATACATCTCCCCCAGCAGTATCAACTAACCGTGCCAATTCCATTAGGGTGTCTTGGAATTGTAGCGGAGTCACTTCACTGGTCATCAGCCCCACAATCAGCACGCGATCATGATCAGAATCTACTTCCTGAGCGATAAATTCCCGCTGGAATTCCGCTTCCAGATTTTCCACCAAGTCTACTAAATCCTGCTCTGCCAGATCATCCAAGCCCAGAGGTGGCGATATGTTCCAACTTGGGGATTGGGTTTGGCTCTCTTCTACCTTAAGAGCAGCAGGACTAGTAATCAGGGTGCGAGACTCTTGGGGTGTCAGATGAGCTAGATAAGCTTCTTTGACATACCCAGTCGCACCGCCTCCCCGCCGTGTAAATCCCGTTCCGGTAATGTTTAGTACAACTAGGGCATCTAAGCGTTGCAGTGCCATAGCCGTGAGTGCCGCTTCATTTGGCGGTTCTGGCTTGAGATGAGTGGCAATACAACGAATACCGCTGAGTCGTTCTGCACCGTAACGGGGCAATTCCAGCGGTGGTATTTGTGTTTGACGCGGTGTGCCTACCCCGACGCGAATTACTTGTCCGCGACGGTTGATGTAGGCGCACACAGGCTGATTGACTTCTGTGCTAATTGCTGCCAGACGCTGGGAAAACTCGGACGTGGTGATGCGATCGCCCGGTATACGCTGGTGATACAGCCGCTGTAGTTGCTTCAGCTGGCTGGACTTCAGACCTTGGAGATTTCCAAAAATAGTCTCTATAGGCGTTTATGACCAGTTAAATGGCCCCCCGAATCCTTCTTATGTCTATTTTACAACAGGGTTTAGGCTTCTATCTCTCTCCTTTGAGGGATGCATTGTGAATTAGTTCGCGGGGTATTGATTTGAAGCTATTTTGGTGGTGCTTGTCTACACCTTATTGAGCAATGTTAAACCAATAACATAGCATTCCGCGATCGCTTCACCGCTGTTTGTAATTCGCCCGACAACCAGCTATCAAATTGCGGATAAATTGGCGATCGCGGCACCAATTCCCACCCCGCAGGCTGTAAAATTTCTCTTAATGCTTGTTCCTGAACATGGGGATAATCGGGATTCACTTCATCTTTTGGCCCAATTCCGCCCAAATCTCGCGCACCAGCTTCGATACAAGCGATTAACCATTGCTCATCTTTAACTAAATTGGGCGGAATTTGAATAGTGATGTCTGGCGATAAAATCTGACGCGCCTTAAAAATGACTTCTGGCAATTGATGAGGATTAAAAGGTGGTGCATCAAAGGTTTGCTGATTTCCTGGACTATGAGGTTGCAGGATGACTTCTTGAATATGATGATAACGTTGGTGCATGTCAGATATAGCTTGCAAGGTTTCCCAACAATCATCAGCGGTTTCCCCAATTCCCAACAGTAACCCAGTGGTAAAGGGAATCTGCAACTCTCCCGCCCATTGCAATTGTTGTAAACGAACTTCAGGTAATTTACTCGGTGCGTGCCGATGTACAGTATTTAACAATGTTGGCGTTAACTGTTCCAACATCAGCCCCATCGAAACATTTACACGCTTGAGCTTTTGCATTTCCTCAAAACTCAGCGGGCCTGCATTGGTATGCGGTAAAAACCCCATTGAAAGCGCTAATTCGCACAAATCATAAATCAGCCCAAACCACGCTTGACGCCTTGACGAATGGGGATGCACCTCACCACTAAGGATGAGAATTTCACAGACATTTTGGCTTTGAAGTGGTTTTAGAATACTTTCTGCATCTGAAATACTCATCCAGGGACTTTTACCCGGTTCGCTGCGAAAGTTGCAGTAACTACAGCGATTAAAGCACTCGTAAGTAGGAACGATTGTATAAGCAGGGCTATAGGTGATAAGACGAGAATTATTAATTGACATAAGAAGATAATCTAAAAGAATGCCTTACTCAAACTATATAGATTACCTTGACACTCTTGTTGCCATAAGATTAGATAAACAATAACTATTTTGCTTTGTAAATTTCTGGTAACTGCCACCAAGAAATATGCGGATATTCGTGATGTTCCTCGTGGTAGCCAAAATGATAGCACGTGATAAATGACCACCAAATAGGACGGCTAATTGTTCGGGCACAATGAGGCTGAACATAACCGCCTATTGGTTCACTATGGGGTAAAAAAGTTCCGAAATAGAATAATTGTAATGAGCTTAAAAGTGAGGGAAGCACCCAAAAGTAAGTTAGATTATCAGTTGGTATATGGAGTATGTATTTAGCAAAGTTATAAATAATAGTCAACGCAATTATTTGCCCCCAACTCCAGTAACCTTTCATAAAATGAAAATACCAAGCAAAGAAATTTTGGTGTTTCCCGTTATGAAAATCTGGGTCTAATTGACTTGCTGGATTGTGGTGGTGTAACCAATGTTTTTTCAATAATTTTTGATATGGTAAAAGACCATAGAGGGATAGGGTCAATGTTCCAATCAAATGATTAATCTTGGTGTTTTGGGGAAATACTACCCCATGCATGGCATCATGAGATGTAATAAATAATCCCGTATATAAAAATGTCTGCCAAAGTATAACAGGCAATAACATCCAAAATTTTAGTTTCGAGATGTCAAGGGAAAGTAATAAACTCAGGCTAATGACCCATGCGCTAACAATGACAATAGCAATGAAAAGCCCCTTAAACTGAGATTTACTTCTCACTACTGGAGTCAGTTTTGTTTGATGACTGGGTGGTTGTTCTAACTGGATCACGCTTTTACTCCGCCTAGCATTCAGGTGAAAATTCCAAAAATATAGTCATGACAAAAACGACTAACCAGGAAAATCTGTTAGTGGTCTATGTTTTACACTGGACAATGCCAATGCTCAAAAATATGTAGAAATATTAAGATACTTTACCTAGTATTACACAAGCAACTGCTATTCTAAAAACTGTTTTCGGTTCAAAGGTTGGGTGGTATGAGCAAGGACACTGTTCAACCTAGTGGCTGCAATAACCACCATGTTCTTCTTGATCCTTTGTAAACAGTCTGTAGCAAAGACAGTCAATACCAACGGGGAATAGAGAAAATGAGTCCGGGTGCATACTGCACTAGCTGTAGCTGGTTCCAAAGTAGGTAAGCTAGAAAACTAATCATACTTAGGCGACGCTCCAAAGTTCACGGTGAGGAGTCAGCACTAGTTCAGCAGCATTGCGGATTTTGGCATTATATGCGGTTTCAGTTTTATCACTAAGATTAAGTGCCTTTATTAAGTTAACTTAAGAAGTTAATTACATTCTTAATATTACTTAACTTACCTACTTTGCGCTATCTGTCTCTAGTTTCAGAGTAGAAGCAACTCTAAAGAATGAGATTTTAAGGAGGTTTAGATAATATTTATCTAACAAAAGTTCAATAATAGCTTTTACTAACCTATAGAACAGAGGTATTTTTACCAAACTACTGCTAATGAAAACTTGTAGTATCAATAAAAAAATATTTTGGATATGACAAAAAATCTAACGAAAGTTAGAAGGTTTCTGGAATATTATTACCCAAACTAATAAAGAGTAAATAGGTTTTTCAAACTTCAAGTATGACTCCTACAGTACTGATTACAGGTGCTTCTGAAGGCATTGGCAAAGCAACGGCTCTTTTATTTGCGCGGCAAGGATATGACCTGGTACTTGCAGCTCGTCATGCTGACCGCTTGGAAGCCTTAGCGCAGGAGGTGCAAAGCATTGGCCGTCCAGCACCATTAACAGTTACTTGCGATGTCACTGACCCATCTCAGGTAAACGCATTAGTGCAAAAGGCATTAGAAAATTATGGTTATATCGACGTGCTGATAAACAACGCGGGCATCTTTGCATCGGGCCCAGTAGAGCAGTTTTCTCTGGGTGATTGGCATCAAATTATAGACACTAATTTATGGGGATATATCCACACTATTAATGCCCTTCTGCCTCATTTCCTCCAGCGTCGAAGTGGAACTATAGTTAATTTAAGTTCCATCGGTGGTAAGGTGCCAACTGCTTACTTGGTTCCCTACTGTACTAGTAAGTTTGGCGTTACAGGGTTGACGGAATCGCTACAAGTGGAACTACAGCCAAAAGGTATTCATGTTTGTGGGATTTATCCGAATTTAATTAAGAGTACTTTAATGGAACGAGCAGTTTTTCGAGGCAAGGATGAGCAAGATACTCAAGCTCGTCGTGGACAGCTTGAGAATGTGCTGAAGAATCCGGTGGTGGAGAAGCCTGAAGATGTGGCAAATGCTATCTGGGATGCAGTCAAGAATAAAAAATCAGAAGTGATGGTTGGTTCGGCGAATTTCTCACAAGCTTTGTATCGCTTGTTTCCTGGTTTGATAAAGTGGGTTTCGCGGCAAGGGTTGAAGAATCAAGATAATTAATTTTTGCTACCAGCCCATTCTGCTATTGTGACTCACATTCTCGTTGCGTTATATAGTGGCGATAGCGAAACATAGCTTCTAGTTGTACTTGTACTAACCAACCACTGACAAATTCGACTGTTCCTCCGCCAGGCATAGAGAAAGAAATAGTATCAGTTAACCTAGTTTTGCCAGCTTCCGGTTCAAATTCATGTCTATGTACCCAAGACTCAAAAGGACCAGATATCTGTTCATCGGTAAACAGGCGATATTTTTCACATTCAGTGTGACGCGCTAACCAAGTTAAGGGTAATGGGCCCAAAAACAGGCGAAATTCTGTGATAGCGCCCACGTTCAGCACCCCTTCACGACGAACCACTTGGACTGGCTGCCAAGGTGGATTCAGCAGTTGCAAAATATCTGGCCTTTCGTGAAATTTCCAAACTACTTCTGGTGTGGCATTAATTAGTGAGGAATGTTTAAAGTGCAGCATGGAAAGAAAAACCTAAAATTCAACTTTCGGATTCGGTATCAATCTCGATATCTAGGGTATCTTCATCAACCCGCACATACAAAATATTTGGGTTACAGCAAACTTGACAATCTTCTACATAAGATTGCTGTCCTCCAGCACTCAAATCAATAAAAGTTAAGTTCGGTTCGCCGCAATAGGCGCAGTAATACTCGGCTGTGTTTTGCATCAAGTTTTCAGCTATGAATTCAATGGTATTGGGCATGGGGCATGGGGCATTAGGCATTGGGCATTGGTTATTTATTTCTCCCTTGTCCTCCCCTACTCCTCTGTCCCCACTCCTCTATTACCGAGTCCCTCCCAGTACTGGCTGTAATTCCTTTGGAGTTGGGTTAATATAACTCTGAGCATCAGCCAAATGTTTTAGTAGTGTAGACTGTGGCAGAGGCCCTTGCAAGTGGCTCCAAGGTAATACTTGTTCTGTTGACCATTCGGCGTGGACGTAGAAATCTAAATCGGGGATTTGCCCTTTGAGTTGTTTGAAAGCACGTTTGTAGCTACCCAAGGAGTCGCCAAAGTCACGAGTAAGTTGGAGAAGTTGAGAGAGCCTGCGATCGCCTCTCGACAACAAAGCTTGTATAATCGACCAATTATAGCTTTCTGGGCGAAACTCTATCCCCTGTGGTTTTAGCTGTTTTTGCAAAAACTGCAACCGCTTTTCGGCTTGGCGATTCACCCCAAACCATTGAAACGGCGTGTGTGCTTTGGGTACAAAAGTGCTACATCCGTAGGTTAACCGCAATCCCGGCGCAGCTTTTTTGATATTACGCATCATTGCCACGGTTTGCTCTAAATCCTCTACTTCTTCACCAGGGATTCCTGCCATTCCATAGAGTTTCAAGCTTTTTAATCCGCCAGCTTTAGCATTTACCGCAGCTTGGATAATTTCGTCGTTCTGTAGCTTTTTATTGACGATTTGCCGGATTTTCTCAGAACCACTTTCTACTGCAATGGTAAGCGATCGCGTGTCTCGTTTCGTCAAAATTTCTGCTAACTTGATTGTTACGGTATTGGTTCGGACTGAGGCAATACTGAGACGAACATCATCATACTTTGGTTGACTAATATAATCTAGTAAAGCCTCAAATTCTGGATGTTGAGTGACTGAAGCCCCCAATAACCCTAGCCGATTTGTGACTTCTAAACCTCTTTCTATGGCTGGAATTAATGAACCTTCAAGACTGGCTGTCCTAAAAGGCAGTGTGAGATAACTCGCCAAACAAAAGCGGCACATTTCTGGACAGCTTCTCACAACTTCCACCATATAAATATTTTCCCATGCGGCTTTTTCGGTGACTACAGTTGATGCTGATAGAGTATTTCCTCTGTAAGTTTGCTTTTGCACCACTGCGGGAATTTCGGGAGAAATTGGTTTAATTGACTTTACTGCACCATCTACGCTGTGATATTCGACTGCATACAAACTGGGGATATAAATTCCTGGGATTTGTGCAAGTCTTTTTAGTTGAGTTTGTCTAGAAGCATTTCTCACTTCTTTGTACGCCTCAATAAAATTTCCCAGGAGGTTTTCGCCATCCCCCAGTAAGATTACATCAAAAAAATCTGCAAAAGGTTCGGGATTCGCTGTGAGAACGGGCCCACCACCAAAAATTATCGGATGAGAATCATCACGAGAAGTTGCCAGAATGGGAATTTCTAAAGATTCCAGCAAATTTAAAATATTCACATAATCCAGTTCCCAGGAAATTGAAAATCCCATAATTTCCGGGGTTCTGGGGAGTTGTTCGTGAGTATCTGTAAACAGGCGACTCACCTGCACATCATCACGCATAGCCAAAGTTGCCCAAACTACCTGATAGCCGAGGCTAGTGATGCCTACGCTGTACTCATTTGGAAAGGCAAAAATTATGGGGATAGCGTTGGTATCTGGGGTGGCGGGGGTGAAAAGGAGGCGTTCAGAGGTAAATACAGATGATGTCACAGATGTTGTTAGGGGTGTTTAAATAATGGAGTCTCATAGAATTCGCGCCTACACAGGCAAAAACCACTTTTTCTTCTCTTTTCTACGAGATGCTACGCGAACGTGGGTTTAATTTTAGTCCGCGCAGGCTGACGAGAGTTTGTCTAGCCGAGATTTATAGTCGCCAGAGCTTCTTTATCTATATTTAATTTTAATACCAATTCACGAAAAACCTGATACATATAGATTTCTCGTAGGGGCACGGCAATGCCGTGCCCCTACCAACGTATTTGTATCATTATTAAAGTGAAATGGTATAAGCCATAGAATTATCAAGTTAAAAAATAATGTCACGCTATTAGCAAGAATAATTGGCAAGGCTTGTAAATAAATTCCGTAGATTAACCATAAAAAAACACCAGTTGTGAATGTAATCAGCGTAATCAAAGAAACATCTTTTGCTGATTTGGTTTGCCAGGTTTTAAACATCTGTGGCAAAAAAGAGATTGTAGTTATTGTGGCAGCCGCTAATCCTAGAATTGTCAGAAAATCCATTGCGATGCAAACCAGTTTATTTACCATTCTCTTACGATTTTTTGAGATAAGACTTAGCCCAAGCATATCGTTTTGAATCTTTTTTCAGTAAATATTCTGCTGCTTCATGTCGTTTGTTATCATCCTTTGTACTCCTGATTACTCGTTTTCTTTCAGCATCTATATCTTCCGCTTCAGCCCCTCGTTGAATAGCTTGTTCAAACCAATAATCACCTTTTGGATAGTCACCTTTGTCATAACATATAGCACCCATTAAGGTATAAGGTTGATGACTATCAGGGTGATACTCCATAGCTTTTTTCGCACAATTTTCTGCATCAGCTAATTTAGCAATATCTCTGAATGCTGCACCTCTAGTTACTAGAATTGCTGACTTTAGCTTGTTTTCTCTGATTTGGCTAAAGTTTAAGTTAGTAAGTTTTAATGCCTGTTCAGGTTCATCTGCTTTGCGCCAATAACTACTAGCTGTGGGAATATGCCATTTATGTCCAGTGCGGTGAAATTCCTGCTCATAAAAGTCTGCTTCTAGCCTGTAATACGCAAGAGCAATTTTTCCGCCACTAGATAATATTTCCTCTTCCATAAGCTGCAAAACCAACTTAGGGTCTAGCCGTTCTTTTTTCTCTAGTTTGACCATAATCGCGTAAAATGGCTCTAGCGAAAGTGAAGGATCTATTAATCTATATTTTCTCTTGAGGATAGCGAAGTGCTTTTGTTGAGCAAGAACAATTATATCTTCACGTCTATTATTTTTCAGCCACTCAGTTTCTGACTCATTAAATAGTTCTCCTAAATCTATTTTATATTTTAGGGTAGAGGCGTATTTTTCATTTGCAATTTCTATAATCTCAGTCAGCTTACGTTTTTTGAGGAAGTTAATATCTTGTTCACCTAACTGATTGGACAACTCAAGCCTTTTTAGAATTTTATACAGGTGACTCTTAGGCGTTGAATCCTGATACTCAGTTGCTTTATACTTAGCTTTTAAGGCAGCAAATTCTCGTGTTTGTTCCAATTCTTGAGCAATGGCAATTGTTTCGCTAAGTCGTTGTTGTTCGATCCAGTTAATTTCTGACTCACTCAAATTATTTTTTGCGTCAATGTTTTGCAGTATTAGATATAGTGGACTAGATAATGATAAGTCTGAATGTTTAATCGCTTGGTATTTATCTCGTAACTGAGCAAAGTTAGCTTCTTTTACTGACTCTTGTTGTTGAAAAACTTCTGCTGTTTCCAAAAGTTGGTTATTGATTAGCCAATTATATTCAGAATTACTTAAACGTTCTGTTACCTCTAATTTTTTCAGTATTTGATACAGTTTACTATCAGGATATGAGTCTTGATACTGAGTAGCTTTGTATTTAGATTTAAGTTGAGTAAATCGTTTCACCTCTTGAGCAATTTGATTCGTCTCATGTAAACTATTTGCTTTTAGCCATTTAACTTCTGAATCAGTGAGTAAATTTCCTGACTCAAGTTTCAAAAGAATGGAATACAGACGACTTGATTGCCAAGAAACGTTATGTTTTGTAGCTTTGTACTTAGACTTTAATTTATAAAATTCAAATTCTAGATTTCCGAATTCTTGTACTTTATGTTGCTGTTCTTGCTTGATAGCTTCTAAAGTCTCTTTAAGCTCAGACTCTCCCAACCAATTAAATTCTAAATCACTAAGTTCAATACCTAAATCAACTTTTCGCAAGATGAGATACAACAGACTTGCGGGTGATGAATCGTTATATTTAGTGGCTTGGTACTTGGACTTTAGGCTAGTAAAGTGTTTTAAACGATTTTGATACTCTTTGTCTATATTGATAGCAGCAGTCATAGCACTTAGTAAAATGTGTTATCCGCTACTATAGCAATACCAGTAAAAAACGGCGAGTCAGACATCCACCGTTCTTATTTGCGGTGATTGTTGCTGTTTAAATCGCCTGAAATACGTCGCCCTGGTCTAGGCTAACAGAAAATCACGAATTAAAATCTTAGCAAGAGGCACAATAGTAGCTGGAACGATTTTCAAAACATATCGTTAAAAATCCCATTGCCTGAAAGCTAGGGAATGTCGAAATCCCAAAAAATTATATGAATGTTGAAGAATTATTAAACCAAGGATCAAACCACAATTTGCAAGGGGATTATCAAGGAGCTATCGCAGCTTACACCCAAGTAATTAAGCTCAATCCTAATTATGCCGAAGCTTACCATAATCGGGGGATTATTCTAAGTGGTGAACTCAAAGATTATCGCAGTGCGATCGCAGATTTTAATTGCGCCATAGAAATCAATCCCAATTTTGCCACAGCCTATTATCACCGAGGTAATGCACGTTACTTTTTAGCAGATTACGAAGGAGCGATCGCCGATCATAATCAAGCATTACAAATCGATCCAAATCTCGCCCAATATTACCACAGCCGGGGGAATGCTTACTTTGCCTTAGAAAAATACGACAAAGCGATCGCTGATTATATCCAAACAATAGAAACTAGTACCCAGTTAGCTGATAATATCAATATTGATATTGCCAATGCTTATCATAATCGAGGTGTAGCTTGTTTTGAACAGGGTGATCATCAAGGAGCAATCGCTGATTTTCAACAAGCTTTACAGTGGCATCCCAATTTTGCCGCGGCTTACAGCAATCGAGGCAATATTCATCATATCTTAGGAAATTTTCACGAAGCGATCGCAGATCATGACCGGGCATTACAATTAGATCCAAACTTAGCCGAGGCTTATCATAATCGAGGTAACGCCCACTACTCTTTAGCAGAGTATCAAAGTGCGATCGCTAATTTCAACCGCGCACTAGAAATCAACCCCAGGTTTGCTGGAGCATATTACAATCGGGGTCTGGTTCTTGCTCATCTTAAAGAATATCACCGAGCAATTGAGGATTTTAACCAAGCGCTAAAGTTGAATCCTGATGATGTGCAAGCCTATTGTGAGCGGGGTCTTGTCCGTAGTACTCTTGAAGATTATGAGGGTGCGATCGCAGATTATGACCAAGCGTTACAAGAAAATCCGACTCTAGCTTTAGTATACGGCTTTCGGGCGAACGCTCGTCGCCGACTAGGAGACTATCAAGGTGCAATTGAAGATAGCAATCGCCTATTACAACTCAATCCTAATTTAGCTGAAGGATATTGCGATCGCGCGGCGGCTCGTCGTTCTTTAGGAGATCATAAAGGAGCAATAAAAGATTACGATCAGGCATTACAAATTAATGATAACTTAGCCGCAGCTTATTATGGTCGGGGTATTGCCCGTGAAGCCCTGCAAGATTTACAGGGAGCAATTGATGATAACACCCAAGCAATAGAGCTTGTTCCTGAATTTTCCCAAGCGTACTGCAATCGAGGAAATGCTCGTCGTCTTTTGGGGAATGAACAAGGAGCAATTGCAGATTATAATCAAGCATTGAAAATTAATCCCGATTTAATTGAAGCATATTACAACCGAGGTTCTACCCATTATGCTTTAGAAGAATATGAAAGTGCGATCGCAGATTATACCCAAGCATTGCAAATAAATCCCCAATCTGCTGCATTTTACAGCGATCGTGCTAATGCTCGCTATGCCTTAGAAGACTATCAAGGGGCAATAGAAGATTATAGTCGTGCGATCGCCATTGACCCCAGCTTTGCTGAAGACTGGTACAATCGGGGTCGTAGCCGTTCTCTATTGGGAGACTTGCAGGGAGCGCTTACAGACTTGAACCTTGCTTTACAGCGTCAGCCTCATTGGGCTTCAGCTTACATCCTTCGGGCAGATGTCTACCGAAATCTGGGTGACTCTCAAAGAGCAATTGCAGATTTCCAGAAATCCGCTGACTTGTATTACCAAGAAGGAAATACCCAGTATTACCAACAAATTATTGAGCTAATTGAACAGCTTTGATGAGGGGATTGGGCATTGGGCAAGAGGACTTGGGGACAAGGAGAATTGGGGACAAGGGGAAAGATTTGTTTCAAGTTCTCACCCCTTGTCCCCTTGTCCCCTTGTCTCCCCTGCTCCCTTATTTATTCAAACCGAAAGCGTTCCATAAAGCGGCGGTCAATCCAATTTTTGTAACGCCACAAGAGTTTGTGAGGTGGTAAAGTGAAGATGCCTTTAGTTGCGATCGCTCGTTTGTCTCCTGTACCAATTAAACTCAAATATTGTTTCTGTGGTCTATAGGGTTTGAGCGACTTACCTAATAAAATTCGCTGCAAATTCTCAAATAAAGGTTTACCTTGCCTAACAGCAAACACCCCAGCTTTCGGACGCGGATGATTTACCATTGTGGCAATGTCACCAGCAGCAAACACTTGCAGGTGCGTTTGAGATTGCAATGTGTCCTCTACCAGAATAAATCCTTGCTCATCAGTTCCTAGTCCAGCCGTTTTTAACCATTCGGGTGCTGATGCTTGTGTTACCCAAAAAATTTTATTACACTCTACTGTCAAACCAGATTCACATTTAATCTCAAATATTTCTTTAGTTTTCCTGTGTGTTGTAGGTGCGAGTTTACACACAGTTTCGCCAAGATGGAGCTTAATACCTCGCTCAGTGAAAATTTTTTGAATTTGATGCTGCACTGATGAATGGTAATTGGGCATCAGTTCTATGCCACGCTGGAATAAATGAATTTCCAGATTTTGAGTTGGTTGTTGAGTTTGACGTAAAATCCGATGTAAATGAGATTGCATTGATAGCGCCAATTCTATACCACCAGCGCCACCACCCACGATCGCAATGCTAATTGGTTCTTGAGGATTTTTACCTACAGCTTTAATTAGTTCATACCAATGTTCCAATAACTGCGATACTGGTTTAGCTGCGATCGCATATTCTGCTGCACCTGATACAGACACTGTGGCAGGAGTGCTGCCAATATCAATAGACAGCACATCAAAATCTACCACAAGTCCGTTAGCACAAAGAACTTTGTGATTTTCCAAGTCTAGGGCAACTACTCTATCAATATACAACTGTGCTTGAGCAAAGTTCGCTAAAGGTTGCAAGTCAATATGACATTCATCGTGGCTATAAAATCCGGCAATGTGTCCTGGTAACATTCCAGAGTAGGCTGTATTTTTGGCTGCGCTAATCAACGTCAAACGGACACCAGCTAAAGGTTTTCTCCCAAACATTTTCAGGGCAATTGCATGGCTGTGACCGCCACCAATCAGCACTAAGTCTTTAACTATAGGCTGTAATTTTTGCTGCATTGAAGTAGTTAATAACAATCCTATTTGAGTTGTGAGATTTTTCGTGTTCGCGTAGCGTCTCTGGGAAAAGAAGGCTATCCTTAATAATTATTGGTTTGTCATAAATGATTTATGAATGCTATATCACTGATTAGGCATCAATCAAAATCATCATGATCGGGGTTAATTTCTAGTGAAGAATGAAGAGTAGTGAATACAAGTGTATTTTAAACCTCATTTTATCACTTAAGAATGTTGACAGTAATTATTAATGCTTTTCATAGCATAAAAAATATTTTACCTACAAATAACAATCAGCTATCAAAAATATGTCTGAGGATACATGCTTTTCAAAAAAAAGTTAACCAAACTCAGCATCAGTCGCCAAAAGAAGGTTTAAGAATAGCAATTGAACAACTAGGCAATAAGACAATAGAAACCAGTCTAACTGTAATTAATGATTTAGAGCAAATTGCCCAAAATCATCCACAGTACCACTGGATAATTATGGATATTCTTACTACTTTTGTCCGAGAAAATGCTCCTTACATGCCCCAAGGGAAAGTACCGAGCAAGCTGTCAACAAAACTTCGTGTAGATATTCAAGCAGCGCTTACCGTTATCGCTAGAAGAGATGTAAACAAAGACCCAGAGAATGAACAACTTGATTTGAGTCACACGGACATGAGAGGAGCAAATCTGAATGGGGCGAACCTAGAACAGACAAATCTCTATCAAGCTAATCTTGCTGGAGCTAACCTTACAGAAGCTAATCTTGCGGGAGCAATTCTCAGTGCAGCTAACCTAGAAGGTAGTAATTTATATTTAGCTAACCTAGAAGGAGCAATCCTCAGCGCAGCTAGTCTAAAAGGAGCTAACCTTTCTGAAGCTAACCTGCATTGTGCAAGCTTATATTTAGCTGGGCTGCATGGGGCAGTTCTCAATGATGCCATACTCGACGGGGCAAACCTTAGAGAAGCTAAATTATCTGAGTAAAACACTAGTCTTACAAGGCGGAAGTCAAAAGTAAAAAAGCTTATAGGGGATGACTGATGACTGATGACTGATGATTGATGACTGATGACTGATGATTGATGACTGTTAACTGTCAACAGTCAACAGTTAACGACCATCAAGAGTGTTTATATACTTTAAACGCGCATCAACTTATTCAATTTTTACCCTAATGTAATAGTATATTTGATGTCATGCCCTAGTTAAATGAGTGTCTTGACACCTATTATAATTTTCTGCTAGATGCTATACTATTTTTCCCAAACATCTAAGTAATAATTCTAGGTTGTAAGGAAAATCGTTACCATGTCTTCTAAAAAGACAGACGCTCTTTTGAATTGGTTGATAACTATAACAGTGATATTTGGCTTTTCATTGACTGTAATTTTCTTTGCGTTGTCCAGTATTAAAGAATTGTCAATCCAAGAAAAAATTCAGTATAGAAACCAAGCATTAACAACTACTGCAATAGTTTTTCTAGCATCGGCAGCAATGTTTAATACTTATTATGCAGCAAAGCGTGCCCAAGCGATGCAGAAAAATGCGATCGCATATGAGAAAAACCTGGAAATTGGCATTCAAAATGCAAAAGTCAATCAAGACAGATTGATTTCAGAGCGCTTTATGGGGGCAATTGCCCAGCTTGGTCATGAAAAGGTTGAAACCCGGACGGGCGCAGTTTATGCATTAGAAAGAGTTGCTCAGGATTTTCCTAAAGAACACTGGACAATCATGGAAATTCTCACTGCCTTTGTGCGAGAGAATGCACCTATCCAGCAGGTGAGAGTAGAGCAACAAAAGCCCGAATATCAAGGAGCAGCTTACTCAGGTAGGCACAGAGGTGGGTCGCGTCCGACACAGCAGTTGGAGCAAAACCTCCATGAAGAATTGCCAATCATCCGCACCGATATTCAAGCAGCCCTAAGTGTCATCGGCAGGCGTAATTTACTCGAAGACCCAAAAGATCAAAAACTTGATTTACGTAATATCGACATCAGACGAGCAGACTTGCTAGGAGTTAATTTGCAAGAAGCAGACTTACGTGGTTCTGACCTGAGTGGGGCTGACCTGCGTGGAGCGGACTTGAGTGAGGCTGACCTGAACGGCGCTAAACTCGTTAAGTCTATTCTCTATGAAACCAAATTACTAAAAGCTAGCCTCTGTGGAGCAAACCTGTGTTGGGCTAATCTCAACCGTGCTAATCTCTATGGGGCAAACATGCGTTCAGCCAACCTCTCTGGAGCAAGCCTGCGTGTAGCTGAGTTGCAAGGAGCAAACCTTTATAAAGCTAACTTACAACAAGCAACCTTAAAAATGGCTAACCTTTCTGGGGCAAAGCTATTTTTAGCTAACTTGCAAGGAGCAAAATTGGGTAAAGCTAATCTGCACATGACGGGTTTGATTGGTGCGAACCTCTCAGGAGCTAACCTGAATGGAGCCAACCTTTCAAGAGCTAACTTGAATGCAGCCAAACTTCATCAAACAGAAGTCTATTTTGCCAACCTCTCAGAAGCCAGTTTAACGGAAGCTGATTTGTATCAAGCAAACCTTATCGGAGCCAACCTATATAGGGCGACCTTTTATCAAGCTAACCTGACTCAGGCAAACCTCATGGGAGCTAACTTTTCAGAAGCTGACCTCAGTGATGTCAAACTGGAAGGGACGATTTTAACAGGGGCTAAAAACTTAGAGTTGCAGCAGATTAGAAAAGCACTTGGCGATCGCACTACTCGTCTACCTGATTATATAGAAGCACCGACAGATTGGCGACAATCAAGTTGAGTTATCACAGCATCATTAGTTATTTGGGTGCATTCTACCAGTTTCACTTAATGCTATAGTTTTTACCAAAAGTCCCCGTAGATATTTGGGAGATGAGGAAGACGAAAGCTATGTCTGATAACAATACAGACACACCTAAAAATTCATTTATATTTCTAATTTCATTTACTGTATTTGCATTATTTATTATTTCATCTGTTATGGTTGCTTACTTTGTCTGGCATATATCCCCGTCAGATGAACGACTCAAAAATGAAATGGAAGCGTTAAAAACTACTGCGACAATTTTCGGTGGAATTGCAGTGTTTATCAATGCTTACTATGCTGCAAAGCGTTGGGAAGCTATGGATAAAAGTGCTGAAGCTGCAAATAAGACTGCTAAGGCTGCGCTCCAAAATGCCCAAGCTGCACAAGACAAGCAAATCACAGAACGTTTTGCAAAAGCTATTGAACAACTTGGAAATGAAAAGATTGAAACGCGATTAGGGGCAATTTATACTCTAGAACGAATCGCCAAAGATTCCAAAGATGATCACTGGACAATCATGGAAGTCCTCACGGCTTTTGTGCGAGAGAATGCACCTCGGAAAAAAGACGAGGCAAAGGTAGAGAATGCAAAACCGTTAATCAATTATTGGATGAATGGTAAGAAGTTAGAGGAGATAGAGCAAGAATCAAAACTTCAGACGGATATTCAAGCAGCCCTTACTGTAATTGGACGGCGCAAATCTGAGAATGATCTGGAAAATCGGAGACTGGATTTACGTAATATCGATATTAGAGGAGCAGACCTAAGAGAAGCCAAACTACAAAAGGCAGACCTCATGCTAGCCAACCTACAAAGGGCAGAACTCACCAAAGCCAATCTCCAAGGGGCAGATATCCTTGGTACTGACCTGCAAGAGGCAAACCTCAGGCAAGTCAACCTCCAAGGAGCAAAACTAATTGGCATCAACCTGCGAAAGGCAGACCTTACACTAGCCAACCTCCAAGGGGCAGACCTCATACTAGCTAATCTGCAAGGGGCAAACTTCAGGGAAACCAACTTACAAGAAGCAAACCTCAGGCAAGCCAACTTGCAAGGGGCACATTTTAATGGAAGCAATTTACGAGAGGCATTCCTTGAGAAAGCCAATTTAGAAGAAGTATTTTTCATGAGAGCCAATTTACGAGAGGCATTCTTTGAAAAAGCTAATTTACAAAAGGCATTTCTCATCGGAGCCAACCTGCAAGGAGCAGACCTCACGGAAGCCAACTTGGAAGAGGCAATCCTCAGGGAAGCTAACCTGCAAGGGGCAAATCTTAGGGGAGCCGAAAATCTAAAACAACAGCAGATTGAATCGGCAAAAGGCGATCGCACAACAATCTTACCGGAAAATCTTCAACCACCCAAACATTGGAAAACTTAAGTTTCACCCTTTGAACCTCAACGTTGACCTTTTGAACCTCAACGCTGACCTTTTGAACCTCAACGTTGACCCTCTGAACCTCAACGTTGACCCTCTGAACCTCAACATTGAGCCTTTGAACCTCAACGTTGACCCTCTGAACCTCAACGTTGACCCTCTGAACCTCAACGTTGAGCCTTTGAACCTCAACGTTGAACCTTTGAACCTCAAACGTGAGCTTTTTTAAGATACAAGGTTAGCTAGAGTGACAGTGAAATCCAGCTTACTGGTATCACCTGATAAATATTCCCTAAGCAGGAGATAAATAATAAGACACCTGTCCTATCCTAGTCATTGCTATGGGGATAGGAAAAGGAGATGTCTGTAACAAAGGGGCTAAAAATTTTAGATTTAATTCGGGAGCTTCGGTAGCAACTCAATTTTTCTCAGAAATAGTTTGCTGTTAGATTAAAACTTTCATTTAAAACAGTCAATTGTTGCCAAAATTGGCATACAGTGCCTTCACGGATAGCGCTAAAACTAATAGAACAAATGTTACGGCAGATGAGTAAACCCGACAAAAGGCTGCTAAATCAGTATCTTCCAGAAGCAGAGTAGGGTTATGGCTCATAAAGTGAGGGCATCGGAACCTAAAAACATTTTTTTTGGCAGTAGAAAGCAACTACTGCACTATGCTGTTGCTTTGCTATCCATTGCCTTAGCACTGGGGGCAACTCTGCTGCTCAATCCATATCTCACGCCAACGCCTGCGGCGCTGTTTTATGTTGCGGTGATGGTGAGTGCCTGGTACGGTGGCTTGGGGCCGGGGTTATTTGCTACCGTTTTGTCTACTTTGGCAATCAACTACTTCCTTTTCAAACCGTTCTATCCGCAGAACACTACAAATCTAAGTAGATTAGTACCTCTGGTTGTCTTCATACTGGCAGCAACATTAATCAGTTCGCTCAATGAATCACGCCGCACAGCCCAACGGAAAGCTGAGACCAACCTGAAATCACTACGGGAAAGCGAGGCAAGGTTTGGTCACTTAACAGAGTCTAATATTATTGGGGTGATTGTGGCTGATCTGAACGGCTTGATCGTTGAAGCCAATGGTGCCTTTTTGCAATTGCTCAATTATACAAGCGAGGATTTGCGCTCTGGTCGAATCCGCTGGGGTGAAATCACTCCACGCGAATACATTGAGGTGAGTGAGCGAGCAATTGAAGAACTTAGGATTAGTGGCAGTTGTAAGCCCTTTGAGCAAGAATACATCCACAAAGATGGCTCTCAAGTTCCCGTCTTAATTGGCTTTGTCAAGCAGGGAGATAGGACAATCATTGGTTTTGTTCTTGACTTGAGCGAACGGCAAGCCGCGCTGCGCGAACGCAAACAAGCAGAAGTTGCCCAGAGCATCCTGCAAATGCTCTTAGAACACGTCCCAGAGGGAATTACAATCATCGGCGGCCCCCCTGATTTCCCAATCATCGCCAACAGCAAACTCGCGCAAGAGCTTTTGGGCAGAGATGGCGAATCCCTGGTTGGCAAGTCTTCCAGCAACTACGTCCAGTCCTACGGTATGTTTTTGGCTGATGGTGTAACGCGCCCCACCCCAGAGCAATTGCCTTTGTACCGTGCTACGCGCAACGGTGAAACAATCCGCGATGAGGAATGCATCATTGAACGTCCTGATGGAACCCGGATTACAGCCAGCGCTAATGTAGTACCAATTCGAGATTTCCAAGGTCAAATTATCGGTGCAATTAATTGCTGGCGCGACATCACCAACCGCAAGCGCATCGAGGAGGCACTGCGGCAACGAGAAACGGAACTTCGCTTGATTACGGATACGTTGCCAGTTCTGATTTCCTTTGTAGATTCAGAGCAACGCTACCGCTTCAATAACCGAGCCTATGAAGAATGGTTTGGGCATTCGGCGGCAGAAGTTTATGGAAAGCATCTTTGGGAAGTTTTGGGTGAATCTGCATATCAAGTAGTTCGTCCATACCTAGAACAAGTACTCGCAGGAGAGCAGGTCACTTTTGAAACTCAAGTTCCTTATAAAGATGGTGGAATACGCTACATTCATGCTATTTATGTTCCCCAGTTTAATCAACAGGGAAGCGTTGAAGGTTATGCCGCGTTGATTACTGACATCAGCGAACAGCAAGCTGTGCTGCATGATCGCAACCTAGCAGAAGCAGCGCTACGTGACAGCGAGGAGCGATACCGAATTTTAACGGAAGTGTCGCCACAGGCTATTTGGATGGGCGATAGCGGTGGTGGTATTACTTATTCCAATCAATACTGGTTTGACTACAGTGGACTGACAATGGAGCAGACTACTGGCTATGGCTGGATTGATATCATTCACCCCGATGACCGCGATCGCGTCTTGAAAACTTCGATGCAGGCTGTTGCTAACGGTACAACCTACGAAGTAGAAATTCGCTTCCGTCGAGCTTCTGATGGTAGTTATCGTTGGCATATTGTGCGGGGTTTGCCATTTCGAGATGCAGCCGGACAGATTATCAAGTGGGTGGGCATCGCCAGCGACATTCACGATCGCAAAGTTGCCGAAGCCGCCCTGCAACAACTCAACGAAATGCTAGAGCAACGGATTCAAGAGCGCACAGCCCAACTCGAAGCCGCCAATAAGGAACTCGAATCTTTTTCTTATTCAGTCTCTCACGACTTGCGATCGCCACTTCGCCACATCGCTGGATTTATAGAGTTGCTTCAGAAGCGGCATAGCTCAACAAGTACATTAGATGAAACGAGTCAGCGTTATTTAAAAATAATTGCAGAAACTGCAAAACAGGCAGGAATACTAGTCGATGAGTTGCTCACATTTTCTCGCATGGGGCGCACCGAAATGCGCTACATCAACCTCAATATGGAGCAATTGGTACAAGAGATAAAACGCGATTTGGTCATTCAAACCCCAGGACGCATAATCCATTGGCACATAGAGTCACTGCCAGAAGTGCAGGGTGACCCGTCCATGCTGCGGCTCGTGCTTCGCAACCTCGTAGGCAATGCCGTAAAATATACCCAGACTCGAAACGCAGCAGAAATTACTGTTGGAAGTACTGATAATGAAAACGAAGTTATCTTTTTTGTTCAAGATAACGGCGTTGGCTTTAATATGCAATATGTTCACAAGCTATTCGGAGTATTTCAACGCCTGCATAGCGACCCACAATTTGAAGGTACTGGTGTTGGATTGGCAAACGTGCAACGCATTATTCATCGGCATAATGGTCGAGTCTGGGCAGAGGCTGTAGTTGATAGTGGAGCCACCTTCTATTTCTCACTACCTAAAGTGTCAAAGAAGGAGGGCGAATGAAAGAACTCAAGCGAATTCTGCTGATTGAAGACAGTGCTAACGATGCAGAATTAATCCTGGCCGCCTTGTCGGAAAATCATTTAGCTAACGAAGTGGTGGTGGTACGTGATGGAGAGGAAGCACTAGATTATCTTTATCGCCGGGGTTTGTTTCGCTTACGAATGGAAGGGTATCCGGTTGTAGTGCTACTCGATTTGAAACTACCTAAAATTGATGGACTAGAAGTACTGGTACAACTCAAATCTGACCCAGTAATGCGAGTAATTCCGGTTGTGGTGCTAACTTCTTCCCGTGAGGAACCAGACCTAGTTCGATGCTACGAGTTAGGGGTTAATGCCTATGTCGTTAAGCCAGTAGATTACCATGAGTTTGTCGATTCTATTAAGGGTGTCGGACTGTTTTGGGCAGTGATCAATCAGCCCCCCGTTGGCGCTCTACCTCCTGCACCTCATCGCCAACAGGAGAGTGAATCATGAATGTCCTCCGTTTCCTCCTTTTGGAAGACAGTCTATTAGATGCAGAACTTGCCCAAGCGATATTAACTGACGGCGAAATTAATTGCGAACTGGTAAGAGTCGAGACTGGCGCTGATTTCCTGGCTGCTTTGGAAGCAGAGACTTTCGATTTAATTCTTGCCGATTATGCCCTGCCATCTTTTGATGGAATTTCTGCTCTGGAAATTGCCCGAAATCGCACTCCTGAGGTTCCTTTTATCTTTGTTTCTGCGGCGCTGGGTGAAGAATTAGCGATCGAAGCCTTGAAGAATGGTGCAACCGATTATGTATTAAAGCAACGACTAGGGCGGTTAGTTCCCTCGGTGCAACGGGCATTGCAGGAAGCCAAAGAGCGCCGGGAGCGCCAGCAAGCAGAGGAGTCACTACAGAAGAGTGAAGCCAAATATCGCAGAATTGTTGATACCTCTTATGAGGGAATTTGGATGATTGACTCTCAATCACGAACAGAGTTCGTGAATCAGCGGCTCTGTGAGATGTTGGGCTATACGGCTGAAGAAATGCTCAGTCGTTCCTTATTTGATTTTATGGATCAAGCTGATGGAATAGCAGCCCAACAGAAACTGGAGTGGCTCAAGCAAGAAGGGAGCGATCTTAAAGAAGGTCGATTGCGCTGCAAGGATGGTTCTTACATTTGGACACTGATTTCTGCTAGAGCTATTTTGAATGAACAAAATGAGTTCTTGGGCGCGATCGCTATGCTAACTGATATCACCGATCGCAAGCGCACCGAATCAGAACGCGATCGCCTTTTGCAACTTGAGCAATTAGCCAGGGCGGAAGCAGAGGCTGCTAACCGGATAAAAGATGAGTTTCTAGCGGTACTTTCTCATGAATTGCGATCGCCCCTGAATCCGATTATCGGGTGGGCAAAACTGTTGCAGAGCCGTAAATTTGATGATATATCACTCAAAAAGGCCCTTGAAACCATTGAACGCAATGCCAAATTACAAGCTCAACTAATTGAAGACTTGCTGGATGTTTCTCGCATCCTCCAAGGCAAAATCAACCTGAACATAATACCAGTCAATCTGGCATCCACCATTGAAGCAGCAATGGACACAGTGCGTTTGGCAGCAGAAGCAAAAACCATTCAGATTGAGATGATGCTTGATCCAACTGTAGGTAAAGTTTTGGGTGATTCAGATCGCCTACAGCAAGTCCTCTGGAACCTGTTATCGAATGCTGTCAAATTCACAGCCACTGGAGGAAAAATAAATGTGCGATTGGAGTGCATCGATGCTCAAGCGCAAATTACCGTCAGCGACACAGGTAAGGGCATTCATCCTGACTTTTTACCTCATGTGTTTGACTATTTCCGTCAGGGTGACAGTACAACAACTAGAAAGTTTGGTGGGCTAGGATTAGGTTTAGCGATCGCTCGTCACTTGATCGAAATGCATGGTGGAACGGTTTTGGCCGAAAGTATTGGCGAGGACAAAGGAGCTATCTTCACAGTTAGGTTACCGCTGCTCAAGGAAGGTGCAACAATCAAGGATAACACGAATCCTGATTCCTCAGCTGCCGTTCCTGTTTCCTCTCCCCTGATGGGTCTACAAGTCCTGATTGTAGATGACAATGCAGACACCCGCGACTTTTTCAGCTTTGTGCTGGAACAGTTTGGAGCGATCGTCACCACAGTAGCATCAGGAGATGAAGCATTACAAGCGCTAATGCAGTCAAAGCCAGATATCTTACTCAGCGATATTGGGATGCCAGAGATGAACGGCTATATGCTGATGCAACAGGTGCGTGCTATCGAAGCAGAAATAGAGGGAAAACAGATTCCAGCGATCGCTCTGACTGCTTATGCAGGCGAAATCAATCAGCAGCAAGCAATAAAAGCAGGCTTTCAAGACTACATCGTTAAACCTGTAGCACCAGAGGAATTGCTCATGGCGATTACTAATTTAGTCCAACCTACTTAGGTGTTTGTGATCAACCTGAGTAATTAGATGAACCTCGTTAAGGTTACAGATTTTGAACTATTCTTTATAGTTAATACAAACGTTTCAATTGCGTGGAATAGCTTCGCTTTAGCCCCAAGATTGTTATGCCCTTACCACTAACCACCACAGTTCAGAGAATGTTTGAAAAATAAGTTCTCAAAGATTTTATAGATAATTTCTATGAGGTAGATTTAAGGATATGTCAAGTAGTTACGTGTTTGTACTCTATCATAACCTTACAGATTTTCTTAAAATCAACCTAAATTTACTTCCGTAAGGAGTCAGATATGAAGACTTATGACATGTCTCTCATAAAGACAAATGGACTCACGACTTTGTTGGTATTTCTCTCAATTATATTTATTTTCACATTAACTCTAATTTTCTCATTCTTTGAAAATATTGAAGGATTTTCAAATCAACAAAAAATAGAATATATTAATCAAGCATTAACCACTCTTGCCATAATTATTGGAGGATTAGCATTAGTTATTAATGCTTACTATACTTCCAGACTCTCTTTTGGTGACAATCAGAGTATGTTAACCAAACTCCTTTGTGGGGCACTAGCTTGGGATAACAACATCGTAACTGGCATTAATAACACCCAACAAATAGAAGAAGTTGTTCCAGAACGTTTTTCTAAAGCTATTGAACAGTTGGGAAATGAAAAGATTGAAACGCGGTTTGCAGCAATTTATGCATTAGAGAGAATTGCTAAGGATTCTCACAAAGACCATTGGACAATTATGGAAATTCTCGCTGCATTTATCCGCGAAAATGCCCCAGTGAATCAGAAATATCAAGACGAGTTACAAGACTTATCAAAACTTCCTACAGATATTCAAACAGCCTTGACTGTCATTGGACGACGCGATTCACATAAAGATCCGGTAAATCAGAAACTAGATTTACGCAATACAGACTTCAGTAATGCAGACTTAACGGATGCTAACCTCTCTAAGGCAATCCTCGTTGGAGCTAACTTGCAATGGGTCAATTTTACACGAGCAAATCTCTCGGAGGCAGACTTATCAATAACCTATCTTTGTGGATCAATCTTTTATGAAGCCAACCTGCAAAAAGCAATCCTTCCAGAAGCCAATCTTCAAGGCGTAATCCTCAGAAAAGCGAACCTCTCGAAGGCAATCCTTTATGATGCCAACTTGGAAGGAGCAATCCTTTGTGATGCCAAATTAGAAGAAGCAATCCTTTGTGGTGCCAACTTAGAAGGAGCAATCCTTTGTGATGCCAACTTGGAAGGAGCAAACTTTGAGGATAGCAACCTTCAAGATGCAAACCTGATTGGCAGTAACTTGCAAAACGCAAAACTTGCTGGAGCCAACTTAGAAGCTGTGTTACTCAGTACAGCCAACTTGCAAAGTGCTAACTTCCAAGAAGCTAACCTCGCTAGAGCAAACTTGAGCGGATGTGAAAACCTTGAATTACAGCAGATTGAACAGGCAATTGGCGATCGCACAACAATCCTACCGGAAAATTTTAAAATACCCAAACACTGGAAGTAACAAAAAGCTAAAGTTTTAGATGCTAAAACTCAATTACACAGTAGGGACGTACAGCTATATCTATTACGTCGCTACTGTGTTTAATTTAGTACCTCAAACTCAAAAACTGCTAGAAGCCTGATAAATATTCTCTATCAACTTAAATTTTGCGTAATTTAAATCACTAACAATTCTGAAAAGCCGAGAGGTTACCAACACAGTTGCGATCGCGCACTGAAGTTATTGGTAGAAAATGTATTGGTCAATTCAAAAGACAATTCAGAAAAATAACTTTTAGGAGTTAAATATATCACTAAAAATTATATAAATTTTCAATTGAAAGACATTCTTTAGGAATTGTAATTTATTTATATTTCATAAAAAATCTTTTTAACTGATGTCTCTAATTGTTGGCACTGTTACAACGCGCAATTTTGAAAACGTTTACTATACCTGAGTACTTTAAAGAACAAAAGTAGTTCATCAATAACATAAGTCTCTTAATACCGGAGAGTAAATTATTGTTAGTTATTATCCTATCCAGCGAAATCATTGACTAATCACTTCGATTTTCCTACGGCTTCAAGCTGTGGGATAAGTTAATAATTTGCATTTTTTATGGATTTTGAATCGAACAATTAACAATAACTATTTAGTTTTTTCTGCGCCACTAGTTAAGAGGTAATCTATGGTGCGAAACTCAAAGCTAGGGTACAGAACGTTCCCTAAATCTATTCTGCGTCCATCCATTGCTATAAGTATAATTGCATCTTTATTGGTTGGCGCAATAAGTTTTTATATAGTAAAACGCTGGCAAAATTATGCAAATCCAGAGGCACAAGTGCCAGCAACACAATTGCCACAATTAAAAACGGTAACAGCTTTAGGGCGGATTGAACCACAGGGAAAGGTAATTAAACTCTCTGCTGCGGTGTCTGCGGAAGGAAGCCGGGTAGAAAAGTTGTTAGTCAAGGAGGGGGATAAGGTAAAAGCAGGACAGGTGATTGCGATTTTGAACAGCCGCGATCGCGCTCATGCAGAATTAAATGAGGCGCAGGAACAAGTAAAAGTAGCCCAGGCAAACCTAAACCGCACCCAAGCAGGTGCCAAAGGCGGTAGAATTGCCGCCCAAAAAGCCGCGATCGCTAACTTAGAAGCAGAACGCCAAGGTGATATTAATGCCAAAGCAGCGACAATTGAGCGATTCCAAGCCCAAGTGCGTAATGCCCAAGCAGAAGACGAACGCTATCAAAAACTATATCAACAGGGTGCAATTTCCGCCTCCCAACAAGATAACAAGCGTTTAAATTTGGAAACCGCTCAAAAAAATCTGCAAGAAGCACAAGCACAGTTAAATCGTACTCAATCAACTAGCCAGCAAAAGATTAAAGAAGCCACAGCAACATTCGATGAAATCGCCGAAGTGCGCCCAGTGGATGTAGAAGCTGCCCAAGCAGAAATCAATCGGGCTGTAGCAGCCATGAATCTGGCAAAAGTCAATCTAAAACAGTCCCAAGTGCGATCGCCCCAAAATGGACAGATATTCGAGATCCATACCCATCCTGGCGAATTAATATCAGATGATGGCATTGCTGATATCGGACAAACCAACCAGATGTATGTCATAGCCGAAGTTTACGAAAGCGATATCGGCAAAGTGCATTCAGGGCAGCAAGTGCGAGTATTTGGTGATTCCCTCTCGATTAAATTGCAAGGAATCGTAGATCGCAAGGGCTTACAGGTGCGGCGGCAGAATGTCATTAACACAGATCCTGCTAACAATATCGATAACAGAGTAGTAGAAGTCCATATCCGACTAGATGAGGCCTCCAGCCGAAAAGCCGCCACCTTAACCAATATGCAAGTTAAGGCAGTAATTGAACTATGAATAGGGCAGGGGGCAAGGGGGAGAATAAAAAATTTCTTTCTCCTCTGCTCCCTGCTCCCTGCCCCTCTGCCTCTTCCCCCCACTCCCCACTTCTTACGATGGGATTGATTAAACAACTGCGACGGCGAACCCCTCTCGGATGGCTGCAACTGAATCATGAAAAAAGCCGTCTCTTGGTAGCATTGTCAGGCATTGCCTTTGCGGATCTTCTCATGTTCATGCAACTGGGCTTTCAGACTGCGCTGTATGACAGTAACACTAGACTACATCGCAGTTTGCAAGCAGACATTGTTTTAACCAGTCCTCAAGCCCGTAACTTACCAAGCTTGTCTACATTTTCTCGTCGGCGACTTTACCAAGCAATGGATATACCAGGGGTGAAGTCAGCAGAACCAATGTATTTCAACAACACAATCTGGAAAAATCCCCAAACACACCGCGAGACAGGGGTTTTAGTTATCGGGTTCAACCCAGAGAAGCCAGCCTTTGACTTACCAGATGTTAACCAACAATTGCAGACAATCAAACTGCCAGGTGCTGTCTTGTTTGATCGTGGTGCTAGAGGAGATTATCAAAAAGCGATCGCCCAAATTGACCAAGGTAAAACTCTGACCACCGAAATAGAACGGCGCACAATTACCATTAGTGGTTTATTCCAAGTTGGGGCTTCCTTTGGCTCTGATGGCAACCTGATTACCAGCGATCAAAACTTTTTGCGGCTATTTTCTGGGCGAGAGTCAAGTAGTGTCAGTCTAGGTTTGATTAAAGTAAAACCAGGCTATGATCCAAAAAAGGTGGCAGCAACATTGAAAGCCTACCTGAGAGATGATGTCAGAGTTTTAACCCACACCGAATTTATTGAATTTGAGAACAACTTCTGGAGAACAAATTCCCCAATTGGGTTTATTTTCAGCCTGGGTGTATCGATGGGCTTTGTGGTGGGCGTGATTATCGTCTATCAAGTCCTTTCCACCGATGTTAATGCTCATGTTCGGGAATACGCCACCTTCAAAGCAATGGGATATCGCAATTACTACCTGCTAGGCGTGGTGCTTGAAGAATCGTTGATATTGGCAGCACTGGGTTTCTTCCCCGGATTGGGAGTGTCCTTAGCACTTTACCAACTGACTCGCAGTGCCACAAATTTGCCCATGTACATGACTGTGATACGAGCGTTGCAGGTATTAGTGCTGACCATAATTATGTGTACAATTTCCGGTGCGATCGCCACCCGCAAACTACAAGCTACTGACCCCGCTGATATGTTCTGAAACTAATCCTTTGCCATTAGTCATTAGTCCTTTGTAGTAACAAATGACTAATGACTAATGACGACCATCACGAGTAATTGACCTACTTATGACTAACAAACCCGTCATCTCCATCCAGAATCTCGACCATCATTTTGGTCACGGCTCACTCCGTAAGCAAGTTTTATCTAACATCAACTTGGAGATTAACGCCGGTGAAATTATTATTATGACCGGGCCCTCTGGTTCTGGAAAGACTACCTTGTTGACTTTAGTGGGTGGATTGCGTTCTAGCCAATCTGGTAGTTTGCGGGTGTTGGGACGAGAACTTTGTGGCTCTAGTGCTGAACAATTAGTGCAGGCGCGACGCCGTAACGGTTATATTTTCCAAGGACATAACTTGCATGGTAGTTTAACAGCACTCCAAAACGTCAAAATGGCTTTAGAATTGCACAAACATCTCGGGTTAAAAAAGATGCTAGCTAAGTCAGCTCAGATGCTAGAGCAGGTAGGATTAGGAAATCATTTGCATTACTATCCTGATAAACTGTCTGGGGGACAAAAACAGCGAGTAGCGATCGCTCGTGCCTTAGTTAGTCATCCTCAAATAATCCTAGCGGATGAACCCACCGCTGCCCTTGACAGTCAATCGGGACGAGATGTAGTCAATCTCATGCAAAAACTGGCAAAAGAACAAGGCTGTACCATCTTGATGGTTACTCATGACAACCGCATCCTAGACATTGCCGATCGTATTGTTCACATGGAAGATGGCAAACTCAAGCCAAAAGTAAAACTATCAGCTTAGAGTTGATAAGCGTACCCCATTATCAAGCTTCTGAACTCGCAACTTCGAGCTTTTTACTCGATCATCAAGCTTCTGAACTCAAAACGAGAAAATTTTAAATAAAATCACTGCTATTTACAGCTTATATCAACGCTAATAAAATCTGTTACGAGTGTGTAGATAGAGATTTAAGGATTAGATAAACTGAAAATCCTATAATTTCACACCATATATCAATAAAAATTATTGTAGGGTTGGTATCTTGCCCGCCTTACTTATGCAAATTAAATGCTCAACAGCTCACTAAATCCAGTTTTATCTAAATTCTATGGAGTTATTTCTGACACTTTCTCCTTGGTTTACCTGGTTTGGGTGATTTCCCTACACCAACTTTAACCTAACCCTGTAGTATGAGTGTCCAGTTGAACAAGTGTCCAGTTGCTTCCAAGATTTTCTTCAAGTACTATTATGTAATGGCTGTAACCACAATGGGTTTCTTTTGTTACCTAACAAATGATACCTATGGCAAGCCACAAGAGCGTCGTTGCCATTAATCTAGTTAAATTTTAAGATCATTGCCAATGTAATACAGCTTGGTTATTAAAGTTAATACCAATTCACTTAATTACAGTTACAAATCATTCTCCCTTCTGCTACCCCTGCCCCTGTGCTATCTATAAAGTCTCGCGAGAATTATCTCAACATTTATGATTTTCAACAACATCTGTTGCAACCTGAAAACACTAGTAAAAATAAGCTAGTCTATTTTCCAACACAAGCAAGAGATTTTTTGTAGCTCTATGATTATTGACAATAACGTTAGTAGTTCAAACAAGAAGTTGCTCGGTTTTGATGTCAAAACTTTGACAGCCAATCGCCGTGCAATAAATGTGTTAGAGGGAATATTTGCTGTTTTAGCTCTTACCTTGGCATTGCCTGTAGATGCTTTACAAGTAAAGGTGACTCCAACGAATCCTAAATTAGGGGATACACTCTCAGTAGAGATTAATCGAGATAATCCCGATAATAGTACAAATCCAACAGTAGCTAGTGGTAAAAATACATACCCAGCCTTTGAAATTGCCCCCAATCAGTATCGGGCTTTTATTCCCACAACTCCACTAGAAAAAGCTGGAACTAGAACACTTCGGGTTACAGGGGATGGTCAAGTACAAAACTTGGCAGTGAATGTGCTTAATCGCAAGTTCCCCATACAACGCATTACTTTGCCACCTGGCAAAGCTGGAGTAGATGCCACAGAGTATGAACTTAAGCGTGTAGCAGCTTTCAAGGCACTGCAAACACCAGAAAAGTATTGGAATGGAGTATTCTTAAAGCCAAATGCAGGGCGGATGAGTACAAACTATGGTGTACGTCGCTACTATAATGGTACATTTGCAAAGGACTACTATCATCGTGGTCTTGACTACGCTGGTGCTGCCGGTTCACCGGTAATTGCCCCGGCCTCTGGGCGAGTTGCTTTGGTAGGTAGGGTATCCCAAGGGTTTCGGGTACACGGTAACGTAGTTGGCATTGACCACGGACAAGGAGTAACCAGTATTTTCATGCACCTGAGTCGTATTAACGTTAAAGAAGGTGATGTTGTGAAAGCTGGTCAACTAATTGGCGCAGTAGGTTCAACAGGTGCTGCCACGGGGCCACATCTGCACTGGGGTCTGTATGTCAACGGACAATCTGTTGATCCAACACCTTGGCGAACTAAAGTCGTTAACTAGTAGAGGCGGAGTTAATCGCGTCTGTGCATAATTTATATTTTTTTTGCTGAGAGTTAATTAGGCAAAATAAATTGGATTGATACCGTCCCTACCTTGCTTGGCTAACATAAATGATGATAAGCATTATGAGTATCGAAAAAATTGTAGAACAAGCTCTCCAGGATGGTTATTTGACACCAGCAATGGAAGCAGAAGTCGGTAGAATTTGTGACAACGCCTCAGAACTCTCAATTGAAGAGTATATGGCGCTGGATCGGCTGATGGGTGCGCTATTGACTGGTGAGGTAGTGGCGGTACCTCGCAAACAATTCATTAACGTTATGGAAGAATTGGTACTGACGGAAGCGATCGCACGAGTCGCAGAAATTGAAGCCACCAGCGAAAGTTCTCTGGATGTCGGGGATATTGCTGCTTACGCTCTCAATCGGCTACCACCTTTGTATGCTACTACAGAAGAAGGTGCTAACTTCCAGCGCCAAACGGCTCAGGCACAACTCCAAGACTTAATTTCTCAGCAAATAAGTGAGGCAATCAACCGTTACCTTGATCGACCTAATTTCTTCCCAGAACGACAAGCCCTAGGCAAAAACACAGGTAATGAGGTTGTACGCCAAGTTAGTGCTTTACTCCAGACATACGCACCTAACTTTGAGCAAAAACTATAACTTTAAGAGTCATTAGTCCTTTGTCTAAAACAAATGACTAATGACTCTTAATAAATTAATCACGTACTAACACTGTTGTCCCTAAACTAACTTGCTCATATAACAATCGAACATCAGAATTACGCATTCTTAAGCAGCCGTGGGATACAGCCGTTCCTACCAGGTCAATATCTGGCGTGCCATGAAAGCCAATTTCATTCCGTCCATCTGACCAAAAACCAATCCATCTGTCTCCCAAGGGACTATCCGTACCAGCCTCAAATACTTTGCCTGTAATCGGGTGACGCCAAATTGGATAGTGTCGCATGTGAATCACCTGGAAAGAACCTGTAGGCGTTTCCCAACCTTTCTTACCTACAGCAATTGGGTAGCTAGCTATCACCTCATCTCCTGCGTATACATAAGTGCGGCGATCGCTTAAATCAACCACTACTTGCTTCTTGGCATCTGCCAACCTATTAGATGGTATTTGTTGGGCTGAAGCCTGAGACCATAAAGCTTTTGGCCAACTATCCGCAACTGGATTTTGTCTTTCTGCTTGCGCCACCAGCCGCGTCTTAGTTGATTGGTCGGTTGCTTTCGCTACATTATTCTTAATGATTTGGGGCTGAGTTTGAGGCTTAATAGTAGAAGACTTGAGTCTAGAAGCCTTTCGAGCAATTGTGCGTCCCTCAGTTGCTTTGGCTACATTATTCTTAATTATTTTCGACTTAGTTTGAGGCTTAATAGTAGAAGACTTGAGTCTAGAAGTTCTCCGAGTAATGACTTTGGTTACATTCTTCTTAATTATTTTCGACTTAGTTTGAGGTTTAATAGCAGAAGACTTTGGTGTAAACACCCTCTGGGCAGTTGAGCCTTGGGTAACTTCATCAGGTGGCACAGATGCACCCAGCGCAATTTGCCCTAAACTCACTTGGGAAAGATTCTTGTAGACTTCCTCTGGGCGATTTCCCTTAGAATTGGTTAGGGTAGAATCTCGCCGCATCGAAGTAGATGCAGACTTCTCAAACTGCCGTTCTGCCGTAGTAATGCGCCAATGGACAGCTAAAGATAAAAATGCTGTGCCAAAACAGAGGAACATTACCATCCGCCCTACAGATTCGTTTCTTACCATTGCCATTGCCTATTGTTTATCCCTGACATATCCAGCCGAGCAATTGGATGTGTTCATCATCCTATTATCAAAAATTTATCAATACTTATCATTTCCGTTATAAATCTGCCAATACCTCTGGGCAAACTAAGACTATGCGAATTGTCCCGGCAGCAAAACTCTAAGTGACCAACCTTATTCCTCCAAACTTTTAGAGATTGTAAGCCAATACTTGGACTTTCTAGTACAACTTTTGAAATGTTGCAATCAATTATTAGTGGTGTAGGTGGGAGAAAAACCATGTTTGAAAAACTATTGCTAGCAGTCACAATTACATTTTCCCTTAATTTACTTTTTCAAGTTCGCGTACCAGAGCAACATAACTTTGGTGCTACCTACGGGTCACAAACAGAACAATCAACAACTATTCTGGTAACAAAATCAAAAAAATAAATTACCATTATAGTCACCACAGCAACCTAACTTCCAGAAATTATTACCTGAATTTTAAAGGGATCAAGAAGTGAGAATTACAAAATTTTTATCTTCATCCTTATAACTAGATTTAATTATTTTTATCAAGCGTATATACCCAGTTGCTAAAAGTACTAAAATGTGCATATTGCTGGGCCTTTGTTAGTTGATGGGTCTTGGGCAACTATCCCAGCAGTATAAGGAAAAAGTGGCTTTCCTTATTGCTATAAATGTATCCAAAATTGTATGCTTCAGTGTTCCAGTCATAAATCCGTCACCTTAGCATGGAACTTCTGTCCCATTAGCAGGTCTAATAGATAGGGATGATTTAGAGCCAGTACGATCTATGAGTCAGTCGATCACTGTATCCTGGTCAACGGTTGATGCAAAGTATCCAGAAGCATCAGTGCAAGTTGACAAACTCCCTAACCACGATTTAATTTTGCGCTGTCAAGCGGGACTGCGACCAGATCGTGTTGCGTTTGCAGAACTATTACGCCGCTATCAAAGTCAAGTTGATAGAGTTCTATACCACCTGGCTCCAGATTGGGCTGACAGAGCCGATTTGGCTCAAGAAGTTTGGATTCGAGTATATCGGAATATTAACCGATTACAAGAGCCTGCTAAATTTCGGGGCTGGTTAAGCCGCATTGCCACCAACTTGTTTTACGACGAGTTGCGGAAACGCAAGCGGGTTATGAGTCCTTTGTCACTGGATGCTCCCCGCTCGTTAGAAGATGGCGAGATGGATTGGGAAATTGCCGGTGATACGCCAGGGCCTGAAGAAGAACTGACAACTAGAGAATTTTACGAGCAGCTGCGAGAAGCGATCGCGGATTTACCAGAAGTCTTTCGTACTACTATTGTCCTCAGAGAAATCGAAGGCATGGCATACGAAGAAATTGCCGAAATCACTGGAGTTTCCTTAGGAACTGTAAAGTCAAGAATAGCCAGAGCTAGATCGAGGCTGCAAGCTCACTTGCAGAATTATCTAGACTCCTAATTTACAGTATCTTGCCTCTGCTCAATGGCAGAATTTAAGCATTGATTAAGAATTCCCAGAAAGACGTAGATCACTTCTGCCCTTAGGAGGAAAATTGGCTAATTTCTCCAAATTTCCCGCCCAGTTTACCCGTGTATGAATTGGTAATAATGTTAAGATGACTACTGATTCTCAGTTTTACGACCGTTCTCCTTTACAACTTCCTCAAGATTTGTCAGATGGAATGGCCAAGCATACCAATGAATCAACGGGTCTTATGGATATGGTGAAGCGCGATCGCTTCGAGTTATTGAGTGCTTACCTTGATGGTGAAGTCACAGCGTCCGAACGCAGGCAAGTAGAAGAATGGCTGGCAAATGATGCCTCAGTTCAATGCTTGTATGCCCGACTTTTAAAGCTGCGCCAAGGCTTGCGGACTCTTCCAGTCCCCACAGCCCAAGAGTCACCAGAAGCAACAGTTCAGCAAGTATTGACACGTTTACGCCACCGTTCCCGTTTAAACTGGATGGCAGGAGGTGCAGCAGTTGCTGCTTGTGTAATCGGTGCAGTATCTAGCTTAATACCTATTGGTTCGAGAGCGCCGCAACTGGCACAACGACCACAAACAGAACCGATACAAACATCCTCAGTATCTATAATTCCACCTTCCCCTCTGATGGTGGGACTAAATAACCCGGTAATTGAAATTCCTAAAGCAGCAGTAGCTTCTCCAGAAAATCCAATTTATCCGGTACAGCCGCAACGCCATGACTCCAAACAGGACATAAACTAATCGCAAAGTCAATAGTTCACAGATCATAACTGGATTTTGCGGTTAAACCACAGCCACTCCACCAGCCATCAGGTTGGAGGAAGCCTCCTAATTGGTAAACTCGGTCTAGAGTCATTAAATAAACCCAAGCCCAACCCAGAGAGAGCGACTGTGGCTCATAAACCTCGATAATTTGGCGATTATAGAGGTTTTGTATTTGTCTATTGGGCTGGTAATTTTCCAGCACATCTAATTCATTTAAAATCCTTGGGTTGGAAAAAGACAGTAAATACCCGTGAACTTGGCTATCCCCTAGCGTCATCGCCGGGTAACCCATTGGTAGAGCAAACAATTTGCCTTGTACAAAGGCTCTTTTAAAATCAACTACTTTGCCAGCACAGTATTTTTTATAGTTAGCTTCACCTGGTTTAAGCGTGCCGTAGACAAAAACCCGCACCAAATCAGAAAATTTTATATTTGATTCAGCCATCGCTTATTTTTACCATCTGAATTGACAGTAATAAAAACCCATCATAGTAAATCCCTCTATATATCAGTTCTAGAGGGATTTTCATTTACTCCGATTAATAGTTAAACAATTAAGTACTACTCTTGCCCTTATTCCTGTCCAACTTCTCTTGAATAGCTTCTCTACAAAATTCAGGAGGATCTTCTTGTGCCTTCACTTCTTCCTTCATTTCCTTGGTGACACGAAAATTTAATTGTTCGGTTAACTTAATCTCTCTATCTGACGGTGCAGGTTCTAAATTCTGAGGATTACCTTTAAGATTAGGCATTATTGCGAAAAGTAAATATAGCTTGATTGCAACGTTAACATTCAAATAAAGTTTTAAATCGGTGGTGCTTTCATCCTGGTAAATGGTTCACCACCGATACCACTTTTACAAATGGGTAATTCTATTTTATGTTCACAAGGTCAGAACTCGAAATCAAAACCACTGGTGAGTTGAGAGACTTGTGTAGGCGTTACGGATTAAAGCCTACTGGGAATGGAGGCTACAAAACTAGTTGAATTGTCACCTTGATGGCATTCCCACATATAGCACTCGCTCAAATAAGACAGAAAAGAGGGTTGAAGTCACCAGGCTTTAGCGTTATTCAATTCCTTGAAGGGGTGGTAGATGAGATGAATTCACCTACTGATGAGCAAGCAGCGCTGATCAAGCTGACGATGGAAGGCAAAGCTATGAGCTATCCTGACAGATACGACCAAGAAAATTTGCTTAACTTGCACAAGGCTAAGATACACCTTGAAATGGCAATGGGGCTGCTAACCCAGTAAATCAGTTTAAAACCATAACACATGTAGTCCCCAGTATCCTAAGCTTAGGGACTTTTTTATGTCCTATATCCTTAAACTTGTTGAACTTTAGGGATATAAAATAGATAGAAATAGGGGGTAGAAAGAAATAGTAAATTGATTTTGTAAATTAAATTAGAAAATTACTAGACAGATAATTCCCTCAAGATAGTGGCTCAAATGTACTAGTAAGGGTCAAATACTAGAAAATTAGTACAAGTAAAGTGTAACAGGCATGAAACCATTGGAAATACGTGATTCTGTTGATTCTCGATATAACCCAACAGCGATTGAGGAAAAATGGCAAAAAACATGGGTAGAACTTGGCTTAGATAAGACACCGACAGCTAGTAACAAGCCAAAATTCTACGCTCTTTCCATGTTTCCTTATCCATCTGGCAGCCTACACATGGGTCACGTCCGTAATTATACGATTACTGATGTTATTGCCCGCCTTAAACGAATGCAAGGGTATCGAGTAATACATCCAATGGGTTGGGATGCCTTTGGCTTGCCAGCAGAAAATGCCGCCATTGACCGTGGCGTACCGCCAGCAAAGTGGACTTATCAGAATATGGCTCAGATGCGGCAGCAATTGCAGCGTCTTGGTTTATCCATTGACTGGGAATGTGAACTTGCTACTTGTTCACCCGATTATTACAAGTGGACGCAATGGATTTTCTTGCAGTTTTTGCAAGCGGGGTTAGCTTACCAAAAAGAAGCATCTGTAAACTGGGATCCAATTGATCAAACTGTACTGGCAAATGAGCAAGTTGATAACGAAGGACGTTCCTGGCGCAGTGGGGCAATAGTTGAGCGCAAATTGTTGCGGCAGTGGTTTTTTAAGATTACCGATTACGCCGAAGAATTGCTCAATGATTTGGATAAGTTAACAGGTTGGCCGGAACGCGTTAAATTAATGCAGGCAAACTGGATTGGTAAATCTACAGGCGCTTACTTGGAATTTCCCATAATTGGGATAGATGAAAAAATCGCCGTGTATACCACGCGCCCAGATACCGTTTATGGTGTCAGCTACCTAGTGTTAGCACCAGAACACCCCTTAACAAAGCGCGTTACCACAAAAGAACAACAAGAGGCGGTAGAAGTCTTTATTAAAGAAGTTTCCAATCAAAGTGAGTTGGAACGTACCGCTGAAGACAAACCTAAGCGGGGTATCCCCACAGGTGGAGTGGCAATTAACCCATTTACAGGAGAAGAAGTGCCCATTTGGATTGCTGACTATGTACTGTATGAGTATGGTACTGGGGCAGTAATGGGCGTACCAGCACACGATGTCCGAGATTTTAAGTTTGCCAAAAATTACGATTTGCCGATTGATTTTGTTATCGCTTCCCCAGATGATGTTGCAGGGTTTGATTTAACTCCAACATCAGAAATTGATAAAGTCAGACAACTCATTCAAATTGAATATAACCAGGCATACACTGAACCAGGAATTTTAATTAATTCTGGTGCTTTTACTGGTATGACTTCCACAGATGCTAAACAAGCAATAATTGAATACGCCGAACAACAAGATTTTGGTAAAGTGCGGGTGCAATATCGCTTGCGAGATTGGTTAATTTCGCGGCAGCGGTATTGGGGCGCACCAATACCTGTAATTCACTGTCCCAATTGTGGGATAGTGCCAGTGCCTGATAAAGATTTACCAGTACAGTTGCCAGAAGAGGTGGAATTTACTGGACGTGGCGGTTCACCTTTGACTCAGTTGGAAAGCTGGGTAAATGTGCTTTGTCCAACTTGCGGCACTCCAGCGAAGCGAGAAACTGACACGATGGATACTTTTATTGATTCCTCGTGGTATTTCTTGCGCTTCCCTGACGCTAAGAATGAACAACAGGTTTTCGATTCCAGTAAAATTAATGACTGGATGCCAGTTGATCAGTATGTGGGTGGGATTGAACACGCGATTTTACATTTGTTGTATTCGCGGTTCTTTACTAAGGTACTACGCGATCGCGGTTTGTTAAACTTTGATGAACCCTTCCAACGCCTGTTAACTCAAGGGATGGTACAGGGTTTAACTTACTTAAATCCCAATAAGGGCGGCAAAGATAAATGGATTCCTTCTAATCTGGTAAATTCTGCTGACCCCCGTGACCCTCAGACAGGCGAAACATTACAACGTCTCTACGCCACCATGTCTAAATCAAAGGGCAATGGTGTAGCCCCAGAAGATGTAATTGCCAAATATGGTGTAGACACAGCGCGGATGTTCATCTTGTTCAAAGCGCCACCAGAAAAAGACCTGGAATGGGATGAAGCCGATGTAGAAGGACAATTCCGCTTTTTAAATCGGGTTTGGCGTTTGGTAACAGATTATGTTGCTACTGGGGTATCACGTAAGCAAGCCCAACTCGCTGATTTAACTAAAGCAGAAAAGGAATTGCGGCGGGCGATTCACACGGCTATTCAAGCGGTGACAGAAGACGTGGAAGATGAATATCAATTCAACACAGCTATTTCAGAATTGATGAAGTTGAGTAACGCCTTAACTGATGCCGACGAGAAAAATTCACCAATTTATGCAGAAGGTATTCGGACTTTGGTGGTATTGCTAGCACCCTTTGCACCACACATTGCTGATGAATTATGGCATTTATTGGGTGAAAGTGATTCAGTTCACACTCAAAGCTGGCCATCATTTGATCCGGTTGCTTTGGTAGCTGATGAAATCACTTTAGTGATTCAAATTATGGGTAAAACTCGCGGCGCAATTCAAGTACCAGCACAAGCAGATAAAGCAGCGTTGGAGAAATACGCCCGTGAATCAGAAATTGCCCAGCGTTATATCGAAGGTAAGGAGATTAAAAAGGTAATTGTGGTGCCTAGAAAGTTGGTGAATTTTGTAGTTAGCTAAGTACATTGCTTAAAATCGTGGCAAATTGAAGGTTGAAATTTAAACGCAGATACGCTTTACCTTCCCACAGGGTAGGGGCGCAGAGAATTCGCTAAGAATTAGTGAAATGTTGTACTTGGGAATCGATAAAATTGTAAATGTAGCCTCACAAAACATCAGAGGATTTAAATCCGTGACACTCAAAGGGTTAGAACAACAACTTCTTGCCCTCAGTCCTGATGAAAAATTGTAAGCTATACAGTTACTTGCTCAAAGTCTCGGCAAGCATTGGCAAGGAATTAAGAAAACTCCTAGAGTTTGTGGTGGAGAAGCTCGTATCGCTAAAACTCCTATTCCCATTTGGGTACTTGTGGAAGCTAGCCGTCTTGGATATAGTGATGCTAATTTTGACAAGCTATCCAACCATTACAGCTACAGATTTAGCTAACGCTTAGGTATATGCAAAAGCTCATCCCGATGAAATCGAATTGGCAATTGAGCGTAATGAGGTTGCCTAGTCGATGGCACAGTTTTACGCAGATGAGCAGTTTCCGTTTCCAGTTCTGGAATTATTACGCGCTTTGGGGCATGATGTTTTGACAGTTCAAGAAGCAGAAAATGCAGACTAAGGTATACCTGATGAGGAAGTGCTAGCATCTGCTATAAGTTAAGAACACTCAATATTAACTATCAACAGAGTTAATTTTATCCGTTTGCATCGTCGTAATTCTAAGCACTTCGGTATTATTGTTTGCACGAACAATCGTAATTGGGAACAGTTTGCAGCACGGATAGATGAGGCTGTGACACCAGAATAACCGTTGCAAGGAAAACTAATTTGTGTGGTACGTCCAGTCATTTAAAAAGGTTTTGATGGATCGCACAGTTGTTAAAGTCATTAAGTATTATGTTACAAGAAATATTGTAATATTAGTTTCCTTCTCTGGTATATGTATATTTAAAAACATATATATTATCGTCCAGAGAGTTGAACTGTTTTATTTATACACGAAAAAGCGCCTGAGAGTTTTGCTCACTCAAGCGCTTCTTCGTAAAAGCTTATACCAACTCACTCGTTTGATGCAACATTTGAAATCTGCAACGCCCCCTTATAAGGGAGCATTGCGGGGATAACTTGTGACAAACATGTGGTGAAATGGTATCACTCCTTGCACTAACTAAGAATATCTCTTTTGCAAGAAAACCGGGGATCTGGTGAGTGACAGTTTATGAACTGACACTAGTTAAAAACGACTCATCATGAATGGTAACTAACAAGACTAAGCACAATTGTAGCAATTTTGTAAGTATAGTATAAAAACTTATGGTTTATTAGCGTAGGCATCGCCTACCGCTGAGTACAATTTCTCTTCGGTGAAGCAATTAACAGCATGAATATCTCAAATTTGGCAGCAAATCAACCGTAAACCATCAGTAGAAAATCGCCATAGAGTAAGCTAGATAAGGCTTTGATATTGATAGCTAAACGATTTGGAGTGGCATAAATTATCAGCTCCTCAATGGATAAAGTATTCTTTAGAAGATGACAACCCAAGAAGAAATGTTCGACCTAAGCAGATTAAAAAGTTTGGGTTAGGTATCTTCTATCTCTTAGCAAACGGCGACATTCAACTCTTCCGCATAGTGTAGGCGGCTACCTCCTTGCTTGAAGCAAAACATAGCTTTTTCACTGACGATTTCCGAGATATTCAAAGCGATTTCGCGTGTTTCTATAAAAACAACTGAGGCGGATTATGGGTAATATTTAAGAATTCATCATACCTGTGCCTAAAATTGTGAGACTTTAAATATAGACACTTCACGCTTGGCTAAAATAGCTACTCCCTTACAAGCAGACGCCTTAACCTGACGTCTAAGTATGTGGTAAGATTGCCTAGAACAGAGGTTTCATCTGAGTTGAAGTCTTATAATAAATTGCAAAGGTCAAGCTGACCGATGATTGACTCCTACTCTACTTTTCCTATGAATTCGGAAAGTATACAACAAGACTGGTGACAAACTGAGTGTAATTTATAAATGAATATCTAGAATTTGCTACCAGAGTGAACGAACTTCCCACAATTTTGACTTTTAGGATAGACACATGAATGATAAGCTGATGCTGATGATTCCTGGCCCAACCCCGGTGCCAGAAGCTGCCTTACTGGCATTAGCCAAGCACCCAATTGGACACCGCACCAGTGAATTTAGCAACATATTGGCAGAGGTGACAGAAAACCTCAAGTGGCTCCACCAAACTCAAAGTGATGTGCTGACGCTAAATGTCAGTGGTACGGGTGCTGTAGAAGCTGGAATAATTAATTTTCTCTCTCCAGGCGATCGCATTTTAGTTGGCTCTAATGGTAAATTTGGCGAACGCTGGGTAGAAATCGGTCAAGCCTACGGTTTGAATGTAGAAGAAGTTAAGGTGGAATGGGGAAAACCCTTAGACCCAGGAGTATTTGCCGAAAAACTCCAAGCAGATACTCAAAAGCAAATTAAAGCTGTAATCATCACTCACAGCGAAACCTCGACGGGTGTTTTGAATGACCTAGAAGCCATTAACCGCCACGTTAAAAAACACGGTGAAGCTTTAATTATCGTTGATGCCGTCACTAGCTTAGGTGCGTTCAATCTACCTGTGGATGCTTGGGGTTTGGATGTAGTCGCCTCTGGTTCCCAAAAAGGTTATATGATTCCGCCAGGATTAGGTTTTGTCTCTGTTAGTCCTAAAGCTTGGGAAGCATACAAAACTGCGAAGCTACCGAAATATTATTTGGACTTAGGCAAATATCGCAAAGCCACAGCCAAAAATACAACTCCATTTACTCCGCCTGTGAACTTGATTGTAGCGCTGCACACGACCTTGCGAATCATGAAAGAGGAAGGCTTGGAGTCAATATTTGCTCGACATGAACGGCTTAAAAATGCTACCCGCGCCGCCATTCAAGGGTTAAATTTACCCCTATTTGCAGCAGATAGTTCCGCTAGTCCGGCGATTACGGCTGTAGCACCACAGGGAATTGAATCGGATAAGATTCGGTCATTAATGAAAAAACGCTTTGATATTGCCCTAGCAGGTGGTCAAGACCATTTGAGTAACAAAATTTTCCGCATTGGTCACTTGGGCTTTGTGAGCGATCGCGATATTCTTAGCTGTATAGCATCTTTAGAAGTTACCCTAAGAGAGCTTGGCTACGAAGACTTCACTCCTGGTTCTGGTATAGCGGCAGCAGTTAGAGTATTTAGTCAGTCCTGAATACTAAATCAAAAGAGCGAGTTAAATTATCAACTCGCTCTTTTAATTTGTATATAAATGAGTAGAAACCACCAGAGTTAATAAAGCTATATATCAACCTTTGTACAAGGTAGAGTGGATGTAACATGGGTCAATTCTCCTAAATCATACCAAGTTGCCCTAAATAGTATTATTTCTTCCAGAGACAGTCATACAGCGTCTTTGACAACAAACAAGACTAACTTTGACAACTAGATATGATACCAAATTGGCATAAATAGTATTGTTAATATTGTTTGACATTCCAGTAACAGCCTTTTGGTAGAGACTTTTAATCCAAAATCCAATTTGGGCTGAAAGCGCACAAAGGTGCAACCTAAAATCCAAAATTGGTATAGCCTATGCCGTCTCCAGCCAATCATAAATTTGGTCTAACTGCTCTAGCGTAATTAACCCATACTGCCAAAGAATCATTGCCAAAGGGCCTGGATCTTGCTCCCGATGGCGAAGCGCCACCGCCAGCGATGCTGTGGAAATTGCCAAATCTTCTTGCAAAAAATGAATCAGTCGAGAATATTTTGATGGTGACATTTGTATCTCACCTCCTTGTGCAAAATGTATTGTCATATATTAGTTCACCATTGCTCGGTAGCCAGTAGCCAGTATGTCATCTGTCACTGTGCGGTTATCAGCTATACATCCCAGCACAGTTTTTTGATTTGCCTTCAAGAGAGACAACTCTATAGAAGGTCTGAGAAATAGAAATTTTCGTACAAATCATCTGCTCGATTCTCAAGCAGTATTTTTACCTAGTTAAATTGGCTCCATCTTGTTTACTTTTGTGCGTTATTTAATTACACATGTAGTAACAAAGATTCCATAGCCTATACTCTCTTATTGGCGACTATTTACACTTACGCCCAAGGGAATATTTTTGCAACCAAATCTTAAGACCGCAATTTCTGGTTGAAGACATGGAGAATTTTACATTATTACCACAGTTTTTAAATAGTAGCGTTACAGATGACTTTTTACCATAAAACGTGACATTTTTTACAAAAAAAACATAGATTCGATAGTATAGGCTCTGAACAGAGCAACCATGTAAATCTTTATCTCCGCACAGCAGCGTAGTCGTAGTCTTAAAACTCAATTTTGACGATATCGCCCACTTTCAACTTCAATTCGGCAGCTCTTCCAGAGCGAAGTTCAATCACCTTATCGATTGGTGTATTGGGGCCATAGGTAGGACAAGGCTCACTTGCACAAGGAGGTGCAGCAGCTTGAATATATTTAACTACACCGTTCTGTAAAAATACCATATCCAAGGGCACAGGTACGTTCTTCATCCAGAAACTAACTGGTCGTGCTGAAGGGAACCCAAACAGCATCCCTTGGTCATCTGGCAAAGCTGGTCGATACATCAACCCCATCGCTTGCTGTTGTGGTGTCTGCGCCACTTCTAGCTTAATCGTTGTGCCATTAGGAACAATGGCTTTAGCAGAAATTGGTAGTTTTTGACCTAAACTCTCTGGTGCTGGAGTTTGAGAACCAGACGTGAGGCTAGGAGGTTTAGCTGTTGTTGGGACAGAACAGCCTATTAGGAAAATACTCAGCAACATTGAGAGCAAACTTAGCCGATGACTCATAATTATTTTTGATTTTGTAATTTAGATTTCAATTTTACAGAATTTAAGCTGGAAAACCCACGGCTTTAATTCGTCCCGTTACACACAGGCGTTTTCAACCTCAATTAACAAGATTTGAACAAAATCTCCTTATTAAAGATGGGCAAACTAACGCCACAGTGTACTAGGATTCTCTTAAAACGTATCCTACGCCGCGTACCGTTTGAATGAGGCGCTTTTGACCTTCATCTTCAATTTTTAACCGTAAGTAACGGATGTACACTTCAATTACATTCGACTCACCCAGAAAGTCATAACCCCAAACATTTTCTAAAATTTGTTCGCGGGTTAACACCTCGCGGGGATGTTCCATTAAGAATTTTAATAGTTCAAATTCCTTCATTGTTAAGTCAATTGCCCGTCCGCTATGTATAGCACGGCGAGTTGCCATGTCTAAAATTAGCTCCCCAAAGCGTAACTGCTCCGTGGTATCCACATCTGGTTTCAAGTAGAGGCGAATTAACTTCAAAAAGTCTTCTGAACGGTAAGGCTTGAGGATGTAATCATCCGCTCCAGCTTCTAGGCAAGCTACACGATCATCGACTGTATCCCTTGCCATTAAAATCAACACAGGCGATCGCATACCAGTGCTTCTTAGATTTTTGCACAATGAGAGTCCTGATTCTCCTGCTAGCATCCGGTCTAAAACAATTAAAGCAGGCTGGCGATCGCGACAGTGTTGCAAACCACTGCTCGCATTATGAGCCAAAATTGATTCATAGCCGGCTTCTTGCAAATCGCAAGAAAGCTGATTTGCTAGGCTCTCATCGGTTTCAATCACCAAAACACAGGGACTTGGAGCAACTGTCATAACAATTTGGGATATTGGATTTGGGATTGTAAAGATATTCCAGAGAAAATCTTTACATCAGTTAGAAGTGCAATTACGAGTTTTTAGTAATGGAGCAATCCTGATTTGACGTGCTGCTAAGGATCTTGTAGCACGTTCAGGTGTCGCCATCGAATTCTCCGATGCAATCTTAATAACTAACTCCAAATACCATCCCTACATTAGTAATTCTGGAAGGAAATCACCAAACTGGGTAGAGGGGAGGGGGAAGATGGGGAATAAAGGGAAGAAATAACTTCTAACTCCTGTAGAGACGCGATTAATCACGTCTCTACGGCAATTCTACCGAAGTTGGTTTAGCAATATGTGGCAAACCCCAACCTAATTTTTCTCGCAAAATTCGGAAGAACTCAGGTGGTTGCAGGCGAATAAATCGGGCACTATATTGCGATCGCTCCATATATACTCTATCTTCTGGTAGTACATAGCACCCTCCATTACCATCCACTACCATCACCAACCGAGGAATGTTTACTGGGTAGATGTTGACCGATTCAGTATCTGGAAATACTAATGCTCTAGAAGCTAGGGAATGTGGACAAATGGGTACTAGCTGTAAAGCAGGTACGCCAGGGGTAACAACTGGGCCACCAGCACTCAATGAGTAAGCTGTAGAACCAGTAGGCGTAGAAACAATCACACCATCTGCTGCAATATCTACTGGCGCATGACGCCCTATGGCAATTTCAAAATGGCACATAGAGGTCAAAGGTTCGCGGTGCAGAACCATTTCATTCAAGCAGAGGGCTTCCCACAGCACTGAATCTCCCCGAAACACTTTGACGGTGAGCATAGCTCGTTCTTCAATTTCATACTCACCCGCCATTGCCTGTTCTAGTGCTTGGGGCAATTGATTCAGGAAGGTTTCTGTCAAAAATCCCATGTGGCCGGTGTTCACTGTTAGCAGTGGAATACCACAGGGGGCTACCTGACGAGACGCTGCTAAAACAGTGCCGTCTCCCCCTAACACCACTGCAAACTCCATCTCTGAGTCAAAACCAGGGGGTGTCAGACCGTCAATGGGGGTATGGCATACAGGACTATCCGGGTTAGAGTAGCCCAATATTCCACCGATACTCGATGTGATACACACATCCCAACCGGCAGTGGTTAGCTTGTCTTTCAACTCAATAGCGACACGGCCCGCTATCGGTTTAACATCATTGTAAATAATGCCTGCTTTCGGCACACTTAAATATCCAAGTTTAGGCGGTGCTTTGTATTATGTAATCCTTACACATTTTGGTCATGTAGTCATTAATCTAGAGTCAAATATCCAGAGTCTAGAGTTTAACGACTACTGTCTGTTTTGTAATGACTATTGACTATTGGCTTTTGAAGACTGTTTAAAAGGAGTTTTTTTAGGTTTCTGCTTTTTATTTTTGTTTTTCTGGTAGTCTACTTCTTTGAGCTTCTTCATAATTCGGCTGAAATACTCTTGTAGATAGCTTTCTAGGGTTGTGGTTTGTTGCTGATCTAAACCAAAAACTGTGTATACTTCATCCATTGAAGCATTTAGCTGTCTACCACTAGCCAACACTTCTGTAAAGGCTAGCCTGTCAGCTACGTTCCATCCCCACTGAAAGAACCGCGTTAAACCCCGCACAGCACGCAGCAAGTTTATTGGCATCCGCGTTACTCTGGCGTCTTTTCCAGATAAGCGTTCGCACAGGTTGATGATTTCTTCTGCACTCCATGCACGAGTACCGACTACAGGAAAAGCTTGGTTTTGCGTTTCGGGCACACTCAATGCACGGATTGCAAATTTAGCAATGTCCTGAGTGTCCATATAGGCAATGGGAGAAGAATTACCAGTCACCCAAACTGGCTGTCCTTCCAAAATGGGAATCCCGTATTGACCAATTAACCCTTGCATAAACCCAGCTAGCCGCAAGATGGTGTAATTCAAGCCAGACTCAGCCAAGAAGAGTTCTGTACACCGCTTAATTTCCATGAGTGGCACTTCTGGGTATTTATCAGCATCTAAAATTGAAAAGAAGATAAAACGCTCTACACCCGCTGTTTTTGCGGCTTGAATTAATGCAACTTTGCCGTCCCAATCAACTTGTTTGATACTCAGTGAATCTGTAGGGCGAGATGTTGACGCATCAATAACTTGGGTTACACCAATTAAAGCTTCTGCTAGAGTATCGGGATAACGTAAATTTCCCGGTACGAGTTCTGCTCCCCATTCTTTGAGAAAAGCTGCTTTTTTACTACTCCGAACAAGACAGCGTACTTTATATCCCTCATCGATTGCACGACGAGCCACTTGTCTTCCTAAGGTGCCAGTGGCACCGACGATTAATAATGTCATGAGGGTTGTAATAAATTTTAATGTTTTATGAAAAGAATCTTATCAGAATAACCTATGCAAACAAAAGTTTACATCTTTTCTAAGAAAATTGTTTGTTATAAACAGACTCATAGGAAAATTGCTGTCCGTTTACCGGACAAGCTTTTTTCATTTCAATCAAAAAGGGAGAGGGGAGTGGGGAGAATAATAACTCCTAACTCCTAACTCAGCATGGGCTAAACGCCCCGCTATCCATGTACAGCACTCAATTATTCTTCTGTGCCTTGAATTTTTAGTAACAACGCGCCTAAGCCCCAGCCTACGAAGATTAAACCGAAGGACAATAGAGCTGCATTCAAAAGTTCGCCGCCCATTGGTGTGATTCTCCTTATGCAAATTAGTGTGTGTAAACTAGGTCTAACAGAAGCTTTTGAATTGTTGCTGTAGGATTAGACCTGTGTAAATAATTTTAAACTAGTTTAGCAAGTAATCCCTACTGGTTTGGGGGGCAATCCCTACTGGGGATCGGTGGAGATGGGAAATGTGAGAAAACTTGATGATAATAATTATGAATAATTTTATGTATCAAAATAATCAAGATAATTTAGTGAATTTTAGCAAAAAAAATCGCCCGCGTTTGGCGTTGACGCTGGGAGATCCGGCGGGAATTGGGCCGGAGGTGATTTTGAAAGCTTTAGCAGAACCGGAAATTAGTAAAAAATATGACGTTACTGTGGTGGGTAACCGGGATTTGCTGGCACAGATTTATTACAAACTGAATTTAACTGAGAATCTAGCACCTTTGGCAAATCCAGACGAGTTGTCAGTTATTGATGTGCAGTTGGATGGGGAAATTAAAGATGAAATTCTTGCAGGAATAGGTAATGCGGCGAGTGGTGCGGCTAGTTTTGCCTATATGGAATATGCGATCGCTCAAACACTCGCTGGTAAATTTGATGGTATTGTCACAGGCCCGATCGCTAAATCTGCTTGGAAAGCCGCCGGGTATAATTATCCAGGGCAAACAGAACTTTTGGCAGAAAAATCAAGTGTTGACCGTTTTGGGATGTTATTTGTAGCGCGATCGCCTCATACTGGCTGGACACTCCGCGCTTTACTTGCAACCACACATATTCCCCTACGTCAAGTAGCTGATACATTGACACCGCAGTTGTTGACACAGAAATTGGATTTGTTGATGGAGTGCTTGGAGAAAGATTTTGGTATAGAAAATGGGAGAATTGCGATCGCAGGTTTGAATCCCCACAGTGGCGAACAGGGACAACTTGGACATGAAGAACAGGATTGGTTAATTCCCTGGTTAGAGCAAGAGCGGCAAAAAAGACCACAATTACGGCTAGATGGGCCAATACCACCAGATACGATGTGGGTAAAACCTGGTCAAGCTTGGTATGGAAATTCTTTAGTACAAAATCCTGCTGATGGCTACTTGGCACTTTACCACGACCAAGGCTTAATACCTGTGAAGCTGATGGCGTTTGATCGCGCAGTTAATACTTCTATAGGTCTTCCTTTCGTTCGGACTTCACCTGATCATGGAACAGCGTTTGATATTGCGGGTAAGGGAATTGCTGATGCTACAAGTATGAAAGCAGCGATACATTTAGCGGCTGAGTTGGTTAATCAAAGTCAGAGATGATGCCTAAAAGTGTAAATTAACCTATTTATTTTTATAACTCGAAGATATTTCCTAATTTCAAGTGAAGGTAATCTGCATTTCCCAGTTATTCACTCATTGAGTTGCTGGGATTTTTTCTTTTGGCTCTACGAAAGTTTGTAGGCTAACGCCTAACAATTGTGAAGTGCTGATGTGCATTTATTTATCCACTTGCTGAGTGGACTATATGGTGAGCAGCTTCGCTGAGGCAATTAGGAAAGAAAACAGAGATAACTAAACAACGCCCCAGGAATTTACCTGTGGATTCTTGTTTGTTCATCTCTGAAGAGGCGCTAACGCGCACTTAGGTGTGAGGTTTGTGTGCGCTATCGCGCATAGCTTTGTGAATACTATTTGGTACATTCAAATGTCACAAAAACTAAAAGAATTGGGTTTTGTTATTAGTACCACTTTATTGCTTGGTGGTTCTTTCGGTTTGGCTGTTGTTGATAAAGACTATCGTCCAGTATTTGCTGATCTTGTTAAGGTCGGCTTTGGTGGTTATGTCGGTTGGGTTACTTCTACCCGACACGAGCAGGACAAAGGTAAGGATTAAAACTCCTTTCTACATTCTTTAATAGTCTGAAACAACTGTAGCTTCCTGATTATGAGTATTTTAACTAGTCTTAGTTATCACTCAATATTAAATCCAAGTTTTCCCTGAGTTCCTCAATCTGGCAATTCTTTACAGTCAAGGTGACAAATAGCCAACGATACTTGGGGTAGTCAGTGACAACCTGTGGGAGAATTTTGTAAGCTCTTGCTTTCCACATGAGCGATCGCCGCCACTGACAAACCGGACAATGACGAACTCTACAGAATTGGGCATCTGATAGCTTTAACTTGAGAATACCTTCCGATTCCTGTAACACTAATTGAAACTTCAGCAACTCGGAACATATTTTCATGCGCCAAGCATACTGCTGAAAATAATGTTCGTCTGCTTTGGCGTAATAATGTAAAACTTTATCAGTATTAGTTCTGTGCTTATCCCAGATTTTACCTATAGGCGAAACTTTGGATAAGCTCTGTAAATTTTGATTTTGTTGGAACTTATTTTGAAACGATATATTAAAAGCAATAAAGTCACTGTCTGAGGCTTGAGCAAACACGAAATCACCAAATCAGTTTGTATTAACGCCTCAAATTAACGCAAGTTATACGCTCAAGCCTCAGTAAAAGTATTTAGGGAAATATGAAAGTGGCAGCATTGCCAAAATATGCAAATGCGGGTGTGCCAAGACTCTATCTTTACCTTTAGCCACTTCTGTAGACTTCACCCAACCTTTCGCAGTCCATGCTTTTAATTCAGTCAATCACTTAAAAGCTTTATTCATAGAATCCAAGTTTTCCATTAGTTCCTTAATCAGCCAATTACCAAAAGCAATTTCGTCTTTATCCAACCATAGGTAACCTTGACCCGGAAAACATGTCAGATTACTTGAATAAGTACCACAAGTCTGACAGGAAAACCATACTAATGAGAATTTGGGCTACTACTGCTGTGCTAGCTTCTTCTTGGCTAATATCTGGAGCCATAGGCTCTGAGCCAATCAACGCTACTTCTGTTTTGGTAGAAAATGCTATATCATCTCCAGCGCCAACGAATACAAAACAGATTACTGTTAGTAACACTGAGTTCGGGCTGAAGAGAGTTGACTCCAAAGGAAACGTTACCATTTTCCAGACAACAAGAGTGCCATTTCAGCAAGGAAACGCTTACGGGTGGCGGATTAAACTTAAAGACTACCAAGGTGAAGTGAAATGGCGCGAAGTCTTGCGTTTACCAAAACCTCCAGAAACTTGGGGTACAGATAACGGTGAAGACTTCTCAATATCAGCAGATGGCACTACATCTGTGACACGGCGCACACAGTCGGCTCCAGACGGTGTGATTGAGAATTTTTGGACGATCGCTCCTGGCGATCCGCTTGGTAAGCATAGAATAGAGGTCTATATTGATGACCGTTTGATCGGTACTTTCGAGTTTGAAGTTATTCCAGTAAAACAGATATGAAAGGCATTGGGCATGGTTATTCTCTTTGTCCCCTTGTCTAACCCTGCTCCTTTGCTTCTTCTTTCTCCCTAACCTTAAGCTGAAGAGTATCTTAGAGATAGAAGTTTGATTCTTGTTGGGTGGCGATTGTGAATACAGAGGAATTCCTGCGATTGATCGAAAAGCAGCGCCCATGTCCTCAGACACTGCCAAAAGGGCTGCAAGCAATGTGGTATGACAAGAAAGGTGATTGGAGTAAAGCTCATGAAATAGTTCAAAATGCCAGCGATGTGGATAGTGCCTGGGTTCATGCTTATCTGCACCGCAAAGAAGGCGATTTGAACAATGCCAATTTCTGGTATCAACATAGTGGTCAGCCAAAGTTTCCAGGAGAACTAAGCCAGGAATGGGAACAAATAACTTCTGTATTGCTAAGGAAGGTGAACGCGACGCATGAATGCTGAGGAATTAAAACGGCGTTTTGCCGCAGGAGAAAGATATTTTCCAGGCGTCAACTTGAATAGGGACAAGCTGATTGGAGCCTATTTGCCTGGAATCAATTTATGGGGATCTGACTTGAGTGGAGTTAACCTAGCTAAAGCTAAACTCTGGGGAGCAGATTTGAGTAGAGCTAACTTAGCCAAAGCGAACTTGACCAGAGCTAATTTAAGCGGTGTCAAACTGAATGAAGCAAACCTCCGAGGAGCCAAACTCAACTATGCCAAGTTGTATGGAGCGAATCTGACTGGCGCTTACTACGATGAAAGCACGCGTTTTTCTAGAGGGTTTGACCCTATTAGTAGAAATATGCGGAAGGTTTGAAGGGGCTGGGGACTGATGCCTTGATTCTTTCTGATTAAATTGGCAAAGGTATTACTTTAACGTGCGTCTCTGTTGGAGACTCACGTTGCTTTAAATAACTGATTTTGATATGGGTTGATGTGAGCTATGTAACAAAGACGATATTAACATTTGTTCAAAGACTTTAGAAAGAGCAGTTTGAAAACGCTGACGATGCTTGAGTTTGAAAAAAGGTCGAACTATTTCTGCAATCGCACCGTTACCCTCTCTGTTATCAATCACTCGAATAGCCCGCAAAGTTCCCAACTGTATTTCTTTTTTTACCATCAACTCAGAAATTCCAATTGCACCGACACCATCTTCGATCGCTGCTTTTGTCATCTCTCCACTGTTGAATACTAAACTTACATCCAGTTCACTAAGATTTATTCCCCAGTTTTGTAGGGCTTCCTCAAACCTTTGCTGGGTTCCAGAACCTGGTTCTCGCATCACCCAAAGGGTTTGAGTCAATTGGCTTAAGTCAATTTCTCCCCACTCAAACCAAGGGTGTTTTTGACCTACCACAATTTGCAAGCGATCGCTCCCCACTATTTCGTACTCCAGAGTACTCTGGAGCGCTGGCTTTACATCTCCTTCCACCAAACCTAAATCAAACTGTCCTGTCGCCGTTCCCACACAAATCTCTTCTGTGTTTGCAAGGCTACAGTCAATCTGAATACCGGGATATAGGCTCTTAAACTCACTAATCTTGCTTGGTAGCCAGTAGTTACCAATTGTCAAACTCGACCCTAATTTCAATTCACCCCGTTGCAGATTGTTCAATTCTCGCAATCCTCTTTCAGTCAAGGAAACTTGATCGAGAATTTTCTGCGCTTCCACTTGCAGTAATTTACCAGCCTCAGCAATCTCAATATGGCGACCAATCCGATGGAATAGTTTCACTCCGTATTCTTGCTCTAAGTTGTGGATCGCTGCACTGACGGCAGGTTGTGTAATATAAAGATCCTCTGCTGCGCGAGTAAAGTGTAAGTGCTGCGCCACAGCTAGAAAAATTTTTAGCTGCTCAAGCGTCATTCCTGCCATTTATGGTATCCCTAGAACTTGGTGTCAAAGTTTTAATCACTTTCATTTATCATTTTGACAAACAAAAGCATTTGATTCTATCGATTAGTTTGACTAAAGTATAAACCAAGGCTTTCTACCTAGTCATTAGTCATTAGTCATTAGTCATTGGTCATTTGTCCTTTGTAAATGACCCATGCCCAATGTCCAATGCCCAATATCCAAGTATGAAAACAAGGACTTTCACAAATGAGCGGTTTAGTAACTGCAATTACTACAGGGTTCATGGCATTTATTGCCACCAACATTGATGATATTGTCATTTTGACGTTGCTTTTTTCACAAATCAATAAAACGTTCCGCAGTCGTCACATCTTTGCTGGTCAGTATCTCGGTTTTGCTGCATTGATCGTTGCTAGCCTTCCCGGTTTCTTCGGTGGGCTAATCATACCGCAAGACTGGATTAGACTACTTGGTTTAATGCCTATAATCATTGGCGTGAGTAGTTTACTAAAACGCGAAGAGGATTCGCCAGAGGAAGCCGAAGCAGAAACCGATCCGTCTAGTCCCTCTATAATTGCCAGTTTTCTCTCTCCGCAAACATGCAATGTAGCTGCGATCGCCTTTGCCAATGGTAGTGATAATATTAGCGTCTACGTGCCCCTGTTTGCCAATTCTGAATTAGATAGTCTGCTAGTAATACTAAGTATCTTCTTTTCGTTAGTTGGCGTATGGTGTTATACCGCTTATAAGTTAACGTACTTACCTGCGATCGCAAACTTTTTAACAGAGAATGGCAACACTTTTGTGCCTTGTATATTGATTGGACTGGGTATATTTATTGTCACAGAAAATGTTACTTGGACTCTTTTATCTGTAGTTTCTAGTTATATATTCTCATTGATTTTAGGTTTTAATACTCAGCCTTCGAGTGAAGAACAATAAAAATTAAGTATCTAAAAAGAGGTGCATCATGAATCTTCTGAGCAAAATGAATTCCAAACTGCAAAATATCTTACCCATCAACAGGAGTCAAAACATGAAAATCTGGAAATCTCTGCTAATTGTCTTGATGATTGTCGCCAATCTAGCCTTTGCTCAACCTTCTTTTGCTGATAAACCAAAATTTAGCAAAAACCCTGACTATATCGAAGTCACTAAAGCTCTTAATGAACTTTCTCAGACAAAAGATGCTCAAACTCAAGTTGAAGGTCTTACACCAGAAGAAACTCAAAAGAGAATCGAAGAATTAACACTGCAAAAATATGCTTTAGAGACGGGAATAAACTGGGGTCAATGCGACAATCAAACAGGTAATACTATAGCAGTATACGGCAAAAGACCAAATGATGAAGACGATGAAGATGCCGTATACGACAATAATCTGTATTTTCTAGCTAATGGTCAGTCAACGAAAAATAACTGGGATTGTGATGGCATCTATCTAGCGAATAATGTCAAGGTAGCAAATTTTACTTCTAGCCCTAATGGGCAAGGTCAAGAATTGACAGGCCCGGCTGCTCTAAAAATACTTGATGGAACTCAGTTAGTAATTAAGACGAATCCAGATACTGCTGCAATTGACTTGAATGTTCCGACTGTGAAAGTTCTTAACAGCACTAAGGCTAACTGGTTTATCCCAGATGTATCACAGGCTCTTATAAATACACGAGTTCCTAATGCGCCTAGCAATCAGTCTTGAAATAGAAGTGCATAATCTATTTTTGAATGATTGTTCTGAATTTAAATAGGGTAACAGCCAAAATTAGAGACAAAAACAGTACTTGTACTGGTGAAAAATCTCTCTGATCTTGGCTGTTTTCTTAAATTTATCTATCCTCAATCTTAGGCTTGTTTTATTTAGATATCTGCATTAAAATAAATTTTGAGAAAAATGTACAATCATAACAAGTATATTTCATTAGCGCAAATATTGCGCTGGGTGCAAGTCATCTGGAAAGAGATTTGCTATTACCTCCGCATATTTTTAAGAAAAGCCTCTTTGGGTATAAGGGTGTTATTGATGCAGTTAAAATTGAAAACTACAGAAGAAGATAAAGATAAAAAAAAGGCAGGACGACTGAATCCGTCCCGAATCAGAGATCACTTGGCAAATGAGCGTACCTACCTCGCTTGGATGCGGACAGGAATCGCTCTTTTAGGTTTTGGTGTCGTCATCGTGCGTTTGCGTGCCTTCCAAGTACCTTTAGTACCTCGTCCTGGTAACGGCTGGAAGTTAGGTTTAGTCTTCTCACTGGTGGGTTTAATCACGGTGTGGCTCTCAACGGGGCACTATTTCGCAGTCCGTCGTGATATCGAAGAAGATACTTATGAACCAACAGACCGCTGGGTGTTGTTGTTCAGTCTCGCCGTGATGATTCTCGGCGCTGGGGTAATCTATTTTGTTTTTACAACTTCTTTAGATCCAATGAGTCCAGTTATCCCTGAGTAAGGGACTTCCAACTAAAAAAAAATATCCTGTTGCTGTATAGGCAGAGGGGCACAGAGCAGGGCGCAGGGGGAAGGCAGAAAAATATGATCTGAGTAAATTGGATAATTTATTTTTTGGAAGTCCTAATAAGATTTTTAAAATCGCACCTTATACAACTCGAATAATTCCCCTGATTTGTGCGTTACGACTTTAGCACCAGCCGCTTTAATCGTTTTTTCCCACTTAGCTAAAGGCTCTAAAAACACCTCAGCCCCCAAATAGGTTTCTAGAACTGCCCAATCTTCTGCTAAAGGCTGTTCTGGGTTGAGAACGTCAAACACAAAATGTCCACCTGGTTTTAATACTCGCTTGACCTCTGCCAGCACAGCATCCCAATATTCGAGTGGAAAATAGCAGCTGAATCCTGTGGCGATCGCAAGGTCAAATTGCTCTGGTGAGTAGTTTAACTGATGAGCTGCTCCCAACTCAACACCTTTGAACAGCTTAGAATTCAACTGCGGCCCACGAGAATTAAGGGTATCCCGTGCCACATTACTGATTTCTTGCCCATAAAACAACGCTTGCCAATCCCGCCAAGGATAGATTAAAAAGCTGATACCGCAGCCAATATCTATACAGTGTTGGTTTTTTTGAGGTTTAGCAATTTCCCAAAAAGGGGAAGCAATTCTCCCTGAGAAACTACCTCCAATCCACTCCCGGAATATCGGCATCGCCTGAACTTCTGCTGGGAGTTCAAAGGTTTCACGTTGATATTCCCGGTTAAAGCGATAGGCTATTTGGGCTAATCTTTCGTCCCAGTTGGTTGATTTGGGTGAAGAAAATAGATTTTGGAACTGCGAATCGGGCTTTTTAGACATTCGTTATTTAATTTATTGAACTGATGTTTGTAGTAAAGCAGATTGAAATGGTTGCAACAGAATGCCAATAATTTTGTCAACATCACTGATATAGTATTCCATTATATCAATGTATGCTGTTAGTTCTTTTAACATTAAAAACCGCCAGTTAGTTCCACTAGTGACAACACCATATATTGTCTTAACTTCTTGTTGAGTCTTTTGATTGAATAATTGGGCAGCTATCATGGTAGCAATACATTGCCCTAAACCACTTTTGATATTTTCATTTTTGGCCTCAACAATTGTAATTATAGGCGCTTTAATGTAAAACTGTTCTTCAGAACCACAGAGAATAAAATCACAAAACCCATTCAATCCTTTACTACTATCTACATCAAAATCTGTTCCAGAAAACAGTGATATTTGATAGTTTAACTGCCGTCTAACTTCTGTAAGAACTGGCATAATTAGTAATTCTGAGCGGGCTTTCTCAGTGTTAATAGCAGTTGCTAGTTGAGTATATTCTTCTAAGAGCGTTGTTAAAGTGGCAGAAGGTTGAATAGGCGATACATCTTTGAAAAGATTGCGCTTTTCATCAATTACAAGTTGAAAAGCCTCTCCAACTTTGGCAAGTGTGAAATCACTGTATGCCATCTGCAACATCCTCAATGATTTATAAGTTAACTCTAACAGTTGTGCAGACAATATAAACGACTGTAGGGTGGACATTGCAATACCCACCCTACAAGCTAGCCTTTCAGCAACCAGACTTAAGATTAGCCTAAATCGAAAAGCAAGATTTCGCCGCCTATGTTGGTGCTAATTTCTAGCTGTTCTTCGCCATTGATTTGCACTCCATCACCTGCTCTTAGTTCCTCGCCATTCAAGTTAACTATGCCTTGCGCTATTTGTAACCAGGCATAGCGACCAGGTTTGACTTGATAATTAACAACATCACCTGACTCTAAAACAGATGTGTATAAATCAACATCTTGATGAATTGTCACGGCTCCATCGCGCCCATCTTTAGAAGCAATTAAGCGGAGTTTGCCACGCTTTTCTTCTAGAGGAAAAGCTTTTTGTTCATATCTTGGTGTCAATCCTTCTTGATCGGGAAGAATCCAGATTTGTAGCAAGTGCAGTGGTTCAATTGGTGAGGGATTAAATTCGCTGTGGCTGATTCCAGTTCCAGCACTCATAATCTGTGCATCACCAGGGCGAATCACCGACCCAGTACCCAAGCTGTCTTTATGCTCTACAGCACCTTCTAAGACGTATGTGAGGATTTCCATGTCACGATGACTGTGGGTAGGGAATCCAGCACCCGGAGCGATGCGATCGTCGTTGATCACCCGCAGAGCGCGAAATCCCATGCGGTTGGGATCGTAAAAACTGCCAAAGGAAAATGTGTGATAACTATCGAGCCAGCCCATTTGAGCATGGCCGCGTGCATTTCTATCATGAATTAGGTGGCTAATAGTATTTTGAGACATAAAGTTACCTCGCTGTTAATTGTTTTTACAGTCAAAGAATTAAGCTTTTTTGTTAGCGATCGCTAATCAAATATGATTCAGTAAATGTGTAGCGCTTTGGAGAATATAATTTTGAGTTCTGAAATTTTGTTGCCTAGTTTTGAACTATTTAAATAGTAAAGCATATACATATAAAAAGAAAAGTACGCACTTAAAAGTGACGTACTTACCAAAAAGATACTGTTAGATTTGAAAAAGCGATTCTCAAAAGTGCTTATCTAAGAGCAGCAACTTTTTGAGGTTGAGTAGCACCCGCTTTGCCATTTTCTCCTTTGATTTCTGCTATTTGCAAATGAGCTTCTAAGAACCAAAGTCGTTTGTCAATGGCGCGGGAAATTTCGGTGTAAAGGTCGGCGGTATCAAGGTCACCTAAGTCATCAGTTTTATCGATCGCTTCCCGGAGATGTTTAGCATAGATTGCATAACGATCTGACAACGCTGTTACATGGTCTTTACCATCCAAAATATCTAAGGGATATTCTGGCAAAATTGAATTACTAGCTGCGGCGCGGGCTGTTCCAAAAGCGTATCCGCCTAAAGCTGTAACGCGTTCAGCCACCATATCGATGTATCCTTCCAATTCCCCAGCAAGTTCATCAAATAATAGGTGTAGCTGGTAGAAGTCAGTTCCTTTAACATTCCAATGCGCTTGCTTTGCTTGGGTTTTCAGATCCGAGGTAGCTGCCAAGGTTTGGTTGAGAAGTACCACGATTTGCACTCGCGCTTCGGCGGGAATGTCAATGCGGGTAGGGTACAAACGTGATGTAATGCTGTTGTCGCTCATGATTCTACGTTGTTAATGCCTTTTATATCTAACTCTACAGAATTGCAAGGCTAGGCGAAACTCTCTGACGATGGATTGAATTAACGCCTGAATATGTTAAAGTTTATGATTATTAGTCAAATACGGTGATTTTCTATGGTATTGAATGTACCACCGAAAAGCCGATCGCGAATTACATCATTTTGCAAAAAGTCATGGGGAAAACCCAGTTCAATTTGACTCACTTCATTTAAACGTTGCAAATTTTCTGGCGAGAGTGTGACTTCTATTGAAGCTAAGTTATCTTGAAACTGCGTTAATTTACGTGCCCCAACGATCGGAATAATCACGCCACTTTGAGCGCGTAGCCAAGCTAATGCTACCTGTGAAGGTGTATGTCCAATTTCTTCTGCAACTTCACTGACAACTTGAGCGATCGCTAAATTCTTTTCAGAAATCCCTCCACCAAAAGTTTCGAGTCGTCCTTGTTCACCGCCTTCTTGAGGAGGCTTATTATACTTACCTGTCAGCACACCACCACCTAAAGGCGACCACGGTGTCACTGCCAAATCAAAGGCTTTTGCCATCGGTAGCAAGTCGCGTTCTGGTGTTCGCTGAATCAAACTATACTCAATTTGCAGGGCAACAAACTGCGTCCATCCTTGGTATTGAGCGATGGTATTTGCTTGGGAAATGATCCAAGCAGGGGCATCAGAAATGCCGATATAAAGTACTTTACCTTGACGGACGACATCATCAAGCGATCGCAAAACTTCTTCAATAGGTGTTGTGAAATCCCAAGCGTGCAACCAGAATAAATCAATGTAATCGGTATTCAGCCGTTTCAAGCTACCTTCTAAAGACTGAATTAAGTTTTTACGATGGTTTCCACTGGCGTTAGGGTCGCCCTTTTTATTATTCATCTCCAAGGGAAAGGAATATTTTGTCGCAACTACAAAACGTTCCCGTTCTTTAGCGATTAATTCACCAACAATTTTTTCACTGCTCCCATCGGTATAACCGTTGGCGGTATCAATGAAATTTCCCCCTGCTTCTACATAAGTATCAAAGATTTTACGACTTTCGTCAGCAGATGCACCCCAACCCCAATCTTCACCAAAGGTCATGGTTCCTAAGGAGAGTTCAGAGACTCTTAACCCGCTTTTGCCCAAGAGTTTGTATTTCATGAATATTTTCTCATTAATGAAAAAAACTATGCGAATACCATCCCAAAAGCATGATAAGCTGTCGGGCGTTTAACTTGCACATCTTTTTGTGTTGGCTGTTGACTGTTGACTGTTGACAGTTGACAGTTAACCGTCAGCGGTCAACGAACTTAGGAAGTGACTGTGTAATTTCAAAGCGTAATAGCTTAACTGGAATCCGGGGGCGATCTTTGAGGACAAGCTTTTTAGTATTTGTATTGTCGTACTATCTAAATGCATCGACTTGCATTGTGAATGCATCGACTTGCATTACGAATGCATCGACTTGCATTACGAATGCATCGACTTGCATTGCGAATGCATCGACTTGCATTACGAATGCATCGACTTGCATTGTGAATGCATCGACTTGCATTGCGAATGCATCGACTTGCATTGTGAATGCGATCAATTGCTTCCAAAAATTAACCCACCTTTACTGTACTTTGTAACGGCAGTCGCTACAATAAGCCTACGTCAAGTCAAAACAAGACATAATGACCTACACTTCACCCAAACTACTTACCTTTGAGGAATTTATAATCCAATATGGTGACAATACACGCTACGAATTAATTGACGGACAACTAAGAGACATGGAACCTACAGGGTCACATGAAGCTGTTGCAGGTAGTATTGCTGGTAGAATCTATGTCGAAATTTTTAATTCCAATTTAAACTGGCTAGTTCCAAACATCTGCTTGATTAAACCACCTGCAGCTGTTACCACAGCGCTGCGTCCTGATGTAATTGTCTTAGATAAAGCAGAACTTAGTAAAGAACCGCTCTGGCAAAAAGAACCTATTATTTGTAACGGTAGTACAATCAAGCTTGTTGCTGAAGTTGTGAGTACAAACTGGCAAGATGATTATGCAAGGAAAGTGGAAGAATACGCTTTTCTTAACATTCCAGAATATTGGATTGTGGACTTTCGTGGCTTGGGTGGTTTGCAATTTATTGGCAATCCCAAACAACCTACATTCACAGTTTGTCAGTTAGTTAACGGTGTGTACCAGCAACAACAATATCGGTTAGGAGATACTATTTCGTCTGGTATCTTGCCAAATTTACAACTTAAACTCGACGACATTATGCACATTTGACGCTTGCCACAGTATCGAAAAGCAAGTGGCTGAAGTAGCGATTGCTGATTTGCGGCTTTTTTCTAAGCTAGAATACCAAAGTTGTAAGCTGTCACGCATTTAACTTGCACATCTTTTCGTGTTGGCTGTTGACTGTTGACTGTTGACAGTTAACCGTTAGCGGTCAACGAACTTAGGAAGTGACTGTGTAATTTCAAAGCGTAATAGCTTATTTAACACACATTTGACAAATCAATTGCCTTCATAGCCGTTATTTATATGAATTACTACGTAATCTACGACGGAAATTGTAATCTCTGCGTTACCCTAGTGCAATTGCTAGAAACCTTAGACCAAGGAAAGCTATTTCGCTACAGTCCTATGCAAGATGAGCAGACACTTTTACGGTGGGGAATTACAGCCCAAGACTGTGAACAGGGGATGATTTTAATTGATGGCAACGATCCTCAAAGACGTTGGCAAGGTAGTAACGCTGCTGAAGAAATTGGGCGGCTATTGCCAGTAGGAAGTATATTTGTAGACGCTTATCGAGCCTTACCGGGGATGAAATGGGCAGGCGATCGCTTTTACGAGCAAATCCGCGATAACCGTTACACCATATTTGGTAAGCGTTCTAATACATATCAATCGGCGTACTGTGTGGATGGTAGCTGCAAGCCGTAGGGATACATCGCTGTGCTACCCTACGAATGCTCCGTTTTTTCTTCGCCATTTCCTTAACATTTGCCATTAGAGAGAACTTATTCTGGTAAAAAATCCGCCTCCAGGTGCTAGCGAAAAGCGCGGTAGACCAACCATTATGCTATCTGGCGTGTTTGTAAACATTGTGCAATCAATGACATTTGCGATCGCCACCGGAAAGGGCGGGTACGCCATCGCGCCACAATTCGGCACAACAAACTGGAACTGATGGGAGGATGCTGCGTGAGAATTGGTGCTAACTACTTGGGTAACGGAGAGTGTGAATTTACAGTTTGGTCTCCGCTATTAGATAGCGTCACGGTACAAATTTTGACGCCAGAACAGCAGTTAATTCCGCTCAAGCCTCAGTCTGAGGGATACTGGCAAACGAAAGTCAACGATGTGTATCCGGGTACGCTTTATCGGTATGTCTTAAATGGGCAAGACACCTTTGCAGATCCGGCGTCGCAGTATCAACCGGAAGGGGTGCATGGGCCGTCTCAAATTGTCGATCAACATTTTGAGTGGACTGATGAAGGGTGGACTGGCGTTCCTGTGAAGTCGATGATTTTCTACGAACTCCACGTTGGCACATTCACGCCTGAAGGAAATTTCACCGCCATCATTCCCCGCCTACCGGAACTGAGGGAACTGGGAATTAACGCTATTGAAATTATGCCCATCTCCCAATTTCCGGGAGATACCCATGTTGAAGCTTCTTTGGCATATCGCAACTGGGGTTATGACGGCGTTTACCCTTATGCTGTCCAAAATTCCTATGGTAGCCCAGCCGAACTTAAGCAACTGGTAAATGCTTGTCACCAAAACGACATTGCCGTAGTGCTGGATGTGGTGTATAACCACTTTGGGCCAGAAGGCAACTATATGAGTCAGTTCGCGCCCTACTTTACTAAAACCTATAAAACGCCGTGGGGCGATGCGATGAATTTCGACGATGCCCATAGTCAGGGTGTGCGAAATTATTTTATTGAGAATGCGCTTTACTGGTTGCGCGAGTTCCACATTGATGCATTGCGGCTCGATGCAACTCAAGCAATTTACGATTTAGGGGCGAAGCATTTTTTGTGGGAACTGGCGGAAGCAGTTCATCATTTTTCACAACAAGGGCAAAAATGGAAACGCCATTTAATTGCCGAAAGTGATATGAATAATCCGCAAATAATTCGTCCGCCAGAATTGGGTGGGTACGGACTTGATGCCCAGTGGAGTGATGATTTTCACCATGCATTACACGCACTTTTAACAGGCGATCGCCAAGGATATTATCAAGACTTTGGGCAAGTAGCACAGTTGGCGAAAGCTTATGAAGATACTTTTATTTACGATTGGAAGTACGCACCACACCGTAAGAGATTTCATGGTGTATCTTGCCGCGATCGCCCTTTATCACAGTTTTCAGTTTGCATTCAAAATCACGATCAAATCGGCAATCAAATGAAAGGAGAACGCCTCAGCCAACGAATCTCTTTTGAGGGATTAAAGTTAGCTGCTGGCGCTGTACTGCTGTCGCCCAACTTACCTCTGTTATTCATGGGAGAGGAATACGGTGAAACTGCACCCTTTATTTACTTTGTTAGTCACTCAGATCCAGATTTAATTCAATTAGTTCGAGCCGGACGTAAAGGAGAGTTTGAAGCATTTCACTATGCAGATGATCCCCCAGATCCCGAATCAGCAGAAACTTTCCTAAAGTCTAAACTCAACTGGGAATTACGCAATCAAGGTAAGCACAAGATTCTATGGGATTGGTATCGTCAGTTAATTAATTTACGCAAGACGCATCCAGTGCTTTTAAACCAAGACCGCAACTCCATCCAAGCGACTAGCGATGAAGACAAGCAATTGGTCATTGTGCGTCGTTGGTGCGAATCGAGCGAACTAATATTTGTGATGAATTTCAATTCGTCTCCAGTGACAGTGACTCTGCCGTTTGAGCAAAATGCTAATAAATTGTTGGACTCTGCTGATACCTCATGGTCTGGGCATGGTTCTGAAGCTCCTGAACATCTGTCTGTGGGACAAGAAGTGAAATTGCAACCTACTAGTTTAGTACTCTATGAAAAAGGATAAGGGGGAGAGTTAGAACTTAAAGTTTCAGCCTCATAACCTCAAGTTTCAAGCTAAAAGGCTCAACGTTCGAGTTAAAAGCCTCAACGTTCGAGCTAAAAGGCTCAACGTTCGAGCAAAAAGGCTCAATGTTCGAGTTAAAAGCCTCAACGTTCGAGTTAAAAGCCTCAACGTTCGAGCTAAAAGGCTCAACGTTCATGCTAAAAGGCTCAACGTTCGAGCTAAAAGGCTTAACGTTCATGCTAAAAGGCTCAAGTTTCACCCTCAAAACCTCAAACTCCTCCACTTCTCAATAGGTTTAAGATAAGATCCCCCCGCCTGCGGCGACCCCCTTAAAAAGGGGGTAAAGATCAGAAAAAGCCCCCCTTTCTAAGGGGGGTTGGGGGGATCTTCGACAGACAACCATGTTAACCGAAGCATATCGCCCCATCTCTCATTAGAACAAACTCATGCGAATTCCTACCGCCACTTATCGAATTCAGTTTACACCTCAATTTGGCTTTGACAACGCTAAAGCGATCGCAGCTTATCTAGGAGATTTAGGTATTTCCGATTTATATGCTTCTCCCATTTTCAAGGCACGATCCGGGAGTACGCACGGCTACGATATAGTAGATGCCACTCAACTTAACCCAGAACTGGGAACTAATGAGTCCTTTGATGCATTAGTTAGTGAAGTTCAATCTCTTGGTATGGGCTGGTTACAAGATATTGTGCCCAACCACATGGCCTATAGCAGCGAAAACGATTACTTAATGGACGTATTGGAACACGGCCCAGACTCCAGCTATACCGACTACTTCGACCTTTCGTGGAATGCTCCCTTTGGCGATCGCCAAGAGCGAATTCTCGCGCCGTTGCTGGGAGATTTCTATGGTGCATCCCTAGAAAACGGACATATTCAACTGCAATACGAACAGAACGGTTTAACTGTCAACTATTACAGCTTAAAACTGCCACTCCGGTTAGAATCTTACACAAAATTTATCACCCATAATTTGGGTAAACTCACGCGTACACTCGGACGCAATCATCCTGATTTTATTAAGCTATTGGGGATTCTTTACATTCTCAAAAATGTGCCCTCAGAAGTTGCAGGAAAACAGCGACAAGACCAAATCGCATTTATTAAAGGATTGGTTTGGGAACTCTACACCACAAACGATGCCATCCGCGAGTTCATTGACGAAAATCTCCAAACTTTCAACGGAGAACCCGGTAATTCAGAAAGCTTTAACCTCTTAGATGAATTACTAAATGACCAGTTTTACCGCCTCGCCTTCTGGAAAGTTGGCGCGGAAGAAATGAACTACCGCCGTTTCTTTACTGTCAATGAACTGATTTCCGTTAAAGTTGAAGAATTGCGCGTTTTTAATAATACCCACAGCTTTATTCAAAAGCTGGTTGAGGAAGGCAAATTTACAGGTTTACGCATTGATCATATTGATGGACTTTATAACCCAATCCAGTATCTAGAAAGGCTGCGGGAAAAGACGGGTGATGTTTATATCACCGTCGAAAAGATTTTAGAACTCACCGAAGATTTGCCGGAAAACTGGGAAATAGAAGGTACGTCTGGATATGACTTTTTAAATTATGTAAATGGTGTATTTTGTCAAACACAAAATGAATCATCCTTCGATAAAATTTACCAAAACTTTATTAGTTCCAGAGTAGATTATGCATCGGTAGTGAAAGATAAAAAGCACCTGATTTTGGAAAAGAACTTAGCAGGTGATATTGACAATCTGGCTCTTTTGCTAAAGAACGTTTCCAGCAAATATCGCTATGGCAATGATTTTACACTGAATGGATTAAAAAGAGCGATCGCCGAAGTTTTGACACTCTTCCCGATTTACCGCACCTATATTACACCCGATGGAATTGGAGAGAGCGATCGCGCTACCATTCAAGAAGTAATTAACCAAGCCAAAGAACAAACGCCCCTATTGCAGAACGAACTGACCTTTATTGAAAAGTTAATGCTGTTAGAGTTTGATAATTCTTTGACTCAAACAGAACGCGAACAGTGGATATATTTTGTCTTGCGGATGCAGCAATACAGCGGCCCGCTAATGGCAAAAGGCGTAGAAGACACCACATTATATGTTTACAATCGTTTGCTGTCGTTGAATGAAGTGGGCGGAAATCCTGGCCATTTTGGTATCGACTTAGCTAAATTTCATGCCTTTAACAAACAGCACCAAGAAACCTGGCCTCACACAATGAACACCACAGCCACCCACGACACCAAACGCGGCGAAGATGTGCGGGCCAGATTGAATGTCCTTTCAGAAATCCCCGATGAATGGGATCAGCAGGTAAATACCTGGAGTGCCATGAATCGAGGACATCGCAGCCATCGCCACGGGTTCGCTATGCCCGATCGCAACGACGAGTATTTTCTCTATCAAACCCTAGTAGGGGCGTTTCCCTTTGCAGAACACGAACATGCATCCTTTGTGGAACGGGTGAAGGACTATATAATTAAAGCAATTCGAGAAGCGAAAGTGCATACAGCATGGTTGCGACCTGATAGCGAGTATGAAGAAGCTTGTACCTCCTTTATTGAGAAGGTACTCGACCCTTCCCTCTCCGGGGAATTTCTAGAAGCCTTTTGTCCCTTTCAAGCGCGAATTGCAGAGTATGGGATTTTTAATTCCCTTTCCCAAACTCTACTGAAGATTACCGCCCCCGGCGTACCCGATTTATACCAGGGAACAGAACTTTGGGAACTAAGCCTAGTCGATCCAGACAATCGTCGTCCTGTGGATTTTGAACAGCGACGCACCTACTTAAGCGCCATCCGCGAACAGGTGAAAACCGACATTCTAGGTTTGATTCAAAAGTTGCTGAGTGATAAAACCGATGGCAGAATCAAACTGTTTTTAACGGCTCAATTACTGCAAGCTAGAACAAACTATGTCACATTATTCCAGGACGGCGACTATCTGCCCTTAGAAGTTCAGGGAACCTACGCCAATCATATTATCGCCTTTGCACGCCGAGAAGGGAATCAAACAGCGATCGCGATCGCGCCTCGCTTTTTAACAAGCCTCATCCAGCCAAAAGACAACCCCTTAGGCGAGTCAGTTTGGCAAGATACACACCTACAATTACCCCCTGGAACTCCCTCCACCTGGAAAAACGTCCTCACTCAACAACCCTTACAAACCACACAAACCCTATCTATCGGATCAGCCCTCGCCCATTTCCCAGTCGCCCTATTAATTAGTAGTGCCGAATAAAAAGATAAAACCTCTGCGTACCTCTGCGATTCCCTTCGCGTCCCTTTGCGTTTCAAAAAATAATTCTAAATATGACCACTCCCCCAGCACTTACCACCACGCAGATTGACACCCTGCGCGTCCATATCAAAAAAACCTGGAAAACCTTAACGCGATCGCACGAACACTTATTACAATCTGCCAAGGATACCAAACTAGACCACAAAAATGAGACACCTTGGATCGTCTACATTTCACCCTCAGAAGATTGTCCCAACATTCAAACCGTCTTGGAGCGATCGCTATCTCCCAAAGATATGCAACGGCTGCAAATTCGCACTTTGCCAACTGAAGCAGAGGCGATTAAAGATCACGGGTTACTGTATCTACCAGGGCCTTATGTTGTACCAGGTGGTCGTTTTAACGAAATGTATGGCTGGGACAGCTACTTTATATTACTAGGACTTTTGCGCGATGGGGAATGGGAGCTAGCGCAAAGCCAAGTTGAGCAACTGCTGTACCAGGTGCAGCATTACGGCACTATCCTCAATTCCAACCGGACTTATATGCTGTCGCGATCGCAACCCCCCGTCCTCAGCATGATGGTTTTGGCACTATTCCAGCACACCCAGGATCAAGAGTGGTTAAAGTCAACCGTACCGATCCTAGAACAGTTTTATTATTACTGGGTAGTACCGCCTCACCTGAATCCTGCAACTGGTTTATCCCGATTCTACGCTTTTGGAGAAGGCCCCGCGCCAGAAGTTTTGTTCTCTGAGCGGGATGAGGAAGGAAAAAGCCACTACGATCGCGTCAAGGAGTACTATAAAACTTTTGAGGTTGAAGATTATGACGTTAGTCTTTACTACAACCGGGAAAATGACGAACTGACGCACCTATTTTACAAGGGCGATCGCACTATGCGCGAGTCCGGTTTTGATATCACTAACCGATTTGGCCCTTTCAGTGCTGATATCCTCCACTACGCTCCTGTGTGCCTCAACAGTTTGCTGTATCGGGTAGAACAAGACTTGGCGCAAATTAACAATATTTTGGGGAACGAAGAGTTGGAGAAACAATGGCGTGGCCGTGCAGATATCCGCCGCGCTCGTATCGATCAGTTTCTCTGGGATGAAGAACAGGGACTTTATCTGGACTATCACTTCCAGAGTGGAAAACGCCGCAATTACGAATTTGCTACCACCTTCTATCCTCTGTGGCTGGGGATTGCTTCTCAAGCGCAGGCCCAACGCGTCGTGGAAAATCTCTCTTTGTTTGAAGCCCCAGGTGGAATTTTTACCAGTACTCGTGTCACCGGAAACCAGTGGGATGCTCCCTTTGGTTGGGCACCATTGACGTTCATTGCCGTCCAGGGATTTTACCGCTATGGGTTTCATACAGAAGGCGATCGCATTGCCAACAAATTTTTAGCTATGGTAATTAAAGAATTCGAGCGTCACAATACCCTAGTAGAGAAATACGATGTTGAACGCTGCTCTGCCAACGTTTCCGACGAAATTTGCTTTGGATACAGTTCTAACGAAGTTGGTTTCGGCTGGACAAATGGAGTCATTCTGGAACTCTTAGCAGACGGTGGGAAAAAAGTTTAAATAAAAAGGCGTGAGGAATAAACTCACGCCTTTATCTTATTTATTACACTTGACTCTATACAGAAACGGCAAAATTCGATTAATCTCTGCCCGAAAAGCCACCCCCAAAGAAAGGAGAACCTACTAAGCTGTTACGCAAATAATATTGTACATTTACCTGATGACTGATGACTGATGACTGATGACTGAAAACCCGTTAACAGTTAACAGTTAGCCACCATCAAGAGTGTTTATATACTTTAGACGCGCATCAGCTTATGAGTATCTCGCCCAATCGACTTAAAGAACTCCAAAATATCCCTGATACAGCGATTGATACTTCAGATATTCCTGAATTAGATCGGCAATTCTGGGAAACAGCCAAAATGGTAAAACCTGTTAGCCAAGAACCCATATTAATTCAACTAGATCAAGATATTCTAGATTGGTTTAAAAGCAAAGGAAAAGGCTACCAATCTCTAATTAACTCCGCTCTTCGCTCTTATATTGAGCATAATTCATCGCTATGAACTCATTACGGATTGTTGAGCGAGGAGTCAGATGTCGCTCGACGAAGCCAAGTGACAACTGGAAGTCCCAGTAAAAAAAATAGAGAACTATTTGGCTCAGGAACTGAAGTAGTGGAAATGGGTGTCACAGTAATATTATCAAGCCCCATAGGATTAGAGCAACACGGTGCTGCCGGGTTAGTTAGAGAGATTGTCAGGCTGTCGATTAAGTAATTCGAGTTCGAGTTGGCCACAGTTTGAAAATTACCAAAAGTGTTTGGAACCGTATCTTCAAAAGAAAATACTGGCGTTGAATTCAACAATCCCGTTATTACATAAGGGATTGGTGTCACGCTGGAGTAAAGATCGACCGAGTTGAATTTAAACGTGGAGTCATCGTTTGTAATTTGAATTGTCGCAGCCAGCGGGTTCTGACCAGCCTCATTCGTAAACTCTATGAAGGGAGCCGGATTCCCGTATGAGTCAATTGCAACCCAAGGTCCAGAAACTACCGAAGTTGTAAAACCAGATTCAGTATAGGTTGATAGTGTCCCTACAGATGCTTGCTGAAACGTAATCGTCGTAGCAGATGCCGTTTGATGTACTCCGAGCAGCAGTCCAAGTAAAGTAACTAAGTGTGCAGCAGGAGCTATAGGTACCAAAAATTTAAAAGTCAAGGCAAAATAACTTTTCCAAAAATAAATCTTATTCATTTTTCCCTCTAAATATGAAAATAAATAAAATTAAGTTTAAAAAAACTTGCTTGATTATAAAAATTTTAATATAACCTTGAGAAAAGAAATACTTGAGAAGTTTCGCCTTCATCAAGTTTCAGTCCTTTACTATATGATTAAATGTCTATAATAGACAAAACAAACATGTAATCTTAAACCCAAAGTAGTTTTAGTTACTATTTTATAATATCAATCGCAACTATAGCGTTACGGCTTGAATTTTGAACGCATATTGAGGCTAAAACTATGATTGATATATAATTTTTGCAATATGTCTATTCATCAGGAGCCAGAATGCAGAATGAATTGGAATAGCGGCGTATTGTAATACGCCACTATTTTTGAATAAAAGGGTTTAAGTACGGAGCTAAATCTACAATTTAGTAGTTTTCAATTATATGCTTTGCTTGAAGTCCCCGGTAATTGCCCTTGCTTGAATTCTGAATTTTAACTCCTGTATCAGCACCTAATCATTATCATCTTTACGTTTATCATAAGGCTCACCTGTAAAAGGTTGTACGCCAATAGTAGGATAAGCATCATCCGTAGGGCCAAAAATCCGCATTGCAGCTTCAGAAATATACTGGGTTATGTTCGCAAGGATTTTGGAAATAGCCATAATTTTTGACTCCTTTTCTCGAGTCACTTTAATGGTGATATCTATACTCTAATGCTGATATTGTTAGCTAGCTGCCATTCTCAATATATTGAGAATATATGCAATGTTTATTCAGATAACTTCGCAATACTTTATTATCAAAAAATCAAACTTTTCTCTTTGATTCTAATTGTAACATAGTTATTTATCCAACCCTAGCCTGGGAAAGAGGCTGGCAAACAAACTTGCCTTGGCAAGATATTATTTTCTTTCATTAGCCGGCCGTTAAAGAACATTATTGATAGCTTTTACTATTAAAAAATATTAAATATTCTATGAATATAGGATTAATTTACCTGTAAATCTACTGTTATACAGCAATTTATAAAATATCCTTGCCGGGAGTTGACATTATTTATGGTAAATATTACCATAAATAGAAGAAGCATCTTGTAAGGAAGCTCTTGCATGACAACTTTTTTGCCAGATTTGGACTATGTACATAAACAGCAAAGCCAGCAGAATCAGGAACTAAACCTCTGTGCGGATGACTACAGCTTACTGACCGACCTTTACCAGTTAACGATGGCAGCTTGTTACACAGGCGAAGGTATAGAACAAAGACGGGCAAGCTTTGAGTTGACTCTCAGGCGATTGCCAGAGGGTTTTGGTTATTTAATTGCAATGGGGCTGACGCAGGTATTGGAATATTTAGCCAAAATCCGCTTTAGTCCTTCGCAAATTGCGGCATTACAGGCAACGGGAATTTTCGCTCAAGCAGGCGATCGCTTTTGGTCACTTTTAGCTGAGGGAAAGTTTACGGGTGATGTTTGGGCAGTACCAGAAGGAACAGCCGTCTTTGCCAATCAACCACTGTTGCGAGTGGAAGCACCACTTTGGCAAGCGCAACTAGTGGAAACTTACATCCTGAATACTATTAATTACCAGACTTTGATTGCCACAAAAGCGGCACGGTTGCGGGATGTAGCGGGGGAGCAAGCAACACTTTTAGAATTTGGGACAAGACGAGCATTTAGTCCGCAAGGGTCATTGTGGGCGGCGCGGGCGGCGTTGGCAGGTGGGTTAGATTCCACTTCCAATGTGTTAGCAGCGCTACAACTGGGACAAAAGCCAAGTGGTACGATGGCACACGCCCTGGTGATGGCGCTGTCAGCAATAGAAGGCACCGAAGAACAAGCTTTTAGTGCATTTCATCGGTATTTTCCGGGTGCGCCATTGTTGATTGATACTTACGATACCGTTGCTGCTGCCCAGCGCTTGGCCGAAAAAGTAAATTCCGGGGAAATGCAATTAACAGGAGTGAGATTGGACTCAGGAGATTTAGTTACCTTATCAAAACAAGTGCGATCGCTACTTCCTGGTGTGCCAATTTTTGCCAGTGGCGACTTAGACGAGTGGGAAATTGCCAGATTAAAAGCTGCTGGGGCCGAGATTGATGGTTATGGACTGGGAACGCGACTAGTTACAGGTTCGCCTGTAAATGGAGTTTATAAACTTGTAGACATTGATGGTATCCCAGTGATGAAGCAGTCAAGTGGTAAAGTTACTTATCCAGGGCGCAAGCAGATTTTTCGCTCGTTTACCGGAGGTAAGGTAAAAGCAGACAGATTGGGACTCTTAGGTGAAAGTTCTCAAGAAGAACAACCTTTGTTGCAGTTGGTAGTGCAAGAAGGTGAACGGGTGCAACCACTAGAGTCATTGCCAACAATTCGTCAGCGTACCGCCGCCTCAGTTGCTAGTTTGCCACAGGAAACACGGCGTTTGGATCATCCTGTCGCGGTGCAAGTGGAAATTTCTGCCGCACTGCAAGAGTTGACAGAAGAAACTAAGAAACGTAGACGCACCAGCGGCTTGCCGTAGGCTACCACAAAGGCGCTGAGTATACAGAGGTAAAAATACTTTTTCAGTGTGTCTTAATTACGAATTACGAATTACGAATTACTATGAGAATTGCTTTGTTTGGTACTAGTGCCGATCCACCAACTGCTGGGCATCAAAAAATTCTGAGTTGGTTGTCTGAGCGTTATGATTGGGTAGCGGTTTGGGCAGCGGATAATCCATTTAAGTCCCATCAAACACCCTTAGAACATCGGGCGGCAATGCTGCGACTGTTGATTGCGGATATAGACGCGCCACGGCACAATATTGCTTTAGAACAAGAATTGAGTAGCTTCAGAACACTGGAAACAGTAGAAAAAGCGAAGCTGACTTGGGGTGAGGACGCCCAATTGACGTTGATTATTGGTTCAGATTTACTGAGTCAGCTACCACGTTGGTATCGCATTGAAGATTTGTTACAGGAAGTGCAACTACTGATCGTGCCGCGACCGGGATATGCAATAGATGAATCTAGTTCAGAGGTAGTGCAAAAGCTGGGAGGGAAGATTGCGATCGCTAGTCTGACCGGTCTAGATGTTTCCTCAACAGCGTACCGCGAACATGGAGATCCCCAAGCCCTCACAGCACCTGTAGTTGCCTATATTAATCAAGAGCATTTGTACGAATGCCAGGACGTTCCCAAAAAAAGATATCAACTCCGCTAAACCAACAACCTTTGGCCGATTTCAAGGTTGGTGTCGATAATGTAATTTTTTCTGTAGATACTGCACAAAATCGGCTGTTAGTTTTACTAGTAATGCGACAGCAGGAACCATTTTTAAATCATTGGAGTCTTCCCGGTACTTTAGTGCGTCCAGGAGAATCTTTAGAAGATGCCGCCTATCGCATTATGGCGGAGAAAATTAAGGTCAACAATCTCTATTTAGAACAACTATATACATTTGGAGGGCCGAATCGCGATCCACGGGAAGCAACCGATAGTTATGGTGTGCGTTATCTATCAGTTAGTTACTTTGCCTTAGTGCGATTTGAAGAAGCCGAATTAATTGCCGATCGGGTGACTGGCATAGCTTGGTATCCAGTCAAAGAAGTGCCGCAATTAGCTTTTGACCATAATGAAATTCTGGCTTATGGACACAGACGGTTACGAAATAAATTAGAGTATAGCCCGGTAGCTTTTGAAGTCTTGCCAGAAATGTTCACCTTGAATGATTTATATCAGTTATACGCCACAGTTTTAGGTGATAACTTTTCCGATTATTCTAATTTTCGGGCGCGTCTACTCAAGTTAGGTTTTTTATCCGATACCGGAATTAAGGTATCACGGGGTGCTGGTCGTCCGGCTAGTTTATATAAGTTTGACGCGGAAGCTTTTGCTCCCTTAAAAGATAAACCCTTAGTGTTTATTTAGCTAATCACTTTGTATCCAAAGTCCTGAGTAACTTATTTTGACTCTTGACCAATGACCAATGACTAATGACAAACAAAATGAAAATTGCGATCGCTCAAATTAATTCGACAATTGGTGATTTGCTTTTGAATGCCCAAAAAATCCTGGAGGCAGCACAACGAGCAGCATCTAGCGGTGCGCGTTTGTTGTTGACACCAGAACTTTCTTTGTGTGGTTATCCACCAAGGGATTTATTACTAAATCCTAGTTTTGTGGAAGCGATGGGCATCACTTTACAAAACTTGGCCCAGGATTTACCACCAAATTTAGCTGTGTTGGTAGGAACTGTTGAACACAATCTCAAAGCACATATTAGTGGTGGTAAAACTTTATTAAACAGCATGGCTTTGTTAGAAGATGGCAAGGTCAAGCAAATTTTTCATAAGCGACTTTTACCTACTTACGATGTATTTGACGAACGTCGCTATTTTGAACCTGGCTTGCAAGCTAATTATTTCACTTTAGATAATATCCATATTGGCGTAACTATTTGCGAAGATTTATGGAACGATGAGGAATTTTGGGGCAAACGTAGTTATACAGTAAATCCGATTGCTGACTTAGCAATTCTAGGTGTAGATTTGATTGTAAATTTGTCTGCTTCTCCCTACACGGTTGGTAAGCAGCAGTTCCGCGAAATAATGCTCAGGCATAGTGCAATACGTTTTCAACAACCGATGATTTATGCTAATCAAGTTGGCGGAAATGATGACCTAATTTTTGATGGGCGTAGTTTTGCCTTGAATCGTCAAGGTGAAGTTATGTGTCGTGCCCGTGGCTTTGACACCGATTTAGTGTTAGTTGAATTTGACGAAGCCCAACGGGATTTTCAGTTAGGTTCTGTAGCACCTGTTTATAAATCAGAAGATGAAGAAATTTGGCAAGCTTTGGTTTTGGGAGTCCGAGATTATGCTCACAAGTGTCGCTTTTCTAAAGTAGTGTTGGGTTTAAGTGGCGGGATTGACTCTGCAATAGTAGCTGCGATCGCCACGGCTGCACTTGGTAAAGAAAATGTCCTCGGTGTTCTCATGCCTTCCCCTTACAGTTCAGAGCATTCTATTACCGATGCTGTAGCATTAGCCGAAAATTTGGGGATTAAAACTAATCTTTTACCGATTGGGGAGTTAATGCAAGGCTTCGATCAAACATTAACTGATTTATTTGCAGGTACTGAGTTTGGACTGGCTGAGGAGAATATACAATCTCGGATTCGCGGTAATTTATTAATGGCGATCGCTAACAAATTTGGCTATCTGCTTTTATCTACCGGTAACAAGTCAGAAATGGCAGTTGGTTACTGTACTCTCTACGGCGATATGAATGGCGGGTTAGCAGTGATTGCAGATGTTCCTAAAACCCGTGTGTATTCACTTTGCCAATGGTTAAATCGCAATAATGAAATCATCCCGCAAAATGTCTTGACTAAAGCACCCAGCGCCGAACTCAAACCAGGTCAAGTTGATCAAGACTCTCTACCGCCTTACGAAATTTTGGACGATATTTTGCAACGCCTGATTCACAATCACCAATCAGCAGCGCAAATCGTTGCAGTCGGTCACGATCCGGTGATTGTAGACAGAGTAATTCAAATGGTGGCGCGGGCTGAATTTAAACGGCGACAAGCACCCCCCGGTTTAAAAATCACCGATCGCGCTTTTGGAACTGGTTGGCGAATGCCAATTGCTAGTAACTGGGTTGGTGTCAAAAACGCTTACCACGCTAAAAGCATAGCTACACCTACCTTAGTCTGTTGGGATGGACAAGATGCTCATCCGCAAATCAAGTAATTAATTAGTTATGCTAACCACAGTCATTACTGTGCGTAGGCGTACAGACATCGCTCGACCTCAAAGGGCGATGTTTCTGACAAGTTGAGAAAATTGGACGCTAAGGCTGAAAGTCTTTGTCTGTCTAGATTTGGGCTGTTAATTTTTTTGATGGTGCGTACAATTTTCCCGTTTCGGCACGGTGATGCCAGGAATCAAGAATGGTAAATTTTGGCGGCGGTCGTGGGGCAGGTATAGCGATCGCGGTCATTATCTAAGCCATGACTGAAAATTAGCTGTATCTCTTGTTGAGTGAGAACTTTGGCTCGACCGTGCCGATTGATTTTCATTGTCCCAACTGTAGACCCTGTATCACAGCCTACACCTGATCTAAGCCCCAGCGATAGCCGTTTCTACGTCTAAGGATATAATTGGTGTTTAATTTTGAGATATTAATGAGATATTAATGAGATATTAAATTGAAAAATTAATTCAGATAGAAACTTATGGCAACCGAGCAAGAGCTTCAATCTCTTTTTAATACCTTAGATCGCGATCAAGACGGCAAAGTCTCCATTAATGAGCTTTTTTTAAGTCCTGGTTTAAGTGCAATCATCTCATCAGAAACAAATACCAGTAGCCCCCAGGAGTTACTAGTACGGTATGATTCAGACGAAGACGGTAGTATTACCTTTGAAGAGTTAAAGGAAGCAGTTGAGAAAGCAAGTAATTTAACCTAGCAGTCAAAAAACCCAATACCAAACACCCAATACCCAAAATCCCTCTCTAGTCCACGCTTTGAGGGATTTGTTGCAATTTCTAGGTCATTGGTGACTCGCTAGCCCTTCAGGATGATCTTGAAGGTGAAAAGGCTGGCTGTAGGCGATTGTGGGAGGGGAGAGGAGCGATCAGGCATCACCGTGCCGAAACGGGAAAATTGTACGCGCTTGGAATTGATGCTAACCTCAACGCTATGAAAATAAGTTGTTTTGAGCAAATAGCATACCTCTATTTATCACTCTTGACTCGAATTAGTCTTTCCAGATGGTGCAGAGTACTATCAATGCTCTGCACCATCAAAAAAATTAACAGCCCAAATCTAGACAGACAAAGACTTTCAGCCTTAGCGTCCAATTTTCCCAATTTGGCACGGTGACGCCTTTCTATCTGTCAACCTCAGCAATAGTCTAGTTTTACTCATCTAAACGGATTGCAATCGCATTCAGCAATTCCTCAAAGTCTGATTCACTGTGAATATCAGGGGTGAGCGTGTTCATATTTTGAAGGATATCTACCAGTCCATCAATGGTTGCTCTAATTTCTGTATATTCGTTGATTGATCTTGTTAGACTTGGCACGTTTGCAGAAGAAGACAATAGTTTGATTTTTGCTTCTAGTTTTTGAATTTTTGCTTGCCAATGGAGTATGTAATCGGCGCGATCAATAGGTTGATATATATTGGCATCTGATAAGACAATTGGGAAAATGCGATCGCCAAACTCTCCATTTTTAGCAATTTGCACTAGCTCAAACATACAATTGGCAGATTTTAAATACTTGTCACTAATAACCGCGATGTCTACGACGAGCTACGCTAACGCACATTTACCGCGTCCAATCCGTTCCATAAAGGCTTTAATCAGTCCTTTGTAGCCCAGATCGCGTTTATCACGGATGATTTTGATTCCTTTTGCCTGCAAAGTATCATCCAGTTGATTGACAAATTGCTCACTTTCTCCGCCCCAAGCATAAGAGATGAAAATTTCCTTCTCGAATTCCATTGCAGACTGACTATTGATGATCTGTTTTTGTTCTTCTGCACTATCCCGTAAACGATGCGTCAATGATTCATTTCTCTCTTGCTCCAGTTCGCTTTGCAACTGTGCAACTTGGGGATTAAATTCCCCATCTGCTTTAATGGCTTGAAACATGACATCATCAATTAACCTGCGGACATCTACCATTTCATAGCTGTTTTCGCACTCAATTTGGTAACGGTGATCGCTCAAGCGCTTATTGAGTTTGTCTAAAGAATAGGAATAAGGTGTGGGGAGATTTTTACAAGTTTCGCAGTTACAAGGAACTAAAGTTTGATATTGCAAACGTTCGTAAGAGTTGTGGATTTTTTCCAGTTCATGGGTGATAACTGCCATCAATTCTTTTTTGCGGTTTCCGGCTACACGGATTTTAATTTCCCGTTGATCGTAGTTTTCAATGATTTCTGCACGAGTTTGGTCTTTGTTGAGAACAACACCACTTTTCCAAACGAGTTTTTGCTGTTCAATCCAAGGGTGCGTCTCGACAATAAAGCGGGTAAGGATGCCTTTTGGCATGAATGTATAGGTGTAGCGCAGGATCAGGTTGTTGCGATCGTCCCAAGTATAATCAGTTTTTTCAATGGAAAGCAATTGAGGTGCAATATAGGTGGTAGAACAACCGGGAATTTCGTAGCAAAGCTTGAACCGCATCATTAATTGAAGTAGTTCATCGCGCATATCAGCATATTCGCTGCGTTTCCAAACATCTTTGAGGTCTTCCTTGCTAAAACAACCTAGATTTTGCTTGACAGTTTGATTATCCAAAACTTTGTAAACGGCAGTTGTCCCCCATTCTGGTTTGAGGATGACGTAGTGTTTCAGCGTAGAATCGTCTTGAAAATGGAGGCAAACGCCCAGGTCATGTAAATAGTTGCTCAAGCGCAGCATGTCTTTACGGTCTGTTAATTTATTAAGTCGGCAAAGGGTACAGTATTCTTCAAAGCTGATGTAATTTCGGGAATCGTTCTCTAACGCTGTTCTGACCCTTACCCAGAGTTTTGGTAGAGGTGTGCCAACATGGTCAAGTCTGCTGATGTAAAGCTGAATCGCGTCTTTAATCTCTGCTAAACCGCGATTAGTATCTAAATTGGTTGCCAGTATTTTCTCCAAGTTGTCAAATTCTCCTCGTAACTGGCGCTCATTGACTTGGCAATCACGGTCTTGTTTTTCGTTTTTGATGATGAGAACTGGACTCTTGTCACTCAAGAGTTCGACAACCTTCAGCCACCAATAAAAATCGGTATTTTCTTTGCGAGTATCGGCAACTAAGGCATAGAGAGAACGCTTGCTGAGGAAAAACTGATGGGTTTGGTGGTAGATTTCCTGACCGCCAAAATCCCAGATGTTGACGCGAAAATCTTGGCCATTGGGCTGTGTAAAGTGCCACTGGATCACGTCAATGCCTTCGGTTGATTCCTCATCTGGCTGGAGTTCGTAGTTTTCATCTGCAATTTTCTTGGCTAAAGAGGTTTTACCGGCTCCTCCTTCGCCAATAATTAAGAATTTTGCTTCGTAGAACAGACTCATCAAGATATTTAAGCTCAACATAACCCTCTACTGCCGCTTGTTTTAGGGTATCTAGGTCTGCAAGCTTAATTCGTCGTTTTTCTGGGTCTTGTTTTCTCTTATGAGTATGGCGGGTGCGTTTCCATTTCCACTTTTTTTTTGAGCAAACGTCGCAGATGAGACGGACTCAGTTGTACATTTCGGTCTTGAGCCAATTTTTCTGATAACTGCAAACTGTTATAAGTACGGGGTTCTAACTCTGAGCAATCCTCTAAATATGCTAAGTCTGCCTCAAGCCATTTGCACTTTGCTCCACGCCCAGAAGTTTCCCACAATCCTCCCAAACCCTTATTTTCCCAACGCCTCAGTGCTGCTCGTACCGTATGTTCGTGACACTCAAAAATTTTAGCTATCGCTGGTACATTCCATCCTTGGGCATTTAATCGAATTATGTGGGCGCTAACCCTGTGTTCGTTGAGGAACTGTTGTCGCAGACCGCAACTCCAAAAGCGTCAAATCTTCTAAATCTGTTAATCTAACTCGCAATGGAGCAGACATCTCGTAGTACCTGTTTTTTAGATTTTCTCTATCTTATATTTAATTGTAACCACCTACTTATAGGTCGAGGATTTGCAGGTTGGTGAGTTTTCCAATTTCCTGTGGCAGCGTTGTTAAGCCTTTGCTAGAAAGGTCTAATTCTGTCACCTTGTCTTTGGCAGCTTGTTCAATAATTTCCAGCAGTTCTTCGTTAGTCATTTCGGGTTTTACAGAGGCGATGCCTGACGACGAGTTGCTGCTTGGACGCGCAGCAGAGAAATTGAGCTAATTAATAATGTAGTCTCTATCAAGGATTGCATTGAGGCAATGTGCGATCTAGCTGCCAGAGAATATTTTTCATATCTTTTAGTACAACTTTATACTCATTATGTTTATATATATCTTCTAAATATTACGGAAAAAATTTAATATAGATTGCCAATAAATAGTTTTTTATTGAGTATAATTTCTATGAATTTTTGTGTGCTAAATCATAAATTAATAGTAAAAATTGTGACGTCATATTTCAGACTAAAGTATAGTTTCAAACAACATCGATTTTTAAAATGATGTTTATACTTAGAAGTAAGTAAATGAAAGCAGGTGCATAATGAAACTACAAGATTTTTTGGGAAAAGATGAGAAGTGGGGATTTGAGGCGATCGCAGAAGATGCAGACTTAGCTCGTCAGATTCAGATACTGTTAATCGGCTTAGGTTTGCTAGAACCTCCAGCCGATGGGAAATTTGGTCCTGTTTCTGTGATATCTCTTAAAAAATTTCAAGAATTAACAAAGACTGAGGAGAGTGGCTTTTTAGGAGCAGTCACAGCCAAAAAACTGATTGAAACCAACTCAGATGATCTTCCTAAACCCCCCTTAAAACTTGGTAATGACATTGCCAGCAGGATTGTGAAATACTTGCTATCCAAAGATTATCAGGTATTTACTAATCCGAAAGAATACAACATTGTTTATGTAGAAGGTATAGATGCAGACTGGACTCTCAACAGTGATACACCTAATCAATTTAATGATCGGCGGATTGTCATTGAAGTAGTAAATGGCGTTCCCAAAATCGTAGATAACTGGGAAGCTACTACAGAACCAGGAAAGTACTACACTTATAATCCGATGAATCCCAAAGGAGCAGCTAGGATTCAGTTTGGACAATACAAAGCTTGGGCTGTTGGTACCCACGGCACAGCAGAGCCTCACGAAGCATTAGTGCAAGTTGGAGATATAACTGTTTGTAGAGATTTCAACCAAGATTTTAAACGGACTGGCGACAAACTTGATACAGGTGATAATTTTTATGTGAATCAACACTACGGCTTTGATTTTCCCCGGAATGATATTCGCCTTGCTAGCGCGGGCTGTTTAGTGGGGCGTACTCGTGAGGGACATAGAGAGTTTATGGCGATTATTAAACAAGACCGCCGTTATGTCGCTAATCGCAAATATACTTTTTACACTAGTGTGATTCCTGGGGATGATTTACTCAAAAAGTTTCCAGGATGAAGTAATGGATAATTAGGAGCGGTTATTGTTGTGATGCAATGTGTGGTAGGGGCGTACATCTGTCATTGGTGTCAACTTAACGTAAAAACTAGTCTAAAACCAGCTTTTAGAGATTCTCGTTCCCAGTCTCAGACTGGGAATGCCCATTAGGGGGGCTGCTGCTTCCAGAATTGGCGGCAGCAGCCCAATGAATTGCATTTCCAGCCAAAGGCTCTTAACGAGGTTTTAAAAGGGTTTTGGCTTAAGTTGACACCAATGTACATCTGTACACCCCTACTTTGTGTGAGACAGCGACTTTGGCTAACTTTGTTCTTGTGGTTGCCCTATTTGTGCCGTCAATTTCTCTTTATCCTGCCTACGTTTTTTGGCGTAAAGTTGAATAGTTACTGCCATCAAAATAATCATCGCGAAAATAGCCCAGGCAGCAATATCTGTAGGTAAATTATTCTTAAACACAGCCAGTAACACAATCGCTACTAACATAACTGTGGGTGCTTCATTTAAAGCACGTAATTGCTGACTATTCCAGCCACATTCATCTACTGCTAATTTCTTCATCAGCCGAGCGCAGTAATGATGATAGCCAATTAAAATGGCAACAAACAGCAGTTTTATATGTAACCAACCCTCTTTTAAAACGTCCGGTTCAGTAGTTAATAAACCTATTGCCATTGCGATCGTCACAAACATTCCGGGGTTAGTGATGATATAGTAGAGGCGCTTTTCCATAATTTGATACTGGTTTTTTAGTATCGTTTGCGCTGGTTCAGGTTCAAGGTTCGCTTCAACGTGATATATAAAAAGACGTACTAAGTAAAATAGACCAGCAAACCAAACTACAAATCCGACGATATGAAAGGCTTTAAACCATGAATAAGCCATGAATTATAATCTCCTTTACTTGTGGTTGTGATGCTTTTTTAATGGTCATAAAAAGTTCACAAATGCAGGCGGGCATAACATTGATAAATCTAGCAAAAATTAGAGTTCATTTTTTATCACAGATAAATATCTATGATTTATCTGTGTTTATCTGTGGCTTCATTTTTATAATATCGATTTTTGCCAGAGGTATATTGTCAATGAGCATCTTTACGACGCACAAAGGGTAAAAGGTCTTGCAAAATCGCCTCGTGGTAATGTTCTTGAGGATAATGTCCGACGTTATTAAGTTTTATTAATTCGGTATTTGGTACAGAATTGGCAAAATTTTGGGCAATCTCTACGGGTAACCAAGGGTCAATTATACCCCATTGAATGAGAATTGGCTGTTGCCATTCTTTAAAGCCAGATTCGATTTCTTTCATTGCTGAATCTAGCTGTAAATTGCGAATACTTGATAAGAGACTCCGCCCAGATGAAGAACTTTTTAAAAATGGTTTTCGATAAACATCTAATTCTTTATCTCCTATGCGATAACGGCTTCCACCTTCTAGCGTCCGGTCAACTAAAAGCGGGTCTTGGGTCATTATTTCACCTGCCAAAGGTAAACCCATTTGTTTAATTTTCCAGGGTAATCTGGCAGCAGTTGAAATTGGTGTATTTAAAATAGCTAAATTGGCAATTTGTTCTGGATGACGCAAAGCATATTGTAGTCCTACAGAACCTAAAAAACCTTGGACTACTAAAGAAAAATGTTCAAGTTCTAGCGCTTTAACAAATCCTTCTAAAGCTGTGATAAAAGCATCGGGCGTGTAAGCAAAATCTCGTTTTTCTGGTTTTGCAGAAAAGCCGTAACCAATCCAATCTGGTGCGATCGCTCTTGTACCCTGATTGGCTAAAGCGGGTATAATATTACGCCAACTATAACTTTGTGAAACTAAGCCATGTAGCAACAATACAGGCGCTAAGTCACTTCTACCGATTGGTGAAGATTCGCGATAAAACCATTCCAGTGAATCTACATTGATTTTATGTTCTGTTATTGACACGCTATTTTCCTATGGATTGGGGATTGGGTACTGGGGCATGGGGCGTTGGGCATTGGGCATTGGGCATTAGTTATTCTTTCTTTCCCTGCTTCCCCTGCTCCCCCTGCTCCTTCATCCCCCACTCCCCATACCCTGAGGAATAATCATCTCACGAATTGCATAAGCTGTGGCGGGTGCTAGTAAAACGCCGTTGCGATAGTGTCCGGTAGCTAGGAGGACATTACTAAACCCTGGCAACTTACCAATAACTGGGGCTGGTCGTCCTTCAGGACGGGGACGTAACCCCGACCAAGTGCGGAGAATATTTGCTGTGGCTAACTCTGGGCAAAATGCGATCGCTTGTTCTCTAACAGATTCCAGCAGTTCTTGGTTTGGTGGTATCTCATCGCCATTGCTGGAAAATTCTACTGTTGCCCCTACCCAATAATCTGTGCTACCCACAGGAACAATATGGACATCATTACCCGTTATCGTTGGTTGGAAGTCGGGATTACCTAATGGATGCCCTACCTGCATTTGCAACGCCTGCCCTAGCACAGGGCGGATATCAATTATCTGATTTAATTTTGCCGTCAGTGGTGTTGAACCTAGCCCTGCTGCGACTACAAACCAATCAGCGGCTATTTTTCCTTCTGTAGTCTCAAGTTGCTTGCAAAATTGGGGAGAAGATTCAGCTGATGAGGTTTGGGCATCCAAAACAGCCACACCAAATTTGAAAGTCACACCATTTTGCTGGGCAGCCTCAACTAAAGCTAATGTGAGAGCAGTTGGATCAATTTGACGGTCTTGTGGAGAATAGACAGCACCAGTAAGTGTTTCATTATTAATTTGAGGACAGATATTCTGGAGTTTAGCAGTGTCCCATATTTCTAAATGCCAGCCTTGAGTGTGGCGAATTTCTACTAGCTTTTCCCATGCTGAGATCCCGTCTGGGGAAGAATCAGACAAAAGCATGAGAATTCCCTGGCGATTAAAAGGGATTTTGCGACCTGTTAAAGCTTCTAGTTCAGGAATCAAAGTTTCATAGCGTTGGATGCTAGTTTGTCGCATCTGCCAAGCCTTGCCCTTGATTTTTTGGCTGATTGCGCCCATCAAAACGCCAAGTGCAGCGCCCGTAGAAGCTTGTGCTGGTGGTTGCCGATCGCAAACCGTGATTTTTAGCCCTTTTACTTGACTAAGTTCATAGGCGATCGCAGCCCCAACCACACCACAACCGATAATAACTACATTCATGACTTGTATTTTAAGTAAGAAGTTAGGAGTTAGAAGTGAGGAGTTAAAAATTTAAAATTTTTAACTCCTGTATAGACGCGATTAATCGCGTCTATAATCTTTTACTTGTACAGACGCGATTAATCGCGTCTCTAACTTTTAACCCTCTTCTTGTTTAGGAAGCAGATCGAGGAATTTGTCAATGTCTGCAAAAGCTGCTTGGGAGTTACTCAGGGCAACTTGAGCATTGCCAGCACTAGTAGCTTTATCAAGTTTAACCAGGTCGTTAAACAAATCTCGCGTTATTTGACGTGCTGCGGTTTGGTCTTTGGGCAGAAGGTTGGGAGTGACATAAGTCAGATTCAGCCTTGCTTCTGTTATGGGCCCATGTATAAAGTTACGCACATTAATCCAATCACCTCTTTGGATCAGGGTTTTCAACTCTTGTGAGCGATCGCGCACAGCCTGAATTTCAGGAACGTATGCTTGAATTCTTTCAAGTTGCGTTGCTGTGTAAGTTGGAGGTGCTACCGCGACACCAGGGCCGCCACAACTAATGAGGAATGTGGCCAATAATACTAGGAAAAATGAAAAAATCGAGCGTTGACGCGCCATACATTGAACTTGATTACTGTTTTTTTGCCGATTAACAGTGTCATTTTAGATCGCTGGCGCAATTTATCGTTCTTGTCTGCCAAGGATTTTGTAGAAAATCTTGATATTTTCTCCAAAGGGCAGAGTTTCATCTGCTTTTGAGGAATTTTTAAGTACAATTACTTAATAGGTGTTAGTCAGTCCCAACAAGAAGCTATTTTTAGTATCTGTCTAGTAACCAGAATTGTTAGGGAAGTCTGATTTAGAGTTGCTAAATCTCAAAGGTCTTGATAAGCTGAAACACCGATAATATATAGCCTTATGGCGTTTTTTTTGTCTTCACATCCTGGAAGATGCCGACGCAATTAGAGGAGTGTTTTTTAGTGAACGCAGCTGAACAGGCAACGAACCTTGAACTCGCCAGCAACATTGCTACGGTGGTTAATTTGTTCAAATTCGAGTTTCCTGATGCCAAATCTGATCTCAAACCCTGGAAGAATGATCCGGAAACCAGAGAGTTAGTCGATCCAGATTCTATAGATATTGGCTTTCACTTTCCTGGTATCAGCAAATCTTGGCGAAGTCGCAGTATCCTGATTCAAATCCGATTTTATCAAGATCCCATCAATAATTCCCGCCGTGCGATCGGCGTGGAGGTAGCTGGATTTGATCATCGGGGCGAGGCGTGGCGACTTTCTACGGTGGAAAACTGGAGTATTGTCGGCGCATCTTCACCTTCTGGCGAAATTGAGGATAAACTCAAACAAATTTGCCGACAGATTTTAGAAGTTTTTAATAAACCAAGTGAATGAAATCAACTTGTGTAAGAAAAAGTAGCGAGGAATAATCCAGAGGAAAGCTTTGCGATTACTCTTTTTTCTTCTTGAGTTTTGTTTAAGTCCAGTCTAAGCGTTGTGAAATGCTTTTTAAGTTGATGTTAAGATGGCATTTTGATTGGCGGGACTAGCCAAAATAAGAAAAGACTACCAATTTAAGGCTTGGAATAACAAGAATCTCTGCTTCGTCTTTAGAGGAGTAGTAGCTTCCTTTTTTAGAAGCAGCGAGAAGGATTTTAGACAACAGTGAGTGACTTGCACCCGAACAAGCCAAACCTGGCCAAGAGACTTCACTCGTCCATGAATTGGGAACTGGTGTTTCTTTCCATGAACTATAGGTGTAGCGGCGAGCTTTGCTTTTTCTTGAATAGATAGCGTCGTTAAAAAAATCGAGACCTTTGCGGGAAATGGCATCCGCAGTTACATCTGATAGTCGAAATATAGCTGCGCCACAACCCTCTAGAAGACCACTCTCACCACCAATGTGTATGGCGTAGGTTATCCCAATTTTCGCCGGAATCAAATCACTAAACCAATAGTAGTTAAAAGCCGACCATGCTACATATAGAGTAATAATTATTGAGACAATGATTTTTATAAATTTTTTCATTAGCCAGACAAAGGAGTTGAACAATTCAAAGGTAACTTCCTATCCTAGCAAAACCTTCTGTTTCGTCAATTTTTAGGGAATAAAAAGCCAAAAATATCGATTTAAAACTTCTTTACCATTGGGTGATGTTAAATAAATTTCTAAATTAAGGCAAAGTTGAAAACAACATCAGCTTTTCAACTAACTCTTATATCAGCTAATAATTAATTACACAATGTCATTGAATGTCATTGCGATCGCAGCAAAGCATAATAAAACGATGCAAGGGCTAGAATTGCTTCTTTACGATATGCTATGCTCTGCGATCAGAGCGATCGCAATGACTATAACCCACCATCTAGGTTTTTGGTGCGTTAGCCTACGGCACAACACACCCTACGAAACTACTTGTACTAAATAGCTACAGCTTGAGCAATAACAGGAAGTAACGAGGGATCAATTGAAATGCCCAATCCTTCAGCTACACGACGACCATAAGAAACATCTGCCCGGAAGAAGTGGCAAAGTTGACGCTGCTGGATGTCCTGCCTTGCTTGACTCAGACTTGCGACGATATTTTGTGCAAGACGCTTTTGCTGTTCAGGAGTCAGTAACCGATAGAGATTACCTGCCTGGGTATAATCGTCGTTTCCTTCACGATGATTGTAACGATCGACTGTGACATCGCCCAAATGGCTAGGTGGTTCTGCATAAGCTGGATTTTCTTTGGGCGTACCCTCAGTACTATTCGGTTCATAGTTAGGAACGCTACCACCGTTGTTCCCCAACGCCATAAAGCCATCTCGCTGATTATGCATCACTGGACATTTGGGCTGATTAACAGGTAGTTGCTGATAGTTACCACCCAAGCGATACCGTTGAGCATCGGGGTAAGAAAATAGACGAGCTTGAAGCATTTTGTCTGGAGAGAAACTAACGCCAGGAACCACTGCACTAGGGCTAAAAGCAGCTTGCTCTACTTCGGCAAAATAATTCTCAGGGTTACGATTTAGCTCTAATATCCCGACTTCAATTAAAGGATATTCTCCTTGTTTCCAAACTTTGGTCAAGTCAAAAGGATTGTCAGGATGTTTTGCCGCTTGCTCTTCGGTCATCACCTGAATACACATCCGCCATTTGGGATAGTCTTTTTTAGCGATAGCTTCAAACAAATCGTGAGTTGCATGGTCGGGATCTTCGCCCTTAATCTTAGCCGATTCTTCCTCCGTCAAGGTTTGATGCCCTTGCAGAGTCTTAAAGTGAAATTTGCACCAGACGCGATCGCCTTGAGCATTAATCAAACTAAAGGTGTGGCTACCAAAGCCATCCATGTGTCGATAGGTTTTCGGAATTCCCCGATCTGAAAACAGGATCGTCACTTGATGAAGCGATTCTGGACTGAGTGACCAAAAATCCCACTTTGCATTTTGGTCTTTGCAATTGGTTTGTGGATTGCGCTTTTGGGTATGGATAAAATCAGGAAACTTGAGGGGGTCGCGGATGAAGAAAATAGGCGTATTGTTGCCTGTAATATCCCAGTTGCCCTCTTCAGTATAAAACTTGATGGCAAAGCCTCTAGGGTCACGCTCGGCATCTGCTGAACCTTTTTCTCCCCCAACTGTAGAAAAGCGCACGAAGACTTCCGTTTTTTTGCCAATTTCAGAAAAAAGTTTGGCTTTAGTGTAGCGCGTGATGTCATTGGTAACGGTAAAAGTACCATGAGCAGCCGCACCTTTGGCATGGACAACGCGCTCAGGAATACGTTCCCTGTTGAAATGAGCCAGCTTTTCTAAAAGGTGAAAATCCTGTATTAATACAGGGCCACGCGGCCCAGCAGTGAGTGAGTTCTGGTTATCGGCAACAGGAATACCGTCAGCAGTTGTCAATTTTTGGGGTTCAGTCATGGGTAAAAAAGTTCTCCGTTAAGTTACTCAGATTGCCCACAGTAAATTTCAGTCAGTAGATTGACGGATGCCTACTGATAAAACAATCTAACTCATAGTCATAACGAGTTTATATATAAAGCATACTCGAAATGACTATGAATTACAAGGACTTTTTTTTATATCCTTGAGAGTAATATTTAGGACTACTATAGAAATCCGATTTGATTTTTGAATTTAGCCATTATGGCGCAATTATCCTCACCAGAGTTTCCCCACTCGCTACTAATGATTTAAATGTTTGAGAATCAACGAGCAAACATCTGTGGCTTCAATTCGATCTTCATCAACTAAGTGAGTTTGATGGGTGATAAATAAAGGCCCTTCATCTGAAGAAGTGGTAATGTGACCGTGAGAGCCACGTACTAGGGAAGCATCCAGAGGAATGACATCCATCAGGTAGCGAAAACCCAGTTGTTTCTTAAGTAGTTTGAGAGCAATTTTTCCTTGAGGAAATTTTATTTGCGGATCAAGGAAAAGTTCTACAGGATCGTAACCAGGTTTGCGGTGGATATCTACGGTTCTAGCAAAATCAGGCGCTTTTGCATCATCGAGCCAATAATAATAAGTAAACCAAGCGTCAGGCCCGGCGATCGCAACTAATTCCCCTGATCTAGGATGAGCAAGATGGTAGGCTTGTTTACCTTCTTCATCCAATACCTGTGCTACGCCTTCAGTGGCTTCTAAAAGCGATCGCACTTTTGGGATATACGCCGGATCATTGACATAAACATGAGCAATTTGATGATCGGCAACAGCAAAGGCAATGCTAGCACCAAAATCGAGCAGTTCTCGCCCTAATTCTTCTCGCACAGCAATTAAACCGTTTTCCCGTAGTACACGGTTCAAATCCACAGCTTTGGAAACTGGGGTAATGCCATACTCAGAAAGAATAATTACCTGAGTATTGCGTGCTTGATAATATTCAATTAAATCGCCACAAACAGCATCAATTTCTCGCAAATCTGCTTGAATCTGTGTTTCATTGTTACCAAATTTTTGCAAACAGTAATCTAAATGCGGTAGATAAACTAGTGATAATGTAGGGCTGTAACGTTCCTCAATCCATTTTGCCGAATTGGCAATCCATTGACTAGAACTAATGGAAGTTTTTGGTCCCCAAAAATCGAACAAAGGGAAGTTACCTAAATCAGATTGAATTTGCGATCGCACATCACTAGGATGGGTATAAATATCAGGTAATTTTCTGCCATCTGCGGGATACATCGGGCGCGGTGTAATGGCATAATCGACTGAGGAATACATGTTGTACCACCAAAAAAGGTTGGCACAAGTGAAGTTTGGATCAATAGATTTAGCTATTTCCCAAACTTTAGGAGCCTGGACTAATTTATTAGACTGCCGCCAGAACTTTACCTCACATTCATCGCGGAAGTACCAACCATTAGCGACAATTCCATGTTCATCAGGCAATTTTCCTGTTAAATAAGTAGCCTGAACAGAACAAGTCACAGCAGGTAAAACTGTTGCGATTGGGACTACTTGCCCAATAGCCGCCCAAGAAGATAAAAACGGAGTGTTTTCTCCTAGTAAACTGGGCGTTAATCCCACGACATTTAGAACAACAGTTTTCTGCATAAAGTTAATCTCCTTTTAATTTGCGGCAAATTCTTTTAATACCCACTCATATTCCCGCTGAATAGAAGTCAGTAAATCTATCTTCATTTCTGATGGCAATACATCCCAAGTGTAAGTCTCAATTTCTAAATGTGAGCAAGCATTGTTTGTTTGAAGCATATGCAAAACAGTAGCAATGTCATCTTGGGTAGATTGCAAAATTTGATAATCATGAATAAAAATTGGGACATGGAAGTGAGTACGCCATTCTTCAGCCAGAGATTGTTCTAAATGCGGTAATGCAGTTATTAAATCAGGATAGTGATGGAGTGTACCATCACTGCGACGTTCTATTACTTGGTGAAGATAAGTAGATTCAGCAAAAGGACGTAAGCGTTTAACTATCAAACTACGTTTTTCTATTTCAGCAGGTATTTTTACTTTAATCGCGGCACTGATTTGAATCTTGCCAATCTTAATTCCTGCCGATTGCAAACGCGCAAATACAGATTTTGGCTCCTCATACTCAACTGAAAAATGGCATGTATCATAGCAAACTCGAACGTGTTCTAGCAATTTGCTTTCTGCCAAATTTTGCTCGATATTTAATTTCTCTGATAAGTAATTACCGCCAATTGGCAATAACCAATTTTGATAGAAGTCAATTACTTCTAAGGTATTTTCAATTAAACCATCAGGCTCAGGTTCTAAATCAATATGGAGTATCTTTCCTGTTTCTTCACAGATGCGAATCATTTCTATAACAACTGATGCTATGTTCAAACAACTCTTTTTCAGAACTGTCTCAAAAGCTGCTTGGTCTTTTTGCCACCAAGGTTTATAGGATAATGGCAGTGTAGAAATTCCGCCATCCAGTCCTTCTGGCAACAGAGTAGCTAAAATTTGTGCCAAGTTTAATGTATAATTTACACGTTCTTGTGTAGACCAATCTGGTGCATAAACTTGGTCTTTTACCACCTGTCGATGGAATCCGCCATAAGGAAATCCATTTAAGGTAAAAACGTATAAATTGTGTTGAGTTAGCCAGCCTTGGAATTGAGCTAAATTATTGTTTTCTAAAAGTTGTTTAGCGGCTGCATCTGCTAACCTCAAACCAATACCAAAAGCTTCTGTAGATGATAAACGTGACTTAAGATTGAGAACATATTTTTCTAAATTGGCAAAAACCTCTAGCCAACTTTCACCAGGATGAATATTGGTGCAATAAGTTAAGTGAAAATTATTGTTTTTTGTAATTTTCATTTTCTAGCTTTATCCCTTGTTTCTGTAATATTTTTTTGGCTTCTACTATTTCACAACTTGCAACATATTCATGACTATGGGCGCATATCTGTGCGCCCATATAGCCGATTTATGCTATTACTGAGTGTATACATTCCAATTTAAGTAACAGCAAATACTTTTGCTAACTTCATCGAAAATGGTAGCAAAATTAGAACGAATAAACCGTAATACAAACCAGCAAAACCAGATGCAACGGTTGCATCTAAGACTATTAGAGATAAAACGCCTATTTTCACGGCATTTCGGATGTTTTCGGCTACTGGTTCACGTGCCGCTTTGATAAAATTAGGCAAGACTCTGATAGCTAATAAAACAGCAAATGGTAGTGCTGCGATCGCTGTATACTCTTCTAATAATCCTAAAGCTAAAACTGCCGTCAAAACTATTGCAATTAGCAGTAATGCGAGTACTCCTGTAATCTTCTTACCTCCGTGAACTTCACCCTGGCTAATTGCGGTGATAGCCGCAATGTAAAGAACAGGAATCACTGCTAAATACCAACGTTCTCCTACTATTGCAGGTACAGCACTTACACCTAATAATAAGTTACTGCCACGGCACAAACCCATATTTAAAGGGCCAAAAAAAGGATGATGTTTGGCGAGTGAGTTATACAGTAGGCATGAAAGAGTGATAAAAATAGCGATCGCAGCACTCAACCAGGATACTTGAAAAGCAGCTATAATCCCGATCACAAATAGTATACTCCCCAATAAAGTAGCATTTTCACGAGATACGCGACCACTGGGAATTGCTCTATTTGGTCGCTCTTTTGCATCTAATTCAGCATCAAAAACATCATTAAAAACTATACCGCCGCCGTATAAGCCAGTTGTAGCCAATAACAACCAAGCTAATGGAATTAGTATGGCAAAACTTGCTTCTCCATTGATTAATTTGGTAAAAATAATCCCAGAGCCGGAAGCAGCAAAGCCAACAAAAATATCCGCCCAAGCAGTAACAATATTAGCAGGACGAATTAATTCCAGATAACCCCGCCAGCTTTGAAAATTTAAGCTTGCAACATTCACTTATCCGCCTCCGTGCCTAGTAATTTCTCAAAATAAACCGCATATTACAAATGAATCAGATATTGATGTAATTTCTTTTCTTCACTCCCCAGTACAGACGCGATTAATCGCGTCTCTCCCTTTCTACTCAATCAACACATAATCTGAAACTGATTTGATTCCTGGTTCTTGTCCCCGCAACACAGAATTACCATTGAACAACTGACGTTGATCAATAGATTCGGGATTGAGCCAGTCTGATGCTTGCATCTGCCCAGTTTGACTGTAAGCAGCTAGGGCATTCTCATAACAAACTGCTCGCACATGTTCTTCAGTAATGCCCCTATCTAACATTAACTGAGCCGTTTTCGGGACTGCCAAAGGATCGCTAATACCCCAATCAGCACTACTATCTACAATGATGCGATCGCGTCCATACTTGCGGACAACTTCTACCATCCTGGCGTTACCCATCTTCGTCTGTGGATAAATTGTAAAAGCTGCCCAAAAACCCCGTCCTAATACTTCCTCAACGGTTTCCTCGTTGTTGTGATCAATAATTACTTGTGAGGGATCTAAGCCATATTCAATACAGCGATCCATACTCCGACTAGCACCCATCTTTTTATTGCGATGAGGCGTATGAATTAGCACCAACATATCGAGTTCTTTGGCTAATGCTAACTGTTGACAAAAGTACTTATCTTCTGCTTCTGTCATGTCGTCATAGCCAATTTCACCAATAGCAACAACACCTTCTTTACAAGCATAAAGTGGTAACAGTTCTATAACTTCTGCTGCTAGTGCCTCATTGTTAGCTTCTTTCGGATTGAGGCCAATTGTGCAGTAATGTTGGATGCCAAATTGACTAGCACGAAACCGTTCCCAGCCCACAAGACTGCTGAAGTAGTCTTTGAATGTGCCAGCGTTCGTTCGCGGTTGTCCTAACCAAAAGGCTGGTTCAATAACGGCGACAATACCATATTCCCGCATTACTAAGTAGTCGTAAGTAGTGCGCGAACACATGTGAATGTGAGGATCGATGAACATCATAAGTAATTCTAAATTCAAAATTCAAAATGAAAAACCCAATATCAGCAAATATCCTGGCTGCTGACTGTATGTGGTTTCAATGTGGAATAGCTTGCTGTTGCTAAATGATGGATAATTTCATTTGCAGACTGACAGGCGTTAGCGTAGCTCGCCGCAGGCATCGCAGCTAAAACTGCTCCAAGTCAGATTACCTTGTTGAATGGATGACTGTAAATTTGGGTAATGAGAAAGTAATGCTTGCGCTTCGGGTAAAGGAGACTCAGCACAAGCTAAGGCTGCTGCTTCTTGCTCGTCTATATCCCCATTAGCCAGTACTTTTTCCAAATCTGTGATGATTGCGCTATCCGCAAATCGCCCTACAGGTCGCCAAAGTTCTGGCGTAACTGAGCGTTTAGCTGCCCAACGTTCATGGGCATAGTCTGCCAACATCCTCGCCAATTCTGGGTTAGCACGCCGATCCAGACCCCAAATTAGATGCAACGGACTGCCGACAAACACAGCCTTCAACACCATCTGATTCCAAGCAGCATTATCTAAATAATCTGCTGGATAAGGGTTACGTAGTGCTATGGCTTGGAAAACATTACTCATATTGCTGCGAATTCCTTCAGCAGCGCGATGGCGATGTAACTCTGGATGGGGTAATAGCGGCAAACTTTGATAAAGGACAACTAACTCCCCCATATCGGCAGTGGAGAAGAATTTATCAAGCGATCGCACATACCCCTCAGTATCATCGTGGGGCAAAGCTAGAAGCAAGAGTGTACGACCTGCTTGATCTACACTCCAATGACCAGGATTCCAACCGGGAATCACATTCTGTGCTGCTTCCAAGTCCTGGAATGTTAGCTGCAAATCTTGTTTACCTAGATAACGTGGCACAGCACTAAAAGCCGTAAAAAACACTCTCTCAGCAGCGCCGCTAGCAATCTCTGCCTGCTTCTGTTCCAGCCAAGCAAAAGCTTTCTCTGAAAGAGATTTTAACAGCCAATGATACAGTAACTTGTTTACTTTACTCATGATGAATTTCAGGAAAAGTTGCCCAACTTTTTTGTGACAACTAAGTATAAAATATATCACAAAAATTGATACTTTGTGATTAAAGCAGCTAGATAATATACTACTGAGATTATAACTTCATTGAAACTATAAAAATTTCCCGATTTTAAATAAGATACTGTGAAGATATCATTTTGATTAGATAAATCATCAAATTGTCTTACGGAATAAAATTAGAATTTTATGTAATAATGATATCTATAGCCAATTGTGAAATATAAAGTCTAGGCATCAATAAAATTGCAAGTTAGTGTTATTTTGAGTTTTTCATACTAAGAGGATAAACTTCAAAATAACGATTAATGTATTACCTATTTTTGCTAGTAAATTATTTTCAAATTGAATTTATAGAAAAATTTATTCTGTCAAATTTACAATCGAAACTGATAGTAGATTTGCATATGTTTACATTTACTTAAAAAGTAATAATATTCCAATGGCTATTTACCAAAAAACCGCTCTTAATCTGCAACCAATTAATCAATCTGTTCGCGTGACCTTTAACTATGATATTCACTTCACTAGAGGTCTGTTTCAGTTAGATAATCCTTTACTCGCACAAGCGATCGCCGCAGATGGAGAGACAGCTCCAAAACAAGTGCTAGCAGTGGTAGATGCAGGATTTTTACAGTATCAGGATGGGTTGCTAAAAAAATTATCAGTCTATGCCCAGTATTATGAAGATGTACTAACCCTGAGCGGTGAACCGATAGTAGTTCCGGGTGGAGAAGCAGTCAAGAACGATTCTAGATTTATAGAGCAAATTCATCAGCAGATCAATGTAGCTGGATTGTGCCGTCACTCCTACGTCTTAGCAATTGGAGGTGGAGCCGTCCTAGACATGGCAGGATACGCCGCAACAACGGCTCACCGAGGAATTCGACTACTACGAGTACCAACAACAGTATTAGGGCAAAATGATTCGGGTGTAGGAGTAAAAAACGGAATCAACGCCTTCGGTAAGAAAAACTTTTTGGGTACATTCATGCCACCTTATGCGGTCTTGAATGACTTTGATTTTCTTACTAGCCTTGACGATCGAGATTGGCGATCGGGTATTGCAGAAGCGGTGAAAGTAGCGCTGATTAAAGATGCAGATTTCTTCGATTTCATTATGACTAATGCCGATAAATTGGCTAATCGAGACATGGACATAATGGAAAGGCTGATCTATCGTTGTTCTCAGTTGCACTTAGAGCATATTGCTAGTAGCGGCGACCCCTTTGAAATGGGTTCATCGCGTCCTTTGGATTTTGGACACTGGGCTGCTCACAAACTAGAGCATTTAACTAATTACAGTCTACGTCATGGTGAGGCTGTAGCGATCGGCATTGCTTTGGACACAACCTATTCATATTTAACAGGTCAACTCTTGCAATCTGAGTGGCAAAAGGTTCTAAGTACACTTAAGAAACTAGGCTTTACTTTGTACGTATCAGCGCTGACAGAACAATTAGACGAACTAGACCATCCGCATTGTTTATTTAGAGGGCTTATCGAGTTCCGTGAACACTTAGGAGGAAAATTGACAATCACTCTTTTACAAGGAATCGGGCAAGGAATAGAAGTTCACCAGGTGGATTTGTCTTTGTATAGAGATGCTATTTTGATGCTGCAAAATTGGGAAGTTTTGCATTAATTTTTCTTTGAATGCATCGCCCAAATTTCCAGGCGATCGCTACTTCGTGGTTCTAAATTGCAAAATACTTTTTAGCTCCTCTTCTTCTTCCTTGAGAACGTGGTAAAGCTCCCAATTCTGTTGGAGATTTAACCAAAACTCTGAACTATTTCCAAAAAATTTTGATAACCTTATTGCCGTACTAGGTGTAATACCTCGCTTTTGATTTACAAGCTCATTTATTCGCTGATAAGGAACGTGAAGTGCATCTGCAAGTTCTCTTTGGGTTATTCCCATTGGGTCTAGAAAATCTTTAAGTAATATTTCACCTGGATGTGATGGGGGTCTATACTTTGGAACTCTCATCTATTATTATCTCTTAATGGTAATCGATTATTTCAACTTCTGATGCACCCTGGAATGTCCATATAAAGCAAATTCGATATTGGTCATTAATCCGAATGCTATGCTGACCTTTACGATCGCCTTTTAGTACTTCTAACCTGTTACCCGGTGGAACTTTAATGTCATCTAGAGATAACGCTGCATTAAGCTGATCTAATTTTCTATGGGCAACTTCCCAACAGTATATAGGACATTGCTTTCGAGCTTCCTTTGAGTCATTGCCATCAAAAATATCTTCGGTTCCTTGATCCTTAAATGATACTATCATAATTAACATGATAACCGTGTTATCATGCTACCAAAAACGGAGTTGCATTATAGTCCTCTGATAAATCCTCATCCGCCTTATTTCCTCAACCCGCCTTGGTGTTCACAATGAAAACCTCGATTCTCCCAAGCTTGCATATCTACTTCGGCAAGTCTTGTCACGTTTGAGCATTGCGGTTGAATAATTTGACTTAAAATCGCCCAAAATAAGCTGCGTGTTACATCTAATCCAGTTTTGGCCCAAGATTCACGATTACCAGGAACACCCAACTCCTGAACAATCTCTGTCTCTACCCAAATACCATGAGCGCCTAAAAGAATCTGTGCCATCCATTTAGCTCTGGGTAAATGACTTGGCGAGGTAATCAACATGACTTTATGCACTCCCCAACGCCGCAGAATCGGGATACCATAATAAAAATTTTCAAAGGTAGAATTCGCGCACTTTTCTAACCAAACGTTTTGTAACTTTGCTAATTCCGACTGAAAAATTAACCATATACAAGGGTCTGGGGAACCATGAGAAATTAAAATTGGGGTTTGCGCGTATTGTTTTGCTTGTTGGGCAATATAAGTTTCTCGACGAATACTGCCACCAAGCACAAAGAAGGCATCTACTGGCTGCGAAGAAGCAAAAACTAAGGTTATAGTGGTAAAAATCAGCCAAGCGCCCAAAACAAAGTACAATCCACCAGTTAGTTTTTGTAACGATTGCCACAAATTAGTTAAATTTATTTTAATAGAAATTAACGATTTGATAGTAAATTTACGTTTCATGACTTAGGTAACAAAACCTGATTTAATGGCTGTCTAACAGTGCTGCAATTCAACGATCAAAGTGCTATCTTATAAAAGTAATCAAGAATGCAAATATGACGCTAATCAAAGTGTCACATGTTCACTATAGCCTTCCGGAGAAGGCAAACAAACTGAGAAATGGTTGTTAATAATGCAGCATCTTCAGCATCATTTAACGATAAAAATGATGAAGAAAGCATAGCTTAGTTTGGGGTATAAAAACTTAAAATTTTCTAGAAAGCCTGATTGCTAAACTGTCAATAACACAATTATTCCAGCTAATATACATGAACCAATCTGCGAAAAGTTACTCGCCGCTCCAAGTAGCCTTGATTGGTGGAGCGATCGCCACGACTGCTACTATGTCTTTGTTCGGTACCGCTTGGACTCGTGGTGTCCGTGCCGCTCTAGCCCTAGAAGACAGCCCAAAAGTGATAGTTGACCAAGTGTGGCAACTGGTGAATCATGAATATGTTGATGGCAAATTTAATCAACAAAATTGGCAAGCAACCAGGCAAAGCCTGTTGAGCAAAGACTATTCTTCTCGGGAAGAAGCTTATGCTGCCATCCGCGAAGCTTTACAAAAGTTGGGAGATCCTTACACTCGATTCATGGATCCCAAACAGTTTGAAGCCCTAACTAGCCAAACATCTGGGGAAGTCTCTGGCATTGGTATTCGGATGGAAGTGAACGAAAAAACTCAGCGGCTCACTGTTGTTGAAGCTATAGAAAATTCTCCAGCACTGAAAGCTGGGATCAAAGCAGGCGATGAAATTTTGGCAATTGATGGCAAATCCACTCTCAAAATGAAGGTGGATGACGCCTCTAAGCTAATTCGTGGCAAAGCGGGTACTCCCATCAAGCTACGGCTGGGACGGACGGGCCAAAATACCTTTGAGATGAAGCTGACGAGGGCAAGTATTGAAGTGCCAACGGTACGTTATACCCTCAGGCAAGAAGGAAATCGCCGCGTTGGCTATATCCGTTTGCGAGAATTTAGCGCTCACGCCGCAGATCAAATGCAACGAGCCATCCGCGATTTGAACACTAAGAAAGTAGATTCTTATGTCTTAGATTTGCGGGGAAATCCTGGCGGACTATTGCAGGCAAGCATTGAGATTGCCCGGATGTGGTACGATGACGGCGGAATTGTTAAAACAGTAGACCGTGTAGGCGGCACTGAGGAAACTAAAGCCAATCGCACTGCTCTGACAAATCGTCCTTTAGCGGTCTTAGTGGATGGTAACTCAGCTAGTGCTAGCGAAATCCTCACAGGGGCACTTAAGGATAATAAGCGGGCGGTAGTCGTAGGTGGTCAAACCTTTGGTAAAGCCTTAGTACAGTCAGTTCATGAACTCGCAGATGGTTCAGGCTTGGCAGTTACTATTGCCCATTACTACACCCCTGCGGGAACGGATATTAACCATAAAGGAATTACCCCAGATATCAAGCTAGACTTGACAGAGGCACAAGAGCGTCAGTTGGCTTCTAATCCAGATTTAATTGGAACTAAGAGCGATCCGCAATATGCCCGTGCGATCGCAATTTTATCAAATAGTAACTTTGCCCAACCGCCAGCAAATCAGCCCACTCGACCCATGAGCCGCGCCGATAACTTAAAATTTTAGATTGACGCGAATGATTTGTTGCCAGGTGTTTATATAGTAGTATTCCCAAATCCAGATTTTTGGAGTTATGAAAACTGCTTGATATACCGTTCTAGGATTTTGGATTGGGAATACTAGCTAGTAATCCCATCTCCCAAATCTCAGATTTATGAATCATCAGCCAGTTGATGCAACCACCGCCACCAGCTTTTTACCAATGGTGTCGGTGGTTGTTCCTATTTATAACGGTGAGGCGGATTTACCAGAGTTAATCAATTGTCTGTTGTCTCAAACCTACCCAAAAGACCGGGTAGAGTACTTGTTGGTGGACAATAATAGTAGCGATCGCACTCAAGACATTCTCAAAACATCTACCGAAAATAGCCCGATCACAATTCGCCCATTGAGCGAAAACCAAATTCAAAGCTCCTATGCTGCTCGTAATACTGGCATTCGCGCCGCTATCGGTGAAATTATAGTTTTTACCGATGCAGATTGTCGCCCACAACCGCAATGGTTAAATGCATTGATTCAGCCTTTTGTCAACAAAGAAGTGATAATTGTTGCTGGTGAAATTTTGGCACTACCAGGCACAACTCTGCTAGAACAGCACGCAGATCGTCAAGAAACTTTGTCGCAAAAGCATACCCTTGACCATTCCTTTCGTCCCTACGGTCAAACCGCTAATTTAGCGATTCGACGCATTGCCTTAGAAAAAGCGGGTTTATTTCGTCCCTATCTTACCACTGGTGGCGATGCCGATATTTGCTGGCGGATTTTAGGGGAAAACATCGGGCGTTTGGAATTTGCCCCGGATGCCATCGTTCAGCACCGCCACCGCGCCACACTCAAAGAACTGCAAAGTCAATGGCGGCGCTATGGACGCTCAAATCGCTATTTACACGAACTGCACAGTGTAGATTTGATGCGAGAAATTACACTCCAAGAATGCGGCTATCGCTTAGTACGTTGGTTAGTGAAGGAAATACCAAGGGATATTAAAAAGGCGTTGGCGCAGCCCGCCGCAGGCATCGCAGGTAAAGCCACCCTTGTAGATTTATTAAATACTCCCATTGGTTTATTCACAGCTAGAGCGCGTACTGAGGGGCAAAGAGACGCCAAGTTGCCAGAGAAAGCCAAGATAATTGATCGGCTGTAAGAATACTGTAGCAATCCTGAATCAAACGCGGTGAATTCAGGTTGTTCAATGAATGCCAACTTTCGCTAAATTGGAAAAAGGTAAACTCAAGGAAATTTTAAATGTCAGCACAACTGTTACTGGTGGATGATGAACCAGGGATACGGGAAGCCGTGAAAGACTACTTGCAAGAGAGCGGTTTCAGCGTTCAAGTCGCCAGTAACGCCCTGGAAGGTTGGGAATGGATGCAGCTGAATACACCTGACTTAGTGATTTCCGATGTCATGATGCCTCAGGTGGATGGCTATCAGTTCCTGAAGCAACTGCGAGAAGACCCCCGCTTTCAAGCGCTGCCGGTAGTATTTTTAACTGCAAAAGGTATGACAGGCGATCGCATCCAAGGCTATCATGCTGGTGTCGATGCCTATCTACCCAAACCCTTCGATCCAGATGAACTGGTGGCTATAGTCGAAAATTTGCTAGCTCGCCGCGCCGCTAAGTCCGCAAGTACGGGAGATGAGGTTGAAACCCCTGATATTGCTGAACTAGCAAATCAGATTGCCCAAATTAAAGCATTGTTAACTCAAAGAAATGCCATTTCCCAATCGCCAGCCCCTTTCAAAATTGATTTGACTCCTAGAGAACAAAGTGTTCTAAATTTGGTCGCTGAAGGATTGATGAACAAAGAAATCGCCCGTCGTTTGGAAACCAGCGTCCGCAATGTAGAAAAATACGTCAGCCGTTTGTTTAGTAAAACTGGCACTAATAGCCGTACAGAGTTAGTTCGTTTCGCCCTAGAACATGGTCTTGCTAAATAGGTATTAAGCATCGGGAAGAGGCAGAACGGTAGGGGAAAGAGTCTAGAGGAGAGATTTTCCCCCTGCTCCCTGCTCCCTGCTCCCTGCTCCTGGGTAATCGGTAATAAGTAACTGGCTCCTAAACCATGACCTATTACCAGTAATAGATAAAACAATAAGTATTTCAGCAAATCAGGCACTTAGCTAAAGCTAAAAGTTCAAAGGAAGGTTATTTATTTTTACTTTGGTCTTTTAGATTTTTATTTGATTTGCGCCTTTTGTCCAATTCCCCATCTGTAAAGACACAGGGTTCTCTTTTTCCTGCAATGTTTTGATAAAAACTCGGTAAAATGCACCCGGCTGAATTTACTCTTAGATTCTACCAGTACCCTTTGCTACAAAGTTTTTAATAGAGGAAACTGTTCCTGGGACTTTCTGCTGCTAAATAAGACTTTCACAAAGTAGAAATCACAATATTTTATGAATTCTACTTATTGCTTAGTTTTTATTGCAACTAGGGATATGCGATCAACATTTGATTTGATGCCTAATTCACGTTTTCTCACTACTTAAATTACACCTTTAAGTTTGTGGATTTTCAGCAGCATTACGCAAGCGCATCAGCTGGCGTCGCATTTGAGGTGAGGCTTTAAACTCAGATACCTCTTGCGCTTTAACGGAAGCTTGCAGCGTCTCTAGAAAGTCATCAGAACCTTCGGTTAAAGCATCAAGTAACACCTGTAACAGTTGTTCGCGATCGCCCAATAGACTCTTTTCCTCAATCAGCCGGAATTTGAGATGGATTTCGCACTCATAAACACCTACTTCGAGATTATTTATCTGGCGTGGTAATGCTTTGGAGTTCATAGCTATTGAGATTCCTTTACTTGGTGGTCATGAGGGTAAGGAGGTAGATGTCCAACAAAATTCTTTATATCTTCTTTGAATCCAAAGTGCTTGAATTAAGAATTTTTCTTCATCAATCACCTTTGTATTCTATTTCTGTCTCCTGTGTTTTATTTTCAAGCTAGATTTTGATGTGACTGTGCCAGATGTAGCTTATGGTAAGCCATAACTATTATTCAGTTTTTAAGATTCTACACAATAAAGTTTCTGTAAGAAGTTGTTCGGCCTTTTTAAAGCTTTTTACATCAACTTTATGTGAACGTCAATAACAGTTTGACTTGTTACTTTGATTTTGGTGTTTATACGTAAGTAAAACCGCTTAATTTTTTTGAGTTTATTAAAGCCAGAGGTCGATGTAGCGCTATTCAGTAAAATTACTTGATGTACGTTTTTTTCAATATAAAATTCCGGAAAAATTGATCGGCATAATTATTAAAATCAAGATTTTTGTTCCCCATAAAAAAATGTACACAGAGCAAATTATTCTTGCCGAGCGCTTTACCCTACTGCCTTCTGGACTTGATTAAGTGCAAAAATCTTAGCAGTAGGTAAGATTAGCACACCGCTTAGACTTGTTTGTATGCACCAAAGAAAAACACTCTAACCAGTAATTTTTACAGAAAAATAATTGACTACTGTCAGTACTAGCAGCTAAATTTGTCTTCAACTCCTAACAGAAGTAGTAAATTAATCGGTACAGATGATATTTTTACTTATGCCCATTCAATATACCCTTTTGAAACTGCGTTCAAAGCTTGTAAATTGAGAGCATTCAAGCTTGGATATAGCGTTTACAATAATTTCAGTGTAATCCACCCAAATCTTACACCTTTTTATGGATAACCCGATGCTGCTCAAGTCCACAACCCGGCATGTCCGCATTTTTGCAGGCGAGATTGACCGGGATGGCGAACTGGTTCCCAGTCAACAAGTCTTAACGTTAGATATTGACCCAGATAACGAATTTAACTGGAATGAAGATGCGCTGCAAAAAGTTTATCGAAAATTTGATGAACTAGTAGAAGCATCTAGTGGCGCAGACCTCACAGACTATAACTTGCGCCGTGTTGGGTCAGACTTAGAGCATTATCTGCGATCGCTCTTGCAACTCGGCGAAATCAGCTACAATCTTTCTGCCCGCGTTACCAACTACAGCATGGGAGTCCCCCAAGTTGCAATTGACGACAAACAATAAGCTCAGGTAATGTGCAACTTCATATTCTGACCTCTCTTTTTATAGAAGAGAGTATTTCAATTCTCCCCTTTCCCTTGTAAGGGACTGGGAGGTTAGGTTTGAGTAAAAGTTGCACACGGCGTTAAGCTCAAGAGTTACTAGGGGGCTTGCTGAACCCTTCTGTGTCAACTTACAGCTATTTTTAGTAGTACCGAGTGCCTCGTTCCCAGCCTCTGGCTGGGAATGCCTTCTATGAAGCTTTGCCACCTCCCCAAAGAAGAACCCGGAAACGAGATTACAAGATTTTTAAAGCCACTTTATTCGTCAGGTACTTTTCTTTTGCCAAAAGTATATTTAATTATCTTAATTCTTAATTAAAGTTAATTGTTGCTATCCTACTTATAAACTAAATAAATACCAAGATTATCTGCCTCTTGATGATAGGGTAATTCAGCAAAAGCAAATAGCGCAGTTATGCTTGGGTTATGCTTTGGTAACAGGGTTGGAGTTAGTTGCTTTGGCGATGGAGAGTCACAGAGCAATAGAAGCTATGATGAGGCTGTAGGATTGACTTAGGAGCGTATTCTTTGGATAAATAAGTATTAGCACCTGCTGATATCCGCCAGCTAAAATCATCATCTAAAGTCTGGGTATGTCAAGTTTAAGAAAGATGAGCGGTCTAGATTGTCCCTACTAATGCTGTTAAAGAAATTGCCAATCGCTTCCCGATGCGAAAACTATGGAAAATGACGCGGCAACGCTCTACTGTCCAAATGAAAATTGTCAGGCTGCCAACCCCCTGACTCACAAGTTTTGCCAGCGATGTTCCACGCCCCTACCCAAAAGTTACCTCTGGGCCGTGGTAGATGGCCCGAGTGTGGGTAGCCCTGGAGAAATATTAGCCGATCGCTATTTAGTCCTTGATAAATTTCTTCTTTTAGATACGAAACCTGGTTTATTATCGCTAACGCCTGAGTTAGATAATTTGCAGCCTCTAAAAGCTTACCTGAGACTGATCCCCTACCGTTTACACGTACCGCAGGTATATGGAGTGCTGTTTATCGCTGACGGTTCCTCCCATAGAGAAATATTACTTTTAGAAAAACCGCCACTATTAGTAGATGACAAAATTCAACAAGTGCATTTGGGTAGTGAGTTAACCACCGCTTGGCGTGATGCGACATCAATGCGCCAACTCAATTGGTTATGGCAAATAGCTCATCTGTGGCAACCTCTTGCGAGTGAAGGTGTTGTCTCTAGCTTGCTTGACTCAGATGTGTTACGGGTAGAAGGATCGTTAGTACGTTTGTTAGAATTGCGTTTCGATGCAGCAAAATCGCCAGAATTGCCTCAATTAGGTCAATTTTGGCAGCAGTTGGTTAGTGGTGCCAAACCAGCCATAGGTGAATTTGTTAATCACGTTAGCCTTTCCTTAATTCAAGGAGAGATTAATTCAACCGAGCAATTAATCGGAGTTTTAGATCGAGGACTGGCTGGGTTAGGGCGATCACAAACACCCACAATCAAAATTCTCACCAAAACCGACACTGGGCCAAGTCGCCAACGTAACGAAGATGCCTGTAGCCCACCCAGTGGAACTCTGGTAAGCAAACCACCTCAACCAACAGCCTTAGCAATTGTCTGTGATGGCATCGGTGGACACGAGGGTGGCAATGTCGCCTCAAATTTAGCCATTGAAACGATCCAGCAGCAGGTACAGCAACTAACAAAAGTTCCCTACGACCACATAGAACCCTCACTGCTACTTGATGACCTAGAAAAGGCAGTGGCAATTGCCAATGACAAAATTAGTCAGCGCAATGACAGTGAAAATCGCCAAGGGCGTCAGCGCATGGGCACAACTTTAGTAATGGCATTGCCTGTTGCTCATGAAATGTACATTACCCACGTCGGTGATAGTCGTGCTTACTGGATTACCCGCCACGGCTGTTATCAAGTTACCCTAGACGATGATGTTGCTTCCCGCGAGGTGCGGCTAGGCTATGCCATTTACCGCGAGGCTGTACAACAAAGTGCTGCTGGCTCTCTCGTCCAGGCTTTGGGCATGGGGTCGAGCACTTCATTGCATCCCACATCGGCACGGTTTATGCTCGACGAAGATGCTGTTTTCCTGCTCACATCCGATGGTTTGAGTGATTTTGATCGGGTGGAGGAATATTGGGAAACAGAAATCTTGCCAATCTTAGTTGGGGAAGCAAATATAGCAAATGTTGCGGATAGATTAATCGAAATCGCTAACACTAAGAATGGACATGATAATGTCACGATCGCTTTAGTCCACTATCAAGTCCAATACTGGGAACCAGAAATCACGATCAAAGCCGTCATTCCAGAGAGTTATTCTGCCAAAACTGTTGATTTTGCATCCAAGGCGACAGATGCGACACTTTTAGGTAGCCCAAACCATAAAACTCAGGTGATTCCAGATACTGAGCCTGCCAAAACGCGCAGTTTACCGCTACAGTGGATAGTTCCGTTAATATTTGTGGTAGCAGCAGGCGCTCTAGGGTTGTTCGTGAAGCAATTGCGATCGCCATCAGGAGCCTTCCCAGTTTTTTCCAATCCATTACAAACTCAAAACCCTGCCATCGAAGCGACACCCGCAGCGCGATCGCTTGCTAATCTTTCTCCTGGTTGGGTAATTAAAACCAACAATGAAATATCCTTGGGAAATAACCAATCACTTCCTCCTGGAGCTTTTTTAGAAGTTATCAACATAAAACCATATCCCAAACCTGCATCTCTTAATTCTTCGGTGTCTATGCGAGTCTGTGCCACTAAAAGCAGACAAACTCCAGCTAATACTAATAATCCAGCAGTAACTTCCTCAGTTCCATCAAATTCAAAACCTTTGCCAGAAACAGTATTGCTGGACTTATCCCAATTGAAACGCTTTGGTGTCTCTGTTTTACAATCAGATGCACAAAGTCCATGTACAACCGTCACACAACCGCCAGCGATTCAATTACCTGCACCGGACACCAGTCCAACTTAATCAAATACTCGTTAAACTGGTAAAAATCTGGAATAATAATCAGGTAACAATCAGAGTAAAAAACTTACAAGGTAAAAAAGTAGAAAGTTTTCACCTTGGAGAATTATTATTTGAAATTATTTGTTTTAGCTTTTAATGTAATGAATCCATGCCATCCCTGAATTTGGCGATCGCCCGTCTCCTAAACACTGGCACTGACAACTTCGCCATTTGGGTGGTCAAGGCTCCCTATCCCAGTGGCTACGTTTTACGTGACTGTGTATGGCCTGTTGAACTTAATCAAGTCTGGCAAGAATGGCAGCAGATGTTTGCTGGTCATAGTCACTTAGATATTTCTCCAAACTTAACATCTCAAAAGGCTAACCCATTCCCCATAGATTGGATTTCACCCCCTTCAGGTCAAACTACTGGCCCTTACAGCAGTCGTCTGATGCAATACTTGGGAATGAATTTATGGCGCTGGGTATTCGACGGGCAAATTCTCGGTAGTCTAGAACGCAGTCGCGGTATTGCTATGGGTCAGCATACACGTTTGCGCTTTCGACTAGAAATCCGCGACCCGGATCTGATCGCTCTCCCTTGGGAAATTATGCAACGTGAGCCTGGTCAATCGGCTATGGCTCTTTCCCAAGATTTGCTATTTAGTCGCACCAGCAGTGAAGTTGACGCTTTACCGTATTTGCGAACTGACCAAGCTTTAAGTATCCTGCTGGTTTTAGGTCATGATGACAAGCTGCAACTAGAACAAGAAGCTGCTATCTTACAGCAAACTCTTGCAGATACGCCGGTCGGTGGTAATTCCCAAAGATATGCACCTTGTATAGTGAATCAACTCCTACAACCAACTCCACAGGAGTTGATTCAAGAATTAGAAAGCAAAGCATACAATGTTTTCTTTTACGCTGGACATGGTTTGCCAGACCCAGACGGAGGGTTACTGTTTTTGCAACCAGACATGCCCCTGAATGGGATAGAATTGGCGCAAGTATTGACCCGTACAGGTGTGAAACTAGCGGTTTTTAACGCCTGTTGGGGCGCACAACCAGCTGCTATCAATAATCAAGCTATACCTGCCAGCAGTTTAGCAGAAGTACTGATTCGTCATGGTGTGCCTGCGGTTTTGGGGATGCGCGATGAAATCGCTGACCACGAAAGCCACAGTTTTATTCAAGCCTTTACCGAAGCTTTGCGATCGCACAAGCCAATTGATGAAGCCGTAGCACAGGCTAGGCAAGAGTTGTTAACGCTGTATAAATTTAATCAACCTGCTTGGACTTTGCCTGTTCTCTACCTGCATCCAGATTTTAATGGCGAACTGATTAAAAATCTGGATGAAGGTATTACCGAACTACCAGACACAGCCATTCCTGATGTAGATTCCCCGCTTCCGACTGCAAGTTTACGATCGCTCGCCCCAAAAGGTAAAACTTGGCTACTGCGTTATGGAGTTACCCGCATCGGCCGCACGAAAGACAATGATATTATCATCCCCGAACCATCTGTATCCAAACGCCACGCCGAAATCTTTTGCCGCAATACTCTTACTGATGCTACATTGGTGCGAACTTATTATTTGCAAGATTTTTCCACCTACGGGACAACCTGGTTTTTAGGGCCTAATGGTTGGCAACAAATCCTCCGAGAGGAAGTCCCCTTGGAATCGGGGATGCAGTTAAAGTTTGGAAGTGCTAGAGGTGAAACGTGGGAGTTCATTATTGAAGATCCCTAGCAGAGCTATTGCAGAAATAAATTTGAGTCTTTAACATCAACTTTTAAAATCTGTTTTTACTATAGAAAAATTCAACTGTTTTGCGGAAATCTCTTCTGAGGAATTGTAGCTGTCAATACTACCAAATAATTGTGAGGCAATAAAAAATGACTAATAAAATTAATGGCTCAGACACTTTCTCTTCTTTGCCATATAATGTAGATTTAGAGTTATTAGAAGCGTTACTAGAACCAGACGATGCTACCTATCCCTGGAATCCAGGTGATGAAGAGTCAGAAGCTTATTTTCACGAATTAGAACAACAGTTCGGAATGCAAGATTTGCTTGAGGAAGAACTGACAACGCGATCGCAAGATTTTTATAGCCATCTAGATACACTTTGGTCTAGTATTTCCCTGGCGTCAAGCTCTAATCACAATCCGCAACAAGCATTAGTGCAAAATCTTCAAGAAACATTACGTGCTACTTTTGCCGCTTGTGTTCCCCAAGCATTGCTCAACACCATCGCCACCAAAGCTGCTGAAATTCTTGCTGCCCAGCAATCAATCGGTGAACAACTGGTTGAGTGTGTTCAGACAGTACTACCAAATTGGGGAACAGAGGATCTGTTAGTTTTGGCTCGTCCTTTTGCTTACGCTATGCGAAGTAGCGAATCGCAAGACGCGGCATCTGCAATCAGTAATCTTCAAAATAGGGAGTGGACAGCTTTATCAGAAGTAGAGAAAGCAAAGGTTAGTTTAGCGATCGCTTCCTATGCTTTCAATGAAATCAACAAGTCTCAGTCTGAAGCATAACTTGAGTCAACTGTCTTTCTTTTCTGCATAAATTCCAACGGCAGGCACATTTATCTGCTGATAACGCTTGTGCTGCGGTTTTAAGCATCCACTAATTTTCAATTTCTTTGTGTAGTGGGCCTTAGATAACATTTAAGCTAATTGTCAAATTAGGCCATCTATCCAAAGATATAAATATTCAAAAGTCAAGAGTTATTTTCCTCGTCTTCCCCTTTCCATCTTTTATTTTGGGCCAAGAAATCGGGTAGCAAAATTTTGCGATCGCGTCGGTGACAGCGCCCGTGCTTTAAGAATTGCCGCCATCAGAAAGGCGTAAGATAACACCCCAACAACTACCAACAGTAAGGCATTGATTGAGCCTGTAGCATTCCACAAAGCATGGAGAGCAGAGGCACTAAGATAACCAATAGAAAGAATTTGCCAACTTCTACTGGGTTTGAGAACAGCCAGCCCGATAAAATAGCCCAGGTAGCCGCTATAAGCCATGTGTCCGGCTACAGAGCCTAAAATTCGCGGAATTAGCAGTTGTAAACCCGCCAGTTGACCAGCAGCGCCTATACCCACCTGTTGCGTGACATTTTGAGTGATATCTGGCACGTATTGACCGAGAGTTTCCAATAGAGTGAAGCCCACAGCAGAAGCCGTTCCCAGGAGAATACCATCTAGAGGCTCCAAGACCCCAATACGTTCTCGCCAAGGTGAAGGTAATCCACTGCCGATAAAATATGCGCCAATTACAGGCAATGCCTTGAGTAGTTCCTCCATCAATCCAGCACCAAAAAACATCCGTACCAGCAACTCTGTGAAGGTAATAGATTCTTGGGGTGAGGGTAAGTTTCCAGGTAGGACGGTGCGAAACACGAAGATAAATAGATCCAAGACTGGACTGAGCAAAATCAGCGTTGTACTCAATGCCGCAGCCATTAGCACCCACCAAGGCTTCTGTTTACCGCAAAGTTGGTAAACAAAATAGTAGGCAGCGAAGGCGATGTAAGTTGCTACAATAACTTGATTAGCTTGGGGCTGACCAACTGTAGCAAACATTAACACTACAAAAATTACGGTCAGTATTCCTGGTACAAGATAAGCTTTACTAGTTAAATCTTTACCAGTAGAAATAATCGGAAAAAGCTGGGTGAAGCTAACAGAATCTGGCTGCTTTAATTGCGTGTGGCTGTGGTAATTTGTCGCCGAAGGTAATGGGGTAACTTGGTTAACTGTGGTAGCTGGGGTGAGTGAGGTAAACTCGTACTCAAAAACGTATTGTGGGCCATCAGCACCTAGAGAAATGCGATCGCCTGGGTGCAATTCCTGACATTCATACAAGCGTTGTCCATTCAAATAAGTGCCGTTAGCACTATTCAAATCACAAAGCACCCAGCTGAATTTGCTATCTGGGGATAGAGATAGAGGGCGAACCACTGCATGACGACGAGATACCATTCGGTACATCATGGCATCCAAGACAACTTGGCAGCTGGGGTCGCGTCCAATTACCATCTCTTTACTGGGGGGCAGCGAGTAGCGAGATTCTGATCCGAAAGCTGCCCCATTACCAGACACTAGCCGCAGAAATGCATTATGTCTTGCGTGTTTGCCTGTCATCGATAAGAAGTGCGTTTCTAAACTAATTCTTCACATAATTTGGCAGCAGGACTAACCTTAGCCACATTAACAGCAGCATTGCTAAATCCACTATAGCTTCACTTACTGCTAAGAAATTTAAAATTCTAGATGCAAAATTTCAAATTGTTTTACCTAATGTGAATAAGTATTTCATTTACTGAGAGTTTGTCCTAAACCTGGATTGTTAGGCGGATAAATCAGATTGTATCGGTGGTGTACTCTTGACCTCCTAGTTACAACTTAAACCTACGGCAATTTATCAAAATAGTAGTTTTTAGTGCATTTAGTTTTATTCCAAAAATATATAAATAATTTTCAGTGCTCTGTTGTGAGCCAGTATTGTCTTCTCCCTTTGGGAGAAAGGAAGACGCCTGCCGTAGGATGCCCGTAGGGGTACGGGCATCTTGCTACGCGTAGCGTCTCCTTTAGGAAAAGGGCTGTAGGGCGAACGAACACCACCTGGAAAATCGGTTGTTTTTGCCACTGATAATTGACTAATAAGCTGTCGCGCATTTAACTTGCACATCTTTTCGTGTTGGCTGTTGACTGTTTACAGTTGACAGTTAACCGTCAGCGGTCAACGAACTTAGGAAGTGACTGTATAATTTAAAAGCGTAATAGCTTATCAATTCTCCATGAAGATGCAATGCACTTAATCTTGAAAAACGAACCGCCATCTCTACGAGAGGCTTCCGCCAACGCGTAGCGTCTCGTTAGAGAAGAACGCCAAGAACGCCAAGGAAGAGAGAGGTAATCATTTAGTGCAAGCTTATAGAGAATTGGTATAAGCCCCTTCGGAGCAACCAGTAGGGAAAGAAACTGCCCCGAAGATTGAACTAAAATATCTCCGGTATCTTGCCTCAAACAACTGTAGCCAGTTCTGGGTGTTCAATCTTAGTTCCAAGTACTGTGAGGAATTCTGCCAACCAATGGGGGTGAGCAGGCCAAGCTGGCGCTGTCACCAAGTTTCCATCAACTACTGCCTCATTAACAGGGATATTGACATAAATCCCTCCAGCACTCTTGACATCTGGGCTACAAGCAGGGTAACCCGTACATCTTTTGCCTTGCAGTACATCAGCAGCTGCTAATAATTGCAAGCCGTGGCAGATGGCAGCAATCGGTTTATTCGTTTGGGCAAAGTGACGGGTGATTTCTAGCACCTGCTGATTCAGACGGATATATTCTGGCGCCCGTCCTCCGGGAATAACTAAGGCATCGTAGGTTGCGGCTTCGATTTCTGCAAACGTAGCATTTAAAGTGAAGTTGTGACCGGGTTTTTCGCTGTAAGTCTGGTCTCCTTCAAAGTCGTGAATTGCTGTCCGTACCTTGTCGCCAGCTTTTTTGTCTGGGCAAACTGCATGGACAATGTGTCCCACCATTTGCAACGCCTGGAAAGGAACCATCACTTCATAGTCTTCTACATAGTCCCCAATAAGCATCAAAAGTTTCTTTGCAGCCATATTTTTTTCCTTTGGCTATTACTCAATAGTCAATAGTTGTTTATAAAGTAAATATTAATTTAGAGTCAGCGACGTTAGGCGTTAGCCTATATGCAAATTTTTGATACATTAGACCTCTTGCACAACTATTTTTGCACTCTTGGGGAAAGGGGTGCATGGTAATTCTATCGCCGCTTTCCCCCTTACCCTACAACTGCTAGAAGTCTATTACATCACTAACTGGGGTGTAATGCAGCCTACAGATTTTTTCTGTTAGATGACTATTGCCTAATTAAAGCAGATGAAATTCTGCGATCGCTCTTTTAAAGTTTTTATTTTCATGTCCTGGGCGGCTGAGTTTAATCAAGGCAAAACGCTGTAATGGTGTTAAAGCTGCCCAATCTTGCTGTATCAGGGTTACACCTATTTCTTGAGCTTTTTCCTGAAGGCTAGGTGGTACAGTCGCAGAGTCTAGCCATGCAGGATGAGGCTCGATGGGCAATTTTGTAGCTGGTATACCCGTGCGTTGTAGAATTAATTGCTGGATATGCTCGCCGTAAGACTGAATTTCCGTTTCTGTAGTGCAAGGTAATTCGACTAAAGCTTGACGCTCGGCTGTAGTCATTTGATTCCAATCAGACAATTTTAGCTTGATGCCACAAGTATCTAAATTGCAACGCACCTGCATGGGGATACAACGCAGGGAATCAACAAAGTCTGCTTCAAATTCAAAGAAATCTGTCATAAGATATTTAAAATTCAAACATTCAAAATTAAGGATTTTTAACTATCAATATTTTTTTATATCTTAAGTTACATAAATTAGGAATTAAAACCAAGATTTAACTACCGATCGCACATTAATCATTTGTCTAAAATAGAGTTTAGGCTGCTCTTAAGTATTAAGTATACTATATTATCTACAAAGAGTTTAGACTAACCTAATTTTAATGAAAATATTGCCAAACAAAAGCTTTTTTCGCCTTTATTTTTAACGGGTATTTTGGGAATTACTAAGACGAATTATCAAATAACTAATTGACAAGGCGAGAATAGCAATTCCTAAACCAATTATATCAATACCTCCAACTTTTTCTAAGTCAAGAATAATAATTTTTCTAGCGACAGCAATTAAAGATGTAACAATAACTAATTCAACTTGAAAAACGTGTTTTCGCAAATATGCTGTGATATTTTCTAAAATTTCTAAAGCAATTAAAATATTCAAAAATAGCCCAAATATTTTGTACAGGGTTGTGTTAAACTTCGCATAAGGCGCTGTAAATAACTCTTTAAGAATAAATACTCCTAAATCCCCGATCGCTACCAAAATCACGACCACCATAAAAATAGATAGAACTTTAGAAACTAGCACTTCTATGTTTTCAATGATGTGCATGAAGTTCTCGTCTCTAGTAGCTCCTAGAATTTCCCTCAGTAACTTTCTCATATACTGCACCCTATTTTTAAATAAAATAAAATCCCATAGATAAATCTAGAGGATTAAAAAAAGATGATTTGTAATACTATCTGATTTTTATTCTTTACCATAGCTTAACTCGGCGCTAGTCAAACTTTTGGTTACTATAAATTTAACCTCTTTAAATATGGTAATTGGTATGGGTCAATAGTAGAGAGCCATAAAAAATGATAATCACTATTGGCTATTGATTATTGACTAAATTACCTATAGGTGATTATTAATTAGCTCTTGAGAAGTACAGGTAGGAGCTTACCATTGTGAGGACTGGAGTTGATAATCTTTGACTGTAACTTCCACAGAGATTGGTATCAGCTGCACAGCACAGGCTTTTAATTCTGGTTGCAGTGAATCGGGACAAGATTCTGGATGGGTGAGGGCGTTAGCTTCGGCATTATCTGCCCACAGTGAACCCCAGTGCATGGGGACAAAAACTGCACCAGGCGCGATCGCCTTTGTCACCTTTGCTGGAAACTTAGCTTTACCCCGACGCGATCGCACTTCTACATACATAGTATCTGCAATACCCAACCGAGCAGCATCACGGGGATGAATTTCAATAAACGGTTCGGGATGCATTTTGCAAATTTTTTCAATCCGACCGGTGCGTGTCTGCGTGTGCCAGTGTCCGTAAAGTCTTCCAGTAGTTAGCACAAAAGGATAATCTGGGTCTGGTGGTTCTGCCAATCCCTTTGAGTAATATGCTCCAAATCGAGCGCGTCCATCAGGGGTGTGGAAGCGCAAATCAGTATATAAGCGCTTTCGAGAGGTTTCTTTGCCTGCTCCCCTGCTTTCTTGGGGATGGGGCCATTGAGTTGGGCCTTGTGCTTGTAATTGCGCGTGGCTGATACCCGTCATATCGCAGGGGCGAGTTTTGGTTAATTGCACGAATTCAGCATAAACTTCAGCAGAGTTAGTAAAGGCAAACTCTTTTTCAAAACCTAATCTACGTCCAACTTCAGCAAAAATTTCCCAATCTGCTTTAGCTTCTCTTGGCGGTTGGCGAAATGCTTGACACAGAGTTACCACCCGTTCGGAGTTTGTCATCACACCAGTTTTTTCACCCCACTGGGCTGCTGGTAGCAGAACATGAGCGTAAGCAGAGGTTTCTGTAGGATAATATGCGTCTTGGTAAATAGTGAAAGGCGATCGCAATAATGCCTTCTTCGTCCGCTCCAAATCTGGCATACTCACAGCTGGGTTGGTAGCTGCAATCCACAGTAACTCTACAGCGCCATTTTCCAAGCCAGTAATCATGTCCCAAACAGTCAAACCAGGATTGGGCGAAATCTGTCCTGGCTTGAGTCCCCAAAACTCCTCAACTTCTGCGCGGTGCTGGGGATTTTTTACCACTCGATACCCCGGTAATAAATGCGCCAAACCTCCGGCTTCCCGTCCTCCCATTGCGTTTGGCTGACCAGTGAGGGAAAAAGGGCCAGCCCCAGGTTTGCCAATCTGTCCAGTCATCAGGTGCAGGTTAATGATAGTTCTTACCTTAGCCGTCCCTTCTGACGATTGATTCACACCCATTGACCACAAAGACAATACCCGTTGTGATTCACCCCAATACCGAGCTGCTGTTTCTAAATCTTCAATGCTGATTCCACATTGACGAGCCACCACCTCTGGCGGATAATGCCGAATCACCTCGGCGTAAGCGGGAAAGTTGCTGGTGCAGTCGTCCATGAACATCGTATCGATGTAGTTCCAGCGCATCAACAAGTGGGCGATGCCGTTTAACAAGTCGATATCTGTACCAGGACGAATCGCTAAATGCAAATCAGCGGCTTCTGCGGTTGGTGTGCGACGGGGATCAACCACAATCATTTTGACTTTGCGGTTCTTTTTGTGATACTTCTCCAGTCGATTGAAAACGATGGGGTGACATTCGGCTGTATTAGTACCAATTAGAAATGCACAGTCGGTTAGCTCTAGGTCTTCGTAACAGCAGGGCGGGCCATCTGAGCCAAAGCTTTGAATGTAGCCAGACACCGCACTAGACATACATAAGCGAGAGTTGGCATCAAAATTATTAGTACCCAGACAGCCTTTCATCAGTTTCTGGGCTATGTAATAATCCTCAGTTTGAAACTGGCCAGAACCATACATACATAAGGCTTCTGGGCCTTGGGTGAAGCGTACTGTTTGAATGCGCTGCGTGATTATATTAAAAGCTTCATCCCAACTAACCCGGCGAAACTCTTGATCTAAGGAGTCTCGCACCATTGGGTAATGTAATCGATTTTTATCTAAAGATTCCGCGATCGTAGCACCTTTAACGCAAACCATACCCTGGCTAGATGGATGAGCTTTATCGCCCCGCACCCGCCAAATGGGATTACCTTGGCTATCTCGATTAGTTGCTTTGTTATGTTGGGCTGGCGGTGAAACTTCTAAACCACAGCCAACACCACAGTAAGGACAAAGGGTTTTGGTAAATTCACTCATGGCGGTTGTACCATTTTATTATTTGGATTGTGCAACCTCAAATGCAGCGCCAGCTTGGGGAATTTATATGTTGCACGCCAATCCTGGATAAAGATATCAATACGCTTGGGTTAAAGATATGTAAGTTGGGTTTTGTTTTGCTCATCCCAAAATTAAACGCTAATTGTTGAGTTTCCTTTCTTAACCCAACTTACGCAGTAGGAAGTTGGGTTAATTTTTACAGGTTTCGCATTAACATTGCAGGTCGATGCATTAACATTGCAGGTCGATGCATTAACAATGCGGGTCGATGCATTAACATTGCGGGTTGATGCATTAACATTGCGGGTTGATGCATTAACAATGTAGGTCGATGCATTAACAATGCGGGTCGATGCATTAACAATGCAGGTCAAGAAATACTTTAAATAAGTATGAGGTTCTTATTTTTGATTTCTGCAAGAGACTCCATGAGCGGCGCTCACAAGGAGGAATGAAAATTTATTTTCCTATTCCTTATTTGCAAGGCAGGTTTATTCTTTGGCTAAAAAGGTAGGACTTTGAGTTGCCGTTTCTGGTAATTCACCTTCATAAGCAGCGGCAAAGGAACCTTTTGGTTCTTTGAGGAAGAACGCACACATAAAAGCACAGACTAAAGCAGCTATACCCATCGCGCTAAATAGTGTGGGAGCATCGGTTAAGCTAAAAATCGTCAGGTAAACTACGCCGCCAAAATTACCGTAAGCTCCTACATTTCCAGCAATTTGTCCAGTGGCTTCCTTTTTAATTAGGGGTACGATGCTGTAGGTTGCACCGCAGCCAGCTTGGGCAAAGTAGGCGGCAAACATTGTAACTGCGATCGCTAGCGGAATCGGCCAGTTACCATTAATAAAATGTGCAATTAAATAACTAAAACCAATACCTGCACTGATAATTGTCATTGTCCATTTACGGGAGCTAAATTTATCAGAAATTAAGCCACCACTGGGACGAGAAACCAAATTTAAGAATGGATAGGTAGCCGCAATCATTGCAGCAACAACATGCTCTAAAGCAAAAGTTTTTTCAAAGAATGCCGGGAGCATAGAAACAACTGCTAGTTCGCTGCCAAAGTTAGTTATGTAAGTGAATTCTAGTAAAGCTACTTGACCAAATTGAAAGCGTTCAGATGGAGCGTAAGTTTTCTTACCAGTTAGAAGTTCTCGGTTTACCTGCCAAGCTTGGTAACTTTGGTAAGCAAACAATCCTGCTAATAGCAACCAAGCCAGATACATTTGGCTCAAAGTTAGAAAGTGAATATTCTTTTGTTCTAAGCGCCAAGCTAATAAACCTAGAGCGAAAATCAAACCAAAATTCGAGACAATCATCGCCCAGAAGCTTTTAATGCTAGTCACTTCTAGAGAACCATTTTTCTTAGGTTTCTTGTAAACTTTGCCAGTAGGTGTATCTTGGACGCTGTTGTAATAAATTACGCCGTAAATGGCTGTAATGATCCCTGTAAGTGCGATCGCAAACCGCCAGTTAGAACCACCACCAGCGAAAAAGCTAGTAGAAACTGCAAGTATCGGCAAGGCAAACTCTGCGCCAAAAGCTCCAAAGTTGCCCCAACCGCCATAAATGCCTTGGGCAATTCCCATCTCCTTTGGCTGGAACCATTCCCCTACCATGCGGATACCGACGACAAACCCAGATCCGACAATTCCCATCAACAAACGACTGATGACTAGTTGATTAAAATCTTGCGCTAGTGCTGTCGCCAAACAAGGAACTACTGCAAACATCAGCAGTATTGAATAGGTGATTCTGGGGCCAAAACGATCCAGAAGCATCCCAATAATTAGCCGTGCAGGGATTGTGAGGGCAAGGTTACAGATGCCCAAAGTTTTGATTTGCTCTGGTGCTAAACTTAGCTCTTTGCCAATGGTTGTAGCGAAGGGAGCAAAGTTAAACCAACAGACAAAGGTAAGAAAGAAAGCAAACCAAGTTTGATGTAAGATGCGGTAGCGATCGCTAAATGAAAATAATTGTTTAAGCATTCCAATCTTTCTAATTTGAAGAGGACACAGAGAAAAAGGGCGTTGCAAAAGGCAGGGGAGGCAGAGGGAGCTGGCGTTGCAGGGGGGGAATGAAAGGAAGTTGCTAAATCATCCCGCAAATATGCAATGCCAGAAAAAGGTGTTTGATTAGTTGTTCAGCAGCAGTGGCTAATAACCACTAACTACTAGGGCTTCCTGCTTGGGTTTTGCCCCAAAGTTTTTGATTAATAAATCTTGCAATATTGGCTGCAAGTCTTCGCATGGTATGCCTTTGGTAACGCAAGTTCCCAAATGAGCATCTTTGCCAACTTTGCCGCCCATATATATGTCAACGCCTTCCAAGGTTTTGCCATTTTTGCGAGTTTTAGTTCCCATCAAGCCGATATCTGCAACTTGGGGCTGTCCGCAAGAGTTGGGGCAACCTGTCCAGTGAATTCGGACTGGATTGGTGAAGGTTAAATCTTCTTCTAAGGCTTTGATCATTGCTAGGGCGCGGTTTTTGGTTTCGATGAGGGCAAAGTTGCAAAATTGTGCGCCGGTGCAAGATACTAGCGATCTCGTCAGCAAACCTGGATCAATAGAAAATCTTTCCATCAAAGACTCTGTTAAAAATGTTGCTAAACGCGAGTCAGAAATGTTGGGGATAACGATGTTTTGCTCAACTGTGAAACGGATTTCGCCACTGCCGTAAACTTCCGCTAGGCGGGCAATTTCAAACATATCTTCGGCATACAACCGCCCGACGGGAATGTTCAAGCCTGCGTAATTTAATCCTGGTTGTTTTTGTTTAAATACCCCAATGTGATCGCGTTTTTCCCAGTCGATTTCGTCTTTTGCTGCTGCGGGTAATAATGATTTACCCAAACGGCTTTCTACTTCTGCTCGAAACTTTTCTAAACCCCATTCATCAATTAGCCACATCAAGCGCGATTTTTGCCGATTAGCACGCGGGCCATGATCGCGAAAGACTTCTAAAACCGCTCTACATACAGCTACTACATCTTCTGGAGCTACCCAAGCATTCAGAGGAATCGCCGCCTCACAACGTTTAGCTGAGAAAAAGCCACCTACAAGGACGTTAAAGCCGAATATTGGCAATTGGGAAAAATCTTGCCCAGTACCAAGTACCCAGTCCCCAGTCCCTTCTCTAAATGCGGGAACAAAAGCTAAATCGTTAATTTCAGCGTGAACTGAATTATCTCTTCCACCTGCGATCGCAATATTAAACTTCCGTGGTAAGTTGCTAAACTCTGAGTTCCCTTCCCCTTTGTTGGTGAGCATATCTTGAATTTGCTGTATCAACTCTCGTGTGTCATACAACTCATCTGCATCCAACCCCGCCACAGGATCGCCTGTGATATTGCGGACGTTATCCATCCCTGACTGGATAGTGGTTAAACCAACTGCGTGAAATCTATTAAAGATATCTGGTAAATCTTCAATTCTGATCCCCCGTAATTGGATGTTCTGTCTCGTAGTAATATCAGCACAACCATCATCACCGTAACGCTGCACCACTTGGGCTAAAACATGCATCTGACTGCTGCTGAGAATACCGTTAGGCATCCGCAACCGCATCATAAACTTGCCTGGGGTAACTGGGCGAAAAAACACACCCACCCACTTGAGTCGATGATCCCGATCGATTTCGTCCATTGCTTCCCAGCCCAAGGCGGCAAATTTCTCTATCTCATCCCTGATAGCGAGTCCATCTTTTTGAGCTTTGAATTTCTCGAACTTATTGAGGCTGGTAGTGGTAGTTGCTGTGTCTGTCATGAGGCTGACTCTCGTTTAAATTACTGAATATGGTGATAATTGCCCAATATCAATCAACCCGTAGTTCCATCAGATGTTGTATCTACGAGGGTTGGGGAATAAAAACTTAATATTTGCTTACGGTTGATTATTTTTAGTTCAGAGCATTCAAAGCGAAACTCCAAACCCGTAATTAGTTAAGGAAAACTTGTCACCATTTACATCTTGGAAGTTTGTCAAGCAGGTTTAGATAATGTTCATGTAACAATTTCGATACTCATAAGTTAAAGCCAGATTTCTGTTAAAATCGTATAAAATGTTACGGTTTTTTGGTAAAATCGCTGAAAACGAATAAAAAATATGCATTTTTTGCATCAAAGCCAGCCAATAACCCACGCAAACCCCTTAATGAAGGGTATTTGAAATGCTCGAAGGAATTTTGAATTGGCATAGATCAATCCTGAATCCAAAATTGAGTGGCAGATGTTAGTTAAAACTTAGATATTATTTCAGCAGCTATGAAACGTCGTGATTTTATTAATTGGGTAGGTTTGGGTGGGATAGCGAGTTCTCTACCTGTAGCGATCGCAGCTTGTTCTTCTCAAACAACTTCAACATCTGGGGATTGGCAAACAGTCGGTACTTCGGCAGAATTAGATAAAACAGGTCAATTGCTAGCGAAAAATTCACCTGCTGGCCCTGTGTTAGTAATCGGTACATCTAAAGCTGCAAATCTGACAGCAGTTAACCCTACCTGTACTCACGCAGGTTGTACGGTGGGATGGAAAGCTGAGGCAAAAAAATTCGTCTGTCCTTGTCATGGTTCAGAATACGGAATTGACGGTAAGGTGCAAAAAGGCCCAGCCACAGAAGCGCTTAAAACTTACGCCGCCAAGATTGAGAGTAATTCAGTTGTAGTCAAGCCAAGTTAAACAATACAATTCAGGATATCGTGAGTAATATCAACCAGCTTTTGGTGCAAGCCCAGACAGCATACGATGCAGCTGATTGGTCATCACTAATTCAATATTTACAACAATTAATTTTAGGAACAGATTCTGAACATCCAGAGATAGTTAAAAACCGAGAATATCTGCTGACATTAACACTTTCAATGTTAGAGTTGGGAGATTTTCAGCAACGCTGGGAAATTACCAAGGTGTTGACTCACTTGGGGAATATTGCGATCCCACCACTCATTGAGATATTAAAAGATGAAAACGCAGAAGAAGAATTGCGTTGGTATGCAGCACGGACTTTAGGCGAATTTAAGCACCCAGATGCCATCGCGTCCTTAGTGGAATTATTGAAAACCGATGAGGATGAAGAACTCAAAGCGATCGCAGCCACAGCACTGGGGCAAATGGGTACTCTTGCGATCGGTGCACTCTCTGAACTTTTATTAGATGAAAATACAAGGCTTTTAGCAGTGCGATCGCTTTCTTGCATTCCCCAAACACAAACCATCACACCGCTGTTAAGTGTAGTGCAAGATCCACAAGCAACAATCCGCACGGCTGCAATTGAAGCCCTCAGCAGCTTTCATGACGAACGTGTGCCACCAATCCTTTTAAACGCTTTGGATGATATAGCCGCCACAGTTAGGCGTGCAGCAGTCCTTGGTTTAGGTTTTCGCCCCGACTTACGCGAAACATTAGATTTGGTGACAAGACTACAACCCAAGCTTTACGACTTTAACCTTGATGTTTGTTGTGCAGCCGCAGTTTCTCTTTCTCGCATGCGTTGTGATGAGGCAGCCCAGCAATTATTTAAGGTGCTAATATCACCCCATACACCGCTACCACTGCAATTAGAAAGCATCCGCGCTTTAACTTGGGTGGGGACACCATCCAGTTTGGAATATTTGCAAACAGCATTTAATCAAAGCACATCTGAGACAGTTTGGCAAGAAATTGTTACAGTTTTGGGACGAGTGCAAAAGCCGCAAACTACACCAGCCGCAGAAATTTTATTGCAAATACTGCGATGCCTTTCTTACGGAACGCTACGCGAACGGCGAGCTTCGCTAACGCAGCATCCAGCCACAGAAATTGCCAGCATCAAAAGTGCGATCGCTTTGTCTTTAGGGCAGTTAGGCGAAATGCAAGCTATTGAACCATTGATTTCGCTGCTAGCTGATCCTAATGTATCGGTAAGACTACATGCGATCGCTGCACTGAAAAATTTGGATTGGGAAGCCGCACATCAACAATTGCAACAGTTAGCAAATAACGCCACACTGACACCAGATTTGCAACAAGGAATAGCGATCGCTTTAGCTGAGTGGTAAATTTTCTCAAAGAAGAACTTATTAATCAAGGGATTATTCAAGAAGGTATTGAAAAAATTAGTGGGATTCGCAATGTTATTGTTCACAGTGGTGGAGTAGTAGATCCTGCTTACTTCGACGCTACCCCCAAAGTAGTTCTCAAGAAGGTGACAGCATAGAGGTTGACTTACAGGATATGGCTAGCATCTCAGAAAATATTAGATTGACAGTTGGTATCATCGAAAGTTTAGTTACTCAGAAGTTTGGAGATATTGCTATTACTGAATGGTCAACACAGTCTGATATGTATCTTGAATACATATTGGGCTTGAAGAATTATGCGGTATGACACGGATTGGAGCAGACAGAGGAATAGAGAAGTAGCCTAGAGAAAGTAAGATAATTTATGCGAGCAAAGGTAATGAGGAGCAAGAATTATTCCTACATCAGAACAAAAGACGCAGTGCTTTATACTGTGCTGCTGGTTTACTAAGTTTTTCTTGCCCATAAATTTGGTTCGTGTAGACGAACGAACAGGGAATGTGTTCTTCTTGGCAGGCGAGGAGAATATTATTGAAATATATTCTAATGGCAGATGGAGGTACGTGCAATGAGCAAACCTAACTTTCAAGCAATGAGTCAGAAAGAGTTGCAAGCCTACGTTTTAGTTTATCGGGATAATCAAGAAGCATTTTATGCATATCTTGATAAGCTACACGCAGAAGCTAACTGGGTTGAAATGCCGCCGTTACAGTCTCCAGATGATTTGGAAAATTATCCTGAATTTATTGAACGGGTTCGCAACGGTTCGGAGCCATGAGATAGCGATTACAGGCACAATACCCATCCAGAGGGTTACAGTTGCTTCTTTGGAAATTAATAGATCGATACGTAGCTTGTTGAACTCCAAAATGAGACGGTAAGAGCATTTTGCATGGAATTTGAATGGAACCCAGACAAAGCGGCGTTAAACCTTGAGAAACATGGTATTTCGTTTCCGGAAGCCGCAACCGTGTTTAACGACCCGCTATCTGTGACCTTTCCCGATCTTGACCATTCTATTGGAGAAAGCCGTTATATGATCATTGGTGTATCTAGGTTTGGACAACTCTTAGTCGTTGCACACATTGATCGAGGAGAAAAAGTACGAATTATCAGCGCTCGAAAAGCCACCCATCAGGAGAAAAAGTTTTATGAACAAAGAAATTGAGAATGAAATGGAAGACGAATTACATTCTGAATATGACTTTGCTCAAATGGAGGGAGGCATCGGAGGTAAGTATATTGAGCGGTATCGTCAGGGAACAAACTTAGTCCTTTTAAATCCCGATGTTGCCCAAGCTTTTCCTAATGATAAAACGGTGAATGATGCATTGAGACTGTTAATTCAGGTTGCCCAACGCCAACAGCTTAACACTACGGTGCAGCAGACAGAATAGAAATAGTCAACATAATTCGTAATTAGTAAATGCAAATATGACGCGTAGGTGTAGCCCGCCGTAGGCATCGCAACCGTATTCGCAAGTTGCACGGCTATTTGCTTGAGGTTTCAAAGAAAGTTGTGTAACTGAAACCTTATAATGTGATGAATTAAAAATCTTATTTAAAAATTTATATATTGCAGAAGAAAATAGTCAAGTCTTTTTTGGCGGAATTTACCAAAAAATTTTGTGCAAAGCGGATAATTTGCGAAGAAGGGAGTATAGCCCGATTTACATAAATATAAATTTTTAGAAAAGACCTGTAACAAAATATACTAAATTTTAAATAAAAAACCGTTAACTTAATGAAACCGATAAATGTAATTCAGGCTACATAAAAATGCGCCTAGAGCAGTTGCAAGCCTTTCTAGCGATCGCACAAACCGGCAGCTTTCAACAAGCAGCGCGAAAATGTGGCGTTACCCAATCTACGATTAGTCGCCAAATCCAGGCATTGGAAGCAGATTTGGGTGTAGAACTGTTTCACAGAACTAGTAATGCAAAATTGACGCTAGGAGGTGAATGTTTACTACCCCGTGTCCGCAAAATTTGCCAAGAATGGCAGACAGCCACAGAAGAATTAGCTGATTTAATCGCGGGAAAGCAGCCAGAACTTTGCATTGCCGCGATTCATTCCCTCTGTGGATCTTACTTACCCCCAGTGTTGCAAAAATTTTGTCATGCTTATCCAGATGTGCAATTGCGGGTGACTTCGTTGGGAAGCGATCGCGCCCTGAAAGTCCTCAAAGATGGATTGGTGGATTTAGCAATTGTGATGAATAATCGCTTCTTAACTACTGGCAGAGAAATGGTTCTAGAAGTACTTTATGATGAACCGATAGAAGTTCTCACCGCAGCCAATCATCCCCTAGCTCAATATGAATACGTACCTTGGTCGGAGCTAATTCGTTATCCCCAAGTGGTTTTTAAAGATGGTTATGGGATGCAGCGCTTAATACAAGATAGATTTGAGCGAATGGAAGCTACACTTCAGGCGGCTTTAGAGGTAAATACCCTAGATGCCTTCCGGGGAGTGGTGCGCCAAGGAGAACTGATAGCTTTGCTACCTAAATCAGCATTAGTGGAAGCTCGTCTTGACCCTACCCTAGCGATTCGTTCCTTAGCCAGCAATAATATTACTGGTTTAGGAGATGGTTCGAGTTTGACTCGTCGGGTAGTTATGGTCACAACTCAAGACCGTCTCCAAATTGCGCCTATCAAGCACTTTTGGCAACTCGTGCGGGAAAATATCCCATTACAAATTCACCAGCAGCGATCGGCTTCTTAAACGCCATTAGTTATTTAGTCATTGGTCATTAGTCATTTTTAGAAAGGACAATGGACAAATGACATAGACACATCTGCGGCTTCCCGCAGGGTAGGACAAAGCACAAATGAGCAACATATTTAGGGAATTACTACAAAAAGTAGGTAGCGGAAACCATACAGGTGAGAATTTAACTCGCGCCCAAGCAGCCACCGCAACTAAAATGATGCTGCTGGGTGAAGCGACACCAGCCCAAATCGGAGCGTTTTTGATTGCTCATCGAATCAAACGTCCTACGGGGGAAGAGTTAGCGGGAATGTTGGATGCATATTATGAACTGGGGCCAAAACTGCAACCAATAGCCTCTGGGCGACCAGCGATCGCTCTTGGTATACCCTATGATGGCAGAACACGCACAGCACCAATTAGTCCCGTCACAGCTTTACTACTCGCCGCAGTTGGACAACCAGTGGTAATGCACGGTGGTGATCGCCTCCCAACTAAGTACGGCTTACCCCTGATAGATATTTGGCAGGGTTTAGGAGTTGATTGGACTACCCTACCACTAGCAAAAACCCAACAGGTGTTTGAGCAAACAGGAATCGGCTTTATTTATCTACCTCAGCATTTTCCCTTAACTAACAGTATTTGGGAGTACCGCGACCAACTTGGCAAACGTCCGCCCCTAGCGACAATGGAGCTAATTTGGTGTCCTTATGCCGGAGATACTCACGTAATTGCTGGGTTTGTCCATCCCCCGACAGAAGGGATGTTTCAGATAGCTCTCAGGCTGCGAGGAGTATCAAAATTTACATTAATAAAAGGATTGGAAGGGAGTTGCGACTTACCGCGCGATCGCACTGCGATCATCAGCTTATCTTCACCCGTAGCATCCCAAGAGGTAGAACGATTGCACCTCGTACCGCGTGATTACGGCTTTACTACCAAAAACGTACCTCTTGGAACTACTAAAGAACTGATGACGGATATTCAGGAAGTTTTAGCAGGAAAACCAGGCGAATTAATGCAAACAGCCTTGTGGAATAGCGGATTTTACTTATGGCGGAGTGGTATTTGTCCAGATATGTCAGAGGGTTTAGCTAAAGCAGAAGAATTATTAACCAATGGTGTGGTAGCAGCTAAACTCCAACAACTCAGCCAGTTAGTAAATTCGCCCTCAGCAGCATTTGTGCCAGTGTAATTAATTACGAATTACGTAGCTTGCTTCTCGCCTTCTCTACGAGACGCTACGCGAATGGCGAGTATTACGAATTATTTGGTCAGCAACTCCTCCAAAATAGATTTTTGTTGCAACCAATCCTGGCCTACTTGGATGCTGATATCCGAGCCAAGGTTGCCAGTACTTTCCACACGCACTTCGCCAAACCCCAAAGTGTCACGAATTGATTCGGCACTGTCACCATCTCCTTGCTGGGCGACAATATGAGTCACCTCTAGAGGTTCACCCCATGCCTTGGCTACATAGATGTTGCGATATCCAGATTTTTCCAAGGCTCTAATTAATGGTCGCAGGTTAGAGCGATCGCCACCTGTACTATCTTGAATTGCTACGCGCAAAGAGCCTGGATCAGCCATCTGCTGTTCCTGTTCTGATTCCAAACCAAAGTGTTGAGCCATTAGTTTAGCAATACCATCTCTGTTGGGTAACCAATAGCTAGCGTCATACTCGCCTTTCTCGCTAAAGCGACCTGGTAGCATTAGCATTTGCATATTAGAGCGATTTGTTCGCACCCCAAAACCCATTAGCGCTACTAACTCCTCAACCGTTAAATTGGTATCGATGTGGTCTTTCACTACATCAAGAACTTTAGGTAATTGAGCAACAGTAGCTGGGTTGAGTGTTTGATCCATCAAAGCACGCATGACCATTTGCTGCCGCTGAATTCGACCAATATCACCAAGTTCGTCATGACGAAACCGCAGCAATTGTAGCGTCTGCTCGCCGTTGAGATGCTGCTTACCCGCCTTCAAATTGATGTACAAATGCTGAGAATCGTCTTGGTACTTCATATCTTTGGGGACATAGACTGTTACGCCACCCAAAGCATCGATCAGCTTGGCAACTCCCAAAACGTTAATTCGGACATAGCGATCAATTCCCGCCCCGCCTAAAAGATTACTGACGGTTCTAGCAGTTAAAGCTGGCCCACCTTCAACATTGGCGGAATTGATTTTTTTTACCCCATACCCCTCTATTTCTGTACGGGTATCTCTGGGAACGGAGAGCATAACTATTTTTTTCGTCTCTGGATCAAATTTGACCAAGAGCATCACATCAGAAAGACCATCAAAGGAGTTTACCTGGGGCAGGTATTTGAGGTTTTTAGTTTCTTCAGGAGGGCTTTGGACATCGGGGGGAAGTACGCTCATCCCCATAACTAAGAGATTCACTGGGCGAGTTAATTCTGAAAATCGCAGCCCACCTCCAGAAATGCGATCGCTATCAAAAGCCGCCTCATCCTTTGGACTTAGCTGGGCTTGTTGCAAAGGCGTGCTGGTCAAAGACACCGCCAAAAGTGCCCCTGCTGTTGCTGACACCATTGCAATCCCACTCATACCTACCCAAAACCACAGCCAACGTCCCGATTTGGAGTTATGGGAAAGGGAAATTTTTTTACTGGACTTTGAGGCTTTTCCCGACTGGTTTTCTTCCGCCGAACTTCTTTGAATGGTCACAGACTTCCTCACACTTACTCGCTAATCAAATTCGGTAACTTTGCAAACTAAAAACATGCTGACAAATCAACCCATAATAACTAACTCTTAATTATCAGTGCTAACTTTTTTAATGTAGTGTCAACCACAACACTTATAGCAGCATTTTTTCTTCTTTTGGGTCAACCTGGAAATGTTTTACTGAAGTATGGCAATAATAAACTGGATTTGACTAGGTATATAGAGAAATCAACCGTAATTTTTTAGAAAATAGGTAAAAGTACTGAAAAATTTTCACCCTAAAAAATTAAGATAAGTACTTGCCAAGTACTCGTTCTGCTAAATTAGTAAACCCTGGTAAACGTCCAGATTTGCCCTGCATCAGGCGCAAAATCAACCAGACACTTACTAAAAAGTAACCAGATGTGAGAAAGCCATTCAGGATAAATAGACGTAGCGGAAAAAAATCTGAAGTTGCTGCTCCGGTTGCTAATAATAGATATCCCAACAGCCAAGTAAGTGCCAAAGTAATAGACAGACGACTAATAGCAAGTTGTTCCCGACTCCCCTGGCCCCGATAAAGAGTCCACAAGGACGGAAAAAAGCCGATGATCGGAATCAAATGTAAAAGCAACTGTGTTTTGGGAACTGGGAGTGTTGACTGATGACTGATGACTGTTGAGTGAGGAGTTATTCTCCTTGTTCCCTTGTCCCCTTGCCCCCTTGTCTCCTCATCTTCCCCAGTCCCCAGTCCCCAGTCTCCACTCTCTTTAGGTTCAAAATTTTCCATTTGGCTTAGTCTAACTCCTAAACTAGAAGGATGAATAAGACTTATATAGTTAGAGATAATAAGCTGTAAAGAAAGATTTTATTTAGTTGTATCCCGCAATCAGCTCAAAATGCAGACACGCAAGCTACTCGACTGGTGGCAAACATTCACACCAATAGCGCGAATCGGAGCGATCGCGTTATTCCTTCCGCTGCTAGTTCTTAATGGTTGGGCACTTTCGGTATTTTTTAATTATTTCCATTCTCTCATAGTCATTTTAGTCGGAGCCTCAGTGCTAGCATTTCTGCTCAATTACCCCGTGAGCTGGATGGAGCATCATGGTGCTAGGCGAGAGCAAGTCGCTATCCTAGTATTTCTGTTGGCTTTATCGATTTTATTGGCGTTGGGTGTGACACTTTTTCCGCTGGCCCTTACCCAAGCTGAACAACTGGTGGCTCGTTTGCCAGAGTTGATTGACTCTGGACGCTCTCAGTTAATGATATTAAACGAAAAAGCTGAGACTTTTGGTTTACCGATTAACCTCGATGCTCTGGTAGTGCAAATCAATGATCGCGTCAAAGGACAATTGCAAGCGATCGCTGGACAAGTTTTAAATCTGGCGGTAGTTACAGTTACTAGTCTGCTAGATATTCTCTTAACGATGGTTTTGACTTTCTACCTTTTACAGCATGGGGGTGAACTTTGGCAAAGTTTAGTAGAATGGTTACCCTCTAAATTTCGCGATCCTTTCTCCAAAACAGTTCGCCTGAGCTTTCAAAATTTCTTCATCACCCAGCTAATTTTATCGACTTGCATGGCATCAGCCCTCATTCCTACCTTTTTGTGGCTGAAAGTGCCATTTGGTCTACTATTTGGACTAACTATTGGACTGATGGCTCTTGTCCCCTTTGGCGGTTCTGTAGGTATCGCCTTGACTACACTATTGGTAGCCCTGCAAGATTTCTCAATGGGTGTGAGAGTGTTGATAGCAGCGGTAATTGTACAGCAAATTCTCGAAAACTTAATTGCTCCCCGAATTTTAGGCAGTTTTACGGGTTTAAATCCAGTTTGGATTTTAATTTCGGTCTTAACAGGGGCAAGAGTTGGCGGACTGTTGGGTGTAATTGTGGCAGTACCCACAGCTGTTGTGATTAAGACTGCTTTAAGTGCTTTGCGTCCTGGAAGCCTAAGCAGCGAGACAGACGACAGCGCCACTGGGGAAATAACTGCAACAATTGCAGCAAACGAGTCCCCAAAAGCTGACGCTAAAAACACTCTGAGCATTTCTGAAGCGACATTACCTTAAGGAGGCAGAAGGCCTTCTGCCTCGTCATTGTGGCTCAATGATTGAACCCATAAACAAAAGACTCCCCGTCTGATTATTCCTAATGGCACAGAAGAAGGGACGATCAACAATCATTCGGAATGGTTCTGGTTCTTCTCTCAAAGATGTTGTTACTATTCCCACTGAAGTAGCCGCAGCTGCTTCGGTGCCTTCTTCGTTTACTTCTACAAAAGTTTTATGCTTAACTTGGCTAATGGCAAAATTTTTACCCATCCCAGAAAAATTGGCTTTATTGGTGAAAGCCTCCTCCATGCCTAAAGTTTTCAAGGCATCATTTAGTGTTACTTCGTAATCTGTTTTGAAGCGGGGTAGGCGAATAAACCCTTTTTGTTTGTTGAACTGAGTCATCCATTTTTCCCAGTTCTCAACATTCAAGTTTTGATAGAAGGCTTTGAGGTTAGAGTTTTGTTTGGGCAGGAAGATATAAAAACTGACTTTACCATCTTTACCATAAGGTAAACTAACTGCCTGAAATTGTTCGCTTTCATAGTATCTATAGTCACCTTCCTGTGACATCATTGGGTGTTGTTTTCGTCTGCCAGATGTGATGTAAAAAGGGTATTGAACGGTTTGATTTTTGTCAAATTCGTTACTCCAATTACCTTTAAAATATATGGCATTAATCAAAAACAACACTTGATTGGGTTCAATTGCTTCAACTATTTTAGTGATTTTGCCCTTAGTATTTTCTTTGACCCAGTTATTGATAATACTAGAGGCGGCGGCATCTTTAAAGTTTAAATTGCTAACCTTAGCTTGATAGAAATCCTGCGTTCTCTTGAGGAAGTCTGGCGCAAAGCTGACATCTTGATTTGCCCAAAGTGAGTTAGCAATGCTCAGTTGTACTTTCGTATCCTGATTGTCTAAAAGCTGCTTTAATGCCGCCGCATAAGAAGAGTTGATTTCTGGTAGATTCATCCCCTGTAATTCCAGGGTTTTTGCCATTGCTTGTTGAGTCGAGCCGCTAGCGCCGTTGTAGGTCATAGCAAGAGCGATCGCTACACTCGAAGGTGAGATAAAAACATTATTTTCATCTTTATCACCTTTCAGAACCTCTGAAAACAGTTTGAAGCCAAACTTATTGCTAGACTCAACTATTTTTGTATCAGTGTTGACTGTTTTTTTTTGCAATGGAGTTTCTGGCTGAGGTAAACTAGATTGGGCGAGGGCACTTTTGTTGCTATCGACTTGAGAACACCCTAATACACTGAATAGAACAACACTTGCAGCTGCCAGAGCATAACGTCTGCCCAGACTAACACCGTAACGTCTTTGCAGGAAGTTTTCTTTCGCATCACTAAATTTTTGCCGATTCATTCTGCTACCTCACTTGCCAAAGATTCCCGATCTGTGCTCATGGTTGACGCAAATACTGTGTCAATGATTAACTATTGCATTTGCTCCAATAGAAAAATGGGACTGTTACAGTTTTTGTAACAGCAAGTTATTAGCTCAGAGGAATTAAACACAACTGATTAGAGTTGCTAATTCCTAATTGAGGCGGCTATGCAGACGAATTATGAAAAATCTCGATTTTTAGGAATTTTCCTATTTATCTATAAAAGTATTGTAGATTACCTAATCAAAAAATAACCACCGCTCTTAGTTTTTAAAGATAAAATCACGTTTCTCAGTTCATGAAATACTAAACCTTTGTAGGGACGCACGACTGTGGGCCCCTATAGGAATTCAAATAAATGAAAAACGCTGTAAGTTTACTCAGATAACAGTTGTGCTATCCTATTTCAATTGATAGGTACACTCCACCAAGCTAAACTATAGGGTTGAGTCGCTTCATTTAACCTTTGACGAAACTGGACGCGGATTTTGTAATTGCCAGTAGCAGCAACGGGGCAAAAAATATGTTCTACACTATCAATTTGGCTGATTGAGGAGCAAACAGCACCAGCATCTGAATTTTGAGCATCAGCTTTTACTAAGTATAGGTCGAGATTATTTAAGCCGCGATCGCGAAAATTTTCGCCCACGTCATATTGTTGGTTTTTATTTTTATCGTTGAGTTCTACCAATCGATCCCAACTCAGGGTAACAGCAACAAAACTCCCCTGCTTTAATGGTTTTGCTAACACATAGTCAACAGATGCTCCAACATTGACTGTGCGATAATCCCAACCAATAGCCGACACCGCAGCTGATGGCTGCCATTGACCAGCACTAAATTGCTGATAAGCACGAAATACATTTAAATGACCCGCTCCCATTTGGGCATCTAAGGGAATTTTTGGATCTTGATAAGCATCAGAATCTAGCCAGTTTTGATTTTGTTTATCAATGAGCGTTCGGCTCATTCCCAACCGCAAGCCATCGCCACTATCTAGGATTTTGTCTGCTGAATTCAGTAATACAGCTTTCATCAGTTGATGACGCCGAGAATCGATGCTCCAATGGGGTTGTTTTGTTCGCATCTGTCTGTCAGCAAATTCCTGCAACAGAGCAACAGTAGCCGTAACTTGAGGCGCTGCAAAACTCGTACCCGTGACCTTGTTCAATTTGCCATCTGGATTGAGCAAGGGAATATTATTTCCAGGAGCAACTAAACTGATGGCGCGACGCCCACCAAGATTAAATTCCCTTCCGGCTAGTCTTTCACCCACTCCTTGGTTAGCACCCGCCAGATTAGCCACGTCTACTTTGTTAAAAACTCCCCCTCTGCGAGATGAAAAAGCCACGTTCATTCCGTTAAAATTATCTGTAGGAATGGGAATACCGCCTTTACCCTGGTTGCCTGCGATCGCATACAAAACATCATGAACGCGACTAGACCAGTCAACACATAAAGTTAGTAAAGCATTGCCGTCTAAAGTAGCCTCCGGGCGAGGATCGCGGCTCAGAGGTTCACCAAAGCTAAAGTTAATGGCACGGACATCGCTACTATTCTGTAGCGCTATGTGCTGGGTCGATAAGCATTCTTCTGGCTGACCCATGTTTTTAGTCGAACCCACCGCAGACGAATACAGTCGCGCTCCCGGAGCAACTCCTGGCAAAGCTTTGTCTTGGCTAACCATGACACCAGCGACATTGTAGGCGTGGGGGTCAACACCGCTATTAGACTTAGCTGGGCCATTGCGTAAGAAGACCGCTGCTAAAGATATGGCACGATTTTTAGATACCGCCTTATCCCACCCAAACATTCCCGGTCGCCCAATTTCCACTTGACCAATAGCAATCTTACGACCGATTAAATTATAAGGAGGTTGGTGTAACTTCAGAGCATCAATGCCGTTAGTTCCCAGGGCAGATTCTAAAGCTGAAGCAATTACCGGCGCACTCAGACAAGAAGCACTTAATCCCCAAATTATCCAGGTTAGTTTTTTAGTCATTTGTCGTTAGTCATTTGTCATTGGTCATTGGTCATTAGTCATTGGTCATTGGGCATGGCATTAGTTTTTCTCCCCCTGCTTCCCCTGCTTCCCCTGCTTCCCCTGCTTCTTCTCCACTCCCCACTCCCCAAGAAAGCCGGGATCAAAGTTATGAGTCTTGCTCAATGTTTTGTTACAATGCGTACAGACGAGGACGCTTAAAAACCCACTAGCCATGACCCAAAACCTATCCCAAAAGCCCATTGTAATTGCTCCATCCATCCTATCAGCCGATTTTAGTCGTCTGGGTGACGAAATTCGCGCCATAGACGCCGCTGGAGCAGATTGGATTCATGTTGATGTAATGGACGGTCGTTTTGTACCTAATATTACGATAGGCCCTCTGGTTGTGGAGGCGATTCGTCCGGTTACAACCAAGCCACTGGATGTCCACTTGATGATTGTGGAGCCAGAAAAGTATGTAGAGGGATTTGCTAAGGCGGGTGCCGATATTATCTCCGTACACTGCGAACATAATGCTTCCCCACACCTGCATCGAACTTTAGGGCAAATTAAAGAGCTAGGTAAGAAAGCTGGAGTTGTACTTAATCCTGGTAGCCCTCTAGAGCTAATTGAATACGTTCTAGATTTGTGCGATTTAGTACTAATTATGAGCGTAAACCCTGGTTTTGGTGGTCAAAGCTTTATCCCTGGTGTATTACCCAAAATCCGCAAGCTGCGTCAAATGTGTGATGAACGCGGTCTTGACCCTTGGATTGAAGTGGATGGAGGACTGAAAGCAAATAATGCCTGGCAAGTTCTGGAAGCGGGAGCTAATGCAGTTGTTGCTGGTTCAGCTGTATTTAACGCTAAGGATTATGCTGAGGCTATTACATCAATTCGCAACAGCAAGCGTCCTACCCCAGAATTAGCCAAAGTTTAATTCATTTTTGGATTAACTGTACTGTACAAAAAGTAGGGTGGGCAAATTGCCCACCCTACTTTTATTTAGATATAAAAAAACTGGAAGCTATTCAAGTTTTGAACTTCCAGTAGTTGCTATATAAATTGAAAGTTTAGAAAACAAGATAATCCAGGTTGGGAGGACTAGGATTACAATAGTCGAAAGAGAAGCGTATGAGCTACTAGTTCTACCAGCCACGACAACGATTTCACCGGAGCTTTTCTATTTCCGTTTCTGGTATTGGTGTTAAGCGTTTGCAATATTTAACTAAAGCAACACCAATCACAGTATAGAAAGTTTTATAAGCATTACTTACACCGTCTGCAGTCGGTAAAAGCTGTGTAAAGTTTGGATTGGGAGAAGCTACCGCTCCAAATTTTCTTTGCTCAGACTTCCTTGAAAATAGAACCACCAGTAGCAACGGTTTAATCATTAGTCTTGGTCTAGGAGTTATTTACTCCATGAAATGCTGATTACTTTTGTAATCAGTTTGATTTATTTCATAGTCAGAACTAATCATTGATTTTATTTTTTAAAATTAACTTGCTTGCCGCCAATCACCTCTATTTTGGTTGAAGTTATAGTTTTTATTAGTTTACCAATCTCATCAGTATATATTTGCCATTTTGGCAGATTTTTTTAAAACATATCAAATTAATCACTGCTATAGAAAACCTGCCATGCTAGAAATTTTCACTTAGCATAGCAGGCTCTCCGCTCAGGCACTCTAAGGCAGAATCTATTAATTCCAAATAGCTTTTAATTGAATCCACAACGTTTCAAGGAAATATTTTGAGTGCTTTCTGGCTTTACTTGCGATTTCATTGATTGATGATCGTTAATCTGCTGTCCCAATTTCTGATCTAAACTACCACCACAAATTTCTGTTTTTTGCTTTCCAATTACCTCTAGGTAAGCTAGGTCTTTGATTTTGCTTAAGCAAGTTGATGATACATTACTATCAGATATTGAATCATTAGCATGTTTCAGTATTTTGAGATTTTCACTTTGCTGTTGATTTGTCCTACTAGCTTTAGAGTTTTCTTTTAGTAATCGATTGTAGGTGCGGTATGGAATGTAATGGAGAGGGTTATAGCCAGCAAATCGCAGCATTAAAACACATGCCCAGGAATATTTTCCAGCAAGAATTGCTTCAACTACTTTGTCAAATTGTTGAGCTTTTACTGTCTTATCTAAACTACTACTAATGCTAGCAATGTCTTGATTCATCATAGTTTTTAGTTATCTGGGATAAAGTAAACTAGTTTAGGTTCTGCAATTGTTGGTGTTTCAATTGAGGTTTACAAACTTCTTAGTAAGTCAAAGGTAAATTTTTACCTTTTTTTGTCAGATGACTGGTAGAACAAAAATCTCGCGTAGCTCTTGATAGATACAATTTGTTCTTTTAAACTTATTCAACTCCTAATTCAACAAACTTTATCTGTTCAAGTGGTTGTATTTCTTACTACTGTTGAATTAAACATCTTCCGGGAAATTTACATATTTTTTGGGCTAGGAAAGAAAATTTATTTATCTTTGGTCGTCAATAACCCTATTCGTATTTATACTATTTTTTGTCCTTAATGTCATCTACTAAATTAGCAGATTTATAAGTCAAATTTACTGAATGTATTTCAATACGCGCTTGCGTATTGTGTAACTTTTAATTTTGTCCCTTTTTGCTATTTAATGAGGGGTAAGACCCCTCAGGCAATATTAATTTAAACATTTTATTATTGTCGAGTCACTAAAAAATATTACCATTAACCATAAAGTAAAACAACTTCTAAAAATAGTAATATTATCGAGGCTGTAAACAACTGAGCAGCCATAGATATTAAAAACATCTTTTAAAAATTTTCAGTTGTATAATATTATTTGTTAACCTTGTATCTATTATTGAGTTGCAAAGGCTACAGCTTTAGCTTATTTAAATAAAATCGCTGTAAACGGCTCATGAAATACTCATGAACACTATCTAGAAACCACAAAAAGCTTAGTTTTAAAAGAGAATTACTGGTTATTAGTAATACAGAAAGTTTTAACGATCATCAACTGACTTAAGCAAAGCAGTAACGTGATGCTCTCAATAAAAAAATGTAGTTATCTAAACTTGTACAAAATTAGATAAGTTAGTAACAAAGAAAAAGGTAACTAACAGAAAGTTTTGTTTGCTAAGTTTATTCAGAAACAGCTTGTCTGTATTAATATCTAATAGCTTTATATATGTAAAATTTAAGATACAGTTGTAGTTGTGTTCAATGGTAATAAAAACCATGAGTTACCATGAACTATTGATTAGTGCCTTACTTTCAAACGATACCTTAATTTAGAACAAGAATATAGTCGATATGATGAAAGCGATACAAGCTCAATTAATCTGCGTTAAGTTATGTTGAAATTGGCGTGCAAAGTCGATATCTATGGAACTAGTTGCTTCATCCAAAATCAGAATTGCTGGGTTCTTAATCAGTGCGCTATCAAATGAAGTAATAATAATTTCTTTGAGTAATTTTCGGTAATGCCACAATGTTTGGCAATAGTGATTTAAAGAGAGTTTCTCACCCTTGTAGGCATTCAAGTTTTTCATAGGGTTTAAGAGTAGGGCATATCCTGTCCAGCTAGCTTCGTTTATGGCTGGATTACTTAATATGCGATCGCCTTTAACTCGCCAGACAAGTACAAAATGAATTTCTTGCCAATCAGCTACCCACGGGTTATAATATGAGTCCAGCTTGCTAAGGCTCTCCCTTACTACTAGCACTTCTAAGACCAAGTGAGTTAATGTTTGTCGTTCAATAATTCCGTTTGACGGAACTAACCGCACCCGATCCTGGCAAACTAAATACAAAAAATTTCTATTGTCTTGAGTTTCCCCATCTAGACCGTAGGTAATTGCTTCCTGGCCTAGTTGAAACTGATGGATAACACAAACTTGGCTAAATTGCGATTCTAGGTTTGTATCCTTTGCAACTAACCTCAAAAATTTGAGCATAGCCACTTTTGGAGTGGGAGACTGTTGGTTACTTATATATTTCACATCTCCCCGAACTCTTAATAACGAAGAGGAGTTCATGATTTAATTTCGATTTTTTGGGTAAGCTGACTAACTTGTGCGAGATGAGTATTTACAAGGCAAAAAAGCTGATAATTCTTTCACTGATTTGGTTTTACATCATTCCGCTAGCCTATGTAAAACGCAATTACCTGTGTTTTTAATCACCCAACGCTTCAATATCATTTTTCAGATTTATGGCTAAAGCTAGTAATTGTTGCATTTTTTGAAAGAGTGGTCTTGAATTCTCAATCCTTCAACTCTTACCATTACTGAAATTTTGCTTCGCTTCCGGAAACACTCGGAAAATAAAATCATAAATCTAGACTCTGCTTTCTCAGATGAAGCCAGGCTAAATTTGGCAACGTGCATTATAACCGTTCGTAGGGACGCACAGCTATGCACCCCTACGTGTGTTGCATCAAAACGGTTCTCGTTTTGATAGCCAATCAATTAATAACTAAGTAAATTCCCCAAATCGCCATTGCTCGTAAGTAAGTGCTAGCGCGGAAAGTACCAGCTGCGGTGATAGCTTCGGGTGTGCGAAATTGTAGACCATTGTCATAAATTTGCTGCACCACAGCTTGCGTCAACCTAAACGCTTCATCCTTCATTCCCATTTGCACAAGAAAAGCCGCCAGCCCAAAGTTTATTCCCGTCCAGACTTCTAGGGGATGAGTAGCTTTTGGGTTTTCTGGTGAACCGTCAGGACGAACACCATTAGCAGCACCAAACTCTCCATTACAGAATTTTAAAAAGCACGCATCATAAACAGTTTTTAGAGCAGAGAGGGCGCGATCGCTCGATACAATATCAGGTAAGTCCAGTAGACGAGCGTAGAATTGTCCGCATAATTGATCTGCCATTACCACATCAGAACCACTTTCACTATCAAGTTTGTAATATTGCCCATTCCAAAGTTTTTCGTCATAAATGGGGCGAGATTGTTCCAACCAAGCTTCATAAGTGGACTTTTGCGCCGCCAATGCTGTGTTACCTGTCTGGTAAGTTAATAAAATATCGCTAATTGCGATCGCAGCTTCCAGCGCTGCTAACCACAACCCCCCACAATAGGCGCTGACACCCTGTAACCGCCAATCATCAAAGGTTTGGTCAGGCGCACCAGAATTTTCCGGAATCCCATCACCATCAAGGTCAAAAGTTTTCAGGTAATCGAGGGTTTGAACGATCGCATTCCAACAATCTGCTAAGAATTCTACATCGTCAGCACCCGTGAGCAGAAAATCACGGTATACTTGCAAAACAAAATCACTACCCAAATCTTTCCACAAATTGCAATCTTGATAGCTGGTGTAGTTGGTTTTCTGCCAGACGTGTTCATTGGGTGCGCCTAAATCGTGGGGTGTTGCACCTGCAACTTTGCGAACTGCAATCGGGCTTTCAGCCTTAATTGTCATGTAATAGCCAATGATTCGGGGTGTATCATCACCTTGAGGAATTGCCCGTGCAAATGCCCTCATCACCGACTTTTCTAATTCTGGAAACAGCATCAGCAGGGCAAAAGAGCCATACAACCGCACATCTAGACTTTCATACCAGCGGTAATCTAAGCATTCCAGCACCGCAAACTGACCGATGGGGTCAAGTTCTGATGCAGCACTCCAGAGAGTACCGCCGCTAGTGAGGTCATAAAGCTCATTAAATAGAGCCATTTTAAACCAGTTGGGCAAATCTTCCCGGTCGAGAATGGGTTTTTGCCAACTTTCAATTTGCGATCGCCAGATTTGGTATTCTTGTAGCGCAGTCGATGCGATCGCCCAAGCATTGTTTCCACTTTTACCAAAAAAATCTGTATATCTGCGGTAATAATCAACCCCAGCGGCAAATTCTGTGATCGGCAAATCCCAAGCTAGGGCAAAGGGGATTTCGAGAGTTTCGCCTGGTTGGAGAGTGAAACGGAGTGCGATCGCAGCCCCTAATTGTGTATTCTCTATTGCTGTCGTATCTAGATAATTAGGCAAAGAACCATCTTTAGCAAAGCTTTGCCACACCTCATCACCAGTTCCTTCTGGATTCCATCGGGTGTGGTGAAATACTTCCACTTGGGGATGCTTCAGCGTCGCAATACACCAAGTTCCATCACCTTCTTGCAATGGTTCATCACTAGCAACCCGACTTAAAACACAGCCAAACTGTTGTGTATTTTCAACTATTTGGTTAAAGTCTCCTTGACTTTCGCCCCAACGCGGTTGGTATTCGTAAACCGGACTACCATCATCGCGTACCCGCACTTGGGGAGATTTGAGAGCGTTTGTAAACCAGCCCACCATATTTTGCCAAGTCAGCATGATGCTCAGAGTAATAGGTGCATCCGTGGGGTTGTGGGCATTCCAGAGGAATATCGCCACAGGGTAGCTAGTTTCTTGGTAATTACCTGCCCAGATTGGGGAAAACTGCTCACAAGTCAACTGTGCTTGAAATACATTTTCATACACAAACCAGCTACGTGGATATAGCGCGTGATAATTACCTGTTCCCTCTATGCCGGGAGTTGTCGGATACCATTGCCAAGCTTTGAGAATGCCATCATCGGGCGCTTGCGTAGACAAAGCGTAGGCTTTGGAAGATGTGCTATTGGATTCAAACACACTGAATTGACAAGCGGGAACGTTTTTAAAGGTATGTTCACCGCCATCGATGTGCCACAGATTAAAATCTCCCCGTGAAGAACGACCAATGCAACCTGCACCAAAGCCACCCAAAGGCATACCATGCCAAGGGCCATCATCGATATTACTTGCGTAGCGGACGGTATAAGGTTTGTCCCAGCCTAAGCCGATGGGACGGTTCCAAGTACAAGAGGGAATTTTCGGAGAAAGTTGATTTGTCATCGCCTAATGTTACAGCGTGCAGTTACGTCAATGAAGACTAACGCGATGTGCGATTTTTCTCAAGGGGCACAACGATGTAGGGGCATGGCATTGCCATGCCCCTACGTTAGATAGAAATCTTCAGGTTAATATAAACACAATTTACAAATAAACGTACTTAAAAATTAATGCCTTACGACCCGCGAATACATCACCGTCGTTCTATTCGCCTAAAAGGACATGACTACACCCAACCAGGAGCCTATTTTATTACGCTTTGTACGCAGGGGCGGCAATGTTTATTTGGCAATGTGTCAAGGGCAAAATGCAATTAAATTATTTAGGTCATATTGCTTTCAACTGCTGGGAGGCAATTCCCGATCATTTTCCGCACATTGAATTAGATACTTTTGTGGTGATGCCTAATCATGTACATGGGATATTGGTCATTACTGACACATCTGTAGGGGCATGGCAATGCCATGCCCCTACAAGAGAACAATTTGCCAAACCTGTGCGCGGTTCTATCCCAACTGTAATTGGCAGCTATAAAAGTGCTGTCAGTAAAAGCATTAATGTTATTTGGCACACCAAAGGGCAATCAATCTGGCAACGCAATTTTTACGAACATATCAGTCGAGATCAAAAATCTTTGGATCGCATCCGACAATATATCCTCGACAATCCTCAGAGGTGGGCAGATGATCCAGAAAATCCACAGCATAATCCTGATGATTGCGAATTCCTATTCGATATACCTTTCTGATTCATTGTAGGGGCATGGCATTGCCGTGCCCCTATTTGGTAATTTTATTGTATATGTGGGCACTCTAAAGGTAAGCAATATACTGGAGACTAATTTCTATGTCCACAGCCCCAATTAGTGCAACACTAGCGCAATCAGAGAGAGATGCCGTCTTGCAAGCGATCGCTACAATAAAAGAAAAACTACCATTTTTGATTGATTTAAGTAACGAGGAGCGTAAAGCTTTACCCAAGATGGGAGATAAAAGCCGTGCCTTTGTCAGTAAAGCATTGGAGGTAGCGACACAGAACCCAGAGTTTTTACCGCGATCGTTTGATCTCAACGAGATGCGGAAAGACGTACAATTATTTGAAGCTTTGTATCCAGTATTGCTGTCTTTGTCACAATTACAAGAGTTGCTGGATGATACATCTATAGCAGTGGGCAGTGAAGCTTATGCAGCCGCGTTGCAGGTGTATAACTATGCCAAAGCTAGCGGACAAGGCGCTGGTTTAGATGCAGTAGTTGAGGAAATGGGGCAAAGGTTCGCCCGTAAATCTCGGAAATCCAAGCCTCAAGCAGCAGCGTTGTAGAAAATAGCTTGGCGATGGCACTTCTAAGGTGCAATGTTGAGGTTCAGAACTCGGATGTTGGAGTAAATTGCTCGGCGTTCCGAGTTCAGAACTCGAAGCTTCAACCTCAGAACATGGAATTTCGAGATGAGAACACGAAACTTGAAGCTATGAACAGCAACGTCCGAGATCCAAAGGTGAATGATGGTGAGTGGAAGGCAATTACTCTACCTTTTAACTCGGAACTTCGTGTTTTGAACAGCAACAGCCGAAATTCAAGGGTGAATTATGGTGAGTGAAAGGTGTAGGCGTAACCCGCAGGAGACACCGCTTCCATAATTATTAGCAGAGTTGAAGGTACAAAGCTTATCCTTGGCAAAGCAAAACCTTAAGTGCTGGAATTTTGCTTATTTTCAGGAAACTTACACTTCACCTCAATTTCAAAATTACTCTCCGCCGAACCTTCAGTTACGAAGGGGATACCAGTTTTTCCGCCTATCTTTAAGCCAAACTTCAGAGTCACCTCTTCGACTTCAGCAGCACCTAAATTTTTAAAAGCGCCAATAGCATATTTGGTATAAGCTCGAATTTGATGGTGAACTTCATCTATCTTGACAAATGCCTCTTCCCGCCAACCGTAGGATTCTTTATCTTCATCAACCTCCGGTGTGGCTACTTCTGGTATATTTGGCGTTTCCTTTGACTCAAACAGAATTGTATATTTTTCCCCATCTTCTTCAAAAACCAAACGTTCTATATTTGACATCGAACCCTGACCTTTTAAGTGTATTTAGGTTATCTTATTGCTCATAGATAACCTAAATAATATATATATGACTCGTTATGCGCTTGTAGTTGGCATTGCAGATTACAAAAGTCCGATTAACAAACTCACAAAACCAGCTACGGATGCAGAAGCAGTGGCGCAGGTACTAAAAGCGCATGGTGATTTTGAGGATATCGCTGTTCTTAAAGGGCAAGTTAGTACAAATAAGTTGGCTGAAGCTTTAAATCTACTTTTGCAACAACAAGCAGTTAAAAAGGAAGTGCTAATTTACTTTACAGGTCATGGTATGCCCATATCTAGGTCTTTAGGAAAACCACAAGCATATCTGGCAACTTCTGATTTAACCATTTTCACGGAAGACGGAAAGATCGTTGGACAAAAAGGCGGGATTAGCCTTGCTGAACTGAATGATTTAATTAAAGACTCCGACCTGAGTAGTCTGGTAGTGCTGCTAGATTGCTGTCATAGCGGTGATTTTCTGGAACGCAATCTTATCGAAAAAACTCTTACCGCCTTTATTTCACAGCGCGATTACTACTTTATTGCTGCTTGTAGAGGTATTCAAAAAGCTTATGCCAAAAAAAGCGAACAACACAGCATTTTTACAACAGCTTTACTGGCTGGGTTGTCAGCAGAGAAGGCTAATCAGCATGGACAGGTGACAAGTGCTGATCTCTTCGGTAGTATTAGCGCCGAACTTAAAGGTAGTGGTCAACAACCGATTCAAATGGGTTGGGGAAGTTCGATTACTTTAGTTACCCACAAGCATAAAATTGCAGATCAGACGTTTGAGGTAAAGGAAGAATGCCCATACCAAGGATTAAAGGCGTTTCAAGCCGAACAAAAAGAGTTTTTCTTTGGACGCAAGCAGGTTGTGAGGGATATTCTGGCAAAGTTAAGCGAAAAGCCCTTTGTCCCCATCATTGGCGCGTCGGGGAGTGGCAAATCTTCAGTAGTGCGGGCGGGTTTGATTCCACAATTAGATGATAGTCAGTGGCAGGTTTTAAAGCCAATCATGCCAGGATTTAAGCCTTTAAGAAAATTGAGCGGAGCTTTTGAACAATATTTTGAGGGTCCTGAAAAAGAGGAGCAGCTTGAGAATTTGATTTACACTGAGCCGAATAGTTTACCTGCAATTCTCGAAAATCTCCCTGGTTCGGCAAAATTCTTGCTGGTGGTCGATCAGTTTGAGGAAGTATTTACTGGTGGTGCTAGTCAGCAAGAAAAGCAAAGATTTATTGACTTACTGACTCAGGTAGTAGAAATTGCCGATTCACGGTTAGCAGTTCTGATTACCATGCGAGCGGATTTTCTCGAACCCTGTTTGCAATATCCTTCCCTGACTCAGTTAATTCAAACCCAGGCAGTTTTTATGCCACCTTTAACTGGAGTTGATTTAAAGGACACTATCACCGAACCTGCCAAACTTCAGGGTCATAGTGTTGAAGAAGGGCTAGTACTGAAGATTTTAGAAGATGTTAAACAAGAACCAGGGTTTTTGCCTCTGTTGGAGTTTGCTTTAACTAAACTCTGGGACAAACGCGATCAAGAAAAACATCAACTTACCCTAGAAGAGTATAAAAACTTGAAAGGTTTAACCGGGGCGTTGAATCTCCATGCAGAAAAGGTTTATCACTACCAAGATTACCAGAAGGAATCCCCAACGGAAGAAGGCAAACGCAGTCAGCAGGAAAAAGAATGGATTCAGCGAATTTTTCTGCGGTTAGTGCGAACGGGAGAGGGAGAAAAAGACACTCGCCAGCGCCAACCAAAAGCCACACTATTAAATATTGCAGGTGATGACCCCAAGCAACGGCAACAACTCAGTAAGTTGCTAGATGGTGAAGCGGGATTAGTTAAGGGACGCTTGTTGGTTACAGGGAATGATGAACAGGGACAAGCTTGGATTGATTTAGCCCATGAAGCTTTAATTGAAGGTTGGCAGCAATTTGCCCAGTGGCGACAACAAGACCGAGATTTGCGGCGATTGAGCGATCGCTTAGAAGATACCCGGCGGGAATGGTTGAACAAAAGGCAGGATGACAAATATTTAATGCAAGGGGGATTGCTAGCGGAAGTGAGGGATAGCTGGCAACAATTGCAAATCTATTTACAATCACCCCAAGAAGATGAGAATTTTTACCAGCGTAGTGATGCTTATGAAAAAGACCGAATTGCCGAACTGGAAAAAGCGCTTACTGAATCTCAACTGCGAGAAAAGGCGGCCAGGGTAGAGAATTTACTCTCCATTCAACCTCTAGATAGTCTAATTCTGGCAATTCAAGCAATGGGTGAGAATCAAGAGAAATTACCCCACCACATTCTTACGCCAGTTCAAAACAGCTTGAATCGGGTAACGAATAAAGTAAGAGTCTCCATTCCCTTCCGTGGCCATGAAGATTATGTCAATTCTGTCGCCATGAGCACAGATGGGCAGACAATTGTTAGTGGCGGTACTGACGGCACAGTGCGGTTGTGGAACCTACAAGGTCATCCCCTGGCTAAACCCTTCCGTGGTCATGAGAGTAGTGTCTCTTCTGTCGCCATGAGCACAGATGGGCAGACAATTGTTAGTGGCGGTACTGACGGCACAGTGCGGTTGTGGAATCTCCAAGGTCATCCCCTGGCTGAACCCTTGTGTGGTCATGAGAGTAGTGTCTCTTCTGTCGCCATGAGCACAGATGGGCAGACAATTGTCAGTGGCAGTCGTGATCGCACAGTGCGGTTGTGGAATCTCCAAGGTCATCCCCTGGCTGAACCCCTCCGTGGTCATGAGAGTAGTGTCAATTCTGTTGCCATGAGCACAGATGGGCAGACAATTGTCAGTGGCGGAAATGACTGCACAGTGCGATTGTGGAACCTACAAGGTTATCCCCTAGCTCAACCCTTCCGTGGTCATAAGGGTAACGTTTGGTCTGTGACCATGAGCACAGATGGGCAGACAATTATCAGTGGCGGAGATGACTGCACAGTGCGATTGTGGAACCTGCAAGGTCATTCCCTGGCTGAACCCTTCCGTGGTCATGAGAATTATGTTTATTCTGTCGCAATGAGCACAGATGGACAGACAATTGTCAGTGGCAGTCGTGATGGCACAGTGCGGTTGTGGAACCTACAAGGTCATCCCCTGGCTGAACCCTTCCGTGGTCATGAGAGTAATGTCAATTCTGTTGCCATGAGCACAGATGGGCAGACAATTGTCAGTGGCGGAGATGATTGCACAGTGCGATTGTGGAACCTGCAAGGTCATCCCCTGGCTCAACCTTTCCGTGGCCATGAGGGTGATGTCTATTCTGTTGCCATGAGCACAGATGGGCAGACAATTGTCAGTGGCGGAGATGATTGCACAGTGCGATTGTGGAACCTGCAAGGTCATCCCCTGGCTCAACCTTTCCGTGGCCATGAGAGTGGTGTCAATTCTATTGCCATGAGCACAGATGGGCAGACAATTGTCAGTGGCAGTCGTGACGGCACAGTGCGGTTGTGGAACCTACAAGGTCATCCCTTGGCTGAACCCTTCCGTGGTCATGAGGGTAACGTCTGGTCTGTCACCATGAGCAGAGATGGGCAGACAATTGTCAGTGGCGGAAATGACTGCACAGTGCGATTGTGGAACCTACAAGGTCATCCCTTGGCTGAACCCTTCCGTGGTCATGAGGGTGATGTCTATTGCGTCGCCATTAGCATAGATAGACAAGCAGTTGTCAGTGGCAGTACTGACGGCACAGTGCGGTTGTGGAACCTGCAAGGTCATTCCCTGGCTAAAGCCTTCCGTGGTCATAAGGGTAACGTTTGGTCTGTCGCCATAAGTAAAGATGGGCAGACAATTGTCAGTGGCGGTAGTGACGGCACAGTGCGGTTGTGGAATCTGCAAGGTCATACTCTAGCTGAACCCTTCCGTGGTCATGAGGGTGATGTCTATTGCGTCGCCATGAGCACAGATGGGCAGACAATTGTCAGTAGCGGTAGTGACGGCACAGTGCGGTTGTGGAACCTGCAAGGTCATTCCCTGGCTGAACCCTTCTGTGGTCATGGGGATTATGTCTGGTCTGTCGCGATGAGCACAGATGGGCAGACAATTGTCAGTAGCAGTCGTGATGGCACAGTGCGGTTATGGCGGTGTGGCTGGCAAGGGTGGTTGCAAGTCTGTTGCAACAGGCTGCGTTACCATCCCATTTTCACCAATCTGCAAACAGAGGAAGCAAAAGCCGCCTGCGAAACCTGCCGTAAATATGTTTGGAGTAAAGAAGAAGTTAAAAGAGGGGATTAATGAAAAGAAAACAAGAGAAATAAACCTCAAATCTCCAATTTTGAGGCTCATAACTCCAGTTTTCACCTTCAGAACTCGGAACTTCGACCTTTGAACTTGGAACTTCGACCTCTGAACTCGGAACTTTAACCTCTGAACTCGGAACTTTAACCTCTGAACTCGGAACTTCGATCTTTGAACTCGGAACTTCGATCTTTGAACTCGGAACTTCGTGCTTGGAACTGCAACATCCGAAATCCAAGGCTCAATCATGCTGAGTGAAGGGCGATTATTAATAGTCAACCCATAATTAACAGATACATGGATTACAACCACTTAGGATAAATATCTGAAAATTATTGCAGATCCATAGTCAGCTATGATTGACATAGCGCCAGCCGTTGATTTTTTGCATGATTAGAAAATTATGCTAGATGAAACTACCATTGAGCAACGTTTGGTAAATCTTGAGCAGACAGTATAAATAATTTGCAGAACCGCAACATCCGAAATCTAAGGCTCAATAATGGTGAGTGAAGAGCGATGTTTAACGACAAAACCCCTTTGAACACAGAAATTTCATGCTCAAAACTGCAACAACCGAGATCCAAGGGTGAATGATGGTGAATCAAAGGCGATCGCTTTGATGATCAAAAATGCGATTGCTTGTTATCTAATGGTGCATCTACGCTTACCCTGAGTGAGAACTCGGATGTTCTAAACTAGAAACTACGTTGTAAGCACTCGATGATGGCACAAATCACATTTAAGGTTGAAGCATTTTGGGATTCAGACGCAGAAGTTTGGGTAGCAACTAGTGATGACGTACCTGGATTGGTAACAGAAGCTTCTACGATTGAGGTTCTGACGCAAAAGCTGCGAGAAATAATTCCAGAACTGATCATTCTCAACAAAATTGTCCCTTCTGACTATGTGGGTTTTATCACCTTTGAGTTAACCAGCCATCGACAAGAGTTGATTAAGGTGGCTTCATAGATGGGTGTGTCGTTTACTCCTGAGTTGAAAAAGATGCTTTCAGAAGTTGGGTGCTACTTTGAACGGCAAGGCAAAGGAGATCATGAAATCTGGTACAGTCCAATTACAGATCGTCGGTTTGTTGTAGACGGAACCATCAAGTCACGCCATACCGCTAACGGAGTTTTGAAACAAGCTGGACTTCCCAAAGCCTTTTAGGGAGGTAGCAAGTAGCAAGTAAGGACAGTAGAACAGGGAAAATAGACTTCTAATCAGCAAGCTTGAGGCTGGGAACTCGGAACTTCGTGCCTTGAACTGCAACAACCGAGTTCTAAGGATGAATGATGGTGAATCAAATGTATTGGAAATGGGGCTTGAGACTATTAATTGTATTCTTGGGGCTGTTGCTACTCCTGGATCTGGGTTCCCGCGTGGGAGCAGAGATTTTTTGGTTTCAGGAAGTCGGCTACCTCCAAGTATTTCTGTTGAGGGTGGTGACTCGTGGTGTTTTGTGGATAATCGTGGCTGGGATAACTGCTGCCTATCTACTGCTAAATCTGGCTCTAGCACAACGGCTGAAATATTCCCAGTCTCTGAAAATTGAGGAGGTCAGGCGTGAAGAAGCAGAATTCACCAGTGAATTAAAAAATTTTCTCAGTCCTGATTATCCACGACACGAAACCCGGATACTTGCGCCGCAACGCTTAAAAAAAATGAGATTGCGCGGGTTATTACCCCTAACTCTAGTACTGAGTTTGTTGATTGGGTTAATGCTGGCTCACTATGGTCAAATTGCTGTTTCTTACTGGCATTCTCCAGTTCATCAGGGTATTCTACCAATTCCCGCCTTATTCCGACCAGAAACAATCTGGCAACTCTTGAGGCAGATTGTCTCTCAAGTCTGGTATCTGGGTTTAATTGTAGGAGTAGCGATCGCAATCTTAATCTATCCCCAATTTTTACTAACTGCGATCGCAATTCTCTTCAGTCCCATTTTTGCGTTCATCATATTCCGACACTGGCCAAAGGTGCTGCAATATTTCCACCCCACTCTTTTCAACAGCACTGAGCCTTTATTTGGTCGAGATATCAGCTTTTATGTATTTTCCTTACCCTTTTGGGAACTGCTAGAACTCTGGCTGATGGGATTATGTTTGTATGGCTTCGTCGCCGTTACTCTCACTTATCTCTTGTCGGCTGACAGTTTGAGTCAGGGAATTTTCCCTGGTTTTTCGCCCCAGCAGCTGCGTCATTTATCCGGTATGGGTGGCTTGTTGATGCTGGTAGTGGCTCTGAGTTATTGGCAAAGTCGCTATGAACTCGTGTATTCTAGCCGTGGAGTAAGTTATGGTGCCAGTTATACGGATGTGACAGCGCAGTTGCCAGCTTACACCGTTTTGTGCATTGTGGCAGTAGTGATCGCTTTTTACCTACTTTGGCGAACATTTTTCTGGAAACCCAAATCTCAGTATCGTCGCTTGGTGTTTTACGGGTTAGGGGTTTATTTAGTAATAGTTGTAGCAGCTGACGTTATTCTACCTGCTGTGGTGCAATATTTAATTGTTCAACCTAATGAGTTGCAGCGAGAACAACCCTACATTCAGCGTACTATCGCCTTAACTCGTCAAGCATTCGATCTAGAGGCGATCGATGCTAGAACTTTCAACCCGCAAGGAACACTAACTGAAGCTGATATTCAAAAGAATGACTTGACAATTCGGAATATTCGCCTTTGGGATGAGCGACCCCTGTTAGAAACCAACCGTCAGCTGCAACAAATTCGACCCTACTATCGGTTTCTCGATGCCGATATTGACCGCTACACTCTCAAAACAGATGAAACTTCACGCCGACCATCTGTCCCCCAAAAGCCACCAGAACCTCAACAGGAACCAGTTGAGTCAACAGAACGGCAGCAGGTACTGATTGCCGCACGAGAATTAGACTACAGTTCCGTACCACAGGAAGCTCAAACATGGGTTAACCGCCGCCTTATTTATACCCACGGTTTCGGGTTTACTGTTAGCCCAGTTAATACAGTTGGGCCGGGTGGGCTACCAGAATATTTTGTCAAAGATATTAGCGGTGATAGTAGCGCCCTCACAACTTCCGATGAAGCAATTCGTGACAGTATTCCCATTGGGCAACCCCGGATTTATTACGGCGAGATTACTAATACTTATGTAATGACTGGCACAAGAGTTAGAGAGCTAGACTACCCTAGTGGTAGTGATAATGTTTACAATTCTTACGGTGGTCTGGGTGGTGTTGAAATCGGTTCGGCATGGCGACGCTGGCTATTTGCGATGTATTTGAAGGATTGGCAGATGGTGCTAACGCGGGACTTTTTGCCAGAGACAAAAGTGCTACTGCGGCGAAATGTCAAGCAAAGAATTCAAGCGATCGCACCTTTCCTCAAATTTGATAGCGACCCCTATTTAGTAGCTGCTGCTGCTAATCAAGATTTTCCAAGTAATCCCAGTTATCTTTACTGGATTGTTGATGCCTACACGACAAGCGATCGCTATCCCTACTCAGACACTGGTAACGATGGTATTAACTACATTCGCAACTCGATTAAGGTAGTGATTGATGCCTATCATGGCACTGTTAACTTTTATATTGCCGATCAGAGCGATCCGATAATTGCCACTTGGTCAGCGGTATTTCCTAACATGTTCAAACCGCTCAGTACAATGCCAGTCAATCTCCGCAGTCATACCCGGTATCCCGTAGATTTCTTCAAAATTCAATCTGAGCGGTTGATGACCTACCACATGACCGACCCCCAAGTATTTTACAACCGGGAAGACCAGTGGCAAATCCCCAATGAAATCTATGGCAGTGAACCCCGTCCAGTAGAGCCGTACTATTTGATTACTAGTCTACCCACCGTAACCTTTGTTGGCGATCGCGTAGCGTCTCGTAGAGAAGAATTTATCCTGCTTCTGCCCTATACTCCCAAACAACGGACTAATTTAATTGCTTGGTTAGCGGCGCGATCGGATGGCAAGAACTACGGTAGGCTGGTACTATATGTCTTTCCTAAAGAACGCCTGGTTTACGGGCCAGAGCAAATTGAAGCGCGGATTAACCAAGACCCAGTAATTTCCCAGCAAATTTCCCTGTGGAATCGCCAGGGGTCGAGAGCCATTCAAGGCAATCTACTAGTAATTCCTATTGAACAATCGCTGCTGTATGTCGAGCCAATCTATCTAGAAGCCACACAGAATAGTCTGCCAACCTTGGTGCGGGTAGTCGTCGCTTACGAAAACCGGATTGTCATGGCACAAACCTTAGAACAAGCATTGCAGGCAATTTTCAAACCAGAAGTCACACCAGCCCCTGCTATTATCCGTCCCTTTGAAGAAGCAGCCCCGCCAGGGTGAGGCATTTCATTTTTTGGCGTTGCTGAATCAGAGTATGAATTGACATTTTTCGATTATGACTTTATCCGGGCTGACAGCTTGCGTAACTTCACCCTTTCTAATTATGGAGTGTTTTAGTTATATAACTTCATACTTTTCCAATATTTATTACATAAACAAAAATTGATTAATAAGTACAACTAAAGATAGAGGAAGATAAGATTTTTTTTATTAAGGTAGTAATTATACACTTCTTAATTCATGTGAAATATATCAATATACAAGAACCTATCCCACTAATAATATTTGTGCTACAAAGCTTAAGCTTATTGAGAACTGAAAACTAAAAATTTAAGGTTTTCAAGCACATTTTACGAAAAGAAGTAGGGATTTTTAGAATAGTGGTATAGATTCAAGTATGATCGATATAATTGATACTTTGCAAATTTAAAATAGTAGTAATTTGACGGGGGTTTTATGGTAAAAAATGAATTTTTTACAAAGCCTACTGTAAAATACTTGTTCTCAGAATTAGATTGCAATGAAGAATCTGTAATCAGTGGAGGTGGACCTAACTGTACCATAACATACAGCGACGGTAAGGTAACCTCAATATCGGGCTGTAGTGTGCGACAAATAAGAGCAGCCCGGGAGGCAATAGCATCAAAATCAAACCAAGTTTTACCCGGTATTACAATAATTAGTGGTGATATCAATTCTGTATGAAAATGCGCTAAACCATATTAGGACTTAAGTACAAGAAAGAAAAACGTAGACGCATTCGCCGAGCGTCTCGTAGAGAAGCAGCTTGCCGCAGGCTACCGCAAAGGAGACAAAGGACGCAAAGGAATAAGAAGTTAAAAGGTTTGGAGCAGCCTCACAAAGAAATGGTATTAATGGTTCAACATTTGTAATAGACATTAAAAGTTAATGGACATGGCACAAAGTAACTAACTAGAAATATGCCACATTAGTCCTAAAGTGAGACAGTTGATTCAAATGTACGCCGATGTTAATAACTGTACGCAGCCTGAGATGTTGGAACGCATTGTTTTGGAGTGGAACGCCCAACAAAGCGAGAGCGAACGGCCGCCAGGAGACGAAGATGAATAACTTTCTGCCACAATCTTTAGTCGGCTTCTAGCAAGAGGCTTTCGTTAATTTGGCTCTTTAGTTGTAAAAAAATTTTCCAGAAATTGGGTCTTGTTTGAGGGATTGAATAAAATCCCTCAAAGTCATCATGCTGCCCGTTAAAGTAAACTTAGGAGTGCCATTTGGAGCAACGATTCTCACTTCACCGTCTTGGATCTGAATCTTATTTTTAATGCTATTCCATAGAGTATCGAAGCTTTGATCATCCTTACAACCATTGGCTTCAAGGAACTTTTGGCGCACTTCTGTTTTTAGTGCTAATGCTTCTGCTGCTTGAGTTCGCGCCTCAAAGTGCTTAACTACATCTTTATAAGCACTCTCCCTCAGAGTTTTGTTTTCCGCCTGAACTTGCTCTAACTGAGTTTTTATAGCTTGCAGTTGGGACGCTAAAGCGGCTGATTTTTGGTATTCGAGTTTTAAGGCTTGCTTTGCATTGGCTAACAAGGTTTTATAATCTAGCTGATCTTGATCTTGATTTTTTTCGGATTGCATTTTTATCTCTTGATCAACAGATTTTAGGTGAAAAACTCTCGTCAGTTATAGAATAAAAACTGGCGAGAGTTTAGTAAAAATTCTTTGTCTTATCTGAGTATTTGTTATTTCACCAATAATGGTGATTCCGAGTGAGGATTCTCCTGGATACTACTCAGACTAGAACTAATGTGGGAACGGATAGCTCGCTCATAAACTCCAGTTTGCTGAGTGCGTACCCCTACAGCCTGATATATTAAGTTAACTTCTGGGAATTCAGACCAATACATCAAAAAAATGTCTTTAGCTGGAGTAATAATTTCATAATTATTCTCTTGTCTTTTCTTTCTGAGCTTACAATTATTTAGTTGTAATTTTTGTCTGAATAGTTGTTCAAATTCTGAAATTAAATCTGAAGTAATTTTCATGGTTTATACACGTTAAAACGTGTTAATGATGCAAAGACTATCTTGTGATACTACTCAGTATGACACTTCAGATACCTCTTATAATATAGTGTATCAGTTATCCGGTATTTGAGAATTTAAAGTTTACCTTTACGCGCTCATTTGGAGATATTGCTACGCGTAGCATCTCCAAGAGTGGCGGTACTAGTTAGCAGAGGCATCCTGTATAAGTACAACGAAATCATTGTTTTGGCGAGCAATCAGTACCTACAGGCTACAGCCTGGACCTTCAAGACCCTCTGCAAAGCTGATTAATTCCAAGTAATCTGGATTTTCCAGGAACTTTTTAGCAGCTAGCAATCCGGCAATACTCCAAGTTTGATAAATTCTGGCTTCTTTGCCAATCAAACGACCATTGTTGCCATCGTAGTATTCCGGGAATCTATCCTTAAATAAACGCCTTTCGGCAATGGCGATCGCTGCTTGGGCAAGTTCTGTTCGACCTGCTTTCTGGGCCGCAGCGGTAAATAACCACAGTAAAACGGGCCAGTTCCCGCCGTTGTGATAAGACCAAGCGCTGTTCTTAGAGTCACATCCTGTAACAATTTTCCATTCTAAACCTTCCAAAGCTGGAAAGCAGATTTTAATAGGCATATAGCCAATCAAGTCTTGCCAGCGTTGGGCAAACAAATTCATAATGCTTTGAGATTCGTCAACGCTAGCTAAGGAAGCTAAGATTGCCATTAGATTTCCCAGAGCAAAAAAGCGAAAATCCATCCGTCCCGGCCCCAGATTTCCGGCTAAATATCCTCCACTTCCAGGTAACCACTCGGTCAACCAATTGGGGATAGATTCTGAGTGAATGTTGAATTTATTCGCAACTTCTGTACCAAATTCGTTACCCTTGTAACGATAGATTTCTCCCAATCGCTTCAGGTCTAGCCAGTAATAGTTGCGGATATGATATTTCAAAGCTCCCAATCGCCTATTGACTTTGCCGATGTAACTATCGCCATTGCCATCTGGTAAAAGTAATTCACTAGCCGCCCTCAGGGAGGCGTAGAATAACACCTGAATTTCTAGAGGATGTTCGTAGACTCCCATACGGCGGTCAATCATAAAGGCGCCATCGGGAACTAACATTGTTGGGTACAGGGAAAACCGATGTACCATGCAAAGATCCAAAATTAGCTTGATTCCTTGTTGAAAATTTGGCTGACGCGCTAGGGACAAATCGCCTGTAGCTTTTTCATAAGCCCGTAGCAGGAGAATCCACCACATACAAGAATCAACTGGGGGAACGCGAGCGATCGCCTGCTCACCAAAATCAGCGACCAAAAATTCCTCATTCCCATTAGAATGTACTTTGAAACTTGCAGGCATTAATCCCGCTCCCGGTTCAAAGCAGTCCATCTGCTTTTCATGACTTTGTAATTTCAGTGTTTCTACCAAGAAGTTACGCACAATCTCTGGTTTGCCGTGCATAAGAAACACCAAAGCAGAAGGGACAAAATCGCGGAGGAAGCACTGATCATAATTGAGTGCATCTAACTCTGGATCGTGTGCGGCTACAGTACCAATGGGTTTTCCCTGGTAATAAATTACCGACTTTTCCAACAATTCCCAGGCTTCTGCTTCCAGCAGACTGTTCTTATTGATCGCGCTAGTCATGGGCGTCTAATTCCACTAATGGTATGTATCGGTTCAATTGTGGAAAGTACGCAAGCCTTACTTCAAGCTGACCAGGATTCGCGGAAGTCAGCATACAGAGTCAATCCACCATCTACAAACAACGTTTGTCCGGTGATGTAGGCGGCTTCATCCGAAGCTAAAAAAGCTACTGTGGCTGCCATCTCCTCTGAGGAGCCAGCACGTCCCATTGGGATGTGACTTTCCACGATCGCTTTTTTTTCGGGGTCATCTATCCAGGCTTGATTTATTGGCGTGATTGTTGCTCCGGGGGCAATAGCGTTGACACGAATACCAAGGCTTGCATATTCCAATGCTAAGGTTTTGGTCAGGTTTTCCATACCGCCTTTGCTAATGGAATAACTGATATACATTGGTCGCGGAATAATTTCGTGAACGCTAGAAATATTAATAATCACCCCCGGACGATTAAGAGACAAGAGGTGTTTAATAGTTTCACGAGCGCAGAGATACGCACCCCGGAGATTGACTGCAATTACCCGGTCAAAGTCTGCTGTGGTAACTTCGTGGGATGGACTTTCTGTTTGAATGCCAGCATTGTTAACTAGAATATCTACACTGCCAAATTCCTTGACTACGGTGTTGACCATCTCAACAATGTCTGATTCTTGAGAGACATCTCCTTGAACCAGCAGTGACTTAACACCACAATTTTCGATATTTCCGCAGGATTTTTGCAATGCCATTTGTTCCGTTTCTGCCCCAGCTTCGGGGTATGAGCGGTAATTGATGGCGATGTTGCACCCTTCTTGAGCGAGCCTGATAGCGATCGCTTGACCGATACCTGAAGTTGCACCTGTAATTAAAGCATTCTTTCCTTTTAACCCTATCATATTTCCTCTCTGAGCTGCCCTTGCTTGAATTTGCAGTTAGTCAATTTTGGATTTTAGATTCTTTTATACATTTAAAATTTTTGCTGTCAACCCCCAATGGAAGGAAGTTAAAATGAAAAAATAGGTCTTTCATGATTTTGAATTTCTGATCCTATTTGACGAATCCCTGCTACAGATACATAAGTAGGGGCTTACACCTGTCATTGATGCCAACTTAAGCTAAAACCCTTTTAAAACCTCGTTTCCAGCCTCTGGCTGGAAATGCACTTCATTGAGCTGCTGCCGCAAGTCTTGAAGCGGAGCCTCCATTATGTATTCCCAGTCAGAGACTCTTGACAAGACAATCTCTCGAAGCTTGTTTTAGGCTAGCTTTAACTTTAAGTTGACACCAACGTACACCTGTACGCCCCTACAGTCGATTTATTGGTTGCAAAGATTGTTGTAAATGGTATTAGTCCCTAGCGCAAATTTGCTGGTATCTTTTCAGGAACTACCCAGTAATAAATAGTTTTGCCCTCTACATTCAGCGTCTGGTCTGGTTTCCAATCGCCCATATCGAAGGCGTGGGAGACAATGCGACTACCAGGTTTGAGTTCACTCAATAGCTTGGGACGGAGTTTGGCGTTGACTTCGGGCAGTAAGTAAAGTGTAACTACTGTTGCTTCACTAAAATCAGTGGTGAATAAATCTTGCTGGACAAACCGCACGCGATCGGTTACTCCTGCCTTCTTAGCATTCTCATTAGCTTCTTTGATGCGTTCGGGGTTAATATCTATGCCGACACCGCGCGTACCATATCTTTGTGCCGCAGTATTAACAATTCTCCCATCACCGCTGCCAAGGTCGTAAAGCACATCATTTTTACTCACTTTTGCCACTTTCAACATTGCATCTACTACTGGCTGTGGTGTAGGCACATAAGGAACATCGCCAGGGCGTTCTTGTGGTTGAGTTGTGGGGGTTGTCGTAGATGGTGCTTCGGTTTGTTCTTGTGGTTGAGTTGTGGGAGTTGCCGCAGATGGTGTTTCGGTTTCGGTTTGACCGGTCAAAGTAGAAGGTTGCGTCCCGGCTTCTAAGTCTGGCTGTTGTGGTGTACACCCAGCAATTCCCAAGCTGGTAATACTAACCCCTGTAACCAGTAAAAACAGAATTTTTTTGAGGTTCATGAATTTTCTCCTTGATTCAGTAACTTGTGTTCAGTAGTTAGTCAAACAACTGATAGTCATAGAATTTTGAATTGTCTATAGCGTGAGGTTTGGGTTGCACAATCCAAAATCCAAAATTGTATTAAGTCCTACGTTGGCGATAGTTACTCCAGAACAATAGTGGGATGCCTGCTGCGACAACTAAAACACCTGCAACTGCTCCCACACCTGTATAAACCAAGCTGGAATAAAGCAAGTAACCGCAGACGGCACAAAAGAGTAATGGTGTGAAAGGATAAAATGGTACACGGAATGGGCGTACTATGTGGGGTTCGCGGATTCGCAATACCAGCAGTGAGATGCCGGAAAGCAAAAAGAAGAACCAAAATATCGGGGCGGTATAATCCACCATTGTTTCAAAGCCTTTGCGGGTGAGCGTGCCTAAAAAAACCAGTGCTAAGGCGATCGCAGCTTGCAATAATAAGGCATGGGTAGGGCTGCTAGGACGTTGTTGCCAGCGTCCCATAAAACCAAATAGCGAAAAATCCTGTCCCAGTGCGAAATTGGTACGCGCTCCGGTAAAAATTGTGGCGTTAGTTGCTCCCAAAGTAGCGATCGCAATCAATACACTGATAAACAAGGCTCCTGGTGCGCCCCAAAGAGAGCGCATTAAATCTGCGGCTACTGCTTCTGACTGGGCCATGTTGGCTAATCCCAGTCCCCGCAAGTAAGCCAAATTGATTAGTAAGTAAATAGCAGTGATGATGCCAATACTCCACATTAGCGATCGCACAATATTACGTCGTCCATCTTGAATTTCTGCCGAGATGTAAGCCGCCTCATTCCAACCGCCGTAAGAGAGTAGCACAAACACCATCGCCAGTCCCCACGTTCCTGATGATGCAGATTCTACAGGGGCGGCAGAATTAGGAATAGCGGTAAGCCCAAAAATTACTACCAGCAACAAACCCAGAACTTTCGCAGCACTCAGCAGGTTTTGTGTCCACTTACCCTGTTGCAAACCGATGATGTTCAAAGCAGTTAAAAGTGCGATCGCTACGGCTGCATAGATAGAAGACGAAAATGTACCTAGCCGCCATATCTGAGAAACATAATCGCCAAAAACAAATGCCAACAGGGCAATAGAACCAGTTTGAATCACTGTCATCCGTGCCCAGGCAAATAAAAAGGCGACTCTCCGCCCAAATGCACGTTTCAAATAATAGTAGGCACCACCAACGTCAGGATAGACAGTCGCCAACTCTGCATAGCACAGCGCTCCTACCAGAGATACCACACCACCAATTAGCCAAAAAAACAGTACGGCAATATCACTACCTGCTTGATTTGCCACTAGAGCCGGGGTTTCAAAAATCCCCGCCCCGATGACAACACCGACAATCAGAGCCACTGCGTCTGGTAATGTCAGCGATGGCTTGGGTGCTGCTACTTCAGTTGCTGCTGTCTGCTGAAGCAAATTGTAGTCTTTACCTCTACTCACATTACTTCCTTATTAGTGTTGAGTGGGAACTCGCCGCTTTGTTTCATCTTTTTTTGCACTGTTTTACCTATATTTCTATGGTTCAAAACAAATGTGACTCAAAAATGACAATCATCAGAGATATGCCTTCAAACGGTAATATCCATCTCGCCACATTCAGATCAATTTTCCTACAGCGATCGCTTTAATTTCTTTTGCTAGACAACATCTATGCTTTTCAGAACAATGGCAACTCAATTTAGAACAGAAACCATGTCCCAGCTCGCTGTTAAGACCCAAATCTCCGTCATCTACCTCCGATTTTTTTCAGAAGTATTTCCATTGTTAGCTTGTCTTAATTCTGGTAATAGGCTAGGAAATCTGACTCAATAAAACGTCTTCCGTGAGTGGGATTTATAGTAATCTAGAGGATGATTGACTAATAGTACATAATCGTGCTTTATTTGATCGGGCAGATAGAGACAGCGATCGCCTAGACTTTTAGATTAAGTAGAGGCGCATAGATGTGCATCCTTACATAATAAATAAGGAAAATTTCTTTTTATCCTTACTCTTTTAGTATCTGCTACTGGGAAAAAGTAAAATATCTATTAATTCACCCATTACCAAACCCAATACCGCTAAGACTGTTAAAATCCAAAATGAATCTAGCTTGTTGAAGCCAGAAAAGCGCATTTCCAAATCAGCTAAAAGCGTAGTTGCTAATGGTATGATAAAAAGCCTTAGTAATAGCGACCAAGTTGCTATAAAAGCAATTGATATGCTTAAAAATAATATGACAGCTAAAGTTTGAGACCCAAATTCAAGCAAACGTTCTAACCAAGAAGTACTTTTTCGCACTACAGCTATAACCATAGCAGCAACAAAAGCTCCTACCAACCAAATAATGTGATTAGCGGCTAGATACCAGCCCAAGAGAGTGTAAGCTAGCCATAGTAATATTAAAGGCGTCAAAGGAATCCTATTAAAAAATTCCACATTCATACTGCCAAGGCTTGTAAACAAACCAAGTTAATATCTTAATTGTAGTCAAAGTTTGTTACCACTCCAACTTCTAAATATACCAACTTTGCTCAGGACATTCCTCTATCTACAGGGCAAATTTAAGGACATACTCTTTCGTCGTGACAATATATAGCCCTACTTAATTATTCGATTCGGGAATCTGAGCCTCACATACGTTATCAGGTCTATAGCAACAACAGCTTGCTAAATCGTAAATTTTATATTTAGTAATCTAATTTAACTTTGTTTGATGCGATCGCTTATAGCTTAAAGTTCAGAAAATCAAGCGTATCCACCAATAAGAATATATTCTATTTACGTATATTAGTTAATTAAAAAGTTATATTTAAAACAGGACATTGCTAGCTTCAGAACAAAAGTACTAGATTTTAAAATACTAGTGATGTATAAGTAAATTGATTTTGACTCTCAGCTATTTGCCATGAAATTTAATGAAGAGGTGGTTACAATCCACTGTGTACAACTTTGATAACTGTCCACAATAGTGTTGCATGTCTCAAGCTCATGGTAATATTATTTTACTGTTAGGAGATATTATTTTATACATCAAGTTGCAAACATGCTGGAACAGTTAGTTAGGTGTGCTACTTCCAAAAAACAAAAAATTATTCAACCCACTAAGGAAATCCACAAAAGCGCCAACGTGCAAAGCACAGAGCTTTTGGAATTTTGCTTATATAAGGTACTAAATAGCTCACAAAGTCATCTTTTAGGAATCATTAAAGCTAGCTAAGAAGGTATAAAACCCTCTTAAAATGGCAAAAAATTAGACAAGAATAAATAGAAAAGATTTGACATTAAGTCAGTTGTTTTTCGTATATCTAAAAATATCGGAAAGCCAAATTTGTCTTGTCAATAAGACATTAATATTGGGTGTTTTATTTAGATATTGATTCTCTTTGTGGCTAGTTACCTATATAAAAACCCTATTTCATTGCTGAAAACTTAAACTACCTCGACCAAATGAGGCAAACACTTAAATCTAACAAATGATTTAGGACTGCTAGATCAATCTTGATTTAGTAACAACTCGATGTGTTAGCAACGTCAGCAAGAGTAACAGGAAAAACATGAATATGATTGTTCGTTCAGTTGGGGCGATCGCTCTCCAAATATCTGCGTTCGCTGCGATGTCTACTATGGCAATATCTGATGACAAGCCTTTGCGTATCTATACTCAGGAGACTCCTGCTGCTTCTCAACCGAAAATAACACAGAGGATTTGCTCTTTAGATCCCATTGACGATTTATTACCTCCACCACAAACCAAGGCAAGTAACTCTTTGCTTTCCTACCTTGCTGAACAAGGTTTTACGCAGAATCAAGAGGGTTCTTGGGTCTGTTATGCGAACGATCCCAAAAAAGAAGGGCGTTACTTTACCCTTTTTAAGGTTAAACAAGTTGATGACAGGCTCATAGCAAGTTCTTTTCTAGATGAGGGAAGTTTAATTCAGGGGCAGGAAAATCGTAGTTTGGACTTTTTTATGATGCTAATTAAGCGTCATATGAATACTAGTCCAGAGAACCGTCAGGGTATACGTAGGTATTTAGAATCTTTTGTCTCTTTAGTAAAGGAAGGGAAGATCAAACCTACACGTCGTGGGTTTCTTTTCGACCAACCGAACCGGGCATTGGTCTTATATCACACACTCTCATCAGGAAATCTCAAAGGTACCGGAATCACAATCAACATTTATTTACCTAAGAGTTGAACTAGGGAGTGAGGAGAGAGGCGATTAATCGCCTCTATACGGAGTGGGGATTCAAACCTCATTCAACTCGTAAAGAAATTTTCTCCCAATCCTGAATCCTAGCTACCAAGGATAGGAACGCTGTTCGCAGACTCAGCGAGTCTGCGGTATTGTTGCGACCCCTTGAATTTCCGGAGCTATTAATATCGACCCTACGGACTGAGACAGGGACGTGAACAACCAATGAAATTGCTGTCATTTAGTGGAGGTGCATCTTGCCTAAATCAATCGTTCAAAAAATTGCAAAGCCGTTCGCGCAGCGTGTCGCAGACAGACGCTGCGCGAACGGAGAGAAAGCGGTTCGCTTGACGACCATCGTATTCTCATCTGTTGCAGTAGTACTCACTACGTGTCAGTCTGCTTTTGCACAGCTTAATATTGGACGCTATGGTATCCAACCAGGACTGGAGTACGAGTATCTCCAGTACCAAATCAATAACCAGAATCTGAGCCAGATGCGAGTCATTCCTGGATGTAATGTGGGATTTGGTCTGACGTGCAATAAAACTGGATCGGTAATCCAGCGATTACTGGATTTAAACGACGGGACTAGCTATCAAAACCTCCTGATACGAGCAGCTGGTGGGGAGAAAAACTTCCAGAATTTCGCTAGCTATTACGGGAACAATCCCAATCTCTCTGCGGTGCCTTACGCCTCATTTTGGAGAAACGAATCCCCCGCAATCATGGATGGATCTCAATACCTTCTAGGACAACCTGTTGGTCGCAACCCAGTAGAAGGACTCGGACTCGTAACCAAGCAATTCTACTGGTCACCATACTCAGGAGCCAATAACTCGGTCAGCCTCCGTAATGGATTACTAGACTTGAAGTTGTCATACGGACGACTGCTCTTTGAGGAAGCCTCGAAAATTTCCAACATTAAGGAGCAGATTCAGTCTCTAGGTTTGTCGCCAGAGATGACGAATTTCTATGTCGATAAAATCTCAACAGGCTTGGATGCGTTGAGTTCTGGAGATCAGAATCAACTCCAACAGAGGATTTTTGAAGTACTGTCCTTTCCATACTCCGAAGATGGTGGGGAACTCGGACGCCCCATTAACGCTATTCCACAGGAATTTAGTCAGCTATTGGGAGAAGATATCTCAGGAGATATGTTGCTGAGTGCTAATCCACTAGCGTTGGACGGAGAAGCAATGGCTCTCGATACTTTCCCTGCCTCTGTGGGAGATGTTTTGGTACAAGACAGTCCTGATTCCTTTCCACTCTGGCCAATAATTGGAATTGGGGGTCTTGGTTTAATTCTGCTTCTACTACTGGATGGGGATAGTTCTTCAGCTCAAGCGTCTGTTTCTTCAGGAAACACACCTACACCTTTGTCTCTCACGAGCAAAGGCGAATGTGATCTGACTCCCAGTGGTAATGGTTCTGATCACACACAGATCATTGAGATTCCGTGTAATGTTACTCCTAAACCTCCTACCGAAGTGAAGCAGATAGTAGAGCCATCAATGATCAAAGCGCTTGTATTGCTAATTGTTCTACTATGCATAGTCCGTTACAAACACCAGTCTTTAAAAGTTCGTAATTCGTAATGACGCTCGTTCGCTCTTAGCGTCTCCCCTTGGGAGAAGACTCGCTAACGCTGCGCTAACGTAATTCGTAATTCTTACAGCATCTGTCATTTATTTGAACCACATCTGTTGTAGGAGTACAGACAACAATGCTCATACGTGTCAATTTAAGGTGAAAACGTTTCATAAAGATCCCAGATCCCCCAACCCCCGATAAATTGGGGGCAAAACATTCTAGTTCCCCCACCTTTGTCAGGGTTAGGGGGGATCGAAAATCTAGGTGGTACATCGAAAAAATTTTCAATGCTTATCAGACTAGGCTTTTACGTCAAGTTGACACCAATGAGACAATAGACCTCTTGCAAAAATAGTTTTGCACTCTTGGGGGGAAAGGGTTTCTTATAGCCGCTTTCCCCTTTACCCCTTACCCTACTTCTGCAAGAAGTCTAATGCTGCACCCCTACAGTGCGAGTCTATTTTCTCGTTCCCAGTCTCTGACTGGGAATGCCTGATGGAGGCTTTGCCTCAAGACTTGCGGCAAAGCCTAATGAAGTGCATTTCCAGCCAAAGGTTGGAAACAAGGTTTTAAAGGAGTTTTAGCTTAAGTTGACACCAATGAAACAATGCTACGCCCCTACAGTACGAGTCTATTTAACTGGCGATCGCTTGTCAAAGTATTCAGGACTTACGCAACTGGCACATATATTTTCTGTTATAGGAATCAAGAAGGGAGCCTCTCTGGCTCCCTTTTGGACAACCTCTACGAAGAAATAAATATGACGCTTGTGTAAGCCTTAGTATTGTTAACGAGGTTGTTGTGATGAAAGTTGCGATCGCCTGTTAATTTGCGGCCAATTCACCACATTCCACCAATTATCCAAATACTCACCCCGACGGTTGCGATATTTCAGGTAATAAGCGTGTTCCCATAGATCATTACCCATAATCGGATATGAACCGTCCATAATCGGGTTATCCTGATTTGCTGTGGTGACAATCTGAAGTTGATTTTGAGGATTGCGTACTAGCCAAACCCAACCACTACCGAAGCGAGCCGCACCTGCTGCGTTAAACTGTTTTTTAAAGGTATCAAAACTGCCAAAAGTTTGGTTAATTTCTTGAGCGATCGCTCCCGATGGTTTTCCACCACCTTCGGGACTCATGAGTTGCCAAAAAATTGTATGGTTGAGGTGACCACCACCGTTATTGCGTACCTTTGTCCGAATATCTTCAGGTACGCTGTTCAAATTCACTAGTAAAGCTTCAACACTTCTTTTTTGCAAATCTGGATACTGCTTCAATGCATCATTTAAGTTCTTGACATAGCTAGCATGGTGTGCGTCATGATGCAATTTCATCGTTTCAGCATCAATAGCTTTTCCTAGTGCTCCATAAGCATAAGGCAATGGTGGTAGCTGTGCGGGGAAAGCACTTAGTGCCCTATTAGGATAAGCTACAGGGGGAGATGACTTAGCAGCTGTTGGTGTAGAAGATTGTGCCTCAGCTATTAGTACTGGTTCATAAAAAATTACCAGAATTGCCAGCACAATTGTTGCCAAGAAAAAAACTATCGTTTTTCGTCTAAACCCGATCATAAATTGTAGCCTCAAAATCAATATTATTTGGCTTGGAATCTGTTCATGTATTGTTGTTTTGCAGCTTAATCAAGCCAAACATATATTTTACCTTAGTGGTCGAGTAATTTGGGTAAAAATACTCACAAAATTAAATTAATACTGCCAATGCATGGGGCCATTTATACACACTCCAAAAGCCCCATTTTCAGCGAAAACCCTCTACTAGATAAGTTGCCAATCCAAAAATAATTGCATTCAAAACTTTTGTAATAAAAATAACTTCAAAGTAGCATAGTTTTAAGGTTTAGAAACTTTTAAGATTATGTTTTTATAAATTATAATATAAAAATATTTATAAGTTAGTTATCTAATTTATTCCCTTGGGTATATAACTTAAAATGATAAGCAAAACTCTTGACAGATATGGCTGAAGTTTTATTTTGCTAAATCTATAATTAAAGTATTGTAAATATTAAAATTTGAGCTACTGACAAATGTGTAGTAATTTTGGTTAATTAAAATACAGATAAATAAACATAGTTTATAGATATCGTTATTTTTCAACTTTGTTTAATATTTATATCTCTAATATTGACGATTTATAAAATTGTCAATATTAATTAAAACAAAATTTTGTTTCTCAAACTTTACTGAATTTACTAGTTCAAAAAAATTTATATATCCCAAATAAAACAGTTTTACCAACCTAATCAACATGACACAGTAATAGTCTGGAGCTTTTTCAAAATAACTAGCTAATTAGTTACTCAAATATCAAAAATCAAGACACTAAAGAAATATAGCAGAAGGTAAATAATATGTATCATGCTAAAATGTTGCAAAAAACTATAACAGTCAATAGTAATTCACATCAAATAACTGTGAATGAAACAAAAAAGGATCAAGGACAAACGCATGAATTAACTATTACTGATATAACGATATTTTTATCTCCCGTTGGCTTTATAATTAGTTGGATGGTTGTTTTCCTAATATTGCGAAAAATCCGGGAATTTTTAGATTATAAAATGGTGTTACCCGCCAAAGGTTTACACAAACTTCCCTGTAGAAACTGTAGCTTTTATTCCAATAATCATTATCTAAAATGTGCAGTAAATCCTTCTATTGTTCTCACCGAAGAAGCGATGAATTGCTCTGAATACTCACCCAACAAGAAAAATTCTTCCTCCAAAAATCCTTTTGCCTAGAAATAATAATTATCAATCTGATGCTGCACTAGTAGCTGGAGCTACATACATATTAAATAGGTTCTTTGGCTGATAACGCTTTGGTTCAGACAGTGATCGTCCACTGTCCTGGTAATACATTATCTTAGTTGCCCAGCTTGCTTGAGAAGTTGTTTCATATTTTTTGATCGCAACAGCACCAAATCAGATTTTGCCTAAGTCTTTTATCTAGCTGCGCCTTGATTAAGTTGAATTAATAGCCAAGTGAGATAAGTACCGAAAGGGCCCCAAAGAGCATAGGGTAGGAATAGCCAAGAGGCTTTTTGGGAAATTGGCTTAACCAAAAATGCCAAAATGTAGACAATAAGTGTTGCCAAGCCACCGGCAATCATTCCGCCTGTTAGGCTGCGAAGTTCTACCACAATGGGGCTATAAACTGAAGTTAATAAGGCGATCGCTGCGTACATAGCCATCAACAGCCAAGGACGAGACTGTTTTGAGCTTCTCTCCCACACGATAATTGCTGAGATTGTCAGACAGATCCAAATGAATGTCCAGATAAACGGGATGAGGAATTCAAAGGTCAACCAGCCGGGACGCTGCAAGTTCTGAAACCAAGGGTCGCGCAGTGATGTGAGCAGGTTACCACCGAAAAATAGTGCTGCTGAAACTGCTGTGATAATCCATCTAGCTCTCACAAAGGTTTCCTGCCATAGTAGGATTACACTTGTAGTCTAGTCCGGGGCTGCGATCGCTGCGTCTATCTTTGGGAATTTAAGTTGATGAAAAAGGTTTAACCCAACGCAGTTGAATAGCGATATCAAGAGCGAACGCAGCCAGCGCAAACCATAACAAACTTTCTCCCGCCAACACCAAAAAAGGCCAAATTGTGCTATTAGAATTCAACCCAAGTTCTATTTGAGTTAATCCCCGCACCAAGCCAAAGGCCAGCACACCACCGACTTTGAGTTGAAGATTTTTATCCGAGCGAATGATATAGCGGTAAGTAACACCAAATAGGAAACCAGTAAAAGTTGCGATCGCACCACTTACCCACAAGTGCCAGTTAAGATCGCTTTGCAGACTTGCGAGTATCTGAAAATACTTTGCTAGTACTAAAGGATTTAATAGACTAGCGATCGCAAAAGCAAAACACACAGATAATCCTCCAATTATTCCAGCTTTGAGCGATTCTAGGCGTTCTGCCATTAATTGAGGATCTAAAATTGGCTTCACTATTATATAAAAATTAGAGATTAGATATTGGGAAAATTTTTCTTAGTCTTCAATATGATAAATGTTAAAGCAGTTTTGTAATTAAATACAGCTCTCATATGGGAATTTTGATTATAAACTCGGTTCCCCTACCTGGTTGAGAATTCACATCTAATACACCTTTGTGTTTCTCGACAACTATTTCATAGGCTATCGACAAGCCAGGTCCAGTGCCTTTCCCAACGGTTTTTGTGGTAAACAACGGCTCAAACAAGTGTTTTTTAAGCCGTTCGGGAATACCAATTCCATTGTCAGCAATCCGAATTCCAACCAATTGTTCAGAATCTATTTCTGTTGCAATTTGAATCTAGGAATTAGATTGCTCATTTTGCCTTGCATTATAGCTTCATTAAAGGCATCAATTCCATTTGCCAGAATGTTCATAAATACTTAATTCATCTGCCCAATATAGTAGTTTACCTCTGGTAATACTCCATAAGTTTTAATAACTTCAATGCCGGGACGAGCGCCATTAGCCTTGAGGCGATGTTGCAAAATCATGAGTGTACTATCTAGTCCTTGGTGCAAATCAGTAAATATTTTGACCTTATTATCCGAGCGGCAGAAGCTACGGAGTGAATTAGAAAGGTTCCGAATTCGTTCACTTCCTAGCTGGAGTGAGTTCAATATTTTTGCCATATCTTCGAGAACAAGCTTCAAGTACTAGCGTATCAAGAAAATATGGTGTCTTTTTTGCGACGCCGAATAGCCCGTCGTAGACATCACACGCAAAACTTACAATGTCATTTATAAAAAAAATCTGAGCCTGCCCAATCCCTGTATGATAAATATTAGAAACCTTTTGTAATTATTTGAAAAGTGGGACTATGGAGATTTTGACACTAGGTTGGGTATCACTGTTAGTTGTGTTCACTTGGTCAATTGCAATGGTAGTTTGGGGACGTAACGGACTGTAGAGGCATCGTGGAAAGTCCATTTTTGAGTATTTTAACTTTAGTTGCCGTAGTGCTGCTCGTAGTAGTCACCGGTGGTATTGGTTATTTGACCCTGGCAGATTGGCGCGATCGCCGTCGCCGAGATGAAGAGAAACGCTCCACCCGCAGCACCACTCCCAAGCGGCGATAATTTTCTCGTGGTTGAAAAATGTTTTTGTAGGGACATGATATTATCGTGTCCCTACAATATTTTTTTGGCATTTAAAGGAAATAATTGTTACCTTTGCGATCGCTAGGGGAATCATGAAGATAGAAGACTTTCAATATTTAAAGTCCCACTGGGAATGGAAAACTCCTCTACTACTCAACCCATATCACCAAATTCAGAGCAGCAAGAATCTCATTCAGATGTGACATTCTCCCTGCGTCAGAATGAGCAACAAAAAGCCTTATCTGGAGTTATTGCCCGCATTCGCGAGTCTCTAGACATAGACGCCATTTTCAAAATTACAGTCATTGAAGTACGCCAGCTTCTGAAAACCGATCGGGTTGGCGTGTTTCGTTTTTATCCCGAGTTGGGATGGGAAGGAGAATTTATCTATGAAGATGTGGGAGCAGAATGGGGTTCGGCATTAGCAGCCAAACTGCACGACCACTGCTTTGCTGCGGAGTTTGCAGGCTTATATCAGCAAGGTTGGATTAAAGCAATGGCCGATATATATCAAGCTGGTGTCAGTGATTGTCACGTTCAGATGCTAGAAAGATTTCAAGTACGTGCCAATATAGCTGCCCCCTTGATGAAGGGTAAAGATTTATGGGGATTGCTGTGTATTCATCAGTGTAGTAATCCTCGGCAATGGGAAGCATCAGAAATTGAGTTTGTGCAATTAATTGCCGAACATCTAGGAGTTGCTTTGCAGCAAGCAGATTATTTAGAACAAGTAAAACTACAATCGGCAGAACTAGCACAAGCAAAAGCCAGAGAAAAAGCAGGCCAATGGCAAAGAACTATAGCCATAACCATTGAGAAAATTCGTCAATTCCTAGACTTGGAAAGCATTTTCCGCACAAGCACCGCAGAACTTCGGCAACTGCTAAATGCTGACCGCGTGGCTATTTATCGCTTCAATCCCGATTGGAGTGGTGAATTTGTGTTTGAATCAGTGGCAGAGGGTTGGATCTCTCTCATCCATGAGCAGTCGCAGCGACTGGAATTAAGTGAAAACGTCAGCGAATGTAGCGCTAAAGATTTAGCTAAACCTCCAGTCGCTGACACCTACTTACAAGATACAGAGGGTGGTAGCTTCAGTCGGTGTGAAGTATATCGTGTTTGTAATGATATTTACAATTCAGGCTTTAGCGACTGCTACATTAAAATCTTAGAGATATATCAGGCAAGAGCTTATGCGATCATTGCCATTTACCACGGTCAGAAGCTCTGGGGCTTGCTAGCAGTGTACCAGAACGCCAGAACCCGTGATTGGCAAAAAGATGAGATTTACTTGCTTACCCAAGTGGGCACTCAACTAGGTGTAGCTTTGCAGCAAGCGGAATTCTTACAACAAATGCAAATCCAAGCAGCAGAGATTAGCAAAGCTGCTGAAAGGCAAAGGGCGTTAGCAAACACTGTAGAAAAAATTCGTCAGTCTCTGGAAATTGAAGCCATATTTAAAACGACTACTCAAGAAGTCCGTGGGCTATTAGAAGTGGAACGAGTAGCAATTTATCGCTTCTATCCTGATTGGAGTGGCGAATTTGTCGCTGATTCCATTGTTGATGGCTGGATGCCAATGGTTAAGCCGCAGCCTGTGACGGAAGGCGTTCTTGTACAAGGAAAGCAAGCGGGTAAGTATGCACGTAATGAAGTTTTTGTCCCAATTTCTCAGGGCGAAAAGCTGTGGGGATTGCTAGTAGCTTATCAAAACTCCCAGCCCCGTTATTGGCAAGATGAGGAAATAAACTTACTAGCACAAGTTGGTGTTCAATTGGGGGTAGCATTACAGCAAGCTGAGTCCTTAAAACAGATGCAGGTGCAAGCCCAGAAACTAGCTCAAGCTGCTGCACGAGAACGTAAAACAGCCGAAAGAGAGAAGGCATTAGCCGCAACGGTAGAGAAAATTCGCCAGTCTCTTGATATTGATACAATTTTTGCCACTAGTACAGAAGAAGTCCGGCGGTTATTGGAAGTTGATCGAGTGACAATCTATCGATTTCGTTCTGATTGGAGTGGCGAATTTGTTGCTGAGTCTTTAGCCCAAGGTTGGACACCAATAAGGGAAATTGTACCTGCGATTACAGATGATTACTTGCAAGAAACCCAAGGCAGAAACTTTGCTAATGCTAAAAGTATTGTCATTAAAGATATTTATAGCGCCAATTATTCTATCTGTCATATTGCCCTACTTGAGCTAATGGAGGCTAGGGCATATATAATTGTGCCGATTTTTCAGGGCGATAAACTCTGGGGATTATTAGCAGCTTATCAAAATATCAAACCTCGTGATTGGCAAGAAGATGAAGTAGATTTGCTGATGCAGATTGGTACTCAGTTAGGGGTAGGACTTCAGCAAGCGGAGTTACTCGAACAAACTCAACGTCAAAAAGAAGAACTCACCCAAACTCTTAAAGAATTACAAAACACTCAGAGCCAGTTGATTCAAAGTGAAAAAATGGCAGGCTTAGGGCAGTTAGTTGCTGGCGTAGCACATGAAATTAACAATCCGATTAGTTTCATTTACGGCAACATCACCTATGTTACTGAACATGCCGAAAATTTATTTAAATTACTGCGCCTTTATCAGAAACAGTATCCTAAGGCAACAGGAGAAATTCAAAAACAAGCAGCAGCATTGGATTTAGATTTCATTAGTGATGACTTGCCTAAAATCCTTACTTCAATGAGAATGGGGGCAGATCGCATCTCTCAATTAGTCTTGTCGTTACGAAGTTTTTCTCGACTTGACGAAACAGGAATGAAGCCAGTTGATCTGCATGAAGGCATCGACAGTACTTTGTTGATTTTACAACATCGACTGCAACCACAGACTAATTCTTTTGCTATTGAGGTAGTTAAACAATATGGTGAATTGCCTCCAGTAGTCTGCTATGCAGCCCAGATGAATCAGGTGTTTATGAATATTCTCAACAATGCGATTGATGCACTGGAAAACTTAGAGAAAGCTGGAAAAATAATTGACAATCCTAAAATTTGGATTCGTACAGAAGTTCTCGAAGAAAATACTATTCTGATATGGATTGCCGACAATGGTTGTGGGATTCCAGAGATGATGCGATCGCGCATTTTTGAACCTTTCTTTACCACCAAACAACCAGGTCAAGGTACTGGTTTAGGGTTATCTATTAGCTACCAAATTATTGTGCAAAAACATGGTGGTAATATCAAGTGTGTTTCTGAACCTGGCAAAGGCTGTGAGTTCTGGATAGAAATCCCGATGAAACGGACAATTTAGGCGTTAACGATGCCTGCGGTAGCCTTTTCTAGGTAACACTATGCGTAGCTTTACGCCTTTTTGTCTGATGCGGAAGCGCAAAGAAAGAATAAAAGATGCGATACCTGCCGTAAGCTACGCTAACACACTCTGAAATAAAAGAAGTAATGTTAAAATTATATATCCATAAAGGAGAAGATTATGAGCAATCAATCTGTTCCTAAAACCAATAGTCTCTATGCACAAGATTATCATTTGTGGTTAGAACACACTGTTGATATATTAAAAAAAAAAAAATTTTTAGAATTAGATTTAGAAAATTTAATTGAAGAAATCGAAAGTATGGGTAGAAGTGATAAAAATGCTTTAAGGAGTAATCTTAGAGTGCTTTTAATGCACCTTCTCAAATACCAATTTCAACTCCAGAACCGATCCAATAGCTGGTTATATACAATCTATGAACATCGTCAAAGATTACAAGAAGCATTTGTAGATAGTCCTAGCTTAAAATACTATTACACGGAAGTTTTTGACAGTTGTTACCAACACGCTAGAAAAGAAGCATCTATTAAAACAGGGCTTCCTCTGTCTATTTTTCCTAAAGACTATCCTTTTTCTGTTGATGAAACCTTAGATTCTGACTTCTTCCCAAATTAATCATAATCGCAGAGTAGAGATTTGGCAGGCGATGCCAACTCTTGGAGAGGCTACGCCTAGCTTGCTTCCCCTAAAACCGTAAAAATTATTGAATCTATAAAAGGCATTTATATTTAAAATATGATGAATAACGTCATAATTCCACTAGCATTAGTAATATAATCGGCTCTATAAATTAATATGGAAATCAAAGAAATTCTCCAAGCGCTCCCAAGTTTGAGTATAAGCGATCGCCTAAAGATAGCTGAATCAGCCCTACAATTGGTTCTTCAAGAAAAACACTCATTTACCAAAGATGAGCAAAAACGTCAATTAACACTAGCCGCAATGACAGCTATTACAGATTATGCACCTGGTAGTGAATTAAATATATTCTCTAACTTAGAGGGAAAGCTCAAGAGACAGGAAGAATTATTATATATAATTCCACAGAGTCTCATTGAGTTTTGGGCTGTCGCTACAAGACCAATTAATAGTAATGGTTTAGGTTTATCCACGGCTCAAGCAGTAGAAGAAACTGATAAAGTTAAGAAGATATTTATACTAAACCTTGATATACTTGCTATTTTTAGTGAATGGGAATCTCTAATTTTTAAATACCAAGTCATGGAAAAAAAGGTGCATGATGCACGTTTAGTTGCAGCAATGATAACACACAAGATTACACATCTACTTACATTTAATATTGATGACTTTAAACATTTTTCTGCAATTGTAATTGTTGATCCGCGCAGTGTTACACCGCAGTCTTAATTATATTGCCAGAGCGATTGATCGCACGCTGAAGATTTTGCAGGCGATCATTCTTTTTAACGAACCACAGAGGCGCAGAGAACACAGAAGAACAGAAGAGGACGATGCCTGCGGTGGGCTTTATCTAAGCATTTCAATAAAAAGTTAGCGATCGCTTTTTTATCTCACGCAATAGGCGCACTCGATTAGGAACCGATTCTTGATCAGTTCAATACCATGTAAGTGTCGGGACGTTCTCAGTAAACTAAAATAGCTATTCACGCTAAAATATAATATAACTACCAGTGCTAAAACTGATTAATATCTACTCGTGTTTTTAAATTATCTACTTACAAGGTATTTATGAACAATAATCAACCGCTGACAGCACAATCATCAACTACACCCCGCGCTGAACTATTATTAGAAATTCAACAAACTCCAGAAGAATATGTACCAGAATTACTACAAATTGTACGTCTATTTCGTCAAAGTGTGACGATGAAACAGACATCATTAAATAACTGGGAAAATGCTCTTAATGAAATTAGTCAGAGTGATGCCGTCAAACAACAAGAAAGGAAAACAAACATCAAAAAAATATTTGAGTCATGGAATGAGTTAGATGAACAAGAAGAACAACAAAAAATATTAGAAATTATTGAATCTATGAAAGGTATTTCTATTTAAAATACGATGAGTAAGGTTATTATCTTAGATTCTGCACCTGTGGGATTAATTACTAATCCAAAAGCAACGCCTCTAGCTGTGCAATGTCAAGAATGGTTTTATACGCTATTTGAGAGAGGATATGAAGTAATTTTACCAGAAATTATAGATTATGAAATTAGACGGGAATTATTAAGGGCAAATAAATTATCAGGAATTAGAAAACTTAATCAACTAAAGTCAGAAATTATCTATCTTCCTATTACAACAGAAGTGATGTTGAAAGCAGCAGAGTTATGGGCCCAAGTAAGAAATCAAGGAAAATCTACAGCAGATAATAAAGCTTTAGATGGTGATGTAATTTTGGCATCTAAATCTATTTTAGTTGCTAATTATGGGCATGACGTTATTATTGCCACAAGCAATAAAAAACATTATCAGGATAAGCTTGACGAATATGGCGCTTTATACCAATACCAAGATCAGCAACTATAAATGAAATTTCACCTTTTCTTTGATACCAAGCAAATTGGATTAACGATGGGATACCTCTCGAATTACGACCATGCTCAAGAGTATTGTAAAGTAGCTCTGCTATGATATAGCGTAATGTTTTTTCATATTCAATATCAAAACTTTCTGTATAATTCTCCGCTTTTTCCAATGCATTGCTAAAATCTCTATTATTCCTAACTGCAAAAAGTGGCTTATCATAGCTTCCTCTAAAATTTTCATTACTGTCATCTTGAATATTAAATAGTCCTTGCGCTCCCATTTTTACCCACATTTTGGAAGCACCTTGCTTGTCAGAAATGTCATTAAAATGGCATTTAACAAAGCAGTGATTAATTCTTAAATGCCAAATATAAAGTACAAAAAGTGATAAAGCTTGATAATTAGCTTCAAAACATTGACTAAAATCTATAGTTATATTTTCATTTCTTATTTTCCAGTCAAATAATTGTAAAAGACTATCAAAATCATAATATTCATGTGATTTAAACTTCCAGCTTTTTGGTAAGGTAATAATTCTATTATTGTTCATAGATTATAATCGGAAATATAATAGTAATAACACTTAGTTTTTTTAGCGGATTGCAGAAATCACCCCTTCTTCATTTGTGACAAGTTAAGCTTTTCACAAATCGTAGTGAGTCCGTGTTGTTGGTGAAAATAACATAAAAACAGTTATTGAAAAAGAAACTATATTATGAGTAAGTGTTACCCATCCTTTTGTTGTACAAGTTGTTGAGATTTCATTAAAATATTCTAATGTCCTACATTCATATATAAAATCTTTCATTATCAAACCAAAAGGCATAATAAAAAACAAGAAAATACTAAAAGTTATTATTATCCATACACTTACAAATAAAAGACAAGAATAAATAATTAAAAATAAAGGATTTTTTGGATAATGATTTGGTAAAGAATCTAAAAATACTTTTAATGCCATTTTCTTGCGGTAACTCATAACAACTACCTAATCCCAACGAAAAAATTTATACTGAATATAATCTACTACTAGTTTATTGTGTACAGAATAAACCCTTAATTTAAATTTTGATTAATTATAAAATTTACGTATTTACACAGATGACATCAGCTAACTATGCGATATCTTTTTATATGATTTCAATCTGCTCTAATTCAGTTCTATTGTTAAATTCTTGTTTAAATTTATTAAAATACTGTTTTAGCCAAGCAATATTTTTTCGTCGGAGATCCTGTTCCAGTTCTAACTGTGAAATCCGCGATGCCAAAGATTCTAAAGTTACTTCTGAGTTAGAGCTATTCATAAATTTATCGCTAACTATATTGTGCCTATATTTATAAATTGCTCAAATTCCAGCTTAGATTAACAGCCAATACTCACAGTTCTTAAAGTCTTCTTTGCATGAGGTAATTCCCCAACAAAAAAATTTGCCCTGGGAATATCACACCCCCAAGGCAAATAAACTTTCTAATTCTTTCTTTACTTCGCGCCCTTCGCGCCCTTTGCGGTTCGTTTCTCTTAAAGTTGCTTCACTTCCGAAACCAACTTCGCCACCATATCCTTTGCACTACCAAAAAGCATCGTAGTTTTATCCTTGTAGAACAACTCATTATCTACACCCGCAAAACCCGTACTCATCCCGCGCTTAATTACAATCGTCTGCTTCGCCCGATCTACTTCCAAAATCGGCATACCATAAATCGGGCTATTAGCATCACTTTGCGCCGCCGGATTTACCACATCATTTGCCCCAATTACTAAAGCCACATCAGCTTGATCAAACTGGGGATTAATATCATCCATGTCGTACAACTGCGTATAAGGCACATTTGCCTCTGCCAGCAATACATTCATGTGCCCTGGCATTCTCCCAGCAACGGGGTGAATGGCATACTTGACATCAACGCCCATTTTTTCTAATTGATCTGACAATTCCCGGACGCTATGTTGCGCTTGAGCAACTGCCATACCATAACCGGGCACAATTACCACAGAACGGGCATAACCCAACATCATCGCCCCTTCTTCAGGATCGATGCTGCGGACGGTTTGATCGGTTGCACCACCACTAGCAGCAGCACCACCAGAACTAGAACCTGTACCAAAAGCGCTGAACAGCACACTAAATAAGGAGCGGTTCATCGCCTTACACATAATCTCGGTAAGGATTAAGCCAGATGCTCCTACCAAAGCACCAGCGATGATTAACATATTGTTCATCACCACGAATCCCGCCGCCGCCGCCGCCACACCTGATAAGGAGTTCAACAGCGAGATTACCACTGGCATATCGCCGCCACCAATAGGGATGACGAACATCACGCCCAGCACTAAAGAAACGCCAACCACTCCCAAGAATATAGGTAAGCTATCTGGTGTGATGATTAAGTAGGCACTACCCACCAGATAAGCACCCAGAAGCAAGAGGTTAAATGGTTGCTGGAATGGAAATGTAATTGGGGAACCGCTAATTAAACCTTGCAATTTGGCAAAGGCTAGAAAACTACCGGTGAAGGTAACGCCACCAATTAACACATCCAACAGCATAGAAATGTTGACATCTAGCGGTATCGCCTGAGAACTATCTAATAACCGCCAGAATTCGGCAACAGCTACTAATGCCGAAGCCGCACCACCTAAACCGTTGAGTAATCCCACCATTTGGGGCATTTCGGTCATTTGGACTTTGTAGGCAACGATCGCACCAATTCCCGATCCAATAGCCAAGCCCAACAATATCATCTCGTAGTTCAATACATGCTGATCGAGCATTGTCGCTGCGATCGCCAGCAGCATTCCCACAGCCGCTACAATATTACCGTTCCTTGCTGTAGCAGGTGATCCCAGCTTTTTCAAGCCCAGAATGAATAATGATGCAGCGACTAAGTACGTCAGCTGAATGCCAGTTGGTAAAAAGTCGCTCACGCCTTAATCTCCTTCTTCTTGAACATTTGCAACATTCTGTCTGTCACTAAAAACCCACCCACAACGTTGACTGTTGCTAATACCACAGCAATCAAACCGAGAATTACTGACACGCTTGTGTCTCTCGCACCAGCAGCAACTATTGCTCCAAGTACCGCAATGCCAGAAATCGCGTTTGAGCCTGACATTAAAGGCGTGTGTAAAGTCGGTGGTATTTTGTTGATGACTTCAAAGCCGATAAAAGATGCCAAAACAAATACAAACAAAGCAGCAAGTAATGCCTCTGTCATGAAATCAAAACTCCTTATAGTAATTTGGCTATTAACCTGCTCCAACACCGCTCAAAGCTTGTAGCGCATCCCGTACTCGTTGATTGCGAATTTCACCTGCGTGGGTAACGCAAGCTGCATCAACGATGTCGTCGCCAAAGTCTATCTGCAAAGCTTTGTCTTTGATCAGCAGTTGAATCAATGATGTTACGTTCTTGGCATACAATTGGCTGGCATGAATTGGCATTGATGATGGAAGATTGATGGGGCCGATAATTGTCACACCGTTCCACACAATATCTTTGCCGGGTTCGGTGCAGGCGCAGTTACCACCCTGTTCAGCAGCCAAATCCACAATCACTGAACCCGGTTTCATTTGTGCCACCATTTCTTCTGTAACTAGGCGTGGTGCTTGTCTTCCAGGTACTTGGGCGGTGGTAATCACCACATCAGAATTTTTGATGTGTTCAGCGACAACTTCTTGAGTACGTTGTTTGCTAGCCTCAGAAATTTCCTTGGCGTAACCGCCAGCAGCGACGGTTTCTTCCTCTAGTTTGACTTCAACGAATTTTGCCCCTAAGCTTTGCACCTCTTCTTTAACGGCGGGACGAATATCAAAGGCTTCTACCACTGCTCCCAAGCGTCTAGCTGTGGCGATCGCTTGCAATCCGGCTACACCAGCGCCCATAATAAATACTTTCGCTGGAGCGATCGTACCTGCGGCTGTGGTTAACATCGGGAAATATTTCGGTAATGCAGCTGCGGCAATTAATACTGCTTTGTAACCTGCTAATGAAGCTTGTGAGGACAAAGCATCCATACTTTGCGCCCTAGTGGTACGGGGGATCATTTCCATACTCAAGGCTGTGACTTTCCGATTTGCTAGTTGCTCTGCCACAACAGGATTTCCCAAAGGATTGAGGAAACTGACTAATACAGCCCCTTCCTTTAACAAATCAATTTCTGAACGTCCATCTTCCCGTTCTTGTGGTGGGCTGACTTTCAGCAGAATATCTGTTTCGCCCCATAATTTGGCAGTATCGCTGATAATTATGGCTCCTGCTGCTTCATAGGCAGAATCGCCAAAAAATGATCGCTCTCCTGCACCCGTTTCTACCCAGACTTCCAAACCTTGTTTTACCAATCGAGCAACGGTGTCAGGAATTAATGCCACACGACGTTCACAAACTTCAATTTCTTTAGCAACTGCTATTCTCATGAAATCTCCTGAAGATAAATACCTAATCTCTGCCAAGTAAGCGATTGTCTATATGAAGGATATCCCGCACTCATAGTACTTAGGCAGCAAAATCAGCCATGACTTTTACTTGTAGATTGAACCTTGAACTTTCCTCTCCCACTCTTAGCTCTCCAGGCAAAGCCTTACTTTGCCGTTCGCAGATGTCATATTTTCAGATAGTTGCAAACAGGGTTACGTATTGCACATCCTAAATTGATTCCCAAATTTTGCATCTTTATCTTCAGCTTGTTTTCGGGATTGAAAAATTTTGGTATTCCTTTCTTATAGAGTAATATTGACCAAATTTTGAAAGCTTTATAATTTCCCAATCAAATTTTAATGATTACGACTTTGATTCAAACTTACTTTTAATCAATTTAGCCCAAGTTAACTGGCGATCGCTGATGCCACGCCTCAATTTTTATAACAAAATTCTCAAATTTAGATACACTTATACATATTTAGAAACACAATCCAATCCTAACAGTATTTCTATTTAGTTCAAAATTTGACCAACCTAGTCATAAAATCAGTACTCTGTAAGGCTAATGAAGTAAATCGAGTATATGGTAAATTCATAACTAAGTAATTTTGCTGTCGCCCAAAACTCAGGGAGGATGGCACCTTTTGTTGTTATTGAACGTCAATTGTCAGGAAGTTGGTAGTAAAGTTTAGTAACGAATACTAACACACAGTTCTTTAGATAACTGATTTATATTTTGGTAGAGGAAGCTCAATTATGCGACGTTTACTTTCTGCTTTAGCTGTGACTAGCTGCTTGCTGACTGGATTTCCAGCTATGACGTGGGCAGATAGCCTACCAGGATTTACGCTGTTTAGCGGTGTCAAAGCTGAAAATCAACTGCCCTTCCGGTTAGATTTTGGTGGGCAAGCTAATGGTTGGGATCGATACATATTGAGGATTCCAGCCCAAAAAATGAAATTGGCTGTTGGTCAATTTGCCATTACCTACCCTGATTATTACAAAGGAACTTTTGACCAGAAAGAAATTGAAGTCCGAGTCAAGGGCAAAGCAGTTCCGCTTTCTGAGGTGAAGTGGGACAAAGAAGGTAAGCTAATTAATATTTTTCCCCAAGAGCCAGTGCCAGCAGGTAGTGCAGTTGAGGTAGTCTTATCTAACGTGAAAAACCCAGCCTTCGGCGGAGTTTACTATTTTCGCTGTCAAGTTCTCTCCCCTGGCGATGTGCCACTATTGCGCTACATGGGAACATGGATTTTGAGCATCAATTAATAAGAGTGGGGAAAAGGAGACAGAGGGTGATGAGGTGTAACCAATTTCCAATTCCCGATTTCCAATTCACTAGTAAAGTGATACAATTGCAGATTGTGAGTTTTTATAAAAATCACCTAAGAGGGGAAGAGTATGAAAAGAACACTAGGCGGCACTAGCCGTAAGAGAAAAAGAACCTCTGGTTTTCGCGCTAGGATGCGGACACCAGACGGCAGAAACGTGATTAGCGCCAGGAGAAAAAAGGGGCGTCATCGTCTAAGCGTTTAGGACGTATCTAAGCTAAAAGAGCATCTGTGGCTTTGCCTAAAGCAAATCGGCTAAAATCCCGCAAGGATTTTCAGGCAGTTTTCCGGGAAGGAATTCGGCGTCATGGTTCTTATCTAACATTGAGAGCCTTAAAGCCGTTATATTCAACAAAACCTTCTTTGGACACTGCCACCCAGGCTACACAAGCAAGTGACTCAGGACATCTTGCCAGTACGCGGATTGGCATTTCCATAAGCACAAAAGTAAGCAAAAGGGCAGTGGTTCGCAACCGAATCAAACGGCAAATTACTTCTGCTTTATATAATTTGCTGCCCAAATTATCACCAGGATGGCGGCTAGTGTTCATTGTCAAACCCACAGCAGCAGAATCTAAGTGCGTAAGCCCACAATTTCTGCAAGAATTAGAGCAGTTGTTGGCACAAGCTGAGGTGTTCGATGGGAATTCGTGAAGATGTTTATTATGAAGGTGGCCCCCATATTGGGGATTTAATTGTCAACCTGTTGATTGGGCTAACCATTGTCGGGATACCATTAACAGTTGGGGCAATTGTCAGGGCATTGTGGCTGCGTTTCCGCATCACCGATCGCCGGATTACCGTGACGGGAGGTTGGCAGGGACGTGATCGCACTGACATAATTTACTCAGAAATTGTCAAAGTTGTCACAGTTCCCCGTGGCATTGGCTTGTGGGGAGATATGGTACTAACCCTAAAAAACGGCAGTCGTCTCGAATTGCGTGCAATTCCCAAGTTTCGGGAAGTCTATGACTACATCAACGAAAAAATTGCTGCGAAAAATCCCGAATATAGCGCCGCTGCTAACAAGTGATGGGAGTCGGAAGTAGAAAGTAAGGAATAGTGAATGCAAAATTTGCTCAGATAAAATACACAATTCAGAACTTCTCACTTACCAAAAAATACATATCCCCAGTAGAGACGCGATTAATCGCGTCTCTCCCTACTCCCCTTTTTTTGGGATGTGCGGCTATCCGTAGCGAAGGGTAGTCGCACATAATTTATGATTTAGATAAATTAGATTCAGTCAGTTTACAGTACCTCAGGTTGAATTCAGAATAATGGATTTTGGTATCGGCTTTCTCTCGAACAACGTGATGCTGCCAATCATAGATTTTTTCTATGGTATAGTGCCTAGCTACGGATTAGCGATCGTTGCTTTGACATTGATAGTCCGCTTCGCGCTCTATCCCCTGAGTGCTGGCTCAATTCGTAACATGCGGAAAATGCGAATTGTACAACCTCTGATGCAGAAGCGGATGGCAGAAATCAAAGAGCGCTACAAGGATGAACCGCAAAAGCAGCAGGAGGAAATGGTCAATGTTCAAAAAGAATTTGGCAACCCCTTGGCAGGCTGTTTTCCATTACTAGTGCAAATGCCGGTCTTATTAGCGCTGTTTGCTACTTTGCGGGGTTCCCCTTTTTCAAGTGCGAACTACAGCGTTAACCTGCAAATATTTCCTGCAGAGCAAATCGAACAAATTCAACCGCAAGCCTTTGCCACTGCTCCTCAAAATATTTACGTTGCTGATGGAGAACACGTTAAAGTAGCTGCCATCCTTCCCAGCGGGAACAAACTAGCGGTGGGAGAACAAACTAAGATCCAATATCAGACCGTTGAGGGCAAACCATTTCAGGTACTCTTAGCAGAACACCCAGAAAATAAGCTGATTCCTGATTGGAAAGTCACCAAAGGTGAAGATAGGGTAAAAATTGATGCCCAAGGCAATGTAGAAGCCTTGCAGCTCGGAGAAGTCACTATTCAAGGAACAATTCCTGGACTAGCAGCAGAAAAAGGCTTTCTATTTATTGATGCCTTAGGCAGGGTTGGCGCAACCGATCCAGATGGCACAATTCACTGGGATATCGTCGCCATGATCGTCTCTTTTGGAATCAGCCTTTATGTTAGCCAAATGCTTTCCGGGCAAAATTCCAGTGGTGGCAATCCGCAGCAGGATACAGTTAACAAAATCACCCCAGTTATTTTTTCTGGAATGTTTTTGTTCTTTCCCCTACCAGCTGGGGTGCTGATGTATATGGTGATTGGTAATATTTTCCAAACCGCACAAACTTATCTTCTCTCCCGCGAACCTCTACCAGAAGAACTGCAAAAAATTGTAGAAACTCAGGAGAAAGAAGCAGCAGTTATAGAACAAAAGGCATTGCCATTTGAACCAAAAAGTGCCAAGAAAAAGGCAACAGGGGGATCATGAGCAATATTCCCATGCAGCGAGGTCAGCAATGGTTAAAAACCCTGCTGGAACTCACTGGAGTACCTGCTGAGATTCAGGGTCATTTAGAAACTGCCCAATCTCAAGACGGTGATTCCCCAGAACCAGATAATTACTGGTTAACAATTGATCAAACTAATTTGACGACAGAACAAATCCAGGTATTAATTGGTGCTGATGGTTCTGTGTTAGATGCGATTCAGTATTTAGCAAATTCGGTTTTAAACCTGAGCCAACCCTCAGAAGAACAAGCTTCTTACACTATTGAGTTAAATGGCTACCGGGTTAAAAGAGAAGCCGAAATTCGGGCATTAGCAGAAGCAGCAGCCGATGAAGTGCGCTTTTCTAGGAGAGAAGTGGAAATCAAATCCCTCAGTTCTGCTGAAAGGCGACAAATCCATACCTTCTTGAAGGATTTTGGAGATTTGGAAACCTTCAGTCGCGGCAAAGAGCCGCATCGTCATCTGGTTGTGCGACCAGCTTCGTTGGAAGAAGTTAGAAGTTAGGAGTCATTCAATTTTAGATTTTGAATTTTGGATTGAAGGAAAATCTAAAATCTAAAATCTAAAATTGGCAAAGTTAGGAGTTCATTAAAGCTCATAACTATATAATTCCTCTTGTTCCTAAAAGCTAAAATAAAGTTGTAAATCAGTATAATTGCTGGTAATCAAAATAAATTTTTAGTGAGGATGTCTCACAAATCCTATGGACGCAATTTATATTCCGCAGCTAACTCAAGCCCCGGAGCGGACAGAGGAAGTTCAGGTTCAGGAATTTCTGCCTGGACTGGAAACGTTGACGCCAGTTCGTGGTCATGTGCGTGTGCAGCATCATGGCAATTACCTGGAAGTGTCCGCTCAGGCAGAAACAATTATCACTTGTACCTGTAACCGCTGTTTGCAGCAATACAATCGACGTTTAGGGCTTGATACGAAGGAAATCATCTGGTTAGATGAAACTGCAAATCAGGGAAATGACTTGCCCCTAGAGCGGGAAGTGACTATGGAAGAGTTGCTGGAAACCCTACCACCCGATGGTTATTTTTATCCCAACGAATGGCTGTATGAGCAGATGTGCTTGGCAGTACCCCTGCGCCAGTTATGCGATCGCAATTGTCCAGGTATTCCTGTAAGTAGTACAGTTGACAGTTATGATATTACTGAAACTCCAGTAGATAACCGTTGGGCTTCTCTGGAAGCCCTGAAAAAACAACTTCCGGGATAGTAAGACCGTTACGCCGCATCAGTTGTTGACTTTAAGTTTTACAAATGCAGTAGTTTACTAAGCTAATCTATGACATTTCTATAGAAACCTGGCTTCTATAAGAGACTGGGTTTCTTTGTTTTTACTTAGCAAAATAAGTTAAATTGCCAATAATAAAATTAACTAAGTCAATAAATAATACAAAATGTTTATCAAAAAGCTGCAAATATTTAACTATAAGTCATATCTCGACTCTGGACTAATGGAATTTTCACCAGGTATTAATATTATTGTTGGGCGAAATAACGCGGGAAAAAGTTCTTTACTTGAGTACTGACGCTAGATTTTGAAAATCATCCTCCCAGAAGTTAAAAGGTATTACCAAATAAACTTTGAACTATACAAGAAGAATCGAAAATGTAAATTAACATGCATATCGAGAAAAGAATAATTAAGAGGTTTTATAAAATATTTATTATCTACAATTGGTATTCCTGCACCCAAATTAAATCATAAAAGCTAAGAAAATTACTTAACTTTGAATCTTATGAAGAAGATTGAAAATAAACCTGATTTCTTGTCTGAACTGGCTGAAGAATTAGAAAATTCCCTACATAAAAGACAGTGGTTAATTTTATACTGATTATCTAATCATGATCAGCACAACAGAGCGATCGCCTTTAAAAAATATCTCGCATAGAGAGATCGCACTGGCAACCGCTATGAACTGGTAGATGTTGGTTTTTTAGTTGTGAGAGGCGATACAAACCTGAACAATGAGAGAAGAACTAATAACGATAGCCAAATATGAACTTCCGTGAAGAGTTTAAACTGCTGCTACGCGCCCGCTACCCCTTAATTTATATTCCCACCTATGAAGAGGAACGGGTAGAAGCAGCTATCCGGGAAGAAGCAAGCAACCAGGGTAATCGTCCAGTGTATACTTGGGATTTTGTCGATGGCTACCAGGGAAACCCCAATGATGTTGGGTTTGGGCGACGTAACCCCCTACAAGCTTTAGAATTTATCGAAAAATTACCAGCTTCCGCGCCTGCGGTATTGATTCTCCGAGACTATCATCGCTTTTTAGATGATGTAGCGATCGCCCGCAAACTCCGCAATCTCGCCCGACTCCTCAAGTCGCAACCAAAAAATATTGTACTATTGTCGCCACGCATCGCCATTCCTGACGATTTAACCGAAGTTCTAACAGTCGTCGAGTTTCCCTTACCCGCCGCCGCAGAAATTAAAACTGAGGTAGAACGCTTACTACAAAGTACTGGTAACTCACTTTCTGGAAAAGTTTTAGATGACTTAGTGCGGTCTTGTCAAGGGCTTTCGATGGAACGGATTCGCCGAGTTTTGGCAAGAGCGATCGCTACCCACGGAGAATTGCAGCCAGAAGACGTGGATCTCGTTTTGGAAGAAAAGCGCCAAACTATCCGCCAAACCCAAATCCTGGACTTCTACCCCGCCACTGAGCAAATTTCTGATATTGGCGGACTGGATAACCTGAAAGACTGGCTGATTCGCCGGGGAGGTTCATTTACTGATAAGGCGCGACAGTACGGATTACCGCACCCCCGTGGTTTAATGTTGGTGGGTATTCAGGGAACTGGTAAATCGTTAACAGCAAAAGCGATCGCTCATCACTGGCATTTACCTCTGCTACGTCTAGATGTGGGAAGGTTATTTGGTGGTTTGGTGGGTGAATCAGAATCTCGGACTCGGCAAATGATCCAAGTAGCTGAAGCCCTCGCTCCTTGTATTTTATGGATTGATGAAATAGATAAAGCCTTTGCCGGACTTGGTAGCAAAGGTGATGCCGGAACAGCCAGCCGTGTGTTTGGCACTTTTATTAACTGGCTAGCCGAAAAAAGCTCACCCGTTTTTGTCGTCGCCACCGCCAACGACATCCAAGCCTTACCGCCAGAAATGCTCCGTAAGGGGCGATTTGATGAAATTTTCTTTGTGGGTTTGCCCACCCAAGAAGAGAGAAAAGCAATTTATGATGTTCATTTATCCCGATTACGCCCCCATAACTTAAAAAGTTATGACATTGAAAGGTTAGCATACGAAACACCTGATTTTTCTGGGGCAGAGATTGAGCAAACTTTAATTGAAGCGATGCATATTGGATTTAGCCAAAACCGCGACTTTGCTACTGACGATATTTTAGAAGCAGCCAGTCAGATTATCCCCTTGGCGCGAACTGCTGTAGAGCAAATTCAGCAATTGCAAGAATGGGCTGCTGCTGGGAGAGCGCGTTTAGCATCGAAACACAGTCCTTTGAGCGAACGTCTCCGGCGCACTACGTGAACGCATTTAGCAGTAGCTACAATAATTGGTTAGTTAATAATTGCTAGTCAATAGTCAACAGTTAATCATGAATTATTATTGACTATTGACTATTTACCACTGGTGATCAGGTTTTAACTATGTTGTCTGGCTTAACAAAATTTATACTTGGGTTTCTCTTAGCGATCGCTGTCTTAATAGGTGGCGGCGCTACAATTGCACTTTATTTCATGAATCGCACCGGCATACCTCCTGCCAAACCCGTTTATTCCAACGATAGTCCCTCGGTGAAAGCCCAAGCTCCCAAAGCAACTGAGCCTGGAGGAGGTAAATCCACCCTTACACCAGGGACAAAGGCTGATTCGTCTCCAAGCTCAACCTCTACTCCCACAGAATCACCAAAGGCTACTCCATCACCAAAACCATTGCCATCGGGAGCTTACCGAGGGCGTGTTAGTTGGGCTGAAGGCTTGAGTTTGCGATCGCAACCAAATCAAGAAGCTGAACGGATTGGTGGGGTTGGTTTTAATCAAAAAATTATTATCTTGGAAGAAAGCCAAGATAAAGCTTGGCAAAAGATCCGTTTGGAAGATAGCAAACAAGAAGGTTGGGTCAAAGCAGGTAATACTGAAAAAGTTGATGAAAAACCAGAGGATACACAACAACCAGAGCGATAACAATAATTTACAACTTTTCCATAAATAAATTTAGTTGCTCTAAAACCGACATGGCTCTTATGCTTCTTCTCCCTTGCAAGAGCTGCTCCTCTCTCCCATACCTCTTATGCTCAATTACTTGTAAAGAAACATACACAAAATAAACATAACACAGAGGAGATGGTATAATTAGGTATAGTCATAACTTGAAAAAAACAAGTGGAAACAGGGGTATATAGCTATTTAAGCAAGCTTGCCTCAGTCTACGAGACATCCGAAAGCGTCAAGGTTGTTCCTACCGTAGCTAATTTCAAATTTTTGAATTGGAAAAAGTTATCTAGCGGTGCGGCGATACGTCTTCTGTCTGTGGCACTGATTACGGGGCTTCTGAGTATCGCTGGGCAAGCTGTAGCACTTCAGAAAATAGGAAGTAATGGGGCTGATGTTACCAGTAGCCAAAGGTGTTTAAAAAAGTTAGGCTACTTTAACGGCCCGGTGAGTGGCAAGTTTGCTACCTTGACTCAAAATGCTGTGATCAAATTCCAGCAAGCCAATAGAATATCTGCTGATGGAGTTGTGGGTGCTAGTACGCAACGAGCTTTGCAACGAGCATGTCAGGCTAGAACTTCTAGCAGGAATACCAGTGGAGTATTGCAATCGCCAAGTGGTCAATATCCTGTTCTTTCTCAAGGCAAAACTGGTGCAGCCGTGACAAGATTGCAACAGCGTTTGCGGCAGTTAGGCTACTTGAATGCTAATTCCACTGGGAATTTTGGCCCAATGACCAGAGATGCTGTAATTGCATTCCAGCGAAAGTATCGTATTCCTGCTAACGGGATTGTGAATCGACAAACTTGGAACGCATTAATGGGTTCCTCTCCAACTTCAGCTAGATCAAGGCTCTCTACTCAACAAGTGAGAGAATTACAAGTGCGTTTGCGGCAGCTAGGTTATTTTAATACTGATGCCACTGGGAATATTGGCCCAATGACCAGAGAAGCTGTAATCCAATTCCAGCGAAATTATCGCCTACCTGTTGATGGCATCGCCAACGCCCAAGTTTTGGAGGCAGTGCGTAGAGCGTCTACAGGTGGATATGCTACTCAACAAACAAGCAGAAATTATCTGACTGTTGGCGATCGGGGAGAGAATGTCAGATTAGTTCAAGAACGTTTATCGCAGTTGGGTTTCTCTAATATCAATCCTGATGGCTTTTTCAACGATTACACCAGAGAATCTGTGATTGCATTCCAGCAATATTCTCGGCTTAATTCTACTGGAAATGTAGATTGGCAAACTTGGCAAGCATTAGGGTTGAATAGCTCGAATGTGAGCAATTATACTGAGACTAATAGTTATTTACCTCCTACTAATGACTATGTAGCACCTGAAACTAATCGCTATGTATTACCTCTTACTAATAACGTAGTACCCGTTACCAATGGCAACACATTAGTTGCTAATAATCCTTACAGAGTAATAGTGCCAATTTCCAGTAATGATACTCTGATTAAAGTGCAACAATATATACCCAATGCTGTCACAGAGCAATCCAGTCTAGGGGATTATGTGAATGCTGGAGCATTTAGTGATCGCGCCCAAGCAGAAACCCTAACGAAAAAGCTCCGCTCTTATGGTCTTGATGCACGGGTAAAATTTAATTAAATTGACAAACTCAACTGCGAACCTTGCTGAGTTTTATTCACTTCAATCCTGGCTTGGAAAGCTTCTTTGAGGTGGGGCATGTGAGTGACAGTGAGGATGCAGGCAAAATCGGAAGCGATCGCATTAATCGCTGCAATCAAGCGATCGCATCCTTCAGCATCCTGTGTACCAAAACCTTCATCCACAATTAATAATTGCAACGCTGCTCCCGCCCGTTGCGCTAATAATTTCGCTAGGGCCAAACGGATAGCAAAGTTAATTCTAAAAGCTTCTCCACCAGAGTAAGTTTCATAAGCTCGCGTTCCTCTAGAATCGGCGATTAAAATATCTAGGGTGTCTATCAACTTGGCATTTTTCTTTGTTGATTTAGCACTGCGTCCAGCTTTTTGTGTAATAAATTGTACATGGAACTGATTACCACTCAACCGCGAAAGTAATTGATTTGTTTCGGCTTCCAGTTGGGGCAACACATTCTCAATCATCAGTGTTTGGATACCATTTTTACCAAAAGCTTGCGCTAATTCCTGATAAACACGATATTCTTGCTTGCAAGATTGTAGTTGCTGCTGCTGTTGTTCGTACTGAATTTGCAACGTTTCTAGTTGATGCGCCAGCTGTTCTAAACGCCCTAACTTGGCAATTTGCTCATCGAGTTGCCGTCTGCGTATTGCTAGCTGCTGCTCTAAAGCTTGAATTTGGGCAGAGGGGTTAGCTGTTGCTTGTAGTTGCTGGATAATGCTTTCAATTTGTCCGCCAAGTTTTTGCCGCTCTGTTACTCTGGCGCTTCTGGAGTCCTCTAACTCTTGCAATCTCGTCTGGAGTTGGGGATACTGCTGCTGGGCTGACAGCAGTTGTTGATACCGCAAATGCCAAGATTGAGCTTTCTTTACAGCCATGCGGAGATTGTTATGCTGCTCAGAACTGTAGCCAATTTCGGCAATATGACGCTCAAGAGCCGCGATTTGTTTAGCACATTCAGAATCAGTCTGATCCTGCTGGATTCTGGCTTGTAATTGAGCAATTTGGGACTGAAGTTCTGGTTTTCGGGCTAATAGTTGCGCTTGTCGCTTAGTCGCGTCTTTAATCTGCTGGAGTTTAATTTCTGCCCATCGCCACCGCTCAACTTCACTTCGGGCGAGGGCGTGGTCTTGTTCATTATAATTAACTTGTTGCAGATATTGGTCTAGCTGCCGAAGTTCGGCTTGTTTATCGGGAGCGTAATCACCACCTTGGAGCGATCGCTCTAAATGTTGTTTTTCGGCAGCAATTTGTTGTAATTGTTGTTGGACATCAGTTGTAGCTTCTAACTGTGCTGCCAACTGTCCCCGTTGTTCGCGTAAACCATCGTAACCCGCCAACTGTTGGGAAATTTCCCGATATTCCTGCCTAAGTACCTGAATTTCTCTATCAGATACAGCCATTTGTTCTCGCACTACCCAAAACTGCCCTTGAGTATCCTCTATCTCAGCCTGGGTTTTTTCCACTACCCGACTCCAGTGATGTTCATCTAAAGGACGTTCGCATAATGGACAAAGTGCTTCAGGATTTTGGAGCATTTGCAATTTTTGCTCTAATTCTCCCAGCAGTTTTTCATAGTCGCGTTGGTGAGCTTGCAGACGTTCGATAAAGTGACGCCTTTCTTGCCCTTTTTCCTGCACTCGTTGCAGATAAACCCGTTTTTTTTCAAGTTCCTCAATCTGGATTGCCACATCCATCACCGCTTGTTGCAGTTGCGGTTGGCGGCGGTGCTGGCGTTGCAATTGGTTCTCAGTATTTTGGAGTTGTTCGAGTCGCGCTACTAAACCAGCATGAGTGCGATCGAGTTGACTTTGTAAAGTTGCTCGTTGTTGCAACAAGGGAGTAACTTGCATTTGCAGTTGATCTAGACGTGCAACATGGTGACGGGCTGCGGTTAGTTGTGACAAAGCAGCTTCTACTTCACCTGATTTAGTCAGAGTTTGCTGAATATCTCGCTCTTGTTGCTGTAAAGCTTCGATTTGGGCTTGGGCTTGTTGCAGTTGTCGTTCGATTTCGTGAATTTGTTTGGTAAGCTGTTGTTGCTTTTGTTGGCGAGTCTGCCCAGCGCGGGTATATTCTTCAAATTTGGTAGCAAAGGCTTCTTCTTGAGATTGTAGACTTTGATATTGGGCGTATCCAGCTTTAATTTCAGCTTCTTGGTGTAATATTTTTTCTAAATCTGATAGCTGAGAGCCAATAGCCGATTGTTCTTGTTGGAGGCGATCGCAATCTTGGGTAAGATTTTGGTATTGCTGCTTTACAAAGCTGAGTTGTTGTTCCCAATTTTGGCGCTGGTGCTGGACAACTTGCAAACTTTGTAATTGAATATTATCAAATGCTTGTACCTGTTGCAGTTGGTTGAGTTGAGCTTCTAACTCGACTCTTTGCGCTTCGGTTATCTCCCGTTGTTGCAACTGAATTTTGATCGACTCTAAAGAACGCTCTAATTCTACTGCTCGCGCTTTGAACTGACGAGAAGATTCCTTTGCCCGTTCTTCCAAATCATCATACTGATTGAGTTTCAACAACTCCGCTAAAATTTCTTTGCGTTCCGTGGGGCGTTTGAGCATGAACTCATCTGCACGGCCTTGGCGTAAGTAAGCAGAATTAATAAATGTATCGTAATCAAGCTTAATGTGTTCTAAAATCAAATCTTGGGTTGCTCTTACCCCTTTGCCAGTGAGTGAGCGAAACCCAGATGGTATTTCTATTTGAAATTCAAGAACGCTAGTACCTCCCCGAATTCGGGTACGAATCACCCGATATTTTTGCTGGTTGCTTTGGAAAGTAAAATCAACTCGAACTTCTTTCGCACCAGAATAGATCACATCATCTTCAGCAGTGGCGCGGCTTTCACCCCAAATTGCCCAAGTGATTGCTTCCAAAAGTGAAGATTTACCCGCACCATTGGAACCCGAAATACAAGCCGTATGCAAACCACGAAAATCTAAAGTTGCATCACGGTAACTAAGAAAGTTTTTGAGGATAAGTTGTACTGGGATCATTCAGGCTATAGCGCCACATCTACTTTTAATAGTTAACAGTACAGATGCACTGTTTGTTAGTTTAGCTATCTAGATATCAGGTTTCTAGTCTTGAAGACATCAATTTTACAAAAATTAACAATATAATCAGCAAATTTCTCTTGTTGCATGAAAAAGTTTTGCTGTCTTTGGAGAAAAATGAAACTTCTGTAGAGGTTTCTTGTTATTTCTGCCTCTTATCTGAGAAAAAACATTCATAGAAGAGTGGCAATACTGCGTAGGTTTTGCCTAAAGAATCACTCTGATGTAGGTTGGGTTGAGGAACCAATACCGTTTGGTTAAGGAATTTTTTGGTTGAGGCAGGCAGGGGGGGACAGGGGGAGAAGAGAAGCAGGGGGTGAGAAAAAAAGCTTAACTGAACTCCAAAGTCGTGTTGAGGTACTCCAAAGTCGTTTTGAGGTACTCCAAAGTCGTGTTGAGGTACTTCAAAGTCGTTTTGAGGTACTTCAAAGTCGTTTTGAGGTACTCCAAAGTTGTGTTGAGGTACTCCAAAGTTGTGTTGAGGTACTCCAAAGTTGTGTTGAGGTACTCCAAAGTTGTGTTGAGGTACTCCAAAGTCGTATTGAGGTACTTCAAAGTCGTATTGAGGTACTTCAAAGTCGTATTGAGGTACTCCAAAGTTGTATTGAGGTACTCCAAAGTTGTATTGAGGTACTCCAAAGTCAGTCGTGTTGGAGTACTTCAAACTTTGTCGCACCGCGATCAAGTACACAGGTGCAACGCCGAATAGCCCGCCGTAGGCATCGCTTTCATAAATCTCCACAAACAAAGTAATCACTTGACTTTTAAAACAGTGGCTACAAATCTTCAAAACTTATGCAGTATTGAGATGATTGGGCTAAATTTCGCCTCAACGTAAAAGAATCAAGGTGATAGGGGAAAAAGCGTTAATATACTTAGTAAAAATGTATGTACATTTCTGAGATAGACATTATAAACCAATGGATATAGCTCTACTCGTTAAATTTCTCGCTCCCTGTCTGCCATTTCTGTTGAATGTGGGTAATAAAGCTGTAGAAGGGGCATCTCAAAAAGTAGGTGAAGATGTTTGGAATAAAGCCAAAGCTATTTGGACTAAGTTACATCCCAAAGTAGAAGCTAAGGAAGCAGCGAAAGAAGCAGCAACGGATGTGGCACAAAAGCCAGAGGATGAGGATTTACAAACAAGTTTGCGGGTGCAACTCAAGAAGATTTTAGAAGCGGATACAGCACTTGCAGAGGAAATAGCTAAGATTTGGCAAACATCGACTGACAAACCCGGAGACAATATTCAGGTGAGTGCTAATGCTTACGACCAAAGTACGGTGAAGCAAGTTGGGAAGATTGATGCAAACCAAGTAAGTTTTTAATTAAATAGGGTGGATAGAGTACCAATAGTTCGGATAAGATCCCCCCGCCTGTGGCGACCCCCTTTTTAAGGGGGTAAACGAGGAAGTTAGCCCCCCTTTTTAAGGGGGGTTGGGGGGATCTTCGCAGGGTAAACAAGCTAACCAAACCGTATTGGATAGAGTACTGTCCACCCTAAAAATTTTGATGTTTCGAGTTCCGAACACGAACTTCTGAGTTCCGAACACCAACTTCCGAGTTCACAACGACAACACCCAGCAAAATTTTTAACTGTGCTGATTAACTATGGCGGAAGAACCAAACCCCAGTAGTCAAAAAATCATCAAGATGGAGGGAACTGCTAAAGATGAGAGCAAACTAACTCAAGTTGGTTCTATTAAAGCAAAGAATTTTAATTTGACCACAGAACAGTTGCAAATTATTGTTCAGCTAGAAAGCATTAATAAACCAGAATCGCCAGGGGTTCTCAAAGCAGGGAACCCTAACAAAAGTTTGGCTTACTGGCAGGGACGTAAAACAGAAATTGCTCAGATACAGCAATGGTTAACTGATAAAAATACTTTTCTAATTGGCATAGAAGGCATCGGTGGCACGGGTAAATCGATGTTAGCAGCTAAAATTTATGACGAAATTGAGGGTTTCCCTAAGCGATTTTGGGGTGACGTTAGTTATGGCGCAGGTTTTAGCGATTTAGCCCGCCAAGTCCTCAGTGAATTTGGCTTTCCGGTTCCAGAACAAGAAGCGCAGTTAGTGGAGGCGCTAGTTAAGTGTCTGCAATCTGGGCAATATTTACTGATCATTGACAATCTGGAGAGTTTATTACAGCCAGATAGACAATGGAGAAGTCAATTCTACAGCGACTTTTTCAAAGCTTGGGTGGAATATGGCGGTAATAGTAAGGTAATAGTTACGTCTAGGGAAAGACCAGAATTACCAAAATTTACATGGCTACCCCTGAAAGGTTTGCAAGTAGATGAAGGGGTAGCACTGTTAAGTGCATTAGGCATTTGCGGGGATTTAGGGGATTTTGTGGAATTGGTAGATGGGCATCCCCTGTTGTTGAAATTGGTCGCAGATTTATTAAAAGAAGAATACCCTCAAGACCCGGATTTAAGACTATTGGCAGATTTAGGTTTAGGAAATTTGCAGCAATTTTTGAAAGATTCCCAAGTGGTAGGTGTGCATCGCCGGGAAAATGTGGGGATGGTGTTGGTATTGGATGCCAGTTTTGAGCGTTTGAGTGAATTGCAAAAGACTTTATTGCTCAATATCAGCGTTTATCGTGGTGCTGTTGAGAGTGTAGCAGCCGTGGCAGTATTGCGGGGAAGTTTACAAACAGAGATTGAGAGAGAACTGAGAAACCTTGTTAAGCGTTCTCTGTTGTCGGAAAAACTTAATGGTAAGCGGCGGTTTGAGTTTCAGCCAGTAGTGTTGGAATATGTGCGGTATAAAGCTGGTGATCAGACAGAGGCACATCAACGAGCCATCAATTACTATCTTTTGAATGTTAAACAACTACCTTGGCAGACTAAAGAAGATATCAAGGAATATTTAGAAATTTTTTATCACTGGTTTCAATTAGAAAAGTATGATTCGGCATTTGATAGCATTCTTTTCTGCACTGAATTTTTGGCCTTGCGGGGCTATTACACCGATCAAGTTGATTTATACGGGCAATTAATAGAAGCCTGGGAAAAAACTGGCGAGATAAAAAACTCGAATTATCAGGTTGCTCTCAATGACTTGGGTAATGCTTGCAATTATCAGGGGCAGTATGAACGGGCTATAGATTTCTTACAGCAGTCTTTAGAAATAGCTAAAGAAATAGGCTATCGCTATGGCGAAGGTAATTCCTTAATCGGTTTGGGCAATGCTTACAACTCCCTGGGACAGTACCAACGGGCGATTGAGTTTTTGCAGCAGTCTTTGGAAATCAAAAGGGAGATAGGCGATCGCTTTGGCGAAGGTGCTTCCTTGGGCAATTTGGGCAATGCTTACAACTCCCTGGGACAGTACCAACGGGCGATTGATTTCTACCAGCAGTCTTTGGAAATATCTAGGGAGATAGGCGATCGCTATGGCGAAGGTGCTTCCTTGGGCAATTTGGGCAATGCTTACAACTCCCTGGGACAGTACCAACGGGCGATTGATTTCTACCAGCAGTCTTTGGAAATATCTAGGGAGATAGGCGATATTCAAGGGGAAGGTAATTCCTTAATCGGTTTGGGCAATGCTTACGGCTCCCTGGGACAGTACCAACGGGCGATTGAGTTCTTGCAGCAGTCTTTGGAAATCAAAAGGGAGATAGGCGATCGCTTTGGCGAAGGTGCTTCCTTGGGCAATTTGGGCGATGCTTACAGCTCCCTGGAACAGTACCAACGGGCGATTGATTTCTACCAGCAGTCTTTGGAAATATCTAGGGAGATAGGCGATATTCAAGGGGAAGGTAATTCCTTAATCGGTTTGGGCAATGCTTACAACTCCCTGGGACAGTACCAACGGGCGATTGATTTCTACCAGCAGTCTTTGGAGATCAAAAGGGAGATAGGCGATATTCGAGGGGAAGGTAATTCCTTAATGGGTTTGGGCAATACTTACAACTCCCTGGGACAGTACCAACGGGCGATTGATTTCTACCAGCAGTCTTTGGAAATATCTAGGGAGATAAGCGATATTCAAGGGGAAGGTAATTCCTTAATCGGTTTGGGCGATGCTTACGGCTCCCTGGGACAGTACCAACGGGCGATTGAGTTCTTGCAGCAGTCTTTGGAAATCACAAGGGAGATAGGCAATATTTCAGGGGAAGCGATCGTATGGTTGAATTTAGGTGAAGCATTAGAAAACCTCAACCGAGAATCAGACGCGCTGGGTGCTTATTGCAATGCCCGTGAACTATTTCAGGCGATGGGACTTGATGATAAAGTGCAATATTGCAACAATGCAATTGAGCGTCTTTCTCAACCAAAAACGCCTGTAGTTTCTCGCCGTGGGTTTTGGGCGTGGTTGCGTCGGTTGTGGCGTTGGGTTCTCTCTTGGTTCCGGCGGTCAAAAAGAGATACGCTATAATCACTCACAAGATTTCATAGAATTAACTATGACACCTCCATTGCTACCAAACCTTCAAAGTCTACCCGCTAGCTTTCCTTTAGAAGGTGCAATCAGTATCGAGTTGCAAGAGGGAATACCTATATTTAAAGCTTCTAACATTGTCCAAAATCGTATTGCAGCTTTACTAGCCAAACAACAAATTTCTCCACTCCACCCACAAGAAGAACAAGAGCTAGATAGCTATGAAGAAATTGACGATTACCTAAGTTTTCTCAATCGTCTAGCTAGAAATATTTTACAAAATCCCAATAATCAGACTGTGTAAAAGTGGCTAGTCGTAAAATTCCCGATGCAATTCAGCAACAAGTACGTCAGCGAGCCTCTGAATTGTGTGAATATTGCCACGTTTCAGAAAAGTGGCAGTATGTATTATTCACAGTAGATCATGTTATTCCCTTAAGTCAAAACGGCAAAGATACTATAGATAATTTGGCTTTAGCTTGTTTCCATTGTAACCGCAGAAAATCAGCCAAAACCACAGCCGTAGATCCTGAATCTGGCTTAGAGGTTCCTTTATTTAATCCAAGAGAAAGTCTCTGGAGCGAACATTTTATTTGGTCTGCTGATAAACTTAAAATTAATGGGCTAACACAAACTGGCAAAGCAACAATAGCTGCACTAAATTTAAATCGAGAAAGAATTGTAAATATTCGTGCTGCTGACAAAGTAGTTAACCGTCATCCTCCACCAGAAGATCCTATTGAGGATATGAGTTAATTCATCAACATCATTGCAAATAGTGCGATCGCAAGTTCAACAACCCATCATATACTCGACATTTTCGGAATTATGAGGCTTACCGCTCATTTGAGCCATTGTTATCTAAAGAGCAATTTGAATGATAGTTATAAAACCATGCGATCGCTCTTGCCGATTCCCATCACTGACGCAAAAGCGATCGCAAGTGTTTTCTCTTTTTACTGGCGTTGACTCCCACATCACGAATGAGGCTCTCCCAACAACACAATTGAACACTTCAATTCTCGAAGTAACTGCGTTGTCACTTCACTAACGGCTAATCCACCTGCTGTGCGATAACGAACGGAACGTAACACCGCTAAATCAAATGCCTGAGATTCCCGAATTATAACTTTAGCAATATCATCACCCCTAATTGTTTGGATATTCGTATTCACCTGTAATTGACCTTTAGAAGTAATATCAGACAATTGAGATACAAAGTTTTCTACTCGAGTCGGCGGTGTTTTGCGATCGGATACGTGTAACAACACTACTTCTGCCTGATTAACATCAGCCAAAATCTGGGCGAACCTTAAAGCACCAATAGTTTGGCGCGTTAAGTCTCCAACTGGTACAAGAATTCTTTGAATTGTCTTAGGACTACTTAAAAGGCGTGTTACTGCTACTGGACAGTGAGAAGACCAGAAAACGCTATCAATTACATTACCAAATAAGCGGGCACGCAAACCTGTTGTCTGCGACCAACCCATCACTACTAAACTAGCGTTTTGTTCTCGACTCGTGCGGCTAATCCCCAAAGCTGCATCATCATCAATCCGAATTGCTGGTGATACTTCCACCTCAAATTCTTGACTGATTTCTTTAGCTAAATTCAATCTTTCCCGGCTTTGGTCGAGTGCTGTTACTAATTGCGGATCATCCATCTGGATATGTGCTTTAGTAATAGCTAATGGCACAATCCTTCCAGATTCATGACTAGCCAGTAGTGCTGCCATTTCTATTAGATAGCGCTGGGTTTGGGGATTGTATATTGGGACTAATACAGTAAATGGATACTGGTTTTTCTCTACTTGCTCATCTTCATTACCTTGCCACCAAGTTGTCAAACTATCTGTTTCAAAATCTGTCTGAGAAAGCTGTAGTGAAGGAGCAAATCGTGCTGTTATTATGGGGCCTAGTATTGCAGTTACCAGCATGAGGACAATCACACTGTTTAAGACAGCTTCACTGATTAAACGCTCACCAGCAGGATTTACCGTTTGATAAGCAACTAAGGTTGCTGCTAGTGTGGCTGCTACCTGTGGTAGTGACAATGACCACATCGTTAGCAATTCCGCCGTGTTGTAGCGATACAATAATTTGGCTAAGAATGCTGCTATAAATTTGCTGCCAATCAAAGCTACTACAATTACCAGAGTCAGCCAAATTGAACTGAGGGTTTTGATAAATGCAGGAATATTAATCAATAATCCCATGTCCACAAAGAAACAAGGGATAAATAAAACACTACCAATAAACTCGATTTTTTCTCTAACTGGGCTACGTCCTAGAACATCGTTGACAGCTAAACCTGCTAAAAAAGCACCAACAATTTTTTCAACTCCAATTACCTGCGCTCCAACAGATGCCAAAAATAATGCTAGTAATATAAACAAAAACTGGTTACTTTGTTCATCCCCAGAGCGGCGAAAAAACTCTTTTCCTGCCCAGTCAAAACCAAATAGAACAACAGCAGTGTAAATTGCTAATCCACCCAATAAAATCGCTAAACTCATGGCGGAAAATTCTCCTCCATGAATTCCAACACAAATTGCTAACACTAGCAAAGCACCTGTGTCAGTAAAAATTGTGGCACCAATTGTGACGGTTACAGCTTCATTCGTTACCACTCCCAGACGACTCACAATTGGATATGCCAAAAGGGTATGAGAAGCCAGTAAAGAACCAATTAGAAAGGAGGCATTCCAACCAAAATTGAATAATCGTCCTGTAGCAATGCCAGCAATCATTGGAACTAAAAATGTTAAAATGCCAAACCCGATTGAGCGATTTCTAGTTTTACGAAACTGCTCTAAGTCAATTTCTAAACCTGCCACAAACATCAAATAAAGTTTGCCGATCTCCGAGAGGAGATTGATAGTTTCAGACTCAGGGTTTAACAACTTTAGTCCATTTTGCCCTAGTAATATACCTGCAACCAACAATCCCACTAATCCAGGTAGCCGTAGTCGCTCAAATATAGGAGGTACAGTAAAGATTACTGTTAGGAGAATTGTAAATGCAACGATAGGACTGTCTGTTAGCGAGTTCAGTGCCATGTTTAATAATTAAACCTAAATAAAAAACGTACAACTAGATAAGGAATTTTACTTAAAATTTTTGGTTACTTCAGTTTTATTAATTAAAAAAAATTAAATTTTTAAAAGTATAAATGTTGCGATCGCAATCACGATTCTACCTTAAGAAGGGATTTTATACATCTATAGGGTGAAATATCAATGGAATTTATAGTAACAAAAATAATTGCTGTTTAAATAATAGGAAATGCTTTCAAAAAAGCATAAAACGACAATAACTTCTTAAATATAGCGGTTCTCGTTTCAATGATTAGGCACACATCTGTGCGTGCCTCTAATTTTCTGCACCATATCTAGAAAAATCTGGAAGACCGCTCCTATGGGTTCCTATCAATGATAATTTTAAGCATTGGGAACCCCTAAAAATCAAAGTTTATGAACGCAGCCGACGATAAAACGATTGTTCGTGAGTATTTCAATTCCACAGGGTTTGACCGTTGGAAGCGAATCTACGGTGATGGCGAAGTCAACAAAGTTCAACTAGACATCCGTAATGGACACCAGCAAACCGTGGATACAGTTTTCGGCTGGCTGAAGGCTGATAACAATTTACCAGAGCTATCAATCTGCGATGCTGGTTGTGGTGTCGGTAGTCTCAGCATCCCCCTAGCGGTAGATGGTGCCAAAGTCTATGCCACCGATATTTCTGAAAAAATGGTGGAAGAAGGCAAGGATAGATCCAAGCAAACCTTGCCAAATGCTGAAAATCCCACTTTTGCGGTACAGGATTTGGAATCGTTGAGTGGTACTTACCATACCGTTATTTGCTTGGATGTTCTCATCCACTACCCCCAAGAAAAAGCCGATGAGATGATTTCTCACCTCTGTTCTTTGGCACAGTCGCGGATAATTCTCAGTTTTGCGCCGAAGACCTGCGCCCTGAGTATACTCAAGAAAATTGGCAGTTTCTTTCCTGGGCCAAGTAAAGCAACTCGTGCATATTTGCATCGTGAGGCTGATGTGGTGAGAATCTTGGAAAGTAATGGTTTTACACTACAAAGACAGTCGATGACTCGGACTCGCTTCTATTTCTCCCGTCTCTTAGAAGCTACACGTAAGTGAGTTGAAAATCGCAGTAAAATTAATATCTTTGCTGCGATTTAACAATTTTAAAGCTTAACACTGGTAGGGATTCGAATTGGTGCTAAGTTCTGCTTTTGATCTTGGCGATCGCTCTGATTGGGAGCATTAAAATATTACACGATTGCTGAGTGTGTTGTACGCGCTTAGAACCCTGCTTCTTTAAGCAAGATAGGCAAAAAAGTCTGGTGCAAAAGCTAAAAAACCGTCACTGGGAGTAGATTGATATACTAGAACCTTTGCGAAAGTCAGGTTAAAATCGCTAGCAAAGTTCAAATCTGAAGTGGAACTATGAAAACTGCTGAAAAATTGGCTGCCGGTTGGCTACTGACACTCGGATTCATGTTTGTAACTCTATCAGCAACAGCGGCATTTGAAAAATTTGCTACACGTAAAGCCATCATAATACCCACAGATGAGTATGATTTTACTGCACCAAATGCTACTTATTATGAAGATAATAATGCTGCTGTTGGTGGTCTCATTTTTGGTGTTCCTACTTTAACACTAGGCACATGGTTAGCATTGGGATTATACCGCCAAAGCCGACAGGAGAAAAAAGCGCTTAACCAACAAGTTAGCGATCGCTTGCAATCGATTTTTTATGAGATGCTACAAGAAAATCATGGGCGCGTAACTGTTTTAGGCTTTGCCATGCAGTCACAATTACCCGCAGCCGACGCTAGACAATATTTAGATGAAAAAGCTAAAGACTTCAATGCAAACTTTAAGGTGAACGAAGAAGGGGCTGTATCATATCATTTTGATGTCTAATTGTCATTTGTTCTACCCTTCGGGAAGCCGTCCTCCGGGCGTCTATGTTATTTGTTCTTTGTCATTAACTAATGACTAATGACCAATGACTAATAATCAACTTATGGCTAGGTCTAATGAGGCAGATTTTTTTAAGCGTAGCTGCCATTTTAGGCGGTTTGTCAGTTGCTGCTGGTGCTTTTGCTTCCCATGCCTTGCGGGAAAAAATTAGTGAGCGAGCGCTAGAAATTTTTGAAACCGGCGCTCGTTACCAAATGTATCATGCTCTAGCACTTTTTCTCGTAGCACTATTAATTAGTCGCACTGAATTTCCTGAACCTACTCTCGTAGCCAGTGGATGGCTATTTATCATTGGCATTGCTATTTTCTCAGGTAGCTTGTACGCCCTTAGCTTAACCGGTATTAAATCCTTGGGAGCGATTGCACCACTAGGCGGCGCAGCCTTGATTGCCGGTTGGGGTGCTTTAGCTTTAGCCGCTTGGAATTTGAAGTTGTAAAAAAGTTAGAAGTTAGGAGTTAGGAGTTAAAAACTCTTAACTCCATTTGTTGGAGGCTCAATTTCCTCTTTTATACAGGGGATTTTATATGAATAGACCACATACAAACTTTCATTAAACCCGTGCAGACCGATTTTGTTTCTGTGCAAGATGAACCACGATTTCTAATCGCTAGGTATTTTTTATAAAGTAGGACGCACCCAATATTTTTCAACAAACAGGATTGCCAAATTCATAGAACTTATTTCCGTAGTTTTACAGAAGCCACGAATACAAGAAAACAATAAACTGCACAAGTATATTACTAAATAAAAAATTTCCATTTGTAATATTATTCAGACCCATGAAACGGCGCAACTTTCTTTGGTATTCGCTACTGTTTGCTGCTGGTTGCACAACAGGAGTAAGATCCACTAAGAATAGCTCAGATCAGATGGCAATAACTGCACCAAAAAATCTAAAATTTGCAGTTACAGATGTTACTGGAATTAAAGGCTTACAACAAGATTATGGACTTTTTCGCACCACATTAGAAGAGATATTAGGTATAAAAATTGAGTTTTTTCCTGTAGAAAATCCCACAGCAGCAGCACCAGCACTGTTATCGGGAGAGGTGGATATTGTATTTGCAGGGCCTTCAGAATACTTGATTTTGAATGCTAGAGCAAAGGCTATTCCTATAATTGCCATTGAGCGCCCGAACTACCATTCGATTATTGTAGTTCGTGCAGATAGCAAAATTAAATTATTAGCTCAATTGAAAGGCAAAACAATTGCCATGCGAAAAATTGGCTCAACTTCTGGGCATCTTGCTCCTACAAAGCTACTGATAGATGCTGGATTAGATCCAAAAACTGACTTCAAAACTGTCATGTTGGATGATAAAGGAGTACAAGCCCTAAAAAAAGGTGAGGTAGATGCTTGGGCGGTTGCATCTGACACATACAAGAACATTTTGGAATCTGAGGGTTTACTTGAAAAGGATTTTTCTATAATTTTTAAAGGACCATTACTTCCTCGTGATGTATTTGTTGCTAGTAACCAATTGGCATCTAGCTTTATAGAAGATATGCGATCGCGCATGATTAAGCATCAGGATAAACTAATTCAAAGTTTGGTGACTGCTAAAGCGAACCAAAAATATAAAGGAAGCAAATTAGTTATAGCAAATGATGCTGATTATAATATGATTCGTGAAGTTTATCAAAAAATCGGCCAAGGAAATTTTTTATAATAGTATAGTCGATAAATAAATGATAGCTGCTACGAAACATTTTGCTAAAAGGATTTTTATATTACTTAGTAATTTTGGCGATAACTGGAATATCGCTAAAAAGATTAGTTATGGGTATACTCTAGCAGTTAGTATTGCTTTCATAGGTACAATAAGTGGTTTATTACTTGCATACCGCTATGAAACACTTGCTCAACAGCAGTTAGATTTATCTTATCAACAACAATCTCTATTAAAAGATTTAGAAAATTCAATAATCAGAGTGCGACTACATCCACAAAGATTAGTTACTGTTTTAGAAAATTCTATTTGGTTAGAGTTTGAGAAAAATAGATTTCTTGATGAAATGAGTCAAGTTAATCATCAGTTATCAAAACTAGAAACTTTGGTAAATACTTATGCTAATGATTCAAAAATAAATAATAAAGATTTATTAAAATTATTGAATAATTATAAAAAACATACAAAAATATATACTCAAATAGTAAAAGACTTTTGGCAGCAGATTGAAAATAATCAGTTATCAACAAAAAAAACAAAGATTGACCAGCAAGAGTTACTGATTTTTTTCAAAAAAGAAGTTAATATTTCTGTTGAATTTGAGAAACTTTCAGATGAGCTAATTCGGATTATAGGATATTCTGAAATTCAAAAAAAACAAGCGAATGCTAGTTTTGATAGTGCCCAAAAGTTGCGAATTAAAGTTATTATTGGAAGTATGCTGTTATCAGCTGCGATCGCAGCTATACTAGCTGTATATACCAGTAGATTAATTGCCCGTCCCTTACAAATAGTTACTACCGTTGCCAGAAAAATCACGCAAGAGTCAAATTTCCAACTTAGAGCTAATGTTACAAGCAACGATGAAGTAGGGACATTAGCTACTTCCCTCAATCAATTGGTGGAATGGGTAGGAGATTATACCCAGGAACTAAAGCTAGCTCGCCAAAATTTAGAGCAACGAGTAGAAGAGCGAACCCAAGAATTAGAACTAGCTCGTCAAAGTTTAGAGCAACGCGTAGAAGAACGAACCCAAGAACTTCAAAAAACCTTGCAAGACTTAAAAGAAGCTCAAGGGCAATTAATTCAAACAGAAAAAATGTCTTCTCTTGGGCAGATGGTAGCAGGGATAGCTCATGAAATTAATAATCCTGTTAACTTTATTTATGGGAATATTGAATGCGCCAGTGACTATACTCAAGATTTACTTAATCTAGTGAGTTTATATCAGCAACACTACCCAAATCCTATCTACTTAATAGAAGAAAATATTGAAGAGATTGATTTAAATTTCATTCATAAAGATTTGCCCAGCCTACTTGCTTCTATGAAAATCGGTGCTGAACGCATTCGAGAAATTGTGTTATCTTTGCGGAACTTTTCCCGATTAGATGAAGCTGATATGAAAGAGGTAGATATTCATGAAGGAATTGATAATACCCTGTTAATTCTGAATCACAGACTTCAACGAGAAATTGAAGTAATTAAAAAATATCGAGATTTACCCTTGGTTGAGTGTTATCCAGCACAACTTAACCAAGTATTTATGAATATTTTGAGTAATGCCATAGATGCTCTGCTAGATCAAAAAGCTCATTCAGTTCAAAGTAAACAGATTATTATAGATACATTAAATATAGATGATATTTATATCAAAGTAGGGATCAAAGATAACGGCTTTGGAATTCCACCAGAGATTAAAAGTAAACTGTTTGACCCTTTTTTCACAACTAAGCCAGTGGGTAAAGGTACTGGGTTAGGTTTAAGTATTTGTTATCAGATAATTGATAAACACAAAGGTAAAATAGAAGTAATGTCAGAATCTGAAAAAGGGACAGAGTTTGCAATCTTTTTACCTATTAAAACACAAACAAATTAGTACCGTTATCTATAGGTAACCACAAGCACCGCGTTTTAAAACACGGTAGTTGGGCAACTCGTCCTTGGGTACTGCGTTTTAGTTTTCGCAATTGGTATCATCCTGGTGTGCGTCAGATATTCGTAAGGTTTCGCTGTGCTGCTGATTAAATAACAGGTTAGCAATAGTATTTAAGCGCTTACTTGCTGTCATTTGAAGCGGGAAATACCTAAAAATACCTTTAATGCTTGAGCAATATTGCTCAAGCATGATTTTATTAGCTATAGCTATGTGTTTCACTGATTGGGGTATAGGTCTCTCATCAAAGGTAACTTATTATGCCAAGCATACGGAGGTTTTATGTCGATATCTAAAGCTGTTAACAAGAATGTTACTCAAAACACTGTTGAAAAGCGCTTGCAGATACAGCGTTTGCTAGGAACAACTCAAATAGTTGCATCTAGTACTGGGAATGATGTGGTGAAGGGATTAACTCAAACACCTAAATCTCTACCTCCCTGTTACTTTTATGATGACTGTGGTTCTGAGCTATTTGAGCAAATCTGTGATTTACCAGAATATTACCTCACACGCACAGAAACAAAGATTTTACAGCAATATGCTAGTGAAATTGCTAATATAACCGGCGCTTGTGAATTGGTAGAACTTGGCAGTGGCAGTTCTACCAAAACCCGCATTTTACTAGATGCCTACCAGCAGCTAGGCTATCCCCTGCACTACCTACCAATTGATGTGTGTGCAGGGATGTTGGAAAGTAGTGCCAAGCAGTTATTAGGAGATTATCCCTTACTGCAAGTTTATGCACTAGCAGGAACCTATGAATTAGCCCTTGCACAACTCCTACCGACGCAATTACCCAGTCGGATGATTTGTTTTGTTGGTAGCAGTTTAGGTAATCTTACACCTAGTGAGTGTGATGTGTTCTTCTCTCAAATTACAAAAGCCCTACAAGTAGGTGAGTATTTCTTGCTAGGGATAGATTTACGAAAGCCGAAACAGATTTTGGAACCAGCTTATAACGACAGCCAGGCAGTGACGGCAGCATTTAACCTCAATATGCTAGAGCATTTAAATCAGCGATTTGAGGGAAATTTTGATACCACGCAGTTTGAACACTGGGCGTTTTACAATGAAAGTGAGCATCAGATAGAAATGCATTTACGCAGCGTGCGATCGCAAATTGTAGAATTACGCGCTCTTAACCTCAAGGTTAATTTTGCACTAGGCGAGACTATCCTCACCGAAATTTCCCGCAAATTTGACCTCAATACTATCAAGCAGCAACTTACCGCACAGGGTTTATTACCTCTTCATGTGTGGACAGATCCAAATCAATGGTTTGGTTTATTGCTCTGTCAGTTGCAAGCATAAAGCAAATCAGGCTATGCCTCACATATATAGCGGTTCTCAATTGAGTCCAATATAGACCTAACAAAAGCAGCTCCAACCTTTGTAGCGTTAAAGAATAACACTCAAAACCTCTCTCCTAAAAGGAGAGAGGCCAAAGTATATTGCATACAGACGAGAAGCGCTATAAATTATATTCACCCCACCCTAACAAGAGAGAACAATTAGAATCTCCCTCACATAAGTAGTATTTTCACCAGGCAAGATTGTATATTATGTGTTGATGAATATCTCTATCAGCCCAAATGAGTAAACTAAATATTTAGCCCCTGATTATTGCTGCATCGAAGGTGTGGGAAAAATTCTACTGAATATAGGAACCCGTGGCTGCAGCTTAGTTGCAGTTATATTGGCATTATCAGCTATATTGGCATTAGTACCAGAAGAGTTATTGGCTGCCTCAGAGAGGATAGGTGACTTGCTATTAGTAGAATTTGCAAAATCACTCAATTGGATAGCCGAAGATGAATTTGAAGATATGGAAGTAATATTATCAGTATTTTGGTTGTTGGATTTTACCGGAGTTTCAGCTTGAGATGGAGTAATAATGAAAGTCGAGCTTGTTCCTAATACCAGTATTAGCAGATTAGAAATATATTGTCGCATGGGGATTTGTCAAATCGGTTAGTAAATGTTTAAATTTTCAACAAGTTGTATTTGTTCTTAGTTGGAAATAAAATCGTGATTTTTTAAGATAACTCACTCCGCTGTCAAAGAAAACCTGATTACAGTGATTTTCAGATGAATACACTACTAGCGTATGCTTCAGCTTTGAACGCAGATGAGTACATCGATTCAGTCACAAAAAGTTAACCTTTTCAGTTACTTTTCCTACAAGGTAAGGGAAAGTTAAACTCTGCTATCTTTTTAAGAGAGGGATTATTCTAGAATACGGAATCGATCTTATAGAGAATCTGCAAATAGATACACCTGGAATAATTAACGTTTATTCATCAACTAAGCCAGCACAACTATTAATAATTTAGTTGTATTTGTATTCTGATTTAAAGAGGAATTTTACTGAACTTTTTAAAAAACATGATTTCTAGCAAATTAGTTATTAACTCGCATATTTAATGATCTACAACCAACAATATATAAAGTTTTAATAAAACGTAAGTTTTATGAAGTGCCTTTCATAAAAATACGTGTATGCGTTCAGGGATGGATACTAATCCGCCTATGTTATGGAAATACTGATAAAATTGTTTGCTTACAGCAGTCCTAAATTATTAATGAAATTCTCCATTTGATAATTTTCGCAATTCAAATAGAATTGCTAGGTGAGCTTATCCATAGACATCCTAAAGCAGCCTTCCGTTTCTATCACACAAGTCAGCCAACAATTAAAGGGTAATTTTTATTTATGGGTAAGTAAACAAGCAGTGTGGAAGCGCTCAATGAGCAAGTATACGCCCAACTATTTTTAACTCCTAGTTCTCGCTTAGTTGGGGCTTTTCCCCACCGACAGCTACAGCGCCATTGATAATGATGGTATCCGTTAAGTTAATACAGCAGTTTTCAGTTATTTAAACCACGACTGAGACGGGGAGTAGGGAGTCGTATAGTTCAATTAATTCCTTTAAAAGCACTGTAAACTGAAGTAAGTAAAAAGGAGTGACGAGATGAGATTTTACAGTATTTACACCTCACCCATCACTCCTTATAACTTGCGCGTTGATAAGCTGTTACGCATTTTTAAATTACACCAGCTTACTGATTGATTTATCCTCTAACTAAAGAAACGAATAATTGTTAAGTTGCTATGTTGTTTTCTATACAAATACTTTTAAATTATTAATATCTATTAGTGTTACTCCTGGTTATGCCAGATACTTACTTAATAAATTTGTGAAACTCGAAAAGCTTAGATTCCCCACTTATTGGAAAAGTCGTGAATCTTTTTGTTCGACTTATATACAGCCAATGTATTGAAGATCACAAATACACTTAACTTAGATTATATATCTTTGGTAGTAGTGGCTTGATGCTTGTGATGGAAGTTGGGGAAAAGATTATCAGTTACTCTAAGTAATCATGGAAACAATTATTATTAGCACTAAATCATTCATTGGGAGAATGACAAAGTGAGTGAAAGATGAATAGGAACTAAAGTTTAGACCCAAGGTTTTCTGAGTGTGCTGTTTTCTCTAACTTATCTGCTAGTCCTAATTGTGACTGGCTTATAAGTTTAATCACAAATTGGAATAATCTGAGGTCAGCGGATTTTGCATTAGTGTATTTGGCTCAGTTTACCGAATCTTCCCACTAAAGGTAGAAGTAATACTTAGCAAAATTCCGTAAACTTTTTTGTAAAGAAGTATGACAAAGCTATCAATGGACAGTCTCTAATTCCCCAAATTTAATCTGCTTTGAGCATCTAGGTTAAATACAATAGATGTTATTTTAACAACTAGGCCATGTCTAGTTCTATAGAACATAAATAAATTGTCTAAAACCTAGAATAAATGTACTTTTAGAGGTTCTATTGAACAATAATTGCAGTTTATGAATCATTAAAGTTATAACTCAGTCATACAAGGAATACTACAATTTTTCCAAGAAAATTATTTAGTATATTTTTTACTTAAACTCTGCAACTAAGTAGCGGGAATTTAAGGTGAACATAGAAAAATTTATCCAACGGTCAGAAACATTGCACAATTGTTTAGCAGATTTATATCAAACTGCTAGTGTATTACCTTGGATTTCAGAGGATTTGCTGCCGCAAGCTTTTAAGGAACTCTATAACACCTCAAAGGTAGTGCAGTTAGCAGCAGAGGAACTCTATCAGCAAAATGAGGAACTAATACAAACACGGAATTGGTTGGAAACAGAACGCCAACACTATCAAGAATTATTCGAGTTTGCACCTGACGCCTATTTAGTAACTAATACAGAAGGAATTATCGAAGAAGCTAACCATACCGCAGCTAAATTGCTCAATGTTTCAAAGCAATTTTTGGTGAGCAAACCAATGATTAATTTCGTCCCTTTAGAAGAACGTCAGCACCTTCGTAGCGAACTCAGCCAACTATCGCAATCAGACACAGTTAGAGAGCTATTGATACGCTTGCAACAACGTCATGGTGAATTATTCGATGCAGCTTTGACAGTAGCAGTTGCCCGCAATACGCAGGGTAAGGCAACCTCTCTACGCTGGGTGTTACGTAATGTTACTGAACGGAAGCGGGGAGAATCAGCAGTAGTCAAAAATGATAGCGAGTTCTTTTATGATCGTCCCGTGCATAAATATTCTAAAGGAGAAACTATTCCCCTTAATCCATTAGTAATTTTGTATGTTTGTCAAGGTTTAGTCAAACTTAGTACCTATTGTGAAACGGCTGAAGAAGTGTTAATAGGATTGGCAACAACAGGAATGGTTTTTGGCTCTAGTTTGACATCTTTAAACATTTACCAAGCAACAGCCCTCTCTGATGTTGAGTTGGTGTCAATTTACGCAGCAGAGATAGCAGCTTCCCCCAACCTGAGCCATATCCTTTTACCAAAAATTAATCAGCGGTTACAACAAACAGAATCTTTTTTAGTCATTTGTGGAAGACGACGGGTACAAGAGCGCTTGCACCATCTATTACAACTTTTGAAACGGGAAGTTGGTGAAACTGTGCCGGGGGGAACTCGCCTAAGTGTTCGCTTTACTCACGAAGATATTGCTAGCGCCTGCTGCACTACCAGGGTAACAATTACACGATTGATCGGCAAATTACAAGAAGAAGGTATAATCAGTTTTGACTTAAAAAAACACATGATATTGAGAGATGTTGATTAATTACTTATGGGTATCCCGTAAGGAAATGTGACCTCATTGTTATCTTCTTATCCTGCAAAGAGGCTACGCGTAGGTGTAACCCGCCGTAGGCATCGCAGCATTAAAAAATGTACCCAAAATAATGTATATCTGATTTGACATGTATTGCTAAAATCGCAATCGCAGCATGTCAAAGCAGCTATGCATATACTTGGCAACACAACTTCATCATCGGGCTACATCTTAGCACTGGATTTAGGTACGACAGGCAACCGCGCCTTTGTCTTTAATGCAGACGGGAAGATTGTTGGGCAGGCATACAAAGAATTAACTCAGTATTATCCTCAGCCTGGATGGTTAGAACACGATGCTCAACAAATCTGGGATGATACGTGTTGGGTAATGCAAACCGCAATTGGGAATGCTCAAATTGCTGCATCTGCGATCGCAGCGCTGGGACTGACTGTGCAGCGTGAAACTTGTTTGATTTGGGACAAAACTACCGGGAAACCACTTCATAAAGCGATCGTCTGGCAAGATCGCCGCACTGCTTCCCTTTGCCACCAGTTGCAAGAGCAAGGTTATGCTAATGAAATTTACGATCGCACCGGATTAATCATCGATGCCTACTTTTCTGCTACTAAGTTCAGGTGGCTATTAGACCACTTTACAGATATTGACCTGAACAATGTCTTAGCAGGCACTATTGATACCTGGGTGATGTGGAACCTCACAGGCGGCAAAGTTCATGCTACTGACCACAGCAACGCCAGCCGTACAATGTTGATGAATCTCCAAACCTGTGAGTGGGATGAGAATTTACTTGAACTATTTCAGATTCCGGCGTATATTTTGCCCCAGATTCAGCCTAGTTTAGGAGTATTTGGAGTTACTGATGCTACTTTATTGGGTGCAGAAATTCCCATCACTGCCATCTTGGGAGATCAGCAAGCTGCTCTATTTGGTCATGGCTGCGATCGCCCCGGTTTAATGAAATGTACTTACGGTACTGGTAGTTTTTTAGTGGCTTACACAGGCGATCAAATTGTCCGGTCGCACCATCAACTTATTTCTACAGTCGCATGGACACAAGCAAATCCAAAGGGGACTTTAGATGTAGGCTATGCCCTAGAAGGTAGTATGTTTACTAGTGGAGCTTGTATCCAATGGTTACGCGATCGCCTCAAGCTGATTAAAACTGCTGCTGAAAGTGAAGCAATGGCAAATCAGGTAAAAGATAATGGCGGAGTCTACTTTGTGCCTGCATTTAGTGGACTGGGCGCACCCTACTGGGATATGAGCGCTAGGGGAGCCTTTTTCGGCATTACCGCCAGTGTCCAACCAGAGCATCTAGTACGCGCCGTGTTGGAAGCGATCGCCTATCAAGTTCTAGAGGTGGTGCAAGCAATTAATGCATCTAGCAGTACTCCAGTTGGTCGATTAACTGTAGATGGTGGAGCTTGCGAGAATAATTTTCTGATGCAGTTTCAAGCTGATGTATTAGGCATTCCAGTTGAACGGCCGATAGTGCGCGATACGACCGTTCAGGGTGCAGCATTTGCAGCAGGTTTAGCTATAGGATTTTGGCAGAGTTATGAAGCACTGGTGCAGCAACGGCAGATTGAGCATGTGTTTGAGCCGAAGAGCGATGAGCCATTGTCCAACTTTGCTACTTGGCAAAAAGCAGTGAAACGCACTCTCGCTTGGGGGGAGTAGATGCTTACTAAGCTGATGCGCGTCTAAAGTATATAAACACTCTATTGGGTCGTTAACTGTTGACTGTTGACTGTTGACGGGTTTTCAGTCATCAGTCATCAGTCATCAGTCATCAGTCATCAGTCATCAGTCATCAGGTAAATGTACAATATTATTTGCCTAACAGCTTACTCAGGCAAGACTTTAACTGAATGATTAGTAAAATTTTGTTCCAGATAACGTGGATCGCTTACTCCTAAGTGCAAAACCAGGGCTGTAACTAATCCACCTATAGCTGCCACTAAGAAGGCAGTTCTATAGTCAATATTGTCCACGATCCATCCACCTAATAGGGGAGCAATGAGCGTGGCAGGGGCGACAAGGGTATTGCCAAGACCAATATAGGCTGGTCGTTGGCGCTGGTTACCAAACTCTAAGGTCATTACCGCAGCAATATTTTGCAGAGCGATCATACTTATTCCCGCTCCTATAAACACCAAGTAAAAATAGTTTATATTTGGTGCTAGCCCAGCTAAAACCGAACTGAACGCACAAACAACAGAACCAGTCTCTAAAACCAACTTATTACCCCAGCGATCGGCTACCCAACCCAAAATCAATCCAGCAATAGTTTGCGTTACCATCAGCACACCAGTAATTAACCCAATAGATATTTCACCTATCCCATATTGGTGTACGGCATAGAGTGTATAGAAGGGAAGTGGCATCAGTGCTAATTGTGAAAGCATACGTGTGATCACAAAGTAACGGAAATTTTTATCGCACCGGAGAATCACACTAAGACTGTCCCAAAATTCACGTCTAGTTTCAATGGTAGATAATGAGTTGCTTACTGGCTCTCGTGTCCTAGACATAAAAAACCAAGATAGAGCCATCGCAACGCTAGCACACAAAAAACAGAGAGCAAAGTTAAATGGCTGGGCAATTTGCTTGAGCAGTAAACCAGCTATCAGAGCACCAAAAATGCTCATCAGATTAGCAGCCGCTGCTAAGGCACCGTAAAAAATGCCAAGCCTTCCAGAGGGAACAATTTTAGCAACCATGCTTTGCCAAGCAGTAGCACTAAATCCGCCACCTAGTCCCTGCCAAATGAGTATGGCAAATGTCAGATGTAAGATAATTTGGCTATTGAGTTGTAGCTGTAACAAAGCGACCAGTGCTAATCCCAAAAAAGGAAGTTTTTGGTGAATTGTCAACAACATTACAGTTGGTTTGTAATACTGTAGCCGAGCTATTTTATCAGCTGTTAATAGCTGAGGTAGTTGCCAGCCTAAACGCGGAATAGCTGGAATCAGACCGATAAGCAATGCGGAATTGGTAAAACCGCTAACAAAGAGAGGAATAATCGTGATATAGGAGGCAAAACCAGTTGCCAAACCAAAAAATGCACTTTCAACAATATTGACAGTCAAGTTATGACGAAGGTCTTTTTCAATTTCAGAATTAAGCATTTTTATAGATATCGCAAGTGTAAATAAGTGTTTTGTTGCATACCAAAATTCAGCTTTATTCAAGCCGCATTCAGATAATTAAAAACTTGAAAAATAACGCTGTTAGTAATCAATCCCTCAGGCTGACGAGCGATAAATGCCTCTGTTATTTATTGCCCTTCTTAGTCAGGTTCTGTAGTAATTGTGTTTCCCTAAAATAGGATAATGGTTGTGATAAACCTTAATTGAGCGATGGCTTGGCACAGCCAAGCAAATAGCGCTTATTACTACTCATACTTTCAGATTTGCAGAGCTTTATACATTTAGCTTTAGCTCTAAGTTGAGTAGTACATTGCTCCCGATAGTATCTTTCCACTTATTGCTCAAACAAGGCACATAGTCCCTATAATCGAATGGAATTCTTCGTTAGCAAGGAGTTTATGCAATGATTGTTAGGCTTTGCCCAGCTGGCAACTGACAAATGCTTACTAACATTAGTGTTGTTAATGGCAAAAGCATCTGAAAGCTCAATCTCTCCAAAATGAGAGTTGCTTAAAAAGCCGAGGTGCATCACCTCTGGTGTGATGACATTTTCTTTTACATGTTTATAAAACTCAACTCCTGGTGCTAGATACACAGTTGCTAACAGTGATGGCAGCAACTCTATTTTTTTACTCACTGGTGATTTATTCCTGGGGAAACTTAGGCAGTATTTTAAACAGGTTTATGTTCTTTCTTTAGGCACTTACTTAAGTGGTAAGTAGCGAACAAAAACCTGAGCTTCATAAATTGTTCCCAGATGCCGCACTGAAATTATCATTGAAAAATATTTTTGTAAAAAATTCCAAATTATGCATCTGCAATGTTTTTGGCGATTTACGTTTTAACAACTTGGAACAAGTACTTTAAACTGTGATTGTACTGATAGCTTGGAAGAGTAGGGTATTGGTGGCGAGCGTATTTAGGAGTAAGGGGAAGGCAAAGTAGAACTTAGAAACAGATCATCAAAGCGTTGAATGGCAAGCTTTTTAAGCTGAAAGCCTTGACTAAGAAAGGCTTTTGGAAAATCATCTGCTTGTTAAGATCAAGAATATACCCAGTCGTTTGATCTTGACGCGCCACTCATATAGGCGATCGCCTACATATTGAAAGCGATAAAATAGCAGTGTAAATCCCAGGTATGGCAAGAAAGCGTGACTCCTTAGTGCTAAGTAAGTCTGCGGAGTTTTTCAATAGGTAATTATCTAACTTTTTTATCCCCTACAAATTAAAGGATTGAAGCCATCCGTGTTCTGTATAGGGCAAGAGACATTTCAAGCCTTTTTGAAGATCCTTCAGAAGGTGCAAAGTAAACAGTTGGGAGTCAGAGTTACCCACAACTATTGCGTGGTAAGTTTGATTTGGGTGTAAATTCCCATCTTAAACTTTGATAACTGATAGCTGTTTTAAAATACTACTGACATCTAGGGATGTTGAATGCATGATTACTAAACCTAAGATTTTCATTGATGGCGAATCAGGAACCACAGGCTTACAAATTTACTCACGTCTCAATCAACGGGATGATATCGAGTTAGTTAGCATTGAGGCATCTAAACGTAAGGATGCAACTGAGCGAGCTAAACTAATCAATGCCGTCGATGTGGTTATTCTCTGCCTACCTGATGATGCAGCCCGCGAAGCTGTTAGCTTAGTAAGTAGTACTACGGTTAAGATCCTTGATGCTAGTAGTGCCCATCGCACAGCTAAGAATTGGGTATATGGTTTTCCTGAACTCAATCCAGGACAGCGAGAGAAAATTGCCAGCGCCCAGTTTGTCAGCAATCCAGGATGTTATCCCACAGGATTTTTAGCCTGTATCCGTCCATTGATTGCCAAGGGAATTTTAAAGAGTAATTTTCCCATCACTGTTAATGCAGTCTCAGGTTACTCTGGTGGCGGAAAGAATCTCATCAAACAATACCATACCTTCCATGAACAGGAAGCTGGAGCAGAGTCACTTTATCCTTATGGCATCTACGGTTTGCAATTTGGACATAAGCACGTCAAGGAAATGCATTATTACTCAGAGTTAGCATCGCCGCCGCTATTCGTACCGGCAGTAGGAGATTTTGAGCAAGGGATGCTAGTTCAAGTGCCTTTGCCGCTGGGGACTTTGGATAATCCACCATCAGGTGAGATTATTTATGAAGCGATCGCTAACTACTACCAAAGTGAAAAATTTGTGCAGGTTGCTCTATACCAAGATTCTACTCTCCTGCGAAACGGAATATTTCTGGATGCGATTGCAATGAACGGCACCAATATTGTTCAAGTTTTTGTATTCGCCAATGACACTACTAAAGAAGCGTTGCTAGTTGCTCGTCTCGACAACTTGGGCAAAGGCGCATCGGGAGCCGCAATCCAAAACTTAAACATCATGCTAGGCTTTCCAGAAGAGTTGGGATTGTTATAAAAGAGCGTTAGGCAATCAGGAAAAGGGAGTAAGACTTTTACTTATGCTCAATGATTAACGGCTTGTACTAGACAGCAATAACTATTATGAGTGCGTAAATTGCTCATTTGAAAAAGCAAAAAGGCAAATTGAGAAAGCAATCTGCCTTTTTACGTGCGGAATACACCGAAATGAGAAAGCATTCAAGCATTTGAGAAAGCAATATGCCTTTTTGCTTGCTGAATCTACCGAAATGAGAAAGCATTTAAGCATTTTGCTTATTGAATTTGACTTGAGCAAAATAGAATAAAAGCATTACGAAAAACTGTTGTTAAGGATTCAGCTTGGGAAACCGCAAGGGCGGGGTGGGGTTATTGGTTGGTGTTCGCATAACTACTTATGCGAACCTGATATTATTAAATTAATAATTTTGGAACTTTAAGTGTTTTTTATATTGATTCTTCTTTAAGTTCCTCAAGTAATTGAATTACATGATGCTCAAAACCTTTATTTCGCTCTTGAACTAATTCAATCAAAGGTTTATCAAAAAGGTTAATGATATACTTACCTAATTGAATACCTAGAGGTTTTAAATGTCCACCTTCCAAGGTATTAATAAATTTTTTTGGTGGTTTTTTCAAGGTTTTAGTAAACCATTCACAAGTTAATTTAGCAATTTTATCAGATTTAAAACAAACTAAACCCATGATATTAAATAGTTCACTATCCTTGATTAAATTCTTAGTTTCTTCAGGGGTTGGTTTCACACCCCAACCAAGATTATCGATGATATCCGCTAAAGAACGAGGACGAATTGCACTGGCTGTATCGCTAATATCAGGTGCTAATAAGATAGAAACCTGTCCTTTAATAAAGACACTGTTAATTTTGATTTTTCGACCTACATAAGTGTAAATTAGTTTCTGGTCTTCTATAATTTTTTGTTGAAGCTCGTCAAATAGAATGTTAATGTCTGCAATGACGCTTTCTATATGTGACTCATCCGAAGTATAAGATAGCAGATTACGAATAAACTTTTCCCTATCTTGAGCCTCTGGAGGCAAAGCAGTAAATCCTTCTAATAGAGAGATATATTTACAGCCAAGGCTATGTCCAATCCAAGAAAAGTTTTTATCATTTAGATAGGCTTCATAATCATATCCTTTAACACTTGCCATCCTCACAAGCTCTGGCAGAATTTCATACTGCTCTCTCATGAGGAAACCAGCTTCTACATAATGGTTAAAACTAAAATTGAAAGGCAGAAGAATAATTGTATACCCCTGCTCAAATAGGCATTGAAGAAGATAGCGATAAAAAAGCATGGGACCAAATGTACCAAAGAAAGCCCCTGCAATAAATTGAATTACTCCTTTAGGCTGTGGATGCAGAGCAACCCAACTGTGAGAAACGGGTTTAAATCTCAGTTTTAAATTTGCATTTACCATAACTTAGCAATGAGTGCATCTCATTTTGGTAGGTGTATAGTTAACCTCCAAACTGAAGTTGCTGCTTTTCGGATTCTTTAAAAGATGTTTTTGCAAAACTGTCATTCAAAATTGTGGTAGAAAAACATGATGGAGCGATCGCAGTTAACTCAACCTCAGGCGAAGGGACTGAGTTTGTGATTACCTTGACAGTCAAAGTTAATTAGCGAATAGTCTGTTATTTTCTTGTTTCCATCTACACCACTTCTTACCCACTTTGTCAATGTGTAAATCCTAGCACTGTGAGTTTGATTGGCTACGGTTTTGGCAGCATTTTGAAGATATCCGCACAAGTCCAGTGGACTTTCGCCGCTTCAGTTTAGCTATTGGAGTTTTTTGTAACATCAACTTTATCAGTAAATCAAGACCAGTTAGGCATTGCAAGCAGCGATTTGTGTGTAATAAAGCTTGTACAATTGTCAAGGCGGTTTTTCCTGCCAGAATACTTCTCAGGCGTAAGATTTATCGACAGCAAAATTTTTCTACTTTGTGTTTTTCCATACTTTATTTGTGGCAAAAATGCCCCAATTTAGACGCTTATATCTTGCAATAGATAACTTTTACCCTTATGACTGGAGAGCAAAATCTTGGGAATAGAATTACGCAGTTTCGTATTTCTCGACAGCCTGCAACCTCAACATGCAGCATATATGGGAACAGTAGCCCAAGGCTTCTTACCATTACCAGGGGATACATCACTGTGGATTGAAATCTCTCCTGGTATCGAAATTAATAAAATTACAGATGTAGCCCTCAAAGCTGCCTCTGTTCGTCCGGGAGTACAGGTAGTTGAACGACTGTACGGACTATTAGAAGTTCATTCTAGTTCCCAAGGTGAAACGCGAGCTGCTGGCCAAGCAATTTTGGCTGCATTGGGAGTCCGAAGAGAGGAATGTCTTAAACCGCGTGTTGTTTCTAGCCAAATTATCCGCAACATCGATGCTTACCAAACACAACTTATTAATCGCACGCGACGAGGACAGCTACTACTAGCAGGGCAAACGTTGTATGTATTAGAAGTGGAACCTGCTGCTTACGCTGCACTGGCTGCGAATGAAGCTGAGAAAGCGGCATCGATTAACATCCTTGAGGTTCAAGCTGTAGGTAGCTTTGGAAGGCTTTACTTAGGTGGACATGAAAGAGATATTCTAGCAGGTGCGGCGGGAGCATTAACGGCAATTGAAAGTGTAGCTGGTCGGGCAAATCCTCTGGGTATGCGTCAGGAATAAAGGAGAGAAAATGGCAAATCGAGAGCATCTAGCTTTACTGAAAGCAGGTGCAGTTACATGGATTGAGTGGAGAAAGAAAAATCCTCAGATTGAACCAGACCTCAGCGCCGCAAACCTGCAAGGGGATAACCTCAGAGGCGCAAACCTCCAGGGGGTAAATTTGAGAAAGGTGGATTTGGGAAATGCTTTACTGGTACGAGCAAACCTCAGTGGTGCTGACCTCAGTAGTGCCAACCTCTACAAAGCTTTCCTCGTTGAAGCTAACCTGAGTGATGCTAACTTCAGTGTTGCTAACTTGAGTGGTACTATACTTACGCAAGCAGATTTAAGTCACGCTAATTTGATTGGTGCTGACTTAAGTGAGGCGAATCTTAGAGGCGCTGCGATCGCTCATGCTAATCTAATTGGAACTGACTTAAGAGGCGCTAACTTGAGAGATGCCGATTTAGGCGCAGCGAAGCTAATACGGACTAATCTCTCTTTTGCCAACCTCATCGAAGCTAACTTGATTGCGGCTGACCTCAGCGAGGCAAGTTTGTACGAAGCAGAAGTGTTGGGGGCTTATCTTTACAAAGCTGAACTTTACAAAGCTAATTTAAACAAGGCTCACCTCAGTGGTGCTTACCTGTTACGAGCTAACCTAAGTGAAGCTGATTTGAGTCAAGCTGACTTGAGTTGGACTAACCTTAGAAGCGCGAATTTGGCAGGCGCAAATCTCAGAGGAGCTAACCTCAGAGGAGCCGACCTTAGGGGAGCTAACCTCAACGGTGTAAATCTTCAGGAGGCAATTATGCCTGACGCTTCAAGGCACGATTAATTAAAAAAAATCCCGGTATCCAGCTCGTCAATAAGCTTACCAACTCACAAGAGTTTAACTCTTAACTAGATGTAGCTAAAAGCCCTACCCACCAGGTTCAGGTATGACTCCTTACCTGCCTACACTGAGTAAGCTCGATTCTTCACAGAGTGAGTTCTGTCTTGATTGGTTGAGGTTAAGTAATCTTGTGCCTTAGTCAACTGCGATCGCACCCATCCCTGCACCGCAGCGCGATCGCGGATCAGCCTATGGCAGTACGTCCTAAGCGGTGTAGAAACTGAAAGGCTACCAGAGAACGAACTGACTAAAGAATTGATTTACCACCGCGACTCACTTAAAGCTAACGTCAGCGTTCAGGGTGAAAAATTGCTAGGTGGCAAGCACATCCAGCGAAAGCTGATGAGTAAAGTAGTAAACCTGCTATTCCAGCAATTGTGTAAAATAATTCCTCTGACCTGATGTTATCAAGCCCTTCAAAAGTTCAAGGGTTTTGAAACCTAAAGTTTCAGTTACCCTGAATTACGGAAATGCTGCCTGCGGTTCTTGCTAGCCTACACGCCAATTAATTTTGTTCTAAGCTATTACGCTTTTAAATTACACAGTCACTTCCTAAGTTCGTTGACTGCTGACGGTTAACTGTCAACTGTCAACAGCCAACACAAAAAGATGTATAAGTTAAATGCGCGACAGCTTATCCTCAGTGTTTCTGTGATTTATTACCTCTAAAGACGGCAAACACCACTCTACTGTTACGGTTCACCCTAATTACTGAAAGTATTAATTCTCATACATTAGACAAAGTGAAGGCAAATCAATCCATGAAATAACTAAAAAAACTATTTAGTTAGTTTAACCGTCCTAAGCAAGGTTCGGGAAACCACCCTTCATGGACTGGCTAACACTAAGCTTCAGTATATATATCAGCATATCTGGAGTTTTAACCCCAGAAAAGCCAAAACAAAGGTATTCATGCTGAACTGGCTGATTTATTGACCCTATTGGTTCAAAATTTAGTCCTTTATATTCTCATTCATTCATTTGTAGTTATACGGAGCCAGCACCTAAAATGGCAAAAGTAGTTGGAATTGACTTAGGAACAACGAACTCCTGCGTGGCAGTGATGGAAGGTGGTAAACCCACAGTAATTGCTAATGCTGAAGGTTTTCGGACAACGCCATCAGTAGTCGCATTTGCAAAAAATGGCGACAACTTGGTTGGGCAAATCGCTAAACGCCAAGCGGTGATGAACCCCGAAAATACGTTTTACTCAGTCAAACGCTTTATCGGACGCCGCTACGATGAAGTTGGTAACGAAGCTACGGAAGTTTCTTACAAAGTCCTCAGCAGCAACGGCAATGTCAAATTAGATTGTCCTATAGCTGGTAAACCGTTTGCTCCTGAAGAAATTTCTGCAAAAGTTCTTCGCAAACTAGTTGAAGATGCCAGCAAATATCTGGGTGAAACCGTCACCCAAGCTGTAATCACCGTTCCTGCATACTTCAACGACTCGCAACGCCAAGCGACAAAAGACGCTGGTAAAATTGCCGGGATTGAAGTTCTACGGATTATCAACGAGCCTACAGCCGCTTCTTTGGCTTATGGATTTGACAAGAAGAGTAACGAAACCATCCTCGTATTTGACCTTGGTGGTGGTACCTTCGACGTATCCGTGCTGGAAGTAGGAGATGGAGTTTTTGAAGTACTAGCCACATCTGGTGATACCCACCTTGGTGGTGACGATTTCGATAAAAAAATAGTTGACTTCTTAGCTGAGAAGTTCAAGAAAGCCGAAGGCATTGAGCTACGCAAAGACAAGCAAGCTTTACAACGTCTGACTGAAGCCGCAGAAAAAGCCAAAATTGAGCTTTCTAGCGTCACCCAAGCAGAAATCAACTTGCCATTTATCACTGCTACCCAGGATGGGCCCAAGCACCTGGATACAACCCTGACTCGCGCTCAGTTTGAAGAACTTTGCTCTGACTTAATCGACCGTTGCCGTATTCCTGTGGAAAACGCGCTTCGGGATGCCAAGTTAAACAAGGGCGATATTGATGAAGTGGTGTTAGTTGGTGGTTCTACCCGCATTCCCGCTGTGCAACAGGTTGTGAAGCAGGTATTGGGTAAAGACCCCAATCAAAGCGTTAACCCCGATGAAGTCGTAGCAGTTGGTGCAGCCATTCAAGCCGGGGTACTGGCTGGTGATGTAACTGGCATCTTGCTATTAGACGTGACACCGTTATCTTTGGGTGTAGAAACATTGGGCGGTGTGATGACCAAAATTATCCCTCGCAACACTACAATTCCCACCAAGAAATCGGAAGTCTTCTCCACTGCTGTGGATGGACAAACCAACGTAGAAATTCACGTCCTCCAAGGTGAACGCGAATTCTCTAACGATAACAAGAGCTTGGGAACCTTCCGTCTGGATGGTATTCCTCCTGCACCACGCGGCGTTCCTCAAATTGAAGTGGTGTTCGATATTGACGCTAACGGTATCCTTAACGTCACCGCTAAGGACAAAGGTACTGGTAAAGAACAATCCATCAGCATAACCGGCGCTTCCACCCTGGATAAAAATGATGTTGACCGGATGGTTAGAGAAGCTGAACAAAACGCTTCATCTGACAAAGAACGGCGTGAAAAGATTGAACGCAAGAATCAAGCTGACTCTTTGGCATACCAAGCTGAGAAGCAGTTACAAGAATTGGGCGATAAAGTTCCCGATGCTGACAAGACTAAAGTCGAAGGTTTGGTGAAAGAACTGCGGGAAGCAGTTGCTAAAGAAGACGATGAGCAAATCAAAAAGCTCACCCCAGAATTGCAACAAGCGCTATTTGCTGTTGGTAGCAATATTTATCAACAAGCTGGTGGCGGTGCTACACCTGGTGCTGAACCCCAAGATGGTGGTTCCACATCTAGTGGTAGTGGGGATGATGTAATTGACGCTGATTTTACAGAGAGCAAATAATTCCCCGACTTCTTTTGGGAAGATTATTTAGTCCCACTTCATATCACCCACTCAGGCAAATCCCTGAGTGGGGATTTTTTTTTAGGAGTTATGAGTTATTAGTAAAAGTAATATTGCTAACTCTTGATTTTAATTCTTAACTTTATTCTTAACTCCTGACTATTAACTCTTAACTCTCTTATGTCATATCCACAAGCACCTTGGACACTTCAAGGCTACGCTATTCAAACTCTGCATTTGGTAAATATTGACCAAGTGCGCCCTTTAATTCCCTTAGAGTTAGAAATTATTTCTGTATGGCCTGGTAAAACTCTCGCTAGCGTGTATCTATCTAATTACGGGTCAGGCTCGGTACTGGAGTACAGTGAGTTAATTGTTGCCCCAGCTGTGGTTAATTACCAAAGCAAAATCGGTGGCTGGGTTTCCCATATTTATGTAAATAATGCTGATTCGGTGGCTGGTGGTCGAGAAATTTGGGGACTACCAAAAGAATTAGCTAAGTTTACCTGGGAACAAGGAAAGTTTGTTACTGTGCATCAGGAAAACCGGAAGCTGTGTAGTCTTAACTATAATCAACAAAGCTTGGCATGGAGACAGTGGTTAACTGCTTCTGCTTTTGGCACCAAGGGTGGTGATTTGCTGATATTCCCTGCTGAACTTGAGTCTGTGTTGGGTTTGATTAGTTCTAAGTTAGAAATCCCTGGTGAAAGTCCTTTTTCTGGAATAGGTTTAGGTCAGCCTTGGTTAACTGTGCGTTGTGAGCAGATGAGTTTGCGGATTGATGCGCCAAAAGTTGTAGGACAGATGGCTATCTAGTCCACTGTGGCAGAAGTTTGCCTACTTTTGTTATTTGGAAGTTCCTAAATAAGAAAAAAGTCAGAAAAAACTTTCTACCCAAACCCAAAAGCTTGATATATCGAGGTTTGGGATAGGTACAACAGCGCAAGAAGAGTGCGCTCAGTTGTGCATCAATTCACTTTTAACGCCCCCAAAGCTTTTAAAGTTCCTACCTCTGCTTCAGTCAACCCCATGACTTCAGTAATAATCATGCCTTCATACGGGCGGACTGGTCTGAAAGTTTGCCGACATTGCCCTGTAGTAATATCCCAACAGTTGATTGTTTCATCCCAGCTACCACTGAGAAGAGTTTGATCGTCGTGGCTCAGATTAAGCGACCATACCCAATTGAGATGATTCTGTAGTGTAGCAAGGCAGTCTCCAGTAACTACATTCCAAATTTTGATAGTACGATCGCTACTACTGCTAATCATGCGATCGCCATCATCGGTGAATAAAATACAGAGTACCTGGCTAGTATGTCCAGAGAATGTACGCAGACAAACCCCTGTGTGGATGTCCCATAGCCGCACCAAGGAGTCATCACCACCAGTAGCAACGTATTGATTATCTGAACTCACTGCAACTGCCCAAACACGGTTTGAGTCTGCCTCCCAACTATGAAGACAAGTTCCTGTTTCAATATCCCAGCATTTAGCTATCTTTTCATAGCCACTGCTGAAGAGAGTCTTTCCGTCAGGACTCCATGCGATCGCTAACACAGAACCAGGATGCCCCTGCAATGTTTGCAAACATTCACCAGAAGGCACATCCCATATCTTGATTGTATGGTCGTAGCTGCCACTAGCAAGGAAGTTACTGTCTGGACTAAAAGCAATTGCCCAGACCCAACTACCGTGACCATGCAAGGTTTTTAGGCATTGCCCTGTATGCGGACTCCAAAGTTTAATAGTGCGATCTGCGCTGGCGCTGGCGAGAAACTCTCCGTTGGCACTGAAGGCGACAGAGAAAATACGATTTTTGTGTCCATGTAGTACACGAAAAGGCTGGAGGTCAGCCTTTAAGCGTTGCGGGACATTGAGATTTACATCCCAGAGTTTAATTGTCTGGTCTTCATGTCCACTGGCAAGTAAGTTTTGCTGCCAACTGTGGGCGATTCCATAAACAGCATTGCTGTGTCCTTGCAAGCTTTTAGTACACTTTCCAGTTTGAAGTTCCCAGACTCTAGCCGCGTGGTCATCTCCACCACTAGCAATTAAGTGTCCTTGAGGATGGAAAGCAATTGACCAAATCCGATTTGTATGCTTTTCAAGCGTATCCAGACATTTCCCAGTGTCTATGTCCCAAATCTTCACGGTTTGGTCATAGCTGCCACTTACCAGTTGTTCACCCTTGGGGCTGAATGCTACTGAGGTCACGACTCCTGCGTGTCCCTGCAAGGTCATCAAACACACCTTACTATGTAAATCCCACAGTTTCACAGTTTGATCAAAACTGCCACTTGCTAATATTTGCCCTTCTGGACTCCATGCGATCGCTTTTACCCAGTGCTGATGCCCTTCTAGGGTTTGCATACAGCATCCAGTTTCTAAATCCCACAGCTTGATTGTGTTATCTTCACCAGCCGTTGCTAAGATTTCACCTGCGGGATGAAAAGCTACACTCCACACACAAGCATTATGTCCTTGGAGAGTTTGCACACATTCTCCTGTGGCTAGATGCCAGACTTTAACTGTGTGGTCATAGCTAGTACTAGCAAGGAGTTGACCGTCAGGATTAAAGGCGATCGCTGTGACAATGCTAGTGTGTCCATACAGCGTTTTGAGACATTCTCCTGTGGTAGTGTCCCAAAGTTTAATTGTATGATCTTGACCACAACTAGCTAAAACTGGATACACAGGGCTAAAAGCAATATTCCAAACCCAACTGTTATGTTCTTTACAGCTAAAAAGTTGTTTACTATTGCTAATATCCCAAACATGAATTTCACCATTTGTATCACTGGTTGCAAGGCAGCGGCCATCTGGACTAAAGGCGACGCTAGTAATGCCGCCAAAGGTTGCAGCAAAAACACATTCTCGAAACGTTGTTTGGGTAAAGTTGACCCGATGTAAGTTGAGCAAGCGTAAATCGCAGTTACGGATGGTGAGACACGAAAAGTCATAGCCAGTTAAATCGGTTTCTAATTGTGCCAGTAAATTCAGCAGATTACCGCCACCATATCCAACTGGATCTATAACTTCATTTTGGAGCTTTATAACTAGTCTGCCAAGTTTATACTCAAGCTGATGAACAGAGCCAAGAATTATTTGTAGTTGATTTAAAACAGGCCGCACAATCAGATGAATTTGACTATCGCGGATGTAGTCTTTTGCCTGAGCTTGCATCAAAGCATGAGTTAGCAGATATTGTGGTGATTCTGTGACTATTTCCTGGCAGACTTTTTCAATCAAGCAGCCTGTCACGTATTCCATGACGACAGGTTGCTGTGTGAATCCTCCAGTATTGCTTTCTATTAAACTACACCAGCGTAAAGATTCTAGTACTGACATTAACTTAGGCTTAGGCAATGCCAATGTAAAGGCTGTTTGCAATTCTGTCACGGAAACCTTCTCCCGATTAATTGCCAGCCAATACATCACTTGCTGCTCTAAGGTAGAGAGTCTTTGGAATTGCTGCTCTAGGAGATTGCCAATGCCCTTAAATACGGTTGTGCCTTCGGCAAAGAAGTTGGCGATGTTGCCTTCATATAAGTCCCGAATGGAAGTGGCGGCAATTTTCAAAGCTAATGGATTACCACGGTAACACTCAACTAGTTGCCGGGTTTCGTCTTCGGAGCCTGATAGCCCTTTAAGTGTCAGAATTGTTTGTCCTGCTGCAACTTCTAATCCTGATAAAGCAAGGGTACGAACTGGCAAACCATCACCTTCCAAAGCGGCGACTTCAGTAGGTTTTTCCCGGCTAGTGAGCAGGACACAGCTTTGATGCCCAGTTTCTCCCAATCGCCACAAAAATTCACCGTAAAGTTTGTAGCCCTCACGGTAACAGCCTGTCCCTTTACCTTGCTGCAATAATGTGTCGAAATTATCCAGAATCAGGAAGCATCGAAATTTGCGGAGGTACTCGATTAAACAAGTAATTTGCTCATGAGGGGAAGCGGGGAATGTGGTAACTTGCTGATGAGAAAGGATTTTGATGCAGTCCGTCACCTTGTCAGAGAAAAAAGGTGCGTGCCGGAGCGATCGCCAGATGACATACTCGAATTCGACTTGTAGCTGTTGTGCTAGCTTCACCGAGAGTGCGGTTTTGCCCATGCCACCCATACCTAGCAATGTCACCAGACGAGTGCGATCTCTCATAATCCATTGGCTGAGGGTTTCTAATTCAGTAGTACGTCCGTAGAATTGGGAAACGTCGATTGCTTCCCCCCAGTTTGTGTAGTTCGTGGAGGAGGCATTTGTGTTCTTTTGTCCCTGTGCGGTTCGCTTCAGTACTCCGTGCAGGTTATTTTTGGTAACTTTTTCTCTTAAAGCTTGAGAGAGCGATCGCCATAGTTCAGAACCAATGTCTTTGATGTGACCAGGATCGTAATCGGACTCTACAGCCATGTCTAAGTATGTCTGTCCTGCCCAAGACTGACGAAACACAATCTCTTGAACTTTTGTTAAGCGTCCCTGTGGCAATAATTGTTCAATTAGTGCGATCGCTTCTTCAACCGTCATTTATGTATGTATTAATACTAGTTAGACTACGATATTCTCACTAAAAGTTTTATTTTTTCTTAAATTTTACGTAAATCTACCAAAAATATCCGACTTTTTTCCGACCTTTTCCGACCGTTAAGCTTAATGCCACGGAGTAAAGTACTTTGATGATGCTAAAAGAATTTTCTTTATTTTGTTAGCCATTAAACTAAAACTATCTCCTCAAAACATGAACTGCAAGCTACCCCTTTTTCTTGTTATTGAAGACCATCCCGAAGTCGGTCAGAATAACTGCAAGTTTTTGCACATGGTAGAAGCTCAGTGTTCTTGCATTAGCGTGGATACACCTGATAAGGGAATTGAGCAGATGGAGGTTGAGCTACCGAATTTGGTAGTAGTGGACTTGCAGTTTGGCACTGTTGGAGGTGAGCAGTCAGCAAAGCCAGGTTTAGCACTGTTAAGACAAATTTTTGAGCGTTACCCCACAGTAAATATCCTTGTTTATACCAGCGAACCGAATTTTTTAAGGCAACTAGCACCGCAGATTGGTAAACACCAAGGGGGTTTTGTAGTTGTGAACAAGATGGAAAGACGGAGCGCCTTCCTGGAAGGCGTTCGTAGCGCTCTAGATGGACAACTCAAAGTCCATCGAGAACTGATGAAAGAAATGCAATTAACTCAGCAGGATCTGGAAATTTTAGACTTGTTATGCAATCATGCGCTAACAGACCAAGCGATCGCCGAGCGGATGCATGTATCCCATAAAACGGCTCAGAACTATGTGCAGCGTCTCAAGGCAAAGCTGGATATCGAGCATCTTGATGGACAGAATATAAATCCTCGCGTTGCTGTTTGCATGGCAGCTATTGGACGCAAGCTAATTGTTTATTGAAAAAATACTTGAGCTTTGGATTTTGTCCTCAGTAGTAGTCTTTAGAGTCCAAGTGAGTATTACCTGGATTCCGCCATCGGCTGAAAGAACTCGCTCCCAATAACCATCTGGTAGTTCCGCAGCAATAGTAGCCATCAATTTTGTACCGTAACCACCACTGTATGCTCTGATGCTGGTGCTTTTCAAAACAACAGGCTTAGGCTCAGTTAGATCATTTTTAATGATTAGCGTACATAGGGTTCCTTCCTGAAACAAACTAACTTTAACTTCGCTTGCAGTACCGTTTGGAGGTTGAGCATGACGAATGACGTTAGCGATCGCCTCTTTAAAGAAACGAAAAATATCTTCACGCGCATCTATCCAAGTGCTGTCTGACTCAGGCTCTAAAAGAGGTTGGAGGTGAGCATCAACTTTAAGTGTTAATTCTCCTGAACTAACAAGTTGTTGTAGCTGCTGTTGAATTCCCTTATCTAAACCTGTTTGCAATTCTGGTGTAACATCTAGTTTCTCCGCCATAGTGCGAGTATTGCGGAGTTCATCACGAAGATTACGCCCAACTGCTTCTAGCCTATCTAACAAAGGGTTGGGATTTATTGCTGGATGTTTGATAGCTAGAAGTTCGACACCATCCATGACTAGTTTAAGTTCTTGTAGAGGGCCGTCATGAATGTCTGCTGCCACTCGATGGAGTAACTTCCGTGCCTGAGAGAGGACTGCCTGGCGCTCGGCTAGTTTTCGTCGCTGCTGGATCAACTGCTGTTGTTTCTGCCAAAACAGCAAACAGATAGCTACAGATGCACCTGTTCCGATCCAGGTTAAGATTGGTATTGCTAAAGGTATAATCAGCCCTTGCCAAGAAAATAGGACACTGAAAATAACATAACCTCCAACAAACCCTAGAGAAAGCCAACTCTTCAAGCGGATAGTAGGTTGAGATCCGTTTTTGAATATCCCGGAAGTCAGTATTAAACTAAAAAAGACTGCACCCAACGTAGTGGCCGTATAGTCAAACCATTCGGGAGAAGTTCTCAGAAATGAATCCGTCATCAAATTGCCGATCAAATTGGCTTGTACCTCTGCAACTGACATGCGATCGCCAAAAGGAGAGGAAACCCCAAATGAGACTAAATCTTCTCTAGGCAAATCAATCAGCACCAGTTTGTTGCGAACCTTCTGAGCTTCTGCGGTAGTAGGAGCGCTACAGTGAGTCAATTGTGCAGAAGTTGAATTACAAAAAGATGAAACATTGAGGCGGGGAAATGTTCCAGCAGGGCCATAGAAGTTTATCCCAACGGCGGTTTCAGTTAAAAGTGTTTGCTCACTTTGGGTAATCTGAGTCAGTGCTTTGTTACCTAGAGGTGAAGAAAATTTTTCTAAGGCTAGTACCGCAACTGATTTTAATTCATGAGTTTCTTGAATGTTTTCTACATAAACAAAGTATCCTGCCAAGTTTGCTTGACGAGATGGACTGGTTAAACTTTGAAGAGCAGTTTCATACTCGAAAAATCCATGCACTTGCTCTGGAGAAATTAATGGTTTAATTCTGTTGTCGTCAAATGGTAGCAGATGATAGTAGATAGATAATGCTGAAGGAACTGATTCAGAAAGTCTTTTAGTGTAACTGACTAATACAATTTGATGGGTGTATTTTTTTATCAGATCCTTGAAAGAATTTTCTAAACTACTATCAAGAGGTCGCCTCAAGGAATTAGGTAGGTTCAAAACTACAACTTTAGCTCCTTCGTCCATAAGCTGCTTGACTAGATTGGCATAGAACTTGTGTTCAGGTTTATGGATTGGTGGATCAATTGTAACTAAGAAGATTTCGCTAGGTAAAGCGCTGGGTTTGTGGAGCCGTGTCAGACTATCTTGAATCCCAAGCTCTAGTTTTTCAACAATAGGTAGCTTGCTAAATACTGCATTGAAAAGGAAACTCCAGACAACACCCAAACCAATCCCTGTCATTTGCCAAGTGTTAATCGCTCTCAATCTTCTTTCCATTACTTTTTAGGCTGGAGGCGATAAAAGACTGTTTGTTTGGGATTGTATTGCTGCAAATTTACACATAGGTCTTCACCGCATCGCTCAATTTGCCAGGTAGCATTCTTGGTTTTAATAACCCCATTTAAGCTAGGTTCTGTATTTATTATCCCATCTAATGGGGGACCGGAAAGCGATCTGACAATCTCTCCATCAAATTCTAACTGTAGCTCAACTGAACCGCCCTCTCCAATTCCACTTATAATCCGTCCTGTTCCTTCCCAGATTTGACTCGCACTAGCTGGAAGTATTAATATTCCCAGCAACAGAATTGTTTGAGAAAGTATACAACTTCCGTAGTTAAAGATCCTCGTTACTAGCTTCCTCTTTAAATAATAAGTTATGTACATATAGCATTCTGCTTGATAATAACTACTTATTTCACTATTATCTTCTATTCTGCTCAAATAGCTTGCGTAAACGCGCAATTTTATTTACGCTAACTCCTCTATCTTCAGGAGGAAGAAAAAGCAAAAATACAACTATTACAGAACAGCGAATGAAACCGCCCAATAACCCAAATTCTTAAAGGAATCCTTTCCTTGAAAGAGGGGACAACGTGAACATATTTTCGTTTCTTTTATTCAAATAAATTGGAGTACAATCTACATGAACTTTAAACAAGTTAGTGCATTATTGTGTGTATCTACAGTTCTTAGTATGAACGTTATTGCAAGCAAAGCTTTGGCTCAAGAACAGCCTAGTATTCAATTTGGAAAAGCAATAGGAGCTGGCGGATGTACGGTTGGAGATCAGCTTCCTGGAAGTGACGGTAGAACCTTATCAATCTTTCTTGATAATATGGTGGCAAAAAATGGTAAGCGTCAAAGGTGTATTTTACGCGTTAATACTACTATTCCAAGTGGTTTCCACGTGCAAGATGTACAGATACTGTACCAAGGAAGTACTGAAGTTCCTCAAGGTAAGACAAGCTTAAGCAGAAGCTATATCTTTAATGGTGGTGCTTTTGGTCAACCTACTGCTACCCCTACAACTAGCGAATTTACATCTACCAATCCTCTTTTTCAAGCACAAGATAATCTTACTGTTGCATCTGCTTCATGTGGTGGAGAAGGACAATTAGGTATGAATATGGTCGCACAATCCTCATCGGGAACTTCTATTGTTATTGATTCAGTCGATTTAAATGCTGGGGATGTGAAACTTCATATTGATATAGCACCTTGTTAATTAGCTTATTTTTGTGGAATTAAAGATTAAAAAAACTTTGTTGTTTGGCTAATCTTTAATTCCACATACCGTAGGTTGAAAATAGGGTAATAGTATTTTTTAGGCAATAGGATTTTCTAAAAAATAATGAACAATGCTGATTCTTCAATTTCTCGAATTAGCTTGTTATAGATGCTGTTTAATTACCTGCGGCATTTTACAAAATTTTTAATATTTCAAATTACTGTTGATGGAGAGTACATTATGTTGAAATTAAATTATGTACGGAATTTTTTCATATTAATATGCTTGTTTTCTTTAGGTTGTTATGATGCAAATTCATCTACGGTTGCTACTTCACAAGAAAACCAGCCACAATTTTCTGTAAGTGATGGATGTAAGATAAATTTTGATACTAAAAAAAGTGAGTTTAAACTTGCATCTAAAATAACTATAAACGCACAATCGCCCAGGGCTAGATGTATCATTAGAATCAATACCTCTAATGCCCAAAAGCAATTTAGACTCGTGCCTTTAGCTTTAAAAGGTGAAGTAAAGAAGGCACCAGCAACAGTAGCGATTTCATCAATTTTAATTGGTGAACAACAGCAACCAACTAGTGTGTCTAAAAAATATACAAGTTCTACTAAGTTTGATTTAACCAATCAAATCCCTAAAACTAACTATACAACCAAAGAAAAAAGTGTTTTAGCAATTAATTTAATACTAATGACGACCCAAGGAGAATTAGAGGTGACAGATATGAAGTTTGCACTTCAGCAAAAATAAAATGTGTTTATAGCACTCATTTTATCGAAATACGAAATCTAAGTAGTAAATTACGTAGATAAAGTACTCTATTGCTAATAATAACCCTTTTTCACTATTATCTTCTACTCAAATAGCTTGCATCAACACGCAATTTATTAGCGTTAATTTCTCTATCTTAAGCAGTGATGAAAAGCAAAAATACAAACATCACAAACAAAAAGCGAATGAACCGTCCAATCACCTAATTTTTAAAGGAATACCTTCCTTGATTTTATACGTTCGTACTGGCAATAGTCCCAACTGCACATATGAATTCTTCGATTAATCACTGGGTCAGTTAAAGTGATGGCAAATTTAACTAATAACTTGGTAATTCACAGTAATTTTGGAGTAACAAGCAATGATTAGAAATCTTAACTCACTCTCTTTAATTGTTTTAGGTACTTTACTAGCTAGCTTTTCTAGCTTACCTTCTACATTAGCTCAATCAAACTGGCCTTCTGGATTTTACAGAGCAAGCAGTCGTCCAGAAGTTTACTATCTGAATACTGATGAAAGATTCCATTGCCATGTCCAAAATCCATCTCAAATGGAAATTCTTGGAGGCTTTGGACAAGTGCGAGTTGTTGGAACAGAATCATTTAAATCTGGAAGCGAATTCGCCGGGGAATGTGGCTGGCCCAGTGGATTCTACAAACTGAAGAGCCGACCAGAGGTCTACGGTGTAAATCCTAAAGTTGTTTGTTGGGTCAGCAGTCCTGCAATGATGGAGGCATATGGTGGATTTGATCGCGTGAAAGTAGTTGATGATTCTTCTAATATATTTGCTCAACGGAAAAATGTTGGCGACTGTGTTTGGCCCAGTAGATAGAAACATTAATGGGGCCAGATAGTAGTAGGGTGCGTCAACCTAAACTAATTTTCTCATAAAATACCTAACCCAAGTGACAGTCAAGCACTCTTCTAAAATACAATCTTGGGTTATTCACTCAAAACAACTTGCCAAGCCGAATACTTCAAACGCTATCGGTGGCGGATAGTGTGATTGCATTTTAAAGTACACGATAATTTTATGCGATCGCACTTCCATAACCCGATAATTTTGGGTGAGCACGATTATTTCAAGTTGAGGTGAAAGAGGTGAGAGCGATCGCACTTTTCCTTACACGATAATTTTAGGCGATCGCTACATTTCTCTGAACACAATAAGTCTTAAAAATTCAATGAACTTTTGGCAATCTCTAAAGGTAATAATCCTACTTGATTTTTTGGGGTTATTTACAATAAATATTAACTCTGCTCAAGCAAGTCCCCAGCAATGTTATCAACAAGCGCTACCTACCTTTGCTAATTCGTATATGGCTGATTTAGTAGCATGGATGTGTCAAGGAGCTATATCTACCATACCAGCCCAATGTTTTAAAGCAGCACTTCCTACTTTTTATGATGATCAAGTTGCCAAACGAGGAGCTATGGTATGTAAAGGAGCTACATCTACAGCACCAGGAAAATGTTTTATTGACACTATAGGTACTTTTTATGACTCCGAGTCAGTTGAACGGGGTTTTAAATTATGTAAAGTCAATCCTAATACTTCTGATACGTCGTCTATTAGTAACAATTCTAGAGAACTATATAGGTTATGTAAAGTAGCCCAGACAGGCAATGGGAACACTCTCTACTACTCCAATGGTCAAGTTATGACACATCATGCAGGAGAACAAGGAGCAACTTGGTATCACTCCAATGGTCAAGTTATGACACATCATGCAGGAGAACAAAGAGCAACTTGGTATCACTCCAATGGTCAAGTCATGACACATTATGCAGGAAAACAAGGAGCAACTTGGTATCACTCCAATGGTCAAGTTATGACACATTATGCAGGAAAACAAGGAGCAACTTGGTATCACTCCAATGGTCAAGTCATGACAAATGATGGTAACTTAATTTCAGAGGAAAAACTGCTTTATCCATGTAGCTACATTGAGTAAAAATAATTTTCAGGCGATGCCTACGGCGGTAAAGTACGCACTTGTCATTACATAATTATTCTAATCAAGTCCTTTTTGTATTTTTAACCCCGCTAATATCTGAGTGTAAGCGGGATCTTTATAGTCGTTGTCCTGACTCAAGTTGATTTACTCTTGCCACAACTCTTTGCAACAAGATTTATCGCTGTTTCTCCACTTCAGATCATTCTGAAAATATCCTAAGTTCCCAACATCTGCAAGTTATGCAAGGTGGCATAAAGCCCTCCTTGTTCCAATAGTTGATCGTGACTTCCCTGTTCGATTAGTTCCCCGCGCTTCAGAACAAAAATCCGGTCTACATTGCGAATCGTAGACAGACGGTGAGCGATAATAATGGCGGTACGTCTGAGCAAAAGCTGGTTTAATGCCTCTTGAACTAGAGCTTCTGTGCCAACATCTAAACTAGCGGTAGCTTCATCTAGTACCAAAATTTGGGGACTGCGAATGGCAGCCCGCGCAAAGGCTAATAGTTGCTTTTGACCACTAGAAATATTTGTGCCCCGTTCTCGAAGTTGAGTATCATAACCTTGGGGTAATTCTTCTATAAACTGGGCAATGTTGGTTTGCTCTGCTGCTTGTTGAATCTGTTCAACGGTATAGCCATCTCCTAAAGAAATGTTGCTTTTAACATCGCCAGCAAACAAAAAGCCTTCTTGTAAAATTACTGCCATATAGCGCCGCAGTTCTGCCTGTGGTACTTCTCGAATATCGACGCCATCTATGAGAATGCGTCCTTGGGTGGGTTCGTAGAGGCGGCACAAGAGACGGATAATTGAAGTCTTACCCGCACCTGTGGGGCCGACTAATGCTACTTTTTCACCAGGATGAATGGTGAAATCTAAGTCTTTAATTACGTAATCATCATTTTTATAAGCAAACCAGACATGATCAAAACGGATTTCTCCCAGTTCAGGCGGGGAAATCAGGTCTGGGGATTCTAGATTTGCAACTATCTCGTCTATATAGCCAAATTTCGCATCAAATATTGAGAAGCGCACATTGGCGCGATCGCGGATTTCTATCGGTTCATCTAATATATCGCCTACGCGTTCAATGGCAGTAAAACCAGCTTGAATTACTGTAAATTTTTCCGCGAAATCCCTTAAAGGATCGAATAATTGCTGGGCATATAAGATAAATGCAGATAAAGTTCCAAAAGCCAAACTTTTTCCTAACAGTAACCAACCACCCATGCACAAAACAACTGCGATCGCAATCAAACCAATCCATTCCAAGGTTGCTGAAATAAATGAATCATAAAAGATCGTTTGATCCATTTGCTGAGTGTAACGACTGTTCGTAGCCCGAAACAACTCGGCATTAAATTTCTCCCGGCGGAACAACTGCACTACGTTAATGCCAAGCACATTTTCTTGTAGTTGTGAGTTCAGGATAGAAAGTTCTTCTCGCCCTTTGTAATTGGCTTTGCGGTACTGTTGCTGAATGTAAACAATTAACCAGCTAACTGGTAACAACATCAATAGCAACAAGCAAGTGAGTTGCCATTGGATAGAAAACATAAAACCCAAAAGCACCAGCATGGAAAACAAATTGGACACAATGCCAATTGCCCCAGTAGAAAAGACATCGCCTAACACTTCCACATCGCTGGTGATTCTGGTGATTAATTTACCTACGGGTGTGCGGTCAAAAAAGCGTACTGCTAAAGATGTCACATGCTGGAATAAGTCTTGGCGAATTGCTGCGGTAATTTGTTGCCCTAGCTTCTGTACTATATAACCTTGGAAGCCGGTCAAAGTCAGTCGGATTGCGATCGCAACTAACAATAATCCCTCCAGGATATTTAGTCCTTCCGACAAGGGGCGATTCCTGAGAAATTCGTAAGTGTTTGGTTCATTGCGAATTAGGGAAATAGCTTGGCCAATCAACAGCGGTTGTACGGCATTAGCTAGGGCAAGTGGTACGAGTAAGCACATTGACAGCGCCAACAGCTTTCCGCTACGACGGGCATAAGGCACTAAACGCAAAAACAACCGCCAGTCATTTTCACTGCGACGATGTTGCGTATAAGATTTTTTGAGAGATTGATAGATGCTCATAGTAAGAGCATTATATTAATGTTTCTAAAAAAATACGCATGTTTAAAGTAGCGTTTGTCTTGTTACTCTGATACCATGCCTCAGATAGAAACCGTAAGACTGTTACTAAGACTTTATACTTCTCAAGACCTGGATGAACTTGCTCCCATTTTGAGCAACCCAGCAGTTATGAGGTATTCACCCAGAAGGCCTATACCTAAAGATCAGGTAAAAGAAGTAACGCAGGGAACATTACAATTTTTTATTACACACTGGCAACAGCACTGCAAATTTGAATTGGGGCCATTATGCCTGAGATAGAAACTGCGCGATTGCGACTAAGGCACTTCTTTATAAACGACTTCGATCATCTATTTCGCCTCTACAGCGATGCAGAAATCATGAGGTATCTGTCGCCAAGAACAAGGGAACAAACCCAGGCAAGTTTAAGCAAACATATCCAACAGTGGCAACAACACAACTTTGGGATGTGGGCAGTAATACACAAAGAAACTGGTACGATGATTGGCCGTTGTGGACTTGGGTTTCTGGAAAATACAAAAGAAGTTGAGCTGGGCTATGTGTTTGACAAGTCCTATTGGAACATGGGACTGGCAACTGAAGCATCTCTTGCAACTTTAAAGTTTGGATTTTGGCAAGTGAAGCTAGATCGGATAGTAGCGATAGCTCATCCAGAAAACATTGCTTCAATGCGTGTGATTCAAAAGGTCGGGATGAAGTACGAAAAGAATGCTAGCTATTACGGTCATGATGTAGTGTACTACGCTGTCTCAGACACACAATGGCAGCCCGATGATTCCCTTTACATTTTGCAATATTAAAACTATCAGATCCCACAGCCCACAAAATCATGGGCGAACCAACTGCTAAATATAAAAACCACTGATGCAAACTCAATGGAGCTGTAAATAATACATACTTTAAATCTTTTGTAGGGGCGTATAACTGTGCGCTCCTACTAGGTCACTTGTATTAATTACTGCATAAATACCTATGTAAGTATGAAACAGTACCATATTTTTTTCTTTAAGTCTTATATCTAAAGGTAGAAGATTAAGGTTAAAATTTGGGAAACCTAAGAGAGGTTCATTCCTAAAAGATGTCCTGCCATTTATCGCAGAATGCAACTGAGGCCAGATGACGCAACCTTTAAATCAAGTCAAAGAGTGGGAACAACGTCGTGACGAAGCAAGCCGCTACTACCAGCGGGGGAAATTCCAAGAGTCTCTCGATCTTGCAACTAAGAATTTACACCTGGCTAGATCAATTCCAGACCGAGCCAGAGAAGGTTATACATTAAACGACCTTGGTTTAGCTCACCTCAGTTGCTGGCAACCTCAAAGCGCATTAGAGCGCTTTCATCAGGCGCTTTCGGTTGCTGTTGAAATTGGCAACGTGCCAGCACAAGCAACTGCACTTAGCAATCTGGGTTCTACCTACAGCCGTCTTGGACGCTTTTCGCAAGCATTAGAATATTTTGACCAAGCACTACCAATCTTTAGGCGATCGCAAGATACTCAAAGTGAAGTTTCTACTCTTAATGATGTAGCACTAATTTATACCCGCTTAGGAGAACCGAAACGGGCACTGTTGCTACAACACCAAATTTTGAGGATGCGACGATTGTTAGGTGACTTTTCTGGTGAAGCAACAACCCTAAATGGTATTGGGTTTGCTTACAACGTGTTAGGTAAGTTTGAGGAAGCTCTAGAATTTTTTCAAGCAGCACTTCCAATTCAACGAGCTGTCAAGAATTTGGTTGGTGAAGCAACCACTTTGAATAATATTGCCTCAATCTATCATGATTTAGGAAAACCGAAACAAGCGCTATTGCTTTACTATCAAGTTCTTTTGACACGTCGAGCAATCAGCGATCGCTCCGGTGAGGCAACAACGCTTCACAACATTGGTTATACCTATAGCACTCTGGCAGAGCATCGGCAAGCAATGAAGTTTTATAAGCAAGGCATTGCAATTTATCAACAACTTGGCGATGGACTGGGAGAAATTTCAACTTTGCTGAATATGGGAAGCCTTTACGCCACAACAAAACGCAAAAAAATGGCGCGATCGTGCTATCAAAACGCCCAAGGGTTAGCAGAGCAAATTGAACATCAGCCACTTTTGGAAAAAGTACAGCAGTTTATAGATTCTCTGTAAGTTGATGCAGCAGACTCAGATTCCTGACTTCTTTAAGGGGAAGTCAGGAATTTTGTTGTTCGAGTTGAAGCTCAAAAAGTTCACAACTTGGCATAACTCTAAGTAAGCTGTTTCCCAAATAAGCCGCGCCGAATTTTATTTGGTAGTAAAGCTCATACTTAAGAATGCTACGCCTTTAAGTGCAAATCTGGTCTGCGAAATCCCAATTTTTAGATTAAAGTCATTTTTTTTCTGAAACAAGTGTCTGAGCAGGTGTGACCGTTCACCTTGATGGCGACGATTCGGCTGTGATCGGCAGCCTTTGTTAAAAGTTTTGTACTAAGGAGCCAAATGTGTGAAACCGTACAGACTCCTAAGTTGGAGTGTGTAATAGTATTGAGTTAGCTATTAAGCTGTCAGTTAAAAAATTTTCCTCTTTTGATAGCTTTGCTTTTAGGGCTGAAGGCTACAAAAGTTGCAACTTGTAGGCACAACAGTTTAGAACTACATGAAAAATAGCTGATGCCAATAATGAAAGCTACTCACCAAGGAAAGCAATCTTTAGTTCTTATTGTTGATAGTAAAGAATTTAACCGTCAACAACTGCGACTTTTGGTAGAACAATCAGGGTATCGAGTGGTGGAAGCAAAAGATGGCACGGAGGCAATGAATGTTTTTCACCAATTGCACCCCGATTTAGTACTTCTTGACGCCATTATGCCAGATATGGATGGGTTTGAGTGTTGCTCTGTGTTACAGAGTATTGAAGAAAACAAGCACACTCCAGTTTTAATGATTACAGAACTTGAGGATACTGAGTTAATTGAGCGAGTATTTCAAGTAGGCGCAATGGACTATGTTAGCAAACCGATTAACTGGCAAGTTTTGCGTCAACGGGTAAGACGCTTGATTGAGCAATCGCAGCTACATCAAGAACTCCTTGCCGCTAATGAAGAATTGCAGCGATTAGTTACGTTAGTTACTATCGATTCCTTAACTCAAGTAGCTAACCGCCGACGGTTTCAAGAATATATAGACCAGGAGTGGCGGCGCATGGCACGCGAACAACAGCCTCTGTCTCTCATCCTCCTTGATGTAGATTTCTTCAAATCCTACAACGATACCTATGGTCATCAGGCAGGCGATCGCGCTCTTATAGAAATTTCTCAAGTCATCAAAAATATTGTTCAACGCCCTGCTGATTTAGTCGCCCGTTATGGTGGGGAAGAATTTGCTGTGATTTTGCCTGACACAGGCGCACTTGGCGCTACGAAAATTGCCGAGAGAATTTGCTATGCGGTGCGGAGATTGGCAATAACTCATAGTCATTCACAAGTTACTTCTCATATAACCTTCAGTGCTGGGTTGTCCACAGTAATTCCTGAGCCGGGTTCTAACTTTGAAGAAATAATTACGGCAGCGGATAAAGCATTGTATCAGGCAAAAGCAGCAGGACGCGATTGCTTTAAGCACAATAACCTAGTAGTTGGCTCGACCTGGAACTATAAATGGCGTAAAAGTAGCGAAGAAATAACTAGATGTAAGCCTATGTGTAGCGGTCTGCAATATTAATCGGTCAAGGAAGAGGAAAGGGGGCAGGGGGAGAACAGTTCATTGCAGACAAAATTTGTATCTTTCGTTACCGCCAACCATATATTGCTCAACAGGTTACGATCAATTAAGAAGTAATAATTTTTTACGGCACCGCCAGGAGTCTCTAAATGTTCATTAATGAGTTGTCACCTATATTCAAAGAATTTATCCAGCATCCAGCCTCATTTGTGGGTGGGTTTTTCTCTGGTATGCTTCGGCTAAATCTTGCAGACGATCCTGTAAAAAGCTGGCTGGATCAACAGATCCGCTCCAATAGTTACACCAGCATTACAACAGACGCACATAATGGCAAAGCAAGTGGGCCTCAACAGATTTCGATTGACTAAATTTTTGGGTAATCGCAAATCAGGTTAATTCTTTTGGTTACATCCTCCCACATTGTTGCAGTTCAGATGAGATCCCCCCACCTGCGGCGACCCCCTTTTTAAGGGGGCAAATATCAGAAAAAGCCCCCCAATTTCTCGGGGGGTTGGGGGGAATCTCCGAGAGAGAAACATGTTAACCAAAACGTATTCAAAGTGTGGAAATTTATCACAAAGGAACTTTCCATGTCTTCCACATTAAGAGATACTAAAGCCAAGTAGCTAGATAGGCAAGGAAATATGGAATCCCTAACCTCTCGTATGCAGGTGGTACAGTCGCCGATTATTCCTGTGGTTGGGGAACTGATTAAAAATTCTCCTGGAACAATCTCTCTAGGACAGGGTGTTGTTCATTACAATCCACCAGCGGAAGCAATAGAATTTTTACCCAAATTCTTAGCCGAACCCGCTAATAATTTATACAAATCAGTTGAAGGAATTCCCCCGTTGCTGACAGCACTAGCAGAAAAATTGCAAACCTTCAACGGCATTGAAATCAATGGGGAAAACTGCATCGTCGTCACAGCCGGGAGCAATATGGGATTTATGAATGCCATTCTTGCAATAACTAACCCAGGCGATGAAATTATTCTAAATACGCCTTACTATTTCAACCACGAAATGGCGATCGCAATGGCTGGTTGTCGTGCAGTGTTAGTGGCGACGGATGAAAATTACCAACTGCGAAAAGAGGCGATCGCGCAAGCAATTACTCCCAAAACGCGGGCTGTGGTGACAATTTCACCAAATAACCCGACTGGAGTGGTTTATTCAGAAGCGGCATTGCGCCAAGTAAATCAAATTTGTGGCACTCGCGGCATATACCACATCAGCGATGAAGCCTATGAATACTTTACTTATAACGGGGTAAAACACATTTCTCCTGCTGCATTTGATAATAGTAGCGAGTACACCATTTCTCTCTTTAGCCTTTCCAAAGCATATGGTTTTGCCAGTTGGCGCATTGGCTATATGGTGATTCCCAAACACTTATTTGTCGCCATCAAAAAAGTCCAGGATACGATTTTGATTTGTCCGCCAGTAATTTCCCAATATGCGGCTTTAGGGGCATTGCAAGCAAAAGAGGAGTATTTGGAGAGTAATATAGAAGCGATCGCTCAAGTGCGGCAAGTAGTATTAGACTCTCTTAATCGCCTACAAGGTTTATATAGCATTATACCCCCCAATGGGGCTTTCTATTTTTTCCTGAAAGTTAATACTCAGATGGATGCTTTTGAGTTAGTTAAAAGGCTAATCCAGGAACATAAAGTAGCAGTCATTCCAGGTACAACCTTTGGTATGGATGACGGATGCTACCTACGCGTTGGCTATGGGGCGCTGCAAAAAGAGACAGCAAAAGAAGGTATAGAAAGATTAGTGCAGGGTTTGGAAACTATAGTTAAAAGTTAGAAGCCATTCAATTCCTGCCTCCTTCAAGAAGGCGTTAAACTATGTTGGCGTACCTCCTTTGCAATCCCAAATATAAAATTGAACAGATGCCAATTATTAATAAGCTAATTGAAATTGAAACTAGTCCAAAAGTTAATATTCATAATATAACACCACAAATTAAAGATTTTATTGCTTCAACATTAATTAAAAATGGACACGTTTTAGTATTTTCTCGACACACAACAACAGCTTTAGCTATCAACGAAAATGAAGTCAGATTGTTAGAAGATGTAAAAGTGTTCTTGCAAAAATTAGCACCGGAATCAGACAGCTATTTGCATAATGACTTGCATTTAAGAGATGTCCCGGAAGATGAACCGATTAATGCTCACTCTCATTTAATGGCAATGATGTTGACCACTAGTGAGATAATTCCCATTGTGGATGGTAAATTAGCTTTGGGAACCTGGCAATCTGTGTTGTTTTTTGAGTTGGATGGGCCGCGCAAAAGAACTGTATTTGTCCAAATTTATGGCGAATAATGCAACTTCACACCTGCTATTTCTCCCCAGGTTGCTTCACTTCGTAACGCGCAAGGGACGCCCAAGCTGGGGTATCTCGTATAAGAAAAGATGAAAAATAACGATAACTTTGTATTACGTAATACCTGGTACTATGCTCTGCCTAGTAATCAGATCAAGCCAGGTATGATGATCAGCCGCGTTTTTTTGGGAGAACCAGTGCTGCTAGTCCGCAGCCAGGATGGTAAAGTCTCTGCAATGACGGACATTTGTCCGCATCGTGGTGTGCCCTTGAGTTGTGGTAGATTCAATGGGCAGGAAGTTGAATGCTGTTACCACGGTTGGCGCTTTAACTCCGGTGGGCGCTGTACTGCAATACCTTCTCTTGTGGAGGAGCAGCAAATGGATTTGAGTCGTTTTGACGTACAGTCCTATGCAATCCGGGAAGCCCAAGGAAATATCTGGATATATATGGCTGATCCCGATAATCCTCAACCTGCTTCTGAGATAGAAATTCCGGTAATTCCAGGGTTTGGGGAGCGAGCGCACCAGTTCGTAGAGGTGGTAAAATTCCCTTGTTTTATAGATCATGCAGTAGTAGGTCTGATGGATCCTGCTCATTCACCTTATGTTCATCGCGCTTGGTGGTGGCGAAGTGAACAACTGCACGAGGAAGTTAAGCAATTTGACGCTTCGCCTTATGGCTTCACAATGCGACGACACCGATTACCAGCTAATGGGGGACGATTGTACTGGCTGATTGGCGGTGGCGTACCGGAAACGGAGATTTCTTTTCGTTTACCTGGAGTGAGAATAGAAGAAACCACCATTGGCAACCATCGAGTCGTTAATTTAACGGCAGTTACACCCATTTCAGATACAGAAACAGAGGTAACTTTTGCTCTTTACTGGACACTTCCTTGGGTGGGATTTTTCAAGCCACTGCTACATGTGCTGGCGCGGACTTTCATTGGTCAAGACCGAACGGTAGTGGAAAAGCAGCAGATTGGTCTGAAATATAATCCTGTACTGCGACTGATTAAGGATTCAGATATGCAAGCACAGTGGTACTACCAGTTGAAGCGTGAGTATGCTCGGTCTGTCGCTGAAAAACGAGAATTTGTGAACCCTGTCAAGGGTCAAATACTCCGCTGGCGTGCCTAAAATAATTCGTAATTCGTAATTAGTTAATTACTCCAAGTCAAATTCTGCAAATTCTCTTTGTCCAAACAGCATATTTCGGTCTACAGCTGAGAAGATTTTATTATTAGTGCGGTCGCTATTTAAACAGCGACCAACTAACTGCGCGACATCTGCACGATTGATGCTACCAATAATGTGCGGATCTTCAGTCAAAACACCATTACCCGTTGCTGGTTCTGACTTTAGTCCACCAGGACGGATGATTGTATAGGTGAGTCCACTGGCAATTAAGTGTTGTTCAGCTTTGTCTTTCTCAGCTAAAACTTTTCCCAGTACCTCTAAAACTTGCGGTGACGCAGCAACAACACTATTGCCAGCACCAATAGAAGATACAAGAATAAACTTTTGCACCCCAGCTTTAACTGCTGCATCGATCAGATTTTTATTACCAGGGTAATCCGGCCTTTCTACATCTGATGGTAAACCGCCAATTGTACTGATAACGGTGTGAATAGGTTCATCTGTTAGCATTGCGCGTTCTACATCGCCAACATTCAAGGCATCTCCCAGAACTACCTCGATACCAATTTTTTCTAGTTCAGTAGCAACTGCTGCTGTTCTCAGGAGTGCTTTTACTTGTAGCTGTTGCACCCTCAAGTATTGGGCAATTTCTCGACCAACACCGCGACTTGCCCCAGCCAGAAAAATATAAGATGCAGTTGTCATAATAAATTTAACTACTTACGCTCAAAGGATTTTATCAGAGGATTGGCAGTATTCAATAATTGCTCAAGCGACTGAGATGCTTCTGGCTGGTGGCGAACATAAGTGTCAATAAACAGACCAATAATTTCACTCATCAGCAAACGCAAGTTTTCTTGGGATTGAGTAGCTTTTAAGTCGAGAGAGGATCTAACTGTGGTGGAGTCTGGCTCATTGACTATCGAAAAGTGATTTGCTCCCTCGAAGATTACCAGATAGCTATCATTTCGTCCCCCAGCAATTGCTTCTTGGAATGTACGTATGACTGGGATGGTAGCATCCCCAGGACTTACACCATAGAGTTCGCTGGTAAGCATGAATCCATCACGGGTTCCTCCCATCAGTAGCAGTGGTAGGGAATCCGGTAAAGGTAAGATAGTTCCTGGTTCATACCCTATGGTTAAAAGCCCTCTGCTACTTGCGCCATAAGAAAAAGATGCAGCAACTCCAGGAAAAAACCGAGGATCAGCATTTGCGATCGATACTAAACCACCCGCAGAGTGTCCACCGAGAACGATCCGTTGTAAATCCAGCATTCCTGCTAAAACTCCTTGATTTTGTAACTGTTCGAGTTTAGCTAGGAGTGCTGGCAAGGCCGAAGCTGTGGCAGCAGTACGATAAATTGTGGGTTTCATCTTTTCAAAATCAACCCCTGGAGTCAGACTAATTATTCCTGGCCTAACTTCTGCAATCCAATTAAAGAGAACCACTACCAATCCATGTTCAGCCAATTTAACCGCTAACCATTGATATTGTTGAGCATCACAATTATAGCCATTGAAGAAAACCACTACTGGAAAAGGTGCCTTTTCTGGATTAGCTGGCTCAATTCTCATACTTTTTTCTAGCTGACCCGGTATCTGTGCTGGATAGAGAATTTTCAGGTGAATGGTATCGTAAGGTGACTGGACACCCTCAACTTTGGCAGCTTCAAAAAAAGCACGAACTGTCATCTGTTCCTTCCTTAAACTGTTACGCATTTAATTTGCACATTTACCTGATGACTGATGACTGAAAACCCGTGAACAGTCAACAGTCAACAGTCAACAGTTAACGACCATCAAGAGTGTTTATATATTTTAGACACGCATCAGCTTACTATGACTTCAAGAAAATCTTCCTCTCAGTGTACAATTGCTCCTCGCAAGCAAAATCTAATGATCTAAAATAACGAAGTAACTAAGTAGAAGGCAGAAGGCAACAGTAGAGACGCGATTAATCACGTCTGTATAGGAGTTAGGAAAATCATTTCGCTGATTGGCATTTTATGTTGAATTATGCTTACCTACTGGTAATGAAAAATTATTAGTACAAAAATTATACTTAACCTAATTGCAGTAAGTATTGTAAGAAACAGTTGCGCCAATCTAGTAAATAAGTTTTTAAGGATAAACTTCAAGGATAAATTTATGGCTAAAAAATCTCAAACAAATCTAGAACAATACCAAGATGTCAGATTATCTGCCACTACAAGAATTTGGGTAATTACAGTCGCCATTCTTGGAGTTTGCGTTCCACTGTCAGCAGTTACTAGAAGCGGTGCTATTCTTCCTTTAGTTGCAATTGGTGGCGCAGCTGTTGGTACAGTTGCTGTTTGGCGTTCTGATGAGCAAAAATCAAAAACTAACTATTTACAACAGCAGCAAATAGAACTGTTAGAGCAAAGATTAGCGAATTTAGAAACAATTGTTAGCAGTGATGACTTAAATTTGCAAATGAAAATTAAACAGATTGAGGCAAGAGATACTTTTGGCGACTCCTCTGATGTAAGTAGTACACCCAGACAACCAAAACGCAAAGGTTAAAGTAATTCGTAATTTGTAATTATTATACCGCAAGGGTTTCATTGATTGGGAATGGGTGGTTTACTTCCGCCTTGCTCTGCTAGTAGTCTAGCAAAGCAACTTTCCTAGATATCTACAAATTTGACAAAACGAAAAAACTTTTACCGACTCCCTACTTCCCAGTGCCCGCCCTCACCTAGCAATTTTGGGTTGGTCGAGTACTAGGTTGTTTTTGTGTGGGTATTTGCTGACTTAACGTTACCGCAACCTTTGAAATCTCTCTGAGATTAAACTTTCCTTTGCGGCTATAACTGTTTCTAGGGAAACAGTATCTCGTTGTCTATCTCCGTTAGAATTGACTGACATCATTTAATTCTATATACTTCAACTGCATCAGTTCATAAAATGTCTAAGTGCAATAATCTCTATCTTTATCGTAAACATCTGCCAATGGCTGTGTTTTATTAGACTGCTAACATTACTGAATTTTTAATTATTTAAGGTTATAAACTTGAGTAATTGCATTGGTATAGCTTACCGTAGGTATGCAATAGTTTGCCGCAGGAATGCAGATGGATTGGATTAGCTTACTCAAAGCTCAACAAGCTGACTTCCTTCAACGTGTGAAAAAACCTAAAACTTATGACTTATCTTTGCTAGAAAGTCAAGTAAAAGGTTGTCACACTGAAGTTATGGCTTTTTGGGGCGAGCCATTGGCTAGACTCCAAGAACTTTCTCGTCAACAAGCAGAAGTTCTTGCCAAAAATCCGCCGCCGACGCCGCCTGAATATCCTGAGCCTCCCGACTGGACGATACCTTTTCCCAAATACTTCCAACAACAAGCCCAAGATTATCTTTTGCGGGAGCATATTGTTGACGGGGTGATAACTGAACGTTTGGGGAAATTGGTAAAAAAAGTGTCACAAGATACCGTGCAAAACATGGTTTTAGATGATGAGGGAAATTTGTGTGGCGAAAGCAAATTTTCTTATGTACTAAAAGATAATCCTCAGCTAAGTGTTCAAGTTTATGTTGCTGATGGAGAAAGTTTTAATGGTATTAAGAAAGACAAAATTAGGTGGTCGGTTACTCAAGAAGATTTAAGAAAGCACCAAGTATTAATTTTTTTGTGTTTATTTTATCCATCTACAGGTAAGCTAGGAGACGAAAAACAGAGCATAATTACAGGCTTTTTACCTGCGAATCAAATTGAACTTAATGAACCAAAACTTTACATTACTCCGAGTAACTTGTTGTATGCGGGGGGGTTGAGTTGGTATTTAGAATCACTTATTGGCAAAAAAGATGCGCCACCATTAATTAATGAGAGAGCGATCGCAGATACAATACAGACTCTACCATCAGAGCATTGCCTTAAGGATATAGTTGGTGACTGGGAATGCTGGCAGACTTTGCAAGGACACAACAGAGGCATTAATTGCCTAGCTTTCAGTTCTGGGTGTAAGAATGGCAAAGCCTTACCTATATTGGCAAGTGGTAGTCGGGGAGAGACGAAACTCTGGGATTTAAGCAAGGGTGAATTAATAGAGACATTATCAGAGTATCCTTGGGTGATATCTGGGCTGGTGGATGAAGTGAATTCCCTGGCTTTTAGTTCAGATGGACAGACTTTAGTGAGTTGCGGTGCAGATTCCACAATTAAGCTTTGGCACGTAGGCGCACTAGACTTGATAGATATTTTGCACAAACATAATGGGGTAGTGCGGTGCGCTGCCTTCACCCCAGACGGCAGAATGTTAGCTACAGGCGGAGATGATAGAAAAATTCTGTTTTGGGATTTGATGCAACGTCAGGTTGCGATCGCACTTTCTTTAGATGATACAGCTGCTCATTCCCTGGTTTTAAGTCGAGACGGGGAAACTCTGGTGACAGGTAGCTATCGCAAAATTAAAGTCTGGCGCACCTTACCCCAGACGGGAGTCAAAAGTTTAAAGGACGCACAACCACTGCATACCCTCATGGGTCATTCTCACATCGTTCGTTCCTTAGCGATTAGTGCAGATGGTAAAATGCTCGTGAGTGGTAGCTGGGATCAAACGATTAAAATTTGGCAATTGGAGACTGGGGAATTACTTTATACTCTTAAAGGACATAGAGATAGAGTATATGCGATCGCTTTAAGTCCCGATGGACAAATTATCGCTAGCGGTAGTGCCGATAAAACTATCAAGTTGTGGCATTTACAAACCGGGGAATTGCTGGGTACGTTTACAGGTCATACTCATATAGTCACAGCATTGGCTTTCACAGCTTCCGGCGAGATGTTGGTTAGCGGTAGTTTAGATAAGACAATTAAAATTTGGCAACGCAGTTAGTAGAGACGCGATTAATCGCCTCTGTTCATCCATTTTGAACTCCGTCAACGAGTATTTGAACTGGATGAATCCACCTTTTATCCCCGTTAACGAGTCTTTGAACTGGATGAATCCACCTTTTATCCCCGTTGACGAGTCTTTGAACTAGATGAATCCACCTTTTATCTCCGTGAACGAGTCTTTGAACTGGATGAATCCACCTTTTATCTCCGTTAATGAGTCTTTGAACTGGATGAATCCACCTTTTATCTCCGTTAATGAGTCTTTGAACTGGATGAATCCACCTTTTATCTCCGTTAACGAGTCTTTGATACTCGTGAACAACAAAATTTAAAAACTCTCTGCGCCTCTTTGCCTCTGCGTGAAACTTAAAACTCTGCTAACAGCGCTTCCAAGTAGCGAGTGAAATTATATACAATAGCTTATCAGTTGCCTATACTCAATGATACCGAGTTAGAACTGACAGTTAAACAAGTTTTTAGCTGGTTGAATATGAGTTAAGTAATATAGCGGTTCTCAGTTGAGTGCAATAAAGACCTAACCCCCAACCCTTTCCCTACTAGCGTTGGGGAGTAAGACTTAAAGCCTCTCTCCTTTTAGGAGAGAGGAATGGAAGTGAGGTCAAAGTCTATTGCATACAAACGAGAAGGGCTATACAGTTGCATTTTTACCAAATTGATGGTGTTGGAGAATAGTCTATGGCGATGACGAAACTCTGGAAGTTTTTGCGAAACATTCAGGATTTGAACTGGGGACAAGGCGTAGAGGTAACAAAGACTGGAGCCGAAGCAGCTAAAGCCGTGCTTGATTTGGCAAAAGCAATTAAGGAGCAAAAACCCAATGTTCAAAACTTCAAACCATATCTAGAACAGATTTCCTCGCTATTAGATGTATTTAATTCTCCTCTGGGTCAAATTACCAAGGAAGTAATTCCTTTTGCACCCATCGCCATTAATATACTAAAGTTCATTATTGATGCAACCAACAAAGAGCCAAGTTTAGAAAGCTGTGTGCTACTAGTTAGTCAGGCTGCTTACATAGATAGCTTTCAGGATATTCTCAAACAAGATTCCGAATTACTCAAGAAAATTGATCGAGACCTTCCAGCTTCTCATGCTCTAGCTTTGCAAATTCAGAAATTAGGTGAGCAAGAATTTGATGCGCGAGAAGTGAAGAAAGCCATTCTCTATTTCCACGAATCTCAACTAGCAGAATCATTTAATCAGATTTTACAGCAACGCTTGCAAGAAGCGGGATTAGATGAGACAGAAGCAAAAACCTTAACTGAACGAGTGGCGCGTCACACCGATGAATATATGCAAGACGCATTGGTAGAAGTCGGAGAGAAAGCGGACAAACTTTGGAAATGGTACAGCGCCGGAGGAAAAGAAAAGCTAGAAAAAAATCTGAATATTGAAGATTATTTAGAACAGGTAATTAAACCAAAGCCAGAAGAAAAGATTTTTGATGAAACCCATATTACATTTCGGGATTTGTATGTACCTTTGCAAGTCAAAGAACTGGATGCTAAAGACAATGCAAGCCTGGAACTGGAAGCGTGGGTTAAGGCAATACTGAATGACCCAGATGTAAAACACAAACAAGTTTTGTTTATTCAGGGCGAAGCTGGACGGGGGAAAAGTGTTTTTTGTCGAATGTTTGCCGATTGGGTACAGCGCGAATTGCATCCCAGCTTTACCCCAATTCTGATTCGGTTGCGAGATTTGCGCGTACTAAAAGATAACTTAACTGATACTTTAGAAAACTATTTACAACACCTTGATTTTGTCACCAGTGATTCAGGCTGGCTGACAGATAAAAATACTCGGTTTTTGTTTTTACTGGATGGGTTTGATGAGTTGTTGCTCGAAGGACGAGCCAGTGGCGGCTTGAAGGAATTTTTAGAACAGGTGGAACAGTTTCAAAAAGACCCCTTTTGCCGTCATCAGTTTTTAGTTACCGGTCGTCCCCTAGCGCTGCAAGGAAATGAGCGTTTCCTCTCACAAACTAAAAGCTTGAAGCGCGTCGAACTTCAGCCAATGGATGACTCAATTCAGCAAAAATGGCTGCAAAAATGGTCAGTTGCAGCTCAAGTTAACAAGAGTGAGTTTGAAGAATTTTTGCAGGCTTGCCCTAATGAAGTCAAAAATAAACTAGCACGAGAACCCTTACTGCTTTATTTACTAGCGCGGATGCACCGAGACAACCGTTTCAACGTCCAAATGTTTGCAGGCGCAGATGCTATTAAGGCAAAAATCCGTATCTATGATGAATCAGTGAAGTGGGTACTAGAAAAACAGCGTGACAGTGAAAATCAAAATGATAATTCCCGCTTGACTGGATTTGAGAGCGAAGATTTGCGGCAGTTTCTCACGGAAGCCGCTTTGTGTGTGGTGCAGTCTGGGAATGAATCTGCGAGAGTGACGATGTTAGAAGCACGACTCAAAGACAGCAACAACCCAGCAGCAAAGTTAATTCAGCAAGCCAGACAGGAGAATGCCTCGGAAAAAAATCAACAAGATAAGCTACTCAATAATTTGTTGACGGCATTTTATATTAAACCAGCTTCAGGCGATAAAGGCGGCTCAGTTGAGTTTGTTCACAAGAGTTTTAGCGAGTTTTTATTCGCAGAACGGTTACTAAAAAGCTTTATCGATTGGACAACCAAGTTAAGCAAGCGTGACTTTATTACCACGGAGGTAATGGATAAGCAGATTTACGATTTATTAGGTTATGGAAATTTAACGCTTGAAATTGTCGAATATTTGATGGGTTGGTTGGCTGAGAATTCAGAATTTCCAAACGTGGAACGCTTGTGTCAACTCTTTCAAAGATTAGTGCAATTCTACTTCCGTTGGTGCGATGGGGAATTTATTGATGCAGAAGATGCAAACCTGCCTTTGATAAAGAAAAAACAATTGCGGGAGCAATTACCAGAGCGAGAAATTAAGTTGGGATTGCGTCAGGTGGATGTGTATACAGGGCTGAATGTGATGATTTTGCTTCTAGAGTTGCATCGCTATGCCCAAAGAAAAGACGACCTCAAAGACAAAATTACCTTTCACCCCTGCGGTAAACCTAATACCGATCAATTTGACTCAGAACGCTTGCTCCGTATTATCGGCTATAGTCACTGCCTGAGTATCTCTGCTTTTAGAGAAAACTTAAGATTATTTCTCAGCGATGCCAACCTCATCGCTGTCAACCTCAGCCGTGTCAACCTCAGCCGTGCCAACCTCAGCCGTGCCAACCTCAGCCATGCCAACCTCAGTGGTGCCAACCTCAGTGGTGCCTACCTCAGTGGTGCCAACCTTAGTGGTGCCAACCTCAGCCATGCCTACCTCAGCCATGCTAACCTCAGCGGTGCCGGCCTCAGCAATGCCAACCTCAGCAATGCCTACCTCAGCAATGCCTACCTCAGCGATGCCAACCTCAGCGATGCCAACCTCAGCCATGCCAACCTCAGCCATGCCAACCTCAGCGGTGCCGACCTCAGCCATGCCAACTTCAGCAATGCCTACCTCAGCAATGCCTACCTCAGCCATGCCTACCTCAGCCATGCTAACCTCAGCAATGCCAACCTCAGCAATGCCAACCTCAGCAATGCCAACCTCAGCAATGCCAACCTCAGCGATGCCAACCTCAGCGATGCCAACCTCAGCCATGCCAACCTCGAAGCACTTATATGGAATAGCAACACAAAATGGCTCAATGCACAAGGGCTGCATGAAGCAGTAGACGTATCTCCAAAGTTGGCGCAAGACAAAGCTTTTGCGGCTGTGGTTGCCTTGAGTCAGGGCATCAGTTGGGTGAAAGAAGGCAAAATTAAAGAAGCACAAGAAGCTTTCAAACAAGCCCAAATATTTGACCCTAGTTTGAGAAACACTGCTGAATTTCAAAATAGCATTTGCTGGGTTGGCTGTTTACACGGTTATGCTCAAGGTGTTTTCAAAATCTGTGAAAAAGCCGTTACCTTAGACCCGGACAATAAAAGCTATCAAGACAGTCGAGGACTGGCTAGAGTTTTGACTGGCGACTTGGCAGGGGCATTAGAAGATTTTCAAGCTGCTGTAGACAGTGGCGCACTTGATTACTCAAATGATGTGAAGCAGCGACGGCTAGGCTGGATAGAAGCACTAAAGTCAGGAAATGATCCCCTCACGCCAAAGGAATTAGAGAAGTTGCGGCGGGTTGAAGGCTAACGCACCCTGAATTGTCGATGGTGCGTTACGCTAAAGCGATAACTCTACTGGTGTGGCTAAAGCTATTGTCGAAACGGTAGAAAAGGCTATGACGGTAACTACCTATAAATGGACAATTGAACGCTATCACCGAGCAATAGAAGCAGGGATTTTTGATGACCAACCCATTGAACTATTGCGCGGCGACCTCATAGTTATGCCCCCAGAACGAGAACCCCATGCCTACTACAATACCGAAGCAGCTGATTATCTCCGCACACTGCTAGGCGAACCGGCAAAAATCCGCGATGCTAAACCCATCACCCTACCCAACGACTCAGAACCCGTCCCCGATGTTGCTATTGTCAAACCTATAGGCGACGCCTACTTAGAACACCACCCTTACCCTGAAGATATATTCTGGATTATCGAATTTTCTCAGTCCACCTTGAGCAAAGACCTAGGTGATAAAAAAGACATCTATGCAGAAGCAGGCATTACTGAATATTGGGTTGTCAATCTCAAAAATCCTCAGTTACTAGTATTTCGAGACTTAAAAAATGGGCAATACACAACTGAACTGACATTAACCACTGGTACTATTGTCCCCCTAGCCTTTGGTGATGTATCAGTCCAAGTTCATCGCCTCGTAGGTTTCCCAAAAATATAATTTCTAGCACCTATCGGAAACGAAGGATGCGAGGCAAGCTAACGCCCATAATAAAACTATCCCCTTTATGCTATTTGCTGATGACTATTGCCACTCAACCCCAACTAACTTTAGAAGAGTTCCTCAAACTGCCAGAAACTGAACCAGCATCAGACTTTATCAACGGAGAAATCATTCAAAAACCTATGCCTGAAGGTGAACATAGTCTACTTCGAGGTAAGGCATTTGAAGTGATTAATAAATTGGCAGAAAGCCAAAAAATTGCTTTGGCTTTACCAGAACTGCGTTGTACCTTTGGCGGTGCTTCTATCGTCCCTGATGTGTCGGTGTTTCGCTGGGGGAGAATTCCTAAAACTCCATCTGGCAGAATTGTTAATCGCTTTGAAATTCATCCCGACTGGGCAATTGAGATTCTTTCCCCAGACCAAAAGTTCACAAAAGTGTTGAGTAAATTATTGCATTGTTCACGCAATGGTACTGAACTCGGCTGGTTAATCAACCCTGAAGACGAAAGTGTGCTGGGGATTTTTCCTGGACAGCGAGTGGAATTATACGATGCTGCTGAGAAATTACCCATCCTTGACGGTATCGAGTTGGAACTAACTGTAGAACAAGTTTTTGGCTGGTTGAGTTTCACGTAAAAAAGCGATCACTCTTGAAGTAAGCGATCGCTTTTCAATTCAATCTGCAATTATTAAACCAACAGTGTTTGCAGCAGTGGTTTATCTTCTGATATTTTACCCGTCCGCAACCATTCTGCCATTTCACCCGGTACTTTAGCTTGGATGAGGCGATCGCGCAAATCTGCACCTTCAAGAATTTCTCGTTGTAACAGTTCCTCTGCTGTTTGCTCTAGTAAATCACGGTTATGTTGCAGAATACTCAAGGCGATGTGGTGAGCATTATCTAATGTCTGCTTAACTTCGCGGTCAATTTCTTCCGCCACTTTCGGACTAATAGCACGACGCGGGTTACTATAACCTTCAAGAAACTGCTGTTGACTCTTCTCAAACGCCACTGGCCCCAATCGATCGCTCATCCCATAAAGAGTAATGGCGCGTTCTGCTAAATCAGTGGCTTTTTGGATATCATCAGCAGCACCCGTGGACACTTTGCCAAAAACGATTTCTTCGGCAGAACGTCCACCCAAAAGGATCGCAATCCGTCCGCGAATTTCGTCTTCTAGCATCAAAAAGCGGTCTTCTTCCGGCATCTGAATTGTATAACCCAATGCACCAACACCACGAGGGACAACGGAGATTTTTTCAACTTTACCGGCACCCGGCATCAACGCACCGATGATGGCGTGACCAACTTCGTGATAAGCGACAGTCTTTTTCTCCGTTTCATTCAGCACGCGGGAGCGTTTTTCTAAGCCAGCAACCAGACGTTCAATGGCTTCGTTGAAATCTGCCATCGTCACAGCTTGGCTATTTCGCCGTGCGGCTAATAGTGCGGCTTCATTTACAAGGTTAGCTAAATCTGCTCCAGCAAAACCAGGAGTCCTGATAGCAATAGTACTTAAATCGACATCATTGGCTAATTTGACATTTCTGGCGTGGACTTTGAGAATTGCTTCCCGACCGATTTTATCAGGGCGATCGACGACAACTTGTCGGTCAAATCGACCAGGACGGCGTAAAGCCGGGTCAAGAATTTCTGGACGGTTGGTGGCGGCGATGATAATCACGCCTGTGTTGGCATCAAAGCCATCCATCTCGCTGAGTAACTGGTTGAGAGTTTGTTCGCGCTCATCGTTACCACCCATAATTGGCCCAGCACCGCCACGAGATTTACCCAGTGCGTCTAACTCGTCGATAAACACAATACAAGGAGCTTGTTCTTTGGCTTGTTCAAACAAGTCGCGGACTCGTGCAGCACCCACACCCACAAATAGTTCGATAAATTCTGAACCAGAAATGCTGAAGAAGGGAACAGCAGCTTCACCAGCAATCGCTTTTGCCAATAATGTTTTACCAGTACCCGGAGGTCCTACCAGCAGCACACCTTTAGGAATTTTTGCCCCTAGTGTGGTGTATTTATCAGCATTTTTGAGAAAATCGACAATCTCTTCTAATTCCGCCTTGGCTTCATCTACACCAGCCACATCACTAAATTTTACACCAGTGCTGCCTTGAGAATAAATCCTAGCTCTGCTTTTACCTACCGTTAGTGCAGCGGGGCCACCTTGGCGATTCATTAACAAGCCCCAAATCCCAAAGAAAATTAACGGTGGTGCAACCCAACTAAGTAAAGTGCCAATCCAGGCATTTGGGTTTGGTAATGGTGCAGCAAACTCCACATGATGCTCACGTAGAATTTTCGGCAAATCTAGATCAATGGCTACTGGTGTAGTGGTAAACACTTGTTCAGTGGTACCATCTGGAGTTTGAGTTTTGATGGTGTATTCAATGCGATCGCCACCCACAATGGCTCGATCTACCTTCCCCGCTTCTACTTGAGCCAGGAAAGTGCTATAGGGAACTTGTAGCGATCGTACCCCAAAAAAACTCGGAATAATAAGGTTCAGTAATAACAACAGGGTTAGTAAAATGAAGAAACTCCCACCAAACTGCCGAACTTTGGGCGGTTTGATGGAGCTTTTGTTATTAGTTTCAACAGGCATTTTGATGTACCCTCCAAATTCGTCTTTGTTCGCGCAGCGTCTGTTATGATGTCTGCGACGGGCTGCGCCAAAGCCTCAGACTTTCCCTAATCATTTGTCCTTTACAAATGACTAATGACCAAGGACAAATGACTAATTTTTTCAACTCAATAACAGAGCAAATAGACCACACAAAGCAATGCCATCAAATACACCAGCACCGCCGATGCTGAGTACTCCTGCACTCATGGCTTGAATATCTTTGAGATGTAGCAAATCAGCACCAATCAAAGTTCCAAGTACACCACCAGCAAAGCCTACAGGAGCAGCATGAGGCGCAGCGATTAACATTGCAGATAAAGCAGCGGTCAGGGGAGCCAGTAAAGGATTCATTTGGATACCTATTCCTGGCACTACTCGCGCTGCATAATAGCTAACAATGGTGACAATGGTAGTTACTAGCAAGATTGCTAGAGCATTTCCCTGAGTAAATTGGTAAAGTGCCAACACCACCGGAATTAAGCCACCGCCAACATTGAGCGCTACCACAGTAGAGCGTTGCACTTTCCTTAAGGGAATACCCCAAAATTCACTTAACCACAGGGTTGCAAAGTCACCTGCTAGTTGAACGTCAGTTCCTAGACGGTATAGGGGTATATTGATAGTGCTGGTGAAAATTACTAGCACAAGCAATAAAAAAGCGATGTTGGGAGAAAACCCCATCTTGGCTACTGCGATTTCCACCACATCTACTGCCACAGCAAACCAAATGAATGGTAGTAGTAGTAACAATACTATGAATAGCAGTAATGAAACTGGTAGGTAAATCATGAGATTAAGAAATTTATGAATGTGTCATATCTCACACAAAAACACATCTTGAAATGCTAAACTGTCGCGTATTTAACTTGCACATCTTTTCGTGTTGGTTGTTGACAGTTGACTGTTGACTGTTAACCGTCAGTGGTCAACGAACTTAGGAAGTGACTGTGTAATTTCAAAGCGTAATAGCTTATATCAGTTAATTCAACGAATGCTTAAGTAGTGATTATGTTGCTCAGGATCGTGGTAGTTATAAGTCAAGAATGTGGGTAATAAAGACTTTAATCTATTTATGATCTATTAGTTTCTATTCTAGAAAGTAGATAGTGCAGCCTAAATTCGTGTATACCCAACAGAAAAATGTGTATTACCGTACTGTTATGGAAAATCAACTAGGATTTGTTCTGAAACTGCTTTTACTCTCGGCTTTGTTATCGGTATTAATTAAGTATGCAGGGCCAAGTCTATCAATTCCGGGGACAGCAACCAACGCGCTGATTATAGTATTGTTGCCGATTGTGATTATGGCGATCGCGTTACTGTGGCGATTCCAAGCACAGAAACAAAATTAACTCGCAAGCATCTACGCACAAGTTACTAAAATCAGCTAACCTAGCTGAATTACAAGAAAATTGCATCTCGCCAACCGTTGGGAGTCAGCCTGTGAACCTCGGTCAATGGATCGGCTTAATCGCCATCGTTCTTTCTTTATACATCCTGTGGCAAATTCGGGAAGTGCTTTTGCTCATGTTTGCCGCAGTTGTCTTAGCTGCCACTTTAAATCGCCTAGCGAAACGCTTTCAACGCTTTGGGATGAGGCGTGGATTTGCCGTCCTCCTCGCAGTAGCTATCTTTTTTGCAGGTGTTGTGGGTTTTTTCTGGCTAATTGTGCCACCTTTTGCACAACAGTTTCAAGAACTAACCTATCAAGTTCCTAAAGGGTTTGGGCGCTTTAATAGTTGGCTTGACGCCCTGAGAACTCGTATTCCTAACCAATTGGTTCCCTACATCCCAGATATCAACAGCCTCATCCAACAAGCACAGCCCTTCATCAATCGGGTACTGGGAAACTCCTTCGCCTTTGTATCTGGCTCTTTGGAAGCCGTCCTCAAGATTTTGCTAGTGTTGGTTTTAACAGGAATGATATTAGCCAATCCCGTGGCTTACCGCAAAGTCTTTGTGCGGCTTTTCCCCTCATTTTATCGGCGGCGGGTGGAAGGAATTTTAAATAAGTGCGAAATCTCTTTGGGGGGATGGATTACAGGCGCTTTCATTGCCATGTTCGTAGTGGCATTGATGAGTCTGATTGGTTTATCAATTTTGGGTATAAGGGCAGCACTGGCTTTAGCGATTTTGGCAGGATTTTTGAACTTGATTCCCAATCTGGGGCCGACAATTAGTGTAATCCCGGCAATGGCGATCGCATTGTTGGATGATCCCTGGAAAGTGCTAGCTGTCTTAATTCTCTACTTGATTATTCAACAGGTTGAGAGTAATTTCATCACACCCATTGTAATGGCACAGCAAGTTTCGTTGCTGCCAGCCGTAACCTTAATTGCTCAACTATTTTTCGTAACTTTCTTTGGCTTCTTAGGATTATTTCTGGCGCTACCCCTAACTGTTGTCGCTAAGATTTGGTTGCAAGAAGTACTGATCAAAGATGTTTTGGATGAATGGGGAAATAACCATACAAAAGAGACTGAGTTTGTGATGGTTCCTGAATCTCTGGGAGCAGATGAGAATTGGACAGCAGAAAATCCCGATATTAATCGAGAGCGACGGATTGATGATGATATCTTGCAAAAAGAAGATTAGTTTAAGGTTTTTCCGAAAGAATCGGTTCTGCTGCAATATCATCTAAGCGGATGCTGCGTAACAAATTCCGCCACTCTGTTTGCAGTGCTGCATCTTTAGCATTATTTTGGCGCAGTTGAGCTAGTGTCGTTAGTGCCTCGTACCATATCCCATTTTGGGCATAGATAGTATAGCGCTTTAGAAGTTCTGTAGTTTGTAAATCTTTGAGAGCGGCTGGATTTAGTTCGACTCGTTGTATTACCCCTTCGACGAAAGTCGGGGGAGAATTCTTTTGCTGATCGCAGTTAATCGTGAAAAACCAGCGGTATTGTTTGTTTAGTGCCAAAGCAGGAGCAGTGTTAGGCAGAGATACGCGGATGACTCCTGCTTTATCTGGTAGAGCGATCGCTTTTTGATAAATCTCGTTAGAGTCCTGATCTTGCAGCACAAATTCAACTGTATATGGCAAATCTTTGGTATAAGGCACATAGAAAAACCAACTTGGGCGTTCTACCGTTGTCTGTCCCCAGACATTAATCACTGAGTTAGCTTCCTCAGTAAATGGCACTAAAGCAGTCAGGTCAAGTTTAGTAAGTGGACATCCAGCCAACTCGCCGCGCTTCGCTCCACCACGAACGCGACCCCCAGGAGGGGGACCAGGTGGAAGTGGGGGTTGATTATAAGTTGTAGCTTGAGCAAGGGTCGTTTTAGCATCAGAGCGTAGGCGTAGCCCGCCGTAGGCATCGCTAGGTGAAGAACCAAGAGTTGGTTTTGCCAGTACTGGATTCAGACTAACTAGTAAGCTGGTGCAGCTAAAAGTTACTACTAAAAACAGTTTTATCGGTTGTGAATTTGACTTCATAAAAACCTTCTTTTAAGTATGCAAACATTGTAGATTTATCTGCTGGTTATCCAAAAATTTAATAAAAAATCTTTCCCTATTCCCTAGTGAACTCCAAAAATTAAATTATCTAAATTCTTCTGTCCAATACAACTATCAGATTCTTCTCCCCCTGCCCCCTACTCCCCACTCGCCACCCGCACTTTTGTTGTTGAATTATAAATTGACATCAAGCTAACTGTGGCTAGCAACGACAAAGCCGAAGGTACAAAAGGCACCCAAGCGCCCGAAATTAACAGACCAAAACAAACTACATACAAAACACTAGAGGTAATACTAACTGCCAATGCCAACCAAGGGAACGAAAGCTTTCGCCAAGCCAGGACTCCTCCTACTAAAGACCAGCCCCAAATCCAGGCTACCTCAGCCCACAATGACCAAACCCGCAGCAAGGGCCGCCCATCCTGGACTGCACTGAGGATCTGGCTGACCATATGGGCTTGTACTAACACTCCTGGCATTTGCTCATCTAAAGGAACGCCATAGGGTGTAGGCCATGTGTCTGGAGAATCCCCCTTTGCCGTCACACCAATCAAAACAATTCGGTCTTTGATAGCACTGGGGTTAATCGGACTAGATAAAAATTGGGTTAGCTTTACCTGTTCGGCTATTTGTTTTGAGGAACGGTAGTTAAGCAAGATTTGACCGCCATTAGCATCAATATTTTGATAGCCGCCAGTACGAGATTTCAGGTTCGGAAAAATAGTTTTACCCAGCTGCAAATTCCCTTCAGGGGTGAACTTTGGTTGAATTCCTGAAGGGTGCAGATAGAGAGAGGCAAGTTGTAGACTGAATGCAAAGGGAGCAGGACACAACGATGTCGCCTCTTGGTTCATGAACAGGAGATGCCGACGGATAGCTCCATCACGATCGTGAATAAAGTCACTGAATCCTAGATTTGTTGTGGGTATTTCTGGGGGCGGCTGATTGCCTGGGATATTTACTGTGCCATCGCTCCCCTTACATACGCCAATCAAATTCTGAGTTTTTTGAAGACGAGTAATTAAATCTGGTTGTTTGGCTTTAAAATCACGGTAGATATCCAAGCCGATCGCACGGGGTTGGTATTGATTCAGTTTTGCCAGAAGTTTGTTGAGAGATTTTTCGGAAATAGAAGCTCCAATCAAGGACTCGTTATTTTGTCTTTGAATTGCCAGATCGTCATCGTCAATTGTGATTATCAGCAGCCGGGAATCTAGTTCCTCCCCAGGACGCGATCGCATCATCAAATCAAAGGTTTGAATTTCTGAATTTTCCAACAATCCCAGCAATCTCGCCCCACAAACCAAAGCTGTAATCGCCAAACTGGATAACAAAGTTGTCGTAAGTCTGTGTCTGGTAGACAAAGCTAAATTTGGTATATCTTTAGTTTTTGTAGACCTTAATTCATCCCAAGTGGGTGGGATCTGCGCTGGGTTTTGGCAAATCATTGGTAGCCAAGTCGCGCAGGGAAATTGATCCTCAAGTCCTTGCAACCGTTCCCGCGCTTGGCGTACCGACTGATATAAAGACTCGCCACCGGCAAAACCTTCGAGAAAATACTTTAAAAACTCCTTGGCAACCTGGTCTGGAACAGGTTCACGCATAACGATCATTTGAGGTATTTGCAAATCAGCCAGTTCTCGCGCCAATCCTAATCCATCACAGGAGTTGAATATAGCTAGTTGTAAGCCGTTTTCAATGGCTTTCCTCAGAGCGTACTTTAACTCGCCAATAGTGAGGCTATCAGTTTTATTCAGGTAAATTCGTCCGCTTTCTCCATTTTTGTTACTGGAACTGTGCCCAGCAAAAAAGAGAATATCCCAGTTTTTTCCCCAAAGATGCTCAGTCAATTCCTTCCGTTGTGGTTCTACCAGAAAGCTAACTTCTGCATTAGTACACTGTTGCAGTAAAGCTTGATCGGCCTGGGTGTCAATTCCCTGACTATTGCCCACAATTGCTAAAATGTTGACTAATTGATTTAAAGTGCGTGGTTTGTGAATGCGATCGTAGGATGGTGAAGAAAGGGCAATTTCAGCCTTAGGGTAGCGTTCTAACAAGTCCCACAGATGCCAGGGTAATAGTTGCAATTGGCTATTTTCTGTTTGCAGAATCACCCGCACTTCTTCCGTGGACGACAATCTTTCTAACCATTTTTCCCTTAAAGGGCGAAACTCCTCTGCTCGCAGCCAGGTATTAAAGCGTGCCCGCAAAATATGGGAAGCGTTTTCACAGTCTTGAATCATCGATACATTCGTCACCTGCATTTTGTCAGCATGGAGACGATAACGATTGCCTATTTGCCGATAACTAGACTGCCAATGACTGTAATAGAGCGGCATTTCGGGAAATGAAGGTAGCTTCCCCGTAATTTCTGTTGTAGCACGCTCGTGTTCTTCACCAATTTCGAGGGTGACAGCAAACCCTTGCTCAAAACTACCCTCGCCGAATTTCAGAACCACTAACTTACCCATGACTGTCGCTATCTCCCTATGCAAAACCATGCCCTGTTCTAATGTCTCATAACAAGCTCCACAAGCATTTACAGACTTTTTTCAAAATCCCTAAAAGTCGGCTTGAATTTTTAATTTTTAATTAACCAATTACCACTTAATAAATTACCGACTAAGAGGGAAGATAGCTAGATGTTTTAAATCCTAAAATATTCGGTAATGCTAGTCTCATTTATAGCTACCTTAACGCTAAATTGCTCTCTAGGTTCACCGCGAAACTGCAACTGAATATAGTTGTCTAATTTTCTAGATTGGGCATCTAAAAATACTGTTCCCGAACTATCTAGAACGGTGAGATGAACTCCTGGCGGCAAGTAAATTTGATTCCCAGTGGCGTGCAATTGGAGATGAATACTGGTTTGTTGATCCTTTTCTGGGCTGATTTCCACAATTAACATGACGGGTTGGTTGAGAATTTGGATACCCAAATCAATCAGTTTTGCACGTTTAGTAATTGATTCTGGTCGGTTAAGGGCGTTTAGTTCCACAGTATCAGTACTGCGAAAGGCATAAGTTGGTCTGAGTTCCGGCACGTTCCACAGAGATTCAACAGTCTGCCAACCTGTCTCAAATATACCAGTAAACCACTGGCTTAAATTCACTAGTGAACTAACTGGAGATTGGCGCAATTGTGCTATGTGGTCGATAAAGGCTTCCAATGGTTGCAGTTGTTCTAAAGGTAGCGTTTCAGTTGTGACACTAGGGATAAAACCAAGCAACCTCGCTTCTTGGAGCGATTCATCAAATTGAACTACTAAATAACCCACTCGTTCTTCCCAGGTTTCTGGAGGAATAGAACATATCTGCTGATGCAGATGGACCGGACGACACTCCAGACGACCAACTGAGGGCACCTCTAAGTCAGCTACATCCCCACAAAGGCGCATGATTGGGTTCCAGCTGTCGCTAGCTTGGAGGTCAGTAGGAATATCCATCATTTCTAAGTAGTCATTCACCACCCACACAGCCAGCGTATTCAGCCGAACTTGCTCTGCTTTTTCAGAATTTGGCTGCTGGTTAGCAAATTGCTGGGCAGTTATGCGAGCTGATTGGGAAATCGGCAATATTAAAGCGAAATCGTCTAGCTGATAGGTGGAGTTATTCATAAGTTAATCTTTAGTGATCAATGCTGCTATATACACATCATCCGCATTTACTAAATTTATGCCAAAAAATAGAGAATGATTTTTGGAAAAACAGAATTGGGGATTGGGGGCTAGCCTTTTCAGGGTGATTCATACAATCTGTGTCGGCATTCCGTGCCCCTACACCCTAATCGGGTGTATGGCTTGCAAATTGGCATTGTGAGGCAAGTAAAAGCACGGCATTCCGTGCCACTACACCTTGCGATATGACGTTGTACCGCATCTGAATGGGAACCGTTATAGACGAAAACCATAAACGTAATTGATTCCCAACACTTATCTAAGTCTTTATCTCGTCAACAAACTAACTCTCAAATTTCAAGTTTGTTGAAGAATCTGATAATAGGCGACTTAGCATCGACATAATCAAGCTTGAAGCTTACTCCTGGAATCAATGATATCTTTCTTCCTTTTCCCTTGCTCCAACTAAGATAACCAAAAGCTGCCAAGACCCTTATTGTAATTTGTAAACCCATATTATTTGCAAATAATATGGTTAAAAACATTTTGTTTGCAGTTTGCTAAACATATAAATTAGATACAGTATTGACTGAAGCTGAAGTTTATTTTTTTAGCAAATACACCAGTCAATTATTTATATAGCGGTTCTCGTTTACGTGAGATACACCCGTAGGGGCACGGCATGCCGTGCCCCTACACCTTGCGATATAATGTTGTACCGCATCTGAGTGGGAACCGCTATATTTAAGTTTAGTAATTATTGAAGTTCAAACTAAAAAAGCCCCGAAAAGGGGCATTAAAATAACTACTCCAGCTGTTTCAGGAAAACTGCTTACCAATTTTGGAATGTATACCCAAGCTTTGTAGTCAAGAGCGGTAACAGCCTAAAGTAGCAATTGCCTTTACTGTGTGTATGATCTATAAAACTGATGTAGATTTATCTAAATAGTTTTTGAATTTTAAAGAGCGATCGCAGCGTTGCATTCTCAATCAAAATGCTTCTGTTTATTTGTTCCAGAAGCATTTTGACTGTGTATTCACTTTAAGCGACCTCAAATGCTTTGTTGCTAATACTTCGGCAATTACCATTGTGAAAAAGGATGTTTTACTAAATTGTTGTTGAAATATCTGGAGTCATCAGAAACTTCTTGTCCAATCCAAGTTGGTAGTTCAATTTCTTGATTTTCATCACTCAGTTCAACTTCTGCTACTATTAATCCTTTATTAACACCATCAAACTCATCTATTTCCCAAATTAAACCACTTAACTCTATTTTATATCTGATTTTTTCTATAAAGGGACGTTCACATAATGTCTCAAGTATTTCTTGAGCATCTTTAATAGGAATAGGATACTCAAACTCTAATCTCGAATATTTGATATTGGGGCCTTTAATAGTCAAATAACTTTTTTCTCCTACTATACGTATACGTACAGTAGCTGTGTCTTGTGTGGCAATATATCCTTGACGATATACACTACCTTCAGCTAATCCTCTCCAGCTATCTCCTCTAACTAAATATTTCCGCTCTATTTCTTTGGCCATTTTACTTACCTAATTATGTGCTTTTGTACATCGTAAAGCTAAGTCATTTTCAAAAGCTAACTCCATACGATCGCCTCAAAGTCGAGTTATGCCATACTCAATCACATTATCAGTTTGATCAACATTCACCGACTCTGATTAATTTCTAGTTTTGTGGCAACAACTATGTCTGCGGATACTTCTAAAGCAGGGAGTGCCAACCCTATGCTTTCTAATGCCTGATTGTAACGCACCCGCTTACCAATGGCATCAGAATTGGGATTTTAAATTGCGATCGCTAATATTGCCATTACTGAAGTACAGATCGTAAATCAGTTTAAAGGTAGTCAAAAATTACCTGCTCTTTAGCTGAAGTTGACACGCATGAGCATTGCTGTGCCCCTACAACGTGATATATTTACGTGAAAATAGCTGTTTGTTCTTTCGCTAAAGCTAATGCTTGATGAGCATTTTTAAACTTTGTTTCATCTGTAAATTTATGAGCAAAACACTTTAAATAAGCTTCCAGATATCGAATACGTAAGTATGGATCAGCCGGACTCTCAAGAAAGGGGAGGTCAGCTTCAACCATAAACCGGATAGCCAACAAGGGGATAGGGCTACGAAGTGGACGAAAGTTTGGGTTGTGCAGGCCAGGAGTTTCATTACGTTTATGAAATTCTCCTATCATCAGTCCTGACTCAACAAACAAAGGTTTAAGTTTTTGTTGGACGCTATCTACTAGTTTAGAAGCATCTTCTATATGGATGTCAGGAAAGATAAGTAGAAAAGCTCTATTTATTGCTAATTCCTGTTCTTTAACTTCCATCTTAAGAAAGATATCTCGGTAGCGCCCAACAACTTCTTCTAATTGCTCTGGATATAAATCTTTTGTGCGAATAACTCCCAGACGAATACTGTTTGACTTGAGAGAGTGAGGTACAAAAGGGCAAACTACACCGGGTCTTCCTAAGTTAGGATGAGGTCTTCCTAAAAAACTTTTCACCCACTCCATAATTTCAATCAAGTAAGGAAGGTCTTCATTTTGCTGGAGTTGTTCGATTTCAAGAGTGGTATAAAGTTCCATGAGCTTGAGTGAAATAGAGTAATTGTCTAATTCTGAATCCAAAATTATTTTTACAATATGATATGTCTGAAACTACTTATTATCTAATGAAAGAAAATAAGCTACTTTTGAGCTTTTCTATTTTTGGTTTATCTGTGACTCTAGCGGATAAAAATGCCCTAAATTGTTGTGAATTTAAAGGAATTTACACCAACAAATACACAAACATGTTTTCGCACAAAGTAAGTTGTGTTCATTGATTTTTGGTATTTTAGCTAGAATCCATATGTATTATTCAGCAAATGCTCTTATGTTTTTACACTCTTAAGCTTCTATTATTTTTAATAAGTATATTATAAAGTTTATGTGTAAATAGTTATTTTTACTGTAAAATTTTAGTATAGATTTAACAGCAACTACACATTTAATATCAAGTTACTATAATTTAATCTAGCTAGATACTACAAATTAAGCCCAATTTTATAAGCTGTATATTACTTAATATATAAAATACAATGTATTACAAAAGCAGGTAGTATCGGTTCAACAAGAGCTTAGACATCTGCAAAAGACGTTTAGTAACTTATGAGCTGATCGCGCCACAAATCCGAACTTTAAGAAGAAACGGAGCCGTGTCAGTGCTAAGTAAGTTTACCAAGTCAACTATCTATTAGAGGCAGCAGCCCCTAATAGATAATTGATTTGCTCCGCATCGGAACGAGAGAACAATGGAAATCGAGCTTTTTTCGACTTGTGTGTACACCGTAAATATCCCTACTCTTAAAGCTTGCTACTCACAAAATTGGATATTTGTTTAATTAGAAATCGCTTATTTCGCAACAAATTCTTTCACTACTGCCATAGCATCAGGAGGAATCTGCGTAATTAGGCGAAATGGAAATGCCGAAGTCGAAGCAAATTGGGCATAATCTGATGTCAGAAAAATAGCGTAGTTTTTAGCTTCTGGAGTCATCTGGAAAGCAAAGGCCAAAGCTATAGCTTTAACATACTTGCGAACGTCTGCTGCTTGTTCACCCACAACTTCACCGCCACTAATCGGTGTATTTGGTTGTCCTATCTGATCCAAAGTCGTACTGGGGTCTTTTACACTCAGATGGGTACCCCCAAGTACACCAACTAGCCATTTTGGGGATGGGATTTTTTCAAATCCCACAATCTGTTCAGTTAAAGCTGGAGTGGTTTTATCTGCGGAACCTGCTAACACTAGGGTAGGAACTTGCACCTTAGTTAACCCAGTTTCGCCAAAAATCAGAGAAGTTGTAGGATTGAGAGCGATCGCCTGTTTGATTCTAGTATCCCGCAGTTGATAGCTATTTTCTGGTAGTTCTTGAGCAATACACTGCATACCTTCTGCCAGACTCAAGCTAGCCAAGTTCTTTTTGCAGCGTTGTTTGAGTCGTTCTAGTTGTAACTCGGCTCCGGCAACTGCTAAAGCTGTACCACCACCAAAAGAATAGCCAACAACCATCGCGTTCGTGGTTGCAAGTTTTCCAACAAGCGGATTATTAGCCGTTTGGTTGAGCTTTTCTAATTCATCGAGAACAAAACTAATATCTTGAGGGCGATCCAAAAACTCCTGAGGCTTCACAACTCTGGTTTTGCCTTGTAATGCTAAGTTAGTATTTGCTTCATTACTACCGGGATGTTCTAAAGCTGCTACTACATAACCGTGGGATGCTAGATGTTCTGCCAGGTAACGCAAGTCCGTGCGGACTGACCCGAAGCCGTGAGAAAAGACAATTACGGGTTTATTGGCAGTTGCAGCAGTTGACCAGTAAATATCAATTGGTATTTTACGGTCGCGCTTTTGGTCATTCAGGCTTAAGTTGAGTATTTTTACTTGGTCGCTTCCTGGTTGGCTGGGATCAAAGGGGAAAGCAATCTGTGGTGTTTTGGGGTCGAGTTGGGGAGCGATCGCTAGCATAAATTGCTGAGTACGCCAAAAAGCTGTATTCAAACTCCCTGCAACAACGAAAGCCTGTGGTAAATCAATTTCTAAGCGTTTACTCGGATAAGCAGCGATAAAACTCAGTATAGAAAGACCTGGCGGTGCAGTAGAACCTAATACCAATCCTGCTCTCAGTGCTTGCACCCCAGCTTTGTCCTTTCGGGCTAAGGCTGTAGCAAAGTCATTGAGAATAGTTGTGCCAATCTGAGTATTAACTAACCTATTAATGGTGACAACATTCATCGGTATATTCATGCCCAGCGCTCCCAAGAAGAAACGGCGTTCTTGTTCAGATAATCCTTTAACGTAAGGCTGCAAACTCCCAGGCAATTCCCCAGTTTTTGCAGCCTCTTGCAACTCAGCAAGGGAGATGGTTTCTGTAAATAAACCGAAACGTAGAACAACTGTGTCAGCCGCAATCGCCGAAGTATTTGCCCCGAACTGTGTAAGTACAATCGCGCTAAAGAAACCCGCAACTGTCTTAAGACTTCTCCAACTTCTTCCCATAAATATTTATACCAACTGTTACTTACGGGAATATAACGGATATTTGTGTATTTGACTACCCCAATAATTGCCTAGAAATAAAAGCAGATTTTTCCTTGAACTTGATAGCGATGTCTAAGACGAGCTATGAAGATCGATAGCGCAGCGTTAGCGACGCAGGAGCGTCTGACTCGCTACCGCAACTCTTGGAACGCGAGCAGCGTGTCGCAGACAGACGCTACGCGTAGCAAGATTCCCGTAGGGGTATGCTATTGGCATCGCGGTGATCTCCTCAAAGCATCAGCAGATGCGAACAGAGCTACATCAAAAACATAACAAAAGCAACAAATTGTAGAATTCATTACAGCTAAAAATTTGAGCATAAATCAGTATTGACAGCCACAAAAGCCTGATTGTTTCTCAGCTAGGTTTAATACTGTAAAGGAGCTACTAAAACAGGGGAGCGATGCCTGCGGCGGTAAACTACGCATCTACAATCTGGGCTTTTTGTGGGCTGATGTCTTGACTGCAATTTGTTTTGATAGCAAACTTTAACCGACCGCTTAATGTTTTGTCTTTGCCCTTTAGAACGTGTTGCAAAGGTGTTGCAGGTGGATAGGCTTACTGCTGTAGCGGCACTATCATTACCCATCAAATTCTACCAGCCGCATCAACAATTTTTATTAGCTTTATGCATCGCAGACTCCGCTATATTTTGATGTTGCTGCTCTTTGTGAGTATTTTTACACTGTGGTGGCCTGTGAATGATTCTGATTGCAGTTTTGAAGCTTTTTTAGCTTCAAAAACTACAAAATTCCAAGTACATGCTACTAAAGTTATTGTTCAGCCGTGGCGTGGTCGTCACCATGTATATGGAATTTTCATGATTCCTGATGAATACAGAAAATCTCCATTTTTTGTGTTAACAGTAAAAGGTGCTGGTAGTTACTGTTCAAAACAATTTGGTCATAAAAAAAACTTTGATGATGTCTTTGCTGAATCAGGAACTTATCTGGTAAAAAAACCTATTAGAACTCGAAAAACTCTACGGCTCATTCTCCAAGGTTTGTACTTTCAGGTCAATGATAAAAATAATTGGACGTTGACTTTCCCTGAACCAAAAGCTAGTCAACATAATTCATAATTCAGCTTGGTGGTTGAGTTTCCAAATCCTCGTTTTTCTCTAACAAAGCAGTAGTAGCATTGACCACAATCTGTGCTGCTCCTGTGAAAAACGATCGCTCGATGGTCGCTGGAACATCACTAGGCTGATGATAATACGGAGTACGTAAATTTGCGGTATCTGTCACCAGCACAGCACCCACACCCTGATACCAAAATGGTGCATGGTCGCTGCGTAGGGTATCTGGTGTCAGTAAACCTTTAAAAGGAATTGGTAGTGTTAGGACTGATGGCATTGATTCCTGTTTATTCAGGGCGGTTGAGGGAAGCATCTGTGAGTTTTGAAAAGCACTCAGCAAAGGCAAATGTTCTGTATCACCGGCTACTGCCAAAAAGTCGCCCTTGTCGCTAGGTGGAGTAACAGGCAGTCCGGCAGGGTATTTTTGACACCCAGAAGTGTAACAAGCATAACCCACCATATCCATAATGATCGCTCCGCCCAAGTTTTGCAAGCGTGCTGTCTTGCTCACAAAAGCCTGACTACCCAAAAGTCCTGCTTCTTCTTGGTCAAAAAATGCTAGCTGTAACGTCCGTGGTGTGGAACGGGAACCGAGCAACCGGGCTACTTCCAGCACCACAGCTATACCACTAGCGTTATCATCAGCACCAGGAGATAAGGCAATAGTATCGTAATGCGCTCCTACAAGAATTGCTTTAGCGGCTTTGTTAGTTCCTACACGTTCAGCAAAAATATTCACACCCTCAGAGAAGTTTTCCAATTTGGGCTTCCAGCCTAATTTTTTCAGTTCAGTTGTGATATAAGTGCGAGTAAGCGATCGCTCTGTTGTTGTGTAGCGCTGAAAATTCAACTTTTGGATATGAGTTAACAACTTGTTAGTAGAAACTTGCGGGGCAATGTTAACTTCTTTTAACTTTGTCTGTGGTTGGGGTGTTTCCACTGGAATGCGCTCAACAATTTCTGGTAAGGGAGGCTGTTCAAAAAACGTGCTACCTCTGCTACCCACCACGGCAACTGCCATCAGCACCAACAGCATTAGCCAAATCCATTTTCTCATGTGATTTATCCTTGGCTTCCAGACTTAGGGTAGCGCGAATCCCCAAGTATAACTTTCCAGGATTGCTAGGTAGAGTTTAATATTTGTGGTTCTCTAAAATTTTAAATAAACCTGTAAAGTCACTTTGTAATAAGCTTAATTGTCTATTCTTCTCTACACCCATATTTCTTAACAGTAAAGCTAGAGCAAGTGTCACCTTCTCTAGCTTTAACCCTAATGATAGCTTAGTCTGACCTTTAGAGGATGTTTGAAAAGTCCTCTTCTCAGTAGCAAAACGTTCTAGATCCCCCTAAATTCCCCTTAAAAAGGGGGACTTTGATTCCAGTTTTCCCCTTTTTAAGGGGAGCCAGCGCAATCTTGGGGTCTCCCCAAGTGGAGCGACTGGCGTAGGTTAGGGGGGATCAATAAGTGCAAAGATACAGCAAACCACTTTTCAAACAACCTCTTACCGTGCTATATCCACCCCTTGTTTGCAGGTCAGAGCATTTATAATTGCTGGTCGCAACAGCTAAACAATGATATTAACGGAGTCACCACTTTGGATTGTGTAATTAGTCAAAATTTGGCTGAAAAACGTACCGTTTCCATTCGAGAGATAGACTTGCGCTGTTCCAAAATCATCACCAGCATATACGCCTTTCTCTTGGCGAATAAAGTCATCTCTGTTATCACCGTTATAGTCACCCACAATCAGATTGGTTAAATCGCCCTTCTGGATTGTATCATCAGTCAAAATTTGGCTGAAAAACGTGCCGTTTCCATTCGAGAGATAGACTTGTGCTGTGAGATTATCATCATCATCCCAATCACCTTTCTCTTGGCGAATAAAGTCATCTCTGCCGTCACCGTTATAGTCACCCACAATCAGATTGGTTAAATCACCCTTTTGGATTGTATCATCAGTCAAAATTTGGCTGAAAAACGTACCGTTTCCATTCGAAAGATAGACTTGCGCTGTTCCAAGATCATCATCATCCCAATCACCTTTCTCTTGGCGAATAAAGTCATCTCTGCCGTCACCGTTATAGTCACCCACAATCAGATTGGTTAAATCACCCTTCTGGATTGTATCATCAGTCAAAACTTGGCTGAAAAACGTGCCGTTTCCATTCGAGAGATAGACTTGTGCTGTGAGATTATCATCAGCAGCATATGCGCCTTTCTCTTGGCGAATAAAGTCATCTCTGCCGTCACCGTTATAGTCACCCACAATCAGATTGGTTAAATCACCCTTCTGGATTGTATCATCAGTCAAAACTTGGCTGAAAAACGTACCGTTTCCATTCGAGAGATAGACTTGTGCTGTTCCAAGATCATCATCATCCCAATCACCTTTCTCTTGGCGAATAAAGTCATCTCTGCCGTCACCGTTATAGTCACCCACAATCAGATTGGTTAAATCACCCTTCTGGATTGTATCATCAGTCAAAACTTGGCTGAAAAACGTACCGTTTCCATTCGAGAGATAGACTTGTGCTGTGAGATTATCATCAGCAGCATATGCGCCTTTCTCTTGGCGAATAAAGTCATCTCTGCCGTCACCGTTATAGTCACCCACAATCAGATTGGTTAAATCACCCTTCTGGATTCTATCATCAGTCAAAATTTGGCTGAAAAACGTACCGTTTCCATTCGAGAGATAAACTTGTGCTGTTCCAAGATTATCATCATCCCAATCACCTTTCTCTTGGCGAATAAAGTCATCTTTGCCGTCACCGTTATAGTCACCCACAATCAGATTGGTTAAATCACCTTTATAGATTGTATCATTAGTCGAAACTTGGATGACAAACGTGCCACCTTCATTCAAGAGATAGACTTGTGCTGTTCCAAGATCATCAGCAGCATATACACCTTTCTCTTGGTAAATAAAGTCATTCTCATCACCGTAATAGTCTCCCACAATCAGATTGGTTAAATCACCTTTCTGGATTGGATCATCAATTAAAATTTGGCTGGAAAACGTGTCATCTTCATTCAAGAGATAGACTTGTGCTGTTCCAAGATCATCAGCAGCATATACACCTTTCTCTTGGCGAATCAAGTCATCTCTGCCGTCACCGTTATAGTTTCCCACAATCAGATTGGTTAAATCACCTTTCTGGATTGGATCATCAATTAAAATTTGGCTGGAAAACGTGCCATCTCCATTCCAGATATCGAGTTGTGCTGTTCTAAGAGTATCATCATCCCAATCACCTTTCTCTTGGTGAATAAAGTCATCTTTCCCATCATCGTTAAAATTAAAAGGCATTAATTTTTCTCCTTTTTGACAACAAAACTCAATTTCATTTCTTCTCAGTGATTACTGCAATTATTCTTTGCAAAGATTAAATTCCCCTCAACTAATGTACTTTTAGAAGTACAGTTGCTGGTTAATAACCATATAATAAAAAGTCTCTTGATTTATAAAAACTTGATGTAAAGATATATTTCTGAAGTTAACTCAACTTTGTCCATCCGCTCCGAGTTAAGAAAAAAAGTAGTCATAGAGTCACACAATAGCAGCCATTATTCCGCAAGAAGGGTGAGCAGCACTGGCTCTCAAAAGCCTGGGTGTAGAAAGTTTTATAAATGTTTAAACCAAAGCTTTCTTACTTTTTTCTTCTCTAGGTGAACATCAAGTTTGACGGCTTGTCTTTTGACAGCGATCGCAACTTCACTTACAGTGCCCCACTAGAGGAGTGCTGAGTACTGAATACTAAGCAAAGAAGAGAAAACAATTTCTTCTTAATTCTTTAAAATCTTTATTTTGACACTCAGCACTCATGACTCAGAACTCAGGACTTTTTTTATGGTAGATTTGTTGCTGATCACAATCCTGGGGTTCCTGGGGAGTTTTGGGCATTGCTTTGGGATGTGTGGCCCTTTAACAGTGGCGTTTTCTCTGTCTCATCAGCCGAAAGTTCTACACACAGCTTCCTTAGGACGCACATTAACCTTAGAAAAGTCCGACACTTGGCAACAGCAATTAAAATTTCATATCTTGCTAAACTTGGGGCGGATGTTGAGCTATGCTCTAGTCGGTGCTAGCATTGGGGCGCTAGGTTCAATATTACTGCAAGGTGGACAGCTAGCGGGTGTTGGTAGCGACTTTCGGCGTTGGATGGCTATTCTAACTGGTGTAATGCTAATTTGGTTTGGCTTAAGACAAGTAAAACCTGATTTCCTGCCGCGGATTCCCGTATTACATCCTTTATTACAAGGTAGTTTACACGATCGCCTCAGCACAGGAATGGTTAAGCTTTCCTTAAAAACCAAATGGTGGACGCCATTGCTTTTAGGGATGACTTGGGGTTTAATGCCCTGTGGTTTCCTGTATGCAGCCCAAATTAAAGCCGCTGAAACTGGCAATTTATGGATGGGTGGGGCAACTATGCTGGCTTTTGGTCTGGGAACTCTGCCCACTATGCTAGGTGTAGGCGTTTCCAGCTCTTTAGTAAGTAAAGACAAGCGCAGTCAGTTGTTTCGATTAGGCGGTTGGGTGACACTCATCATTGGCGTTATCACCTTGTTGCGGACTGGTGACACAATGGTAGATTACACCGGACACGCCGCTTTACTCTGCTTAATCTTGGCGCTAATTGCGCGTCCTATTAGTGGCTTGTGGGCTTCACCATTGCGTTACCGCCGGGGCTTGGGAGTGGGATCTTTTGTGCTTTCTGTGGTTCACACCGTCCACATGATAGAACACTCATTGCAATGGAAATTTGCCGCCTTTTCTTTCCTGCCGCCAGAATTTCAGTGGGGTATGGCTGCGGGTGCTGTAGCATTGGTATTAATGTCCCCCGCCGCTTTAACGAGTTGGGAATCATTGCAGAAATCTTTGGGCAAGCGTTGGCGACAGATTCATCTATTGGGTGTGCCAGCCTTGCTTTTGAGTGCCATTCATACTGTGTTGATTGGTTCCCATTACCTGGGTTCCTTGCAATCAACTTGGGGAAATAAATTAGCGGCAGTACTGATGGGAATTATTACCCTCGGTGTATTGATGGTGCGTTCGCGCTTTTTTTGGTCAAAGTTAGCCGTAGAAAAGTTTTATGTCCCCCCAATCAAATCGCGGTAAATCATCCTTATTTTCTGGCTCCATCCCAACTGGTCAAAAACAGAGGCGTTACCCGCTCAAAGGCATTTCCTGGAATCAAGGAACAATAAAGTATTTATTATTCCTGAGTTGCTTAGTTATATCAATAACTAATATTTACCCTGCTTTTGCTCATAAAGTGGAAGTAGCTGGAGATGTCGGCGGCACCCTCCACATTGAACCAAATGATAATCCCCGTGCTGGAGAACCAAGTCAAGCCTGGTTTGCACTTACCCGCAGAGGTGGAAAGGCGATTCCTCTGTCAGAGTGTAATTGTCAGTTGGCTGTTTATGCCGAACCCTATGCCGCCGGAGAGCCACCACTGTTAGAACCACAGTTAGAACCTGTGGCAGCTGAGCGTTATCAAGGTATTCCAGGTGCAGATATTACCTTTCCCAAGCCAGGGATTTATGAGTTGCAACTAAATGGTAAACCAGTCTCTGGGGCAAGATTCAAACCATTTGAGTTCAAATTTGAAGTTACTGTAGCAGGTGGATCTACACAGAATACACGAAACCTGCGAGATGTCAATGGTGATTTAGTAGAGGGTGGATCTCAACAATTACCATTTTGGGCGATCGCACTTCCAATCCTTGCATTTATCGGCATCTTAGTTGTCGTACTGCAAAATATGAGAAGCGGTAGGGAGTAGGGAACCAGGGGAGACAAGAACAAAAGTCTGAGTGCCGGAAGTCGGCGTTCAGGGCTTCAAGGAGCAATTTTTCTTTTGGCGTTGCATAGTTACGGGATGATTTAGCAACTTCTTTTCATTCTCCCCCAGCTTGCCTCAATTCATCCCACTGTTCTGCAACGCCTTTCTTTTTTGTCCCCCTCATCCCCGAAGTCGTTCTCTTGTATTATCTCAGCATCGATTTTTGTGAGGGATGGACAGTGCTGGTAGATGATATCATGTAAAAAAAATCCCTATGACCTGCTATTAATCAAGGTCTTAGAGATTTTTTTGCTTACGGGACTGGTGCGGCTCGAACGCACGACCTGACGCTTAGGAGGCGTCCGCTCTATCCAACTGAGCTACAACCCCAACTACAAAGCATATATAATTATAGCAGTAGTTTTAGCGAGACTGCCAAAAATTATCCCAAGAGCCGCCGCCTACTTCTAAACCACAAAGAAAACTTTCTGCTTTCAAGATTATTTTAGATTTTCTCCCATTTAGTTCTCGTAACTCTAAATTTAACTTTCCTTGCATGGTGTCTCGGCAACAGTATCTTAAACCATCCTCTGTAGGCGCACGCAGAGGTGTACCAGCTAAATCCGTGGTTCCTGTCAACTCAATTTCATAATTAGAATTGGTAGCTTTCATTTGCCATCTACCCCAAGGCTGAATTTCCCAGTCTACTTGTGAATTCCAGGGAACGAATTCATAAAATTTGCCTTGATAGTGCAACCCAATCATCGCTACAGATTCCATCCACCACAACACACCCCGCCGTCCACCGCCAGCAGTTAAAGCTAAGTCGGGTTCGCCCTCGAAGCAATTACAATTTAGCCAAAACCATTTTTGCGGAAAAGCACCACCCCAATTTTTCTCGCCGTAGGCTGGGGCGTTGGTGAATTCGTAGATTTTGCCATTCCAGTCAATTTTTCCACTGGCTAAACCGTGAGCCATCAAAATTTGCCATCCAGGTTCAAAAATCTGCAAGAATGACACCCAGCCTGCGGTTGATTGCTGAATGCTATTTTGATTACCCCAACCGTATACTGGTTGAATTTCATACTGCCAACGGCAATAATTATTGGTGGCGCGATCGCGAATTATTCCCTGATTTAAGGTGGCTGTAGCTTGATATCCCTCTTGAACATGATGCTCAAACTCTGCTGGGAGCAAATATAGAGGAGAAATTTGCAAATCTGTTTTACCCCAATGACCTAAACCCAGGACATCTCGACTACCCCAAAATTTATTCACATCAGGAAAAGTACGCCATAAATACTCATCATCTGGGCCGAGGATTTGGGCTGCACCGCCGCTGTGAGGTTTACCGCCGATGGGGTCTTCAATGGAGTACATAAAGGCGAATGTTTGCCCAATTTCCGGTAACGTGACGCGGTAATACCAGCCTTCAAAGAAGCGGCGACTACTACCATCCCAGTGATAACCAGAATGGGGCGTTTGGGTTGATTGGAGGAGATTTAAGGGAATAGTTAACATATATCTATATAGTTGCCGATTTTTTCAGTATGCGCGATGACCTCGATATCAATCATGCTTATGAAATTCTTGGGTTGGAACCGGGTGCATCACAAGCACAAGTAAAGCGAGCTTACCGTCAACTGGTGAAAATTTGGCATCCCGATCGCTTTCTCGATCAAAAGCAAAAACAGGAAGCTGAGGAAAAAATCAAATCAATCAACGCAGCTTACAACAAGCTCAAATCTGAAAGTCTATCTGAGCCTCCCACTTCTGAAAATCCATTTTCATCTTCGCCTACAAATCCGACAAAAATATCTGTCAATCGTTGGGATGCAGAAACTTTCTATACTTTAGGAGTAGAGAATGCTACAGAAGGAAGATATGAGGATGCGATCACAGATTTTACCCACGCAATTCGTCTCAATCCTCACTATATTGATGCATATAAATATCGTGGGCTAGTTTGCTCTCAACTGGGATACGAATATAGAGCCGCTTCCGATTTAAATAAAGCTGCACAGATAGAAGAATTAAGGAATCCGGGCGCTGCACGTACATCACGCTCACCTAGATATGTATCAAAACCTAGACCCTTGGTAGAAAGATTTTGTCACAGGATAAAAAGTTTACTGCGGCTAAATCGGCGTTGGAGATAAGAACCGCTATAGTTTAAAACCCTTCGGACGGCGACACCATATCTTGAGTTAAATAGTACTTATGCTTGGGAATACTAAGTAGAGTGAGATTTGCTGCTGATTTCTTAGTCTTCTTAAATATGCAAGCTTTAATATCTGTACGCACCCTCAAAGGGCATTCAAATAAGGTAATGTCTGTCGTCTTCAGTCCTGATGGGCAGACTTTAGCAAGCGGTAGCCATGACAAAACTGTAAAAATTTGGCATTTAACTAACCAGGAACCATTCACCTTCAAGGGACATGGAGAGTCTTCTTGGTCTGGAGGGGTAAATTCTGTTGCTTTCAGCCCTAATGGCAAGATTTTAGCCAGTGCTAGTGATGACAAAACTATTAAATTGTGGGAAGTCTTAACAGGGAATGAAATCTGTACCTTCAGAGGACATGAAGAAAAGGTTCACTCTGTTGTTTTTAGCACGGATGGAAAAACGTTAGCCAGTGGCAGTCAAGACAAGACGATTCAACTTTGGTCAATAGAGACAGGAAAGAAAATACACACACTCAAAGGGCATTCAGATGATGTTTTATCCGTTGCTTTTAGCCCAGATGGAAAAACTTTAGCTAGTGGTGGTGCTGGTAATGACAAAACCATCAAGATTTGGCATTTGGCTAAACAGAAAGTCCTAACTCTCACGGGGCATTCCGATTGGTTTGGAGGAGTAAATTCTGTCACTTTCAGCCCAAATGGCAAAATTATAGCAAGTGGTAGTTGGGACAAGACAATTAAGCTATGGCATGTAGAAAGCGGTGAAGAAGTTTGCACCCTAGCTGGGCATTCTGATCGTGTTTGTTCTATCGCTTTTAGTCCCAATGGCAAAATTATAGCTAGCGGTAGTAAAGACAAAACGATCAAGTTATGGCAGGTAGATACAGGCACTGAACTCTGTACTTTTTCAGGAGATGAACATGCGATTTATTCCGTTGCCTTTAGCCCAGATGGTAAGACGCTAGCTAGTGGCAGTGGGGATAAAACTATTACCATATTCCCTATTAGTCAAGCTCTCATTCTTTTATAAATGGCCCATAGACATAATCTATTCTTGGTTGATTAAAAATTTAGATAACTAAAGTAAATTGCGATATTTTTGATCAATCCATCACCTGACAGTTTAATAACATCCATCTTTGGTATGCTCTTTCTTTAGATTAAGTATTAACTTCCTAAAGATTAAGTATTAACTCCCTGGAGGTAGAGCCACTTGTTTGATCTCAGAGGTTATTCTGATAATTACCAACAGTTGAGTAGCAAATAAAACTCAAAATTTATCAGCAACATACATTTTTCAACTCATTAAAACCTCTTGTTCTTACAAAGCTTTAGTTTTTCAAAATTGTATTGAGGAGTTAAATCAACAGCTATGTCTATTCCTAATGAACGCGAAAGCAAAAACAGTGAAATCAAGCAAGAATCTTACACTGATATTAATGGTAATACTCACACTGACTTGACGCGAACTACTGAAACAGTCAAGAACAGCGCAGCTAATCCCAACTCTTACACTAACGGTTACATACAAGGTCGAAATACTGAGCGTAGCTATCAGCAAGCTGATTTAGCCGAGCGTGACAATAACAATGCTAGTGGTGGTTTGCTGTTGGGTATTATTCTTACTTCCCTACTTGGTTTGATTATAGGTGGGGTCTGGTACTTCAACCAGAGCAATAACACAGCTGTTGACAATACTGTGCCGGTCGTGGTTCCTGTACCAAGTAGTAGTCCAACTCCTAGTGCTTCTCCTCAAACAAAAACGACGATAATCGAAAGAACTAGGGAAGTACCTGTTCCTGTTGCTGTTCCTGTTCCACAACAGCAGGTTATACCTCCATCTCCACCTCGCCAACCGAATATTAACATTACTATTCCACCCCAGCAGCCTGCGGCAGAAAAAGCACCTTCTGTAACTCAGCCAACCCCGAAAGCAGCACAAAGTCCGACGACAAGTCCAACTATTAATACTCCGGCTTCACAGAACAAGGGCGATACTTCTACTAATACTGTCGCTCCAGGTACGAAAAGTGATACTTCTAAAACCACTCCACCTCAAGGAGTAGACCAGTCAAACAGTACATCTAATAGCGGTTCTTCTACCGCAGATGATACGACTACAGGCAGTTCTGCTCAATAAGGCTTCTGAACTTTTAGCCCACTTGATAATGCTGGCATTTACGCCAACATCTAACAAGTGGGATAATTTTTAAGCAATATTTCAGAATTGTTGCGATAAATTAATGGTACTCAAGTTTAGTAAACGCATCTTGTAGCTAAATAAACATGATGCTAAATTAAGAGCAAGGTACAAACAGGTTAAAAGTTAAACAAAAACTTTCCAGTTAGAGCTTGTACCTCCTGCTCTAATCTTCTTGCAATCGCTATGCTTGGTTGTGGCATCCATTGAATGTAGTTTTCCCCTTAAGTTCAATGAGTTGTTTTGGAGGTTTTAAAACGCACAGCCAGAAAATGCCTGCCTAGTTGGAATGTAAGGATGTGCAATTCTGAGTAGAGCGATCGCGAATGTTGTCCATCTTAGTTTGAGTTAGTTACTTCTGAATTCTGCAATCTTCAAGAAACCGCCCCAAGCTGCTGACACCTATCCATCGTAGCTTCAGGCGGTTTCTGTTTTGAGTGTAATGCATTTAAATTGCACTCTGACCAGTGTTCGCGCAGCGTTTCCGTCAGGAGAGGGGTGTCCTTTGTCATTTATTTAGACCAATGACTAATAACTAATGACTAATTAAGGTAATTACAGTCACTTCTGGCGGACAAAATAAACGTCCTGGTTTATAAGTTCCTAAACCGCGATTGACATATAGTTGATTTTCTTCTACTTTATGAAACCCTTGCGCCCACTCCCAATATCGCACCACTTTAGAACAGTCTCCCAGGAAAAATGTTACCCAACGCCGCAATTTTTTGGGAATTTGTTTGAGTAGTTTTTTATAATAGAATACTACAGGGCCAATGCCTGGAATTACGATGTGACCACCGTGAGTATGACCAGATAGTTGTAAATCTACGCGCCATTGTTGCAATATCTTAGCTGTATCTGGATTATGGGATAAAACTATGCGCGGTGTAATCGAATCTAGTTGATTCATGACTGGTGCAGGTTGAAATTCCCGTGACCAATAATCAGCTAGTCCTACTAATGGTAATTCTTTTCCTAATGGATAGGCGATTTCATTCCAAAGCACATGTACACCAATGCTAGTTAACGCCTGTGTAATTTCTGCTTTTGAATGGCTGTAATAGATATCGTGATTACCAAGTACGGCGTAGATACCACAGCGACTTTGCAGATGTTTGAGTCGAAGCGCCAATTGGTGAATTGGCATCGGATCGTCAGTTACATAGTCACCAGTTAATAAAATTAAATCTGGTTCAGCTTCGTTAGTCAGTGCGATCGCTTTTTCTAACATATCTTCCGATAGCCGCAAACCATCGTAGTGAAAATCTGACAACTGCACTAGCGTTGTACCTTGTAAAGATGCTGGAAGTTCCGCAATCTTAACCGTTATTTTATCTACTCTTAAATGTCCCGTAAACAACCAATGCATAAGGCAACCGATACTCCTCATACCAGCGCTTACAGCTTACCAAAAATCAAAATGTAACTTGATAAACTGCAATAATTTATGTCATATACTCCAGATACAATTAACTAATTGATTTAGTCTGAGGCTAAACTAAGTAGTAGTTACTTAAAATTGCAGCTACTCCTTAGCCAGAATACCTGCTGTGATTCCGTTCTTGAATTTTGAAATTTGAATTACTTACTCTGCTTGTAGGGTGATTATAGTAACTTCTGGACGGCAAAATAAGCGTCCTGGGAGGTAAGTTCCCAAACCACGATTGACATATAGCTGATTTTTCCCCAGCTGATGGAAACCCTGTGCCCATTCCCAATGGCTTACTACAGAAACATTTTCTGACAAAAATGGAAATCGACGCTGCACTTTTTTGGGTATTTTTTCTCCAAGCTTTTCGTAAAAAAACATTGCAGGGCCAATTCCGGGAATCACAATTTGACCCCCGTGAGTATGACCAGATAATTGTAAGTCAACTCGCCATGCTTGCAGTATCTCCGCTGTATCTGGGTTGTGAGATAAAACGATGCGGGGTGTGTCGGGGTTTAGTTGATTCATAACTGGTACAGGATTAAATTCCCCTGACCAATAATCAGCTAGTCCTACCAATGGTAATTCTTTTCCTAGTGGATAGGCAATTTCGTTCCAAAGGACGTGAATTCCAATGCTAGTAAGGGCATCTGTAACTTCTGCTTTTGCGTGTTTGTAATGTATATCGTGATTGCCAAGAACAGCATAAATACCACTGCGACTTTGCAGATGTTTGAGTCGAAGTATCAGTTGGTGAATTGGCGTAGGATCGTCAGTTACATAGTCACCAGTTAATAAAATTAAATCTGGTTCAGCTTCGTTAGTAAATGCGATCGCTTTTTCTAACATATCTTCCGACAGCCGCAAACCATCGTAGTGAAAATCTGACAACTGCACCAGCTTCTTACCTTGTAATGATGCAGGCAACCCTGTAATATTAACCGTCAATTTCTCTATACTCAACGGCCCAGATAACAACCAATGCATAAGACTGTTCAATAAAGCTCAATCATAGCGCTTACAGCTTAACGAGACATCCTCGGTTCGTGTGTAGCGACTAGTGCAACTTATTGAAAATTTAATGAAAACTACTGAAAAGCCTGAAAGCTAGACATAGCAAAATTTTTCAGACTTGCACTTTTTTGCACGGATATTCGATTCAGCTCTAATAAGAAACCCCCTCTGCTTTCGTCATGGTAAAGTCATTACAAGGCAGAGGGGTTTCATTTTTTATTTTTGTATAGTGTATAGGCAGATTTTAAAGATAATGCTGGTAAAAAACCAGTTTCTCTAATGTTGTGTTTATTTTGACCTGCCTACTAAGTTCAGCCTAGTCCCAATCGGGAATCTCGGCATCTTCGCCACCAATCCCGATTCCAGTGTTAAATATTTCGGCATCAGTGAGATTTAGATCATTCATTGATGCTTTATACACATTAGAATCGTGAATTGTAGCGCGAGTAAAATTTACCCCGTTGAGATTGGTTTGCTTCAAATTCACATTAGTGACATAAGCTGACGTTAGGTTAGCATCTGCCAAGTTTGCACCAGTTAAGTCAGCACCTTCAAGGTTAGCGCCTACAAGGTTGGCTCCTTGGAGCTTTGAGCCTCTCAAGTCAGCACCAATTAAATGAGCGCCACTGAGGTTAGCTCCCGATAGATCGCACTGGACACATTCCCCAGTTGAAAGCAGCTTTTGTAAGTCCTGCGGATTCTCGGCTCTAACCGAGCCAGTGAAAAATAGGGGAGTTGCTAAGGCCATGGCCGCTAATAGCTGGAGTTTCATAATTTTCCCCCTTAAATAATCAAGTTGCGTCCGTTCTGTCCCTCACAACTCTATTATCTCACTAAACTTCATAAGGTCAATCTATCGCTTGACAAGTTAGTTGTGATATGAGGTAGGGATAACGGTAATCTAACAAATGCTGTTAATTCTAATTTTTGGCGATTTTTACTTGACAATCCCGAAAAAACTGCCAGTATTAAATCACTGTTAAATCTTTTTAAGAGCTTGTACTACTCGTCATAATTTGGCTACTTTGATAAGTATTTATACTTTTTAGTAAATACTTGTTAGTTTAAGTCCTCAGAAATTCTCGCATATACAAATTAACCAATTCAGGTTGTTCTTGTTGCACCCAATGGCCACAATTGGGTATGTACTTGATTTGAAAGTCCCTGACATAGGCTGCGGTGTCGTAGGTTAGTTCCTTACCAAGTGCGGTGTCATTTTCTCCCCAAATCATCAGTGTTGGTACTTCTAGAACGCCCCAGTTTGGATTTAGCATTCTCTGTTGAAAAATATTGCGGTAGTAGTTCAACATTGCTGTGAGAGCACCGCGTTTTGCAACAGCATCTTTATATGCGTCAATATCCGCTTTGGTGAAAGCGCTTTTGTTAACTGCTGTACCTTTAAAAGCTGTTTCAATTGCTTGGTAGTCTAAAGATTGTAAAAGTAATTCTGGTATCCACGGTAGTTGAAAGAGGAATATGTAGTTGCTACGTAGCAACTGTTGGGGAGTGCGTAAGCCTTGGGCAAATTTGGCAGGATGAGGCAAGTTAATGATAACTAATCGCTCTACCATTTCGGGATGAGTGTATGCAAAATTCCAAGCGATCGCACCACCCCAATCATGTCCAACTAATACACATTTTTGGTATCCTAATCCTTTAATTACTCCATCAACATCTTTGATAAACTCATCCATTACATAAGCTGATTGCTCGTTTGGTTTCTCACTATCGTTGTAGCCACGCAAGTCAAGGGCGACTACTTTAAAATCTTGGGCAAATTCTGGTATTTGATGCCGCCAAGAGTACCAAAACTCAGGAAAACCATGCAACATCAACATCAAGGGGCCTTCACCTTGGGTAACGTAGTGTAGCTTTACCCCATTGGTAGTTATATATTCGTGTTTCCCAAAACTTTCTATTAAAGACATAATTAATCTCAATTCAGCATTAAAAAACACTAAATAATAATACTGTACTTAACAAATGTAATATTATTTTGAGCGGACTCACATCTATTAAAAGACAGTATTACGATAGTGATTTTTTGCAAAAATATTAGACAATTTGCCCTGAGGTAGATATAAATCGTGGGTAAATTCTGGTAAAAGATAGATATAATAATTCTCCCCAACTACCATGACACAACAGTTGACAAACCATGCCTCATTGTGGGTTGAGCGACTGGGACGATTTGGCTATGTTTCTAAGGGAGTAGTTTACGGTATAGTTGGACTACTGGCAGCACAGGCGGCTTTTGGCAGGGGTGGTAAAACAACTGATACCCAAGGCGCTCTCCAAACAATCGTCAACCAGCCATTTGGTAAATTTTTGCTAGCTTTAGTTGCAATTGGCTTGATTGGATACGTAATCTGGCGTTTTGTACAGGCAATTAAAGACCCAGAAAATAAAGGTAACGATGCCAAAGGTTTGGCAGTGCGAATTGGTTACGCAGTTAATGGCTTGATTTATGCAAGTTTAGCCTTAAGTGCTGTGAAAATTGTTATGGGTACAGGCAGCGGTAAAAATAGTAGTGATTCTACTGAAGATTCGACAGCACGTTTGCTTTCTCAACCCTTTGGTCAATGGTTAGTTGGAACTGTGGGGGTGTTTGTAATTGCTCTTGGTTTTTATCAGTTTTATCAAGCTTTTAGTGGCAAATTTCGTAAAGAACTCAATTTAACTGAATTAAGCAACACACAAGCCCAATGGGTAATGAGGATTTCCAGATTTGGTTTAGCGGCACGGGGTATAGTATTTAGTATTATCGGTTGGTTTTTAATTGAAGCTGCAAGGCAATCTAACGCTGCTACCGCAGAAGGTTTGGATGAAGTATTACAGACGCTAGCGCAACAGCCTAACGGAGCATGGCTTTTGGGTATTGTGGCACTAGGTTTGGTTGCCTATGGGATTTATACAATAATACAGGCGCGGTATCGTCGGCTAGTCAATATTTAGATGGTGCAGTGCCGAGAATTTCAATTTATAGAAATGGCAATAATAGAAACCCGTGGTATTTGGCTGACTACTACTGATAGTAAAGTTCTCAGATCAAAGGAACGCATTGCTGAGGCGATGGATTTCTTGGCCAAGACGGGATTTAATGTGGTGTTTCCCGTTGTTTGGAACAAGGCAGTAACTTTGTATCCTAGTCAAACAATGCAGCAGACTTTTGGAGTCGAAATTGACCCTATGTCTGTAGGCCGTGACCCTTTAGAAGAATTGGTGATTGAAGCGCGGCGAGTTGGGTTGAAAGTCATTCCTTGGTTTGAATACGGCTTTGCCAGTTCCTATAATTTGAATGGTGGTGTACTTTTACAGAAAAAACCGGAATGGACTGCGCGTGACTGTAACGGCAACTTACTAAAGAAAAACGGCTTTGAGTGGTTGAATGCACTCGACCTACAAGTACAAGAATTCTTGTTAAACTTGGTGCTGGAAGTTGCGAATAATTACGATGTGGATGGTGTTCAAGGTGACGATCGCTTGCCAGCATTACCCTGTGAAGGTGGCTATGATGAGGGAACTGTCACCCGCTATCGCCAGGAATTTGATTGCAATCCACCACATAACCCCAAGGATAGGCAATGGTTACAGTGGCGTGCAGATATTCTTACTGAGTTTTTGGCGCGTCTCTACCGGGAGGTCAAAGGGGTGAACCCTAATTTATTAGTAGCGATCGCACCTAATATTTATGATTGGGCATTTCAGGAATATTTGCAAGATTCCCCTGCATGGCTGAAGCGGGGAATAGTCGATATGATTCAGCCGCAGATTTATCGCCGTGACTTTAGGAGTTACACTGCGATCGCTGATAAACTGGTAAATCAGCAGTTTACAGATGCGACGTTGCCCAAGTTAGCGCCAGGAATACTGATGAAGCTTGGCTCTTACTGCATTAGTCCAGAATATTTGGTGCAGGCAGTTGAATACAATCGCCAATTGGGCATTCAAGGAGAGGTATTCTTTTTTTACGAAGGTTTGCGCGAAAATAACAATAACCTAGCTAAAGTTTTGCGAAATGGGCCCTATGCTAAGTCTGCATCATTTCCCACTCTGTCAGATTTGAGTGCAGGTGGTGTAATTAACAAGAGGAAATCTTCTATTTGGCGAGGAGTGGAAAGGTTGTTAAAAAATATTTTTTAAGGGAAAATGCGTGTGAAATCTCAATTATCGGTGGAGCGGGTAATTAAGACTTTAAAAGAGGATTTACCAACACTTTTTGAAAAAGATATTTCCTATGACATTTATACACAGGATATCTATTTTAAAGACCCGGTGAATACATTCAAATACAAATTTAACTATCGCATTATATTTTGGACTTTGCGATTTCACGCTCGGCTATTTTTTACTCAAATTTACTTTGATGTACATGAAGTTTATCAGTCAGCCGAAGATACGATTTTAGCAAAGTGGACAGTGCGGGGAGTGTTACGCGTTCCCTGGAAAGCAGGTTTGCTTTTTAATGGTTATTCAACATATAAACTCAACCAAGATAATTTGATATACGAGCATATCGACACTTGGGATCGCAAGCCTGGCGAAATTTTAAAGCAGTTTTGGCAAAGGAAAGAGATGGCTAATTAGATATAGGTGAGTTAAAAATTTATCCATAATATCAAGTTCAGGTGATTATTTATAATAAAATCTATCAATGTAGGTTGGGTTGAGGAACGAAACCCAACCTACAGATATTATAAGTGTTTAACTGAACCTGATATAACAAGGTAAAAAACGCTGAAATAAGAAATTAATGCATGTCATCAGTCGAAAAAAGCTACGACAATTCTGCTAAAAACACGCTGATTGCTGTGAAGCACTTGATAGCTGGTACATAACTGCTATAAGAATCTGATTTGATTTTTGAAAAAGACTACAAGATAATACGTAAAGGTACATATGTCTAACAACGAACAATGATAAACCAGCATCTCAAGGTAGTTATGCTTATTTAAACCCTTCTTTGTAGGTTGTTTTACTAAATTATTATTTTTTATAAATAGCCTCGATTTAAGCCAGGGTAAAGCTCGTAGCCTTTATACTTTCTCTGGGGATATATAGCAGTCTTTTAGTTAAGAAAGACTAGAAACCGAAAGAAATAATTAATCAAGAATAGAATCAATAAACCAATTCCTTGCACGCGTAGGCGTAGCCAGCCGCAGATATCGCTAATAATCGAATCGTGTTAAATACCTAAAAGCCTTGTCAGGCTTAGGTTTTCCAAAATAGCCGAATTATTTAATCAACCTGCCGAAGGTGAGATGGAAAAGCGATAAAAAACGGCAAACTTTTACTTTAAGTTCAGATGTGGTCAGCTTATGGTTTGTAATTCTGGTCATTTTTTGCGTAAAAGCACGGTCACACTCTACAACCTGGAAATGATGATACAGTACACATATTAATTGATAGTTCGTAATTCTGGTCATTTTTTGCGTAAAAGCACGGTCACACTCTACAACCTAGAAATGATGATACAGTACACATATTAATTGTTTATGACGTATCAAATCTAGTGTATCCAATAAATTGTTTGAGTTGTGAAGTTTAGATATGGTAAACTTTAAAGGCAGTATTTTCCTCATCGTAGTTGTCTGTATCATGGCCACAGCCTTAGTAATATACTTACTAGGCAACATTGATCCAGCACAAATCCAAGCTTGGCTTAGGTCTGCTGGGATCTGGGCACCGATTATTTATATTCTTCTGTATGTTGTAGCAACTGTACTTATTCTGCCCTCAACAGCACTTAATTTGACTGGTGGTGCAATTTTTGGCCCAGTATTAGGGACTATTTGGACTAGTTTAGCGGCAATTATTGCTGCAATTATTTCTTTTACTTTTACCCGCACTATTGGACGTGAAGCAGTAGCCAAAAGACTAGCCGGAAAATGGCAAGCGATGGATGCTGAGGTGCGTCGGGCAGGATTATTTTATATGTTTGCTATTCGATTAGTAGCAGTTATGCCCTATGGTTTAGTAAACTTCACTGCGGGGCTAACTTCGATCAGTTTTAAAGATTATGTGCTAGGTACGAGCCTGGGCACGGTTCCTGGAGTTTTACCTTTTGTATTGCTAGGCAGTTACGGTTTAAAAGCTTTTAGTACAGGAGATTTCTTACCAGTGATATTTGCTCTGTCACTAACTGGAGTTCTAGTAGCAGCAGCAACATGGTATCGCCGTCGTCGCACATTTCCCTCAAAAGGTGTTGAGGTTTTTAAATCATCAAAAGATGACACAGATTCTCAAGATAGCTAAACCATATTCTTCTATCCCTTCATGGGTAGAGTATTCTGAATTGTAACTCCTAATTCCTGACATTTATTTTATTTCTTTAAGCAAAGTGCAAGGATTTCTAGATGCTTTTAAACAATGACAATATAGAAATTTCTGTGGTAGTTCCTATATACAATGAAGAACCTAATATAGACTACCTATTTAAACGATTAGTATCAATATTAGTTCGTTTGAACCTGAAATATGAGATTGTTTGTGTGAATGATGGTAGTAAAGATAATACTCTTAAATGTTTGGTTGAGCATTATTACCGTAACCCAGCAATTAAGGTGGTTAACTTGTCCCGTAACTTTGGCAAAGAAATTGCTCTAACGGCTGGTATTGACTATACAACAGGTGCAGCAGTAGTCCCAATTGATGCGGATCTCCAAGATCCACCGGAATTAATTGAGGAGCTAATTGCTAAATGGCGTGAAGGTTATGATGTAGTTTATGCAACTCGTCGCTCACGTCAAGGAGAAAGCTGGATTAAGCGCTTCACTGCTGGTGCTTTCTATCAAACTATAGGTAAGTTGAGTCACACTCCAATTCCACCCAACACTGGGGATTTTCGTTTGCTAGATCGACGTGTAGTTAATGCTCTCAAACAAATGCCAGAACGCAATCGTTTTATGAAGGGTTTATTTGCTTGGGTTGGTTTTAAGCAAACCTCAATACTATACGATCGCCCTGAACGTTATAAGGGAATTACTAAGTGGAATTATTGGAAACTTTGGAACTTTGCTATCGATGGTATTGCTTCATTTAGTTTAATACCCTTAAAGGTTTGGAGCTACCTTGGTCTTGCTATATCCTTAATTTCATTTTCATACGGCAGTTTTTTAATAATTCGGACTTTGCTCTTTGGGATTGATATTCCTGGTTATGCTTCTTTAATGGTAGCAGTACTCTTTTTAGGGGGAGTGCAACTCCTTAGTCTTGGCATGATAGGTGAATATCTTGGACGTGTCTATGATGAAGTGAAAGGACGCCCGCTTTATTTAGTTCGAGATTCTTACGGCTTTATGCCTGAATCTATCGAGGAAAAATCTCTTTCTTCTCGTCTGTAATAAACAAAGAGGATGTTCGGAGGTATTATTTCATATATATTGCATTAGCAACTATAAATCGCAGTTTTATTTGCAAGTTTGTGTAAGACAAAAAACCTACTTCTTCAGCGCCGGATACTGCTTCAAAACTTGCTGCAAATATTGCCCAGTATAAGACCTGGGATTTTTTGCAACTTCCTCCGGTGTGCCCACAGCAATCAATTCTCCGCCTTTGTCGCCACCTTCTGGCCCCAAATCTATCACCCAATCAGAACAACGAATTACATCTAAGTTATGTTCAATTACTAATATTGAATTACCTTTATCTACCAATCTTTGCAACACATCCAATAATTTATGGACATCGTAAAAAGATAACCCTGTTGTCGGTTCATCTATTAAATAAAGTGTCTTACCTGTGGCGCGTCGAGATAGTTCTGTCGCCAATTTCACCCGTTGCGCTTCACCACCAGATAAGGTAGTCGCAGGTTGTCCTAATTGGACATAACCCAATCCGACATCAAATAAAGTTTGCAAACGCGCGATCGCTTTGGGTATATTCTGGAAAAAGTCTAAGCTTTCCTCAACTGTCATTCTCAAAACATCAGAAATAGACTTATCTTTGTACTTCACTTGCAAAGTTTCGCGGTTGTATCTTGCACCTTTACAAATTTCGCATTGCACGTACACATCTGGGAGAAAGTTCATTTCAATCACATTCACGCCCTGGCCGCTACAAGCTTCGCAACGTCCACCTTTAACGTTGAAGGAAAATTGCCCAGGTTTGTAACCCCTAGCTTTTGCTTCTACTGTTTGGGAAAATACATCCCGAATGGCATCGAAAATTCCTGTATAAGTTGCAGGGTTAGAACGTGGTGTGCGTCCAATGGGCGATTGATCGATAACGATCGCTTTATCAATCGCGTTTAATCCCTGAATTTTATCCAAATGTCTGGGTAAGGGAACTTTCTTAGTTAAATGGTGTTGCAGAGATGGGTACAGTAATTCGTTAATCAGCGTAGATTTGCCAGAACCAGACACACCAGTGATGGACACGAGTTTACCTAGCGGAATGTCTACATCTATATTTTGTAAATTGTTGCGATGGGCATTTTTAATTCCCAAACTGCGCCCATTTCCTTCTCGGCGTTCTGCTGGTGTGGTAATTACTCGCCTTCCTGATAAATATGCACCCGTCAAAGAATCTTCTGCTGCTAATAACGCCTGAAAATCACCTTGGGCGATAATATTTCCGCCGTGAATTCCTGCACCAGGGCCAATATCAACAATGTGGTTGGCTGCACGAATTGTTTCTTCATCGTGTTCAACGACAATTAATGTATTACCCAAATCGCGCAATTTAGTTAAGGTTTTGAGCAACCTGCCATTATCTCGTTGATGCAAACCAATACTCGGTTCATCTAAAACATAGAGAACTCCTGTTAAACCTGAACCAATTTGCGTTGCTAGACGAATTCGTTGGGCTTCGCCACCAGAAAGCGTCATAGCTGGACGGTCAAGGGTGAGATAATCTAAACCTACATCTAACAAAAATTGCAATCTAGCTTTGATTTCTCTCAGGACTAAATCAGCAATTTGTAACTGGCGATCGCTCAACTTGAATTGCTCAATTCTCTCTCGACAATCTCGAATCGATACCCCAGTTAATTCTAAAATTCCATATTGTCCCAACTTCACCGCCAAAGCTTCCGGTTTTAACCGTTTTCCCTGACAAACTTCACACGGTTGATCAATTAAATACTGCTCTAATTTTTGCTTAACTAATTCAGATCCACCCTCATATTGCCGTTGCAAAATTGGAATAGCACCTTTAAAACTCTGCTTTCTTTTTGCCTCTGCCGCTCGTTCATCTTTCTCTCCAAACAAAATAATTTGCTGCTGTTCTTCTGTCAGCTTGCTCCAATTTGTCTGTAATTCAAATCCATAAATCTGCCCTACACTATAGAGTAATTCCAAGTAATAAGAATTATCTTTTTCTGACCAAGGCGCGATCGCAGCATAAACTGGCGCTTCCCAGTCGGGTACGATCAAGTCTGGCGCAAATCTTCTTAAAGTCCCGATTCCATGACAGTGCGGACAAGCACCATAAGGCGAGTTAAAGGAGAACAATCGCGGCGATAATTCCTCCATTACCGCCCCATGTTCTGGACAGGCAAAATTTTCCGAAAATACTAATTCTTCTTCTTTTTCTTGTCCGTCGTCACTAAGCAGACTCACAAGAATAGCTGCAATCCCACCCGATTGCTTGAGACACGTAGACAAGGAATCAACCAAACGCTCCTGAATATCAGCTTTTTTTACCAAGCGGTCAATTACCACTTCGATGGTGTGGGTAAAGTTTTTATCCAATTCAATAGAATCTGACAGTTCGCGGATCTCGCTATTGATCCGCACGCGGACAAAACCTTGAGAAGCCAGACTTGACAAAAGCTTACGATGTGTGCCTTTTTTGCCCCGGACAACGGGTGCAAGAATTTGGAAGCGGGTGCGATCTGGTAATTCCATAATGCGATCGCACATCTCATCGATTGTCTGGGGTGCAATACAGCGATCGCATATCGGACAATGTGGTTCGCCAGCCCGACCAAACAACAGCCGCAAATAGTCGTAAATCTCCGTCACCGTACCCACAGTGGAACGGGGGTTATGAGAGGTTGACTTTTGGTCAATAGAAATTGCTGGACTTAAACCTTCAATCGCCTCCACATCCGGCTTATCCAACTGTCCTAAAAATTGCCGTGCATAGGCGCTGAGGGATTCTACGTACCGACGTTGCCCTTCAGCGAAAATAGTATCAAATGCTAGGGAAGACTTACCAGAACCAGAAACGCCAGTGAATACGATTAGGCGATCGCGTGGCAATTCCAAGTCAATATTTTTCAGATTATGCTGCCTAGCACCCCGAATCCGAATGGTATTCTGGCTGTTGTGGCTGGGGTACGGAAGATGTCCATTCAAGGATGCTGCTAGCTGTTTGTCTGACATATTGGGCGGCGAAGAGGGAGTTTCCTATGAAACAGTCCTTAATAATACTATCTTTAATCGGTTTATTGTAGAACAATAGTACTGTTATAGTGAGTTATCATTCCAGATTCATGCCGCAGACATACTTAAGAGTCTGCTAATTTGGAAGCATCCCGATTAAATATCCTTCTGAGGGCGAAGCTATGGTATCGCAAATCCAACCGCCGACCCAGCCAGAGGTCATCTACCCAGATAGTGACGGACAACCAGTGGCAAATAATACCATACAGTTTGGCTGGATTGTAGAAATTAAGCAAAATATAGAGTGGCTATTTGCTGACGAGCCAAATGTATTTGTCGCGGGGGATTTATTTTGGTATCCGGTAGAAGGACGCAACAAAATTGTTAACGATCCAGATGTGATGGTGGTATTGGGTAGACCAAAAGGCGTAGGCGTAGCCCGTCGTAGACATCGCCTGTGCTACCAACAATGGAAAGAAGAGGGAATTGCACCACAAGTTGTGTTTGAAATTCTTTCTCCGAGCAACACCCAAACTGAAATGGACAAGAAATTACTTTTCTACGATCGCTATGGCGTAGAAGAGTACTACATTTACGATCCTGAGAAAAATAATTTGTGTGGATGGTTGCGTAGTAAAGATGGGTTAGATGTCATCCCCCAAATGGCAGATTGGGTTAGTCCTTTGTTAAAAATTCGCTTTGTTCCATCATCAGAGGGTTTACAGCTTTATCGCCCTGATGGAGAACGGTTTTTAACTTATACAGAAATTTCTCGCAACGCCGAGCAAGAACGCCAACGAGCAGAACAAGAACGACAACGAGCAGAACAAGCAGAACAAGCCAGAAGAGATGCTATACCCCGATTATTGCAAATGAATTTGAGTATCGAACAGATTGCCCAAGCTTTGGGATTGTCAGTGGAAGAAGTGCGAACCCTTGCTCAGGAGTAATGCCATGTGCAATTTTTTAATCGGGCTATTCAAAATTGAAGTTGTACTTGAGATATTTTGATTATGCTAGCCAATACAGCCACTCATAATGTCACTTGGGAAAAGTTACCTGATGATTTTGTTTTAGACAATGAGCCAGTGGATAACATTAATCAGCCACTCTTGGCTGCTGCTTTAACAGAAAGCTTGGAACTTGCTGGCAGATTACCCGCCGATGCTTTAACCATTACTAACTACGGTATCTGCGCCACTTTGAATAATCGATTTGTGGTCAAAGCGCCAGATTGGGGATATGTATCATCTATTCGAGTCTCACGAGAAGAAGTGAAGCGCAGTTATACCCCACGGCTCCAAGGTGATATTCCCGTAATTGTGATGGAATTTCTCTCCGATACCGAAGGTGGAGAATATTCCAGTAAACCGACTTATCCCCCTGGTAAATGGTTTTATTATGAGCAGATTTTACAAGTGCCAAACTATGCCATTTTTGAACCAGATGGCGGAGTCTTAGAAGTTTATCGGCGAGATAATTTAGGACATTATCAACTGCAAACACCGGATGCCAACAATCGTCACTGGATTGCCAAAATGAATTTGTTTTTAGGCGTATGGCAAGGAAGCCGAGAAAACCGCTCAGGTTATTGGTTACGTTGGTGGGATGAAAACGGCGAATTATTACTGTGGGGTTTGGAGTTAGCAGCAAAAGAACGCCAGCGTGCAGAGAGATTGGCTGCTCAGTTAAAAGCGCTGGGAGTGGAACCGGAGGTTTAACTCGGAAGTTCGACCTTTTTGCTCGGTCATTGATGTTCGAAACTCGGAACTTCGACCTTTTTGCTCGACCATTGGTGTTCGGAATTCGGAAGTTCGACCTTTTTGCTCGGCCATTGGTGTTCGGAACTCGGAACTTCGACCTTTTTGCTCGACCATTGGTGTTCGGAACTCGGAACTTCGACCTTTTTGCTCGGCCATTGGTGTTCAGAACTCGGAAGTTCGACCTTTTTGCTCGACCATTGGTGTTCGGAACTCGGAACGCCAAGTTTATAACTGCGTAGGCGTAGCCCGTCGTAGACATCGCATTTCTTTTTTAACAAGCGATCGCCTGACATACTATATTTAAACTCAGGATTACAGCCGACGATCGCATTTTCTCATCTCCCTACTGTCTTTAATGTCCAATTTGGTAGGGTGTGTTAGCGATAGCATAACGCACCGAAAGTATTGGGATGGTGCGTTAGCCAAGGGTATAAGACATCCTATGAGCTTACTTTAATTCTTTTTGTATAATGTTTTTATTGACATGATGCGTCTGCCCTGGTGAAAAGTGCAACCTGTGAACACTAGTTCTAGGTTAACTAAAAATCTTTCTGAATTATATAATTATGAAATTTGCTTTCTCTATACCTTCTTTATTAGCTTATGCATCATCTATTGTGCTGCTTGGTTTTTCGCTACCATTAGTTACACAAATACCAGCTTCTAATGCCTCTACTGACTGCCAAAGTCTTATGCCACCACATCTTAATACAATAGACGATTTCATAGGCATGGGACATTTTCAAGAGGACTGCCAAAAAGACTCACTCGCTGCGGTTTCTTCTTTCACGCAGGCAATTTGGCTAAATGCTAAAGCTGAAGAACCCTATTATCATCGTGCCAATGCTTACTATACACTTGGGAATTACAAAGCCGCAATGGCAGACTATACCGAAGTAATTAGGCAAAATACAGGTAGGCTTGGTTTTAGTAGTCCTGCATATTGGAATAGGGCTAGGGCTTATGAAAAATTAGGCGAAAAACAGAAAGCGATTTCAGATTTGACTCAATTAATTGGTGATAGTAGTTCCAATGTTGACGAGTACTTATTAAGAGGTAATCTTTACAAGGATTTAGGGAATAAAGAAAGTGCGAGGGCAGATTACAAAGTAACAGAAAAACTTATTCAGGAATATTTAAGTGGGTCTTTCGGAAGCGGTTTACAAGAGCCTCGATATCAAGAGATGCTGGAGAAAGTAAGAAATAATTTATCACAACTAAATTATTAACCAAAAGAGGCTATTGGGTGTGTAGTCTTTGAACTCCGTTAACGAGTCTTTGATACTCATGAAAATGACAGCAATTTTCACAAGCGTGAAATACATATAATTGCAGGGGCACAATATATTCACAGGTGTCAACTTAAACTCAAACACTCAATTTACCGTAGTTTTAGATCCCCCAACCCCCAATAAATTGGGGGCACTTGGCTCTAATTCCCCCCTTTTTAAGGGGAGCCAGCGCGGTCTTCTCCCAAGGGGAGACGCTAAAAGCGATAGCGAAGCGGTAGCGAGTCATCGAGCGTCTGGGGTCTCCCCAAGTGGAGCGACTGGCGTGGGTTAGGGGGGATCTAAAATCTAGTTGGTACATCGAAAAATTCTGAAATGCTTATCACAATAGGCTTTCACGTTAAGTTGACACCAATGCAATATATTGTGCCCCTACAGGTGTAGTCTATTCAATTGGAAACCGTTGTAATCCTTAGCCGGATGCAACCTAATTAAATCTTAATTTCCGGTTTTTTCTTGGCAACTTGCATTGAAATTAAAACTTTGACATTCTTTAGCTTCCACTAATTGCCTAACCGTATCACTAGGGTGACAACCGATCAAAGTTGCCCCTATTGCAGCCAGTGTAACAACAGTAGCTAGTCCCAACAAAGTAGCTCGTTTTCTAGGTTTGATTGTCCTGATTAAGTTATCTATCCCAGTGGCGCTACCAATAACCTCAATTGACCGAAGTGCTTTTAAAGCAATAGCCGCATTAGCATAGCGCCGTTTTCGGTTGCGTTCCACCATTTTCATTAACCACGACCGGAAACGCGGGCTGATGTGAGGAACTAATTGCTGGAAATTAAAGCGATAGTTATCATCAATTAATTTCCCAATCTCAACAGAAGGAGTATTAGTAAGTAAGCAAATCAGTGTTGCTCCTAAACTATATAAATCTGATGCCTCAGTCAGGGAATGACCAAACTGTTCCTCTGGTGGCATAAAACCCGGAGTTCCTGCTACAAAGGTGCTAAGAGCTACTTTTGCACCCTGTATCCTAGCCAAACCAAAATCAACCAGATAAGCATTTAGTTGCTCATCAACCAAAATATTCTCTGGTTTGATATCTCGATGAATAATTGGCGGAACTTGCTTTTGTAGGTAAACCAAAATCTCTAAAATTGACAAAGCAATTTGCTTTATTTCTTCTGGATGAAAGCTGCTGGTTAAGCCTAAAGATGGAGCATTTTTATGTTCTTGTACCAGATAAAAAGCCCTTGGTATTTCAAAAGAATCTACATACCGAGGGATGCGAGAATGATTGAGTTGCTGCAAAATTTCGATTTCGCGCTCATAAGCTTTCACACCGGACAAATCAGCATCCGCACGAGCAAAACAAAACTCTTTAATCACCACCTGTTGCTTAGAGTTGAGGACATTAGCTAAGTAAGTAATTCGTCCCCCTTCTCGGTTGCGTCCTAGTTCACTGATAACTTGATAACCTTGTTTGGAAAAATCTGGATGGTGATTTAAGGGAATTACCCCTTTATGTCCATTACGCACATCAAGCTCCATTACACACCACATGAGTTTGATTCTGTCAAGGTGCAATTCAAAAAATTAAGATCCACTCACCCAGATTGTTAGCCCCATTTCTACTCTGCATGAGTCAAGGCGCATTGGCAGAAAGTATCTTTGCATTTATTTGCGTCTTGGCGCGAAATTGTTAACTTTGCGCTAGCCAATCGACAATCTGGGCATTAACAACATCTGGAACCTCATCGTGAGGACAATGGCCGGCATTGGGAATGGGAACAATTTTAATTTCTTTGCCATTCTCACGCGCCTCTTCGTAAATCTTGGCCCCGGTAATTGGTGTCCAGGGATCGTCAGCACCCCAAATTACTAATAGAGGACGTTCTACTTTGGGCAAAAGTTCCTCTGGACTTGGGCCAGGAGGTGCTGTGAGAATTGAAGCGAAGACTTGTTGCGCTCCTGAGTCGCAAGAGGGAGTATAAAGTAAATCAACTAATTCATCGGTGACGGCTTCACGGTTTCGGTAAACTTGGTAGAGGGTGCGGCGAATTTGGGCTTTTTGACGGATGCGGTTATAGACAAATTTACCTGTAATTGGCGATCGCACAAACCGATTAAAAGTTGACATCACAATCCGTAGCGGTGGGTTCAATTCGTGGGGACGATGACTCAAACCACCCGCAGAGTTAATTAAAATACCACCAGCAGCAATTTCTGGATGTTCTACCAGTACTATTAAGCTCAAAAGTGCGCCGATGGAGTTGCCAATAAATACAGCAGGTTCGTGTATATGTGCTGTGCAAAAATCTTTCAGCAGTTCCACCCAAACTTCCACACTGTAATCAATGGGCGCTTTATCAGAACCGCCAAAACCTAAAAGGTCTATAGCAAATACCTGGTAGCCAGCATCAGCTAAAACTGGGATATTTTTGCGCCAGTGCCCGATAGAAGCACCAAAGCCGTGAACCAGAACCAAAGGGCGTCCTGTACCCATGACAGTGTACTGAATTTTGTAACCTTGCCAAGTCCAAAAGAATTTTTCAAAGGCGTCTTGGGTTGCAAGCTGCTGTGTCGTTACAGTCATTATTAAGATTAATAAAGTGTTTCTTTAATATAGTAATGTTCTCTGACCTCATAACTTTGCACAGACGCGATTAATCGCGTCTCTCCCCACTGATTTAGATGTTAGTTTCCTCCACCCCAAGGGATTAATAAGTCAAGGGATATCTAATACCCCTGTGACTTTTTAGACGAATGGTAGTGTGAGATGAAATACATGAATCAAAGTTACTTTGCTCAAATGAGCAAGTTTGTTCTGGCTGCAACCTCTGCGGCAATATTTTCGCCAATAGCTTCTGCCTATGCAACTTCAGGGTTCTCTACCACCGTCGCCCAAATATCTGATAATTCTACAAGTCAACAACTTTTAGCCGAGAAGAAAGTAGAAACAAGGAGCCGTACTACTACTATTGAGCGGCAAACTATTACCACAGAAAGCCGTAATAGTACTGTTTCTGCAAAAGGGAAAAAAACAGGTTTTAGCCTTGCCATTTGGGAACCATCTGGTAACTTGTCAGAGGTGATTGCTCGCATTTCTGTCAAGAGTAAAGGTGGCAAGGGCTATTTAAAAGAGCGGTTTTTGGGTGATTACAAGTACAAGATTAAGCAAAAAGCAAAATTTGCTAAGGGGTTAAAAGCTAGCGATCGCATCGTCGTGCGATTGTATGATGTTCAAAACCGCTTTATTGGCTACAGCGAATTTGAGTGTTTGTCGGCAAATACCACAGTTAACCTGGTTTTGTCAGCCAAACCTACAGAATACCAAGTCGTTCGCACTGTTTATGGTGTTGATGCTGACCAAAACGGCACTATTGACGCAGGTACCACCACCTATGATTACTTCACCCAAGTCAACGACCAACGTGTTAGTTTTCTAAGCAGCTCCCAAACCTTCCAAGGTAGTCAGTTCCAAGTAGAAGGTTTGTCAAAAATTGCAGGAACCAGCGTTTATCCCGTCTCTTTCACTCAGGGTGAGTATGCTTTAGTGCGTCAGTCGTTCGTTAGCGCCTTTAGTTCTGACTTGGCAGAGGCTTTGCAAGCTACTCCTGGCAGCTTGGTACAGGTGATTGAAGTCAGCGATAACTCTAGCTACGACATCAGTCAAATGCTGATGAATTATCGCCAAGTCGGGATGTCTCGCGCTCTCCAGGTTGGATTTTCTGATGTTTCCACAGACTATTGGGCTAAAGATTTTATTGCCGAATTAGCCTCGATGGAAATTCTCGAAGGTTTTCCTGATGGGACTTTCCGCCCTGATGCACCAGTAACTCGTGCCCAATTTGCGGCAATGCTGCGAAAAGCGTTTGCCAAGGGGAAAATTCGCCAAGCGATCAAATTTAAAGATGTCTCAACTCAATATTGGGCTTACAATGCCATCAGCGAAGTTTATCAAATGGGCTTTTTAAACGCTGTTATTGGCAAGGATTTCAATCCCAGCCAAAGCCTTTCTCGCCTTGACATTTTGGTAGCATTAGCGCGGGGATTAAATTATCAAACCAGTGGTTCTACAGACACAATCTTATCTGTTTACAGCGATGCAACTACTATTCGTCGTGAATATCGCAGTCTGATTGCTGCTTTGACACAACGCGGTATAGTGGTCAACTATCCCAATGTGAAGATGCTAAATGCTGAACGCGTAGCAACTAGGTCTGAAGTGTCTGCTTTGCTATACCAAGCTCTGTCTAGCACTGGACAGGTAGCAAACATTTCCTCGCAGTACGCCGTTGGACAACAACAAGTTGCAATTGAGGAGCAGACTGAAACTTCGACAGAGAGCGTGAAACCCCGTCGCCATTGCAACCAAGGAATTGGTAATGGGGCTGAGGGCTGTGACCCAGGCAATTCGCGCCCTCACGGTGGCAGTAACGATGAAGGTGGACGCACCCCTGGTAATAAGTAATACCATTTTTTAAGAGACGCGATTAATCGCGTCTCTAGCTTGCTCGACTGTAAAATTCACTACCTGACCATAAGAAATTTCCAGGGTATGACCATCTGGGTCTCGAAGATAAGCCCAATAACCAACGGGAGGGCCCCAGTCATTTGGCCCAGCCAGCAGTATTCCCTCAGTGCGTGCCTCATTGCACAGGCGAGTAACTTCCTCACGATTCTGATAAGCTACCCCAAGATGGGATTGTGGTAAGAGTGCGCCTTCTACTTTAGCTACTTTAATTAGGACAATCACAAAAGGTCTAGTCAGGTCACTAATCCAAGCAACATCTGATTGAGTTGCTTGATCAATGCGATGATGCACGACTGTCATCTGGGCATACTTTGCATAAAATGAGATACTTGCATCAACATCACTGACTGCAAGTGCTATGTGGGTAAAACCAAGATCAGACATAAAAAACTCCGTGTGTAGACTTAATAGGACAAATGTAGGTAAGCTGTCGCCCATTTAACTTGCACATTTTTTTGTGTTAACTGCTGACTGTTGACTGTTAACTGTCAGCAGTTAACAAACCTCATGAGTTATTGTGTAATTTAAAGGCGTAATAGCTTATTGGCCTGAGTACTTACTAAGAAAGCTGACACGATTGATAATGAAGGTAGGCGTTATCTTCACAAAATTTATGTTTTTAACTTGGTTAGACAGCAACTCTTGGCTCCTGGAAATCGGCGGGAAACGAATACTAATTGACCCTTGGCTGGTTGGTTCGTTGATTTTCAGCAATTTGGATTGGCTGTTTAAAGGTTCGCGATCGCAAAATCGCCCAATCCCAGATAATATCGATCTGATCTTGCTGTCTCAAGGTTTAGAAGACCATACTCACCCACCAACGCTCAAGCTGCTGGATCACAGCATCAAGGTTGTAGCTTCTCCCAATGCTGCCAAGGTAGTACAGAAATTAGGTTACACCCAGGTAACAGTATTGCCTCATGGTGAAACTTTTACTTTAAATAATCAAGTTGAAATCAAGGCTTTCCCCGGTTCATCCATTGGCCCCACTCTGGTGGAAAATAGTTATCTCCTCAAAGAATTGGAGAGTGGTTTAACTGTATACTATGAGCCTCATGGGGATCATTCTCCACAACTTCAGCCAGCTGCACCCATTGATGTAGTGATTACACCGTTTATTGACATGACGTTGCCTTTACTTGGGCCAATTATTAAAGGAAACAATAGTGCCTTGGAAGTAGTAAAGTCTTTACAGCCTCAAGTAATATTACCGACTGCGGCTGGTGGGGATGTGGCGTTTGAGGGATTACTGATGAAACTCATTCAAACTAAAGGAAGTGCTGAAGAATTTCGTTCGTTACTTGAGAAAAACAATCTTTCAACACGGATACTTGAGCCAAAACCAGGCGATCGCTTTGAATTACCATTAGAAAAACGAGCATTAGCAATCTAAGCACCTAACCCTAGCAATTAGAAATCAAGGTTTTTACTGTATAGGCAAGACTTCTAGTCTCCAGAGCTAATTTTGTTCAATAGCTGAATTATCTTGCATATATACTTCTAGCTCCTTAGTTGTCGGATTAGCTGCTTGAGATTTTCTTTCCTTATGGACTTGCCAATTATTTACCACCTAGATTACATTGCTCCCCTGCCTGAAGGACATCGCTTCCCGATGTCTAAGTTCCGACAACTCTACGAATTGCTGTTAGCTGATGGTGTAGCTAATCAAGAGCAATTTCATACCCCCGAACGTCCGCCGCTAGAATTGATAGAGTTAGTCCACACTCCAAACTACGTTCAAGCTTACTGTGAGGGAACTCTAGATGCCAAAGCACAACGTCGCATTGGTTTGCCTTGGAGTCCAGCACTAGCAAATCGTACCTGTGTGGCGGTAGGTGGTACGATACTCACTGCTAAACTGGCACTAAGTCAGGGTTTAGCTTGTAATACGGCTGGTGGAACTCATCATGCCTTTCCAAATTATGGATCTGGTTTTTGTATTTTCAACGATATAGCGATCGCCTGTCGCGTTTTACAAAAATTCAAACTCGTCCAGAAAATCCTAATTGTGGATTTAGATGTCCATCAAGGAGACGGCACCGCTTTTATCTTCCAAGACGATGAGAGTGTTTTTACTTTCTCTATGCACTGCGAAGTCAATTTCCCCGGTACTAAACAAAACAGCGATTTAGATGTTCCTTTACCAGTGGGAATGGAGGATGATGCTTATTTACAAACTTTGGCGAATTACTTATCAGATTTATTGTCTCAAGTCAAGCCAGATTTAGTATTTTATGATGCAGGTGTAGATCCTCATATAGGCGATCGTTTGGGAAAATTAGCCCTTACCGATGCTGGCATTTTCCGCCGAGAAATGCAGGTTTTAAGTACCTGTATGAGTAGCGGTTATCCCGTCGCTTGCGTCATTGGCGGCGGTTATGCTGATGATATGAAATCTTTAGTCTGGCGGCATTCCTTACTGCATCGGGCCGCCAGTGAAGTTTATCGCCAGCATAAACTTTGATGCAGCCTCTTTTAAAGAAGCGGAAGAAGAATTTCAGAGAGTTATTGCGTAAGTTTTAAAATATAAAAACTTTGTGTGCAAAGGCAGTACTGGATGAACAACGGCAAACTCAGAATCTATGAACTATCAAAAGAATTGAATTTGGATAGCAAGAAGTTATTAGCAATTTGCGAAAAACTCAACATAGCAGTCAAAAGCCATACCAGTACAATTTCAGAATCTGAGGCAGAACGCATTCGTTCAGTGGCAAATAAACTAACAGCAAAATCCTCGAAAACTAAAACAAACTCTGAAGATTGGGGCTATATGTTTATAGCTTCAGCAATTGATAGTTTTATCCGCCATCTTGAAGGTGAAACAGTTCTGAAATCATATCCCGAATTTAGGGAGCGGCGCGATCGCGCCAATGAGTTAATGTTGGAATGCGTCGGTAAAAAGCCTTCTCTATTTTATGTGCGTCGTAAAGGTGCGGGAAAAGAGGCAAGAGAAGAAATTTGGGATTTGACAATAGCAACAGACAGCGATGATTTTCAGTTACCCACAAGACTTGAAAAGCTCAGAAAAACATTAGGATTTAAAGCAGCTGTACCAAAAGATGGAAGCGGCGGTTTAAAAATACTGTCGGCTTACTTATTACAACCATCACGAGGACACGCCGATAGCTATGCCATACCTTGTCGCTTGCGTCTCTTAGCTAATCATCAGCATCATCTCGACATTCCACCCGCAACATTGAAACGCATCGCAGCCGCGCCAATTTGTGGCGATCATGTACCTACAGAAGATCAGCTTAAAGCTTGGAAAGCATTTTTGCAGATTGAAGAAAAAATCGCTAAAGCGCGTCAATTTTGCGTACGTTACGTAAGTCATAACTATAACTTCAAAAGGCGGATCAGTTTTGAAATTGATGTAGCCTCAGCTACCCTTGACGGCTTTTATCAAAATTCCCTTGATGTAGAAAACTTTTGGGAACGAGCGAGACGCACAAGAAACGAAGATTTAAAGCTTTTTGAAACTGCTCCTATTGGCAAAAATTGGATTAGCGGTCGTCAATTAGGGACTGTTGAGGAAATTGATCCCAACCGTTGTATTATCAGCCTCAGATTAGACCGTGACTTAGCTGAATTCATGGCAACAGAGCGTTATAAGTTGCCAGATACAGGATTTTTATGTTTTGAGGCAGTTGGTGATATTCAGCAGATTCAGCGCAAGAAAAAAGCTTTAGATGATTTGAATAATGGTTACACCCAAAATCCCTATTTAGGTAACTTTTTATTTGATGCTTCTCAGGCTAGACAAATCAAAACAACTATCGAACTTCAACCACAAGATTTGTTATTATCTTCTGCTAATCCTGGACAGAAAGCAGCAGTAGAAAAGGTACTTGCAGCTAAGGATCTTGTTCTTATCCAAGGGCCACCAGGTACTGGTAAAACTACCGTAATTGCTGAGATTTGCTATCAAATTGCCCTTCGTGGTGGACGTACCTTAATCGCATCTCAAGCCAATTTAGCAGTAGATAATGCCCTGAGTCGATTAGTTCACAACCCCGTAATTCGCGCTGTACGAAAAGGCAGAGCCGAGAAAGTTGGCGAAGAAGGACAGCCATTTTTAGAAGACCAAGTGATTGGCAGATGGCTAGAAAATACAGCTTATGACTGCGAAAATAATCTCACTCAACGGCTCGAAAATATCCAAACTTTCAGTCAATTACTCGCATCATCACAAAGATTTACAGCCTACTTCCAAGCAGAGGAAGAATTTAATCAGCAACAAATTAAATTCAATAAAAATAAGTTAAAAGTAGAGAGCGACTTTAAAAATCAGGAAAAATCTTACAACGAAACTGTAGAAAAACAGAACGAGGTTGAATCACTAATTGCAGGGCTAGAAAATATCCTCAATACTGCACCAAATATAAACTGGGAAGCTCCAGAAGTTACAGATTTCTTACCACTTCTTAAGCCTTACACAGAAGGTAACAGTTTTGTAGAAGAATTTTTAGCAAATGTTCGTCAAACCATAAAATATACTGATGAACTTGGCTTTGTACGTCCGGCGCTTGGTGCTTTTGGTTTAGCGGTTTGGTTGCGTGAAACTGTAGCACGAGAACTTTCTGGATTTAAAACAGGTTTGACTTATGCTCAAAATGCAAGTAAAGCTATATCAGAAGTTGCAGCATCAGTACAGATTGTCCAACAAAATTTCGCCTCATTAAATCAGCTACAACCGGATTATCAAAAATATATTGCCAAACTGCAAAACATCCAGCAAACAATCCAGATATGGGAAAACCGCAAACGCGAAATAGATTATATTATCTCAGCAGTTAAGGAATGGAAATCTACAGCACCTTCTCATCTTTATCAAACTTTGAAAGATTGTCAGCAATCAGGTTTACCACTAACAGAAAATTTAGTAGACTTACCACTGGGTTTGTTGATGTTTGCTAATACATTAAAATTACCAATAATACCAAAAATATACAAAATTAATTTACCAGAATGGGAAGTATTAGCAAAGGCGATCGCTTATGAGATAGACGGAGGTTTTACTGACAGGCGGGGTAAACAGCATAATTTTAGCTATTTTTTACAACAAAATTTTAGTCAGATTCCAATGGTGCTATCAAAGAGCGATCGCACCCAATGGCAAGAAACTTATCAACAGTTTAATAACTATCAGCTACTCAACCCCAAACAGCGAAAATTACTAGTTGAAAATACCCAGGTTTTTTTAATTAGAATGCAACGCATTTATGGCGCATCTTGGGAATGGAATAACATCGACTCTACTCTTACACAGATGACACAAGAATTGCTAGATACTATTCTTGTAAATGCACGTCAATGCATTTTAAAAGTCAAAACAGAAACTGATCAACAGCTTCAGCATCTGCAACGCCAATTAAATGAACTTCAGAAAAATGAAATCAGCCAACAGCAAATATCCATTACTCAAGCTGAGGTAGAAAAAGCACAGCAAGACGCTAATTTGCAACTCGGACAAGTTGTTAATATTTTGCAAGAACTTAATCAACAAAATATACCTGCTCAATTACGCATTCTAGCTGAACAATATCTTGCAACACAATCAAATATTTGGGAGCAGCCGCAATATTTTTCAAATCAAGTTAATTATTGGGAAACTTCCATTAGTCAGCTTGAAACCTTAATTTCGTTATTAGAACCTTTTACTGTGTTGCAGACAATTGCTAATTCTCTCCATGAACATTTATCAAAGCTACAAGAAGAAACTGAAGCTTCTCTACAACAGTTTCAAAAATTACAAGTTAGCCTACGCGAAATAAAACATAAATTACAACCACAGCCATCAGAAAATTTAATAGTAGAAAGAAATTGGTGGTTGACAGAATGGCAAACAATACCAGATAAATTTAAACCAGAGAAGTTTACTAATGAATTGTTACATATAGAGTTATTACGCAGCATAAATATTAGCTTTGAATCTTGGCAAAAGCAACTACAAAAAGATGAAGCTTATCTCAATAAATATCAGGATTTTGTACAAGATTGGATAGTAAAATTAAGACAGCCGAATGAGCGCGATCATGACGATTTAAGGCACATATATTTAGATAATGCCAATGTCGTTGGTATCACCTGTGTTCAGGCTGCAAATAGAGGTTTTTCTGAAGAATTCAAATCCTTTGATGTCGTGATTATTGATGAAGTTAGTAAGTGTACTCCGCCAGAGTTACTAATCCCAGCTTTGAAAGGCAAAAAGTTAGTTATGGTAGGCGATCATCGGCAATTACCACCCATGCTTGATACTAGCACGTTAGAAGAAGTTGCTCAAACAATTGGCAACACGCGAGATGAATTACAGTTTTTAGAAGAATCACTATTTAAAAATCAGTTTGAATCTGCTGATGAAAGCATCAAACAAATGCTAACTACACAGTATCGAATGCACCCATTTATTATGGGTGCAATTAATCAGTTTTATGATGGTAAATTAGAATCTGGTATTTTGGAGCCGGATACAAAACGCGCACATAATTTAGCAGGCGAAATCATCCAAGAATCTCAGCATCTCCTCTGGGTAAAAACGCCTATAGAGAATCAGTTTTTAGAACAAAGAAATGGAACTTCTTACTTTAATACTCAAGAAATTGATGCGATTGAACGTCTGTGTCAGCAGTTCGAGGCTACTTGGGCTTCTAAAGTTGCTAATGGTGAACCAAAAAAAGAAATTGCCGTAATTACATTTTATGGCGCTCAATTAAGAAAAATTGATGAGCGTTTGCAATCTGAACTTTTCCCTTCACTAGAAATTCGTACTGGTACAGTAGACAGATTTCAAGGTATGGAACGGCCTGTTGTAATTGTGAGTATGGTTCGCAACAATACTAAAGGAGATGTGGGATTTGCTAAGAAACCAGAACGGGTAAATGTTGCATTTTCTCGCGCTCAAGAACTGCTGATAATTGTGGGTTGTCATAATTTATTTACCCATCAATCAGGTAAAGTCGGAAGTATGTATTCTGAAGTTTCAAATATTGTCAGTCTTCATGGAGGTTTCGTTGATGTTTCTCGAATTATTTGAAAAGTGATTTTGTTGTTAATTAAACGCTGAAGTGAGAAATAGCAAATATAAAAAGGTGAGAAAAAACAATTTTTAAGCTCCTGGAAAGAAGTTACAATTAACAAACTGCCCTCCAAAACTGATTATTTCTCATTTAGAAACAGACTGGAGACTTTTATGACCCCAGCAGCGATCGCTACACCCACAAAAGAATCACCCCTTTTGTTTGAAGGACTGACTTGGAGAGAATTCAAAGCAGTTGAGCAGTTATTAGACCGTCCAGGATATCGGCTGTCTTTCCTGGATGGCATTTTGGAGATCCGAAGAATGCCTGGAGAACCACACGAAACCGTTAAGGAAAGACTCGGCGCATTGTTAGAGCTTTACCTGCTCATGGCAGGGTTTGACTTTACTCCAACTGGGTCAATGACCTTAGAAAGTGAATCGGGTGCTGTCAAGCGAGAAGCAGATAAATCTTATAAACTTGCCCCTGGTCAAGTGCGTCCCGATTTGGCAATAGAGGTGGTGTTTAGCAGTGGCGGTATCAACAAACTGGAGGCATACAAACGGCTGTTGATTCCAGAAGTGTGGTTCCGGGAAGATAGAGTGTTAGAAGTTTATCACTTGCGGAAAGAAGGCAACGCACTTCACTATGAAAGGGTTTCCAATAGTGAGGAGGTTAAAGGTATCGATTTGGATTTGTTTTTACGCTGCATTAATATGGTGAATCATGTTGATGCTATCAAGACTTTTCAGCAGGCGCTTCAGAAATAGCTGGCGATTTCTGCTAAACCTATTAATAATAATCTCAAAAATTTGGTATATAAAATTGAGGCAATATACTAGACAAATTAGTCATCACTAAAGCTGACATTTTTCCTCGTAAAATTTCGGCTTGGAGTGACTGTGTAGTATTGACAATATAGACTAGATAGTAATTCTATTTGAATTGTGAAAATTGAAAGACTTAAATTCCTGACTTCTTTAAGAAGTTGGGAATTTTATTGTTGGTGGGCAATACTACCCAAAATAAGTAAAGCAACAAAAGTTGAAGATGTTGTTCCTTGTCGGCATTTGGGAATACTAAACTTGGAAAACTTTGTTGGCAAAGGCAAGCGGTGCATGAACAACGCCCAAGCTGAAGATTGGGGCTATGTCTTCTTAGGTTCTTCGGCAATTAATAGTTTAATCAGCAATATTGAAGGTCAAGCAGTCGTTGAATCATATTCCGACTTTTGGCAGGGACGAGAGCGTGCTAACAAGTTAATATTTGATTTGCTGGGTCAAGAACCTCGCCTACTCTATGTACGTCGCAAGGGTGCAGGTCAAAGACCTGGAGAAGAAATTTGGGATTTAACCATAGCAACAGATCAGGATGATTTTCAATTACCTGCAAGACTTGAGAAGCTAGGAAAAACACTAGGATTTAGAGCAGTTGTAGAACAAGATGGAAGGGACGGTTTAAAGGTACGATCTGCTAAGTTGCTAGAACTTTCACAGGGAACTGCTGATGGCTATGCTGTACCTTATCGTTTACGGCTACTGCCTAATCATCGGTATCATATCGATATTCCGCCAACGGCATTGGCACAGATGGCAGCTATGCCTATATGCGGCGACCATCTGCCTACAGAAGATCATCTGCGAATTTGGGAAGTATTTTTACAGATTGAGGAAAAAATCGCGAAAGCACGCCAATTTTGTGTGCCTTTTTTCAGCCACAATGGCTTCGGAAGACGGATCACTTTTGAGATTGACGTAACCTCAGCTACTCTTGACGGTTCTGATGAAAATTCCTTGGCTGTGGAAAACTTCTGGGAACGGGTAAAACGAGCAAAAAATGAAGAGGTTAAGCTATTCGAGACTACTCCTAAAGGACAAAACTGGCGCAACAGCCGCCAATTAGGAATTATTGAAGAAGTTCTCTCAAACAGTTGCATTATCCGCGTGAGGCTAGAACACGATTTAGCTGACTACATGGCAGCAGGGGGTTATCAGCTACCAGCTACCGGATTTTTGTTTTTCGAGGCAGTTGGTGACATCCAACAGATTAAACGCAAAAAAGCAGCCTTGACACAATTAAAACAGGGACATACCCAAAATCCCTATTTAGGAAACTTTTTATTCGACGCTTCCCAAGCAAGACCTATTCAAAAAATTATCGAATTGCAACCAAAGGATTTGTTGTTATCCTCAGCTAATCCTAGTCAGAAAGCAGCAGTAGAAACAGTGCTTGCAGCTGAAGATTTAGTTCTTATTCAAGGGCCACCAGGTACTGGTAAAACTACCGTAATTGCCGAGATTTGCTATCAAGTTGCTCTACGGGGTGGACGCACTCTAATTACTTCTCAAGCCAATTTAGCAGTAGATAATGTCCTGAGTCGATTAGTTCATAACCCTGTAATCCGGGCTGTGCGAAAGGGAAACGCTGAAAGAGTTGGAGTACAAGGACAGCCATTTTTAGAAGATCGAGTAATTGGCACATGGTTAGAAAATACTGCTACTGACTGCGAAAAAAATCTTGCTCAACACCTCGATAATGTAAGAGTTTTACGTCAATTGCTGGCATCATCACAACGATTCACAGCATACCTGAAAGTAGAAGAGGTATTTAAGACAGAGCAGGATTTATTACAGACGCGTAAAGCAAATTTAGAGTCAGCTTGTACGACCCAAAAAAATGAATATAATCAAGCCGCATCTCAACTGGCTGAGGTCGAATCTCTGAAAACTGCTTTAGAGGAGTTGCTGAATCAAGCACCTTCAGTAGACTGGCAAGATCCAGCACTTCTTAATTTGTGGGCTGGTCTGAATAAGTACACATCTACAGACGCTTCCTTGCGAAACTTTGCTGCAAATCTTCGGTTAGCAATTGATTTGGCTTCTGAACTTAGTATGGTTCAACCAAATCACAGCTTATTTGGTTTAGCTGGTTGGTTGCAGAACACTGTAGCTTCTTGGATTACTGAAGTTCGCACAGCATTAGCCTACGCCAGTGATATAGCTATGGCAATGACCGAAGCGGAGTTAACTGCACAAACTTACACACAAAATTCAGTAACTCTTGCTCGCCTAAAGTCAAATCATCAACAATTGCTTGCAAACCAGCAAAGTTTACAGCAAAGAATTAGGAATTTACATAACCGTGAATCTGAGGTCAGTTTAGCAATAAATGACCTTGATATATGGCTGTCTACAGCTAATTTAAATATTGCCAATGTATTGACACAGTGGTTACAAAATCGTCAAGACTTTACAGTTGACTTAATCTCATTACCCTCGGGATTACGAAGCATGACGATCGCAGATCAATATCTACCCTGGCAACAGAGTATTGATCAGTGTCAGTTGAAAGTCAATGAATTAATTCAAAATTATCGCCAATGGGATAGGGTACGCAGTCGGGTTACTGAAATCAGAGATTTACTAATGCGGGGACGAAATATACTACGTAATCGCTCAATCGATGAAGCTGCCATTTCCCAGGTGAGCGTTATTAACGCGCAAGACCCTGTGGAATCTCTCATAAAGCTGAAGCAACTAGCACAAAATAGCATCGATGACATTGAGAAACCACTAGGGGTCTGGGGTCGGATTATCGAATGGATACTTGCGGTTGGTGTCAACCAGCCAAGTTTGGATTCCATAGCTCAAAAATTACGTCCATATAGCCGCCGTTATGGTGCGGCGGTAACTCTTGAGGCTATTAGGAGACAAGCCCAGGTTATACGTCAAAGAGTTCAACCTGTTGAGAGTGAATCGGCTATCTCCCAAATTACAGAGGAGGTGGTTAATGGTATAGTTACGAGTGCGCGTACATGGCTGAAGCAACTACAGGCTGAAACAGAAAAAGAGCAAAACCAGCTTGAGGTTGAATTAAATGAACAGATGAGGTTGGCGGCTAATGAGCAGCAAAAAATATCTGCTAATCAAGAGCAGCTAGAAACTTATCGCAGTGAATCTGACTTCAAATTTCAAAGAGCGATCGCACTCTTACAAGAACTTTTATCCTTCCCACACTTACCCAATGAATTAAGACTTTTAGTGCAAGAATACCTCGATAATCCTTCAAATTTTCTGACTAAAATACCACAATTTAGGGCAAAAATACGGGACTGGGAAAATCATACTAAGCAACTTGATACTTTAATTTCCTTAATTGATCCTTTTGCTACACTTTCCACTAGCAAAGACCTGCTAATAGTTCGCGTTACTAGCTTGCATAAAACAACGGAAACCTACAAAAGCCAATTTATAGAAACTCAAAGTCAAATACATAAAATTGTTGAGCATTTACGCCAGCAATTAGAATACATATCAACTGAGCGAAGTTGGTGGCAGTCAATTTGGGAAGCAATTCCTGGTAAATTTAAGCCTGAAGTTAATTTGACAGACTTGTTTAATTTAGACTTTTTACGCACTATCAAGGCAAAGTTTGAATATTGGGAACAGCAACTTAAAAATGAAGAATTTTATCTTACTCGATATCAGCACTTTGTTCAAGATTGGATAGGAAAATTAAGACAGCCAACGGAAAGCGGTCGCAACGATTTAAGGCGGATTTATTTAGATAATGCCAATGTCGTTGGTATCACTTGTGTTCAAGCTGCAAATTACAATTTTTCACAAGAATTCAAATACTTTGATGTTGTCATTATTGATGAAGTTAGTAAATGTACTCCTCCAGAGTTATTAATCCCTGCCTTAAAAGGTAAAAAGTTGATCATGGTTGGCGACCATCGACAATTACCACCCATGCTTGACACAAAGACTTTAGAGGAAGTTCCTCAAGAAATTGGCTGCACAAATACAGAATTACAGTTATTGCAAGAATCACTCTTTAAAATTCAGTTTGAAAGTGCTAATCATAGCATCAAACAAATGTTAAATATTCAATATCGAATGCACCCCATAATTATGGGAGCAATCAATCAGTTTTATAATGGTAAACTAGAATGTGGTATTTTAGAGCCGGATACAAAACGCGCACATAATTTAGAAGGCGAAATCATCAAAGAATACCACCATCTTATCTGGGTAAAAACGCCTGTAGGTAATAAGTTTCAAGAAGAAACGACAGGAACTTCATTTTTTAATATTCCAGAAATTAATGCGATTGAATGTCTATGTAAGCAATTTGAGAGTACTTGGGCTTCTAGAGTTGCTAATGGTGAACCAAAAAAAGAAATCGCCGTGATTACTTTTTATGGCGCTCAACTCAGAAAAATTGATGAACGCCTGCAATCTGAACATTTCCCATCGTTGCAAATTACCACTGGTACAGTAGACCGATTTCAAGGTATGGAACGACCTGTTGTAATTGTGAGTATGGTTCGCAATAATAGTAGAGGAGATGTGGGATTTGCTAAAAAACAAGAACGAGTTAACGTTGCATTTTCCCGCGCTCAAGAACTACTGATAATTGTGGGCTGTCATAATTTATTTACCCATCAATCAGGTAAAGTTGGAAATATGTACTCTGAAGTTTCAAATATCGTGCGTCTACATGGAGGTTTCGTTGATGTTTCTCGCCTCTTCTGCTAAACCGATTGATGAAAATCTCAAAAAACTGGTAGACGAAATAGAAGCGCAAAGTCCTAGTTTATCAGTTTTAGCAGCGCGTGAATTCCGTTATAGTTTGCGGCAAACTCCTGTAGAAGTAAATATCAAAGAACCCCGCCAGTTTAACGTACTCGAAGAATTTATTATCCGCGCCGCTATTGAATTTCAACCTCCGCCAACAGAGGATGAATTAGCCTCTGTACTGGGACTTGATTCTGTATTTATAAAAACTACTACTACAACTCTTCGTTCCTTACAAACTCTATCACCAACATCGCCACTAACAGTTACTCCTGAAGGTCGCTCATTTTATGAAAAAGGGTCTGTACCACAGCCGCCATATCCTATGCAAATTTATGCTATTACAGACCCTTTAAGCGACAAGATAACCTTCCAATCTGAATCTTTAAATGAGACAACGATAAATTTACCTGATTTGGCAGACTTTATCACTATTGATCGTACAATTGCTGATATTGCTTCCTTTCCCCTTGAGGAAATCCAAAAAAGTATTCAAGCTTCAGGATTAGCACTTCATGTACCAGAAGAGGGAAAAATCGTAACTTCCTGTAAGGTATTAGCTTCGACTCAAAAAATCTGGAAAAAAATATCGCTTTTCGTTATCTTTGATGCTCTTGAAGATAAATTGAGCATTCAAATAAGGAATGGAAAGCAAATTTTAGAGTCAGCATCAAATTGGTTAGAAGTGCTACACAGTGAAGGTAAAATATCTTTGCAAGCATTATGTAAATTGTCAACCGAAACCATCAATTTTGAACGTGAAGCCATTCTAAAGCAAAAAAAATCTGAAATAGAAGCTCGGCTTGAAAATATTCGCCAAAAGGCGCTAGAAGCTGCCACAAAAACTACTAGTGAGATAGACAACTATAAACCGTTAGGAGAAGCTGTACAGTTACGCGATGGACAAATTAGCCTAGCTTTTTCAGAAGTTTTAAATTCGGCTAAAAGTCAGGTTTTAATTTATTCTCCTTGGGTTAATCAGGCAGTTGTCAATGAAAAATTCTTAAATTTATTACAGAAATTAGCTAATCGCGGAGTTTGGATTTTAATTGGACATGGAATTGCGCGGCGACAAGAAGATGAAGATAAACCAATTCCACCAGAAGTAGAGAAAAAACTTCGAGCGATCAAAACACCTGATGGTTTACCATCTGTACAGGTTTTTTGGTTGGGAGATTCCCATGTTAAAGAAGTAATAGTTGATAAAGAAATCCATCTTTGCGGATCTCATAACTGGTTATCCTATCGCGGCGATTACCTACCACGAGGTGAGTCAGTTTATAAAGTCACAATACCACATCAAGTCCAAGAAGCTTATGAATTTCTCGCTAATCGCTTCCAAAATCACGCTCAAAAATTATGGAAAAATGCTCTAGAAAAGCACGATTCTAAACTTGCAGTAGAGTCTTTATACGTGTGGGGTGCGCTAGGTATGGAAGGTATTGCACTCAAAGAGATAGAGAAAAATAATTGGTTGGAACTTCTGCCTGTATGGTTGAATGTAGCACTACAGGGATTAAAATTGAAAAATTTGTCAGGTGAATCAGAAAGTTTTAAAACTGCACTTTCGTTGCTGAATCAGATTTCTGTAGAATCACCTTTTATTGAGCAATTGCAAGAGGGGTGGCGTAAAGTTATAGGCGCGATCGCAATTAATAATCCCAAAACTGCTTTAAACTTACTTAGTGATGAAGTATGGGCGCAGTTTATACGCCTCAATATTGCCCAAAATAGTGATTCACCTGATAAGTTTATTTCGCAACATACCTAAAATAAACCAGGAGTCAGAATACAGAATTCAGAATTCAGAATACTCTACCCATAAAGGGATAGAGTTTTAAGGTGAGAATATTTTAATTTTTTCCTTTTGACTTCCGCCTTGCAGTACTAGTATATTTTTCATGCTTTAGTAGGAAGTAATAATTCTCCAAAAGACAGCGAATAAATCCGTCGTCCTGATTTGGTATGAATTATCAACAAAATGATTCTTAACTTTTGATTGGCTTAAAGATAGATCCAGAGATTCGTGTTATTCGATACAATTTATAGGCAGAGAGAGCCGAGGAGAACAAGGTGGTTTTATTAAAAGGCTTTGAGATTGAGATTTATACTGGCACGCCTCAAGGTGAAATCGTTGGTCTCTCCGACAAAATTGTTGCGGATTTAGATGGATTTATGCGAGAGCCAGATAGCCGCAACGTGGAATATATAACCGAACCATCCCATAATTACGAAAATTTATTATGTGCCTTGCTGCGTCCGAGGCGGGTGTTGCGAAACTACCTCAATCGTTTGGGCGATTATACCCTGATACCAGGGAGTACTTTATCTTTGGGTGGGAGCGATCGCTTTCTCCGTTCCGACCCAGCAAACCCCTATCATGACTACATTGAGAACACCTACGGGACAAAAGTAGTTACCGCCAGCGTACACATCAATGTAGGCATTAACGACCCAGAAGTATTAATGCGGGCCTGTCGGGTGATCCGTATGGAAGCACCTCTATTTCTAGCCCTCAGCGCCTCATCTCCCTTCCTCGATGGCAAAGCTACTGGCTATCACTCCACCCGTTGGGGCGTATTTCCACAAACGCCTAGCCATGTGCCTTTATTTGCCAGCCACGCCAATCATATTCAGTGGGTGGAAGATCAACTCGTTGCTGGAACCATGCAAAACGTGCGGCATTTGTGGGCATCAGTGCGACCAAATGGCGATCGCCGTCCCTATGACCTAAATCGTCTAGAATTGAGAATTTGCGATTTAGTCACAGATCCCATTGCCTTGCTAGCCATTACTGCCTTATTAGAAGCGCGTTTGTTGCAAATAATCGAAAATCCCAGCATCGATCCGTTAACTCAAAGTATTTTCTCTGGCGAAAAACTGGTAACCCTGACTGCTGAGAACGAAGCTGCTGCTGCTGCTGGTAGTCTTGATGCTCAGTTGAAACATTGGCAAGATGGTAGAAGTATCCTAGCCAGAGATTGGATTTCTGAAATGTACCAAGATGTTTGGGCGATCGCTAAACAACGAGGTTTTGGCTGTTTCCTTTCCCCTTTGCATAAAATCCTCCGCGAAGGTAATGAAGCTCAACAGTGGTTGCAATTACACGCAGTCGGTTTTGACAGCCAACGCGTCATCACTCAAGCTATTGTCGCCACCCAAGAGCGCGAAATCGAACTCGAAAACAAATTGTGTTCATCCCTGCTGGCATAATAGTTGAAGAGGCAAAGGGGCAGGCAGTAGGGGGCAGAGGAGAGAAGAAAGAGGTAATTTTTGATTCCCTTGCCCCGATCAAGAGTAACGCCTCTGCTCCCCACTCGCTACTCTTTGAATTCCCCGCATCTCCTGTCTTCAGACCAATGGTAGATTTTTTTTGAGACACTACTAGCCCTAAAAGACACAAGGATTTACTTTGCTTATATAAAACTTAATATTTACTGATTTTAGCTAAACATCCTCTCAGGCATTCCTCTGGGAGGGTTTACGCTTCGTTTTAAAAATTTAATCTATGGAGGATGCTTGATTATTATTAACAAAACCTATGAATAGCCTCCACCCTTTGGTAGATTTAACATAGACAATAGATTGTTTTATACAATACGTAGATTATACGGATAATGCCTCAGGTAGTTTTAGTTAACCCACAAATTCCTCCTAATACAGGTAATATTGCCCGTACTTGTGCAGCTACGGGTACTGAGTTGCATTTAGTGGGACCTTTGGGGTTTGATATTAGCGATCGCTACCTCAAAAGAGCTGGCTTAGATTACTGGCCTTACGTCAACCTCCACTATCACGAATCGCTAGAAACCTTTAAAACCTTACATCAGAAGCGTGGAGGCAGATGGTTGGGTTTTACTGTCGGTGGAAATTGTAATTACGTAAGCTTTCAGTTTGAACCTGATGATTGGCTGTTGTTTGGTAGTGAAACCACGGGCTTACCACCAGCAATTCTGTCAGATTGCGATGCTACTCTGTATATTCCCATGAGCCAACCGGGGGTTCGCAGCTTGAATCTATCAGTGAGTGTGGCAATTAGCTTATTTGAAACTCGTCGTCAGTTAGGCTATTTACAATAGTTGTTTACCCTGATGTTTATAAGTAAATATACTTGTAGGCTATCTAGAAATTTATTAGACGAGTTATTTGTGGCTGCAAAAATTTTCTTGCTTACTGCAATAATATGTAAAACAAGATACCTAAAATTGGGTTTATCCGCAAATTGTAGTGGAAGATACTTACAAGTAAGGGAAGGTTGTTATAAGAAATTTGTATATAAAACTTGGGATATTGCCAAATTTGAATGATAGATTTTGATGAATTTGAAACATCCTAAATTGGGGAACAAAAGGGCTAAACGCCAGTCATATTGGACATTTAAGCCATTTTAGTTCGAGCAACGCTAGAAAGCAGCCCCAAAGTAGCCGATAGATCGTACGGTTGTTTTTTAGGGAATAATCAACGTAAAGTCTCGTGTTTAGAAGACTGATTGGGTAGAAATATCTTGAAGATATCTACAGTAGGGGGCATCACTTTTCCAGAAGTCGCAGCAATTTAATTCTCGGCAGCGACTATGGACTTGGCAAACAGTTTGTCCAGTCCCCGCGATTGACGCAAGACAAGCGCGGATAATGGTAAAGAGTAAAACGTCCTAAGTGGTGTGAGGAGTGGTTCGGACAAGTAAACACAGCAAATTTTCAGTTTTGCTAACACGTGTGAACTTGTTTAAATCAGAGAAGCAGGTTAATCTTGCGTAAGCATCTCTGGTGAATGTGATCTTGATCTATCATTTGTTGTGATCTAAATCATTGACTAGTATCCAACTGAAAAATCGAGGTCAGTTAAGCGCTAGTGATCATAGGAGGTCGTCTTTGAAACGAGCATTGAAAAAGAGAGTAAAAGCTGTGTTGAACAATAACCCCAGCAGCGATGATGCCCCGGTAGAACTGCTAAATGTGATAAATCCAAAAGTTAACCGCCGGGTGCGGACAAAAGCCGCCATGATTGGCTTGGCAATTTCTATGGGAGCAACCAGCCTTTTGGTGACTCGACAAAGCGATCAAGCCCAAGCAGCGGTGCCTGTAGGTAGCCAAAAGGCAACTTCAATGATTCCTGCTGTTCCTGACACTGAGGTGAAATTCGCCTCCACAAAGCTGGAGTCCCAAGCAGTCTCATCAGCGAGCGTGCCGGAAAATCCTGTAATAGTGGAACCAACGGCAGTCTCACAAGTGCCTGGGCTTGAAGCTAAATGGCAAGTCGCGGCAAATGGAATGTCTTTGCAAGTTCCTGCATCAGAAACGTTTTCCCAAGGAACAGCGGTTTATAAAAATTCTACCTACCTGAAGCCTCAAGTGGCACAGGGATTGAACAATACCTTAGCTGAGACTAGTTTTCCAACAGTCAATAATCTGTCTGACTCTAGTGCTGATGGTGTTGGTATTACAAATGCATCACTAACTGCCCAGTCACAAATAGTGGCAACGTCAACCGCAGCTAACAGTGAAATAAATGCACAACTTAAGGCGCAACAAGAGTTCGCACTGAATCGCTTACAAGAAAAATCGAACCGTTTAAGAAAAAGTCTGGCACAGTTGCGGTCTGGGGAAACCAAAAATTTATCACAAGCTGATATGGGGTTGGCGCAACCGACGACTGTAGTTGAAAAGACTGTATTAGCCCAGTCGGACACTTCTGGCGATGTAAGCAAAGCGAACTTGATATCGAAGTTAAAACAGAAGACACAGACGAATGCACTGACACCAGCTACGCCAACAGTTATTGCGTCCTCGACTCAAACAGCTTACGAAGTTAAGCCTGGAGATACCCTAGCAGCGATCGCCACCAGACATAACACTTCCGTATCAGAACTAGTTAAGGCAAATAACCTCAATAATCCAAATGAACTGCAAATTAGTCAAAAACTGATTATTCCAGCAGTCGCTCAAGTTGAGGCAATTGTAGCGAAGAACCCTACTTTTGTAGAGTCTAGCGATACTCCTCATGTTGCCACTTCCTCTGTAAACATTGGTAGTGCCAACTCATATCTACCTACTTCACAATCACCAACTATTGCCGACAACAGTAGTAGCATTACCGTCCCTACACCGGTAACTGTTCAGATTCAGGCAAATAGTGCAACCGAGTTAGAAACAGCCCCCACTGCTGTTACTTCTTATGGCGTCGGTGGTGACATTCCAGTGCCACAAGCTTTTGCCGAAATGCAACAGCCTAAAACACCAACAAATAGGGTAGCAAGGGGCAACAATAACAATAATGACCGTTTGCGGGGCTTACAAGCGGAAATCCAAAGGTTACAGCAGAAATATCGCGCTCAACAGTCTGGGAACTTAGTTGTGTCAGCAGCAGCTACCGAAACTAATAATGCTGCGATACAGCTTACTCCTATTTCTATCCCCAATAATTTCCCTGTACCCAACTCTGCTACTCGACCGAATAGTGTAGCGATACCAATTCCGGTTCCTACACCGATTCGGAGTAACTATAGCGCTCAACCAATTAAGTCCCAATTCCGTACTACTGTACGCCTGAACGAACCAGTAAACACTGAGTTCTTGCCTAATCTTGGTTCTGCTAGTCAGTGGACTCCCTCTCGCACTCCATCTGCCACAAAGGTTGCAACGCCTTCTGGAAGAGTCAATGCCTCTGACTCCTTAGGAAAGATGCGGGGAACCACAGTTTCTCCACAGATAGTACCGCCTTTGGCAGCAGTGGATCAATATTTGCCCAGACCCATTGACGAACTTACACCTCCTCCATCTTCCTCAACCATTGCTTACACATGGCCGGCAAAGGGCACCCTCACCTCTGGCTATGGCTGGCGCTGGGGTAGAATGCACAAAGGAATTGACGTTGCTAACTCCACTGGCACGCCAGTTGTCGCCTCAGCTGAGGGGACGATAGAAAAAGCTGGTTGGAACAAAGGTGGTTACGGCAACCTTGTCGAAATCCGTCATCCTGATGGCAGTACGACTCGTTATGCTCATAACAGCAAGATTCTGGTGCAACCTGGTCAGCAGGTGAATCAAGGAGAAACAATTGCTTTAATGGGTAGCACTGGTCACAGTACTGGCCCACACACCCACTTTGAAATTCATCCATCAGGTAAGGGTGCTGTTAACCCAATAGCTATGTTACCGGATCGGCTGTAGTTCTTGGCTGTCTGTAACTAAATTATTGCCTTGTTTAGTTGAGGGAGTTTACCTCCCTCTTTTGCTTTCTATTGCCTCAACAGGGATGAAAGCTGTAAAAAAAATTGCAAAAAAGGTTAGCCTTGAGCAAATTTATATGCTATATTAGTTGATGATTTGGAAAGACATGGCTCAGTAGCTCAGTTGGTTAGAGCACGGGACTCATAAGCCTGGGGTCGTTGGTTCAACTCCGACCTGAGCCACTTTAAAAGTTATAAGTAGAGTTAATATAGAGTAACTTTGACTGCTCTGTAAGAGGCAAGTTTGACCTCTAATACTTAGGACTCAGCACTAACTGTTTGATGAGTTTGTAGCCAGTTGAGTAAATCAGCGATGTCTACGACGGGCTACGCCAACGCACTAAAATCTAACAAAGCCTCACCCAGTGCTTCCAATTGTTCTAGAGAAAGACCCTGAATCTGTTCTCGAACCTGTTGTGGTAACTCTCCTACCCGTTTTTGTAGCTGTCGTAGTACAAGTGTTTGTGCTTGTTCCTGTTGTCCTTCCTCCTTCCCTCGCTCGTAGCCAATGCGCTCGCCTGTGGTAATGTAACTCATGCTACGCTCCTGCTCGAATTGTTTAAACTCCTGCCAAAATTCTGCTTCTAATCCTTTTGGTAAAATCATAACCCAATCAATAAAACGATAGAGGTTACGAATATCCTAGGAAAACATTCTTTGAGCAAAATTATCTTCCGATTTTGCCTGAATTTCGACATGAATCAACAGCCAAATTTCCTCTCCTTGAATTTGCCAGACTTTGACCAATTTATCTGCATATCTTCTACCAAGTTCTGCTTCTCGAACTATTTGTTGAAATTCCTTATCAAGAAACTCGTGGGGACGTTCCCAATTAATTAGTGCTGCTGTTTGCGGAAAGAAAAATTGCATTGCTTGTGGGAAGTAAGCTTCTAGGATTTCTTTCCACAGGGAATCATTATCGGCTCTTTCTCGTTCCTCGCTCATGAGTTGATTGGTAGATTCATGTTCTTGATAATAAGATGGGAGCAGCCGATATTCTTCAGCAGGTTAGAAGTTCCTCGGTCAAGAAAATTATATACAAAAGTCAGCAAACATAGATTTTGGGATCAAAACCACTTTTTGATGGTGCTATTTTACTTGAACAACTAAATACTTTATCGCTGAAAAATTTTCATCAGAGCGAACTGGAAATTCAGCCTTTTGTTACACTTTGGAAATAAAAGTTTACATTAAAATTTACAAATAGTGAGTGGTGAGCTATAGCTATCTCTTAATACTCAGCACTATTTTTTAAGGTGGCGGATGACTTCGGCAACTGACCAAGCTTGAGCGATCGCTCCTCTGGGTGTGTGAGGTGAATCACCATCAAAAATCTCAGAAATAGAACCAAGACAAGCGTCAAATAAGAAGTGATCTAGCAGAGGTTGCCAATCAAAAGGCAGCGATCGCTGTGGATAAAAACGTTGCCAAGCCCGAATATATGGCCCAATTAGCCAAGCCCAAACAGTGCCTTGGTGATAAGCGCGATCGCGTTGCTCTTGGTTACCCTCATATCTCCCTTTATATTCGGGATCTCCTGGATCAAGACTGCGAAGGCCATAGGGGGTGAGCAAGCTGATAGTTGCCAAATCTAGTATTTGACACCCTTGCTGTAAAGAAAAGCCACAATGGTGCAGCGACAGCGCCAAAACGGCATTGGGACGAATTTGGAAATTACGGCGATCGTCCGGCTCAATGGTATCGTACAGATAACCCAGATGAGGATTCCAGAACTTTTGTAGCGAGGTTTTCACGAGTTGCGCTTGTTGAGCATAACGCTGTGCTTGCTTAGTGAGACGCACTGGCTCACCAAACTCAAGCTGGCTCAATCGTTCTGCCCACTGACTTAGCCAACATAAAGCTGAATACCACAGCGCATTGATTTCCACTGGCTTACCGTAACGGGGAGTGACAGGGTGTGCCCCAATTACCACATCCATCCAGGTAAGGGCTACACCAGGAGCATCCCAACTAACTAGCCCATCGGTAGCATCGATCTGGATATTGAAATGTGTACCACCGACAAATCCTTTGTAGATTTGCTGTACTATAGGAAATTGCTCTGCCAAAAATTCCCAATCTTGGGTAGCTTCTAAATAAAGTCCTAAAGTTTCAATCCACCACAACGTTGCATCAATACTGTTATAAATTGGTTCTCCATTGACATCAGGAAATGCATTAGGAATCAAACCGTGGCGACAATAATGCCCAAAAGTCCGCAATACTCCTTTTGCTAGGTCAAAGCGCTGTGGAACTAGTGCCAAACCCGGTAAGGCGATTAATGTATTGCGTCCCCAGTCATTAAACCAGTGATAACCAGCAATGGTCGTAGGGCCAGCAATTGAGGCTCGATAGACGATAAACTGATCGCTTGCTTTAATTAGTTGCTGCCAGATTGGGGATTGGGCATGGAGCATTGGGCATGGCGCATTGGGCATGGGCAAGAGGACTTGGGGACAAGGAGAATTGGGGACAAGGGGAAAGACTTGTTTCAAGTTCTCACCTCTTGTCCCCTTGTCCCCTTGTCCCCTTGTCTCCCCTGCTCCCCCTGCCCCCTGCTCCCCGCTCCCTGCCCCTCTGCCTCCTTGACTCCATCCAAAAATCTGGGAGAGCCGTTTTTGCTCTGCTTCTATCGCTTCTGCAAAGGTTTCGGAGGTGAGAACACCTGCCATCGAGTCGGGAAAACCTACTCGTGCTTCTAAAGTCACCGTATCTCCTGGTTGCAGTGTGACTATCAAGTAACCAGGACTGTAGAGGTCTTCCTTGTCGCCTAATCCCCGTTTTGTCTCCTCAGGCAATCCATAATTCCAATACCAAACTGTATCTGTTTGATATTTTCCTTGTGTCCAGCGCAAGTGCCAAGGTATACCGAAATGCCCAGAATTTTTTGCTTGCAGACAGACTTGCTGTTGCCCAAGCAATTCTGAGAACTGTAATCCTGGACTAGCAGTTTGCTGATGGTGAAAGTCACGTTCTGCTATCAGCAGTCGCAGCCGTAAAATCGCTGTATCACTTCCGTTATAGCGATATTGAATCAAAATTCGATGGCAAAATGGGGAGTGGGTAATAGGCAGTGGGCAGTAGAAATTATCATTATCTTCCCCATTGCCCCTAATTCCTAAAGGAGGCTTCAAGTTCCCCAGTCCCCAGTCCCCAGTCTCCACCAACCCATAGGGCATCACCAATTGTCTAGTTAACTGCCAGTTATCTTGACCCCAAATCCATTTTGGAACTGGGTTAATATCAAAACAGCGCAGCAGTTCGTAGCCTGTCGGCTCAATCTGGCCGTTACCCCAAAAATTTGTCCCCAGTGCCACAACGCTCCCTAATACTTCTAAGCTAGCTTCTAGGTGCGAAAACAGCAGAGTGCGCTCAGAAGGAGGGTTTGTAGCGGCAAACAGCCAACCGTGATAAGTGCGCGTGCGGACATCAGAAACCGTACCGCTGGCAAAACTTCCCAAGCCATTGGTAAGCAACCATTCTCTTGTATCTAAATCAAGCATTTGCTACTCAAAATCGTTATGAGTATGATATAGTCGTAACAGATCGTAATTAAACTGTGAGAGCGTGAATGGGTGAGTTTTACTTGACCCGAATTCTAACGCTACTAAACCGATAAAGGAGAATTAGGTTAATGTCCCTTACTTACGGAACCGAAGGAAGCCTCCGCGTTGGTCAACAAGCTCCCGATTTCACAGCAACGGCTGTGGTAGATCAGGAATTTAAGACAATCAAACTTTCCGATTATCGCGGTAAGTATGTCGTCCTGTTTTTCTACCCACTAGACTTTACCTTTGTTTGTCCTACTGAAATCACAGCATTTAGCGATCGCTATGAAGAATTCAAGAAAATCAATACTGAAGTCCTTGGGGCTTCTGTTGATAGTGAATTCTCCCACCTCGCTTGGATTCAAACAGATCGTAAGTCTGGTGGCGTCGGCGACCTGAATTATCCTCTAGTCTCCGACATTAAAAAAGAGATTAGCGCCGCTTACAACGTTCTTGATCCAGCAGCAGGCATTGCTTTGCGTGGTCTGTTTCTCATCGATAAAGATGGTATCATACAGCACGCTACCATAAACAACCTAGCTTTTGGTCGCAGCGTTGATGAAACCCTGCGGACATTACAAGCAATTCAGTATGTTCAGTCTCACCCCGACGAAGTTTGCCCAGCTGGCTGGCAACCTGGTGACAAGACAATGAATCCTGACCCAGTGAAGTCTAAAGTTTACTTCTCTGCTGTCTAAATTTTGCTAGCTAGGATCTAATCCATCTTGTTGGAGTTGAAACCAAAATCAACGAAAACCACAGATAAACAGAGATACACATTAAACAGTGTCAACCTCGGTATATATCTGTGGTTTTTTCATAAAGTATTTAAATAATTAGGGATAAAAATATGCTTACTTCAACTGATTTTAGTGGCTTATTAAATGAGCGATTCTTCCGCAATTTTTTACCAGTTCCAGCGACAAATAAACTCAGGCTGGGAGTAGGAACGCCAGATTTTCAACTGCCAGATATTACCAACGGAACTTTAGTGAAATTGTCTGATTATAAAAGCAAGCAACCAGTGGTACTTGCCTTTACTCGCATCTTTACTGAAAAACAATATTGCCCCTTTTGTTTTCCCAACATCAAAGCTTTAAATGAGAACTACGAGCAGTTTAAAAATCGCGGTATAGAAGTTTTAATGATTACTAGTACCGATGAACGGCAAAGTCAAATAGTTGTGAGGGATTTAAGCTTACAAATGCCGTTGTTGAGCGATCCCAGTTGTCGCGTGTTTCGTACCTATCAAGTAGGGCAAGCGCTGGGAGCGCCTTTACCAGCACAGTTTGTATTAGATAAAGAAGGGAAACTCCGGTACTGGCATTTATTTTCTTTTTTGGATCACAATGCTAGCGTTGAGGCTTTGTTAAAACAATTCAATTGAGTGTAAGGTGTAAAATTGGCAATGCCCACCTTACTCATAAAACTGTAAGATGTTATGGTGCTGACCCTTTATCATTCGCCGATTTCTCCGAACTCTCGCCGCGTCTGGATTACTCTGCTAGAAAAAGGACTTGAGTTTGAATTAGTAGAGGTAAAACTGGATGGAGAGCAGTTTAAACCAGAGTTTTTGGCAATTAGCCCCTTCCACCACATTCCAGCTTTGGTAGATGACGGCTTTAATATAGTGGAATCTTTGGCAATTTTGGACTATTTAGAGGCAAAGTACCCAACGCCTGCGATGTTGCCTAAAGATGCCAAGGATTTAGCGATCGCCCGTATGGTACAACTAGTAACTGTGAATGAGCTTTTGCCAGCAACTACCACTTTTCTACCTCAATTTCTAGGCTTGCCTGGAGGAGATCCAGAAAAAATCGAGAAGGCAGAGCATAAAATTGCTACAGTGCTGAAGTTTTTTGAAAATCTATTAGACGATCGCCCTTACTTTGCTAGTCACAACCTCACTCTCGCCGAGGTTGTGGCTGGAACTGTAGTCACTCTGTTGCCAAGTATAGGTATTTCCTTAAGTGAATATCCAAAATTAAATGCTTGGTGCGATCGGTTAGTAGCACGGACAACGTGGCAAGCTACCGAGGCTACACCGGAGGCAATGGAAGCGTTTAAATCCATTATGATGGCGAGAATGGCGCAGTAAATTCATACTTAATCAATGTAGAGACGGTAAATTTACTATCTCTACAATCTGAAATTTTCACAGCTTGACTTGCTGCAAATGACTGCGGGGATTATAAGTACGTATAGCCCGGATTTTTTCATAATATTCCCGCTCTTGCTGGCTGAGGTCTTTTGGTGGTGCGATCGCCACCTTCACCAACTGATCGCCACGTCCACCCTTGGCAAGGGGCCAACCTTTGCCACGTAAACGCAGCGATTGACCAGAACGCACTCCTGCTGGTAGCTTGACATTAACTGAACCATCAGGAGTGGGTACATCAATAGATGCTCCTAAGGTAGCTTCATCTGGCGTGATTGCCACTTCGCACACCAAGTTATCGCCTTCCATTTGAAAAAACGAGTGTGGCTGAAGTTCGACTTTTAAATACAAATCCCCTCGTTGCTGAGTCATCGGGTTGATTTGACCTTTACCCCGCACGCGCAGGCGAGTACCAGGTTTAGCCCCAGATGGGATACGAACATCAATTGTTTCGTTACCTAAACTGAAACGCTTTTGCACACCGTTAAATGCTTCAGCAAAAGTTAGAGTAATTGCAGCTTCTGTGTCCTGGGAAGTACCCGTACCTGCATCACCAAACCCATAATCGTTAAAGCCGCTAAAACCACTCGACGCACTTGTAGAAGCGCGTTGGTAGGAGTAATTTTGTGAGTAACTTTGTCGCCCACCACGAGGGGTAGCACCACCAAAGCGCCCTAGTAACTCATTGATGAACTCATCAAAATTGCCGTATTGACTGAAGTCAAAGCCACCCATATCAGCACCAACACCGCCAGATGGGAAACCTTCACCAGCTTGTTTCCAATATTGACCGAATTGGTCGTATTTTTTGCGTTTATCTGGGTCTGACACAACTTCGTAGGCTTCACTAACTTCTTTGAAGCGTGCTTCTGCCTGTTTGTTATTTGGGTTGACATCGGGATGATATTTGCGGGCTAGTTTACGAAAGGCTTGCTTAATCTCCTCCGGAGTGGCAGTCTTACTAACTCCCAAAATTGCGTAATAGTCTTTGAAGTCGGTTGCAGCCATCTACCAGCCTCCTATAGAAATTCCCGTTATGTTTTTTTTTAAGATAAGAGATATTTAATTTGCTAGGTATAGTGCCAAGCAAAAGAATCTGATTTTAAATTAACAAAGAATATAGAAAATCAAGTGTGGTTCTCGCTCAACGAGCGATCGCAATTTCCGTACTCCGATTTTTCTGATAAGCGGATCAGCCTGTCCAGTCCTTCTTCCAGGCTTGGGGGGGCATCCCGAAGTTGACGATGCATCCGCAAAATAATTTCTTCAGGAACTTGGCGCGATCGCCTTTTATTCCGTGCTAAACACAGCCAAACTGGCGTATCCACCCAAATTCCCGTAATCTGGGTAAAGCCCAAGTCACGGGCTATAGCGATGACTTCACGACGATGGCGGCGCTGGGCATTGGTGGCGTCGAAAATAGCTGTATTATTTGTAGAAATAGCTTGCTGAAATTGCCGGACTATTTCTCGCCAAATCAGCAGCCACGGACCCTGAATGGCTTGGGAACCAAACAGTTGCCCCCGGATGCCATCCGTAGAAATCAGCAACATCTGGGGGCATTCTGTCAGTAATTGTTTTGCCAAAGTTGACTTACCGCTACCTGGAAGGCCAATCAGCAAAAAGAGTTTAGTCATTAGTCCTTTGTCCTTTGTTGCTTGTAATTCTTAACCAATGACTAATGACTAATGACTAATGACTAAATAATTGTTCCATCCGGAATTACAGCATTTTTCAGCACAACTACGATGCCACTGCGGATGTAGAAACCTTGACTTTCGCGGTCAGCTTCTTGCACATTATCTTTATTGATAATTTTGACATCGTGACCGATACTAGCATTTTTATCGATGATGGCACGGCGAATAATTGAGTCAGTACCAATACCTACAGGAATGTCACCTTTTTCTACGTTGGATTGGCGTTCCACAGAAGCTTGGTAAAAATCTGCACCCATGAGTAAAGATTCTTCGATGAGGCAGCCAGATTCAATTCGCGATCGCACTCCCAATACTGAATGTTGAATGCGGCAATTTTTCAAAATACAACCTTCGCCAATAATTGATTCTGTTACCTGGCAATCTAAAAGTTTACTTGGAGGTAAGTAGCGAGCGCGGGTATAAATTGGTGCTTGTTCATCGTAGAAACTAAAGGGTGGCTGGGGCTGCTGAGTTAGGGCTAAATTGGCATGATAAAATGCCTCAATTGTTCCAATATCTTCCCAATAGTCATCAAATAGATAAGCTTGAACGTTGTAATCTTTAGAGGCATCAGGAATAATTTCTTTGCCGAAATCAGTCCTTTCTATACCCTCTCTTAACAACTTGAACAAAACCTCTTTTTTAAAGACATAAATCCCCATTGAGGCGATGTAAGGCTGTTGCTGGGCTTGTTCTTTTGTTAATCCCAGTACGCTTGTATCAACACGCATTTGGATTAACGCTTCACCTTTAGGTTTTTCGCTAAAATCGATTACTCTACCAGAATCATCAATTTTCATCAAGCCAAAATCAGAGGCGCGGCGCTCATCGATGGGGATGACTGAAAGAGTAATATCAGCCCCCGTTTCCCTATGGCGCTGGATAAAGTGGCGATAATCCATGCGGTAGAGGTGATCGCCTGAGAGAATTAGATATTCTTCTACATCCCATTCTTCCATTAACCACAGATACTGACGCACAGCATCGGCTGTACCTTGGAACCAGTTAGGGTTTTCTGGTGTTTGTTGTGCGGCTAGCACTTCCACAAACCCCTCATTGAAGCCAGTAAAGTTGTAAGTACGGGCGATGTGACGATTCAGGGAAGCTGAGTTGAATTGTGTCAGGACGTAGATTTTGAATATTTCGGAATTTATGCAGTTACTGACAGGGATATCGATTAAACGATACTTTCCCGCTACTGGTACTGCTGGTTTAGCGCGGAGTTTGGTTAGCGGGTAAAGCCGAGTACCCGCGCCACCACCAAGGATGATTGATAATACTTTTTTCACAAAATTTCTCCCGACTGCCTTTCAACTCTCATCTTCAGTTTAGGACTGTCTGCCACCACAGGTAAGGGGGGATCAAATATTCTCAGACATGAATTTTAAAAAATACTGCTGGTGATAGATAATGCTTGCCTAGAAGTAGACAACCAGAACAGTTGTATTAATTGGTATGAGGAATTAAGGTGTGATCGCTACACAAGTTTTACCACTATTACCGTTTTTCTATGGATTTGCCCATTAAGATACCCCCACTTCCCCCAAAAAAGGGGGTAAAGGAGGCGGGAGGATCTGATTTGTGGCAAAATCACAATCGCAAATCTAGTTCTCTGTGATTCAGCTTTAGCTTTGGCTTCTGCTTCTCGTTGGAGTTTTTTTGCTTGCTCTAATTCTGCACGATTTTGGCGATCGCGTCTCTCCAAACTCTTATGCAAAAATTCTGATTCTAATGGCGTAAGTCTTGGCGGAGTCTTATTCACCCACTCAGAAATTACAGCTAATTTTGCACCTGCCAATAGTGCTTCATCCGATTTATTAAATCTTTGTTGCCATTCTTAACAATCTTCCTCTAAAGAGCGACTGAGACGAATATTTTCTAGATTTTCAGCAATCCAAGTATTTAATAATTTCCACTCAGATAAAAGTGCTTCATGAGCAACTTCTACAGTATTTTGATCGGTGATAATTAAACGTTGTTGAGAACCCGCTAGTAATCCTACAACCCGTTGCAATTGTTGTGGAGAATCTGCAACTACTTCTAATCTATCCCAGCTAGCACACCGCCGCGTCACTTCTCCAGCTTCACCTAATTGCACCAATTCCATAAACAAGCAACGCGCAAAAGCTTGATCTATAGTTGTTAAACTTTCATACAAAATTGTCGCTCGTTTGTCTAAAGCTCCTTTAACCCCGCCAATTTCCTCATAGCCTTTGTGAGTCAAAAACGGTTCTGGTGATTCAGCTTCTTCAATGCAAACTCGCCACAACTCTTTGAGTGCGTATTGCAGTATAGGTAATGCACCCGGACGGTTGACGACATCGGCGGAAATTTGCGAAACTAAACCATGCTCAAAAGTGACACCATGTAATTTTGCTGGTTTTTCTATTGCTTCTTCTAACTCAGTAAAAGACATCGGTGTGACGATGAATCATGTGGGAGGAATCCTATTAATGAGAGTAATAATTTCTATATAGTCAGCGCAACGATTTAAAAAATCACCGCGAATTGTCAAAATTATCCGGCTTTCTCCCCCAGTGTTTTTGACTTCCTGTGTTACTAAGCGGATAAAAGCTTTGCGTTCCTCATCGTCTTGACACAGAGTAAATGTTTCTTCAAATTGATCGATAAATAATAGATGCGGCTGATTTTGCTGCTGTTGTCGAGTCAAAATATCAACAAGTTTACCTAAAGGATGTTCTCCTGGTGTAAAAGATGCGATTAGTGCTTTTAAAGATTTCAATACTGCTGAGATTGAAGAGGTAAGACTTAAATTTGGCATTAAGTTGGGTGGTAAAGCAGGTATTCCTTACATTACTGAAGGTTCAGCTAAAAGTAATCTGGAAATTGAGGTGAAGTGTAAGTTTCCAGAAAAACAAAAACCTGATTTACAGTAACAGCAAAAAATTATTCGCATAGTATAGGGTTAGGCAATGCCTATTAAACACCTAATTTCGGTGTATTTCTTCTCTTATTAACCAAACTTAATTGCTGCGATCGCTTCAAATACTGTACCCAAGGTTGCTCTGACAACTGAGAAATAGCATTTGCTGACAGTGTTGCTGTGAAAATATTTTTGCCACTGTTAACACCACTAACGCCTAAACCTTCTAAAACAGCAGTTGCAGCAGAATTTAAAATTGGTTCAGTATGGATAAAAACCCCCAAACTAATGTCTTGTGGGTCTTGAACATCATTCAGCGCTGTAGCAAGGGCGGCATCTAGTTTCTGATAATTCATCAGCAATTCCTTGGTAAAGAGGGTAGACAATTTCTGTCTACCCTAAATTATCAAATTTATAGGTTTTTATTGCCTACCCTTGTACAGAAATAATATCTACCTTTCTCAGTCTAATTACAGATTTAAAGCGTTAATCACTCCATAACCCCATTTTTCATGAAATGTGCCTGCGGGTTTTCCGGGAATAGCACTATTTTTACGTAGCAAGTCTTTCACCGCAGCCGGATCAAGTTTGGGATCTCGCTGCAACAGCAGTGCTACTAACCCACTGACGAATGGTGTCGCCATACTCGTACCAGCCTGAACCACAAACTTGGAATTAATCATTGATGAACGGTCAAAATTTGCATCGGCGGAAAGTGTGGAAACAATCATTGCTCCTGGTGCTGCTACATCTGGCTTCTGTCCATTATTGCGTAGAGGTCCTTCACTACTGAATTCCGAAATAGTATGCAATTCTAAGCCCATTTCTCGCACTTGGTTATCAATATCTGTGTACTTGGTTTTAGTAGTATAAGCAGTAACTGTAATTGCACTGCTGGCGGCTCCTGGCGAACCAATTTTTAACGCATCCTTCACACTTTTACCTGTGAAAAACACTGACGAACTGTCATCTAATGTCCACACATCTAAACGTGTGTCAGTTGAAGAAGCATTGCGGACTCGCAGTTGCCAAACACCTCCCATTACTTGCGATGGGCCAATACCACGTATTTGCACAAAGAAATTATGGTCGCTGTTGGCTTGATCTGGCCCTGGTGTCGCTAATTGCACCCGTGCATCTGGTAACTGGTAATCTTGGGCAGCATTACCATCAGTAATTATTTTTTGGAAGGGGGTGACAAAACCGTTAGGACTCCGCACAGATACTTCCAATTCACTGTCTTTGGCATACCAAGCGTTTAACCAAACTATGCCTACTTGATTCAAAGGAACATTAAAGCGCATACCACGGGTGCGTCCACTGGGTATTGTCGCTTGTCCATGAATGTTATCGTTTCCTTCGTTACCCGCAGCACAGCAAACAATCTTTCCAGGGCCAGTTTCAGCGTCAATGACTTTGGATAAAGAATCACTACCATCATGGGCATCAGCGTGTCCACCTAAGCTGAGATTAACCACTGCTGGGCGTCCCAACTCTCTAGCAACTCGGAAAATGTAACGGACACCATCAGCAATGTGGGCATCCTGTAAATCTGACCTGACGATAACCAATTCCGCTTCTGGTGCTATACCGCCATAGATAGCATCGGCACCGGCGGCAATTCCCGCAACGTGAGTACCATGACCACCAGTATCTTGAGAAACTGTCAGTTGCGCTCCCGTCAATTCAGCCCCATAGCCGCCCTCTGTGACTCCTGGTCCTGGCAGTGTTTGATCCCAAATGTGTAAAATTCGTCCAGCAAAGGCGGGGTGTTTCGGATCAATGCCACTGTCTATAATGCCGATAATTATTCCTTTACCTGTGAGTCCGGTTTTGTTCTGGAACTCCGGTAATTTGACTGATCCCATTGCAGTGTCCATCCTCAAATGAAGTTTGCGTGATGGTTTAATTCGTTGGATAACATCTTCTTCAGATAAGACATCTAAACTCTCTATCGGCAAGAAAGCCGTCCGCACACTTCCAGAGTTTTGATTGACTTCAATATTATATTGTGATAAATAACTCAAGTCTGCATCAGGATCGCAGTAAATAAAAACGACGCTCTTAGTAGGCTTGACTGGGCTTTTGTGGGCAATGATGCCAAGCGATCGCTTGTGTGTAACTAAAGCTTGCTCTCCTCCGTTTTGATAGTCTTGAAATGCCAAAAGTAGTCCGGGAGAAAGTTTTTCGTGTCTCATTTTTACCTCAAATTTAATTTATTTGCTGTCAGCAAAGTAGTGATTTTAGTAAGATCAGTCGCTCTAGGATCATAGTTTTTTAGCTTTAATTATTTGATGCGACTATAGTTATCTATTTTTTTCATAGATAACATCAAATAAGCTTAAAAGGCAGGAGTTATTCCTAAGACAATTGCTAATTCATAACTCATATTTATAAATTATGTCTCCCTCATAGTGATTTTCTTTGGTTCATGAGACATCTTTAAACAGCCGTATCTCAGAATTACTCAAGACTGGGGTCACTAGGAATTTTTATAAAGCTATTAAACTAATCCAGTGTCTACCTAAATCATTACGGACAAAGTAAATAAAATTAAGAATAATTAAGTAATAAATAAAAAAGATAAATATAATCAATATTAAATACTAAAAAAATTGTAGTCAAAATAATTAAGACTGATAACATTTGCGTATAAAGTAGCAGAATACTGACTAAATCGCTAATGACTACTGGCAAATGACAGATTTTCTATCATAAGTAAGAGCCATAAAGAAGCTAATATTTGCAACGATCGCTTCTGAAGGTACAAAAAGTTATTCATGCAAATTCAAACACCAGACTGGGTGAAACACGCGGTTTTCTACCAAATCTTTCCAGATCGCTTTGCCAGAAGCAAACAGCCGCGCAAACGGTTACTGCGTGAAGCCCGTTGGGAAGATTGGGACTCTATGCCAACACTCCAGGGTTATAAAGGCGGCGATTTATGGGGCATCATGGAGGGTTTAGACTACATCCAGGATTTGGGAATTAACGCGATTTACTTTACACCCATTTTTCAATCCGCCAGCAATCATCGCTATCATACCCACGATTATTATCAAGTTGACCCCATGCTGGGGGGCAACGAGGCTTTTAAGGAATTGCTCGACGCAGCCCATCAACGGAATATCAAAGTTGTTCTAGATGGAGTGTTTAACCATTCCAGCCGTGGTTTTTTCTTTTTCCACGACGTTTTAGAGAATGGCCCCCATTCGCCTTGGGTAAATTGGTTCAAAATTGAAGGCTGGCCGCTTTCACCATACAATGGAGAATTCCCTGCAAACTACGTAGGTTGGGCGGGCAATCGTGCCTTACCAGAATTTAACCACGATAATCCAGAAGTACGGGAATATATTATGGAAATTGCCGAATATTGGATTAAATTCGGCATCGACGGTTGGCGATTAGATGTACCATTTGAAATAAAAACTCCTGGATTTTGGCAGGAATTCCGCGATCGCGTTAAGGCAGTCAATCCCGAAGCTTACATTGTGGGCGAAGTGTGGGGAGATTCGCGTGAGTGGCTGGATGGGACACAATTTGACGGCGTGATGAATTATCTATTTGCTGGGCCAACAATTGCCTTTGCAGCAGGCGATCGCGTAGTCTTAGAACAAGTCCAAAGCCGCGACTATCAACCCTACCCACCCTTATTTGCCGCCGAGTATGCCACCAAAATCCAAGAAGTACTGCAACTTTACCCTTGGGAGATTCAGCTAACTCAACTCAATTTGCTAGCAAGTCACGATACAGCACGATTGATGAGCATTGCAGGGGGCGATAAAGCCAGTATAGAATTGTCAACTTTACTGCTACTTACCTTTCCCGGTGCCCCCAGCATCTATTATGGTGATGAAGTTGGCTTACCTGGTGCTATAGATCCAGACTCACGTCGTGGCTTTCCCTTAGAAGCAAGCTGGGATCGAGAAATTTTCAATACTCACCGCCAATTAATTGCCCTGCGCCACACTTACCCAGCTTTGCGTACAGGTGATTACCAAGTTCTTTATGCTCAAGGAGAACTTTACATCTTTACACGGACTTTGGAGAAAGAAGAATTGATTATTGCTGTCAACGCTGGCACAAGTTCGGCAAAAGCGAATGTAGATGTTGCCAGTTTGCGTACTCAACCCAACAAGCTGTTATATGGCACTGCTGAGGTTGAGTGGAATGGTGAAGGAGAAACTCAGCAGTTGTCATTGAAGCTTTCCCGACGCAGTGGCTGCATTCTAGGAGTAGGGAGTGGGGAGTAGGGAGTGAGGAAGAAGACAGGGAGCAAGAAAGAAGAGTTTTCCCCTCTGCTCCCTGCACCCCGCCCCTCTGCCTCTTCCCAATGCCCCCATGCCCAATGCATTAACTTCCTGCCACCATTGCAGGCATCAACACCGCATCAATAATATGGATCACGCCATTGTCTGTCAGAATATCTGTTTTGAGAACATTGGCGTTATTCACCTTAAATTTCCCATTGGCAGATTCAATAGCTACAATTGACCCTTCAAGCGTCTGTGCCTCATTAATCTGTACCAAATCATCAGACCGAACATCCCCACTAGCGACATGATATGCCACAATTTTCTGGAGCTTGGGGATATCTTGTAGTAGCGAGTCTAAAGTTCCCTCTGGCAGATTGGCAAAAGCTTCGTCAGTTGGTGCAAATAGCGTAAAAGAACCAGGACTTTTTAGAGTTTCTATGAGATTTGCAGCTTCAGCAGCCTTTACCAGGGTATTGAAGTTTCCCGCGTTGATAGCAGTTTCCACAAGGTCAGCCATAAGGGTGTGTGACTTTAGTCAGGTAGTATTATAAGTAACTTATAAAGTGACTAGAAGGCTCTTAGCCTCTATCAACAGAGAGGTTGCTAGCGATTAAATACACGGCAGCAGATTTATCAGTACTGCTACACTGGGGAATGACCCCAAGAACCACTGATTATGCTAAAGCGTTCTAAGTTCGAGACAACTCAGTCTCAGATTATGCACCGTTCTGAGGAGCTGATTAGTGCAGCCTCAAATCGTTACCGCATTACGGTTCAGGTAGCAAATCGTGCTAAACGTCGGCGTTATGAAGACTTTGAAAATAACGAAGATGCAATGATGAAGCCAGTGCTAAGGGCAATTATCGAAATGTCCGATGAATTGACTCAGCCAGAAATTATTGGCGAACTATAAAAAAAGGCTTTAGAGAAGGTAGGATGAGCAAACATCTATCGTTTATTCAACCCTTACTCAAGTCTTGGCAGGCACTCACTGCTTTAATCGTAGTGGGTGTAATTGCTTTGAGTTCAGGGGCGGACAAATCAATACATAGAAATTTATTTAGTATCCAACCTGCATACGCTCAGAGAATCACACCTAGCGATGTTTGGCAGCTGGTATACCAGCAATTACCAGATTTACCACGAGAAAATAAGTATATTAGCAAAGAAAATAGTCAAGTTGCCGAAAACAACACCTTAGTAAATCGCCTGATTAGATATCACATTTATACCAAAGGACGGGCCCCAAATTACCGCTTAGATTGGAAGCTAACTTTAGCTGATTACCTGGGTGCGAACGAAATTATGTATGATACTAGCTATCCAGGCAATGATACACTACGGGAAAATCCCATAGAAGGCGATCGCAAAGCCATCACCCGTCTCACCCGCAGCCAACGAAATGCCCTAGTCCAAGTCTTAGTCAATATATTTAACCCTACCCAAAATACCCAATCTCCCACCCCCAACACCACACCCAGCCTTAACACATCAACTACCCCACAGCCACCCCAACGAGGAGGTGCCGAACTACTGAAATGACCAAACCCAGAGTCCAAAATCTTCCTTTGCGTTCCTCTGCGTTAAACCTCTGCGTCCCTCTGCGTTTAAAAAACTAAGCTATGGAACGCCTTGTAAAAACTGGATTTGGCTGGCGAATTGGCTGGAACCCCAATGCACTTGAATTTCAAGGTTTAGTCGGTACAGATGATTGGGCAATTGAGTTAACCGAAGCCGAGTTGAATGATTTTTGCCGTCTATTAGCACAGCTAGCAGACACCATGAAACAACTCGCAACAGAATTAATGGAAGAGGAAAAAATTGCTTGTGAAGCCGAAAGCGATTTATTATGGATGGAGGTAGAAGGCTATCCTCATACCTACAGTCTGCGCTTCATCTTGAATACAGGGCGATGTGTAGAAGGTAAATGGGATGCTTCTGCTGTTCCAGATTTACTGCAAGTTAGTGCGATGCTTAAGGTTTTTTAAATTAACCTCTTGCTTATCCTATAGTTTTATTGTACGATAGTAATTCTGACCGGGGCGTAGCGCAGCTTGGTAGCGCGCCACTTTGGGGTAGTGGAGGTCGTGGGTTCGAATCCCGCCGCTCCGATTGATGATAAGCCATGCCTGCTAGTCTTTTTAGAAGATTGGCAGGTTTTTCAATCATGTATGCGATATGATACTAAATTTTTAGCACAAAATCATTCTAAAACTTCACTACAAATAATAATTGGAATTGGCACAGCCCCAATTTATCATCCATCATTTAAATCTCCTGCTTTAATTCCTGATCCTAATAAATATTCTATGGCTTTATCTTCAAAAAGTTTAGAAAATAAATATATAAAAGTAATTTTGCAAAAGGTCTATTATTACTGCTACTATTCCTAAGTTATCTCAGTTTTTACTTTCAAATTCTTCTTTTTAGTAATCTATATTTTTTGTTCAATTTGATTTTCTGCAAGCTTTCTCACTCATCCTCTCACTTTAATTCAGCAAACGTAGTTGGTACTACTCCAAGCAGATGCAGAGTTGCAAAGAGTAATGGAACATTTTGGAATCAGATGTTTTGCTACAGTGAGATTGGAAGATTATGACATATTAAATCAGATTTATAGCAATCACTCTTTTGTTGGTTTGCCGTGATCTAATGTGGACTTTCCAAAAGTATTATTTTGGATAGCACTTCCAATCAAATTAGCCAATCTGAATTATGCAATTATTGATTAAATTTATTTTCTTGGCTAACAACTCTACCTGCGTACTTAATTTTTTCTAAACCCTTTTTGAATTCCTCATAGTCATCTCTATCTATAATTTTATACATTTCTGTTTCCAGCTTGTAAGTATGTAGTAAATTTTGAATTTGTTTTTTTATTCTTTCAGTTTCTTCTGTTTCCTCTATTAATAAATCTTCTATTGTTGCTAGTAAATTTCTTGCATCTTCGCGTCTAGTAGATAATGGATAATCTCTGAAAAAACGTCGTTTATATCTTTCTACTCTATCTGAAATACTCTCATCATCTAGTTTTTCCCTAGCTTTACGTATCTTATCATTTAAATACTTAAATAGAAACTTAAAATTAGTTTCAAATATTGATAGTTCACTAAAAAGACTATTTTTTCCCCCATTTTTTCGAGATAAGTTGAGTATATTAATTAAATTAATTACACTTCTCGATAAGCTGAGTTTATCAATATATACTTCTTTATAAATTAGCTTTTCTTGAAAGCAAGCTTCCATAGCATCAAATATTGTTTGTCCAGTTGTAATTTTCTTTAAAACAGTATCTTCTTTGATGAGAGCAATATCTTTATCTGTTGCCCCATATACTTCTTTTGCATGTCTTCGAGCTGCTTCTACACAAATTGGTAGTGGAATTAAATCTTCTAAGTCTGTTAATGTAATACCGTGAGACAAAGTTATGCCTGATTGTATCTCAGCAATTTGAATTATAAACTCTTCTGGTAGTAGGTTTTTTCTGCTAGGTACGCCTTTTCTTAATTGAATTTTTGCATTATTACCACTTTGATTACTATCCAAAAGTACGATAACTGCTGGTTGTTCAACATCTCTACCACGAGCAAGATATACCAGATATGGAATTTGAGATGCAGAATCAGCAGGGACTATAGTTACAGTATTTAAATCCAACGTTTCTATTTTGGTTTCTGTGCAATTACGTAGATATGTTGCTGCCCCTGCAATTAAAATCTGGTCAGCAGCACCTTCAACCATTAAGTTACAATTACCAATTAAAGTTGTTTCGCCTACAAATGCACCAAAGGCTGATCTCAGTGGTTCATAATGATTTCTAGCAATATCTTTAAATACTCTTGTTCCTTCGTCATTCTTCCCTTTTTCTAAAACTCTAATTCTTTCCGCATGATTTTTGTCAATAAGAAAAGGAGAGTGAGTTACATACACTACTTGAATAGGTCTAGTGATGTGCGAACCATCTTGAGGATTTGAGAAAGCATCAAATATTTTCAGCAGATCCTGTTGTGCTTGACTAGATAAATACGCATCTGGTTCATCCATCAGCAAGATTTCATTTTTTTCAGGATGCGGTTTATGCGATAAAAATTGAATGAAATAGCTTAAAAAATATGTTAGTCCATTACTGCGTTCAGTAATAGAATATTCAGTCCCAGTTTTATCTCGTATAGTAAATACTAGATCATAGTCTCTCGGTGCTATTCTCAAACAGAATTCTTGGTCTTGAACCCACCAGCGAAGAAAGTTTAATCTTTCTGCTAATCGAGAATTAATCATTTCAATAATTCCATTAGCATACCCCTCTTTACCATTTATTAGAGCCTCAGCTAGGTCAGACAAAATTTCTGGATCTACTTCAGATACATCACATAGCAAATCGTAAGCTAATTTAAATCGTTTATCTTGTTTTTTTAAAAGATTCTTTCCTTTTGTAAGTTCAGCAACTATCTTAGAAGTTATCTCATCTCGATATTTAGATATTTGTTGACTTGCAGATATTCCTTCTTTTCCATTTAAAATATCAGGGTTTTCAACAAGATTTTCTATTAATTTAAGTATTTCATTTCTTTGTTGTCTTTCAAAAATTCCAAACTTTGTTTGTATTATATCATTGTCGGCTAACTGTATAGCTAACGGTTTTACACCAAGCAGTCATGTCATAAAATTGTACCTTTAGTAGTCTAATTCATCCTGCAACTATGCAACGCCAAAATTTGGGATGTTACTCATGCTCAGACGCTTACGCAGCCGTAAAATTTTCTCGATGGCTATGCTTGCGCTTGTTATATGCTTTATGGTAAGTATGCGTTCATTTGGGCAAACAATTATGACATCAGCACCCCAATTGCTCACCGACCCATTTTTGCAACTGCCAACTGAAACCTCAGTGCAAGTAGTTTGGTTTACTGAGTTTGCTGGTGTTAATCACACAGTAACCTACGGGGAAAATCTCAAACAAACTGCTAAGGCAAATACTACCAAACTCACTCGCACTCGTGAAGACCAACACTCAAGAGTTGCAAACCAAATCAAAGACGAACAAGTTTATCAAAAACCCGTCCAACGCGACATTTGGCGGCATGAGGCTGAGGTGATTGGGTTAACTCCTGGTTTGCGGGTAAACTATCGCATTACGAGTGTGCAAGAAGACGGCGAAACTGTTAGCAGTGATATTTTTAGCCTCGCAGCTACTCCAAAACCGGATACACCACTAAAAATTTTACTTACCTCTGACCATCAGTTAAAGCCGATGACAGCAGCAAATCTGCAAAAAGTGGTAGAAACAGTTGGACGGGTTGATGGGGTGTGGTTTGCTGGTGATTTGGTCAATGTTAGCGATCGCGCCTCAGAATGGTTTGATGATAATAGTGGTGGTGCATTGTTTCCCGGTTTACAAGGTCGTGCTAAATATGAAATGACGCACAATGACGTTAAGACAACCTACACTGGTGGACAAATAATTCAACACGCACCCATGTTTACTTGCATTGGTAATCATGAGGTGATGGGCCGATTTGGCAGGATGGGAAATTTAAATGATGAATTTGATGATACAATTCCCCGCGCCATTGCTCAAAAAATCTACCGGGACAAATCTTTAATAGATAATTCTTTTAATACTAATACCTACGAAGAGATTTTCTCTTTACCAAAAAGTAAAGAGGGTGGAAAAAGGTATTATGCAGTTACCTTTGGTAATGTGCGTTTGGTGGTACTGTACGTTACAAATATGTGGCGGACTCCTAGCTTAAATGGAAAGTTTAAGGGTAGATATCGAGAAGCCGAAAAAGATTTAAACAATCCTGAAGATTGGGGTTATGGACAGCTGATTTATGAGCCAATTACTAAAGGCAGCAAGCAATATAATTGGTTAGAGACAGAACTCAACAGCCCAGAGTTTAAACAAGCAAAATACAAAGTTGTAATGTTTCATCATCCGCCCCATACTCTGGGTGATAATATAGTTCCTGCTTATACAGAACCAGTACAGATAATTGAACGGGATGATAATAATATCAAAGCAGTGCGTTATGAGTACCCAAAAGACGCAGATTATATTATCCGCGATATTGTCCCAATACTTGAAGCGGCTGATGTGCAATTGGTATTCTATGGGCATTCTCATTTGTGGAACCGCTTTGTTAGTCCTAGTGGAATGCACTTTCTGGAAACATCTAATGTGGGCAATACTTATGGCGCTGCTTGGGGTGATAGAAAGCGAGAAGTGCCAATTGGATATCAAGAGGATTATGTTAAGCTTGGTGATCCCAATGGTTTAGAACCGATAGTGCCAACAATTTCCCCATTGCTGGGTGAAGATGGAAAGCCGATGCCTTATATTTCGAGTAATGATATTACGGTTTTCAGTATCTTTGATACGGGGACGGGTAGGATAAGTAGTTATCGTTTTGATACTCGCAAGCCTGATTCGGAAGTATTAAAGTTTGATGAGTTCAAGTTGAAATAGCCGGAGCGAATGGAATTGCTTGCGCCACACTGCATAAACGCGGCTACACAAACTTAGTCCGCCTCTGCGGACTAATACCAATTCTCCATGAAGATGCACTAAATTATAAGAGACAGAGGTAAGGGTGTAGGGGTATGGGAAATAGGTTTTGAGTAGAAGTGTATGAAAGCAGTGAAGAATTACAACACCCGTTGCGTTATGCAGTAACTGCTGCAACAAAATAGAGAATAGGTATTAGGCACGGCCAGAATGCCGGATGCCCAAAAACTAGGCTGTAAAAATAATAGCAGATATGCTTAATTCAGCAGAACAATTTTTACATTACTCAAGTTTGTGAGATGGTGAGGCGCAGGTAATCGAAGTTTCAATTGAGGAAATGCATTCTACCTGTTATACCTTCTTACCTGCTACTGGTTCAGCTATATTTTCCATATCGACCAGATTCCACTTTAAACCTTTGCTCCTATATATACGCTTCTGCAAATTTGGATAGTCACCGATATCATGGTCTAGCCTTTGACCAACTACTATACATTTGAATATAGAATTGCCCGTGTTTTTCAACTTGTGCGGCTTACCACCAGCGCGATATCCAATAAAATCTCCTGCTTTAACTGGATAAACGCTTTCTCCAATTGTTGCCTCAGCTTCTCCCTCAAGAACGTATACGCACTCTTCTTCGTGATAGTGCATATGAAGCTCCGTTGATTCACGTCCAGGCTCTACTTCAATGATGTGGAAACCGATATTTTTTAAACCTGTCAAATCTCCTAAAGACTTATTCAGTCTGCGAGCATTGGAGTTGAGAAAATGCGTTTTTTCTAGTCCTTCATAAGACTCAATCTCTTCTTTGGTGACTAAATACTTTTCCATTTCTTGATAGTAAAGTGGTCAGAAAATTTGATGGTGAACAAGCGAGGGGCCTAAAGATGAATTAAGACGGAAGTTAAAACAGGTTCAAGGGTTCCAACGAGAGCAGAAGCGATCGCTTCTATTTGTGGATGGGATTATATCATCACCTCGTTATTAAGTGCAACTTCATAGAGAATTGGTAGAAGGAAAAATCGAGGGTTTGAACCCACGGAGGTAGGTTTTACCTTCGTAGACATGGTTTCTAACCGCCGATTTCACTTAAGCTCACAGGAGTAAATTATAGACTAGCGATCGCTTCGGCAACTAGTTTAGAAACAAAGGGCAAAATTGCCTGACTTTTAGCTTGGGCTTTACCTTCAGTAAATACCACTAAGAGGTAAGGGCGCTGTTCTGGTAACTCAATGTACGCAGCATCATGGCGAACTTGACTTGTCCAACCTGCCTTTGACCAAATTTGACCATTTTCAGTCAGTCCACTACCTAAGAAACCTGTTACCTGATTTTCCTCAGTATCAGTGGGCAAATCGTTGAGACTACGTTTGAGCAAAGCCATCATTGCTTGCGATCGCACACTTGAAACCGCCACCCCACCTACAATACTATGCAGTAACCGAGCGATCGCATTTGTTGTCAACATATTGCGATTTTCCAGCAACTCCCCCACAAACGCCCGTTCTCGTCCATAGGGGCCATCACCCCAAGTTTTTTGACAGACGTTAATTGTCTCCATTTCTTCCCAACCCAAAGATTGGTAATAGCGGTTAACAATATTACGCTGATATTTCCAGGTTTCAAAGGGCCCTGTTGGTAATTCTGGCCCTGATGTGATACCACTCAGAATATCTACAACCAAGCTGGTAGCATCATTACTAGAATCTACAATCATATCTCGCAAGGCTCGCTCTAACTCTTTGGAAGTCTGCTGGAGCATACCTTTTTCTAGCCATTCGTTTACCGCTACCAGGTAAAATAGCTTGACTACACTGGCGGGATAAATTCGCTCAACACCGCGATAAGTGAAACCACGAACTGGGTGATCCCAAAAAGCCTTGGGAGTCAGCGCCCCACCAGTATTTACTAGCACTGGCGGATCGTAAACAACCCAAGTCAGGGCAATTTGATTACGGGCTAAGGTCGGAAATGCTGCCCAAGTTGCATCTAAAATGCCTAACCCAAGATTTTCGAGTTGTTCGTCTTTATTAAAAAAAATCATTCTCTAATAATGTCCTTTAATCTAAAATCCAAAATCCAAAATCCAAAATCAGGGGAGTATCAGTGTTTAGCTGACCTGAATTTATATGATTCTCCTGAATGTACACGTTTAGCAACTCAAGCTGCATCTGGGCGGCATTTGTGGGTAACATCAAATCATCAAAATTTAGCAGTTGAGGTGTATTTATGTGAAGATGACTATCCGGGATGGGTATCCCTTTCAGATTTTGATTCATTACAATCTGCTACTGTACATTATCAGGCTGCAACATTCTCTGAATTTGAGATTAAAAAACTGCTAGCAGAGGTTATCGCCTTTACTCAAAAAGCGATGCAACAATCAAATTATTACCTTTGGGGTGGTACGGTTGGGCCAAATTATGACTGTTCTGGATTGATGCAGACAGCGTTTGCTTCGGTAGGTATTTGGTTACCTAGAGATGCTTATCAACAGGAAGGATTCACCCAACCAATTACTATTGCAGAATTAGTAGTCGGTGATCTAGTATTTTTTGGAACTAGCCAAAAAGCAACCCATGTCGGGCTTTCTTTGGGGGATGGTTATTACATTCATAGTTCTGGGAAAGATCAGGGACGGGATGGCATTGGGATCGATATTCTCTCGGAACAGGGAGATGCGGTTAGTCAGTCGTACTATCAGCAGGTGCGGGGTGCTGGTAGAGTTATCAAGAGTTACGAACCACAGAGACGCTGAAGGCGCTGAGGCTTATGAGGAGTGGGAAGGTTTATCAAGGGTTGAGTGAAGAGAATGGAGTGATTTCAGCTATTGTCCCAGATGTTTCAGTGGTGCTGCCAATACATGATGAGGTGGAAAGTTTGCCGCTTTTACTAGAAGCGATCGCATCTACTTTATCCTCTAATCAGATAAATTATGAAATCATCTGTGTCGATGATGGTTCTACAGATGGTTCTGGGGATTTTCTCAAAAAAGAAGCACAAATCCGCACAGATTTAAAGGCGGTGATTTTGCGTCGTAACTACGGACAAACTGCGGCGATGGCTGCTGGATTTTACTATGCTGTCGGTAAAGCGATCGTCACTTTGGATGCTGACCTCCAAAATGACCCAGCTGATATCCCCATGTTATTAGCAAAGCTGGATGAGGGTTACGATTTGGTGAGTGGTTGGCGGCAAAAACGCCAAGATGGTGCTGTGAATCGGTTACTTCCTTCCAAAATTGCCAATTGGCTAATTCGCCGCACCACTAGCGTGAATATTCATGACTATGGCTGTTCGCTGAAAGCCTATCGTGCAGAACTATTAGCAGATATGAACCTCTACGGAGAATTACATCGATTTTTACCTGCTTTAGCGTACATCGAAGGAGCTAGAATTACTGAAGTACCTGTGCGTCATCACGCCCGTCGCTTTGGTCGTAGTAAATACGGGATTTGGCGAACATTCCGGGTGTTGATGGATTTGTTAACCATTCTGTTTATGAAAAGATTCCTCACCCGCCCAATGCACGTTTTTGGGCTGTTGGGCTTGATTTCAATGATTTCGGGAACTGCGATCGGAATTTACTTGACTTTCGTCAAATTGGCTTTAGGTGAGATGATTGGCAATCGTCCTTTGCTGATTTTGGCAGTTCTCTTGCTGGTAACCGGAGTACAGTTGTTTTGCTTCGGTCTTCTGGCAGAATTGCTCATGCGTACCTACCATGAATCCCAAGGGCGGCCTATCTATCGCGTGCGAGAAGTAGTAGCAAAAAATGTTAAGTAAGGTAACAATAGTAGTCATTGGTCATTAGTCATTGGTCATTAGTAAATAGTTAAGGGTAAATATTGGTTGACTCAAGACAAATGACAAAGGACAAATGACAAATGACAAAAAAACCATTAAGTTGCATTTACCTTGAAAGCATTTAATACCTTTGACGCCGAACTGCGGCGCAACCTGCTGATATAAGCATTCTAGAGATTTTTTTGTGTATGCCACCTATACTAAATAGCTGATCAACAACTAAAATCACAATCACCCTTGAGAGTCTTTTCTCTGAAAGGTATGTGTAGCAAGCATTATAGACACTAAAAAACTGTAATTTTATTTTTGGTGGCAGTAACGATGTAACAGACATACTTTCACACTCATCAGCGAATAAGTTCCTATTTTGTAAAGCTTTGTAAAAAGGTGGGATAAGTAGGATAAGTAGGTGATTTGGTATAAAAACTTGATTATGCTGTTAATAAGGTGTAACTTGATGTGGTAAATATCAAACATCAAGACAAGTCATGGCTAATATTAAAATCACAGATTTACAAGGTCTAATAATAGAAGAACTAGATGATGAGACTTCAATTGCAGTGGTGGGAGGTGCTTCGGAGTCAGGGTTACTAGATTTGGAATCGCAGTTAGAAAAGTTAAATCCTCAAACAGAGATAGGAAAAGCTCTATTAGGAGCGCTAGAAGGTTTAGTAAAATAAAGCCGAATCAACTGAAGTTTAGACTAATAAGAAAAAACAGGGTGTCTGATTAAATACAGATACAGACCCATTGCTCTACATCGCAGATAACACCCCGTAGCACCTCGCGTAGCACGGGGTTCATTTTTTATGAATGTGATCGCTATGGAGAATCTAACTTCTCTATACGCAAAAATCCACTTTAGCACTGGTAAGGGAATGATGGAATGTACAGGGAATTAATAATAGATGCCCTAGTGAATAAAATGGCTGTAATGCTTGTGTGGTAAGGTGTGGTTTAGACTTAGAGTATTACTTGGAGTTTTTTTAAGGTAAGAAGTGTATGAGCATATATTGTATATTGAACATTAATAATTAGCAATAATTTATACCTATTATTAATAATTTATTACTTAAAATATAATATTTGAGCATTAAGTGAGCATTTATTATAATTCATAAGCTGAAAGTACTTATTTTACGTACTACTATGCTGATTTTATTTACAGCAGGTTTATTATTCTGGTCGAGTATATCTTCGCTCTTACCAACCCTACCGCTTTACATCGATGATGTGGGCGCAAGCAAGCAAGAAATTGGGATTGTGATGGGCAGTTTCGCCATTGGCTTATTGCTATCTCGCCCGATGCTGGGACGGTTAGCCGATGAACGTGGTCGAAAAATTGTCTTGTTGATTGGTACGATTGTAGCTGCGATCGCACCCTTTGGTTACATGGCAACCCAATCTCTTGGGCTATTAATCTTGGTGCGGATTTTTCACGGCATTAGTGTTGCCGCTTTTACCACTGGCTACAGTGCCTTAGTCGCAGATTTAGCTCCCGCCGAAACTCGTGGCGAAATCATTGGTTACATGACCCTAGCAACTCCCCTTGGTTTAGCAATTGGCCCTGCCTTAGGTGGGTATTTGGAAGCTACAAGTAGTTACGGGATATTATTTCTCTTCTGTGCCGAATTGGGTTTTGTCGCTTTCTTGGAGATTGTACAAGTCACAAATCCGCCAGTGCAAACACAACAGCAAACTGAAGAAAACGATGTCTACGACGGGCTACGCCTACGCAACTTTTGGCAAATTTTGGGTAGTCCAGGAGTGAGAGTTCCAACAATAGTTATGTTGTTGGTTGGTTTGTCCCTCGGTGCTGTACATACTTTTGTGTCGTTATTCCTTAAATCCACTGATGTGGACTTCAATGGCGGACTGTTTTTTACAGCCGCGGCAATTTCTAGTTTTAGTATCAGAGTGTTTGCTGGTAAGGCAAGCGATCGCTTTGGTCGTGGTTTATTTATCACATTTGGTATTTTTTGCTACGTTTTAGCGTTAATACTGCTGTGGCAGGCTCAGACTGCAATCTTTTTCTTACTGGCTGCGATCGCTGAAGGTGTTGGTGGTGGTACACTCATCTCCATGATGATTACAATGATGGCAGACCGCTCACTGCCACAAGAGCGGGGGCAAATTTTTGCTATATGTATAGCTGGGCTTGACCTGGGGATTGCGATCGCTGCTCCTCTTTTGGGTATCATCGCAGAACTTGTAGGCTACCGCGATATGTTTGGCTACGGTGCTGCGATCACTTCTGTTGCACTTGTCCTTTTCCTCACCCAGTCGAGCAAAACCCTATCCAACTCCCTGCGCTTTGCATTAGGTTTAGCTCCAGATGCTTACGCCTTGAACAACTTAAAAGTTAGGAGTGAGAAAATTTAATTCCTCACTCCTAACTTTCAACTCTTAACCTTCAAAAACGGGCGAGGAGGGATTCGAACCCCCGACACCGTGGTCCGTAGCCACGTGCTCTAGTCCACTGAGCTACACGCCCTCACCGACAATCTATATTAACACCTTTAAATAAATGACGCAAGATATTCCATCTAATTTTGCCAACTTAACCCATCTAGATCGCCAAGGACAGGCACAGATGGTAGATGTGTCTGATAAAGCACCCACCGTCCGCCAAGCAGTAGCCGCAGCCGATGTGCGGATGCTGCCAGCCACCTTCGCCGCCATTCAAGCCGGAAATGTCCCAAAAGGGGATGTATTGGCAACTGCAAGATTGGCTGGGATTATGGCAGCCAAGCAAACAGCCGCTTTAATTCCTCTGTGTCATCCATTGCCTTTGCAAAAAATCGCAGTTGAAATTATACCCGATCCGCAACTACCTGGTTATCAAATTCAAGCCACAGTCAAAACTAAAGCTGAAACTGGTGTTGAGATGGAAGCCTTAACTGCCGTTTCTGTGGCTGCCCTGACTTTATACGATATGGCAAAAGCCTTAGAAAAGTCGATTCAAATTGAATCAATTCGTTTAATAAGTAAGAGTGGCGGGAAATCAGGAGATTATTAAGAGCCAGAGCAATAAGCTACTCTATTTTGGGGCATTGGGGATAAGAGGCAGAGGGGAAAGAGGTAATGTTTTATTCTCCCCCTTGCCCCCTACCCCCTGCTCCCCGGCTTCTTCCCCCACTCCCCAGTTACGGAAGATTATCAGGATCAATGCCGAGATTACGCAAATATCCTGCTAACAGTTCAGCGCGTTGACGTTCTTGTTCTAGCAATAACTCAGCCTGTTCAGCCCGTTGATTTAGTTCCAGTGAATTCAAAAATCTCTGTCCATCGGGACGGTAAATTACTAACTCTCCAAGGCCTGTTTGAAATCTAATTCCTAAGCGGGGACTAAGCCAACCATCCATTTGCCATAGTTTATTCAAATGGTTGTTTTGCCGCAACCAACCATCTAGTTGAAAACTTTCAGGGTCGTATAAATAGTATTCTTCAACACCATAGGTATCGTAAAACTCCAGTTTACGCTCCATCTCCTTGGTATCATTACTATAAGAAAGAATCTCAAAGACTACTTGCGGTGGAATATTATCTTCTTGCCATTGACGATAAGAACGACGTTTTCCCTTTAATCTACCGAAGACAACCATTACATCAGGTGCAGTCGGTGTAATCAGCCGAGAACGAACAGGATACCAGAGCAAATCTCCCGCAATCAAAACATTGTCATTATTAGCAAACAGAATCTCTAAATTCTCCTTAATCAGGACAATCCAACGATATTGCTCTGTATTGTCTGCCATTGGTTTGCCGTCGCTATCTGGATAAAGGAGATCGGGGTCTATTTGCTCAAAGATAGTCATAGGATTTAACCCACAGGCTCTTGACTTCCAGTTCAATTATGACTGGTTGTAAAGGTCTAATAACAACCACTGTCACAAAAACCTTAGAATAAATAGGGTGTATTTAAATCTGTAACAAATATTTATGCCTCCTCGTTGGCCTCGCAAACCCGATCGCAAAGATCCAGATTTTCGCAAGATAGATGACAGGATGAATTTTGCTGTGCATGTGGCGATCGCTGCTACTATCAATTCTGGCTTGTGGTTTTTCCACATATTGAAAGGCACTACTTGGGAGTGGCTGCCTTGGGTAACTTTAAGTTGGACAGGAATATTGTTGGTGCATCTGATTTATATTAGTGCGATCGCTAACTACACTGAAACTCCGCCAAAATCCACCTGAAGATGGATTACTCATGCTGGGGCGATTGTAACCTCTGGTAGTAGGATTAGCCTGTTAATTGAGCCATAATCTAAAAAAGCCTGAGATTTCGCACTTTTTCTTATGTAGGGTTATTTTTATGGCTAAGACTAACACCACAGAATTACTGGAAGCCCTAGCAGCTGAAATTGGCGAAAACGTTTACATAGACGTTGCCAAATGGCATCTTTATTTATCTAATGCCAAACTGCATACAGTTGTTGCCGAACAACTGTATCCCTTAATTACTTCTAACGCTGTTAATGAAGACCAAGTTTTACAAGTCCTGGGATCGATTCCAATAAAAATTGGCGGTGGGAGACGTGAAGTTCCTTTAATCGATTTATTACCCCTGCAATGCCAGGTGGCTTTAGTAGATATTTTGGAGAAATATCAACGCGAAATCTAATCGCTAAGATCAAGATTATTTATTTTAGTTGGGCAATCTTTTAGTCAATATTCCCTTATTCGATTTGAGATACTGAATTAGGGATTTATTTGCTGGTTCAATTTTATAATAATGAAAACCACAGATACACAAAGAAGAATCCTGTGTAACTTATGTGTGCATCAGCGGTAAAAATTTCCTTTAACAATTAAGGAATCTCAACCTTATAAATCGGTTGAGATGTGAGTGAGTTGAACTTGAAACTTGCTTTAAACTTTCATGCAAACTTATTGAGGCAATTTATATGCTTTTACAAGTCAAAGACAGTGGCGAATTGGTAAAAATTGTTGAAATTCAGGAATTACTTGACCCGAATACTGATGTTGTTCAGGCAAAAGACCAAGAAGGTCAAGAAGAACAGCAACCTGAGACTTTTAAAAAAGAAAATCTCATTTTTCCTTCAGGTGAAGTTTTACCACGCTGTTGGTTAGATGCCGATTATAGACACGACAAAGCTTAATGATTTTCAAATCATGTGAGTTGAGGATTCATGTAGTAATCGCCTAATTAGCTTAATCAAGAAACCTCTAAGAGGTTTTACTACACAAAACCGTCCCTCTTCGCCTTGGAAATAGACAGACATGAAGAAAAGTTCAAGGCAGGGAGAGGTTTATCGAATTCACGTTAAAACTAGGTAGTTGGTAATTAGGAGTAGACTGATTCCCTAATTATCAATCCACATATCCCCGACTTCTCAAAGAAGCCGGGGATATGGTTTTTGACAAAGAATTTATGATTGCTATATCTAACTATGTTCCGGATGATGATGCAGCTTTTTCTCCTACCGTTACCGCTTCATTCTGCTGAATTTTTGGGAAAAATATCTTAGTAATCCATTCAGTCAAGATGTGAGACAATAATCCCAAAGGCCCAGCAAACAAACAAAAAGACAGAGAGTGAATTGTCCAAATACCTGTTTTTTGCCCTTCCCAATAAATCCAGCGACCGACGAATAAGTCCATCACCAAAAAATGAATCCAACCCGTTGCAGCAGCCGTTTCATCTGTAAAAAACCGTGCAATATCGGCTAGTTGGGGATTCGATAAAGCTTGGGCATTTTCTGGCGTAATACTATTGATAAACAAATATAAATACGCTCCAGCTAATAGCACAAAGGGCAAATATGATGACATTATCTGCCGTGTCACTTTCCAATTTGGCAATAAAATCATCAATGCCCAAAAAGGCAATACGAAAAGGTTAGCAACGTTAAATAGTTGAGAGATAGCCATAGTTTTGTAAAAGCAAAAGTAAGAGTTTAAGTTAGGAGTTAGAAGTTAATAACTCTAAGTTTTTAACATTCTTTTCTAGTTTTTGAATTCAGTACTTTTTCATAACTATTAACTCCTAACTCTCAATTCATAAAGCTACTAGCTGCGATTCGATTTCTGAAGATTTCAAATCACGACCGATGAAAACTAAGCGAGTTTGCCTGACCTCTTCGGGTTTCCAGGGGCGATCGTAAAATTTATCAAATCGGGTTCCCACGCCTTGCATTACTAGGCGCATGGATTTATTTGGCACTGCCACAAAGCCTTTAATCCGGTAAATTTCTTGGTTTTGTGCTAATTTCTCTAACTGCTGTTGTAACTTTTCTGGATCAAAGGTACGATCTAAAATTAAATTAGTTGAGGTAATTTCTTCGTCGTGATTGTGGTCTTCTTCTGTATCGTGATGACTGGGACGAGAATCTAAATTGTCTTCGACTGCGGCTTGAAATCCTAATAATATAGATGCATCTAATTGAGAATAATCACTCTCGACAATCTTCACCACTCTGGGCAATTCTTGCTTAATCAATTCCTCAACTTTTGCTTTTGTCTCGGCATCTACCAAGTCAATTTTATTCAACACCACTAAGTCTGCACAAGCAAGTTGGTCTTCAAACAGTTCTTGTAAAGGTGTTTCGTGTTCTAGATTATCATCTGCTTGCCGCTGGGCTGCGATCGCTTCTGGATCGCTAGCAAATGTCCCCGCTGCTACCGCCGCACAATCTACCACGGTAATTACAGCATCCACAGTAGCGGCATTGCGAATTTCCTGCCAGCGGAAAGCCTTCACCAGTGGTTTTGGCAAGGCTAAACCAGAGGTTTCAATCAAAATGCAGTCGATGCTATCTCGCCGCTTGATTAACTCTTGCATCGTCGGGTAAAACTCTTCCTGCACGGTGCAGCATAAGCAGCCGTTAGTTAATTCAAAGATATTAGTGTCGCCCTCACCATCTTCCGGGCAAACTTGACAGGATTTCAATAATTCTCCATCAATACCGAGTTCGCCAAATTCGTTGACTAAAACGGCAATGCGGCGTCCTTGGTTGTTTTGTAGCAGGTGGCGAATTAGGCTGGTTTTTCCACTACCTAAGAAGCCTGTAATCACTGTGACAGGAATTTTCGTAGCCATATTTTTGCCTGATTTACTCAGTATGGTAAGTTTTACGAATTACAAACTTAAATACTGAGATTAAGCTTGGTGTGAAGATTGACTTAGTTATTTTAAGCTGAAAGTCTATGTTAAACCTGAAAATCTTGGCGCTGTTGTCGAGTTTAGGTTTAACTCAGATATTGCACCTGCCCAATCTCCTGCCAGAGAATAAATTCTCTGTCTCATAGCTTAAGTCCACTTAAGTGGACTTAAATCCATGTCATCAACGAGTTTAGTCCTCTTGAGAGGACTTTCGCTATTAGCCATAGGTTAGAAACCTATGGCGGGTTTTGAAACTGGTGTAATATCTGAGTTTGGTATTTAAGCTATTACGCTTTTAAATTACACAGTCACTTCCTAAGTTCGTTGACCGATGACGGTTAACTGTCAACAGCCAACACGAAAAGATGTGCTTAAATGCGCGACAGTTTATTAAACATAATTGAGGGGCAATCTCCCCATGCTTGCTTTCACCAATATAAAGCAGTCACAAGGCTATTGCCCCTAAATATTTTGAGCGTTGATCGCTCTTTCTCCAGAAACACCTATGAATAATCCTTCATCAGGCTGTCTGGACTTATGACTCCACACACCATACTCCGCAATCTCAACAGAGTTACTCAGCAGTGACGAGTTCAGTACTACCGCGTGTACGACGTCGTGTAAGGCTGTTGTACAGCATTACACCGATCGCTTTGATCAAATTGCCTTCTAATTCCTGGAACATGTTCATGTTCGTGCCAAAGGCAGCATTAGCTTCATCAACGATGCGATCGGTTGTAGCATCATCAAGGGGTAATTCATCCAAAGTTTGACGATATTTCGCTTTGAATGCCTTCTCATCAGGAATCTCTGGAAACTCATAAAAGGCTGTTCCTTGCCCATCAGACAAATTCATCGCCGTTACAGCAATATTTTTGAGAATTTGTCCCCCGGATAAGTCACCCAAGTAACGAGTATATGAATGAGCGATTAACAGTTCCGGTTCTGTGGCAGATATTTCTCGGATGCGCTTTACATAAGCTTCACCTGCGGGAGATAGCTTAATTTGCTCTCTCCAGTTAGCACCAAAGTAATAACTCAGGTCTTGCTCTAAGGTATACTTGCGATTTAGCTGGGGAAAGTTAATTTTAGAAAGAATTGGGTGCTGGCGATGCTTTTCCATTTCCTCTTCCATCGCTGAGTAGACGAAGTAGAAATTAGCAACTAGTTTCCGGTAAGAGTTTTTCTCGACTACTCCTCTTAAAAAGCACTTGACAAAACCTACATTTTCTGCCATTGTGTGGGCTTTTTTAGTGCCTACACGTAATTTGGTTGCTAAATTGCTGCTCATGCTAAATTTCTCAACTTTAAAAAGTTAACTGCCGGAGTTTAATTCACTAACGGCTAAAAAAGCCATTAAAACGTTACCTTAAAACTATTTGATGAGAATTTATATTAAAATTTTTTAAGCTGACACATTTTTGTACCTTTTTACACAGCATAAAGACTAAGAGGATATAATTTTACATTCCGGTGTTTTGATTTTTTTGTTGTTATTAGCTGAATTTTGCTTTTATTCTCAGCTTTCCCAAAAAACACTTGTGATTAACACGGAGAATATTTGTTACAACTTGTTCTTTGTTAGTAGCATTGCAAAGTGTGAACTAATACAGATAAAAATCAAGATTAAGGTTGAGGGCATAAAAGGAAGAATTAGCTAAAATGTGGAGGCTTTACTGATAACGTAAAAACCAAATACTGACTTTATGAAAGATTTACAATAGCAGCGGCATAGATTACGTATTATTACGTAATAATAGCTTGATTTAGAATGAATTTCTAAAGAGAAAAAGCACGTCGAAATTGCTGAATAAAATCTTAAGTGCTATTTTTCAGTGTGATTGTGTGGAGTGTTTAAAAATATGGTTTCATCTATAACTCGGACACCGGGTATTCCTGGGGGTTCTGCTTCTGAAGTTGATGCATTGGGCAAAGGTATTGAGAGCAGTTTTGCATTGAATTTAATCCCACTACCAGCAAATCCGTTATTTGGCACAGATGGAATTCGCGGACGAGTCGGAGAATTACTAAGTGCGCCCCTAGCATTGCAAGTTGGTTTTTGGACAGGTATTGTTTTACGTAACCATGCTACTCAAGTAGGGCCAGTCATTCTCGGACAGGACTCTAGAAACTCCAGCGATATGCTGGCAATGGCTTTAAGTGCAGGCTTAACAGCAGCAGGATTAGAGGTCTGGTATTTGGGATTATGTCCCACTCCTTGTATTGCCTATCTCACCAGCATCAGTGATGCGATCGGCGGAGTGATGATTTCTGCCAGCCACAATCCCCCAGAAGACAATGGGATTAAAGTTTTCAGTGGGAATGGTGGGAAGTTACCACAAATATTGCAGGCAGAAATTGAAGCGGGACTGCGTGGCAAAATATCACCTATTGCTAAAGTTAGTAATTACGGACGGCATTACTCACGTTTCGAGTTAATTGGGCATTATGGCTCGGCGTTGAAAAAACCCTTGAACGATGCCCTAAATCTTCAGGGAATGAAGATTGTTTTAGACTTGGCGTGGGGAGCAGCAGTCGGGTTAGCACCATCAGTATTTACGGAAATGGGGGCAGAGGTAATCTGCTTGCATAATGAAGCAGATGGCGATCGCATTAATGTTAACTGCGGTTCCACACACCTAGATATTCTTGCAGCCACAGTACAAGAACACAATGCCGACATCGGCTTTGCCTTTGATGGCGATGCCGATCGCGTATTAGCAGTAGACAATACTGGCAGGCAAGTTAACGGCGATTACATTCTCTACCTATGGGGACGCCACTTACAACAAAACCAACAATTGCCAGACAACCTGATTGTATCTACAGTCATGGCCAATTTAGGCTTTGAGAAAGCTTGGCAACAAATTGGTGGTAAATTGATTCGCACCGCAGTCGGCGACCAATATGTGCAAGCCGAAATGCTGCGGACTGGGGGAATGCTAGGCGGCGAACAATCAGGTCATATTCTTTGCCGTCATTATGCCGTGACTGGAGATGGCTTATTAACAGCATTACATATAGCAGCTTTGGTGAAAGAGGCGGGTGTTTCCCTTAGCGAATTAGTAGATCAAAGCTTCCAAACCTACCCGCAACTGTTGCGGAACGTGCGAGTTGTAGATCGCGATCGCCGTTTGGGATGGCAAGATTGTCAACCAGTGCAACAAGCGATCGCTCTTGCTGAAGCTGCAATGGGTGATTCTGGCAGAATTTTGGTTCGCGCCTCTGGTACAGAACCAGTAATCAGAGTGATGGTGGAAGCAGCCAATGCTGAACTCGCCAACTACTGGACAAATGAATTAGTTTCAAAAGTCCAACAGCATCTGATGGACTAAATTAGCTATTATCTCAGCTTTTAAAAAGCGCCAATTTTACGTCACAGCTTCTACAAACTAACTAGCCTTGGTTATCTGTAGAAGCTGTGACATTTGTATTTGTATTGTTAGATCATATCCAGCTAATTACTTATTAAAAAAACTCACTGTGTTAGCATAATTCAATACCCTCGGGTTAAGGTTTGATCCTCCCTAACTCTCCTTAAAAAGGAAGGAATTAAAAATTAAGCCTAATACGCTTGGGTTAAGAAGAATAGTAGGTTGGGTTGTAGTAAGATCCTCGTAGAGGTACGGAGTTAAACCCAACAAAGCCGTGAAAATGTTGGGTTTCGTTCCTCAAGCCAACCTACACCAGTTTTAGTTTTTAGCCTTAACTGCACCGTATTGAATTAAGCCCCCCAATTTATCCGGGGTTGGGGGGATATTCCGGAGTAAATATCACTAACACCAAACGTATTGCACCATAACTAGTTCTGGCATCAGCCTTAACGTGTTATTATTTACTTCGAGATTCTTAGCTAATTGTTCTAAGATAATATAATGCTTGTTTTTGTTATCCCACTCAAAAGCGCAAAAGTTTCCAATTCTTGGGAACGTGTTACACAATTATTTGAAAGATGCGTTAAATCAGTTTGCAATCAAACCTCACCTAACTTTCGCGTTATTGTTGTTTGTCACGAAAAACCAAAAATAGAATTCACTCATTCTCATATCACATACATTACAGTTGATTTCTCTCCTCCAAACGAAACTAACCCTGTAGCTAAAGGAGATACAGATAAAGGGCGTAAAATATTAAAAGGATTAGTTTATGCTCGTCAATTTTCTCCTACTCACACAATGACAGTTGATGCTGATGATTGTGTCAGCAAAAAGTTAGCCCAATTTATTCAACAAAATCCTGATTCTGATGGGTGGGTTATCAATAAAGGTTATAAATATCAGGAAGGCAGCAAATATATATATATTAAAAGAAGCAATTTTTATAAAATGTGCGGCAGTTGTAACATTATCCGATATGATTTTAATGATTTGCCCGAAACCGCAGAATATAATCGTGGCTACGGATACTATAGATATTATATAGACCACGCCAAAGTCAGAGATATTTTAAAGAACAAAGCAAAAGCTATTAAATCATTACCATTTCCAGGTGCAGTTTATATTTTGGATACAGGAGAAAATCTTTTTGATAATTCAAAAAGATTAAAATTTAGCATTTTTAATCGCAAATTATTAAATCAATCACTTATAGATGAATTCGGATTGTACGAATTACAGCAATCCAGAGAAATTTGTCAACTATCATAATATATTTCCCTGAGGCTGATAGGCTACAGCACCATTATGCCGAAAATAAAGTCAAAATCTCGGTCATCTAAAAACTCGAAAAAGCAGGCTAAAAAGGAAACTTCTACCCTTAGCCTCAAAGAACAGTTAGCCCAAAAGCGCAAAGCAGCCCAAGCACGTAAAGAACTTATTAGCTTACTCACCACCGCCACCTTTGGCGGTGTCTTCTTTGGTATTGTGCTTTTTTTCGTAGCTGGAATTAAAGCAGCAATCCCTGGTGTCTTGGGGATAATCATCATGTCCCTGTCTTACAAATACCCCCGCCAAGCGCTATATGTTTTCATCATTTACGTACCTGTTGGGGGTACTATCACCTACTACTTGGGCAATAGTCCCATACTGCAATTAGCTAAAGATGCCTTTTATATTCCAGCGCTAATTGGACTTTGGCAGACTTGCCGTAAACAGGGGCTACCCCTAATTATTCCCCAAGGCATTAAAATCCCACTTTATATTGTTTTGGGTTGCAGTCTGCTAACACTGTTGTTTGTCAATGGTGGACAGCAGTTTAACCCCCCTAGTGTAGGACTATTTGAAAAAGTAGAGAAAGAAATCCCCTTAGGTATGGGAATTCTGGGACTGAAAGTATTTTTAGGCTATGTCCCCCTGCTTGGTTGTGCTTACTATTTAATTCGTGATAAGCGGGATTTTCTCTTATTATCGCGTCTCCAGATTGTCCTCACACTGATTTGCTGTGTGCTGGGATTCATCCAATACATGTTATTACTAACTGGTGTATGTGAAGGCACTAGAGGCCTTGAAGGAGATGCCTTATTTAGGGCAACACTCGAAGCTAGGTGTTATTTTGGTGGAGCGCTAGTATATAGTCCCGATGAAGGGGTTATTCGCCTACCAGGGACATTTGTAGCTCCTTGGCAGTGGGCATGGTTCTTAATTGCCAGCACCTTTTTTACCTTTGCCACCGGCTTCACCGATCCCTCCCCAATATGGCGGCTGGTTGGTTTAGGTTCTTTAGTAACAGTCTTTATCAATGCTGTAATTTCTGGACAGAGAATCGCCTTAGCTTTAGTACCAACCTGCTTCGGGATTTTGCTATTGCTCACTGGTCAAATTGGCAACCTCAAACGATTTATCCCCATAGGGATAGGACTTGCCCTAGTTCTGGGAATTGCAATGGTGACTAACCCTGCTGTCGTGCAAGAGAGAACCGCGAGTTTTACCAGTCGGTGGGAGGCTTCACCACCTCAAGATTTTATCGTCCAGCAATTTGAAGAAAATTGGAAAAACGTAGACGGGCCTTTGGGAAGTGGCTTAGGTCGAGCAACTAACTCTGCCCGCGTAATGGGTAAAACTAAGCTAGTGGAAACCTACTACCCCAAAGTACTTTATGAAGTTGGAATTCTTGGAGTGCTAGCTTTTCTGGGTTTGGTCACTAGTTTAACAATTATTGGCTTTAAGACCTATCGCTCCATAAAGAACCGTAATTTCCGCAGTTACGGAGCAGCTTTGTGGGTGTTTATATTGTTTATTAGCTACAACACCTACTACTATCCTTTGGATGTTGATCCAGTTGCTGTCTATTATTGGTTTTTTGCGGGAGTTCTTTTTAAATTGCCAGAACTGGAAAAGCAAGATATAGAAGATGCCAACCCTCAGCAAAAAAATAAGAAAAAACGTCTAAAAACAATTTAAATCAAAGAAAAATGGCAAAAGTTATCATAGGAGGTCAAAAACACCTCAGCATTCCAAATCTACCTCGAAATTCTCGGCATACACTCATCCGCCCCAAGCCTTTTCCTGCCGGCAGATATCCTATAGAAAAAATTTGGTATCCCTTAGGCAGCTTTATGGCGTGGCAGCCTGTATGGGAAAGATACCAAGCTATTCATTCTTTCAACAAAATTTTATATACAAACAAACCTTGGTTTCTCACCTTTGAGGATCATCGTGTTTTATATAGAAATCCTCAAAATCAAGGTGAAGCTGCAATTTATGAATTGTTAAATAATCGTTTAGCGCTAGATAATTGCCAAAAAATTATCGCTATCTCAGATTATGCCAAGTTGAGATTAATTAAGCGAATAGAAGGTTGGAAGATAAAAGAAAAAGTAAGTAAGAAATTAGATGTTATTCATCCAAATTTTCCAGTCAAGGTTAACCAATCGAAACTTTATCAGCAACAGCAAAATCTCCAGCTTATATTTATAGGAAATCACATTGCTCGCAAAGGCGGAATTGTTGCTTTAAGACTTGCTAAAAAAGCTGAAAAATTAGGTTTACCTATTACTATACATATAATTTCAGAACTGGGACATGGTTCAGGAGTCCCGACAGATTTTCCCGATCGCACCAAATATGTAGAGGATTTAAAGTTATTAAATTTAAATAACGTTGTCTTTCATAAAACTATTCCTAATGACAAAGTTATTGAGTTATTATCGCAAAGCCATTTTCAATTAATGGCGACATTACATGATACTTATGGCTATAGTATCATAGAAGGTTTTTCAGTCGCAACTCCTGCGATTACAACAAATGTATGTGCCTTGCCAGAGTTTATTCGTCATGGCGAAAATGGTTATATTTTACAATTACCAATTAATGAAATTAGGCATTGGAGTAATTGGCTCCACGGAGAGAAAACTAAAACTGATGAATATTGGGAAATTTTAAATAGCACTTATGATTATTTAGCAGAGCAAGCATTGCAAAAAGTTATTCAATTTCTTGATAGAAGTGATAAACGAGAGCATTACGAATTTTTAAGTGCAGGAGCCTTAGCTCAAGCGCAAATTGTGCATAACTCCGAAAAGCAAAATGAGTTCTTTGATAATCTCTATGCAGCAGCGTCAGGAGTATAAAGAATTAAAAGTAATCTTAACCAGTCTTTCGGCTTTTGACTAAATCTAAATTAAGGCAATAAGAGCTTACTGAAGTTAATGAAAATTAATTTTTACAAGGCTATTATTAAAGAAGTAAAATTGCTTAATAAAAATTATGAACAATTGGCCATTAATTACTGTAGTTATCCCGACTTATGGTCGAGAGGAAGCGCTACGCGATAGCATTGTAGATGTCCTGAAACAAGACTATCCAAATTTTGAAGTATTAGTGGTAGACCAAACCCCAAAACACCAACCGGAAATTCAAGCCTATCTAGAAGAGATGGCGGGGGCAGGTAAAATTAAATGGTTGCGCTTAGATTGGGCGAGTTTGCCAGGGGCGCGAAATTATGCTGTACGGCGGTCTTCTGGTGAAATAATATTATTTATTGATGATGATGTTCAGCTAACCCCAGACTTGTTAGCAGCCCATGCGAAAAATTATTTGCAAAATCCAGAAGTGGGGGCTGTCGCCGGACGGGTATTTGACAGAATGAAATTGGGTGATTCTGGAGGAGATTTAGAAATTGAATATCTGCCTCCCCAAGCTATGGATCCAGGAATTGCTTGGTATCATATTGATTTGGTACATACTATCAAACCCCAGCAAGTACTGACAGCCAGGGGTTGTAACATGTCATTTCGCCGCGAAATTTTTACTAAGTACGGGCTAAGGTTTGATGAGAGGTTTCGCGGTAGTGCAGTGCGCGAAGAGTCAGATTTTTGTTTGCGGGTACGAGAGACGGGGTATAAGATTTGGTACGACCCAGAAGCCCATTTAGTGCATTTAGGCGAAGAAACAGGGGGTTGTCATGATATTAGTATGCGATCGCTAAAATATCAACTTACCTTTTATCACAACCATTTCCTACTAGGGCTGAAAAACCTGAGTGCGACTCAAGCTTTGCGCCTATACGCCCGTTTATTTGATTGTCACGTTCTCGGACGCCCACCTTGTAACAAAAGTGGTTCCCCCATCAAAATTGCCACTCGCGCTATTTTCTATGCTTTGGGTTTTTTCAAAGCCTTGGGTACTGTCATTCAATCACTATGGAACGATGGTCAAATTTATAGCCGATTGGATAAACAAATTTAGGTATTAGTCATTAGTCATTAGTGAATAACAAAGAATAAATGAAAAATGAGAATTTTAGTTGCTAGTCACACTTATATCGTAGACCTCAACTGTGAAAAATTACGCGCTTTATCTCAATTAGAACCTAATATTGAAGTGACAGTTGTAGTACCAAAGTGCTGGAAACCAGGCGGCGTGCAAAACAGAATTATTGAAACTGAATACCGTGATGAAGGGACATTTAGAATAGTTCCAGTCTCTAATTTTAGTCAAAATCATCAAGGACTTCTTACCTTTGGCGCTGATTTGATATCTTTATTAAAACAATTTCGTCCCCAAATCATCCAAGTTGAGCAAGGGTCTAGAGGGCTGGCTTATACTCAGATGATTGCTTTAAATCAGCTATTAGGACTCAAGGCAAAAAATGTATTTTTTACCTGGTGGAATTTACCATATCATCTGAAATTACCAGTTGCTTTATTAGAAACATATAACCTCAATCACAGCCACGGTATTATTTCGGGCAATCAAGATGGATCAGAGATTTTGCGGCAACGGGGATATAAAGGGACAATTAAAGTTATGCCGCAACTGGGTGTAGATGAAAGTTTATTTACTCCCAAATCCCAACCAGAACTAGCAGCTAAGTTGGGCATTGAAAAAAAAGATTTTGTGGTAGGTTTCGTAGGGCGATTTGTGCAAGAAAAGGGTTTGTTAACGCTTTTGCAAGCCTTAATTGTCTTGAAAAATAAACCTTGGAAATTATTGCTGTTGGGACGGGGAGAATTGCAAACTGAATTAATCAAAATTGCGGCAGAAAACAATATTAAAGAACGATTAATTTTGATAGAAAGTGTTCCCCATGACGAAGTTGCAAACTATATCAATTTAATGAGTACTTTAGTACTACCTTCAGAAACAACTTACAAATTTAAAACTTTAACTTCTGTAGGCTGGAAAGAACAATTTGGTCATGTGTTAATTGAGGCAATGGCTTGCCAAGTTCCTGTGATTGGTTCTGATTCCGGTGAAATTCCCTATGTAATTGGCGATGCTGGTTTAGTATTTCCTGAAGGTGATGCTCAAGCCCTTGCTAATTGCTTAGTTCAATTAATCGATAAACCAGATTTTGCTGATACTCTGGGTGACAAAGGTTATCAAAAAGCAATGATTAAATATACAAATAAAGCTTTGGCTAAACAGCAATTAGAGTTTTATCAAGATTTAATTATTAGTCATTAGTCATTAGGAAATAACAAAGGATAAAGGACAAATGACAAATGACAAAAAAATGAAAATATTACAAATTGTCCCCTCAATTTCTCTGATTTACGGCGGCCCCAGTCAAATGGTACTAGGGCTAACTCCAGCTTTGGTAAAAGAGGGAGCGGAAGTTACAATTCTCACAACTGATAGTAATGGTGATAATGGTCAAACACCTCTGGATATTCCCTTAAATCACCCAATTAAACAAGATGGCTATGAAATAATTTACTTTCGTTGCGCCCCATTTCGTCGCTACAAATTTTCCTTAGATTTATTAAACTGGCTAAAACGTCACGCTCACGAGTTTGACATAGCACATATTCATGCTCTATTCTCTCCCATAAGTAGCGCTGCTGCTATTGTGTGTCGTCAGCAAAGAATACCTTATATTTTTCGCCCTTTAGGTACTCTCGATCCGGCTGATTTACGGAAGAAAAAACAATTAAAACAGCTTTATGTTGCAATTATAGAACGTCAAAATTTAGCTGGTGCGGCGGCAATTCATTTTACCAGCGATCAAGAAGCTAAAATATCAGAAAGATTTGGTGTATCTACGCCCGATTTGGTGATTCCCTTGGGTGTTATTCCCCCTCAATCCCCTCTTAAAAATGCATGTAGTCAGTTAGAAATACCAAAGGATGTGCCTTTATTATTGTTTCTGTCACGAATTGACCCAAAAAAAGGGTTGAATTTGTTGATTCCAGCGCTAGAGAAGCTCTTAGCGGTTGGTTATAAGTTTCATTTTGTATTAGCTGGTACAAATCCCCAAGATCCAGATTATGAACAAAAGATAATATCTAAAATTCAAAATTCACCACTGCGATCGCATACTACAATTACTGGCTTTGTTACTGGCGAATTAAAAGTTAGTTTACTACAAACTGCTGATTTATTTGTTTTACCTTCCTACTACGAAAATTTTGGAATTGCTGTAGCTGAAGCGATGGCAGCAGGTATACCCGTAGTCATTTCCGATCAAGTACATATTTGTCAACAGATACGTGATAGTCAGTCGGGTTGGGTGGGTGCAACAGATGTGCAAGCACTGTTAGAGTTACTGCAAGAAGCTTTGCAAAATCCCGCAGAACGCCAAAGACGAGGATTAAACGCCCAAAAATATGCGTTAGAAAATTTTAGCTGGGATGCCATCGCCAAGCAAACAATCCAAGCCTACCAAAAAATTCTGGCAAACAAATTAATTTAACCCAACGCAGACAACAGCAGTTTTTGCCAAATAGGTGCTAGAACCGCTTTGACAACGATATCCGCAATCACAAAACCAATCCCAATTAACATATAAGTTTTCGGAAAGGGAGATTTAGGAACTTCGCCTCTGATGCGAGTTACTAGATTTAATCCTAATGCAGCTAAAGCTACACCAGTTGCAATAAACCCGATTATCCGCAGAATAGACCAAGGATACCACCCTAAAATAGCTGCTAGCCAGGGTTTAGCACTAACTTTCACTAATTCTGCAACGTAAAAATTCATGTAATTCAGCATCCAAGTGCCAAATATTAACGCCATGCTACTAATAGTTACAATGCAGAGAATACAAAAAATCCCGTAGTGCAATAAATGGTCTGGTAAAAATAAATTGAGTGAACCTTCCATACCTTCTCCCGTGCGAATCCAGTGCAACATCTCTGTAGTGTATGACTGTCCACGGAGGATGACTTTTGCTGCTGTTTGTGGTGCGATGGTTGTTGCTACAATTACAGCAATACTCTGTAAAACTCCCCACAATAACATCCACCAAAAAGCACTTTTATATTGTTGACGACGCACTTGTAAAAAGAAAATGGGATAGGGGACAGCAGCACCTAAAATCGGCATCAACCAGGGAACTCCAAAAACAAAACTCGCAGTTGTGCTGAAGATAACACCAATAACTAAAAAAATTAATATCATCATAAGTAATTCAAAATTAAAAAGTAATAAACATATTTCTAGTCTTTATTCTCACTATTTGCTTTATAAAAATTCAATTTGGAATAGGTTTTAAACTTCTGACAATATTGCGTCTATGCGAAGAAAGTTTCTCGTAATTCTGCAATAATGTGGAAATGTTGCAACTTAATAAGTTTAGACGTGCAATGGCTTGTAGTCAGCTATCGCCCTGATACTTGCAATTCTCTATATAAAGAAAAACCTGTAAGTAAAACATAATAATTTAAATCATATATGTGTACTTTAGTCAATAGCTTTTATCTCTCTCTCGTCCCTTATCCGAGAGTACTGACAACCTAAAATTTTGTTTCAAACAGCTAAAGTCCGATTGGGAAATCGGGGTTTTATGTCATGATGGGATACTAGAATATATATGCCTTTTAACTACAGGGAATCTCTCATGGCTCTCCGTCTAGGTGACACAGTACCCAACTTTACGCAAGCTTCAACACACGGCGACATCGATTTTTACCAATGGGCAGGTGACAGCTGGGTTGTGCTGTTCTCTCACCCTGCTGATTTTACACCTGTTTGTACAACAGAACTCGGCACAGTTGCCAAGCTAAAACCAGAATTTGACAAGCGCAATGTCAAAGCGATCGCACTCAGCGTTGATGACGTAGAATCTCACAAAGGCTGGGTGGGAGACATTGAAGAAACTCAAAGCACCACTCTCAACTACCCAATTTTGGCGGATGCGGATCGTAAGGTTTCTGAGCTTTACGACATGATCCACCCCAATGCTAATGCGGCTGTGACAGTGCGATCGGTTTTCGTGATTGACCCCAATAAAAAACTCCGCCTGAGTTTCACCTATCCTCCCAGCACGGGACGCAACTTTGATGAACTTTTGCGGGTAATTGATTCTCTGCAATTGACTGATAATTACAGCGTGGCGACACCAGCTGACTGGAAAGATGGAGAGGATGTTGTAATTGTCCCCTCACTGAAAGATCCAGAAGTACTCAAAGAGAAATTCCCCAAAGGCTATGAGGAAATCAAACCCTATCTGCGGATGACTCCTCAGCCTAATAAGTAAATCTGAAAATGATTTCGGATAAAAAGCAAAGGCGCAAAGATATAACTTTGCGTCTTTGTTTCTTTGCGTGAGAATATAGTTAGTCGGCTAGGCATCCGAACCTAGAGGAAATCCCTATGTTCTCATCTCCTTTGGTTTTGCAAATTCCGTCATCAATGCAAATGACAGACGAACAATTTTTTGAGTTCTGTCAGGTGAATCGTGACTTACGCATTGAGCGGAATAAATTCGGAGAATTGGTAATTATGCCTCCTACTGGTTCAGAGACAGGAAACCGAGCAGGTAATATATCAGGACAGCTATGGGTGTGGTCAGAAGAAGATGGTACAGGTATAACTTTTAGCTCTAGTACCGAATTTAAGCTATCAACAGGTGCAGAACGCTCTCCAGATGCTTCCTGGATTAAACTAGAACGGTGGAATTCTCTATCTCCAGAACAACAGCGAAAGTTTGCTCCCATTTGTCCAGATTTTGTAGTCGAACTCAAATCTCCCAGCGACAACCTTCAGACTTTGAAGGAAAAAATGGAAGAATATATGAATGAACCAGGAATACAGTTAGGCTGGTTGATTGACCGTAAGCAGCGTAAAGTTTATATTTATCGTCCTGGATTGCCAGAGGAATGTTTGGATAATCCTGCTAGTGTAAGCGGCGAGTCGGTATTGCCTGGGTTTATTTTGAATATGAGTAAAGTTTGGTAAGAAAATTTTACTTAAATTTAGATTTAGGCTGGCGACGATATAGCAATTTAAATTGGAAAATTGGTGTGACATCTAAAGGTAATTGAATAGTAAAAGTGCTACCTTTACCTAATTGGCTCTGCACATTTAAACTACCTTGGTGTGACTGAATAATTGCCTGAGCGATCGCTAACCCTAATCCAGAACCGCCAGTTTTACGAGAGCGATCGCTATGCACTCGGTAAAAGCGATCAAAAATCCGAGTCAGTTCCTGGTGAGAAATACCAATACCTGTATCTTGAACCTGAATCACAGCATAACTTTCACTGCGATCTAAGAGAACAATCACCTTTCCCAATTGTGGCGTGTATTGAATTGCATTAATAATTAAATTAGAAACCAGACGATAAAGTTGCTCAGAATCACCTACGATATTTAGAGGTTGCTCGACTCTTATTGCAGATGTCAGTGTTACTTTGGCAGAAAATGCGATCGCTGCAAATTCCTCTATTAAGTCATTGACAATATCATTTAAGCAACATTCATGTCGTAATGGCAGAGGTTGCCGATCTAGGCGAGCCAAGAGCAGCAAATCAACAACTAAAGAAGTAAGTCGATGATTCTGACGGTTTATAGTTTGTAGAATGTCCCGTGCTTCGATTTCATCTAGTTTCGGCATTAACAATGCTGATTCCACCGTTGCTTGTGTTGCAGCTAAAGGTGTTCGCAATTCATGTGCTACATCTGCTGTAAATTGTTGGATTTGTCTATAAGATTGATAAATAGGTTGCATCGCCAATCCTGCTAACCACCAGCTAGCAACACTAACCACAGCCATCGTTGTAGGCAATCCCACAGCTAAAATTAATTTCACAGCATCCAGATAACTATTAAAATCTTCCAGACTTCGCCCCACTTGGATGTATCCCCAATCACGATTGTCTTGAGTGTGTAGTACAAAAGAAATTTGATAATATGGGTTGCCTTTGCTGTCTTTGAGAGTTTGCCAAAGTTCCTTGTTAAAGACTAGAGAAAGTCCCTCTGGATGAGAACCTGCGATCGCAATCAAGCGTCCTGAATTATCAAAAAAACGTACATAGTAGTAACCTTGATGGATGGCGCTGAGAATATGCCTTTTAGAACTTGACTGCTGTTGAATGCAGCTTTCCCCAATTACACAAATATTTGGTAAAAGCTGCTTTACAACTGGTTCAATGCGTCCGGGTTGCTTTAGTTTCAGTTCGATACTGTCGTGTATCGTTCCCGCGACAGATTCCAGTTCTCGGTCTAATGTTACCCAATGAGCATGGGATACGGCTTTGTTTACGCCGAATCCGCATAGGCTTAAAATCACAGCCATGACAAGCGCATACCACAGTGCCAAGCGTACCCGCGTTAGGTTAAAAAGTTTATTTTGATTCATGACAAAACATCATTGGCAGCCGCTTGAACTTGTAGAAGAAAACGTTTAGTTAAGTAGGATTATCCTGTCAGTATCCTAGTGCGATCGCCAAGCGCATCATAATTCTTCAAATTTAGTTCGCTATTAGCGAACTAAATTCTAATAAATCTGCTATACTGTGTTCAGTCAGGTTAAAGGAGACAGTTGCCACTTACTGGATCATTCTGTGATCCGAGGAAGATGCTTTATCATTTTCTACCGTGTTTCCTGGGAAAAAAACAGTGAAAAATACCTTAGAAAACATACGAGAACACGAACAATTGTAAGTATCTTATGTGAGTCTACATTATGTGACAACTAAGGAATTACCACTGCTATAACCCAGCACACAACCGCAGCCTAAGCAATTTAGCTGTGGCAAGTATAGGGGAGGATTAAAACTGCCGTTCTCCGGGTTTGTTTGTGGCAACACTTATTCACGTCACTGTGAGTAAGTGCAAACACCCTATTACAAGGAGATGTCTCCGATGGAGAATCCAGAATCTGACAAACGGCAGAAGCAGTCTAAAAAGCGTAAACATAAGCAGTGGCTAAAATGGTTCTGCAAACCTCAAACGCCCCGTCTGCTAATTAAACTCGGTCTAGTCATCTTCAACTTATTGAAGTTATTAAAATGGCTAATTGAGCTTTTGCAGAACTAGACTGCTCAATCTTCTATAGAACCCCTCTTAAAAAACCTCTAACCAAGGGAGGTTAGACATGCTAAGTGAAGCTCTAAGACTAATAAGAGTATTCCATGACCTAACACAGAAAGAGCTTGCAGAGAAACTAGGCATATCCAAGTCATATCTCTCGGAAATTGAGTCAGGGAAAAAAACTCCAACATTTGATTTGCTGAACCGATACTCAGAGTTTTTTGATATACCAGCATCCTCAATCATGTTTTTTTCGGAAAGCTTAAACAAGGATATAAAAACAGAGAAATTAAGGACATTCGTATCTTCTAAGATTCTTGCCATTCTTAACTTCATTGCTGAAAGGTCTGGTCATTCTTATGCGGAAGAGTAAATATGTAAGATACGAACTAGACCAGTCGCCTTTTTACTGTTTGAAATCTAAGGCAAAACTTGCAAAGCTCTTGCGTGTTAGTCAACTTAAGCTTAAATTGCTGAGTAATACAGAGCATTTGTATGTAGAGTCGGACATATTCGATCCAGAGAGAGGAAAAAGCCGTCGTTTTGAAAAGCCAAGACAAGACCTCAAACGTGTCCAAACGCGGATTGAAGAGCTTCTGAAGCGAATTAAGGTTCCAAACTACATACATGCTCCTGCAAAAGGGCGTTCCTACATCAGTAATGCTAAAGCTCATGTAAATTCCACAGAAGTTAGGAGCCTTGACATTGAAAAATACTTTCCTTCTACACCAGCCAAGCGTATTAACTGGTTCTTCCGTAAACAGATGAAATGCTCTTCAGATGTAGCTGACATTTTAACCAAGCTCTCAACTTTCAAAGATCATCTGCCAACTGGAAGCCCATCGAGTCCTATACTTTCCTACTTTGCACATATAGATATGTGGGAAGCAATCAACGAAATTGTTGATTTGGCAAATTGTACTTTGACTGTTTACATAGATGATGTCACAATCTCAGGTGATCGTGTTCCAGGTGAATTGATTTGGCAGGTCAAAAAGCAGTTTTATCGTTACGGATTACATAGTAACAAGAAAAAGGAAAAGCATTATATTGGCAAAAAATCATACGAAGTTACTGGAATTATTGCTACAAATGAAGGTGAGTTAAAAATTCCTAACCGACAGCATTTAAAGATGCATCGATGTCGTCAATTACTTAAATTAGGTATTAAATATGAAAAAGGAAAAGATATCTTGAAAAGGTTAAGAGGTTTAAAAGCACAAATGCAACAAATAAGAAAAGTAAATAACAGTAGCATAGAAACATGATTAAATATTTTTAATCAGAAGGAAATTGTTGCCATAAGCCACACTATTTAACTATTCACAAGCAGCGAGGTTAAAAATGTTGACTAGTGTTGAAGGAACATATCGTAATGGTCGAGTCGAACTCACTGAACAACCCACTGATATAGATGAAGGAACGCGAGTAATTGTGACTTTTATGAAGTCAGATGAAATTGACCTAGTTTCTCAGGGAATTAACAAAGCCCAGGCTGATATTTTGCGATCGCATTTAGCAACCTTTGCAGATGATTGGGATAGCGCGGAAATGAGTATCTATGACAACTATGACGCAGCCAAAACAAACCTTTAAGCGAGGTGATGTTGTTCTGGTACTATTTCCAAATTCTAACCTGACTACTGCCAAAACACGACCTGCTCTGATTGTGCAAGCAGATAATTTGCAGACAGGTTTGCCCCAAGTTATCGTTGCTATGATTACCAGCCAGATGTTTCGAGCAGGACATCCTAGCCGTGTCACTATACTGGTAAGTTCCCCAGAAGGACAACAATCCGGGCTTTTAGCAGATTCAGTAGTAATGGCTGATAACTTAGCAACAATTACACTCTCCGCAATTTATCAAGTAATTGGCTCACTACCAACAGCAAATATTGACCAAGCATTGAGAGATACACTTCGATTGTAGTAAGAACTAATGCAGCATAGCAAAAGCATTACAGTGGATGAACGCTTTTAATAACAAACAAGCCGTACTTTTCTCTTGAGCCATCGATTAAGAACGGGGACTTTCATCAGTGAGATTGAGACGATATCCCACACCATGCATAGTTTCAATGGGGTTTCCACAGCCACTACTGGCTAATCTGCGACGCAGCAAACGTATTTGAGCCGCCACCACATTACTAACGGGTTCTGCACTCACCTCCCAAAGCTGATTGCGAATCTGTTCAGTTGTGACAATTTGATGCGGATGCTTCATAAAATACTCTAGTAGCTGGAATTCTTTATTAGTTAAAGGAATTACCTGTTTATCCCCTTGATGGTTCTGACTGACAACCATACTATTGCTGTAATCGAGAGTCAGGTTGCCAACAGTTAACTCCTTGGATTGAAATTGAGGCGATCGCCTCTGCAAAGCACGCAACCGCGCCAACAATTCCGCCATACCGAAAGGCTTCACCAGATAATCATCAGCACCGACATCCAATCCAGCAACTTTATCTTCCATCCTATCTTTAGCTGTCAGCATCAAAACTGGCAGAGAATTACGCCGTGTTCGTAGCCGACTACACAGTTCTAACCCAGACAATCCTGGCAACATCCAATCGATAATAGCTAGGGTGTACTGCGTCCACTGGTTTTCTAGATAATCCCATGCCTCATCACCATCTAAAACCCAGTCAACTACATACTTTTCCAGATTCAAGGTGCGCTTAATTGCCGAACCCAAATCTGGCTCATCTTCGACTAGTAGGACTCTCATAAGTAGATCCGAAACTGAGCTACACCTACGGGAATTTCTGCATCACTACCAACAAATTTAGCAGAAACTCGGTAGAGCCAAGCATTTGAAGTTCCCCTTCGGATTACTCTATTCATATCAATATTGAGTATATTCGCAGGGGCGACAACTTGGGCGAAAGCGATCGTAATTTTGCTACCGTTAACAGTGGTATTTGCCTGAATTTTTCGACCAGATTGGTCAGAAATACTGAAGTTATTTTTTACACTTAAACCAGGCGGAACATCAATATTTATCTGGGTAATAGCACTGCTATTTTGAGGAATTTCCAATTTGAAACTATGCCGAACAGTTCCCCATTTAATTTGTGGGAATTGCACTGTGCTAAGAATATGAGGAAAACTCTTATTAGCCGGTGTCTGACTTGCATGGACAGCAGAGAATGAAGCTGTAAGTGTCAAACTAACCGCAGTTGTAAAAATGAATTTTTTCAGCATTTCAAATCTCTAATAAATCAATCCTGTTAATCTAGTCTCAGACTCATTTTTTCAAATAAATCTGCTATTAACTAGCTTGACAGAGACAGATGAAATCAAGATGAAATTTGTGTGCGTCCTAATACGGTTTAGTTAAGGCTGAAACTCTTTGTGAAAGCGAATTTTTATTAACGAACCGCATACTCCTGCAAAGAAGCAAGCTACGCGCAGCGTCTCGTGAGAGAAGGACGCAAAGAGAAGAAAGCAAATGCTTACAGATTTACTTACTTATTAAAATTAAAACGACCATCTACTTTTTTGCCGTCAACATCCACAAGCATCTTCACTTGATATTGACCAGAAGATTTTTCTGGCAGCAAAACAGTATAGTGTTTACCTTCTTTGTCATAAGTAAGGCTTAAACTTTTCTGCTTTCCATCAGGTGTCTGAACTTGAGCCTTCACTTTAGCATTAGATATTGCTTCGTGATTATCGCCTTTTAGCAAATAGAAATCTATATGAGTTCCATTAGCTTCTTTCTCAGGTACAAACTCTAAATGATAGGCTCCTGCCTCCACAACTTGACCTCCTTTAGATTCACCATGCTGGCTAGATGTTTTGGCAGCAGGTGAAGCTGGAGAATTGACACTTGAGGTAGAAATAGCTGGACTTTTTTCGGTATTAGCTACTTGATTACTGTTACTACAAGCTCCCAAAAAAAGCAGCCCTACACTCCCTATAACAATTAAGCTTGATTTTAGTGAAATCATTGATTTACTCCCCATCATAAACAATCAATAACTGAGACGCAAAAAATAGAAAATTGCATTCATTATACTGGGTATTTGACTATATCAATTTTTTGTAATGATATAGTATTTTGAGGAACTAAAAACTTCCTAAACTGAGAATACAGAGCAGGAATAATTAACAGTGTTAATGCTGTCGAGGTAAACAAGCCACCTAACACCACTATCGAAAGGGGTTGCAAAATTTCTTTACCAGGGCCACTCTCAACTACTAATGGTGCTAATCCTAAAGCAGAGGTAAAAGCTGTCATCAAAATGGCGTTTAGCCGTTCCATTGAACCTTGAATAAGCACTTCTTTAAGAGGCATCCCTTCTACAAATTTAGTATTGTAATTATCTACTAGTAGCAAACCATTACGGGTGGCAACTCCAAAGAGAGTGATAAAGCCAACTAAAGAAGCAATAGAAATAACGCTGTCTGTCAAAGCTACTGAAAATACTCCTCCCACCAATGCTAAAGGTAAGTTAATCATAATCATGATGGTAGAAGGGATGGATTTGACTGAAAGATACATAATTACTGTAATGACGACAAAGGCGATCGCACTGGAAATTAAGATATTCTGAGTGGCTCGTTCTTGCGCCTCAAATTGCCCTGCATATTGAATATAGTAACTAGACGGAGGATGCACTTGTTGATTAACTTTATCCCGAATTTCATTGACAATAGAGCGCAAATCTCTACCGCTAGCGTTAGCGGAAACAACAATCAAGCGGGAAACATTTTCTCTATTGATAGTGTTAGGCCCTGAGCCATTGTTAATTATGGCAACTTGTGATAATGGAATCTTTTGACCGCTAGGAGTATCAACCAATAAATTGCCAATGGTATCCAGACTTTGACGCGCATCTGGTTTTAACCACACAACTAAGTCAAAAGTTTGTTGTTTTTCCAAGACTTGGGAAACTACTTTTCCATTGAGGGCAGTTTCAATAATTTCGGAAAGTTTTTCTATTGTCAAACCATATCGAGAAGCAGCTTGGCGATTAAACTTAATTTGTATTTGTTCGACTGGTACTTGAGGCTCAAGCTGTAAATCAACAATTCCATTAACGGTTTTCATCACCTCATTAACTTGGCTCCCAATAATGCGGAGTTGTTCTAATTCTGAACCGAAAATTTTGACAGCGATCGCACTTCTCACACCCGACAAAACCTCATCCATGCGGTGAGAGATAAAACCACCAATATTCGGTGCTACCCCTGGTAATTTAGCAAATTCTTCCCGCAGCTTTTTAATAGTTCCCTCCCTGTCTTCCATCCCTGCTTTGCTCAACTCGATATCCAAATGTCCTAAATTCACCCCTGCTGCATCTGCATCACCAGGCGCACGTCCAGAACGCAACTGCACGTAAGGAAATCTAGAGTCTCCCTTCAGCGCGTCTTGAAGTGCTTCTCCGGCTACATTGGTAGCTTCCAAAGATACACCAGGATAGAGAGTGAGAGTATTCACCAAAGTTTGCTCTTGAAATTCTGGTAAAAATACTCTTCCAAAGGAGGGAACAATCACAGCAGTTGCTACTAAACTAGCAGCAGCTAGGGTTAAAATAATTCCAGAATGCCGCAGAGAAAATGCTAATAGAGGATGATAAAGCTTCTTAAAAAATCTTGCTATCCAAGGCTCGGTTTCTGGTAAGTTACCGTAAGGTAATAAGATTGCACATAATGCCGGAGTTACCGTCAAAGCTGTAATACTAGAAGCAATAACTGCCGCCATATAACCTAATCCCATTGGGATAAAAATACTACCTTCTACACCAGCCAAAGCAAAAACTGGAGAGAAGACAACTATAGTAATTATGGTGGCTCCAAAAACTGAATCGCGTACCTCTTGACAACCGTCAAATACTACGTCTAAAACTGGGCGTGGGTTGGAAGAGTATTTGTTTTCTCGGAGGTTACGATAGACGTTTTCAGCATCTACAATTGCATCATCAACTGCTGAACCAATCGCTACTGCTAACCCTCCCAAGGTCATAGTATTTAAACCTTGTCCTAGCAAATTTAGTAATAGTACTCCTATTAGTAAAGATAAGGGTAGGGCAGTTAGACAAATAGCTAAGTTACGCCAATTCATCAAAAACGGAATAAGGATAAGTGCAACAATAATACTGCCTTCGATTAAAGCTTCTCTAACATTAGCAATGGAAGAATCAATATAGTTTTCTTGACGGAAGGTAGCGGTTATATTGATATCTTGAGGTAAGCCAGCTTTTATTTCCGACATTGCCTCTTCTATGGCACGGGTAACAGTAGGAGTATCGGCTTGAGGCTGTTTATTAATCATCATAATAATTGCCTTTTTACCGTTAAAACTGCCATCACCCCGTTTGATAGCTGCACCAATTTGGACATCAGCTACATCGGATATTTTCACAGGTGTACCGTTACGGGCAGTAATTACTGACTGTTGTAAATCTTCGATGGATTCAATTCGTCCAATACCTCGAATTAATTTTTCTCTATCGGGGGTAATTAAATAGCCACCCGGAGCATTAACATTGGCAGCAGATACAGCCTCTTGCACATCTTCTAAAGTGACATTAAATGCTTGTAATTTATCTGGGTCAATTAATACTTGATATTGGCGAGTATCGCCGCCATACGCTACAACCTGACTAACACCTGGAACAGCCAAAAGGCGATTTGTTACTTGCCAATCGACAATGCGCCGCACTTCCATCAAAGGAGTATTTTCAGAAGTGAAGGCGTATTGCAGTACAGTACCAATGGGGGAACTGGTGGGGGAAATTTGTGGCGTTTCCACTCCTTCAGGAAGCTTACTAGAACTCTGTTGTAATCGCTCTGTTACCAATTGGCGAGCTTGATAAATATCGCTTCCCCAGTTAAAAATTACTTTGACAACAGAAACTCCCGACGCACTAGAAGAACGTACTGCTGTAATTCCTGGAGTACCGTTAATCGCACTTTCAATTGGTAAAGTTACCAGAGATTCAACTTCTTCTGGTGCTAGTCCTGGTGCTTCAGTTTGAATTTCAACTTGGGGTGGTGCAAAGGTAGGGAAAACATCCAACGGCATTTGGATAATTGTCCGAAATATCCAAAGCGTTATGACAATTGCACCCAGGATAACTAACCAACGGCGAGCGATCGCCCATTTAATAATCGTACTCAGCATGGCTATTTCTGAATCTTGATTTCTGAATCTTCATTTGCCGCATGGTGGTTATCAACCCATTCTGGCGATGCATCTACTTGTACAGAACTGGCTAGTTGAAGTTGATTGGTACGACGACTAGACCAAAAAGCACCTCCCATAAAAGCTACTGTGGCTAATGCTGTTCCCCCTGCTCCCAGCAGCCACAGTGGTACTGGCTCTGTTGTAGTCTGTCGAGGAGTTTCCGGGTGTTCGTCTACTTTTGGCTTAGTATCGCCACGCAAAGACTGAGCATAAAGCTGAGGCGATCGCACAGTAACTATCAAATCCTCCTCGAATAAGCCAGTTTTGACCTCAACCATATCCCCAGAGGTTTGACCTAAAGTAACTTCAACAGGCTGATAGGCGTTGCCATTTTGTACATAAACCTGTTTTTTGCCCTTGGCTTCAACTACAGCCGCGCTCTTAATTGCCAATATGCCTGATGATGTTTGGTTTGTAACAACTTCTAGTTCTGCAAACATTCCTGGTTTTAGCACTCCACCAGAATTCCCTAGTTCAGCTTGCACTGGTACGACTCGCGTTTCCTCTTCCACCACAGAACCAATTCGGGTAATTCGTCCAATGAAGGTACGGTTAGGTAGAGAAGCAACTTTGACGCTTACTTGTTGACCACTTCTTACCTGATTCAAATCTTTTTCATAAATATTCGCGGTGGCAAAAACGCGACTGCCATCAATAATTGTCATCAACTTCCCACCCGCATCCTCAAATGATTGACCGAGGGTAACTTCCCGATCAGCAACTTTGCCGGAAATTGGAGATATCACAGTCACTAGTCCTTGAGCATTGGCGCGGGTTCCCAATTGAGAAAGGCGAGTTTGATAAATACTATTACTGAGTTGAATACGAGACTTTGCTACCTGAACGGCTGAATCAGCACGTTTTAGCTGATTTTCTGCCTCGATAACATCCCGACGACTGGCGGCTTTAGCAAGGTCAGCTTTGGCTTGAGCTAACTGAGTTTCGGATTCAAGAGCGTTACGACGTGGTAAAGCGCCAGCATTAACTAACCGTTGATCTTGGTTAAACTTTTCTTGAGCAAAAGCCACTTGGCTCTGTGCTTGAGCTATTTCAGCTGCGGCTATTTGTTGATAGCGATCGCGGTTTTGTTGAGCTAGCCTTAAATCAGCCTGCGCTTGCTGTAAATCACCCTGACCTTGGGCAAGTTTTTCTTGAGAGTTAACCCGCATTTCCACCAATTCGGGGCTGGATATAACGGCAACTGGTTGACCTTTTTTCACCATCACACCAGGTTCCACCAATAACTCAACCACTTTCGCTTGAGAAATTGGCGTATTTACTTCCACTTTTTGGCTAGGTAGAGTTTCAATCTGCCCAGTAGTTTTAATACCAATAGCTAGCTGCTGGCGTTTGACAGGTTCAACTTTAATTCCTAGCCGTTTGGCTGTTTGGGCATCAACTTGAATAGAACCAGTAGCACCCGTTGTTTCACTTCCTCCTTGAAATTCATTTCCGTGTCCGGCGTGAGCCAAAACAACTGCGGGACTAGTAAGTAACAAAATATTGAAAAGTGTCCCAGAAACACAGCGAAGAACTGTAAGTGGTTGGGAATAGGAGTTAGGCATCGCTATCAAAAGTCTTTGGATACAGAGGCAGAGAAAATACAGTGGTTCGGTCTCACTACCCAGTCTTCCATTGAGAAATGAAATTAGGATGAAATTCTGCTGCGTAGGCGTAGCCCGCACTTCTCTACGAGAGGCTGCGCCAACGACATACTTCGACTGCGCCCAGTACAAAAAGCTCAGTGATCATCGTAGACATAGCTCCTGAAATAACCAAATATCTATCCCCAATTACGAATTACGTTAGCGTAGCGGTAGCGACGTAGGAGCGTCATTACGAATTACGAATTACTTGTTGTACCAGGCTTTTCGCCACTGTTGCATTTGTTTAATCTCTATATCTTGGGCTTTAACAATTTCTTGGGCTAATTGCTTGATTTCAGGGCGCTTAGACTTACTTAAGGCATCTTGTGCCATTGTTACAGCCCCTTCATGGTGAGGAATCATTGCATTGATAAAGCGCAGATCAAACTCCGCATCGGCTGCACCTAAATCCTGACTCATCATCATAGTTTTCATTTGATCAGAAGACATTTCCATCATGTGGCCCATTTGACTGTTGTAAGCCATTGGTTTATCTCCCGCCTTGGGATACCAAGCTTGTCGCCACTGCTTCATCTTAGTGATTTCTTGGTTTTGCGATTTGATGATATTGTCTGCTAGCTTTTTGATTTCAGGACGTTTTGATTTCTGCTGCGCTTCTTTAGCCATTTCCACAGCCCCTTGATGGTGCGGTGCCATAGCGTCGATAAATCGTAAATCAAAATTAGCATCGGCTGGGCCTAAATCCATTCCCATACTGTGATTCATGCCACCACCGTGATTCATAATCTGCTTGTCATTAGCATTGGTGGCGGTTTCCTTTAGGGCTTGGCTTTGGTTCTGAGAAGCAGTATTGGTACATCCTGTGATTAACCCACCTGCTGAAGCGATCGCAGTAAAGGTTAACGCCAAAAACCCATTCCTCAAAGATAGCAGTTGCATAAGTCTCACCTAACAGTTTCCTAATTCTATATTTACTTATTAGCTTGGCAGCCAGAAATGAAATTAGCATGAAATCTAAAGAACCCCAACTTCTCTGAGAAATCGGGGTTCTTGTTGTTCATTTATCACTCAAAGTTGTGTAAGCATCATTAACTAAGTGCATTTTCTCTTGTGCTTGTTTTTGCAGTTGTGGCTGATTCACAAACAAATCTGGATGCCATTTTTTTACTAAAGTTCGATAAGCCTGCTTTACCTCAGCCAAAGAAGCATTTGCTTGCAATCCTAAAATGCTGTATGCACGAGTAATCTTATCTTTTTCCTTCTGGTTTTTTGGTTGGTTGGGTACTTTATTGCCTTGAGTTGTATTTTGCTGTTTGCCAGTTTTAAAACCAGGCGATGTCTGACGACAAGCCTTAGGGCTATGCATCTCTGCTTTCATTTGCGCTATTTCCTCATTAAGTTCCCAATCACGAAATTTCGCCTCTACTTCTTCTGGACGTGGAGAGGGAGAAGCTTTTGGCGGTGGTGGTGGGGAAACAAATTTTACCTTTGTCCCAGTATTATTAGCACTATTTTCCTGTTGTTGCTTAATACCAGGATCTTTTTTAGGGAAAGTTTGAACTCTCTCTGGCTGTGGCAAATATTTTCTAGTGGTGTTGCTATATTTTGGTATTTCTTTATAAAATTGATAATTTGAGAATATTTTGACTTTTTCTAACTCTCGGAGCAACTGATTAAAACCGTTTTGTAACTGCTGCAAACTTTCACGTTTTTTAGTAATTTCTAGCGGCTCTTGGCTGAATTCAAAGCAAATTATTTTTTCGGCTTTTTGTTCATATTCAGTCAAAATTGATAACCCTTGACTGCTCAAGCGAGATAAATAATCTTCAATTGCAGTTATACAAAGTTTAGCAACTTCCTGATGATAAGATTCTTTTGCTAATTGTTCGTCTTGTTTTTGGATATTTTTGTTTAATAAATAAGAAATACTCCCAACTACAGCAGCACCCACTGGGCCGCCTAACAACCAACCAATACCACCACCAACAGCAATGGAACCAGGTTCACTCAAATCATCAGTATTGTTTGTCTTTGAGGGTAGTATTACTTGCGGTTCGCTAGGAAAGGGAATTAATAAATCTTGCGGTCGTTCTTCTTGGAAAAATTCATAAGCTTGATAAAGCCATTTTACCGCAGCCAATTGCAATTGGGTTAAGTCTTTTTTTATAACATTTGTTTGCCAAGCTTTAAAGTTATTTTCTGCCAATGCAACTGCTGCATCAGCTTGATATTTTGTGAGTAGCTTGGGTAATGCTAGCCAATTGCGTAACTCTTCTACGCTAGTAGCAAAGCCCTTATAAATTAAGTTTGCTGCTTTTTGTTTAATTTCAATTTTAGTATTTTCTTTATCATCAAAAGATTTTATTTCAATAGCAATAGGATCAATTTTAGCTTTTAATGAGTATTGGATTTGAGAAGCGATCGCTTGCACTCTTGGCAAACGCACACTATCACAATTTGGTTGCAAAATCCCCACAATATTTAGCAAAGCTGTTTCAAAAGCCGCTAACCCGCTACTATTGGCAGCAGCAACATCACCTTTTAACCTGGCTCTTAAGGCAGGTAAAGCATCAACACGATATAAATTACTAAAACCTGGAGGTAATTCGGCTCGAAAGCTTTCTGCAACAAACAACAGCCGATTTTGAACTTGTTTTTGCTCGTCGGGTTCGAGTAAGTTAATAAAATTGGCAACAAATATAACTGTTTTAATGCCGCGATCTAATAGCCAATCTCGTAAGTTTTCCCGCTCACCTAAAGTCATTAACTTACGTGCATCTAATAATTGTATAACTAAATCTGCACTTAAAAGTTGTTCTCGGACTAAATTATCTTGTTCATCTCTATCATTCGTTCCCGGTAAATCGAGAAATTCTACACCTGTTTCTAAAAAGGGATGCGGACAGAAAACTTCCACAGATGCGACATCTTTTCGCATCTGCCTATTGCCATCAAGAATTGCAAATTGTTGTAAAACTTCTGTGCCACTACGATAGATTTCTGTACCATCTACCAACATGATGCGAGTTCGCACATCAGAGCCATACTTGACAGTAATTGCCGCGCCTGTAGTGGGAATTAAATCAATTGGTAAGGTGCGATTCCCTAGCATGGCATTCAGTAAGGTAGATTTGCCATGATTAAAGGGGCCAAATACTGCAATCCTAAAGCTAGGATTAACCAGATGATTGCAAATGGTAATTATATCTTGATGCAGTTGCGATTTGCGTTCTAAATTCAGTAATGCAGATGCAGATTTGAGAGAATCTGCTAAATCCTTATAACCTTCATACTGTTGTTGCATAGTTCTTCGTTCCCAGGCTTCGCCTGGTAATGCAAATTATTGGAGCTACCGCCTCACTTCTTTTATCGGAGGCGGAGCCTCCTGGTATACATTCCCAGCTTCTAGCTGGGAACGAGAGTAGGAGAGTAATCAGATATATTAGCTATAGTAAGCTAATAAATTACTATACGCCGCTTCAATTTTTTGCAACTGAGCTATTACATCTTCTTGCAAATTCTTTAAACGGTTGAACTCACTCTCACGATTTATTTCGCGGGTTTGTTTCTGCTTGACTAAATTATCTAATTCAGCTTTACGAGATACAATATCATCGTTAATTCTTTTACTCACTTCTCTTTCATAAGAGTCAAAACACTCTTTTACAGCATTATATACAACCTGAGATTGCTCATGCGCCACTTGTGGTAGATGTCTAATTAACTCTTTCTTCGCCGTTTTAACTAACTCTTTACGCGCTTGATCTGCTTGCAAAAATCCTACTCCCAAACCTAGCAGCGCAAACCCAATTGGCCCTAGAAAAATACCTGTCACTGCTGTAATTATCCCGCCAACACCAATTACAGTGAAGTAGTTTAACAAGATATTTTTCCAATCAAATCCAGCGCCAGCTAGGGCGACGCCAGCAAGATTCCCCTTAGACAGGGATAATAATCCCATTGCCCATTTTGCCCAGCCGGGAGAGTTGTCTTCTTCAGCAGTAGTAGTGGTATTTACTTTGACGTTTTGTCCAGTGAGCTTTTCTGTAATTTGGTCTGTGATTTGACTATAAGACGCGCCATATTGTGCAGCACTGCGAGAAAGTTCTTTAAAAGCTGCATTGATATCTTTTTCAGCAGTTAATGTCCAAGCAGCAGATTTATCAGTGATATATTGCTCAAAAGCTTTTTGCAGTGCGGTGTTAAATGCTTCTCGTTTACCACTACTGAGAAAATCAAACAAATTTAATTCCGGCTGATAGCGTAAGAAATCAGTTTCAAAGGTGTTACCTAAGTTTAAAACGTAGCCGCGAAAAGATTCGGAAATCGTTCTTGCTTGAGTGTCTCTGGTATTGATAATTTCTTTTTGGAATTCATCTCGAATACCTGTGAGTTTGTTAAACTCTGGTTCTACTGAATCAATTCGTTTTTTTAATTCATTTACATCTTGGTCAAGTAATGGTACACGCCTTGCAACTGCTTCGCGGGTATGATTGCAGGCTTGTCTTGCCAAGGTTCTAACTTGACGGAGTTCTGCGATCGCACGTTCTCTGGTAAGAAAAGTATTAAGCGAATCCATAAACTTTGGAAAGCCAGTCCCGTCTAAATCAGCTTGGGGATTTTTTAACCGTCGTCTGAGTGCTTGAATTGAGGAAAGCTCAAACACCCGTTCGTCATAAATATTCTGACCTTCTACAGTACAATATTCTGCTAAATTCGCGTTAAATACTTGCCGTAATCTATTCTCAGATGCTTGTAATTCTTCAACATCATCAGGATCAATCAATGATTCCCGCACCTGATCCCAAGCATTAACTAAGAAGAAAACTGTCAACCCTCGACCTTTGATATAATTTTCTAGGTAGCGACGCTCACCTAAAGTACAAGGTTGAGAAGCTCTCATTACAAACAAAATTGCATGGCAGTTATTTACATAACCTAAAGATAATTCGTTTCGCGCTTCTGTATCATTCAATCCTGGACTATCGACAATTTCAATTCCCTTTTCTAGTAGCGTTAAAGGATACTCAACTACTGCATAATCAACATCGGGAAACGCTTGTTTTTTCTCCTGCTCTAGTTTTTTAGCTTCAGCCGGATCAATCGTATATTTATATTTAAAGTTCTGAAAATCTAGCTGTTGTGGGCTTTTTCCATCATTAAAATGAATGGTAACTTTCTTTTCTGGCCCATAGCGTAAAACTGTTAATACTGCGGTACAAGGGTTAACATCGCTCGGCAATAAGTTTTCCCCAATTAAGGCATTGAGAAACGTACTTTTTCCGCGTTTCATATCGCCTAAAACTAAAAGGCGAAATACACCTTGGCGGAGGTTTTTACTAGCTATTGTAATATCTTCAATATCTCGTTCTAAACTGAGTTTTCCCGATGAAGAGTCTCCAGCCAACTCAGCTTGATTAATTGTTTCAGCTAGTTTACTCAAACATACAGAAATCTCCGATCGCACTTGAGCAACGCGCTCTAAGTCTTGGATAAATCTATCAGTTGCTACCCGATCACTCATCATAATTATTACACCTTAATTAAAGATTGGTTTTTTTAGATTCCAAAAATAATTTGTAAGACATCCACCCCAGCGCACCAACAATAATAAATCCAGCTAACACTGAGGCTATTCTCACAGCAACTAGCGCTACCACACCAAGAGCAAACAGTTTCCCACCCAGAATCACTTTGTTCATCCAAGGTTTTTGGGAATTTTCTGGCTGATGCTTCACAGTTTGATGAAAAGCCGCATCGTTAGCATGGATGTTAGTTTCCATTTCCCGGAGTCGCAATTCAACTTCTCGTTCTCGTAATATACGTTCTCGCTGTTCAAGTTCTTTTTCGTGATTGCTTTCAGATGTCATCGGTATCCACCCCGTTTAAGACAAAGAAAAGATGTCAGCATTTATATCATGTCCGCTTGATTGCTTATTAAACTCGAAGAACCCCACCCCGCCAAAGCTATGCTTTGTCTCCCCTCCCCGCTTGCGGGGAGGGGATTAAGGGGTGGGGTGTAATGACTGTGGTTAGCATAACTATTTACGCGGACATGATATTACTCCTTAATTATGCTGTATCGTAACTTACGTAAATATTTAAAAACCGCAGTAAAATTACTATTTAAATTTTCATTACCTACTAAACTTCTAGAATTAGCTACCACAAAATGCACCTGCTTTCCAGAATCAAAGCGAAGTGCCTAACAGTGTGATCGTACGATGCCTACGGCGGGCTACCTACGTAATGGGCATCATTCACTGTAAATGATGCCTAATTTTTGTTGGTTACGCCGTCTGTTTAGAAGTTGCTTTTAAGTCTGCGGTGGATTTTAACCGGGTGATGGTGGCTTTACGAATGCGATCGCTTTTGCGTGTCCCGCCTGTCATTTCGTATTCCCGGCTGTCTTTGCCATACTTCAATGCTACACCACTGACTAAGCGCTCTGAAGTTTCCCGAATGGTCTTTTCAAGGGTTTCTATTTTTGCCTTTGCTGAGTCAATGGCAGTTAGCATCATATTATACTGGTCAATCTGATTGCGGAGTTGCCCGATTAACTCAGTTAAATGGTTTAAACTGATCGAATCACCAAAGTCAAGGCTGGAATCAATCGATTTAAATCCGATTACTCTCTGTTCGGTTTTTTCTAGCACAGGAGAGGTTCTTTTTTGGCGTGGCATCAATGCATACCTTTTACTAAACTTATCTTTCTAGAGTGGCTCAATGAGATAATGTAGTGGTTCAGTAAAGCTTGCACAAATAAGTATTTTTTTTAATAAGATTTGATTGTCAGCTCAGTAATTACACGAAACTAAACAACAAATAGTTGAGAAAAAACTCGTGTTCTGAACGAATGGAGTTGCGTTCTGGACGAATGGACTTGTGTTCTGGACGAATGGACTTGTGTTCTGGACGAATGGACTTGTGTTCTGGACGAATGGACTTGTGTTCTGAACGAATGGACTTGTGTTCTGGACGAATGGACTTGTGTTCTGGACGAATGGACTTGTGTTCTGGACGAATGGACTTGTGTTCTGGACGAATGGACTTGTGTTCTGAACGAATATAACAATTAATCAATATAGTCACAGCCCTAGCAACAGCAAAGATTTGCCCCCATCTGTCCTGATTTTATAGTTGAACTGCGATCGCATCAGTGCAGTATCTCGCCAGTCACGCGATTTGTACCAGCTTATCGGCGATCGCGGCGACGAATATCGACGATAATTTCGGGAAAAAGGTGATAATACGGTGAAGGTTACTGTGGAAACTCCTGCTGTCAGCTATGCCCCTAAACTTCACCTTCGCCCTCAGTCAACAGCAAACTTTTGAACTGCGCTGTGATTATGGCTCACGTCGCCTGGATAAAACGGAGTTGGCAGCACTCATTGATTTGTGTGAGCAAAATTATTATGCTCAGCAAAGAGATCATTTACCTTATCTCACCCAGTTGGGACGACAACTTTATCAATGGCTGGATGGTAAAGAAGGATGGCTGAGAAAGGCGCTGGATGAGGCGGATGAGCAAACGATTAATCTAGATTTGATTCAAACCAGCGAAGCACAGGGGTTGAACCCGGAAACAGAACGTGTAGCGTTGGGATTGGCACATTTACCTTGGGAATTGCTAAATGATGGTGCAGGATTTTTAATAGAACGCCAGAATCTTTCCGTTTTACCAGTGCGTTCTGTGCAGCAGCGTCAAACCCAAGTGATTGGCGTGCAAAATCGCCCGTTGCGGTTACTGTTTATGGCGACTTCTCCTGAAGATCCCAGAGTTCCACCACTAGGGTTTGAGCAGGAAGAAGCGAACATTTTGCAAGCAACTAAGGATCAGCCTTTGGCGTTGATTGTCGAGGAAAGTGGCTCCGTTGCAGAGTTAGCCAACTTGGTGAAATCCTACCTAGAAGACTATTTTGATGTCTTTCACCTCACGGGACACGGGATAATTTACACCCAACAAAGCTACAGCTATTTGCTGCCAAAAGGTACAAAACTGGCAGACAATACCCCCTGCTTCATCACTGAAGATGAGGTGGGGAATATGCAACTTACTACTGTCAATGATTTAGCTAGAGCCTTTCGCGGACGTTGGCCGCGTGTAACTTTTCTCTCTGGTTGTCATACGGGACAGGTTGCGAACAAAGGGACAGTACCCTCGATGGCGCAAGCATTGGTGAAGGCAGGGGCAGGTATAGTTTTAGGCTGGGCGCGTCCGGTGTATGACGACACGGGTATTATAGCGGCACAGGCACTTTATCAAGCTTTGGCAACGGGGGCAACTGTTGAAGAAGCAGTCAAAGCGGCGCAGCAGGAGATGATTGACAAAGAATGCACCGATTGGCATCTGTTGCGGATGTATCGAGATACGCGCCCCATTGCAGAACTGGTAACACCTCTGAGAACAAAAAATCGTGAAAAGCTGAAGTTTACACCGTCAGAGCAAGAATTTTTGGATGAGAATAATCAAGTTAAAGTTGCCAGTCAGTTTGAGTTTGTCGGACGCAGACGACCTTTGCAACGCTGTCTCAAGGCTTTGCAGGAAACCAGCGACCAAATCGGCGTGTTTATTGCGGGGATGGGTGGACTGGGCAAAAGTACCCTGGCGGCGCGGTTATGTGCGCGGGTGCAGATGCAGCGTCCTAATTTTGCGCGAGTCGTGGTGATTGGCCCTCTGGATGAGTGGGGTTTGCTGCATAAGCTTTCTAATAAGTTTGAGCGGTTTGCAGATGTGCCTGCACTTTTGAACGAACCAAAGGTGTCTCTTAAAGGACGGTTGCAAAACTTTTTTGAAGCAATTGAAAACGAACACAACCAACCCTTGCTCCTGGTGCTGGATGACTTTGAGCAAAATATTCCCACAGCTAACATTGAAGATGGCTCACTGCGGATGACGGCAGAGGCTTACGAAATTTTAGGAGCGATTTGTGCGGCATTGGAGGAGAACGGGGCAGAAAGTCGGCTGATTGTCACCTGTCGCTATTTGAATGAAGATACCTTGCCACCTCATCGCCTGCACTTGGAATCTTTGGCAGGGATGAGCAGTAGTGATATTGATAAAATTTGCTTTCCTTTAGATAAAGAAGTTAGGCAGCAGTTAAGAACTCAGCGAATTATTCACATTGCTGATGGTAATCCCCGGTTGCTGAAGTGGTTGTTAGAGGTAATTCAGCAACCAGGAATAGCGGCGGATGAATTATTGAATCGGCTGGAGGCGACTGAGCAGAAATTCCGCGAAAATATCTTGGCACAAACTCTGCTGGATGCTTTGGAATTGCAAGAACGAAAGTTTCTCGCACGCTTGAGTGTGTTTCACTTGCCCGTGACGGAGGAGATTGTAAGGGCTATTTCTTCGACTTCCCACCCTAACGCCTGGGACTCGAAGTCCCAGGCTAATAGCGAAAGTCCTCTGAAGAGGACTGAGGATTTAGGGGAGGGAATTTCTAGTCCGCTTGAGCGGACTTCAGCTATGAGCCAGGAAATTGATTTCCTAGCGGTTGTGGGCAAGCTTGTCAGCCTCAGCTTAGTTGAGTCTGCCACCACTCACCCCACCCAGCCAGCTAATTATCGGGTGACGACAATTTTAGAATCGTTGCTAGAAAAAGTGTTGATTCAGGAAGAATGGCAAACGACGCGACAGCAAGCGTTGAGGAAAATCCATCAAGCTTGGTGGGAAGAGAATGACAACCCCACCGAAGCAGAAGCACTGGAAATTGTACGTTTGGGACTGCTGGCGAAAGAGCAGGAAATCGCTGTCAGCATTGGGGATATGATTGCAAACCGTTGGGTGAACAATTCCCGCTTTGTGGAAGCTTTGGAGTTATGTAAGCAAGTTCTGGCAGTTTTTCAGGACTACCGCATATTGGGAGCCATTGCCTATGCCGAAGAAGTTTTGGGTTTTGTACAAGAGGCTGTTACCCATTATCAGCAAGCTTTAGACCTTTGTCCTGAACAGGAATTGCAAAGAAAAGCCGCTACCCTCAACAACATAGCACAGGTATTCGCCCAACAAGGGGACATCCCAAAAGCGATCGCACTCTGGGAGCAATCCTTGGAAATATCTGAGCAGATTAGCCATGTCCAAGGCAAAGCTGCTACCCTCAACAACATGGCACAGGTATTCGCCCAACAAGGGGACATCCCAAAAGCGATCGCACTCTACGAGCAATCCTTGGAAATATTTGAGCAGATTGGCTATGTCCAAGGAAAAGCCACTACCCTCAACAACATGGCACTGGTATTCGACCAACAAGGGGACATCCCAAAAGCGATCGCACTCTACGAGCAAAACTTAGAAATATTTGAGCAGATTGGCGATGTCAAACTTAAAGCCACTACCCTCAACAACATGGCACTGGTATTCGTCCAACAAGGGGACATCCCAAAAGCGATCGCACTCTGGGAGCAATCCTTGGAAATATCTGAGCAGATTGGTTATGTCAAACTTAAAGCCACTACCCTCAACAGCATGGCACTGGTATTCGCTCAACAAGGGGACATCCCAAAAGCGATCGCACTCTGGGAGCAAAACTTAGAAATATTTGAGCAGATTGGCAATGTCCAAGGAAAAGCCACTACCCTAAGCAACATGGCACAGGTATTCGCCCAACAAGGGGACATCCCAAGAGCGATCGCACTCTGGGAGCAAAACTTAGAAATATCTGAGCAGATTGGCAATGTCCAAGGAAAAGCCACTACCCTCAACAACATGGCACAGGTATTCGCCCAACAAGGGGACATACCTAGAGCGATCGCACTCTGGGAGCAAGTTGTTTCTACACTTGCACAAATAAGTGCATACAGTAATTTGGTAACAGTTCTGGGTAATTTAGGCGTAACGGATGAAAGTAACGGTTTGGTTTACCTAGCTCAAGCAATCTGGTTGACGCTGAGAATTCAAGCACCTTTAGTAGATACCATTCAGTTAATCCGTGTTTTATATAATAAAGTACCTCAAGGCGATGAACTACAAGCTGTGTTAGGAGCAACGGCTATGTTCTTTTGCAACAGCCGAGGTGAAGGTTATCCGCAGTTAGAGGAACTTCAAGAGCATAGTGTCGAGATTATATCAGAGGCGGCAAGTGCCCAAGGAATTGAAACAGAGGAAGCGTCTCAAGCTTGGTATGTCCAGCAACGGCTAAATGATCCAGATTATTTCCTCCCCCGACTCAATCAACGTCTAGAAGAGATAGTGGGCAATGGGTGGTTGTTTGACCGCAGTCAAGTTTCAATGGGTGAATAAGGGGAAATGCGATCGCGCTACTCTTAAATTAATTGGCGACAATATAATCAGCTTATGCAATCCCTAAATATCACACTGCCAGATGCGATCGCTAATGCTCTGAGTGCTTACATCGGCGATCAAGAAGTTTCTTTACCTGCTAACGCTATTGTAGAAAATGCCCTCGAAGAATTCCTCAGCCAACGTGGTTATTTACCTCCACAAAAGCAAGGTTTACGCCTAACTCCTGCATCCAAGGGAAGTGGATTTAAAGATACGTCAGTAAATCACGATAAAATTCTAGCTGAACAAACCTTTTTGCAGTCATTGCCACCAAACACACCTTGAGAGCCGTAATTGCTGACACTGGGCCTTTATATGCTGCTGTAGATACAGACGACCAATATCATGAGCGCTCACAAGCAGAGCTACAACGTATAAATACAGAAAATTTAATAATCCTAGTTCCCTTTCCTGTTTACCTGGAAACATATAATCTTTTGCTATATCGTCTCGGAACTGAACAAGCAATTAGCTTTGCTAGACAATGTATAGGAGCAGTTCATTTCGTCAATCCTTCACAGGAGCGATATATAACAGCAGTTGAAAAAGCTGCACGTTTTCTAGATCAACGCATTACTCTCTGCGATGCTGTCACTGCCATTTTGTCAGAGGAAATGAAGCTACCAGTGTGGACGTATGACTATCATTTCGATTTGATGCTGGTTCAGGTATGGCGATAAGCAACTATGATTGATTGTCGTTAGGTTGCCCAGAGAGGAAATGCGATGGCGCAGAGCGCCCGCCTTTCGTGCGGAACGCTCCGCGAACGGCGATCGCGTTAATCTAAAATTAATTGGCGACAATATAACCAGTTTATCCAATCCCTCAATATTACACTGCCAGATGCGATCGCTTAGGCAACTATGATTATTGTTGGATTGCTGAGTGGGGAAATGCAATATGGCATTTTAGACAAATCAGTTGTAAATTATGCGATCGCTATAAGCCAAAATTTTTATAGATACTCACACAGGTATAGTCAAAATGGATATTAAGAATGGCTTCGTCGGTGCTGTTGGCAACACACCCCTAATTCGTTTAAACAGTTTCAGTGAAGAAACAGGATGTGAAATCCTCGCTAAAGCTGAATTTCTCAATCCTGGCGGTTCTGTCAAAGACCGCGCCGCACTTTATATTATCGAAGATGCAGAAGAGAAAGGTTTACTCAAACCCGGTGGCACAGTTGTGGAAGGAACTGCTGGTAATACTGGCATTGGGCTGGCGCATATTTGCAACGCCAAAGGCTACAAATGCCTAATTATTATTCCCGATACTCAGTCACAAGAAAAAATAGATGCACTGACAGCACTAGGTGCAGAAGTTCGTCCCATCCCTGCTGTACCCTACAAAGACCCAAATAACTACGTCAAGCTATCTGGCAGAGTCGCTGCTGAGTTGGAAAACGCTATTTGGGCGAATCAGTTTGATAACTTAGCCAACCGCCGCGCCCACTACGAAACCACAGGGCCAGAAATTTGGACACAGACAGATGGTAAAATAGATGCATGGACAACTGCAACTGGTACTGGTGGTACTTATGCTGGTGTGGCGTTGTACCTGAAAGAACAAAATCCGGCGATTAAATGCGTTGTTGCCGATCCATTGGGTAGCGCACTTTATAGCTATGTAAAAACCGGCGAACTCAATACAGAAGGAAATTCCATCACTGAAGGCATTGGTAACGGTCGTGTCACAGCCAATATGGAAGGCGCACCTGCCGATGATGCCATTCAAATCGATGACCAAGAAGCTTTACGGGTAGTTTACCAACTGCTGAGGAAAGATGGACTATTAATGGGCGGTTCAACAGGTATTAATGTTGGGGCAGCTGTTGCCCTAGCGAAGCAGTTGGGGCCAGGACATACCATTGTCACCATCTTATGTGATAGTGGTTCCCGCTATCAGTCGCGGATATTTAACGCTGAATGGCTAGCCTCAAAAGGACTTTCAATAGATTAGTCATTAGTCATTAGTCATTAGTCATTGGCTTCCGACTTTTGACGAATGACAAATGACATAGACGCCCTTTGGCGGCTTCCCGTAGGGTAGGACAAAGGACAAATGACAACTCAACCATCAAACTTCCCCACAATAGACCAACCCTCTTCTCCTAAATGTGTGCGGGTTTGTCAAAATCGCACTTGCAAAAAGCAAGGTGCAGTTAAAGTTTTAGCAGCTTTTGCAGCTTTGCCAATCTCTGGTGTAACAGTAACGGCTAGCAGCTGTTTAGGACAATGCGGCAATGGGCCGATGGTGCTGGTATTACCCGATATGGTCTGGTATAGCGGCGTTCAACCGGATGAAGTATCTCTACTGATAGAAAATCATTTGCTAGGTGGTCAAAGAGTCCAACAGATGCTCTATTATCGGTTTCATCCCCAGAAATCAAACTAATTAATAATATCAATCTCTGCAATCTTGTTGACTGAAGTGAGGCATCCAATGAATATCCAACAGCTGCGTCAATCCTTAAAACAAAAATGGCTAAGTTACTACGAGCAAAATATTTCCTGGCTAGTCAAAATGCGAATTTGGGGCACTTACAATGGTCTGCGCCGTCCTTTGTCCGGTTTTATTTTGGCAACACTGTCTGTTTTAGAACCCCAGTTTGATGAAATACTTGCTTTTATGGTGGATCTGAATAACGATCCAGATAAAATAGTCGCCGCTTTAGGTCTTAACTTCAATCCTGATCAAGAGTTACGTTTAATGAAATTAGACCATTCTATGGCTATAAGCCAAGTTGAAAGCGAGTTGCCAGATGAGAAGCATTTTGAGGATAAATATCTGTCATCGGCTGTAACTGCCAGCAACATTGCACTTCATTCTCTTGCCAATACTCTAGATTCCAACTTGTCACGCGCCGATGAACTTGTGCCATCGATTACAGCTACCACTGAGGTAGTTCGCACACACAAACCGGAGTTGATAGTAGCTGCAACTAAAATTGCTCCAGATACTCCGGCAAAAACGCCATCCTCTGGTTTGCTAAGGGAACATCAACCAGTACGCTGGCACTCTGGTCAGTTACCTTCACGAGGATCGGCGACAATGACCAGTGAGGTTAACAGCAAAGCCAAAACTATGCCATCTGTGGCATTAGCTACTGAGGTTAAGAGCAACGCACCACCTGTCCGAATCCCTATGAGCGCATCATTGGCAATTACCACTGAGATTAATAGTAATGGTAAAGCAGGGCGATCGCTAGCAATTACTACTGAGGTTAAAAGCAACGGCAAACAGCCGAATATTCAACCAGAAAATGTTAAGAGCAAAGTGAATCTAGAAACCACTAATGCCCGTAGTATAGCTTCTTGGGTAGATGAATTTTGTTACGGCGCTAGGAATAAAGAAGAAGATATTTTGACTTGAATTAATTATGGGTAATCGTGAGAAACAAACGGGATTTCTATGACTTCACCTTCAGTTTCTCCTACTTTAACTTTCAACCCCACGCCACCCGCTTTAGTCCGAATGTAACCTAATCCAAAATAACCATCAGCCGTTTCTGTATAACTGGTAAGTTTGCCGACCTTTTCATCTCCAACTGCGATCGCACTTCCAACTAAAGCAGGGGCACTGAGGCGGATACCCAAAAGGTGTTGTTTTACACCTTTATATGTATTTAATCGGGCGATAGTTTCTTGCCCAATATAGCAACCTTTAGTAAAAGAAATTGTTTGCCACAAACCAACTTCCAGAGGATTGTAATCATCTGTGAGTTCAGCATCTGGGGCGGGGCGGCCTTGTAATATTCGCAAGGCATCCCAGGCGCGATCGCTCATCTCTACCGCCCCAGCCTCTAATAGTTTGTTCCACACCGTTTCTTTGTCAGTATAGGGGAAAGTAAAGGTATATCCGGGAGCAGCTAACCCACTACCCACAGCAACTTGCACTCCCTCAGTCAAAGCAATGGTGTATACTTTGTGACTACCATACGGTTGTCCGATGAGTTCACCAATACCCAACTTTTCGATCACAGCGTCACTTCCTGGGCCAATAAGGCTGAAAGTGTTGGTGTCTTCTGTAATATCAGATAATTCCACCTTATCGGCAAAGAAAATATATTTATCTAGCCATTCCATGAGAAACTGGCGACGGTTGGGTGAAACTAGCAGGATTACCGCATCTTCTGTAACGTAGGCGGTTGCTAAATCAATTGTCCTGGCTGTGGAAGTGACGAAAACCGTATCACAACCTTGTCCTGGCTTGAGTATTTGGAAATTGTTAGTACTTTGGTTGTGTAAGAAATTGAGGCGATCATCGCCAGATACTTTGATGCGTCCCCAGGTGGAGCGATCGCATATAGCAACCCCAACTTTTGCGGCTTGGATAGCTGCTGCGTCTTTATCGTCAATTGTAGATGTTGGCATGGTGATGAGAAGTTGCCCTGTTTCAATGTTGTCGCACTGGAAATCTTAGCAAATAAGCGTTTGCGGCTTCAATGGCAAAGGGGTGAAAGGGGCGAAGCGATGCCTACGGCGGGCTGCGCCTACGCTCTTTTTCAAAATTACATTATTTAATTATGAAATTAGCGATCGCTATAATGGTATCGCGCTTGAATAAACTCAACTCGGTCATCACTTACTACGTAAACAATCCGGTCAGTTTGAGTGATTCGGCGCGACCATACATTTGCATCATAGTATCTCAATCTTTCAGGATTGCCTGTCCCTTCAAAGGGATTCCGCCTAATCTCTTCAACTAAAGATAAGACGCGGAGTGCAGTTTTTCTATTTGTCTCTACCCAGTAGGTAAGGTCTTCCAGAAATCTCCGGTCAAAAACGAGGTTGCGTTCTAAATTATCCTCTTGAGAAACTTCAGATTGGGGAAGTGCTTCTGGTTCTAAATTATCCGACATTGAATTTATTTACTCTTCTTCGTAGAGCGAGAACTCTTTACGCAAGTCGTCTATAGTTTGGGGCATATTAGTCTTAGCCTTAACACGTTGTAAAGCATCTAAAAGACGTGCTGCATTCTCAGGTGACTGGAACAAATATGCTGTCTCTATGATGCTGTTAAGTTCCGCAGTAGGAATGACGGATACACTTTCTGCACCTTCACGATTAACAACCACAGGTTCACGAGTGCTAATTACCTCTTCGTAAATTTTTTCAAAATTATTGCAAGCTTCGGTGTAGTTTGTTGTATTAAACATTTTTTGTTCCTTAATTGGTCTGTTACTCTTTGCTGGCTGTTAATTAAAGAGTTGCTTCCGCTTGAATTTCTTGAATGATGGTTAAAATTTCCTCTTTCGAGTCGATATGTCTTGCTAGAACTTCAACGGTTGATTCAAGTACCCGTTCAGAAAATAATTTAGCTAAATCTTGCCGCAAACTCTGCCCAATGTAAAACTTGAGTAATGCTTCAAGTGTCATATCTCGATTAGCTGCAACTTTTTTGAGCGATTCTAATGCCTCTGTTGGTATTTTTATTGATACTGTTTCACTAGTACGAGGTTTTAAGTGTAGTTCGAGTTCTTCATCATGCTTGTTCATATAACTTTCTTTCTGTGCTAGTAGCTGGACGGGCGGAAATTATGCGTGTTCGCCTACTGCGTTCTAGATAAACTACGAGCAATAAGCGTTGAGAAAGAGAATAGCCTAAGATGAAATCACGCTGTTGATTATTAGCAGTAGCATCACCAACTTGGTAAAAGGGATCAAAGAATACCTCTGTAGCTTCTTCAAATTTAACGCCATGTTTTTCGATATTGCTTTGTGCTTTATTTTCATCCCATTCAAATTCAATACCTTGTAGACGATAAATAATATCCATCTAGAAATTTTGTTTTTGGACTAAGCGCTCTCCGTAATATTTTATCAAGCTTATATTTATTGACTTCCTTAAAAAGGTATATCAGTATCATCAGATACTTTGTTCCAGTCCATATCTAGTAAAATTCTCCCAAAGTACCTAATAATTTCTTGTAATACCTCTCTTGAATCTATGAACATTTGCCATGTATAATCGAATTCTTTATCTTCCCAAATACATAGATAGCTTTTACTATCGCTCAAATTGTATTCATTAAATCCATCTAAACATATTGTGCTTAAATCTTCTGTAATATGATCATACATCTCTGGATTTTGTCGTTCATTAAGATAAAAAATACCTACTGTTTTTCTTTCAATTTCTAAAATGTTCCAGTATTTAGGATTAAGTGAATCTAAGAATAAATTTTCTTTGCCAGGTACTACTAAGAATCTTCCTGCTATCCTCTCGAAGAAAATTTCAGGAACATATACCCAATAGTGCAAATTTAACAAATACGGATCTAAAATAGCTTTATTAATAGAAACAGCTAAACCATACAGACTTTGTTTTAAAAATATTTGATAGCGTTTATCTCTTGTTCCAGGATTTTTAAGTCGATATCCAATACATCCTGATGCCATGTTCATCTTAAATTTTTGCTCAAAACCGAGCGTCTCAAGTATATTAATAGCCAAAAACATTAATTCCTCCCCAAGTTCTTCAAAAATTTCGTCACTTGACGAAACAAAAGAAGGCACGCTGTCATAGTTTATCTTTTCCAATTGGTTGCTAGCTTCATTAGTAATAGCAGGAGAGCAATTACTTACCCGCTCAGGTTTATACTTGAGAAATAAATCCTTTAACTTATCTCTTAAAACGCGATCGCCTGGAAATTCGCTTTTAATACCAAAATCCTTATATATATTTGAGATTTGCTTGCGTACAGTTCCTTCTGCACGACCCCTAGACTGAGCAATCTCATCATTAGTGTATCCAGCCAGCAACAATTTCAACACCTCTACTTTGCGAGGTGCTTTCCTTAGCTTTTCCAGAGCTTCATTAAACTGCGGACTATTCATACTTTTCAGAATATCGCATTTCCATTAATCTGCGTACTTTGCGTATTGCGCGTATTCAGATTTGTTTTATGGGTGTCCATTGCTTTGCGTATCTGCGTAATGAGCATGATATACACAAGAGCGTTTGAGTGAACCAATGGAAAATGATTCTAGATTTGTTCAATTAGAAATACCAGGAATGGAGCAATTTCTTGTCCAAAAGAAAACTGTCTCAGAAACAACCAAGATGACTCTACAAGCTATTACAGATATTTCGGCTAAGAATCCAGATAATCAAATCGGATTCCATCAGTTAGAAATACCAGGGATGGAAGAATTTATCGCCAAATTGAAAACACAGTCAGAACCTAACAACTCAATTGACTACAGCCGCATGATTGAAGATTTTGCTGCTTGAAGAAAAAGCGATCGCATTACTCCATAAGCCCACGCAAGTGGGCTTTGTTCGTGTATTCTATTTTCAGGGCTTCAACTCTCCGGCAATTTAGCAAACGCCTCCTCAACTAACTCTTTTGACTTAGCATCCAAACGCAGCCAATCGACTTCACCGAGTTCATCAATTAAACTAGTATCAATATCAGCACCTTCCTTCTCTGGGCTGTATTCAAGAAAACATACTTGATAACACAGTTCCCACAAATCGATACTCGCTTCTTGCTGTTGACGCTGCAAACGTAGATGATATCCTGGATGGGGCATCGGCAAACGAGCCAGAGTCCCTCTGATTTCATCTGCTTCTTCGGGCGTTGCAGTTTCCATTGCTTGCAACAGTTCAGTCACCAATGCTTTGATTTCATCAGTGGTGCTAGGCGGCCAAATCAGGACATCATGGTAAGTTCCCGTCCAAGAAGATTCATCAAGCTGCTTGCGGATATTATCGATAACGCGAATGAAAGCAGGTTGCATGAGGATTTCAGCCTGCTGCCATGCAACTGAGTTTGTTATTTTAGGTGGCATCGGTAGTAAACAGGGGCACTAAAAGAAAAATAAACAGTCTGCGTTTATTAAAAAGCTGCGTTTTTAATCTAAATCTTTTCTCAAGATAGCGGATTTCATTGAAGAAAATTTGGAGATATTTATTACCAGCTGGAAAATTAGGTAATAACTCTGGGGAGTGAACATGATAGGCAAGCTACTAGACCATCGTTACCAAGTAATTCGAGTCCTCGCAATGGGAGGATTTGGTCAAACCTACATTGCCCAAGATACTAGGCGGCCAGGCAATCCCATCTGCGTTGTCAAGCACCTCAAACCCGGAACTGACCCCAGAGTTTTTGATACTGCTAAACGCCTGTTCAACAGTGAAGCCGAAACCTTAGAAAAACTGGGCAACCATGACCAGATACCCAGGCTGCTAGCGTACTTTGACGAAAACCAAGAATTTTATTTAGTACAAGAATATATTGAAGGACATACCCTAGCTGAGGAACTTATACCTGGTAAGCGCTGGAGTGAAAGCCAAGTAATTCAGCTATTGCAAGAAGTTCTGGAAATTCTAGAATTTGTCCACCGCCAAGGCGTGATTCACCGCGACATCAAGCCGGATAATATCATCCGTCGCGCCTCAGATAATAAGTTAGTTTTAGTAGACTTTGGGGCAGTAAAGCAGTTACGTACACAACTGGTAACAGTGGGCGGACAACCCTCTGCTACAGTGGTTATTGGGACTCCTGGCTATATGCCCACAGAACAAGGGCAAGGTAAACCCCGCCCCAACAGTGATATCTATTCCCTCGGCATTATCGCCATTCAAGCACTAACAGGATTATCGCCAACAGAATTGCAAGAAGACCCGGAAACGGGCGAAATAATTTGGCAGCATTCAGTAACCGTGAACCATCGACTGGCGACAGTATTGACCAAGATGGTGCGTTATCACTTCAAAGACCGCTACCTAAACGCCACGCAAGCACTGCAAGCATGTAAAGAGGCGATTAATCCTGCACCTGCACTTTCCACACCTCAAGAATCCGCCAAAAATTCTAGTTACCAAGCAGCCAAATCCCAGCCTCAAGTATCTCGGCTGCAAACTGTTGCATTTGCACCAGCAAATCCTGTCCCCGCTAAACCTGCTCGTAAAGACTCTGACAAATCCGACCCATGGCCGATATTAATTGGCATATTATTGGCAGGTGGTGCGGCTGCTTTGGTAGCAAATGTATATCCTAATGTGAAAAATTTAGCTTCTAATGTTACAGGTAAGGATACCGCCTTAGCAAACACATGCTCGGCTGTTGTCGTCGGAAATTCTAATATTCGTTCTCAACCTAATTCGATAAATTCTGATAATATTGTGCGAACAGTTGGTGATAATACCAGTTTCGAGGTAACTGGCAAACGGACACAACGGGGTTGGATAGAAGTTAAACTTAACTCTGGGCGTTTGGCTTGGGCAAACTCGGCTGTGATAGCCAATAATCAAGAATGGGCTTCTTGCCTGCGCGAAAAAGGTATTGCAACTAGGATTGTAGATGATAGTAGCTTGATTGCGACTCGACCGACTGCCAAGGCAAAACCAAAGTCTAAGGATGTAGTAACTCCATTACCAGAAAAGCCGAAGGGGTCAACTGACGACGCTGGGAAAACAGAACGATCGCAGCCTAGTGATAACAGTGCCAATATTATAGAACAAGCAAGACAGAAGTATGAATCAGGAGATATAGTTGGAGCGATCGCACTTTTGAGATCAGTTCCAGCAAATGCTGCTTCTAGTATCCAAGAGACGGGCAAAGTAATTGCCCAGTGGCAGGAAGATTGGGATAAGGCGGAAGCGTTATCTAATGAGATTAACAAAGCAATAGATGATGGTAAATGGGATAAAGTTTTAGATTATAGAAACCATCCAGAAAAATTGCCTAATACTAAATACTGGCGAAATAGAATAGAACCATTATTTAAACAAGCAGCAGAGAATCTAGCAAAACAGGCACTACCTAAACTTGAAAATCAAGGTAGTCAGAAAAATACCCAACAGAAACTTCCCGATACTAACCAACCTGTTACTACAGAGAATCCTAATACCACAGAAACTCCAGGAAGTGGCTTTTAAAACCGTTTACCTCGTTACCAGCCTCTGGCTGGTAATGCCTACAATCAGGCTCTGCCTTTTAAATTTTCGGCAGCAGCCCAATAAAAAACATTTCCAGGTCGAACCTGGAAACGAGATTTTAAATCGTGTTTATCTGTAGTTTGATTTCCCTATTAGTGCATTTCGTCGTATTCTGGGGCTTCAACTCGTCTTGCTTCCATCCGCGAAGCAGGCAGAAACTCAGCGCGACGGACTGGAACCAAGGGTGGTGTATTTCCTTGGTAGGGGTGAATTACTTGTACAGTACGGGCTGGACGCTGCCGTGGTGAGAATAAAGCCAATACACCAGCTACAACAACACCACCACCAATAGTGAGAGTTGCGCCTCCCACAGCCCAAAGCATCGGTGAAGACCACCAAGGATTTTGCGGCTGGAGTGCTGTTGATTTTTGTTGGTTATACTGCTGGGCTTGTTGCCACTGTTGCTGAGTATTGAAATTTTGAACTTGGCCTTGAAGTTGTTGATTTTGCAACTTCAGCTGTTCATTATCATTTTTTAAACGCTCCAACTGCATCTGCGTGTTCAGCTTCTCCATCTCCAGACGCTGGTCAGTATTGGGAGCAGTCGGTGGCTGACTGGGATATATTGGTTGTCCATAAGGCCCATAAGGATACATTTGTGGCTGCATTCCCTGAGGCGCTACTACAGTCCCTGGCATTTGCGGAGCAACAGCAAAGTTAGGCTGTAGGGGGGTATTTGTTCCTTTAAGCAATACGAGAGCCGCCAGCCCAGCTACGGCAACCCCGCCGATAAACGCCATACTCTCACTCATCGCCTTTGCTCCTCAATTGCGACGTAATTATAACCATTTGTGACTGACTCACTCTCACACTCATAAATTATGCCTACTTGACTTCACATAATACTCAAACTATAAGCGACCGTATCAGCTAGTTTTTTTACATGATGATATCTGATGTTAATATTCAAAACCATAACGGTCAAATTGTCTACCAAACAAGCATAGAAAAACTGCGCTGTTATACTTTTTTAATCTAGTTTCCCCGTCTAATCAAGAGGAGTATTTGTGCTGCTGGTAGTGGTCTTGATAGCTGCCTTGAGACTTTGGCAAAATTCGGCGATCGCCGAAAGTCCCTGCTCTGGGGTACCTTCTGCTAACCGTTTCACAAAAGCGCTACCCACGATCGCTGCATCTGCGCCCCATTCCTTTACCTGACGGGCTTGAGCAGCTTCGGAGATTCCAAAGCCTACAGCGATGGGTTTATCAGTAACACTACGAATTTGTTGGATTAAATCGGACACGCGATTTTCCAGTTGCGATCGCACCCCTGTTACTCCTGTGACACTAACTAAATAAATAAATCCAAGGGATGAACGAGCGATCGCTTCTATTCGTTCAGCGGAACTAGTGGGAGCGATCAACAAGATTACGTCAATTCCCATCTCACTAGCTGCTTGGAGCAAGCCTGCTGCTTCTTCTAAAGGTAAGTCAGGTATTACCAATCCTGCGACCCCAGCAGCAGCAATTTGCTGAAGAAATTTTTCAATCCCTCGGTGCAAAATTGAGTTGTAATAGATCAACAGAACAATAGGCGATCGCAATTTGGGAGTAATCCCTTGCAGCATTTCTAGCACCTGCTCCAATTTCGTACCTCTTTGTAAGGCGCGGGTAGCAGCAGCTTGAATTACTGGCCCATCAGCTAGAGGATCGGAATAGGGTATACCCAGTTCTATAATGTCGGCTCCACTACGATCTAGAACCTGCAACGCTTTTGCTGTTGTTTCTAAATCTGGATCGCCAGCAGTGATAAACGGAATTAGAGCGCACTCACCATTGTGCCCAAGGGTTTTAAAGCAATCAGAAATCGCAGTCATTAGTCATTAGTCATTGGTCATTGGTCATTGGTCATTAGTCGTTGGTCATTTGTAACTAACAAAAGACAAACGACAACTGACCAATGATAACTTTACACCTGAGATTGCTCTTCTTGTTCTATTTGGGCTTGAATTCGTGCTAATTCTTCGGGAGTCAGATCATCTAACCGCTTTTGCAGAAAGTCTTGCTCATACTGTTCCCGCTGTTGGTGGTAGGTCATTTTTTGTCCCACCGCGCGGAAAAAATAGGTGGCTAACCAGCCAACTAACCCACTGACTAGTAAGACTTGGCTCCATATACCAGCTTGCTGATTATCCAAACCGACTAGCTGCAATCCTACATACGCCAAGCCACCAGCAATAAAAACGCCTAAGCCAATTCCAATAGCGTCAATCCGTCGCATGAGAGTTATGACCTACCAATCTAGTTAAACTTCAATTTGCCGCCGTTGGGGCCGAAAATTTAGAAACGGCGATAGAACCAATAAACCCGGAAAGAAGAAGAACACCAAAAAGTACATAAAGGTACGCTCGATGGAGGTAGCTACATACCAACGCTGCTTCAGATACAGCAAGACAGCAATCGGGATTACCAGAAGGTAAGCTCCAGCCAAAATCAGATACAGCAGGGCGACAATCATAAACTTTCAAGTCTTAAGCATCTGTTTTCCATCATAGGCTGAAGAGCGAAACTGAGGAAACTATAGTCATGACGCTTTCTACATAACTACGCTAGAATTCCTTCTCTATGTCCAGATTTATTGACGAAAGGTTCTATTATGCTATAATAGTAAACCCACTAGCAAACAAACCCTTTAGTCAAACAAGATCGAAAAATCATTCAGATTGATTACGAGGAAACAAGGAAAACTTGCAACTTGAGAAAACAATCGCACAATCTAGAAAAAATATTTTCAATCTAGTTGGACAAAAGACACAATTGATGGTGGAATAGATGAGGAGGTATTTGCTGCCTCCAAAAAATAACTAGTTATACTAGTTGCAAAACACCTACGGGGGTGTGGCGGAATGGTAGACGCTACGGACTTAGATAACTGAGCCTTGAAGGAGAAATCCCTCAAGTGGAAGCTCTCAAACTCAGGGAAACCTAAATCTGGTGACAGACATGGCAATCCTGAGCCAAGCCCAAAAATTTTAGATTTGCGATTTTAGATTGGCGATTAGTCTTCAATCCAAAATTCAAAATCTAAAATCCAAAATTGAGGGAAGGTGCAGAGACCCGACGGGAGCTACCCTAACGTTAAGCCGAGGGTAAAGGGAGAGTCCAATTCTTAAAACCTGATTTTGTTAAAGCAATTAGGTAGCAGTGAAAACTGCGGGAGAATGAAAATCCGTTGACCGTAAAAGGTCGTGTGGGTTCAAGTCCCTCCACCCCCATTTAGATTGCGAAAAGAGTCCCATACGTTATATGGGACTCTTTTCGCATAATGATAGACGAACTCGCCTGTACATTTATTTACTTGCTTTGATGCTTATAGCGGTTTCCGCATGGGTAAGGTACAGAAAAAAGAATGAACCACAGATAAACACGGATAGGGACACGGTATTGCCGTGTCCCTATCCGTGTAGCTTATTCAAATGAGAATCACTATAAGACTCAGCAATTCCACTGAAGCATTTGATAAAGTATTGAACAATTTATGTTTAATACTTTATTTATAGTCTGAGTTTATCAAATTTGTGTAAAAAGATTACTGAATCTCTGAAGAATAGATTGATGCTAATGTTCACTCAGGTTAAGCTGGTAATAATATGAACAGGAAACCTTTTTGTCCTGATAACTGAAATGGGCGCTAATACTGTATCAATTACTCAGGAATATCCCCTTTGTGTTACGTCTAACTATAAACAGCCAAATGTGCTAATTGCACAAGAAGAAATTTATAATTTCTTCCTAAAAATTGTCAATCAAATGTCGCCAGATGATGTTTTACGTAAATTCAAAACTTTATTTATAGACGGTCTTGATTCACAAGAGTCTTATTATGTTCCTGGGATATATAAAATTTTTTTAGATAATAACGAACATGAGTTTTGTAATACACTGAAGCGATGTATATATATAATAATTAATACTTGGAAAACTTATAGAAAAGACAAATACATCCAAAAATTAGTTAATTTATTTGCTATTGAAGATTTGACAGTAAAAGTCAAGAACTTTCCAGCGCTCAATATTTGTAAAAGCTGGCTAGAAAATTTTATAAACAGCAGAGATTACCAAGAAATAAAATTATTTTCTGCCAAACACGATGAATTATATAAAGGTCATTGGGCTAATCGCTACACCTCCTATTTATTAGTTGCTCAATCTGTTAATGAGAATAATCCCAGAGAGCAACAAGAGGCTGCCAGAAAGCTTTATATACAGATAAAAGAAAAATTTAAGTTTGAACTTGCAATATATATTGCTCGTTCTCAGTCTGCCGTGTCAAGCACAACACGTTACAAAAATCCCAGTATTTTGGGAGATAATGTTCTGCATTTAATAAAATCAATTGTTTTAAAAAGGGGTATGTTTAGCCATGAGAATATTGCCAATATATTTATTAAGCAAACTCAAGGACAAACCCTTGAAAAATTTAAAATAAGTATAGAAAAATATCTATTTTTTTCTGTAGATAATCAACAACTAGTCAAAACTTTGCGGCAGCAGTTCGCAGAAAATTTATTTTTATGGAAGAAAGATGATCATCAAGAAATTATCACTAAAGAATTATTCTTGAGAACCTGTAATCGAGTAATTGATTGTTTGACAACAGAAAACGGGAAAGAACCTTCGTTATTATTTATTTTATTGCTTACCCAAGGTCACTCTTTAACATTGGTGATTATACTCTTAAAGACTATTTTGATTTGTAGAAATTCCCGCAGGCATTTAGAGACTAAAATTGCTCATCTGATTCGTTATTACGAACAATATCCTGAAGATGAGTGTAAGTGGGTAATCAATTTTATGGAAATTTTTAATATAGCGTTTGCAATTTACGCAGAAAATGTAGAATACAATTTGATTAAGATGAAAGAAGACCAAAGCAGTAATCCGGAGTTAAATCTGGATGGTTATCGTGTGTTTTCACAGATGAAGGTAGACAGACAAAAATGAGTGTTGCCTGATTCATGATTTAGCAAGGCGTTCGTCTAACAAAGCGAAAGCAGCACCCGCAGTTTCAGCTAGAATACTAATGAGGCGATATAGAGCGATCGCACTAAATACTAAGGCCCCTGGAAAATGGTGTCGCAAAAGTTCATACGCAGTCGCTTCAAACACACCTAACCCACCAGGCGCACCCGGAATAACAAAACCTAATAGCCAAGCGCAGCTAAAAGCTCCTAATAATAAAGGAATTTGATTTACATTCAACGAATCCAGGGCCAACATAATTAATATAAACCCAGTAGCGCGTAGTACCATAAAGCCCAATTCTCCTAATAATGGACGTAGGGGATAGCTTTTAAGGCTGAAGGGAACAGTTGGCTTAGTGGTGACAGTAGACTTTTTTGCTTTCAATTTATATAAAAAGCGAATAACTGGGTTTAAGAACCAAGGATGAATCGCACAAAGAACTACAGCTAAACTCAGCAATTGTAGTATTTGCAGAACAAGAGTAGTATTAGCTGCTGCAAATTGGCTACTGCATAGGACAATGATGATTAAAGCAGCCGCTAGCATGAGTAGGGGTTCTAGCAAAACGCTTAAGGTAGCTGCACCAGCAGAAATATTGGCATTTTTGGCGGCTACAATTCGTCCGTAGTGATGCCAGATATTACCTGGTAAATACTTAGCTATGTTCGTTTTTAGGTAAACCTGGATGAATTGGGGAGATGATACAGGTTGATTTAACTCTTGCAGAATCCAAGTCCAGATCCAGCCAGCCCAAGTATGTGCTAGTAAAGTGACGCCTGTAGCGATCGCCATAATTGCCCATCCTACCCCATCAATGCGGATAGCAGTCACTCCAATCCAATTATCCTTCAGAGCTTTCCCTAAAAAAAACAGCGTTCCGCCCAAAATTATCCAACGTAAAAATTGCTTCATGAATTTAGTAATTTAACGGTTAGAGCAACAAGGGCTGAATGCCTCAACTATTACAGTATCTCAGCTACCTATCCAAAGCTTTTGAAGTATCAAACAGATTGATGTAGTTATTTTTACGAAAACTATATTACTTTATTTTATATCTCTCTATAGTTAGATAAAAATATTATTTTTGTTTACATTAAAATGTAGCCTGCGCTAGAGGGAAAGAGTATTTTATTCTTCATATTCTTAATAGAGGTTATCAAAAGTGAGCGAACCAAAACAAGCACAATAACTTGCTGACCGCTCCAAAGATTCAGCAAACTCATAACTTATTAATATTTTGGTAAGGAGGACTACGTGAACGCTGTGAGACTATTCTTGAAAAAAATAAGATTGCGCCAGATATTAACTATCTTTTTAGCTGGACTATTGTTGATAGTTAGCACTGCTTGTACTGGGGCAAATGCTCAAGGTGCAAATCCACAAAATCCTGCTGTACAAGCTGGTGGAGCAAACAATCCTTATAAGAATGGTGGAGATAAGTATAGCAACTACAGAATGTCTACCGATCCGAAAATAGCAAACCCAAAAGCTAATCAGGGACGCGACGAAGCTAGCTTACAACCAAGTTCGCAATTGTTGATTGCTACAAATAGAGAATCTGAGATACTTTATCCTGGTGCCGAGACACCAGCAGGTAGAGTCCAGAAAGAAGCAGAACTGCCAATTATCACAGATAAGGACTTCCAACAAGCTGAACCAGGTGGTTTGATTCAGAATGAATCAAATATAGGAGATCGGGTTAAAGATCGTCTTGAGACTGTAAAAGAGAATGTTGAAGAAGCTTCCGGCTTTTTGAAAGATAAGGCAGATGAAGCGGGTGCTAGACCTGAATTACAAAAAAATCCAGCAGTAGGCAGATAGAACCCTTATTTTGTCTGAATGCTTGGAATGCAAAATTAATTCCAAATGCCATCTTGGTTGAAGTTTAACTTAGTCACAAAAATGCAAGGAGTAGAAGTATGAAAAAAGCAATGAATTGGCTCAAAAGCATTCGTCCCTTGAAAGTTTTAACTGTTTTTTTTGCAGGAATATTCTTATTTCTGACACAAGCTTGTGGTGGCCCAGGAGTAGCAACACAGCCACCACAGGCTGATGATCAACCAGCTTATACCAAACGATACGATCCCACGAAAGATTATCCTCTCTCCTCTCCGGCTGGTGGAATGAATAACTTTAGTGATGTAGAACCCAGAGGGAGAGCAGATGAAAAGGCAGCTAATGACAAAGCTGATGCACTGGCGAAAAATGCTCAAAGAAATGTTGAACAAAAGGGAATTGACAGCCCAGAGCAATATGGTCGAAATTACAAACAAGGTACACCCCTTGGTGAAAGAGTGAAGAACCTGGGTGAAGATATCGGTAGTTCAGCTGAGGAAGTTCGTAAAGGTGTTGTTAAAGGGACTCAGCGAGGAATTGAAAATATCAAGGGTAATACCCAGAATGCTGCCGAAGACGTGACAAAAAATGTTCAGCGTGGGGCTGAGGATGCAGGCGATGCAGTCAAGAAGACAGTCAGAGACGTTGATTGAAATTAGTCATTCAATCTTTTGCAAAAATCTGAAAGTGCCCACAGACCTTTAGTCTAGAGCTATCTAAACAAAGCCTGCCTATGCAGGCTTTGTTTGAGTTTTATGTGGGTAAGACTTACGCATGACGGTAGATTAGGACTTACGCTAAAGTACATGCTGTAGGGGCAATACCCTGCGGGAAGCCGCTTCTCTACGAGACGCTCCGCGAACGCGTCTACATGAATTGCCCCTACGTGAAAATAAGGCTTCCGGCTATTGTTTGCGTAAGTCCTGTAGATATTTTGTACCCCTTGACAACGTTACTTATTTCTGGAATTGCCACCAATAGTTGGAGATTGTAAACGAAGACTTGAACTCCGTTAATGAGTCTTTTAGCTCCGTTAATGAGTAGTTGAACTCCATTAATGAGCCTTTTAGCTCCATTAACGAGTCTTTGAACTCCATTAATGAGCCTTTTAGCTCCATTAACGAGTCTTTGAACTCCATTAATGAGTCTTTTAGCTCCGTTAATGAGTAGTTGAACTCCATTAATGAGCCTTTTAGCTCCATTAATGAGTCTTTTAGCTCCATTAACGAGTCTTTGAACTCCATTAATGAGCCTTTGAACTCCGTTCACGAGTCTTTGAACTCCATTAATGAGCCTTTGAACTCCGTTCACGAGTCTTTGAACTCCGTGAGCAATTTTTTTGTGCTGTCGGTAATTGCCTGCAACTGCGCTGTAGTAGAGTGTAACTAATTGATAGCGCTGTGAATAAAATCCTAATTCGTTCAGCTAATCCTCGAAATAGGGAAAAACTGCCCTTGGATGACGAAGCACAGAATTACCCAACTTCTGTACAAGATTGACTAGCAACTAGACAAGCTTTTCTACTCAAAAAGCTGAGGGAAGACAAGGTTAATAGTATAGTAATGTTAAACTCACAGACTAAACGCATCTTCATCAGCTATAAGCGTAATGCTAGCCCCGATGAACCGGTGGCACTGCAAGTCTTCCAGGCGCTATCGCAGCAGCACAAAGTCTTTATCGACCAAACCATGTCCGTTGGTACACGCTGGGCTGAATGTATTGAAGCAGAAATCCGCCAAGCTGATTTTCTGATTACTTTCCTTTCAGCCTTGTCAACCAGCAGCGAGATGGTGGTTGCAGAAATAGAGACAGCACACCACTTGGCAAAATCACAAGAAGGACGCCCGATAATTCTCCCAGTGCGTCTGGCCTATCAAGAACCGTTCCTGTATCCCTTGAGTGCTTACTTAAATGGCATTAACTGGGCGTTCTGGAAAGATGCAGAAGATACGCCGCGCCTGATTGCAGAGTTGTTGCAGGCTGTCTCTGGCGGTGCATTGGCTATCAGTGAAGAAAAATCGAAAGCAGACTTACTCCAGATGAGTCAGCCGTCACTCCTACCCCATCCTTTTCCTTCAGCACAGCCAGTCTCGCTGGAAATGCCGGAAGGGACAATGGAATCGCAATCTGCTTTTTACGTGGAACGCTCATCTGATGCACTTGCTTTGCAGACTATTGAGCGGCAAGGTGTGACAATTACAATTAAAGGCCCCCGGCAAATGGGTAAAAGTTCGCTGTTAATCCGCACAATTAATACTGCTGTGAATGCTCTTAAGCGGGTTGCTTTGCTGGATTTCCAATTGTTTGATAAAGCCGCCCTCACTAATGCCGATCTTTTCTTTAGCCAGTTCTGTACTTGGTTAACTGATGAACTGGAAATGACTGACAAAGTTGATGAGTATTGGAATATGCCCTTGGGCAATAGTCAGCGTTGCACTCGCTACGTCGGCCGCTATTTGCTGAAAGAGTTTGGCAACCCCATTGTCTTAGCGATGGATGAAGTTGAAAGGGTCTTTGATACAGATTTTCGCTCTGATTTCTTTGGAATGCTGCGAAGCTGGCACAATAGCCGCGCTACTAATTCCATCTGGAAGCAACTGGATTTAGCGCTGGTTACTTCCACCGAACCCTACCAGCTAATTGATAATCTCAACCAATCTCCCTTTAATGTTGGGCTAGTAATTGATTTAGAGGATTTTACAGCAGAACAGGTTGCTGATTTAAACCGCCGTCATGGTTCACCCCTCAACGCTAGCGAAGAAAAGCAATTAATGGCGTTATTGGGTGGACATCCTTATTTAGTACGCCTTGCATTCTATTTAGTTGCTAGCGATCGCCTCCATCCTACCGAACTATTTGCCAATGCGATCGCAGATAATGGCCCCTTTGGCAATCATCTGCGTAACCACCTCTTCCGGCTGCATAACAAACAGGAGTTGGTTCAGGGTATGTTCCAAGTAATTCGCCATAACACCTGTGAAGATGAGCGCATTTTCTTCCGCTTGCGGGGTGCAGGTTTAGTACGCCGGGAAGGGCGTGTAGTGTTTCCCCGTTGTCAACTTTACACCGACTATTTCCGGGAGCATCTGCGTGGTTAATCCAAGCATTTACACTGTAGGTGGGACAGTACAGGCTGGCGGTGGCATTTACATTCCCCGTCAAGCTGATGAAGAATTGTTCAGTTTATGTCGGTTGGGAACTTTCGCTTATGTGCTAACGCCCCGCCAAATGGGTAAGTCTAGCCTCATGGTACGCACCGCGCAAACACTAACGGACGAGGGAATTCGCTCGGTAATTGTTGACCTTCAAGAATTGGGGGCAAATGTCACAGCCGAACAGTGGTATTTTGGCTTTTTGGTCAAACTGGAAGATCAACTCATGCTTGATACAGATGTGGTGAGTTGGTGGCAAGAACACCAGCATCTGGGAGTATCGCAACGGCTGACACAGTTTTTTGAAAGGGTTTTACTGGCTGAGGTTGAAGGACAAGTTGTGATTTTTGTGGATGAAATTGACTCTACTCTCAGCCTGGATTTTACCGATGATTTTTTTATCGCAATTCGTTATCTATATGTTGCCCGTGCTACTAATCCTGAATTTGGGCGGCTTTCTTTTGTCTTAATGGGGGTAGCGACTCCCGGCGATTTAATCAGCGATGCCAAGCGCACACCATTTAATATTGGACAGCGTGTAGATTTAACTGATTTTACCTTTGAGGAAGCTTTACCCTTAGCTGAGGGATTGAGATTACCCAGCGATGAGGCAAAGCAGATATTAGGCTGGGTGTTGAAGTGGACGGGGGGACATCCTTATTTAACGCAGCGTCTTTGTGGTGCCTTGGTTTTGATCCCCCCAACCCCCCTTAAAAAGGGGGGCAATGAACTTCCAGGTTTGGAGATTTCCTCAACCACTTTTAGCAAGAGTTCTATTTTTCCCCCCTTAAAAAGGGGGGTTAGGGGGGATCGAGTCTTATCCGCAGGCGATATAGACAGAATAGTTAACAGCACATTTTTTGGTGCGATGAGCGAGCAAGACAATAACTTGCAGTTTGTGCGGGATATGCTAACTAAACGCTCCCCAGACCCACAGGTTTTGACTATTTACCGTCAAATTCGTTGTGGTAAGCGGACGGTTGTTGATGAGGAACAGTCCTTAGCTAAATCTCACTTGAAGCTATCGGGGGTGGTGCGGCGGGAGAATAATGTTTTGCGGGTGCGGAATCAAATCTATCGGCAAGTCTTTGATTATAAGTGGATTAATAAACATTTGCCGTTTAACTTGCGGGATAGGTGGGAACAGCTTAAACCTGCACTGCCTTATGTGGCAGTACTGTTAGTATTTTCGGTTTTAATGACGGGAGTAGCTGTGTATGTGAATGACCAACGTCTGATTGTCGAAGATGCCCGCGATAGAGAAGAACAACAGCGTCTAGAAGCAGAAAATCAACGCAATGAGGCAAAGCGTCAGGCTAAAAATGCGCGGACACAGCAGAAAAAAGCAGAGGAACAAAGCCGGGAGGCAGAAAAGCAAAAGCGCATTGCTAATCAGGAGAGTGAAAGAGCTAAAAAAGGAGAGGAGCAAGCAAAGTCTGCACAACAATTAGCTGAAGAAAGAAGAGCAAAGTTAGCAAATGCACTTGATAAAACAAGAACTGCTGAACAATTAGCTAAGGACAGACAGGCAGACGCTGAAAAGCAACGAGATTTTGCAAAGTTAAAAGAACAGGAAGCAACTGCTGCTAAAGCAGATGCAGATAAACGTCGGATAAATGCCGAAATTCGCGTCGATAGCCTCAAATCACAAAACTTGCTGGCAGCAAATTTAGAAATTGATGCTTTACTAGCAGGCTTGAAGGTAGGAAAACAACTCAAAACTCCAAATAAAAATGTAGAATCAGATACCCGCGTTTTAGCAGTAGCCACACTTCAGCAGGTAATTTATAAAGTTAAGGAACGTAACCGACTAGAAGGTCATAGCAATTGGGTTAGGGGCGTGACATTTAGCCCCGATGGCAAAACCATTGCCTCTGCCAGTGGTGACAAGACGGTGAAGTTGTGGAATCGCAATGGACAACTGTTACAAACTCTCCAAGGTCATAGCAGTGAGGTTTTCGGCGTGGCATTTAGCCCCGACGGTCAAACCATTGCCTCTGCCAGCGATGACAAGACGGTGAAGCTGTGGAATCGCAACGGGCAACTGTTAAAAACTCTCCAAGGTCACAGCGATTCGGTTAACGGTGTGGCATTTAGCCCCGACGGTCAAACCATTGCCTCTGCCAGTGATGACAAGACGGTGAAGCTGTGGAATCGCAACGGGCAACTTTTACAAACTCTTCAAGGTCATAGCAATTGGGTTAACGGTGTGGCATTTAGCCCCGACAGTCAAATTATTGTCTCTGCCAGTAGTGACAACACGGTGAAGTTGTGGAATCGCAATGGGCAACTGTTACAAACTCTCCAAGGTCATAGCAATTCGGTTTTTGGCGTGGCATTTAGCCCCGACGGTCAAACCATTGCCTCTGCCAGTCGTGACAAGACGGTGAAGCTGTGGAATCGCAATGGGCAACTGTTACAAACTCTCCAAAGTCATAACAATTGGGTTAGGGGCGTGGCATTTAGCCCCGACGGTCAAACCATTGCCTCTGCCAGTCGTGACACGACGCTGAAGTTGTGGAATCGCAATGGGCAACTGTTACAAACTCTCCAAGGTCATAGCAGTGAGGTTTTCGGCGTGGCATTTAGCCCCGACGGTCAAACCATTGCCTCTGCCAGTTATGACAACACAGTGAAGCTGTGGAATCGTAACGAGCAACTGTTACAAACTCTCCAAGGTCATAGCGATTGGGTTTGGGGCGTGGCATTTAGCCCCGACGGTCAAACCATTGCCTCTGCCAGTGATGACAAGACGGTGAAGCTGTGGAATCGCAATGGGCAACTGTTACAAACTCTCCAAGGTCATAGCAATTGGGTTAGGGGCGTGACATTTAGCCCCGACGGTCAAACCATTGCCTCTGCCAGTGGTGACAAGACGGTGAAGTTGTGGAATCGCAACGGGCAACTGTTACAAACTTTCCAAGGTCATAGCGATTTGGTTTGGGGCGTGGTATTTAGTCCCGACGGTCAAATTATTGCTTCTGCCAGCGGTGACAAGACGGTGAAGTTGTGGAATCGCAACGCGCAACTGTTACAAACTCTCCAAGGTCATAGCGATTCGGTTTTTGGCGTGGCATTTAACCCCGACAATCAAACCATTGTCTCTGCCAGTGATGACAAGACGGTGAAGTTGTGGAATCGCAACGGGCAACTGTTAAAAACTCTCCAAGGTCATAGCGATTCGGTTTTGGACGTGGCATTTGGCCCTAACGGTCTAATAATTGCCTCTGCCAGTTATGACAATACGTTGAAGTTGTGGAATCGCAACGGGCAAGTCTTACAAACTCTCCAAGGTCATAGCAATTCGGTTTTGGACGTGGCATTTAGCCCCGACGGTCAAACCATTGCCTCTGCCAGTGATGACAAGACGGTGAAGCTGTGGAATCGTAACGGGCAAGTCTTACAAACTCTCCAAGGTCATAGCAATTCGGTTAAAGGTGTGGCATTTAGCCCCGACGGTCAAACCATTGCCTCTGCCAGTTCAGACAACACGGTGAAGCTGTGGAATCTCAATTTGGATGATTTAATGGTTAAGGGTTGTGCTTGGGTGCGCGATTATTTGCAAAACAACCCCAATGTGAATGAGAAGGATAAGCATTTATGTGATGATATTGGCATACGCAGGTAATAAACCTCTCCCTGCGTTGAACTAAAGTTCAAGTCTTTCCCTTTCCGAGTCGGAGAGGGACGGTTTTACGTAGTAAAACCAGGGAGAGGTCTTTTGATTGAGCTATGCAAAGAGATTTTAGTAATCGATCGCCCGAACTTAGGATAAAGCGAACCTGTATGATTTCAGATGATGATGCGTCATCAAATAACTCGTCGTTGCGATCGCTCTTGCTGTAATTTTAGAAATTATTCTGACTCGGAGAGTTCACCAATTCTGCTGTATTAACCTTGATTTTGCGCTAACCAAGCTTCTAAATCGGTTAAATCCGAAAAATTAAGTAAAGCCTCAGCTAAATCATCCAACTGTGTTGAGTCTAAAGCTTGAATTTTCAATAGCTGTGCAGGTGGAACAGTTCCGACTTTATGTTAATGCATCGGCTTACATTAAAAACGCTACGCTTTTACGCAAAACTGTACTAAGAAACTACGTAAGCGTAGCCGTCGTAAACATTGCTCATTCATCACCAACACTATAAATACTTCTGCAACAATAACCCTAACTTTTGCTTCGTCGCTGCTGGTGCTTTATCCAACTGAGTCAAAATCGCATATTGCAATGCCGAATGCGCCTCACTCGGCGGTGGATTTTCACTCAAGCGCCGCACAGTTTCTTGAATCACCTTTTGAGCATTCACAGCATTCCGCAGCAAATTGCCAATCACCATCTCCACCGTCACACTGTCATGGTCTGGATGCCAACAATCATAATCTGTCACCAGCGCTAAAGTTGCATAAGCAATTTCCGCTTCCCTTGCCAACTTCGCCTCTGGTAAATTCGTCATCCCAATGATTGTTGCACCCCAACTGCGGTAAAGATTCGATTCCGCCTTAGTGGAAAAAGCTGGGCCTTCCATGCACACATAAGTGCCGCCGCGATGGAGAGTAACTTCTGGTAAATTGAGAGATGCGATCGCATCTGCCAACACAACAGCCAAATTCTTACAAATCGGATCGCCAAAGGCAATGTGAGCAACAATTCCCTCACCGAAAAACGTTGAAATTCGATTTTTCGTTCTGTCAATAAACTGATCCGGCACCACCATATCTAGTGGTTTCGCCTCAGCTTTCAAAGAACCCACAGCACTAGCTGAAATTAAATACTCCACACCCAATTGCTTCATCGCATAGATATTAGCGCGAAACGGTAACTCAGAGGGTAACAGCGTATGATTGCGGCCATGACGCGCTAAAAAAGCTACTCGTGTACCATCCAAAGTCCCCAGAATCAAAGCATCAGATGGTGAACCAAAGGGGGTTTGGACATGCACCTCTTCGACATCTTTGAACGCGTCCATTTTATACAGACCACTGCCACCAATAATCCCAATACTAGCTTGAGCCATGATCCTGAACCTGTTCCTTGCTGATCTGCTATGTTATTTTACCGAAAAGGGGAGTAGCACAGAAGCCAATAAACAAAGCGATGTCTACGCTACGCTATTGAATTATTACCCATTAATTGTTTGCGTGCAGATATAAGTCATCACTCAGTTATTCGAGCCTTGATTATCAAATCTTTAGCAATCAAATCTCCGATAATTTTTGCAGATTGATGTTTATAATCAGCCCTTAAGTTAATTGTCACCATAGCGTTTAATCTATTCTTAATGTATACAAATGTTAAGTATACGCACTCTTACGCAGCGAAACAAAGCAAGCGTTATACTTTTGGGAAAAGACTTGTTTTAACCCCTGCTTTTAACATTTTCATAAATCAATGGCTCTCAATTTTCGCTTTGCGGTAGTCAGCGACTTACACCTGGCACTTCCCCACACAATCTGGGATCATCCCAGCCGGTTCCATCTGGTAGAAGTCAGTATCTCGGCGTTTCAAAGTGTACTAGAACATTTAACACAACTCGATTTAGATTTCTTGTTGTTGCCAGGAGATTTAACCCAGCACGGCGAACCAGAGAACCACGCCTGGTTGCAACAATGTTTAGCCCAGCTACCTTTTCCCGTTTATGTTGTTCCTGGTAATCATGATGTTCCTGTGCTGTTGGCTGATCAGCAATCAATTGGTTTTGCGGATTTTCCCTACTATTACACAAAGTTTGGTTATGAAGATCCCCAGCAGATTTACTACATTCGTCAGTTATTGCCTGGAGTTAAGCTGATTGGACTGAATTCTAACTCCTTTAATGACCAGGGTGAGCAGGTGGGGTATTTGGATGCCAAGCAGCTACGGTGGTTAGAAGAGGTGTTGGCGGCGTCTGGTGATGAATTAGTTCTGGTGATGGTGCATCATAATGTGGTGGAGCATTTGCCCAATCAATCGAGCCATCCACTAGCAAATCGATACATGTTGGCGAATTCAGCAGAACTATTGCAGTTGCTAAGGCGCTACGGAGTGAAACTAGTGTTTACCGGGCATTTGCACGTACAGGATATTGCTTACTCAGATGGAGTATATGATATTACCACTGGTTCTTTAGTTAGCTATCCTCACCCTTATCGGGTGCTAGAGTTTCATCGGGATAACCAAGGTAAAGAATCGTTGCAAATTTTATCCCATCGGGTAGAGTCAGTGCCTGAGTTCCCCGACTTGCAAGAGTCATCGCGGCAGTGGATGGGCGATCGCTCTTTTCCCTTCCTAATCAAGCTACTAACTCACTCTCCATTAAACTTACCATTATCACAGGCAAAAGAATTAGCACCTAGTTTGCGCGAGTTCTGGGCAACTATTGCCGATGGAGATGCGGTATTAGATTACCCTCACTTTCCGCTAGAAGTGCAGCGTTACATTCAGTCCTATGGTGCATTGGCGCAGCCCAACCCAGGCATGGCTACTAGTGGAACTCTTACCCTGATTGATAATAACAGCACACTTTTGCTGAGTTAGGAGCGATCAGTGTCCGTGTGAAGGTAACTTTTTTGTTTGGGTTAACAGCTTGGTGACTTTTTAGATAGCGATCGCTCCTACCATAATTCTCCTATCAAAAGTTACCAAGACGCGGGCAACTCTTGTACAGACGCGATTAATCGCGTCTCTAATTACCGATATCTTCATTCCAAAGTTCCGGGTTAGTTTCAATAAACTCACTCATCATTTGTTCACAATCGTCAAGATTAAGATCAATTACTTCCACACCGTGGGATACCATAAATTCTTTAGCACCAGGAAAAGTTCTGGATTCTCCAACGATGACTTTTTTAATTCCAAATTGTACCACTGCCCCAGCGCATAGGTAACACGGCATTAAAGTTGAATAGAGTATTGTACCTCTGTAGCTGCCAACTCTCCCAGCATTGCGGAGACAATCGATTTCCGCATGAGTCACAGGATCTGCGTCTTGTACACGTTTATTGTGTCCTCTGCCGAGAATTTTCCCATCCTTGACGAGAGCTGAACCAATGGGAATTCCACCTTCTTGTCTGCCTTGTTTTGCTTCTTGAATAGCAGCTTCCATAAACTCATCCATATTAATTCTCCTTTTATGACAAAACAACTAGTATTAATGGATCATGATGGCGGTGTAGATGATTATTTAGCAACTATGCTGCTGTTGACGATGGATCATATTGAACTCCTTGGTGTTGTCGTCACTCCAGCCGATTGCTACGTTCAACCAGCTGTTAGCGCCACACGTAAAATTATAGATTTGATGGGATTTTCTCATATCCCGGTTGCAGAAAGCACTGTGCGCGGTATCAATCCATTTCCTACTCTTTATCGCCGTGATTCGTTTATCGTTGACCATCTCCCCATTCTCAATCAAAGCGAAACCATCACTACGCCTTTGCTTGCCAAAACAGGTCAAGATTTCATGATACAGGTGTTGCGGGAGGCATCAGACCCCGTAACTTTGATGGTAACTGGGCCGTTGACCACGGTAGCAGTGGCTTTGGACAAAGCACCAGACATTGAAACCAAGATTCACAAGATTGTGTGGATGGGGGGTGCATTAAATGTCGGTGGTAATGTGGAAAAAAGTCTGGAAGCAGGACAAGATGGTTCCGCCGAATGGAATGTTTATTGGGACGCAATTTCAGCAGCGCGGGTATGGCAAACCCAAATTGAAATTATTATGTGTCCTTTAGATTTAACTAACAATGTCCCAGTTAAATCGGAGTTAGTGTACAAAATGGGACGACAACGCCACTATCCCGTCTCTGATTTAGCCGGACAATGTTATGCACTAGTTATCCCCCAAGATTATTATTTCTGGGATGTCTTAGCAACAGCTTATTTGGGACATCCAGAATTTTATCAATTGCGCGAATGGAAAACAGAAATTATCACTACTGGTCTTAGTCAAGGGCGTACTAAAGTAGTTGCTGGTGGTCGGAAAATTTCTGCGATGGATAAGGTAGATAAAGAGGCTTTTTATGATTACATCTTGCAGCAATGGGCAAGATAAAAAACTAAAAAATTAGGTGGCGTGGATACTTAAACTTGTGCCTGCACAACAAAATCCTCAACTTGTCTGATTCGATCCCAATCAATGGCAGCAACCCACAACTTCTCCTCTTCGGAGAACTGCACTACTCCATCAACTTCCAAATCCTCGCTATATATCGTGAGTAACTGCCCATCTCGTAGCTCAATACTTTGATTGGCCAAGTCTTCGATTGTACCAATACAGTTCAAACGCAAACGCCCTTCAGCATCAGTATTATGAAAATCTGCAAAAACTCTAGGGGTAATCATTCTGGTGATCCAAACTATAACTGCTATTTTGCTGGATTAGGAACAGTAGGTGTAAGAAGTTGACTAACTTGCTGCGGGTTTAAACCCCTTAATGTTGCATGATTAGCACTTCTACCGGATGTTCTGATTACATCACCACCTGCTTGGCGAACCTCGCCAACTGTTGTTACACCAATCTGCCCATGAGGAATACTCGATGCCAACTCCGCTAATGACGATCCTACTGCACATTCCACAGAAATTCCTGTTATGCCACTGGGATGAGTACCTATTCCACGTCGAATATCCTCTGGACGATTACGCCCTCCCCGAACTACCAATGCTTCATCTGGAATTATTGTCACAAGTGTAGTGTTTTTGATTAAAAATTAGAATTTGGCCGGTATTTCATGGATTGCATTGTATGCTACAAATTTAAAGAATCGTTAGGCTGCTATGCGTAACTATATGTCAATTGAAGTAGTTGAAATTACCTCTGATCAATTAAATCAGATACTTGTAGCTGAGGAAAGCCATTTCCTCGACCTAAAGTCGATAGATATACAGCCAGGAAAATTATGTAAGTTTATTGCTGGATTTGCCAATGCAGATGGTGGAGAACTGTTCATTGGCATTGATGAGGATACTGTAGAAGGCAAAAAAACAAGAGCTTGGCGAGGTTTTACTGATCAGGAAGCCGCAAATGGGCATTTACAAATTTTTGAACAACTTTTTCCTTTGGGAGATGGTTATTCATATACCTTTCTGATTTCTGAAGGCTGTCCTGGTTTGGTTTTGCAAGTTACTATTTTTAAATCACGAGGAGTAGTGGAGGCTTCGGATAGTGTTCCCTATTTAAGACGTGGCGCACAAACTCTGCCTATTAAAACTGAACAAGCTTTAGAAAGATTAAGATTTGACAAAGGTATCGAGTCATTTGAGAGAAAAACTATTGACGTAGAACTGGAGGTAATTACGACATCACAGGTAATGTCTAAATTTATTAGTGCTATAGTTCCAAATAGCGAGGCTGAATTGTGGCTCAGAAAACAACAATTAATTCAAAAGAATAAACCAACAGTTGCAGGTACTCTACTGTTTGCTGATGAACCTCAAGCTATTTTTCCAAAGCGTTGCGGAATTAAAATTTATCGATACAAAACAAAGGATATAGAGGGCACAAGAGCTACTCTTGCCTTTGACCCAATAACTATTGAAGGTTGTTTATACGATCAAATTCAGCAAGCAGTAGCTAAAACAATAGAAATTGTTGAAGAAATTCCAAAAGTAGGAGACACAGGGTTAGAATCAATCAGTTATCCAGAAGAAGCTATTCATGAAATTATAACAAATGCTTTGTTACATAGAGACTACAGTATAGTATCTGATACTCATATTCGCATTTTTGACAATAGGATTGAAATTGAAAATCCAGGTAGATTACCTGGTCATATTACTGTAAAAAATATTCTCAAAGAGCAGTATGCACGGAACGGAGCTATTGTTCGTATAATCAACAAATTTCCCAATCCACCTAATAAAGATGTTGGAGAAGGTTTGAATACTGCTTTCCAGGCAATGGCTAGGTTGAGACTGCAACCTCCTGAGATATATGAAACCGAAACCTCTGTAGCTGTACATATTAAACATGAAGCTCTAGCTTCAGTAGAAGCAACGATAATGTTATATTTAGAAAAGCATAAAGAAATTACTAATAAAATTGCTCGAAATGAAACTGGAATTCGTTCAGAAGGAACTATCAAACAAGCATTTTATAGGTTAAAAACTAGGGGACTTATTGAGGCTGTTCCTGGGAGAGCAAGAAGTAATGCAGCCTGGCGTAAAGTTGGAATTAAGCATACAGATTCAGAAAATACAATCTCAATGTATGAAATGTATCCACAGTATGAGCAACTAGTCATGGACTATCTTGTAGATCATGAAGAAATAGATAATCGTATTGCTCGACAAGTGACTGGGATCGAATCAGGTACAGTAATGAAAAATATTTTTTATAGGTTGCGAAACAAAGGACTTATAAAAATTGTGCCAGGGAAATCGCGTATCGATGCCAAATGGTGCAAAATATAAACCTGTCTCAAGCATCATTCTTGTTAAAGCCAAAAAACCTATATTGATTATTGAGAATTGATAAATTTTAAACCGAATAAGAGACCCGCTACACTTCCTGCAACAGAAATTTCTCCCTGAATAATTTTATCTAAAACTGATTATACAGGAATTAATACAACTTCAATTTCTTCTGTAATATCTAATTGTTGCTCTACAATTTTGCTCACATTCTCTGCTAAAAATAAATGTATTTGATTGGTATCTTTACTCGGCTTATCGTATAAAGTTCCGATTTTTCTAACTTCTTGGGGAATATAACCAGTTTCTTCTCTTAGTTCTCTAATTGCTGCTATTTCTGCACTCTCTTTTGTAGGATCGAAATTCCCTGCTGGCAGTTCTAAGAAAAATTCACCTACCGCATGTCTGTATTGCCGGACAAAAATTATCTCTTTATTACTAGTAATAGGTAAAACCATAGCAACGTCAGGCTTAATACTGACAAAATAATCATCTATAATTTTACCATTTGGTAATTCTATTTCATCTTGCCTCACCTGACACCAAGGATGAGCTAAAACCATTTTAGATTTCAAAATTTTCCACTTTTTTAAGTTGTTCATAGACCAAGTAATAAATAAAATTGTCTATAAAAACTTTAGCGATTAAGCAATGAATGTAAAAAAGTATAACAGATGCATCCGATAATCTAAACTTTGAACTTACACTGGCTTGTGCTTTAACATAATATGCATAACAAATATGCAAATAAATGTAAATTTATTTACAGTAAACAAGAGATTCCCGCTGACTATTAGTCGGGGTACAACGGCACAGACAACGAATATCTGGGTGAGAATTTCACATGATGAGATCGAAGGCTGGGGGGAAGCATCGCCATTTGGTGTGGGTAATCATCGGCAATCAACTGATACGATCAAAGATGCTTTAGAACAAGTTGTGCCACTTTTACAAGCATTCAGTCCCTTACAACGTCAGCAAATTGAGCAAGTTTTAACACAAAACCAAGTTCCTTCTGCTGCGAGAGCAGCTTTGGATATGGCAATGCACGACTGGCTGGGCAAGCATATAGGATTACCCTTGTGGCAAATTTGGGGACTCGATCGCAACACCATAGTCCCGACTTCTGTCACAATTGGGATTAATTCGCCTGAAGGAGCCAGAGCCAGAGCGCGAGACTGGTTACAATTTACTGATGTTCGTCTTTTTAAGGTGAAGTTAGGTAGTCCAGATGGCATAGATGCAGATAAAAAAATGCTATTAGCAGTGCGAGAAGAAGCACCATTACTAGAATTTTTCGTTGATGCCAACGGGGGTTGGAGTTTAGAAGATGCGATCGCCATGTGCAATTGGCTGGCTGATTTAGGTATAAAGTATGTAGAGCAGCCATTGCCACGGGGGCAGGAAAAAAGTTTAGTAAAACTCAAAGAACGCTCTCCCCTGCCCATCTTTGTAGATGAAAGTTGTTTCACAAGCTCCGATATTCCCCATTTGGCAAACTACGTGAATGGTATTAATATCAAACTGATGAAATCAGGGGGACTAACCGAGGCAATGCGAATGGTACATACAGCGCGAGCATATCGGTTGCAAGTAATGTTCGGTTGCTATTCTGACAGTTCGCTAGCTAATACAGCAGCATTACAGCTAGCGCCACTAGCTGATTATCTAGATTTAGACAGTCACCTCAACTTAATCGATGATCCCTTTACAGGTGCATTGCTAAAAGAAGGGAGAGTTTTGCCAAACGATTTACCAGGTTTGGGGGTACAACACAGTGCGTCTATCACTTAATCAACGAGTAGCTATCTTGCTGCATGAAGGAACTACTGGAACTCAAGGCAAAACGGGGTTATCAATTTTACGCTATAGTGAAGCTCCAATCGTAGCTGTAATCGATCGCGAGTGTACTGGCAAATCCCTACCAGAATTAACAGGTATCAAGCGTGATGTGCCCATTGTGGCATCGGTAGCCGCAGCCCTAGAGTACAAACCGGAAGTTTTGGTAATTGGCATTGCCCCAGGAGGTGGTGCTGTACCAGATGATTACTGGATGGAAATTAAAGACGCTCTAGAAGCTGGAATGTCTCTGGTAAATGGTTTACATACACCAATGGCAAGTATCCCAGAGTTAAATGCAGTACTCAAACCAGGGCAACTAATTTGGGATGTACGCAAAGAGCCGTCTAATATAAGTGTTGCTAGTGGAATGGCACGTACCCTCCCTTGTCGGCGGATATTGACAGTCGGAACCGACATGGCGATCGGTAAAATGTCAACTAGCCTAGAGTTACATTGGGCATCAAAACTGCGGGGCTGGCGCTCTAAATTCCTGGCCACAGGTCAAACTGGGATAATGTTAGAAGGGGATGGTGTGGCTTTAGATGCCGTGCGGGTAGACTTTGCTGCTGGTGCTGTAGAACAGATAGTCATGCGCTATGGCAAAAACTACGACATCCTGCACATTGAAGGACAAGGTTCACTGCTACATCCAGGTTCAACAGCAACCCTACCCCTAATCCGTGGTTCGCAACCAACTCAACTGGTGTTAGTACATCGGGCGGGACAAACTCATAACCGCAATAATCCTCATGTACCAATTCCATCTTTACCAGAAGTAATCCGGCTTTATGAAACTGTCGCTAGTGCTGGTGGTGCTTTTGGAAGTGTTCCTGTAGTGGGTATAGCGCTGAACACAGCCCATCTAGATGAGTCTGCGGCTGAGGATGCGATCGCTCAAACAATAGCAGAAACTGGGCTACCTTGCACAGATGTAGTCCGCTTTGACGCCAATGTGCTATTGGACGCGGTGATGAAGAATTAAATGTAGATTTATACTTCATCTAAAAATGATTGCAACAGATAAAGCGCTAAATGCGATTACTAGTAGAGACGCGAAATCGTTACGCTAACGTATTTCTACTCTTTTATCCCATTTTAGATTTTGCGATTTAAAAAATTGTGTCAAGGCATAGCGGTGAGCCAACAGATATGCCGCTTTCGGCGGCTGGGGCAGCTTCGCCTCAATCCCCTATGCCTGATAAGTAACTTTTATTAAAATCATCAGCCTTTTTTTGTCAAGTCCTATTGACGTTTTGTAACAATATTGTTAAATTTAGTTACATAAGTAAACAAAAAAAGAGAAAAAACTATGTACACCACTGTAAATGAAGACGGCATTATCAATAACTACGCAGCTGAACCCAAGATGTACTACGCCGAGTACCCGGCAATTTGGGAACAACGTAAATACGTTTTACAAAGTCTTTTTGCGACTTTAATTGTCACAACTTTAGTTTTGGTTGGTTTTAGCGTTAGCTAAGGTTTTTCGATTTCGGTATCGCTGTATCTCATTGTCATTCGTACCTCTCTCTCTTACCTCGGTTAGTTTCGCCGGGGTTTTTTGTGTTTTACACATGTGCGTTAGCTTTGCCTGCTCTAGGCATCGCATCTCAAACGGCGACGTTGTAATATAACTGCGATCGCCCATAAAATAAAGACAAATCAATAAAAAGGGGTGTTTATGACAACCCAACTTGGTGAAGCTAAATCTTCAACAAAACTGATAATATCTTGGGAAGCCTTGCCGGCAGATTGTCAGTTAGAGGATGAACCAGTGGAAAATACAGGTCAGCCACTATTAGCTGGTGCTTTGCGCGAAAGCCTTGAGATAAGTGGTTTCATCCAACCCCAGATGTTAATCGCCTCGAATTTTGGACTTTGTGCGACGATAAACGGTCAGTTTGTGGCAAAAGCACCTGACTGGGTTTATATTCCAGTGGTGAATGAAGTTTTAGGAGAACGCAAAAGCTACACACCCAATTTAGAAGGTGATATTCCGGCGGTGGTGATGGAATTTCTATCTGACACTGAGGGTGGAGAGTACTCTTTTAAGCGAATCTATCCACCAGGAAAATGGTTTTTTTACGAGCAGATTCTTCAAGTCCCAATTTACGTAATTTTTGACCCAAATGGCGGTTTGTTAGAATTCTATCAACTGGAAAACAGGCGCTACGAGTTGCAGCAACCTGATGAAAATGGTCGTCATTGGATTGATTCAATGGGTTTATTTCTGGGAACTTGGCAAGGGACAAAAGAAGCCAGAACGGGTTACTGGTTGCGCTGGTGGGATGAGGCAGGTAATTTGTTACCTTGGGCAGTAGAACAAATTGAACAGGAACGTCAGCAAAAAGAACGGCTAATTGCCTATTTACAATCTCAAGGTATCGATCCAAATAATTTGCATTAGAAAACCTCATTACCCGTAGCAGCTACAATCGTTACGCATACTGAAAAAATGGGGCATCATGTATAAATTCAAGCACGAGTGAGGAAGCTACTCAAAGAGAAAAAAGCAAGAGAGGAAAAAAATAGTATTTTTGATGAATCAAAATGGAGAATTATTCGTCACTTAAACTATCAATTCCCTACCTATTTCTACTGGAGGATGATTTATGCCATCACAACTGCTTCGATTGATATCTTTGGGCAGTCTTGGCTTATCTTTGTGTCTAGGCAATTCCGTAGCAATGGCGCAATATGACTCTACTGGCGATGGCGATGGCAGTGGCGTTGTCGTACCAACAGTACCATCAGGCGACTCATCAGTACCAATAGACACATCAACAGGTATACCACCTTCACCCTCGGTTGACGGTACAACTCGATTTACCTGTCAGACTTACAATGGTCAGTACACTGTTATGTATCAGCCACAAAGTCAACCAGGACAATTCTTTCCTTGGGCGGCGCCCGCGGCTTTGGGCGGTGGTTGGGACGCACAAAGGCGTTGTGCAGCAATTGCCAGTCGTTTAGAACTTTATCGCCCAGATGGCTTACAAGAACTTCAGACATCCGTAGAAAATAACGAAAATATTGTCTGCGTCACAACTGAGGCTAATCCAACCTGTAGAATTGTGCTGACAGTACCGCCTGGGAAAGACCCCTCTTTTATCCGCAATAGTATTTTTCAGAACTTGACTACTGCTGACAACGGACAGCAGACTATAGCCGTTAACACTTATGGCGATCGCAGTAGTGGAGGGAACGAATTATATAATTTAGGACGCACACTTCTAGGCAGTGGCAATAATCGGGTTAGTTCATATAGAGGTGGGATTAATCTAAAACCCTTCCTCGATCGCAAAGATGGCGGTACCGGAAACAATTTGCGTCGGGGAATAGCAATTCGTCGTCAGTCTCAGCCTAACGGTGCTCGTCTCAATCCCAGTAAATTCAAATAATCAATAGTGATCTTTAATTGCAAAAAAAAATATCCAACTACTGATTGTGGGGCGGGCATCTTGTCCGCCTTTTTTATGACGCTTTGAAGTTCTGTTCGCCTTTGAGGTTAGCACAGCCATTACCAAAAGGAGTATTGGTGAACCCTTCAGGTAGCCGACAGTCAAAAAAATTTAGCGCATCCTTATAAATAAAGAAATGCTATCAGTACCAAATATTTGTTTTTTTAACCTGTTGCTAGCGGTTTCTTAATATTACTGAGATAGTTTGAGGTTGCTAAATAAAAATTAATCCTGATAAAGTGTGCAGCTGTCTGTCTTCTAGTGCATAGCTGAGTTTTTCATATTGATCTTGCGATCGCTGGAGGCATTAGTTTAGCTCACCTGGCTGTAAAGTTGATCTTTGCAGTTAACCTTTTTTACTGGCAATCGAAATGACATTTACATTTCAAAGTATCCGCGGTGCGAAATTTTGATTCATAGAATTTACATTTATACCTAATTTAAATTATTCAGGAAACCGTGTAGACGTCTTGTCGTTAGACATCACACCCTCAACTCTTCTTTGAATGTCTCCACGGTGAGGCGCTTCAAGTTAAATTTACCACTCAAAGATTTATAAGTAGACAAACACTATTTATGGCATCGACAATTCTTACTCCTGGCGATATAGCACTTATTGGTTACATTACTAACAATAGCCCTGATTCCTTCTCTTTTGTTAACCTAGTGTCTATTGGCTCAGGTACAGTGATTTACTTCACTGATAACGGCTGGACTGGTACTGGTTTCAGAGGAGTGACTAGCAGTGATGCTGATGGTAATGAGAACTTAATCAAATTAACTGCTAATGTTGATATTCCTGCGGGTACTGCGATCCTCAGCACTGATATATCCTCAGCTAATTTCACTTGGGCTAAATCGGGATCTGTTGTTTCAGGTGCATCAGGTAGTTATGCGGATCTATCTTTTGCCCAAGGTACTGGCCTATCTGGCGGCGATCAAATTACGGCTGTGCAATCTACAGGTACAAGCCCGTTACTATCAGGTTTTACAGCCATCTCTCAAATTGATTACACTGGTGCATTTGAAGATGCCACGAGTTCAAACACTGGTAATATAACGCCAGGATTATCTCAGGCTAGTAACACAGCTGTTCTGTTCGGCAACTTAGCGACTTACGCCGCGTTTAATCTCAACACACTCAGTAGTGGGACAAAGGCTGAATGGCTAGCGGCAATTAATAATGCAGCAAACTGGACATTTGGCAGTGAGGCTATTTTACCGACTGGTAGTATTACCGTTTCTGGCGGTGCAGCCTTACAACCAGACCTTACCATTAACTTGGCTGACTCTCCCGATCCGGTAATTGTTGGCAACCCACTTACCTACACTCTCACCGTAAGCAACAGTGGTACTGCTAATGCCAGCGGCATTTCAGTACAATACACCTTGCCTAGTGGGGTAACCTTTAACGGTACAACCGTTGCCAATGGCTTTACTGCTAGCCTATCTGGTGGTGTCGTCACTTTTTCTGGTGGCAGTATTAATGCTGCCACTAATGCTACCTTGACTGTTAGCGTCATCCCTAATTCCACAGGGACTCTCACCAGTGGCACAGCAATTGTAGACCCCAACAACACCATTGCTGAGAGCGACGAAACCAACAATACTGCTGCTGCAATTACTACCACGATTAATAATGTAGTGGTGGGACAAGCACCGACTATTCAACTAGATACAGCTAACACCACAGACCTTTTAGATGGTAACGGTGCTTTGTCCACCACAGGAGTGGGGGCAATCAGCGGCGTTATCGGTAACGCCAACGATCCGGCAAAAACGCAGGGTCTGAACTTTATCATTGCTGACGCTGATACCCCTGTAGAAAATTTAACCGTTACAGTTACTAGTAGTAATGCAGCAGTCGTTTCTAACGCAAACTTAACGCTAGCTGGCTCTGGTATAAACCGCAATCTGAAAATCAATCCTGTAGGCGTTGGTAGTGCCAATATTACAGTGACGGTAAGTGATGGGGGCAGTAGTGCTAATTATGCGATCGCCTATGCAGCCTCGGCAAATAATGGTACTGCCACAACTCAATTTTTAACGGGTACAAGCGATGCTTCTACAGCCATTCCTGTCAGTGGTACATTTTTCTTAGAAGCCGATGATGAAAATCAAGTCTTGCGCCTCTACGATTACAGCAAGTCGGGACTCCCTGTAACTGGCTTTGACTTCACAAATTCTCTAGGACTGACCCAGACTGACGGTTCTGGCGTGCTACGAGAAGTGGACATCGAAGCTTCTACAAAGGTGGGCAATCGCATTTTTTGGTTGGGGTCACAAAGCAATAGCGATGACGGGAAATCTCGCCCTAACCGCGATCGCGTTTTCGCCACGGATATTACTGGTACGGGAGCATCCACCACACTCAGCTATGGGGGACGTTACAACTTTTTAAAGGAAGACATCATTAACTGGGATGTCAATAACGGTCACGGCAAGGGAGCCAATTTCTACGGCTTGGCTGCTAGTGCTGCAACTGATGTCGCGTCAAAGCAAACGAATGGCTACAATATTGAGGGCTTGGAAATCGCCCCCAACAATACCACAGCTTATATTGCTTTTCGCGCACCCCAAGTTCCCCCGTCAGGACGAGCTAACGCGCTCATCGTTCAGGTTACCAACTTCGCAAGTCTGATATCAGCTAGCAGTGGTGGTACACAAGGCTCGGCTCAGTTTGGCGATCCCATCGAATTGGATTTAGGCGGTCGGGGCATTCGGGAAATTCGCAAGAATGCTAATAACCAGTATGTCATTATTGCTGGCCCAGCAGGAGACGCAGGAGCAGCCCCTAACGATTTTTGCCTCTACACTTGGGATGGCAATCCCAACAGCGCCCCGCAATTGCGTGCCGCCACTTTTCCTGCTAGCTTCAACCCTGAAGGAATTATCAGTATCCCTGACAACTTAACGAATTCTGCCCAAATTCAATTCATCAGCGATGATGGGAATACCATTCTCTACAATGATGGGACATCTGCCAAAGACCTCTCAGAAAACAATTTCAAAAAGTTTCGCACCGATAGCATTACACTGGGCGCTGTAGTCCTCACGCCTCAGATTCACGACATTCAGGGTGCATCCCACATCTCACCGTTAAATGGACAAAATGTAGCTGATGTACCAGGAATTGTCACCGCACTGAAATCTAATGGTTTCTACATCCAAGACTCCAACCCAGACAGCGACGATCGCACTTCCGAAGGCATTTTTATCTTCACTTCATCAGCGCCAACTGTGCAAGTAGGTGACTCAGTACAAGTCAGCGGTACGGTAACAGAGTTCCGTCCTGGTGGTACTGGTGGTACTAACAACCTGACAATTACGGAAATTACTAGCCCCACCATTGTTAAACTCTCTACTGACAACGTTTTACCATCTGCAACCATTCTCGGCAATGATGGACGTGCTATTCCCAACACGGTGATTGAAAATGATGCTAACAACGTAGAAACCAACGGCATCTTTGACCCTGCCCAGGATGGCATTGATTTCTATGAAAGTTTGGAAGGAATGGTAGTTCAGGTAAATAATCCTGTAGCAACCAGCCCAACAAATTCTTTTGGGGAGATTTGGGTACTGGCAGATGATGGCGCAAATGCCACTGGACGGACAGCGCGTGGCGGTATCCTTGTCAGTTCTAATGATTTCAATCCAGAGCGTATCCAAATTGATGACGCACTGTTTGCTTCTGGTAGCTCACCCAAAGTTAACGTCGGTGCTACTTTCGACACCATTACAGGTGTGGTCGATTACAGCTTCAGTAACTACGAAGTTCTGCCAACAAAGCTTTCTGTTACTTCAAACACACTCAGCAGGGAAGTCACAGCCTTAACTCCCACCACCGCTAAACTCACAGTTGCTACTTTCAACGTCGAAAACCTTGACCCAAGCGATGGTGCAACCAAGTTTAGCAACCTTGCCAACCGCATTGTTAATAACCTGAAATCACCAGATATCATTGCTCTAGAAGAAATTCAAGACAATAACGGGCCGACAAATAATGGTGTGGTAGATGCTAGTACAACTTACCAAACATTAATTAATACCATTGCTACTGCTGGTGGCCCCACATATCAATATCGCCAAATCAACCCAGCTAACAACCAAGATGGCGGTGAACCTGGTGGTAATATCCGGCAGGGTTTCTTATTTAATGCCAGCCGAGTCCAGTTTGTGGACATCCCTGGTGGTGATACCCTAACTAACACCACAGTTACAGATGTCAATGGTGTGCCCACGCTTTCTGCTAGCCCAGGACGCATTGACCCCACCAACTCTGCCTTTACTAGCAGTCGTAAACCGTTAGTTGGTCAATTTACTTTCAACGGTCAAACTGTCTATGTAATTGGCAACCACTTTAATTCTAAAGGCGGCGACCAACCACTATATGGGCCAAATCAACCGCCAACCCTGACTAGCGAAATCCAGCGCCAGCAACAAGCGACACTAGTAAAAAACTTTGTCGAGGATATTTTAGCGATCGCTCCTAAAGCTAATATAGCCGTAGTGGGCGACTTGAATGACTTTGAGTTCTCCAACCCTGTCAGCATTTTAGAAAGCGCTGGACTGACTTCCTTAATTGAAACTCTGCCTCAAAATGAACGTTACACCTACAACTTTGAAGGCAACGCCCAAACCCTAGACCATATTTTAGTTAGTAACAATTTGCTCAACAGGCTGGATGGGTATGATGTGGTTCACATCAACTCAGAGTTTTATGACCAAGATAGCGATCATGACCCCAGCCTAGCTCGGTTTAATCTAGCTGCAAACAATGCCCCCACGGTAGTGCAACCGATTGACGACCAAATCATCTCTACTGACAAACCTTTCTCTTTTAATGTCAGTGATAAATTTACCGACGTTGATCAAGGCGATACTCTTACCTATAGTGCTACGGGCTTACCCACTGGCTCTAGTATCGTTGCAAACACAGGTCTGATATCTGGCACGATCTCTCAAACTGGTATTTTCGCAGTCACAGTCATCGCTGCTGATAGCAGTGGTGCTAATGTTAGCAATACCTTTGACCTGGCTGTTGCTAATAATAAGGCAACATCTGGCAACGACATCATCTTTGTCAGCGAACTTGCTGGTTTGGACAAATACATAGTCAATGCTCTAGCTGGGAGCGATCGCGTAATCGGCACTGATGCCAATGAAACGATTGATGGTGGCGCAGGCAATGATTACCTTGATGGCAAAGGAGGCGCCGATATCCTCCGTGGGGGCGATGGCGATGACACAATCTTAGGCGGGCTTGGCAGTGACATACTTTCTGGAGGCAAGGACAATGACCGCCTCATTGGTTGGGGGGGTAGCACAAGCGAAATTGACCTACTCAACGGTGATCAAGGTGCAGATACTTATATCTTGGGTGATACCAGTGCAGTTTTCTATGCCAATTCCGGTAACGGTGATTATGCCAATATTGCCAGCTTTAAAGCTAAGGACAAAATTGAACTCAAGGGACTTGCTAACCATTACTCACTAGGGTCTGCATCAGCCGTGTCTGGCAACAAGTCTGCTGTAGGCATCTTTACCAGCAATGGAACAGAGTTAATTGCTGTTGTTGAGAATGGGTTAAAGCTAAAGACGAATTTGGCAGCCGATACTGGCTTTGTATTTGTTTAACGCAGATTCAAGCAATTGCCTTTTGGGGAAACTTCAGGGCGATCGTATAAATGTTTTTGCCTAATGCATAGATGTGTAATGCCTAACCGCAGAGTAATTTTCTATCCTCCTTGCTCCCTTGCCTCTTTTTCAATATCTGAAATCTACCTCAGAACTAACCTATGGTAACTACAAGCACAATTCGTTTTTCTCAATTCAACGCTTCTTTGAATCGCAACGCAGAAGGTCAGTTAGTAACTGACCTATCTACCCCTGACAATGCTCAAGCAAAAGCTGTCGCGGAGATTATCCAGCGTAACAACCCAGATGTGCTGCTGATCAATGAGTTTGACTACTCCCAAGAAGCAGTTCAGTTATTCAAGCAAAATTACCTGGCAGTCAGCCAAAATGGTGCAACTCCTGTTGATTACCCTTACTTTTACATTGCGCCTTCCAACACGGGTATTGCCTCTGGTTTTGACTTGAACAAAAACGGCGCAGTAGTTACAACCCCAGGTGCAATCGGATATGGCGATGATGCCTTTGGATTCGGTAATTTTCCTGGCCAATATGGGATGTTGCTGTTGTCCAAATATCCCATCGACACAGCTAACGTCCGCACCTTCCAAAATTTTCTTTGGAAGGATATGCCTAATGCCTTGCTTCCCGATGATCCTACAACAGCACAGCCAAATGATTGGTATTCTCAGGATGAACTAGAAGTTTTACGCCTCTCCTCCAAAAGTCATTGGGATGTACCAATTCAGGTAAACGGCGAGACAATTCATGTCCTCGCCAGCCACCCCACACCCCCAACCTTTGATGGAGACGAAGACCGCAACGGCAAACGCAACCATGATGAAATCCGCTTTTGGGCAGACTATATTACTCCTAGTAAAGGTAATTACATATACGATGATGAGGGAAAAACGGGTGAGATTGTTGCTGGGTCAAGCTTTGTGATTGTGGGTGACCAGAATGCAGATCCGTTGGATGGTGATAGTTTTGACAATGCTATTCGCCAACTGTTGCAAAATCCTAATATCAATACTAATTTTATCCCTACCAGTCTGGGTGGTTCCCAACAAGCAGATTTACAAGATGGTGTAAATGCTAGCCAAAAAGGGAATTCTAGCTTTGATACCGCAGACTTTGCTGATACGGCTCCTGGAAACCTGCGGACTGACTACGTGCTACCCGCCGCTGACCTGACAATTGCCAACTCAGGAGTATTTTGGCCCCTAAATACTGATTCGACATTTCCTTTGGTAGGTACTTTTCCCTTCCCCAGTTCTGACCATCGTTTGGTGTTCGCAGATGTGCAAACTGGGTCAAATGAACCAGGTAAAACCATTCCCCGTATAGGATTTCAGGGGCAGTCTACTTTTGTTACTGGCTTTATTCCTACTGGCGCGGCGGGAACCGTAAATGGGGTACAGACTCCGCTGGGTGGACTATCTGGTGTCACCTACGATGCTGTTAACAACCGCTACTACTCTATCTCAGACGATCGCTCCCAAAATGGCCCTGCCCGCTTCTATACTTTTACTGCTGATACTGGGGTGAGTTTTACCAATGTCACGCCCCTGAAAGATACCAACGGCAACTTTTTTACAACTAATAGCCTTGACCCTGAAGGCATTGCTTTAACCAATAATGGGACAGTCTTCATCTCTTCAGAAGGCGAAGTCAATCCTACTGCTGGCCGCGTTACCAATCCCTTTATTAAGGAATTTTCCCTTACAACGGGGCAAGAAATAGGATCGTTACTTGTCCCCAACAAATTTCTGCCAGTAGTTAACGATACCAACGGCGATGGGATTGTAAATGCAGGTGATACGCAGACATCAGGCGTTTACAATAACCTGGCATTTGAAAGCCTTACCATTACACCCGACCAGAAAACCCTATTCACTGCCACTGAAAACGCCCTGTCCCAAGATGGATTAAAGGCTTCACTCACCAGCGGTAGCCGTTCCCGGATTCTGCAATACAATCTGGTTAGTGGACAACCAGAAAAAGAATACCTTTATATTACCGATGCGATTGCCCAAGCGCCCAACCCAAGCACAGGTTCCAGTGACAATGGTTTAGTAGATTTACTAGCGATCGACAACCGGGGCACATTGCTGGGCTTGGAACGCTCTTTTTCTGCGGGTGTCGGTAACACCATCAAAATCTACGAAGTTTCCTTGCAAGGATCAACAGACATTAGTTTCTACGATTCTCTCAATAATCTGAGTACTGAGCAACTAGCCGCTATCCAACCTGCTCAAAAGCGCTTACTGTTGAATTTAAATGATTTAAACTTGCCTAACGGTACAGATAACATCGAAGGTATCACCTTTGGCCCCAAACTAGCAGATGGTCGCCAGTCGATTGTCCTGGTGAGTGATAATAACTTCAGCCAAAGCCAATTTACCCAAATTCTCACACTGGATGCAGACTTAGTTCCAACTGCTGCACCCACACTAGAAACCCGTCCCGATTTGTTGGATGATGAAACACTCCCAGTTGATCAACGGGCTGATGCTGATGATCCTGCCATCTATGTGAATGCCACAAACTCAGCCGATAGCCTAGTCTTGACCTCAGTTAAAAATGCTGGACTGCGAGTTTATGACCTGTCTGGTAATTTGTTGCAAACAGTAAATCCGGGTGGCATTCGCTACAACAATATTGACCTGCAATACGGTTTTAAATTAGGCAATCAATCTGTTGATATTGCCGTAGCTAGCGATCGCGGCAATGATAAACTAGCAATCTTCAAAATTAACCCCAACCCTGGCGCTGACAATAACTACCTGGAAGACATCACCGATAGCAGTATTGGAACCCTTTTCCAAGCAGCACCTTTTGCAGAACCTTATTCCTCATCTTCTCGGAGTGCTTACGGGCTTACCCTGTACCGTAGTTCAATTACTAATGATTATTACGTCTTTACCAGTCGCCGAGAAACTGGAGATATCGCCCAGTATAAACTGATTGACAAAGGTAATGGCAAAATTGGGGCTGAACGCGTGCGGGAGTTGACTGTACCGACAATTGAGGGTCGTGATCCCCAAACCGAGGGTATGGTAGTAGACCAGGAAACTGGTTTCCTCTACATTGGACAGGAAAATGTTGGTATTTGGAAGTTTCAAGCAGAACCAAACGGTGGCACAACTGGCAAGCTAATTGATAAAGTCAGGGATTTGGGTGGTACTCATCTCACCGATGACGTAGAAGGACTGACAATTTATTACGGCAAAAATGGCACAGGCTATTTATTAGCATCTAGCCAAGGTGACAACACCTTTGTTGCTTACACTCGTGAAGGTAACAACGAATACGTAAGTAACTTTGCGGTTGGCAACAATGGGCCAATTGACAGTGTACAAGAGTCAGACGGTGCAGATGTAATTAACGTACCACTGGGGCCTAACTTTCCATTTGGTTTATTTGTCACTCAAGATGGCTCCAATGAACCTGTCAAAATAGTTAGCGATGGAGATGAAGAGGAAAACATCAGTTCTAACTTCAAGCTCGTACCTTGGGAAAATATCGCTAATGCCTTCCCTAATTCTCTAACTATTGACACTACTAGTTACGATCCACGCAATCCTGTTGCTCAACCCAAGCTAACTATCTATGAATTTGAAAACTTACCAAAGTTAGGCACTACCTCTAAAGGTCAAGATATTTTCTTAGGTGGTTTCTCTGGGTTGTATTTTCAAGGGTTTGCAGGAAATGGCAACCTGAAGTTTGTCACCCACACAGACCGTGGCCCCAATGGAGAATCTGAGGGTTCAAACAGACCATTTTTCTTACCCGACTTCCAACCAGAAATAGTCAGTTTTGAACTCAACCGTACCACAGGTGAAATTAGCATTACTAATAGAACAGGACTATTCCACCAAGATGGGACGACACCGTTAACTGGATTGCCTAATTTGCAAGCTGGGTCAAATGGTTTAGCTTACACTGATGAAATTGCTGTTGACTTAGACAACAATATTCTAGCTAACGATCCTTTAGGTGCAGACTTAGAAGGGATTGTAATTGCGGAAAATGGAGATTACTGGATGGTAGATGAATACCGTCCGGCAATTTACCACTTTGATGTTAATGGTAAATTAATTGACCGCTTTATTCCTCAAGGAACTGCCACTGCACCCAACCTAGATCAACCAGCAGGAACTTTTGGTACTGAGGTATTGCCAGAAGTTTATGCTCAACGCCGCAATAATCGAGGATTTGAAGCTGTAGCCCTGGAAGGTGATAAATTATACGCTTTTATCCAGAGTCCAATTGACAATCCAGATGTTGCTAATGACGCGACTTCTAAAGCTTCTCTCAACCTGCGAATTTTAGAGTTTGATATTGTCACCAAGCAGGTAACAGGAGAGTACTTATATCTCCTGGAAGGTTTACCAGGAACTGATAAGATTGGCGATGCAGTTTCTTTGGGTAACGGCAAATTTGCAGTAGTTGAGCGAGACGACAATGGTACGTCTGCTGGCAATAAACTAATTTACCAAATTGATTTAGCTGGGACGACTAACATCAATAACCCTGCTAACTTCACTTTGCCAGATGGTAAAACTATTGAACAACTTACTCCTGGGGAATTAGCTGCTGCCAATATTACCCCTGTCACCAAAAGTCTAATCGCTAATGCTGCTCAATTGGGTTACACAGGAGTCGAAAAATTAGAAGGTTTGGCACTGGTAGCACCGAACACTCTAGCCTTGATTAACGACAACGACTTCAACATTACAGGTAATACGGCTGCTGAAAAACTCGGCATTCTTGAACTACCCAATAACCTGACAGCTGTAGCACCTACTTTCCCGAACGGATTTGGTTCTAGCAACAGCGATACTGTCAATCTTCAGCCAGGACAATTCTTTAGTGCAGGTGATGGAGTCGACTTTGTAGAAGGCACTCAAAGTAACACAATCCTGGCTGGAAACGGTGATGACACAGTGCTTGCAGGCAGTGACTCCTCAATTTCCGGGAATGACGGTGATGAGCAGATATTTATTGGTCAAAATGGCCCGGCTCAAAATACCAGCGCCGACGGTGGCAATGGTGATGATTTGATTGTCATGGTGGAAGCCAATGGTAGTAACAATTTGTTTGGAGCGGCAGGTAATGATACTCTCACAGTAATTGAAGGTTCTCGCCAATCATTATTCGGTGGCTCAGGTAATGATACCCTTAGCAGTGGCGGTAGCAATAACCTTCTCTACGGTGGTTCTGGAGATGACAAACTCTTCTCTAATGTCAATGATTCGTTATTTGGTGGCGATGGTGATGATGTGCTATTTGCTGCTCAACAGGGTAGTAATGGACTGAGTGGTGGTGTTGGTGCTGACCAATTCTGGATTGCTAATGGTAGTCTACCAACTAGTAATAACATCGTGACTGATTTTACAATCGGGATTGACGTGATTGGAATTGGTGGTATTTGCGTAACTGAATTTAGTGGGCTAACACTGTCGCAACAGGGTAGTGACACTTTGGTGAAAACCGGAAATACAGAGTTAGTTTCATTGCTAGGAATTACCTCAACTAGCCTGACTGCAAATGACTTCATTTTTTCTGCTAGCGTCGTGGTTTAGTTTGTTTGCATAGTGTCATCCCCATCCTAAATCATTCCTAAACAGTAACATCCCCGACTTCTTAAAAAAGTCGGGTATCTAAACATTCCGTGTGTTACAAAAATCTTTAAAAATGGTATAAGCCCTTACGAGTGATAGTAACATTTATGCGATCGCTAGCCAACTCAAACTGCAAAAATTCAAATGTTATCTTTTGATAATTATCAAGAATAGGTTGTATTTAAAATATAAATATTTTGACTTTATCATGTTTAAATCTGATACAGCAGTTTTCTTTTGCATGAAGTACAAAGCTACGGGTTTTGAAGCAGCTATGCTGTCTGATGCCTAAGTCCTGCATTTTGTACCTTAGTTAGTTGCAAACTGCTGTATGTATAAATTTTAATAAATATTATTTTTCCATACAAATATATTTTAATCATTTCTTCTGTTTAATTTTATCTTGTCTTAATCTTTTCATGAAAACATCTTTACTGCTAGCTAAGTTATCTCATAACTTCTATCGGCATTAAATTCTAAATCTCAGTTTTCCACACTCATTACTTGCTAACACAGATTAGTAGTTAACACTCCACTCTCATTTCTTAAGCTTTTGATAACTCTGAGAAAATACGTTTTTTGTAAATGTATTCTCGGCGTTCAGACGAAATCGGACTTAACAGACTTGCCCAAACTATATTTTTGTAATTCTGAAATTTACCAGTAATTCCGGTTTCTAATCTGAGATCATGACTTATTTTTTCCACAAGTAATGAGAAAACTTCAATAGCTTGTGATGCAGTTAAATCCAAATACCCAACCAACATTCTAAATTATGGCAATTGAGTTAGTAGGCTTTGCCTCTTTACCTGCTGATACCTATGGTGATGGGCCAACTTCTGGTGAGGAAATTTCAGCTAATGGCAGAACGGGGCCTTTCCCAGGACAGCCAATACAGGGCTTTAGCGGTGTACAGTTTGCTAACAGTAACTCTTTCTACTTTCTGTCAGATAATGGTTACGGAAGCAAAGATAATAGTGAAGACTTTTTATTGCGTATCAATCGTCTAGACCCGAATTTTAAGGGAACAGAAAATGGAGATGGCACTGTTAAAGTTTTAGATTATATTCAACTGTCTGATCCTAATAACAAAATTCCTTTTCAAATAGTTAATGAAGGAACTAGCGATAGATTACTGACTGGTACAGACTTGGATATAGAGTCATTCGTTTTTGATAAAGACGGTACAATCTGGGTTGGAGAGGAGTTTGGCCCCTATCTACTACATTTTGATGCCACTGGTAAGTTGTTAGAAGCTCCCATTGCTACACCTGACCAATTCAAAACTTTAAATGGAGAAGCACCTAAAGTCATTGGTCATAGAGGTGCGAGTGGTTATCTTCCAGAACATACCCTAGAGGCATACAGACGAGCAATTGCAGACGGTGCTGATTTTATTGAGCCAGACTTAGTAGTTACAAAAGATGGTGTGTTAATTGCCCGCCATGAGCCTGCTTTAGCAATTTTAAATGCTGATGGCACTGTCAATTTCAGCAATACAACCACAGACGTTTACGATATTACCAAATATCCACAGTTTGCCGATCGCAAGAAAACAGTCAGCCTAGATGGAAACACAATTACAGGTTGGTTCGCTGAAGACTTCACTTTGGAAGAAATCAAGGCTTTAGGAGCAATACAGCGTCTACCTTTCCGCGACCAATCCTTCAATGGTCAATTTGAGATTCCCACTCTCACCGAAATCATCGACTTGGTTAAACAGGTAGAAGTCCAGACAGGTAAAAAGATTGGCATTTACCCTGAAACGAAGCATCCCACCTATTTTGCCGAAGAAGCTACCTATGTAGGCACTACAGACAAAATTAACAGAAACATCAGCGATATACTGATCGATACACTCAAGGCAAATAACTTTACTGACCCCAGTCGCATCTTCATCCAGTCCTTTGAAGTATCTAACCTCAAACAACTGGATGATAGCATTATGCCTGCGGCAGGGGTGGATATTCCACTTGTCCAACTTTTAGATGCCAGTGACATTGACATCAACGGCAAGATCAGAGAAAGTCAGCCTTATGACCTGAAGGTAAGTGGTGACACTCGCACTTATGGCGACTTGCGAACACCACAAGGCTTGGCTGAAGTTGCCACTTATGCTGATGGCATTGGCCCTTGGAAGCGGATGATTGTTAGTGTCAAAGGTACTGATGCTAATGCTGATGGCAAAGCTGATGATGTGAATGGCGATGGAACAGTAAATGACGTTGATAAGACAACGTTACCTCCTAGTACCTTAATTCAAGATGCTCATAATGCAGGTTTACAGGTTCATCCTTACACCTTCCGCGATGAAGACCAGTATTTAGCAGCAGATTACCAAGGTAATCCAGAACTAGAATTTCAGCAATTCTTTCAATTAGGGGTAGATGCACTCTTTACAGACTTCCCAGATACAGGGGATAAAGTCCGAGATTTCTTGAGTGATCCTCAGAATAACTTAGTGCGATCGCCACAAAACCCCGATGTTCTCTCAGGGGATGCTTTTGCTAACTTGGGTGGTTCCAAAGGTTTTGAAGGCGGAGCAATCAACGCCAGCAAAACCAAACTCTATATGCTACTAGAGGGTACGGTTCAAGGTGATGCTCCCGGTGCTTTGCGGATTAATGAATTTGACATCGCCAGCCGCCAGTACACTGCCAACAAAGTTTACTATAGACTGGAAAATCCTACATACGCGATCGGGGATCTAGGAGTCATTAATGATAATGAGTACTTAGTTATTGAGCGCGATGGTGGTCAAGGAACTTCTGCTCAATTCAAGAAGGTTTTCAAAATAGACCTGTCTAAAACAGATTCTAATGGCTATGTAGTTAAAGAAGAAGTTGCAGACTTGTTAAACATCCAAGACCCCAATGACCTCAATGGAGATGGCAAAAAAACTTTTGACTTCCCATTTGTAACAATTGAAAATCTGTTGGTTGTTGACAAAAACACCATTTTGGTAGCTAATGATAACAACTATCCTTTTTCAACAGGGCGTCCTGGAGATGATCCTCAGAATCCAGTCATAGACAACAATGAAATTATTCTCCTAAAACTGGAGAATCCCCTTAACCTTGCTCCTGGTTTAGGTAAACCTCAAGCTGAAGAAATTCAGTTTGGCTCCACTACCAGCGATGATATTACAGTTCAGCCAGATCAAACCTTATTTACAGGCGACGGAGCAGATTTTGTCGAGGGTACTAAAGGTAACACAATCCAAACTGGGAACGACGATGACACGGTGCTTGTGGGTAGTAACTCATCAGTGTCCACAGGTGATGGTGATGAGCAGATATTTATTGGTCAAAACGACCCGGCTCAAAATACTAGTGCCAATGGTGGTAACGGTGATGATGCGATCGCTGTAGTTGAAGCTAGTGGTAGTAATAATCTATTTGGGGCAGCAGGTAATGATACTTTGACAGTAGTTGAAGGAACTCGTCAACTGTCCTTCGCTGGCTCAGGTAACGACACCCTTACGAGTAACGGCAGCAATAACCGTCTCTACGGTGGTTCCGGTGATGACAAACTCTTCTCCAGTGTGAATGATTCCCTATTTGGTGGCGATGGTGATGATATGTTATTTGCTGGTCAAGGGGGCGATAATCGCCTGAGTGGTGGCGCTGGTGCTAACCAGTTTTGGATTGCTAACACTAGTCTGCCAACTAGCAAGAACATTGTGACTGATTTTGCGATCGGGATTGATAAAATCGGGTTGGGCGGTATTGGCGTCACTGAATTTAGTAATGTAACCCTATTGCAACAGGGTAGCGACACTCTCGTGAAAACTGGAAATACGGAGTTAGTTTCATTATTGCAAATTACCTCAACTAGCCTGAGTGTAAATGACTTCGTTTTCTCTGCTAGCGTCTTGGCTTAATCTGTTCACTTAGTGCAGCGTGCCGAAAATAACTATCCAGTTGAAACGGCAGTTTTCAATTACGTAGACTACAGCAAATAGTTAGTTACTGTGGGGTAGGCATTGCAATGCCTACCCCACAGTCGTTTCGCTAGTCATATCCTGGAGCCAAACCTAACTACAAAGGGATTCTATTAATTATTTATCGCCTGGTAGAATCGCTGTCTTCCTTGCTTGTCAAGGTATAAATTATTATCTTCTCTTACAATAAGCGAACGTACAGTTAATACTCCCATTGCAAAGCATGTATAAAGTTTTAATTTTCAATGAAGATGTCTTGAAAATAACTACGATTTTGAGGAAATAGGTCAGAATGAGAGAACTAAATCTTAGAGGATGTTTTAAAAGTCCTCTTGTCGGTAACAAAACGTTTTAGATCCTCCTAAATCCCCCGATAAATTGGGGGACTTTGATTCCGGTTCCCCCCTTTTTAAGGGGAGCCAGCGCGGTCTTGGGGTCTCCCCAAGTGGAGCGACTGGCGTGGGTTAGGGGGGATCAATAAGTGCAAAGATACAGCCAACCACTTTTAAAACAACCTCTTAGAGCCAACGCCCTTTAATACAAACATTGTAGGATTGCGGCATAATTTGTTATGAAATTAGTCTTTTAATATAATTTCAAAGCTAACAACGTCACTATAAGTTTTCAGTAAAAATTCTAATGGTTAAACATATAACAGCTTTAACATCCTTACGTGGTGTTGCAGCTATATTAATTGTCATACATCATTATGTTGGGTATCTCATACCTAATTTAGGCAAGAGTATAACTTCATATAGTAAATTCTTTTTTAATGGATACTTATGTGTTGACTTTTTCTTTATTTTGAGTGGTTTTATTTTAACTCATGTTTATGCTAACAATTTTAGCACAAAACTCAGTATCCCTAACTATCGGGCATTTTTATATTCAAGATTTACTAAAATTTATCCTTTACATGTATTTATGATTCTGTTGTTTTTAGCAGTTGAGTTTTCCAAATTAGGGTTTTTATTATTTAAAAACAAATCAGTTTTTGACGCTGCTAACCAATCTTCGCTTCCATTTAGTGGTACTCAAAACATTGCTGCTCTTTTTAGTAACATTTTTATGATTCAAGCCTTAGACTTAAATTCTCCACCATTATTTGGGGATAGTACTTATTGGAATGAGCCTGCATGGTCAATCAGTGCAGAGTTGATTGCATATTTGCTATTACCTTTATTATTATTTTTCTTACTAAAGCTTCCAAAAATATGTGATTTAGTGATTTATCTAAGTTCATTAATATGTTTATTTTTATTAACAAAATTAACTTATGGACATCTGAATTTTTTAGGTATACCTTCAATAGGTAGATGCACTCTAGAAGCTACAATAGGGATTCTTACTTATAAAGTCTACCGTACTAGTAATTACTGGAAATATCTAGGTCTTAATTTTACTGTGATTTTATCATTATTATGGGTATTATTTATTATGCATTATGATTATCAAGATATACTGATAATCCCAGCTTTTTCCCTGTTAATTTTATCTGCTTCTATAAACAAAAAAAATAACAACATCATATTAAATACACTAAATTCCTCCTTACTAATTTATCTCGGAACAATATCGTACTCGATTTACATGGTTCACTGGTTTATCCAAAAATCCCTATCGTTAATATACAAAAGTATCTTTCATGTAAACTTTGGAACAAACTTTAATATTTCTCAGTCAGTAATTATTTTTGTTTTGTATATTTTAGTAGTTATCTTAACTGCATCGCTAACCCATAAATTGGTTGAGTTAAAAATGCAACACTACTTAAAAACCACATTTTTTGCAAAAACATATATATATTAAGAAAATTAAATATGGAATCTATAACTGATACATTGGCTCAAAATAAAAACCCATTACTCGCAAATGATTGTCAAGTCTTATTATCGGAAAATAACCTAGAACGAGATAGCTTAACATTATCTATCTTGAAAGAACCCGAAAAACACCTATTGGTCAAGTATAATCAAACTCAAACCGATTATCCTCAGCAAACATGTATTCATCAGTTGTTTGAATCGCAAGTAGAGAAAACACCTGATGCTGTAGCATTAATTTTTAATAATCAGGATCTCACCTATAAAGATTTGAATAGTCGTGCTAATCAACTAGCACAATATCTCCAAACACTAGGAGTAGGAACAGAAACTCTTGTAGGAATCTGCATAGAGCGCTCCTTAGAAATGGTTGTAGCACTTTTAGCTATCCTCAAAGCAGGTGGAGCTTATGTGCCACTAGATCCAGGGTATCCACAAGAACGTTTAGCTTTCATGTTGTCAGATACTCAGGTATCAGTACTATTAACTCAAAAAGAACTAGTCACGAAATTACCTACTCATACAGCATTTGTAATTTGCCCAGATGCAGATTGGAATAAAATCGCCCAAAATAAAACTGAGAACCTAAGCACTAGCATCACTGCTGACAACTTAGCTTATGTCATGTATACCTCCGGTTCTACAGGTACACCCAAAGGTGTTAGTGTTATCCATCGTGGTGTCGTTAGGTTAGTCAAAGAAACTAATTATGTTCACCTCACAGATGAAGAAATAATTCTCCAACTCGCTCCTATTTCCTTTGACGCTTCAACTTTTGAAATTTGGGGTTGCTTACTTAACGGTGGGCAACTAGTAATTTGCCCTCCTCATACACCATCTTTAGAAGAATTAGGGCAGATTCTTCAAAAATATCAAGTTACTACTCTTTGGCTGACAGCGGGTTTATTCCACCTCATAGTGGATGATAAAATTAATGCTTTAAAATCCTTGCATCAACTTCTAGCGGGTGGCGATGTCTTATCTGTTCCCCATGTGCAAAAGTTTCTGCAAACAGTAGAGAACTGTCAATTAATTAATGGTTATGGGCCAACTGAAAATACAACTTTTACTTGCTGTCATACTATAACAGCGCCACTGCAACCAGGTGTCTCTATTCCTATTGGTCGCCCAATTGCTAATACCAAAGTTTATATATTAGATAACAACCTCCAACCAGTATCAATTGGAGAAGTTGGCGAATTGTGCATTGGTGGCGATGGATTAGCTAGAGGCTATTTGAACCGTCCCGACTTGACTGCCGAAAAATTTATTTTTCACTCCTTTGATAGTAATTTAGCAACACGCCTTTATAAGACTGGAGATTTAGCTCGTTATCTTCCAGATGGCACTATCGAGTTCTTAGGTCGTATTGACAATCAAGTAAAAATTCGCGGTTTCCGAATTGAACTAGGGGAAATTGAGCGGGAGATTGCACAACATCCTGACGTTCGGGAAGTTGTCGTTTTAGCTCGTCAAGATGAAATAGGTGAAAAGCAGTTGACAGGTTATATTGTTCCTCACTATAACAGTAGATATACGCATAATAAATTACGTAGTTTCTTGCAGCAGCGACTACCTCATTACATGGTGCCATCGGCATTTGTGATGTTAGAATCACTGCCTTTGACTGCAAATGGCAAAGTAGATAGACATAAATTGCCAGCACCAAGTAGAGAACGTCCACAACTGGAACAAGCCTACATTGCCCCCCAAACCGATTTAGAACGTCTGCTTGCAGGTATTTTGTCCGAACTGCTCAAAATTGATCGCGTTGGGATTGATGATAATTTCTTTGATTTAGGAGGAACTTCAATCTCAATTCTACAAGTTGCTGTGCGAGTAAAACAGGAACTTGGTATTGAGCTACCTGTTGTGAAGCTATTTCAGTATTCAACGATTGGCTCTTTAGCAAACTATTTGTATTCAAACCAGAACAGCCAACCGTCTCATGACAAGCTGCAAAATCGCGCCCAACGCCAACAAGCAGCTCGTTCTCGTCGCCGTAATCATCAACAAGGTGTTTAAGCAATGGTGAATATGCAAGCATCCGATAATCAAGATCCTATTGATGGTGTTGCCATTATTGGCATGGTAGGAAAATTTCCTGGCGCTGAAAATGTCGATGAGTTTTGGCGCAATCTGTGTGAGGGATTAGAGTCAACGACTTTTTTTCAAGATGAGGAGCTAGATCCTAGTATTGACCCGAACCTTTGCAAAGATCCTAGCTACATAAAAGCTAGAGGAATCATTCCTGGGGGAGAAACCTTTGATGCTGCCTTCTTCGGCATTAATCCGCTGGAAGCTGTGGTTATGGATCCACAATCCAGAGTTTTTCTAGAGTTGGCTTATGAAGCTCTAGAAAATGCTGGTTATGAATCAGAGTCTTTTGAAGGTTTGATTGGTTTGTACGCAGGTTGTGGTCAAAATACTTATTTTGCTAACCATATTTCTGGACGTATGGAAATCGTTGATCGCATCGGCGAGTTCCAGACAATGCTAGCAAATGAAAAAGACTTTTTAACGACCCGTGCTGCTTACAAGCTCAACCTCAAAGGGCCGGCTGTCAGCGTCAATACAGCCTGTTCCACTTCTTTAGTAGCAGTTATTCAAGCTTGCCAAGCTTTAACCAGCTATCAGTGCGATTTGGCTTTGTCCGGTGGTGTATCTATGACTACACCTCAAAACAGCGGTTATGTGGCTCAAGAAGGCAGTATGCTGTCTGGGGATGGGCATTGTCGCCCCTTTGATGCCAGCGCTCAGGGCACAATGTTCAACAATGGCGCAGGAGTCGTTGTTCTCAAGCGTTTAGAAGATGCACTTCATGATGGCGATCGCATCTATGCTGTAATTCGGGGATCTGGTATCAATAATGACGGCGCTGATAAGGTGAGCTTTACGGCTCCCAGTGTAGACGGACAAGCAGAGGCCGTTGCGATGGCGCAAGCTTATGCCAACTTTCACCCGGAAACCATCTCTTATATTGAAGCTCACGGTACAGCTACACCCTTAGGCGACCCGATTGAAATTGAAGCACTGACGCAAGCATTTCGTGTACATACAGATGCTAAACAATTCTGCGCCATCGGCTCTCTTAAAAGCAATGTCGGACATTTAGTTGCTGCGGCTGGGGTAGCAGGGTTAATAAAAACCGCTCTCGCCCTGCATCATAAAAAAATTCCACCTAGTTTAAATTTTGAGGCTCCGAACCCCAAGATTGACTTTGCTAACAGCCCCTTCTATGTAAATACCAAACTAGCTGAATGGTCAGAGGGTGAAACTTTGCGACGAGCCGGTGTAAGTTCTTTTGGTGTCGGCGGTACTAATGCTCATATAGTGCTAGAAGAAGCGCCACAAATCCAAAGTTCAGGATCTTCGCGTCCACAGCAGCTATTGTTGCTCTCGGCAAAAACGAGTCAAGCCTTAGAGGCTGCAACAGCAAATTTGCAGCAACATTTACAGTACAATGCCGAAATTAACTTAGCTGATGTAGCTTATACCCTACAGCGAGGGCGCAAAGCCTTCAACTATCGACGCAGTATAGTTTGTCACGATATAACAGATGCGATCGCAGCCCTCCAATCTTTAGATGCAAATCAAGTAAATACCCGTCATACAGAAATCCGCAATCCAGCCGTTGTCTTCATGTTTCCCGGACAAGGATCGCAATATGTGAACATGGGACTGAATCTTTATAACCGCGAATCTGTATTTCAGGAGGTAGTAGATCAATGTGCTGAAATTCTTAAACCTTTGTTGGGTAGGGATTTGCGAGAAATCATGTATCCCGCACCGAGCGATCATGAAACTGCGGTTATCTCCCTACGGCAAACCTGCTTTACCCAACCAGCATTATTCGTCATTGAATATGCTTTAGCACAACTGTGGCAAAGTTGGGGAGTCAAGCCCCAAGGCATGATTGGTCACAGTATTGGTGAATTTGTCGCCGCCTGTATAGCGGGTGTATTTACTTTAGAAGATGCGCTGATGTTGGTTGCAAATCGTGGTCGCTTAATGTGGGAGTTAGCGGAAGGAGCAATGCTCTCAGTGCGCCTACCAGCCAAACAGGTAGAGCCGCGATTGACTACAGAACTTGCGATCGCCGCAATTAACGGCCCTTCCCTGTGCGTAGTTTCTGGCCCCACAGAGGCGATCGCGGCTCTGCAAAAACAATTAGAAGCTGAAGAAGTCGTTTGTCGCCATTTACACACTTCCCACGCTTTCCACTCTCCAATGATGGATAGCATCATTGCCCCCTTTGCGGAGGTAGTTAGAAAGGTTAAATTATCGCCCCCCCAAATTCCCTTTGTTTCCACAGTTACTGCCGACTGGATTACAACCCAGCAAGCAACCGATCCGATGTATTGGGCTACACATTTACGCCAGACTGTGCGATTTGCAGAGGGCGTACAAACCCTATGGCAGCAGCCAGAACGCTTACTGTTAGAGGTGGGACCACGAATCACAACTACGACCCTAGCCCGCCAACAAGCAAAAGATATTAAACAACAGATAGCGATTGCTTCTCTGGGTGATAACGCTGAGAACGAAGCCGAATGGGCAGCATTACTCAAGGCTATAGGACAACTGTGGCTAGCAGGAGTATCTATTGACTGGAACAACTTCTATCAAAGGGAAACGCGACAACGAATTCCTCTGCCTACTTATCCCTTTGAACGCCAATGCTTCTGGATTGATCCTCCACCTCATCCCAATCGCGCAGCAACTCCCAAACTTTCAAATCCCCAGTTATTAGAAAAGACCCAAACTATGACAACATCGCCTCAGCAAAAGCTCATTCCACTGCTAAAAGAAATTATTGAAGAAACCTCAGGATTGGAAATCGTTAGTGTTGACGACTCGACAACGTTTTTAGAGATGGGATTAGATTCCTTATCTCTGACGCAAGTTGGGCTAGCGTTGAAGAAAAAATTTCAAGTCAAGGTAACACTTAGGCAGTTACTAGAAATTTGCCCAAATTTAGGAACGCTGGCTGACTTGATCAATCAAGCCTTGTCTCCCGAAGCTTTATCTGCACTGGGATTAACAGAAACTGTTGCAGACCCCATTTTAGAAGCACCATTGCCAGCACCTGCAACCACATTGCCCACTTTGGTAGCGCATGAAGTTCATACAAATGGATCTGCACCTCAGATTTCTTCCCAACCTGCTGCATCTAGTTTCCTAGAAACTGTGATTAATCAGCAGCTACAAATCATGACCCAGCAATTGGCGCTATTGGGTAACAACAGTCAATCTCTAACAATTCCAGTTGTACCTGCGGCGACATCTCAAAATAATGGTGTCAAGCCACAAAACGCTGTATCTATCCCAGCTACTCAAACGGGTAAAGAATCAGCATCGGTAGATACAGAGTCAAATGGTGCTAAAAAACCATTTGGTGCGGCTGCTCGAATTGAAAAGACCCAGACTAAAACTCTGACAGCCCAACAACGCACTCATCTAGACAAAATTATCCAAAGATATACAAAACGGACTCAAAAATCCAAAGAATATACCCAATCTCATCGCCCTTATTTGGCAGATCCAAGAACTGTTTCTGGGTTTAATCCGACGATGAAAGAGATGGTTTACCCCATCGTGGTGTCTCGTTCATCTGGTTCTAAACTTTGGGATGTTGATGGCAATGAATATGTCGATTTAAGCAATGGCTTTGGCTTGAATTTGTTTGGTTGGTCGCCACCTTTCATTACCGAAGCAATTGAAGCACAACTCAAACTCGGCATGGAAATTGGCCCGCAAACTCCCTTGGTTGGAGAAGTGGCAAAGCTAATGTGTGAGTTGACCAACTTTGACCGAGCAGCCTTTTGCAACACAGGTTCGGAAGCGGTTCTGGGAGCGATGCGGATGGCACGCACCATCACAGGGCGTAACTTAATCGCCATCTTTTCTGGGGCTTATCACGGTATTTTGGATGAAGTAATTGTTCGGGGTACAAAGAAACTCCGGTCAATTCCTGCTGCTCCTGGTATCCCACCCGAAATGGTAGAAAACATTTTGGTGGTGGACTACGATTCACCTGAGTCTCTAGAAATCCTCAGAAATCGGGCTGATGAGTTAGCAGCAGTGATGGTGGAATCTGTACAAAGCCGTCGCCCTGAATACCAGCCCAAGGAATTCCTCCAACAATTGCGTGATTTTACTCAGGAAGCTGGTATTGCCCTGATTTTTGATGAAATTGTTACCGGATTCAGAATTCATCCAGGTGGCGCTCAAGCACATTTCGGTATAAAGGCAGACATAGCAACCTACGGCAAGATTGTGGGCGGTGGGCTACCAATTGGAGTCATTGCTGGCAAATCGCAATATATGGATGCTCTAGACGGTGGGTTTTGGCAGTTTGGGGATGACTCCGTTCCAGAGGTAGGCGTGACTTACTTTGCCGGTACCTTTGTCCGCCATCCCCTAGCGCTAGCAGCAGCCAAAGCAGTACTTCAGCATTTGCTCCATTGTGGCCCCAGCTTGCAGCAAAATCTCAATGCAAGAACCGATAAGTTTGTAGCGGAACTTATGGGCTATTTCCAACAAGTTCAAGCACCTTTCACAGCCTATAATTTCGGCTCCCTGTTCATGGTGAAGTCTGCACCAGAGTTCCCCTACGGAGATTTGCTATTTTACTTGCTGCGGGATAAGGGAGTGCATACTTGGGATCATCGTCCTTGCTTCTTGACCACAGCACATTCCGAAGCCGATCTGGCTTTCGTGATGGCAGCGTTTAAAGAAAGTATTGCCGAAATGCAGTCTGCTGGCTTCTTGTCTGCACCGACTATAGAAGTCACAAACCGCGAAGTTACCAATAACAGCCTACGCAATCATCCTCCGCAACCTGATGCCAAATTAGGACGAGATCCCCAAGGGAACCCCGCCTGGTATATCCCCGATACCGAGCGACCAGGCAAATATCTACAAGTTGCCAGTGTTTCCTGAAGTGGGGGTAGTAAATATTTAGTAAAAAATTGATATGTCACTAGCAAATTCATCTTATAGGCAGCTAGATTTGCTTGCTCCCACCCAGAAATTTCCTACTCCTATTATCAAGGCTGACACACCAGAATTTCGTGAGGAATTCAACCTTTCATCATTTATGTTTTCGCACAACCTGGCAGGACATCCCTTATTTGAGATTCCCCGCTTGGTTGAACTAGCAAATACTATTTTGGCTGAAGGTGAACCTGCAAAAGTTACTTGTCAACTAGGTCAAATCCCAGTCAACCTAAAATGGTCAGAAGTACCGCGTAAAGATCAAGTTTTAGAAGCGATCGCCCGTATTGAAGAATCAGGTTCTTGGGTATTGCTTAAAAGCGTCCAGCTTGACCCCGAATACAACATCCTACTAGACCAGATTGTAGTAGAACTGGAAGAACTGACAGGCGTACCTTTACGAAAAGAAATCACTTGGCTGGATGCTTATATCTTTATCGCCTCTCCCCATTCAGTCACTCCTTATCACATTGACCATGAATCAAACTTTTTATTTCAGATTCATGGCGATAAGGATATGAACCTCTTCAATCCACGCGATCGCTCAATCCTGACCGAGAAAGAGATTGAACATTATTACATTGGACAGTTGGATTCCGCGAATTATACAGATGAGAAACAAACAAAAGCTAGTGTTTATCATTTAACTCCAGGTAAAGCAGTTCACCATCCCGTTCTAGCACCTCATTGGGTGAAAAACGGTAGTAATGTTTCTGTTTCTCTCAGTATCAACTTCTGTATGCAATCATTCGATTTACAAGCCAGGGTTTATCAAATCAACCATTACCTCCGAAAGTTAGGTTTAGAACCGACTCCACCAGGTCAATCTGCAATAAAAGATTACGCCAAAATATTGGCATTGGGAATTTTATCTAAGCGCCAACCAAAAAATAAATTTGAGTTACTACGTTCAGGAGTAACAAAGTTGAATTATTTAGAAAAATCAGCAATAAAGTTAAAGGAATTTGTTTCATCGTTAGTTACATTCAGTTAACATATCCCCAATCTTGAGCAATTTTAAAAAAAGCTAGAACATCAAAGGTTTTTTATGAGTTTATTACCCTTGAATTCGCAATCTGTATTAACTGCTGTTGATTTCGATCCATTTTCCGGTGGAGAGTTATTATTAACTGCTCCTGCAACCGAATCTCAAAAAGAAATTTGGGCTTCTGTACAAATGGGAGACAGTGCCAATTGTGCTTATAACGAGTCCCAATCTCTGCGACTAAAAGGAAACCTTAATGTAGAAGCTTTCCAGTCTGCTGTGCAACAGTTAGTCCAACGTCATGAAGCGTTACGGACAACTTTTAGCACAGATGGTAATACACTCTGCATTGTTGCCTCCCTGAGAATAGAAATCCCTATCATCGACCTTTCTGGACTGGAGTCACAGGAGCAAGAGACAAAAATAGCTAGTATCTTGCAACAAGAGGTAGAACAACCCTTTGATTTAGAACATGGCCCTCTATTTCGGGCAAAAATTGTCAAATTGCACCCGCAAGAGCATTTAACAATTTTGACTGCCCATCACATTATTTGCGATGGTTGGTCATGGGCAGTATTAATGCCAGATGTGGGTAAACTCTATTCTGGCTTGCAACAGGGTATTGTTCCTGAATTGGAAGAACCAGATCACTTTAGTGAGTATGCGACCTTGCAGGAAGAAGAGGCCCAAAGTCCAGAAGCGATCGCTATAGAACAATACTGGTTAGATCAATTCTCCGATTCTGTGCCTGTACTCGATTTCCCCAGCGATCGCCCTCGTCCATTATTTAGAACCTTTAACGCTGCCCGTGAAGATTGGCATTTAAATCCCGAACTAGTTGCCAACCTCAAACAACTAGGAACAAAACTCGGTTGTAGCTTTATGACTACAATCCTGTCAGGATTCGAGGTGTGGCTCCACCGTTTGACAGGACAAGATGACCTGGTTGTAGGTATTTCCGCTGCCGGACAAGCTGCTTTAGGGCAATATAATCTTGTAGGACACTGCGTTAATTTATTACCATTGCGTAGCCGCATCAATGGAGAAAAATCTTTTAGTGACTACTTGCGATCACGGCGATCGTCTGTATTAGATGCCTACGACCACCAACAATTTACCTTTGGCAGTCTGATCAAAAAATTAGTGTTTCCACGTGATTCTAGCCGTATTCCCTTAGTACCAATCACTTTTAATATCGATCAAGGCTTGGACGGAAACAGTTTGCCATTTGTAGGGCTGGAGGTAGAGTTTTTCTCCAATCCTCGCGCCTTTGAGAATTTTGAACTGTTTATCAATGCTACAGAATTGCGTGGTCAGCTTACCCTGGAATGTCAGTACAACACCAATCTATTTGATGCTGATACTATCCGTCGCCGGATGGCAGAGTTTGAGACTCTTTTAGCAGGTATAGTTGCTAACCCCAATCAAATTATTGCCAAATTGCCAATCTTGCCAACAACTGAGCAACAGTTGTTAACAGCATGGAACAATACTCAAACAGCTTATCCTGAAGATAAATCCATTCACCAGTTGTTTGAAACTCAAGTTGAGGAAACACCAGATGCGATCGCTGTTGTGTTTCAAAATCAACAACTGACTTATGTGGAACTTGACCAGCGTGCTAATCAGTTTGCTCATCATCTCCAAACCTTAGGAGTCAAGCCTGGAGTGCTAGTTGGCATCTCTTTGGAACGGTCAATAGAAATAGCGATCGCTCTGCTAGGTGTACTCAAGGCAGGTGGTGCTTATGTCCCCTTAGACCCCACCTATCCCAAAGAGCGCTTGACTTTCATGCTTGATGATGCTCAAGTGTCTGTGTTACTTACTCAAGCCAACCTACTTGATTTATTACCAGACAATCAGGTGGAAGTGGTTTGTTTGGACACAGATGGAGAAAAAATTGCCCATTATCCAACTCACAAACCTGCTTACCTAGCAAATGCTGAGAATCTAGCTTACGTCATCTACACTTCCGGCTCCACAGGAACGCCCAAGGGAGTAAAAGTTTCTCACCAAAATGTTGTCAACCTCCTCGAAAGTATGCGTGAGCAACCAGGGTTGACACAGCAAGATATTCTGCTATCTGTCACCACTCTCTCCTTTGATATTGCCGTTCTGGAAATATTCCTACCGTTAATCGTGGGGGCAACTACTCTGATAGTCAGCCGTGAGGTGGCTACAGATGGAGAGAAACTGCTCAAAACTCTCAACCATTCAGGAGCAACAGTTATGCAGGCCACTCCTGCAACCTGGCGATTACTGCTGGCGGCTGGCTGGCAAGGTTCCAAACAACTCAAGATTCTGTGCGGTGGAGAAGCGTTACCACCTACTTTAGCCAAGGAACTGGTGAATCGTGCCTACAGTGTTTGGAATATGTACGGGCCAACCGAAACAACGATCTGGTCTACCTGCTATCAGATTCAAGCAGATGGAATCCCCCTAATTGGTCAGCCCATTGCCAATACTGAAATTTATCTATTGGATGCTTACCAACAGCCCGTGCCTGTGGGAGTTCCTGGTGAACTTTATATTGGTGGTGCAGGTGTAGCGCTGGGTTATTTGAATAGACCTGAGCTAACTACAGAAAGGTTTATTTCCAACCCATTCAGCCAAGAATTTAATGCTCGGCTCTATAGAACAGGTGACTTAGTTCGTTATCGCGCCGATGGCTATCTTGAGTATCTGCAACGAATTGACAATCAGTTGAAAATTCGCGGTTTTCGGATTGAATTGGGTGAAATTGAAACGGTAATGCTTCAACATCCTGCTGTGAAAGAAGCCGTCGTTGTTGTGCGAGAAGATATCCCAGATGAGAAAACTTTAGTCGGTTATCTAGTTCCAAAAACACCATCTGAAGTTGAGTCTTCAGCAGACTCTACTAGCAGTACTCAACATATCCAAGCTTGGAATCAAAGGTGGGATTTATTATATGAATCAGGTTTAAAGAATGCCTCACCAGAATCTTTACAAGACCAAACATTAGGCGATGCCGCCATTATCAAGCAGTTAAGTAATCAAGATAATTTTGAAGAGCAAGTCCAAGAGTGGCTAGACCAAACTGTAGAACGGATTCTCGGTCTGCAACCCAGTCGAGTGATGGAAATTGGTTGTGGAACGGGTCAAATTCTACTAGAAATTGCTTCAAAATGCACATATTACTTGGGCACAGACTATGCTGCTTCAGCATTGCAAGAATTAGATAAGCAACTGCGAATATCTGAGAAAAAATTACCGGAAATTGTTCTTGACCACCGAGCAGCAGATAATTTTCAAGGAATTGAGGCAGCTTCCTTCGACACAGTGATTATTCATTCTGTTGTACAGTATTTTCCAGATATTAACTATTTACTGCAAGTCTTAAAAAATGCCGTTGAGGCAGTAAAACCGGGCGGTTGGATTTATGTCGGTGATGTCCAGAGCTATGGACTATTAGAAGCTTATCATACTGCCGAGCAACTAAAAAATTCATCCTCATCAATGTCAGTCGATAAACTGAGGAGCATTGCTGAGAATCGAGTTCGTAATGAAGATGAGCTAGTTGTTGATCCAGATTTATTTTATGCCCTGAAACAGTATATTCCAGCGATTGGGCATGTTGAGATAAAGCTGCGTCGTGGTCATATTTGGAATGAGACAACCCAGTTTCACTATGATGTATTTTTGCACATTAAACCAGAAGCAACAACAGCTATTAAACCAACATGGCATGACTGGCTAGATGAAAATTTGACAGTAGCAGATGTGCAGCAAATTCTCGAAAAAACTCAGCCAGATTATTATTGCATCAAAAAAATTCCGAATGCTCGGATTCAGAAAGAAGTTCAAGCTTTGGCGTTACTCAAAGCAGACAGCCAGTTACAAACTGTCGCAGATGTTATAAAAGCGTTAGAGAAGTTACCAGGGGGTATCGATCCAGAAAATCTCTGGGCTTTGGGTGAAAGTTTGCCCTACAACATAGACCTCAGATGGTCAAATACTGCTAAAGATGGCTATTTTGAGGCTGTTTTTACACGAATTTCTCTAAAAGAAGCACAGACTGTTGTCATCGATTCGCAGACAGGTAATCAAATAAGGCCTCAGTCGTGGAGTGCTTATGCCAATAGCCCCATGCAGAAGCAGGCTGTAAATAATCAGCTAATCCCACAATTACGCCAGTTCTTGAAGGAAAAGCTACCAAACTATATGGTGCCTACTACCTTTGTGACACTGGATGCGATGCCCCTTACTCCTAATGGCAAAGTGAATCGGAAGGCTCTACCAATACCCAATTTTGCTCGTCCAGAACTGGCAAAGAATTATGTTGCACCTCGCACCTTGGTTGAACAGCAGATTGCTAGCATTTGGGCGCAAGTCCTCAATTTAGAAAATATTGGCATTTACGACAACTTCTTTGAGTTAGGAGGACATTCAGTACTAGCGATTCAAGTCACTTCGCGGTTGCGTCAAACCTTTCAAGTAGAAATACCTTTACTCAACTTATTTGAAGTACCAACTGTAGCTGATTTAGCTGAACGAGTTGAAACGCTGCAATGGGCAGCGCAAAATTCCCAAGCTTCTCAGATCGAGACTATGAGCGATTACGAAGAGGGACAACTATGAAAACCATTCATGAGTTTTTATCAGAACTACGTCATCTAGATGTGAAATTATGGGTCGAAGGTAGTAACCTGCGCTATCGAGCTGCTAAGGAGAGTCTGACACCAGATTTGCTGACGCAGATGCGAGAACGGAAAGCAGAAATTTTAGAATTTCTTCTCCAAGCTAACTCTGCTGGTAGTAACAATCTTCCCCGTATATTACCTAACATCAGAGATGGCAAACTCCCGCTTTCTTTTGCTCAACAACGCTTATGGATTTTAGAGCAATTTGATCCTGGGAACTCTGTCTACAATATACCCCTAGCCTATCGCCTCACAGGTTCACTTAATGTTGCACTACTGGAGCAATGTTTAGTTGAAATTGTCCGCCGCCACGAAATCCTACGAGTTACCTTTACATCCATAGATGGACAACCCAGCCAAGTCATATCTCCAGACATAACCCTGAATCTGCCACTTGTCGATTTGAGTCAGTTGCCTCTAGAACAGCGAGAAATTGAAGACAAAAGACTAGCTGCCCACGAAGCTCAACAACCCTTCAATCTGGTGCAAGGGCCATTGTTCCGCTTTAAACTGTTACGCCTAGCTGAAAAGGAGCATGTGCTGCTCCTGATTCTGCATCATATTATTGCAGATGGCTGGTCTTCAGAGGTTTTCTTTCAGGAACTCACAGCACTTTATGAAGCTTTTGCTGCTGGCAAAACCTCACCATTGCCAGAATTATCTATCCAATATACTGACTTCGTTCAATGGCAGCGTCAGTGGTTGCAAGGTGCAGTCCTAGAATCTCAGCTTGATTATTGGAAGCAGCAGCTAAGTGGCAACATACCTATACTAGAACTGCCCAGCGATCGCCCACGCCCACCTGTGCAAACTTACTCTGGTGAAATCTGTCGCCAGATGCTACCGCAGGCGTTGACTGATGCCCTCAAGGCTATGAGTCAGCAGTCAGGGGTAACACTGTTCATGACTTTATTAGCAGCTTTCAAGGTATTGCTCCATCGCTATACAGGACAAGAGGATATTCTTGTTGGCTCCCCAATTGCCGGTCGCAACCAGGTAGAAACCGAAGGATTGATGGGTTTATTTGTCAATACCTTAGTAATGCGGACTGACCTTTCCGGCAATCCCAGTTTTCGGGAAATACTCGATCAAGTGCGTCAGGTAGCTTTAGGTGCTTATGACCACCAGGATTTACCTTTTGAAAAACTGGTGGAAGAACTCAAGCCGGAACGCGATCGCAGTCATTCCCCACTGTTTCAAGTAATGTTCGCCATGAATCCCCCTTGGACAAAGGGAGCAGAGCGAGAACTACCAGGTTTGAAAATTGCCTCCACTTTTGGATACACCCATAGCGGCACGGCAAAATTGGATTTAACCCTGGTGATGCGGGATACAGGCAAAGGATTGAGAGCTTCCTTTGAATACAATACTGACTTATTCGATGAAGCGACGATCGCGCGGATGCTTGGGCATTTCCAAACTTTACTAGAAAGTATTCTTGCTAATCCAGAGCAACGTATCTCAGAATTACCGTTATTAACGCTAGCCGAACGGCAGCAGTTACTTGTAGAGTGGAACAATACTCAGACTGACTATCCTCGACAGGCTTGCATTCATCAACTGTTTGAGGCACAGGTCGAAAGTACACCCAATGCGGTAGCAGTAGTATTTGCAGGGCAACAACTAACATACCAACAGTTGAATGAACGAGCCAATCAGTTAGCACACCATTTACAAAGCCTGGGTGTAGGGCCAGACGTAATGGTGGGATTGTGTGCAGAGCGATCGTTTGAAATGGTAATCGGGTTACTGGGTATCCTCAAAGCAGGTGGAGCTTATGTTCCATTAGATCCAATGTACCCGCAAGAGCGCCTGAGCTTGATGTTAAAAGATGCTCAAGTGAAAATCTTGCTCACTCAACAACATCTGCTCGAAAAACTACCTCTGTGTGGAGCAAAGGTGGTTTATTTGGATAGTGATGCTGGAGCGATGTCTACGACGGGCTACGCCTACGCTCAACATAGTCAAGAGAATACAGTTAGCCAAACTACCCCTGAAAACTTAGCTTATGTAATCTACACATCTGGTTCTACAGGCATCCCCAAAGGTGTTACTGTCTTACATCGAGGTGTCGTGCGCTTGGTCAAAGACACCAATTACATTAGTATAGGTGCAGAAAATGTATTTTTACAGTTAGCGCCCATATCCTTTGATGCTTCCACTTTTGAAATTTGGGGATGTTTGCTCAACGGCGCGAAGCTAGTGATCATGCCACCTCACGCATTATCGCTACAAGAATTAGCAGCAGCTCTGAAATATTACCGGATAACAATACTGTGGTTAACTGCTGGTCTTTTCAACCTGATGGTAGATGAGTATGTTGAGGACTTAAAACAAGTTCGGCAACTTTTAGCTGGCGGAGATGTTTTATCTGTCCCTCACATTCAAAAACTTTTGCAAGCAGGCGGAGATTGTCGCCTGATTAATGGCTATGGCCCAACGGAAAACACAACTTTTACTTGTTGCTATTCCCTAGACAGCAATACCAAAATTAATGGTTCTATTCCTATTGGTCGCCCCATTTCCAATACACAAACTTACATACTAGATAACAACTTGCAGCCCGTCCCGATTGGTATACCAGGTGAGTTATATATTGGCGGTGATGGTTTAGCTAGGGGTTATCTCAATCAGCCAGAATTAACCACCGAAAAGTTTATTTCTAACCCTTTTAAAAATTCACAATCTGAATCAAAGCATCTGTATAAAACTGGCGATTTAACTCGTTATTTACCAGATGGCAATATTGAGTTTCTTGGACGTTTAGACCATCAAGTAAAAATTCGCGGTTTCCGCATTGAGTTGGGGGAAATTGAGACAATGCTGGGTCAACACCCAGCAGTACAGAAGAATGTCGCTGTTGTCAGAGAAGATGTTCCTGGCAATAAATTGATAGTTGCTTATCTCGTTCCGAAGCCAGGTGAGACTATTGTTAGCGATGAAATGCACAGCTTTATCAAGCAAAAGCTGCCCGATTATATGTTGCCTTCTGTCTTTGTTATACTAGACTCTCTGCCACTTAATGCTAATGGCAAAGTTGATCGCAAAACCTTACCTGTACCTAATTTAACTAATGTTGAGATAGAAAAAACCTTTGCTACAGCAGAAGATTCATTGCAACTTCAGTTAACTAAAATCTGGGAAAATGTTTTAGGTATTCATCCTATTGGCATAAAAGACAACTTTTTTGATTTAGGAGGACACTCACTTCTAGCAGTACGTCTGTTTTCTCAAATTAATAAGATATTTGGTAAAAATCTACCTACAGCTATCCTCTTTCAAGCTCCTACTATTGAGCAATTAACTAATATTCTCCGCCAACAAGGATGCTCAACGCCTTGGTCTTCATTAATTCCCATTCAACTACAGGGATCTAAACTACCCTTTTTCTATATCCATTCACTATACGGGAATCTTTTCCACAGCCGCGAACTACTGGGTAATTTAGATTTAGATCAGCCAGTTTATGGGCTACAAGCACAGGGTTTAGATAGAAAACAGGCTCCTTATACTCGTATAGAAGATATGGCAGCTCACTATATCAAAGAAATACGTACTATTCAACCTCAAGGTCCTTATTTGTTGGGTGGTTGGTGTATCGGGGGTACAGTAGCATTTGAAATGGCTAGGCAACTTGAAATACAAGGGGAAAAGGTAGAATTGCTAGCTTTATTTGATTGTTACCCTCCCCAAGTAAAATCAGGTGGAAATATCAAACGATCTTTCTTGGATAAATTGAAAAAGCGTTTCAGTCATTTCCTAATTAATTGGCAAGACATAATTAAAAGGAATACGAGTCATATTGTTAGCTTAGAACCAAAACAGCAACTCATCTTTTTTGTTGATCGAGTCAATCACAGATTGCAAAATTCCCTTAGGGAAATTGTTTACAAGCTTCATCTGAAAATGCAACTACCTTTACCTATTTCTGTGCTAGATTTAGCTGTTCGAGATGCTAATACCCAAGCGCAAAGAACTTACATAGCTAAGGATTATAATGGTAAAGTAACGCTTTTTTGGGCAATGGAAAGACCCGTAGAAGAGTATTATCTTATGGAGAAGTGGAAGGAACTAGCTACAGGTGGAATAGAAATTTACAAAACTCCTGGTTCTCACGATAGCATCATGTCATTACCCCATGTCTTAGTTTTGTCTGAGAAATTAAATAATTGCCTCAATAATGCTCAATTAAGTACTTTGCGTAGTGTATCGTAAAAAAGATACAGTATTTGTACCTGAATGAGGGACAAAACTTAAATATCCAAGCCAGATATATAGCCTGTTTTGCTTCTGAATTGTGACTGTCCGAACTTTGCTAGCCGATCAGATTTATCTGTGAATTATGCTCTAGTTATAGCTTTGCAACCTCATTTCGCTTGCGGGATGGGGTTGTTTGATTCGCGGGTAACAACTTCCACTGGCACTGTGATATATGTAAATGCGATCGCTAATCAAGCCTTTGAATAAGTCCGAAACTGGACTCGTAACCGTATATTTGCTGAGGCGATTTTCATCATTTACACAATAAGCTGTATAGTACATTCCTATCTTGCTAACAAAAAATATTACCTTTACTAGCAGAAATAGGTGTGAGGAAGCTAAGACACTAATAATAAAAGCAATCATGACCGCATCATTTACAAATGCCACTAACTTCCTAGCTGGGATAAATCCCAAAGCTGTTGCTGTAGCAGATATTGACGGTGACGGTAAACAGGACTTGGTGGTTGCTAACTCCACTGATAACAATGTCTCGGTGTTGCTGAACAATGGCAGCGGCGGCTTTGGCACTCCCACCAACTTTGCTGTTGGGACAAATCCCAATGCTGTTGCTGTGGCAGATTTTAACGGTGATAGTAAACTGGACTTGGTTGTTGTTAACTCCACTGATAACAATGTCTCGGTGTTGCTCAACAATGGCAGCGGTGGCTTTGGCACTCCCACCAACTTTGCAGTTGGGACAAATCCCAATGCTGTTGCTATAGAAGATTTTGACGGTGACAGTAAACTGGACTTGGTTGTTGTTAACTCCACTGATAACAATGTCTCTCTACTGCTCAACGATGGCAGCGGTGGCTTTGGCACTCCCACCAACTTTACAGTCGGGACAAATCCCAATGCTGTTGCTATAGAAGATTTTGACGGTGACAGTAAACTAGACTTTGTGGTTGTTAACTCCACTGATAACAATGTCTCTCTACTGCTCAACGATGGCAGCGGTGGCTTTGGCACTCCTACCAACTTTACAGTCGGGACAAATCCCAATGCTGTTGCTATAGAAGATTTTGACGGTGACAGTAAACTAGACTTGGTTGTTGTTAACTCCACTGATAACAATGTCTCTCTACTGCTCAACGATGGCAGCGGTGGTTTTGGCACTCCCACCAACTTTACAGTCGGGACAAATCCCAATGCTGTTGCTATAGAAGATTTTGACGGTGACAGTAAACTAGACTTGGTTGTTGTTAACTCCACTGATAACAATGTCTCTCTACTGCTCAACGATGGCA
>NZ_JAIVFT010000001.1:561434-722797 GCF_020829665.1 Nostoc sp. CHAB 5824
TTTTGGCACTCCCACCAACTTTACAGTCGGGACAAATCCCAATGCTGTTGCTATAGAAGATTTTGACGGTGACAGTAAACTAGACTTGGTTGTTGTTAACTCCACTGATAACAATGTCTCTCTACTGTTGAACAATTCCAATTCTGACCCCACAGACTTGATGTTAAGTGCTACGGCTGTCGATGAGAATGTAGCTGCCGCAAGTAAAGTCGGCACTTTTACCAGCACTGACCCAGATACTGATGACCAGCATACCTATAGTTTAATAGCGGGTACTGGCGATACTGATAACGCCCTATTCAACATTGTTGGCGATAGCCTACAAATAAATAATTCCCCCAACTTTGAAAGCAAATCAACTTATAACATCCGGGTAGCCAGTACAGACCTTGGTGGACTCTTATTTGAGAAGCAGTTAGTTATCAATGTCAACGACCTCAACGAAAAGCCCACAGATTTGATATTTACCGCTAGCAGCAATGATGATGACGACCAAAAAATCATCGGTCTCTTCACTACCACTGACCCAGACCAAGGTGATGAGCACACTTATAGTTTGGTGACAGGCACTGGTGATACTGATAATAATGCATTCATCATTGAGGAAGATAGTTTAAAAATTAAATCTGACGCGACTAAATCTAGTTATAAAATCCGCGTCCGCACTACAGACATTGATGGACTCTCTCTTGATAAAGAGTTGGCTGTTAATATTGATGGTTTTGGGTCTACTACAAATACCCAGATAACAACAATTTTCCAACTGGTCAACATTACTCAGAATATCTTTATCGTCAACAGTAAAGTTAAAGGTCGTAAAGGAAAGCTTTCTCTTAAGATTAAAAACAACACCGCTAAAGAGGTGAATGAACTGTGTGTATTTGCCGTTGACGATGAAGAAGGTAGAATTAACGGTATAGCCCCTGGTGCAGAGGGTTATACTAAAGTAGCTCTAGAGCGCTCAAAGGTGATTTTCTCCTCCATTGCTAAACTGCCCAAGGGTTTTAAGAATGACGATCTGAAAAATATCTTAGAATTCGAGTCTGGTACGAAACTCAGATTTTATTTAATATCTAACAGTACTACTCAGGCTGTACTGTCTGGAAAAACTTCTTTTTCAAGTGTCGTTTTTTCCTCAGCCACAAATAACAGCACAGAAGAGGAAGGGTTTTCTCTCAACTTCCAGGATTTCGTTGTGACAGTTCAGGCAACAGAACAAGAGGTATCTTTAGGTACTAGTCTGCAAGGCAAAAAGCAAGGCGAACTAATTGATTTACGGAGTGTGACACAATTAGTAACAGCTGAATTTGCAGTCAACAGAGAAGCATCTTACAAGAACTTTGTCGGCTTCTATCAGGTGGCTGATGAGAATGGTGGTATTGACACCAATGGTGATGGCACAGCAGATATCCTCGTTGGCCAGGCTGGTTACGCCGAAGCCGCTGTGCGTGGTCGTGTTGGAGGCATTGACTTGGCGGTGGATAACCAAGGTACTGCAAATTACACTGGTACTTTCGGGGCGAATTCTTTGTTTGCACCATTTATTATTGTGGATGGTAAACCCGATGCAATTCTTAATGGTAATGCCAACAAGAAGATTTACTTCACATTCTTGGGTGCTAATTCAGATAAGGTAGATCACATTCGGCTGTTAGGGAATAACACCTTTGGTTTTGAAGATTTAACAAATGGTGGTGACAAAGATTACAACGATGTGATTGTGCAGCTAAATTTAAGTGTCAATGCTGCGTAATATTAAATTTAGGTAATTAGCAAAATTAGACAACCTCATCCCGGTTGCGGGGTGGGGTTGTTTTATGCATAGTGATTGAATGGACTCAATATTAATTAAACTAGTAAATTTACTGAAGGCATTTATTGTCTTTCCTTCATAAATTGAATAGTTGATTCTTCGAGGGTGGCAAAAAATCTTCAGTTTTACTTTTGCAGTTAACTTTTATTCAATTAAGCTAGCAAAAAAGTGATGGAGAATTATTTCATAAATCTGGCATGGCGCTGTTTATCAAGGAAAGCTCACGTCTTTTGCCATCAGTGATAGTATCAATCCCTATGTTTAAGAATTTGTAAAAAATAATTCAGAAATTTAAAGTTTTTTTATTACATAATTCTTAATTAGGGTATTTACTTAGTAAAGCTTTTGTGATATTTTCATGTTGATTATCATAAATTAAAATATGCAACGCTAAGTTTAACAACCGCGTTTCTGTATCTTGGTTTAATGATGAGTATCGATTTTGCATACTTGCAATCCTAAATATAAATTTTAAGCTGTATAAATTATGTGGTGTTAACCAAGTGATAACTTGTTCTCCATCGATTTACACTATCTTTGTTTTGAACAACGCATAACAGTTGTAACGCTGTGATATGAATGCAGGTTTGCAATTAGACTAACTTCCCCTCTGTAGTTTTACGTATTTAGCCACATTGAATGCCACAGAAGTATTGACGCTGCTGGCATAATACTAAAAACTACCACTGTTAGTAAAAGAGATTACTCCTTAATATTTTCGACTTTATTCCTCACTTTTACCTACGACTTGTTTTATATGACTTATATTAAGAACACTTTTCTCGAATTTATTACTACCCTAGAAGGGTTTGATCAGTTACCAGATGCAGCGATCGCTAATCTATCAGAACAGCTGCAAGCTTGGCGCTATCGCATAGGCCAGAAAATCATCGGTAAAGAAAGTCTCCCAGAACGCATCACCATCATTTATGAGGGGCAAGTGCGCCTGTTGGGATATGATCCCCAGACGCAAATGCCAATTACCTTAAAATTGCTGCAACCTGGAGAAATTATCGGCGAAATTAGTTTGTTGCGCGATGTCGCCTGTGAAACAGCGATCGCCTCTACCGAAGTAGTGTGTTTAACCTTAAGTGCATCGGCATATTTTAGTTTTCTGGCTTTATACCCAGCTTTTGCCAATGCTCGCAAAAACCGCAGCTATTTGATGGAAGTTTTCGATATTCTCAGCTCGTATTGGAAACAGCAAGCGATTGCTACTTTAAATTTCAAAGAACTGGCAGAAAACGCCTTACCACAAGCGAAAATACATTACCTCCCTCCAGGAAAAACTCCATTCAACCAACTCGATAGCGAAAGCGTCTGGTTTGTGAGTGGCGGTGGTACAGTAATAAATTCATCACCTGGCGATCGCCTAGAATCAGACGGTGACAGAGACAATATCCAGGTCATAAGTCAAAACCCTGCACGGTTGCTTGGTATACATCCGGCAAATTTGATATTGGAAGATAGTCATCAGATAGAACTTGTGGTCAGGGACACCAAATCAGATAGCCAAGAGGAATTAGATATTCCTTACGCATCAGACGAAATAGTTCCACAGACAGATCCCGATACCTCAAAGAGTTCGTCAAAACAGAAATACCCGTTTTTTAGTGGTAAGGGAGAACTAAATACAGCCTTCGCCTGCTTTCAAATGATCGCGAAGCACCTAGAAATGCCGTTTCGTCGAGAAGTGGTTCGCCGCATCTTAACTGAGCAAGTCAAACGTCAGGGTATTATATCGTTTCAAGTTACTGCTTACCTGGCAGAGTTAATCGGACTTAAAGCGCAGTTGATAGAGCTACCAGTCGCTTCAGTGACGCGCATTCCTACACCGGCACTGATTCGCTATGGTGATAGTTTTGCCGTTTTATATGCAGCGGATGCAAATACCGTGGTTGTAGGTGTCCCATCCCAAGGAATTGTGCGCTGCAAACCTGCTCAATTAGTTGAACAATTAGATGTTGATCCAACCGACTTTCCGCCCAAAGTTAGAGTATTACTGCTGACTGCTACCAAAGAAACGCCCCAAGAGCGATTTAGTTTACGGTGGTTTATACCCTATTTGTCACGCCACCGTCGAGTCCTGATAGAGGTCTTTATCGCTTCCTTTTTTGTGCAGTTGGCAGCGTTGGCGAATCCTCTGGTGGTTCAGTTAATTATCGACAAAGTTATCACTCAAAATAGTATTGGCACGCTACATATTTTGGGGATTTTGCTATTAGTAGTCGGGCTATTTGAAGCAGTGCTGACTACCTTACGAACCTACTTATTTGTCGATACCACTAACCGAATCGATATGGGTTTAGGGTCGCAAATTATCGACCACTTGTTACGTTTACCACTGCGCTACTTTGAACGCCGGCCGGTGGGTGAACTTTCCACTCGCATCAACGAATTAGAAAATATCCGCCAATTCTTGACTGGTACTGCTTTAACAGTCGGGTTAGATGCTCTATTTTCGCTGGTCTATATCGGTGTAATGCTGATTTATAGTTGGCAACTCACCTTGGTAGGCTTGAGCACAATTCCAGTATTTGTGATTATCACCTTAGTTGCTTCTCCCACTATTAGCAGACAGTTACGTGCCAAAGCCGAACGCAACGCCGAAACTCAATCTTATTTAGTGGAGGTGATGTCAGGAATTCAAACAGTAAAAGCGCAAAATATCGAATTGCGATCGCGCTTTTCTTGGCAAGAGCGTTATGCTCGGTTTGTCGCCGCTGGTTTTAAAACCGTTGTGACTTCCACCCTCGCCAATTCTACCAGCAACTTTCTTAACAAACTCAGCAGCTTACTCGTTTTGTGGGTAGGAGCTTATTTAGTACTCCAAGGAGAATTAACTTTAGGCGAATTAATTGCCTTTAGAATTATATCCGGTTACGTCACCAGCCCAATATTGCGTTTAGCTCAACTCTGGCAAAGCTTCCAAGAAACAGCTTTGTCTTTAGAACGTTTAAGCGATATTGTCGATACACCACAAGAAGCAGAAACAGACCGCTACAATATACCCTTACCTGCGATCAAGGGAGCAGTGAAATACGAAAATGTTTCCTTCCGCTTTGGAACGAGTGGCCCTCTGCAACTTTCTAATGTCAACCTCGAATTTGCGCCAGGTAAATTTGTCGGCATTGTCGGACAAAGTGGGTCTGGTAAAAGTACGATGATGAAATTACTGCTGAGACTTTACGAAACTGAATCCGGCAGAATTTTGATTGATGGTTATGATATTGCCAAAGTGGAACTCTATTCACTGCGGCGACAAATTGGTGTAGTTCCCCAAGAAACGTTGTTGTTTGACGGAAGCGTTCAAGAAAATATTGCTCTAACCAATCCCGATGCGACAACCGAAGAAATTATCGAAGCGGCTCAAGTTGCGTGCGCCCACGAATTTATTATGAACTTACCCAACGGTTACAACACGCGGGTAGGAGAACGGGGTTCTGCACTTTCAGGTGGACAACGACAAAGAATTGCGATCGCCCGCTCTGTTTTACAACGACCAAAATTATTAGTTTTAGATGAAGCAACCAGTGCATTAGATTATCCCACAGAGCGGCAGATATGTCTCAATTTAGCCAAAGCATTCAAGGGTGATACAGTATTTTTTATTACCCATAGACTCAACACTGTAAGTAATGCAGACATGATCGTAGTGATGGATAATAGCAGGGTTATAGAACAAGGTAGCCATCAAGAATTAATGGCTACTAAAGGTCATTACTATTACCTGTATCAGCAACAAGATGTGAACTTGTAATTACTCATTACTGAGGGCATGGCGTGAAAAAGCTCTTGAGCAGGGAGCAGGGGGAGAAAAACCATCCAAAAGGAAGGGGTGTTGCTCTCAACCAAGGGAGAATAGAAGCAGGAGTGCTTTTGCCCACAAAAGGCGAGGTTTGTACCTTTTCCCTTCCCCCCTGTCTCTTATCAAGGTTTTCGCATCGGTAAACAGTGCCCACTCTACAAAAAATCCAAAATCCAAAATTAAAAATCGTTATGACTCAACTTAATGGGAATCACCTCAACGGCAATCAGAAAAACGGTAATCAGAAAAATGGAATCAAGCAAGATTCACGGGTACTTACAAAACAACAGAAAGCTGCTCAACAGTCTTTAATCAACTCAAGTACTCAGGAATTTGAGCAATCTATTGTCTTGCGTCAATCTCCAATTTGGTCGCGTACAATCATGATGACCCTAATAGGGTTAGCCTGCTTTGGGATTGCTTGGGCTTATTTTGCCAAAATTGAGCAAGTAGTGCCAGCAACAGGGCAATTAAAACCCGAAGGAACAATCAAAGAAGTTCAAGCTCCTGTTAGTGGAGTGGTGAAAACGGTTTATGTTAAAGATGGACAAGAGGTAAAGGCAGGAGATCCACTACTGACTTTTGATTCCATCGCTTCTGTTGCTGAATTAAATTCGTTGAATAAAATTCGCCTTGCATTAACTAAAGAAAACCAGATTTATCGCCGATTGTTGGGTGCAAGTACTGCTACGGAATCTGAACTGTTATATTTGCGCGGTAATTTGCCACAAGAAACTGCTTTTCTGCTGAAAAGTCGGGCAGCGTTAGTAGGAGAAAATGAATTATTGCGGACTCAATTAAAAAATTCTGGTCAAGATTCTAGACTGGGAATTGATGAACAGCAACGTCTACAAGTTGCCAAAAGAGAATTAGATTCTCGGTCTGCTGCGGCAGAGTTAGAAGTAGAAAAAACCAAGAAACAACTTTCTCAAAACCAAGTTAAACTAGAAGATACTAAAGCAGGTTTAGCAATCCAACAGCAGATTTTAAATAAACTAAAAATATTAGCAGAAGAAGGCGGTATTTCTCAGCTTCAATATCTCAATCAGCAACAACAAGTACAAACCCTCGCGGCGGAAGTAGCACAACTAGGTGAAGAACAGAAACGCCTTCAGTTTGATATTCAAAAAGGACGGCAAGAGCTAAGTAATACGGTAGCTGTTTCTGATAAAAACATCTTGGATAAGATAGCTGATAACAAACAGCGTATTGCCGAAATCGATAGCCAATTCATGAAAGTTATCCTAGATAATGAGCAGCGTTTGGCAGATGTCAATAGTAAAATCTCTCAAGCACAGTTAAATGTTAAATATGAAGAACTCCATGCGCCTGTAGCTGGAACAGTTTTCGATTTACAAGCAAAAAACCCTGGTTTTGTAGCAAATCCAACTACAAAACTTCTGCAAATTGTCCCAAATGAAAACTATATAGCTGAAGTTTTCATCACTAATAAAGATATCGGTTTTGTGCGAAAAGGCATGAAGGTAGATGTTAGAATTGATTCTTTTCCTTACAGCGAATTTGGCGATATTAAAGGAGAAGTAACTGGGATAGGATCAGACGCATTACCGCCAGATCAAACACATCAGTTTTATAGATTTCCGGCAAAAATTTCATTGGATAAACAATCTTTAGTGATTAAGGGTAAAAACGTCACTTTGCAATCAGGCATGTCTATCAGTGCGAATATAAAAGTGCGTGAAGAACGGACTGTGCTAAGTTTATTCACTGAGTTGTTTACTAAGCAAGTTGATACTCTTAAAGAGGTGCGTTAATTTATTTATTTGTGAAAGTGGTGTCTACAATCGGCTGTGAGGCTCGAACGCAAGAGCGTGTCGCAGACAAGCCTCTTGTAGAGAAGGCTTTACGCTGCGCTATCGGTGACGCAATATTCATCGCTGCTTGCAGCTAAGGCTTAATGTGATGGAACTTCATCTATCTTTCATCGGACTTACACATAAAAGATCCCTCAACCCCCTTAAAAAGTTAATTGAGATACCTTTTTAAGGGGAGTTAGAGGGAATCGAGGTTTCAGGTTTTGAGTGCGTAAGTCCTGTTTTAGAGAGCGATCGCTGTTTGTCCCAACCTAGTCGCCTGATATTTGCTCTAAGCTAATGCCGCTACCTTCTCCAGCAAGCCCTGAAACAGCCTCAAGCCATCACTATTCCCCAGCATCGCGTCAGATGCTCTTTCTGGGTGCGGCATCATCCCCAACACATTGCCTTGGCGATCGCAAATCCCGGCAATGTTATTCAGTGAACCGTTGGGATTCTTCCCTTCATAACGGAACACAACTTGCCCGTTATCTTCAATTTTTGCAAGAGTGGCTGCGTCAGCGTAGAATTGACCCTCTCCGTGGGCAATGGGCAAAGTGATAACTTCACCATTGGTATAAGCTTGCGTCCAAGGGAGATCGCTACGCTCAACTTTTAAGGGGGCGCGATCGCAGATAAAATGCAAATCCCGATTTCTAGTCAACACCCCTGGCAAAAGTCCAGCTTCAGTTAATACTTGAAAACCGTTGCAAATACCGATTACAAACTTGCCCTTTTGGGCGTGTTCCACAACCTGCTGCATTACGGGTGAAAAACGTGCGATCGCACCGCAGCGCAGATAATCCCCGTAACTAAAGCCACCAGGAATGATCACGACATCCAAATCAGCAATGTCCGTTTCTTGATGCCAAACCATGCGAGTCGGTTGCCCCAGCAAGTCTCTGGTTACATAAGCAACATCGCGATCGCAATTAGAACCTGGAAAAACAACAACACCGAATTTCATGATTAGTCAATGCGAGTGGGGAGTGGGGAGTGGGGAGTGGGGGCAGGGGAGCAGGGGGAGACAAGGGGACAAGGGGACAAGGGGACAAGGGGACTTAAATCAGAACTTGCAACAAGTCTTTCCCCTTGTCCCCAATTCTCCTTGTCCCCAAGTCCTCTTCCCAATGTCCAATGCCCCATGCCCAATCCTTAAAAGACTCCTGTTTGGGTTTCGACCTCAATCAAATCAAAGCGATAATTTTCAATCACGGGATTTGCTAGCATTTGGTCACAAATGCGATCGAGGTCTTGACGAGCTTTTTTCTCATCAGACGAGGTAATGGTGAGTTCAATGTACTTGCCAATCCGCACCTGGTCAACGTTATCGTATCCAAGTTGCTTAAGACCGGATTGTACAGCCACACCAGCGGGGTCTAAGACTGAAGGACGAAGTGTCACGAAAATTTTGGCTAGATACTTGGTTTGCACGGGCTTTTGCTGAATGCTGCGATCGCTATACTATAACTTTCTGTTCCAACTGAGTGAAAATAAGATTACGAAGCTGTTAAAGTTAATTGATTAATTAGCCCATCTAACAGCTTCAACTACAGTGGCATATTAAAATAATTGTCTATGAGAGCCATACGCACCCGCAGTCAAGAGCGTATTTTCAATCTACTGAAAACCATCAAAAAAGGCATTTCCGCCCAGGATATTTACGTAGAACTACGTAACACCAATCAGAGCATGGGTTTAGCGACAGTTTACCGTTCCCTAGAAGCCTTAAAACTCGAAGGCATGGTACAAGTGCGGAATTTGGCTAACGGTGAAGCCCTCTACAGTCTAGCGCAGCAAGACAAACACCATCTTACTTGCTTGCAATGCGGTGTCTCAATTCCAATTCATCAATGCCCGGTTCATGACCTAGAAAACCAGTTAGAATCCAGCCATAAGTTTAAAGTTTTTTACCACACCCTAGAGTTTTTTGGCTTGTGCAGTCAATGCCAGGTAAATCAAGCTACTGGGATTAGTCAATAGTTATACCAATTCTATGAGAGGAATAAAGCGTGTTTTACTTCTGAATTCTGCTGTAATAAATGCTTTATTCAAATAAAACTTAATCAGCTAAATACGTCTGCAACTGTTAATTGCCAATTTTTAATAACACTCAAAACAGGTAAAATATCTGTTGTAGACATCGCATTCCCCTCACTAACCATTGTAATTTTATCAAATTTGAACTTTAAGCCTAACTACAGGAGTAATGGAGTGTTGAGAATTAGCGTTGAAGAAGCAGCTATGAATTTAAAATCTCTCTTGGAACGGGTAGCTAGGGGAGAAGAAATAATTTTGCTAGAGCAAGATAAAGCTGTAGCTCGTTTAGTTCCTCCGCTACAAAAGGAACAACAGTTAGCAAATATCAAACAATTTCGTGATTCTCTTGCGATTAAGGGTGAGTCTTTAAGTGCAACTGTCATAAATGCACGTACAGAGGAACGTCGTTGATTTATTTAGATACAAGCGTTATTGCTCCATTATATTGGCCAGAAGCTTTAAGCGATGCAGTTGAACAATTACTTCTTAATGAAACTACAAGTCTTCATCTTCCCCATTTACCAAAAGTGCGACGCAATAATTCTACCGATTTACGGGGAAACTGCTCATTTGCTAACAACCTTGCCATACATCAACAGAATATTTTAAGAAGCATCTAAAATTTATTCCCATTTTTTGTAAGATACTGCTTAAATCGGTTTCTATAATTTTTCTGGTTCAAACTTTTGCAATTACTGAGTAATTGCAGCAGATTTCAAGTAGAGTGTTTTGCTTTTGAATTCTGCTGTAATTAATTTTGCCTAGCTACTTATATTAGAAGAGGGTTAATTAGGGCGGTTATTTTCTAATCCTGGTATTTGCTTAGAAAACAACTCGTTAGAGTCAATCTGACCATTTGAGATAACGGAACGCATACCCTCAAAAGCAGCAGGAATAGTGCGCGGATCTATAAACAAGACCTTGCTGCTATCGCTTTTACCAATTGTCGCGCCCATATCCAAATAGCCCAAGGCAAACAGAACTTCAACTGCTTTATTGGCATTGGGATTAGTGTGGATTTTTTGAGCAATAATTTCTGCTGATTCTGCGATCGCCTGCGCTTTCAAAACCTGCTGCTGACGTTCAGCTTGAGCCTTCAAAACGATCGCCTTTTGTTCAGCTTCAGCTTGCAAAATTACCGATTTTTGACGAGCTTCAGCATCTAAGATTTGCGCCTCAGCTTTACCTCTGGCGCTATTGACAGCAGCTTCGCGATCGCCCTCAGAAGTTAAAATTGCTGCCCGTTTGCGTCGTTCTGCCGACATTTGCAATTCCATCGATTCTCGCACTGCCTGAGACGGAATAATATCTCGCAGTTCTACTCGTGTCACTTTCACACCCCAAGGATCGGTAGCAACGTCCAAATCCTGTAATAAAAGTTCACTGATGTGGGAACGAGCAGTAAAGGTTTGATCCAACTCTAGTTGCCCCATTTCGGCGCGAATTTGAGTCAGCACCATGTTTACCATTGCCGACTGGAGATTTTCTACCTTGTACCAGGCTTTTTCCATATCCACGATCCGCCAGTAAAACACTGCATCCACCTCAATGCCAACGTTGTCACGGGTAATACACTGTTGGGCAGGAATATCTAAAACTTTTTCTCGGATAGTTTCTTGATAAACAATTCTATCTACGAAAGGAATAACAAAGTTTAGCCCTGGTTCCAGTTTTTTGTTATAACTACCTAATCTTTCCACTAAAGCTTCATTGCCCTGATTGACGACTTTCACAGACCCCGCTACGGCAGAACCACCAAGGGCTAAAAAGACTAGTAAAAATAGCTGTTCCATTGTAAATCTCCTGATTTTTAAGTGTTAAATGTAACTCAAAAGGAAAGGGGAGTGGGGTAGGAGGCAGGGAGCAGGGGGAGCAGGGGAAGAAAAACTAATGACTAATGACAAATGACTAATGACTAATGACTAATAACTAAGAATTCAACAAATTTTCTGGTATCACAATCAAAGTAGTACCTTCTCTCCTAACCACATAAACTCTTTGATGGGGTGGTACGGTAAATTTGTCATCATCACATCGTGCCTGCCAAGAATTTCCCTCATACAGTACCCGCCCTGTTTTCCCAGGCGGAATTTCTGTTAAGGTTTCAGCTATAACTGCATCCTGAATTTTCGACCGGCGTCGTCGTGGTTGCAAAAACCGACGAGAAAGCATGCTTAGTGCTGTGGAAAGCAACAGCCAAACTACAACTTGCAACCATACACTTCCCAAACCCACTCCAGACAGCAGCGCCACCACAAAAGCGCTAATTCCCATCATGAAGGCGACAAACGCCGATGGTAAGAACAGTTCCATCAAACACAGAACTGCTCCTGCCAGAAGCCAGATTAAGGTAAAACTTGGCATAGCGCCATCCTAAACTCTACATTGACGTAAATGCATTTCTACGATTAGATACAGCCAGACGTAAGTTATTTACACAAAGCAAAACTTAATCTTTTTACCAATAATTTTGATTAATTTCAGTAACAAGATGTAGCTAGCGGTACACAAATCCAGTCTATTCTAGCCTTCAAGTCATTGCCAGCTAAAGTTAATCGAAGTTCATGAGTTGATTGGTTTCTTAAATTTATAGCTTTATGATTTCTACTCAACTGATAATTTATTGTATAAATCCAGGCTGTAAAAGCCCGATTAATCCTATTGGAGATAGTGTTTGTGCCACTTGTCAAACTCCTTTAGTTCACCGCTATCTTTGGGCTACTGGCTCATTGTCTGCCAAAATCTCACCAGGTACGAAGGTAGCAGATAGGTATGAGGTAATTAGTCACCAGATTTGGCTGGATACTCAACCGGGACTTTCACCAGATATACCTGAAGAATTGCCAAAGGAAGTAATTCCTTACCTACGGTTATATCAAGAGCGGTTGCATTTGCCCCAGGCTTATGGGTTTGCTAGTCACCTTGAGGAAGATACAGCTGGTATCCTCTTATTAGAAAATGTGCCGATAGATGAGAGAGGAAATATCTATCCAACTATTGTTGAGGCATGGGAGCAAGCAACTGCGGTACGACAAGTTTATTGGCTGTGGCAAATTCTCCAACTTTGGAAATCTTTATCAGAATTGGGATTTAGCCGCAGTTTACTGGTAGTAGATAACTTGAGAGTCCAAGGTTGGTGTGTGCGACTGTTGGAACTCTACCAAACACCAGCAGATGAAGAGCTAAGTTTACAAAATCTGGGAGAGTGCTGGCAGTTTTGGGTAGCGTCTGCAAAGGCATCAGTAGCCAAAGGGTTACAGAATATAGTCCAGCAGATGTGTGAAACTGAGATTGAGTTAGAAGCTATTAATATTCAACTCAATAATTTACTATTAGCATCTGCTGCAGAATTGCCATTAGTTTTGAAGGTGGCAGGCTCTACAGATATTGGCCCATTGATGGCGCAAAATGAAGACGCTTGCTACCCCAATGTTTTGAGTGATTTAGATGAACCTTTATTGCCCCACTTGTCGATTGTTTGCGATGGCATTGGCGGACATGAAGGTGGTGAGGTTGCTAGTAAGTTGGCAGTGCAGTCTGTAAAGTTGCAAATTCGCGCTTTACTCAAGGAGGTTACAGAACAAAATGTACTTATACCACCAGAGTTGTTACAGGAACAATTAGAAGCAAGCTTGCGGGTGGTAAATAATGTGATTTGTGCCCGCAATAATGAACAAAAACGCCAAGGCAGAGAACGCATGGCTACAACCATTGTCATGGCGCTGCAAGTTCCACAACGAGTGCAGACTAGCACTGGATGGCAATCAAATAATACCCATGAACTTTACTTGGCTAATGTTGGCGATAGCCGTGCCTATTGGATTACTCGCAATTATTGTCAACTACTGACAGTAGATGATGATGTGGCAACGCGAGAAGTGCGTTTTGCTAAAAGCTTGTATCGAAAGGCACTTATGAGAGCAGATGCTAGCGCTTTAACTCAAGCATTAGGGACAAGAGATTCAGAATCTTTGCGTCTTAAAGTTCAGCGATTGATTGTAGAAGAAGATGGCATATTGCTACTGTGTTCTGATGGTTTAAGTGATAATAACTGGGTGGAACAATCTTGGCAGGATTATGCAATACCCGTGTTAACAGGGCAACTTACAGTTGAAGATGCTGTTCGCAACTGGATTGACTTGGCAAACGAAAAAAATGGACGTGATAATACGTCGGTTGTTCTCACTTATTGCCGTGTCTCCCCAGAATACCTAGTACCTGTGACTCCGGCGTTGCCAGAAGAGATTATAGAAGCAGAGATACAAGAAGAACAAGAGGAACTAGAAGAACTAGAAGAGCCAATTTCTTTTACAGAAAGTTCGCAAACTTTGCTAGATTTTGATCTAGATTTGGATTTGTCAGAAGAACCAGTTACAATTCCAGAAATCCCACCAACTTTAATTACAAAACCTAATCGGGGTAAACCCTTGGTAATGCTGGGGATAGTGTTAGCGTTGCTTGTGGGGGGTACAAGTCTGGGATTATTTGCTTGGTTGCAAATTAATCCTCAAGGATTCCAGCAGATGTGTCGGCAACTTCCCCAAAAAGTGCAGCAACTTTGTTCGCCTGGGGAATAGGTTATACCGAATGTCGTGATGTTCATGATGAATGTCGCGATGTTGGTGACGAATATCACGATATTGGTGATGAATATCACGATGTTGGTGACGAATATTACGATGTTGATGATGAATGTTGCGATGTTGATGATGAATGTTGCGATGTTAATGATGAATGTCGTGATGTTAGTAACAACAGCTTTTACATTAAGGGTAACGGCGAATGAAATGGCGATCGCTAGTGAGTTAATATAGGTTAGCGATCGCACCACACATATCATGTCCAGCTAATTAGTTATAATTCCCACATCTGTGCAAAAACCGCAAAACCCTCTTTCGCCCAGCTAATAGCCCCCTGCCCCCCTGCGGTCTTAATGATAAGTCTTTAACCGGACACGATATCACATCTTGCACTACGCGGGAACTAGCAAGTAATGTAACTCACTAAAGATGCGATAAGGTAAGGATATCACAACCTGCTCCCACCACAGGAAAGATGGATATTGCCCTGGTAATTAAAACTATTGCTGCTGCTACCGTTTCTCCAATCATAAATGCAGTTCAGCGTAAAAGAATTGTAGTTGAAATTAAAGAAAAGTTAGGATTTAATTCAGCACAGCCTCCAGAAAAGTTTGACGATGTTTATGTTCATGCTTTAATAGAGTATGGTCTTGAAGTCAAGAATGATTTTGATAAAACTCAGCTTGAGCTTAACCTGAAGTTTTTTGACAATCAAAAAGTAAGAAAGGTTTTTTATAAAACTTTTTCATCAGCGCAGATATTGGATTACAATTCCCAAGAATGGAATCTATTAAGAAATGAGGCACAAAAAGACAGAATAGATGTTTTGCAGATTGAGAAATTCTATCAAGCTTTTGTCAATGTAGCAAAACGCTCTATCAATCCAGGACAACATATAACTAACGTACAACTTCTAGAACGCCTGAAGACATTTACAGAATTTCCAGAACAGTCGCTCTATCCAGATGACTTTAAGGCACTAATTGAAGAAAAAACTAAGGCATTTTGCGGTCGGAAATTTGTATTTGATGAATTTGATGATTTCCTCAAAAAGCATCCTAAAGGTTATTTTACCGTGATTGGGGATGCGGGGATGGGGAAAAGTGCGATCGCAGCCCAATCTGTATCTAAATACAAAGCTATCTGCTACTTCAATATTCTGGCAGAAGGTCGTAATAAACCAGATAAGTTTTTGCAAAGTATTCGGAAACAACTCATAAATCGCTATCAGTTACAGAATGAAGAGAATGCTGATTTCCCAACTTTGCTCACGAAAGTAAGTGCAAAATTTGCTAGTGGTGAACGTTTAATAATTGTAGTTGATGCTCTCGATGAAGTCGAAGAAACATCAGCAGCAGGAAATATTTTAGATTTACCTAAGTACTTGCCAGAGGGTATATGTTTTCTGCTAACTAGACGACCTTATGCACTAAATAAAAAATCCTTGTTGACTGAAGGAGTTCCGCAAGAGAAGTTGGATTTAACAGCCAAGAAGTATGAGGATTTTAATCGAAGCGATATCAGGGAATATATTAGCTTTTGTATTAGCGATGATTCAGAGCATAAAGATAGACTGCAAAAATGGATTCAAAGTCGCAATCTTTCTGGGCAGGTATTTATTGAGCAGTTAGTGGTCAAAAGTGAAAACAATTTCATGTATCTGCGCTATGTTTTACAAGATATTGCTCAAGGAGTTTATAAAGACTTAACTATAGACAAATTACCCCAAGGTCTTCAGGACTATTATCAACAGCATTGGACGCGGATGGATATGGATAAACCACCCCAGGAATTAATGGTGATTATCCTGTTTATTTTAGTGCGACTAACGACATCACCCACTCTCAATATGATTGCTGAGATTGCTGAAGTAGAAGAACATCAAGTCGAAAAAGTACTAGATAAGTGGGTTGAGTATTTGAGAAAGCTGGAAATTGAGGGACAAATGTGTTACAGCATATATCACACTAGTTTCCTGGACTTTTTGAAAGCTCAACGAGATTTGCAGCGTACTCGTAGGTTATTTCAAATAGTTGATGAACGTATTTCTAAATACTTGTATTAAAGAGATAGCAGAATATGGGAGAAGTTGCTGATAAATTAGCAGCATATAGTAGTGATCCTGCATGTCTTAGGGCTTATCTAGGCAGCTTAGATAGTCTCAAGTCGAGTGACTTGAAAAAGTATTACAAAGTTCTGACTAATTTTGATTTTATCAATGCTAAAATCAACCATTTTGAATTTGGTGTGCAGTCACTAATTGAGGATTATGATTTAATTAACGACTCAGAACTATTAAACAACCCAGAATATAATCGAGAGCAAGTCAAAACGCTGAAATTGATTCAAGGAGCGTTGCGACTGTCAGCGCATATCTTAGTAAAAGATAAAATGCAACTGGCAGGGCAATTGTGGGGGCGAATGCAGCACTTTGCAGTACCGGAAATTCAAGTAATGCTCAAAGTAGCAAAGCAGCAAGTTTTACCTTGGTTGCGTCCGTTAACATCTAACTTAATTTCCCCAGGCGGAAGTTTACTTTTCACCCTCACAGGTCATCGCGGCTCGGTAAATGCAGTAGCCTTCACCCCCGACGGCAAGCAGGTGATTTCTGCTTCAGATGACAACACGCTCAAACTCTGGAATCTGGAAACTGGGGAGGATGAACGTACTTTTCACGGTCATAGCGATCCGGTAACAGCAGTAGCCCTCACCCCCGATGGCAAGCAAGTGATTTCTGGTTCACTTGACAAGACACTCAAACTCTGGAATCTGGAAACTGGAGAAGATGAGCGTACTTTCCAGGGTCATAGCGACTGGGTATATGCAGTAGCCCTCACCCCTGATGGCAAGCAGGTAATTTCTGCTTCATTTGATAACACACTCAAACTCTGGAATTTGGAAACTGGGGAGGATGAGCGTACTTTTCAGGGTCATAACGACAGGGTATATGCAGTAGCCCTCACTCCTGATGGCAAACAGATGATTTCTGGTTCACGTGACAAGACACTCAAACTCTGGAATTTGGAAACTGGGGAGGATGAGCGTACTTTCCAGGGTCATAGCGACAGGGTAAGAGCAGTAGCCCTCACCCCCGACGGCAAGCAGGTAATTTCTGCTTCATCTGACTGGACACTTAAACTTTGGAATTTGGAAACTGGGGAGGATGAGCGTACTTTCCAAGGTCATAGCGACAGGGTAAGAGCAGTAGCCCTCACCCCTGATGGCAAGCAGGTGATTTCTGCTTCATTTGATAACACACTCAAACTCTGGAATTTAGAAACTGGGGAAGATGAGCGTACTTTCCAGGGTCATAGCGACAGGGTAAGAGCAGTAGCCCTCACCCCCGACGGCAAGCAGGTGATTTCTGCTTCATCTGACTGGACACTTAAACTCTGGAATCTGGAAACTGGGGAGGATGAGCGTACTTTCCACGGTCATAGCGATTCGGTAATAGCAGTAGCCCTCACTCCTGATGGCAAGCAGGTGGTTTCTGCTTCATCTGACTGGACACTTAAACTCTGGAATCTGGAAACTGGGGAGGATGAGCGTACTTTCCAAGGTCATAGCGACTCGGTAAGAGCAGCAGCCCTCACTCCTGATGGCAAGCAGGTGATTTTTGGTTCAGGTGAGAACACACTCAAACTCTGGAATCTGGAAACTGGGGAAAATGAACGTACTTTTCACGGTCATAGCGACTCGGTAATAGCAGTAGCCCTCACTCCTGATGGCAACCAGGTGATTTCTGCTTCATTTGATAAGACACTTAAACTCTGGAATTTGAAAACTGGGGAGAATGAGCGGACTTTCCAGGGTCATAGCGACTGGGTAACAGCAGTAGCCCTCACCCCCGATGGCAAGCAGGTGATTTCTGCTTCAGATGACAACACGCTCAAACTCTGGAATCTGGAAACTGGGGAGGATGAACGTACTTTTCACGGTCATAGCGACTCGGTAATAGCATTAGTCCTCACACTCAATGGCAAACAGGTGATTTCTGGTTCAGATGATAACACACTCAAACTCTGGAATCTGGAAACTGGGGAGGATGAGCGTACTTTCCAGGGTCATAGCGACTCGGTAATAGCAGTAGCCCTAACCCCCGATGGCAAACAGGTGATTTCTACTTCATATGACAACACACTCAAACTCTGGAATCTGGAAACTGGGGAAGAAATTGCCACTTTTACAGGAGAGGCTCCATTTGTTTGCTGCGCTATTGCAGCAGATGGGGTGACAATTGTGGCAGGGGAGTCGTCAGGGAGAGTGCATTTTTTGCGGTTGGAGAATATCGAATAAAATATGAACACTTCACCTCGACCCCCAACGCCAATCAATTCCCCCTCCTACCCAACAGAATTTCAACAAGTCATTCTCGAAAAAAGTCAAAACTTTGTTGGTCGCGCTTTCGTCTTCACCGCTATATCCAACTTTCTCCAGCGTCATGATCGCGGTTACTTTACCATAATTGGCGCACCCGGTAGCGGCAAAAGTGCCATTCTCGCCAAGTACGTCACCGAAAATCCCCACGTTCTCTATTACAACGCCCAATTACCAGGCAAAAATCGCGCTGAGGAATTTATTGCTACTATCTGCACACAAATTGCCCAGACATCTCAAAAAACGTCTCTACCTTCCCTGCTTCAGCAAGTCAGCGATAAGCTAGAACCACAGCAAAAGTTTATCATTGCTATTGATGCCTTGGATGCTGTTAGCCGCACCGACCAAACAAAAGGATCAAATCTCTTTTATCTTCCCAGATATCTCCCGCGTGGCGTCTATTTCCTTCTTACCCGCCGTCCATACGTGCGAAAACAATCCGGTTTGTTGATAGAAGCACCTTCCCAAATTCTCGACTTAGCAGAATACCCACAACAAAACCACGAGGATGTCGAAGCATATATTCGGCGATATGTCAATAATTCAGAAGAACTCACAGCGCAGCTAACCGCCAAAAGCGAAAACAATTTCATGTACCTCAGCCAGATATTACCTACTATCTCTAAGAAGTTTGACCGACTCCCCCCTGGTAATCCAGCTTATTATCAGCAGCATTTGCACAAGATGATTCCCCTTAATTCGCCAAGCCAAGAGAGGGAATTAAAATCATCTGTGCTGAGTGTATTAGTGCAAGTTTCATCAGTCGTATCGGCAGAAAGCATTGCTAGTACAATTGAGGCTGATGAATACGATGTCGAAGAAGTTCTGGAAAATTGGCGTGAGTTTTTAACACTTCAGGAAATTGATGGAGAAATCCGCTACAGTCTTTATCATTCTAGCTTCCGGGATTTTTTAAGCAAGCAAGTAAATTTTGGTTAAACTCTATAGCGTTTCTGTGTTGAGTCCAATAGAGACCTAACCCCCAACTCCTTCTCTATAAGGGCTAGGGTGTACACACAAGTCTTTTAGAGTTGCCCCACAAGCTTTTGATCCCCCCAACCCCCCTTAAAAAGGGGGGCAAAAACCTCTCAAAGTCCTCCAATTTATCGGAGGATTTAGGAGGATCGCATGACATTTTGCATAGTGTGTAGAGATGTGTGTACACGATACCCTACAAGGTAAGGGGAGTAGATTCAAAGCCTTTCTCCTTTTAGGAGAGAGGAATGGAAGTGAGGTCAAAGTCTATTGTATACAAACGAGCGATCGCAATAACAGCGCGTCTGCTATGCACGAAAATTGGTGAGAGAGTTGACCTGGGGAACATCAGAGAGTGAAGATAAAAAGGTTATATCTCTTGCCAAAGTACTAAGCACATTTTATGTCGCTTCATTTTCTTTCGTTTCCCTGGTTTTAGGGTAAAACGGAGGGTGAGGGCGATAGGTATTAACGCGGCAAAAAACTTAAAAAAGTACGCACGGATTGCTAAGACGTGCCTGGACGCAGAGGGTTAAATGCGCCGTTGCACCCCGATGAAGCGTCAAGAAATAGCTGATTAAATCAAATTTTAAGCGATTTAATCATATATTTTGTAGCAGATACTTGTGGAAAAGAAAATGCTAGGTGTAAATGTTGTTATGAAAGTTGGCGATCGCGTCCGCGTTAAAGATTCGGTAGTAGTGTATCATCATCCTGAACATCGGAATCAGGCTTTTGACATCAAAGGCACAGAAGGCGAAGTTATAAGTATTGCCACCCAATGGCGAGACAGACCCGTAAGCGCTAATTTGCCGATTGTAGTCCAGTTTAGTAAAAAGTTTAAAGCCCATTTACGTGAAAATGAGTTAGAAGTCATCTAAATCACTTATCGGCGGCGAAACCACTGAAAAATATTCAGTTCGCCGCGCATTCTTTTAAGCTCTTGGCGGTTCTGTTCGGCTGTAGTATAATACCATTCACAGTAACGCTGAAACTCTGACCGTGACCGAACTTCGTGGTAGAACTGGTGGGTTGTTTGGTAAGCGGCAAAAGCTTCCTCAACTTGGGGTTGAGGAGATGGCATAATATAAGGTAAATTTTTAGACATAAAGTTATTAGTCATTAGTCATTAGTTATTAGTTATTAGTCATTAAGAGTTTGTAATTCAGGCAATTACCACACCTGATAACTCCTAGCTTTATTAAAGCCAACCGCGTAAGCGATAAACTAAATAACCAATGTACTCTTTTAAAGCGGTGGTAAATTGGTGTAAGTTGTCAGTATCAGGTAATAAATTCAGTATAGCGGCTTTGGGAGTGCTGCCGAGTTCTTGCAATTCCCCCTCACTAACAAGAAAGTCAGTGGGTGCAGGAATGGCATTGATTCCTTGACGTTGGAAAATCTGAAGCGATCGCGGCATGTGCATTGCAGAAGTAACTAATAATACCTGATTAATGCCACGCGATTCCAAGATTTTTCGGACATTTACTGCATTTTGATAAGTATTTAGAGAATCAGGTTCTTGGATAATTGCCTCAGATGGAATACCAATAGATGTAAGTATTGTTGCCATATCTGCCGATTCTGATGAACCACTTCCACGCCAATCGATGCGGCCCCCGCTCAGAATGATTATAGGCGCTCTTTTTTGGCGATACAGTTGTGCAGCATAAATCACGCGATCGCCTGATTCACTTAAATCGACGGTAGGTCTGGGGGGAAAGGCTGATTTGGTTGCACCACCCAAAACTACAATCGCTTCTGCGACTGGTATTTGAGCGGGTGAAAGATTTTGCCATTCTAGCGATCGCACTAATGATTTAGCGATCCAAGCATTACTACAAAATAACAATAAAGTTAGAGCAAAAGCAATTGCGATCGCCGCAGTACGCGGTCGTTTCCACAACGTGACTAATGCTACTACCAAACTCACACAGGCTAATCCTAATGGATAAAAAAATAGTGGCAGTAATTTGGAGAGATATAAGAACATATTGGGAATGGGGACTGGGTAAGAAGCAGGGGTAGCAGGGGGAAAATTCTTCTTTTCTACACCCTTCCCCCTGCCCAATTACCAAATTACTACTTTTCCCAAAACTTAAAATTGATACTACTTCCAGGAGCGCGACGGTAACGGCGGGCGCTTCTTCTTGTTTGCCGTTTGTTGATCCTGTCGTTGGTTGGTTCAATTTCGCCCTCTTCTGACTCTTCAACTTGCAACTGAGTTCTAGTTGTTTCCTTACTTCCCCACCAAGCAGTAATCCAGCCACCAGCTAAAGCGCCTAATGCACCTAGCAAGATACTCATAGGTGCTGGATACCCTAAATATACAAAGCCAAGCATGAAAAATAACCAGTATTTCAGTCCTGTATCCACGCCATCAGAAGAGGCTACAGTTGGAGCCTGGGCGCTATTATTGGTTACATTTGTGATCCAGCTTAAGATGAAACCCCCCATGATACCTAAGAAGATGCTTAGGGCTGGTGCGGAACCGGTCATTATTAATATAAATATTAAAAATGCCCCAAATAACAACTGAGAAAAGAAGCTAGGAGAAATACTGAAAAAGTCGTTCTTTTTGTCTGCCATAGGGGAAAAAAAGCTATTGAGGAATTACTGCTTTTAATTGTGCCTGTTGTGGTAGAGTTGTATCCAAAATCTTTACGTAGGATTGTTCTTCTTCAGTGAAAGGTTCAGCTTGTTTGAGTTGTGAGTCTAATAAATCGGCGGTGGCATCAGCGATATCACCAGTGCGGTTGTTCAGACGCTCTTTTATAACTTCTAGCGGTGCTGTGCATTGGATAATCTGAAGGGGAAGTTGGTGCTTTGTAGCTTGAGCGATCGCTTCTTGTCGCAACTGCTGGCGATCGTACTTGGCATCCAAAATCACCGAAAAACCTTGATTAGCCAGGATAATTCCCAATTCCAACAGCCGTGTGTAGGTTTTTTCGGTCATCTCAGGAGTATACAAATCATCGCCACCTTTTTCCCACAGGGAAATTCCCCCTAAATGTTTTCGCACCGCATCAGAACGCAGGTGAATTGCTCCCAGTTGACGGGCTAAATACCTTGCTGTGGTACTTTTACCAGAACCCGACAACCCCGACATTAAAATTAGTTGTCCCAGCTTTGGTTTAGTGTAGTCCCAAGCCTGTTTGTAATACTCAGCAGCAGTTTTTGTCGCTTCTTCCTTTACCGTCGCGGGTACACTTGGATCATCTAGCAAAAATGAAGTTACCTTTGCTCGCACATAAGCTTGACGGCTTAAATACAAGGGCAGCACCTGTAAGCCTTCCCAGTCTCCAGTTTGCTCTATGTAGGCATTCAAAAAAGCATTACCCAAATCTTGACGCTGCCGCGCTGACAAATCCATCACCGTGAACGCCACATCGTACATCACATCGACAAAGCGAAACGGCTCATTAAACTCAATGCAATCGAATAGCAGGATTTTGTCGTGCCACAGGGCAATATTTCTCAGGTGTAAATCCCCGTGACATTCACGAATATAGTTGTTGTGAATTCTGCTAGCGAATAACTCTGGACGTTCTGCAAAAAAGTTATCTGTATATTGCTTTGTTTCTGTAAATTGCGCCTGAGTCTGGGGGCCACCAATATACTTTTCAGTTTGCTGATAATTCTCATCAAAGGCAGCCCGGACTTTTGGGACTTCACCAAAACTGCGAATATAATCATTCGTCTGTGCTTCAGCATGATATTGAGCCACCACCCGTCCCAACTCATCTAGGCGTGCCTCATTTAACTTACCCTGTTCAAAAAGTGTGCTTAATAGCGCCTCTTGAGGAAACTGCCGCATCTTCAGCACGTATTCTACAGGCTCAACCGTTCCCCCTAGCTGGTATTGCTCCCCTACCAGAGTTATAGGCAAAACTTCTAAATATAGTTCACCAGCACCCCGTTGATTTAACCGTAACTCTTCCTGACAAAAATGTTGCCGCTTCTCTAAGGTAGAAAAATCCAAAAAGCCAAAATTCACAGGTTTTTTCAGCTTATAAGCGTAATCCCCAGTCAGCAGCACATAAGAAACGTGAGTTTGAATTAGTTCAATAGGTTCTATTACTGGATGGGGATAAAATCCAGGCTGCAACATTTGCTGAATTAAAGCTGGAAGAGTCGCTTCTGTCATCTCTGTCCTCTGCGCTCTCTGCGCCTCTGCGGTTTAAATACAAAAAAACCAGGAGTTTCCCCCTGGTATCATCAAAAATTATTACACAGTTTATCTAGCTTAAGAAGCTGCTTCAGTTTCAGTTTCTGTCCCAGCATCTTCAGCGCTAATTTGTGGTGGCAAAACGCTCACAACAAGTCGCTCCGATTCAGCTAGAGGTGTTACACCTTCAGGAAAGGGTATATCATTAATACTCAAACTGTCTCCAATTTGCAGGTTAGAGACATCGATTTCAATTACATCTGGGATGTTTTCTGGCGCACAACTCACTTGCAATTCAGTGATTACGGTGTCTAACACACCACCCTCTTGTTTAACACCAACAGCAGTTCCCACAAAACGGAACCGAACTTCTACAGTGGTATCGCCGTGCCCTGCAACTGCGAAAAAGCTGAGGTGGTAAGGCGTACCTTTTGCTGGATGGATCTGAAGTTCCCGCAGTAAGGTTTTACCGCGCCAAGGTGCATCAGCAATATTCAACTCAATCAAGGTGTTGTTGACGGAAGCTCTTTTGAGCAAACGCTCAACAGTTTTGGCTTCAATGGTCAAAGAAATGGATTCTGTACCCTTATGACCATACAAATTGGCAGGTATCAGTCCAGCACGGCGCAAAGCTCTTGGCTTGCTGCCTTCTGGACGTTTTTGAGATTCGACTGTAATAGCCATAGAAGTTGTCCTTTGTCAATAGTCATTAGTCATTAGTCATTAGTCATTAGCAAAGGACTAATGGTCAATTTATGCACTTAGCAGGGTAGCGGGTGTGCCGTCGGCCTGCAATAAAGCACGTTTGGGCCCGTGGATGGGGTCTTCTACGATTATGGTTTGATCGCGGCTTGCTCCGAGTGAGACGATCGCGATTGGGACTTCCATTAATTCAGCGAGGAATTTTAGATAGTCCAGTGCTTGCTGTGGCAAGTCTTCCAGGGTACGGCAGTGGGTTGTTGACACTTTCCAGCCTGGTAAGGTTTTGTAGATGGGGCGACATCTAGCAAATTGACGAGAACTTGTGGGAAAGTGTTCGCTGCGTTGACCATCTATGTCATAGGCGACACAAACTTGGATTGACTCTAATTCATCGAGTACATCCAGTTTGGTGAGCGCCATACAATCCATGCCGTTTATCCGCACGGCATAGCGACCGATGACAGCATCAAACCAGCCGCAACGCCGTTTGCGTCCGGTGGTTGTGCCAAATTCAGCACCGCGATCGCACAACAATTCTCCCAACTCTCCACCCAATTCTGTGGGAAATGGCCCCTCTCCCACTCGTGTCGTATAGGCTTTCGACACTCCAATTACCCGGTCAATCATTGTCGGCCCTACCCCTGTACCAACGCAAGCCCCCCCCGCCACAGGGTTAGAGGAGGTGACATAGGGATAAGTTCCATGATCTAAGTCAAGGAGCGTACCTTGTGCGCCTTCAAACAAAATATTGCGCCGTCGCTGAATCGCATCGTATATCTTCAACGATGTATCAATAACATAAGGGCGCAAACGTTCTGCATAACCCAAATACTGTTCAATCACCTCTTGTGGATCTAGAGGCGGCAAGTTGTAAAGCTTTTCTAAAATGACGTTTTTATAATTAATCGTCCACTCCAACTGCTCACGTAGCCCATCGGGATTCATCAAGTCTAAAACCCGAATGCCTGTACGTTCAGATTTGTCAGCATAAGTCGGCCCAATGCCCCGACCTGTTGTGCCGATCTTATGGCTTCCCCGTCGTTCTTCTGATGCCTGGTCAATCAACCGATGATAAGGCATTGTTACGTGGGCTGTTTCAGATATCAGCAGGTGGTCAGTGGAAATATTTAATTCTTTTAATTGGTCGAGTTCTGCGATCAAAATCTGTGGATCGATGACTGTTCCACAGCCGATAATGCAATCGGTATTTGGATACAAAATACCAGAGGGAATCAAGTGCAGCTTAAAGGTCTGACCTTTAACTACAATTGTGTGTCCAGCATTGACACCCCCTTGGTAACGAACCACAACATCTGCGGAACGGCTGAGTAAGTCAGTTATTTTACCTTTTCCTTCATCGCCCCATTGGGCACCTATGACAATGACGTTAGCCAAGAGCTTATATTAAGAAGTAAAGTTTCCACAAACTACAATTATTAACATATTGCTTGGATCATGTCAAGCTGATTCTAGAACAATCTAGCTGTTTTCAATTTAGTATGTATATGTTTGCCAAAATTCTTATGGATATAGTCATCTTACTAGCGGTGAGCTTCTTTGTTCTAGTCATTATGCAAGTTAGAACCAATTCAGCACTCTCATGTAGACATGATTGCGGGATTACCAGCATCCGTACAGCGTTACTTTTTACATGCTATTGCTATTGGAACGCCCCTTGCTAAGTAGTAAGACAAAATTAATTACATAAATTTTGACCTGAAACCCTTATCCCGTCTAAGAGGTTCATTAGCGATCGCTAATATACGTGCTTGTATGTATTCAAATGTTCCATCCTCACGCCATCGCTTTAACCATCGATGGGATGAACTTTTCGATGCCCACATATCACCATTACGCAAATATGGGAATAAATCGGGGTTATGCGAAGCCCTTGAAACGACCAAAAATCGTAATTCATATTATGGTTAATTTGTACAGTGCGTAAGTCCTAAAATTATTTCTCTCTCTTGTCAGCATAGGTTGACCAAGCCTTAAGCAGCAATCGTTCAGTAGATCCAATTAGCACAATACAAGCTTTGGTCAATCAACATCAAGAACTTCTTACTGTGCTTGAGCCTCAAACTCTTAAATACTGGTTACGACAGTCAGGGGGTTAATTAAAATTCCCAACATAGAGATGTTGCATTGCAACGTTTCTACAAACATTATGGATAGGCAACTTATCTGATCTCAACTGAATTGACTATACTATTGCTAAAAATAAATTTATATTAAAAATTAGCGGATTTATTTGTGACTATTATGTATAAATAATCATCCCAAAAAATCCAGATATTTACAACTTGAAGAGATTGTATTTCGTTACCTGTGCTGTCACAATTATTAAAATATTCTCAGTATTTGCTTTTAAATTTAACCGATGGAGGGTATCTGCGGCAAAAAGGGCGATCGCATGATCAAAAAATGGTATCGAGTCCAAAATCTGAAAGCTATATTCATCCTAGCATTAGCAGTTGTATTTACTAATGCTGTAGTCTCATATAGCAACACTGTTAAGCTGATTCACAACCAGCAATCGGTGACGTCCTTATATAAAGTTATTACTCAAATTGAAATTATCCAATCTAGGCTCAAAGATACTGAAATTGCACAACGTAATTACCTAATTACAGCAGATGCAGATGATCTAAAAACCTATCTTGCAGCTTATCAGCAAACTAATAACAATATTCAGATTTTCAATAAGTTAACTGCTAATAGCCATCAAAAGGAGCAGCGGATTTCATTGCTGGAGCCGAAAATTAGCAACAAGCTTAACATTTTACAACAAGAAATTACCCTCAGACAAAATCAGGGATTTGAAGCAGTTTGGCAGCGAATCTTATCTGAAAAAGACAAGCAAATTAGCAAAGAAATCCAACAGCTTATTCACGACTCTTTAGAGATAGAGCAAAATTTATTACAGCAGGGAATGCAGCAGTCGCAAGCAAATTCCCAAAAGGCGGTAGTTACATTTTTTATCGCTGCTATTGTGGATTTGGTGTTGGTGGCGCTGCTGTATGACTTATTGTGGCGTTATATCAGGCAACTTCAGCAGACGGAACTGGCCCTACGCCAAAGCGAAAATCGTTTACGAGCCATGATAGATGCAGAACCAGAATGCATTCAGTTAATTGCTAGGGATGGCAGCCTTTTAGAAATTAATGCCTATGGACTGGCAATGATGGAAGTGGAAAGTGCTGATGTTTTGATTGGTAAACCAGCTGATGCTGTAATTGTGCCAGAGTATAGAGCAGCCTTTGGCAACTTGCATAAAAGTATCTCTCAAGGAAACAAGGGGACTTTGGAGTTTGAAATCGTTGGATTTAAAGGTACCCGCCGCTACATAGAAACTCATGCTGTACCATTGCGTAACGAATCTGATGGTACGTTTATCCATCTGGCACTGATGCGAGATATAACCCAGCAAAAACAGGCAGAACAGAAAATCCGTGAACAAGCAGCGCTGCTGGATATATCAACTGACGCGATTCTGGTACGAAATATCTACAACCAAATTTTGTTTTGGAATCAAGGCGCTGAACGTCTGTACGGCTGGAAGGCTGAGGAAGTTCTAAGTAAGAATGTTTTACAAGTTTTGTATAAAGATTTACCAAAGCTAGAAGATGCTTACTTAAGGGTGATGAATACAGGTGAGTGGCGGGGTGAGTTGCATCAACTAACAAGGGAAGGCAAAGTAATTATCGTTGAAAGTCGGTGGACACTGATACGAGATGATAATGGACAACCCAAATCCATTTTGAGTGTAAACACTGAGATTACGCAGCAGAAACAACTGGAAGCTCAACTTCTGCGATCGCAACGTTTGGAGAGTATAGGCACGCTAGCTGGTGGTATCGCCCATGACCTCAACAATATACTATCCCCAATATTAATGTCAGTTCAACTGTTGCAAAAGAAATTGCCCGATTCGCAGAGTCAGCAAATACTGCAAACTCTAGAAAATAATGTTAAACGTGGCGCTAATTTGCTCAAGCAAGTGTTATCTTTTGCACGGGGTATTGAAGGTAAACAGACAATTGTCCAAATCCAGCCTTTGATGGCAGAAATTGAGCAAATTATCTCTCAAACGTTCCCCAAATCCATCATCTGCCAGATAGATATCCCTAAGAATCTGTGGTACGTCCGTGGAGACACAACTCAACTACATCAGGTGCTGATAAATTTAGTAATCAACGCCCGCGACGCTATGCCCAATGGTGGTATATTGAGGATTGCGGCGGAAAATCTGGTGATTGGTGAAAATTCTGCTCAGATAAATATTGATGCTAAAGTGGGTTCTTATATTGCGATCGTTGTAACTGATACTGGTATGGGTATGTCGTCGGAAGTCCAACAACGGATTTTTGAACCATTTTTCACCACCAAAGAGGTAGGCAAAGGTACAGGTTTAGGACTTTCCACGGCGCTGGGTATCATTAAAAATCACGGTGGTTTTGTCAATGTTTACAGTCAAGTAGGTAGAGGGACGCAATTTACACTGTACTTACCTGCCTCAACATCTAAAGACACACATTCGCTATCTCAAGAACTGAAATCAGTTACAGGAGATGGCTAATTGATTTTGGTAGTCAAAGTATCACAAACTGCAATAATCCTATCAACCAAAACTTTTTGCCCACGTTGGAAATGAGAACAGTCTAAATTAGTCCTCAGTCGGAAGTTCAACAAGTCATAGCGAGGTGAACCATCTGGATGAATTGCCCTTGGTGGGATATCGAGTGCTTCGATTGGACAACCGCCAATTGTGGAATCTGGAGTCACCCTAAAACTAAAGCCCGGTAATTCAAGGCGCTTCACTACAATGTTCCGCAAATGACGAGAATTGTGAATAATAAGCTCTACCTCAACTTCGATAGCAGTTAGAAACTCCATGAGTTTGGGGAAGTAAATATTGAAAAGGTTGAATAGTTCCAGATTTTTTTGAAAAAAAGTAACTTTTAGAATATTAAAAACCTGCAAATTCGCTAGAGTTCGGCAGGTTTTTTAGGTTAATAGAAATAAAAAATATCAGTTAATATGATATGCCGTTATCACTATTATTTTGTCTGGACTATATACGGACTCGACTCTTGGGTATTCGTTATGAATCCACCATACTTTTATTCTATTAGACTGTGCAGGTGCGCTACCTGAGATTGAATACCCTGCCTGAGTCATTAAGGTTTCAAAAGTATTTGAGTCGAGAACCGTACTTTTTAATTGCTGTTAGTCCCTGTATTTAATGTCTGTTTAGGGTCATAGCTACCCTGGTAAGTCGTAAAAATTCTATATCCTGGTAATACTAAAGCAATTCCAGTGTTACTGTGAATTTTACCGGGATATTTATAAGGAATATCATCTGGTACGCTCCCACCAATGCGAAAACTAAAACCAAGTAGCCATATATAGAAACCTGGGAGTAGTAAATCCATGCTATATGCAATAGCTCTCATTGCCTCATTTTCTTTGAAAGAAGCAGAATTTCTAGCTATAGCGAATTTTTTGGAGATATTTTTCAGGTTTGTGGTTTCTAACATGGTCTTAATTTCAATTCCCAACAGGGATTTTAGTAAGTTTCAAGCGTTTCAATCTCTATGAGAGATAAGGTATTTTGCAACGCTTGCCTCTTAATTGTAACAAGTGGATTCCATTGAGTAGGGCTTTTGAGAGCATTTTTACCATCAGTCAAAAATTAGCGATCTTCCAGTAACAGAAATACCACAGAGTCAGCACAAATTAATTCTATATTTAATTCAGTTTGAAAAACTTCGATTTTTTACGCTTCATTAGGTAGTAAGCAACGCGCAAAACTGTGAAGGTATTTTTCTGCTAATATTTTACAGATATTGTCAAAGTAGTATTAAATAAACTTTGTTTGAGCTAACTGCAAGTGAGTTTAAAAGTGAGGAAAATTAAACTACTGGGTTTGATATTAATTAGTTTGGCAATGGTGTTGTGGTTTAATTTGCGTTTCTCAACACCGTCAATACCAACTGTTGCATCTTCACCACCAAAAACTATCCGCTACTTCGAGCGCACTTTGCCCCAAAGCATCGCTCATATCCTGTTAATTCCAGCTAATAGCAAATTTTTGGTAACTCCTGCATTATCACAAAAGGTAGCCACTGTAGAGGAATTTGCCCAGAAGCATCGAGCCGTAGCTATATTGAACGCAGGCTTTTTTGACCCAGCCAATCAAAAATCTACATCATATATTGTCTTACAACGGAAGTTGGTAGCTGACCCCAAGGAAAACGAGCGGCTGGTGAACAATCCCAACTTAAAACCTTACCTGGGTCAAATATTCAATCGCACAGAATTCCGCCGCTACTTATGTGGACAGACTGTTCGCTATGATATTGTCCTGCACAATGAGTCAGCACCAGCAGGTTGTCAGTTAGTCGATGCTATAGGCGCAGGCCCAAGCCTCTTACCAAAACTCACTTTAGTAAAAGAAGGCTTTGTAGATAATTCCAATAAACGAGATGCACTTGGCAGCAATCAACCCAACGCCAGAACTGCCGTGGGTATTACCCGTGATGGCAGCGTTGTTTTAGTTATGGTGGCTCAAAAACCCTCGGCTCCCGCTAATGGGGTATCCTTGCCAGCATTAGCTGATTTTATGAAAACCCTTGGTGCTGAGAAAGCGATGAATCTCGATGGTGGGAGTTCGTCTTCACTTTATTACAATGGCAAAACCTTTTACGGAAAGGTTGATTTGGAAGGAAATTCTATCAAGCGTCCCGTAAAATCAGTTTTGCTAGTTCAGGAAAACTAGTACCGCAAGGCGGAAGTCAAAAGTCAAAAGAATTGTATTCCAAGCTCTTGCGCCATTTGAAATGGTATATATTTATTTTCGCCGTGCTTTACTAGTATAGCGGTTCTCGTTTACGTGAGTACACCCGTAGGGGCACGACATGCCGTGCCCCTACACCTTGCGATGTAATGTTGTACCGCATCTGGGTGGGAACCGCTATATCATGTCCGGCTAATTAGTTATAATTCCCATATCTGTGCAAAAACCGGGAAACCTTCTTTCCCTCTCCTCCCAGCAAGAACAGCAAGAACTGCGGTCTTAATGATAAGTCTTTAACCGGACACGATATTACCGCCGACTGCGAAAACCCTGTTTCCCATTAACTTGGTCAAAAAGTACATCGTATTTATCAAAAAATGCGATGCCAGTATTTACAAATATAGTCAGTTCCGCCTGTGGCAAGATAGTCAAATTCCAGCGATTAAATCCGTCGCGGGTTCCTGGTGTCAGGCTGTAATCAAAAATGCCATTAATGGCTACTTTCAAAGCATTTGCTGAACGTAACACTCCTGGTTTGAGCTTACCTGCTGTAGAAGCTGACTTGAATTCAGTCAAACCATTAATGGTTCCAGTATCAGTAATCATTCTGCTATTACAAGAATTTTTAGCAGAACTCCCAGCAATAGTTAAACAAACTTTACCCAGTCGAGAGTCCCATCTATTACCGGGTACACCATTAATTTCGCTTTGTTTACTCCAAGCAGCCATTTTGAAACCTGCTTGATTATCAGCAGTTAAACCGAGAATTAGGCTGCCATTCTTGTTACTTCCGCCATTTCCAATGACGATAAATCCGTTACTCAGATTTCCTGGTAATTTTCTTAACGGATTATAGGGAAGTGACTTTTCAAAATAGTTGACACCGATAATACCGGAAAATGGTACACCACTCTTTGCTGAACAATTAGGCTTTTGGGCAATACATTGGTGACTAGTAACAATCTGTACCGGAACGGGTTCTGCGGCGGGAAGCAAACCAAATCGGACATTAGTATAAACTAATTCTCCCTCCAGGATAGTACCATCACTTAATACCTCCTTGATATTTTGTCCCGTTCTGCGGATAGGGGCATTACCTAAAAACTCTTTGGGAACTCTCAGCCCTGCTGACCCTGTATCTAATAAGATACGCTTTGGTTGACCACCTGCGATCGCCATTTCCAAAAAATAGCCGCGAACACGTTGACCGAGCGAAGGTTTTGGATATAAAGGTAGAGATATAGTATCAAAAGTTGGCTTGCGGGGTGTATTTTGAGAGATGTCGCGCAACGCTGGGTTTGGGAAAAGAGCCGCAAATGCTGACTGTCGTTGCGCTGCTGGTTCAGGCGCAATATCCCAAAGGCTTTCGTAGTAGAAAAAGCCGATACCTAAACCGCGTTGTTGTGCTGCTTTTACCTGGGATTGGATTTGTGGTATAGCAACTGGGCGATTTCGTAACCCCGCCATAATACCGATACCAGTTGGGATGATTTGTTGTGTTTCTAAAATTTCTGGGCGGGTAATTTGAGCGATAAAACTTTCTAAATCATTACGGTACACCTGCATGACCAACTCATCGACAATACCCAACCGTACCCAGTTGAGCCAGTCTTGCAGTTGCAGCTTGTAGGCGAAATCATAATAATTAGGAGAAACTGAAAAGATGGCATTCGGTTTTCTGGCTCTCACGGTTTGGCGGAGGTCTACCATGAATGCAGTAATTTTATCTGCCCGCCATTTTATCCATGCTTGAGCTTGGGGATTAGGTGGGGGAGGATTGCCAGTTTCTTGAGTATATAGACTAATTGTGTATTTATCGTAACCAAAATCCACAGGTAAACTCATGTGGTCGTCAAATTGAACGCCATCAGCATCATATTGAGTAATGACTTCCATCACGAGTTCGGTGATAAACTTTTGCACTTCTGGGTGAAAGGGATTCAACCACGCTACTTCACCCGCAGCACTAATTGAAGTTTGAGTCTCATCCGGCTTTTGTGTCAGCCAATCTGGATGTTGGGATGCGAGTTCCGAAGTTAGAGGAACCATGAAACCAAATTCAAACCAAGGTATTGCTAGTAGCCCTTCTCTGCGGGCTTGGCTGATTATATCTGCAATCACATCATGTCCATCTGTTCCCTTGAAGAAGAAGGGAATACCCATTTTTTGCATGATGGGGCTGGGGTAATATGTATAGCCATCGTTCCACACTACTGGATAAACAGTGTTAAAGTTTAACTGCCGCAGTTGGCTCATGGCTGCAAGCACCTGCGAACGATTTCTGAAAACGCTAAAATCGTTACCACTCAGCCATACCCCCCGAATTTCCTGACGAGGTTGAGAAGGTAGTTGGGCAACGGTAGGCGCAAAGCTATTGAGTAGTAATACCGCAACGAATGATATCAGACACAATAATGGCAGCAGACGCTTCCTTAAAAGCCACCAACCTTGATGAGTGAAAGGCGATGTCTGGCGACTAGCTGCAATACCAGACGCTTTGCGTAGCTTACTGCGACATAGGAGTAAGCCTCTACGCACAGGCTTAAATAGTAAGTTGGTTAGAGTAGCATTGATTTCTATGCTTTTTTCCCAGAACTGAGTTGTCATTACTTGTGCTTACTAAATGAGGTTAAGTGGTTATATTTCATTCCATATAAACGTTAAATTGCTACACCAGGAAAACTGATACAGTAATTTAGCTGCAAGATACTTGACGCAGTTATAGAGTTAGTGGTGCCAAATAGAAATGTTTCAAATGTAACCTGTATAAATTCTCACTACTCTCTAAAACTTGAGCAAAGTTAACCCTTATAAAGATAATGAAAAAAATCAGGCTTAACCAACAGGCAAGTTCCGAATCGTGGTTTCTAGAAATCAACATGTTTATTATCTGTTGCTCTAACTACAGGGATAGCATTTTGTCAAGATAATTTAAATGCGTTCTCCCTACTTTAAGCCCATTGTTCAAGGTGGGTAGACAAACTCTGCTATAGTGTACTAGTTTGGGCTACGCCTACACCTGGTAGATTTTTGGCATAGCACCATTCCTCCTTATGGAATTAAGTCACAATGATAATAGGCAATCATGGAGGGTACTGTCATGCTTCGTCTAACTCAAACTGTTCGGAACTTGTTCCTTCGTTTTGAAGGCTTGTTTGGTGTTTTATTCAAAAGTGTTTCCAATTTTGTAGGAAATTTATTTAGTTTTTTTGCCAAGCTGTTCGGATTTACTAAGTCTGATTATTTCTTGGAATCTAATGAGGTGCAAGCAATAAAGCAAGTTTCTGCAAAAGAGCCAATTGAAACGAATCAGAATAACACTCCTAAAATTCCTGCTACTACCCGTCGTCGTCCTAATGGCAAAATTGACGACTACTTCCTCAATATGGCTCGTGATGTGAAAAAGAACTAACAAAGCAGACAATGGGCTTAAGCCCATTGTCTAAAGGTGGGCAAAGCACCACAGTGTACTAGTTAGTTTCTGCATCGCTCTTGAATTTATTGCTGCCGCATTGGCATAACGTTCATTTTGTTAAAAGATTGCTATCGTCTTGACTGGTGTGGCGTCACGACCCTTTTTAGGTTTATAGGGCTTACGCATTGACAATAAATACTAAATATGAATTAAGGTTAAAAACCATATCTTTCGTAAGGGCACAGCATTGCTGTGCCCCTACAGCATGGTCTATTTACAATCTCAGAATAATTAAGAAAAGCCTGAAAACTTCCTATTTTAGTTAATACACATCACGATGCATTTGTACAGTGCGTAAGTCCTAGTTTAGGAAAATTATCCAGCCACGATTAACGAATTTGTATGTGCGTAGGCATCGCACGTTTAATAATAACTATATCCAGCTTAAGGCTGGATAATAGCTAGAGATATTTTTGAGATTGAATGTTTACTTGATTTTTAACTTACCAAATCAACTAAGGCGTTCGACTGGAAGCGGACTATAGATGAAACTGAGCAGCCGCGATAATTCTCAGATGTAAATACTGATAGTGTAATATTAGCTTGACCGGGATCTAAAATGCGTTTTACCTTGCAAGTTTGCATTTTATTGTTGCAGTAAGCAATAATGCGATCGCCAGCCTTGACATCCAACGCTTGAATTTTCAATTAATACCAACCTTGCCCAAAATTTTGTTTAGCTAAAAGAAAAATATATTGCTATATTTTACTTGCTCAACAATTTAAATATTTATTTTAGTATAACACAAAAACCAAAGGCACTAAATATTATCAATTTCATCTTGATAATGTCAAGTTTATTTATGCTCAAAACTCTATTAAATGCTGGATTTTAAGAAAATAAGGATATAATTGCGACCTTCACGCAGCCTTTAGTACAGCCCAGCATAAATCTAGCTATCTCTAAACGAGGGGCAAAATTCCCTTATTTAGAGGTAGGCAAACTTTTGTCACAGTGTACTGGGTCAAAGCCTCATCTTTTTAGATAGTGGTAAACGTCCGCTTTACTTTAACTTCTCCAAAAACATCGCTCTAAATCTTTTCGAGTATAGAATTTTTTCATTCTATGTTTTTGTTACAATTAATGAAATTTTTACATAAAAATACCACTATGGCTTTATACGCTGAATTACACAGGCATCTGGGCGGCTCGGTCGTACCCAGAGTTTTATGGCGATATTTCGAGCGACATTCTTCGGAGTTGATTTCCCGCTTTGGTGACTATTTAGAATTTGAAGATTTTTACACTCGCCCACGCAATACCCTGGATGAGTATCTAGAATTACACACTTTAGTAGAAAGTGTGCAAACTGTTGAGACTTTGCCTTACTTTATCTATCGCTTGGTGCGGGGTGCTTACATTTTTGAAAATTTGGCTTATCTGGAACTGCGCTACACTCCATATTTGCGGACACCTGAGCATCTGAATCAATCACAGAGAATTGACAAGATGGCAGAAATTGTGCAAGTAGTAGGGCTTGCCAGCCATCAGCCAGAATATCCGATTGTTACTAGCCAAATTCTCTGTATGCACACGCGCCTACCCTATGAGGTGAACAAGGCGATTGTTGATTTGGCGGCGCAAAATAAGCAGCATGTCTGTGCAGTAGATGTAGCAGGGGGTGATAGCTATTATGCCGATCGCTTAGAAGAATGGATTAGCTTATATGATTATGCGCGATCGCAGGGCGTTAACACCACCGGACATCTATATGAAACCACCGCTGGCTGTTACCCCGAACTGTTACCATATCTCATGCGAATCGGTCACGGCATCCAAATTCCCCTACTGTATCCAGAGCTACTTAATGATGTGGCTAGACGCGGACAGTGTTTAGAGGTTTGCCCCACAACTTATCTAAAAACTGGTACTTTGCAGGATATACGTCAACTCAAATTAGTTTTTGACCGTTGTTTTGAAGCTGGGGTAGATATCGCTATTTGTACTGACAATGCTGGGTTGCACAATGTGCGTCTGCCATTTGAGTATGAGAATCTCTTGACTTACAACATTATTAGTTTTGCACAACTACAAGCTTGTCAGGATGCAGCTTTCCGCCATGCTTTTGCTTGGCCTTACAGTCAACGTCCCGCATCTCTGTTGAACAGTTTGCTGAAACCTGAACTACCTAAAGTTTTGGCAAAAAAGGATAGTAATTAACTACTCCCTAGAGGTAAGCAGAAATTAAGATGATTTAATGTTAATTAATGTTGTAATCAGTGAGTTTTTATGATGCTGTAGAGAAAGCTGTAATACACAAGAGATATCTTGCAAAAGTCAATGTTTTAGAGATTAAACCACAGATGCACGCAGATAATTTATCAGTGTTTATCTGTGGTTTCCTTTTCGCTGATTCAGATTTATGTTAGAAGTTTAATGTGCAGTACAAAAAACCAGCAATTATAGAATAAATAGTTTTCTGGCTGATCACCTCACAAGCAATTTATCAAAAATCGCCTTTTAATTGAGTTTTCTTGACAATTAATCAAAACTTCTCGTAAATTCGCCTCCTCATCTCCCATCCTCCGGGAAGCTAAAGCTACATCTCCCCCAGTCTTTTTCTACAAATGCGTGAATTTTGAATTGGTTTCTCCCCCACCTCCTTTGTTCCCAGAAGCTATAAACTATAATTTATGGCATCTACTATTCAAGCTCTACCAACAGAAGTCGTATATCTCATTACAGCTGGTGAGGTAATCGACTGTTTCGCTTCTGTGGTGCGGGAATTGGTAGAAAATTCCCTAGACGCAGGTGCAACGCGAATTGTGGTTTCTTTATGGCCGCAGCAATGGCGAATTCGTGTGGCAGATAATGGTTGTGGAATGAACCTAGATGATTTGCAACAAGCAGCCACAGCCCACAGCACCAGTAAAATTCGCTCTAGTGCCGATTTATGGAAAATTAACAGTTTGGGATTTCGTGGTGAGGCGTTACACAGTTTAACGACTCTGGCAGATTTGGAAATTTTGAGCCGTCCTATGGGTGGAAAATTAGGATGGCGGATTAACTATGGCAATGGTGGGGAAGTTGTGCAAGTTGAAATAACTGCGATCGCACCTGGTACAGTGGTGACAGTTTCTCATCTTTTCGGTAATTGCTCATCTCGTCGTCAGGGATTACCCACAGCAGCACAGCAAATGAAAGCCGTGCAAACCACAATTCACCAAATCGCTATGTGTCATCCCCACGTCACCTGGCAGATTTGGCAAAATGACCGTCAATGGTTCACCATCTCTCCAGCTGCGACAACTGGGCAATTGCTACCACAGATTTTACCCCAAGTGCGACAAGGTGATTTGCAAGAGGTGAAACTTCAAATACCCAACCCTCCCAACTCTTGTACAGACGCGATTAATCGCGTCTCTACTCCTCACTCCGCACTAAACTTAGTGGTAGGATTACCCGATCGCACTCATCGTCATCGTCCAGATTGGGTACGTGTAGCCATTAACGGACGGATGGTTAAGACACCAGAACTAGAGCAAACAATTTTATCAGCATTTCACAGAACATTACCACGCGATCGCTATCCAATTTGTTTCTTACATCTTGCCATTTCCCCCGATCAAATTAACTGGAATCGCAATCCAGCAAAAACAGAAATTTACCTCAACGAAATCATTTATTGGCAAGAGCAAATTACCCAAGCAATTAACCAAGCACTCAGTATCTCTTCTAGCAATCTCAAAGAAGCTGTCCACACAACACGAGTTAGTAAATTACTCAAAGTCGCAGAAGCCAAAGGCGGCTACAACTTCAATCCTCAAAATCCCAAGCCTTCTACAGACGCGATTAATCGCGTCTCTCCTAACTCCTTGAAGGCTGTGGCTCAAGTTAGCAGTACCTATATTGTGGCGGAACATCCAAGTGGTATGTGGTTAGTGGAACAGCACATTGCCCATGAGCGAGTTTTGTATGAGCAATTGTGTGATAATTGGCAACTTGTCTCCGTCGAACCGCCAATCATTCTTTATCAATTGTCGCCAGCGCAGGTATCACAACTGCAACGCATCGGTTTAGAAATAGAACCATTTGGCGAACAACTTTGGGCAGTGCGAAACATACCTGCACCTTTGCAACAGCGAGAAGACTGTGCAGAAGCAATTTTAGAACTTAGTTGGGGAGGCGATTTACAAACAGCCCAAGTAGCTGTAGCCTGTCGTAGTGCTATTCGTAATGGTACACCTATGAACCAACAAGAAATGCAAACACTTTTAGATAATTGGCAACGGACTCGTAACCCTCGCACCTGTCCCCACGGGCGCCCAATTTATCTATCTTTAGAAGAATCAGCTTTAGCCCGATTTTTCCGGCGGAATTGGGTAATCGGTAAAAGTCATGGAATTTGATGTTTTTAGTAATGCCAATATTAGACCTCTTGCAAAATGTACATTAACTAATTATTTGTCACAAGCATGAACTGCGGCGCTGTTGAATTTTCTTATTTTATAGGACTTACGCAAAAGTACACGCTGTAGGGGCAATTAATGAATTGCCCCCAATACGGTTCGGTTAACATGTTTGTCTCTCGAAGATCCCCCAACCCCCCGATAAATTGGGGGGCTTTTTCTCCTCTTTACCCCCTTTTTAAGGGGGTCGCCGCAGGCGGGGGGATCTTATCCCGTATTGCCTGTAGTCCCCCCAAAGCATCGGGGGGACGGCGTAGCCGGGGGGTAAATATATGCAGCTTCACAAAGAAACGGTATAACTCCATTGATGAACGCTAACTCGGTATTGTTTGGCATATTGTTGAACTTCTATTAAGTCTGATGCTTCATCAAGGCAAACCATGATTTATATATGTAATAGGTTAATCAGTTGTTGCTGTAGTCAATCCCAACTTTTTATCTAAAAAATCTTCTTCTAAGGTATTTCCGTTATCGCGTAACCAGTTTTTTGCAACTTGATAGTTAGGAACTTGAACGGCGACTATATTCCAAAATCTAGGGGTGTGATTACTTTCTAAAAGATGGGCTAATTCATGCACAATTAAGTAATCGATCACAAACACTGGAGCTTTCATAATCCTCCAGTTAAAGTTTAAATTATTATTAGGTGTACAACTGCCCCATCGGTATTTTAAATCAGAAACTAGTATTTGATTATATTGCACACCCAAGGATTCAGCAAAGTCTTTTACTTTCGGGGGAAGTTTAATATATGCGCGTTTGGTGTACCAATCGCGGAATAATTGAAAAGCAGTTTCTTGATGACAGCGTGATATCAAAAAGCGAGAGTGAAAGCGCACATTAGGAACTTGATCTTCGGTAATTTCTAAGCGGTAATTTTTACCTAGATATAACAAAGTTTCCCCAGATACAAATTCTTTGTAGGTGGTTTTATCTGGGTATTTTTGGTTATGGTTGAGTTTTTCGTAAAGCCAGAGTTTCTTAGATTCAACCGCTTGGTGAATTTTCTCTTCAGATAGCCCAATAGGGGCGCGAACTAATATTGTTTTATCTCGTTCTACTGAAAGGGTAACGCTTTTACGTTGAGGCGAATAAATAATATGATAATCTAGTTTCATCGGTTATTCTCTGCTCAACTTAGCATGGTTTTCTTTTGACCATTCTAGCAGACGAGAGATCAGTTCTTTCCTTTGTTGAACAATATTAGGATAAGAAACAAAATCAGGAGAAAGAAACAGTTTTTGTAATTTTTCTTTCAGTCGGTTTTGTGCCGGGATTGAAGCCCAAAATCCCGCAGTTTGAACTTCTTGCTTAATCAAATTGCAGGTATGTAAAGTTAAATTTACATTTTGGGTAATCTCATTTTCATTAAGTTCGCAGTTATTAAATAGATTGGCTCTGAAAATACGAAAAATTGGCATTTGAGTTTTTCGATTTAGCCCATAAGTATTTTCCTGTTCCTTTGATTTAATCTCTTTTCTCAGTTTTTCTACTTCTTCATATATGCGTTCCCAATTATCTTGGAACTCTGTTAATATTTGTTCTAGCCTTTCCGAGAAGGAAAGGAATAATTCTGGATCTTCGTTAAAATTTAAGTTGACATAATTCCTAATAGCGTGTTCTACTGTGGCGGCTTTAGTTTTAGTGCGGGTATGGCTGTTGACAAAGGTTTCAAAGTTATCATCTAAAAGATAAATTGGGGCGATTTTCTGCTCAATGCCGTGAGATTTGAGAAATTCATCTGCTATATTACGCAATTTTTCAGGTATGCCTTTAAGACTAAAACGCGCATAGCCAAAGTGTTTATAAGCTAGGCTATTAATCGCCATAAAATTTTTGTAATCTTGCCAGTAATCCAGGGCTTCTTTACGTGGCATAACTACATTAAAGGCTTTGGTTAGTTTTTTAAAGGCGAGAACATAGGCAAAACGGATATCTTCATCATAGAATAAGTCATAGAAGGCATCGGCATCAGCAAAATCTGTTAAGTTGTATTGTTCTAAGAAGTTCCAGATTTCTCGGTGTGCTGAGATTAAATCGTTAATTTCTTTTTGTTCGTCGCGGATTTGGCTAATGATTTCTTGTTGTTCTTTCTGTTGATAAGTATCTAAAGCTTTTTTGAGATGATGTCCAATGCCAACATAATCTACGACAAAACCTTTATCTTTGTGTTCTTCTCCTACTCTATTGACACGGGCGATCGCTTGTAATAAATTATGATCGCGAATCACTCTATCTAAATACAAAACTTGCTCAATGGGAGCATCAAAACCCACCAATAGCATATTATTGACGATAATTATCCCGACTTTGCCATTGATGGATGTATTTCCGGTTGTTTCAGTTGCATCAAAGGATAATTTAAAGCGTTGAATGCTGGTATTGTGATAGTTACTATTGGTGTAAGTTTTAATATGAGGCAGATCGTTATTATTCCCAGAAATAACTACAGCCGTCTCTAATTCTCGCAGTCTGGCTATATTGATATTCAGGGGATTGTTGACTTCTAATTCTGTGATTTTGGCTTGAATGGCTGCATCTAAACATTGTTTATATCTAGAAGCTGCTTCTCTGGATGTGGCGACAACTTGGGCTTTAAATCCTCCAGAAAAGACATATTCAATATAATGATCTACTATATCACGGGCTTTTGCTGCAATGATGGGCATGGCTTCTAAATAAGCGTCACGAGTTCCATAACCCAAAATTTGCAAGCGTTCGTTTAAATTATATTCACTGAAAACATCGCTAAATTTAGCATCCATTGCGGCTTTATCGCTAATTTCGGCGTTGTGAGTACGTCCTTCGTAAACAATTTCTAAGGTTGTTCCGTCTGCAATAGACTCTTTCATGGTGTATTTGTCGATATAGTCGCCAAAGGTTTCTTCGGTTTTATCAATGGGAGTTCCTGTATAGGCGATTCTGGTAGCATTGGGTAAAGCACGGTCTAAATTTGTCCCCAGTTGTGTATATTGGGAACGGTGCGCTTCATCAATCATCAGTAAAATATCTGGACTTTCGTTTAATTTGGGGAAAATTATCTCTAAGTCTTTTTCTTGGAATTTTTGCATCATCGCCATGACAATATCGGGCGTATCATTGGCAAGTAGTTCGTGTAAACTTTTATTAGGTTCGTCTGGTTTGGGTTTTATCCATTCGGCTAATTTGATATTTTGCCCAATTCCTTGACTTGTCCCTTGTAATTGGTCTTGTAGTTGAGTTCTATCGGTAATAAAAACTATTTTCCAACTACTTAGTTGGGTATTTTTCTTTTTCTCCTTATCCTTTTTAACTTCCTCTTCCGTCCCCAAATCAGCTAACTCTTTCCTAGCTTGTATTAATAACTGTTCATGTTCATAAATCTGATCCTCAGCCCCAAACTTCTTTAATAAAATCTTTAACTCAAACTCCAGTTGTTTCTGCTTGAGAGTTGCCTTAAAATTCTTTAACTCATCTTCTGCTTTTTTAAATTGTTTCAAAACTTGCTCATATCCCTTTAGCTCTGTTTTTAACTCCTTGGCATTTTCCCCAGAAAACAAAGGTAAAGCAATTTTTTCTTTACTCCTTTTAACCCTTGCCGTTAGTTCATCCTTCATTAACTTAGCTGTAATCTTTTCATCCTCTTCTGCTTCATACTCTAATAATTCCTGTGCCGTTTCCAGCAACGAATCAATCTCAGCATCCTTTTGAGCAATATCACTTTCTAACTGCTCAATTTCATCAGCTTCAGCTTGAAAAAATGCCTTAATAATATAGGAATCAGGGATTAAAGTAGGACTCCAACCATTTTGGATAATCGTTTTTAAATCATATCTAATATTATCCCACCAATTAACAAACACACCCGCCACTTGAAACAAATCCAACACATTTACAGGCACTAATTTATTTTTCAAAGAATCAATCAGTTCTTGTCGGACATGAGGTAATTGATTGCCATTTTTAACCGCTCCCCCTTTCCCTCTATTATCAGGAGATGGGTGTTCGTTAGGACGGGGTGAAGTAGGTGCTAAACTAGCAAAATCATCCTGAGCTTCTTGCCACCAATCAATTAACAAACTATCCATATTATCAATGATTTGACATAAATCTTGATTGCTTTCAATCAGAGTTTTTAAATCATCTTTTCCCTGAATATGATCATGAAAAGCATAATAATCAGCATCTTTATCTTGAAACACCAAATCAAATTTTAAACCCAACTTTGCCAGTATGTGAGACTTAGCAGCTACTTCTCGTTTAGGAATACCCCCCAATAAATGCGCCCTGACATCTTCCGGTTCGGGTTCTGGAGTATTATCAACATAACGACGCACGTTAAGATTCCAATCATTACCCTTAATTTCCGCAATATCCACCAACCGAGAATATTTGTCTATTTCTTCCTTACGGGTAAAGATATAATCAATTTTTTCAATATCTTCAGACCTTAAAAAATTCCGATTTTTACCTTCTCCATATTCGGCATCAGCATTAATAAAAAATACCTGATTTTGTAGTGCATCTGGCTTATTTTTATTCAATACTAAAATCACCGCCGGGATACCAGTCCCATAAAACAACTTTTGAGGTAAGCTAATAATGCCTTCAATCACTCCACCATTATCTTGTAACATTTTCTCGCGGATTTTCTTTTCATCACTGCCGCGAAATAATACCCCATGAGGCATAACTACCGCCGCGCGTCCGTTCTGTTTTAAACTAGCCAGAATATGCTGCACAAACATTAAATCAGCTTTTTTCGTTTCCGGCGCAAACCCATAACTAAAACGGTTTTGATGCTGAAGTGCGGCACTATTATAATTTTGAGCAAAAGGCGGATTAGCAATGACAATATCAAACTGGTGTATCTTGCCATCTTTGACATTAGCAGGAGAAACTAAAGTATCGCCAAATTCAATATGACCTTTAAAAATATTGTGCAGAATCAAATTCATTTTACAAATAGAAACCACCGTACCATCATTATCCTGCCCATGTAATTCCAGATTTTGCTCATTTCCGCCTTGTTCATTAACATACTGCACCGATTGAATTAACATCCCTCCAGAACCAGCAGTGGGGTCATAAATACTCATTTTTTCTTGTGGTTTTAATAATTGCACTATCAACCGCACCACAGAAGCAGGAGTATAAAATTGTCCGCCTTTTTTACCCGAACTATCAGCAAAGAATTTAATTAAATACTCATAAGCTGCACCTAATAAATCAGGAAATTCAAAGTTATCATTAACTAAGACAAACTTAGGATTATTAAAATGGTCAATCAATAAGCGTAAATCTGGGTCTTTTACCACTCGTTGATTATTTATTTCCCGATTAAAATTAATATGTTTAAGTACTCCCGAAAGTACGGAATTTTCATCTTCTAAAGCATTTAAGGATTTATTGAGCATTTCTCCAATATTGCTCTGTAGATTCTTAATGGCAGGTTGTTTTATGCCATTCTCATCGATAAAACCCTCATGCCATCGGGCGCGATTGGGAACAAAAAAAATCTCACCGTAGCTAATTTTTTCTGTTAATAATTCATTAATCGTATCTTCGGGTAGATGCCGATAATCTTTACGAATTTTAGCCCGTTTTTCATCAAAAACATCAGACATCCGTTTCAGGAACAGCATCCCAAAAATATATTCTTTATATTCGGATGCGTCCATCTTGCCCCGCAAGATATCTGCCGCTCCCATTAAAAAGTTTTCTAACTGGGAAAGTGTAATTTTATTTGTATTCATTTACGTTAATTTTTAAATCTTTATAAGATTTAAATAAATTCTAGGTGGGATTAGAGGGAAATTCTAATTTACTCCTTTTTGGTACTTCACCATCTCCTCAAACGGCAAAAAACACCTTTGATATTAATTCACAAAAATCCTGATACATATAGATTTATCGTAGGGGCATGGCATTGCCATGCCCCTACCAGCGTATTTGTATAATTATTAAAATGAAATGGTATGACACCAACCATCAACCCACAATGCAGGAACTTTAAACCTTTTCCCTCTCCAATGCATCCTACGGTGTACACACAAGTCTTCTAGAGTTACCCCACAGGCTTTTGATCCCCCCAACCCCCCTTAAAAAGGGGGGCAAAAAGCTCTCAAAGTCCCCCTTTTTAAGGGGGATTTAGGGGGATCTATACACATTTTGCACCCAGCAAAAAGATGTGTGTACACCGTAGCCAATCCATCGGGGAGGGTTAGGGTGGGGTAAAACGCAGATTTATCAAGCAACAGCCTCTTGTTTAGGCTTTCGCGCCGGACGTTTGCGATCGCTTCGACGAACGCCCCCTGCCATTTTGTACTCATCGCTATTCTTGCCATACTTTGCAGCTACACTGAGTAACATGTGTTCTGTTAGTTCCATCAGCGACTTTTCGGTAACTTCTAAGGCTTCCTGAGTCATATCCACGGTGGAAAGGCTTGAGTTATAAGCTTCCAATTTATCTTGCGTTGTTTTGATGAGGGCTGCAAAGGAGTCAATTGTTACCCCATTGCCTAAGTCTAAGGTGGGATTGATCGATTTCAAAGCTGCAATCCGACGCTGCGCTCTATCAATTACTTTAGATCCGCGTTTTGGACGTGACATAAATTACTTTCCTATTATTAATAATGCGCCAGGATAAAAACTGGCTTATACCCTGGACTTTACAGCACTAGGATAGACATAATTAGGGTTAATTGACACCCGCATTATTCAGTATAAATTAATTTATTTATTACACATATATTGATTAACCTTATGTAAATTCTTGGAGGTTGCCCGAATTCAATAAACGGCTGCCCGAATTCAATAAACGGCTGCCCGAATTCAATAAACGGCTGCCCGAATTCAATAAACGACTGCCCGAATTCAATAAACGACTGCCCGAATTCAATAAACGACTGCCCGAATTCAATAAACGACTGCCCGAATTCAATAAACGACTGCCCGAATTCAATAAACGGCTGTCCGAATTTAATATAGGAACTTAGCAAACTTGCTTTTATTAAACACAAAAACGATGTCTACGACGGGCTACGCCTACGTAAGAATTGAACCAATACAAAGCGTAGACGCATTCCAATACGGTTCGGATAAGATCCCCCCGCCTGTGGCGACCCCCTTAAAAAGCAATATGGTTCAGTTAAGATCCCCCCGCCTGCGGCGACCCCCTTAAAAAGGGGGTAAAAGAGGGTTCAAAGCCCCCCTTTTTAAGGGGGGTTGGCAGGGTGGTTTCATACGAAAAAATAAAAATACATAAGTCTTGATTTATCGTGAAAGTAGCATGGCTTTTTCCCTCTCTCCAAACCTCTCCCCCACGGGGGGAGAGGCTTTGAAACTCAGTTTTAGTTTTTCTCTGCTTGTATGAAACCACCCTGCCCTTTTTAAGGGGGGTTGGGGGGATCTTCGAGGACAAACATGTTAACAGAACCGTATTGAGACGCATTCGCAAAGCGTCTGTCTGCGACACGCTGCACGTTTGCGTAACATCCCGCAGGGAACGTAGAGAAGCAGCGAGCCAAGAGACATCGGACAAAAATTTATACCAATTCTTCACGAGTAATCTATGCAAAAATACTTAAAAAACTATTGACAAGTATAAAATAATACTATAAATTGAAATAAGAAAGGCGATCGCGGACTCTTGGCCGAGGGCGATCGCCTTTCATTTAACCCCTACAATTGGAGTCAACTATGATGATGACACAAGAAAAAAAGTTCGCCAAATCACAACAAAAGCAGTATTTACCTACCCAAAGCAACAACGCACCCCTTTTGAATCTATCTGACCAAAAGCCATTGCCAAAAAGAGAACCGATTAAACATTTATTGATTGGTTCACCAAAAGCCGTTACTAGCACAATTCACTTGTTGCAAGTTCTCGGCTATGCCAACGTTGGTGATTGGAGTGCGTTACTACCAACAAGTAATCCACATGAAGTCATGAGTATTTTAAGCCGTCAGATTTTGATGCAATAACTCAGTCAAATACTCTCAGTGTCCAGATCCCCGACTTCTTTAAGAAGTCGGGGATCTAACTTTTCACGAATGATTTAGGATTGCTATAGTCCCCTTCCGTTTATAAGCTACGGTGTACACACATCTGTGTACAAAATAGATCCTCCTAAATCCTCCTTAAAAAGGAGGACTTTGAGAGGTCAGAATTGTACCTTACGCTTGTCGATAACCGCTATAATATTTTTATTCTTAGTAACTGTACCCCATAAGAGCAGGAAGTGCTGTATAGTTTGTCTGACTGACGTTAAATTAAAATTTTTTCTTGTATTTTGATTTTGAATTGTAATTACCTTAACTGTTAATAATCTGTTCCACCGCAATAGAAATATCTGGAAATGCCAACGTTTGAATTGTTCCCGCAGTCAGTGTCAGTTTTGTAGCATACTCTCCGTCTAAGATTTCTCGAAACACCACTAGATGCAGCTTTTTGAGATTGACAACCCAATACTCTAAAATACCTGCTTCTGCGTAGATTTTGCTTTTTCTTTCTAAATCTTTTTCTAAACTGGAGTTAGCATACTCAATCAACCAGAAAATATTTTCTGGATAGGGATGATGCTCTCGATACTCGCGTCCTAAACGTTGGACAATGGCAATATCTGGTTCTGGTTCCGAGTCGTTGGGTAAGGTGATAGGCTTGGCATGACGAATTTTGGCGCGTTCAGCCAATAACTTTGCTAGATACTCACCAGCTTCATCACTACAATAAGCATGGGGTTCCCCTTCCGGCGACATTTCGACAATTTCTCCCTTAAGTAGTTCTACTTTGCGATCGCTCAAAATGCCAGCATCAATCATGCGGTGATATTCGTCAATCGTCCACTTAGCTACAATAACAGTCATGACGATTGATTCCTCCCAATAATTCTTAATATTTTACCATCTTAAATGTACTTCAAAGGAAGCCGCTTGTGCCCCTGTAGCCAAGACTGACAACCATTGCGGCTGTAGTTATTAGCAGAAAAGGTATTAATTTTTATTAAAGTTTAATACCTATATCTTCCGGTAGAAGGAAAACAATATTGTAATTTCTAAGCTAGTAATTAAATTTTCTGATGGATGAAATTATGCTGAACATTATTGCTTGGATAATTCTAGGTTTGATTGCTGGAGCTATAGCCAAAGCTATTTATCCCGGTCGTCAGGGTGGTGGAATTGTTTCAACTATGGTTTTAGGTATTGTAGGTGCTGTGATCGGGGGAATTTTAGTTACTCTTTTAGAGACAGGAAGATTTCAATTAACTGCTGCAACCCTTAGTATACCTGGCGTAATTGTTGCTATTATTGGTGCAATGATTGCCATCTTTCTCTGGAACTTATTAGCTAATCGTGCCAGTTCTTAATTGAATCAAATTGCTAGAAAAATCATGGTAAGAAGCAATTTGTTAGTAATTCCTCGTTCAAATTGTACGCTAATAACACAAAAACTCCACTTTATCAAACTTAGTGGAGTAATTAATCTTAGACGAACAGTAATGAATCATCGTTAGTATCGCTATTTGCGCTGCAAAAACTAAGTTAGTCTAAAGCTTTCTTAAGTTCGTCTTTAATGTTTTCTACAGTGTGAGTAACTTGAGCTTGGGCTTGCTTTGTTTGTCCTTCAGCTTTATCTTGTGGATTACCGGTTATTTCACCCACAACCTCTTGAATTTTCCCTTCAATATTTTTTGCAGTAGCTTCTACTCTTTTTTCGGCACTCATGGTTTTTATTTCCAGCTTATAGTTGATTAATCTATTACATAAGCTAACAATAGTGTATTATTTTTGACTTCCATCAACCGATACAATAATTTTGTAGATTATGTATCTTAAGATAGATACAGGGTGCTACGGAACACCCAACTTAAAAAATATGAAGAGATGAGGTTCGTTGACCACTGACGGTTAACTGTCAACTGTCAACTGTCAACACCAAAAGATGTGCAAGTTAAATGCGCGACAGCTTCTTATAAATTCGCAGTGTCCAGATCCCCGACTGCTTAAAGAAATCGGGGATCTAACTTTTCACGAATGATTTAGGATTGCTATATATGCATCTTCCTAGAGGATTAATATAAGTTAAAGCAAATTTTCAACAAAAGGAAAGTAAAGGAGTGGCAACAAAACGTCAAAAAAATATATGGAGGAGTGAGATTAATGACATCATTCGGGGTGCTTGTGGAGGATTTTTATTTGGCATACCCTTGCTGTACACAATGGAGGTTTGGTGGATTGGATCGCTGGCAAAACCACAACTAATGATGATGGCGATCGCATTCATGTTTATTGTGGTTTACTTGCTCAATCAAACAGAAGGGTTTCGCAAACGCAGATATAGCTGGCTAACTCATCAAGCTGCAATGGATACCATAGAGGCGATCGCGATCGGACTAGCTTGCTCTGCGTTTGTGCTGCTACTATTGCGAGAATTAACGTTAGAAACTTCCCTAAAGGAATCTTTAGGTAAAATCATCTTTGAAAGTGTGCCCTTTACTCTCGGTGTAGCATTAGCAAACCAGCTTTTGGGAGATACTAGAAACAGCAATGCAGAAGGACAAGCAAGCGATCAGGTAAACAGCACAACCAAGAACAAAGGGGATGAGTTACAAGCCACCTTTGCCGATGTGGGTGGAACCCTAATTGGTGCAACCATAATTGCATTTAACATCGCTCCAACAGATGAAATTCCGATGCTTGCAGCCGCAGCCTCGCCACCTTGGCAATTGGCAATGATCGCCACATCTTTGCTGATTTCTTATGGCATTGTATTTCAGGCAGGCTTTTCTGATCAACAAAAGCGAAGACAGCAAAAGGGAATTTTCCAACGACCACTAAGCGAAACGATTATGTCCTACCTAGTTTCACTCCTAGCAGCCGTTTTTATGCTGTGGTTTTTTCAAAAGTTAACTTTTGGCGACCCTTGGACAATGTGGTTAGATCACACTTTAATGCTGGGGTTACCTGCAACTATTGGCGGTGCAGCTGGCAGGTTAGCAATATGACTAAAACAGAACAACCACCACGCTCTATTGCAGAGTGGGTAACATTTAGCGTTGCCTCACTTATCCTAGCAATCATTGTGAGTCTGGTGGGCTACACTTGGCTGAACGAAAAGAATCAACCTCCCATCCTTTCTGTCACCAAAAAACAAACAATTCGGGAAATGAATGGGCAATTTTATGTTCCTTTTGAAGTTGTAAATAGTGGAGGAGACACAGCCGAGTCAGTTCAAATTATGGCTGAGTTACTAATTGACGGTAAAGTTACAGAAACAGGAGAGCAACAGATCGACTTTTTATCTAACGGAGAAACTGAAGAAGGCGCATTTATATTTAGCCAGAACCCGCGCCAAGGGCAGTTAAATTTGCGTGTTAGTAGCTATAAATTGCCTTAATGAAGATTTAAAACCGCAGATATAGCGGTTCCCACTCAGATGCGGTACAATATTATATCGCAAGCTGTAGGGAACATGCCGTGCCCCTACGGGTGTACCTCACGTAAACGAGAACCGCTATATAGCAATTCTCACGGGTAAAGACACGACAATGTCCATACGTGTCAACTTAAGCCAAACCCTTTTAAAATCTCGTTAAGAGCCGCTATAAACGCAAACTAACACAACTGCTTGTAAGGTGGGCAATTCGCCCTTAACTAAAGAAAGTTTGACAGGATTACCCACCTTATAAAATTGGATTATTTATTTTTTGGAAATCCTTAAGCTTTAACCTTAGCTTTTGACCAAACACCGTTTTCATCTTCATCATATTGCTGATGAACAGACTCCCAAGCAGCTTGTTCAGCAGTGAACTCGTCATTTTTCTCATTGAACACAGTGTTATAGCGCTCAATGAATGTGCGTTGAGCTTCATCAGAAAGATGAGCGCGAACTTCAGGAGACAAGTCTTGTGGGCTGTTGCACTGTCCAGGACAAGGACGAGCAAAAGTTTTTTCAATTGTGTGAATTTCTTCGCCACCAACACTTTCGAGCAGCAATTGAAATTCGCCAGTGCGATCGCTCGGTACTTCTGCCATCACTAAAAACTCGCCAGCTTGTAAGCGGGTTTGGTAAATAGCCGCTTTATCTTCTGGCATCCCCAAAGTAGTTAGAACCGATACTAGACCAGCACCTGCACTACCTGCGATCGCTCCACTAGCAGCCCCCAACAGCACTGCACCAATAGGCCCTGCTGCCACGATTGGGCCAACGAAGGGAATAAACAGTACACCTACACCCGTAAGTAAACTGAGAAAAGAACCAAACAAGGAACCAAAAACTGCCCCTGTTCTCAAACCTCCCAGAATCACATCTTTTTTACTAATAAAGCCAGCAATTCTAGTTTCGGACTGGAAATTTCTACCCATGACCGAAATATGATCTCTAGGTACACCCCTGTCTAATAACCGCCGAATCACATCATCAATTTGCTTCTGTTCTTTAAATACAGCAGAGATAGTACGTTCTGCTTTATATACTTCTGGCACTTAAATACTCCTTGTATTATGTTGTTTTTGCAATGAATATGGTGAATAGGTAGATGCAGAGAAATTAATTCTCTTACACCAGTTGAGGGAGGAATCAATCCTCCCTCAACTGGTTTGACACACAACCATTTTCAACTTAGACGTGATGAGCTACACACCTACAGGAGTCTTAGCCCCTTCTGCTGGCTGTCTACCATCTGGTCCAAGTGCTTCGCCTTCAATGAATGAACGCAGCATCCAAGCCATTTCCTCATGCTGTTCCATCAGTCCAGTCAGAAAGTCAGCAGTTCCCTGATCGTGGAACTGGTCACCAGACTGATCTACATGGTCTCTTAAGTTCCGAATAACTTGCTCATGATCATTCACTAGATTAGATACCATCCCCGTTGCTGTGGGAACATTACCAGCATGTTCCTTGAGGGTAGCAATCTTGAGAAATCCTTCCAATGTGCCAACTGGATAACCGCCCAAAGCACGAATCCGTTCTGCCAAAGCATCAATATTTAGAGTCAGCGTTTGGTAGTGTTCTTCCCAGAGCTGGTGCAAAGAGCGGAACTGAGGGCCAACGACATCCCAGTGATACTTTTTGGTTTTCACCAACAGTAGATAGGCATCTGCCAAATCTTGATTTAACAGATTAATTACACCTTGACGCTGTTCTTCAGTCAAACCAATGTTTATCGCACGCATTGTTTTTCCATCCCTAAGCAAACTTATTTACTAACTTCCCAAATTTTAGACAGATTCCACATCAACCAAAGGAAATATTATAAGCTTAAATCAATCACCACATTCATAATTATGCCTATGTCTTAATAGGTAGTCTGAAGCCATAATTTAGTAATTAGAGGACTTTGTTGTTTTTTAAGCTCCAGAAATAAAAACATTAAATATAATAGTTAATCAAAACATCTGTAATTAAAACTATATAAACGCAATTTTCTCAAAAATGCTTAGGGTTAACATAGTTTTATACTTCATTGAATTTGCTAGCTTAACATTACTAATTAGTAATGGGTCACTGCTTTTACGCAATCACCCATTACTACCGAAGAAATTACCAGAACTATTAATCTAGTTACTTCCCTGTAACTTTTTCCAACGCATTCTTTATATTTTCTTCCACTGAGGTTGCACTCTGGGAATTTTCTGGACGCTTCTGCTTGTCAATATCGGCAGCTCCCTGAACCTCATTTAATCCTTCGTTTGTCTCTTTTTGAGTCTTTTTCAATCCGATTGGTGGTGCTTTACCGGCTTCGTCAGTTTTGCGCTGAATGTCAAGCAGTTGTGTAGTAGCTTCGGTAGGATCGCTTTGGTAGCTGTCGATCGCAAAAGCAGGAAAAGCATTAGATAATAATACTAAGGCGCAAGTAAAAGCCACAACTAGAAAACGTACTGGGCTTAAGATAGATAAAACAGAAGCAATAATTTTCATTTGAAATCCTCGATAACAGCTTTAACAACGCAGAACTTTGACTGAAAGAGCAGAAGCTTATACTTTATTTGGTAAACTTGAGCAATAATAAAAATAGCAAGCTATGCTTCAATCTCAAAGTTCTTTAGAAACGAACCTTGCGAAGAAATTGTCTTTGGATTTTTGCCTTAAATTAGTAAGGGATAATAAGCAAATACCACCTTAAATCTTTAGCAAAATCATTACGTTTTTGATTGACATTATTTCTCTCAAGGTTCCCTGTTTCTACTTGTACTTTGAAAATGCTAACGCCCGCATCAATCTCTAGAATGAAATTTTCTATATCTATAGTTACAATAAAATCAGTCTCTAGGTATATCGACTTAATATAGTTTTGGCAGGTTAATGTCCTACTATTATGTTCACTTAGCTTGACTTTTTGCAATCAAAGGACTTTAAGGACTATGCGCCTTAACCGAACCGTATTGCGAGCACAAGAGCAAACAGAAGATTCTACCCCTCTGCTAATAGTCCCCATTAGCAATTTTCTTTAAACTTGATAAGTCTGTTTTATTACCTCTTCTATTGAACTTAGGCGATGAAACATTTCTATTAATTCATGGGATCTTGTTTTTCGTTTTGCTAACAGTATTTTTAACGGCGTTAAATAATGAACATCGGGATCATCTTCCAAAGCAACTTCGGCTGCTTGCAAGACTTTTGTCGCATTGCCAAAAATGTCCTCGTTGTCAAACCCTTCTTTTGCAGAAAGTTGGTGTAATGCTGTATCGGGTACAGTTGCTCTCCCCAGCAAGGTTTTATCTAATACCAGACCTTTCAATAATGTCAGTAAAGCCGCATAGATAGAAAAATCATCACAACTATCACAAGCCTTAAATTCAATGCGTCCCACTTCAGCAGGAATGCGGGCAATTTTTGTCAAGGAAGGTATGCTATCAATCAGTTGTTCTTGTTTTTGAACAAAAACCAGGGCTGCTGGTCTTTTTCCAGTTCTGATAAACGTTCGTACCGATAGCCCACCCCATAAACCTCCCTTATAAAAAGGGGAACTATAACTAAAAGGGACGATATAGGGACTGTAATAAGTAAACTTTCTACCTATATCAATCACACGTTCAATCGAAAAATCTGCCACTGAAATATTTAAATCTGGGCCATAAGTAAGCATGGGAATATGAGCAGTTTGTTTTTCAGGGGAAGCTTGTCTTCGTCTTATTTCATAATCATTTAATGAAGGTTGAGGCTCAAAAACAGTGTTGTAAGGATTAAAACTGGTTAAACTTGGTGAGAAACCGAAGTCAGCAGCAACCTCGCGTAGCAGGTGAAAACTTTCTGATAATTCGGTAATAACAGTTTCGATATTAGAGTGTATAGTTGTTCTAATTTCAATGCCTTTGGGTAGACAGTCAATTGGCTTGTCAGAATCTGTAAATCTTTCAAATCCCTCAATGTACCATCTTTTCTGTTTGATACCAGCGTCCCCGACGCGCAGTTGAGGATAATCGCTAGGGTATGTGGGTAGCCTTTCAATAATTTGATTGAAATCAGCAAATTTTGTGTGGGAATAATCAGCAAACTTTCCTTCATTGTTTAGGAAAGCGACTTCATGCTCAATGCCAAATAAAAACATTATGTATACCTTTATTGTTTATTAAAGTTCGTGCATACCCAGTTATGGAGAATAGTTTTTCGTAAACAACAGCCTATCTAAAAAGATTTTGCAGTATTAAGTTAAGCAAATTCATAAGTGATGCCTACGGCAACCCGAAGCGGGAACGCTGCAATAATCTCAAATGATTTCGAGTCTACTATAATTGGATCTGCTGCCTAAAACTTACAAGCTCTAGCCCAGAGAGGAATTAATAGTGTTTCTTGAATGACACCGAGGTGAACTTTGGTTTTATTTATAAATACCTCCACAACACAGATTAAATCTTCCTTTTCAGTTTAAGTAGAAAAGATTTTTAAGATTACTCTCAAATGGATTTTACCCCAAGACCGACTATTGCGATTTGAAAACTTCTCTGGCTTATTTCTTGAGGTGGCGATGCCTACGACTGGCTATGACGCTCGCGGACTCGCTACCGCTACGCTATCGGCGTCGCTCTTTCTTGATTATTCTGTGCTGCCCCACTATCTTCATAGTCACTGGGTAGGGTAGCTTAGTAGTGACTGAGGAAAGCTTGAGACGTGAGTTTATGACAAGTACCGTTCAATCCCCCTACAGCAGCGAACAGATTGCCGCTTGGTTGCGTGGGCTGCTCACCATTGCTTGGGCAGATGGTAATTTTGATGCCCAAGAACAGGAATTAATTGCTAGCATCACCAAAGATGAATTAGCTCCTAAGATTCAATGCGACTCACTAGAGGTAATTACGCCAGAAGAATTAGCCGCAGTGTTGGGTAAAGGTACACCAGCAGCAGAAAATTTCTTAAGGACTGCAATAATGGTAGCGATCGCAGATGGTACTTATTCTCCCAGCGAAGATGAGGTTCTGCAACAGTTCTGCCAAGCCTTGGAACAGCCAGAGAAGTTATTAGAAGCCCTTCGCCACACCCTAGAACACCCACAGCAAGTTACCTCCACTATCCCCAGCCCTGGACTTACAAAGCGTCAAATTGATGCACTACACCCCCTGCGTCACTGGCTCGATGGGCTAGATATCCAAGACCCAAGAGTAGCCCGCTTTTTGTGTAAAATGATTCCCTCTCAATGTCCCTTTGAGCGGGATGTCACCCTATTTGGACGCAAGATTGTCCACATCCCGCCGATGTGTAAAATTAACCCGTTGTATGAGCAACTGGTGGGCTTACGTTTCCGCGCCCTCTCTTATCTGGCAGATAAATGCGGTGAAGATGTTTCACCATATATTTAGTCATTAGTCTTTAGTCATTAGTCATTAGTTAAGAAGGATAATGTCAAGTAGGAGGTTTCAAGAATTACGGGTTTATCAACTGACAGAACGATTAGCTGACGACATCTGGAAAATTGTTAATGGATGCGAGTCATTGCCACAAGATACAGTAGGTAAACAGATTGTCCGTTCAGCCGATAGTATTGGTGCCAACATAGCAGAAGGAGTAGGACGAGGGAGTTATCAAGACAATCGACGATTTATCAGAATAGCAAGAGGATCTTTGTATGAAACTCAACACTGGCTAAGACGAGCGTATAGCCGTAATCTGTTAACAGATCAACAAGTAGATGCACTCAAGCTAATCATTAATGACCTAGCACCTCAATTAAACGCCTACCTAAAATCAATTGGCAATGTTCCAGATGACTAATGACTAATGACCAATGACCAATGACTAATGACTAATAACTAACTATGCAATTTATCGACCAAGCAAAAATTGAAGTTGAAGCTGGTAAGGGCGGCGATGGTATTGTCGCCTTCCGGCGAGAGAAATACGTGCCGACTGGTGGCCCCTCTGGTGGTAATGGCGGACGAGGTGGTTCGGTAATTTTCGTTGCCGACGAAAACCTGCAAACCTTGCTGGACTTCAGATATAACCATCGCTTTCAGGCAGAAAAAGGGACTCGTGGTGGCCCAAATAACTGCACTGGAGCAGCAGGAAAGGATTTGATTATCGAAGTTCCGTGCGGTACGACCATTTATGATGCTGAAACTGGCGAATTGTTGGGAGATTTAATTGAATCTAAGCAGACTTTGCTGATTGCTCAAGGTGGTAAAGGTGGACTGGGAAATCAGCATTTCTTGAGTAACCGTAACCGCGCCCCAGAATACGCCCTCCCAGGATTACCAGGGGAAATAAAGCAGCTGCGCCTGGAGTTAAAACTTTTGGCAGAAGTGGGGATTATTGGCTTACCAAATGCTGGTAAATCCACTCTAATTTCATCTTTATCAGCAGCACGTCCGAAAATCGCAGACTACCCCTTCACTACCCTGATCCCAAATTTGGGTGTAGTGCGGAAACCTACTGGTGATGGTACTGTTTTCGCCGACATTCCCGGACTAATTGAGGGAGCAGCTCACGGGGCTGGGCTGGGACACGATTTCTTGCGCCATATCGAGCGCACGCGAGTGCTACTTCACTTGATTGATGCCACTAGTGATGATGTGGTTAGAGACTACAACACAATCAAGGAAGAATTACAAGCTTATGGACGGGGTTTAGCAGAACGCCCACAAATTTTGGCGCTGAACAAAATTGATGCAATTGATCGGGAAACTGTCGATTTGGAGGCGTTAGCCACCCAACTTAATCATCTCTCCTACGCCCCGGTTTTTGTAATTTCAGCGGTTACTCGCACCGGGTTAGAGCCGATGTTACAAGAAATCTGGGGAATTCTCGATCAAATGAAGGTTCCTGAAGAAGTTGAGGTATTTAGCTGAAGAAATAATTACGAATTATGTTGACGTATCTTGGATCAGGGGAATCTTAATCACAAACTCAGCGCCTTGTCCTGGCTGCGAAAGACATTCTAAAGAACCGCGATGCCTTTCTGTAATTATCTGGTAGCTAATGGCAAGACCCATACCCGTACCTTTACCGATGGGCTTGGTAGTAAAGAAGGGGTCAAATAGATGTTTTCTAATATCTTCTGGTATCCCCAATCCATTGTCGGCAATCCTAATTATTACCTGATTTGGCTTTTGTAGTTGAGTGCAAATCTGAATTGTCGGAGAAGTCATTAGTCCTTTGTCATTTGTCCTTTGTTTAGAGTTGTTGCCTAATGACATAGGCGCTTCTCTACGAGACGCTACGCGAACGCCTTCTTGCAGGGTATGACTAATGACAAATGACTCTTCAAGTGCATCGATCGCATTTGACAAAATATTCATGAATACTTGATTTAGCTGCCCAGCGTAACATTCAACCAGTTGTAGTTTGCCGTATTCTTTGATTATTTCAATTGTCGGGCGTTGGTCATTACCCTTGAGGCGGCTTTGTAAAATCATTAGAGTACTGTCGATTCCCTCATGGATATCAACAGCTTTCATTTCGGCTTCATCCAAGCGTGAAAAAGTTCGCAAGGAAAGCACAATCTCTCGAATGCGGTCTGCCCCAACTTTCATTGAGTTGATTATTTGTGGCAAATCTAATTTCAAAAAGTCCAGTTCGATTAGTTCTGCAAAATCCTGAATTTCTAGCACAGGTTCAGGATAATGACTTTGGTAAAGTTGCAAAAGTGAAAGTAAATCTTGGGTGTATTCCTTGGCAGGGTTGAGGTTGCCATAGATAAAATTGACCGGGTTATTGATTTCGTGTGCCACTCCTGCGACTAGTTGACCCAAGCTGGACATCTTTTCAGTTTGAATTAGGTGAGTTTGGGTGTTTTGAAGTTCGCGGAGTGCAACTTTAAGTTCTTGGGCTTGTTGTCGTAGTTGCGCTTCCGACTTTAGCAGGGCTTCTTTGGCTTGTTTACGTTCTGTGATGTCTAACACCATTGAAGCAACGCCAATCACCTGGCCATCAGCAGCCACTAACGGGTTGTTATACCACTCACAGACCATCATCTTACCATCTTTAGCGACGTTTTCGTTGACACTAAAACTTCCTCCACGTTGTGTTAAAAGGGCTGTGATAATCTCATTTACGTGCTTTTTGGCGTTTTCAGGTACTATGATCTCAAAACCATTTCCCAGCATTTCCTCTGTGGTGTATCCAAAGATTCTTTCTGCTGCCCGATTCCATGTCTGAACCTCAAACTTGATATTCCATTCAATAATGGCTAAAGGTGTTTGTTCAATAAGTAATGCCAGTCTTTGCTCTGAAGCCCTAAGTTCTGCCTCTGCTTGCTTGTATTCGGTAATGTCGCGATAATACCAAACCCTACCGTAGTAGTCTCCTAAAGCTGATATCTGATCACAAGCCCCTAGCTGTTTACGCACAGGTGCAGAATAGCGCTCAAAAATCTTTCCAGACTTGAGGAAAATTTCATCACGGCTGCTTTCCTCTGGATGCTGGTAAAGATACTCTACCTTAGCCAGAAATTCGTCTGGATTTACTAGTTTATCTAATACCCATCCGATGAGTTGGCGATCGTCTCGTGTTTGGATCAGTGCCGCAGGAATTTGCCATAACTTGGAGAATTTCTGATTAAATGATGTAACTGTAAGATTTTCATCAATAATCAGAATTCCATCAATGGAAGCTTCTTGTTGAGCTTGGAGTACAGCATTAATACGATGTAGGTCTTTCTCTGCTTGCTGACAATGCTGTTCGTTGATGTCGCGAAGCAACCAACGCCAGCCGACCCGCTCTCCCTGTGAATCATACATAGCAACCATCTTGATACTAGTAGGAAAAGCTGTCCCTCCTCGTGGCTGTAGGTAGACTTCCCAACCCTGTACCTGCTGCAAATTTGCCAGTTGGTTCATGAAGGTTTGGCGATCTGGTTCAGCGATAAACTGGATTAATGGTTTACCTACCAGATAGTTTTGTTCCACAGATAGTAAGGCTGCGCCTGCATAGTTAGCTTCTTTGATGATGCCGACTACATCAGTCACCAAGTAACCATCTGGAGCGAAATCAAACAAATCCTGATAATATCGACGCTCTAATTCAGCCGTTTCACGAGCGATGGCTAGTTCTTCGTTTTGTTGGCGCAGTTCTTCTTCAACTACCTGGAGTTCTTCCAGAGTTTCCCCAAGTGCCTCGCTCTTTTGTATGAGTTCAGTAAAATCAGTAACTCTGCCAGTCAGGGCTTCATTCTGTAAAATGATGTCTCGAATACTAACCACCAAAAATTTATTACCAGTCTCATCCTCAAAGCAAGACTTTTTTGTAGAGATGAGATGGGTTACACCCTGAGCATCGGTAAAAAGATCCTGGTTCTCATTAGTAATATTTGCGGTGAAAACAAGTTCATCTTTTTCCCGGAACACATCAGCTTCGGCTTGAGGAAAAAAATCATAGTCTGACTTGCCAATTAATTCTTCTCGGCTATGACCGACGTAATCACAGTAGGTATCATTAAGTAATACCCAGCGATGCTGGCGGTCTTTGACAAAAATTGGATCAGATATGCCATTGATTATCTGATGCAGAAACGCCAAGGAGAAGTTTTGCTGCTGCGTGTTTTGTTTTTGCGCGGGGTTATCTAAGAATCTAGGATGGTTCATACGCAGATTTATCTTTAAAATTTAGCAATAAAGAAACCTCTCCCTAGTTTTACTACGTAAAACCGTCCCTCTCCAAGTCAGAGAGGGCTAGACTTGAACGAAAGTTCAAGTCAGGGAGAGGTTTGTCGAACTCACGTTTATTTAGCACCGTGTGTGTCAGCATGAGTAGTATTTATTATTCCCAAATATAGATACAACAATTAAACCAATTTCTAACTTTTGGTGTTTTCAGGGGATTGGGGACTAGGCAGATTTTATTCTCTGTGGGAACAAAAACGCACTAGCGATGCCTGCGGCAGGCTACGCCAACGCATTTATCGACTGTGACGCGGCTTTTTTGAATAGCATAATTGATACAAATGCTTAAAAGCCTTGCTTGCTCGTAAAAAAACGGAGTTAGACTAGAACCACAGGGTAACAATCAGAGGAATATTATGATGAGCGATCGCGACTATACATTAATCATTGACAAAAGCGGTAGTATGTCTACACCCGACCAAGTTGGTGGTAGAAGTAGATGGGAGATAGCCCAAGAGTCTACTCTCGCTTTGGCAAGAAAAGCTGAACAGTTTGACCCCGATGGCATCACCGTTTACGTGTTTTCCGGTAGATTTAAACGCTACAATGATGTTACCTCAGCCAAAGTCGCACAGATATTTCTCGAAAATGATCCTGCTGGCACGACCAACTTAGCAGGTGTACTCCAAGATGCCCTCAATAACTACTTTCAACGCAAAGCAGCTGGTAAAACCAAGCCAAACGGAGAGACAATTTTAGTCATTACCGATGGTGAACCAGACGATCGCAAAGCTGTGTTTGAAGTGATCATTCATGCAACTCGCCAAATGGAACGTGATGAAGAATTAGCAATTTCGATCATTCAAGTGGGTTCAGATGCTCAAGCAACTAAATTCCTCAAAGCTTTGGATGATCAGTTGCAAAGTGTTGGCGCTAAATTTGATATTTGCGATACCGTCACTTTAGACGACTTAGAAGAAATGAGCCTTGTAGATGTATTGACAAACGCAATAACTGACTAATGTGTTGATCATCCATAGTCCAGTAACTCTGAACTCTTAACTTGGAGAATTGAATAATGCTAGAAAATCGTGACTATACCTTGATTATTGACAAAAGCGGCAGCATGGCAACTCAAGATCAAAAGGGTGGTAGAACCAGATGGTTTGCAGCCCAGGAATCTACTTTAGCTTTAGCTAGTAAGTGTGAGCAATTTGACCCCGATGGTATAACTATTTATGTATTTTCTGGTAAATTTAAGCGATACGAAAATGTGACATCCGGCAAGGTAGCGCAAATTTTTCAAGAAAATGACCCCTCTGGTACAACTGACTTGGCAGGTGTGTTAAAACATGCAACTGATGATTACCTTCAACGCAAAGCAGCCGGTCAAACAAAGCCAAATGGTGAAACAATTTTAGTGGTTACTGATGGTGAGCCGGACGATCGCAAAGCAGTAATGAGGGTGATTATTGAAGCTTCTCGCCGCATAGATAAAGATGAAGAATTAGCCATTTCCTTCATTCAAGTCGGCACAGATCCACAAGCCACCCGCTTTCTCAAAGTCTTAGACGATGAACTCCAAAGTGCTGGTGCTAAATTTGATATCTGTGACACAATTACTATGGAAGATATGGAAGATTTGACTCTATCGGAAGTGCTACTCAATGCCATTAATGACTAGCTATACCATTTATTAGGAATTGCAAAAATGGATTCCATTGATAAGCTGTTAGCTGAACTCCAAACTGAATACAAAGAAGTACAACCAGAACAGCAGCAGTCAAAATCAGCCACAGCCAAATCGTTTATTTCACCATCGCCAAAGTCGGCATCTTTCATGGATAACCTTTTGGCAGAAGTTAAGGCTGATTTTGCCGAAGAGGATGCTGCTATTGAGTTAAAAAAACAGCAAGAACTAGAACAGGAACGAATTCGACAAGAACAACTCAAAGCCAAAAAACTAGAGGCTTTGCAAGTACACGCAAAAGAATGGTTAGCCAAAGTAGATCCACTTTCATCCGAAGGACTTTGGTTTGAAAGGTTTGCTGAAAGTTACTCCTCAAAATTAGAGGCAGCAATTGAATATTTACGCACCAACGAATAAAATAATTCATAATTCGTAATTTTGGGAAATTTGCTAGCTAAAATTATAAGGTAGCAATTATTAATTATTACCTATGCTCAATATTAATGGTGATTTGTTCGAGCTAAATGTTGAATAGCCCATTCATGCATAGCATAGAGAATTGGTTGCAAAGTTTCTCCTAAAGGCGTTAGTGAATATTCTACCTTCGGTGGAATTTGGGGATAAATTTCTCGATGAATAATGCCGTCTTCCTCCATTTCTCTGAGTTGTTGGGTTAGCATCTTTTGCGTAACTCCAGGTAAAGCCCGTTGCAACTCACTAAACCGTTTGACGCCAGTCATTAATTCTCTAATAATCAAAACTTTCCAGCGTCCGCCAATCACTTTTAGGGTAGTTTCTACTTCACAAGTAAGCCTGCTATTGTTTTCTGCTTCAGCTTTCATAGTTAGTTTTGTTAATTTGAAGAAGGCAAGAGACAGACCTCTTGCAAAACTATTTTTGTACTCTTGGGGAAAGGGTAAAGGTTAAAGGGAAAGGGTAATTATTCTATCGCCGCTTTCCCCTTTACCCCTTACCGCTTACCCCACAACTGCTAGAAGTCTAATGTTCTCAACTTTTTTAACATTAGATACTTAAGGATATCTATAATTACGTAGCTACCAACTCAGAATCGATTTCCGATGGCGCACCATCTTGGACTAGCGATCGCGTTTCACCATTACGCTGGAGGATACCGCCAACCATTGCCAACAAGGCGTTTACCTTGCGGGTTCGCCACATATCTACGAGGTTTTGCACTTCAGTTGCAGACATCCGTCGCATCATCGCTTCGTAGAGATAAGCAGCATGTCCAGTCTCATCTTGAGCAATACAAAGCATTCCTAATTTCAAGTTACGAGCAGTTGACTCTTGATCAGGCAATACTTTTGCCATTCGCGCAAAGTCTTTACTCGCATCTAACTCCAGAATGTATGTGCTAGCCATAAACACATCCCAGTCAATCACAGCCGGTTTTAGCTGTTCTTGAGTGTAACCTTCAAAGAATGCTGCGAAAAAAGGACTACGCTGTTGTGGTTTTTTTGTAGATGTAGTTGGGGGTTGACGCTTAAAATCTATGACTTGTTTATTCATCTGTTGTAAAGCGTGGGCAAAAATTTGACCATGCCTAGTTTCATCTGATGCATGTTTTGCTAGTTTTTTGGCTAGCCATGTATCGCCTTCGGCAGATGCGCGATCGCTAAGTGCTGATAAAAATGGCACAGAGCCAGATTCGGCCAACTGAAACCCCGCAAGGATGTTGGGGCGGGTTTTAGAATCCCGAATTTGAGCAGCAGAGTAATAAGCAAAAGCACCTGAACCAGCTAGATGCAGAATGTGAGTCAAGAAGTTCATCAGAAATTTCCGCTGACAATTGGAAGGTTACAATTCTTATACTAATCCGCATTTTCTATTCGGTTGCCAGGGGGGAATTTTGGAAGTTGTTAAATTATCTCGCTTTCTCTGCAACGTCCCATTTTGGATTTTGAATTGCCTGTGGCAGTATATCAACGATTAGCAAATATATCTTTTTATTTTGCTAGTATCATCCCACAGAGGTCAGGCAGGTGAGTTTGGATGGAAAAATTAACTAAACTAGTGCGATTTTGGCTTTGTGCAACTATCATAATTTTGAATTTGATGGGCTGCGATCGCTTTATCGGTACTTCTGGAGAACCAGTTGAGCGAGTCAGTGATGGCGATACCTTAGTAGTGAAAGATACCGATGGCAAAAATCTTACCGTGCGCTTTGCTTGTGTAGATGCGCCAGAAATAGCTCATACTAATAAAGAAAAGCAGAGTAAACGGACTAGCGATCGCAATCAATTTACTTGGGGTGTAAAAGCCCAAGAACGAGTGCAAGAACTCGTGCAACAAGGAGGCGATCGCGTGACTTTGAATATCACCGATAGCGATCGCTATGGACGCAAAGTTGCCGAAGTCCGTTTAAAAAATGGCACTTTTGTGCAACAGGTATTGTTGCAAGAAGGTTTAGCAAAAGTCTATCGTCCCTATTTAAACAAGTGTCCTAGCAAAGACTTAGTTCAACAAGCCGAAGCTAAAGCCAAGGAACAACGGCTTGGCGTTTGGAGCGATGCTAAATTTGTTAATCCTTGGGAATATCGCAGCTTATATAAAAAGTAAAAACTCTAGCTATTTCTAATTAAATACACTACATTTTTTGGCAATACATATTTGCGAGATCATTTCGCAACTCCCAAAATTCCCCCCCTGCCTCCCCTGCTCCCCCTGCTTGCCCCAACTCATCCCACTGTTCTGCAACGCCGAAAACCCCTACTCCTCCCCCCAAGTTTGCAGTTGCAAATAAACTAGTACCAACGTCGCTGCTAGTAACACCGTCGCTGCTGCTGCGGCATAACCAAAATCAAATTGAGCAAAAGCTTCTTGATAAATGTAGAAAACTAGCAAATTAGTCGAATTCAGTGGGCCACCGCCAGTCATCACATAAACTTGCTCAAAACTCCGCAATGTAAAAATCGCGGTAGTGATGATTGCAAATATGACAGTCGGGCGCAATCCGGGCAGAGTAATATACCAAAATTGTTGCCAAGCATTTGCTCCATCTAAATCTGCTGCTTCATAACGACTGGGAGGAATTGCTTGCAATCCTGCTAAAAAAACTACCATATTGAAACCGAGTTGTTTCCAAATACTCATTAAAATAATTACTGGCATTGCCCAAAATGTGCTTCCTAGCCAAGGTATGTCTGGAATGCTAAAAAAATCTAAAAGTCCATTAACTGGCCCTGATGTTTGAAACAGCCAGCGAAATCCCAAACCGGCTGCCACAAGTGAAATAATTGAAGGCAGAAAATAGGCACTTCGCAGGATGCCCCGTAAGGGAATGGAGCGGTTTAATAGCACTGCTAGTCCCAAGGAAATAACTAAACTGGGAATGATGGTGGCAACAGTAAAATAAAAGGTGTTACCCAAAACTTGCCAAAAATCGGGGTCGAGTAGCAAGCGCCAATAGTTTTTTAAGCCTATCCAATAAGTACCTTTTAAGGTGAAACTACCAGCGGTGAAACTGAGGTAAAACAAGTAAGCGATCGGCCAAATGATAAAAATGCCCAGCAAAATTAGTGCTGGTGTGAGAAAAATCCAGGCAGCTACTGTATCATTATCCAACCACGATTTACTATATATTTTTGGCATCTATAATTTTCCCTCTTAGCTGTTATGACCCTCCGCCCTGATTCTACCCTTAGCTTGGTTTCTCCCAGCATTAGCGATTGCCAACAAGTCGCCCCTTTAAAACTGGGAATTATGGCTTCTGGGAATGGCAGCAATTTTGATGTAGTTGCTCAAGCTATCCAAGATGGGCAGCTAAATGCCCAAATCCAAGTTTTAATTTACAATAACCCCTCGGCTAAGGCAGCTGTAAGAGCAGCCAATAGAGGTGTAGAAGCTGTTTTATTAAATCACCGCAACTATAAAAGCAGAGAAGAGTTTGATGAAAAAATTGTGCAGACATTGCGGCACTACGATGTCGAATGGGTGATTTTGGCAGGTTGGATGCGATTGTTAACATCAGTTTTCATTGATGCCTTTCCTGAAAGGATTATTAATATCCATCCTAGTTTGTTACCTAGTTTCAAGGGAATCCATGCTGTAGAACAAGCCTTAGCATCTGGGGTAAAAATCACTGGTTGTACAGTGCATATAGCTTGTTTAGAAATGGATAGTGGCCCAATATTGATGCAAGCCGCAGTACCAGTTTTGCCGGATGATACAGCAGAAACACTCCACGCCCGGATTCAAATTCAGGAACATCGAATTTTGCCACTAGCGATCGCTCTAGCAGCTTCTTCGTCAAAAGCTACCCTAAGCCCAATACACTTGAGTTAAAAGAGGACAAGGAGCAGGGGGCAGGGAGAAAAGGGGAAAAAGAACCTGCATTAAGCTTTGACTTTCCCCCTGTTCCTGCTCCCTGCCCCCTACCCCCTGCTCCCTTGCCTCTTCTTCAATTATGCTTCAGCAGCTTGATACGCTTCTAGGAGCCTAGCATGATCGAGAGTAAATCCTATTTGCATGGCTATCTGGGTAAATAAATCAATCTCAGGCTGTTGCCACTCACGGGGGCCAGAACACTGATGTGCAACTAACAAGCCAAATAGTTGGTCATCTTTGATAATGGGTGCGACTAAATTTGCTTTCACACCAAAGGATTCGAGCAGGTTAATATGACAATCAGCTAAACCGGACTCATAAATGTTGTTTGTTGCGACAACGCGACCAGACTGGTACTTTTCTACATAGCCTTCAGTGAAACAGGGGTCGTAAATTTTAGACCGTAAAACTTTGGGATAACCTGGAACTACTGATTCAGCAATTATAATTCCGAACCAATTAGCATAAAAGCTATAAACCAATACTCGGTCAATACTCAGCCCTTTGCGAACCTCTTCCACAGCGGTTTTAATGACATCCTCTTCGTTCAGCGATTGGCGAATGCTGCGGGTAATATCCACCAGTAATTGACTTCGCATACTTTCAGCTTCGACTCGTTGCAGGAGTCTTGCATGGTCGAGAGCAAATCCCACTTGCATCGCTATTTGGCCAAATAAATCAATTTCAGATTGTTGCCAATCACGGGGTTTAGAACACTGATGTGCAATTAATAAGCCAAATAGCTGTTCATCCTTAAGAATAGGGGCTACCAAATTTGCTTTGACAGCAAAGGATTCAAGTAGGCTAATGTGATAATCAGCTAAACCGGCTTCATAAATATTATTTATTGCTAGAACGCGACCAGACTGATACTCTTCTACATAGCCTTGACCAAAATATAGGTCTTGGATTTCAGATCGCAAAACTTTTGGGTAGGTAAGAACAACTGATTCGGCAATCACAGTTCCAGACCAATCACCATTTAAGCTATAAACCATCACTCGGTCAGTACCCAGTACTTTACGAACTTCTTCTACGGTGGTTTTCAGGACATCCTCTTCGTTAAGCGATTGGCGAATGCTGCCGATAGTATCTACCAGTAACTGACTTTGCACACCTTCAGCCTCGATTCGTTGCAGGAGTCTTGCATGGTCGAGAGCAAATCCCACTTCCATCGCTATCTGAGCACATAAATCAATCTCAGACTTTTGCCAATCACGGGGTCTGGAGCATTGATGTGTAACTAATAAGCCAAACAGCTGTTCATCTTTGATAATGGGTGCGACTAAATTTGCTTTGACAGCAAAGGATTCGAGCAGGTTAATATGACAATCACGCAAACCTGCTTCATAAATGTTATTTGTGGCTTGAACGCGGCCAGATTGATACTTTTCTACATAGTCCTGAGCGAAACATGGGTCTAGGATTTCAGACCGCAAAACTTTGGGATAACCTGGAACTACTGATTCTGCAATCACAGTTCCAGACCAATCAGCGTTAAAGCTATAAACCAGAACGCGGTCAGTACTTAGTGCTTTGCGAACCTCTTCCACGGTGGTTTTGATGACATCCTCTTCGTTGAGCGATTGGCGAATGCTGCGGGTAATTTCGATAAATACCTGAGCTTTATCTGCCTTCGTATCTACCTGTTCTAGAAGCTTGGTATAGTCAAGGGCGAATCCTACTTGTACAGCTATCTGAGCGAACAAATCAATCTCAGACTGTTGCCAAAAGCGAATTCTAGAACACTGATGTGCAATCAATAAACCGAATAGCTGTTTGCCTTTGAGAATAGGTGCTACTAAATTAGATTTGACAGCAAATTGCTCCAGTAACTCAATATCACCATCACTGAGATCGGCTTGATAGATATTATCAATAGCACGGATGGAACCATTCTGGTATTTTTCTATATATCCTGCCTCGAACCCAGGCTCAGAGACTGTAACCCCTAATATTTTAGGTAACCCAGGTGCTACTGATTCTGCGATAAAGGTTCCATTGTAATTGGAGTTGAAACAAAAAATGGTTACGCGATCGATGCTTAAAGCTTTACGAATTTCCTCGGAGGTAGTTTTGAGAACATCTTCTTCATTGAATGATTCTCGAACCCAGCGGGTAATTTTCATCAATAGTTGAGAGTAATCAGCTTCGGTTTCTTTCTCCTGTATCAAAACTGAAAGCAGCTCTGTGAATAAGTTTATGTTTCTTTCTAACATCACTAATTCATCTTCGCTAGCGATGAAAATTTGAGTAAACTCACTGTCTGGACGTAGCTTATTTTTGATAATATTAGAAGTTGCAGCAGCGTTGCTGACTCGACTAATAGCTCGGTTAGCCACAAAAACAGCGATCGCACTTGTCAAAAGTGCTGTTATTCCCATACCAGTTAACAACAGTGACAATTCTTTTTGTAAAGCTTCAGTTTCTGTTGAACTTTTTGCACTCTCAAGTCTTACTTGCGGAATTTGTTTGGTAATTAAATTAATGCCGTAGTAGTAAGTAGCTGTTCCAATTGCAACCACAGGAAGGATGCTGATGCTTAGTGCCCAAACAATCGCTTTAGTCTTTAAATTCCATTTTTGTTGCCACAGCCTTTGTTGACGATTTCGCCTTGCTTGGTTTTGAGAAAAAGACTGATTCATAAATGAAACCTGGATTGCTGCAATTGAGAATCAAGTAAATAACCTCACCAACAAATTCTACACAAAAGTTATTAAACAAGGACTGGCTTTCAGGAGTATTCTAAGGCACTAATCTTCTACCTCGTGCCCCATAATGGTTTTGTTCTCTTTGACCTCAAAAAAAACCAAGTGTGATTAACGGGCTTGTTAAGAATAAAATGGCGATCGCTTTGTTTGAATGTCTCATTTTCTCATCAGGTGTTGTGATTTTCTGGTAAAACAGCCAAACAATTTTTCTTTTTCAACAAGAGTTATAAAGACTTCTTACAGCTGGTCTTTGCTGTCTGGAAAGGAAGAAACAACGCGAAAATAAGCCTTTAACCCTCTTGACAGGAAAGATTTACTACTCACCTTCCTTAGATTTGCGTAGTGGCACGAAGTGCGGGAAGGAATTTTAGTTTAAGTATATGTATTGCAGTTTACTTTACTAAAAGTTTCTCTAGTTGCGTAGGCGTAACCCGCCGCAGGCATCGCACAAACATGCTTTAAAAAAGATTCATAATATATAAGTAAAGTTGGATCTGTAGTTAATACAGCTTAAGCATTACTTATAAATTTTGAAGCTGTAGTTACAAACCCTCATAATATTATAAGTAAAATTGAAGCTGTAGTTAATACAACTTTAGGAGTAATTATAAATAATCATAATCTTATAAGTAACGTTGAAGCTGTAGTTAATACAGCTTCTTCTGAAGTTATAAATGTTGAAGCCGTAGTTAATACAGCTTCTTTTGTAGTTATAAATGCTCAAGCAATAGTTAACACAACTTCTTCTGTAGTTATAAATGCTCAAGCAATAGTTAACACAACTTCTTCTGTAGTTATCAATGCTCAAGCAGTAATTAAAATATAGCGCTTCGGGTTAAGTTAAATACAGACCTCACAAAAACAGCCTTGTTCCCTGCCTGCCTTCACGCATCATTTTTAGGTTGGTCGAGTAGTAGGGTTGGGAAGTAAGCCTCAAAACCTTTCTCTTAGAGGTTGTTTGAAAAGTGGTTGACTGTATCTTTGCACTTATTGATCCCCCCTAACCCACGCCAGTCGCTCCACTTGGGGAGACCCCAGACGCTCGTTCGCCTTTGGCGTCTCCCCTTGGGAGAAGACTCGCTAACGCTGCGCTATCGCCCTACAGCCCTTCGGGCATCCTACGGCGGGCGTCTCCCCTTCTCCCAAAGGGAGAGGCTAACGCCAAGGGAGAAGATTGCGCTGGCTCCCCGATAAAAAGGGGGGAACCGGAATCAAAGTCCCCCTTAAAAAGGGGGATTTAGGGGGATCTAGAACGTTTTGCTACCATGAAGAGGATTTTTCAAACATCCTCTTAGAATGGAAGTGAGGTGAGAGTGTCTTGCAGACAAAGAATAAACGCTATAGACGGTTCAAGCAAATTAAGAGAATTTACCAGTAATTATCTGATAAAAAATACAATTATTTGTGGATTTTGCGGAGCCATAATGTATTTCCATTAAGTCATAGTAACTATATAAATGTTACAAGGAACTAAATTTATGTCTTTGAGAAAACGTACATCCCGCGTTCTAGAAAGTGCTGAATTAAGATTCGCTGGACTCAAAGCAATTAATGCCAATCTGGATCTTGGGGATGCTTACAACTTAAAAAGTTTGACACAACTAATTGAGCAATTACGCACTAAGATAGAAGCTCATAACACCGCTCTAAGCACGATTGATTCTTCCAAAGTAGAAATTGAAGAGTTAGAACAAATCTTGAGTACTTTCTCTGAGAAAATGCTTATGGGAATTGCCTTTAAATACGGCAAAGATAGCCGCGAATACGAGATGGCTGGTGGAGTTCGCAAAAGTGAACGTATCCGTAAAAGCAGGGCGACTCGTTTAAAAACTATTGCACAAAAAGCATCTAGCCAGAGCGTTCAAACCACGTAATTTCTTTTATGATTGATAGGGGTGCAATGCCTGCGGTTTTTACTAGCCTACGCACTAATTTCTACTAAGCTCAAAATTTATTTTTTAATTGCCGCAATTGCGACATTTTCCAAAAATAGCTAGAAATCCAATTGGTAATAATGTGAGCGACAATCGGTACTAATAAGTTGCCCGTGAGCAAGGCACTGTATGCAAATATCATCCCGACAATTGTTGCCCAAATCACATAAGGCCATTGTTGGGAACCGCTAAAATGCAAGATGCCAAAGCAAAGACTAGATACAATGACAGCCAGATGATCTAAGCCTAAAGCTGGCAGCATTACACCCCGAAATAACAATTCTTCACTTAACCCTGGTAGTAACCCCAGCCAAATTAAGTCTGGTAAGGCTAAGGGCTTCAGTACAATTTCTAAATAATAATCTGCACTTTTACGGTAGGGAGTCCAAACGCGATAAGCTACGCCACTTAACGCGGTGATGGCGAATCCCAACCCTACACCCAAAAGCAACTCTCTTTGGTTCAACTCCCAAGAAAATAGGGAAAAGTTGCCAAAGTATAACGACAGTTTGGCGACTATCAACAAAATGATTGCAGTCGCCCCCATCGCCCCAAGTACTTGGATGCGCGTCAGGTATGGAATTTCTGGCTCTTGTTTTTGTTGTTCAACCACGGGTTTTTGTTTTTAAGGGGGCAGGGGGCAGGGCAGGGGGAGAATAAACTAATGACTAATGACCAATGACTAATGACTAATGACCAATGACTACTGGCTGCAAAGGTAATAATTTGGGACGGAGAGCGGAGGGATTAATGCCTGCTTTGTGTGCTGCTAATACACCCACTGCTTCTAAATATGAGTTTACCTGTATAGATTTGATCCCCAACGGTTGGGGAGGAACTTTTATCAGAGTTTTATTTTCTTTTACTGTAATTATTTGGCATCGTTTTTGGCTTAAACTCAGTAAGGCACTGCTACCACAAGCAGTTGCAGGTACGATCGCAACATCCACTTCATCTGCCCAAATATCTTCTTGCTGCAATCCGATTGCTCCTCTCTCTACTATAAATTGTGGCGCACGACTTAATCCTACAAGTACGCACGGCAAAAAGGTATAGCCCAATTCTTCGGCGGCGGAACGGGGAGATAAATCAGGTTGTGGAGGTTCACTCAAAAGGGCGGGAGAATGGGCGCAAGGAATTTGAAAGGTTCGTACTAGCAAATGGCTAATTACGGCTTCTGCACCCGCCAGAGAATCTACACCTTCACCTTGGCGATATTTTTGTACTGCCTCCTCATCCATATCATCAGGGAAACGGGCAACAACTGCGATCGCTTCTGCCCCTGCTTTTTTAATTAATATCTCAGCTGCCCGTAACAAGCTATCTGGGTTGCCAATTGTTCCCCAACTAGCCCCCGATACTGTAGTCCGTAATTCTACATTTAATGGTGCATCTGTAATTACATAATCTGTTAGGGTCAATCCTAGAGTGGCTCTGACTGCATCTGCGGCTTGTATATGTCGTAGCCGTAACTCTGGCTCAATGGCTTGGTCTAACAGCAAACCTACTTTGTTGGTGCGGACTGGACGCAAACCCCAGCACCCAGAGGCGAATTTGTCAAGACCATAACCTTCAACATAAAAAGCATTTGGGAGATTCCAGTACAAACTTGCGCCATTAAGGACATTGGGGTGAGTAATTAGGCGATCGCAAACCTGTGCTATAACTTTGGCAACAGGCAAAGCATCTCCTGCATAACCCCCAATGGCAGCCCCAACGCCAGTTGGTACAATTAAGATAGCAGTGTATGGACGTTGCATATCGAGTTAGTTATTCCCTGTGTTTGATAGCTTACTTGATAAGCTGTCACGCATTAAACTTGCACATCTTTTCGTGTTGGTTGTTGACAGTTGACAGTTGACAGTTGACAGTTAACAGTTAACAGTTAACCGTCAGCCGTCAACGAACTTAGGAAGTGACTGTGTAATTTAAAAACGTAATAACTTATCCATATAGCTAGCTTTGCTGCTCTAGTTTTTTTAAAATAGGAGTAACTCTCCAAAGCACAGGTTGGTCTTTTGACCATTTAGCAAATCCAAATACAATAGGTTCAAATTTATAATTTTGCTGTTTTGCTAATTCCTTAAGCCAGACTTTACTAGGATTATTGCGGTATAAAAAAACATTACTAAAGCGCTCTAATTCTTCTACTGGTGGCAGATAAACTTTAAATGTCTTGGAAGGTTGAAGGAGAATTTGTACATTTGGGTTAAGTGAATAACTTAAAGATAAAATATGACCGACTACTGCATCGCTAATTAAAAGAGGATCAGTTGTTTGATTAACAATTTTTGCAATAGCAATATTTTCACCATTATTCTCTTTGTTATACCAAACTGTTGCTTGAGAACTGACAGCACAGGACAAGATACTTCCCGAAACTAGGATAACTAAGAGTAATTGCCAAAATTTCTGATGCCAAGATTTTAACGAAGGATTAGCTAAATTTATTCCTAGCAAGTAAGCAATGGCTATTTGCACTCCTAATAAACCAGGAATTAGGTATCGTGATTTTGTAGAGCGTATCCCTCCAAAAATTAAATCTGGCACCATTAAAGGCAGTGTGCTAACGCCAGCCAGAAGGATAATCAATAACCAAACTGATATGGGTGTTTGACGACAAAGGTAATAAACAGCATATAGGATCAAGATTAACAATATTCGATGCACATAAAAATCCCAAGGTTCTTGATTAATATCAAAAAATATCCGACCAAGGTGCTGAATCCAGATATTCTTTAGTTCTGAGGTTTTAAGAGTGTAAATGAATAGGGAATTGATACCTTTCTTAGCTTGAGATTGATTAATGATAACAACCCAAGCCCAAGGAAGAAAAATCAAAAAACCTACCAGAGATGCTACAAGGTAACTTTTAAGAGTCTTTCGATGGCGAAACCCATAGATAATTATGACATAAACACCATGAGCGATCGCCACCAATCCACCCAGAAGAAACGTATAAAGGTTTAGTACTAGAGTAAGTGTATAAATACCCCAGCTAGTTCTGGTTTTTACTCGTATTGCCCACAGTAAAGCTGCGCTTGCAAGTAAAGTAGTTACAGTCCATAGGCTGTATTCTCTCGACTCTTGAGAGTAAAGCACATGAAATGGCGAGACAGCAATTAGTCCTATCGTTAACCATGTAGGCAACTTTGAAGCGAAAATGCCTGTTTCAACAAATAGCTCTTGACATAGCCAATAAATGCATGGAAATACTAGCAGACTAAGGAGCGCAGGTAACAACCTAGCTAATGCTACTGAACTACCAATACTATGGAACCAAAAATTTGCCAAACCGTAGTATAGTGGTGGATGCTGCGGATCTTCCTTGGCTAGGCTTTCGACTACATCAATAACGCTTCTTGTTCCATCAGGGCGCTGATATCGCTGGAGTTCCGTTACACTAACTACTGACTTTACTGAAAAGTGTTGAACAACTTCTTCTTGGGTATAACCAGAAGCTCGCAGAGATGTTATCGCATCATCATACCAGTACACTTTATACTCAAAGTGAGTAAAACGAAAAAATATGCCCAACACCAGCACAATAACGAGGAAAAAACGCAAGAAAACCTCCTCTTTTATGCTCAATCAATTACAAATAAAGCTATGTTATTGACTAACTAAGCATTATCTATTTAGTGGATGTTAAAATGAATATAGAGACGTAGCAGTGTTACGTCTCTACAAGGGTTTCAGGCAACTAATAATTAATTTCTGGAGGTGTCTATTTAGCGGAGATGAAAACGCACTCAAAATCTAAAATTGGATGACACCTAACTCTTAGGTGTAGTTACCACGGCTTCAACTATAGCTTTTTGTTCCTCAACGTCTACAGAGGTAATTGCCCAACGAAGAGGTTCCCCCTGTTTGTTCAACTCTGTTTCAATTACTTGTAGTAATTCTGCGGGAGTTTCTTGTAAATCAATTTCTGCGGTAATAAAATGAGTCGTCATCTTGAGAAATCCTGTGGATTTATAGTTTCTAGAATAGCTGATCTCAGTGGTTATGAGATACTTATGTTATTTATCAGCTTTGGTAATGTTAAGTCAACAGTTATCAATAATCAAGCAGTATACTGATAACTGTTTACTAATTATTAGCCTTTGCCAAATTGTAACTGATAAACTATTTCTTCTTTTTCCGTCTGTATTTTCAAATCAGAAAGTGGTTTGGCAACACAAAGCAATACGTAACCTTGCTTTTGTAAATCTGGACTAACGCCCATGCCATCAGTTTGATCCACATTTCCCTCAGTTATTTGACCGGCGCAAGTTGTGCAAACACCAGCATTACAAGAACTCGGCAGTTCCAAACCCGCAGTATCGGCAACTGATAAGATCGTTTTATCTTCAGGAACTTGCAAGGTATGAATTTCGCCTTGGTGATGAATTTCTACGGTGTAAGTTTTGGGCATATACAAAACAAGCGTGACACAGAGGACAAGTGAGTTATTTTATCTGATAAATAGACACAGTACCAAGTTAACAAAGAGGAAAAGAGAATTATTTTCAAAGAGCTTTATCGGCAAAAATAGCTATACAGTGATAATTATAAGTCCTTGCTAGACAAAAAACTTAAAGTAAGGAGACTCACTTGCTGTTACTTCTATTTTTCAAGACTTGTGAGGTTGAATCCTCCTGAAATTAGGGGAGTGATGATACACACTTAAAACTTTGTTTGGTTAATATTTGGAGTGGAGTTAAGAATGCTGGAATCATATCGTAAACACGTTGCCGAAAGAGGAGCGCTGGGAATTCCCCCTTTACCATTAGATGCAAAGCAAACATCTGAATTGTGCGAATTACTGAAAAATCCGCCAAAGGGTCAAGAAGATATATTATTGCATTTATTGCGCGATCGCATTTCTCCTGGTGTTGATCCAGCAGCTTATGTCAAAGCTGGATTTCTCACCGCGATTGCCAAAAAGGAAATCACCAGTCCCTTGGTTTCGCGCATAGAAGCGGTGCAATTGCTGGGCACAATGATAGGTGGTTACAATGTGCAAGCTTTAATCGATTTGCTGCAATGGCCCACCGTATCCCTCTCAGACTCATCTGAAACACCTCTAGTAATGGGTGGACAAGGAAAGGAACCCATCGCCGCTTATGCCGCCAACGCCTTAAGCAAAATCCTCTTGGTGTACGATGCCTTCCACGATGTTTTAGAGTTATCTAAAACCAATCCTTTCGCCAAGCGGGTGATAGACTCTTGGGCGGAAGCTGAATGGTTTACCATTCGCCCCACAGTAAGAGAAGCAATTACTGTCACCGTTTTTAAAGTTCCTGGCGAAACCAATACCGACGATTTATCCCCTGCCCAAAGCGCCACAACTCGCCCAGATATTCCCTTACACGCTTTAGTGATGTTAGAGTCACGGCAACCGGGAAGCTTGGCAACAATTGCCGAATTGAAGAAAAAAGGGCATCCTGTAGCTTACGTGGGGGATGTAGTTGGTACAGGTTCCTCGCGTAAATCTGCTATTAACTCGGTGTTGTGGCACATGGGAAATGATATACCATTTGTGCCAAACAAACGCGCTGGGGGTTATGTTTTAGGTGGTGCGATCGCGCCAATCTTCTTTAACACAGCAGAAGATGCCGGTGCTTTGCCTATTCAGTGCGATGTCACCAAACTAGAAACCGGCATGGTAATTACCATCCATCCCTACAAAGGCGAAATCACAAACGTTGCTGGCGAAGTCATTTCTACCTTTGCCCTCAAACCTGACACCATCCTCGATGAAGTTCGCGCAGGTGGACGCATCCCCCTACTTATTGGACGTACCCTTACCGATAAAACTCGTCTTGCACTTGGTTTAGAACACAGCACAGTTTTCACCCGTCCCCAGCAAGCCTTTGATACAGGCAAAGGCTACACTCTGGCACAGAAAATGGTAGGTAAAGCTTGCGGATTACCTGGTGTGCGTCCCGGCACATCTTGCGAACCCATCATTACTACCGTTGGTTCTCAAGATACCACAGGCCCCATGACCCGCGACGAATTAAAAGAACTCGCTTGTCTTGGTTTCAGTGCAGATTTAGTAATACAAAGTTTTTGCCATACTGCTGCTTATCCCAAACCAGTAGACATCCAAACCCATCACGAACTCCCCGATTTCTTTGCTTCTCGTGGCGGTGTCGCCCTCCGTCCCGGTGATGGTATCATCCACTCTTGGTTAAACCGGATGCTGCTACCCGACACCGTGGGAACTGGCGGCGACTCTCACACCCGCTTCCCCTTAGGTATTTCCTTCCCCGCCGGTTCTGGATTGGTAGCTTTTGCAGCCGCCTTGGGTGTTATGCCTTTAGATATGCCAGAGTCAGTTTTGGTAAGATTTAAAGGAGAATTGCAACCAGGTATCACCCTCCGCGATGTCGTGAATGCCATTCCCTACGTGGCAATTCAAAAAGGTTTGCTGACAGCAGAGAAGCAGAATAAGAAAAATATCTTCTCCGGGCGAATTCTGGAAATAGAAGGTTTGCCAGATTTAAAAGTTGAACAAGCCTTTGAACTCACCGATGCTAGTGCCGAACGTTCTTGTGCCGGATGCACAATTAAGCTGAGTGTAGAGACAATTTCTGAATATCTGCGTTCTAACGTAGCGTTGCTGAAAAATATGATAGCACGAGGCTATCACGATCCGCGTACCATGCTGCGCCGTGTGGCAAAGATGGAAGAATGGTTAGCAAATCCCGTGTTATTAGAAGGCGATGCCGATGCGGAATATGCCGAAATAATTGAAATTGATTTAAACGAAATTAAAGAACCAATTGTTGCTGCTCCTAATGACCCCGATAATGTTAAATTATTATCGGAAGTTGCGAATGATCCAGTGCAAGAGGTATTCGTTGGTTCTTGTATGACGAATATTGGTCATTATCGGGCAACAGCGAAAGTTTTGGAAGGCGCAGGTGAAGTGAAAACTCGTCTGTGGATAGCACCACCAACGCGCATGGATGAACACCAATTAAAAGAAGAAGGTGTATACAGCGTTTTTGGGGCTGCGGGTGCGCGTACAGAAATGCCAGGATGCAGTTTGTGCATGGGTAATCAGGCGCGAGTTGCTGATGGGACAACAGTGTTTTCTACCTCTACCCGCAACTTCAATAATCGTATGGGTAAAGATGCGCGAGTGTATCTTGGTTCAGCAGAATTAGCCGCAGTTTGTGCGCTGCTGGGACGCCTCCCCACAGTGCAGGAATATTTAGATATTGTGGCGAGTAGAATTCATCCTTTTGCAGATGATTTGTACCGATATTTGAACTTCGATCAAATCGTCGGTTTTGAGGATGAAGGGCGAGTGATTGCGTTGGAAGATATGCCGAGGCTTGAGGATATTTTGGGTATGCCGACTAGTGTATTAAGCTAATAGATTAATAGTAGGGTGGGCAATGCCCCCCTATAAAATTAAATTAGCCTTTATGCCAACAGACATAATTTTGTGTCATCTAAATTTCTCATGTTTAAGGAAAACTACTCTGAGTTGAGTTTAGTGTTCAAGTCTTACTTCCTTTTAATGGAAAAATTCCGAGTAATTACGGTTACTCAAATAGATCGTCATATGAGAATATGTTTATCAACAAAATTTACATATAATTGATAACATATCCTAGTAGATCAACTATTAAATTCTCACTGTACTCGTAGCATAATAAAGATTATTTTTTTAGCTTCTAATCTTCCTACTTTTTATAGGTATTTTCAGTAATGGATTTACAGCAGTATTATCAAAATATCTTTGATTCATCTAATAAAGTAATGGAGGAGTCACTACAAAAAGAGAATGAGCTTGCTAAAATTCATGAATTTGTAGATGATTTATTAAAATGGCTTATAATTCTACAACCTCGACCAGAATCCAATGTCCTTGAATACGTTGCAGCAGAATTGCAGTTATCTGCATTTTCCCTGGTTTCAGGATTGTATAGACAAGCATTTACTTCTTTACGGTTATCTTTGGAACTATCTTTAGGTGTTGTTTTTTTCTCAGCAAATAGACTAGAACTTGCTGAATGGATGGGAGGTAACTATGATTTAGTTTGGTCACAACTTAATCGGGAGCATCCAGTTTTGGAAGATTTACCATTTCTGAGAAAATGTAGAAGGAAATAACCCTGTGCGATCGCAGACTATGAGCCAAGAGAAACAAGAACGGATCAAAGCCTGCTTACAAGAACTGGCAACATTGCTGTACTCGGAAGCTGATAAGAGTCAGTTAACAGACCTCGAAGGTATAGAAAAAACAGTTCGTAGTCAAATATTGGAGTATGTCGGCCCAGAAATAGCCCTTTTTTTATCGAACAAACAACAAAAACAAAAATCGGTAAAACTAGGAAAATAAAAAGCTTGGTTGGGGAACTGAAATTAAAAGCTAAACAGATACAGAGACTGGGTTTAAAGCTAAGAAGTCGATTGAGTCCATTACTTCAAAAGTGCTGTTTGAGGCTATCGGCTAATGAATCATACCGAAAAGCAGAAATCGAAATTGAGGCATTGACAGGAGTGAAAGTTGGTCATACAACGCAACAAAATCTAGTTCTCAAGCAAGATTTTCAACTACCCGTAGCATTACAACCTGTATCAGAAGTGAGTGTGGATGGCGGAAAAGTTCGACTACGGGGCAAACCACAAGTAGGTTGCCACTGGCGAGACTATAAAACCGTTCGTCTGCAAGGGATTTACTATGGTGCGTTTTTTGATGACAACCAATCATTAATCGATTACGTTAATAGCCAATGTTTGGTGAATCCACTTGTTTGCTTGGGAGATGGTCATGATGGAGTTTGGAATTTAGTTAAAGAGTTTGGAACTGAAGAATTTGAACGTTGGGAAATTTTAGATTGGTATCACCTCAAGGAAAATCTTTATAAAATTGGTGGTTCTTTAAAGCGTCTCAAAACTGCTGAGAGTTTATTGTGGCAAGGTCAGATAGAGCCAATTCAGGCTTTATTTAATAATTGCCGAGGCAAACAAGTTAAGAAGTTTATCGCTTATCTCGAAAAACATCGCTCTCGCATTATTAACTACAGCTATTACCAAGCTGAACAACTGTGTTCTATTGGTTCTGGTTCTGTCGAGTCTGCTATTAAACAGATTGGAGCAAGGATTAAAATTTCTGGCGCACAGTGGAATGTTGAAAGCGTCAACCAAATCCTTTCCCTTCGTTGTGCTTATCTCAATGGTTTACTTGCTATTTGAGTCTTTCTGCCAAAACTGGATGCTCCCACTTAATCATAGCGACAACGGCGTATTTTCTAAAAGATATGCCAAAGCATTTTTCCCAGAATTAACTTGTTATGTTGATAATTATCAGAATTCAGCGGCTGCTGTTTATAGAGAGTTATCAGAATTTGTACATAGAAATATTGGTACTTGGAATTTAAGTCAACAAAAATATATATCTTTTAATCAAGAATTATTTAATCACTATTTAGATAGATTTTCTAGAGTATCTAAAATAATGTGTTTTGCCTTGTGCCTGAGATTTCTCAAAGAGATTGATCAAGTATCATTAGAATGTTTAGAAACTCACTTGCTTGAAAGGATGGGATATATATTAGAAATTCGTAAGCTAATTGGTGGCCCTATTTGAGAAATAATTATGAATGATTTCTACTTTAGAACCGAGGATATACAATTAGAAGACATTTTAAATTACTTTGTAAACACTGGTCAAGATAGACAAATAATCGATCTTTTAAAATCAGCTAATCCTGTAATACTTGAAGGAAGTAGGGGAACAGGGAAATCATTTCTAATCTGTGTTGCACAGGCAGAGCTAAATAACTCATTTAATCAAGATAAAATCTTGCCAGTATATATAACTTTTGTTGCTAGCTCGCTTATTCATACTAGCGATCCAGAACAATTTAAACATTGGATGTTGGCTAAAATCAGTAAACAATTAATTAGAAGCTTACGTAAAAAAGGTATTCTTGTAGGATTATCTCCGGCGACTGCACTCTTAGTAAAAGAAGAGATTAATAGTGAAAGTCTAGAGGATAAATTTGATAAAATTGTTCAGGCCTATGAGGAATCTTACAAAAATCCTGGAAGACTAGTGTCTACAGATGAAATTCCTGATCTAATTGATTTTAAAGATGCTGTCGAAGAAATATGTGAAGCTCACAATATTAAGAGAATATGTTTTTTCTTTGATGAAGCTGTCCATATTTTTAGACCTCAACAGCAACGACAGTTTTTTACTCTTTTTAGAGACTTAAGATCACCATATATTACTTGTAATGCAGCTGTTTACCCTGGTGTTACCTCTTATGGTAGAACTTTTGAGATGTCACATGATGCAACTTATCAAAGAATTGAGAGAGATATCTTAAGTTCTGAATACTTGGACAGCATGAAAGAAATAGTTTTAAAACAAGCAGATGAAAATTTATTCAAAAATATAGAAAATAATATGCAAAATTTTAATACTATTGCATATGCTGCTAATGGGAATCCCAGAATCCTTCTTAAAACAGTTGCAAGATGTCCCAAAATGAGGTCTGCTGATGTAAACAGTGCAATAAAAACTTTTTACCGTTCAGAGATATGGGCTGAACACACGGGACTAGGCGATAAATATAAAGGTCATAAACCCATAGTTGATTGGGGACGAGATTTTATTGAAAATAATGTGCTGCCAGCAACCAAGAGAAAGAATGATATTTCATCTCATGAGAATTCTCCAGGTTCTACATGTTATTTTTGGGTTCATAGAGATGCACCTGAATCTGTCAAAGAAGCATTAAGATTGCTTGCATATACAGGAATTGTGCAAAAAATTGATGATGCTGTTCGCGGATCTCGTTCTGAACTTGGTACTCGTTATGGAATCAAATTTGGATGTTTACTAGCTATGGAAGCTAGTCCTAATACGAATGGTATAAGTATTGCTAAAAATTTAACTATCCCAAAGTTTACACAATATGGTGCAAACCATCAAGTCTTTCAAGGTCTTAATATTGATATACAGCATGAATCTGATGCAGAGTTGATAAAAACACTTCAAAATGAATTGCAACAATCACTTGAAGTTTTAGATTTAACTAATTGGCAAAAAAATAAACTTAGGGAAATTAACCTTGTAACAATTTATGACGTACTACAAACGACTGAAGAAGAAATGAAAAAGAAACTCTATCAAGTTGGACCTGTTCGTGCAAGACGCATGAGAAATGCAGCAATGGCTGAACTTTTAGAATACCTTTCTGGTTAAATTATTAGGAATTATTAAAATGCTTGAAGTTCACAAACACTATGTTCTCGACGAAAATCAACGACCTATTGCTGTACAAATTCCTATCGCTGAATTTGAAAAGATTGAAGAAATTCTTGAGGATTACGGTTTAGCAAAACTCATGGAGGAAGTAGAGGAAGAAGAAGCACTATCAAAAGATGAAGCACTAAAATATTATCAATCACTAAAAGAAGAAAATGTGGCAAGTTGACTATACCAAAAGGTTCTTGAAAGAACTTGCTGCTTTACCATTTGAGATTCAAAGCCGCATAGAACCTGTTGTCTTTCAAGAACTTGAATCAGAGAATCCGTTTGAATTAGGATATCTTGAAAAGCTGAAAGGCTATAGTGATAAATATAAGATTCGAGTTGGTGATTATCGTATAGGCATTACTCTTGATCAAGTAACACAAACATTAATCTGCCAACGAGTCGCTCACCGCAAAGACATCTACAGAATTTTTCCTTGAAGCACTATAAAACTTGTTATCATTACTGTATACATACCCTAATACCAGTAAAGCTGCAAATGCTGTGTGATCTCTGTAGAGTGAAGGTGTCAAAATCCGCCAAATTACTTACTATAACCTATGGTAAGGGTAAAGACCTGCTAGTAATAGAAAACATTCCAGTGATAACCTGTACTCATTGCGGTGAAAGTTATTTAACTGCTGAAAGTCTTCACAAAATTGAACAAATCAAAACTAACCTTACAAAATTAGCTGTTGAACGTCCTGTAGAAGTGGCTAGTTTTGGATCATGAATAATTGCCAAAATTAACTGTTGCTTCAGCTATTCTCTCAGTAATACACATTTATGGACTTCTACACAACAGGTTTGCGAAAGAGTGCGGGTTATCGGGTTGCTTTATGCTTAGAAAATGGGCTGGTAGGACAGGGGATAAATCAAGAAGCAGTAATCAAGCAACTTAATAAAGCGATCGCCTCTTTTTTAGAAGTCTATAAAATCAAACATAATATTTACCATGCTTCACTCATTATAGAATAATTACATGAGTTCTTAGCAGTGGAAGACACTGAACCAGGCAAAGTGATAAAAGTTTTAACCCTAAGCATTCCAACAGACTGATAATTGTATCTGCAATTGTGTTGCGATCGCACCCCTCATTCCTCAAGTGCGATTGTTAAGTAGTATAGCGAATTGACTGAGAAGACTTATTCGGGAGCATCCCTAGCCCCTCCCCTAATTTTGGAGAGGAATTTAGCGTGAGGCTCCAAAGATGTTTCTTCCAAAAAGGGATGCTTCCTGATAATCAAAGATAAATGCTTGCTTTCCTCAGAAGTTCCTCAAATGATTTTGCTATAAATATAAATATAGGGCGAAAACCTTTAAGAAATTTAAAATTCAAAACTTGCTAAACATAGTTGAGCGTTTAGTCGTTTTTGACAATCCAGCATTTGGAAACCCAAAACCGTAAAGACCAATTACTAAGAAAATCGGAGGTCTATATGATGTTTAAAAAGATTCTAGTTGCATTAGATCGCTCGCTAATAGGGCAACAGGTTTTTGAAGAAGCGTTGGGTTTAGCAAAGTTAACACAAGCTAGTTTAATGCTACTGCATGTCCTATCTCCAGAAGAAGAGGGTAGTCCTTACGTACCTATGCTGTCTAATATGGACTACTATCCGGGATTCAGCAGTCAAAGCTTTGAGTTATACCAAAAGCAGTGGGATACCTTTAAAGAACAAGGAATTCAAATGTTGCAATCTTTCTGTGCCCAAGCTAACATAGCAGGTGTAACTACGGAATTTACACAAAATATTGGTAATCCTGGTCGCATTATTTGTGATTTAGCTCATAGTTATGGCGCTGACCTAATTGTGATGGGGCGTCGGGGTCGTTCTGGGCTGATGGAACTATTTCTCGGTAGTGTAAGTAACTATGTTCTTCACCATGCTCCTTGTACGGTGCATGTTGTGCATCTTTCAGTTGCTCCTAAAACAGATGAAGCTGTCAAAGAAACTACAAACACTTTAAGCGTTAACTAATTACTAACATTGCATAAATCTGAGCGAGCCAAACTCTGAATTTGGTTTATTCTCGCCTACTTACTTCCTTCAATCTCCACAACCCATCCTTAACTGCACGGTATTGGGCTAAAATTAAGCGTAGGCATAGCCCGTCGTAGACATCGCTTTTTCAGTAAGAAAGAAAAAGTCCGCTACCAAAAATTAGAGTTGAGAGCGAAAAGTGGATCTATGAAAGAAGATACTATCGAGATCGCTGGTTTTCATGCTCATGTTTACTTCGATCCTGCAAGTCGGGATGTAGCTGCGCGTGTACGTGAAGGATTGGGCGCTAGGTTTAACGTGCAACTCGGACGCTGGTTTGACAAGCCCATCGGCCCCCACCCAAAAGCGATGTATCAAGTTGCTTTCTTACCGAATCAGTTTGATAAAGTCGTTCCCTGGTTAATGCTTAATCGTGAGGGATTGGATATTCTCGTCCACCCTGAGACAGGCGATGCTGTAGCAGACCATGCAGTTCATTCTCTATGGTTAGGAGAAAAGCTAGATTTGAATATTCAGTTTCTTCAACAGCTTAATTCGACTTTATCCAATTAAGGGAAGTAGCCCACTTTATTGGGTAAAAGTTATGGTCTGGTGCGTGAAACTTTTCTATTCTGACTAATTCTGGTGAAATTGAAAAAGTCTAATGTCTTGATAAATAAAGGTTTAAGACGACGGGTAGACGCTTTTAGCGGCTTGCTGTAGGCATCACAAGAAAGGAAAAATGGATAAAGTCGAAGCTCAGATTCTGACTGAAACTTAAGCTAAGTGTAGCGGAAAATTGCTCCACTTAAGGAAACCACAAGAGGAACAATTTTTTAAGAGAGACGTAGCGTTCAGCATCCGCAGGAAATGGGTATTAAACCCCTTAATTGCAGATAACTGTTTATTAACATGACCTTTGAAAATAGAAATGAGCAATCTATTTTACAGAATGCTATGGTGTTAATCAGCATTCTCATAAAAAGAAATTTTACCAATGAAAAACATCTCTGCGAAGGAAAAAATTGCAGGCATTTCCCGATTTGGCAAGGCTACTTTCAGAGCCACTAAAAAACAGATTTTATTTAGTACCCTCATCCTATGCCTTGGTTTGCTGGGACTGGGTGGTTTATGGTTTAAATCCAGATATAAATTTGATAATCAGATGAGTGTAAAACTACAAGAATTATCTAATGTCGATTATCCAGTCAATCCCGCGCCTTTAGGCAAAAATTTTCAAAGATATTCTAATAGGAAATTAACTCTTATTAAGAGAGATAATACACATTTCGATTTCGTGCTGGAACCAGCAGACAAAAACACGGCAAAAATAGTTATAAAAAATGTTGATTTAGAGCTATTAGTTCCGAAAGCACCCGAATGGGTTAAAAAAGATCAAGGTTTAGAAATAATCGCTTTTACAGACCGAGAGTGGAACAGACAACAGATTAGTTTTCCTGCTAATTCAAAAAATATAGAAATTGTTGGAGGAGACGGTTTTGAAAAGCAAAACCTCGTAGAGGTCGCTTTGGCTAATAATTGTTTAAATGCAGGATTTTGGGAAATTTTGCTTTTCACTAAAGAGGATGGTAACAAATCCCTTTATTATCAAAGTTGGTTTACTTTCCCGATGGGACATTACAAAAATGTTTTTGAAAATATTAACAATATTTCTTATTGGCAGCATTGGTGGAGATTAGAACACTGGCAAGATCCAAGTGGCACAATAGTAAAGACTAATCTTCTGAGAAACGTAATTGATCAAAAACAAGTTGCTGCTCAGTTTCCCCTAGATGAAAAGATAATTGTATCGGGAGAGCAAAGTAGAAAGGTTAGAACTACACTTGCGTCAAATATTACAACTTGGAAAGATTTTTACGACGCTAACAAGGAAATTAAATTTGCGAGTTTTCGCTCACCAGGATTTTACGATCAAAATAAGCCTTGGGGAAATCAATACTGGAGAATAGGCAAATTTGACAAAGCCATTTTAAGGAATATTAAACCGATTGGCGTTGAACAAAATTTACAGGAAATTGAGCTAGGATTCACAGATACCAAGACTGGTGAACAAAATAGATTATTCATTAGTGGCATCAATCTGAAAACGCTTCCTCAATTGCCTGTAGAAGAATATCCTAAAGGCTTATATATGCCAATGGGAATTGGGATACCTCCTTTTTATCAAAGCTATGATGAATTAACGAAAAATCATCCAGATGTCAGCCCCTATTTCAGTTTTTTACTAGATTCACAGGAGCGTTGGATAGATCATCACCACTTAGCAGTTGATGGTTCAGTGATGCACCTCGATAAAGAGAACCCAAATCTTTTGCATCTTTACTTGCTATCCTACGAAAGGAATACTTTAATAGCTCATTTTTTGATAAATTTAAAATAGATACATCACTTCTCTTATTCTCTAAAACACAAATTCAGTAATCTTGGAAGAACCTAGCCTCAACCCTTGTACGGTTGAGGCTAAGGAGAATTAGGTCTTTGATTACTGAATCGATACTTAAGTTAAATAAGAGAAGGAGACTCTTCACCTATGGAATTGAAACAATTAGTTAATTTTAATATTTAGTCAATCATTACTTGCTTGAGTAAAGCTATCCACATATCAGGCGTATCTGAATAATAATCAACTTCCTCAACTTGATATTGATAAGATTGACAACCTTCTCGTAAAATAATGCGATCGCAAGGTTTAATTCCTTTCCCCACTCCAGTCATATACCCGATCACTCCTTCATTGAGGCGCTCAAATACGTAGTCGCTTCCCCAAACTAGCTGGCTATAATCGTGTATTTTATGCTTCTGTTTTAATTCGTTTGCTGGAAAGTTAACTAGCGCTAACTTACTTAAAAAACTAAAACTTAAATTCATACCTGTCCTGATTAAAGACATAAGTGAGTTCTCCCAAAGAAGAAATCTATAACGAAAAGTTCTGGACTCAAGGTGAATCTCAATTCCTTTCAATCACCAATCCAGAATCGAACAGGTGGACAATTTAGTTAGGAATCTACCGCATTGATAGCTAGTAAAGCCAATACATCACCTAATGTCTAATTAAGTGCCTGCACCCACAAGTAGCAAAAAATAAATTACAAGTAGTTCATTGACAAGGTACTTAGCAAAATAATTTTAAATTATGAGGGATAATTTACAATTAAGTTTTCTTAAATCTTAATCATTAGTTATTAATATTTAATTTTTACTCAATGATATCTTTTGCTCAATAACCCTTTGAGGTCATTCATGATGAAAGCATATATCAGGTAAAACTTAACTATTGATTACTTTATACTTTGAACTTTGAGCATCATTCCAATCATATTATTCAGTACAATATCAGAGTTTTATAGAAGTTGTTTATTGATTAGCTACTTAAATTTACATTACCATAAACCACAAATTCAACTGTAAAACTACCGAATTGCTGTACAAATTTGGGTCAGATATGAGTATTTTTCACTTAACTAAATAATATTTAGTTTATAAACCTTTTATGTTTTGAGAATGTATTATATGTATCTTTTTTAAGATAAATAGTATTTAGTCCCTACTTGTGCTTTTTAGAGCTACATCTACCTGCTTCGTTAGTACTTCTAATGTGGAAGAGTTATCTAAAACGACATCTGCATAAGCCACTTTTTCTTCGATAGATAATTGGCTGTTAATTCTGGCTCGTGCCTGTTCTCCATTTAAATTGTTTCGTTGTATCAATCTTTGTAGTTGTTGCTCTTGGGAACAATGCACTACCCAAATTTCTGTAACTAAATCAGTCATCCCAGCTTCAAATAATAGAGGCACTACTAACACCAGTGTTTGTGAAGAAGATAGGGCAATTGCTTTGAGAAAGCGATCGCGCACATCAGGATGAATCAAATTGTCTATCCAGTTGCGTTCATCTTGACGATTAAAGATAATTTCGCCTAGCTTTTGGCGGTTGAGGCTACCATCTGGTAGTAAAATTTGTTCGCCGTAACGTTGAGCGATCGCACCAAGAATAGGCGAACCTATAGATACTGCCTCTCTAGCATAAATATCTGCATCCAAAATCGGCACATTATAAGCGCTAGCTAAATAATTGGTGACAGTGGTTTTGCCTGTGGCAATACCGCCAGTTAAGCCGATTATACGTTTTGTCATTAGTCATTAGTCATTAGTCATTAGTCATTAGTCATTAGTCATTAGTTTATTCTCCCCCTGCCTCCCCTGCTCCTCCTGCTTCCTCAAGAATTTGTCGCCCATGTTATCAATGCTTGAGTTAAACCATCTAAAGTATATTCTTGGGCTTCTACATCCACACGCCTGAATAAAAAATGACACGTTTTGGAGGTTTGAGGGCCGATAGATGCAATACAAACGCCTTCTAAGAATCGGCTAGCATTAGAGTTGTTGAAAAATATCTTGTCAGTAAGTTGACAGAAAAATTGCACAGTTTTAGAACTGGCAAAAGTAATCACATCTATTTTGCGGTTTTGGAGAGCTAACTCTGCCTCAGGTGGAATACCATTAGGACAACAAGATTGATATGCGGCAACTTCTATCACCTTTGCTCCCTTGAGAGTTAATTCCTTAACCAAAACTTCTCTTCCGCCGCTTTCAACTCTGGGAAATAAAACTTTTTTCCCATGCAAATCCTCTGGGAAATTTTCGACTAAAGAATCGGCAATAAAGTTGGGGGGAATAAAATCTGGTTGGAGAGAGCGTTGTTTGAGACAATGCGCTGTTTTCTCGCCAACAACGGCAATTTTGACACCGGCTAAGGCCCGGGTATCTTTACCTTGAACGATTAGCCTTTCAAAAAAGTAGTCTATGCCATTGGTAGAAGTGAAAATTAACCAGTCGAAGTCAGATAAATGAGCGATCGCATCATCCAAAGCTTCCCAACTGGAAGGTGGGCCGATTTCTAAGGTAGGCATTTCGATGACTGTTGCACCTAATGCCATGAGGCGATCGCTAAATTGGCTCGACTGTCCAACTGAACGTGTCACCAAGATTGTTTTGCCAGTGAGGGGAAGAGGAGATGATGGGAAGTTACTTAACATAGGTTGGGGTGTAGAAGTACTCTCGTTCCCAGGTTCCGCCTGAGAATGCCTTTCTGTAGGCTCCTGCCTAATAATTTTGTCTAAATATATATTCTCAGGTTGTAAGTACTTCCGTAGCCCAACAACTTCACCAATCACAATTACTGCTGGAGAAATGGATAATTCCGTGGTTTGTTCCAAAATATTGCCCAGTTGCGCTGCCCAAATTTGTTGACGAGGAGTTCCTGCCCAACGGATGATGGCAATGGGTGTTAAGTGCGATCGCCCGTGTCGCACCAGTTGATCTACAATCTCTGGCAGATGTTGCCCTCCCATCAAAATTACCAATGTCTCTAACCGTGAGAGTGCCTCCCAGTCTAAAACCTCTGGTTCATGAGCTGTAAGCACCGCAAAAGTGCGACTTAACACCGGATCTGTGAGGGGAATTCCTGCTAACAAAGGTGCTGCAAGGGCTGAGGAAATTCCTGGTACTAGTTCAAAATCACAACCAGATGCTTTTAGCGCTTCAATTTCGGAAGTACAACGCCCAAAAATCAACGGATCGCCTGATTTGAGCCGTACAACTTGTTTTCCTTGCTGGCAATGCTTTACCAGTAACTTGTTAATTTCTGCTTGGGTTGTACTGGGTTTCCCACCACGTTTTCCGACATCCAACTGCAAGCAATCAAGTGATACACACTGCAATAACTGAGCATCTACTAGGGCATCGTAGACTAAAACCTCAGCAGCAGCTAAGAGATTGTAAGCTTTTACAGTCAAGTATGCCACATCTCCAGGCCCAGCACCTACGAGGTAGACTTTACCTTTTTCTTGAGTCATTAGTCATTAGTCATTAGTCATTTGTCATTTGTCATTCTCCCCCTGCTCCCCCTGCTCCCCCTGCCTCCCCTGCTTTAATTCGTTCGGGTATTAATTTTCTGAATTAGCTGATCAACTTGCTCAACCATCTCCTTGTTTTCCTCAGCTTGGAATAACTCTCTGGCTTTTTTGAGATTAACGATCGCTTCTTCTAACTGTTGTTCTCTTCCTAAAGTGATTCCCAAATTATAGTAAGTGAATGCATCGTTGGGTACGAGGCTAATGGCTTTTTTGTAATGTGCGATCGCTTCTTGTGGTTTACCTTGATCGTCCATCGCATTTCCCAAACCCGTGTAAGCTTGTGCATGTTTCGGATCAAGCCGAATCGCTTCGGTATAATCTGCAATTGCTTCTGTTAGCTTGCCTTGAGCGTAAAAAGCGCTTGCTAAATTGTAGTGAGCGTCTGCATAGTTGGGATCGAAGCTTATGGCTTTTTTGTAATGTGCGATCGCTTCTTCTAGTTTGCCTTGAGCATACAGAGTATTTCCCAAGGCATTATAACCTGCTGGATTTTTTGGAGCGAGGCGAATGGCTGCTGTATATTCGGCGATTGCTTCTGCTGGTTTTCCTTGAGCATACAAAGCGTTCCCTAAGTAATAGTGAGCATCTGCATACTTGGGATCAAAGCTAATGGATTTTTTGTACTGAGTAATTGCTTCTGCTAGCTCACCTTGATCGTACAGAGCATTTCCCAAACGCGTGTAAGTTGGCGCATAATTGGGTTTGATGCGAATAGCTGCTGTATATTCAGTGACTGCTTCTGTTAACTTGCCTTGAGCGTAGAGAGCATTTCCTAAGTTATAGTGAGCGTCTGCATAGTTTGGTTCAAGGCTGATGGCTTGCTTATATTGTGCGATCGCAGCTTCTAACTGATTGAGCCTTGCTAAAGTCAAACCTAAATTAAAGTATGCCCCAGAGTCTTTAGGATCGAGGCTAATGGCTTTTTTGTAATGTGCGATCGCTTCTTGTGGTTTACCTTGATCGTCGAGAGTATTTGCTAAAGCAATATAAGCTTGTGCAAAGTTCGGTTCTAGTTCAATTGCTTTCCGAAAAGCCGCCTCTGCTCCTTTGAAATCTCCTTGTTTGTAGAGATTGCTTCCTTGCTCAAAGTTAGCAAGCGCTTTTTTGCTCTGAGGAACTGCGGACTGTGCATCATGAATTTTTGATAAAACAACGCCAATATCTTTACCAAAGGCAGTATTCCCATTACTCAAACACAAGCAGATAATAGCTGCTACCAGTAGATTCTTGTTTTTCAGCATTTTTATTACCTTACCTGCTTGGTTTACATGTAATATCGAGTGCGGCTAATTGCCATCATAAAAACACCCCAGACCCTTCCTGTCTTGTGTGTACACAGTAGGCTTGCGACGAGGGGAGCAAAAGCATAGCTTTGGCGGAGTTATAGCAGGAATTATAAGTGATTAACCTAACTGGATACAAGTGTACTCTCATATAAGTGTCCATTTGTACACAATAGCGGTACTTTATTAGGAGTAAAAAGTCGTTTTTTAGCTAATTGCTGACACTTTTGTTTGAACAAGTTTAGCAATGGCTGCAATTAATTCTTCTGGGTTAAAAGGCTTGGGTAAATGCATATGAAACCCAGCTTTTAGTGCTTCTTGCTGGTCATCGTTTCTAGCAAAAGCCGTCAAGGCAATTGCTGGAATTTGTCCACCTTGTTCTGATGTCCAAGTTCTCACTTGACGCATTAACATATAGCCATCCATATCGGGCATACTAATATCGCTAACCAACACATCTGGCTTTATCTGTGCTAGTATTTGTAATGCTTCAAGTGCAGAAGATACCGCAGTAACAAAAGCCCCATCTTGCTCTAAGACAAAAGCAGCAAAATCTCGCGAATCAGCATCATCATCGACAACTAAAACCCGAATGCCAGTGAGGGGTAAGGAGTTAGGAGTTAATAATGCAGCGTAGTTTTGTTCATTCGTCAGGCTTGGGCTTTCATCTTGCAAAAGCGGCAAGCTAACAGTAAATATTGCCCCTTTGCCCTCACCGTGGCTATCTGCTTTGACGATGCCGCCATGTATCTCAATGATATTACGCACAATTGCCAATCCCAGTCCTAATCCACCAAAATTTCTAGTAGAGGTGCTATCTGCTTGGCGGAAGTAATCAAACACGAATGGCAAAAACTCAGCGCTAATTCCCTTACCTGTATCGCTAACTATGATTTGAGCATAGCCATCAGCTTGCTCTAGTCGCACTTCTACCTTTCCTCCCTTGGGTGTAAATTTGACAGCGTTAGAAAGGAGATTCCAGACGACTTGCTGCAAACGAGTAGAGTCGCCCATAACTTGCCCCACATGGTGTTCAAATACTGTACTGACCTTAATCAACTTTGCTTCTGCCGCTAAACGCATTGTCTCTAGTGCGGACAATATCGTAGACTCTAGGTGAATCTTCGTAATATTCAGCGTCAGTTTGCCCTGTAAAATTCTGGAGATATCCAGCAAGTCTTCAATGAGTTGAACCTGTAAAGTGGCATTCCGCTCGATTGTAGCTAGTGCTTCAGATGTCTTTGCTTGGTCAAAAGTGCGGGTTTGCAACAACTTTGACCAGCCGAGAATTGCGTTCAGTGGAGTGCGTAGTTCGTGAGAAAGGATGGCTAAAAATTCATCTTTAATTCGATTGGCTGTTTCTGCTTTAGCTCGTGCAACTTGTTCTAATTCCAGCAGGTGCACCCGTTCTTCAAGTATTTGTTTTTGTTCGTGGATATCTGTACATGTTCCAAACCACTTCACTACAACACCTTGCTCATCTTTGAGCGGTAAACCTCGCGCTAGCTGCCAACGATAGCAGCCATCAGAAGCGCGTTTGAAGCGATATTCATTGTTATATATAGTGCTATTTTTTACAGCATTAGACCAAACTTCATCAGCACTTTGAATATCGTCTGGATGCAATGCAGCCAACCAACCAGAACCCAAAGACTGCTCTAATGTTAGCCCAGTGTATTCGCACCAATTTTGATTAAAAAAATTACATTCACCGTTAGCATCGGTTGTCCATACAAGTTGAGGAATTGCCTCAGCTAGATAACGGTAGCGTTCTTCGCTTTGTCGCAGAATTTCTAAGATGCGTTGGCGTTCAAGGATTTCTTGTTGTAATTGCTCGTTGGCCTTGGTAATTTCATTGGTGCGAACAGCAACCATTTCTTCGAGGTGATTCTGGTATTTTCGCAGTTCTTTCTCTACTCGTAAGCGTTCGGCTATTTGTGTTTGAAGTTCTTGATTTGCTTGTTCTAATTGAGCAGGACTAGGAAGTGCCAGTGCTTGTGGAACTAGAGGTACAAGTTCTTGTGCTGTAACTACAGAGATTGTTGCAGTTACTGCTTTGACAAACCCCGACAGCCAATAGGTTGGATGCCAAAGCGTCCAAATCTCTATTAAATGAGTGGTGCCGCAAGCTACGATAAATGCACTAAAGAGTAGAAAAATCCAATCAAAAGGCAAATCCTGCCGCTTGCGGACAAAGTAGAAGAGTGTCGCTGGGATCGAGTAATAAGCTAGTGCAATGAACGCGTCAGATAATATGTGTAACCAAAGCAAATTTGTTTGCCATAGATAGCAGTGTCCATGTGGAATAAATGATCCTGATGTAAAAAGATTAGTCCACAATTCTGATATTATGTTTGACATAAACGCTTGATTCTTTTGAATCTATAAAATCTACTACTAAATTTATTTTTTTTAATTAACCAAGTTGTTCGCACATCGGTATTAAGAGCTAACCGAAGGCGGCTTGGCTATTGAATTGTCATTTTGGATCTTTTTTGTCCTCGGTTGATACAGCAGTTACTGCATAGATAAGGTACAGAAAAAAATAATTAACCACAGATGAACATATATCCCCGTAAGAGCGCACAGCTGTGCGCCCCTACCGATGTACCTCATTCAAATGAGAATCGCTATACTATTTTAGTACTAAAATATTACTGATGCAGTTTTTCTATTTTCTGTACTGCTTAAGGAAACTATAATATGTCTTTATAATCCCAAAAAACTGTTAGTGTAGATGTTTTGCAAAAAGACAAGATTTTAAAATTCTCATAATTTTCTCCTGTAAACCCTAAACCAATTCATTGTGGCTATGGAGCTTGTAGCGCATCAAATTGCAATTGTAAGGGCTATGAAGGAAGTGATCAAACTTACGAAAATTGCGGACATAATTACAGTAGACACTGGTAAATTCCAAAATAAAAACCATTCTCACCATAATGATGCGAATGGTAAAAAAATTAAGAGACAGAACAGGAAAATTTCATCTCCGCAATTTTCACTCTACTTAAGATTCACTTGACTTAGCACTCATTTTATCTAACAGTTGAGTAATTTTTTTAGCTTTTTCAGGTTGGCGCTGTTTTTGTAATAAATCTTTAGCTTGTAGCAGGTTAGTTTTAGCTTCTTCTTCTCGCTCTTGCTGCATGAGAATATTTGCCAGGCGCAAGTAAGCATCAGGATTTTTCGGACTACGGCGAATCACTTCCCGGAATAATTCTGTTGCTTCCTCTACTTGGCCTTGCTGGTTTAAAACATCTCCTAAAAACAAGCGCACCACATCATTAGTTGAGTTGATGGAAATTACCTTACGAAATGCTGCTTCCGCACCTTGATAATCTTTTGCTTGAGAAAGATTGATTCCTTTTTGAAACAAGTCTGAGGTAATCAAAGTTTTCCAAGCGAAATAGCCAAGAATTGATAGACTGAGAACAACTACAAGAGCAGCAAGAATAGAACTAGTGGGAAAAGTTTCTAGCATTGTCTAAGCCAAAAGGCAGGCGATAGGAAAAATTAGATATTCGATAAAAAATAGTTTCCAGATAAATTGATAGAATTGAGCGATCGCACTTTTATCTTGTAAGTCTACTGCCAAACTCCGCAACCACATCCAAACTAGCAGCGCTAAATGAGCAATTACCAAAATTATGGGGTTAACTGAGGCTACACGTAGCACACCAACCAGAATTATCCCCAGATAGCAGGCAGTTATCACCCAAAGAGCTAGATTAAACACAGCTTGGGAACCGAGTTTGATCGTGAAAGTAGAGATATTATAGAGGCGATCGCCTTCCATATCTGGTATATCTTTAAAAATAGCGATCGCAAAGGTAAACACCAAGATAAATAACGTCAGCACCCACACCACAGGCGGAATTCCTTGGCTTTGTTTCAGCACCCAACTATAATGCAAATACAATCCTAAATTAACAATCGTGCCGCGCACCGAAAAAATGCACAGCGCTGCCCAAAATGGGAACTGTTTCAAGCGAATTGGCGGTAAAGAATAAGCAGTACCAATCGCCAAACTAATTGCTACCATGCCAAATAAGAATGGCCCAGTTAGCCACGCCACAACTAGTGCCAAAATCCCAGTCAAAGCAACAATTAATTGCCCCGTTTGTCGGGAAAACTCACCTGATGCCAACGGTAAGTGAGGCTTATTAATCTTGTCAATATCAACATCTTCTAATTGATTCAGCCCCACAATGTAGACATTGCCACACAGACAAGCAATCCATGCACCCAAAACCCGACTCAGTGGAATGCCAGAAAATCCAGTCGAGGAAACAGCAATGGCAATTAAATACAAACCCAACACACTCAGACTTGTACCAATAATCGTGTGAGGGCGAGAGAATTTCCAGAAAGCATATAACCAATGGAAATATGATTGAACGGGTTTACGTAGCAAAGGGCTATTTTCAGAACTCTGGCTCATGAGTAGCTTAGATTCAGTATTCCGGCATATTGTTAACCATTGTCACAGAATTTGGTCATGAACAAGAGCCAAAGGTCTAGACGCACCGTATTTTCGCCCAAAAAAATCTCACAACCAACCATGAAAATCCCTCTTCCCTGCTCCCTATAACGGTACAATCATCAAAAAAGCAAAGAATTATAGTTAAATCCAGAGTGCCTTTATGACAGCTGATTTGACATCTAAAGCGACATTTGACTTTGTAACCGTGCTATCCCAGGCTGCGGCTGCGTATCGAGGACAGAGAGGCACACGCCCTAGTCCTGAAATATTAGTAAATGCGTTGCTACAAGCAGAAAAATCTGCCAAGCAGCAACGGTTAACCGAGCCGTTTGAGTCTCTTCTAGGTAAATGGCAACTTTGCTTTGCCACTGGCACTAAGAAAGTCAGAGAGCGCGGGGGAATTGTATTAGGCAAGGGTTTGTATGTACCCAAGTTTATAACAATTCATGTTTCCTTTAATGCTACTTTGGAACGGGATTCAGGCAGAGGCGAAATTGGTAATCAAGTTGAATTTGGCCCAGTTTTATTGAAGCTCACGGGGCCAGTGCAATATTTAAATAAGAAAAATTTATTGGCGTTTGACTTTAACCAGATGCTTATCAGTCTGTTTGGTCGTATTGTTTATAACAGACCAATCCGTTCTGGTAAAGTTCAAACAGAAGATTTCTACAACCAGCCCATAGCTCAACTACCCTTCTTTGCCTTCTTTTTAGTGACAGAAGATTTCATTGCAGCTCGTGGACGTGGAGGAGGATTGGCATTTTGGATTCGAGAAACTTAAAGGCACTGGATTTCACCTTTGCGCTAACCATTAAACTGGACGACAACTAGACAAAATACTGTGCATATTTACTACTTGTCCAATGACTGCGATCGCAGGCGCACCAAATCCAGTTTGCTCTACCTGCTCTACAATTGTTTCTAAAGTACCAATCAATTCTTCTTGTTCTGGGCGTGTACCCCAGCGCACCAAAGCAATAGGCGTTTCTAAATTCAACCCACCTGCACTTAACTGTTCCACAATATAAGGCAGATTGTGAATTCCCATATAAATTACAATGGTTTCGGAACCGTGCGCGATCGCATTCCAATCCACTTTTGGTCTATACTTACCCGCCGCTTCGTGACCAGTAACAAATGTCACTGAAGAACTATACAGCCGATGAGTCAATGGAATACCTGCATAGGCCGCCGCTGCAATCCCCGATGTGATACCTGGCACAACTTCCGTTGAGATTCCAGCGTTGACTAATTCTTCCATCTCTTCGCCACCGCGACCAAAAATAAAAGGATCGCCACCCTTTAGCCGCACCACAATTGCATGATCCTGCGCTTTCTCAATCAGCAATTGAGTTGTTTCTTCTTGGAACAGCGAATGTTTCCCCCTGCGCTTACCAGCGTTAATTTGCTCGGCTTGAGGATTAATCATTGTCAGAATTGCCGAACTAACTAAGGCATCATAGATAACTACATCTGCACATTCCAACAAACCTTTCGCCTTCAAGGTAATCAGTCCTGGATCTCCTGGCCCCGCACCTACTAAATAAACCTTTCCCAAATACTTTTTCTCCTGTTTTTCTGTGCAGTTCATCTATCTATCTGTTAAATCCCAAATTAGCTCGGCTAATTCTGCACTTGCTCCCAGTGGTTCTGCCAATTGGAAATTCACCGCAGAAAATTGTAATTTTAGCTCCTCTATTGAGGCCGCGATCGCATCAGTTATTCCACCAGCAAATAAAAAGTATGGCAAAATTGCAATTTCCCTATAACCAGCAGCTACCAACTCTTTTACCCGTGATTCTAAACTAGGAGGCCCAGCCCAATAAGCAGCCACGGCTGGTAAACTCGCCGCCATTGCTTCCACAGTTTCTTTAGAACCTGGGCGACGGCTACCATGAGCTAAGAGAATCCATGCTTCTGCTTTTATAGCAGCTATTTGCTTTGCCAGCAATTTCTCTAAATTGGGGTGAGAACCTAAGTATGGTTGCAACTCAATCATGATATCCTGACCAATACCCTGTTGTGCTAATGCTACTTCAGCAGGAATATCTGTCATTACATGCACTCCCGGCAGCAGAAATAGCGGTACAATTTTGAGGCGATTCTCGTTTTGAGATAGTTTGCCATCGCCAAAAGCGCTCTTGGCAAATTGTTGAATCTGCTCATGTAAAGGCTGAGGACTCATTTCTAAAGCAGCTATGCCAACCAAATGTTCGCTATTTGATGCGTTGTGGTTTTTTGGCAATTTGTTACATACCAGCTTTGCTAATTGCTGCATAGCAATTTCTGGGCGGCGATCGCGACTTCCGTGAGATACTAGCAGAAAGGCAGATGACATCGGCAAAGCTTGAACTCTCAGTGACTAATTCTCATATCTTACTTAAGATTAGGCCGGTGGTAATAACTACTTTGATGATTATTGAAACTATTATCAATTACTAAATAAAAGTATTCTTAATCACTTTTATAGGTAACTCCAAAAATTAAATTGACTATCAGCTTCTGCTCCCCCTGCTCCCTCATCTCCCCCTGCTCCTTACTCTTTTTCGGCAGTGTAAGTATAAAATTGATCAAAAGCTCCCACCGTTTCAAATTTGTAAGAAGGTATCCAAGAGTTGATTTTTAAATCTGTACGGTAAATGCTAAAAATAATATAATTTTGTCTTTCTGTAGTCCTGGCAATAATTTCTTGGATTTGCGGGTTAGCCGAGTCAACCAACTTATCACAATTAAAACGAATTAAATTTTCTATGAGATTGGTGGTTTTTTTGCATACATCGGTTTTTAAGTATTCTGTCAGCCGTTGCACTGCATATTCTTCATACTCAACTTGACTGGGATTGGTCTTCGCCATTGTCACACCCAAGGCGGCGAGTCCTGCTGCTGCTCCAGTATATGCAATGATCGTTAAGGGTTTCATGTTTGTCAAGTAAAATCCATTGTAATTGTTAGATTCCAGAGACTCTAAATCAACTAAGTCCGTTCCTTGAACAAAAACTCTTGATCGCTTGCCAAATTATTGCTATAATTCAAATTGTTGAATGGCGAGCGTAGCCAAGAGGTTAAGGCAGTGGTTTGTGGTACCACCATTCGTGGGTTCGAGTCCCATCGTTCGCCCTACATAATTTAATACTGTAATACTGATCCATAATGTTCCTCTAAAAAATGGGTTGTGGTTTTAAAGATTGATAACCATTACTTTAGCAATGATCTGTCATCTACGAGTTCATGGATTGGGAAGAGCCGCAAACCCACTATAATTCATCAGATTAGCTTATAAAGTAACTAGATGTATATAAGCTAATCTACTTGCTCAATGAAAATTAAGTGTGCGATGTCCACTTCTTTACAAACTTAGGGCTTACGTAAAATTACACCTTGTAGGGACAATTCATGTAAGCGCCATTGGTGTCAACTTAACGTAAAAGCCTCTCTAGAACAAGCTTTTAGAGATTCTTGTCAAGAGTCTCAGACTGGGAATGCCCATTAGGAGGCAGAGCCGCAATTGAGGTGCATTTCCAGCCAGAGGCTCTTAACGAGGTTTTAAAGGAGTTTTAGCTTAAGTTGACACGTATGTTCATGTAAATGCATACTCCTACGGAGAAGCAAGCTACACGCGCTGAAGGAAAATCTTTAAGCTGTTACTAAATTCAATCGCTTCTTCTGCCAATGCTATCTGTCCAATTAAAATTCCCGACTTCTCCAAGAAGCTGGGAATCTTAGCCTCAGAAGTTTTTAGACACACATTTAATTGTCAGAAAATGCCTAAAAGAATGATAAAAGTCAGCCCACAGAAGGCAAGCATAGATATAATCAAAATGTTGCCAATACTGTGGTCAGAAGCTGTTGAGTTATGTGTATTGGTAGGCATATAAATCGGCCCCACTTAAACAACTTTTGCTTAAATTATAACTAGGGCAAATAAAACTTAGTTTATCTGTGAAGAAAAATTGATTTTAATTCATTGAAGTTTAGCTTAATAATTTTGCTTCAAGCAAAACAATTAACTTTTGTGTCAACTATTAACAAATAGATAATAAAAGAACAATTACTTGCTACCCAAATTACTAGAATATCAGCAATGAGCAAAGCCCCCAAATAAATCATCTCCACCCACGATGAAAATGAATCTTAACCCTTTAGAAGAATTCAAAAAGTATTGATTTGCAAGCTTTAAAGAGCTTGAAAGCTAAATCTTGACATTCTTGACATTATTATTGTGCAAATAATCAGATACATGTAAATAAATGATATAGTAAAAATTAGTTCAAGCAGTTGAGGGCGTGAAATATTGTGCCCTAAATATAATCATGCAATTATTTACTAACATCTATCAAAAGAAATAAAAATTGTATTCCTTTAGTTAGAGCAAAAAATACTGAGTCATAGATACTTTAAGTAAAGAAGAACACGATTTAAGTGCCTGCTGAAAAGTTGATACTTGTAGGTACACAGATAAATTATATTTATCTGTGTTATTTCGTGTTTATATGTGGTCTCACAACAAAAGGTGAAGATTTATTCGTCTCGCCTTGAAGTCAACAATGCAAACATCGTCATCTAGTGGAGTTGCCATGTCTGAATTGCTTCAAGCAGTCTTAGATAGTGAAGAGAAAAGTGATTTGCGTTCCTTTCTTAGTGAATTACGCCAACAAGAAAAGAAGTACTTGCTGCGGAACGACATACTGAATGTATATAGTGAGTATTGCTCAAAGTCCCAAAAACCTGAGGAATTTTACATTTCCTCTGAGTTGGGCAAACTTATTTACTATACTCAAGAAATTATTCAGGAAGACTCAAACTTCTGTTTCATCATCCGTTCTAAGATTGCCAGCCAAGAAGTTTATTGGTTGACATCAGACTTGAGCATTGAGCCAATGACAGTGCAGGATTTGCTGGATCTGCGCGATCGCTTGGTGAACAAATATCATCCCAACGAGGGCGACCTGCTAGAATTGGACTTTGGCCCGTTTTATGACTACACCCCAGTTATCCGCGACCCCAAAAATATTGGTAAAGGGGTGCAATTTCTCAACCGCTATCTATCCAGCCAAATCTTTCAAGATTCCAAACAGTTGCTGGACAGCTTATTGAATTTTCTCCGCCTGCACCACTACAACGGTGTGCAACTGCTGATTAACGATCGCATTCAATCACAACAGCAACTTTCCGAGCAAGTTAAGAAAGCTATCGGTTTTGTTAATAATCGCCCCGAAGATGAACCCTACGAACAATTCCGCTTCCAATTGCAGTCAATGGGTTTTGAGCCGGGTTGGGGTAACACCGCAGCGCGAGTGCGCGAAACTTTAAATATTCTCGATGAATTGATTGATTCTGCCGATCCTCAGACCCTAGAAGCCTTCATTTCTCGTGTCCCGATGATTTTTAGAATCGTCTTGGTGTCAGCTCACGGTTGGTTTGGGCAAGAGGGAGTATTGGGACGTCCCGATACTGGCGGTCAGGTAGTTTACGTCCTTGACCAGGCAAAGAGCCTAGAGAAGCAGCTACAAGAAGATGTCATGCTTGCGGGTTTAGAGAAATTGAATGTCGAGCCAAAGGTAATTATTCTCACCCGCTTGATTCCCAATAGTGATGGCACTCTTTGTAATCAACGGTTAGAAAAAGTTCATGGTACCGAAAATGCCTGGATTTTGCGAGTGCCTTTACGGGATTTTAATCCTAACATGACTCAAAACTGGATTTCCCGGTTTGAGTTTTGGCCTTATCTAGAAACCTACGCCATTGACTCAGAAAAGGAACTACGAGCAGAATTCCAAGGCACACCTGACTTAATAGTTGGAAACTATACTGATGGAAATTTAGTAGCATTCTTACTGGCGCGACGGCTGAAAGTTACCCAATGCAATGTTGCTCATGCTTTGGAAAAATCTAAATACTTGTTCAGTAACCTTTACTGGCAAGAATTAGAAGAGAAATATCATTTTTCTTTGCAATTCACAGCTGACTTGATTGCAATGAATGCTGCCAATTTTGTTATTAGCAGCACCTACCAAGAAATTGTGGGAACACCGGATAGTGTGGGACAGTACGAGTCTTATAAATGCTTCACCATGCCGGAGTTGTACCATGTAACTAATGGCATTGAATTATTTAGTCCCAAATTTAATGTTGTACCGCCTGGAGTAAACGAAAATAATTACTTTCCTTACACCCGGACTAAAGACCGAGTGGAGAGCGATCGCCAACGCCTTGCAGAAACACTTTTTACTCTGGAAGACCCCACGCAAATCTTTGGCAAACTCGACGATCCTAACAAGCGCCCTCTCTTCTCAATGGCGCGTCTTGACCACATCAAAAACCTCACAGGTTTAGCTGAATGTTATGGTCAAAGTAAAGAATTACAAGAGCATTGTAATTTAATTTTGGTAGCGGGTAAATTGCGCGTCGAAGAATCAGGCGACAACGAAGAACGTGACGAAATTATCAAACTCTACCAAATCATTGAGGAGTACAATCTTCACGGCAAGATTCGTTGGCTGGGTGTGCGCCTGACTAAAACTGATTCTGGTGAAATTTACCGAGTCATTGCCGATCATCAAGGAATTTTTGTACAACCAGCTTTATTTGAAGCTTTTGGTTTGACAATTTTAGAAGCGATGGTTTCAGGATTACCGACATTTGCCACACAGTTTGGTGGGCCACTGGAGATTATTCAAGATAAGGTTAATGGCTTTTTGATTAACCCAACAAATTTACAGGATACAGCTACAAAAATTGTGGACTTTATCACTAAATGCGAACAGAATCCTAACTATTGGAATGAAATTTCCCAGCGAGCAATTGACCGAGTTTACAGCACCTATACTTGGAAAATTCACACTAACAAGCTGTTATCATTAGCACGGATTTATGGCTTCTGGAACTTTACCTCGAAGGAAAAGCGGGAAGATTTGTTGCGTTATATTGAGGCTTTGTTCTATTTAATTTATAAGCCAAGAGCGCAACAGCTATTAGAGCAACATAAGTACCGTTAATTTGTCATTAGTCATTTGTCATTAGCTAAAGACTAAAGACAAATGACTAAAAACAATGGACAAATGACTAAATTGTCAACGCCCGCCAAGTTCGTTGACCAACTATTCCATCTGTTGCTAAATTCTGCTGATTTTGAAAGGCTTTGACAGCAGTCTCTGTTAATGCGCCATAAATTCCATCCACTCTAACGGTATATCCGTTAGACACTAACAGCCGTTGTAAGACTCTGACAGCAAGACCAGAGCTACCGAAATAAAGAGTCGGCATCGGTTGGCTACTGAACTTCTGGAACCGTCCTGTAGCCTTTGCACGAACTTTACCTCCAGACTGAGAATACTGATTAGACTCACCTAACTTAGAAGAAGCTAGAAACTGATTCTTTTTGCTGATTTTCTTAAGTATATGTTCTTTCTCTGGTGCGATCGCTGAGGCAGAAGCCTGAGAAATCCCATCTGTCTGCATGAATTCAGGTGGTGTGACTTGAGCAGTTATCTCTAACTGACTCTGTTTTGACTGGTTTACGTCATTCTCCACCTGAACTAATTGTTGCTGTGGTAAATCGGCTCCAGATGCTTGTCTTATTGCTAACACGCCCGTCATCATCAGGCCAATTTCAGTCATTGTAGTTCATTTTACTTTAACCAATATTTTTTTAACCAACAACATTGCTGCTGTCCGGGATAGTGTATACTGACCAAATAAAAAAGTCATGTAATAATTTTTTTAGATAATATTTTCACGATCATATTTGCTCACCTCCTATTTCTTGTAATCAGACTAATATCATTAGTTTTGTAGTTTTTTTATCTTTAATCAAGGCGTGAACTTCTAAGATACAGTATCTAAACCAACGGTTTAGACAATAACACACTATATGATCGTATGGGAACGCTATCAAACAAATTTGCCTAGTTATCTTTGGATCGCGCTTGGTATGGTTATGCTGATTTTCTCATGTTTATACTGCCAATAAAAATACTACCAGATTCACAGAGTCAGTTTTTTAAGTATTGATTAATCCAAAATTTGGCAATAATGATAAACTTTTAATTCCAAACAATTTTTCCTCCCTCAGAGGGGATTATAAACTTTTTATTAATCATTGAACTTCTTGCAAAAGTGGGGATGCATGGTAAGGGGGAAGGTGGGGCCCCCACTTCGTGGGGATAAGGGACAGGGGGAAAGAGATGAAATTTTCCTTTTCCCTTTGCCATGCATCCCCTTTCCGTACAAAAATGCAAAAGGAACTTTTGCAAGAGGTTTACTGTTATCTTGTAGGATACATGCCAATCATTGCAGCATTATCTTGTTTTACAAGCTTCACTCTAGAAATATTCAGGTATAATTCCTAAATATCTGCTTCGTAATTAAATGTGTATGGCTACTTTGCCGTATTTTTGAAAAGCGCATACTTCAACCTCAATAAAATAAAACCGTACAAGGTTGCTATACAGTATTGAATTTTAACTAGAACACCACGACGTAAATAAAACGCTTACGCTGTATTCATTTTTAATTTTGAATTTTGAATTCCGCCTTGCGGTACTAGTGTTTAAACTACTGTATAACAAAATAATACAGGGCACTGAACAGAATGCCTGTGCAATTTTCTTGTCTAACCTGTGTTAATTTTTATATCATTTTTAATATTGAAAAAGAAGCACCTTAATAAAAAACGCAACGCTGATAGCGTACCCCTACGGGAAAGCAAGCTACGCAAAGCGTCTGTCTGCGACACGCTGTTCGCGTTCCAAGAGTTGCGGTAGCGAGTCAGACGCTGCTGCGTCGCTAAGACTGCGCTATCGAGCGTCATAGCCCGCTCTTAGACATCGCTTAGTATGCTCAGTTATGGCTACTGAAAAACTTTTTACCTTTTATCATCTCGCCACAAAGCAATACCGCCTAATAAACCAGTGATATTAGGGATGAGTTTTACATTTAACGGTAGCTGGAAATTGACTCTCACGGCTTCACCGCCGCCAATGTAAAGATAATCATAATTGAACAGATGTTGCAAGGATGCGATCGCCTTTTCTAAACGCCTATTCCATCTTTTCTCACCAATTTTTTCTAACTCTGCACGCCCCAACTGCTGCTCGAAAGTCTCTCCTTTGCGAAACGGGTGATGTCCCATTTCCATATTCGGTACTAGCCTACCATCCACAAACAAAGCTGAACCAAACCCCGTACCCAGAGTAATCACCAATTCTACACCTTTACCTGCGATCGCACCAAACCCCTGCATGTCTGCATCATTAATTACCCGTACAGGCTTGTTTAAGTGTTTTAATAAGGCTGTTTCCAAATCAAATCCGATCCAATCTGGATGTAAGTTTACCGCAGTTTCCGTGACTCCACACCGCACTACACCAGGAAAACCCACAGAAACACGATGAAATTCACCTTGAGCCGCTGCTAATACAACAATTGCATTAATTACAACCTCCGGTGTAGCAGGTTGGGGTGTATCTAAACGCGCTCTTTCTGTTACAGGATTCCCCGTAATATCCAAAACCATAGCCTTAACGCCACTGCCGCCAATATCAACCGATAGGGTACGAATCGATCCATTTTCTTCAACCATTGAGTTACATCCTTTTTAGTGCTTGGTTACTGCTTATTACTTCGTTATTATGCTCTGCTGCATCTAATAATATTCAGATGTTTGGAGAGTCTTCACATTGGTGGGGAGTGAGGAGTGGGGAAGAAACAGGGGAGCAGGGGGCAATTGAACAACATGGCCCTCATCTGCGGTTGATTGTAAATGCTGCGATCGGTGTGGGGGTGTTGGGAAAAGCAATGAAAAAGCTGGATGCTAGTATTCCTGCTTATGCTTTACCTAACCTTTATTATGGCAAATCTAACTGGCTTGGGTGACGCAAGATATCAGTAAAAGTGGAGTGATTGGCGACGCCACAACCGCAACTAAAGAAAAGGCGATCGCATCCTCGAATTTGTCGCTAATGGTTGAGTGCAAGTTATTCAAGATATTTATGCCTATCGACAACCAAAGGTGGAGGAGAAAGTGGGGGAAGGATAGACTCGTTTTACTCAAAGTTAAAAATTCAATACATTAGATGCGGGACAGCATCTAGATTTGCTAATGTAGGAATAATGGAAATAGTACTGGCGTAGCTGCTTAAAATCTATCAGGCAGCAAGTTTCTATTAAAATTAATATAAGATAAGAGAAAGAATTATGACGGCATTTGAACCCAAGAGCTTTCGTTCTTATAGCCAAGAAGATGTCCAACAAATTTTGCACTTAGCGATCGCTCGTCAAGCTGATGACAAAGATACAGAATTTTCTTATGAGCAGATATTAGAAATTGCTGCTGAGTTAGAAATTTCACCTGAGTCTTTAAAATTAGCAGAACGCGATTGGGTAGTACAACAGGGTCAAGTTCAACAGCGAAAAGCTTTTGACGCATACCGTATCAGAAGATTTCAGAAGCGTCTAGGGAATTATGCAGTTTTTAATGGCTTTTTTATACTGCTCGATTTAATCACTGGTGGTGGAATTTCTTGGTCGGTGTACATTTTGCTATTCTGCGGATTGCCTGTAGGGCTAGATGTTTGGAATACCTTTCAAATCAAAGGCGAAGAGTATGAAATGGCATTCCAGAAGTGGAATCGTAATCATCAGATTAAGAAAACCATCAGCACAGTTTTGAATAAGTGGTTTAAGGCATTACAGGCTTAGTAGATTTGCTTGCGTAAGCGCAACTCCAAGTAGAAGCAAGCTCGTCGTAGACATCGCTAATTCAAAGAAAAACCCCGTAGGAGAATTCGGGGTAATGTTTACTGCAATATCTGTGTGTAACACCGCTATAAAAGAATCTGAATAAACACAACAATTATTAGGATTAATATTAATGCTATCTGATTGACTGAAGGATTCGTTCTATCTTTATACGGATATGACGGTATATCAATAGTCTGAAAGATAATTTTATCTAGAGCGGTTTTCAGATATAGCAATTCTCATTTGAATGAGGTACATATGTAGGGACACGGCAATGCCCATACGTGTCAATTTCAGCCCATCCCTTTAAAACCTCGTTAAGAGCCTCTGGCTGGAAATGCACTTCAATTGCGGCTCTACCGCAAGTTAGGGAGGCGGAGCCTCCATTATGTATTCCCAGTCAGAGACTGGGAACAAGACAACAAGACAATCGCTCAAAGCTTTGTCTAGACTGGCTTTTACCTTAAGTTGACACCAATGGGCAATGCCGTATCCCTACGAGTATGTGTTTATCTGTGGTTAATTATTTTTTTCTGTACCTTACCTATATGGGAACCGCCATAATACTAGGTGAAACACCAAATACAATACACTTAGGTTAAGGATAAGGTTTAGTTTTGTCCCTCAACTCAACTGGTATTTACTTAAGTTTTTCGTGAGCAGCTAAAATAATTTTTTCGGTTTCTTCCCAGCCAATACATTTATCAGTTACAGAAATCCCATATTTTAATTCTTCTTTCCCAGTAATTGGTTGACTTCCTTCATACAAATGCGATTCCAACATCATGCCAACTATTGATGTATTACCATCCACTATTTGCTGAATAATATTTTCTAAGACAGCACCTTGTAATTTGTAATCTTTATTGGTATTGCCGTGGCTACAGTCGATAACAATCCTCGGTGGTAAATCTGCCTGTTTTAATTTATCTTCTACCAGTTTGACATTTGCTACATCAAAGTTGGGTTGACTACCACCCCTTAAAATTACGTGACCATAGCCATTACCTTTAGTTTGAAAGACGCTGACCTGTCCGTTTTGATTAATTCCGATAAAATTATGCGGGTTTCTAGCTGATTGTAAGGCATTCAAAGCTACTTGAATATTGCCGTCAGTACCGTTTTTAAAACCCACAGGCATTGAAAGTCCACTTGCCATTTCACGGTGAGTTTGTGATTCGGTCGTGCGTGCGCCAATGGCAGACCACGTAATTAGTTCACTAATGTATTGAGGTATGATTGGATCTAGTGCTTCTGTACCAGCAGGTAATCCCAATTCTGTAATTTTTAATAATAGATCCCGTGCAATTAATAACCCATTCTCTACATGGAAAGAATCATCCATATCTGGATCGTTAATTAACCCTTTCCAGCCTACGGTTGTTCTTGGTTTTTCAAAGTACACTCGCATAATTAGTAGCAGCTTATCCTGGACTCGCTCGGCCAATCTTTTCAACCTTTCAGAATATTCAAGTGCTGCTTTTGGGTCGTGGATTGAGCATGGGCCAACTACTATAAATTTTCTGCGATCCTGAAAATCCAGAATATGTTCTATTTCTTGCCTATATGCTAAAACTCTTTGTTCTGCTAATTGCGTTAAAGGTAATTTTGATTTGACTTCATTGGGAGTTAATAAAATGCGATCGTTATCAATGTTAACGTTGTCGATATTAGTAGTAGATAATTTATTGTGCATGGGGATGCTTTAGCAATTTGATATACGCACTCCAACTCAAAAGTGTAACACAAACCTATGAAATTTTAAAATAGCTTATTTTTTACTTGACAAATTTCTAGTTAGACTGTATATGAGTTAGATAATAACTAAAAAAGGGGAAATATTTTCCCCCTTTCTGTTTGCTATTTAACCACTGCTTCAGTGGTAGTGTATATTATTACTGCCATACAAACACTTTGGCTTCGTATGGCCCCAAGTCAGTTATGATGCCATCATCACCAGATTCGACATCATAATTGCCTGTCCATTCGTGCCATGTACCAGCGCTAGGAAAGTTAGGAACATGATAGCCAGCTAGGAAGTTTTCTGAGAAATTTGCTATTACGACTACACGAGAACCTTCATCATTCCAACGAGTATAAGCTAATACTTTTGCGTCAGCATTTTCGTGGATAAAATCAATATTTTCTGTGTAAAGGGCATGACTGCTTTTACGTAGGTTGGTTAAGCCTTTGTATGATTCAAATAAACTACGATTGAGGTCATTACCTAACAGTGTCCAATCGATTTTGGATGATTCAGGTTGTTTAGGTTTATACTCGCCAAATTCCTCTCCCATCCAAATCAAAGGTACGCCAACAGCAGTCATTAGGATGGCTACTCCTAATTTAACCCGCCTAAAGGCTTCTTCGTTAAAAATCTCACGGTTTCCCAATTCAACCATGACATGGTTGTGGTCGTGGTTGGTGAGGTAATTTACTACATTGGTGGCACCCAAGAAGCCTTGGCGCTTGCAGTCAATGACATCTTTTAGACGCTCTAAATCAAATGTATCACCGCAGATATGTTCTAGAATGCAGTGATAAAAACTGTCATGCCAGCAACCATCCATTGGGCCATCTAAATTGGTAATGCTGGTAGTTTCAGGAATGTGTTCGGCAACATTATAAAAAGGCTTCATGCTAGCAGTTTTTTTGGCTTCCTGAACAATCCAGTGCATGAAATCGTAGTTAGCAATTTGTCGGGCTGCATCATACCGAATACCATCAAGATGATATTCTGATATCCAAAAACGGATTGTATCACCAATAAATTTCCGCGCTGGATAAATATCTAAATTTTCGTCATAATGTTCGTAATTAAATTCAGGCCCCCAGTTATTATCAGGGTCACGAGGTTCATGATGATACCAATAATCGTGGTCAATTTGTGTTAAAGGAGCAGATGCTTCTGAGTGGTTATAAATACCGTCAATAATTACACGAATACCTCTGCCATGACACTCATCAATCAATTTTTTCAACTCAGCAGTAGAACCATAACTAGATTCTGTTGCAAAGAAGTGGCGGGGGTTATAACCCCAACTATAATCACCAGGATATTCTTTAAGTGGCATCAACTCAATAGCGTTGATTCCCAGTTCGCACAAATAATCTAACTTTTCAATGACGTGTTTGTACTTGCCTCGTGCATAAGGGTCATCCTCGCCACCAGAAAAATCACCAACATGCAATTCATAAATTACTAATTCCTGGTCAGCAGGTAAAGGTTTATCATCATGTTGCCAAACATAGGTATCGGTAATCCTTTCGCCATCTTTGACCTGGATAACACCATCATCTTTTCCACTTAATTCATCAATATCACTTGCATAAGGGTCTGTAACATCAACCCATTGTTTTGGTTCAAAAAACCATGAATTTGACTGGACACGGAATTTATATTTATAAACGCCGTCTTCTAGTTCAACACTTGTACGAAAATAACCATCATCACCTTTTTCCATTGGAATTTCTTGCCAATCAGAAAAAGAACCAATTAATGAGACTCCTTTGTTGTAAGGTGCAAATAAATTAAATTCAATTGGCTTTGCCATAGAAGTGTTTGTAATATCAAGGGTTGATAAAATTATTCTCTAATGTTAAATTGAATTTGCACATCGCTCTAGAGAAATAATTATATAACAAGTGTTACTATCTTAAGGATGATTTTTTTATAAATTTCTTCTAAAAAAGATTAACTATATTTGATTTTGCTTGGGCGATTTTTGACTGTTTTTAGCATTTTTTTTGGACTCAGAGCCAAATTAATGTAATACATTTTTTTAATATACTAAAAGTAAAATGTGATTGTATCCAACTGCCAAACCTTAGCAAAGAATTAATGAGCTTTTATGAACTTCCTAAATAGTAGATGATTGTTAAAAATAAGAGACGTTTTGCTATAGCAATCCTATTTGATTTGTGAGAATTGCAACCCGCAGATCCCCGAATTTTCAAAGAAGTCGGGGTTCTTGTTTATCATGGATGATTCCGGATTGCTAGAAATATCTGCCGCATAAGATTACTCAATTTTGTCGTTAGTTTGTTGCAGATAGCTTAACAACCAATTTGCGGCCGTTGCTCTGCGAGTTTGCCGAGGTCCAAATTCACCAATTTTGTAACCTTTGAAACCCAATTTTTCTTTGAGCATCTGTTTATTTTCAGCAGGAATGGAACGAGTTAACTTGACTGTTGCAGGGCGAGATTCAATGAAATTTGGTGGTTGTGGGTACTCACCCTGCCATTCTGGTGCAACTTGGCTAATGTCCCATTGTGCAGTTGAGGAATCATAGCGATACCCTAAATAATGCCATAGCAACTGGTTGACTGTGGCATCATCAAGTTTCTCGTTAATAATTGCCCAAATTGTTTCTGTATTAAGTGGTGGCAGGTTAGACATAGACAATTCATAATTCCAAATTGAAAAACTGACTACTGATTAATTAAATTCACTACAGTTAGTAGATAGTGAAAAATACTTTATCACTACTTTGCGACATTCCCAAAGATAGGGATAATTTTGTTTTTATCTACACCTGCTGGAAGATTTATCCGCCACAAGCATTAGAGAAACTACTAAAGTGACTCTGAATAAGAAGATTCGCTAACTAGGAGGAAAATTATGGGAATAGGGGATATGTTCAGAAATATAGTCGGTGGCAAGCAGAAACAACGTGATGAAGAATGGGATAATCGCGATCGCCAGTACAGACATCGCGATGATGATGATGACCGGGAGTACAGACATCGTGGTGATGATGATGACGATGACGATGACCGGAAGTACAGGCATCGCGGTGATGATGATGATGACGATGACCGGAAGTACAGACATCGCGGCGATGATGATGATGACGATGACCGGAAGTACAGACATCGCGGCGATGATGATGACGATGACGATGACCGTGATTAATTTCGTCAGTTGGAGTTAAAAATAGGTTGTGTATACATAAACTAGGTAGACTGGAATCGTAAAGATTAGACCAGTCTATGCAGAATCCCACAGCACTGCCAAAGATCATCCGCGCCCATGTATTCATTTCTGGCCGAGTCCAAGGAGTGGGCTATCGCTATTCCACTGTGGATACAGCTAGCCAGTTGGGATTAGCTGGTTGGGTGCGGAATCTCCCCGATAATCAAGTAGAAGCAGTCTTTGAAGGAGCGCGAGATGTTGTAGATGACATGGTTCGCTGGTGTCATTCTGGGCCACCTGCTGCTGTAGTTAAAGATGTTGTGGTTGAGTATGAAGAACCGGAAGGGTTGCGGGGATTTGAAGTTAAGCGGGTTGACTAATTCGTAATTCGTACAGGAGAAGTTTTACAGGTTTCGGCTGGTGTGTATCATAGTTTTCGTAATGCGTCTGATGATTGGGTGATTTTCACTTCAGAAGTTCGTGCGGCTGGTGAGTTTGAGCATTTCTTGCGATCGCTGTTTGGACTAGCAATCGACAAAAAGGTAAACAAGGAAGGAATGCCTACAAATATCTTGCAATTTGCCTTGCTGATTAAGAAAGCAGACACCATCATCGTTGGCCCACCAGTATTTGTGCAAAAGCTGGCGATCGGGGTTTTAGCTAGAATTGCCCAATTGTTGAGGGTGGAGCAGTCATTACTTAAATACAAATAAATAAGTATTGGGCATTAGGAATTTGTTCATTAATTAACCACAGATTAACACAGATACTCGTAGAGACACGGCATTACCCATTGGTGTCAACTTAACGTAAAAGCCTCTCTAGAAAAAGCTTTTAGAGATTATCGTCAAGAGTCTGAGACTGGGAATGCCCATTAGGAGGCGGAGCCTCCAGAATTAGCGGCAGCAGCCTAAATGACTAGCATTTCCAGCCAGAGGCTCTTAACGAGGTTTTAAAGGAGCTTTAGTTTAAGTTGACATGTATGGGCATTACCGTGTTCCTAATCGTGTACTTCATTCAAATGAAAATCGTTATATAACTGCCAATTATGCTCTGAGAAAGTTAAATTTTGTATTGTCAGACGTTGAGGTTGATATGGTAAAATCAACGACTCCTCTATTACATAAATGAACTCTTGAATAAGCCAGAAAGCTAATATCTTATCAAATTGAAAATCAATCTTGGTTTAAACCACAACCCAAACATCGCATACAAACAAAGAAAGCTCCTAAAACTGAGATTATCTCAAATAGCAATTGAAATGACAAAGGAGCTAGAGCAAATCCCCAAACTAGAAAAATTGTCCCAACTACCATAGCCGCAATGCGATGAATTTCCTCTTTAGTCCTCAAAGCAAAGAAGAAAGTCCCTAACCCAATTAATAATAAAACTAAGCTACTCATAAAAATATTTATTACTTAGAAGCTGAAGTAAATTATGCAAAGCTACAATGCTGACAAAAATTGCAGATGCCAATTATATAAAATTTAGCATATAAATATTTTACAGCCTAGTCTACGTTCGCGTTCTGAGAGATTTGTAATCAAATATAAATTCTATGCATAGGATAAAGACCTGGGCTAACATCAATTTTAGTTTAAAATACTTATTAATTATTATTAATAATTAAAATTGCTTTACCCTGTCTATCCTGATCTGCAATGAACAACATCCAACTTGAAAACAATTACAATTTTACCTGCTTTTAAGAATGCGATCGCTCTATCTTGGTAATCTATTTGTTACCTGCTTTTAAAGTTGCGATCGCCTGAATTATACTTGATAGTTTCAAATGATACAAAAAGCAGCAATTTTCTAACCTTGCAAACACTAAAAGGTTCATTTGGGATAATTAACGCTGTAATTATTATTACAATATTTGTCCTATTTGCGTTAAGTATTAATGTTTGTTTAAATTGAGTTTAAATCTTAATTAAATCGTGGTATCCACTTATCAATCTCATTCTTAAGATGCAAGTCATCGAGGTTGAAAACAAAGTAAATTTTTAATGTCTACTGATGAAGCAATTTTTGAAATTGATTGTAGGAAAATTACAATTAATATATTCTAACGCTAAAATTGAGCAAATTTAAATCAGATGTAGACTTCTTGTGCAAGGTATTAACTTGATGTTTGGGTTTTGGAAATTTGACCTATTGATTATCAATAGTACTATTCATGATTGAAAAATAACAGTTGTCAGAAACTCTTATGTTATTAACAAAAAGTTTAAAAAGAGTGTTGTCCGGTTTCATTTTAAGTATTCTAGTTGCAGCTTTTGTTGTTACTCCTTCCATCTTAGGAGAGAATTTGCATTGGTTTGATGGGCCATTACCACCTTTAGAAATTAGTGTTAATGCTCAGACTCCTGCTGGAGTAGAAGAATCGCAACAGAATTCGGGGCAAGAAACGAAAAATAGTCAACAGGGGAAAAGCGCTGAGTTTAAAAAAGAAGAACAAGGATTAGATATTTTCAAAATTATTACGGGTGCGCTGGCGGGATTAGTGCTGTTTTTGTATGGTGTAACGCGAATGGCTGAAGGGCTGGAAGCGATCGCAGGCGATCGCGCCAAAGGTCTAATTAGCAAATTCACCACCAATCGCTATGCTGGAGTAGCAACTGGCACGGTAGCGACAACAATATTAGATTCCTCCTCAGTGACAATTATTATTGTGATTGCAATGGTGAGTGCTGGTTTGCTGTCATTTGTAGAATCTCTGGGCGTGGTTTTGGGTTCTAATATTGGCACAACTATTGGCGCTCAAATAGTTGCTTTTAAAATTAGCGAATATGCGCCAATCGCAATGTTTGTTGGTTTATTACTAATTCTTTTGGGTAAGAAAGAACGCTGGAAGCAAATTGGATTAGTTACTCTTGGCATCGGCTTGCTGTTTTTCGGACTTGAAACAATTGAAACCGCAATGGAACCTTTCAAGGACTACAAGCCATTTATCAAATGGATGGAAACCTTAGGGAACAACACGCTATTGGGTGCGGGAGTTGGGGCGCTGTTTACAGTCTTAGTTCAATCTTCCTCTGCTACCGTTGCGATTATTGTTACTTTGGCTAGTCAAGGATTAATCTCATTACCCGCAGGTGTAGCGTTAATGCTGGGTGCTGAAGTTGGCACTTGTGCTGACACACTGGTAGCAACACTTGGACGCGATCGCCCAGCGGTACGGACAGGTGTTTTTCATTTATTATTTAATCTTGTTTGCGCTGCTGTAGGAATTTTATTTGCCAGTCAATTGGCAGCACTTGCCCAGTGGATTTCTCAATTAGTGGGTGCAGGGGATGATATTGCCCGCCAAATTGCGAATGCCCAATTGATATTTAACGTGCTGGGAGTGATGCTAGCGATCGCATTTTTGCCCTGGATTGCCCGTGCATTGGAGCGGCTAATCCCTGATAGACAAAACCAAAATCGGCAGACGGAAAGGGTAAAAGGGTGATAAGCTGTGGCGCATTTAACTTGCACATCTTTTCGTGTTGGCTGTTGACAGTTGAGAGTTGACAGTTAACCGTCAGCCGTCAACGAACTAGGAAGTGACTGTGTAATTTAAAAGCGTAATAGCTTAGTAGAGTCACTCTTGCCACTTTACCAAGGATTACCAACCATTGTGAATCCAGCCCAATAATAAGGATGGGTAAGCAATTGATCCTGTTCATCAACACTGTTAGTAGGTAAAGGCAGGCTCCCGGCTACTCCCAAACCTTGTATTTGTCCATTTTTTACGTAAATCTGCCCTTTCGCCATACCTACCTGAGCAAGTCTTAGAGCTTCTGCCTTAATAGAAGCTGTCCTCAAATTCTCATAAAATTTCGTCATTAACGCTGCTGTACCAGCATCGTTGACCGACCAAAGACTGGCAACAGTAGTTTTCACACCTGCCAGCACCGCTAAACCTGCAAATCCCAGTTCGGACTCTTCATCCCCTAAGGCTGTTCTACAAGCACTCAGCACCAGCATTTCAACTTGGGGTTCATTCAAGCGCAACTGTCGTAATTGGTTCAAGCGTAACTTCTCCTCCCACAGTTGAATATAGGAATTACTCAAAGTGCCAGCAGCAAAATCGGCATGAGTTGCCATGTGAATAATCCCAAAAGGTTGTTGGCGGCGGATAGTTTTGAGATTTTCTAAGGTGGCTTGCTTGTCTAACAATAATTTGCCCTGCCAGAGTTTAGACACCAATGTTGATAACTCAAGGGGGACTGCTGGTAAAGGCTCTTGTCCCTGAGTACTCTGAGAAACCCCCAGTGCTAGGATTTGAGATTTTTTGATATCTTTATAAAGGGTATTAGTCAAGCTGAGACTTGGCATCAAGCCAATACTGTATTTTTCTACCAAAAACCCCTTACCATCGTGAAGTGCTGCCATTGGGGTTGAACGTAACCCGATGTCTGGCAAAAAGACCAGATTATTGATTCCTCTTGCCTGTAAATCTGCCTCTAGTGGTGCAATAATCCAGCGATAAAGTTGTTGAGATGAACGCAAATAACCAGTGCGACGACGGTTTTGTGGACTAACGATTTGGTCACGAAATTCCTGAGCTACTTGGAGAACTTTGGCTCTAGTTGTTTCTGGGATGCGCTTGCGGATAGGATCACCTTTTCCAGTTACTACTACTAATTCCAGTTGGTCGTTACCCTGCTCTGCTATGGTATTCAACTGTTTAGTGAATTTTTTAGCTTTGCCTAAATTTCCGTCTGGTAGAATCTCCACAGGGACAAAACTGGTGTAGATAAATCCAGGTTTCACACCAGTAGCTTCTTCAATTTTGCGAGCAATTTCTTTAGCATCATCTAGTGTTTGAATTCTAGGAGTAGGGATGCCTAAATGGTTGGCAAAATCATCTGTAAAATCGCCTTCGGGAGTGGGATAGGTATTAAGAACTGGGTTATCAATATTAGGATTATTGGGGACAGAGTTATTCGGTTTAACTGGTGGACTGCACTGGAATGAGCAAGGGGAAAGAGTCGGGGTAGGAGTTGGGGTAGGAGTTGGGGTAGGAGTTGGGGTAGGAGTTGGGGTAGGAGTTGGGGTAGGAATTGGGGTAGGAGTTGGGGTAGGAATCGGGGTAGGAGTCGGGGTAGGAATTTGACTGATGTTGATTCCTACCTGTACAGGTGCAGAAGAGGAAACACCGTCATTTGCACTAATTACAAAGGCATTTAGTGAGCCGTTAGTATCTGCCGGAGGTGTGTACACCAAAGTATCGTTGCTAGATAAGGTAGTAACACCAGGAATGACGGCAAGGCCATTCACAGTCAGATTTCCTGTATTCAGTACATCAACCTGGATGGAGGTGATGTCATTATTAGCATCGCTAACCAGTGCAGCTAAACTAGAGAATGTCAAGGTCACTGGTTGATTGGTCTGGGTATTGGATAGCGAGGAGTTTGCCGTTAATATAGGTGGGGTGTTGACGGAAGTAATAGTGATGCCGATTGGGGTGTCGCTAGCATCTCCGCCATTAGGTAAAACTGGAAAGTTCCCAGAAGGGATGACTGAACTCCCTCCCGCATTAATTGTTCCGGCTGTGCCATTGACACTCGTTGCATCACCTACGATAAATGGCACATTATCTGGGCCGCCATCATGTCGAATTGTGACAGTACCTCCTACAGGAGGTGCAAAGCTATTAATAATCACAAAAGGTTCAACGATCGCAGCAATAGCAACTTCTCCCCCATCATTAGGATTGTCAATAAAAATGCCTCCGGTGGCGATCGTCTCACCTGTAGAAGTTATGCCTGTTCCTTGAACCAAACCGTTTGTTAGTACTTGCACATTGCCACCTTTGACAATGTTTGCATCACTAATATTTGTTGCGCCCCTAGTATCAATGCTGCTAAAGCCAATTGTGCTGCCAAAAGTATTGGTAGTTTGTAAAGTAATGTTGCCACCTATAGCGCTTGCATCACCATCCACGTTGGTGGCGCTTGCTGAGGCATCAATGGCGTCATTAACAGTAATATTATCTTTGGCAGTTAAGGTGACCCCGCCAGCCGTGCCGATAAAATCGCCACCTCCTTCCTTGAATACAGACGAATTAATAGCTTCCGTAGTGATACTGCCGCCTGTGGTTGTTGCTACTACATTGCCGCCCGTACCTGAGCCATCAGCATCATTTGAAAAAGAATTAATTGTACCTGTCAAGATATTACCTGCGGCACTTAAAGTTACTGTTCCAGCTGTTCCAACCGTAGTAATATCTCCAAACCCTTGAATATTGCTGGTGTCGAGGTTGTTTAGAGTAATTCCACCGCTAGTGCTTTGGACTGTAATATTACCACTAGATGAATTGTAGCCCTGACCTATAGCAATAATGTTGCCCGTAGTAATGTTGCCACTGGCAGACAAGGTGACATTAGCACCACTGCCACTAATAAACTGACCTTCCTCGTCGATAAAGAAACTGCTAGTATTAATGATTCCCAAAGACAGGCTGGCTCCTGAAATCGTGATATCCCTGCCATTAGTACTGATGGTGTCGCCTATAGCCATCGTAAAAGCACCGACACCATTACCATCTGCGTCTGCGGTAAAAGCGATCGCTCCACCAGCATCATTAACAAAATTCAACGATACGCCATTAGCGATGGTAATATCATTAGTCGCTGCCAAAGTCACAGCAGCATTCTGATTTTCTAAAGCGTCTTTGGAAATTGTGAAAATAGCTGGAGAATCGTTTTGAAAGATTTCAGGCAGAAACACATCTTCAGGTGCGTCAGTACCATTTACGATATTGATATCAGTTGGGTCTAGCAACAAGTTACCAACAATACCATTCTTAGCGCTCAGATCAGTATTGCCACGGTAAATCAGGTTTTCTTTACCCGACACTTCTACAAAACCACCATTGCCGGAGTTCAGACCACCACGAGCGGTAATATTGCCAAAAAATCCCGTTGTCTTGTTACCCCAAACAATAACCCGGCCACCATTCCCATTCAAATTACTATCGGCATTAATGACGGAGTTTGAGTCAACATAAGTCTGATCTGCATTAGGTAAAGTCCCTTTACCTTGATAATCTCCACCAATTAGCACAGTGCCGCCGCCATTGGTTCCAGAGGCGTTAATATTACCATTAATCACCCCAACTCGTTTACCTAAAGCAGTTACCGTACCGACTGTTTGACTCGATACATTAACAATGCCCGAAACAATCGTTGTACCTGGAGTTGTGGGAATCGTCACCTTAGAGCTTGTCAATTTTACAGTCCCATCAGGATTGGCAGTTAACCCAGTGTTACCAACTGTGAGTAATTCCGGTAAAGATGCAATAGGAATTGTCCAGTTATTGGGTTGGTTACTACTAGAGGCAAGGGGCTGAATTTCTAGACTCAACAGATTTCCTGGCTGACTGAGACGCACCCAATTTCCCCCTGGTACGGATGTGACAGAAATCTGCCCCCCTGGTGCCGAAATTTGCCCGGTGTTGACTACAGTACCGCCCAATAAGTTCAAATTCTGCCCAGTACCTACTGCCAAATTTCCAGCATTTGCGATCGCCCCTGGCTCTTTTGTACTAAAGGCAAATCCGTTGGGGTTTCCAACTAAAGCAGTGTAGTCATTAACACCGATAGCGTTGAACCAACTGCTGCCAAAACCAATGCCGTTGGCTGTTGTCGCCGTGAAAGCACTGGGGACGTTTAAGCTGGCATTTGCTCCGAAAATAAATCCGGCTGGATTCATCAAGAAGAGATTAGGATTGCCACCTGTTACCTGAATTAAGCCATTGATGATGGAAGGATTACCACCTGTAATTCGACCAAGAATATTTTGCAGCGCCGGACTGGCTTGAAAGTTGGCGATTTGTTCTGGTGAAATCCCAAACTGTTGAAAGCTGTGGAAGAGGTTAACACCATCCCTAGAAGTTGTGCCGCCGCTGATATCAAGTTGATTACCGTTGGGAGTAACAATTGTGTTTGTACCATCAGTAGCAGGGACAATTTGTTGCGCTTGAGCTAATTTTGCACTCATGGTTGTCACCAAAGGCACAATAGCTAGCACTGAAGCGGCGATGCTGGGCAGTAAAGGTTTTTTACGACGCAACAAAAAGCGACCTGCAGGCAATTCTACATCAATTTGTAACTTATCTGCTAATCCGCGTCGCCAAAGTGCTTGAGCGATCGCTCGCTTAGACCAGAGGATTTGTTCTGTTCTTCTGGTAGTAGAGATACTTTGAGAATGAATCCGGTAGAGGTAAAGTGGCTCTGGAACGCGGCGCACTTGAGCTACCTCTGAAAGTCGCAGACATAGGTCATAATCTTGGGCACAGCGGAACGACTTGTTAACACCTCCCACCCGGTCGTAAACCGACCGCCGAATCAGGCGAAAGTGAAACGTCATGAAGTTTACTAAAAGACCTTCCTGGGAGTAGGGAATGCTACAGCGATGACCGTAGCCGATAACTTTGCTGTCTCGATCAATATTTAAGTAATCGGTGTAAACAAATCCTGTTTCTGAATGGCAGTTAAGTACTTTAGCCGTTTGGGCAATGGCGGTGGGGGCTAGGATATCATCACTGTCTACCAAACCGATGTAAGTGCCACTGGTTAGCTTGATTGCTGCTGTAAGTCCCGCCGTATATCCTTGATGGTGTGCTTCTACCACCCGCACTCGCCCATCTTGTTGAGCATATTCGTGAGCGATCGCCACTGAGCCATCTGTGGAGCCATCATCCCAAATCAACAGTTCAAAGTCTTGCCATGTCTGCGCTAAAACACTAGCGATCGCTTCTTGAAGGTAAGACTCCCGGTTGTAATTGACGATGACTATGGAAATCAGTGGTGACATCTAAGTATTCCCAAGTTTTTTACCTTTTAACACAATATAATGCTAGGGGCTATCACTTAGAATAAATCGCTGTTAATTATAGTTTTAGTTACAAATATTCTGAAATCTGAATGTTAAAAATATGATATTGAAATATTCATGCACCCATAGTATACTCAAAAACCAAAATCAGCCCAGTTGTTAGATAAAGCACCCCACTGAGGAGAAATGAGAAAAGAAACAGAAACTGGTGTTAAGCCGAAAGCAACGACTCAGCAAAGAATTGTCTATTTCTCTCATCAGTTAGACACTTGGCATCTGGCAATAACTAAATGGAATAAGCACAGTTTCAGTTTTCAGTGCGGCTTGCTAATTCTGCCTGCGGTCTGGATTGTCACTGCAAATGGACTTAGAGCTAGAGCCAATATTTTTACACCTGACTTGGCTCTAAATATTAGTCACCGACAGTTACAAATAGTACAGAAAACAGAAACTTTTCCGACAACTGACCCTAATCAATCCGAACCGAACCCCCAATTATCTCCACCACAACGCATTCGGGTTCGCAAAATCCAGGTCTTAGGTAGCACAGTCTTTAGTGAAAATGACTTTAATCCAGTTGTCAAACCGTTTGAAGAACGGGATTTAACTTTAGAAGAAATCAGACAAGCCGCAGATGCTATTACCCAGCTTTACCTAAATAAAGGCTATATAAATTCCAGAGCGATTCCAGATACTCAGCAAGCTAGTACTGCCGATGGTGTTGTGGTGATTCGGGTGTTTGAAGGGCGCTTGTCAGAGATTGACATCGAAGGGACGCGGCGATTAAATCCATCTTATGTTCGTAGTCGCATCCAGCTAGGTGCAGGTATCCCTCTGAATACTGGTAAGCTTGAAGAACAATTAAAACTGTTGCGACTCGATCCGCTATTCACAAATGTGGAAGCGCGGCTGCGTCCAACGGGTAAGGTTGGTCAAAGTATTCTGATTGTCAGAGTTGAAGAGGCAAATCTTTTAACTGGGAGCTTGGGTGTAGATAATTATTCGCCTCCGAGTATTGGGGGCGAAAGATTGGGTGTTGAACTGCGCGATCGCAATTTAACTGGTATGGGAGACGAGTTAGCAGGCTCCTATTACCACACGCTCTCTGGTGGTTCTGATGTCTTTGATTTTAGCTATCAAGTTCCCGTTAACGCCATGAACGGCAAGGTGCAGATTAGAGCGGCATTTTATCGCAATGAAATCACTGAGCCACCCTTTGATGCGTTTGGTATTCGGGCAAACCAGGATCTTTATGAAATCAATTATCGGCAACCGTTGATGCGATCGCCTAGAGTTGAATTTGCCTTATCTTTGGGATTTACCTATCAAGACGGTCAAACCTTCCTCTTCAATAATCTTGCAACCCCCTTTGGCATTGGGCCTGATGCTAATGGCGTTAGCCGTACCAGTGTAATTAAATTTGGTCAAGACTATGTTAAGCGCGAACCTCAAGGAGCCTGGTTTTTGCGATCGCAATTTAATTTTGGCATTGATATATTAGATGCAACTATCAATAATGACCCCATACCTGATGGTCGCTTTTTCAGTTGGTTGGGTCAAATACAGCGGGTGCAGCAACTTAATAACGATCATCTATTGCTGATCCAAGCAGACTTGCAACTAACACCAGATAGCCTCTTACCTTCCCAGCAATTTGTTATTGGCGGTGGACAGTCGGTAAGGGGATATCGCCAAAATATCCGCTCTGGAGATAATGGATTTCGTGTAGCGATCGAAGATCGGATCACAGTCCAGCGCAATGAATCTGGATTGTCCACGATTCAACTCGCGCCATTTGTGGACATGGGAGCCGTCTGGAATCAGTCTAATAATCCCAATCTGCTACCCGATCAAACTTTTCTAGTGGGTGCAGGCTTAGGATTATTATGGAATCAGGCAATGGGAATAGATAATCTCTTTTTGCGGCTCGATTATGGATTTCCATTTATCGATCTGAGCGATCGCGGTAATAACGCCCAGGATGATGGTTTTTACTTTAGCCTTCGCTATCAACCTTAGTAAAGTGGTGCGTTACGCCAAAAACTTACCGAAGGCAAAGCAAAGCCAAAGACGCTTCTAGACTAATAAATCACTATCTGAGGTTGCTCAATTGTGCCATCAGGCATAATAGTATCGCGAAACTTAGCATAAATCAGCTTGGTATCCCAAAGGTTTGCCCTACTCAAGTTTGCCTTGGTTAAATTTGCCCATGTTAGGTCTGCACCAGTTAAATTAGCCTCAGTCAAATTAGCTTCTAGTAATTTTGCTCCACATAGCTTTGCTCCTGCGAGATTTGCAAAACTTAAGTTAGCTTCAATCAGCGATGCTTCAATTAAATTGGCTTTACTTAGGTCTGCTTCTCTCAAATCCACATCACACAAAGAAGCACCGCAAAGATTACTACCTATGAATTTCACCCGCCATAAAAAAGTTCCGCACAAATTTGCTCGTGTTAAATCAGCATTAATCAAATTAGCTTCACACAAAGATACTTCATACAAATTAGCATTACGTAAGCTAGCTTGCATCAAATTTGCGCCACTTAAATTAGCACGAGTGAGGACACAGCCAGACATATCTGCATCACGCAAATCCGCTCCTATAAAGTTAACACCACTTAAATCAATTCCTTTCAGGTCGATTCCACTCAAATCACATCCACTGAAATCTCGACGCTGAAAATATTTATTTGTGATTTGACTTAATACAAATTCTTGCTTATCAGCATAATTTTTCATGGTATTCACCTCTGGGTGTAATTTATCTCAAAGGTCGAGTGTGGTAGTCACCGTATATTGAGAGTACACCCCAAATAGAGATAAGCTCAGTAAATAATCAAAAATAAATTCCCAAAAAATCGCCAATCACCTGAAAATACGCTTTTTAAGTTATTTTTAAAACAAAAAATGCTGACATAAGTCAGGAAATATTCACACAACAGGAGTTATGTAATTTTCGATTTTGATGAAGCCGTGCCGTGGCTCCCCTATGCCCAATGGCTAAAACTCACGTTGTGAGAAGATAAAAATAGCGATCGCTAACAACATGGCACTATAAAGTAAGCCATAGCCAGCATTTGTAATCAGTGTAGTTATCTCAGGTAGTGCTTGCAGACCATAAACGGCATCATTTTTTAAATCTAATCGAGATAAATCTGGCAAGATGAGAAACAAACCTTGAGTTAGCCGTTCCATACCAGGGTTGCGGCTCAGACGACCAAGTTGTACTAAATCTTGAGTAATATTTCCGATTAAATATACCGCAAAGGTTAAAACTGTCGCTAGTAGTGAAGCAGTAAAAACACCGAAGGTAATAGCCATAGCGGTGATTAATGACAACTGTAATAATAAGAAAATTGCAGCAATTAGAATACTTGCCGTTGGATGAGGAATGTTACCAAATTGCAGAAATACCAGATAAATCGCTGTCATTGTGGCAACAAGTACAGCTAATACTGCGGATAAACCCAAGTATTTGCCAATGATAATTTCACTGCGGCTAACAGGTTTAGCAATTAACATCAAAATAGTACGTTTTTCAATTTCTTTATTAACCAGTCCCGTACCAATAAATATCGTCACAATTAACCCGATGGCATTCATTGCCGCCATCCCAAAGTCTAAAAACATTTTGTCTTCAGCCGTTGCTGCAAATTCGGGAAGGACGCGGAAAGCGATGGCGAGTATTAACGCATAAAAACCAATAATATATAGGATGCGATCGCGTACCACTTCCTGAAACACATTCTTTGCCAATCCAAAAATTCTGTTAATAGTCATTTGTTATTATTCATTAGTCATTGATCGTTAGTCATTGGTTCTTCTCCCCCGGCTGCGGAGGTGGCGATCCGGCAAAAAGTTTACTGGCGCGATCGCATTCAATTTCTGCAACTGTAATTTTATTGTCTGAATTGCTAGTTGCTGCAACTGGTTCAATGCGACAAGATTTTTTCAAGTAATAGCCTCGTGGGTTAGAACTCGGGCCTGTCCAAATACTTAATAAATCTAATATATATCCAGACTTAGTATTAGCTACACGCGGTTCAACGTGCCATAGTTCTTTTTCTTCATATTTGCCCAGGTTCTTTTGAATTACTTCCCTACCCAAAGTTCCTACCCGCTGTTTCACTCCTACCTGCTGTCTCGCATCTTGCGGGAGCAGCCATTTCTCTACTTCTGACCAAGGTCTTTCAGCTATTTGTTCTACTACTATTGGTTGAAGTTTTTCTAGAATTACAACACCGTTTCGTGGAATTTTTACTCGTTCTTCTGTTCTGACAACAATGGTACTACTTTTAAAAGTATCTGCCTGTAAACTAGGATATTGTTGGAACCAATTATCTACCACAAAGTAAAACTGAATCCAGCAACTTAGCAGCATACTACTTGCAACTAAAACTATGATTCTTTGGCGGTCTTCTGGTTTAGGAATTCGAGCTTTTGCATCAGTATCATTTCCTTCAATAAATTCTGGTATAGCCGTAATTAGCGCTGAAATTGTCGGCCAAAAAACGATTGTTCTTGATGTGATGACATCCTCTTGATTTCCAAATGCAAAAACACTCACTAAGAATCCAGTGATCACTGCTCCGACTGGCATAAAAGTACCAGGAACCCTCAAAGGATCTTCAGTTGTATACCAAGCTGTGCCGGCAATTAAAAATAACCAACCAAAAAAAGCAATTATATCTTTAATATAACCTATAGCAAAATATGAAACTATCCAAGAAAAAACACTCAAATAAATAAATGTTTGCCAAGAATAAGCTTTGGGTGGAACTAATACCCTTCTAATTCCTGCATAAAGCCCTTCAACAAATTTAAAAACACCAAATACATCTTTAAGTAGCGTATTCATATTCCTCCTTCCACCTGATTAATTAATCACTCGTATTCCTTTAAATGAAGTAAATTATTGCTACTTTGAGCGAAATAATAAAATAAGTGTTATAGCAGTATAACTGAGAGAATTCGCTATTAATATAGTAATAATTAAATTATTACTTTGTAATTTAAGATTGCTAAGATTACGCCATCGCCGCCGTTGAGAAGTCTGAAGCTCCTCTTGTTTTTGAGCAACTGGTTCACTCAATGATAGTAGTAATCCCCTTAAAATGAAAAATTTCATCAAAAAAGTAGCGAAAAAAATTATACAAGCAGTTAAGATGATTACAGTTTGTGTATTCGGCGATTTAAAATTATTAAAAAACATATAGTTGATTAATTCTGATTTCATCTGTATTGGTAACATTGGTTCTGATACAAAAAATATGAACCAACCAATTACACTAGAAAAAAGATTGATAGAGATAGCATAAAAAATGCTAGTTTTTTTGTCAAATTTTAGTCGATTGTGCAAAACATATGCTTCGATGGGGATGGCAATCAGTACAAATAAAAAGTCAAACAGAATTCCACCAATAGGAAAAATACTGGGAAGCATCCAATTTTCAGGCATAAATGGTCAAGGCTAAGGGTTAACTGTAGAGAGTATAACTGGGATAGTGATGGTGATGGGGGAAATTATAAAAAGGTGTCGGGAAAACCCAATATTCTAAAGATGGGATGATAGACGCCCTGACGTTGTTGACTGTTGACTGTTGACTGTTGACCGTTAACTGTTAACGTGAAATCCCATCCCCTTTTAGGAGTGGGATGAGCTTGATGATATTATTTATACATCATACGAAAGCGTCAGAGGAGCAGTTTCTCTCCCTAAGAGCACAAGACCTTAGGTAAGATTAAAGACTGCCACGTTATAGCTTTTTGACAGATGACAAGGAACGGTATTGGTATTCGCACGGCGCAAGTGCGTCAGGAACGGCTGATTGGTCAAATTCACGTCTACGATGGCGTGGGCAAAGGTAAGTCCCAAGCGGCTTTGGGGGTAGTTTTGCGCTCTATTGGCTTGGGGATAAATACGCCTAGCAATTCTAACCGCGTTTTACTGCTGCGGTTTTTAAAAGGGCCGGAACGTGATTATGACGAAGATGGTGCGATCGCAGCTTTGCAGCGCGGGTTTCCCCATTTAATTGACCAGGTTCGGACTGGGAGAGCAGAATTTTTTGGCCCAGAAGAAATTACCACCTTTGACAGAGATGAAGCGAAGCGGGGTTGGGATGTAGCCAAAGGTGCGATCGCCAGTGGTTTATATTCAGTTGTCGTCTTGGATGAAATTAACCCCGTTCTGGATTTGGGTTTGCTACCAGTGGATGAAGTGGTAAAGACATTAAAATCCAAACCCCAAGAGTTGGAAATCATTGCTACCGGACGCGCCGCGCCGCAAAAGTTGCTTGATATTGCAGATTTGCACTCAGAAATGAAACCTCATCACCACCCAACAGCCAAAGCCCTCTTCCTTGAAGGGATTGAAATTTATACTGGTGCTGGTAAAGGCAAGTCTACTAGTGCTTTGGGCAAAGCTTTACAGGCAATTGGTAGAGGAATCAATCATCCAGGGTCTACCCGTGTATTAATTATGCAGTGGCTTAAAGGTGGTAGTGGCTACACAGAAGATGCTGCGATCGCCGCCTTGCAGCAGTCATATCCAGAAGTGGTGGATCATCAGCGCTGCGGTGGAGATGCCATCGTCTGGCGAAATTCCCGGCAAGAATTAGACTACGTAGAAGCCGAACGGGGTTGGGAAATCGCGAAAGTTGCGATCGCCTCTGGGCTGTATAAAACTATTATTCTTGATGAACTCAATCCCACCGTTGATTTAGAATTACTCCCCGTTGAACCTATTGTCCAAGCTTTACTCCGCAAACCCCGCGACACTGAAATTATTATTACTGGTCGTTGCCAAAATCCACCAGCGTACTTCGACTTGGCTAGCGTCCACTCAGAGGTTTATTGCCATAAACACTATGCTAATCAAGGTGTAGAACTTAAACGAGGAGTAGATTTTTAAATCGGTAATTGGGCATTGGGCTAATAACTAAATCTTGGCGCACTAGCGAGAATTTTTGCTTTTGGGTAGTGCAATATTTTGCATAAAGCGATCTCGTCCTGCTGCTTTTGCTTGATACAACGCCCGATCTGCGGCGGAAATCATTTCTTCCAAGTCAGAATCTGGCTGAGGAATTTCTGTCGTAAACCCGGCACTCAGGGTTACATAAGGACTAACTTGGGAACTTTTATGAGGAATTGCTAGTGTGCGGACAACATGACAAATTTTATCGGCAACATAAGTCGCCCCCTCGCTGTCTGTGTTGGGTAAAATCACAGCAAATTCTTCCCCGCCATAACGAGCAACTAAATCTCCCGGACGCTTAATAATATCTTTAATGGCTTTAGCAATTTCTTGAAGACAGCGATCGCCTACCCGATGACCATAGGTATCGTTATATAATTTGAAGAAATCAACATCGCAGAGAATCAGGGAAAGGGGGCGTTTATCCCGTTTCATGCGCTGCCACTCCTGATTAAAATACTCTTCAAACCGTCGGCGGTTAGCTACTTCAGTTAATCCATCGATAGTAACTAATCGCTGCAATTCTAGATTAACGGCTTCCAGTTTTTGCTGTAACTGAGATTGCTGAATCAAGCGTTTTACCCGTTGTCGCAAAACTGGCCAGTGGACTGGTTTGGTAATATAGTCCATTGCCCCCACTGCAAATGCACGGTCAACTGACTCTTGATCCTCAAGTCCTGTAATCATTAAAATTGGAGTGTGCTTGCTACGATCAAGAAGCTCCAACTGAGTGCAACACTCAAACCCATCCATATCTGGCATTAGGGCATCAAGGAGTACTATATCAGGATGCAATTGCTTAAAAACTTTTATTGCCTCTATGCCATTTTGAGCTTCCGCTATTTGATAGCCTTCCCGCTCCAAGAAATGCCGCAGTATCAAGCGGATAAAAGGTTCATCATCAACAATTAGAACTAAAGATTGACTTTCTTGAGCATCGGCTTTCATGGTACTTCCTTCACAAGTTCTTTTTGTAAGGCAGTTTTAACTTGTTCATATTCCTGATATAGTTGCGAGAGTAATTCTAGGCTGTTTTCTAATTTACTGCTGCGTCCCTGTGCTTCTAACACCTTGCAAAGCTGCGCCAGGGCGATCGCTCCAACAGAAGCACTGCTAGACTTAAGTTGGTGGGCCGTCTTCCATAGAGTCTGAGTATCCTGAGTTGTGATAGCTGTGCTCATATCTTGCACCAGTCTCGGTGTCTCTGTAAGATAACACTCAATCATTTCAGCAAATGCCACACGATCTCCTCTAACCATATTCCGTAAGGATTGGAGAATTTTGGGATCAATTTTGGCGCTTTTTAATGTCTGGCTTTGCCCTGACTGTTGGATATACGGTGAAAGTTGTAACTTTGGGGACATCAGTTGACCTTGTTTTCCGATAGCAGTAAATTCAGAACTTCTTTGGGGTGGGCATTTGCTAAGTGCCTCAGCTAACTCTTGAAGCTGAATGGGTTTGCTAATGTAATCATCCATACCAGCAGCAAGACAGACTTCGCGATCGCCCCGCATTGCATTGGCAGTTATCGCAATGATATGGGGACGGAAACCCACTCCCCATTCTTGACAGATTCTCCGAGTTGCTTCTAACCCATCCATTTCGGGCATGTGGACATCCATCAACACTAAGTCATAGGGCTGTTTTTGCAAAGCCTTGAGCACTTCTAGCCCATTGGTTACCACATCCGCCCCATAACCCATTTTCTGGAGCATCAGTAAGGCAACTTTCTGATTCACAACCGTATCCTCTGCCAGAAGAATCCGCAGTGGCAGTCGATGGGCCAAATGCCGATCAACTAAGGGAAAATGAGAAATACTGCTTTGGATTGCCTGATTTTCCAAAACACGGATAATAACATCGTAGAGTTGAGACTGTTTGATGGGTTTGCTCAAAGAGGCAGCAAACTGGACATCATTAAAATCAGAGGAAGTTTCTACTTTACCCAAAGGGGTAAGAATCACCAAAGGCAGATTTTGACAACCAGGTTGCTTGCGGATTTGGCGAGCTAGGGTTATGCCATCCATTTCCGGCATCTGCATATCTAAAATGGCAATATCAAACTGCGTTCCCTTAGCAAGTTGAGCTAAAGCTTCTTTACCAGATTTGGCAGCATAAGCTTGCATCTTCCAAGACTCTGCTTGCAAGCTGAGAATTTGGCGATTTGTCAGATTGTCATCCACAATCAACAGTCGCTTGGATGCAAGCTGTACTGGTGAAATGCTTAATTCAGCTTGTTCTGATTCAGCAGCCACTTTGGTAGTAATAGTGAAGTAGAATGTTGAACCTTGGGAGAATTTTCCACTTTCCCATCTAGGTCTAGGATTGCCACCGACAAACCCCTGGCTTTCCACCCAAAGGGTGCCGCCCATCATCTTACTAAGCCGCTTACTTATAGTCAGTCCCAGCCCTGTGCCGCCATATCGTCGAGTCATGGAAACATCAGCCTGAGTGAAGGGTTGAAATAACCGCTCTATTTTCTCTGGTGCGATGCCAATACCTGTATCTTTGATCGCAAATTGAATTTCGTAGAGAAGTTGCGACTCTCCAACAGGTATCGGGGACTCGGAAGAATTTTCTTTATCTAAATCAAGAGAAAAGGCGGGAGGAATACTGCCCTGTGCCTCTTGCGGCGACCAGAGCGAGCTTGGGTTTGAATCCCCCACTTCTTCAACGAAGAGGCTCTTGGTTGGGGGCATAACGCTTGGGGAAATGACCCCTTCCTCGTGCCGTGGAGCAGAGCGGAAAATGGGTTTGAGTCTCCCATTCCACATGCGTGGTTTTCGTAACCTACGGGAAGCTAGCGCAACAGGTGGAGTCGAATCCCCACATTTATTATCCCCCTTGCTCCCAGCTAAGAACTCTCTTGCCTCTTCTTCAAGATTCCCCAGTTCAACCGAGAGTACTACTTCTCCATTTTCAGTAAACTTAATTGCATTGTTGAGGAGGTTCATCAAGACTTGGCGCAGACGTGTCATATCGCCGATAATCTGAGTGGGAACTTGCGGCTGGATCAGGTAAGCTAATTCGATATCCTTTTGAGCAGCTTTAGGAGCTAATAGGGAAATAGCCTGTTCCACACAAGCTCTCAAATCAAAAGGCTGTTCTTCTAATTCCAGTTTGCCCGACTCAATTTTGGAGAAATCTAGAATGTCGTTGATGATGGTGAGCAAAGCATCTCCGCTACTGCGAACTGTTTCCACTAAGTCTTGCTGTTGAGGCGTGAGGTCAGTATCCAGCAGTAGATCAGTCATGCCAATAACAGCATTCATTGGAGTCCGAATTTCGTGGCTCATCATCGCCAAAAACTCACTTTTTGCCCGATTTGCGGCTTCTGCCTGACGTTTTGCCTGCTCCAAGGCAAAGTTTTTTAAGGTAAGTTCTTCACGTTGACGGGTTTCTTGTTCTAGTAAATGAGCCTGTGCTAAAGCAATACCTAGTTGAGCCGCCACTGCTTCTAGTAATTCGATTTCGTCTTGTGTCCACTGGCGAAAATAACTGCACTGATGTAAGCCGATCGCACCATTGGGTTCTCCTTGATAGGAGGTGCGGATTGACAGCATAGACTTCAACCCAACTTGTCGGCAGATAGGTTCAGCCGCCTGGAGTAAAGGATCAACGTACACATCACAAGAAGCGATCGCTATTTCTTGTGCCATCAACTGCTCGGCATGAGGATTGTTAGTCATAGGAACTTCCAATTTCAACATGGAGCAGTAACCAGGCAGTATATTATACTCTGCTACTAAAGGAATTCTGGGTGTGGGATCGCTAATGTAAGAATGAATCAGACAGCGTTCGGCTCCAAATGCTTGCCCAATTTGGGTAGCAGCCGTCTCAAAGATTTTCCTGGTATCAAGACTTTGACGAATTTCTTGAGTAATTTGTTCAAGTAGTAGGGTTCGATGCAATTGCCGTTGCAGTGCTTCTTTAGCTCGTTTGTTTTCAGTAATGTCGTGATTGATGCCAACAGTGGCAACAGTTTCCCCCTGTTCATCCTGTAAGGAGACTACGGTTGTTTCGGAAATTCCCTCACTGCCATCTTTGCGAATAAAGTGTATTTCCCCTGACCAACGTCCTTGCTGGTTGATTGTTTCGAGAATTTTAGCGTTTAATGTTGCGCCTACTTCCGGCTGTTGCAAAATACTGGGATGTTTAGCCAAAATCTCGGCTTTGGTATAACCAAACATGCTTTCGGCAGCAGGATTCCAGTCAATAATATTTCCGGTTAAATCTGTGATGATTACGCCATCATGCATGTTTTCAAAGGTGAGGGCTTGCCGTCGCAAGCTGGCTTCGGCTTGTTTGCGTTCGCTAATATCTGTCTGAATTCCAATAAAATGGCTTAACTTCCCATTTTCGTCATGGATAGGAGAAATACTCAATTCATTCCAAAACAAGGTACCATCTTTGCGATAGTTGCGGAGAACAACTTTGCAACTTGTTCCAGCTTGAATAGATGAGCGCAGTTCATTGAGTGCTAGTTGCTGGATATCTGTGCGTTGTAAAAATCGACAGTTTTGCCCAATCACATCACTAGCACTGTAGCCTGTTATTTGCTCAAAAGCTGAGTTGACGTAAATAATTGGATTATGGGCGAGTCTGGCATCGGCAATAATAATTCCATTACTGGTAGCAGCAAGTGCCCTCTCCCTCAGTCTCAAGGTTTCTTCAACCAGCTTCAAATCAGTAATGTCAAACATAAACCCCCTCAGCATAGTAGGACTTCCTGCTTCCTCAACTACGCTAACAACATCTCGCAGCCAAACAACTCGCCCATCGGCTGCTAACATCCGGTATTCTAATTCGTGATTTTCGCACTTAGCAGTTGCTTCTTGGCAAATACGAACAGACTTTTTCAAGTCATGTGGATGCAGATGATTGACCCAAAAATTTTCCTCGTACCACTCTGCGATCGGATAATTTAGCAAGTCTACCGCTTGGGGCCCAACGTAAATAAATCGCCAAGTTTTCAAGTCTAATTCCCAAGGGATGACTTTGACAGTTTCCAACAACTGTCGCAAACGATTTTCACTGGTGCGGAGGGCAATTTCTACTTGTTTCTGTTCAAAAATCCTGTAAGTTAACTCCTGATTCATTGCTGTTATCTGGTGGTTACTTGCTTTCATTGCCAAGATAAAATAGATTGATAATGTCAGCGTAGCAATAACCAATAACCCTGCAATTAATACTATTTGTGTTAATAACCCCGGAGTTTGGATTAAAAGTCTCTGCCAGAGTAGGACTACAAAAATTGAGAAGAAAATCCCTAGCAAGAGCGCTAGTAATTTCCGTTGGCGTAAAAATTTCACAGCTTTGAACCAGTCATATCGGTGCTGTTTTACCACTTATTAACTCTCCAGCACTTTCAGAGTTTATTGTGCTAACTTTTACTTTTAAGTAATCTAAAATATCAATAGCAAGGGGACAATTACGGAATTTATTTTTCAGTTAAATATTTGGATATAATGTTGTTAGAAAAACTTAATAATTTCTGGTTATAATTATCGTTTTTTTAATAGCAGCAAATTGTCCGTATTAGGCTTCTCTACGAAACGCGATCGCGATGACGTATCGCTAATATGCCGCTAACGCCAATAAACTTAAAGTTTGTGGCTCACGAACACCCTACATACAAAGGCTTACTGTCTGGTGAATTGGCGAGGGTGGCTCGGAAACTAAGATTTGAAAAGGTAAAATACAAAGGTTGATATGCTCGTTGGCAACATCCAGAATTTTTAAGTGAAGCGTGAATTACAATCTGGAGTTGTAAGCGATGTCTTTGATAAGAGGCAAGGGGCAGGGGAAAAGGTACAAACAAACCTCGCCCCTCGTGGGCGAAAGCACCCCTGCTCGTTTTCTCACGAGGTTTGAGAGCAACACCCCTTCCTTGTAGGTGGTTTTCTCCCCTGCTCCCTGCTCCCTGCTTCCCTGCCTGCCATATGTATCAATTTTAAAGTGAAACGTTATAAGAACAAGGGTTAAAGGGATTGAATTTTCCTTTTCCCCTTAACCCTTTCCTTTTCGCCACAAGAATGCAAAAGTCCCTTTTGCAAGAGACTCTTATGCACAGAGTGGGCACAAAGCGCCCACTATGCAAGCACAATTCAGAACGAAAACCTCTTTCCCTGTTCCCTATCACCTGTAAGCTGTTCTCTATTTTCAAGATAGGTATCTTGCCTATACTGCTACTTTAAATCACAGCTTCTTCTTGGCGTTGACAATCAAAAACAACCATGTAGGAAGCATTTGGTATTTCTTGGGGGAGGTGCCGCATATAACCATCGGCATCAGAACGGCTGCGGAAGCGAGCAACAATTTCCCGTTGCGTATTAGGAAGCAGACGAGCGATCGCCCAAGAATTGAGGCGTTCTTTATAGGCAATAGTCTGATTGTCTGATTTAGAAGCTTTGTAATCCGTATTTTCTGGCATAATTATCTTAACCGTATGAAGTTTAATGAAGGGCGTTAATTAGTTTCTAGGTAGGAATGCACTAACGCTTTTTTAATGCTGCTGCCACCTTGTTATTCGATTATTTATAAATTGTCAACACTTAGCGCTATATTTTAGACCTACTAAGTGAGAATTTTCAGGTTGCTATGAATCTTAAAGACTTAATTTGCAATTGTTTCCAAGGCACAACAATGCTCAAACAGAAAGTTTGGCAAGTATTGGTTCTGTATGATTTCTACGCATCTACATAAGTAAAATCTGCATCAGTGTTAAAATGAACGCCAATGTCTTAAAAGAGACTACTAAAAAATAGTTGAAAATCAACAATAGCGTGCGTAAGATTAATGGGCGCAGATACACTCTTAATTTTTCTATCCTGCGATCGGTAAAGCTATATTGCGAGTATTTACGTTTTTTATCGTAAATTGAAAATACGTAAAATCTAATAGTTATTTATATATTAAAAGATAAATTTTTATGAATTTTTTTACTATAGCTTTAGGTCAATAGTATAGTGCAAAATTTAATTTAAAATATCTTGAATAATTGTGATAAATAGTTAAAATATTCATGATATATTTATAGTTATGTAAATTTAAAAATCAGAAGTTCAGACGAAGAGAATAAAAATTTATATCTCAAAGTTATCAAAGCGCTTGAAAACGAGAATAACAGAGAAAAGCATTGATTATGACTGGAGCAAAGTAAGAGTTGCTCCGCTCCAGAATTCTTCTTCAATTCTATCTATCTCTTCACCACTCCTTATCTAGTAGGGATTCAAATTCAGCTTGTAAGGCCTTTATATCCGCCAATCTTGCAACTAATAAATTATCCTTACCAGCATCACTTAAACGTACTTTCCAATAACGAATACTGTCTGAGTTGTTCAACCAAAATTGAATCACGGTATCTACCACTTGATCCAGATTCCAATCCCACTTTGCTGGAACTGATTCCACCGATTCTAGAAACGTATCTAGTGTACATGTATGCATTCCCAAGTATTCCACGCCTTGGTGGGGCGGTTTTTGACCATTTTGCTGTTGGTGATTAAAAAACTGCAAAAGTGGAGATACTCCTACAATATCAAAAGTGTATTTCATGCTAGCACTCCTAGTTTTAAATTACTTGCAGTAAAGCTTGAGTTTTTTCTAACATAAGCTCTAAGAAGTAGCTAAAGCATCTAGAAAAAGTATAGTTTATGTCTATATCATAGGCATTAAATCTCAGTCAAAAATTAGCACTAACAAGCCTTGAGTGCTAATTTTTTTAATAGGTTGATTTATTATTAAAAAGTTTTAGTAATTAATTAAGGGATGTATATATTTTTAATAACTAGCATACATGAAGCGACGTTTAATCACTCTCGACAAACATAAAATCAGAGGAAAATCCAAAAAATTACCGTATCTGCAACCGATAAACGAATGTCGAGAGTACGGCTATAGTTACTATCCATATCCAAAATTCTCGTATGGTTAAGTCTTGGACTATGCTCTGCCATTCAGCTTTTGGAGTCTCAACCCAGGAAGGATTCCAGTACCAAGCATTTAAGTGAATCACTTTTAAGCTAAAATGGTTCCCAGTTCGCGGGCTAGGGTAGATTTACCAGCATCCCCAGAACCAATAATTAAGATTTTCTTCACCTTATGTTTGCATCTCCCTTTTCAAGCTCATGAGGGTAAGCATTACTCACCCAAATAACCGTCTTCAGGGCAACTCAATACGCCGCTACAATAGTACCCTAAGAAGGATTATGCCGAAATAGTGATATTATGACGACTGCTACAACCGTAAAAACTGAGTATGAAGCGATTATTGGTCTAGAAACCCATTGTCAGTTGAGTACCAACACCAAGATTTTCTCTAATAGCTCTACGGCATTTGGTGCTGACCCCAATACTAACATTGACCCGGTTTGTATGGGTTTACCTGGAGTTTTACCTGTACTTAATCAAAAAGTATTAGAATACGCCGTCAAGGCTGGTTTGGCACTAAATTGTCAAATCGCTAAATATAGCAAATTTGACCGTAAACAGTATTTTTATCCTGACTTACCCAAAAATTACCAAATTTCTCAATATGATCTACCGATCGCAGAACATGGTTGGTTAGAAATTGAGTTGGTAGATGCTGAGGGTAATCCTACTCGCAAACGCATTGGTATTACGCGTCTGCACATGGAGGAAGATGCTGGAAAATTGGTACACGCTGGCAGCGATCGCCTTTCTGGTTCTTCCTATTCTTTGGTAGACTACAATCGCGCAGGCATACCGTTAGTGGAAATTGTCTCCGAACCTGATTTGCGTTCTGGACTAGAAGCTGCTGAATATGCCGAAGAGTTGCGCCGAATTGTGCGCTATCTCGGCGTGAGTGACGGTAATATGCAAGAAGGATCTCTGCGCTGCGATGTCAACATCTCTGTGCGTCCGGTGGGACGAAAAGAGTTTGGCACCAAGGTAGAAATTAAAAACATGAACTCCTTCAGCGCCATCCAACGGGCGATTGACTACGAAATTGAGCGCCAAATCGCAGCAATCGTTGCAGGCGCGAGCATTATCCAAGAAACTCGGCTGTGGGAAGAAGGTGCTCAACGCACAAGTAGTATGCGGGTGAAGGAAGGTTCTAGCGATTACCGCTACTTCCCCGAACCAGATTTAGCACCAATTGAGGTGTCAAATGAACAATTAGAGCAATGGCGCAGCGAACTACCAGAATTACCTGCTCAAAAACGCCATCATTACGAAAGTGAGTTGGGGCTTTCGGCTTACGATGCGCGAGTGTTGACAGAAGATCGTCCAGTAGCGGAATATTTTGAAACTGCGATCGCATCTGGAGCAAATCCCAAAGCTGCTGCCAACTGGATTACTCAAGATATCGCAGCCCACCTCAATAAGCAAAAACTTAGTATTACTGAAATTGCCCTGACTCCCACCAATCTAGCTGATATCATCACTCGCATTGAAACGGGCAAAATTAGCAATGCTCAAGCTAAAGAAAAGTTGCCAGATTTGCTCAGTGGTATTTCTCCTGAAAAAGCCTTTGCAGGTCTTGAGTTAATCACCGATTCTAGTGTACTGGAACCCATCGTTGATGAAGTCATAGCCGCTAATCCTAAAGAACTAGAAAAGTATCGCAACGGTAACACTAACCTCAAAGGCTTCTTTGTTGGACAAGTTCTGAAAAAGACAGGCAAACGTGCTGATCCTAAGCTAACTAACGAATTGGTGGAGAAAAAACTGAACGCCTAGTAGTTCGCTTTCGTGACGAAAGCGGGGTAAAGGGGAAGGTGGGGCCCCCAAAAAGTGGGGATAAGGGGAAGGGGAAAGGGAGAAAGGTTTTAAATCCCTTACCCTTTCCCCTTTCCCCAGCCTTCACCCATCATTTTTGGTGGGTGAAGGCTGGCAGGGGGAGTAGAGGAAGAGGAACTATTGCCCAATTTCTAATTCCCAACTAAGTATTTTCCCGGTAATTATTTACAAAATCTTCATATAAAAACTGGTGACAACCCGCATACCTAAAATGCTATGCTGTGGTAGATAGATGCACCCTGATGATCTGGAGAGCTGCCTAAGTGGCTCTCTTTTTTATTTGGTTTTTGTGTTATTTACGGAGAAGCTTCATCAGATTTTTAGAAATAATCTTAATCAACAAGTATTAACCCTTACATCATCAATGATAGGGTGTGAGACAAAGATGCACCGTAACGATCTGGAGAGCGACCCAAGTGGCTCTCCTTTTTCGATTTAGTTCTTTCTTCATAAGAAAGGTAAAAACAATTATGCTAATCGCCAACTGGTGCATTATTATTGCCATCAGCAAATAAACTCACAATAAAAGGAACTGGGCACTGGGATCAGGGGGAGAATAATAACTCCTAACTCAACACTGCCTCAACCATAGTTATCCGCTAAAGCGCAAATTGACCTATCCAACCTGATAGTTGTAAGGAAGAATAATGGCAGATTGGCAAAAAATAACAGGTGGCATCACAGCACCAAGGGGGTATCAGGCGGCGGGAATTACCGCAGGGTTGAAACCTTCGGGGTTGCCAGATTTAGCTTTGATATTCTCAGAGGTAGAAGCGATCGCAGCGGGTGTATTCACCACCAGCCAAGTTAAAGCTGCCTGCGTAGAATATTGTCGCCAACGCTTGCAAGCCAAACATAGCGCTCGTGCTATCCTCTGCAACGCTGGACAAGCAAATGCTGCCACAGGGACTCAAGGCTACCTTGATACTCTAGAATCTGCTATGGCACTAGGCCAAGCACTAAACATCTCATCTGAATCTGTGTTATTGGCTTCTACTGGTGTGATTGGTCAAAGCATAAAGATGGATGCTTTGCGAAGCGGGATTCCCAAGGTAGTAGCAGCACTATCAGAAACAGGCTCGGATGCCGCCGCCGGGGCAATTATCACTACAGACTTGGTAACAAAATCCATTGCCCTAGAGACAACTATGGGCGAACGCCCAGTACGAATTGGCGGCATTGCCAAAGGTTCCGGTATGATTCACCCCAACATGGCAACCATGCTGGCATTTGTTACTTGTGATGCCGTGGTTTCGCCTCACCTTTGGCAACAGATGTTAGCAAGGGCAGCTGATAGAAGCTTTAATTCCATTACCGTGGATGGTGATACCAGTACCAACGACAGCTTAATTGCCTTGGCAAACGGTCAATCTCGCACCCCAGCAATTATAGAATGGGGCGCAGAAGCAGAGAAATTAGAAGCCATGTTAACAGCAGTTTGCCAGCATTTAGCCAAAGCGATCGCTCGTGATGGCGAAGGCGCAACCTGTCTAATTGAAGTGGAAGTGACTGGCGCTCATGACGAAATCTCAGCTCGGCAAATAGCTAAAACTATCGTTGGCTCATCCCTAGTTAAATCTGCAATCTTTGGGCGTGACCCCAACTGGGGACGCATCGCCGCCGCCGCCGGACGCGCAGGTGTGCCTTTTGAGCAAGACAACTTGCAAATTAAGCTAGGAAATTTTTTAATGTTAGAAAATGGTCAACCTCTGCAATTTGACCGTACAGCAGCAAGTGCTTATTTGAAAAAAGCAGCAACGGGTGCTTATCTCCAAGAAGATACAGTGTTAATCTCCGTTAACGTTGGCAATGGTCATGGTGTGGGTAAAGCTTGGGGTTGTGATTTGAGTTATGACTACGTGAGGATTAATGCCGAATACACTACGTAAACTACTCACAACTGTTTGCTAGGTTGAGACATTAAAATCTCGTTGACGGGTATAATGGCGTTTCTACTTTCAAGGGTAAGGGGTAAAGGAGAAAGCGGCGATAGAATTACCCTTTCCCCTTAACATGCAGCCCTTTCCCCAAGAGTGCAAAACTATTTTTGCAAGAGGTCTAATGGTTTGCCATGTGTAAGAGGCTAAGTACAGTTTTGTGTAAAAGCGTAGCGTTTTTAATGCATCTTAATGCAATGCCAATGTGTTAAGATGCATTAACAATGCAAGCCGATGCATTAACAATGCAAGCCGATGCATTAACAATGCAAGCCGACGCATTAACAATGCAAGCCGACGCATTAACAATGCAAGCCGACGCATTAACAATGCAAGCCGACGCATTAACAATGCAAGCCAATGCATTAACAATGCAAGCCGACGCATTAACAATGCATCCCTATACATTGCCATTGCAGAGTATTGCCAAATTAATTCTCTACAAATTAATGAAATGCTGTAAGCTATTACGCTTTGAAATTACACAGTCACTTCCTAAGTTCGTTGACCGCTGACGGTTAACTGTCAACAGTGAACTGTCAACAGCCAACACGAAAAGATGTGCTTAAATGCGCGACAGCTGTACTAAAGTCAATACCTTCGCCAATTTACGAGAGTGAGTTTTTGTAGGCTCTTATTTTGGCAAAGGTATTGAAGGTAAAACGGTTTTTGTCAAACAGTTAAAATACTCAAAATAGTCTTACGGTTTCTCATGCTGTGGCTGGACGGCGGAAAATGGCTAAGAAACATATAGAACATAGAAGGAAGAGGTACTTCAAGCTCAGTTCACAAATCGCTCAGTTGGATAATACACAATTGCGTTCTCTGTTTGACAATGGTGAGTCGAATCAGTCGAGTACAGGTTGGGGAATGAATCACACCATCGTCCTTGGGGAATCCAAGGTCTTTGTGAAACGTGTTCCGGTTACAAACATCGAATTTAACAACCTGTTCTCTACCAAAAACCTCTACGATCTGCCGACTTACTGTAATTACGGCTTCGGTTCCACTGGTTTTGGCATCTTCCGGGAACTTGTGACCCATATCAAGACAACCAACTGGGTATTGGAAGGGATTATTGCCACTTTCCCACTGATGTACCATTATCGGATTATTCCCTTGGACGGGCGGCGTGCAGATGTAGATATGGAGCGTCTAAAAGGTTATGTGGAGTACTGGGGCAATAGTGCCAACGCTGGGAATTATATGTTGGATAGAGCAAACGCCAACTATGAGTTGGTTCTATTTCTAGAGTACATACCACATGTTCTGGAAACATGGCTGCAAGAAAACCCTAACAAACTTCAGAAACCCCTGGATGACTTACGCACGACGATTAACTTTTTGAAGGCAAAGGGAATCATCCACTTCGATGCACATTTTCGCAACATCCTCACCGATGGCAAGCGCACATATTTAACCGATTTTGGTTTGGTACTGGACAAGAGTTTTACGTTGACTAAAGATGAAGAATCTTTTTTTAAGCAGAACATATTTTACGACTATGGGGAAGTCCTGCGGAATCTTGGTCATCTTATTCAATCATCGTATGATTTATGTTCTAAAAACGATAAACGCACGATTATGGAAAAATATGGCATAAAAGAAGGCTTAAAACCTTATGAACTGCGGTCTATATTACTCGACAACATCGAGCAGATACATGCTGATGGAGTCATGAAGTTAGATAAGTTCTATGTTGCCAGCATCGTCAAGTACCGCAGCATCATTGCACTGATGCAAGACTTCTTTTCTGATATGTGGGCAAATAACAACAAGGACACGAAACTTCGTCACGCAGAACTACGGCTGCTGCTTAAAGAGACAGGGTTTATTTCTGGTGCTGGAACCCACCGCGGATAGTTGCCATCACTGGATAAGAAATAAGCTGATGCGCGTCTAAAGTATATAAACACTCTCGATGGTAGTTAACTGTTGACTGTTGACTGTTGACGGGTTTTCAGTCATCAGCCATCAGTCATCAGTCATCAGTCATCAGGTAAATGTACAATATTATTTGCGTAACAGCTTATAAGTATTTTGGGTGTTTGCTTAGGTCTCCAACTTCCCCAGCTTTCGCAGCCTTACCATCTCACTTTCATCGTGGTGCTACCCTAAATCATAATGACAACGTAATAGTTGTTATAAATAAAAACTTATATATGAAAAATTCCTACTAAAAATAAGTTACAAAAGAAATGAAAACAGGAAATCATAAAGTAAACATAATAGTCTTCATAAATAAAGGTTTATATATTAGAAATTATTCCTATATTTAAGGAAGATAGATAAATTTTTACTTATACATCCAATCTAATATTTGTTTAATAAATCCAGACTCCAAGTTAAAAAATTTGGCTTCAAAGGCTGTAAACTGATTTCAACAAGGTGCATGATACCTCTGCATCACACTAGAAAAGCAGAGCTAATAAATTAGCCGAGTTTTTATATCGGTAGCCATCTCATTAATGAAATGGCTGCAATCGCTTTGCCAAATATAGCTTGATTTATCATTAATGGCGCAATAAACATAACGTTTTTTGCCTAAATTGTCATAGCTATAAAAAATGAAATTTACCTTCAATGGAGATATTATGACAGAATTTTTTAATCAAATTTCTCGCCGCAAATTCATCTTCACAGCTGGAGCATCTGCGGGGGCTGTATTCCTCAAAGGCTGTTTGGGTAATCCCCCTGAAAACCTGACTGGTGGAAGCACTCAAGCACAGCCAACTGCTCAATCAGTGGTTAATATTAGCCCTGAACAAACACCAGAAACTACTACAGTCAAGCTAGGATATATTCCCATTGTAGAAGCGGCTCCTTTAATTATTGCTAAAGAAAAAGGCTTTTTTGCAAAGTATGGCATGACTAATGTTGACCTTTCCAAGCAAGCTTCTTGGGGTTCAGCAAGGGACAACGTAGAAATTGGTTCTGCCGGCGGTGGTATAGATGGCGGCCAATGGCAGATGCCAATGCCACATTTAATTTCAGAAGGTTTAATTACCAAAGGCAATCAAAAAATCCCCATGTATGTTTTATGTCAATTGATTACACATGGGAATGGAATTGCTATCGCCAGCAAGCATGAAGGCAAAGGTATTAATTTACAACTCGCCAGCGCTAAGTCTTTAATTAAGGATTTAAAATCTTCAACACCCTTCACAGCTGCATTTACCTTTCCCCACGTCAACCAAGATTTGTGGATTCGCTACTGGTTAGCAGCAGGCGGCTTAGATCCAGATGCAGATGTCAAGCTGCTGACAGTACCTGCGGCGCAAACTGTGGCCAACATGAAAACAGGAACAATGGATGCCTTTAGTACAGGCGACCCCTGGCCTTATCGCCTGGTTCAAGACAAAATCGGCTACGTAGCAGCATTAACCGCAGAAATTTGGAAGAATCATCCTGAAGAATATCTTGCCATGAGAGGCGATTGGGTTGATAAAAATCCCAAAGCTACCAAAGCAATTTTAAAAGGAATTATGGAAGCCCAACAGTGGTTAGATAATTTTGATAATCGGAAAGAAGCGGCTGAAATTCTGGCTGGACGAAATTATTTCAATCTTCCTTCACCCGAAATTCTGGCAGATCCATACCAAGGTAAATATGACATGGGTGATGGTCGCAAAATTGATGATAAATCAATGGCAGCTTTCTACTGGAAAGATGAAAAAGGTAATGTTTCTTATCCATATAAGAGTCACGATTTATGGTTCATAGTTGAAAACGTTCGCTGGGGATTTTTGCCCAAAGATTACATTGCCAATAATGCTGCTAAAGCTAAGGAACTGATCAACAAAGTCAACCGCGAAGATATTTGGAAAGAAGCTGCCAAAGAAGCTGGTATTGCTGCTGCTGATATTCCCACAAATACATCTCGTGGTGTAGAAGAGTTTTTTGATGGCATCAAATTTGACCCCGAAAAGCCAGAAGAATATTTGAAGAGTTTGAAAATCAAAAAGTAGAGACGCGATTAATCTCTTGTAGAGACGCGATTCATCGCGTCTAGGACAAATAACAAATAAAATTTGCGGAGAATACAACATCATGACAATAGCCCAAAAACGCCCTGCAAGTCCTAGATTGAGTAATGGCTTTATATCCAGCCTGAAAAAGCAATTTCCTGACCTGATACCGCCAGCGATCGCCATTGCCATCTTCCTCGTTATCTGGCAACTTTTCGCTTTGACTCCAGGAGCCACATTACCAGGGCCTATACAGGTTATTCAAGACACTTGGGTTCTCATTTTCTGGCCATTTTATGACCGAGGTGGTATTGATAAAGGTCTATTTTGGCAGATTCTCGCAAGTCTGCAACGAGTTGCTATCAGTTATACCTTAGCTGCGATCGTTGGTATTGGCTTGGGCATTTTGATTGGGGTTAATAAAACCATGTCCAAAGCTTTAGACCCCATCTTTCAACTACTGCGAACTGTACCACCTTTGGCTTGGGTTCCCATTTCTCTAGCAGCTTTACGACAAAACGAACCCGCAGCCTTATTCGTAATTTTCATCACCGCCATTTGGCCCATCTTAATTAACACTGCTGTCGGCGTTACTCAAATTCCTCAAGATTACAACAACGTCGCCAAAGTTCTGCAACTTAGCCGCAAAGAATATTTCACTAATATTTTGATTCCTGCGGCTTTACCCTACATTTTTACCGGGTTGAGAATTGCGATCGGTTTAGCTTGGTTAGCGATTATCGCCGCCGAAATCGTCATGTCAGGTATTGTTGGAATCGGCTTTTTTATCTGGGATGCCTATCAAAATAACAACGTCAGCGAAGTTATTTTAGCTCTAGTTTATATCGGCATTGTTGGGTTGGTGCTGGATAAAATGATGGGTTGGCTGCAAAACAAGATTTTACCAGCAGAACAAAAATAGTCATTAGTCATTAGTCATTGGTCATTGGTCATTTGTAAAAAACTAAGGACTAGGGACTATTTTCAAACTCGAAGATCCCCCCTAACCCCCCTTAAAAAGGGGGGGAAAGAAACTCTAAGAGCAAGCCTTTCCAAGGGGGTTGGGGGGATCTTCAAAGACTAGGGTGCTTAAAGAGAGGTTTGAAAACACGACCTAATGACCACATACCAAGGACAAGTGACGAAAGACAAGTGACGAAAGACAAACGACAAATGACAAAGGACAAATAAGTATGTTTGTAGCTGTTGATCAAATTGAAAAAGTTTTTGAATTAACTGGTGGTGGCAAATATATCGCCCTCAAAGGAATCGACCTCCAAATAAAAAAAGGAGAATTCGTTTCTTTGATTGGTCACTCCGGTTGCGGCAAATCTACTCTATTAAATATGATTGCGGGTTTGGATTTGCCAACTGAGGGGATTGTCACCTTAGAAGGACAAAGAATCAGCAAACCTGGCCCAGACAGGATGGTGGTATTCCAAAATTATTCGCTATTACCTTGGCGGACGGTAAGAGAAAATATTGCCCTCGCTGTAGACTCGGTAATGAAAGGTTTACCCGCAAGCGATCGCAACGCCATTATCGAAAAACATATAGATATGGTGGGTTTGCGTCCCCATGCTGATAAACAACCGGGAATGTTATCAGGTGGACAAAAACAGCGAGTTGCGATCGCCCGCGCTTTAGCGATTCGTCCCAAATTACTCTTGCTAGATGAACCCTTTGGTGCATTAGATGCACTCACTCGCGGCAATTTGCAAGAACAACTCATGCAAATCTGCGAAGAAAATCAAGTTACCGCCGTGATGGTGACACATGATGTCGATGAAGCCGTACTTTTATCTGACAGAATCGTGATGTTAACCAACGGCCCCGAATCTAAAATCGGTGACATTCTAGAAGTGGATATTCCCAGACCCCGCAAGCGCATGGAAGTAGTAGAACATCCCAGCTATTACAGCTTGCGGAGTGAGATGATTTACTTCCTCAATCAGCAGAAACGCATCAAGAAAATTCGGGCGCGGAAAACTGCCGACATTGCCCGTCATGGATTAGAAAAAGTTAACCTAGAAATTGGCTTTTTACCTCTGACAGCTTGCGCCCCCTTAGCAGTTGCTAAAGAAAAAGGCTTCTTTCTCAAACATGGTTTAGATGAAGTTAACCTCGTGCGGGAAAGTAGCTGGCGGGGTATAGAAGATGGCATCAGTGGTGGTTACTTGGATGCGGCTCAAATGCCTTCAGGGATGCCGATGTGGCTAACTTTGGGAGGACATAATAACCAACCTCTACCCGTTGTCACCGCCCTTACCATGACTCGCAACGGTAACGCTATCACCTTGGCAAAACGCTTTTACGACCAAGGCGTGCAAACCTTATCAGATTTCAGAAACCACCTGATTCTCACCCACGAACAACGGCATACAATGGGGGTAGTGCATCCCGCTTCTATGCACAACTTGCTGTTGCGTTACTGGCTAGCGGCTGGTGGAATTGACCCCGATAGCGATGTGGATATGAAAACCATTCCCCCAGCGCAGATGGTAGCCGACCTAAAAGCCGGAAGCATTGATGGTTACTGCGTCGGCGAACCTTGGAATTACCGCGCTGCTGTGGAAAATGTCGGTTTTACCATCGCTACCGACTTAGAAGTTTGGCTAGGACACCCCGGTAAAGTTCTTGGTGTGCGGGAAGATTGGGCAGAAAATTATCCAAATACGCATATCGCCTTAACCAAAGCTTTGTTAGAAGCTTGCGTGTATTGTGCAAATCCCGAAAATACCCAAGAAATTCGGCAAATTTTAGCAGGGCGAGATTACGTTAGCACTGATTTAGAATACATTCAACTCGAAGATCCAGATAGTCTCACCTGTGACTTAGACCATCCGTTGCGAGACTATGCTCATCACCAGTTTTATTCCGATTCCGCGATCAACCGCCCCAGTCGCACCGAACAAATTTGGATTATGAGTCAATTGGCGCGTTGGGGTGATACTCCCTTCCCCAGAAATTGGGTAGAAGTTGTTGAACGGGTGTGTCGAGTGCGTGTTTTCAGCACCGCCGCACGAGAATTAGGTTTGGATATTAGCTATATTCGCCAACCGATCAAACTGTTCGATGGTACTCCCTTTAACGCCGACGATCCGATCGCTTATCTCAACAGTTTGCAGATTAAACGTGATTTTTCAGTTGCGGAAGTTGTTCTTGATGCACCAAGAAGAAAACTCGCATCATAAAAAAATTGTGAGAGAAAGAGGGAGTGGGAGAAGTAGGACATCACGCGCGAACCTTTTATCTCCGTCAACGAGTGTTTGAACTGGATGAATCCACCTTTTATCTCCGTCGACGAGTATTTGAACCGGATGAATCCACCTTTTATCTCCGTTAACGAGTGTTTGAACTGGATGAATCCACCTTTTATCTCCGTTAACGAGGCTTTGAACTGGATGAATCCACCTTTTATCTCCGTCGACGAGTATTTGAACCGGATGAATCCACCTTTTATCTCCGTCGACGAGTATTTGAACTGGATGAATCCACCTTTTATCTCCGTTAACGATCTGACTTTTTACATCATCTGAAAAACCAACAAAAGACCTAACCCCCTACCCCCTTCCCTACAAGGGAAGGGGGAAAATTCAAAGCCTCTCTCCTTTTAGGGGAGAGGTTTGGAGAGAGGTCAGAATATTCACTTACACATCGCCTACATTAAGCTTTTTAATCCCCAAATACCAAATACCATGCAAAATCGTAACTTGACAGCTACAAACACACTAGGAAAGCCATTCGCCACTGCAACCACCAGCCGCAGACCTTTCTTAGAAATTAAAGACGTTACCAAAGTTTATCCGACAAAGAAAGGCCCCTTTACCGTACTCGACGGCGTTAACCTCAACGTAGAACAGGGGGAATTTATTTGCGTCATCGGCCACTCTGGCTGTGGCAAATCAACACTGTTAAATATGGTATCCGGTTTTAACTTTCCCACCTCCGGCCAAGTGTTACTCGAAGGAGAACCCATTACCAAGCCAGGCCCAGACAGGATGGTTGTCTTCCAAAACTATGCTTTGCTACCTTGGCGAACTGCTTTTGAAAATATCTACTTAGCTGTTAACGCCGTTTATCCCAACAAACCACAAGCCGAAAAAAGAGCGATCGTGCGCGATCATTTAGCAATGGTGGGACTGGCTGATGCAATGGAGAAAAAACCAATGCAAATGTCTGGCGGTATGAGACAACGGGTTTCTATCGCCCGTGCTTTGGCGATTCGTCCGAAAGTATTAATTTTAGACGAACCTTTTGGGGCGCTAGATGCGATCACCAAAGAAGAATTACAAGAAGAATTGCTGAAAATTTGGGGCGATAACCGTTGTACAGTGTTGATGATTACCCACGATATCGACGAAGCACTATTTTTAGCAGATAAATTGGTAATGATGACCAATGGCCCCCATGCAAAAATTGGCGAAGTTATGGAAATTCCTTTTTCTCGTCCCCGCGATCGCGCCCGCATCATGGAAGATCCACAATACTACCAACTACGTAATTATGCCTTAGACTTCCTTTTTAATCGCTTTGCCCATGATGACGTAGGTTAAGCTAATCTTTTCCTAAGTTTTCATTCTAAAAAATGGTTCCTTCCAGACGAGTTTATTTATTGTTGATTTTAGGTATAGCGATCGCCCCGATCCTATGCCTTTTTTTTAGCATTAAAGCAACCATCGCCATCACTTTGCTATTTGATGCGATCGTTCTCGGATTGATGGTTGTAGATGGTTTGCAGGTACGGCGTTCTCGCGTGCAAATTACCCGCGAATTACCGTCACGATTATCCATTGGGCGGGATAATCCAGTGGTGCTAAAAGTAACATCGCCAAATGCCAACGCCTTAATTGAAATCTGCGATTATTACCCAACAGGGTTTGGCATATCTGTACCTTCACTCCGCGCTATTGTTCCTAGTAACAGCACCCAAGAATTGACGTATACCGTCAACCCGACACAGCGCGGCGAGTTTCCTTGGGGAAATATTCAAGTTCGACAGTTGGGAATTTGGGGATTAGCTTGGGATGATTGGCAAATTCCGCAAAGTTTGCCAGTGAAAGTTTATCCTGATTTAGTGGGATTGCGATCGCTCACAATTCGTTTGACATTGCAATCATCAGGATCAATGCGCCAATCGCGCAAAACTGGTATTGGTACAGAGTTTGCCGAACTGCGTAACTATCGCACTGGTGACGATTTGCGGTTTATTGATTGGAAAGCTACCGCTCGTCGGGTTGGAGCCTATGGAAATGCAACGCCACTAGTGAGAGTTCTCGAACCCGAACAGGAACAAACTTTATTAATCTTGCTTGATCGCGGAAGGTTGATGACAGCAAAAGTGCAGAATTTGCAGCGATTTGACTGGGGTTTGAATGCAACTTTATCCTTAGCATTGGCGGGCTTACATCGAGGCGATCGCATCGGTGTTGGTGTATTTGACCGCCAGATGCATACGTGGATTCCCCCAGAACGCGGCCAACATCATTTGAATCAGCTAATCGATCGCCTGACTCCAATTCAACCAGTGTTATTTGAATCTGATTATTTGGGGGCAGTGACAAATGTTGTGCAGCATCAAACTCGCAGGGCCCTTGTAGTGGTAATTACCGACTTAGTTGATGTCACCGCCTCTACAGAACTCCTGGCTGCACTTTCCAAACTAGCACCCCGCTATCTCCCGTTTTGCGTGACTCTGCGAGATCCGCAAGTTGATCTTTTAGCACACACCTTTACAGATGATGTTACAGATGCTTATGCCCGTGCAGTCGCACTAGATTTATTAATGCAACGACAAGTAGCATTTGCTCAGTTGAAGCAAAAAGGTGTATTAGTACTAGATGCACCAGCAAATCAAATTGCCGATCAGGTGGTTGAGCGATATCTGCAACTCAAAGCGCGGAATCAACTTTAGTAAATTACATTGATTTATTAAATGCGAGGTGCTGAAAATAGCACCTCGTAACCCGTGAACCTTAGTAATGGCACCCTAACAGCGATTAAATAGTAACCACAAAATTGTTTTCGGTTAGTGATAATCCAGCAGATAATTGTGCAAATTTTACCTGAGTAAACCCAGACGCACTGCCATCTTGATCAAAGAACAGTCCACCTGTAACATTGTCATAAATGAATCGTTGAGCGATCGTGGTTGCAGATGTTCCAATGGTAAACTGACTAGCTGAGATTATAGGTGTTGCTAACCCGCCACCAAAGTTAGTAGCCTGTATCTGAATCAATTCATTAGTCGTGTTGAAGTCATAAATACTACCAATGCCTTGATTATAATAATAGAAAGCAAAGGTATCAGTACCAACTCCTCCATAGAGGTTACTATTACCAACACCAGCAGAGAGAATGTCATTGCCATTGCCGCCATAAAGGGTATTTTTACCTAAATACCCACCTGTCAGGACATCGTTACCTGCACCGCCAATAATTGTATCATTGCCACCATTGCCCCCAATTATTGTATCGTTGTCATTACTCCCCACAATGTTGTCATCGTAGGTTGTACCTATGATATTTAATCCTTCAATAAACTTATAGCTAACTCGATTATTGCCCGCCGTAATTGAGCCAATGTTAGTAGTAGCATTGAATGTCGAAGTTATTCCTCCAGTAACATTGTTGCCAGTAAGATTGTTGTAATCGACGGACAACAAATCATCACCTTTACCCCCATCTACTGTTTGAGTCACTAAAGAAGATGGGGCAGTAGATGAAAGCTGTACAGCAAAAGAGTCATTGCCATCGCCCCCAGAGAGCAAATTATTGCCTTCTGAATTACCAACATCCAAGGAATCGTTACCAACGCCACCGTTAAGAGTGTTATCGCCTGTTGAACCCCTAGCACTCAATGTATCGTTACCTGCACCTCCGTTAAGGGTGTTATTGCCTAAAGAGCGAGAGTCAAAGAAGCCGAAATCGGAGTTGGTGCCACCAGAAAGGTCAAGAGAATCATTGCCATCGCCCCCAGAGAGCAAGTTATCACCTTTTGAACCGCTAGCACTCAAGCTATCGTTACCTGCACCTCCGTCGAGGGTGTTATTGCCTAAAGAGCGAGAGTCGGAGGAGGAACCATTGTATCTGTAGAGGCCAGAAAGGTCAAGAGAATCATTGCCATTGCCCCCAAAGAGCAGGTTATCGCCTGTTGAACCGCTACCATTCAAGCTATCGTCACCAGTACCACCGTTAAGGGTATCATTGCCTACACGATTAATGAGAGTATCATTTCCCGTACCGCCAATGAGAATATCATTTCCCGCACCACCTCTGATCGTGTCATTACCACTCAAGCCGTCGATGATGTCGTCACCCCCCTGACCATTGATGACATCATTGGAGTTGCCAAAACCCGTAATGTTGTTGGATAGGTTATTGAGGAAAGTAACAGTGTTCCTTTTGAACAGGCTAGTTTGAGTGGAATTAGCATCAAACACATCAAAACTGTCGGTGATGGTGGTTTCTCCATTAAACAGGATATTGCCAATAGCAGGTCGTGAAGAAGTTGCTGGCAGATTATCCAGGTTTTCTAATTTGAAGTTTTGGAGAATGACTTTAGTATTAGCATTAGGGTCTTCAAATGTGATTTCTAAGTTGTTACCATTTTGAGTTAATAGCAGATTTTGAGCAGTGAAGCCAAGGAACTGAGCATTGTTAAATTGCAAAGTGTCTAAGGATACAATCACTTCTGCTGAGGGATTTGAGCCTTTACCCACGCCACCAAAATCCGTGATAATATCAGTGCCATCGTTCGGGTTGTAAAGAAATATATCATTGCCGACGCCACCAGTTAGAGTGTCGTTACCACCCGCACCCGTTAGGGTATCATTACCTGCACCGCCAATAATCACATCATTATCATCGTTGCTGTAAAAGTACGCGCCGGACAACACATCGTCACCCTTACCGCCATCTATCGTATCATTGCCACCATAGCCCCCAAAGAGCGTATCATTGCCTTCGTTGCCAACAATCAAGTCATTGCCGGCTGTACCTGAGATATTTAATCGTTCGATATTGTTGTAGCTAACCCGATTCGTGCCCACCGTAATTGAGCCAATGTTCGTAGTAGCATCAAATGTCGAAGTGAAACTCCCGCTAGCATTGCTGTAACCATAACCAACGGACAACACATCGTCACCCTTACCGCCATTTATCGTATCATTGCCACCATCGCCTGTGGAAAGCGTATCGTTGCCATCGTTGCCAACAATCAAGTCATCATATTGTGTACCTGAAATATTTAATCGTTCGATATTGTTGTAGCTAACCCGATTCGTGCCCGCCGTAATTCCTCCAATATTAGTAGTTACATTGAATGTCGTTGTGATCCCCTCTGTAGAATTCTTGTAGCCGACGGACAACACATCGTCACCCTTACCCCCATCGATAGTATCATTGCCAGCATTGCCCGTGGAAAGCGTATCGTTGCCATCGTTGCCAACAATCAATTCATCGTATTGTGTACCTGAGATATTTAATCGTTCGATATTGTTGTAGCTAACCCGATACGCGCCCGCCGTAATTTCTCCAATGTTAGTAGTGGCATTGAATGTCGAAGTGATACCCCCTGTAGCTAACATGTAATCGACGGACAACAAATCGTCACCCTTGCCCCCATCTACTGTTTGAGTTACTAAAGAAGATGGGGCAGTATCTGTGGGGCTTAGATAGAAGGAATCATTGTCATCGCCCCCAGATAGTAAGTTATAGCCTGTTGAATACTCAGCACGCAATGTATCGTCACCAGCGCCACCGTTGAGGGTGTTATTGCCTTTGGAGGACACATAACCATCGCCACCTCTGTCCGAGTAGAAATAGCCAGAGGTGGAGAGAAAATCATTGCCATCTCCCCCAAAGAGTAAGTTATTGCCAAATGTTGCCCCAGCACTCAAGCTATCGTTACCAGCGCCACCGTTGAGGGTGTCATTTGAACCCCCGGCACTCAAGGTATCGTTACCATCGTCCCCAAAGAGTAGATTATTGCCAGATGTTGCCTCAGCATTCAAGTAATCGTCACCAGCGCCACCGTTAAGGGTGTTATTACCTGAGGAGTCAATATAGTCGTATCCTTCTAAATAGTAAGAGGCGTTAAGAGAATCATTGCCATCGCCCCCAAAGAGTAAGTTATTGCCAGATGTTGCCTCAGCACTTAAGGTATCGTTACCAGCGCCACCGTTGAGGGTGTTATCGCCTGTTGAAAATTGAATATTGAAGCGATCGTTACCAATACCACCAACAAGGGAATTATTGCCCGTATCACCATTCAGGGTGTCATCCCCAGCACCACCAATGAGAGTATCATTTCCTGTACCACCTCGCAGTAGGTCATTCCCACTTTTGCCGTCAATGATGTCATCGCCTTCTTGACCCTTGATAACATCATCTGAGTTGTCAAAGCCGCTAACGTTATTGTTCAGATCGTTAAGGAAGGTAACTGTGTTCTTGTTGAAGATAGTGCTTTGGGTGGAGTTGGCATTGAAGACATCAAAGCTGTCGGTGATGCTAGTTTGCCCATCAAACAGGATATTGCCCAAGTCTACAGGAGCTCCTGTAGATTTGCTCAGGTTATCCAGGTTTTCCAGGGCAAAGTTTTGCAGGATGACTTTTGCACCAAAAAACTGGGTTTTATAAGGATGACTTTCAAAACTGATTTCCAGATTGTTGCCATTCTGGGTCAACAGTAAATTTTGGGCAGTGAAGCCATCGCCCTGGAATTCTAGGGTGTCCACTTCGGCAATGACTGCTGCTGTCGGATTTGCCCCTTTACCTACGCCACCAAAATCGGTGATGATATTATTAGGCTGGAAGTCGTAGTCAGAGTAGTCGTTGTCAAGATATTTATCCTGACCGCCTCCACCAGTCAAGGTGTCGTTGCCACCGTCACCATATATGATATATATGGTATCGTTACCTGCAAGACCCTTAATTGTGTCCGCGCTGTTGCTACCCCGTAGGGTATCATTACCGTTGGTTCCAATGATATTTGCCATAACTTTTACCTACCTCAATCGATTTTTTCAGTAATTTTTAAGTTGTCAATTTGCTTTTTGTGCTGTTTTATGGCACAAAGAATTCACTGGAATTTGAAGTTTTCGGCATACTTTATAGGTCACCTTTGAGGATCAGTAATATTTCTTGAAGATTCACCGTCGTATAAAAAGGCTTTTACGTAGCACTTATCTAAGTATCTCAGACTATCTAAGTTTTAAGCGCTGTACAAATTAATGAGCGTGCACATTCGGGATCATCGATCATTTAATGTCTAAAACCTACTATATTTGGTTTTTTGCCAGTCCCTAAGCCCTATTAGAAGAGAAAATAGTCAACAGTTGACTCTTGATCGGGAAAAATATTTTTCTGCCCTCCTTATGGGCTATTCTCCTTATACTGTTTCTTTTTGAAGATACGCCTATGGGACTTACCCAAAACTGCGCCGTAGGGGCAATTCATGAATTGTCCCTAGGTGAATAAAGCGCAGCCTCACATAGAATTGGTATTAGGTGTCTAGCTTGAAAATAAAGAACACATCAATATCCTCAAAATAACTACACAGTCAGGATCCTACTTAAATTTCCATACTTAAGTAAGTATCTTGGCGTAATCTTCACGTTATTTGCCGATAAATGTATATACAAGCATCGAGCTTTATGCATTCTTCATATTCTTTTAGCTTTTAGGCAATAAGAAAGCAGAAAGCAGTAGGCAAATGTTTAAAGGAATGAGAAAAAATACACATTTTCATTTTTGATGGCAGCTATGCCTGCGGTTCTTGCTAGCCTACGCTTGGCAATGTTTTATATCTAAGCAAGATTCGTTATAGATTACCAGAATTACGAATGCAGACATAAATCAACTGAGCCAAGAACACTTGCGAATCATCCGCACACATATCAAAAGTTGAATAACCAAATCCAACATCTACTCTCTGTTAGCACTAAATTGTATTGATACATCAAATGCGAGGTGCTAAAAATAGCACCTCTTAACCGATGACCCTTAGTATGGCAGAGCGCTAATTCCGATTAAACAACCAAAAAATTGTTTTCGGTTAGTGTCACACCAGCAGATAGTTGTGCAAATTTTACCTGAGTAAACCCAGACGCACTGCCATCTTGGTCAAAGAACAATCCACCTGTAATATTGTCATAGATGAATCGTTGAGCGATCGCTGTTGCAGATGTTCCGATGGTAAACTGACTTTTCTGAAGTGAAGGTGTTGCTAACCCGCCACTAAAACCAGCAGCCGATACCTGAATCAATTCATTAGTGGCATTGAAGTCATAAAGATTATCAACGCCTTCATTGAAACTATTGAAAGCAAAGGTATCAGTACCATCATTTCCATAGAGGGTGTCATTACCAAGACCACCTGTAAGGATATCATTACCAAAACCACCATAAAGAGTGTTATTACCTAATGCGCTATAGGCGGAGAGAGTATCGTTGCCATCGCCACCATCCAACAGATTAGTGCCTGTTGAATAATCAACAATCAAGTTATCGGCACCAGCGCCACCGTTGAGGGTGTTATTCCCTAACGTCCTGCGATAGACTCCTTCTCCTTGTCCGTCGCCATCTTTGTCGTACTCGTAGCCAGAGGCAAAGAGATAATCATTGCCATCATCTCCAGAGAGCAGATTATCGCCTGATGAATAGTCAACATTCAAGTTATCGCCACCAGCGCCACCGTTAAGGGTGTTTTTGCCAGTAGTGTGATACAAAGATCCTCCGTAGCCGCGACCATAGCTAGAGCCGGAGAGAGAATCATTGCCATCGCCTCCATTGAGCAGATTAGCGCCTCGTGAATAGTTAACATTCAAGTAATCGTCATCAGCACCACCGTTCAGGGTGTTGTTGCCTGAGGTGTTATCAAACCTGTAGCCCTCGAAGTCAGAGGCAAAGAGAGAATCATTGCCATCACCACCAGAGAGCAGATTATTGCCTCTTGAAATGTTAGCACTTAAGGAATCGTCACCAGCACCACCGTTGAGGGTGTTATTACCATCGGCAAGATTGACGTTAAGATAATCATTGTCATCGCCACCATCCAGGAAGTTATCGCCTGTTGAATAGAAAGCACTCAAGCTATCGTTACCAGCGCCACCAATGAGTGTGTTATTACCAGACACCCCAGCGCTGTAGTAGTCAGCAGAGGCAGAAAGATAATCATTGCCATTGCCACCATCCAACAGGTTATTGCCTTTTGAATCGTCAGCACTTAAGCTATCGTTACCAGCGCCACCAATGAGTGTGTTATTACCAGACGCCACATCGTAGTCACCTAAAGCCGAGAGAGAATCATTACCATTGCCACCATCCAATAGGTTATTGCCTGTTGCAGAATTAACATCTAAGTAATCGCCGCCTATACCACCAACTAAGGTGTTATTCCCTGCACCACCAATGAGAATATCATTGCCCCCACCACCGCGCAGCAAATCGTTGCCACTCAATCCGTCGATTTTGTCATTACCGCCCTGACCATTAACGACATCATCTGAGTTATTTAAAGCCGTAATATTGTTATCGAGGTCATTGAGAAAGGTTACGGTGTTCTTGATGCCTAAGCTGGTTTGAGTGGAGTTGGCATCTAGGACATTAAAGCTACTGGTGATGCTAGTTTGCCCATCAAACAGGATATTACCAAAAGCTGGTCTTGTTTTAGAAGCTTTCAGGTTATCTAAGTTTTCTAACTTGAAGTTGTTGAGGATGAATTTTGTGCCAGTCACCTTTTCAAAGGTGATTTCCAGGTTGTTGCCATTCTGGGTCAGCAACAGATTTCTAGCAGTTAAGCCAGCACCTTGGAATTTTATAGTATCTACTTCAGCAATCACTGCTGCTGTCGGGTTTGTCCCTTTACCTACCCCACCGAAATTGTTGATAATATCAGTGCCATCGCCCAAGTTGTAAATAAATTTATCTTTGCCACCGCCACCGGTCAGGGTGTCATTACCCTTCTGAGCTATGATGGTATCATTACCTTTACTGCCCAGTAGGGTATTATTACTGTTATTTCCAATGATATTTGTCATAATTTTTACCTTTTTCAATCAATTGTTTGAGTAACTTTAGTTCTAAACCCTGAGTTAGTGCGGTTTTAGCGCACAAAGAATTTGCCTATAGTTGACACTTTCGGCAATTTCTTGTGCTTCACTCTTGAGGATCAGTAATTTTTATCGAAAATTCACTCTGTTGACCAGCTTGCAGGTAGTACTTGTCTAAGTATTAAAGCCTCAGACGCTGTCCAAAATCGCACTTACGCGTAAGTACTAAAATAGGTTGTTTCAAACTTTTTATAACCATCCTTGATTGAATGGCAATCGCTGAAAAAACGTCGCCAAATCAAGCTTAAATGTCTAAAACTAACATTCCATACTTTAATTTTTCAATACGTAAGTCCTGCTGTCTTGAAAATAGCGAACAGCTGACTATTGATAGGGAAAGGGATTTTTATACCCTCGTTGTGGGCTATTACCCGTGGGTGTTTAGTTTAAAAATAGAGAACATCTAAATAACATTGTGATAACCATATATGAATATTTACCGAGATGTCCATACTTAAAAACACATCTTTGCATACTCTTCACATTACCTTATGTTAAGGTATATATAAATACTGGTTTTTCTGTATATTGAACTTTGTATATTCTTTATATTTTAGTTTATAGGTAATAATTTTTAGAAAGCAGTAGGCAAATGTTTAAAGAAGTGATAAGCTGATGCGCGTCTAAAGTATATAAACACTCTCGATGGTCGTTAACTGTTGACTGTTGACTGTTAACAGTCATCAGTCATCAGTCATCAGTCATCAGGTAAATGTACAAATTAAATGCGTAACAGCTTACAAAAGACATATTTTCCTTTTTGAACGTAGCAATGCCTGTGGCGGGCTACGCCTGGGAATATCTTAATATCATGTCCGGCTGATTAATTATGATTCGGTGCATCTGTGCAAAAACTTGGAAACTCTTTCTCCCCCTGCGTCCAAGAGTCTTAATGAAAAGTCTTTAACCGGACACGATATTATATCTGTGCAAAAATTGCTATAGGTTACTACAATTACAAACGCAGAGATGATTCGACTTAGCCAAGAGCATTTGCAATTTATCCGTACCCATGCCGAAAGCATCTATCCAGACGAGTGCTGTGGTATAGTCTTGGGCTATCTGGCTAGTGAGGACAAAATTGTGGTAGAAGTCATGTCAACAGAAAATGTCTGGAATACAGAAGCGGCTGCTGAGTTCTCAGAGGAACGCACAGCAGAAAGTAAAAGACGGCAATATGCGATCGCACCCGAAGTTATGTTAAAAACACAAAGGGAAGCACGCGATCGCTCACTTAACATTATCGGCATTTTTCACTCCCACCCAGATCATCCTGCTATCCCTTCAGAATGCGATCGCCTATACGCTTGGCAGGGATACTCGTATATAATAGTTTCCGTCCAAAACGGTAAAGCTGGAGAACTCCAAAGCTGGAGTCTTGATGATACTCATCATTTCCAAGCAGAGGCAATTGAAAATATAATTTAACTGCTTAGTTTAAAGACACATATCGTTTTTCGATAGGATTAATATTCCGTCCCAGATCATAACTGCTATGCTCAATCCCAATTTGGATGAAATCCAGTTGACCAAAGACGATTACGAACGCTACTCCCGACACCTGATTTTGCCGGAAGTAGGACTAGAAGGACAGAAGCGCCTAAAAGCTGCCAGTGTCCAGTGTATCGGTACAGGTGGACTAGGTTCACCACTACTTTTATATCTGGCGGCGGCGGGTATTGGACGTATCGGGATTGTCGATTTCGATGTTGTCGATACTTCCAACTTACAACGCCAAGTAATCCACGGTACATCCTGGGTGGGTAAACCCAAAATTGAATCAGCAAAAAACCGCATTCACGAAATTAACCCCTATTGTCAGGTTGATTTATACGAAACTCGCCTGACTTCCGAAAACGCCCTGGAAATCCTTCAACCTTACGATATCGTAGTGGATGGTACTGATAACTTCCCCACCAGATATCTAGTTAACGACGCCTGCGTATTGCTGAATAAGCCCAACGTCTACGGTTCAATTTTACGCTTTGAAGGGCAAGCTACTGTATTTAACTACCAAGGTGGCCCGAATTACCGTGACCTTTTCCCAGAACCACCACCACCAGGAATGGTTCCCTCTTGTGCAGAAGGTGGCGTATTGGGAATTTTGCCCGGAATTATTGGTTTAATTCAAGCAACGGAAACTGTCAAAATCATTCTGGGACAAGGTAATACCCTAAGTGGACGGTTGCTGCTATACAACGCCTTAGATATGAAATTTCGGGAGTTGAAGCTGCGTCCTAACCCGATTCGCCCAGTGATTGAAAATCTGATAGACTACGAACAATTCTGCGGAATTCCACAAGCTAAGGCAGAGGAGGCAAAACAGCAGATGGAAAGTCAAGAAATGACCGTCAAGGATTTGAAGGAGTTGCTCGATAGTGGTGCGAAGGATTTTGTACTGATAGATGTCCGCAACCCTAATGAGTACGACATTGCCAAGATTCCTGGTTCAGTGTTGGTGCCCTTACCAGACATTGAAAATGGCAATGGCGTTGCCAAGGTAAAGGAAATATTGAACGGTCACCGCTTAATTGCTCATTGTAAGATGGGCGGGCGATCGGCAAAAGCCCTCGCCATTCTCAAAGAAGCTGGAATTGTCGGGACGAATGTTAAAGGCGGAATTAATGCTTGGAGTAAAGAAATCGATCCTTCTATTCCAGAGTATTAAAAACGCAAAGTAACGCAGAGGTTTAACGCAAAGGTACGCAAAGTTATTCTCTGCGTACCTCTGCGTTTAAAACCTGACTTTCTTAATTACGAATTAGCTACGGGTTTAATTTGACCCAGCAAACTGTGCAGTTTTTCCCCTTCAATGACTTCTGTTTCTAAGAGTTGAGTAGCGATCGCTTCTAGCAAGTCTCGATTCTGTCTGAGAATCTCTAGGGCTTGTTCGTGGGCTGTTTCCACGATTTCCTTGACTTCGCTATCAATGGCTTTCGATGTGTCTTCACTCACCGCCCGCCGGGGATTACTAGCACCATTACCCAAGAACATTGATTGTTGTCCTTGTTGGTAAGCCAGTGGCCCTAAGACTTTGCTCATACCATAAGTTGTTACCATCCGTTCTGCCAAATCAGTTGCTCGTTGCAAATCGTTGGAAGCACCTGTTGTAATACTGTTAAACACAATCTCTTCGGCAGAACGTCCACCTAACAAAGTCGCAATCTGACCCCGCAGTTCTGTTTCATTCATCAAAAAGCGGTCTTCAGTTGGTAATTGCAGAGTGTAACCTAAAGCTGCCATCCCACGGGGAATAATCGAAATCTTTTCTACGCGACCGTTTCCTGTGGTTAGCGCCCCGACCATTGCGTGACCAACTTCATGGTAAGCAACAATCTTTTTCTCGGTCTCGTTCATCACCCGACTCTTCTTCTCTAAACCGGCGACTACCCGCTCAATTGCTTCGGCAAAGTCTTCTTGAGCAACCCTTTCACGAAGATTGCGAGCTGCTAATAATGCAGCTTCATTTACCAAGTTTGCCAAATCTGCGCCGGCAAAACCAGGGGTACGAGTAGCGATCGCTCTTAAATCTACATCATCTCCTAATTTTACCTTTTGAGCGTGAATCTTGAGAATTGCTTCACGACCAGATAAATCGGGACGGTCTACCAACACTTGGCGGTCAAACCGGCCTGGACGCAGCAATGCGGAGTCAAGGCTTTCGGGGCGGTTGGTAGCTGCTAGTACAATCACCGTTGCATCTCCGGCTGCAAACCCGTCCATCTCCGTTAGTAACTGGTTGAGGGTCTGTTCTCGCTCATCGTTACCACCGTAGAAGCCATTACTGCTACGAGACTTACCGATCGCATCCAATTCATCAATGAATACAATACAGGGAGCCTGTTTCTTTGCTTGCTCAAACAAATCCCGTACTCTGGAAGAACCTACACCGACAAACAATTCTACAAACTCAGAACCAGAGATACTGAAGAATGGAACTCCTGCTTCTCCTGCTACGGCTTTCGCTAAAAGTGTCTTACCAGTACCCGGAGGGCCAACTAACAACACACCTTTGGGAATCCTAGCGCCAATTTGCGTAAAGCGCCCTGGAGTCTTGAGGAAATCCACAATTTCCACTAACTCAGTTTTCGCTTCTTCTACCCCAGCCACATCTGCAAAGGTGATTTTAGCTGATTCGCCTTCAACGTAAACTTTAGCTTTGCTCTTACCAATCGAGAGAACACCTTGGGGACCACCGCCACCACCGCCACCACGGGCGAGAAAGAACTGCCAAATGCCAATAAAAATCAGTGGTGGAATCACCCAACTTAAAAGGGTTGTAAACCAAGTATTCTTAGGTGGAGGTGTAGCAGCAAATTCAACTCCTTTTTGTTCTAGCAGTTTGGGTAACTCTAAATCGAAGATTGGTGTAGTTGTAAACACCTGGCCTGGCTCGGCATTTTCTGTTTTTAGTTGGTAGAGGATCTGGTTTTGACCAACAGAAACGCGGCTGACTTCCCCTTCCTGTACTTGATGAATAAATAGACTATATGGAACACCAGCAGGGCCAGAAGCAAATAAACCAGGCAGAAATAGATTTAAGAGCAAAAATAGCCCTGATACTGCCAGCAATATATTAGCTATGATCCGAAACCGAGGTGACTTAGGCTGTTCTTTAATTGCCATTGATGTTACTAATCCTTAAAATGAAACCTGTTGAAAATGTGACTTTCTGGTAAAGTCCGTTATTTACCATTTGAATAGTTAAAGCAGTAGCTTATACTGTTTCCAACCAATCAAAAATTTGGGCTAACTGATCCAGTGTTACCAGCCCATACTGCCAGAGGGTCATGGCTAGAAAGTTAGGGGTCTGCTCACAATGTCGCAAAGCAAGAGAAATTGCTCCACCAGAAATACCCAACTCTTGTTTTAAAAAATGCACCAATTGATCTGTAGCTTTCATAACCGTGTTAAACAATGTTAATTAAATCTTATTTCTCACTTAGCTTAAAAAACTTGATTAAACACTAGTCAAAATTTCTAAAGCTATAAGAGATATAAACCCAATCACCGCCAAGCGACCATTAAGTTTTTCGGCATACTTAATGAAACCAAGGTAAGATTCTTGCGTGATGTACATCCGAGGTGCTGGCGTTCCCGCTCAAATTAGGCGATGGGCTACGCGCAAAGTCGTTCAATTTGTCGTGAAGATCAAGAATATTACCGTTTCTCATAATTTCTCTTGTTTGGCAATGTTTGCAGCTTTTTTTATTTATGTAACTAAACTTAACAATTAAATTAATCTTTGGGAACTAACGAGCAAATACGGTTTACCGTACTCAAAGAGTTAACACGACTCGAAATGAGAAAACTTTAGGAACGCGAATTTAATTAAGTACAAAACCTCACAAAACCTCACCCCCAACCCCTCTCCTTAGTAAGGAGAGGCAGGGTGGTTTCATACAACGAGAGAAAAATAATAATGATTTGTAGAGGGTGGAGAAAAATGGATAACTAACAAGTATGAACCTCGTCGAACAATTGCAGCAAGTCCCAGACTATAGGCATATCCGA
>NZ_JAIVFT010000020.1 GCF_020829665.1 Nostoc sp. CHAB 5824
CACCATCTTTCAAAGCATGGAGGCATTGCTGCGGGGGTGGTCTCTTTCATGAGCTTTTTTTCAACGTGAAAGCTATGCTAGTTAAGCATTATACTCTTTTTTAACTTTAAGTTTTGTTTAAGTCCCGCTAGTAGGGGTGTAGAGATGTACATTAGTGTCAACTTAACGTAAAAACCAGTCTAGACAAAGCTTTGAGAGATTGTCTTGTCAAGAGTCTCTGACTGGGAATACATAATGGAGGCTCCGCCTCTCTGACTCGCGGCAGCAGCCCAATGAGCAGCATTTCCAGCCAGAGGCTCTTAACGAGGTTTTAAAGAAGTTTTAGCTTAAGTTGACACTAATGACAGATGTGCGTCCCTGCGAATGACCGTATTCTACTGAAGCTGAAAATATTATAATGTAATTTTTACAACTGACACAATTTGGTTAAATATGTAATTAGACGTATAAAAATACAGAAACATTTGCCATCTTTTCATTGATAATCAGAAGTAACTTTACCCAATCAGGTCTCCCCGTTTCTTAAACTGGGTTTGTACGCTCAACTACCAAAGATGGCTAACAATACAGGTCGCGCTTTTAAGCAGCCGTATTGCCAAAAAGCCTGTAGTCAAGACAGCCCAAGCCTAAAAACGGCAGTAGTTTAAAACTTAACTTCCAAACTGACAGAGACTTGAAAAAATGAAAATGACTTTTCAGAAACTTGTAATTGGTGCCTCAATGGCTATTGGTGTGAGCGTTGTCACTGTACCAGCACAGGCTGGAACGCTCACTGGTGCTAGTATTGGTGGAACAGCAGCCAGTGATTATTTAGTCTATGATTCTAATGCTACAAATACCTTCTTAGTAACAAATTCCAGTGCAAATGTACAAAAAGTTTTAAGTGGTAACGCCGCCAACCCCACTGGAAATGTAGAGCTAGCTGCTAGTAGTGAAAAAGCTGGTTTTAATTTTACTAAGAACACCACCTTGACAGGCACAATCGGTAGCAAAACCTTGACTCTAAGCAGCCTCACTTCTGATGACTGGTTTGGAGTCGGAAAAACAACTACTACCTATGGGTTAAATAACTTAGCTAACAACTGGTTTAAGCAAGTTCTAAGTTCTAATAATATCACTAGTAATTTACTCGGTGGGTTGGGTTATACTCAACAGAGTTTGTTTAGCAAGTTTCTTCTAAGTGGCGGATTTCAACGCTTTAGCGATCCGAATATTTCCTATGTCAATCAAGATGACACTAGTGGTTTAATCAGTATTGGTTTAGCAGGTCATTATAATGCCGCACCCCTTTTAGGATTGCCATCTAACCTATTTAAATTACAAGCAAGTGAAATCGTCAAATACACTTATGACGGCAAGACGGACTACCTGTATAGCTTTAAAGCTAGCCAGTCCGGTTTAGTTGAAAAAAGTGATGGTATATCCCACAGTGGCAATTACCAAGTCACCATCCAAGGTGTGCCTCCCGCAGCAGTGCCAGAACCATCAATAACACTGGGTCTGCTAGGTGTTGCTGGTGTGTTTGCTACCCAACGCAAATTTAAAAAAGCATCTATTTAAGATTGCGAGTTCAAAACTATAAATAAGCAAGGGAGCTAACTAATAGCTCCCTTTTTTTCTGAATATTTACTTCCAGCTAGAAGATGATTTAATCTTTTAAGCTAAAGTTTTTAAAAAACTAAAAATGAGTAAGTCGTAAAAGCCTATATCTGTATGCCCCTACCAACGTATTTGTAATAGAGATTCCGTAAAATGATATTACTTAGCCCCACATCCAGATGAAAACTATTCTATAAAGGGCAATAACCTTACCATTATTTCAGTATTACTTAAGTAGTTTTACTCATAAAGCTAAGACGATTCAATTTATAAACGCAGCATTTTATTTAATACTATAAAATATAAAAATAACGTAAAGTAAATATTAAAACTTAATTAAACTACTATTAGTTTTAATATTATTAAGTATTATAGAACAGGTAAATTTAATTTTTTAATATCTTTCACTAGATTACATAAGTAACATTTCTATTCATTTTACCATTTAAATGCAATACCATTTTAGTTGATGGTAAGAATTGTTGGCTTTTACTTAAGAAAATAGATAGCAATGATAGCACAAGTAATCAACATAGATCAGCCATTGCGGTCACATAAAGTTAGACGAGTTTTGCTAGTTGAAGACCATTATCTCAATCGGATGTTGTTGAGCGACTATCTAAGTTACTGTGGGTACGATGTCCAAAGTTTATCAGAAGGCTCTACTTTTTTCTCAACTATAGAGAAATTCGAGCCAGATTTAATGTTATTAGACTTAAAATTGCCAGATATTGACGGTTATTCGCTCTTAAAACAAGTCCAGCAAAAACCTGATTTGTCAAAAATACCTATTATTGTGGTTTCAGCTTTTGCTTTTAAAGCAGATCAAGAACTAGCTTTGAGTTTGGGCGCACGTCGCTATTTTGTCAAACCTCTAAAACTTAAGGATCTCATTCTGACAATTGAAGAAGAGTTGACTTTTAGCCACAGATAAGCTTTTCTGCTGAGTGTACATTTATTCAGCTTTTTGCTCTGCAATAAACTCTTCCACTCGCTCACTAATATGTTGCACAGAAGTTCCAATTTTTGAAATTCTATGTTGTACTTGTGCTAACAACAAAACTGCTGTTTGCAGATCATTGAGTGTTTCAGCCATAGCCTCACGGTACTGGGCTTCAAAGTCTTGCAAATTCATAGTTTAACTCTTGTTTTAAATCATTATAATAGCTATATTTTCAATCATAATCTTAAATTTAAATTCCTAAATCCGTTAATTCGCTTAATGTTATAAGTTCAATTTAGAAAGCAGAATATTGCTATTTAATAAACTATTTATATAATATTTATATAATCAATATATAAACATATTATTTTTTATTAAAAAACCAGAGGCAAAATTATCAAAATCAACAATAAAAATATTTTATACAAAAATATAAATTTTTAAATAAAAACGTATTACCGATTTAAAAAATATTAATTATAGATTCAAAAAGCAAAGTCTTTATTCTGACAGTGAGTGAGCGTGAATAAATCAAACTATCTTAAGTAACGTAAAAGTGTTTAAATAAGTTCGTAGTAAGCGGCTCTAGTCCTTTTTGAGAACTTTAGTCTTCTTTATGAGACGCTATGCGTAGCAAGAATCCCAAAGGGGTAGACTACAAACCTTTAATTATTTACGCCGTCCTACTTAGGAGCCGATAACTAAGGTCGCAGCTAGACAAACTCTTGTCTGCTTCAAAGTTCTGATGCTTGCAACAAATTTTCTGGCAAAGTCTAGGTCGGAAACTGGCCCTCAAGCTTGTCTTTGTGCGGCGTTAGCGGGGCGTTGAGCCAGTGCTGAGTAAAAAATACTAGTCCCCAGCCACTATTTTATGTGTTCTGGTGTATGCAGTTCATGACGGCTACTTTACATTTACTTGTTAAATCGGCACGAAAAAATAATTTTTCTTAAAATAGAGAAAGACTACCTAATTTTGGTTGTGGCTATATCTACTCAAATACTATCACTGGTTAAAGAGCCAGAACGACTGGAAAACCGTCTAGCCGAAATTCCACCGGAACCGGGGGTTTATTTCATGCGGGACAGTAGCGATCGCATTATATATATAGGTAAATCACGTAAGTTGCGATCGCGTGTCCGTTCCTATTTCCGGGATGGCTACAACAAGACTGAACGCATCGCCACAATGGTTAAGTTGGTGACAGAAATTGAATTCATCGTCACTGATACTGAAGCCGAAGCGCTAGCGCTAGAAGCGAATTTAATCAAGCAGCACCAGCCATACTTTAACGTGCTGCTCAAAGATGATAAAAAATATCCCTATCTGTGCATCACTTGGTCAGAAGATTATCCTCGAATTTTTATTACCCGGAAACGCCAATTCGGCAAAGAAAAGGATAAATTTTATGGGCCTTATACTGATGCTGGGCTTTTGCGAGAAATTGTACGCCTGTGCAAGCGTATCTTTCCACAGCGACAACGGCCTCAACCACTTTTCAAAGACCGTCCTTGCTTAAATTATGATTTAGGGCGTTGTCCGGGTGTGTGTCAACAGATGATTTCACCAGAAGAATATCGCAAAATAGTACAAAAAATAGCGATGGTCTTTCAAGGGCGAACTCAGGAACTGATTGATATTTTGACTCAACAGATGAATACAGCCGCTGAGAATTTGAATTTTGAGTCAGCAGCGCGGATTCGTGACCAAATTTCTGGGTTAAAGTCACTGACAGCCAATCAAAAAGTTTCCTTACCAGATGATACAGTTTCGCGGGATGCGATCGCACTGGCAGCTGACGAACAGCACGCTTGTATTCAACTATTCCAGATTCGCGCTGGGCAATTGGTAGGACGCTTGGCCTTTGTGGCGGATGCTCAGGCAGAACCAGGAGCTATTTTACAACGAGCTTTAGAGGAACATTATCAAACTGCTGACTCAGTGGAAATACCTTTAGAAATTCTGGTACAGCATGATTTACCAGATGTGGAGATATTGGCGGATGTCTTAACTCAACGCAAAGGGAAAAAAGTCACAATATTGACTCCTTTACGGCAAACTAAGGCAGAATTAATTGAGATGGTAGAGCGAAATGCCCAGTATGAATTGCAAAGAATGCAGAAATTAGGCGATCGCAACGACCAAGCAATGCAAGATTTAGCTACCATTCTCGATTTACCAGATGTACCCCATCGCATCGAAGGTTATGACATTTCCCACATTCAAGGGTCAAATGCTGTAGCTTCGCAAGTTGTATTTATCGACGGTTTACCCGCTAAACAACACTATCGCCACTACAAAATTAAAAATCCCACGGTGACGGCGGGACATTCAGATGATTTTGCTAGTCTTGCTGAAGTTATTGGGCGGCGGTTCCGTAAGTATGGCGACGATCCACAGTTGGCACGTTTGGGTAATCCAGATTGGCCTGATTTAATCATGATTGATGGCGGTAAAGGTCAATTATCATCAGTCGTCGCCGTTTTGCAAGAGATGAATTTATTAGAAGACTTGCGAGTTGTGAGTTTGGCGAAGCAACGAGAAGAGATTTTTTTACCGGGAGAATCTAAACCTTTGACAACTGATGCAGAACAAGCAGGGGTGCAGTTGTTGCGGCGGTTGCGGGATGAAGCACATCGGTTTGCAGTGACTTTCCATCGTCAGCAGCGTAGTGATAAATTGAAGCGATCGCGTTTAGATGAAATTCCTGGCTTAGGACATCATCGACAAAAGCAGCTACTAGGGCATTTTCGCTCAGTTGACTATATTCGGCAAGCAACAACCCCACAACTCGCTGAGGTTCCAGGAATCGGGCCGCGCTTGGCTCAAGAAATCTACGATTATTTTCATCCTTCTTGATATGGGTGAAAAGCATATGACATAGGTATTTGAAACTTTCAATGAGTGAAGTTTTAATTTCAAGGCAGCAGTATTACTCGGCATCCATGCTGTAGTATCGATTTTCAAAGGTTGTCGAATTCTTCTGTGCTTCCCTAGAAAGCCAAAACATCAGGTAGATGCCAAAATATTGCTGTTTTTCTTTTTCGTTATAAGTTACAAATTTTTCAGCCTGTTGATATCGCGCTAACGCTTGCCGAAAGTTCTTTTTTGTAACTTTCTCTCCTAATGCTTGAGATAGCAATTGCCATAATGCAGACCCTACATCCTTCTTTATATAATCGAGGCAGTAGCCGCGATCGTTGGCAAACTGTTCGTATGTCTGATTTTCAGAAGATGCTTTTAACAAATCACTTTGTAAATCAGTCAAGTGCCTGCCAGATGATTTCGATACCACTTTATCCGCAATAGTTAATAACTCTTGAATATTCATATGTCAAATTAATCTGATGAATTGTATGCAGATGCTAATTAGCGTAAATTAAAGGTTTAAAACCCCTTTTCCAAAGCGGTGCAGGGGTTCTCCCCGTATAGGAAATGGCGTGAGAGGCTGTGCCAACGCGCACGGTGATTTTGAATTGTTAATAGTTGATATAACAATCCGATTTGATTTATCAACTTACCTCTGAAGACAGGGAATACGAGAGAAGATAGCTAGAGGAAGGAGTACAAAGTTTTTTAAAAAGCTAAATAGGAGCCATATAAAATTTATTAACTTGAGTGATTTCAATTATTCTCTACCTAAGTATTACTAATGATATAATGGTATTAACTAATTTATCAGGAAGTTTATTTGATCTTTAAAAAATTCGCTTCTATTGATTAACTTTTAAAAAAGTTTATTTAAGCTTCATTTTAACTTTAAAGTTTTATGAGCATTACTTTAAAATTTTTGTTTATTCTCTCCTGCTTTAGAGTGGGTCAACGATCAACTATTAACGTAGAATAGGATTAGGGGTTTGAGTTGATGTTTCTAGGGCTGACGATGGCGATCGCAAGTGCTTGCAGAAAATTTCACTGATAACAAAGTTACTCGAAAAACAAATTTCGAGAGATTCTGAGCATATTGTCTATCGGTTGGCATGTATCGCCGCTTTAAGAATAAGCGAATGCGCTAAGTAGTGATTTATCTGCACCGCTAGATTACAGCAAGTTGCTCAGAAAATTTTAGAAATTACTGATCATACGTATCCAGAATAATATGGCAGCCTCAGCATTGATTCTGGCTTGGCTAGTATTAGAGAGATGATTCAACAATTGCTGCACTGGAACTTATGCAAGAGTCAGTAATATCATGTCCGGCTAATTAGTTATAATTCCCACATCTATGCAAAAACCGGGAAACTCTCTTTCTCCCTGCTCCCTGCCCCCCTGCGGTCTTAATGATAAGTAACCGGATATATAACTTATCAAGCTATCCTTGCTGAAGAAGTGCGGCGTGTAGCGATAAATTCGCTCAAAGAGGGAATTTCGGTGGAAATAGTGGTGAGAGTGACACTGTAACAGCCATAGCAGTTGGCAAGTGAAGAAGCTGGTAACGCAGGGGAGTGAGGAAGCGTTTTCATTCATCAGAACAGATGGCAGAGCCACTGGGAATGCATTCCCAGGTGGAACCTGGGAACGAGTACACAATTTAATTCCTCACTCTTAACTCCTAACTTTTATTTGCCAAAGCCTTTACCGCGAGAGCTTGAAGGTAAACAAATGCAGTTTTCGAGTTGAGTGATTAAAACCTCACGATCCAAATTTTGACCAATCAGCACGATTTGGTTTTTTAATTGACCTTTCCATTCATCATCATCCAAGGTAAAGCGTTTACCGCAAAGGTGGAAAATATGACGCTTCGGACTTTCATCAAACCACATAATCCCCTTAGCTCGGAAGATATTTGAGGGTAGCTGGTTATCTAAGAAATACTGAAACTTCCTAATAGAAAAAGGTTTGTCACTTTGGAAAGAGATGGAAGTAAAACCATCATTTTCTAAATGGTCAGAATGATGGTGGTGATGATCATGGTGGTCATGGTCATGGTCGTGATGATCGTGACCGCATGTTGAGTGATCGTGATCATCATGGTCGTGATGGTCATGATGGTCATGATTGTGATGGTTGTGTTCATCCACCACTGTGTCAAAATATTTATCAGACTCAAACAGGCCAACACTAAGAATTAACGGGAGTGGCACTTGCGATCGCGTGGTGCGGAGAATTCTCGCTCCTTCCTTAACTTCGTTAATTTTTGTTTCTAACTCATTCAAGGTGGCTTCATCAACCAAATCAGTCTTGTTCAGCACAATTACATCGCCATAGGCAATCTGGCTGTATGCTGCTTGAGAGTTAAATAAATCTAGGCTGTAATTCGCCGCGTCTACCACGGTAATAATCGAATCCAAGCGAGTTAAATCCCGCAATTCTGTGCCCAAAAATGTTAGAGCTACTGGTAGCGGATCTGCCAATCCAGTTGTTTCCACTACTAGATAATCTAGATTTTCTTGGCGTTCTAAAACTTTGTAAACTGCATCTACTAAATCATTATTAATAGTGCAGCAGATACAACCATTATTTAGTTCCACCATGTTCTCACCAGTGGAAACAATTAGCTCGTTGTCGATGCCAATTTCGCCAAATTCATTCACTAGAACAGCGGTTTTTAAACCCTGTTGGTTGTTGAGGATATGATTGAGTAAAGTCGTCTTGCCACTACCGAGAAAACCCGTAATAATTGTTACTGGCATTCCTTGTTTTGGCGTATCCATTGCCGAAGATTCGGGTGTAACTGCTGATTGCATAGCGCTGTTATCAAATAGTCAAAAAATAGTAATGTAGCGCAGATAGTCCAGAAAACACTAGCATAGGGATGCTGGACTGTCATCCCAGCTGCTTTACCCTATTATTACGTATCTTCTTATTTCAGCATTACTCTGTTATGACCCTAACCCTTTACAATACCCTCACCCGTCGTCAAGAACCGTTTGAAACAGTCGAACCAGGCAAGGTTAAGATGTATTACTGCGGCGTGACGGTGTACGACTACTGCCATTTGGGTCATGCTAGAGCTTGCATTGTTTGGGACGTAGTGCGCCGATATCTCCAGTTTATCGGCTATGAAGTGCGATATATCCAAAATTTTACTGATATTGATGACAAGATTCTCAATCGAGCCTGTGTTGAACATTCATCAATGGAAGCTGTAGCCGATCGCTTTATCAAAGCATATTTTGAGGATATGGCGCGGTTGGGGATTAAAGAAGCTGATGAGTATCCCCGTGCTACCCATACGATGAATGGCATTTTGCGGTTAATTCATGAGTTGGAAAATAAGGGTTTTGCTTACCCTGCTGACGGTGATGTGTATTATGCAGTGCGGCAGTTTGCTGAATATGGCAAGCTTTCGGGACGCAAGTTAGAAGATATGCAAGTCGGGAAAAGCGATGCCTACGGCGGGCTACGCCTACGCGTCAACATGGACGATCCAGAATATCAGAAAAAGAAAGACCCCTTTGATTTTGCTTTGTGGAAGGCAGCAAAACCAGGAGAACCTGCTTGGGAGTCACCGTGGGGCGCAGGTCGTCCGGGGTGGCATATAGAATGTTCTGCAATGGTGCGCGATCGCCTGGGTGATACCATCGATATTCATGCTGGGGGTGCTGACTTGATTTTTCCCCACCACGAAAATGAAATTGCCCAATCTGAGGCTGTCACAGGAAAACCCCTAGCGCGTTACTGGTTACATAACGGCATGGTGAAGGTAGATGGTGAAAAAATGTCCAAATCTTTGGGAAATTTTACCACTATTCGAGAATTACTTGATCGAGGAGTTGACCCGATGGCAGTACGGTTGTTCGTGCTGACCGCTCAATATCGCACACCCATAGATTTTACCGACGAAGCGATCGCCGCAGCAACCAACGGTTGGCACACCATTAAAGAAGGGTTACTCTTCGGCTACCAGTACGGTAAACAACTAGACTGGGGAGTAGGAACTGCCTCACTACTTCCTGAAACTGTTGAACGTTTCCAAGAAACTGTGAATAACGACTTTAATTTTCCTGGTGGATTAACAGTGCTGTTTGAATTAGCCAAAGAACTGCGCCGTGAGGGAAATATTATTGTGCATGAAGGGAAAACAGAAACTTCCTCTGATGAGTTAAAGCGTCAATGGCAAACTCTTGTCACATTGGCTGGAGTTTTGGGTTTAGAAGCCGAGATAGAAGCGGAAACTGACAAGAGTAGCGGTTTAAGCGATGCGGAAATTGAAGCGCGAATTCAGCAAAGGCAAGAAGCACGTAAAGGCAAGAATTTTGCTGAAAGCGATCGCATTCGTGACGAACTCCAAGCAGAAGGTATTACGCTAATTGATAGCCGTGATGGCACGCGCTGGCATCGGAATTAGGGAGACTAGGAAGAAGCAGGGGAGCAGGGAGCAAGGGAGAAGAATTTGCCCCTCTGCCCCCTTCCCCCCGCCCCTCTGCCTCTTTTCAATGCCCCATTCCCCATTCCCCATTCCCCTAAATTATGTGGTCTGAACTTAAAAAAGCGATCGCTAGTTTCGACATTCCCGCTGATTGGATCGGTATTAGAGCCGTAAAGGAGACTTCTACAACCCGTTCAGTCCGTGACGGCTTACCCCAACTAAATGGCAAATCCTTCACTATAGGAGCCATGCTGGAAGTTTTAGTCAATGGCTGTTTGGGTTATGCAGCAACTAACTCTCTGGAACTGTCTTCTCTAGAAGCTGCTGCCGAAACAGCCTATAAACAGGCACTAGCAGCCAGTGAATGGTGGATACATCCCTTCCGTGAAAGTGAGCGTCCTAAAGTCGTTGGTGAATATAAATCTCCATTTATTGAGCCATTGGATGCTTTTAGTCCGGGAGAAATCAACGATTTACTGGTTCGTATTTGCCAAACGCTGAAAGTTGACGACAAGATTGTGCAAACCATAGCCAGTGCTAGCACCATTGAGAGGGAGTCTTGGTTTATTAGCAGCAACGGCTCAGAAGTCTATCAAAAAACTCTATCTATAGGCACTCATTACGGAGCCACTGCTCAAGATGGAGCGGTTGTACAGCAGCGCAGCAACAACGGCTCTCAGGCAAACTGTTATCAAGGCGGACTAGAGCTTTTAAAACAAGAAAACTTATGGCATCGGGTGCGGCAAATTGGCGAACAAGCAGTAGAACTTTTGACAGCAGAAGAATGCCCAACCACCCGTACCAATTTAGTTTTAGCCCCAGACCAAATGATGCTGCAAATCCATGAAAGTGTCGGGCATCCCCTAGAAATTGACCGAATTTTGGGAGATGAGCGTAACTATGCTGGGGGCAGTTTCGTTAATAAAAGTGATTTTGGCAACCTAGTATATGGTTCGCCGCTGATGAATATTACCTTTGATCCTACCGTGCCTGGTGAATTTGCTAGCTATGGCTTTGATGATACGGGTGCTGTAGCAACGCGGGAGTATTTGGTAAAAGAAGGTGTACTCCAACGCGGTGTGGGCAGTCTAGAGAGTCAAGTAAGAGCAGGTGTACCAGGAGTTGCCTGTGCCCGTGCTTGCTCCTGGAATCGACCAGCGATCGATCGCATGGGTAACTTGAATTTAGAACCTCTAAACGCTAGCTTTGAAGACATTATTGGCGGAATAGAACATGGCGTTTACATGGAATCTAACCGTTCTTGGTCAATTGACGATCGCCGCTACAAATTTCAATTTGGTTGCGAGTACGCTAAATTAATTGAAAATGGTAAACTCACCCAAACCCTCCGAAATCCTAACTATCGCGCCACAACACCAGAATTTTGGCACAGCTTAATCCAAGTAGGAAATGCTGACAACTGGCAAATGTATGGTACTCCTTATTGTGGTAAAGGAGAACCAAATCAGGCTATTTGGGTAGGACATGGTTCACCTGTTTGTGTATTTGCTAATGTTGAAGTTTTTGGTGGAGGAAATTGAAAAAGTGCTAAGTGCAAAGTTAGGAGCGCAGCATGTCCAGCTTACCTCCTAACTCTCATCCCCTCTCTTTATTTCCCTATTAATATTTAATATCCATGAAAATTGAGGAATTATCTGCATTAGAAGTCAGCTTTAATCAACTGATTGAAACTCTGCTGATTAAAAAAGGCGAAAGTGAGCAATTCACTGTGAAACTCAGTAGTGAAAGAAGTCAATTTACTCGTTTCAATCATGCAAAAGTGCGGCAAACTGGTTGTGTTGCTGATGGTTGGATCGAACTGACTTTGATGGCAGATCAGCGTAGTAGTGTTCGGCAGTTTCCCTTTACTGGAAATTGGGACGTAGATTGGCAGTTAGCATATACTGCTTTGCAAGAACTACGTGACGAACTTATTCTACTACCCATTGATCCGTATCTAGTTTTGCCATCAGGAAATAATACCAGTCGAGAAATACATTTTGGGAATTTATTGGCGGCTGAAACAGTAGTACCAACTGTGCTAGCACTAGTTGCTGAATTGGATTTTACAGGGATATATGCAGGGGGATTGGTAGTTAAAGCTTATGGTGATTCCAACGGTCAAAAACACTGGTTTGCTACTGATTCTTTTACCTTAGATTATTCTCTATTTTCCACCTCTGGACAAGCCGTTAAGGGCACATTTGCTGGGAGTAATTGGGATATATCTGCATATATAGCCAAAATTAGCGAAGCCAAAAAGCAACTCGAATTGCTTGCTCGCCCAGCTAAAGAATTGCCGCGGGGACAATATAAAACTTATTTTGCACCTGCTGCGGTTGCAGATTTATTAGTAATGCTTTCTTGGGGAGCAGTAAGCGAAGCTGATATCCAACAAGGCAACAGCGCTTTAGCTGCTTTATCGCGTCAAGAAAAACAACTTTCTCCAAGATTTAGTTTAAAAGAAAACTTTCAGCGGGGATTAGTGCCGCGATTTAATGAATTAGGAGAAATAGCAGCACCGGAGTTACCTGTAATAGAAAAAGGACATTTGGTAAATACTTTGGTAAATTCTCGAACTGCTAAGGAATATCAAAAAATTGCTAACGGTGCTAATGGTTCAGAGACTTTACGAGCGCCAGAAGTAAGTACTGGTAATTTAGTATTTGAGCAGATTCTTCCGAGTTTAGATACCGGGTTATATGTATCTAATTTGCATTACTTGAATTGGAGCGATCGCCAAACTGGTAGAATCACAGGTATGACTCGTTATGCTTGTTTTTGGGTAGAAAACGGAGAAATTATCGCCCCCATTGAAAACTTACGTTTTGATGAAAGCCTCTATCGCTTCTGGGGAGAAAACTTAGTAGATTTGACTAATTTTCAAGAATTCATTCCCGAAGTCAGTACATACGAAAGTCGTCAACTTGGAGGTAGTTTAGTTCCCGGTATGCTGGTAAATGATTTTATATATACTTTGTAATTGTAATCATCTGCTGAGAGGAAATCAAAAGCTAGCCATCGGAACCTTGAAAATTAAATAAGGGGGTGGAATTGGAACCGACATCAGAGCCGTTGGGAGCGTATTACAGGATGTCAGTAAGAGCAAGCAATCTACTTCAATCGATAAATGTAGTGCGCCTAGACGAAAGCACAAAGCGCATAAACATGCTAGTTGGAGACACAATACAAATAGAAATCTATCCTAACAGTGAGGTAACGTTTCCATGACAGATTACAACTACCAAGCGATGACTGATGAAGAGTTGCGGGACTGGGTTCGCTACCATTCCAAAGATGTAGAAGCCTTTCACATTCTCATGGATAGATTAGAGCAACGTCCAAAAGTGTTTTGCAGCACAGATGAAGAAATTGAAGCCGAATTGCAAAAGCGAATTAACCAATCGCGATCGTAGTGAAGGATACTGAAAACTGGGGATTAAGTAATTTTTCCAGTACCCAGTACCCATTTTTCTGACTTTTAAACAAAAATTTTATTGATGAGATTCTCCCAATGCTAAAATTATCTATCTCTGTATACTGCATTAATTACAATATCTTTGATACTCAGATAAAGAATTAATAGCAACAATAAAAATTGCTCAAATTGAAGAATTGGATCTAAACGCCAACCTTGATAAAACAAGATGATTCCACTTAATAACATTATAATTGGCGTAAATATAAGTTGGATAATGTAAAGGGCTAAAGCCCAACCTCTAAGCCTGGTTCCACGTTGGGATAGCCAAGCTACTGTTAAAATCAAGTAAACAATTGCCCAAAGGAAATAAACAATTCCAATTAAACCAGCTATATTTAATCCAAAGTTAACTTGAGCGAAAGTAAGCATTTATAAAAAAACCCTGCTTAATTACAAGCTAAAACTTTAAACCTATTACTAAGTAGATTCAGCTTAGAAGATGGAAACTTAAAAGTCTTCCTGTATGATAAGTTTTGGGTTAAGCAATAGCCGAAACCCAACCTAGAATTTTTTCATCTTTTGTTATAACCTCTATTTTTTCTTACCAGGAGGTGAATTGCGCTGGGTGAGGTTATCAATTTGCAATTGTTGTCGTCCGTTGGTAATAATTCGCAACATCTGTTTGAGATCCTGCTCAATATTTTCCAGGATGCCGTCGGCGTATGCATCAGCCCCATCTTCAATTTCTTGAGCTTGAGCGATCGCAGTTTGTCGCATTTGGTCTAACTCTTGTTGACAAGCATACCGCTTGCGGTCAATTTCGGCGAGGGTTTCTTGCATTATTCCCTCACATTCTTGTTGCACTTGTCGCCGCAGTTGTTCAGCTTCTTGTTCTGCCTGGTGAATAATATCGCTTTCAGCTAAAATTTGCGCTCTTTTTGCTTGCGCGGCCTCAACAACCTGCTGTCCATACTCTTCCGCTTCCAGCAGAATTTCATCCTTTTGGTCGAGGATAGCTGCTGCTTCTTGAAAAAGTGATGGTAAAGCAAGGCGGATGTAATCAAGCTGATCCAGCAGCTTTTCTTCATCTATGAGAGTGCGTCCCGTCAGCGGAATCCTGAGACTAGAGAGAACTATTTCCTCTAGGCGGTTGAGTTCCTGCTGAATATCTATACTTCCCTCTCCACTGAGATGCTCTTGAGGGGGGGGATTGCTTCCGTTGAGATTGGGTTCAACATTGGAGAGTTGTGATTGTAGCATTGGTATATATCTAGGGCAATGTGTGGAGGAACGAGATGATCGATAGAGCCACCAAACCTTGCAATCTCTTTTACCACACTACTACTTAAAAAACTATACTCATTTGAGGTTGCGAGAAAAACTGTTTCTATTTGGGTAGAAAGAGTTTTATTGGTGTGAGCCATTTGCAGTTCCACTTCAAAATCTGACACAGCCCGTAAACCCCGGAGCAAAACTTGTGCTTGTCGCATTTGGGCATAGTTGACGGTAAGACCGTCGAAGCTGTCTACTTCTACATTGGGTAAATGTTGTGTAGAAAGACTAATCTGATCTAGCCGTTGCTGCACGCTAAAAAGTGGCATTTTATTGGGGTTCCGCAGTACAGCGACAATCACCCGCTCAAACAGCCGACTACCGCGCCCAATGAGGTCAAGGTGTCCCAAGGTGATGGGGTCGAAGCTACCAGGATAAATAGCAATCACAATTTTAGATATATCAAAGTTGTTTAGGTGATTATATCGAAACTCTTTTGTGTAACATACTCAAATCTACCATCTTGCGCTCTGAGTAAGGATGCTAAACTCAATTGTTTTGGTGGTACAAGTTATGCTCAACTAGGCGTTAGGAACTATAGCGGTTCCACTTAAGTGCAATATAGCCGGAACCTCACCTCAAATGCGAGGTGTGCAAACGCTCCCCTCTCTTTAGCAACGAGAGGGATTGGAGGTGAGGTTGAACAACGTATTTCATGCAAACGAGAACCGCTATAAACTCCTAAATATGGATACTGGATTTCTATTTATGTCCCCACGAGATTGTGAAGGATTTAAGTACAGTTCCAGTATTGCAGACCAAAGAAACTCCGTACTTAGCAAAGTGCGCGGGTAGTTAACGAAATCTTCTAGGTAATTTTTCATGGCACTGGATTTTTCCACCTTGGCCTTGGCGTTTCAATTTACTTCTCCAGGACCGATTCTGGTGAAATTAGGGCCACTCAGTATCCGCTGGTATGGCTTATTGATTGCCACAGCAGTGTTAATTGGCGTCATCCTTTCCCAGGAATTGGCAAAGCGCCGTAATGTTAATCCGGAGTTGCTAGGCGATTTATTCTTTTGGTTGTTGATTGGGGCGATTCCTGGCGCACGGCTATATTACGTTTTCTTTGAGTGGTCAAAATATGCCCCTACTCCAGGAAAAATCTTCGCTATCTGGGAAGGAGGTATTGCCATTCATGGAGCAATTCTTGGTGGCGTTTTGGCTGCGTTAATCTTTGCCAAAATCAAGCAGGTTTCTTTTTGGCAACTGGCAGATTTAGTAGCGCCTTCGCTGATTTTAGGGCAAGCGATCGGACGTTGGGGCAATTTCTTTAATTCTGAAGCTTTTGGCAATCCTACAAATTTACCCTGGAAGCTGTATATTCCACCAGACCATCGTCCTCTAGAATATGCAAGTTTCGATTACTTCCATCCCACCTTCCTCTACGAATCTCTGTGGGATTTAACAGTGTTTGCGTTGCTAATAACGTTATTTTTCCGGTCTTTATCTGGTAAGCCACGTTTGAAGGTAGGCACGCTGTTTCTAGTTTACTGGCCAGCCTACAGCTTAGGACGCTTGTGGATTGAAGGTTTTCGCACTGATAGCTTGATGCTGGGGCCGTTACGGATGGCACAAGTAGTCAGTAGTCTAGGAATTTTATTTGGATTAGTTGGATTAGCTTGGCTTTACTTACTCAAACGCCCTTTACCCGATGTAGTTCCTACTCCTAAGGGAGATGGGGAGATGAGGGGATGAGGGAGCAGGAGAGGCAGGGCGAGTAGGAATAACTAATGCTCAATGCCCAAAAAATAAAAAATGCCCCAGAGTATTCTCTAGGGCTTAACCAGGGTGCATCTACCATTACTCTCTACTAGGGAAAGAGAGTAAATCCGGAAAGATACTGAGAAAATATCAAAAAAGTTTTTTGAGGGATTGCCGTGTGTTCTTCTAAAAGTGAATATACAGAAAACCTGAGTTATAAAAAAACACTATATGGCATAGAACCATCTGTGTACATTGTCGGAGCAGGGCCTGGAGATCCCGATTTATTAACGGTGAAGGCACAGAAACTACTGGCTGCTGCTGATGTGATTTTATTTGCTGATTCTTTAGTACCTGAACAGATTTTAGAACTTTGCCGAAAAGATGCGGAGATAATTAGGACTGCGAATCAGACTTTAGAAGAGATTTTGGCGATCATGATCGATAGGGTGCGATCGCAACACAAATCTCTAGTCCGTCTCCATTCTGGCGATCCTAGTCTCTATAGCGCCATCCACGAGCAAATGCACCTTCTAGCAGAGGCAAATATTCCTTTTGAAGTCATACCTGGTATCAGCGCTTTTCAAGCCGCTGCTGCCAAACTCAAAGTAGAGCTAACTGTCCCCGGTTTAGTCCAAACCATAATTTTGACCCGGATCAGTGGGCGTACAGAAGTCCCCGCCACTGAAGAATTAGCCTCTCTGGCGGCACATCAGGCTAGCCTCTGCTTATATCTCAGTGCGCGTCACGTCGAAAATGCCCAAGCTAAACTACTCGAACACTATCCAGGCGAAACCCCCATTGCAATTTGCTTTCGCATCGGATGGCCTGATGAAAAAATTAAGGTTGTCCCCCTGAATGAAATGGCAGACTGCACTCATAAAGAAAAACTAATTCGCACTACACTTTATATAATCAGTCCAGCCCTCTCGACAGCAAAAGGGCGATCGCGTTTATATCATCCCGAACATAGTCATCTATTTCGTTCAGAGTAGTCCAAGAAATATAGCAACAGAGATGTCAATACCGAAAAAAGGTACAAGAAAAATAATAGTTGATAGAGAACCATTCATCTGGCTAATCCGAAGACAAGCTACCAACGTACAAGCAGACGATCCTGATGGATATCTTCATGTTGCTGTAGAACACGCTACTGAGGCTGGCTCAGTATTAGTGATTCTTACTGATAGGCTTCATCCACAGGGGTACAGCCTCATTAATAGCGAACTCGTGCCAATACAACTTCAAGGTGCATCAGGAGAGGTTCGGGCTTGGAGAATTGAGCCAAGGTATGAAATAACCGCAGTAACACCAAAAGACGTAGCGTTATGGATAAAACAAGCTATGGAAATAGGATGGTTGCCTAAAAAGTCAGGTATGACCTTTAAAGTTAGCGTTATTGGCAGTAGTATAAAAAAAGCTGCAACTAGGGAAAAAATACCCTTAAATTTTTATTAGCAAAAACTTTTAGAATATTAAACTGTACTCTGCATTTCGATAAACTTAACAATGTGAATAAAATCCAGAATCCCAATTCGGTACTATGCCATTAATTAAAGTGCAAACTTCTGCATCGGCTCCTCAAAAAGCTGACATTGAATCAATGCTTTTAAACCTATCAGCCAAGTTAGCGAAACATTTGGGAAAACCAGAATCATACGTCATGACTGCTTTTGAGCCAGAAATTCCCATGACATTTGCAGGGAATACAGACCCGGTTTGCTACATTGAAATTAAGAGCGTTGGCACGATGAAGCCAGACCAAACCGCAGCAATGAGTCAGGACTTTTGCCAGCAGATTAACCAAACTCTAGGTGTGCCGAAAAATCGAATTTATATAGAGTTTGCAGATGCTAAGGGTGCGATGTGGGGCTGGAACGGGACAACCTTTGGGTAATTCCCCTCTTCTTTGGTCAAGACTAAGTTAATCTGGCAGGTGTAGGATAGAGATCCTACATCAACTCTTGATTTTTTATGTCTGCTACGCCTCTTGTATCTCAAGTTGAGTTACACAACCCAGTAAAATCAGAATTAATTCCCCCTCTTCTCGGTGCTTCTCTTGCAGAGTTAACCACTTGGGTGCAGCAGCAAGGACAACCTGCTTATAGAGGAAAGCAGCTGCATGAATGGATCTATGATAAGGGAGTGCGATCGCTAGCTGATATTTCTGTCTTCTCCAAGCAATGGCGCAAAGAAGTAGCAGAAATCCCGATTGGGCGCTCAACTTTACACTACCGCTCTGTGGCACCCGATGGTACAGTCAAATATCTTTTACGATTAGCAGACGATCAAATTATTGAAACTGTTGGCATTCCCACCTTGGGAGAAAGGGGAGAAGGGCCAAAATCTCGTCTGACAGTTTGTGTTTCTACTCAGGTAGGTTGCCCAATGGCGTGTGATTTCTGCGCTACTGGTAAGGGAGGCTATAAGCGCAACCTAGCACGGCACGAAATTGTCGATCAGGTGTTGACTGTGCAAGAAGATTTTCAGCAACGAGTTAGCAATGTTGTGTTTATGGGACTAGGTGAACCGTTGTTGAATACTGAGAATGTCCTAGCGGCGTTGAAATCCCTGAATCAAGATGTCGGTATTGGGCAGCGATCGCTTACAGTTTCTACAGTTGGTATTCGCGATCGCATCCGTCAGTTCGCACAAAACAATTTGCAAATTACTCTCGCTGTTAGTCTCCACGCACCCAACCAAACACTGCGGGAAAAACTTATCCCCAGCGCTCGCGCCTATCCTTTAGAAGATTTGTTGGCTGAATGTCGAGAATATGTGGAAATCACTGGACGCCGCGTTACCTTTGAATATGTTCTCCTCGCTGGTGTCAACGATTTACCAGAACATGCTTTGGAACTGTCAAAGCGTCTGCGAGGATTCCAAAGTCATGTAAATTTGATTCCTTATAATCCCATTCAAGAAGTAGATTACAAACGCCCCAACCGCGATCGTATTCAAGCATTTGTCAACGTCCTTAAGCAGCAAAATACTGCTGTTAGTGTGCGTTATTCCCGTGGTTTAGAAGCTGATGCTGCTTGTGGACAACTGAGAGCAAGTAAGAATTAAATCTCTTCCAGCCAATTTTATGAATGAATATGGAACCGCAGATAAACGCAAATGTATCCTGAGAATTATTTCTGTTTATCTATGGTATCAAAGCACCTGAAATCCCTTTTTTAACCTACCCGCCGCAGTAGATAGATTATGGAAATCCGGCAAACCATGTAAAAAATTTGAATGTATAATTTAATTAAGATGAATATCTAAAAAACAAGATTTTTATGCCAAATCAAGATAATACACTCGATATAACTTTGATTTAAAAAGTTATTCTCAATGTACTGCTATTTAGATAAGGTTATGGGCTGGAGAATATAAGTGCGCTGGCGTAGCCCCTCGGAGGCATCGCGCAAGCCTATAACGGTGAAGAAAGCATTAGCTTTAATCAGCTATTTTAAGCCTATGCATTTATGTATAGGGCAATTATAAATAATTTTGACATTTTAAGAATTTAGCGATCGCTCAACTCAACCTATAACAATTGAGGAAATAACTACATGTTAAATCGCTTATTGCTGGTTAAAGCATGGCTACTATTGATTGTGTTTGCAAAAGCTTTATCGATTAATTTTCCTGCCGATGCACAAGTAATTCAGAGGAATCCTCAGCAACCTGAGTCTTTTCAAGAAAGAATGAGACGACAACAAGACGAGGGAACTCAGCAAACACAAGAGCAATTGAAGGAAACATGGCTTCGGTTACAGCTTCAGCAACCACAACTACAACAACAACTGAGAATACAACAGCAAGAATTTACACAACAACGTCAAGAACTCAGACGCCAGCAACAACTGAGACTACAACAGCAAGAATTTACACGACAACGGCAAGAATTTACACGACAGCAACAACTAAGAATACAACAGCAACAATTCAGACAAGATCAACAAATTAGACAACAGCAAGAATTGAGATTAGAACAACAGAGACGGCAGCAGGAACTCAGACAAGAGAAGTAGAACTTGTAAAGTGTTCAAAATTAATGATAAATAACTTTATGATTAAAAATTAGAGAAAATATTCTCCAATTTTTAATTTTTATTATCTAGCGGTGTGCGTGAATGCCAGGCGCATAAGCCTCAATGACTTTGCCAGTACGAGTGCAACTAATCATTAAATAGTCACAACTTGGGCATTGTGTCCGAGTTAATTGACTATCAGAAATATAATAACGCTCTGCATGACTGCCACAATTTGGGCAGTAAATTTTTTGTACTATTTGCATTTTAAAACCCCTGGTTGTAATTATTTTTTATTGGAAAAAGCTAGAAGTTAAACCAGTAAAAATTCCGATTCGACCTAACTTAACAAACTGCTGTAATATTGGCTGATTATTTTAAACAAAATTTCAGATTTGAAAAATTCTCGATATCTTTATATATTATCCTAGAATTTAAGTGTTTTTACCCTCTTACTTTAGGTACATAAATTATTTTTTAATTAAATGCTGCTTAGAGATTTACTGATCCCTATTAGGAATGCTTTGAGAGAGCTTAATTTATAGCCATTTCAGGCGAATACAAAAAAAGCCATTCTTGTATTCAAAAATTAAAACCCGTAAATTACTGTATATTTAGTAACAAAATATCTATCTTAAGATTTAGTTAATATTTGTTAGCAAGATTTATGAGACTAATTCTGGTGAGGTAATTTCATTAAAACTAGCGAACTTCTAAAGCAACGGCTTTTTTTGTTCGGTTAAGAACTTCAAAATCCTCTTGGCGTGTGATTTATGCGCTACTGCTAGAGCATCGATTCAGTAATCAAAACCCATTGGTGTCAACTTAAGGTAAAAGCCAGTCTAAAACCAGCTTTTAGAGATTGCTTCGTTAAGAGTCTCACATTGGGAATGCCCATTAGGAGGCAAAGCCTCCAGAATTGGCGGCAGCAGTCCAATGAGGACATTTCCAGCCAGAGGCTCTTAACGAGGTTTTAAAAGGGTTTTGCCTTAAGACACGTATGATCAAAACCTCTCCCCTAACCCTATAAGGGTTGGGGGAGAGGTTCTTCCAGGATTAGTGAATTGGTGTTTTAGCAAAGGATGAAATTATCGATCAGGTTTTGATTGTGCAAGAATATTTAGTGTTTATACAGTTGCTATTGGCGATCGCCCCTTTAAGTTTGTAGGTTAAAGGACACTTTATTGATGAGAATATCATTTTGAAATCTAAGTGTGACACTCCAGTATAGATTGACATCTGCTCTATGAGATTTGTAATCAGTCAAATAAACATCTTGATTGTTCCACTGGTAAATCTTTTCATGTATTTGTCCATCAGGGGAATCGATGTTATTTTCATAAATCAAGATACCATCCCAGCCTATAATGGAACGAACTTCATCATATGACATGCCTGTAGATATAGAGTTATATAAATTTTCCTTAATTTCAGATGACAAATCTATCTGTTTAATCTGTATAGTCTCATGAGTATTTTGATTAAAGATTTTGAGCATAGAGGTTATAAAAAAAGTAGGCATCTGAGTAATATAAAAAACTCTATGGGAATAGATAAACGCAATCCATGCTAATAAAGCAACAGCTAAGAATATTGAATATTTCATAAAAAAAGGTGGAATAGCCACCCTACAATTTTTTATAATTATATTAAATGGAGTTACAACTAACGAATCCCCGCACTACTTTCGTGGGAGGTGGTGTATGAATTCATAATAGTATTGATTGTACCCCATACTCTAGCTGTCATCTCTTCATGAAAACTACCATTTAGTTCACTCCCAGCATTTTGAACAGTAAAATTTTTAAAAAATTCTCCGACTTTACCATTGTTGGATTCGGTTTCAACCTTACCATCAATGTAAATCTTATTAGACGAAGAATTGTAATCTTGGGTGCGAGTTGAATTGGTTACATTATCGATGTTTAAATTAGTTTCTGTTCTGCTCTGTTGAATTGTCCACTGGTTCAAAACAAAAGTCTCACCTGCTAACGCAGGGCTACCAAACAAAGTAGCAAGAATAGCTAAACCAAAAACTTTCTTCATTACTTTGTCCTCATTATAAATTAGTTGCCTTTGTCAGAGAAACTAATCTTGCCAAAGTAACTAAAAGAAGTAATAGGGTGGATTAACCACCCTAGAATCTTTTCAAATTGCATCAAGCACTATTAAGGACTAACGAACACCTGCACTAGTTTCATGAGCATCGGTATATGCGTTAGTTGTAGTTTTAATACTACCACCAAGGTTAGTCCAATTAGTTTCACTATATTTACCATATAGCTCACTACCTGCTGTATAAATAGTAAATTTTTCAAAGAAAAGTGTTGTACCACCAGTAGAATTGTCGATGATATCAATATCACCATCAACGTCAACCTTGTCAGCCCAAGAACTGTATTTTTCGTTACGTTGTGAAAAAGTCTTAGAATCAAGTGTTAAATCGGTCTTTGTTACGCTGTTACTCCATGAATCTTCGTTACGCACAAATGTTTCACCAGCAAAAGCAGGAGTAGCTAAGAAGGTAGCAAGAATAGCAAAACCAAGAACTTTTTTCATGAGTTTATCCTTGTTGTGAATTAGTTGTCTTTTTCAGCTTCATTTTTAGGTAATTCTTGAGACTGGAACCTCGGAAGTTTGTTAGGTTCATTTGTATTAGTTCTGTTTATAGCAACTCCTTTACAGACAGCAGAAATAGTAGGAAAGCTGTCGGAGCTTAGTTGGATACCAGCACTGATTAATTCAGCACAGGCACGAGCATTGATAATTTCTACATCATATTGAGTCTTACGAGAAATAGTTTCAGCCATTTGCTTGCAAGTACTCTCTAGGCTTCCACCCAAGGGGAAAACTATAGCAGCATTCATAGCATAAGAGGCGTTGTTAGAGAAACTAATCCCGTCATAGGAACTCAAAGAAGTCCCTAATATTAAAGATGGTCTTGGACACACAACATTTATTCCAGCTACTCCTTGAATCTTATAAGTAGCCGATTCACCAAGATTGTAAACTCCTGTTTGATTAATTGCAGCAGAGTTGCGTTGTTGATTATCAAGAATCTGCTCTTGATTAGGCTGAGATTGAGAATTAACAGAGTTAGTGACAGATTGTGCTTGGGCTTCGAGATTTATGCTAACTATTCCAAGTAGACATAATAAGGAATAGTTAGTGAATAGTTGTAGAGCTTTTTTAAACATTTGAAGTTTTTTAGATATTGCAAAGGAAGGATGTTAAGAGTCATGGATTAAGTAACTTGGCAGAATAAAATTAAACTCTGTTAAGAAAGATAAATTCAGGAAAAATTGCCTTTCTTCTTTCTTGCCTCCTACCTCTTACTTCCTGCTTGCTGCCTTATCCCAACGACAAATTTTTACGCTGACCTACTTGCTTTACTAGTTGGGTGTTTTACTCATTAAAATAATAATGGGTATCATTGCTATCTGTAGTGTTGACCACTTAACTTACTCTTTAAAGTGTTGATGTTTATGAACTTTTGCTGTTCGTTATTTATCACAAACTAATATTCTCAACGATCAAAAAAAAATACGAGGGGGGTTTTGTGGGATTAAGTGGGAAATTATTAAATATTAATATTCATAAACCGAATATAGAATTACAGTTTGATTTCTGTTAATATACTGGAACTTTAAGCTTGGTTTAAGTAAAGCTTTTACTAGTTTGGCTTTTCACAAATCAAATAACATTCTTATATCAAGTTTGTAGTCAACTTTTTCAACTTGGCTCTATCGTTTCCTAATTAGTACAGTACGGCAAAAATAAAGCTACGATTAAAAACAGTCAAAACGCTTCCATATCGAATATTAAGAAATTTGATCAGGTGGTAAGCGCTCATTGTTTCTATATTTAGTTTGCGGTTTAAGAACGCAATCGCTCTAAAATTGAAACATTGATGAACCTTTAGATTAAAATGCGCGTTGTTATCCAGCGAGTCAAGTCATCTCAAGTTACAGTTAATGGTGAAATTGTCGGTAAGGTTGGGCGGGGGCTAAATTTACTTGTAGGTATAGCTAATACCGATACTGATGTTGAAATTGACTGGATGGTACGTAAGTGCTTGGAATTACGGCTGTTTCCTGACGAAGAAGGAGACGACCGTTGGCAAAAATCTGTACAAGAAATTGGCGGCGATTTGTTAGTAGTCAGTCAGTTTACGCTTTACGGTGACTGTCGCAAAGGTCGCCGTCCTTCTTTTGACCGTTCAGCCGCTCCTCAGTCAGCAGAAAATTTGTATAATTGTTTTGTTACCAAGTTAAGAGCTAGTGGTTTGCAGGTGGAAACAGGTCAATTTGGTGCAATGATGCAAGTTATAATTGAAAACGATGGCCCTGTAACTTTGTTACTTGAAAAAGAAGCAATTTAAGTATATACACTAAAAAGATGAATAACAGTAGCCTCTAGATCGTGGTGTTCTAATTGATGAGAGAATGTTAAATTAACCATCACAAAAGTTTAAATTCATTCATCATGGCGAAAATCCAGTTTTCTAGAGGTCTTAACGAAGAAGTAACTCCAGATGTGCGTCTGACGCGATCGCGCACTGGCGACAGTGGCACAGCGACATTTATTTTTACGAATCCGAAGATTTTAGATCAAGGTAGCACCGAAGATATTACCGGGATGTACTTGATTGATGAAGAAGGCGAAATAATTACCCGTGAAGTTAAGGCTAAATTTATCAACGGCAAACCAGAAGAATTAGAAGCACTTTACATAATGAAATCTGCCCAAGAATGGGATCGCTTTATGCGCTTCATGGAGCGGTATGCTGAAGAAAACGATCTGGGACTAAGCAAAAATGAGGCATAGGGGAGCAGTGCGTTGCAGTGAATCCAGCGCTGTAGGCGGGTTTCCCGCCGTAGGCGACTAGTGTTAGCGTATCGATAGCGACGTAGGAGCGTCACCCGAAGGGAGGTTCCCGAAGCTCGAGTATTCGCTCTAAGCATACTCCTACAAAGAAGCAAGTTACGCATAGCGTGTCGCAGACAAGCCTCTCCTAGAGAAGGCTTTACGCTGCGCTATTCGTTGAAGCAACTGGCGTCATCGAGTATTGGGCATGGGGCCATCGGTAATTATTGTCATGCCCAATGCGCCATTCTCTATGCCCAATTATCCACGATCAAAAGTTCATGACTGACCTATGACGTTACAACCCCACCCAGACTCGCTTAGAATTACAGTAACTTGTGCTGTGGTTAGCGTCAGCGATACACGCACTTTTGAAACAGACAAAAGTGGGCAGTTAATTCAGCAGTTACTCCTTGGTGCTAACCATGTTGTAGGAGCCTACACAATTATCAAAGATGAACCAACACAAATTCAAGGGCAGATAGAAAATCTGGGTAAAAGCTCAAATTTGGATGCTGTAATTTTCAGTGGTGGTACAGGTATTGCACCAAGAGATACTACCTATGATGCCATTGAGAAGTTACTGGAGAAAACCTTACCGGGATTTGGTGAGTTATTTCGTTTTTTAAGTTATCAAGAAATTGGTTCGCGTGCGATCGCTTCTCGCGCTGTTGCTGGTGTTTATCAAGATAAACTAATCTTCTCACTTCCTGGTTCCAGTAATGCTGTGCGACTGGCAATGGAAAAACTTATTTTACCCGAACTCACTCACTTGGTAAATCAAATTTGTAAAGGACTGAAATGAGCAACCTTTCAAAAAGTTACCATGATAACTTTTGTAAAATTAAGGCATGAGGCACTGAAATCATCCCTTTTATTCTTACATCTTCAGACTACCCAGAATTATAGTGAAGCGGATGAAATGTTAATATCAGGTCAACAATGCAGCCTATTTACTGGAATCGCATAATTGCTCACGGCATCACTGCATTTTCATACTTTGGTATCCCCATAGTAATAGGGGTTTTCTTTGCCAAAACTAAGGCAACTATCCCTTCTAAGTTTTGGCTAGCCTTTTTCTTATCAGGTGGATTCGTACTATTTTGCGGATTTCATCACCTTCTGGCGATCTTTGAGCCACATGTGGCAGTGTCCCTACTGCACTTAGGCGTGCTCGACTTAATGGCGTTTATTTCTTTGTCTGCCTTACTCTACTTGATACCAACTGCTTATCAAATTGTAGAGGCGATCGCGAAATCTCAAGAAGATATCCGCGAACTTCAACGCAGCAAACAGATGCAACGGCTATTTTTAGATCAAGGTCCGTTTGCAGCCTATATCAAAGATGAGCAATCTAGAGTGCTTTACTACAATCAGGAGCTACAGTCTAGATTTTCGGTAGATCCACAAGAATGGTTGGGGAAAACGGATAGTGAATACTTTCCAGATCCAGAAGAGGGGCGGCGGATAATGGAAAACGATCGAATCGTTTTGAAGACTCTACGCCCTTTGAAGCTGATTGAAGAGATAAAGATACCTGGTAACGATCAGCCGTCCTACTGGCTATCGTTTAAGTTCCCGTTTAGCGATTACGCAACAGGCGCTTGCCGCATTGGTGGGATTAGTATCGATATTACAGAATCCATAGAAGCACAGCGATCGCTCACTGACCTAAATCGGCAGCTAGAAGAAAAAACACTGAAATTAGAGGCAAAAAAACGAGAACTTGTATATCTCTCAGATATGGCAGATATGCTTTATTCCTGCGAGTCTGAAGATGAGGTGTATCAAGTGGTCGCTTTAACCTGTTCCAAGCTGTTTCCTAATATGAGTGGTTCTATCCATATAATTGCTAATTCCAAGAATTATGTTCAGATGAATAGTATTTGGGGAGGTGAAAGAAGCAGTAAAGAAATATTTTCACAATCTGAGTGTTGGGCATTGCGGAGAGCGAAATTCAACCTTTTATCGCCTCATAACTCAGGATTGATATGCAGCCATTTAATACAGCCTGTTAGTGGCGCACATTTGTGTGTTCCATTGTTTGGACAAGGCGAAATAGTTGGAATTTTACACATTTACGCGCTTGAAGAAATCAGTCCAGAAGATCAACAAATTACTGAGATTATTGGTAGAACATTAGGCATTGCATTAAATAATCTATCGATAAAACAACGTCTAACCTATGATAACTTACGGGATGGGATGACTCAATTATTCAATCAAAACTATATGCAAACAATAACGGAACAGAGATTAGCGGAAGCTGACCGATTGGGACAACCTCTTAGTGTTATTTTCCTAGATATTGATAACTTCAAATCTTATAACTCGCGCTATGGGCATCTGACTGCCAACATTGTTATTCAGGGGTTAGCAAAGCTGCTGTTGAAATCTATTCGCTCCTTTGATATTGCTTGCAGATGGGGTGGTGAAGAATTTGTGATTGTGATGCCTAATATGACGCTGGAAAACCTTAGGAAGCGAGTAGAACAATTAAGGGTAGATGTTGAACAAATGCAATTGAAAGACGGCGATCAGATCCTCCAAAGCATCACTGCTTCTTTTGGAATAGCTGTATCAGAACCAGGGATTACAGTTAAGGAGTTTCTGAGTCGGGCAAATCAAGCGATGCTTGAGGCAAAGCGAACAGGGAAGAATCGGGTTATGGAGTATGTAAATAAATATTATTAATTCATAATTCATAATTCAAAAAACCCCAAGCGGTGAAATGAGCAGTCCTTCAGTCGGTGTCAAGTGTCACAGTTTCCAGCATGAAATCAGAAACTCATAAATTTCCTATATAAAAAAACAACTCCCTGATGATGTGGGAGTTGTCATTTTGTATTCGAGTAGTTTTTCAAACGATTCAGAATGAAGCGATGCCTGCAGCGGGCTGCGCCTACGCCAAGCAGATGGCAGCCAATATAGCAGCGATGACATAAAATACTCCAACCACTTGCAATTCTGACCAGCCAGTTAGTTCTAAATGATGGTGTAAGGGTGCCATTTTGAAGAGGCGCTTGCCTTTGCCATCAGGGCCTTTGGTGGCTTTGTAATAACTTACCTGTGCCATCACTGAAAGAGTTTCTACAAAGAAGATACCACTGAGAATAAATAGAGCTACTAAGGTGTTTGTCAATAGCGCTACAGCCGCTAAAGCTCCTCCCAGTGCTAAAGAACCAGTATCTCCCATAAAAACGCGGGCTGGGTTACGATTATGAGCTAAGAAACCTAAGCACCCACCACTTAAAGCAGCACAGAAAACCATCAACCCAGGTGCTGTAGGTGCAATCAGGGCACCTAATGCCAAAAGTGCGATCGCTACTGTTCCTGCTGCCAAGCCATCAATACCATCTGTTAAATTAGTCGCATTACTTTCTGCAACTAGCACAAAACCTGCTAGAGGCCAAAATAGGAATCCTAAGGGTAGTGTGAAGCTCACCCAAGGCAAAGCAATATTTGTAATATTAGAAGGTTGATTAAACATCAGCCATAGACAAAACATAGCTGCAAAACTCACCTGCAAAGCCAGTTTTGTTTGGGGAGATATACCTTTATTTGATTTACGGCGCAGAATTTGCCAATCGTCGAGCCAGCCAATCAATCCGTAGCTGATTGTCAATGCCGAAACTGCAAGCACCTCTTTAGCAAAGTTAGACAATATGCAGGCAATTATCACACCTACAGGTATAAAAAATATACCTCCCATTGTTGGCGTGCCTGCCTTTTTTAGATGGGCTTGGGGCCCATCTTCACGAATTATTTGTCCAGTTTTGAGTGCTTGAAGTAGGGGTATTACCCAATAGCCCACGACACCTGAACCCAGCGCACACAAGATTAGTGGCAAGGTTAACGACATATTTTGCCAGGGTAGCCGATTGGCCATCGAATCCAATAAAAATGCTGTTGTACCTAACCCTACGGCTAATAAAGAGGCTAGAGCGATTCCAGAAATATTTAAACCTTGCTCAGGAGATAATTTAGCGTCCACAGAAGTTTCCCTTCACTCCACACTTATAAAATTGAATACCAGAAACTAGGGATACTACCAAGTCCCTAGCCTGAAAAGGCTAATCCTCAGCGATTCCTATATCGTCATCATCATCAAGGTCGTAGCCAATTCCATCTTCTACACTCATTAGAGAGTCTATTTCTTCTTCGTCATCTTGAAAATCCGGTTCGTGAACGTCACGCGCGATGATTCGCCCATTGGTTTGCAACCAGTCCAACAAAGAGGACTCTTGCTTTAGGGGGATGACATCGGCTCGCTGATTACGGGGTACTTCACGTAATGGAGAGTTCAACATATCGAGGAGGACAAGAAAAAGTATACGTAAGTTGACATTTAGAGTCTATCACTTGGCACGGATTAATTTAGTTATCTTTTCAACCCTTTAGTTGATAAATCCGCATTCAGATAGAAATTTTTTATTTAATAGGCATATCGCTTAGGCCAAGCGATTATTAGTAATTTTTATGGCTCTACACATAGGTCATGAATATCTTGTTTATGCTGAAGGAAAGGACTGATTTTTGAGGTGACAGGCGATGATGCAAAAAGCGGCTCTTATAGATGTAATCGCTGGTACAAATCGCGGTCTACTGGCGACCCAAGCACAGAAACAGGCTATCTTAGCAGCGATCGCCAATTTAGAAGATTTTAATCCTACACCCCGTCCGGTAGAAGCTAACAATTTGCTAGATGGTAATTGGCGATTACTATATACCACCAGCAACGCTCTTTTAAATTTAGATCGTCTACCTTTATGCAAACTGGGTCAAATCTATCAATGTATCCGGGTAGATACTGCCAGTGTTTACAACATAGCTGAGATTTATGGCTTACCTTATCTAGAAGGATTAGTTAGCGTTGCTGCTAAATTTGAGCCAGTTTCAGGTCGGCGTGTCCAAGTGAAATTTGAGCGGTCTATTATCGGCTTACAACGTTTAATAGAATACAATTCTCTGGTAACTTTTATCCAACAAATTGAAGCAGGTAAAAAATTTACCGGGATTGATTTTGCAATCAAGAGTGATAAACAGCAAGGCTGGTTAGATATCACCTATATAGATAACGATCTGCGAATCGGCAGAGGTAACGAGGGGAGTGTGTTCGTATTGAGTAAAACATAAGTTTGTGCAAAAATACTGTTTGCGAACGAAGGTACGCTATAACGTGTACCTTGTCAAGTAGAGTCTAATACCATTTTAAATTTGGGATGTGGTATGAGGAGTAGCAAAGGCAGGGAGAGAATAACTCTTAACCAATGACCAATGACCAATGACCAATGACCAATGACCAATGACTAATGACTAATGACTAAATGCCCCATACTCAATTCAGACAAATAACTTAACAAAGACTCCTGCTGCGACCTTCAGGTTGTAGAGTGAAATCAATTAGCCCTCTAGATTGGCGATTGATAACTAAAAGGGAAAATAATCATGGTTCAACGTGGTTCTAAAGTACGTATTCTCCGCCCTGAATCCTACTGGTTTCAGGATCTAGGAACTGTGGCTTCCATTGACCAAAGCGGCATCAAATACCCTGTAATTGTTCGCTTTGAAAAGGTCAATTACGCTGGTATCAATACCAACAACTTTGCCCAGGATGAATTAGTCGAGGTTGAAGCACCAAAGGCTAAAGCACCGAAAAAATAGCAGCAAAGCTACAAAGGGGTTGTTTGATGCGATGATGAAGGGTAGTCTTAAGTCTGAAGTATGAAGTCTGAAAAAAATTTCAGTTCATTCATCTTTCATCCAAGCCTACCCTAATCTATGAGAAGCTGCCCTGCGGGTATTTACGGTTTCTCTTGGGTAGTAATACGAGCCACCTACGGATGTGTAAGTATTACCTCATCTCTTTTTCCTTGATCCCTCAAATACATCAAAATTGCCTGCTTAATCAGCTTGAATGCCTGAACTGCCTGAAGTTGAAACAGTCCGAAGGGGTCTAAATCAATTGACCCTGAACCAAGAAATCACGGGTGGAGATGTGTTGCTCGATCGCACCATTGCCTACCCGTTTTCTGTCGGTGAGTTTGTTGATGGAATTAAAAAGAATGCGTACCCCGGAGGGGTTGGCGCAGCCATCGCCACTTGGCATCGTCGGGGTAAGTATCTCCTAGCTGAACTCACTCCCTCATCTTCCCTTTCCTCAACCAGTTGGCTAGGAGTTCATCTGCGAATGACCGGTCAACTATTATGGCTGCATCGAGATGAACCATTACATAAGCACACACGGGTTAGATTATTCTTTGGGGAACACCAAGAATTGCGCTTTGTTGATCAGCGTACCTTCGGTAAAATGTGGTGGGTTCCGCCTGGTGTTGCTGTAGAAAGTATTATTACTGGTTTGGCAACACTGGCAGCAGACCCGTTTTCACCCGAATTCACTGTCGAGTATTTAACAAGCAAACTCCAAAACCGCCGTCGTCCGATTAAGACTGCGCTACTCGATCAATCGGTAGTGGCGGGATTAGGTAACATTTATGCGGATGAAGCATTGTTTAAAAGTGGAATTTTACCTGAAACCTTGTGTATAGATTTGCAGCTAAAGCAAATTGACCGTTTGCGAACAGCCATAATTCAGGTCTTAGAAACCAGCATTGAGGCTGGTGGTACGACTTTTAGTAATTTCTTAAGTGTTAAGGGTGTCAACGGCAACTATGGTAGTGTTGCCTGGGTTTATAACCGCGCTGGAGAACCCTGTCGAATTTGTGGCACAGAAATTCAACGGATTAGGTTAGCTGGGCGATCTAGTCACTTTTGCCCACAGTGCCAAACGGTACGGGGAGTTAGGAGATAGGAGAGACGCGATTAATCGCGTCTGTATAAGAGTTAGGAGTTTTTACTTCTAACTCAGAACTCTCTTAAAATGCAGATAGATAAAACAAATTACAAATGTGAGAGGGTAATTGATGGCAGTCAAAAAAGGAGATTTGGTTCGCGCTATCCGCGAGAAACTGGAAAACAGTCTGGAAGCAAAAGCCAGTGATACTCGCTTTCCTTCTTATTTGTTTGAAACCAAGGGCGAAATTGTAGATGTCAAAGGTGATTACGCCCTTGTTAAGTTCGGGAAAGTACCAACACCTAATATGTGGTTACGTATGGATCAACTCGAAGAGTTTAAATAATAAAAAAGAATTCAGAAGTCATAATGCAGGAGACAGAATCAATGCTGAATTCTGACTCCTGAATTCTTGTTGATAAAAATCGCATCTTAAATTTATGTCTTTTTCCCCTAACTCCCCAATTCTCTGTAATTTACCCCGTGTCACCATCGTGGGTGCGGGTAGGGTTGGCAGTGCTTTAGCCCAACGCATTGCGGAGAAAAACCTGGCAGATGTAGTTTTACTAGATATTATTGCGGGAATGCCTCAAGGTTTGGCGCTAGATTTGATGGAAGCTAGGGGAATTGAAATACATAATCGCCAGATTATCGGCACAAATGATTATGCTGATACATCTGGTTCTCAAATTGTGGTGATTACCGCAGGACTTCCCCGCAAACCAGGGATGAGTCGGGATGACTTGCTGAAAACCAATGCCAAAATTGTAGTGGAAGCGGCAAAGAATGCGATCGCTCATTCTCCCAATGCTATTTTTATTGTCGTCACCAATCCTTTGGATGTGATGACTTATTTAGCTTGGCAAGCAACAGGTTTAGCACGCGTAGACCCGAAGGGGCTTGTCGCCAGACATCGCATTATGGGTATGGCTGGCGTGTTAGACTCGGCTCGCTTTGAAACCTTTATTGCCCTAGAATTAGGGGTTTTACCCGCCGATGTCAAAGCGATGGTATTGGGTAGCCACGGCGATTTAATGGTGCCGTTGTCTCGTTATGCTACTGTTAATGGCATTCCCATTACTGAATTGCTGGATGCAGCCACAATTGAACGCTTGGTAGAAAGAACTCGGAATGGTGGCGCAGAAATTGTGGAATTGATGCAGACAGGTGGTGCTTTTTTTGCTCCGGCATCGGCTACTAGTGTGATGGTAGAATCGATTTTGCTAAATCAGTCGCGGTTGTTGCCTGTGGCGGCGTATCTGCAAGGTGAATATGGTTTAGAAGATGTTGTGATTGGTGTTCCCTGTCGCTTGGGATGCGGTGGAATTGAGAGTGTTTTGGAATTGACACTCACGGATGAAGAAACAGAGGCTTTGCATACTTCGGCTCAATCTGTGCGTCAAAATATTGAGCGATCGCAGGAAATTTTGGGTAACAACAAGTGACCAAATAATTTGTAATTCGTAATTCGTAATGACGCTCGAGGACTCGCTAACGCTACGCTAACGTAATTCGTAATTTTGGCAAAAACAAAAGGCAGTAGGTTAAAATCCCGCTGCCTTATTTGTTAGTTATTCCAAAATTTATCAACCTGTAAAAACTAACATTACAACATTAGTTTCGCGTTAACGGCGGTAATCTTGATCTGCGGGGTCGCCGTAGGGATCTTCGCTAGCTGGGCGGACGTTACCAAACTCTCCTTGGTCTGCGGGGTCGCCGTAGGGATCTTCACTGGCTGGACGTACATTACCGTAAGAAGCAATATCTCCGGGGTCGCCGTAGGGGTCTTGGCTGGCTGGAATAAGGTTGCCGTAAGACGATATATCTGCGGGGTCGCCATAGGGATCTTGACTAGCTGGAATCACGTTACCGTAAGATGCCGGGTCTGCGGGGTCACCGTAGGGGTCTTCGCTGGCTGGGCGTACATTGCGATCGCGATATTCAGCATCTTCAGCTTGATCGCCGTTACCTCCAAAGAAGAGATCCTTCGCCTTTCGCAAAAAGTCATCTACCATGATATGTCTCCTGATTTAAGTTCGTGTTTCCGACGTGCGCGATCGGCGTTATCCTCCGGGAAACCCGCTTTCTTATTTACACACGCTTTGCTATCTAGAGTGCTGGAGCTGCGGATGAAGTTATACCAGTTAGATCGCGACCTGAAGTATTCCCGTTATAGCCTTGGAATTGCCGATATTGTTGTGCTTGAGATTCCGGTACTCGAATTCCTTCTGATGGTGGAGTTACCCAGTGAGCGCGATGTTCAGCATCGCGGTAGTATACACGCCCGTTCTTGGAAAGATAGTACTTACCTTGCGCTCCTTCCTGTGGAGCATTCTTATGCTGGTTGTACATGTAGTAAAGTGCAGCAGCTCCCGCCAAAAGTGCTACTTTTTGTCCCGTACCCAATCCCTTCTTAGCTTGGGTTTGGCGATCGCTTACTGTTCTACCAACCGTATCATCAACAGGTGGAGGCGTAGCAGTTTTGGAACCTCCTCCGCAGCTACTCAGCAAGGGTACGGTTAGCAATGCACAAAGTAGCACTGCAAATAGACGCGAAACTATTTTACGTTCTTTATATATTGTGTTCATCGGATTTCGTCATCACCTGTATTTGCTAAAAGCCTAGCTGTTGCAAAAACAAAGTTGGAATTCCTGTTATTTCGCCTGGGATTGAAAGAACATATACCACTCAATTTATAACTGCACAGCTACAGCGTTTCACTGTTATGATGATCGATTTTCTCAAGTATTCCATCCTGCCTTTGAGAGAAACTGCATTCATCCGAAGGAAATATCTTATTGACTTTTTATTAATCAATTTAGCTAAAACGCCGAAATGTTCAGCAATTTCTCGGTTAGTTTTTCTGGGTAAATAATTTAAAAAGATACAGTTACTATCATGATCTTTGTCAAACAATAGACTTAATATGACATCACAAAACGCAGCCTTAACTAGCACTCGTCTCCTTTTGGCTTTGTGGGATTTGGGAGGAACGCAGCAGGAAGTTAAGAAGGGTCAACTCACCAAACGAATTGTATCCAAAAGCCAGAAGGTAGCAGATTATCAGGGCATATTCGAGGAATTACAGAAGCAGGGTGCGATCGCAATTTCCAAAAAAGGATACTCTCTGACATCTACCAAGGGTTTAGAGGTATTGGGTAAGGGTTTGAGGAGTTCTGATTTTAAGTTTGAAGGGACGATTGTTGGAACTTGGGCGGCGAATGCGTTGGTGAAGTGGATTAGTCAGATTGATGTTGCGGTAACTGGTGCAAATGTACAAGTTAATGGGGTTAAAAGTGCGATCGCATCTTACGACGAGTTTAAGTCAGTGGCGTTGGAAGTCTACGACAAGTTGAACTATGAATACAACTTTAATAATCTGGTGCCAATTTATCGTATCAGAAGAGGGATTGGCGATCGCGTTAGTCGTACAGAGTTCAGTAAGTGGTTGCTAGAAATGCAAGAAAAAGATGTTTTGCAGCTGATGGCAGGAGAAATGCGAGATATCACCCCAGACAAGCGTGATGATTCAATAACAATTCCTGGTGGTGGGTTACGTTACTACACCAAGCTTTTAAATTCCTAAATTTCTCCAAATCCTTATGTAGCTTTTTACTCAGACAAAATTACTATGGACAGTTCAGCCATCTCTCCAACAGAAGCCCTTAACGCCGCGATCAGAAGTCATAATCCATTTATCAACGCTGGCATAGTCAAAGAACAAGATGTATGGGGGAAGGGATTCCCCGATGTACCAACTTTAAATGCTCACGCTTCTAATGCAGTTTTTCAGGCAATTGATCTGGTGCGTACTAGCCAATCAACTCAAGAGAAAGTGACATCAATTGCCATAACAGCTCAACAGGGTGTGGGTAAAACTCACATTCTTAGTCGCATTCGCCATCGCCTGAAAACCAATGGAACTGCTCTTTTCATTTACGCAGGTGTTAATAATTATACAGATTTAAACCTAGTTAAATACCAGTTCCAACAAACTCTGACAGATAGTCTCAGTAATACTGGTAGTCAAGGTGTGATGCAGTGGCAGGAAGTGGCGGCGGCGATGGCAAATGAAGGCTTTAAAGCTATCGATTCTAATTTTCCAAGTCTTTTTCCCCAGGTACTAGTTGAAAGATTTGATAAAGTATCCTTAAGCTGGTCAGCTAGAAACAAAAATTTGATGGATAGGCTGACCAAAGAGGTTCTCAAAACAAAACCAAATGCAGATCCCTATATTGTCAGGGCTATTTTGTGGACGCTTTCAGAAACTCAAGCATCTTTTGCAATTAAATGGTTATCTGGTGATGAATTAGCAACCTCTAATGCTGAGGAGTTAGGATTACCCAATCCCAGTAAAGCTAGTCAAGATAGGGAATCTGAAGCCCTCAAAAATATTCAGCAAATCTTGAATTTGGTGAATTACTATAACCCAGTCGTCATCTGTTTTGATGAAATAGATGTAGAAAACAATTGTAATAATGATGGCTTAACGACTCCACAGGTAATTGCTGATTTAGTGAAGCGTCTACATGATACTCTCGAACCATCTGCACTTGGTCGAGGTCTTGTTATTCTCACAGTTATGTTGCCTGATACGTGGACAAATAAGGTGGATCTGATGCCTGGCGGTACACCTGATCGAGTTTCAAAATATACGCAACGAAAACCAATAGATTTAAAAACTCTTGGTAGCGATTCTATGGTTGATTTAGTCACACTTTGGTTAAAAGAGTTTTATGAAGTAAATAACTTAAAACCTCATCATCCACTTTATCCATTTGAAGAAAGTGAACTAAGAAAATATGGGAAGAACGGACTAACTGTAAGGGAAGCTTTGAATTGGTGTGCTGAAAACTTTAAAGTTGAGGAAGAAATACTACCGCAAGACCCATTGCAAAGATTTTACTTGGCTTTAGAAAGAGAAAGTAAGGTAGATAATGGAGATTATCTAAATGAGAAAAATAACTCTTTAATTATCAATGCTTTACGTTTTGGCTTTCAGAGTTTGAAAGGTCAGACATTAGAATGTGAAACTTCCCCAGGTGAAAAACTAGAGGAATTAACAGTCGAAGATATTACTGACGTTGAGCCAAAGTCAAAAAATCAGGGTTGGATAAGCTTTAAAGTAATTGGCAAACAAAAAGACAAAGGTTTCAAAATTGGTGTTTCTGTTCTCCAATTCTTACATGGAAGAGCAGTAGGAGCAGGAATGTGGCGTTTAATTGAATATGAAATGTTCGATATAACGCGAGGTTGTTTAGTTCGCTCTAAAGGAAATAAAATTCAAAAAAATTGGGATTCTTATAGTTATCTCAAAAAACTTGTAGAACAACTTGGTGGAGAACATGTGGATCTAAAAGCTGAGGAAATCCGAGAGCTAATTTACTTTGATGCTGTTTATCAGAAACGTGAAAGCTATCAGCTAACCGAAGAACAAGTGATGGAATTTTCCCGGATGTTTACTCGTAAAAATCCTTTGCTTTTAGAAATTTTGAGTGATCCTTCTGGTCATATCGATGACGACACTATTGAGGGAGAAGAATTATTAAATGACTTCCTTAACCCATCTATTATGGAAAATACAGACGACTCAGAGGATCTGAGTGAGTTGTTAAATTAAAGATGAGCGAATCAGTTGTCGTTGACACAGTTTTATGTTTACCAGCTTCTGAGATTGAAGCGTTAATACAAGGGCGAATGATTGCCACAATGCCTCGAACATTCATTAATTTGGGGCGGCAATTTGCCCTTTATCCAAACGATATATCAATTAACTTACAATCCTATGAGCAGTACTATCGCCCAAGTTTTTTGTCCATTGCTCAAACAGTTTTAGCCCAACAAGCTTGTGAAAAGGTTGTGGTTAAAGCTTGGGCTAGGTGTGAAGGGTGCATTTTGCATCCTCCTGAATCCTTGGATAGTTTGTCACTATTAACAGTCTGGACAAAAGAAGGATTACAGCAAACTCTTGGGCAACGACCTCATCTTGTTCTGGCTTACCTACGTGTTTATCTCCTACCTCAATCGCTTGAGATTCTTTTGCAATCCCAAAATCCTCAGTTTCGGCCTTTAAACTCTTCGCTAATCGTTTCTGAAGTCAACCCAGTATTAAACGATCGCACCTTCGCCCAACGCAAACGCCAATTAGAAAAGCTAGAATCCCCGCTGCATCCTGAATTGGAAGAATTGCACAGTGCGATCGCATCCCTAACCATTAGCCAACCAGCAGCGAAACAATTAGACGACGATATCAAAGTATTTTTGGGTTGGAGTAGTGACAAGCTAATTAAGCAACCCGATCTAAATTTAGCTTGGATAAATAATATTGCAAAATTAGGCGATCGCAGCATTGAGCTAGAGGATAAAAAAACTAACCATGAAGCTGGTACAGACTTTGAAATCATCGCACGCCGTAGCCTTGATTTTTTAGGATTCAAAGTTGAAGAAAACTATAAAGGCGGTGCAGGCGGCTTAGACTTATTTTGCTCACAACCTTATCCTCTTGTTTGCGAATGTAAAGCAGGTAAAAGCATTCCTGATCGTGCAGTAGAAGAATTAGATAGGATTGGTAGAAGGCATCTAAAAGAAAATTATCTTCAAGCTGTAAGGTTAATTATAGGCCCAGGTAAACCGACTAAAAATTTGAAAGAATCTGCTGAAATATCGAAAATCAGTATTATAAATGTAATGACTCTACAAAAACTTGTTGAATTAAAAGCAAAATATCCAGGTGGTATTAACTTAGTAGAATTAAAACAATATCTGGAACCCGGGCAAATTGATTATAAAATTGATGAATATATCGATAAAGCTGAGAAAGAAATTAAACTGCGATCGCAGATTCTCACAGCCGTCAAAGAACTTTCTGAACAAGACAACGAAACTTTAAAAGCTACACATCAGAGTTTCATAGTTACAGAGATTCGTGTTCATTACAATGCCACTCATAATCCAAGGCTAAATGATGAAGTAGTTCATGATTTACTGATTGAACTTTCTTCACCTTTAACAGGCTATTTAGGACGAATAAAAGGCAGTGATTGGAAGAGCGATCGCTTTTACTTCCTCCGTGATTTACCTATTAACTAAAGATAGTATAATATCTTTTCTTACCTTCGCGCTCTTTGCGTCCTTCTCTACGAGACGCTACGCGAATGCGGTTCGTTTCAAAATAAATGAAGTACGTAAGCGTAGCTAGCCGTAGGCATCGCAGTTATCCTAAAGTTAATATACCAACCTGATAATTAACTACCAATGGCAGAATTTTTAACCACTCTGAGCCTAACAATACTTCCGTAATTTCATCGCCCATATAAACATTAATTTTATACTCTTGTTCGTTTAACAGCACCTTGCCTAAATAAATATCAAATCTTGATTCTCCTTCAGCAGTTCGTAGAGATTCCTCTACCGATATAAGCCCAATCAAGATACTCTAAATCTTGTTTGTTAATAGCTATAAAGCCTGTAAAACCAGTATCCAACATGGCATCTACACGCAAATCTAATCCATTAGATGTAATCAAATCAATTTCAAAGAATAGTTGCCCATTATCCCCAAAGTTCCCCTGAATTATATTCTGCAAGTTGTTCCTGTTTCATTTAGACAGAATACACAATGTCTACTATTTGGGTATTTTTCAAGGGATTTTTTATGAGCTTGCATTTTATCCGCATCAATCAAGTAATCACCACTATCTGGCTCCACTGCAATATACCAGCCATAGTGTTCCTTAATCAAATCGGGACGCACACGCTCAAAAATTGCTCGACAACGCCGATAAAATAATTCATCTTCAGCTTTACGTCTAGCAAGTTCTTCTGGGGATAAAGTGCGTTCTGGAAAGATTCTACCCCGACGTGCAGGTTGTTTTGCTCTTGATTCAGCCATAGTATTAATCCTACTTAATTGATGCTGCCTTAACTTTATGTTAGGGCAAGCAATTAGTTCCTCTGTCCTTCAATTACAAATTACGAATTATACAGTGAAGCATCCTAGACTGAAGATATATCTTCTATCTAGGATGCTTCATAATAAAAAATTGTTGCTGATACAACAATTATGGACAAAATGTGATATCTAAACTAGAGCTATCAGCTAGCAGAAACAGTCAAACTGCTGGGTTTCTGAAGATCACCTTGCAAAACCACACCTCGCTGATTGGCATGGATATGACGCAAAATCTTGTAAATTGCCTCAACTTGCTCTGATGCACCTGCTTTCTCTGCGAGTTCCTCAAGAGAAATGGGAGTTTTTTCTTTTTGTAAGACTGCTAAGACTCGTGTTTGCAAATCGAGAATGGAGGCGGCTGCTTTTTTGCCAGCTTCTACGCCTGGTTGATGGTAGGCATTGACGTTGACTAAGCTAGCGTATAAACCAACAGCACGTTCATACAAAGCAATTAATGCCCCTACAGTTCGGGGGTTCACTTGGGGAATCGTGACTGTAATCGAATCCCGGTGATTTTCATAAAGCGCTTGTCGGGTTCCTTGGAGAAAACCGGAAAGATAATCGCCTGATGTAACTCCTGGATCTATTTCAGTGGATGGGCCTTGACGATCTTCCAACACTTCGATGAAGGTAGCGAAGAAATTCGCTACACCCTCACGCAACTGCTGAACGTAAGCGTGTTGATCTGTTGAGCCTTTGTTGCCATAAACAGCGATGCCTTGATGGACAACGTTGCCGTCTAAGTCTTTTTCCTTGCCCAAGGATTCCATGACTAGCTGTTGCAAATAGCGACTGAACAAAAATAAGCTGTCCTTGTAAGGTAGGACAACCATATCTTTTTCGCCCTTTCCATTACCTGCAAAATACCAAGACAAAGCAAGCAAGGCTGCTGGGTTATTTTTCACATCTGGGACGCGGGTAGCGTCATCCATTTCTTTTGCGCCATCTAGCATGGCGCGAACATTAATCCCTTGCAATGCGGCTGGTACTAGCCCCACAGCAGACATTTCTGAAGTGCGTCCTCCTACCCAGTCATACATGGGAAATCTGGCCAGCCAACCTTCGTCTTTGGCAAGTTTATCGAGGTTGCTATCAACGCTAGTAATTGCTACCGCATATTGAGCAAACTCCAAATTGTGTCCGGCGTAGGCTTTTTTAACTTCAATCATGCCGTTACGAGGTTCTGGTGTTCCCCCAGATTTGGAGATCACCAAAACCAAAGTGCTGGCGAGGCTATTTCGCAGATGATTGAGAACGCGATCAATACCTGCCGGATCGTTATTATCGATAAAGTGAAGTTTCAGGGGGGGGAAATCAGGAGCGAGAGCTTCAGCGACGAATTGAGGGCCGAGGGCGGAACCACCAATGCCAATGGAGATAATATCCGTGAAGCGGCTTGCTCTGGGAGGATGAATAGCACCTGTTTGGACTTTTTCCGCAAAGGCTTCGATTTGTTCTAGGGTTTGGACAATTTCTTGTGTAAGTTCTGGAGTTGGCGCTAAATCAGGATTTCGCAGCCAGTAGTGTCCAACCATGCGATTCTCGTCAGGATTTGCGATCGCACCCTTCTCCAGTTGAGCCATATCCGCAAACGCCTTGTCAAACTTCGGACGCAAGGAATCCACGAAGGCATCATCGAACCGTATTCGACTTATGTCTAAGTACAGTCCCAATCCCTCGTGGAAATATAACCAGTTTTGGTATCTTTGCCAAAGTGCCCTAGCATCCATAGGGAAATCTCAAATAAAGTGTTTTTCAAAAACCAGTTTAATGGAAGGTTATAGCGATCCCTGCCTAGCCTTATACAGTTTACAGTTTTAAGTGTTCGCTTGACTCTTCACTTTAAACATCTGGCATAGGGATGACACGCAGAAATTTCACAATTTCACCCCTAATTTCTATACCAATCAGATAATTATCGAGGGTAAAGCGGTGAAAAATGCCTTCACTATCAAGCTGTCGTAGTTCTTTTAGATCGCTCAACTGCCACTTTTGGGCTAACTCAATAAAGACGAAATCATAAACCCGCTCGTAGGCGGCAGGTTCTAAGTTCTTCAGGTCTAGCAAAAAAGACCTTGCATAGCGCATTTCCAGACTCACTAGGCGTTACCTTAACCGAAACTTGAGGGGCCACTGGTACTAGAAAAGAAAGCGCTGCTGAATCAGAAAAACATCAACAGTCGTACCGCTTCTTCATGGGTTAAGATATCCCACGGTTGCTGCGATCGCTTAACTTTTTGTATCGCTTTGAGCATATAAAAGTCACAATGTAAAGCTTCCAGAACGTTCCAAATGTCTTGCAAATCTTCATCGGCTAACTGCTCGATTAAGTGATGCATTCTAAGCCGCAGCAAATTCATAGGCCAATTTTTACCTACAACCCAACACCAACAGTAAATAGTATTCCCACAAAACTAGCAAAGCTTAACGGCAATGTAGCACTATGCTCAAGCTACGCTAAAATTTATTCGCCCAGCGAATAGGGCAGAGGAGCGTCTGGAAACATAAAGCTTGAGCTTTTGAACTCGAAAGTTGAGCCTTGACTTCTAAGCTCTTGTCTGCCGATTCTTGACTTTTAACTCCTAAGTGAGATATCGCACCAGTCGCAAAAACCGCCATAAGTTAGAAACCTATGGCTAATAACTTAAGTCCTCTCAAGATGACTAAACTCGATAAATCGCTGGTATCGATGACAGTCCACTTAAGGGGACTTAAGCTAAAAGCCTGTGAAATTTATTTCTTGGCGGGAGATTGAGCAGGTGCAAGATGCCCACTCTACAAGATTGGATAATCTATTTGTTAAAAATTCCTAACTCCCACCTCCTAACTCGTAAATATGGTTGACTATCTCATTTTCTTAGCAATTTCTACAGCACTTTTTGCTCTATTCGCACTAGGACTTAATTTACAGTGGGGCTTTACGGGGTTAATTAACTTTGGTCATATTGCGTTCATGACCCTTGGAGCATATACAACCGTATTGTTAAGCTTAAAGGGCGTTCCTCTACTGATATCGGCAGTAGCTGGGGCAATTGTCGCCGCCTTGTTGGGTTTGATAATTGGTTTTGCAACTCTACGCTTACGGGAAGATTATTTAGGAATTGTCACCATTGGTACGGGCGAATTAATTCGTTTGGTGGTAAATAATCAGGATTTACCTGTGGGCAATACCTGGATTTCTGGGGCGTTTGGTGTGCAAAGTTATCCCATACCCTTATCCACAGAGCCGAATTTGTTTATCAGATTAGTGATGATTGGGCTTTTGACACTGCTGGCTGCTGTAACTTTCTTTACGTTGTGGCGATGGATTAGTACCACCCAAATATCTCGAACTACTGATTTAGGTAAAAAAATAACTAGCAAGCAAGAATTTGCGTCGCGCTTGGGTGTGGGAATTGTGTTAGCAGTTTTGGCGGCAGCGATTTATATTTCTGGGGTGATTGGACTGTATAATTACAACCCAAAAGCGGGTTTAATGCTGGTGTTGTTGCTGGTTTTAGCCTTTGTATACTGGCGCTTAGAAATTTTGGTGCGATCGCCTTGGGGTAGAATTCTCAAAGCCATCCGCGAAGATGAAGAAATTCCCAAAGCGCTGGGGAAAAATGTTTTTTGGTATAAATTACAATCTCTCATGCTGGGAGGTGCGATCGCGGGCCTTGCTGGTGCTTTCTTTGCTTGGCAACTCAGTGCCATTTATCCTGATAATTTCCAACCGCAAATTACTTTTGACACTTGGATCATGGTGATTTTAGGTGGTTCTGGGAATAATGTTGGCACAATCTTAGGTGCGATAATTTTCTTTGCTTACGATGCGCTGACGCGGGAAGTCTTACCCCGAATCGTTACCCTTGATGAAGCACGTTTAGGTGCATTTCGGATCATGGTAATCGGACTAATTTTGATGGTACTGATGATTTGGCGACCTCAAGGTATTCTAGGGAAAAAGGAGGAACTTACTCTTGGTAAATAACCAGTCATCGCCACTTCCCCTTTTGGTAGCCACTGGACTTTCTAAAAGCTTTGGTGGTGTCAAAGCAGTTAATGAGGCAAAAATCGAAGTTGCTAAAGGCAGCATCACGGGCTTGATTGGCCCCAATGGTGCAGGTAAAACTACTTTATTTAACTTACTCTCAAACTTTATTCGCCCAGATAAGGGACGAGTGATTTTTGACGGGGAACCGATTCACAGTTTGCAACCATATCAAATCGCCCAACAGGGAGTAATCCGCACTTTTCAGGTTGCACGGACTCTCTCGCGGTTGTCGGTATTAGAAAATATGCTGCTGGCGGCGCAAAAACAAACGGGTGAAAATTTTTGGCAGGTGCAGTTGCAGCCGCACGTTGTCACTAAGGAAGAAAAGGAACTCCAAGAGCGAGCAATGTTTCTATTAGAATCAGTGGGTTTGGCAAAAAAAGCACACGATTATGCTGGTGGCTTGTCTGGTGGACAACGTAAGCTGTTGGAAATGGGACGGGCGTTGATGACTAATCCCAAGTTAATTTTGTTGGATGAACCGGCTGCTGGGGTGAATCCGAAACTGATTGATGATATTTGCGATCGCATTATCACTTGGAACCGTCAAGATGGGATGACTTTTTTGATTATTGAACACAATATGGATGTCGTTATGTCCTTGTGCGATCGTGTTTGGGTACTTGCGGAAGGGCAGAATTTAGCTGACGGTACACCCGCAGAAATTCAAACTAATCCCAAAGTTTTAGAAGCGTATTTGGGAAAATAGAGTACACCCGTAGGGGCACGGCATGCCGTGCCCCTACTACAGCTTGCGATATAATCTTGTACCGCATCTGAGTGGGAACCGCCATAGCTTTCTGTTCCAAAGCTCTCCCACACACGGAGAGAGGTTTTTATTCTTGCTCTAATTCTCAGGTGGAGAACGGTTTGAGGCTTAAATTTGAGAGAAACACACGGTGTCAAATCTTTGGAAATTTGGCTCTTGTTAAAATCGAGTTGTATATCTCAGTGGAAAAAGCTTTTTATGTCAATTATGACAGTCAGAGATTTAGAGCAAGTTCAAACCGCTTTTACCGAAGCAGGTTTAGATTACCAGCTGGAACTCGAAAATGGGAAAATTTCAATTATGGGCCCGTCAGATATTGTATCCAGCGAAATCAGTAGTCGTCTCATCGCCTTTCTCTTTGCTTGGATAAATCCTCGTCGCTGGGGAAGAGTATTTGATTCTGCCGGCGGTTTCATCATGCCAGATACAAATCTCAAAGCACCCGATGTTTCCTTTGTTCGCGCTTCCCGACTTCTCCAAAGTCCTCGTTACTTTGGAGAACTTGTCCCTGACTTGGTGGTAGAAATTAAATCTCAGAGCGATAAAATTAAACTTATAGTAGCCAAAATTCTGAAATTTATAGAACTAGGAGCGATCGTCGGGATTCTGATTGATCCTGATGAAGAGACAGTTACAATTTACCGCTCTACAGGGGAATCTACAGTTTTAGAAAATGGTGATATTTTAACGATACCAGAACTTTTTCCCGGTTGGGAATTGCCCATTACTGAATTGTGGCCTCCTATCTTTACCGAGGAAGAAACACAAATTTTGTGAAGAACTTTAGTCGCTACTGACTGCATTATTACTATTACCAATTAGATTGGCGAATCCACAAACATCATTAAGATTTATTTTAATCTTCATTATTTTCTGCAAAATTGACTTGCTCATAAAGGTCGCGTAATTCAATTTGAAAATCAACCGTTTGCAGTGATAAAATTGCAGATTCATGTTCAAGTTCAGTAAATGACCATTGACTTTCCGCAGTTTTCACATACTGCATCACATGATACTGATATTGGTCAATTAAAATATATTCCTTGAATTCTGGAATAGAGCGATAATAAAGAAACTTATCGCCTTGGTCATAATTTTTAGTCGATTTAGATAAAACTTCGGCAATTAACACCGGGTTCATAACCGTTGTTGTGCTGGTTCCTGTATAAATAGGTTGTCCCTCAATCACCATCACATCGGGATACGTGTGTTGCCGATAACGGGGTATCCACAAACGCACATCATTAATATAAACATCATAATTTTTACGCCTTAAAGCAATTTTTAAGGATGCTGCTAAATTCAAAGCAATTTTATTATGATTTGTAGTGCCATCCGTCATCGGTACAATTTCTCCATCACGGTATTCGCTTTTATATTTTGCCTTTTCTTCAATTTCTAAATACTCTTCAGGTGTGTAATATAATTTTTGTGTTTCTAACTGCATAAAGATATGACCTATGATTGTGCGGTTGCTTATTCATCTTTCATATCTATGTTATACGCCAATAAACTCCATTCTCTCGCTGCATTAACTGGCAAGCAATCAACTCCCGTCGCAGGGTGGCGCAGTCAAGATGGTAGCGTTTGAGAATGTCATTTACAAGGCGTTCAGGGTAGTTGACTCCTACATCAAACTGGTTTGCTAACCACTTAAGAATAACTAGACGTTTTTTCCGGCTAGCAGGAATTTCTTTGAGGCGTTGAGTATCATCCTCAAAATAGCTTTTCAACACTTTGCTTTCCCAAGCCTCAGTATCCACATCCTCAATCAAGGATGCTATCTTTTTAGGTGTAAAAATTTCCTTGCTGATGCTTTGCAAAGCCTCGCTATCCAATTGATATAGACGGCTATTACCTTCGGGACGCATTGTCACCAAATTTAGCTCTTTAAGTTTGGCTAAATGATGAGATACCGTCGGTTCCTTGAGTTGCAGTAGCGCCGCCAATTCTTCGACGCTGCACTCCTGATTCGCCAGAATACCTACAATTTTCAATCGGCTATCATCCGCTAATGCCTTGAAAAAGCGCAGTAAGGTGTTAAATTGCTCTGGTTGCATAACGAACTTCTAATTAGACATTTATCTAATTAGAAGTATATCTAATTGAAAAGCTCAGATCAACGAGTAGGGGATTTTACTTGTTGTTCAATTTAACTAAACTGCTCCTCTGCATCCAGGTTGAACAGCATTTGCAGAGTTTGCATACAGCGCCGTCTGGCTTCAACATCTTGCTGCGATCGCAATTGCACCATCGGGTCATGTAAAATTTTATTAACAATTCCTCGTGTTAAAGCTTCAATTACCTCTTGATGTTTTTCAGCGAATTCCGAACCCAATCTCGACAAAGCTTTTTCTAACTCTTGTTCGCGGATGGTTTCGACTTTATTTCGCAGACAGCTAATAGTAGTCACAGTTTCAAGAGAGCGCCACCAAATATCAAAAGCTTCCACTTCTTCTTCTAAAAGTCTCTCTGCTTCCTGTGCAATCTTCCGACGGCTTTCGTAGTTTTGCGCTACTACTGCCTTCAAATCATCCACATTAAACGCCTGCACATTTTCCAGTTCATTTACATCCGCATGAACATTACGCGGCACAGAAATATCAAATAACATCAGAGAGCGCTGAACTTCTAACACCATTTCTAATTTGGCACGGTCAAGTATTGGCTCTGTTGCCGAAGTGCTTGTAAATACCAAATCGCTATCGGCAATTACAGTCATCATTTCCGATAGCGGATGAATTTTGATAGGTTGTTGAGGGAACTGCTTTGCTAATTCTTGAGCACGTTCACGAGAGCGATTTACAATACTAATTTCCACAGCACCTTTAGAAAGTAGGTGTTGCACCAGCAGGCGCGACATTTTACCAGCGCCTAAAATTACCACTCGGCAAGCAGCTAAATTTGCCACTTTTATTTGCGCTAACTCTACAGCTGCCGAACTGATAGAGACAGCGCCAGTACCAATACTAGTTTCAGTGCGAACCCGCTTACCAGCTGTCAGCGCTTGTTTAAATAATCGATTCAAAATGGTTTTTATACCGTTATATTGCTGTCCCAGTTTGTGAGTAGTCTTCACCTGAGCCAGAATTTGACCTTCTCCGAGTACCAGACTATCTAAACCACCTGCTACCCGCATAACGTGCATCACAGCATCATCATGTAGCAGCATAAATAAGTGTTGTCGCAGAGAAAGCACGGGTAATTTACTGTATTCGGCAAGAAACTGCGTTACTTCCCGGATACCTTGGTCTGCTTCACTGGTAACAATGTAAATTTCCAGGCGATTACAAGTGCTAAGAATTGCAACTTCGTCAATATGGGGATAGCTGGCTAATTGAGCGATCGCACTTTCGATTTGTGGTTCTGGAATGCTCAGTTTTTCCCGGACTTCTACAGGGGCTGTTTTATGGCTTAACCCCACCACTGCTATATTCATTTGCTAAATCGTAGTTACTAGTTGGTAGTTGAAAATAGGGCCTTGAGTGAGAATAGGGAATGGGGAATTTTTGTTTATTGGTTGGTAGTTATTACCAGCAACAAACAACTATTAATCACTAACTACTAACTACTAACTACTGTAAGGTTAAAGCATTTTGGTCACTATTTTTCCGTTTTAGAGAAAGATTTATTTCCAAATGCTTCGCCCCTACTTTTACCATTCCCTATTCCCTAAAAATTAGTTCAGTTGGAGAGTCTTGGGTTCACCAAACATGTGAATTGTATCAACAAATCGAGCAGTTTTCGACTGGTTAGAAATTACCAAGCTTTGAGTTCTGGCTCCACCGTTGAAGAAACGTACACCTTCCATGAGATTACCACTGGTAATGCCGCTAGCAGCGAATAGAATAGTTTTACCAGATGCCAATTCATGAGCATCATAGACCTTATCGGGGTCATTGATATTCATTGACTTTAAACGATCAATATTGGCTTCTCTGCTTTCTCCAATCAAACCTGTTTTGACTACTGCTGGATCGTAGATCAATTGACCTTGGAAGTGTCCACCCAAAGCACGCATTGCTGCTGCTGAGATTACACCTTCAGGAGCCGCACCAATACCCATCAACGCGTGGATATTAGTTCCAGCAAAACCGCAGCTGATGGCTGCACCCACATCACCATCTGAAATTAGGGCGACTCTCGCTCCAGCCTCACGGATTTCTTTAATTAAATCGTTGTGGCGTTCGCGCTTCATGACTACGACCACAAGTTCTTCAATACTCCGATCTAGACACTCAGCGAGAATCTTGAGGTTTTCTGTTGCTGACTTATTGATGTCTACCTTGCCCTTAGCTGCGGGAGGTGCTGCTAACTTCTTCATATAAAAGTCAGGAGCAGCAAATAATCCACCCTTTTCAGAAATTGCCAAGACAGCCATCGAACCAGGTTGTCCATATGCTACCAAGTTCGTACCTTCACAGGGATCAACGGCGATGTCAATTTCAATTAATTCATCAGGGTTACAGACACTTTCGGCATTTGGTTGGGTACAGATACCAACTTCTTCCCCGATGTATAACATAGGCGCGTCATCGCGTTCGCCTTCCCCAATCACAATGCGACCCCGCATATGGATTTTATTCATCCGCTCCCGCATAGCTTCCACAGCTACCTGGTCAGCAATGTTTTTTTCGCCTTTCCCCATCCATTTCGAGGAAGCGATCGCAGCTTGCTCTACTACTTCAATAATCTCTAACCCAAGTGTATTTTCCACAGAGTTTGCCCTCTCAGCTGCTTGAATTTGCGTCGTTTCATCTGCCTATTTCAGTTTTCAAGTCTACCAAAGGGCGGATACACGTGGAAGAAAGTTAAGTTTTACTGCTAACTCGTTAGAAAAGTGCCAGTTAAGACATCTTGATTTTTCACTCCTACATCTCCAGTATAAAACCTGTTCAAAAGTAACTAAGTTAAGAACTAGCACAAATAAACAGCAGTGCATATCTAGAAAATTGCTTTTCTTCAGTGTTTATCTTTAGGTATAAAATTATAAATAAAAAAGCTGGTAGATTTACTAAAAACTGAAAAACGAGCCGTAGAGTAAATAGCTTGTCAAATTAAGAGGTTAATCGTGTTTATCGACTACATCACACTCATGTTGATCAATATGGTAGCTGGACTATTTCTACTGGCTGACTATGTGTATCGTGGTATAGATAGCTCTAATCAAAGACAGTGGATTCCTGGCTTTGGAATTACAGGTGCGATCGCACTAACAACTGGATTACACATGAGTTTCACCTGGCCAGTTACCGGTAGCTTTAACATTGCCTTCGGCGAGACAAGTGTCCTATTTGGAATCTTATTTGTGGCGGCTGCGGTTTCTCTTGCTCAAGGTTGGGATTTATTGACAATAGCAGTTTACGGTTTCTTTGCTGGTGTAGTTGCGATCGTAGTGGGTATCCGCATCATCAACTTGAATTTGACACGCCAACCGCTTTTGTCGGGAATCGGCTTTATTTTAACTGGCTTAGGAGGTGTTTTTGCAGCGCCAACTCTCTATTGGAAAACCAACCGAACTTGGCGGTTAATTGGCGTAGCAGTGCTGGTAGTAGGCGCTCTAATTTGGGCATTGACTGGATATTTGGCTTACTGGAATCATTTAGAGGGTTTTCAAAAGTGGGTTCCAGCCCCAATGCGGTAAGCAATGCCAGCAATGATCTAGGCTAGAGACATAGTTAAAACCTTGCTTAAGAAAATATGCTCGACTTTCTTAATCCTCTTTTAAATCGCCATCCAGAGCGAGTCAAAGCCAACGTCGAACTTTACACATGGGCAACTTGTCCTTACTGCATTCGTGCCAAACTGCTGCTGTGGTGGAAAGGTGTAAATTTTACTGAATATAAAATCGATGGCGACGAAGCAGCCAGAGCTAAAATGGCAGAACGCGCTAACGGACGCCGTACTGTACCGCAAATTTTTATTAATAACCAGCACATTGGCGGTTGCGATGACCTCTATCAACTAGACACACAAAGTCAACTTGATTCCCTTTTAGCCCAAGCCGCTATTTAGCTTCAGATTTCTAGTCCTTGTCATTACCCTCATTTTTGTAACAGTTAAAGTAGTGTAGTGACGCACATCCCGCCCAGAACTTAAGTTCTAGGCTAATAGCTAAAGTTCACTCAAAATCTACGGTGTACACACAAGTTATCTAGATTACCCAAAAGTCCTTCAAAACCTCACCCTGTCCTATCGGACATCCCTCTCTTTAGTAAGGAGAGGGACAGGTTTTACGTAGTAAAACCAGGGTGAGGTATCTCAGGGGTTATGATACTTAAGCGTAAATTGCATTTGTCTGTACACCGTAGCTCAAAGAGTGGGGTCGGGTTATGTACTTACTCAACCGAGAACCGCTATATACTTTTTCTTTCTCTTAGGATCGGTGTCTCGCTCATCCAAAGGCGAGCAGAATTTTAAAATTTTTATATTGATAAGTATATGCTAAGTAGATATGCAGATTATCTTATACATAAACAATGGATGAGGTATGCTCTAGAATTGGCAAAAGCAGCAGGTGATGTGGGTGAAGTCCCTGTAGGTGCTGTTATCATTGATTCAACAGGCAAATTGCTGGCACAAGGAGAAAATAGAAAAGAACGGGACAAAGACCCTACCGCTCATGCGGAAATTCTGGCTCTCAAGACAGCTGCAACAACTTTACAAAATTGGCATCTTAATGAATGCACCCTCTACGTCACTCTCGAACCTTGCCCGATGTGTGCAGGTGCGATCGTGCAATCCCGACTAGGACTACTTGTATATGGAGTAGACGATACAAAAACTGGCGCAGTTCGTACAGTTATTAACATACCCAATAGTGCTGCTTCTAATCACCGCTTACAGGTAATCGGAGGCGTTCTAGAGTCAGCTTGTCGTGACCAATTACAAGCTTGGTTTGCGCCTAAACGGCGTAGGGTAAACTAACGGACAGAGGTAAAACTGTCCATCTAATACGACACAAGTCACGCAAGAGAATCTACGGTGTAACTAATCAGGCTTTTCGTTAAATTTTTACCCGTCAATCAGCTGCATCCGTCATCATGGAATTTTACTCTTCATCTGATACCTGCCAGCGCACACCAACAAATTCTCAGATAGCTCCTACTACCTCAAGGGTTTCTCCTTGGTTAAGTCCTCTGGCATATTTATTAGGGCGTCACTGCCTATTACCATTATTCTTTGGGCAAATTAGCATAACCGGACAAAAAAATATCCCTACAACTGGGCCTGTGATCTTCGCGCCTACTCATCGGGCGCGTTGGGATGCATTGCTCGTACCCTACGCTACCGCTGGTTGTCGCAGAGAACAAGACTTGCGGTTTATGGTGACTATCGACGAATGCCAAGGTTTGCAAGGCTGGTTTGTCCGACGTTTAGGGGGGTTTCCTATAAATTCTAAGCATCCGTCAATCCGCACGTTGCGACATGGAGTTGAGCTGCTTCAGCAGAAAAAAACCTTGGTCATCTTTCCAGAAGGCAACATTTTTCGTGATGGCAAAGTTCACCAGTTGAAGCCTGGAATTGCTCGCCTTGCTTTGAATGCTGAATCTAGCTATTCCGGGTTGGGAGTGAAAATTATACCCATAGGCATTAATTACAGCCAAGCTTATCCAAATTGGGGTACAGATGTGAGTATTGACATTGGCTCTCCAATCAGAGTAACGGATTACATGAGTGGCTGTATAAAACAAGATGCCAAAAGCATCACAGTTGATTTAGCCAAGGCACTGCAACAATTAAGCCATCAAGAAACAAAAATTACTAATCACGCATTTGCAGAAATTACTAATTCTTGATGTAGTTAAGCGTACCCTTTAGTTTTACCCTTTCAATATTTCCCGATACAAAAAGATTATTGAAAGTCCCAGATGGCTGTGCTTGTGCCCGACCATTTGCAATTAAGCTAGTAATTATATTTGCGACAACGAAACCGCCAGTCACTCCGGCAATTTGACGACGCGAAAAACTATTAGACATTTTTTACTTCTAAGCTCCTGCATTAGTTCAACAGTAAATTAACATGAAATATACTGGCTTAATCACAATATTTATTGAGATATATCCAGATTTTTCAAAAAAAATCAAGCTATATTAAACTCCAAAAACTAAAAAAATAACTATGGTATACCCACATGTCAAAAATAAAAGTCGATGGCAGGGAAGCAGAAGTTATGATTTAAGGAAAGCTGAAGCTTCTGAATTCTCTTTGCGTCTATGCTAGTTGAGACTGGGAAGCGTGCTATTTGTCATGTGGCTTACTAGAGTTTTAATCTTGCTTTGAGAAAACTGCACTGTCAAATATCAAACCTAACCTGAGATAATTATTAGGGAAGAAAGTCGGTAGCCATAAGGACGGACAGTTGGGAACTCGATTAAACCGATTTTCAGTCTAAATCAAAGAAACTTAGGATGCGGCTTTGCTTTGTCCAAGACCAAAACAGAGTTAAGATACCCGAAGTTTCCATAAATTTTCTGTATAGTCATTGCACTAATTGACCCCATGAACACTGCTGTCGCTGTTACCTTGATGCACCGTACTCTTTTATCAGTCATAGCAGTCCTCAGCCTGCTATCACCTGTGAATGCTCAGGTATCACAGTCACCAGGCACTACTAGCCCACAACCCATTGACCCCAACGCTCCCAATAACCTTCGCCCCATAACCCAAAGTAACAGCCTTTTGAGCATTGAAGGAGGCGATCGCCTTATGAAAGATGCAGAACAAGCTGTTTCTACTCAAAACTACCCCTTAGCTGCGAAGAAACTACAAGAGGCACGTCAGGTTTATAATCAGCTATCTAATTTTTATCAAGAGTTAAACGCTAGCTTTTCGGGAATTGACAATAGAGTTTCTGATTCTCAGCGTCAAAAAGCTCTATTAACTGCCCAAAAGCGAGATGAAGCCACCTTTCAGCTAGCATTGGTACATCGGGCACAAAATCAGCCAGAATTAGCTGTGCCGTTGTTGGTTCAAATAATTAAGAGTCAAAACCCGACGCGGGATTTAGGTAAAAAAGCCTATAAACAGTTATTTGAATTGGGTTTTGTTGATTCTCCCTATCCTAGAGAAGGTGGTGCTTCATCTTCCTCATCTCCAAAAAAATAAATTAAATTTTTCTTGTCTGTTTTTCCCCGTTTCCGCCTCTTTCTGAGCAGCAGCTTGAGAACGTCCCAGTGCTAGGATAGGATTATCTACCGTAGCTTTGAGCTAGCGTCCTCAAAAATCCACCTCAGAGGTGCGTTTATTTCTAGCCTTGCCAAAACCTGAACTTGGCACAGGCATTGCTCCATATCTGTTAATAATAGAAAAGTAAGTTTTTTCAGGAATAGCGATGATTAGTCCGCAGCAGGTTGAGGCAATGATCAAGGCGGAACTGCCAGACGCTCAGGTTCAGGTACAAGACTTGACTGGTGGCGGTGACCACTATCAAGTAACAGTAGTTTCATCGCACTTTGCAGGTAAGGGACTAGTGCAACAACACCAGTTAGTTTATGGTGCTTTGGGGCAAGCTATGTCAACTGAAGCAATTCATGCCTTGGCAGTAAAAACATATACTCCTGAATCTTGGCAAGCAACAGCAGCTTCGTAAACATAGAGTTAGAAATTAGGAGTAAGGAGTTATAAATTTTTAACTTCTCACTCGTCATTGTTGAATGCAACATAGGAAACACAAATACCATGACGCCAGAACTCAAAGAGAAAATTGATAACTTGCTACAACAGAACAAGATTATGGTTTTCATGAAGGGAAACAAGTTAATGCCCCAATGTGGTTTCTCCAACAACGTTGTGCAGATTCTCAATACCTTGGGAGTTCCTTTCGAGACCGTTGATGTTCTATCAGACTCTGAAATCCGTCAAGGAATTAAAGAATACTCTAACTGGCCGACAATTCCCCAAGTGTATATCAATGGTGAATTCGTTGGTGGTTCTGACATCTTGATCGAACTGTACCAAAAAGGTGAATTGCAACAAAAGGTAGAAGTAGCACTCGCTTCGTAATCTCTCTTTACGCAAACTACAGGAAATGCTGCTGAATTTGGGCTTCCCAATCAAGGCAATAGACTTCTTGCAGAAGTGTGGTAAGGGGTAAAGGGTAAAGGGGAAAGGGGAAAGGGGCGATAGAATTACCCTTTCCCCCAAGAGTGCAAAACTATTTTTGCAAGAGGTCTAATGTGCCATTTTTAATGTCCTTGAAAGGGGAGACACTATTTCTCTCCCCTTTCAAGGGTTTTTTAATCGGTTTTTGACAAAAATGCTTTAACTTATGTTGGGCTTGATTTCATCGCTAGCCAACAATCCCCTCAGCCGCATTGGCAAGACCAATATAAGGCTGAGGAGATGCGTTTAATCAATACAATATCTCCAAAATCTCACACCACGGCAACCAGTTGACCAATACAGATAATATGCTATAATTATCTGCGGTAATTAACGGTTACTATCAATAACCAGGTAAATGGTACTTAGTAGTAATCGGGTTGTGGCTGTGGTTGCGGCACTGCAAAGTTTGATCCATCGTACAAATAGCGGCTGGCTTCCTCTTCTAGGCGATGAATCAGATAAGGTTCAATGACACTGCTATGTCGCAATGCGGCTAGATATCCATCCAAATACATCCGCATATCATCCGTGCGATAACCGCGATTCCATAACTCGCCGAAGGCGTCGGTAAGTCTTTGGTAATAGCGGATAGTTTGTGTGTCTTGGAGCATAACTGCTGTATTAATCTCTTTGGAATGAGAATTGTAAATGATTCACGCTCAAATGTGAAGTGTAATTTCACTTTGACATCAACTCAGAGTCAACACATTTACTTTGGGCGGTACCCTCCTAGCAACTACAAGCTACTTTAATCCTATTCCAGAAAACATCGATTTTAGTAATCTGCTAAGTTATTTTTATGATTTTCATAGTCAATAGCCCGATTGTATTGGTGATATATTCGTAGGTGTAGGGACTAATTTCTGCAAGATAGAATTCACTTTCACCATCAGGTTGAAAAGCTGTTGTAGTAACGGTTAGCTGGATGGGTTATAGATATTTGCCGCATTACAGCCATCTAAAACTATAATGTTAAGATAAAAGAACTTTTGATAAGTCTAACAACACTTTCGATAAATTTAATAAAAATTTAAGATATTTCTAATCGCCTTTTGGCAAGGCATAAATTAAAGATATTGCCTCACTTTTTATGAGGAAATGTAAAGCTAATCCCAACTGAAGTAACAAAGGCTACAAAACCTTAGAGATGGGCTTGTTACTTTGAAAGTCATCGACGCTAAGGGGTCTTGCCACCGTGGGTTCGGTTTGTATAGAAATCATTGAGGGGAATCCCCATCTGAGGTCGTTGCTGGGTTGGCACTTGCAACAACTAGAATACCGTGTGCATCAAGCTGCCAGTATTTATCAAGCAAGGGAAGTATTTTTAAGTCATCAACCAACACTGGTCGTCTTGGATGCAGACCTGCCTGATGGTGATGGCATTGAGTTTTGTCGTTGGTTGCATCGTCAGCAGCAGCCCCTAATCTTAATGCTATCTGCCCGTAATAGTGAAGGTGATATTGTCGCAGGTTTAAAGGCGGGTGCAGATGATTATCTGAGCAAACCTTTTGGGATGCAAGAGTTTTTAGCACGGGTAGAGGCACTGATTCGCCGGAAGCGCACACCTACTGCACCAGCTTATTTGGATTATGGCACTTTGCAAATCGATTTAGTTCAGCGCCGTGTTCGCTTCCAGGGGGAGTTTATCGACTTAACACCTCAAGAATTCAGTTTGCTGTACGTTTTGGCACAAGCTGGGGGAGTGCCTCTGAGTAGGTCAGAATTGCTACGTCGTGCTTGGCCTGACGCTATCGATAACCCTCGTACCATTGATACTCACGTTTTATCACTGCGGAAAAAGGTTGAACTTGATCCTCGCCAACCCAACTTGATTCAAACTATCCGTAATGTAGGATACCGTTTTAACATGGAAATTTTGAATAGCAATATTTCACAATCACCAACAACAAAGTTAGCTAAAGAAAGATTTAGTAATCAACGTTCAACACTTAGTAGTAGTCAAGTGTGATGCGGCATTGAGGAGAGGGTGAGTAAGATAACGACTTGTGACTCTTGTCTTTTGAGGAATTCAAAATCTAAAATCCAAAATCGTCTTGAGCTTCTGCTTGAATTAAGCTTTCTCGTAATTCAACCCAGTTTATTTCAGAGACTCTTTGATTTACCAATAAATGACCTTGCTGTAGATGTAACAACCGAGTGCAAAACATCTGGGCAAGTTCCAGTTGGTGATTTACCATCAAAATTGTGGTTTGATGAGTTTGACTTAACTGGGTTAAGACTTGCATTAGATGGGAAGCTGTACCAGCATCAAGGGCAGAAGTTGGCTCGTCTAATAATAATATTTTAGGCTGGATTACTAAGGCACGAGCGATCGCTATTAATTGTCGTTGTCCGGCAGAAAGTTGCACCTCTGTTCGCCCCAACCATTCACTAGGAATGTGCAGTTGTTCTGTCCAGTCATTGACTCGTTGCTGAATTGTCTGCTTGGGCAAGCCACGTAAAACTAAAGGATAAGTCAAAGCTTCCTGAACTGTCATCCCCAACAGTTTTGATTCTTGCAATACAAGTACAAGCATCTGACGTAGCTGGATGACAGGAATTTGGCGGTATTCTTGATTTTCTAAATAAAGTTTACCACTCGTGGGTTCAATGAGGCGGTTGAGGAGGCGTAATAACGAAGTTTTACCAGCACCTACTGGGCCTACAATCCCAAGTCGTTCGCTTTGGAACACCTCTAAAGAAATATCTTGCAATATGGGGTATCCTTGCTGATTGCTTGGAAGTTGGGTTTTCAGCCTTGTAAACAGATTAACTTGCTCTAACCTGAGTCTGGCTTTTGCTGTGACATTATTCAAAGTGAGTGAAAAATAGGGGGTAGAGAGTAAGGAAATAGGGAAAAAATAACCAATGCCCCATGCCAATTTTAAGTTAATTGTCTAGTAGTTAAGGCTGTAGCGATCGCCCAACCATCGACCAATAGTAACAGCAGTGTTAATACTAGTAAAATCAAGTACATCCACGGCTGCGCTAAAGGCCGAACATCTGTGGTATCAATGCCCGTCTTTGCTTGGACAATTTGCACGAAACGGGCAAATCCGGCTACACGCATCGGTAGTAAATAAGCTTTCCCATCTTGGCTGAGGAAGTAATAAACTAGCCCTCCTTGACCAGTGGTGCGCGGTTTTAACTCTTTCACCTCTGACCAAGGTAAAAACCAGCCTTTACGAAAAAAGCGAGGCACCCAGGCGGGGTAAGTAACTTGAATTCCCTGGTCATCTACCATTACTTTTTCAGTCAATACAGCATACAAGGCAACGAAGCCGATGCTAATCCCTATCCATAATAATCCTGGGTGTACTGGTGCAGCTGTTACCTGCGATAAGAAGGGTAATGGGACTGTGAGTGCTATGTATAGACTCAGCAGCGTCATCCGAATCAAAGGAGACAGACGAAAAACAGAAGCTGAGATATTGGCTGAGTTTGCTGTCACGGCTCAATTACAATGCTTTTCTTCATTGTAGGGTAGGTCTATGTCCTACCTCGCCTGCCGCATATAAGCTATGCCACTTTAATAATTCGTAATTCGTAATTCGTAATTTTTTAGGGTAAATATTTTTGCACTACAATCCAACCAGTAAGGGATACCCAGGCAAATCCTATAAATAAAATAATATTTACGCCGATGTGTAAGGGTCTAGCCCAAGGTCGTCTAGCACTAATTTGCGTTGCACTGAAAGCAGACAGTAAAACTAATGCTACTACTATCAATCCAGCAACTAAATGTGATGAATGACCCAAAGACCCAAAATGACCGAGAGTGCCAACAATGCCGATTGCCAGCAGTAGTAGCACTAAACTTACCATGCTGATGCCCATTGTATAGTGGAGCGATCGCACCTCCCTATTTCCGCCTATAAATGGGGTAATAAAAGGGAATTGTTGCGAAGTTCTCGCCCGAAACATCCAAACGCCGGTAACTGCTAACATCAGATATGCCAACAGGGACAACCCCATTGACCAGGCGGCTATTTTCCACAACCAAAGAAATGAAGGCAGATTCATAAGAATGATTGTAGATGAGATGGGGGAGATGAGGGAGACCAGGAGAATAACCAATCCTCAATCCCCAATAAATAATAAACAAAAAGGGCTGCTGAATTAGCAACCCTTAAATTTAGTAAAATTTTTTTTAATCAACCGATGCTAAACCAGCGATTTGTAAGGGTTTTGTAGTATCTCCGATTTTTGTATGAATTTGCTGCACCATAGGTCTGGTATTAATAGGGTCTTTTGCATCTGATGAGTCTGTATCAAACTCATAAGCGCTGGGTTCGTCGAGCATCAGGCGATCGCACGGAATTTTATCGGATAAAATTGCACTTGCCATCATGCCTGTATGAATCTCCATTTGACTTTCTCGCGGAGCTTCAAACACTAAACGTTGCCCAGGGAAAACAACCCTTTCAAAGTACCAGTTGGGAATATCGGAGATGCGAGCTATCTGTATTTTGCTCGTGGCATTAATGTAGCAGCAGAGAATTTTCCCCGATTGCTCAGGTGGTAGAGGATCTAATATTTGAGCCATAACTGCTGAGGAGCTTTACGCCACAATTTTACATTACACTAGCCAAGCCTAGCATTGCCTGATCCCCAGTTGCTGTAGCTCCGACTACCAACTGAACTTTTGTAGATTATTTCTACCTAAAGATATATCTCAGGTTATAAAAATTTTATAAATATTTATGCTTTGTTTGAAATTTTACACTATGTGAACATCTTTGAACTTTTAATTTCTGGCAAAAAATCTTTAACTTCTTTAGGGCAGATAATTACAGGGTAGGTATGGCGAAGATGCCCTTAGCTTGAGCCTAGTTCAGGAGTGTATTTTTGTGTTTCATCTATCCCAGGATTAAAAGCCTGGGATCATCGCTTAATGAATAAACTCAATGTTATCGTAAAGCTATATGAAAAATGTCTTCATAAAGCCTCTCTTGATGCCATGCGTTTGGCATGGAAAGCAATTTTATTGATTTCTACATTTGTGAACAAAAATTTTCATACGTATCAATAATTTGCTTCAATGTCAAGCAAAATTCTAATAAATTTAAGAGCAGCCAAAACAAAAACACGCTTTAAAACTGGAATTTATCTTACTTTCCCCAAAGATTGGCAAGATGGAAGTCAAAACACCCATGATGGAAAATCGAATTCTTTACGTTCGCCTTCCTTGTAACCCTATCTTTCCTATTGGGGTTGTCTACCTGAGCGATCACGTCCACAAACAGTTTCCTAATATTGAACAGCGCATTTTTGATTTGGGAACAGTACCACCTTTAGATTACACTTTTGCCTTAGATCGCTGTATCGATGAATTTAAACCGACAGTGCTAGTATTTTCTTGGCGGGATATTCAAATTTATGCCCCAGTTGGTGGACGTGGTGGTAACCCACTGCAAAACGCTTTTGAATTTTACTACGCGAAGAATCCTCTATTGAAACTACGTGGGGGATTGGGCGGTTTACGAATCTTCATCGCTTACTATGTAGAGTTATGGCGCAATCAGGGCTTAATCAAACGTGGTTTAAAGCGTGCCCAAAAATATAATTCTAATGCCCGTGTAGTTGTAGGTGGTGGTGCAGTCAGTGTCTTCTATGAACAGTTGGGTAAAAGCTTACCCCAAGGGACAATTATTTCTGTGGGTGAAGGGGAAACCCTCCTGGAAAAACTTTTAAGTGGTAGAGATTTTCAAGATGAACGCTGTTACCTTGTAGGAGAAACTCAACCACGGGAACGGCTAATTCACGAACAACCCACTCCACTAGAAAAAACAGCTTGTAATTACGACTATATCGAAAGCATCTGGCCGGAATTTAACTTTTACCTGCAAGAGCAAGATTTTTATATAGGTGTACAAACTAAGCGTGGTTGTCCTCACAACTGCTGCTATTGCGTCTACACTGTTGTTGAAGGGAAACAAGTACGCATTAACCCAGCAGATGAAGTAGTTGCTGAGATGCGCCAATTGTATAATCGCGGCATTCGCAACTTCTGGTTTACTGATGCCCAATTTATCCCAGCCAGAAAATTTATCGACGATGCCATAGAACTCTTGCAAAAAATCGTCGATTCTGGTATGACAGATATCCACTGGGCAGCTTACATTAGAGCCGACAATTTGACACCAGAGTTGTGCGACTTGATGGCAAAAACCGGTATGAACTATTTTGAAATTGGGATTACCAGTGGTTCTCAAGAACTCGTGCGGAAAATGCGGATGGGGTACAACCTGCGAACCGTCTTACAAAACTGCCGCGATTTAAAAGCAGCTGGTTTTAATGATTTGGTGTCCGTCAACTACTCCTTTAACGTCATTGACGAACGTCCCGAAACCATCCGCCAAACCATCGCCTACCACCGTGAACTAGAACGGATTTTTGGTGCTGATAAAGTCGAACCTGCCATTTTCTTTATTGGATTGCAACCCCATACCCATTTAGAAGAATACGCTTTCAAAGAAGGCATCCTCAAACCAGGGTATGATCCAATGAGCTTAATGCCGTGGACAGCCAAAAAACTCCTCTGGAATCCCGAACCTCTTGGTTCATTTTTTGGAGAAGTCTGCTTGCAAGCTTGGCAACAAAACCCCAATGATTTCGGACGCGAAGTCATGAAAATTTTAGAAGAAAAGCTAGGTTGTGCTGAGTTAGAAACAGCACTTTCTGCACCAATAGAGACAAAAAACAAACAGTTAGCAGCTGTTTGATAAAATTCACAGAATTAGACAAGAGCAAATTTTATCTCCTTGTCTCTCACCTGTTCTCCTGCCCTACTCACTCCCCCTCTGCGGTTATTTTCACCCAATCCCATGTTAGAAGGTTCAATCCTACAACAACTAGAAACATCCCATCGCCACAGCACCAGGCCAATTCGATTCGGTGTTTACTACAAAAATACCTTAGTTGCCCTGTGCCATGCTTTAGAAGACCACATCCTAGCAGACGACGGTACACCTTTAGTAATCACAGCCTTCCAGCAGGGTAAATGGTATCTGCAAGAAGCCGGGCGATATGCAGATATCGCCCAGCGTAGCGGCGAAATTGTCATTATGGCTGCCGCTGAATCCGGTTTTGCTGAACATCCCACAAGCCAGCTACCCAATGTAGACTTAGTAGCATTAGATCGAGTTGATCCTGTGGCGCAGGAGTGGCACTTAATTATTTTATCGCCTAGATACACAGCAATGGTAATTTGTCAAGAATTGTCAGAAGCTGATTATGGCAGCACTGGAGTACCGACATCAGACTTAGAGCGTAAATTCTATGGCTTGTGGACATTTGAACCAGAGTTAGTGCAAGAGACAGCAGAAATAGCGATCGCTCACATCAGAAAATACAATCCAGAACTGGCACAAAAACTCACAGCAGATAAAGAACAAATTGTACCATCTACTGCCAGATTAGAAAATTTAGGTGCAGTTGTCTCCCGTGTAGTAGATTACCTTCAGACTGGGCAAGATAATTTATCTATCCCTACAGCGCTTCAGAAACAAACCCTAGATCGCAACTTGGTTTCTAACGAAATCCAAGCCTTTTTGCGAATGGCACAACTGATGGATATGGCAGATGTCAACAATCCAATGGCAGCTACAGAAGTGGTTGTACTTGCTGAAGCGATCGCCCAGCTTTTGGATCTTCCTGCATGGCAGATTAAGAGATTGCGGCTAGCAGCTTTGTTACATCGCATAGATCCATTACAAAAAGCAGAAAGCGTTCTCACTGGCGGTATATCCACACGCTACCAAGAAGATGCCCCCAGTTCTCCCTTAACTTGTCCCTTAGTACCGGGGGCGCAAGTATTGCGAACTATGCCACGACTACGAGCAGTTGCCCAAATTATCACTCACCAAACCGAGTGGTGGAATGGCACAGGGGAACCAGCAGGTTTAGCTGGAGATGAAATTCCCTTAGAGTCGAGAATTTTGGCATTATTGGCGGACTTTCAATGGCGACTCAATCAGCGAAAATCGTCAAATCAAAGCCGGGAACAGATATTTACTCAAGCTTTAGATGAGTGCAGACAGCAACAATCTACCCGCTTTGACCCTAAACTTGTAGATACCCTAACTTTGTTAGTTATGGGTTTACAACAGGGACTTGACTTACCCTTGATGACACCGAAATTCAGCGCCGGTATCTGGATACTTGATTCTCAATGGGATAGCCACAGCAAGATAAGTGAGGAGATTGGTAGTTACTTTACATGAATATTGAAGCCATTAGATTAGGAAAACTCAAACAACTTCCAGGGGCAAATTTAGAAGACGAGGAACTCTCCCGACTGGATTTAAGCCGGATTAATCTTGCTGGCGCTACCCTTGTCGGTACTAATTTTGCTGGTTCTAAACTCGAAGGAGGGCATTTGGAGGGGGCGAATTTCATGGGGGCCAACCTCCAAGAAACTGACTTGCGGGCAAATTTGATGGGAGCAAACCTGATGCAAGCAGATTTAACAGGCGCTGACTTGCGGGGTAGTAATTTGCGTGGTGCTAACTTGATGGGAGCAAGACTCAGTGATGTGTCATTAGTGGGTGCTTTCTTGAGTGGTGCCAATTTAATGAATGTAAACTTGCAAGGCGTTGACTTGCGCGGTGCTGACTTGCGTGGTGCAAACCTGACTGGGGCAAATCTCAAAGGTGCAGACTTGAGTCGCGCCGATTTGCAAGGGGCTTTGTTGAGTGAAGCAAACCTTGAAGAAGCTGACTTACGGGGGGCAAATTTGGCGGGGGCGAATTTGACGGGGGCGAATTTACTCTGTGCAGAGTTAGAAGGTGCAAATTTGAGCGGCGTTAATTTGAATAAAGCGTGTGTGGTGGGGACAGTGGTTGAAACCCTTGCGTAAAGATTGCACCAAAAAACCACCTATACCGATTATTTCTATTTTCGAGGACTACCCAGAATGACACCTATTGCTGCACAAGTCTCAATCACCGCAATCATTCCCATGTTGAGTGTGATCGCAAATCGGCAATGGGAACAGTTCAAAGAACTGGAAGCAGATTTTGTATCCCGGTATGGCAAGAGGTTTTTAATTTCCGTCTCAAGCCAGCACTGGATAAAGATTCTGACAGATGACTACTGATCCAGTGGTGTGGTGAAGGAATTATCTTAGTCAAAAATGTGGCGTAGGTGCGATCGCGCAAGGTGAATTATAGCGATCGTTATTTATTCCAATCCAAAGTTCACTGGTTCGCCGTTTTGCAGTATTCTTAGCTATTATTAAAATTTTTGCAGATGAAGCAGGTAAAAATTTGTGAGTCTACAAGAAGTTATCAAACTAGCAAAGCAACTTTCAACTGTGCACAAAGTACGTTTAATCCAGCAAATTGCTCCTGATATAGAACGCGAGTTAACACATAAACTCTCTACCTTTACCCGCCAATCCTTGTGGGGACTATGTACTGATTTAGGAAACGCACCTTCCACAGAGGAAATTGATCTAGCCCGTAGTGAAGAATGGGCTAGCTTTCCACGGGAGGATATTTGATGCTACGTGCTGTATTATCAATATATTCTTGTGGGAAAATTTGTCTTCCTAATACCAACGCTTCTTGCCTTTCCTCATCTGTCATATAATCATCTCCCTTGAGTCCTCTTGGGGTACGTCGAGGATTTCCTCCTGCATCTAAATATCGCTGACGTGCGATCGCAAATAATTCTAATATTCTTTGCGCTTGCTGCTGTTTAATGGTGTTAGATTGCGTCATCGTTTTATTCCCATCCGAAGGTCACTACTTCGCCGTTTTGTAATATCGTTGCCAAGGGTAAAACAGTGCTAGGAGTTTGAATGTGCCAATACCCTGTGTCTTCATCATAATAATCTCCAAACAAGTAAATTTAGAGCTTCTAGGGCATTTATTACTAAGTATTGCTCTTCTGTGGGTTCCACAAATGGTAAGTGTGTATGTAAGCCAGTGCTGATCTTATCAGAGAGGCGATCGCTCAGTTCGCCCTCGTATCCACAAAGCTAGTACACTCATCAACAACACCCCCATCACTCCTTGCAGGGGATTATTATTCACACCAGTTACCCAATCAGGAACTTGACCAGAATATTTCACTAATTCCCCAACATTAATAATGTAATAGCCCCATACGAAACCACTATGTAAACCAATTGGTAAACCCAAGCGTCCCCTACGCCAACGCTTTCCCCATACTTGCGTTAACCCCAGCAGTACTAAAGCTGGAAATTGTGGCAGTGTATGAATAATTGCCTCCAAGGGTTTGATAAAGTGCAATGTAGCAAACGCAGTTGCATCTGTCCACAGTGCCACACGCAAACTGTAATCTTGTTGTAATTCATCTAGCAACCAACCTCGGAATAACAATTCCTCAGCAAAACCGATGCCCAAGCCAACAAGTAAACCCTCTAAAATTACTTTCAGCAAAAAAACTTTCGGTTGTTGCCACACCAACCAACCCAATAAACTTTCTATTCCAAAAAGTATCAGAATATTAATTATGCCCATAGCTAAACCACGCAATAAATCCACACCGTTTTGCCGCGTGAATTCCAAGCCATAATGCCGCAGAATTTGGGGCTGTTGGTAGACATATTTACCCCATAGTCTCAGGATAAAAATAAATACCGCATATAATAATACCAATGTCAATATACTTTCTAAGTTTGAATCATGTACTAGTAAGTATATTGGTGTAGCCAATGGCAACCATAGCAACAATAAGCTCAAAATAAAACAGCCCAGCCTGATAGGAGCGGGGCGTTCAGCTAAACGGACAAGGTTTTTTTTCATACTAAGTAAGTCATCAGCCAATACTTTATACTTCGACTAATGACCAATGACCAATGACTATTCATCAGGTTCAATCGTGCTACTTAAACCGTGACTTTTCAATGTTTCGCAATAAAATTCAGCGTGTTCCAGAGCGCAAGTAATAACTAAAGCTAGCCCATTAGTATGGGCTTCCATCATGATGCTCACAGCCTGGGGTTGGGTAAGGCTTGGCACAGTGGCTATTAATGACTGTACAACATGCTCCATCGAGTTGTAGTCGTCGTTATGGAGCAAAACGCGATACCGAGGCGCGAGCTTACGGGTTGTGGAAGGCTTTTCAATAGTTTCAACTGACACGGCTCTTTGCTCTTTTCTCGTTAATTCACTACAACAAACTTTCTGTCCAGCGATCGCTTAACAGTTATTTACCTATTCTATAGTATTTCTGTTCAGATACTATGCTAGAAAAACCCTTTGCTGCCAGGGATTGGTCGTATTACTTTGGCGTAGCCACTTGTAAGGCACATGTCTTAGACATTGTTGCCGTGAGAGTGCTACCTTAATCTTACAGAAGCTTTCCTTAAACGTAGCGCATTTTCACTTTTAAGATTAAGCAAGTTGCAAAATAATCCTTGCCCCTGCCCAAACTGCATAATGATGGACATTAGCCTAGATTTTCTTCAACCAGGACAAATTGTGTCTTTAGAGCATGGCGACAGGAATCTGTATGCAGAAGTCATTCAATTTGTAGTTTCCCGCCAGTTGTGCTGGGTGCGTCCTTTATTAATGGTTACTTTCATTCAAGAATCGCCGCTAATTACCGATTTGAGAGATGCGTCTGACCTGCTTTGGCCTGCGAATTTATTTAAACCAGCTTTAGACACAGAAGTAATTACCTTCTTGAGCCAAGTTTTAGCGAAAGAACCAAAAACTGAACCTGATTCAGTTGCCAAACAGCAACTTAATCAGTTTGTTCACCAACTTTGGCAAGCATACCAAGATAATGCTGAGTGCTGTTAGCGGATAGCTAGGGTTTAGCCCGTTTTCAATCAATACGCTTGGGTTAATTATATTTTCTGCTAAAGATCCTCCCAATTCATACCACTTGCTCCACTTTGGGGAACTCCAGACGCTCTTTACGAGACGCTCTCCCTAGCAAGATACCCCTAAAAGACGCGGACTTGCTATCGCTTTTAGCGTCTTCCTTTCTCCCATTGTTCCCCCTACTTTTACTAAAACTTGTTTTACCTACTTGAAATTTTGATTGCTTTAGTCATAATTAAATTCACTTGATATAGGCAAGAAACCTCTATGCCTAAGCAATTAGGAATATCCCAAGTTAGGAACCAACTGAATTCTACCAGCATCCATCTCTGCCATTAATAATTCCAGAGCTTCGTAGTCAACGTCAGAAATGTAACCCAGTTCCGTTAATTCTGAGTTAATTTCATTTTCTATCTCAGGAGTTAGTTTTTTAATGTCAAGAGCTTTTTCTACTAATTTACGAATAGCGTACTTAGTTCTCATAAGTAATAACCTAATTTTATATGATATTAATTATTCCAAAGTTATCTAAGTATAAAGAATGATCGGATACTAATCCACTAGTGATATAGATCACACTCTAATTAGTTAAATAGATAATTCGCTATGAGGATGTCGTATGCCATCAGCAACGCTAGATTAGGAGATTTAACTTACCGTTAAAACTTGGCTAAATTAGCTTTAGTTATAGACTAAGCAAGTTTTATCAGCATACTTACTGATGATTTGTCTTTTCTACGGCTGTCTATAGTTGATTGTTTTTGAACTAGGATAAAAAAAAAGTATATATAAACACATTTTAAACTGGAATTATGACAATCTTTAAACAGAGATACTAAAGTAATAAAGATTCAGCAAAGAGACCTAAGACGTATGGTCGATGCAATAAAAAAAAGTTTATGTTCAAATAATTCTTAGCTTGACGCTTCAACAATTCTCAATAGGATGTAACTATGCAAGCAGTGCTTAACTATCCCAAGATTTCAGTTATTCGCCCCCAAGGCTGTTTGAATGCTACAAACGCCTTGGAATTTGAACGAGATATGACCACAGCGTTGGCGCAAAATGGTATTTCCATCTTGGTAGTAGACCTAGCAGCAGTAGAATCGTTAGACAGCGCAGGGTTGATGGCATTGTTATCTATACACAAGTTGGCTCTTAGTTTAGGACGGGGTTTCCGACTCTGCGCTGTTGCTCCGTCAATTAGAATTATTTTTGAACTAACGCAACTCGATAGGGTGTTTGAAATATTGGATGCTGAAGTTGAGTTTGCTGCAACATAACTTTATGTAAAAGCCCAAAGTCGGGTAGGAAGTGGACTTTATGTGAAGGAGTTATAAGTTACAACGCTAAACTTTGTTAGAAGACCTAATTCAATGCTAATGTTGGCTTTGAGTAGCTGTAATTAAGGTAGCTAGAAGATAGCACAGTGGCTGTTGCAGTTGAAAAATTAATAACATCGGATATTTTAAAACCAGGACGTTACCTGGGTAATGAGCGTTTAGCAGTACACAAAGCCTGGGATACGGCAGCAATACGCTGGGTGTTAACTTACCCAGAAGTATATGAAGTCGGTGCATCCAATTTAGGGCACATCATTCTCTATAACATTTTGAATGCCCAGCCGCGTCAATTGTGCGATCGCGCCTACCTCCCAGGAAAAGACCTGGCAGCCAAACTACGCGAAACTAATACGCCATTGTTTGCGGTAGAGTCAAAGCGATCGCTGACAGAATTCGACATTTTAGGTTTTAGCCTCAGTTACGAACTGGGTGCAACTAATATCCTAGAAATGTTGGATTTGGCCGGAATTCCCAAGACGTGGCGAGAACGGCAAAAAGCTGGCGTTGCAGGGGGAGAATTTACGAATCTCCAGTCCCAGTTTCCATTGATTTTTGCTGGTGGGCAAACAGCAACATCGAATCCTGAGCCTTATGCCGACTTCTTCGACTTTATCGCCCTTGGAGATGGAGAAGAACTGCTGCCAGAAATTGGTTTGGTATTGGAAGAAGGCAAACAAGCAGGGTTGAGTCGGGAACATCTGTTACTAGATTTGGCACAGATACCAGGTGTATATGTTCCCCAGTTTTACGACATGGCAGAGGATGGCTCAGTTCATCCTCGTCGTCCAGACGTACCAAAACGAATTTTGCGACGGGTGGCAACTCCCATACCAGCATATTCCATTGGGCTAGTTCCTTATGTAGAAACGGTGCATGACCGCTTAACCATTGAGATTAGGCGTGGTTGCACTCGTGGCTGTCGCTTTTGTCAACCAGGTATGCTGACTCGGCCAGCACGGGATGTAGAACCCGATAAGGTGGTAGAAGCAATTGAACAGGGGATGCGGGCAACTGGTTACAATGAGTTTTCCTTACTATCTCTAAGTTGTTCTGATTATTTGTCCCTACCAGCAGTGGGGATGGAAATCAAAAATCGCTTAAAAAATGAAAATATTTCTCTGACTCTACCAAGCCAACGGGTAGACAGATTTGATGAGAATATTGCCAATATCCTTGGAGGTACGCGGCAAGGTGGACTGACTTTTGCTCCAGAAGCTGGAACTCAGCGGATGCGAGACATCGTGAATAAAGGTTTGACAAATGAAGAATTGTTGCGGGGAGTAAAAACGGCTTGGGAGCAAGGCTGGGATAAAATCAAGTTGTATTTTATGATTGGCTTGCCGGGTGAGACGGATGCTGATGTTTTGGGCATTGCGGAAACGGTAAGCTGGCTACAGCGAGAATGTCGGGGCAAGGGCAGAAAACCCCTAAACTTTAACCTGACGATTTCTAACTTCACGCCCAAGCCCCATACACCCTTTCAATGGCACTCAGTTTCTACCACTGAATTTAAGCGCAAACAAAACCTGTTGCGGCAAGAATTCCGCCGGATAAAAGGAGTAAAAGTAAATTTTACCGATGTCCGGATTTCCGCAATGGAAGATTTTGTGGGACGAGGCGATCGCAATTTGAGCAAAGTAGTCCGCCAAGCCTGGGAATTGGGTGCAGGTATGGATTCCTGGTATGAAAATTTAGATCAGGCTTTTAGCGCTTGGGGGTCTGCGATCGCTCAAGCCGAGCTAGACTGGAAATACCGCCAAGTGGAAAATGGCGAATGGAATTTGTTTCAGGCACAAGATCAGAAAAGATCGCCAGATGCAGAAAATACCCCAGAGACGCGATTAATCGCGTCTCTCCCCAGTACAGACGCAATTAGTCGCGTCTCTCCCCACTCCCTCGATACTCCCCTCCCTTGGGATCATATTGATACCGGAATTGACAAAAAATGGCTTAAAGAAGACTTGCAACGTGCCTTAGAAGCTGCAATTGTACCCGACTGCTCTTTTGAAGGTTGTTCTCACTGTGGCGTATGTGGAACCGACTTTGGCCATAACGTTGTGATTGAATCACCTACTATCCCGAAATTCGCTGGCGAGTTTGTCCCCAATACAACTAAGGCGCAAAGACTGCGAGTTTGGTTTGGAAAACAGGGTAATATGGCTTTGGTAAGCCACCTGGATTTAATCCGTCTGTTTGACCGAGTTGTGCGGCGAGCAGGCTTACCAATCGCTTTCACTGGTGGATTTCATCCAATGCCGCGAATTTCTTTAGCAACTGCTTTAGCTCTGGGGGCTACTAGCAGCGGTGAAATTGCGGATTTTGAGTTAACTTTACCAGTAGCAGCTGATATTTTTCGAGAACAGTTGGTTCAGGAAATGCCCACAGACATACCTATATATGATGTGGAGCAGATAGATTTAAAAGCTCCGGCAGCTACCCAACTGTTAGAGACAGCAGAATATTTAATTACCGTAATAGCACTTGAAGAAGTAACACCTATACAATGGCAAGAATGGATTGATACCATCAAAGCAAAAGACGCGCTCTGGTACGAGCATACAACTAAGTCAGGCAAGAGCCAGTTAATAAATCTGCGCGATCGCTTGTTTGAACTAGAATTAGTAGAAACCCACACAAGCATTGCAGAATCTATATCTGTTATTCGTTATATAGGTAGCTATCGCCAAGATGGTTTTCTATTGCGTCCTGAACAAATCCTGTTTATGCTAGAGATGGTGGCTAGTGTAGAATTCCAACTCCTGCACATCCACCGCAATCGGCTAATTTTAGGAGTATAATCCCTGTAGGGCAGCTTGCTAGTAGTTGTCCTAAGATGGCATATCGTCGGAATTGATTTTTAGCAAGGTTGCGTTAGAATGGGGTGAAGAGAAATTTTCTGGCGCTGCATTGAATTAGCTGGTTCACTACCCTGGTGTTCAGGGGGCGAAAGCAAAGATATCAGAGTGTAACTTCTAGGATTTTATCCCAGACAAACTGAGTCAGATTAAAGAACACACACTCTCTCTATAGCTACCTTGTGAATCAGTAACTAACAGCAGGCTCGGTTAGCTTCTCTAAATCCATGCTTTTTAAACAACTGCTGAATGTCTAATCACAGTAGTGCCAAAGAGCTGGTGAGCTACTTTTCTAAAGTTGTTGGCCCTTGGCGTTCCCGTAGGGTAAACAACTACCTGTTGGTTAAGCCGAATTTGCAGACGTTCACAGGCGCGTAAAGCGCGGCTTAAAGTAGGGTAGCAGCCGGCGTTGCTGAATATAACCCTAAGGATAAATCCGGGGAATGGAAAATAGAAATAGTTTCTTTTTCTTAAAGACATCAGTAAGTTACTCTCAAATAAAGGTTCCTGAGTTAAAAACTCACTCAGGATTCACAACTTTTAACTCAGAAATCTCTTTATTGAGGGTATTGCATCACAAATCAACCACGGACGGTTGATTTAATTGCTTAAAGATGCGGCCGTTCTGGAATAATCCACCGTAAAAATGCTCTTAAGAGCGACAATAGCTATTTAATTTAGAAGCATCAGGTTTGCGATTTTTATTATCAGTAGCACCTTTTGAGGGTTGCAGGGGCAACAAAGGTATAACAAACCTCCAGACCTATTGGTGCTGCCAATTTTGAGGAAATTGAATGCCAAAACAAATTATCATCGCGGAGCAGCACCAAATTGCTGCTGTCTTTTCTGAAGATCAAATACAGGAACTAGTTGTTGCTACGGGTCATCACCAAATAGGTGATATTTACTTAGGAGTAGTAGAAAACGTATTGCCTGGGATAGATGCGGCTTTTGTCAATATTGGCGACCCAGAGCGCAACGGTTTTATTCACGTCACCGACTTAGGGCCACTGAAGCTAAAGCGTACCGCAGCGGCAATTACAGAACTACTAGCACCACAGCAGAAAGTTTTGGTGCAAGTAATGAAAGAGCCAACGGGGACAAAAGGGCCCCGGCTTACGGGTAATATAACTTTACCCGGACGCTACGTAGTACTGATGCCTTATGGTAGAGGCGTAAATTTATCCCGGCGGATTAAAAGTGAAAGTGAGCGCAATCGCTTGCGGGCACTAGCGATTTTGGTCAAACCGGCGGGAATGGGTTTGCTTGTGCGTACAGAAGCAGAAGGCAAACCCGAAGAAGCAATTATGGAAGATTTGGAATTGCTGCAAAAGCAATGGGAGGCGATCCAGCAGGAAGCGCATTCTACCCGTGCTCCAGCACTACTCAACCGAGATGATGACTTCATTCAGCGTGTATTGCGGGATATGTACGGCGCGGATGTAAATCGGATTGTCGTAGATTCCAGTACTGGTTTGAAGCGCGTGAAGCAGTACTTGCAGAATTGGAGTGGAGGTCAAACACCGCAGGGATTGTTAATAGACCATCATCGCGATCGCTCCCCAATTTTAGAGTACTTCCGCATCAGTGCCGCGATTCGAGAAGCCCTCAAGCCCAGAGTAGACCTACCTTCTGGAGGCTACATCATCATTGAGCCGACAGAGGCATTAACCGTAATTGATGTTAACTCAGGTTCCTTTACGCGATCGGCAACAGCTAGAGAAACAGTTTTGTGGACAAACTGCGAAGCTGCAACAGAAATTGCTCGCCAGTTGCGTCTGCGGAATATCGCCGGGGTGATCGTTGTTGATTTTATTGATATGGAATCACGACGTGACCAACTACAAGTTCTCGAACACTTTAATAAAGCACTCAAAGCAGACAAAGCTCGTCCCCAAATTGCCCAATTAACCGAACTGGGTTTAGTAGAACTAACCCGCAAGCGCCAAGGTCAAAACATTTACGAATTGTTCGGTGAAACTTGTCCCACCTGTGGCGGTTTAGGGCATACTGTGCGTCTGCCTGGAGAAATCGAAAACCGATTACCAATACCAGCAGAAACACCAGAGCGTGAGCGTGAACGTTTTGTATCCCTGCCTCACCGAGAACCACGTCAGCCATCTGTCCGCATCCCAGAACCACGAGAAACCTATGATGGATTTGGGGAAGCATTTGAAGGCGACTCGGAATTGAGTAACCTAAATCTGATCAATCATCCTAGTTATCAAGACCTTAATGATAATAAGCGTCGTACCCGCACTCGCCGCAGTAAAATTGGCATCAATGGGTTAAACGGGAGAGATGAAGCTCGAGTTGTTGCCAATCCACTGGCTTTTGTCAACGAGCCAGACTTAGACCTTGATGTAGAACCAGAACTAGGAGTTGTGCCAGAGATCCCCTCACCGACTCTTGGTAAACCAGGTTGGAGTGAAAGAGTAGAACGCACTGTAGAGCGCGCTAAAATTACCAAGGCAGAGCCAGTCAAACCAGTAGTAGAACCACCGGAGATTAGAACTGTAGAAATGAGCCTTCAAGAACAGGATATATTTGCCTTAATGGGAATATCTCCCTTGGTGAAGTTAGAGCAAGAGGTTAAAAATACCAAGTCTGTGATTATTAACGTGATTCAGCCTGGTCAACTGCCAACGACCCCAACTGAATCAACCTCAGAATCAACTACTGCCCAAAAAATAATATCTGAAGTAACTGCAACCAAGATACCAATACCAAAAGTTATTGAGCCAGAAGAAAAACCTTCAATAGAAGAGACAACTGAACCATCTGAGTTGACTGCTAACGCAACGGATAACTTGTCTGCGAAAGCTTCCGCCGTCAACGCGATCGCAGATGAAACTGATGCGAACAGCGCCGCCACTGCCAGCCGTCGCCGCCGCCGTCGTTCCTCAGCGATCGAGGATAATTAATTTGCTTTATGGTAGAAACGTCGCCAGCACCCTTGGAACAATCCACTTGGCTGGAGTTTTCTACCTTGTCAGGGATTCCAGGGTTGGTTGCAGGTGTGGATGAAGTAGGGCGAGGTGCTCTATTTGGCCCTGTGGTGGCGGCAGCAGTTATCCTACCAGATTATGCTTTGCCAATACTGATGACAGCTAAAATTAAAGACAGTAAAAAGTTGTCTAGTTCTCGTAGAACTCAGCTAGCGCAGCAAATTTGTGGGCTGGCTATAGACTGGAAAATTGGGTTTGCTTCTACTGCCGAAATTGACAAGATAAATATTTTGCAAGCAACGCTGTTAGCAATGAAGCGGGCTGTGCTGAAGTTAAAGGTACAGCCTGCACTCTGCCTGGTTGATGGTAATCAGTCAATCAAAGATTTGCTACTGCCGCAACAAACAATAGTTAAGGGGGACGAGCGATCGCTCGCCATTGCCTCTGCTAGTATTGTTGCCAAGGTTTGGCGTGACGATCTGGTACTGCGTCTAGCATTAAAATACCCCATGTACAGCCTAGAGTGTAACAAGGGTTATGGTAGCCAGCAGCATTTGCTGGCTTTGCAACAATATGGGCCCTCGCCCCTACATCGTCAGTCTTTTCGTCCTTGCCAAATCAAAATACTGAACGCTGAGTGATTAAATAATTACTCAGCATTCAGGATTGGCAATTCACTACTGTTACCGCTAAGTCCTCTATCTTTGGTTTGTGATATCACCCAGTAACGATAATCCGCCAAAAGTTGATTTAATAACCGTTGCTTGACTGATAACAGTACGCTTTTGAGCAAAGCATTGCCAGTAGTTTCTAAAATTGGCTTAGGAGTGAAGGAAAATGGCGGTGGCAAGTCCACTAGTACTTCTAAATCAGCCCTTCCTTGCAGGCGAGTGCCAGTGCTTAACTCTTTGGGAGACAAATGTCCTTTTAAATTGAGAGCAAAACGCTGGTTAATATACTCGAAGCCCAGGATTTCACAGCCTAGCGATCGCAAATTAATTATTCCATTTGATTCTGCCCAAACTCTCATGTCTACAGTAGGTTGAATACTCAATGACATAAAAGTTAACGGACGCATTTTCAAGCGAAATACTTCCTCAGAAAGCTGATCAATTCTACTGTTGTCAGCCAAAGCCTTAACTAGACGTTGAGGCTGACGCAAGTAGTGCTGAATGGGAATAGGCTGCTCTGGAACAGCGATTTCAACCGATTGGGAGGCAGTAAACCGGGTAGCCATGAGCGAATAAAAATATCTGTTTCTTAATTTTAATATTTTTTAATAAATTAAATCTGATTATTAGAAAACTACAAAATTTATTGACCATAAAAATGATTGTTGCTTATCAGCTATAGATGATTAGCGAAAAGTTGGTACGCTCATTTCTATCTTTAGTTCAAGAAATATAGACTCTAATTTAATTGTTGACATAAAAACAATAATATGCATCATTCTATTGTCAGAAACCAATTAATTGCTTTTAAATCTCTAGAGGAATTTAGCAAAAAAACTACTAGGAAATCTATCTGCTAGAAGTACTCTTTTCCATAAATTGTTTTCTTGGATACATATTTGGCTCTATTGATTTAGTGCGTAAATTTTAGAGATAACAGTGTTTATTAAGAGTAGATTTGGATATATTTGCCAAGACCAAAATATTATAATCTTTGTTTACCCATTAAACTCGCAACCAAGGCTAAAGGCATGACTTCATTGATCGCACATTTAGGGCCTCCCGGCACTTATACAGAACAAGCAACTGTTTTTTATGTCAACTGGCTAACTAAAAGTACGGGAGTTGAAGCTAGCCTATGTCCCTATCCCACCATCTCCCAATCACTGCACGCCGTTGCTGATGGTAAAGCCCACATGGCTGTTGTGCCAGTGGAAAATTCTATTGAAGGGAGTGTAACTATGACACTAGATACACTGTGGCAGTTGGACAGTTTGCAAATTCAGTTAGCCTTAGTATTACCTATTGTCCATACGTTAATTTCTTGCGCGTCTAGCTTAGATAAAATTAAAACTGTTTACTCTCACCCGCAAGCTTTGGCACAATGTCAGGGATGGTTAGGGCGGTTTCTTCCGACTGTACAGATTATTCCCAGCAATTCTACAACCGAAGCATTACAGCGATTGGAGCAAGAGACAACAACAGCAGCGATCGCTTCTAGTAGAGCAGCTCAACTTTACAACCTGCCTATACTTGCTAGCGGCATCAACGACTATCCAGAAAACTGTACTCGTTTTTGGGTAGTAAGTCAGAGTGAAGTGGACGCTGGATATCAGACATCAACAACAAGTGCCAGTCATACATCACTAGCTTTTAGTATGCCTGCTAACACACCCGGAGCATTGCTCAAACCCTTGCAAATATTTGCTCAACGAGGAATTAACCTCAGCCGGATTGAATCTCGTCCGACGAAGCGATCGCTAGGCGAATACTTATTTTTCATGGATTTAGAAGCGGACGCCAACGAAGCACAAATGCAATCTGCTTTAGCAGAATTAACTATCCACACAGAAATTTTAAAAATTCTTGGCGCTTACAATGTTTTGCCGATCAGCGCTTTTACTTAAAAAGTTAGGAGTTATCAGTTAGGGACTATAAATTATAAGTTGCCAATATTTTATTTTTTGTTATTTCTTCTTAAGCCCTAACTCAGTACAGACGCGATTAATCGCGTCTCTCTTAACTCATCACTTTTCATTAAATGTGTCTTTGAGAACAGCGCGAGCTGCCAAGTGATTCCGAGTAGAGGTTAAAATTTCTGCTTCCCGCTCTAGACGAGTTGCAGTATCTTGCATTTCTAGCAATAACTGTTGCTCTGCTGCGACACCATAAAGGTTACTGGCTACCCAATAAGATAACTCTATTGGTAAATCAGGCAAATCTTCTGGCAATTCGATATTTTGTTCGGTTAATTTGGCTGATAGACGCACAACATCTCGCAGTAATTGTTCTACTTCAGAAGACAAAGGTCGCAAATCTTTAGCAGGTGGCTGGTCTTCAATCCACTCCACTAAGCCAACTCGGTATGGCTTTTCCCGAACATACTCTAATACACGAAATCTTTGCTGCCCTAAAGTCAACATCTTAATCCGATCATCTGGCAGCCGCTGGTGATGAACGATTTCGGCACAGCAACCAGTGTTTGCAATCGCGCCTTTAACAGGATCGACCATCAAAACACCGAACCTGCGATCGCTTTCCAAAATCGTGTTCATCATGATTCGGTAGCGAAATTCAAAGATGTGCAGAGGTAATGGTCTAGTAGGAAACAGAACTACTTCGGGTAACGGGAACAGAGGTAGTTCACGAACTGCAATTTTAGAAGATGATGTCATTGTTACTTTGGTATAAACTTAATCTTTAAAATTTAATTTTCTCTGCTTTTCCCGTACTTTGTCTCCATTCTATCATTTGTTTCCTAGCTAAATAAAAGCCCTGAGATATATTTCTTCAGGGCTATGTAAAAATTCATACTAATATCATTTGTCCTTTGTCCTTTGTTAATGACTAATGACCAACGACTAATGACTAAATTAAAGTTTGACTTCGATATCTACACCTGATGGTAAATCCAATTTCATCAAAGCATCAATAGTTTTAGAAGAGGGCTGGTAAATGTCGATAATCCGGCGATGAGTACGGGTTTCAAAGTGTTCCCGTGAATCTTTATCTACGTGAGGGGATCGCAGCACACAATAGATCCGGCGTTTTGTTGGTAAAGGAATTGGGCCTATGGCTGTAGCATTGGTGCGGTTAGCTGTGTCTACAATCTTCTCGCAAGATGTATCCAATAAGCGTCGGTCAAAAGCCTGTAAGCGAATTCTAATTTTCTGCTGCTGTAGAGTTGCCATCTTTAATTGTCCAGGTTCTGCGTAATTAGGGGAGTAGTTACAGGGTAAAGGTTACAAGTTATAGGTTACAGAAAACTATTACCAGTCCCCTGTAACCTATTACCTTATTTATAGAGGGAAGAGAAAGGAGCAGAGAGGCACAATAAATACCATCTCTGCTCCTTTGTTATGAGCAAAAAGGTGCTACTTGATAATTTTGGAGACGACACCAGCACCAATGGTGCGACCACCTTCGCGGATAGCGAAGCGCATTCCTTGTTCAATAGCGATCGCATTGATCAATTCTACTGTCATCTTGATGCGATCGCCTGGCATCACCATTTCTACTTCTTTGCCTTCATCGGAGGTGTAGGCTTTGATAGTACCTGTTACATCGGTTGTCCGTACGTAGAACTGGGGACGGTACCCAGCAAAAAATGGAGTCTTACGACCACCTTCTTTTTCTGTTAGGACGTATACTTCACCTTCAAATTCCAGGTGAGGTTTAATTGAACCTGGTTTGGCAATTACCATACCGCGTTCAATATCAGCCTTCTGGATACCCCGCAGAAGTACGCCAGCGTTGTCTCCAGCCATCCCTTGGTCAAGACTCTTCTTGAACATTTCAATACCAGTTACGGTAGTGGCGCGAGTATCTCTGATACCCACGAGTTCAACGTTATCGCCGACTTTGACTACACCCCGTTCAATCCGACCAGTAGCGACAGTACCGCGACCTGTGATTGAGAATACGTCCTCTACAGCCATCAGGAAGGGCTTATCAACATCCCGCTCAGGGGTGGGGATGAAAGAATCCACAGCGTCCATCAATTCGTAGATTTTGTCTACCCAAGGATTTTCACCCCGTTGGGTTTTGGGATTCTTGGTCATTGCTTCAAGAGCTTGCAGACCTGATCCTTTGATAATGGGGATATCATCGCCAGGGAAATCGTAGCTGGAAAGTAGTTCTCTTAGTTCTAGTTCCACTAGTTCCAAGAGTTCTGGGTCATCCATCAAGTCTTCCTTGTTCAAGAATACAACCAGACTGGGAACGCCTACCTGTTTTGCCAACAGGATATGTTCGCGGGTTTGGGGCATAGGGCCATCAGTAGCAGCAACTACAAGGATGCCACCATCCATCTGGGCTGCGCCGGTGATCATGTTCTTCACATAGTCAGCGTGTCCAGGGCAATCTACGTGAGCATAGTGCCGATTTTCAGTTTCATACTCAACGTGGGCGGTATTGATGGTAATACCCCGTGCCTTTTCTTCTGGCGCGTTATCGATTTGATCGTAGCCCTTAGCTACAGCTTGACCCATAGCAGCCAAGGTCATAGTGATGGCTGCTGTTAACGTGGTTTTACCGTGGTCAACGTGGCCAATAGTACCGATATTGATGTGGGGTTTATTCCTTTCAAACTTTGCGCGTGCCATGAATACTCATTTCCTTATTTTAACTAAGCGTTCCCTTTGCTTTTTGCAATGATAGTTTCAGCTACGCTGCGAGGCACCTCTTCGTAGTGGCTGAACTCCATCGTGAAGATACCCCGACCTTGCGTCTTTGACCGGATATCAGTGGCGTAGCCAAACATGGTCGCCAGTGGAACTTTGGATGCGACCTTAGCGAGTCCCTGTTCGGTGCTTTGGCTTTCAATTTGCCCTCGGCGGGCGATGAGGTCGCCAATGACGTTCCCGATAAAGTCTTCGGGAACTTCAACCTCAACTTTCATCATAGGCTCTAAGAGGACGGGTGAAGCTTTCAGCACAGCCTCTTTCATCGCCATTGAGCCGGCGATTTTGAAAGCCATTTCCGAGGAGTCTACATCGTGGTATGACCCATCAGTTAGCGTCGCTTTGACATCAATCAAAGGATATCCAGCCAGGACACCAGATTCGCAGCTTTCTTTCATTCCTTGTTCTGCGGGGCCGATATACTCTTTAGGTACTGTACCGCCAACAATTTTGGAGACGAATTCAAAGCCAGTACCGGGTTCTCCTGGTTCCAAATCGATCACAACGTGACCGTATTGACCTTTACCGCCACTTTGACGGATAAACTTGCCTTCCACTTTGGAGACACGTTTCCGAATCGTTTCGCGGTAAGCTACTTGCGGCGCACCGACATTCGCTTCCACTTTGAATTCTCGTAACATCCGGTCTACTAGAATTTCTAGGTGGAGTTCTCCCATCCCTGCGATCACGGTTTGGTTGGTTTCCGGATCGACGTGGACACGGAAGGTGGGGTCTTCTTCTGAGAGAGATTGCAGAGCCTTAGACAGCTTGTCCATGTCGTTCTTGGTTTTGGGTTCAACCGCCACCGAGATCACAGGCTCAGGAATGAATAGGGATTCCAGAATTACTGGCGATGCATCATCACAGATTGTGTCACCTGTCAAGGTATCTTTCAATCCAAGAGCTGCTCCCAAATCACCCGCCCGCAGTTCATCGACATCTTGTCGGTCATCTGCCTTCATTAGAACTAAGCGGGAAATCCGTTCTTTTTTATTCTTGCTAGCGTTGAGGACGTAGCTGCCCTTTTTCAGGACACCAGAATAAACGCGAACAAATGTCAGGCGACCGTAAGGGTCAGCCATAATCTTGAATGCCAGAGCCGCTAAGGGTTCGTTATCATCAGCCCGCCGCTCAACAGTATCGCCATTGGGCAGTATGCCTTGAATTGGCGGTACTTCACTTGGCGCTGGCAGGTAATCGACAACGGCATCCAGCATCAACTGTACGCCTTTGTTTTTGAATGCTGAACCGCAAAGTACTGGTACAATTGTCCCCGCAATTGTGCCTTTACGTAGAGCAGTACGAACTTCCTCTTCTGTAAGTTCTTCGCCATCGAAGTACTTAGTCATCAGAGCATCATCGGTTTCTGCCGCCGCTTCTATTAGTTTGGTACGGTGTTCTTCTACCTGCGCTTGCAATTCTTCCGGGATATCGGTTTCCTGGATATCGGTTCCTTGGTCATTTGCGTAAATATACGCACGTTGCCGTACTAGGTCAACAATCCCTTGGAAATCGTTTTCACTACCAATTGGTAGTTGAATGGCGATCGCATTCGCCCGCAGGCGATCGCGGATCTGATCGTGAACTTTATAAAAGTTCGCTCCGGTGCGATCCATCTTGTTGATAAAGGCTATCCGAGGAACTTTGTAGCGTTCTGCTTGCCGCCACACTGTCTCAGACTGCGGTTGCACGCCGCCCACAGAACAAAATACTGCGATTACACCATCCAACACGCGCATGGAACGCTCAACTTCAATTGTGAAGTCTACGTGACCCGGAGTATCGATAATGTTAATTTGATGATCTTTCCAACTGGTACTGATAGCAGCGGCAGTAATGGTAATTCCCCGCTCCCGCTCCTGCTCCATCCAGTCTGTGACGGCGGTTCCTTCATGAACTTCGCCAATTTTATGAATTATCCCAGAGTAAAATAATATTCTCTCTGTTGTTGTTGTTTTGCCCGCATCTATATGCGCCGCAATACCAATGTTGCGTACTTTCTCTAGCGGGATCGTGCGTGCCACAGCTGCCTCCTATAGTTTTTGCCTCATGATATCTTGTATATTACTCTTTGTTAAGATTCTATACTTTTACGGAAAACCGTCTTTTTTTGTAAATCTACGATATACCGCTTCGGGAGGGCAATATATCGCTTTTCTACTTAATAACGATAATGTGCAAATGCTTTGTTAGCTTCCGCCATCCGGTGCGTTTCTTCGCGTTTACGAATGGCATTGCCAGTTTCGTTGGCAGCATCCATTAACTCATTTGCCAATTTGCTTGCCATTGTCCGTCCTGGTCTAGACCGGGAATATTGCACTAACCAACGTAGTGCTAGGGTGGTGCCCCGCTCTGAACGCACTTCCATTGGTACTTGGTAGGTTGCTCCGCCAACTCGCCGAGCTTTTACTTCTACTAAAGGCGTGGCATTTCGCACTGCTCTTTCAAAAGTTTCCAAGGCAGCACTACCAGTGCGTTCCTCAATAGTTTTCAATGCATCATAAACAATCCGTGCGGCAAGTGATTTCTTGCCATGACGCATGATCCGCCTAATAATCATGCTCACAAGGCGACTGTTATATACGGAGTCAGACGGAACTGGGCGCCTTTGAATAACACCACGACGAGACATACTTCACCTTTAATTCGGAATTGGCAACGAAATTATATGCTATCAGACACCGGAAACTAAAAGTGGTGGAACCCAACCCTCAGACTTCCTCAGTTTTTTCGACAGTTGCAGCGAGGCTGACCTATTGACTTGCTACCTGCAACTAAAATACTTAAGGCGACAAGATTGTAAACTTTAATGTCCAGATTAGAATTCTGCTGTTGGTTACAGCATTTTCCTCAGAACTTCTACACTTGCTCGCTTAGTGTAGCTATAGCTTGCTGGATTTCTGGAAACAGACTTTAGCAGCCTTCATAACTCCTGTTAGAACACAGGCGGCGGTCATTTTTTGTCCTTGGGCGTTTTTAAGGAAGACGATTAATCGTTTTGAATGCGATTAATCGCCTATATCTTATTTTTTCGCTTCTTTGGGACGCTTGGTTCCATACTTGGAACGGCCTTGCTTGCGGTCTTTGACTCCGGCTGTATCTAGGGTGCCACGGATAATGTGGTATCTCACGCCTGGTAGATCCTTAACCCGACCGCCACGAATCATCACAACTGAGTGTTCTTGTAAGTTGTGACCAATGCCTGGAATGTAAGCTGTAACTTCAAATCCAGAGGTAAGTCTTACTCTTGCTACTTTCCGTAGAGCTGAGTTAGGCTTTTTTGGTGTGGTCGTGTATACTCTGGTACAAACTCCCCGGCGTTGGGGACATTGTTTCAGAGCAGGGGACTTGGTTTTCTGACGCGCTTGTTCGCGCTCATTACGTATTAGCTGCTGTATTGTTGGCATGAGTTACAGCGCGTAAAGCTGCTTATATGTCTAAGTTTTAACAAATCCTGATTATATCGTTTTTTACGGTTTTATGTCAATTGTAATTTTTCCTTAATTACTTAGTCATTTTTCCTTTGTTATTGGCAAATGATCGCTAATTAAGGACTATTGACTAGTTGTAAAGAAGGAATTACCACAGCCACAAGTAGCGATCGCCTGGGGGTTGTGGAAGCGAAAACCACCACCCATTAAGTCTTCTGAATAATCTATCCTCAAACCGTTAAGGTAATTTAAGCTTGCGGCATCTATGACTACTTGAATCTCATCCAAATCGAAAACCTGATCGCCAGCTTTTATTGCTTTATCGAAGGACATATCATAGAAGAAGCCGGAACAACCACCTGGTTTTACTGCCAATCTAAATAAGACATTTGGCTGCTGCTTAGACTTTATTCGCCCAATCTCACTTGCGGCTGCTTGACTCAGATGAATCATGGAACTCGTTTTTTGCAATTGAATACCCCATCTTCATTTTACAGACACATGGGTTGACTCTCGCTTCTTAAAAATTCCAAATCACCAAAGCCATGAGCGCGATCGCTATTACTACATTTATAACACTAACATGCTTCATTCCCTACCTAGTTAAGGTGGGGACTTCTGGGGTGCAGTAGTTCCCAAAGACGTTTTGCACAAAATGTAAATGTATTCAGTTTTGAGATTAGAGATTTAATAGCGTTCTTTTGGTTTTAATCCTTCGTGCGGGCATAGTCATCTTGATAGCGAATAATATCATCTTCTCCCAAGTATTCGCCATTTTGCACTTCAATCAACACCAAGGGGATCACGCCAGGATTCTCTAAACGATGAGATGTACATTGGGGTACATAGGTTGACTCATTATTGCTCAGTAGTACTTCTTTCTCGCCACAAGTCACTCTAGCTGTACCAGATACGACTATCCAATGTTCACTGCGGTGGTGGTGCATTTGTAGACTCAAGCGGTGTCCGGGCTTAACTTCAATGCGCTTAATTTTGTATCCGCGCCCTTCTTCCAAAACTGTAAAAGCACCCCAAGGACGTAACTCAGTTGCAGCAACGCCTCTGGAAGTGATAGTTGAAGGTAGGTGTAGAGTGTCAGTCTGTGTAGTTTCTTGATATCGAGCCATAGTTACCTCATTTGAAGACATAACAAACCGTTGGTACTCTTAACTATTGATAAAAAATCTGGCGCTATCTTGCAACGTTGGAAATCAGCAATTTTGTTGCACCTTGATAAACATAGCAAAACCAAACGTGACGGTGTAAATCATCACTACTAAAACTCTTGTATCTACACTAAGTCTTCATCAAGCAAAATGACAGCTTCTTCTAAGCTTTAAAAAAAGATGGGGCATTGGTAATTAAGAGACTTTTCCATTTCCCATTGCCCATTCCCTACTCCTTACTCACTGATTATCGTGGTTTCAGGAAAATACCAATTCCATTATGAACACGAGCAGCGGTACTAGGCGAACGGTCGAGTAGCTGTCCTCCTAAATAAAGGCTGGTAGAACTACCACCGTCTAAATTTAAGGCGTCCACACAGCCCATCTGTTGCATTAATTGAGCATGTTCTGCCAAATTGGGGCCATAACCGCCTGCACGATTATGCACAGCAGTAATCATCAATGTGCCTGTCGCCGTTGTGCAAATACCGCTACGAATAGCCTTTTCGGCAATAAAGGCATTGCTGAATTTTTCGCCTTTGGCATCGAGGACAATTTGACGATTTTGGACTAATAGCGGCCCGGCTCCGATAATGTGGGGATAACGACTAAAATCAGTGGGAGCAGTGGTGCTGGAAATGCGTACTGTGCTTCCAATAGGTAACTGTGAGGCAGCACTAGCAGCGTTAGCGCGTAAGGTTAATAGGTAGCCATCCTGGGGAATGGGAACGGCCGTCTCACCAACTTTACCACCTGGTAACTGTTGAGTAATTTGGTCTTTTTGTACCACTAGGATAATTTCGTTATCCGTTAGGGGCGTATAAGTTGATCCCCAAACTGGGGTGTAACGAGCAATGCCACTCTGGACGTAACCGCTGTTGAGGAACAGAATTGGTAGGCGCTGATCATTTGCCGTAATTAAAGTTTCTTCTAAGGTGAGACGACCGAAGTAAAATTGACCAGAATCATTCCAAGCGATCGCACCTCGGTTGAGAATGGGGCCTGATAACCACTGACCATCTCGACGAATTGCACCCAATGGCAATCTGTTATTGCGGTTAAAATAGCCGCCGTTAATTCCAGCTACTGCTAGGTAACGTTGTGCTGTTTGAATTAAAGGAGCAGTTCCCGCAAGCCCATCAGGACTAGCCCACATGGGTTTTAACGTTAGCCCAAATTTACGGTGATTAACTTCTAACCAGACCACAGGGAAGCGTTCTGTGCCTAAGTTGACATAATGCTGTCGCCAGCGCAATCCTGGGGCCCAAGTAATATCTCGCGCTTCTAGGGGATCGGGTCGAATATCGATAATCAGGCGATTGGGGTTATCTACAGTATTAACTTGAGGCGATAGACCGAAGGGAACGCTCAGACTAATTATGGTTTGATTTTTCACCACCTCCACTTGTTGGATCAGTAGTTCCGGGGCTGGTGCTGGTTGTATTGGTGTAGCTGGTGATAATTGCTTGAGCAGGTTTGGCAACAATGTTGGTGGTGCTGCTGGTGGCTGGGGGGTATAGCGTTCTATCAAAACGGGATCAGCTATTCCATCCAGGGTAATTGTCCACTCTCGATTTGGCGGTACAGTGGATTTTGGCGTTGGTGTGTCTGGATCAGAAGATGGAGTTTGAATTTTTTTAATAGTTGACCCTTGTGTAACTTGCCAGGGAGTTGGACGATCTAAATCGACAAGAATGCGAACCTGTTGCAAAGGATTAACACTTGCGTCTGGGGGTTGCTGGCTCTGAACAATATTTGTGATTTGTGCTTTTGGAGTAGCAATTACTAAGGTGTTGCCATTAGTTTGGATTTGCCATCCAGATGTTTGAGCAAAATTAGTAATATCCAGATAGCGATATGCTCCTAGTAACCTGGTAGCTAAAACTAGTGGCTTTGTCACCGATGAAAACCACTGTATTGGTTGCCTCGCTGAATTACTACTGTTTAAAAAATTTACTCCAATTAATTGCCTAAATGCTCCATCACTGAGATGAGTTGTTACTTGACCAACTTTTCCAGGTCGCTGCAACCAAGTTCCTGGTAAAGTACGACCATTGAGGGAAATTTGATTACCAGAGGATGCCACGGCTGTTAAAGCAGGTGCAGGTGACTGGGAAAGCAGTATTAGTTTGGTGTTTTTCGGGGACTCCTGGGCGTTAGTAGCACAGGTAGTAGTTAAGCACAGTACTGTTAAAAGTATTGGTGACACAGTAGCGCGAAAAAATCTGCGATCGCCCTTGGTGATGGTTTTGCGATCGCCATTCCCTGATTGGCAACAATTCGGCATTTTTACCATAATTTACTAGGTACTTTTGAAAACTATCACCCAAAATATAAACTAACTAATTATTTGAAAATTTCAAAAAAGCATAAGTTTCTTTTTGAAAAAATATGCTAATATACATACTGGCTAGTTATCTCTTTTAGAAATAAACCAATTTAGACGCTAAAGCCACTGCAATCAAGTGTTTTAACTGGCATTAATTATAACCACACTACACACGGTAGTCTTGGTTATCAAAACTGGATTAAGATATTTAATCCTCACTGAAGGTTGCTACTGTTGCTACTTCAGTAAGGTTTAGTTAATAGTAATACATGTGGCTATTAGGAAGCAGCAAAACTCTAGACAACGATATTTGGGAATTGTCAAATGGGTATATATTGTAATACGCTAATTTTATTGCTGCATCAGGATGGCTTTGGCTTTAAAAAGATAGTACAGCGTTCAGTTTTAGTTTTGTTTCAGGTGAGCCGAAATAGGCTCTATGAGTAGCTAGCTTGCATCTGGAAAAAGGGAATTGAGAAAATACTTAGCTTCACGATATAAAAAAGAAACTGTCAGGGCAAAAATGATGTCTTGGCAGAAGTAAGTTGTCTAACACCGCATAAATACATAAAAAATACGTAAACATTTTAACACGGGTGAACTAACAAAGTAAAACCGAAGTTAAAATTTTTTTTCCCTAAATTTCGGTGCTTATATATTTCTCCATCGCTGAATTTAGAAACTTTTTCCCATAACGTAGTGGCAAAATTGGTAACTCAATACTTCAGGAACAGGGTATGAATAATAAACCGATGAATCAAGACCAAAAAATCACAGCGGATATAAACTCAAGAGATACCTATCAGGGACAAAAGTGGTTAGTAGAGGAACGAGATGCCTGTGGGGTCGGTTTTATTGCTCATCGCCAGAATCATACCAGCCACGAAATCGTAGAAAAAGCTTTAGCTGCTTTAACCTGCTTAGAACACCGGGGAGGTTGTAGCGCTGATCAAGACTCTGGTGATGGTGCTGGAGTATTGACAGCTATCCCTTGGGAGTTATTCCAACAAGACTTTGCCCAAAGGGGGAAGGAATTTCCATCCATCAATAATATAGCTGTTGGGATGATATTTCTACCACAAAACCAACAAGCAGCACAAAAAGCTAGGACGACAGTTGAGCAAGTAGCTGCCGAAGAAAAATTGATTGTACTGGGTTGGCGAGTAGTGCCAGTGCAACCTAATTTACTGGGGGTACAAGCAAGAGAAAATCAACCCCAGATTGAACAAGTTTTGCTAGCTTCTGTTGACAAAAGTGGCGATGAATTGGAACGACAGTTGTATATTACCCGCCGCCGAATTAGTAAAGTTGCAACCAATATCTCAGAAGAATTTTATATCTGCTCCCTGTCAAGTCGCACAATTGTCTACAAAGGCATGGTGCGTTCGGCCGTATTGGGCAGCTTTTATCACGATTTAAAAAATCCAGCTTACAAAAGTGCTTTTGCTGTCTATCACCGCCGCTTTAGTACCAATACGATGCCCAAGTGGCCCCTAGCGCAACCGATGCGGCTTTTGGGCCATAACGGTGAAATCAATACTTTGTTGGGTAACATCAACTGGATGATGGCACGAGAAGCCAGCCTGAATCATCCTGTATGGGGTAATCGCATCCAAGAACTCAAGCCATTAGTTCATATTGATAACAGCGATTCAGCTACCCTAGACAACGTACTGGAATTGCTGGTATGTTCTGGACGCAGCCCTTTGGAAGCTTTAATGATTATGGTTCCAGAGGCTTACAAAAATCAGCCTTCTTTAAGTGATTATCCAGAAATTGTTGATTTCTACGAATATTACAGTGGTCTGCAAGAAGCTTGGGACGGACCAGCACTTTTAGTATTCAGCGATGGCAAAAAAGTTGGTGCAACACTAGATCGTAATGGCTTAAGACCAGCTCGCTATGTGATTACTAAAGATGACTACATTGTAGTAGCTTCCGAAGCTGGTGTAGTGGACTTCCCAGAAGCCGATATTGTCGAGAAAGGTAGACTCGGCCCAGGGCAAATGATTGCCGTGGATTTAGTAAACCATGAAGTGCTGAAGAATTGGGAGATTAAGCAGCGCATCGCCAAGCAGCACCCTTATGGTGAATGGCTGCAACAGTACCGTCAAGAACTCAAACAAATTGTCAGTAGTCAGTCGTCAGATGTCAATGGAAATGGACATCTTGCTGCTGAAAATGGTAATGGGCATAGTACAACTGACAAAATTGACAAGCAAACCTTACTTCAGCGTCAAACTGCCTTTGGTTACACCACAGAAGATGTAGAAATGGTGATTCATCCAATGGCGATCGCAGGTTCGGAGCCGACTTTCTGCATGGGTGATGATATTCCTTTAGCGGTGCTGTCACAAAAGCCCCATCTGCTTTATGACTATTTCAAACAACGCTTTGCTCAGGTGACAAACCCAGCGATCGATCCCCTACGGGAAAAGCTAGTGATGTCTTTGAAAGTCGAATTGGGTGAGCGAGGTAACTTATTAGAACCCAAACCAGAATATGCTCGGAGATTGAAGCTGGAATCGCCAGTGTTAACGGATGCTGAATTAGAAGCGATTAAGCTGTCAGGATTTGCTACGGCTGAGTTGTCAACCTTATTTGCGATCGCCAGCGGCCCTGAAGGATTAAAAGCCGCAGTCCAATCTTTACAAGTACAAGCAGCTGAATCAGTCCGCGCAGGTGCAAAGATTTTAATCTTAAGCGATAAGGTAAATGACGATATCAGCCCAGAAGATACCTACATTCCTCCCTTGTTAGCAGTGGGTGCTGTACATCATCACCTGATTCGGGAAGGGTTGCGAATGAAAACATCCCTAATTGTCAATACTGCTCAATGCTGGAGTACCCATCACTTTGCTTGTCTCATTGGCTATGGTGCTGGTGCAGTTTGCCCATATATGGCTTTGGATACGGTGCGTGATTGGTGGTCTGATCCCAAAACTCAAAAGTTAATGGGTGTGCAAAAAATTCCAACCCTCACCTTAGAACAAGCTTTAGGAAACTATCGCAAAGCAGTAGAGTCAGGTTTGCTAAAAATTCTCTCCAAGATGGGAATTTCTCTGCTCTCCAGCTATCAAGCAGCCCAAATCTTTGAAGCTATTGGCATCGGTGGAGATTTAATCGAACTGGGATTCCGTGGTACGACTTCCCGTATCGGTGGTTTGAGTGTTAACGAACTCGCTGATGAAGTGCTTTCCTTCCACAGCAAAGCTTTCCCAGAACTGACTACCCATAAGTTAGAAAATCTGGGCTTTGTGCAGTACCGTCCTGGCGGCGAGTACCACATGAATAGCCCAGAAATGGTTAAGGCGCTGCATAAGGCTCTAGATGGCAAAAACTACGACCACTACGAAGTTTACAAAAAGCACCTCCAAAACAGACCAGTAACAGCCTTGCGGGACTTGCTAGACTTTCAAGGCGATCGCCCTTCGGTTCCCATAGAAGAAGTAGAGTCGGTAGCTGAAATTGTCAAGCGCTTCTGCACCGGTGGCATGTCTTTAGGCGCTTTGTCAAGAGAAGCCCATGAAACTTTAGCGATCGCCATGAACCGCATTGGCGGTAAATCAAATTCTGGAGAAGGCGGCGAAGACCCAGTGCGCTACACAGTTCTAGACGATGTGGATGAGTCTGGTCACTCGCCAACCCTACCTCATTTAAAAGGATTGCAAAATGGTGATAAAGCTTTTAGTGCCATTAAGCAAGTTGCATCAGGACGCTTTGGTGTCACGCCAGAGTACTTAGTCAACGCCAAACAAATTGAAATCAAAATTGCCCAAGGTGCCAAGCCTGGGGAAGGTGGACAACTGCCAGGGCCCAAGGTAAGCCAATACATTGCGATGTTAAGACGCTCGAAGCCAGGTGTGACACTGATTTCGCCGCCACCGCACCACGATATTTATTCTATTGAAGATTTAGCGCAACTGATTTTTGATCTGCACCAAATTAATCCCAAAGCAAAGGTGTCGGTAAAGCTAGTTGCAGAAGTTGGCATTGGCACGATCGCCGCGGGAGTGGCAAAAGCAAACGCTGATATTATCCAGATTTCTGGTCATGATGGTGGTACAGGTGCATCACCACTAAGTTCAATTAAACACGCTGGTTCACCGTGGGAACTCGGTTTAAGTGAAGTGCATCGCGTCTTGATGGAAAATAGCCTGCGCGATCGCGTGATTTTACGCGTAGATGGCGGTCTGAAGAGTGGCTGGGATGTGGTAATAGGTGCATTGATGGGCGGTGAAGAATTCGGTTTTGGCTCCATCGCCATGATTGCTGAAGGCTGTGTTATGGCGCGAGTTTGCCACATGAATACCTGCCCTGTGGGTGTTGCTACTCAAAAAGAAGAACTCCGCAAGCGGTTTACGGGAATGCCGGAACAGGTTGTCAACTTCTTCTACTTCATCGCCGAAGAAGTGCGTAGTTTGTTAGCACGGCTTGGCTACCGTTCTTTGTCAGAAATCATTGGACGTGCAGATTTGTTGAAACTGCGCCAAGAAGCAAAACTCACCAAAACGCAGTCACTAAACCTGGACTGTTTACTTAAGCTACCAGATACCAGAGACAATCGTAGCTGGTTAGTGCATGAAGAAGTCCACAGCAACGGTGTGGTTTTGGATGACAAAATGCTTGCCGATCCCGACATTCAGACTGCCATTAGGGATCAGTCCAGTGTTACCAAGACTTACCCTATTGTCAATACTGACAGAACAGTAAGCACAAGATTAGCGGGAGCGATCGCTTCTCAATACGGTGACAGCGGCTTTGAAGGACAAATTAATCTCAACTTCACAGGCAGTGTTGGACAAAGCTTTGGTGCTTTCAACCTTCCTGGCATAATTTTGACCCTGGAAGGAGAGGCAAACGACTATGTAGGTAAAGGGATGCATGGTGGTGAAATCATCATTAAACCTCCAACTGATGCTACCTATAACCCATCACAAAACGTGATAGTTGGCAATACGTGCCTCTATGGTGCTACTGGTGGCATGTTATTTGCCAACGGCCTAGCGGGAGAGCGCTTTGCTGTAAGAAACTCCAAAGGCATAGCAGTGATTGAAGGCGCTGGGGATCATTGCTGTGAATACATGACTGGTGGTGTGATTGTCGTCCTCGGCAAAGTAGGGCGTAACGTAGCTGCTGGAATGACTGGTGGACTGGCATACTTCTTGGATGAAGACGACTCATTTAGTGAGTTAGTCAACCCGGAAATTGTCAAAATCCAGCGGGTGATTACAGAAGCAGGTGCAAAGCAATTGCAAGAGTTAATCAAAACTCATGCGGAACGAACTGATTCACCAAAGGCGAAGAAGATTCTGCAACACTGGCAAGAATTTTTGCCGAAATTCTGGCAGTTGGTTCCGCCTTCTGAAGCTGATAGTCCCGAAGCGGATCCGCAAAAAAAAACAACTGAGTTCAGTTTAGTAACCAGTCATTAGTAACTGTAACCGTTCTCATACCTTCTGCGTTAACCCTTTCTGTCATTGGAGACGCTGCACAAACCGCTACTATGTGAAAACCCATTTGGATGCCCAACGCAGTCGTCTGAATTTATCCATTGAAAAGAACGTAGAGAGAATAAATATATTCCCCCTTTTTTAGGGGGAATATTCACTAACTGATTCACAATTGAATTTTAGACTAAGGCAACAAAAATGACTGAGCTATCAAATCCTGTGAAAGTCTAAATAATAAAGTCGATATCAGCACTGTCCTAAAATCTACCTAATTGAGTATAGAAGGCATTACCTAAAAGCTGGTAAACTGCCAAATGTTTAACAACAAGTAGGATTTGTCTATAAAAATGCTTATAGAAGAACAAGCTCCCGATCGCAAAACTTCTGAAGAAGAACGTTTCCAAGATGATTATTATTCATACTTTGAATCTCCTGAAAATGCTACCCGATACACACCATCAGTTTGGTATCTCGATCAGGCTTTTAAGGAACGTTCATTCTCTTTGTTAGATTTAGGATGTGGGAATGCGGCTTTGAACAAATATCTACCTGAACGATGTGACTACCTTGGGATAGATCATAGTGAAGGTGCGATTCAATACTGTTCAAAACTATACCCTAACAAGAAGTTTATTGCTAAAGATTTATCGGTAGTATTGCCAGAATTAGCTTCACAGAATCAAAAATTTGATGCCGTCGTCCTGGCCGGCTTGCTATTTCATAATGTTGATAAGGAAACACTAGAACAAAAGGACGATCAAGAACTCGTTCAATTCTGTTTGGATAAACTAATAAGTGACAAAGGATATTTGGTGCTTATTGTACCTTTTGCTTATGGTGACCATCCATCTCATAATTTGTATGTTCGGGCAAAATGGCTACAAAATTTGGTAGAAAAATTGCTGAAAGCTGTAGAGGCAAAAATTGTTTGCGAGAATATTTCTCTACAAATTGGCTTGGACAAAAAGGTTCGACAGCAGAAGACGACTCCTGACTGGTTTGTTCCTGATAGTACTACTGACTATTCCAATAAATACGCTGGAACATATATGGCAACTTGGACAGTTATTGCCTCTCCATCGCTGGCTTAAACCGTCATCTGAACAACTAAGATATTCATCAGCTTTTAAGTTGATTTGTTCTTTAGTTTTGCACTAGTAACTAGTCTAAACTTAAGTTACAAATGTATTTTAACCACAAAATATAATTTTAATTGTTAGCCAATTACTATTGGCTAATTACTTATAATTAATAATTACTACTTTTTGTTAGCTACCAACTTTTGGTCTGTATCTTCCATTTCTAAAAGTTCTGGAATAGTCACAAAGCGATAGCCTTGCTTCTTAAAGTTGCTAATAATTTCTGGCAAAGCTTGCACAGTTCTGGAACGGTTGCCACCGCCATCATGCATTAGTACAATGCCACCAGGTTTTGAATCTTTAATTACGTTATTGATCAACTTTGGTACAGTTGGTAACTTGTAGTCTGTGGAGTCAGCTGACCACATTACTACAGTATATTTTTGGCCTTTAGCATAAGCAGCTAATCCATTGTGTAGATTGCCACCAGGCGGTCGAAATAGATTTGTTTTAGCACCTGTAACTTGATAAATTAGGTCTGTTGTGCGATCAATTTCAAAAGCAGCAGCTTGTTGATTAAAGAAGTGGTACCAGTGATGCCAAGTATGGTTGGCAATGACGTGACCTTGAGAGACAATCTGCTTTCCTAATTCTGGATAATTTTTTAGGTTCTGCCCGACGACAAAAAACGTCCCTTTGATATTATTTGATTTCAGAATATTTAGTACTTCTCCTGTGGTCTGGGGCCAAGGGCCATCATCAAAGGTGAGAGCGATTACTTTCTCCTCCTTAGTGAGTTTTGCCGCTTTAACTATTGTCCCTTGAAAACGTGATGGTATAGCGTAGGATAACCCTTTTGTTTGTGCTTCTTGCTGCCAACTTGTAAGCATCGCCGCTTTTAATTTCTCAATGCGCTGCTGAGTTCCTACGTTTGCTGCTACATCCTTGATATTTATACTTTGTCTACTCTGAGCCTCCGAAGCATTTGGCCTTAAAAGCATCATGAAAGCAAGGCTAAAAACACCTCCTAAGGCAAGCAGCGCAATTAATATTCCTTCTGGCCACAGAAATGACTTATTGTTTTCCACCTCATAGCTCCTTCAAAGATCGAACCATCAACCACATAATGACGGTACGTTATAGCACATTTGTTTAGATATTTTAGATACCAGCTGCTTTCTGGTAATCTTGAAAATTGGAATTGAGACTAACAGAAATTCACAATCGAGAAGACAGACTATATAGATTTAACTAAAATCTAGATGCTCTAGATTTGGACGAACGTTTATACAATAGTTGGTACTCTTTAATGTCAACTCATTCATCAAACCCAAGGTCTAAACTTCTACATTCTTAGCGCTAGCTCTAAGAAGGAGCATAATCAGATAATTAACTACACCCCAAAATACTCCTAATCGGAGTTCTGAATTAGTTACTCTTTTTCACATCACCGCTAAGGCAGCATTACCCTTTCAAGTTTTATAGTTTTGCAAATAAGATTAGCTAAACTGTCGCGCTTACAATTTGCGCTTTTGGCAAGTTGAAGTTTTTATAGCAAAACTTCTTAACAGTAAAGTTATATAATTTACAGTTTAGTAAATTATTTTATGAACATACAAAACCACTTACAAGGGGCGAGTTATCTTTCAAAAAAGAGTTTAATAAACCATGAGTTCTATTCTTGATAAGATATATTCTACTGCCTGATGCAATTGCTTCCTTTTTAAGAAAAAGTTAAATTTTCAACTGACAGAATGTTGCCTTGTACTTTCTATGAAATACATAAGACGAAAATTGATTCAATATAGTTTCTCATTGCCAGGGGGCACTTAGCCGTTAATATAGATACTTTTGAACCATTCAGCAAAAATAATTTTATCGGCAGTTTAGTTCTATCTTTAATGCTGATACTTTAGCCTAAATTGCTAGTAGCTTTTTATTTGTTAATGTTTTTCTCGATAATTAAGGAACTTGATATATTATTAATAGTACAATTTAATATGTACTGTCACCGTATAATTACGGAATTTAATAGCATTTATATAGGCAAGTTTTAAAATTGTAATAATATGGTGTATATATTTATTGAAGCATTAAATTATACACTTAAATGTATTTTTTCAGAATCACACTTAATTCATTTAAATTAATGTATTTAAAAATACCTTTTAATCAAAATTAAATCCTGTGATATCACTTAATAATATATACCAAAATATATTTTCTTCCAACTGAGCCTCTACTAAAACTGCCCTGTGCCTTTTTGTGTAAAGTGAAGCAGATATTGTCAGACGTTAGGTAAATGATTTTGCCACTCAATGACCAATTTTCTGCTTAAATAAAAAGCCAGCTGGCTGTATCACTCTACCAGTCGGTAACTAGCTCTTTTAGCAGAAAGAAGCAAAAGTGAAAATCATCTTATAACTTGTCTTATAATTGCAGCAATTAGAATTAAGATTTTTAATTATCTATCTAAAAATCCTAATCATCAGCTTATATTCCCTTAGACAGGTCACAGTTTATTTGCAATACTTTTGCTTATCTTTGGTAGATGCAATATTTGTATTATTTAATATCTGTATGGGTTGATGCAGAACCCAGCTTGTTTATCAGTATACCTTTTGAGTCAAAATAATCAAGGTATTTGTCCCACTTCTAAAACTGGCTAGAAACTTTTATGGTTCCTCACGAAAGTGATGCAAAAAAAGAGCATACGTCGTTAAAAGTATGGCGTAGTTGGCAAGAAAATCTGATTTTAATTGCGATCGCATTGTGTTTGGCATTCCTGATCCGGACTTTTATCGCCGAACCCCGCTATATACCTTCTGATTCGATGCTGCCTACGTTACATACAGGCGATCGCTTGGTAGTTGAAAAAATATCCTACCATCTACACCCTCCCATAACTGGGGATATTATTGTTTTTCAGCCACCTACAGAACTACAACGTCGGGGATATCCTAAAGACCAAGCCTTCATCAAGCGGGTTATTGGTCAGCCTGGTGAGGTAATTAGTGTTGCTTTTGGCAAAGTCTACCTCAACGGTCAACCCTTGGCAGAAGACTACATCGCTGAACCACCAAATCAGCCATATCAACCAGTGAAAGTCCCAGAAGACGAATTTTTTGTTATGGGAGATAACCGCAACGATAGCAATGACTCTCGTTATTGGGGCTTTTTACCCAGAAAAAATGTCATCGGTCGGGCAACGTTTCGCTTTTGGCCTCTCGATCGCATTGGATTCATTTAAAGAGTTAGGAATTATTTAATTTTAGATTTTGGATAAATCTAAAATTTGCAGAGTTAAGAGTTATTTTAAAACTTCTAACTTAAAACCTCAAATAATACATCAGTTGGGCGATCGCATCACCAGTTAACTCCAACCGCCGTTGGAAATCAACTAGGTTACGATAAGGCCCAGCTGATTGCCGATTTTGTACAACTGCTTGCGCTAAAGACAAATTTATAAATGGAATTTGTGCTAATTTTTCAACTGTTGCTGTATTCGGGTTGATTATATGCGTAGGATTTTCTAGAGATTCGTGGTCATAATAAATAAAATTCAGTAAAGGCTTTAATGGCTCCAGGCGCGGCACTGGTATAGCCAAAGCCGCAGCGATATCTTCAATACAGTAAAATTTAACACCAGAACGCGAAAGTTCCACCAGCGATCGCGCTTGGTGAATTGACAAACCTGGTAGGCGTAACCAATCATCTACAGTGGCTTGATTAGCATCAATGCGAATACCTAATTTTGCTGCTATCTGAATTTCCTCTCCAGATTGTAGGCGATAGTAAGGATCGTTAAGGAGCTTGGCACGGAGTTTTTGCAGCCTGGGGTTCAAAGGTAGCCAGTTATTCATGTTGTCGCTTACCTCAAGAAATCTGGTCTAGCAATTGGCGGCGCTTTTGCTCAAATTCATATTCTGAAATCAGTCCATCTTGGCGTAGAGCATCTAATTCACGCAAAGCCTCAGCGATCGCTCCTACCTGATTACTCATCCTTTGTGAGTTCCTTGCCGCTGACTTACCTAGATTAAAATTACGATCAAAAGCTTCTTCATCTTGGGCTAAATACCAAACTCCCTCAATGGCACTAGCTACCTTGGGGATCGGTGTCCAGGAAAGCAACACATACAAAACACCCCACAACGGCTGTCCCAGATAGAATTTGTGTAATCCTGAGATTGTCAGCGTGCCAGAAAAAGCTAAAACAGCGGCAACACTTCGACTTTTGCGCTTAGTTAACATATTTCTAATAAATATACCAATACCACAGTTCCTACAATAAGACAGTCAACTACCTTGCCTTGCCCTTCAGACTTTTGGATGGGAAGTCCCATGCACAATTTAGTATTTGAAGAAATTTGAGTAAGTTTCACATGACTGTGCATTGAGCTTTGATGCTAATTTTAAGTTTTTAACAGCTTTATTACTACTATGTCACAGACCTTCCTACCGCCAAAATGGCTTCAACAGCTTTGTGATCCTTACGCTGTGCTAGGAATTTTTGTGTGCTGATGATCGTCAGATTTTTAAACGCTATCACACTTTAGCGAAGCTGCTACATCCCGATCGCTATACCAAAAACTGCAATCCAGACTAACAATTAGCAACGGCAATATTTAGCCGCTTAATCAATCCAGCTTATGAGCAACTGAAACATCGACAGAAGTGCTTGCTTGCGATCGCAGTATAGCGATCGCAAGCAAGAGATTTAGAGCAGAAGCCTTTGTCTTCTCAAAGTGCCATAGATCAGGAAATTATGGAAATGTCTACACCCCAAGCAGAATTGTTTTACGAAGAAGCGATCGCCTGCTATGCAGAAGCTCAATATAAATCATTAGATCAGTTTTATCAGGTGACGCAACAAATTACTATACTGAATTTAGTATACTTACGGTTGCATAAACCAGACTTATTCCTACCGCAAAAAGCTATTCCCATCATCCTTGAGGTAAAGGTTAAGCCAGTTGAATTGACATTATCTGAACAAACTGATGTTAAACCAATTTTGACAAACTACGCTCAACGTCACTACGAACGAGCTATTGAGTACGTCAGGCTAGCAAAATGGCCCCTAGCTGTGCAAGAACTGCGCGATGCCATCAAGTTAGAGCCAAATAACAGCGACTATTATGCTCTATTAGGTTTGGTACATCTTAAACAGAAATTTATCGGCATGGCTAGGGTTTATATGCGTCAAGCATTAAAACTTAATCCCGAAGATTTACTAGCTCTGAAATACGCTCCCGGGCTGAAAATTCAACCGTGTGAAAACACCAATCCTAACTCAATAGCTAAAGCTGTGAGTATTGCAGCTTTATTAAGCCGATTTACACAGGGGAAAGTTTCTCAAGTCAAGTGTTGAAATTTCGGTAACAAACCGTACTAAAACCGAAGCTTTGTTATTATATTACTCCCCTAGACTAAAATAATAAATAGAAGTAAAACTATTAAGCTGCTGAGTCTGGACACTCAGTTTAATATAAGCAATATGGGATTCTTCGATTCTGAGATAGTTCAGCAAGAAGCAAAACAGCTGTTTGAGGATTATCAAGCGCTAATCAAGCTTGGTAACAACTACGGCAAATTTGACCGCGATGGCAAAAAGCTATTTATTGAACAAATGGAAGCCATGATGGATCGGTATCGCATCTTTATGAAGCGCTTCGAGCTATCAGAAGACTTCATGGCACAGATGACAGTAGAACAACTAAAAACACAATTAGGTCAGTTTGGTGTCACCCCACAACAAATGTTTGACCAAATGCACCTTACTTTAGAACGGATGAAAGCCGAGCTAGAAAAACAGGTCTAGTCAATTTTAGATTTTGGATTGGTAATTAATCCAAAATCCAAATTGTGCAGGAAACGCACCTTTGGTGCGACCCAAAATCTAAAATTATTGTGACTTGGATCGAGAAAACTGAGAAGGTGGCTTGAAGTTTTCTACTGGTACATTCTTAAGTGCCTTCTCCATAAAATCTTTCCAAATGGGAGCAACCATACCGCCACCTGTAGCACGGTTAGCTAATTGTCTGTTGTCGTCTCTCCCCACCCAGACAGCAGTTGTTAGCTGTGGCACAGTGCCAACAAACCAAATATCTTTTTCTGAGGAAGTTGTACCCGTCTTACCAGCGCTCGGGCGAGCTATGGCAGCACCTTTACCTGTACCGTTAGTAACTACCGTTCGCATCACATCGATAATGGCTGCCGATGCCCAAGGGTCTAAAACTAGCTGGGGTTTAGGGGTGTTATCTAATAACACGTTACCACTACTATCGGTGACACGGGCAATTACAGTGGGTGGGGACTGCCAGCCATAATTAGCAAAGGTAGCATAGGCACTAGCCATTTCCAAGGGAGTAACACCAATTGCACCCAGAGGCAGGGAGGTAACAGGTTCCATCGGACTCATAATGCCCAAAGTGCGGCAGGTTTCTATGACTCTATTCATCCCCACAGCCTTACCAATCTTGATCACAGGAATGTTGCGTGATTGGGCTAAAGCTGTGCGGATTGGCATAGCTCCGCTAAAACCCCCATCATAATTTCTGGGAAAGTACCAACCGTTACCATCTCGATAGCTGACTGGGGAATCTACCACCGTTGAGTCTGGCCCATACTTGCCAGTAGCAAAAGCAGTATAATATACAAAAGGTTTAAAAGAAGAACCTGGCTGGCGTTGAGCTTGAGTTGCACGATTGAATTCACTGACCTTAGGATCTACACCACCCACCAGTGCTTTAATAAAATGCGTGCGCGGATCAATTGCTACCAAGGCGATTTGATTCTTAGATAATCCCTGCCCAAGCAGTGATTTATGCCACTTACCTACAGTTTCCTCTGCCATAATTTGGAAGTTGGCATCAACCGTAGTTTGCACCCGCATCCCGCCTTTGAGCAGTGTCTCACGCCCAAACTTTTTAGCCAACTCCTGCGCTACAGTATTGGTTACATAAGGTAGGGCACTACCTTGAAAGGATTTGATTTTACCAAGTTTGATTTCTTGCTTGAGGGCATTGTCGTACTCTGACTGGTTGATCCAGTTCAACTCCAACATCCGTCCTAGCACTTCTTTTTGTTTCTGTTTTGCCAGCTTCATGCTCACAAACGGGCTGAATTCCTCTGGTGCTTGGATCAAACCCGCCATCATTGCCGACTCACCCAAGCTTAAATATTCTGCTGACTTATTAAAGTAACTGCGGGCTGCCGTTTGTACACCATAATTGTTATGACCCCAATAAACTTGATTGAGGTACATTTCTAAAATTTGATCTTTAGTGAGAATTTGCTCTAACCGAATTGCTAGCACTCCCTCCGCTAACTTGCGGGTAAAAGCACGCTTGCGAGATAAAAACAGGTTTTTTACCAATTGCATAGTAACAGTAGAGCCACCCTCTTTGACTCCACCTGCGACAGCGTTAACTACTACAGCACGGCCAACACCAGTGGGGTTAATACCGTGGTGATCATAGAAGTGGCTATCTTCACTTGCTAGTACCGCCCGTTTTAAATTCGGAGAAATTCTATCTAAGGGTACGACTTCCCGGTTGGCTTCCCCGTGGATACTCGTTAAAAGTTTACCCTTAACGTCATAGATGTAAGTTGTTTCTGAGGGAAAGAAGTTACGTAGCTGTCTTACATCTGGCAAATTACGGAAACTAATGGCTAAACCAACCAGTCCTCCGGCTACAATGGAACTTGCCAACATGGTGATTGAGAGGAGAGTACCGCCAGTTACCTGACCGACTCCTTTCAAAAACTCAAAACCTGATGAAGCCCGACGTTGTGGCTGTTTATCTTCAAAAGTCCTAGAAGACGACACGGCGATTTCACTTCCTCACTGATAAATTTAACTGTAATTGATTGGACGAAGCAAGGCGGTTAATTTTTTGCAATTATAGTAGTTTGGCAGATGAGAAAGCGGATAAATTGCAAGTGTTTATAACCAACTTAACTTCTAGTGTGCAAAACATAGCTAACAGTGGATTTTCTAGTATGACGCAAGATTTTGCTTGGCTGCGTCGTGGTGTGGCAGAAGTTTTCCCACAACCAGCTGATGTTAACAGTGATAGTCTAGAAAAGCGCTTGATAACTACAAATCAACCTTTGAGGATCAAATTGGGCATTGATCCTACAGGTACTGATATTCATCTTGGTCATAGCATACCAGTACGGAAACTGCGAGCGTTTCAAGATGCAGGCCATATAGCAGTTCTGATTATTGGCGATTTTACAGCACGTATTGGCGATCCGACTGGGAAATCTGAAGTGCGCCGCCAGCTTACAGAAGCAGACGTAGCGCACAATGCTCAAACTTATCTTGACCAAGTACGTCCTATCTTGGATTTTGACACACCAGGAAGGTTAGAGGTGCGTTATAACTCGGAATGGCTCTCTGGGCTAAACTTAGAGAAAATTTTAGAGTTACTCTCCACGATGACGGTGGGGCAGATGTTGGCTAAAGAAGGATTTGCCGATCGCTATAGAAAAGAGAATCCAATTTTTATCCATGAGTTCCTATACCCGTTAATGCAAGGTTTTGATTCCGTTGCCGTTGAAGCAGATGTGGAATTGGGAGGGACTGATCAAAAATTTAACATTGCTGTGGGCAGAGATTTGCAACGCCATTTTGGTCAAGAGCCACAGTTTGGTATGCTGTTGCCGATTTTGATTGGTACGGATGGGGTGCAAAAAATGTCCAAGTCTTTAGGTAATTATATTGGGTTGTCGGAACATCCAGGACAAAAATATCAAAAGTTGCAAGGAGTTCCAGATAATCTGTTGGAACAGTATTTTGAACTGCTGACGGATTTACCTTTGGATAAACTGCCAGAAAATCCCCGCGAGCGCCAAACACTTTTAGCATGGGAAATTGTCAAACAGTACCACGGCGAACAAGAAGCCCAAGAGGCGAAAGAAGCAGCACAAAGCGGTGGAAAGGAAGGTGCAGTTCCAGAATTTTCCTTAGCTGAGGTATCGCAGTTTCCTGTTAAGTTAGCGTATATTCTCAATGTCACTGGCTTGTGCAAAAGTACAGGGGAAGGTAAGCGGAAAATTCAAGAAGGTGGAGTACGCTTAGATGGCGATCGCATTACCGATATTGATACTACTTTTGCTTCCCTTGCTGAATTACAAGGTAAGGTTTTACAAGTTGGCAAAAATAAGTTTGTGCGTTTAGTGCCTTAAATGGGGAGTGGGGAGTAGGGAATGGGGAATAGTGAACAGGCACAACGAATTATAGTGCCTTTGGATGTGGCGGATGAACAAAGTGCGATCGCTCTTATAGATCAACTCCCGCAAGTGGTTTGGTGGAAGGTAGGCTTAGAGTTGTTTACCAGCACTGGCCCGAAAATTCTGGAAGTGCTAAAGTCCAAACAAAAGCGCATCTTCCTAGATTTAAAGTTTCACGATATCCCTAACACAGTCGCTGGTGCAAGTCGTAGTGCAGCTCGTTACGGGGTAGACTTGTTGACAATTCATGCTACATGTGGTATTGATGCTCTCAAAGCTGCAACAGAAGCGGCACAAGAAGGGGCAGCCCAAGCGGGTGTAAAACCGCCTAAGTTAATTGCGATTACTTTGTTAACGAGCATTTCTGCTAGACAGCTGGCGTTCGATTTAAAGATTCCTTTAGAGTTACTAGAATATACGCTAGAAATGGCACTGCTGGCTCAAGAGGCGGGATTAGATGGGGCAGTTTGTTCGCCCCAAGAAGCGGCACAACTACGGCAAACTTGTGGAGATGACTTTTTACTAGTTTGTCCGGGGGTTAGACCAACTTGGGCAGACAAAGGCGATCAAAAGCGATCGCTTACCCCAGCACAAGCAATTATTGCTGGCGCAGATTATCTCGTGATTGGGCGTCCCATTACTACTGCTACTGAGCCGGAGTTAGCCTGGAAGAGGATTTCTGAGGAGTTAACTGCGATCGCATGAAGGCAGGAGTTAGTGAGAAGTTGGGGGATAGGGTGCAGGGTGTAGGAGAGGACAATCTTACCTCTTCGCTCAGGAAGAAAAATTATAGTTGGCTTTTAGCTTGTGCCTTCTGGGTTTTAGTATCAAATAGCCTTACTTATCCAGCGTTCTCAACAAACCTCACCCCTAAACCCTTTGCGCTAGCAGAAATGGAAAATGTTAACGGTGACGTAAAGTCTTTGTGTTCTGAACAAAACTTAGAAACGTTTACTATACAGCTACTAAAAGATTTACCTAGTTATACTAATCGCGCTAGCCAACGCGCCCGCCGCCTCAGAAGAAGCAGTGATGTTTACAGTTATATGCTAGTGGCAGGAAGACCTGAGTTTATTCCTCTGCCCCTTAACCTTGAAGAATATAGTGCAGACGTGTTTAAAAGCTCTGCATCAGGAATTGAGCAAGTTTTCTTTACTACCTTGGAGCGGCAGTATATAGGAAAGAAAGCGGTAGAATTGCAGGAATTCCACTGGCTATTGTTGACTAAAACTGAAATTGGTTGGCGTTTAGTAATGATGTTTTCTCAAACTGGTTCCTATTCAGCACAGCAGCCACTATCTCCGCCACGCGATAGTAGTAACGGCACTGTTGCCCAAGGGGTTAAAACTTGGTTACGCGATTGTCAAGCTGGAAGTGTACGTCAATAAAACCTAATTCCAAATTTTCGTAAATTAGGAGATTATTAAATAATGTCTAAAATACTCACTCAAATTATTTATGAACAGGATTATCACTTGTGGTTAGAAACTACGTTGAAACAATTGCAAGAACGAGATTTAGAACATCTTGATTGGGAGCATTTGATTGAGGAGATCGAAAGATTGGGTAATGAACAGAAACACAAGCTCGAAAGTTATCTACTGCAACTTCTCAAACATCTCCTTTTGTATCAACATTGGAGTCTTCCTGAATGTAGAAATCATTGGGAAATGGAAATTGATAATTTTCGGGTGGAACTTAGGAAATTAACCAAATCTAAAAATCTCTATAACTATCTGCTCACGGTGCTTGAAGAAGTCTATATTGATGCGCTACGACAAGCAAAAAAGAAAAGTGGATTGAATTGTTTTCCAGAAATTTGCCCTTATAGCATTGAGCAAATTTTAGATGTGGATTATTTACCACCATTTATTTATTGATAAGGTGTATAAGTAAAAAAAAGTAAGAAAATTTTTGATGAACAAACTCAAACCTTGTATTGATAAGAGCTTTAAGAGCTATCACTTTGAAATGCTCTTGCGCGGCATAGACCGTTATTAAAGGTAGCCAAACTCCTCGGACTGTGTACTAGTTCTTTTTATAAAAATACATCACCCAAGTGGCTTATATCAGTGTAATTGCGCCTATGCCTTTGGGAATATTTTAAGGAAATATAGCTTATAAACAGCGAAAAAAAGCATACATTATTTAAAAATGAAGGCTGGCTTGAATTTAAGCGTTGTGACTCCCGTTTTTTGACGATAACATGGACATAAGTGTATTTCATGCTTCTCAAACCGCGTTTGGCGTCAGTTTTCTTATGGAGATTCAGTTAATTAATATCGGCTTTGGTAATATCGTGTCTGCTAACCGAGTAGTTGCCATTGTCAGTCCAGAGTCTGCCCCAATTAAGCGGATTATTACGGATGCACGGGACAGAGGTCAACTGATTGATGCAACTTACGGTCGTCGGACTAGGGCTGTAATTATCACCGACTCTAGCCACGTAATTCTGTCAGCGATTCAGCCGGAAACAGTAGCAAATCGTTTTGTCATTTCCCGCGATCATCAAACTGTAGATAATTGATTACTAGTGGATTAATAATCTCACTTCTATTTGCACCATATCGGCAGTACCATGTGAATTAGACAAGTTTTATGTCACCCTTGCTACAAATTATTTAGTCACTAGCGGACTTGGCCAGGAACACAAGACTAATGAATAATATCTATTTATTGATTCACAGGTTGAAGGGATGATGCCAGTTTTACCCATCCAGAGTATTGCTACTACCGAAGAATGCTTACATTTAGGCAGGTTGATTGTTTTAACTGGCCCCAGCGGGGTCGGTAAAGGCACTTTAATGCGATCGCTCCTACAACGTCATCCGGAATTATATTATTCCGTATCCGTAACGACTCGTTCTCCCCGTCCAGGGGAAATTGATGGCAAAAATTATTACTTTATCAGCCGCAGTAAGTTTGAACAATTAGTGGCTGAAGGTGAATTTTTGGAATGGGCAGAATTTGCTGGTAACTATTATGGCACTCCCCGCGAAGCTGTACTTAACCAAATTCATTTTGGCAAGTTGGTAGTGCTAGAAATTGAGTTAGAAGGGGCAAGACAAATTCGTGCTTCCTTCCCCAGTGCTTTTAGCATTTTTATTTTACCGCCTTCTTTTGATGAATTGGAGAAACGAATACGCTCTCGCGCCCAAGATTCAGAAGAAGCGATCAGCCGTCGTCTACTCCACGCCCAAGAAGAAATTCAAGCGGCAGATGAATTTGATATTCAAATCATTAATGACGATTTTGAAACTGCTTTAAATGATATTGAAGCTGTTTTGTTTAAATAAGTTAAGAGTTAGAAGTTAGGAATTTTAACTCCTAACTCCTGTATAGACGCGATTAATCGCGTCTCTCTTTATTTGCAAATTAACCAAATAAACCTTGAATTAATCCCAGATTGCTAGTCAAAAAGTAAGCAACTACTGCACCACCAATACCACCAATTAGGAAAGAACTGGCAAAATTGTTCCAGCTTTCATTAGAATTAAAAGCATCTGTCGGAGGATTGGGTACGGTAACACTAGGGAGTGCTTTAGGCGGATTGCTATTCGCGTACAAGGATAGGCCCGCAGTAAGAACAACAATCAAGCCAATCGCTGATAGTAACCCAGCTAAGTTCGCATTATCTGTATCCCGCAATGGGCCCAATTTCGCAAAGGGGCCAAATATCCAGTAACCATGAGCTGCTCCTATTTCTAGCGCACGTCTACCAGCGCTCAGACCTGGGCGATAGGCAGGTAAATTATTAATGAACCACTTGCTTAATGGAGAAGCATTAATTGGGGTTTCTAGGTTGCCAATCTGCGGATCACGGAATGCGGGAAAAACAACTTCCCGATTTCTGGGGTCGCTGGGAAGATTCTTTGATGCATCTACTGCTTGTGCCATATTTTATGTTAGCCTCTAAATTTAAAATGGTGGCATTTTTATATTAATAATAATTGAGCCTAAAGATGCTTTTTCACTGGGAAGTTTAGAAAAGTTAATTTAGCTGCTTTCAAAACTATGAAACTCGTAAGCTGTTCCCAGCATCACGAGTTTCAAAGAACTATTTTGTTAGTAGTTAGTAGTTACTAGTTAATTGTCAACTAACAGCTTACAAAATTTTTAAATCCTGTCTTCAACTTATGGTAGTGGGTGAAAAAGTAGGTCAGGAAACCAAGAGTTAAATACAATCAACAAAACAGCTGTAAAAATCAAATTGGCAAAAAGCAAAACTGGGCCCAAGGATAGATATTTCACGAAAGAATTTTGCTGCATGAATCATTCTCCTAAATAAATCAAAAGTTGTCGGAAGGATTAGCGTGGCGAAATAGGGATTTCTGTATCTTTAGCTGTTAATTCGCCAGACGTAAATTCTTTTATGGCTGCTAGGGGCCAAGTAAAACCTGAGAGCATAATTGGTAGTGCCTTTGGCACTTCAATGATTACTTCTTTCAATTCCACGTTGCCGCCTTCTTTCTTGATCGCTTGTAGGTAGGCACGACCTACCCAACCAATCCAACCAGCAATATAGAGAAAGAGAATGCTGGGAATTAGGAAATCACCAGCATGATCTAGACGACCATCAACAATCAAGTGGGGGTAACCCTCAGGGCCACACAGCTCTTGAGAATAACGCTCAAATCGCTTGATCCCTGATTCGGGGTCACCTGTGGTATTACGGGCGTTAGCTGCTAGCTCTTGAAAAGCGGGATTGTCCCTGCACGGTGTCAAATTAGCCCCTAAAGCTTTTGCTGGGGAGGCAAAATTGAACCAAAGACCAATCGCTAAAATCAAAGCAAACAATCGTCGCATAGAGTTGTTTCCTTTTACTACAAAACAAAAAGTTTTATGTACAAAACGAAGCGGCTTGTACAGTTGTTTATTTGCATAACTAGGAAGTCATCATACTCTTGGGTGGGAACCGAGTAAAGTTTAAGTAAATAAAAGTTAAAGCTTCTCAACCAAGTCCTTATCGAGTGCTAAGTGGTGAGTAACGAGTCCTAAGTATAAGAATTGTTGTTGTAGGGTAGTAAAGAGCAAGATTTTGTCTCTACTACTCAAAACTCAGCACTCTCAATGGCAACCGTTTTAGCAATAGAAACTAGCTGTGATGAAACTGCCGTCGCAATTGTTAAGAATCGTAAAGTTTGCAGCAGTATTGTAGCCTCGCAAATTCTAGTCCATCAGCAGTATGGCGGGGTAGTGCCAGAAGTAGCGTCTCGCCAGCACTTGGAAACCATCAATGAAGCGATCGCACAAGCCTTAGAGCAAGCCCAACTAGACTGGGGAAAAATTGACGCAATTGCCGCCACTTGTGCCCCTGGACTCGTAGGAGCGCTGTTGGTGGGGTTAACTGCTGCCAAAACCCTAGCGATGGTACACAACAAACCATTTTTGGGAGTTCATCACCTTGAAGGTCACATTTACGCAACTTATTTGAGCGAACCAAGTTTAAATCCCCCTTTCTTGAGTTTATTAGTTTCTGGCGGACATACAAGCTTGATTTATGTCAAGGGTTGTGGTATATACGAAACTCTGGGACAAACCCGTGATGATGCTGCGGGTGAAGCCTTTGATAAAGTGGCGCGATTGTTAAAGCTGGGTTATCCGGGTGGCCCAGTGATTGACAAGTTAGCGCAACAGGGGAATCCCCAAGCCTTTGCTCTACCAGAAGGAAAAGTTTCTTTACCTGGTGGGGGTTTTCATCGTTATGATGCGAGTTTTAGTGGGTTAAAAACGGCTGTATTACGTTTAGTGCAGCAGTTAGAGAAAGATGGTGGACAAGTACCAGTGGCAGATGTAGCAGCTAGCTTTCAGGAAACTGTAGCGCGATCCCTGACTAAAAGAGCGATCGCCTGTGCCCTTGACTATGGTCTAGACACAATTGCCATTGGTGGCGGTGTTGCAGCTAATAGCGGGTTGAGAAAAAACCTCCAAGCCGCTGCCGTTAAACATAACCTACGCGTCCTATTCCCACCTCTAAAATTTTGTACCGATAACGCAGCCATGATCGGCTGTGCCGCCGCGGAACATCTATCCTGTGGTCATACATCCCCTCTCACACTGGGCGTTGAGTCTAGGCTAGCGCTTACCCAGGTGATGAAGTTGTATCACCCTGTTGAGTAGTCATTAGTCATTAGTCATTAGTCATTAGTCATGAGAGAAGAACTTTCTGTTTGCTCCAATGCCCAATGCCGAATACTTCTCTACGAGAGGCTGCGCCCTAAGCGTAGCTATGCCGCAGGCTTTACGGCAACGCTCAGTACAAGTGCCCAATGCCCAATGACCAATGCCCAATGACTAATGACTATTGACTATCGACCGGATGCGATCAGCTACTGCATCCGGCTGTTCCAACATAGCCAGGTGTCCGCAATCAGGAATCTCCAAAACATTGTCACCACAATATTGGAACAGTCTGTGAAAGCTAGCTAAATGGCGCACATACTTGGGTTCCATAACCTTATCTACAGCACCAGCCAAAAAATAAACTGGCTGCTTCAATTGGGATACTAGCTCAGGTAAATGATTGATTTCTTCCTCAGTTGTGGAGTCTAACAGAGTTCTCAGAGCTGCTTCCGGGTCAGCCACAACGAAATCAATCAGCCGCTGACGTGCCCAATAGCGTTCCAAAGGACGTGCCACACTGGCTCTGGTAAACAGCAAATCAATCAAAGGTACTTGGGACAGCCAGCGCGGGCGGACTTGCAAAAATTTCTGACCCGCCGAGCGAAACTGCTCAAAGGCTTCTTTGAGGTAAATACCACCGCCAGCGTTAATACAGATAACTCCCTTAACACACCCAGGTATTTGATCTGCTCCCCAAAGAGCGATCGTGCCTCCTAAGGAGTGACCAATAAGCCAAGCACTGTTAATATTCAGCTGTTTCAGGAGAATTGCTAAATCCTGAGCATACGCAGCAGGAGTATAAAGAGAATCGATTGGTGAGCCAACCGTACTACTGGAGATGGGCGTTAAGCTCAGAGACGTTTCTGCCAGACTAAAATCGGTTTTTACCTGGGATTGGGATTCACCAAAACCCCGCAAATCATAGGAAAGGCACTGCAAATCATCTGATAGGCGGGAAATCACAGGTTGCCAATATCCACGGCTATTGAGCCAACCGTGGATAAATACTAAAGCATGAGGGCAGGAAGTGGGAGCCGTTAGCTCATATGCGTGTGGAACGCCCAAGATTTCAATAGTTGCCATACTTATATCGTACCCCTAAGGGCAGGTGCGACTAAATACGGAGTGCGAAGAGTCAGGAGTAGAGACGCGATTAATCGCGTTTGTACAGGAGTTGTTAACTTTTAACTCATAACTCCTAACTTATAACTTTCTTCATTTATCCAGCAACCTTTGTCGCACCCCTTCAGCAATTTTGTGACCCAGATATTCAGGAATGAGGCTTTCATTCGGCCCCAACAAGTAGAGAATTAGCCGTGTACGTCCGCGCCAAACCAGTAAATTTGCATTGACTACCAGCAGGTCTTCCTGCCAGATGGCGTACATCACTTTGTAGAATAATCCTGGTTGATTATCGGCTTCAATCATTAGGGCAGGGAGATGAAAGACCGGATCGACATAGAACTCAGTTTGTACTTGCTCTAAGCCAGTGTCAAGATTGAATTCTACTGCCAGCATCTCTTCTACCTCAAACCGACCTCCTAAAGCCTCGCGAATAGCACGACAGACATTTTCTGCGGTTTTCTCGGTCAAAGCTTTACTACCACGAGATACCAACAGTTTGATAAAAACTAACATTGGCGGACGGATCTGACCGTATAGACTCAGACCGTGGATAGTCAAGCCATAAGCTGCTAATACACCAAAAATATCGCTGAGGAGAAAAGACTGATTGCGGTAAGCAAAATGCAGGGCACTTTTACTACCTTCCGGTTTCAGCTCAATAACAGCGCGTCTAGTTTTATAGAGACGGTATGCTAGCCGCAAATTTTGCAGTTGAATCTCACTGCTGACGAATTGCTCATAAAACTGGGGAAACGCTCGGTTAAAGCGCTTTAGGAGTTCCAGTGTTGAAGATTTTAAACCAGAAGCCATTGTTAAGGGTAAGACTCGCTTGCTTTCGTCACCTGGGGACTAGGGGGCTGGGTGTTGGGAAATTCGGAGATCCTCTGAGGATAAGGGGCAATGAAGACTGGGGGCTAGGGAAGAATTTTTCTAAATACCCAATCTCTTGTATCCAATTTACTCCTAAGCTAACGTGCATTTAAGCTTTATACGAGCAATTGCCTTTGCCAAGCAAGAGGGCGAACTGAACAGGACGTGATTTTGAATTGTTTATATCCTTACCCTTTTGGTGAATTTTTCCTAGCTTTTACAACAAAATGCTAAAGTTGAAAATGATTGGTGTGAAACACGCCCTAACTGGCTGTTACCATTGCAAATCCCGAAAACAACCGAAAAAATTTGAGTGTAAAAGGTAGTAAATGGGGTAGCTATGTTAAACGTGAATCAACACTCCTGAGAGTGTAAACCAATTCAGTTATACTACCCGAACCACGTTGGCATGGGTTTTTGGAAAACTTGGTTTAGTACTCCTGAATCTGTAGCGACAACTAGGACAAACCCCTTTGAAGAGCATAAAGCGGATGCTGTGGGCAACTCCAACCCTAGCAGCATTAGCGATGCTTCTTCAAAGGAGCCTCGCATCGTTTTTAGTACGGAGCGAGATATTGACCTGTATGAGCTAGAAGAACTCTGTGATGCAGTTGGTTGGTCGCGTCGTCCTCTAAGAAAAGTGAAAAAGGCTATTGAGCATAGTTTTCTCGTTGCTTCAATGTGGCAGGTGAGAGGAAACCAAAAGCGGCTCATTGGTTTTGCCCGTGCTACTTCAGATCACGCGTTTAATGCCACTATTTGGGATGTGGTGGTTCACCCAGACTTTCAAAGTCAAGGACTGGGTAAGGCACTGATGAAATACGTTCTCAAGAAACTTAGGAGTGAAGAAATTAGTAATGTCACTCTCTTTGCCGACCCCCATGTTGTAGATTTTTACCGAACTATGGGGTTTATGGCTGATCCGGAAGGCATTAAAGGCATGTTCTGGTATCCTCACTAGCGCTCAATCAAAATAAAACCCGATTTGCACACGAAAATCAGGTCAAATGGTGAAAATCTATTATTTTGATGTAGTTCTACAAGGTTCAGCCGACGAAGGCGCAAGTATATATCTTGTAAAACTAAGTCGGCAAAAAACCTTTATTAGTGTAACAATGTAATCTATCTTGTCTTTGGCAAAGGATAAAAAGATTAGGCATAAGCCGTCTGATGTGATATAGTTACCTTAATGCTTTTGTAAAGCGCGATCGCTTTGATGGGATAAAACCAAACCACAAAAAGTAGATCAGTCTAAACGGGATGTAGCGCAGCTTGGTAGCGCGCCTGCTTTGGGAGCAGGATGCCGCAGGTTCAAATCCTGTCATCCCGATTTAAGTAATATATTTAACCACTAAGGCGATTCACTAGAGTTGTCTTACTGAAATGTACAATTAAATTGTAGATTTTTACAGATAAAGGCAAATTGTCTGTTATAGTGTTGAGTTAGCTGTTGAAGCCTAACAGGCAAATTTCGACTTTAAGCAGTAAGATATTCCTGACACTAAGCTTTGTAGAGATTTGAGAAGATATTAAAGCAAGCGCGATGGAACGATTGATTAAGTAATAGCGTCACCCGATATTAGAGAAAGCCGATAAAATGACATTTATCATCTCTAAGGTTGAGAGACAGAGAGACTTTTCATTGTTTGAAAAGACATATAATAGGCATCTACATTTCGTGGTGAATAGCAAAACGAAATCGACAAAAACACAACTTTAGCACAGTCGATTTTTGAAAACGCTACTATAGCAACCCTAAACAGTTGCGGAATATTGGATTTTGACTGTTGACGGTTAACATTCAACCTCAACGCGCACAATGAATTTTTCACAACTGAAATAGATTGCTATATAACTAAAGCTAGTTGGTGCTGTGCAAATCCAACCATTTGTTTAATTTAATTGGACTTATTGATGCGAGGAGCAGTCATGAAATCATTTATTCGCTTGGGCGCAACATTGGGTATAGCTGGCAGTGTATTTTTAACAGGGCTTTCAGGAATAGGCAATCTACCAGGAATAGGCAATCTAGAGGCAGTGGCGTTACCACAAGATCAGGTAGTGAAAAAGCTCCAAGAAGTACCTGTATTCACGCTCACCAATCCCAAAGGCGAATTTGTAGTTCTTTCGAGGAACAACGCATCTAAGCCAATCTCTCAAGTGGGATTTTTTATTAGCAAGCAAGATGCTCAAAAATTCCTTGACAATCGGCTCAAGAAAGAAAACCCCCAGTTGGCAAGTACGCTACAGGTAAGACCTTTGTCCTTGGCAGACTACTATAAAATAGTCCAAGAAAGCAAAAAGAAATCAGACTCTGTAATTTATACTTTAGTACCGACGCAAGCACAGGTAGCTTCGGCAACAAATATGCTAAGTCAAAATGGTAAAAAAGGGGAGCAATTCAATGGTATTCCCTTATTTGTACCTAAATTTAAGAAAGATAATAGCTATCTGACCATTCCCGTCCCCAACGGCAAAGAGCGGTATATCCCTTTCTTTTTTGAGAAAGAGCAAGCAACGGCTCTGTTAGAGGAATTCAAAAAAGCCGTGCCAAAGGAAGCAGCCAATACTGAAATTCAGGTGGTGGATTTGTACGGTGTTATGGAAGCTCTCAATAGCAGTACCGACCCTAGTATAAATAAAATTGTTCTCTATCCATCGCGGGAGTCCATCAATTTTATTCGCTCGCTTGCACCGAATCAATCTCCAGCTGCCAAGCCTGCTGCTGCGCCCGCTCAGAAAAAATAACGGTTATGCACTCCAAGGTTGAGGCATGGGGGAGAAACATCTGATATCTGGTTTACAACTTTGGCAGTGGCGCAATACTGCTCTTCAAGCAGCGATCGCCACTGATGTCCCGCCTGCCGAGGTAGATTGGCTGCTCCTAGAAGTTGCTGGGTTAGACCGCTTGGCACTGCGTTTGGAGTCTTTTAAAAACTGGCCGCACATTCAGCTGCAATTGCCTCTAGAAGAGTTAGATTATCTGTGGCAGAGGCGATTAAATGACCGCTTACCAGTGCAGTATATAGCGGGAGTTACACCTTGGCGTAACTTTCAAATTGCAGTGTCAAGTGCGGTTTTGATTCCCAGACCAGAGACAGAATGCTTAATTGATTTAGCTTTAGCATCTGCCAGTAATGCTTCAGGACACTGGGCTGATTTAGGCACTGGGAGTGGAGCGATCGCTTTGGGACTAGCAGATGTGTTGCCAGCAACAATTCATGCAGTAGATTACAGTTTAGAAGCTCTGGCGATCGCCCAAACCAACGCCCATAGTTTAGGTTTTGCTGACCGGATTAAATTTTATCAAGGTTCCTGGTGGGAGCCACTGACATTGTTAAAAGGTCAGTTCAGTGGTATGGTATCTAATCCCCCTTACATACCCACCAGTACCTTACTTACCCTGCAACCAGAAGTAGTTAACCATGAACCTCATCTAGCTTTGGATGGTGGCACTGATGGCTTAGATTGCATTCGCCATTTGATAGAAATTTCTCCTAAGTATTTGCAACCTGGCGGCGTGTGGTTAATTGAGATGATGGCAGGACAGGCGGATGCAGTGCGAGAACTTTTACAAAATCAAGGTAGCTATTGTAAAATTCAAGTTCACGCTGATTTAGCTGGAATTGAACGTTTTGCTGTAGCTTATAAAAGTTAGGAGTGATGAGTTATGACAATTCCTCACTTTTAACTTTTGTACAGACGCGATTAATCGCGTCTGTACTCCTAACTTTGTAAACATGACACAAGTTTCTCTAACAAATCTGATAGCTGGCGCACGCACTGGGCTTTTGGTGAGCTTTCCCACGGATACTGTTCCTGCACTTGCAGCTATACCAGAAAAAGCAGCATTAATTTTTGCGGCGAAGCAACGCAGTCAAGACAAACCTTTGATTTTGATGGCTGCTAGTGCTGAAGATTTGTGGCTGTATGTTAAAGGTAGTGAGAAGGAATATAAAGTTTGGCAAGAACTAACAGATAAATATTGGCCAGGAGGGCTGACATTAGTTTTACCAGCTTCAGATCGCGTGCCAAAAGTTATGAACCCTATTGATCCCACAACAATTGGCATCCGAGTACCAAACAGTGCGATCGCTCAAACTATTTTGGCGCAAACAGGCCCTCTTGCTACTACTAGCGCCAATTTTTCTGGTCAGCCTCCTTTGCAAACAATGGTAGAAATTGAGACTCAGTTTCCCAAGGTTCTGACTCTAGCAACGACAGAATATCACGGTGAAATACCAGGAGTGGGTGTACCTTCCACCGTTGCTAAATGGACAGGAATAAATTGGCAGATTTTGCGGCAAGGTGCGATAAAGTTAGATATTTCAAGTGATAAGCAAATATAGGTCGCTATAATGTTGTTTTCGTGGTTTTAACAGCTGAACAATTCGGAACTTTAGTTTGCGCTGTTGTGGTCAATTAACAAGTTAATAATTGCCAGATTATGAATTGGAGCAACTGGATATATCTAGGAGCAGGAATAGCACTAGGTATGGTTTTCCGTCAGTTATTTGCGCGGTCGTCAAATGTTTCATCTAGCTCGTCTCCAGTAGCGCCATTAGATCAACAGGATATGCCACCAATAGCGCAACAGCTACAGCAAACTCAGCTGGCATACCAAATGGCAAGGGAAATGAGCCAGTTTAAAGCTGGTTTTTTGGCGCGGACTACCCATGAATTGCGATCGCCTCTCAGTGGTCTGATAGGCTTGCATCAGTTAATTTTGTCGGATCTGTGTGAAGACCCCGCTGAAGAGCGAGAATTTATTGCCCAAGCTCACGAGCGAACGCTGAAGCTACTCAAGCTGATGGATGAAATTCTCAGTGTTGCCAGAACAGAACACGGTACTAATAAATTAGATATTCAGCCCAGACCGTTAGCCCAAGTTTTAGAAGAGGTTCATAATTTAACTTATATGCTGGCGGCCAATCGCAATTTTCCCTTGCAATTGTTACCCGCCGACCCAGAAATTTATGTTTTGGTAGATTACCTCTGGCTCCGCCAAATATTGATAAGTTTAATAGACACTGCCATTACTCAAATGCAGGAAGGCAGCATCTGTATTTCCAGTAGCACTGTACCTACAAATAATTTTGCAAATATTTGGCTGGATGTACCAACTCATGCTATATCCTGGAGCGAGCCGATTAATTTGATTAAATCTGAAGATCATTTGACGCAGATTGACCAAGGAAACGCTGCTCTTTCTCCAGGAATGAGGCTATTAATTAATCAGACTCTGGTGGAAGTTATGGGAGGAAAGTTAGAAATCCTGCCCTCAACTATTGCCCAGGAACCACATCAACAGGTTACCAGGCTACAAATCTCTATCCCCCTAGTGATTCCTGAAGCTGAACTTCTGTAGTAGGAACAAAAGCAGGGTTAGTTAGGTTGTGTAGCACCATCGTAGTGGTGGTGTTGGGTTTAAAACCAATCTTTTCGTAGAAACCCTGCTGGTGAGTAGTCATCAGGTAAACGCGCTCAACCCGCCTCATGCGGGGATGACTCAAAACGGTTTCTACTAAATTGCTTCCCAATCCACTACTTTGATATTCTGGATGAATCACAACATCCCAAATTGTGGCGCGATATATACCATCAGATGTTGCTCTAGCAAAGCCAATTAGTCGATCGCGATCGTAGACGCAAATCACTGGCTCACTGTTGGCAATGACTATACCTAAATTTTCAATACTGCGACCTTTTGCCCAGAAAGCTGAAATATTTAACAGTTCTTGGAGTTGGTAAAGGTCAATTTCAGACTTGCGCTCGCTAAATTGAATCTGAGACTCGGTCATATATGGTATCGACTTTTGGCAATATCTTTGTATGGTTAAGTCATATTTTGCTAGAAATTACTGTACGTGTACATATATATGCAACGAGAAAAAAAGTTTAATCATCTATCCCAATATTTAATGACAAACCCACTTCCATAGAGGATGAGTTGGCCCCTGCTGACGTATCCGATAAACTTGTTTTTCTAAACGTTGTTTTTCCTGCTGTGGTAGTCCGAGTAGAATATTCCGACTTTGCCAAACTAAAACAGCAGCAGTCATCCCAATACAAAAGGCTAAACCGAAGGTAGACAGTGGATGATAAAAGAGTCCATATCGCACTGCTACCCAGGTAAAATATTGTTGCCACAGAGAAATTTCTGCACGTAAACCCCACAAGCTAACAGGTGCAATGGTAAACCATAAACAGCCGACAAACAGCCACCTGCCATATATTGTCAGCTGGTATAGCTTTTGAACTTGTTGAGCAAACGATGGGTCAAATTTCTCAAAGTCTGGGACAGTAGTTAATGGTTCTTCTGGTTGATCCATAGGGGAATAAAATACCAAAGCATAGGTGAGCAATTGAAAATGCTTTAACCTAATTGTGAAATGCACAGAAGTTTAACTATCCTGGGAACTGGCAGATGTATCAATCGGTTCAGCGCTGTTTACTACCTGGGATTGACTCCTGCGCTCTCGCCACCAAGTAAGGAGAGTACTGGCGATGAAAATACTCGAATAAGCTCCCATCGTGAAGCCAATAATCAAAGCTAAAGAAAAGTTTCTCAGTGTTTCTCCGCCAAATAGAAAGATAGCAGATAAGGTCAACAACACGGTTAAGGTAGTGTTGATTGATCTTGTCAAGGTTTGGTTAACGGCATCATCCACAATCTCGGCAATCGGGCGTTCAGGATTGATTTTAATAGTTTCCCGAATGCGGTCGTAAATCACCACTGTGTCGTTGACTGAGAAACCTGTGATGGTAAGTAAGGCAACGATAAAAAGGCTATCTACTTCGATACCCGCCACCAAACCCAAAATTGAAAAAGCCCCTACCGTGATCAAGATATCGTGCAATAGGGCAACGATCGCAAACACGGCATAATCTAACTGGAAGCGGAAGCTCATATAGATAGTAATACCGATGAAGGAAACTATCAGAGCTAATATCCCAGACCTCAACAGTTCATTTCCCAAGGTAGGCCCAACGGAATCAATTTGATTTTTTTGCGGATCAAAAACACCAATTTGTTCGCTTAAAGCATTTTGCAAGTTGGTGCGCTGATCGACACCCAAATCTTTTGACCGAATTAATACACCATTTTCTGCCCCATTTTCCGAGATAAGTTGGATGCTGCTATCACCCAGTCCCTGCGCTTTTGCTACTTCCCGGACAGCGTTGATATCAATTGGTTTGTCGCAATTGCCTGGTTTGGTGCAATCTCGAACAAATTGTAACCGTGTACCACCGATAAAATCTAAACCTGGGCGTAAGGGTGCGCGAATATTGGGTTGTTGCCAAGAAATCACCATTGAGATGATACCGCCGAGGATGATAACAGCAGAAATACTCCACCAAAGCGATCGCGATTTGTTTATACTCAGTTTCATTGAGCCACCTCTGCCTTCTTCGACGCTGGCAGGTTTGGACAGAAAAGTTCTGTCTTCCGCAAAGAGGGAATTGAAATTGCCAAAAACAGTAATGTCCGACTACAGGTAATTGCGCTAAACATACTCACAGCCACCCCCAAAGCTAAGGTCAGTGCAAAGCCTTTGACTAAACCAGACCCCAGCCAAAACAGGGCAGCACAAGCAATCCATGTCGTGACGTTGCTATCTAAAATACTAGAAAATGCTCGGTAAAAACCAGATTCCACAGAACGATACAAAGATTTACCAGCCCGCAATTCTTCCCGCGTCCGTTCAAAAATTAGCACGTTGGCATCAACCGCCATACCAATACTGAGGATAAAACCCGCAATTCCCGGCAAAGTTAGGGTGACACCCAATAAAGCAAAGGTTGACCAAGTTAAAAGGGAGTAGATCACTAGTGACACATCCGCAATTAGTCCTGGTAATCGATAGTAAAACACCATGAATATTAATACTAATGTTAGACCACCAACTCCAGCATAAATACTGCTTTGAATGCTATCTTTACCCAAAGTTGCCCCTACTGTCCGCCTTTCTGCAATTTCTACTGGTACGGGTAATGCACCACCACGTAGCTGCACGCCTAAATCATTGGCTTGTTGTGCGGTAAACCGTCCTGTAATTATGGCAGAGCCACCACTAATACCTGCGGTAGCAAATTCTATACCTACGGTAGGAGCGCTGATCAGTTCATTGTCCAGAAAAACACCAATGCTACGCCCAGTACCGGCAAGATTTTTTGTCAAATTGGCAAACAGTTGGCCACCCTGTTGGTCGAAGCGAATGGCAACATGCCAGTTGTTACCTTGACTGGGTTCACCATAGGCATCCTTGAGGTATTTGCCAATTAGCGGTGGATTGGTGCTTTCAAACAATTCAGCGATCGCTTGATTATTTTTTTGCAAATCTTCTTGATTCTTGGCAATTGCTGCTTTATCTGTACTCTTTCTCAACTCTTCTTGCTTGGCTTTCAATTCGGCTCTAGATGCTTGAAAAGCAAACAGTTGGGTCTCTGTATTCGGCTTTTGGGTGCGAAATTCTAACTGCGCCGTACCCCCTAGCACCCGTTCGGCTTGCTCTGGGTCATTAACTCCTGGTAGTTGCACCAATATTTTATCTGCGCCGACTGTTTGGATCAGTGGCTCAGAAACACCCAGACCATTAATCCGACCTTCGACAACTTTCTTCACACCTTCCAATTCTCGTTCGGTGATTTTGGGAATATCCGCTGATGGTTTCACCTGAATTGTTAGCTGTGAGCCTCCGCGCAAGTCCAGCCCAAGAGGTATCGGAATTGTGGCAATCACCGTAATAGCGGCGATTATCAGGACTAAAATCAAAATTAATAGCGATCGCTGTCTTTGCATACCATAACTCGCAACTGACAAAGGCTATAATAGCGCTCTTTTGAGGAGTTATGAGCAAGTAATGGGTGCTGGGGATCAGGGATTGGGGATTGGGCATTGGGTATGGGTTATTCTCCTTGTACCCAGTCCCCACTTCCCAGTCTCTAGACTCGCAACGCTACCATTTTTTCCACAGCTTCCACGATTTGCTCTGGTTGGATGATTGTTAGTCGTTCCAGATTGCCGTTGTAAGGTGTGGGGATATCTTGGGAAGAAAGCCGCAGTACTGGCGCATCTAATTCATCAAATAAGCGATCGTTAATTGAAGCAATGACTTCTGCTCCAATGCCCGCAGTTCGCATAGATTCTTCTACCACAATGACTTTATGAGTTTTACGTACTGATGCACCAATAGTATCAAAATCTAATGGCTTGAGCGAGATTAAGTCGATAACTTCTGGATCATAACCTTCTTTTTCCAAAGTTTTTACCGCTTGCAGCACATGATGCCGCATCCGCGAGTAAGTGATAATTGTGACATCTTTTCCTTGACGCACAACTTCTGCTTTATCTAGGGGTAGTAAATATTCTTCTTCTGGTAAATCTTCTTTCAAGTTGTAAAGCAGAACGTGTTCAAAGAACAACACGGGATTATCATCGCGGATAGCGGATTTCAGTAGTCCTTTAGCGTTTCTTGGTGTGGAGCAGGCAACAATCTTCAACCCTGGCACAGCTTGGAAGTAGGTTTCTAATCGTTGGGAATGTTCTGCGCCTAGCTGCCGTCCCACTCCTCCAGGGCCGCGAATTACCATCGGAATTTTAAAATTACCGCCAGAAGTATAGCGCAGCATCCCGGCGTTATTGGATATTTGGTTGAAGGCGAGCAGTAAAAAGCCCATATTCATGCCTTCGATTATGGGACGTAGCCCAGTCATAGCTGCTCCCACTGCCATGCCGGTAAAGCTATTTTCGGCGATGGGGGTGTCTAAAATCCGGAGTTCGCCATATTTCTGGTACAGGTCTTTGGTAACTTTATAGGAACCGCCGTAGTGTCCTACGTCTTCACCGAGAACGAATACGCTGGAGTCACGTGCCATTTCTTCATCAATGGCTTCCCGTAAGGCGTTGAAGAATAGTGTTTCTGCCATTTAGACCTTTTAGTACGATTATGGTTTTAGAATTTTATCGTGCTGCTGTCGCAAATACCGTGAGCGATCGCACTAGTTAGAGATCGGATTTTTTAAAGGAATCGCCCCAGACACAGAGAGAAAAAAGGTAAAAAGGTTTTTTCTAGATTCTTTATTATTTCCCATCTCTTGCGCTGTCTGTTTAATTGCTATTTTGCCCAAGCTGGAAACCACCTTCAAAGTTAGGCAATTCATATCTCGGAAATCCACGATCAAACAGATGAAGAAACTTGACTGATTTTCTACATATCAGGCGTGAGAAATTTTGGCAACTACTTCAAGCGTACATTTGATTCAGATGCAAAGTATCTAAATATTTTTTTGTGTCATCCTGGGTTCAGTACGTCCGGCTTCCCAGTTGCAAACACTGGTTTCACTGATTGCACGCCTAAGTCTCTCCACTAAAGTTCTATTCGCTTGCAAGGTTAGTCAGCGTTTAACTATCAAGCGTCGGATAAACTCACTCTTGCCTGTTTGCTTGTGAGCTAAGATATCGGCTAGCCGCCGTTCCGTTTTTTCATCCAGTCTGACACTGAACATACCTTTTATTACACTTGTAGTACAAGTATGACAATATTAATCTAGAAAAAATTCAATTTTGAATTTCTCACTGGCAAAAGCCAAAATACAGTAATCTCACGCTTAGATGCCAAGACACTAAAATTGATTTTTCGCCTTTGCACCTATGCGTGAGATTTTTCGATAGCGATAAATTATTACTATTTAATTGTGTAGTTTACCGTAACCATCGCGCCGCATCTTTGGCATGGTAGGTCAAAATCAAGTCAGCGCCAGCGCGTTTAAATCCAGTTAAAGTTTCCATAACCACCCGCTCTTCATCAATCCAACCATTGAGAGCCGCAGCTTTCACCATCGAATACTCACCAGAAACATTGTAAGCGGCAACTGGTAAGTTACTCGCTTCCTTCACCCGCCAGATAATGTCCATATATGCCAAGGCTGGCTTAACCATGAGCATATCAGCACCTTCAGCAATATCCAATTTAATTTCTTTAATTGCTTCGCGGGCATTACCTGGGTCCATTTGGTAAGTTCTTCTGTCCCCAAATTGCGGTGTCGAGTCGGCTGCATCCCGAAATGGGCCATAATAACCCGAAGCATACTTAGCAGCATAAGACATAATTGGCGTATCTTGAAATCCGGCTTCATCCAAACCTACACGAATTGCTTGGACAAAGCCATCCATCATCCCAGAAGGCGCAATGATATCAGCACCGGCTTTCGCTTGAGAAACGGCCGTTTTTTTCAACAATTCCAGAGTTGGGTCATTTAAAACTCGTCCCGTTAAATCACCAACTTGTAAATAACCACAATGACCATGACTGGTGTACTCACATAAACAAGTATCAGCGATTACAATTAAATCTGGCACTGCTGCTTTTACCGCAGTCGCCGCTTTTTGGACGATACCGCAATCATGCCAAGCGCCAGTGGCATCCAAATCTTTATCAGCTGGAATACCAAATAAAATAATAGAAGGAATTCCTAAGTCGTAAACTTCTTTTGCTTCTTCGACAATTTTATCTACTGAAAGTTGGTAGACTCCGGGCATCGATTTTACTTCGTTAGCGATTCCCTCACCCGGTACAGCAAATAGTGGGTAAATTAAATCGCTTGTTGTCAAAACAGTTTCACGAACCATCCGGCGCAGTTGGGGATGGGTACGCAGACGACGGGGGCGATGTGTAGGAAACATAAAATTTTATGAAGAAAAACAACGCAAATGGACACAAAATAAAGCGTCACAAAAGCAGGCTAAAATTTTCCTGCCGTCAGACAGACTACAAACAGTGCTTAACTGTCCTTTGCCCTACTCTTGATCAAGTTGTAGGGCAATTTTGTATTCTACAGCTTGGTTGCATCTATCCGACGGGCTGGAAAAAAAACAACATAGTAAGCAATTCAAAATTCAAACTTCAAAATGCTAAGGGCCTCTGTTGGCAAAGTCCTGGCGATTGCTTGTGTGCAAACTCAAGGCTCAACAGCTTAATAAAAAATAACTGACAATTCCCAATTTTCAATGCCCCACGATCGCTTGTGCTAAAGAAATCGGAAAATATAAGGATAACGGAAGGGTACATCAGGATTGCTGAAAACTTTGATGAGCGCCCAAATTGTTAATCCCCAGTGCAATATATATCCCAAAGCTGCTAGTGGCCCCAGCAATAACAGAGGTAAGACTAACCAACCAAATAGAAAAAACAGCGCTCCCAGAATTCCTCCATAAAGCCAGACATTAAAGTGGAAATTAATGGATTCTTTGGCGTTTTCTTTAACAACAGGATCATCAGATACGAACAGTATGGCGATAGGTATACCTACAGATACCAAGGTTGTGCTGAGAAAAATGGCTCCATGCGATAAGCCAGATAGAAGCTTTCGCTTGTCTGTGTCGTACATTTCTTTCTCCTATTTAGTCAGATTGTTGGTTATGTTACGACCCTATCACGAGCATCGTTGTCTTAAGATTAAAAGACTTACTAGAGTCAAAAAAAATTAAGTTAGCTAACAAACAAATACACTTATGTCTACTGAACTTCAGTCAGAACTTATTCAAGCAGTTGAACTTCGCCGCAACTTTGCGATTATTTCTCACCCTGATGCGGGTAAAACTACACTAACAGAAAAACTGCTGCTATACGGAGGTGCAATTCACGAAGCTGGAGCGGTGAAGGCGCGACGAGCACAGCGTAAGGCTACCTCTGACTGGATGGCGATGGAACAACAACGGGGTATTTCTATTACCTCCACAGTGTTGCAATTTGAATACCAGGACTGTCAAATAAATTTATTAGACACTCCTGGACACCAAGATTTCAGTGAAGATACTTATCGCACCCTCGCCGCCGCCGATAATGCAGTGATGCTGATTGATGCAGCAAAAGGTTTGGAACCCCAAACCCGTAAATTGTTTGAAGTGTGTAAGTTGCGCGGTATCCCGATTTTTACATTTGTCAACAAGCTCGATCGCCCAGGAAGGGAACCTCTGGAACTGTTGGATGAAATTGAACAAGAACTAGGGTTGCAAACCTATGCAGTCAACTGGCCGATTGGTATGGGCGATCGCTTTAAAGGTGTCTTTGACCGACACAAGCAACAAATTCATTTGTTTGAACGCAGCGCCCACGGCAGCCGAGAAGCCCGTGATACGATAGTGGAATTAGGCGATCCGAGAATAGAAGAACAGCTAGAACAAGACCTTTACTACCAACTGAAAAATGATTTAGAACTGTTAGAAGGAGTTGGGCCAGAGTTAGATTTGCAGCTGGTACACGAAGGCAAAATGACGCCTGTGTTCTTTGGTAGCGCCATGACTAACTTTGGGGTAGAGTTATTCCTCAAGTATTTCCTCGACTATGCCCTCAAACCCGGTTCTCATTACAGCAGTGTTGGCGAAGTTGCTCCTACATACCCGGAATTTTCGGGGTTTGTCTTTAAACTGCAAGCGAATATGGATCCGAAGCACCGCGATCGCGTCGCATTTATCCGGGTCTGCACTGGTAAGTTTGAAAAAGATATGATGGTGAATCACGCCCGTATCGGTAAACTTATCCGTCTGTCTCGCCCGCAAAAACTCTTTGCCCAAGAGCGGGAATCGATTGATGTGGCTTATCCTGGCGATGTGATTGGTTTGAATAATCCCGGTGTTTTTGCGATCGGGGATACAATTTACACGGGACAAAAGCTCGAATATGAGGGGATTCCGTATTTCTCGCCGGAACTGTTTGCGTCTATGAGGAATCCCAACCCCTCGAAGTCTAAACAATTCCAAAAAGGCGTTGCGGAATTGCGTGAAGAAGGTGCTGTGCAAATTATGTACTCAACTGATGAAGCCAAGCGCGATCCAATTTTGGCGGCGGTGGGTCAGTTGCAATTCGAGGTAGTACAGTTTCGTTTACAAAACGAGTATGGTGTAGAAACCATATTAGAGTTATTGCCCTACAGTGTCGCCCGTTGGGTTGAGGGTGGTTGGGAAGCATTAGAAAAGGTGGGACGAATATTCAATACCACTACAGTTAAAGACAGTATGGGACGACCAGTGTTACTATTCCGCAATGAATGGAATTGTCAACAATTATTGGGCGACCATCCAGAGTTAAAATTAAGCGCGATCGCTCCAGTATTTTCTAGTCAAAAACCAGTGGAGGAATGAAGAAGAATACAGAATACAGAATTCTGAATTCAGAATTAGTCCTACAAAAGAGCCAACTGAATTCTGACGACTGACGTCTTTATTCAATCTTTATCATTCACTTGACAAGCAAAACTTGAGCGCGGTTGAGTTCCACGGCATCCGAGGTTCGCGCTTTTGCACAAACGTGGATCAACATAGAAGAGATTGGAGTGCCAGAATTTGTATGCCTTCACATGCCAAATCGTCTTTGGAGGCTGGTTTAGTTGCCCTCAAGCAGGGAAATTACCAAACAGCAATCGCTCAACTAGAACCTGTTGCTAGCAGCCAAAGTAATGGTACTGCTAGCTTACAAGCCCAGGTTGGTTTAGTGATGGCTTATGCACGTATTGGCGAAGCCTCCAAAGCGATCGCTATTTCCCAAAATCTCATTGAGAGTAACAATCCGCAAGTTCAAGAGTGGGCAAAACGCGCTCTCGAACACCTGACAAAACGTAAAAAACGCGATCAAGAATCAAAAAATGTCGAAACTGGATTTGTTGCTTTTGATAATTCAACCCCAGATTCTCCCCCAGTTCCCCCCCCGGTAACTTCTACATTAGAGGAACAGCCAGAAGATCGAGTAATAGAAACCAAGAGCGACGACACCCCGCCGATGGTGCCGCTAAGTAGACTCAAAGCTACAGTAGCGACACCACCGCCACCACCCGCGCCCTTAAGTGGTTTCATGGGTTCTGTTACTCGCACGCAAGCTAAATTATTTGGCGTTATTTATTGGCGACAAGCACAACGCGCCAAAGCATGGCAACCCCTACGTAAACCTAAATTAATCCCCTTGCGGTTGCTGACAGCAGGAACATTCATTGCCCTATTTTGGGTGATTCGGGAAATCTTCAAGTTAGCATTTGGATTCATTAACCAAACTTTAGTCAAACTACCCTATCTAGAGCCATTGCAGCTTTTATACCGCGACCCTACTCAAGTGTTGTTGATAGTATTGGTAATTTTGATTGGAGTATCACCCTGGTTGCTGGATCTGCTACTGGCGAACTTGTATAGTCAGCGAGAATTTCCCAAAGATGTATTGAATGCCCATAGCCGCGAAGCCGTCCGAGTGCTACAACGTTGTTGTCAACAGCGCCACTGGCCGTTACCCAAACTGCGGATTTTACCAATGGCTGCACCAATTATCCTGACCTATGGTAGTTTACCACGTAATGCCAGGATTGTTGTGAGTCAAGGACTATTAGAGCAACTAGCTGATGATGAAATCGCCATTATTTACGCCACGCAGCTAGGGCATATTGCTCACTGGGATTTTGCTGTGATGTCTTTGTTGCTGCTGGTGACACTACCAATTCATAAGCTCTATCAGCAAGTATCGAACTGGGGAGACAAAATATCAGGGATTTGGCGCTGGCCAGTGACAATTTTGGCTAGTCTCGTTTATGGAGTTTGGTGTTTGCTGACTGGGACTGCATTGTGGTTGTCGCGGTTGCGGCTTTATTATAGCGATCGCGTCGCCTCTGAAATTACTGGTAATCCCAATGCCCTGATTCGCGCTTTACTCAAAATCGCCATTGGCATTGCAGCTGATATCCAAAAACAGGAACAGACCAGTTGGCAACTAGAAAGTTTAAATCTCCTGACACCAGTCAGCCACCAACAAAGCCTTTCTTTAGGCACTATTGCCAGCAATTTATCTTTTGAATCATTTTTGAAGTGGGATACTGCTAATCCTTATCGCCGATGGTTTACAATTAATAGTAGCCATCCTTTGATGGGCGATCGCATCGAACGCCTCTGCCAAATAGCGCGTCACTGGCATCTAGACACCGAACTACATTTTGCAAGCGTTCCATCAAAGGTTAAGCGTCAGTCTTTCTTATTACAAATCGCTCCCTGGTTAGGAGTTCCTTTAGGGGTTTTGTTTGCAGCTTTCGTCTGGCTAACCTGGCAATTAGCATTCGCACTCAAGTTTCTAAATCTAAAGTGGATATATGAAGATTGGTCTTTCATTACAGGCTGCCTTCTAATTGGCTTTAGCATCGGTACAGTGATGCGGATTAATTCTTTCTTTCCCGATATTAAACCTGCCACTGTGCAAACTGATGATTACCTACCCAACCTGTTAGCTGACCCTTCTGCCTTACCAATTGATAGCGTCAGCGTACGTCTTGTGGGTAAATTATTAGGTCGTCAAGGCACTAGCAACTCCCTAGCGCAAGATTTAATCCTTCAATCCAGCGCAGGTTTAGTAAAATTACACCACGTTTCTTGGCTAGGACAGTCACTCAATTACCAGGATCTAATTGGTCGGCAAATTATTGTTACAGGTTGGTTCCGGCGAGGAGCAACGCCTTGGATTGATATCCAAACCCTGGAAACTTATAGTGGTAAAACCATTCATAGCCCTCATCCCATTTGGTCTACTTTTTTAGCAGTTGCAGCACAGGCTTTGGGCGCATACGTTTTTCTCACTGGTTAGTCATTGGTTATTGGTCATTGGTCATTAGTCATTAGTCATTGGTTATTTGCAAAGGACATAGGAAAAATTGGAATGTAAACAAAAGTTGCAGGTTTTCTTTTAAGATGTTACATTTATTCACACAAACAATAGCAGCCAACATAACTCAGCACTACAGCTTAGTTATGCATCCGGATGCTTTTCCCCCGCTCCATACCTTTTTATCCTCCCAATACAGCAGGAAATTAACCAGCCACTGGCTGGTTTTTGTTTCAAAATATGCTCCCTTGAATAAAAAAATGTGTTTTATGTTACGATGCAGTAATAATAACGTCGGAAATGTATGCGCTAAACTAGCTACGTAGAAAATACCGTGGTAATGTAAGGAATGGTATTTAATTCTGCGAAAAAGGGCATGGAAGAAAGCGTGTACTTTAGCAGGCAATAGGCTATTAAATTTACAATTCTTAGAATTAAGGTGTTATTAGCTCACTATAGTGTGAGTCTTTAGATTAAACAAGCTTGATCCCGACGAAAAACTGTATTGTTGTATAGGTTGACAGTTTCGAGCAAAAAAATTGGTTGATGGCAGTCTTGGTTAATAGCATCTATTTAATTAAAAGCCAAAGCCAAGTGATTGTTTTCTTGCCTTGCCATGTTCATTCAACTCTGGAGGTATAGTTCATGTCCATTCGCCTATATATAGGTAATTTGCCTAAAGAAGAAATAGATCGTCAGGATCTGCAAGCAGTTTTTGCAGCAGAAGGTGATGCTGTAACTACTAAATTAATTAAAGACCGTAAAACTGGCAAATGCCGTGGTTTCGGTTTTCTTACAGTCAACAACGACGAACAAGCTGACGAAATTATTGAAAAATATAATGGTCAGATGTTCAAAGATACTCCGATTAAGCTAGAGAAAGCATTACCTCGGACAAAAGGTGATGAGGGCGAGGAGCAAGCTCCAAAACCAGTTACTGCTGCTAGTAGTACCCCCACTCCTAGCCCCAATAGAGAAGGTAGCCGCCGCGAGAAAAGCTCTAAGAAGCCTCGTCGTGGCGGCGGTGGCGGCGGCGGTTCTCGTGAAAGCAGCACTACAACCACCGATTCAGATGCCATTCGTCCAGATCCTCGTTGGGCTTCGGAATTAGAAAAGCTGAAGCAGATGTTAGCTGCACAAACTACGAATTAATCCCTAAGGGAGAGAAATTAAAAATTAAAAATCAGAATTTTTTTTGATTTTTAATTTTTAATTATTGATTGTTATCTAGCTGCTTAGTTTTAAACTAATTGCAGCTAATTTTATAAGTGCGTAGGCGTAATCCGCCGCAGGCATCGCATAGTAAATCAGGCGACACATAAATTTCACGCATTTTATATACTTACATAATAGTAGTAAGTCTATAGTGCTACAACAGTAACTTTCATAGAGTTAGTGTTAGGCCTGCTTATAAAAAAATTAAGTTTTTGTGATTAGGCGCATTGAAAAACCTGACTGAAAATGAATGCGATCGCAGTAATTATCTGGATTTGATAAATTATAGTCAGTAATAGCAAGCTTCATAATGCCAAGTGAACCGGAGGCGCGTAGGGGCGGCCCGCCGTAGGCATCGCTCTAAAGATAATTTACACTCAAGGAGATACCGATCATTTGCAGCTTCTGTTATGTCCTCAACTCTAGATTCTTTGCCACCTGCGCTCGCTAAAATTGTCCAGCGCTTTCAACGCGCTTCCGAACCGAAGCGACGCTACGAACAGCTAATCTGGTATGCTCAGAAGCTCAATGAGTTTCCAGAAGCTGATAAATTACCTGAAAATAAAGTTCCTGGTTGCGTGTCTCAAGTTTATATCACAGCAGCCTTGAATGACGGGAAGGTTGTGTTTCAGGGCGATTCCGATTCCCAGTTAACCAAAGGATTAGTCGGGCTTCTGGTTGAAGGATTACATGGACTAACGCCAACTGAGATTGTCCAACTTACTCCAGATTTTATTCAAGAAACAGGTTTAAATGTTAGCCTGACACCTTCCCGTGCTAATGGATTTTACAATATTTTTAAAACCATGCAAAAAAAAGCATTGGAATGTAAGTTAGATTTACCTAACTAAACTTGGTCATTGGTCATTTGCAAAGAACAAATGACTAATGACTAATGACAAATAAGGTACAACTACCAAAATTCAGTCTCATGTCAACAAATTTATTATCTACCTCTGCTGCTATTGGCTTTGGTGGAGTGGTTCAAGAATATCTCTGGAACTGCGAAAATCAGCAATTACGCGTTGTTTATGAAACCCTCGGTAAAGGTTCACCACTATTGCTGCTACCAGCTTTCAGCAGTGTTTCGACGCGCTTGGAAATGGGCGAACTTGCCAAGTTACTAGCTCCCAATTTTCAAGTTGTAGCCGTAGACTGGCCCGGTTTTGGTGAATCTTCTCGCCCTAGTTTGAATTATCGACCGGAAATTTATCAGCAATTTCTGGAAAATTTTGTCAAAGCTGTTTTTAATACTCCCATTACTGTGGTGGCGGCTGGTCATGCTGCTAGTTACGTTTTACAATTAGCTGTCAAACAACCTGCTACTTTCTCACGAATTTTGTTGTTAGCTCCTACTTGGCGTGGGCCTTTGCCGACAATGGGCGCAAGTCAGCAAATAGCTGGCATTGTAAGAGAATTGGTGCGATCGCCTATACTTGGTCAAGCTCTCTACAAACTCAACACTACCCAATCTTTTTTAAGTTTTATGTACCGCCGTCATGTCTTTACTGACGCGGCTAAAATTACACCCAGTTTCATTGAGAAGAAGTGGCACACGACTCAACAACCAGGGGCGCGATTTGCATCTGCTGCCTTTGTAACTGGTAATCTTGATGCTATACACGAACAATCTGATTTTCTGGAACTTGTGCAGTCTTTAACCGTACCGCTTATGGTTGTAATTGGGGAATCTAGCCCTCCCAAATCACGAGAAGAAATGAACGCTTTGGTAGCCTTACCAGGAGTGAGAAGCGTTGTCATTCCTGGTTCTCTGGGATTGTATGAAGAATACCCAGCAGTTATTTTAGAAGCAGTTCAAGATTTTTTGTTATCCCGATGAAATTAAATCTTCACACCAATAGTTGATTCTCAAAGCTAAATCGACCCCAGTTTTAAAAGTAGAGGATTGTATACTCGATTAACTGCTGCTGAAGTGAGAAAGCAGCTAATAGAAAAGTACGGTTATAGTAACGAAGTTTTACCTAGATCAGAAACGATTCATCTAAAATTAAGTGATTATTCTTTTACAGGGGAAGAGCATTTATCAAGCTTGAAATCATATTAAATCATCACTATTTCACCCTGACAGAAACGACTAGGTATGTAAATTCTTCATAACTAATTGAAGGGGAGAAAGGGGTTGCCGTTAGCAACCCCTTTCTCCCCTCATAATGATTATTATATAAATGCTGTCTTTTGTTTTTTTGGAATAATTTATTCTCTGGAGTTTCCTATAAATTTAACCTCTTACGAATGGGTGAAGAGTTTTGAAAGTTGGAGCGATTTGCCCAATGAAAGTGCTATCCCTCGTTCATTCTAAGTGCGCTCGGCATCACAAGCAAGGATATCGGACAGTTCGCAGGATGCTTCCCTACCTTGGGCGGGTTTTAGAAAACAAGCGGGAATCTTTTTCTTTTTTGAGGAAATTAAGAGAGCGACGCAAACGTTTTTTTCCTTCTCCAAACCCAAGTAAATTTACATACTCAGACTTGGGATTTTCTGCAATATTTAAAGCCATTTCTAAGTAGGATATGGCGAGATCCACTTCTTGATTAGATAGCTTAGTTGCGTTATCTTGCCAGCTTTCAGCGATGCGTCCCAAAGCTTCTTCTGCATTATATCTAAGCTGCTGTTTTTTCAAAGCTTCAATAAGCACCGGGACAGCTGTTGCTGCTTTTTCCCCCATGCTTTCTAAGGCAGAGGCAGCACTTGAACGAACCTGAAAGTCCAAATCATTTTTCAAAGCTTCAATAAGTGCGGGGACTACGATTGCTGCTTTTTCACCGGTGTTTTTCAAAGCATAGGCAACATTTGAGCGAACTTGTGCATTTTTATCCTGTTTCAAAGCTGTGATGAGTGCAGGCACGGCTTTTGCTACTTCTTCACTCTTGCGTTCCCAAATACCAACCCTTTCCAAGACAGAGGTAGCACCTATACGAACCAAATCATTTTTGTCTTTCAATGCTTGGATAATTACAGGAACTAGCGATGTTGTATCTTGCCCCATATTGCTCAAAGCACTAGTAGCATTTGATCGCACTTGCTCGTTGTCATCTTTGAGTGTTTCCATGAGTACGGGAATTGCCGCTTTTAGTTCGTTTGTGAGTTTGACGTTAAAGTTGTTATTACTAGAATAAGTAAAACTCATAGCTTTTCAATCTATGAGCGCAGTTAAGCGTACTTCCGTATCACTGTCTTTGAGTGCTGCAATGACAACGGGGATGACTGCTTTCACTTCAGGGGTAGATTTATTTAAGTCTTTGCCAGCAATGCTAATCAAAGCTGAGACAGCACAAACGCGAACTTCCGCATCTGGATCGTTTTTTGAGGCGGTAATTAAGTTTGGAATTACCTGACTAGCTACTTTTTTATCAATGCTTCCCAACAGGTGAGCAGCATCGGCACGCAGTTTTGTATCCCGGTTTCGTAACGCTTTAACTAAATCAGAAACAGCTTGTGAACCAATTCTTTGCCTTGCTCTAGCTGTTCTTTCAGAGCCACAATAGTTTCGGTTTGGTTCTTGGTAGCTTGAGACATGCAGTGTGCGCTCCATCTCTTGCCCCCAGGCGTTGCCCATCGGCAACAAAGATAACCAAAGGCATAAAAATGAAATTTCTAATGCCACTTGAAATTTAACTAAAAAGCTAACTCGGATAGATGCAAATGCTTGACCTGTTTGAGTTACTTGCTTTTTCGAGCAGGTAGTGTTTTTTGAAACCACCACGCTTCTCCATGAAAGTATAGTTTTTTATGTGATGATTATCATAAATTTCCTATCCTTGTCAAGCTACTAACCTGCAACTTACAGCAGAGTGGACTAGCTTGGATGCAATATTCCTACCAAGCTATGCCAACTTATGAATATTTATTACTTATTACAGATGCACAAAAATAAAGTGCTTCTTGATTAAATTATGTGATTATTTTGCCGAAACCCAAAATAACAGCAAGTTAGCACAAAAATATAAAAAGATTTATCATAGGCGAAAATGATTATCCAGAAGGTGAGACAAGAGGAATTTAGAGTATGGTGGCTGACGTAATCAACAATTCAGTTCCCGTTACTGTTCTGACTGGCTATTTGGGAGCAGGTAAAACGACTCTACTAAATCACATCCTCACCTACGAACACGGCAAAAAAGTTGCTGTGATTGTCAATGAATTTGGGGAAGTGGGTATTGATAATCAATTGATTATCGATGCAGATGAAGAAATATTTGAAATGAACAATGGCTGTATCTGTTGTACAGTACGCGGCGATTTAATTCGCATCATTGGCAATTTGATGAAGCGACGCGATAAATTTGACCATTTAGTAATTGAAACGACTGGATTAGCCGATCCTGCACCAGTGATTCAGACATTTTTTGTTGATGAAGATTTGCAAAGCCAACTGTCTCTAGATGCGGTGGTGACAGTTGTAGATGCCAAGCACATCTCGCAGCATTGGGATGCAGACGAAGCACAAGAACAGATTGCCTTTGCCGATGTAATTTTACTTAATAAAACAGATTTGGTAGCACCAGAAGAGTTGGATGAATTAGAAAAACGGATTCGGGCGATGAATGCGATCGCAAAAATCTACCGTACCCAAAATTCTGAACTAGGAATGGATGCTTTATTAGGTGTAAAAGCCTTTGATTTAGATCGTGCATTAGAAATTGATCCAGATTTTTTAGGCGAAGATGCCCACGTACACGATGAAACTGTCTTTTCTGTAGCTTTAGTAGAAGCAGGTGCAGTTGATGGAGAAAAATTAAACGCTTGGCTTTCGGAGTTACTGCGTACTCAAGGGCCAGATATCTTTCGCATGAAAGGCATTTTAAATATTGCTGGAGAAGATAATCGATTTGTATTCCAAGGAGTACACATGATATTTGATGGCAAACCCGATCGCCCCTGGAAACCAAGTGAAACTCCTAAAAATGAACTAGTCTTCATCGGTCGTAACCTTGACGCAGCGCAACTCAAGCAAGATTTTCTCACTTGTCTAGCTTAAATAGGGAGTGGGGAGTAGGGAATTTACCATTCCCCATTCCCCATTCCCCATTCCCCACTCCCCTTTACAAATATGAACTCCACAATCAGCAAATCTAAGGAATTTGAACAACACTATTCGGGGACACTTTCAGATTATGTAACTGCGATCGCTTGGTCACCACAAGGTCAAACTTTAGCAGCAACTTCCGCCGCCGGTGAAGTAGTTTTGTGGAATGATGGTGAACTCACTACCTTACAAACTGGTAACGGTAAATCAGTAGACTGTCTCGCCTTTTCACCCGATGGGAAATTTTTAGCCGTTGGCGGACAAGATGGACAGGTGAAAATTTGGCGCGAAACTGAATTAATCGCCACGTTGGAAAATGCCCCCGCATGGGTTGACAAGCTAGCTTGGAATTACACCAGTAACCAACTGGCTTTTAGTTTGGGGCGTTACGTCCAAGTTTGGGATGCAGATACTCGTGAAATTGTCGTGACGCTGAATTTCGACAACTCTTCAGTATTGGGTATAGATTGGCGCATTGACGGACAGTACTTAGCCATTAGTGGTTATAAAGGAGTCAAGATTTGGCATAGTCAAAACTGGGATGAAGAACCATACAGCTTAGATATGACTACTGTCAGTTTAGCGATGGCTTGGTCGCCCAATGGTAAATTCCTCGCTTCTGGCAACATGGATCGTAGTGTCACCGTTTTGGAATGGAACAACCCCGATCCTTGGGTAATGCGTGGCTTTCCTGGTAAAATTCGCCAATTGGCATGGTCAGAAGCTACCACGAAACTGGGTGCGCCAATACTGGCATCTTCTAGCGTTGAAGGTATTGTGGTGTGGGAAAAACTAGAGGATGATTCTTTAGGTTGGGAAGCGCGAGTATTAACAAATCATGTGGGTGTTATCAATGCGATCGCCTTTGCACCTAAAAGCTTCTTTCTCGCTTCCGCTGCTGCTGACGGCTGGTTATGTTTGTGGAATAAAGCCAAGGAAGTAACCCAAATTATCACAGGTGTCTCAGGGGGCTTTTCTAGTTTAGCTTGGCATCCCCAAGGCAAGCTACTGGCCGCAGGTGGTGAGCAGGGCGAATTATTTGTATGGTCAAAGGTTCTACGGGGTCAAGGATTCGGGCGTAGTTAAGTCAATACACAGTAATTAAAGTTGAACCTCGGCAATTTATTGGCTATGCTGTATCAGCAAAGGTATCTTTGTGTAAATTATGAACATTATGAAACTGATTTTACTCGCTTGTCCCGCATTTCTGGTATCCATGCTACTGGTAGTTAATCCAGCACACGCATCTAGCCTGAAATCTGCTTATGTTACCCAAATTATGACGGTAGTATCTACACAACAAATTCCTGATCTGGCAACACCACACTTGATTCAAACATCTAATCCGATTATTGATCAACTTGGTTGCAATTGTGCCAACTGTATTCAGTCTAAATTCCAGTCGCTACAAGGCAAACTGCCATCGGTCGATTTTTAATAAATTTAGGAGTTATGAATATTGTAAGGGCACAGCAATGCTGGGCCCTTATTAATTTTATGAGCTTTTTGTACGTGGCGATCGCCCACGGCACGCACTTGTTGCGGCATGATTATTTATGATATTCGCTAAAGGTCACGCCTGAAAAACGAAGTAGGAAAGTTATTAGGTGAATTCTTAGATACGGAGAAAGCTGCTGGTAAGTCAGTAAGTTGGTGCGATTGGCATCTGCACCCAAGCTGTTAAGCTCTTGTTAAAAGAGCTAGTCCGGGGATTAGAAAACTTGCTAGAGTGAACAGAGTTAGCCTTAATGTCTAATCCCCAAAACCTATACATCTCATGGATTTTGCTAATATTGCATCCCAGCTAAACGCTGGAACGATTTTGCCAGAGGGGATTGTTATTCTCACCCTCTTGGGGGTTTTGATAGTTGATTTGATTTTGGGGCGTACATCTGGACGCTGGATTGGATATCTAGCGATCGCAGGTTTATTTGCTTCGATTGTCGCCCTATATTTTCAATGGGACGCTCCTAATCCCATCGGTTTTACCGGTAGCTTTAACAGTGATGACCTGAGTATCGTCTTTCGCGGCATTATTGCCTTGTCTGCGATCGCCACTATACTGATGTCAATTCGCTACGTTGACCAGAGCGGCACCGCTTTAGCAGAATTCATCGCTATTTTGCTGAGTGCTACTTTGGGAGGGATGTTTTTATCCGGGGCTAGTGAGTTGGTGATGATTTTCATCTCCCTAGAAACCCTGAGTATCTCCTCTTATCTGTTAACAGGTTATACCAAGCGTGACCCCCGCTCTAATGAAGCGGCGCTGAAATACTTGTTAATTGGAGCTTCCAGCACGGCAGTATTTTTGTACGGTGTATCACTGCTGTATGGACTATCTGGAGGGCAAACTGAACTAAGTGCGATCGCAAATGGCATTGCCACAGCTAAAGTCGGGCAATCTTTAGGTTTAGTGATTGCCTTGGTTTTTGCGATCGCAGGTATTGGCTTCAAAATCTCCGCAGCACCCTTCCACCAGTGGACACCAGATGTTTACGAAGGCGCTCCCACCCCAGTCATCGCCTTTTTATCTGTCGGTTCCAAAGCAGCTGGGTTTGCCCTAGCCATCCGCTTGCTAACAACAGCCTTCCCCCTTGTTGCTGAGGAGTGGAGGTTTGTCTTCACTGCTCTGGCTGTTCTGAGTATGATCTTGGGTAACGTAGTCGCCCTAGCCCAAACCAGTATGAAACGGATGTTAGCTTATTCATCCATTGCCCAAGCTGGGTTTGTGATGATTGGCTTGATTGCTGGTACACAGGCGGGTTATGCCAGTATGATATTCTACCTACTGGTTTACCTGTTCATGAACCTGTGCGGCTTTACCTGCATCATCCTGTTCTCACTGCGGACGGGAACCGACCAGATTGCTGAGTACTCTGGTTTATATCAGAAAGACCCACTCTTAACACTGGGGTTGAGTATCTCCCTGCTTTCCTTGGGTGGTATTCCACCATTGGCCGGATTTTTCGGCAAGATTTACTTATTCTGGGCTGGTTGGCAAGCAGGTCTTTATTGGTTAGTCTTGCTGGGCTTAGTTACCACCGTCGTCTCTATTTACTACTACATTCGTGTAGTCAAAATGATGGTAGTCAAAGAACCCCATGAAATGTCCGACTCGGTGAAGAATTATCCACAAGTGCGTTGGGATTTGCCTGGGTTAAGACCTTTGCAGGTCGGGTTGGTGGTAACATTAATTGCCACTTCCATAGCTGGGATTTTGTCAAATCCACTGTTTACATTGGCGAACAATTCCATCTCCAATACCCCAATTTTGCAAGCAACAATCAACACTAATGTAAAGGCAGAAAATCCACTGTTACCAAAGTTAGATTCGGTTAGTCAGTCTCAACCCTCAGTTGATTCTACCGCTAAGATTTAACCGAGTCTCGACCAAACTTTTTACTTAAAGAAACGCCTGTTTGCTCATTAGCAGACAGGTGTTTGTCATATCTTTTAACTTAACGTGAGTCTCTGTTGGAGAGTCATGTAGGTTTAGGAGAACGAAGTGAAACCCAACAAAAACTCATTAAAATCAAAAGGTTCACTGGGGAGCCATATACGGGAGCATCTAGACTCTTAACCATAACTTTATCCTTTAAACATTACGTTCAACTACGATAATTTCAGTATATTCATACTCGTTCGGACTTTGTTTCACCAAAGGATATCTTTCCCCACCCAACTCAATATAATCTTGTTCACAATCCGGCTTAGAAGAATAATACGTAAGTACATATTCTCTCCCAATTCTGTCTGTCATCTCTGCTTCAACTTCACCCCGCCACTGAGTCTTAGTAACTAAAACTATCAACTGATTCGCTAATTGGGGAATTGTCTTCGCAATGTGTCGCCGCGAATTCTCATCCAAACTACCGAAGGGTGAATCCATGACAATTGGGAAAGTGCTACTATCAGGAATCATCATCATTTTTCGTTTCTCACTCCATTCCCGCACTTTGTTAATGATGCTGGCAATAAAGGATAAACTGAGAATTTGATTCTCGCCCGTGGATGCTGCAACTGGTGCTTCTATACCTGTGGTATTTTCTACTAATGTTAGTTCATATTTTTCACTAATTTTAGGGATGTATGGAGTAACAGAAATTTCTGTGAATATCTCTTGTACTCGCTTTTCTAGTTGCAGGCGAAATTGTTGTTCTTGACGATTTCTAACTTCCGTTAGCCGTTCGATTGCATCTTGAGTGGCGTTAATTCGTCGCTGTGCTAAAGTTTGTTTGTCTTCATTCAGCTTTTGTTTAGCGATTTGTTTGTTTAAACCTTCAATTTCACTTGTGAGTTGAGCAATTTGCTGCTGATTTGCACCTTGTTCGCGATTTAATTCATCAATTTTACTTTCAATTTCATCTAACCGTTTTTGCAAACTGCTAATTTCTTCATTAGCATCTTTTCGCAACCGTTCTTGAATATTGTCTAAATCGCCTTCAATTTGGGATATGCTTTGCCTTAACTGGTTAATCCTAGTTTGTTCTCTATCAACCTCTTCCCAAAAGCCTATTGCTTGCTTATCAATTTCATCTACTTGTGCGCTCATCCGAATTGCAGTTTCTTCCACCGCAGAAGAACCTGCTTTATTTAACCAGGTACTTACGTGAGTATGAGAATGATTACCCTCGTGTAATTCTGCACCACAAATACAACGTTGAGAATTGAGTAAATCATTCACAAATTCCCGCGAAATTCCAGAGGTTAATTCGCCGCGCTGTTTTAAATCATTGATAATTGCTCGGAACTGGGATGTAGTTTCTGACAGTAAAACGGTATAACCCCGCGCAGAAATAACTTTTTTTAGTGCTTCTTTAGTTTTTTTATATTCTTCTTGATTCGCTGCTTTCTGCGATTCTAAATCCTGCCATCTTTCTTGCAATTCCTTAGCGGCACTCAGTTCTCGTAAACGGTTGCTTGTCTCTTTTTTAAAAGTTTGTTGATATTCTAACTCTTCTTTAATTTCTGTTTGCCGTTTGATAATGCGTTCTCGCTCTCGTTCTATCTTTTCTTGCTGCCGTAACAGTTGCTTAATTTGCGAATCACCAATAGCTTTTAACTCATTTTCTAGAGCTTTTTTAGCATCTCCCAAATGTCTTATGGAACGGTTGATTACCTCCACACCCAAGAAAATTTTTGTAGCTTCGGCAATTTCGGCTTTTTTATCAGAGCGGACTATTTCTTCAATTCTTTCGCCGTCAAAGAAAAAATATTGATGTAAAGTAGCGGGTAAAATTTGATTAATTATATCGTCTGGTTGCTGATTTGGTATATTCCATTTCCCATCATCTGCACCAACCCACATGGTTAATTGAGTTTTACCAGCATCAAAATCACCTTCGTTTTTATAACCTCGACAGGCGCGTTTAACTCGATAGCGTTTACCTTCATGTTCCCAGCCAATTTCCACCCAACATTCTACAGCTTGACCTTTTTGAGTTTCTGCGATCGCACGCTTATTTACTAACTGTTCTATCGATGCAAATGCTGCACTAAATTTTTCATATAATACCCAAGTAAAGGCATTTAGCAAACTAGTTTTTCCAGAGCCATTATTACCATGAATAATCGTTGTGTTGCGAATATCTCCACCAGCCAATATCATTTCTGGTGTCGTACCATAAAAGGAGCGAAAGTTGCATAACTTGATTGAAGTCAGCTTCATCGAACCTCTTCCTTAATAATGTCCAAAATATTATCATTTATATGGCTGTTAATCTTCTTATCTAGCCTGCCTTTTTCCAGCTTCCATACCCGCTCAATAATTTGCCGTACTTCCGGTGGAGCGCTGGTTATTGGCTCCTGCACATCATCAATATTCGCCTCTTGTGACATCTTAGGTTTGGTAATATAGTTTTTCTATATTTTAATCTCTAGTGCTGCATTTACCTCCGTAAAGCCACTGTTAGCGTTATCTTTAAATTTGCAAAGATAGTTTTTGCAAATTTATAATTTTCGTTGAAAAAGACTTTATTATTTAATCGTTTTCTGTTATTATTAACATTAACAAATTTAGATCATAATGGAATGTAAGTAAAATTTTTAAGGCAGTTTACATCCCATTATGATCAAACTCATAATTATATTATTTCATACTTAATGCTTCTTTTTTCAAAAGCCGAAAAATTTTACAAAAGCATACAACTATTTTTTAATTCATCATCAAATATCTAATAAACCATATCGCTTTTGTAAATCAAGTAACTTCATTCTTGCAACGCCAGCATTATCAGCCAAATCAGCAAATTCTACAAAACGGCGCAATTCCTTTTTCAATAGATTACGTTCAACTTCTATACTTTCTCTATCTAAGTCTGGTGGTAAAACAATCATGTCAAATATTGTCGCGCGTTCCTTAGCAGGATGAGGACGTAAAACTCGCCCCCGTCGCTGGATAAACTGGCGGGGATTACCAGAACTTGATAAAATCACCGCAGTTTGAATTGCCGGAATATCGACACCTTCATCTAAACAACGAATTGCGACTAAACCTTGCAATTCCCCGCTTTCAAATTGATGACGCAAAAGTTCTCGTTCTTGTAAAGATGTTTGGGCTGTATAGGTGCTTACCTTGTACCCCAAATCCACTCCCAAAATTTTAGCAACAGCTTTGAGTTGACGTAGCGATGAACGTTGTCCCGCATCTTGGGAACCATCACTACAATAAAAAAGTGTGTGAGAAGTTTCGCGGCGAGTTGCCATTAAATCCCGCAAAGCATTTAATTTATTTTCCGCCGCACCAATTAATCTTGCTCTTTGCATCAATAACGGCTTTAAATCTTCATTATCTTCAAATCCCGCTTCCCCATTTTCTCGATCTCGATAAAGTAACGCTCGCCCAATTCTTTTAGTTAACTTTAAATAGGCAATACTTTCTGCTTCAGTTAACTCTACCAACACCGGATAATACAGATAATGTACTAAAGCACCTTGAGCGATCGCATCCCTCAAAGTAAACTCTGGTTGGAGAACTGGGCCAAAATAATCAAATAAAGATTGCGTACCAAAATCATCAAAATATCTCTCCGGTGTGGCAGATAAAGCTAGTCTTAACCCCACGCGACGCGGTAAACTTTCTTCTAATTTGGGTGCGCCTAAATTATGCGCCTCATCCCCAATAATTAAAGTCTTGGCGGGAAAATATTTGAGTTGAGACCCAAACCCATCTCCAATTAAAGTGGAGTTGGTAGTAATCACCGTGACAAAGCGTTGAGAACCAGAACGCAGATTATAAATTTGCGTAGAAAGTTGACTTTGCCAAGTGCGTAAATTCTCGAAAGCTAAAATGGGTTGCAAATTAAATTTTTCGCATTCTCGCGCCCATTGGGTGACGAGATGACGATAGGGACACACCACCAACAGAACTTGTAAATTAATCTGTTGATATAATTCACAAGCGATCGCTAATGCGGTAATCGTTTTACCACTACCAGTAGCCATTTTCAGCGTCCCTCTGCCATTGTTGGTAAACCAGCTAGCGATCGCTTGGCGCTGATATTGCCGCAATTGCAGAGATGGAGGCATTCTTGGGCATCCTGGTAATGGTTGCGAAGTGTGATAACTGCCCGAAATTTCCCTTGCAAATGGTGATTTTAATCGGAAAGTGGGCAGTTGCTGCACTGGATTTTGCGTCAGGTACATAAAATGTTAAGCACAAAAATGGTAATGAAGCCTAGTAATAAGTTAGGAGTTAAGAGTTAGAAGTTAGTAATTAAAAACTCATCACTCATAACTCATCACTTTCTTATTACTCAGTTGTAACCGCGCCAAACACCAATCAGAGAACCTTGCACCTGCACTTGTTGAGCCATGACTTCAATAGGATTGTACTTAGGATTTGCTGGTTTGAGGGTAACGCGATCGCCTTGGCGATAAAAACGTTTTAAAGTGGTACCGAATCCATCAACTCTGGCGGCAACGATGGTGCCATTTTTTAAATGATTTGGTTCCGCTACTGGACGCAGAAATACCACATCGCCATCAGTAATCAAATCTTCAATCATGCTATCGCCAGCTACCCGCAAAGCGTAAGTTTGGGGAGGTAAATCGAAATTAGAAAAGTCTAAATGATCTACAGCATCAGTAAACGGTTCTATTAAACCACCAGCAGCGATCGTGCCCAAAATTGGTACACCTTGTTTAACGGGACGCAAAATCCGAATCGTTCGCGCTTGGCCTTCAGTCCATTCTATATATCCCTTAGTGCGTAAATGTTCTAAACGACTTTGAATTGGTGCTGGTGACTTCAAGTTCATCGCCTGCATCATTTGCCGAATAGAAGGCGAATGCTGGTGCGATCGGATGTATTCTGCCAACCATTCGTAAAGTTCTTGTTGAGCTTCCGTTAGACGTTCCATAAATTTGCAGGAAGTAATTATAAATGTCTCTAGAACATTAGTACTACAAAAAACTCCCCATAACAAGAGAAAAGTAAAAAGATGAAAGGCAAAAGAAAAATAATTCTCTTTTCTTTTACCTATTTATTTTGGATTTTTTACCAAGAAGTAGTCAAAAACCAATCGTACACTTTTTATTCTGACTTTTAACTTTTGTACAGACGCGATTAATCGCCTCTCCTAACTTCCTTCATTTTGCCCCTAAGATACTGGCAAGCAAAGCTTTTTGGGCGTGCAAGCGATTTTCTGCCTGTTCCCAAACTCGTGATTGAGAACCTTCAATAACGGCTTCACTAATTTCTTCACCACGATGGGCTGGTAAGCAGTGTAAAACAATTGCCTCTGGATCAGCAAGGCTTAATAGCTGCTCCGAAATTTGGTAAGGCTGAAAAATTGGCATCCGGTTGTCTGCTTCGGCCTCTTGCCCCATACTCGCCCAAACATCAGTGTAAAGTACAGCAGAACCCTTAGCTGCTAATTCTGGATCATGAGTTACTAAGACTTCCGTTTTGTGATTAGCGATCGCTCTTGCTTGTTCTACAATCTGAGAATCTGGCCCATATCCACTAGGAGTAGCAATTCTGACATTCATCCCCACCAAAGCACAGCCCAACATCAGAGAATTAGCCATATTATTCCCATCACCCACGTAGGTCAAGGTTAACCCAGCAAGCGAGCCAAAGCCTTCTTGAATCGTTAATAAATCAGCTAATACCTGGCAAGGATGTTCTGCATCGGTAAGCGCATTAATGACCGGAATCTTGGCGTAGTGAGCAAAAGTTTCCAAATCCTGTTGTGCAAAAGTGCGAATTGCCAAAATATCCAAATATCGGTCTAACACCCGCGCCGTATCCTGTAAAGGTTCCCCGCGACTAACTTGAGTAACATTAGGGTTGAGATCGATTACCTGTCCACCTAATTGGTACATCGCCACCGTAAAACTTACCCGCGTGCGAGTAGAAGCTTTGGAGAACAACAACCCCAAAACTTTATTACATTGCAACTTCAGCTGTTGTGATTTAAGTTGAGTTGCCAATTGCAAGAGTTCTTGAACTTCCGTTGGACTGAAGTCCGCTAGACTTAATAAATCTCGTCCGAGCAATGCTGCCATGCTTGTGATCTGTAAAAAATAATTATATATTTCTGTTCCTTTATTCAACCGTGTCCAGAAAATACAGTTTTAGAACTGTACCAAATATTTTTGTGTCCAGCCCAGGATTTGAGTTAGCTTTTGCTATGAATCTCAATTTATCAACTTTATCAGTGATTAGAATCACTGATTTTTTGAGTTCAAAAGACTTGCAATGCCTACCAAACCATCTAGTCGCACAAAAGTAAAAGTAGCGAATTTGCTAAACTTTCGGATTTCCTGGCCCAATGTAGTCACAGGAAAATATTTTTAGCGATCGCTGCTAGACAAATAAATTGGTTATGGTACAATAATAAATTGTGGTTGCCGTTTACGAGCGATAGCCGAAGTTGCCAGCATAGCACAGTGGTAGTGCATCCGACTTGTAATCGGAAGGTCGCGAGTTCAAATCCCGCTGCTGGCTTTTGTTGAAAGAAAACGATTTTCCTCGCTAGAACTTGCTTGTGGTTTTTTATCTTGTTGCGACTACCACGATTGAAGATATTAATAATATTGTGCTAAATTAGCCCAAATTATGGTTAACTACAGAACATAATTTTTTTAAAGATAGAAGGTTCAGTCTTTTAGATTATCAAATAAAACACCGCTTGATGCAGTGGTGTTTTAAGTGAATGTGGACAGATGATAAAGATATAGTAATTGCCTAAGCTCGTAATTCCTGTGGCTTAATCTCCCAATCGTCTTTCTTGATTCTCTCGGTTGCAAGCCGTGCCAGCTTTTCTGCAACTTTCCTAAAAGTTCCTTTGTTCGTGTAATTAGGAGATGGCTCAATTTGTGCGTGAGATGGATTGTCATCTGTTGGTCTTGGGCAGACATCAATTTTGTAATCAAAAAGTGGGTTGCCTTTTTGATCGTTTTGAGAAACATTTATCATCCGAACTTCGCCAGTAATTAGACTCACGACACCATCATCTGGGTTTTTCTGTGTGCATTGCGGATCATTACCACAAAGCTTTGCTCTATCAACAGAAGGAGCGTGATTTCTATCTGTAAACGCTTGTGAGCTAAGTTCTAACCCAGATTCTCTAATGTGATAGTAGTGTCCTGATCTACAAAAAATGCACCGATACAATAGCTCATCATCTGTAACGACATCGCTCACTGCAAACCTCTATGAAACTAGCCATTTCCAGAGATCAGTAAGTTCAGCAGGTGATGAAGACGTGCCGTCTTCCATTTCATTGTCAATGTCAGTCCCCCAAACTTTGATGTATTCTGCGGTATTTCCCAGAATATAAATAGTTAACTTTTTGGTTCCGTGCCACCATTCAAAAACTATTTCTGAGTCAAAGCTCAGATTTACCAGTGGTTCACCCCACCACATTTGGTTAGCAGCAACAACCGTGCGTAATTGCTTCAACCATTCTATGGCGTATTTATAAGTTTCATTGTCAGATCCTAGTTCAGCAATTCTTCTGTGAGTTTTGTGAGCTGGTGAATAGCTCCAGCTTGAAAGTTCCAGGACTGCATAATTATTAGATTGCTCAAAGATAGCTTTGACCCTTTGAACTGAAGAAGCAGCTATCCTAGACCGATATTTCCAACTCCCCACAGTTGATGTTCTGTCTGTTGCAAGAACAACAAGATTGGAATTTTGCCCAACCGATGAACTTTGTAAGCCTTCTGCTGATCGAGAAAGCGGAAGTTGGGTTAATTTGCTGGGTATCTGAGATAGCGCTGTTGTCTCTGAATTGCGACGTTCGTCCTTTGTGTAATAGGCGGCTTTACTTGACATGGAATAACTCCCTTGTGCGATCGGTAATCAAATTCTCAAAGACTTGTCCTTCTCTACTCTTTAATTCATGTAAATTAGAAGGCACTTCTTTAAGAGATAAAGGCTTTTCTATCCAGGTTTGAGAAATGTCCAAATCAAGTATAAATACAACTTGTTCAGATAGTGGTTCGGAATCAGATAAGGTTATTACTAGACTAATTGGAATATCTTCATAAATTGATTCAGTTCGCGTCACAAATCCTGATATGTTGTTTGGAAGGCTATCTGGGAACTGAGGATATATGTTGAAATACTCACTAAGGTCAACTGCCTCATCAGCTGAAATAACTATTCGATTTATGTAGCGAAGAGAAATACGGGTTATGCCAACAGGTTTAGCAACTTCTAAATAAAATTGCAATGCCTGATCAATTCTGTGACTAAATTCATCCCACCCTTCATAAGGGCGAAGGCTATGGATGCTCAGGGCATCAGGCCCCACACCTACTATTTTTGTGGCATCGGCGGAAGGAAAGAAAAACTTGGGCAACTCTTGCGTTACCTTAATCTCAGGCTTTGCAGGCGGCATCTGCCCAAATTTAAATTCTGTCGCTATTAAGTTTTGCTGCTGTGGCTCACCTGTGTATAAATCTCTTACTTTTTCATAGAACAAACCTGGCATCGTAAAATTCCATGCTTGTCCAGGAGCAAAACGAAACTCACAGATTGCCTCTTCTATTGGTGGATTACTATATTGACGGCGTGTCATAAATTACCCAACTGCGGCATAACCTCATATTTTTAGTAAGCTACAAATTTAAGACGAAAAATAACGATTCCTGTTTACTAATCTTAAGATATCTAAGTCTGTCCTTATGAAAAGTTTTTGATAAACTCACAACCCCGTCCCTACAACCTGACCCTGTGACATATCGTTCATTAATTTCGCTGCATCATCTACTGCCTTGGGAGTTTGCACAGTCAAGCTTCGCAGTGTGTTAGCAAGTTGTAAAATGCGATCATTTAAAACCGCTAGCTACTTTTCAATGCCTTGATTTGCCATCTTGAGTACCTCGGAGTTTTGGTCAAGAGGAAATTGGTCTTATTATCCTTGCTGGGTTAAGCCAGAAGCAAGTAATTTTTCCTTGGCTTTGGTCGCAGAAGTAGGGGAAAGAGCGATCGCGGGTGGCACACCCCTAACTGGCATACCAAACAGCAGGTAGCCATTGAGCTATTTGCCTTGAAGGTGGAAAGCCGGCTATTATTTAGCTGATTTGCGCCGTAAGCAGTTTTACTACTGCCGGACGGAACCGGAAGGCGTAAAAATTGCAACTGCGATCGCTTGGCATTGGGAGAGACGATTCAATGGAGCATTAGGCATTTACACAAACCCTCTTGAAAAGTTCTTCAGGAGGGTTTTTTGATTTATTTAGAGCGATCGCCTTACTCTTGCATTGCTTAATTCAAAGCATCAGCTAGCGCTTTGTGGTGTAAATCGTTTTCTGGCTTTCCTAATACTTCAAGAATTGCGCTCACAGTTTTATCGACTTTTTCTTGTTTAGTCCTGTAGATACTGTTTTGCATGTTTATCTCCTTTTGTTCATGCATTCGCAAGTTGTCGGTAGCGTTCTTGAACTTCCTGAATCGAAAACAAAGTTTCAAACTTCAACCCAACTGATTGGTACAACTCACCTCCTCCTTGCTGTCGGTCTACCAGTGAAATTACTTGATTTACGGTATAACCTGCATCTTTAAGACGCTCAACCGCTTTCAGAGCAGATTGCCCAGTTGTAACCACATCTTCCAAAACTACTACTTTTGCACCTTCTGGCAAACTGGGGCCTTCTATATAAGCTCTAGTTCCATAACCCTTGGCTTCCTTGCGAATAATCAGTGCTGGTATCGGGCGGTTTTCATAAACCGAAACTACACTCACTGCTGTCACAATTGGGTCAGCCCCCAATGTCAAACCACCTACAGCCTGTGTATCTGCAGGTAGTAAAGGAAACAGCAAACGTCCGATTGCTAAAGCACCTTGAGGATGGAGTGTTACTTGTGTCTTGTTGACATAATAAGAACTACGCAGCCCAGAAGAGAGAAGAAAATCACCTTCTTGATAAGCAAGTTGGCAAAATAAATCTAGTAGCTTATGGCGCAAGGTGGTCAAATCAGCAGTGCTTGCCCAAATATCTGAGTGGGTAAGAGTTTCAGTAGGATACGTCATTACAAAACAATAAAAGTTGTGCTACACCAAAGGTTGAACTCATCAGAGTTCTGAAATTAAGCATAAATTAAGATTGCTCAAAAATTGAGGAGTTAAGAACGTGGGTATAAAATTAAAAACCCTTGGTGGTTTATTGGTACTGCTTGCTGCTGGTATTGCTTTTCCCTCTGTTGCATCCGCCCAAACGGAAACATCAAATTATGAAACTACAAATGATGTATTTGAACGAGCTTATTTTCGTCACGATCGCAATTTTTATGAAAATGGTAGCCTCAAGCGTCAGTTAGACTCATTTCTCGGATCTGGTTCTGGTTTCGGTGGTTCCTTCCCAGAAAATGAAATTGCCCGCGATGCTGAGTTGGTTAACACTTTATATCATGATGTCCTGACTCAGCAAGTTGGTAACGATCCATATATTCGTACTCCTGATTTACCAAATCCTTACGATACATCGTTAATGATGTCTCCTCGTGTGAATAGCAGCAAACTCAAAGTGGGAACTGAATTCAGGTTTGAAACTTTACCACCTCGGTAACAGTCCTACCCTATGAAGTCATTAGTCCTTAGTTCCTTGTCATTTGTCAGCAACTATTGACTAATGTCTAAATTACCAAATCACTAATAGAAAAGTTGAACCAGGATGTCAATGCTCAAAACAATTTAATATTACTCATATCCCAATCATCTTTAAGGGTCTGGTAACATAACATATTACTGCTTTTTCATCATTCAGTGCGCCCTGCTGGAATCGAACCAGCCTGAAGACGAATTATGAGTTCGTTGCCTCCCCAATCGGCCAAAGGCGCTTATTTTGTTAGGTTTCGGGTTCATAAGAGTCAATTAGTTCAACTCTTAGTTCAACCCAATTTGCTAACTTTAGAATGAGGAAAACACCTCATGCACTGAGTTTAGCCAATTGCGTAATTATAGCACAGATTTACCACCTGTGAATACTCGACAATAGCTGATCAGATTTTTATACTACATAATTTGATCATGAAATAGTGCAAACTAATATTGATTAAGTTTCTTTAAGGATTGAGGTCAAAAGCTTCACTATTCTTAAATAGACCAGCATTCTTATGTGATAGCTTGTCAGCGATGAAAATAAATTCTACTGTACTTCTTACTTTGATTTTGTTAATCCTGATGATGGGAGCAGGTTCTGTGAGTGCCTTTTTAGGGTTTGAACTGGGAAGTTCAGCACTTAAAGGCGTTACTACACCAGATGGTCGTCCCACAACCAAATTTGCCAGCAATAAGACAAATAACTCCCAACAGGCAGGGCTAGTGCTATTAAAAGAGGAAGAGATTCTGAAAATTGTTAAGGCGCGAATTGAGGGTAAAACCAAGGCTGCTAAATCGGAAAAGCTAGAGGACGATGATGAAGAAACCAATAGCAGCAAGCAGAAGCCAGAGGAAAAACCCCCAGCAGTGGTTGAAGAAAAACTCCAGCCAGGTTTTCCAGTTACTGCTCAGAGTGAGGGTGTAACCATGTCTGTGCAATCTGTCCGGTACTCTGGTGGTGATTTACTACTGAAAGTGAAAATGCAGAACAAAGGTAAGGATTCTGTGCGTTTCCTGTATAGTTTTTTAGATGTTACCGATGATAAAGGACGAACCCTGAGTGCTAGTACAGAGGGTTTACCAACAGAATTGCCTGTAAATGGCCCAGCATTTACAGGTACAGTGAGCATTCCTACAGCTTTACTTGATGATGTCAAGAAGATATCACTCGCTCTCACTGATTATCCCGCTCAAGAATTGAAGCTAGAGGCATCGAATATTCCTGTAGAAAGGTAGATTGGGCATTGGGCATTGGGCATTAGTATTTTTTACTATTCCCTATTCCCCTAAATGGAGGGCGTGAGTTTTACACGAGCTTTGGCAGTGAGTGGTTTTCCTAATTTAATTTGGACAGACGTGGCGCTGCGGCTGTTGTCAGTGCTACTGCTGATTGCCATAAATGCCTTTTTTGTGACGGCGGAATTTTCGATGGTGAGCGTGCGGCGATCGCGTATTCACCAGCTCGTTAAGGCTGGGGATATTCCAGCGATCGCAGTCGAAATGCTACAACGTAGTATTGACCGACTGCTATCTACCACTCAGTTAGGCATTACCCTCTCTAGTTTGGCACTGGGATGGATTGGCGAAAGTACAATTGTCGTGCTGGTAAATGCATGGTTAAAATCCTGGCCTTTACCAAGTAGCATGACTACCTTCCTGGCGCATTCTCTATCAATTCCCATTGCCTTTTTCTTGATTGCCTATCTGCAAATTGTGATCGGAGAATTATGTCCCAAATCCTTAGCTATGCTGTACTCAGAACAGCTGGCTAGGTTTTTGGGGCCTTCGGTAAAAGCGATCGTTCGTTTTTTTGGCCCCTTCATCTGGATTCTCAATCAATCAACTCGCTGCTTATTGCGGATTTTTGGCATTCAATACACGGGCCAAGGCTGGAGGCCACCTGTGACTCCCGAAGAATTACAACTGATTATCTCTACAGAATGGGGGTCTACTGGTTTACAGCGTGCAGAGCGAGAACTGCTCAATAATGTTTTTGAGTTTGGGGATGTCATGGCCCAAGATGTGATGACCCCCCGCACCAGTATTATGACGCTGCCAAAAGATGCTACCTTCCAGACATTACTCAAGGAAATGGCTTCCACTGGTTACTCTCGCTATCCCGTGATTGGTGAATCTTTAGACGATGTTCGCGGCATTGTTTATTTTAAAGATTTAGCACAACCTTTGGCTGTAGGAAAGCTAAGTTTAGAGACACAAATTCAACCTTGGATGCGTCCCGCCCGATTTGTTCCTGAACATACGTCTTTAAGTGAACTCTTGCCAATGATGCAACAAGAGAAACCCGCTATGGTCATAGTAGTGAATGAATTTGGCGGTACTGTGGGACTAGTGACAATCAAAGATGTCATTGCCGAAATCATTGGGGACGCCAGCGAACCTGAAAGCAGCGATGATTTACTGATCCAGATGTTAGGTGAGCAAAAATTTTTGGTGCAGGCACAGATTAACCTCGAAGACCTCAACGAAGTTTTGCATCTCGATTTGCCTCTGACAAGAGAATATCAAACACTAGGAGGCTTTTTGCTGTATCAGTTACAGAAAATTCCTGCCAAAGGCGAAATCTTTTGTTATCAAAATCTGGAATTCACCGTGGTATCAATTGTTGGGCCACGCCTGCATCAAATTCAACTGCGACGGTTACAAGAGTTAGGAATTGAGAGTTACGAGAGACGCGATTAATCGCGTCTGTACAGGAGTGAGTAATTTTAACTCCTCACTCAACAAGCATACGCAACTGGATCAACGAGTCCTAATTCGGCAAAAGCTGCTAGCCGCAAGCGACAAGAATCACATACGCCGCAGGCGACATCTCCACCAGCATAGCAAGACCAAGTTAGCTCCCAAGGAACTCCCAATTGGTTCCCCAGTTGGATGATTTCAGTTTTTTTCAGGTTGATCAGGGGTGCAACAATATTGATTGGTTGTCCCTCACGCCCTTGTTTGGTTCCCAGGCGAAAAACTTCTTGCATCGCCTGGATATAGTCGGGGCGACAGTCAGGATATCCTGAGTAATCTAAGGCATTGACACCGATGTAGACACGTTCAGCTGCGATCGCTTCGGCATAACCAAGAGCAAAGCTTAAAAATATGGTATTACGAGCCGGAACATAGGTGACAGGAATATTTTGAGACATTTCATCTAGCGATCGCTCTTGGGGTAAATCAATCCCGCCATCGGTAAGTGCTGAACCACCCCATTGTCGTAAGTCAAAATTAACCACCTGATGTTTTGCGATCGCAGCTTTTTGAGCGATGGTGAGGGCTGACTGTAACTCTCGTCGGTGTCGCTGCTGGTAATCAAAGGAAATAGCATGACATTCACAGCCATCAGCCTTAGCTTTGTACAGAATTGTGGAAGAGTCTAATCCCCCAGATAACAAAATTACAGCTTTCATCTCGGTTACAAATTTTGGATTTCAAATCGCCAAATTACACTTCAACAAGATGTCAGGGAGCAATACCAAAGCGACTCCTGAACCCTGTGAGTGATGGCAAACAACGCCGCGCCTTAGGTATTCCAAAGAAACAATCTACACTAGTTTCCCTTAAAAAGCGGTGCGATGTATTCTCTACCAGACGCTATGCGTAGCTTGCTTCTTTGCAGGAGTACGTTTCTACAACGGGTGCTGCAAATAATCATACAAAAATCTTTTCAAGTAATCAGTGGCGATAATTCCCAGTAGCATTTTTCTGGAAAAAAGCACAAGTGTTGCTTTTCATGACTTTGTAATTTTAGCAGTATCAATTAGATATTGATCCCGGTAATTGTATTGCTTAAATGCAACCTACAGTTAAGTCGAAGCAGAGTCAGGCGAACCTTAGAAATTTGAAAAATTTACACTTAAGTCTTACTGAATGTTTTAAAGTTAATAAAAAGACACATATTTATTGTAGAAAGTGCAAAAGCCAAAACAAACCCGAACTATCTATACAAAAGATATTTGGATTACGGGAACCGATCACAAACTTTGAAATTCTTCATAAACATAGGCTCTATGTTACCATCTGGATGGTTTTAGACGGATCGTAACTGGCTTTCGAGTATAAACGCCAACGGCCGTAGCGTCTCTAAATTTGGTGGTTGAGGAGAGAATAATAGTGCAAAATAGCATGTCAGTGGCAGAACCGAATCCATATACACAGCGCAACCAGCCACGACCAATCCGCATAGGCGTGATTGGAGTGGGTAACATGGGACAACACCACGCTCGCGTGCTGAGTTCAATGAAAGATGTTGAAATAGTTGGAGTGGCAGATATTAACGTTGAGCGAGGGTTAGAAACTGCCAGCAAGTACAAGGTGCGTTTTTTTGAAGATTACTGTGATCTGCTACCCCTTGTGGAAGCAGTTTGTGTAGCTGTTCCCACCCGTCTGCACTATGCCGTAGGCATCAACTGTCTGTTAGCGGGAATTCATGTTTTGATTGAAAAACCGATCGCAGCCAGTATTTCTGAGGCAGAGTCCCTAGTAAATGCGGCAGCTGAGTCTGGGTGTATCCTGCAAGTGGGTCATATTGAGCGTTTCAATCCAGCTTTCAAAGAACTAAGCCAAGTGCTGAAAACTGAGGAATTGCTGGCGCTAGAAGCCCACAGAATGAGTCCTTACTCAGATCGGGCAAACGATGTTTCGGTTGTGCTGGATTTAATGATCCATGACATCGACCTACTTTTGGAATTAGCTGCTTCCCCAGTAACGAAATTGACTGCTAGCGGTACTCGCGCCCTGGACTCTGGTTATTTAGATTACGTAACCGCCACATTAGGGTTTGCCAATGGTATTGTTGCTACTCTGACTGCCAGTAAAGTCACCCACCGAAAAATTCGCCGGATTGTCGCCCATTGCAAAAATTCATTTACTGAGGCAGATTTTCTCAAGAATGAAATTTTGATTCACCGACAAACGACTACTAATTCTCTCACCGACCACCGACAAGTACTTTACAGGCAAGATGGTGTGATTGAAAAAGTCTACACCAGCAATATTCAACCTCTGAGTGCAGAATTAGAACATTTTGTCAACTGTGTACATGGTGGCAATCAACCCTCAGTAGGTGGTGAACAAGCTCTCAAAGCCCTAAGACTGGCAAGTTTAATTGAGCAAATGGCGCTGGAAGATCGAGTTTGGAACCCATTAGACTGGCAATCGGAACCAAGAGTACAATCATTGACCCCGACAGCCTAAAAGAAAAAGAGGGGGACAAGGGGGACAAGGTAAAATTTCCTCGCTTCTCTCCCTCTACTCCCTCATCTCACTCACAACCCCAACCTCAGAAAAAACCCTAAAGTGTGTTTTTAAATTTGCCATCAAATCTTTAGATCCTCCCTAGTCTTTTTAAAAAACCGACTAAGGGGGATCTAAAAAATTAGAAAAAAAAATCTAATACTTCGTTTCATTAATTTTGTGAGGTTGGTACTGAGTAATTTATCGCTCAATTTCAAGGGCTAGACCTGCTTAGGAATTTTTATAACCCTCGAAAATAATGAAACAGTCCCCTAGCTTCCACTTGTCTTATTCTGTTTTTAAGTAGCGATGCCAAAGTTTAGTGTAGCCAAGTTACCTTGACTCTAGCAAGCGAGGATAATTACTCTTTAAAAAAGCTAAGGCTGAATTTAGCAACAAAACTAGTCCAGCAATTTCAGGAATTGACTCAATGCTTGAATGGATAACTAATACTATCAACTATTTTGGCTATTGGGGAATCGCCCTACTAATGTTTTTAGAGAACCTTTTTCCCCCCATCCCTTCAGAATTGATCATGCCACTGGCTGGATTTACAGCAAGTCCATATCAACCAGGAGGGGCAAAGCTGAACATCATTGGTGTTTTTTTCGCAGGGCTTTTGGGTTCTGTATTGGGCGCACTTATTTGGTACTATCCAGGTAAGTTTTTGGGCGAAATGCGTTTGAAAGCTTGGGCTGACAAGTATGGCAAATGGCTCGCTATATCTAGTAAAGACATCACCAAGGCTAAACAGTGGTTTGACCGACAAGGCAGAAAAGCAGTATTAATTGGTCGCCTTGTACCGGGAATCCGCACCTTGATTTCTGTTCCCGCAGGTATTAGCAATATGCCACTGTTACCATTTTTGTTTTACACAACCTTAGGTAGCGCTGCTTGGGTGGGTTTGCTAACATACTCAGGATACATATTGGGTAGTCAGTATGAACTTGTGGACAAGTACCTTGCTCCTGTATCCAAAATCGTACTTGGGGGTTTGGTTCTAGCATTTGTTTTCTGGATATTCAAGCGCCAGTTAAGACGTACTAGAAGATGAAACACGAACGCTTTTGGTTTGAAAGCAGTGAAAGCAGGGGTTACATCTGGCCAAAATTCGCCTACACTATGCCAAATAATACTAGATGTGCGAAGGCATGAGCTTATCGGAGGTATCGCCGGAATTAATTTTTGGCGTATTTCTAGCTACACTTGACGCAACCTAGAATTTCTGGTTGCTCGCATTTTTGTAAGATGAGCATGACAACTTTTTACAGTTAAGTTTGAACTAGGAGCTTTCATGACAGACCAACCTTCCGCCGCTACTCCCATCAATGCTGCTGCTATACCGATGAATAGGGTGTCAGCATCGACTCCCATCAATGCTGTTAATAATAATCCCCCTAAGACAGGCGGTGTTCCAGGGAAAACCATTCTCAGTGTTGATTTAGGCAGAACTTCCACAAAAACTTGTGTGAGTCGTGAACCTGGCAATGTGGTGTTTGTACCTGCCAATGTCAAGCAGATGTCAATAGAACAAGTACGCGGTGGTGTTTTTGAAGCTAGGGCTACTGACCCCTTAATGGATTTGTGGCTAGAGTATCAAGGAAATGGATATGCTGTTGGTCAACTGGCAGCCGATTTTGGGGCGAATTTAGGAGTCGGACAATCTAAGGTAGAAGCTGCATTAGTAAAAGTTTTAGCAAGTGCTGGCTACTTCAAACTTAGAGACGATATCTCAGTTGTACTGGGTCTGCCTTTTCTTTCCTTAGAGCAATTTGAAAAGGAAAAAGCACAGTTGATTAGCCAAGTAGGTGGCCCTCATGTGTTGAACTTCCGAGGCGAATCTGTGTCGCTGAACGTCAATAAAGTTTGGGTCATGCCAGAGGGCTACGGTAGCCTGCTGTGGTCTGAAGCTCAACCTAAGAAAAGTCCTGGCAGTCCCGATTTTACAAAAATATCGGTAGCGATCGTTGATATTGGACATCAAACCGTCGATCTTTTGATGGTAGATAACTTCCGTTTTGCCAGAGGTGCTTCTAAGAGCGAAGACTTCGGTATGAACAAGTTTTATGAATTGGTGTCCGCCGAAATCGAGGGAGCAGATAGTCAATCTCTAGCTCTGATTTCCGCTGTGAACAAACCCAGAGGTGAACGCTTTTACCGTCCTAAAGGTGCTAGCAAGCCTACCAACCTAGACGATTTTCTTCCCAACCTCACGGAGATGTTTTCGCGCGAAATCTGTAGCCGTGTGCTAGCCTGGTTGCCAGAACGCGTCACCGATGTGATTCTCACTGGTGGGGGTGGTGAGTTCTTCTGGGACGACGTTCAACGTCTTCTCAAAGAAGCAAAGATTAATGCTCATTTAGCAGCACCTTCACGACAGGCGAATGCTTTGGGGCAGTATATTTATGGAGAGGCACAATTATCCTCCAATCGCGCTGCTAGGGCATAAAGCTGATGTTCCAATGGTCAAAAAAGGTAGTTAAATCCGTCACGTTCAACCCAGAGCTTGCTGATGAAAGCTTGTTAGCGCAAGTAGAAAGTTTTTTGGAAAAACAACCAGACAAGACTTTCAGTGACCTCTGTAAAGAAGCCTTGTGGCAATCTTTATGTGTACCGGAATCTGTACAACCTGCTCCACAAACAGCAGCAAAAACACCGATTGAACAACAAATTGGTGAACTGCAACGTCAAGTGGCTGGACTTGAGGAACGTTTTTTTGCCAAGGGATCTAATCGTTTGGAGGCGATGGAACACCATTTACTGCAACTTTCTCAACAAGTCGCACAACTGGCGCTCATAGTCAATGAGCGATCGTTCATTCAGTCTCCAAGTCAATTAGAAGTAGTAAATAATACTTCTTATACTGTTGCTACCCCTCCTCAAGAGGTTGACCCCGTAATCAGTCGCCTTAGTCAGTTTCTCGATGATTTTTAAGAAACAATCGCGTTTGTGAGCAGTTTTTGCTCCTCTTAACAATCCTTAATAATATTATCTATTAAGGATTGTTAATGTTTATATTTGTGTAAATGAAGCGATCGCTCATAATAGCGAATCATCACGGCAATGCGAGTTGATCTGTTCTGGTATTCTTGGAACAATTGGGATTCGTCAAGCTATGCCTAATTTTCGAGATTGCATAAAGAATAATTTATAACCATTTGTAATCTGTACGCCTTACTTCAGCAAGCTTTCGGCAGATTATGATAGAAATCTAAGGCTTTCTGAGAAAGGCGATCGCTCATGACTACTGACAAAAATCCAGCAGCCACTGTGGACTGGGAACCCCCCACTCCACCTACAGATTTAATTTTTGATGATGGTGAACCCTTGGAATCAAATCGCCACCGCATTGCTATGAATGTGTTGATTCGGTCATTGCAACAAGCTTGGGCTGATCGCAATGATTTCTTCACTGGGGGGAATATGTTTATTTACTATAGCAGCACCCAGGTTCGTAACCGTGATTTCCGAGGCCCAGATTTGTTTGCGGTGTTAAATGTTGACGGCAATAACTCTAGACAGGGTTGGGTAGTCTGGGAAGAAAATGGTCGTTATCCTGATGTAATTGTGGAATTAATGTCACCATCTACGGCAGCAATAGACAAGGGTATTAAGAAAAATCTTTACGAACAAACCTTCCGTACCTCAGATTATTTTGTCTATGACCCCTTTGACCCGAATTCTTTGCAGGGGTGGCATTTAGATGATAATCAGCAGTATCAGCCTTTACCCCCAAATGAACGCGGGTGGCTATGGTGTAAGCGTTTAGGTTTATGGTTGGGGACAATCGAGGGAACAATAGATAGAGAAACGGCGGTATGGTTGCGGTTTTACGATGTGGCTTTTAATTTGGTTTTGTTACCAGAAGAAGCTGCTGCTGCACAAACACAAGCCGCAGTCACGCAGGCGGAAATTGCTGTTGCACAAGCACAAGCTGCACTTGCAGAAGCAGAAGCGGCTGCTGCAACTGCGGCTCGTTTAGCAGCTAGATTAAGAGAATTGGGGGAAAATCCAGATATATTGTGAGAGATTTTGGCTTTTTTGATTTGTTTGGACTACAGTTTTGATTTGTAGGAGTAATAGAGTAATAAATGAAGAGACAAGTTATTATTTATCCAGGAGAAGATGGTTATTGAGTAGCTGAATGTCCTAGCTGACCTGCTTGTATCAGTCAAGGGAAGACGAGAACAGAACCTATTGGCAATATCAAGGAAGCTATTGAATTATATATTTAAGTGTTGAAAGAAGAAGGTCGGCTGCTTCTAATCGACTTGCTTGTAAATGAAAAATTGGGTGAGATCGCTATTTTGAAATATCACAACTCTCCAAGTGAGATCACTATTTGGAAACATCACAACTCTCTAAGTGCGATCGCTATTTGGAAACATTACAACTCTCCAAGTGTGATCGCCAGTATTAAATCAGTACATAACAATACCTAACCAGATAAAAGGAATGCTGATAATAAGCCATCCAGTAAAACCTGCTGTATTACTGTTAGAAAGTCCGTTCAGTGCCACGATTACAAAAATTGCACCAAGAAGAAAGAAAGACACAGCAATTACCCGCCGTGGCTCTTCAATTACCCGCCGTGGCTCTTTCTGTATGGGATTATGGGTTTTTGGTGTCGTTGTTTGATTTGATGAAGAAGACTTTGGTTGAGAAGGTATCTCCACACGATGATGTAGCTGTACTGATGGTGGAGCTTCAGAAAGGTTAATAGGTTGATGTTGGACTTCTCCTGCAATTAGTCTTTCTTCAATTGACGCTATATCTTCATCTCTAAGTCCTAAAATTTCCTGATAACGTCGCAAATCATTGCGAGTATAGTCACTCAAAGGAAACTCCCTCTTAATCTCATCAACTAATGCCTGCTCATATTCCTGCAATTTTTGCTTGTACTCTCGATAAGGTTTTAAAACCTCAGCTTCGATTGCAGCAGTTTCTTCAGGGAGCAACCCCAAATTCTGACGTAGGGCATCTAATATTCTGCGACCAATAAAAGAAATCTCGCCTCGACTGGCATAAATCTCTACTTCTTTGCGATACTTCAGTTTTGGATCACCAATTGGTGCTTTAGCTAAGAGGATTTTGAATCCTTCTTTGTAAGCATAAATTTCTGGTTTCATGGCGGGAGCGGCTTCTTTAACTTTTTTTTTCGCGTACTCATGCAACTCATCGACCGAAATTGCACCATCATTACCTAAATCTGCGGCACCTGTTTCAATACCCTCAATGAGATAACGAGTATAAGTCGAAAGATTGTCTCCCTGTTGCTGGAAAGAATACTGAGTCGAAGTGGAAGAGGTCAGGACAACTCGCCCCTCTCCGCCGAGTTGTGTCTGGATATCAACAGAACCGTCATCTTTAACTGACCAGCCTTGGGCGAACGCTCCACTAAAGCAACAGTCAAGAATGATTACCTGACGCTTGCATCGGCTATCGTTCATGATGTTATGAATGAAACTGGCTGGAACAGAGGTTGATTTGATAATCTGTCCTTGAGGATTTTTACGGGTTAAGCAAGTGGCGAGGTAAAGATTGCCGCTCTCATCTTTAATGCCATGACCGGAGAAGTAAAGTACTACAAGGTCGTCTTTTTGACGATCGCTAAACAGCGCCTCGATGGCTTCCTGCATTTTCTGAGGATCGGAATTCTCCAGTTTTTGGATATCTGCTTCAGCAAATCCGCCCATTTCTGGATGCTGCAAAACTTTGGCGATCGCTTGCATATCCTTTACTGAAGCTGGTAATGGGTTAAGACCAGCTTCATAATCACTAATTCCTATTAGGAGTGCTACCTTCGTCATGTCCCTATCCTCTTTCCTGTTATGGCATTTCTAAGCTTGCTGCTATAAAGTTTTGCGCTGCTGCGATCGCAATCATTAGTTCTTGCTGGCTACTGGCTTTAACCTTGAGTTTTTTACCGTTAGCCTCAACTTCCAATTCAATGGTTTTGTTACCCAAGCGATCGCCCAAAAATCCCAACAATTTCTTAAAATTGGCAAGGCTTACCTCTGCCTGCAACACTCCCAGCAGAAAACCTCCAAACGCCTTTGATCCTAGAGGAGTTTCTGTAACTGCTACGAGTTCAGAACTTTCTACATCTAAATCTTTGATTTCTCGCAGCAGATTCCGTGTTTCGCGTTCTTGTTCATCTGCATCTAAGTCTGGATTAGAAAGAGCGATCGTTAACTTGACGTTAGATTCAGAACTCATTTTGTACCCTTTTCAGTTTTAAGCAGTTGACAGTCAACTATATTTCCGTGATTTCTCTATTGACATCATATCTTCTCTGTAAATTTCCTGAAATTTCTTCAAGATTTTTGTAAAAACTCATAAAATTTAAGTAAAAATTACTAGAAATCAAAAAGACGTAGCACTGCTACGTCTCTACATTCTTTTTCGGAGATGTCTATTACGTCAGGTTAATTAAAACAAATCCAAATCTGTCACAGCACCAATACTGCTAGAAGATACCAATTTGGCATATTTCGCCAAAACGCCTTTAGTGTAACGCAAAGCAGGGGGCCGCCAGTTGGCACGGCGACGAGCCAATTCTGATTCAGATATATTCAACTGCAACAAACGAGCCGGTGCATCAATAGTAATACTATCGCCTTCTTCTACAAGAGCGATCGCACCACCAACGGCTGCTTCGGGAGCAACATGACCAACCACCATGCCGTAAGTCCCGCCAGAAAAGCGTCCGTCGGTAATTAATCCCACTGCATCACCCAAACCAGCACCAATAATTGCTGAGGTGGGAGCCAACATTTCCCGCATCCCAGGTCCGCCCTTAGGCCCTTCATAGCGGATAACTAAAATATCACCAGCTTGAATTTTACCGGCCAAAATTGCATCTAAAG
>NZ_JAIVFT010000021.1 GCF_020829665.1 Nostoc sp. CHAB 5824
TACTGTAGCCATTGGCAATACCCACAATGGCTTTGTTGAAATCTTCATCTTTAAAACCAACTGCCCGCAGCATAGCTCGATTAGGCGATCGCTGCACTCCTTGCGTCACAATTTGGCTTCTCAAATTCTCCGACATCTTTTTTCCTTCCGTCAGTAAATCGCAACTGTTGCGATTGTATTACTTGATTTTCTCATGCATACGCGGCGCGATCGAGCCTTAGTAAATATTAGTAATTCTATTTTTTAAATGTGCTTGTATTAGTGTGCAGCAAATATGAGCGACTTTTTTGGTAGAATATCTTCTCTTAGTGTTTAAATGTGCTTGATTACAGCAATACCATTCTTGACAAATTTAAAGAGGAGTACATTTTGTCAATGGGTCAAAATACAAAAATCAATTTACATAATAATCTCTATAAAAGGAAGAGGCAATTTAAGGTTACCTCTCCCCGCGACGTTAAATTATTAGAATTCTGCCTTGTGTCTTATTTTCAAAGCAGGTCTATTAAATTAAAAGATAATGTCGCTTGCCCCTAGTGATGGTGCACCTGCCAGCCGAACCTCAAACTCAGCCGATAGATCTCCATCATTGCTAGCTTGAAGAATACCTCCTGAATAACGAACCTGACCGGGTGCGGAGAATGCGCGAGATCCAATAAAAGTAAAGGCTTGGTTGCCCCCTATAGTGGAGTTGGCGTCGAAGTCCGATAGATCGATTCGGTCACCTGGCAAGTTACCGTTTCCAAAAAAGTCATTGATAACATCCCGTGAAGAACCAGCAGGACTATCTGAAACTGAGTTGAACTGGAAAGTATCGTTACCTGCTCCTCCAGTGAGATTATCAGTCCCACTACCGCCAGCGAGGGTATCATTGCCAGTACCACCGCTAATGATATCGTTACCGCCACCACCGCTAATGATATCGTTACCAGTACCGCCAATGATGCTATCCCTACCACTACCAGCATTAAGGATATCGTTGCCAGCACCACCGTTAAGGGTATTGTTGCCATTACCAACGGTAATGACATCACTACCACCACCGCCATTGACGTTATCGTTGCCACTACCAAAAACAAGGATATCGGAACCACTAGTGCCGTTAATGATATTGTTACCACTACCGCTGATCCGGATATTGTTGGTACCAAGACTACCGATAACGTTATTGAGATCGAGACCGAACAAGGTTGCCATAAAAGAGTTTCTCCTGAATTTAGAGGGTAAAAAATGACTTCATCACTCCCCATCAGAAAACAGTGTTACTGATTAAGAGTGTGAATTTGATTTCCCCCAAGGCTCAAAGGAAACAGTTTCAAAAATTCAATGTTTGAATTTCACACTTTCATTCAGCAACGCCGAGAAAACAAGGCAAAGAAATAACGAGTAGGAGGAGATAACTGAACCAAAAATGATTGGAACAATCCTTTGCTGTTAAGCCTGAAGATTTGAAAAGATAGGAAAAGCACTGGATGTATTGATGATGTTGGCATCAAAATTGTGCTAAAAGTGATGTTATATCCTTGTGCCTAATCTCTTCACTGTTTTCAGTAGTAAATTGCTAAAAAACAAGCAGATATCCTACTACGGAATTGTATAGCTTTTAGAACGTTTTGATTCTATTCGGAATCATAAAACTATGATATTACTTTCAAGCGTACTTTTTGCTATCTATAAGAAAGAGTGATTAACCCTCTTTTATTACTTTCGCCAGAGCAAAATCTGAAACCTTTGTTATAGATAGGGTTGGTTTTGCCCATTAGAATTTATTTGATGTTTTCTAGAGTTATGTATAAGCAATTAATTGCCAATAAATTGAAAGCCTTTTTTACCAGTGTGATTTGCTACACCCTTTGCGTTACAATTTGGCTTCTTAAATTCTCTGATCTCTTTCTTTTTTACTTCTGTGTCATCATTGCAACTGTTGCAATTGTATTACCTAATTTTCTCATACATACGCGGCGCAACCATATTTTAGCAAGCATTGGTAATTCTCTATTTTTTAAATTTGCTTTTGTTACTAATTAAGGAGATTACCAATCTTAATCTTGAGCATGAAGCCGATATCAGCTACTTTTTTAGTAAAATATCTTTTCTTAGTGTTTAACTATGCTTGATTACAGCAATATCATCCTTAACAGGTTAAAGAAGAGTGCATTTTGTTAATTAGCTTAAAGACAGAAATCATTTGCATAATAATTATTATAAAAGGAAGAGGCAAGTTAAACTTACCTCTCCCCGCGACTGTTAAATTATCATAATTCTGCCTCGTGCCTTATTTTCAAAGCAGGTCTATGAAACTAAAGGATAATGTCACTTGCCCCTAGTGATGGTGCGCCTGCCAGCCGAATCTCAAACTCAGCGGATAGATCCCCATCATTGCTAGCTTGAAGAATACCTCCTGAATAACGAACCTGACCGGCTGCGGTGAATGCGCCAGATCCAATGAAAGTAAAGGCTTGATTGCCCCCTATAGTGGAGTTGGCATCGATGCTGGATAGATTGATTCGGTCACCTGGCAAGTTACCGTTTCCAAAAAAGTCATTGATAACATCCCGTGAAGAACCAGCAGGACTATCTGAAACTGAGTTGAACTGGAAAGTATCGTTACCTGCTCCTCCAGTGAGATTATCAGTCCCACTACCGCCAACGAGGCGATCGTTGCCAGTACCACCAATGAGGCGATCGTTGCCAGTACCACCGCCAAGGACATCGTTGCCAGCACCACCGTTAATGACATCGTTACCATTACCGCCAATAAGGCTATCGTTGCCATTATCACCAGTAAGGGCATCGTTGCCATCACCACCGTTAAGGGTATCGTTGCCATCACCAGCGCTAAGGGTATCGTTGCCACCACCAGCGCTAAGGACATCGTTGCCAGTACCGCCAATGAGACTATCTCTACCACTACCGGCGGTAAGGACATCGTTGCCAACACCACCGTTGATAGTATTGTTGCCACTACTACCATTAAGAACATCGTTACCACCACCGCCAATGATGCTATCGTTGCCACTACCACCGAGAAGGACATCGCTGCCACTAGTGCCGTTAATGACATTGTTACCACTATTGTTGAGCTGGATAGTGTTGTTACCAGTACTGCCAATCTGGACAGCGTTGGTATTAAGATCACCGAGAATGTCAGTGAGATCGAGAATAGTTTCCATTATGAGCTTCTCCTAAACTTAGGGGTAAAAAAATTACCTCGTCACTTTTCCACCAGAAAATGGCGTTGCTGATTAAGAGTATGAATTTTGTTTCCCCCAAAAGCGCAAAGGAAACTGTTTCAAACATTCAATTTTTGAATTTCACACTTTTATTCAGCAACGCCGAGAAAACAAGGTGGAAAAATAACGAGTGGGAAGATATAACTGAACTAGACCAGATTAGAACAGGTCTTTGCTGTTAAGTCTGAAGACTTGAGAAGATTTGAGAAGCACTGGATATATTGATGATGTTGGCATCAGAATTGTGCCAAGAAGTCATCTTGTATCCTTGTGCCTTATGTTATTCAATGGTTCCAGTACTAGGCTGCTAGGGAACAAGCAGATTTCCTGGTACGGAATTGAATAGATTTGAGGACGTTTTTACTGTATTCAGAATCACAAGACTTATGATATAACTCTCAAGCCTACTTTTTTCTATTTATAAGAAAGAATAATTAAGTTTAAGTTTTTCCTCTCGTTACAACAAAATCTGAAACCCTTGATTTAGATAGGGTTTTTTAACCTGTATGTGAATAACAAAGTTGTGATAGTAAGTAGATTAGCGGCAAAAAACTAAACTATGTAAACGGATCTAAATTACTAATTAAGCTTAATTTAAGCACATATCAGAGCTTTTGTAAAACTTTACATAGTTACTTTTAATAGCACCAACATACTTACTCTATGGGTAGTTTGTTTTATTTATAAAAAAAGTGGCATTCATCTGTAGAGACTAAATACCACTTTGTATTTTATGAAAATTCCTGATGAAGGCAATATTTTACCGAGGTAGAGGTAACCCTGTAACGGCAACTGCTCCAGCGATCGCACTGGCTGCCAGGGAAGTCAATGCTGTCCCAAATAACCACCACGCAGCATTTGCAACGGTTTTTTTGGTTTCTTGAGCTTGCTTTTTAGCTTGCTCTTGGATGGCTTTCAAGCGTTTTTGTGTTTCTTGCTGAATACGTTCGGCTCGGTGCAGTACGCCATCCCGCGCCGCTTCTATTTGATCAATGATCCGGTTAGCATCCTCTTGAGAAATATCCTCACGGGAACTGATCAGGGCAACTAGGGTGTCACGATCAAATTGGGTGAGGCGATCGCGCAATGCTTCAAATCCGGCTTGCGGATCGTCGAACACTTTAGCAAAGTCTTGCTTAATCCCTTCATAGTTAAGTTCCGAACGATCTAGCGAGTTGAGATAGTTGCGAACTCTCGCAAAAACTCCATCAAGCACTGATTGCACTCTTTGCTGGATCTGCTGGAATTGTTCAACAATGGAACTGCGAACAGACTCAATTTGATCCACAATTCGGTTAGCTTCCTCTTCTGAGATATCTTCCCGTTGGGATAACAGCGCCACAATTGTCGAACGGTCAAATTTGGAAGCGCGATCGCTTAAAGTCTCAATTCCAGCGCGGGGAGAAGACAGCAGCAATTGCAAATCGCGTTTAATTGCTTCTGGGTTGAGTTCTTCTTTGTTAGTCTTACGCAGATAGTCTTCAAGATTGGCTTCAAAATCTAAAGCTACTTGAGTAGTACGTTTTGCTAAACGTCGTGGCGCTCTAACTATCTCACCAATCGCATCTTGTACCCGATCAATTATCTGATTAACTTGCTCTTGGCTCAAATCTCCCCGCTGACTCACGAGTTTAACCAAGGTTTCTCGATCAACGTGGGATAGGCGATCGCGCAGTGCTAAGGCTCCTGCTTTGGGATCATCGAGTAATTTTTCTAAATCGCTTCTGATACCTTCTGGATCGAGTTCTTCCAAGTTAGTATTGCGGAGATATTCTGCGATCGCTTTTGTAGTTTTTTCGTACTGTTCTTTCGCTTGCTGCGGTACTTGTAAAATACTATCTCGCACTGCTTCAAGCTGATCGAGAGTTTGGTTTATCTGTTCTTCGCTTAAATCTTGACGCTGACTGAGCAATTGTACCAGTGTATCGCGGTCAAATTGCGATAAGCGTGATCGCAAAAGGCTAATTCCAGCTTGGGGATCGTCTAGTAAAACCTTAAACTCACGTTTGATACTTTCGGGATTGAGTTCGTCTTTGTTAGTGTTTCGCAGATAGTCTTCAACTCTTTGGCGGAGTTCATCGGCTTTCGCTTTTGCTTGTTCTTGCAATTCTCTAGCACGATTCAAGAAATTATCGCGGTTGCGCTCGAGTTGACTAACAATATTATTAGCTTCTTCTTCGCTGACATCTTGACGCTGTTGAAGCAATTGTACATAAGTATCGCGGTCAAATTGCCCGAAGCGAGCGCTTAAATCTTCAAACCCAGCTTCTGGATCTTCCACTAATCTGGTAAAGTCGCGTTCAATACCTTCAGGATTGAGTTCTTCTTTCCCCGTTGAACGCAGATAATCTTCAATGCGGCTGCGAAAATCTTGCCCTTTTTCTCGCGCTTGGGCCTGTTTTACAGTTTCTAAAACTTCCAGGCGATCGCTTTCCATTTGTTCGGCAATTTCTTTCACCCTGGCTTCACTGATATCATCCCGTTGCTTCAGCAAATTGGTGAAATATTCTTGATTGAGTTCTTCCAACTCCCGTCTCACAGTTGTAGGATCTGCATTCGCGTCATAGATGACTTCTTTAAATTCATTTACTAGCGTAATGCGGTTAAAATGCCAAGGAAACGAATTCAATATGTAATCTTCTACATCCGCCTTAATAGCATTTTCGGGTGATATTGGTAATTTGGCAGATACTTGCTCAGTTGCTTGCTCTCTGAACTTTTGGAGTTGTTCTGTGATTTGATTTACATCGATATCTTGAACTTTTTCTTTCAGTTTTTGCAACTGATTAGTAATTTTGTTGACATCAATATTGGAAAGGTTGGACTGCTCCAGCAGTGCTGGTACAGCCGCGCTCAAGCCATATCGAATAGCTTGCTTCATTACTCCATTGCTTTGCTTGCCATTTCCCCCCCCGACTGTAACCAGTTCTTGAAGTCGTTCACCTAATTGATCTGAATTCAGTTCTTCGGGAGTAGCAGACTTAAGCAAATTAATTACTTGTTCTGTTGGATTGCTGCGATTCAAAGCTTGTTGCCAAGCACCTTGAAATTGGTCGGCAATGCGATTGATATCTTCTTTAGATAAATCCGTGCGACTGCTAACTAAATCAATAAATGTTTGACGATTGATATTCTTCAATAGGTCGCTATTAGCAACAGATTGTAAATCTGCATCTTGAAGAAGCTGGTCAAATTGGTTACGAATCTCTGTGATATCAAGCTTTGGTAATTGCAGAGAACCTAAAGAACTTTGGAGTGTATTTCTAATATCTTCAGGATTAAAACCTGAAGTTAGTTCTCGCCGGACTGCGGCTGTAATATCTTCTGCGGTAGAAACTAACTGTTTTTTCGCAGTATTAGCACTGATGCCAGCAGTTGCTGTACCCATCAGAGCTTGAAAACCAGAAGTTACAGTACTAGCAATAGAACCAATAAAAGAACCTACTGCTGATGAACCCAACCAAATTACCAGTGAGAAATAGGTAGACCAGATGACTACACCAATAATCGCTCCTAGAGATTCACTTTCGATTAAGCTAAGTTTTACCGCTAGAAAAGAAGCAATAAATAATGCAATACTAACGGTTATCAATGCCCAAGCACCAATTTTGGTTTGAACTGCACGAATTTTACTACCCAAACTTCCTGATTCATCATCAGAATCTGAGTCAATTTCCCAAGACGAAATTCCTACAGCAACTGAAAAATTAGTGAATAACAATTGAAAAGCAAATGCCATTAAGACTCCAGCTAGCAATGCTACCAAGAATTTAGGACCAGAAAAAAGAACTGATGCTTCTTCTGGAGTTAATACTTCCTGAGCTAAACTTATTGGCGCTACTCCAAAAGATAACCAGTTCCATCCCAAAATAGTTAAAACACCTTGAAACATAGTATTTTCTCACTTGTGGGCAATTAAATAACCACTAATAAAATGGCTTATCCATCAATTTAGTTGCCAGTTATATAAGACTGACACTTTCTTAGGTAATAAGTTTGCTTGCCAAAAGTTGTATTTTATAAAAAATAAATATTTTTATTAAGTTTTAATTAAAGAAAATAATGTGGAATGTTGTGATTTTCTTAGTCCAGTTAAGCAAATTTAATCCGCTTGTTGTTATTAAGATTTTGCTTTGGAAGTTGAAACCGATACATAGCTATATATTTCTAATAAAAATTACATCTAAGAGATAGTTTTGTTAACATAAATTAAGCTAATTTTAAAACTAATTTTTGAAAAACTATTTTGCTAGGCGAAATAGTCAATATCGAATTTTAATAAAATATAACTTATTTAATAATTATTTTGTCTGATATCTTTAGATAAAAACACGTATGTCTAATGATAGAGATAAAATTTCTTCCAAGCGATTGATGAAATGTAAATAAAAACATGTATTAATAAGGGCTATTAGGAGCTATAAATTAGTGAATAATTGACTATTGCTGAGGAGAAAGAATAATGGTTGTAGGTGTACATAAACGTGGTGTAGGTGTATTTTCTCATCGTCGAGATGTTGAACATGCCCTACATGAATTAAAAAAAGTTGGCTTTGATATGAACAAAGTCTCTGTCATTACGCAAGATGGAGACAAAGATGATATTGCTGGGGCTGAAGTACGCGATCGCGTCGGTGACAAATCTGACGAAGGTGCTAAAGTCGGAGCAGCTACAGGCGGTGCATTAGGCGGATTGACTGGCTTGTTGGTCGGTCTTGGTACTTTGGCAATTCCTGGAATCGGGCCAATTATGCTGGCTGGAGCCGCAGCAACGACTTTAGCTACTACTCTTGCTGGTGCTGGTATTGGTGCAGTAGCTGGTAGTTTGCTTGGTACATTGATTGGTTTAGGAATTCCCGAAGAACGAGCTAAAGTTTACGACGAACGCGTCAGGCGAGGACATTATCTAGTCATCCTAGATGGCACAGATACAGAAATTGCTAGAGCAGAAGCAATTCTACGTCAGGGAGGCGTCGAAGAGTTTGGCATTTATGATAACCCAGATGCAAGAAATGCAACTGCTGATTATGTCGCTCCAACTTCTAATGTAGCTAATAGTGGTGTTGCCAAACGTGCGATTGGGGTCTTTTCTCATCGCCGAGATGCAGAAGCAGCACTTACAGAATTACGAGATGCAGGTTTTCCTTTAAGTAGAGTCTCCATCATTGCCAAGGATACAAACGGTCAAGGAATCGCAGGCATAGATGTAGACAAAAATGTTGGTACAGGTAATAAAGCAGACGATGGTGTAAAAACTGGAGCAGCTACAGGCGGTGTTCTAGGCGGCTTGACTGGCTTATTAGTTGGTCTTGGGACTTTAGCGATTCCTGGAATAGGACCTGTAATTGCGGGTGGCGCAGTAGCAACAGCTTTGGCGACAACAGCAGCCGGTGGTGCAATTGGTGCAGCTGCTGGAGGTATTGTTGGCGGACTCGTTGGTTTGGGAATTCCCGAAGACAAGGCGCGAGTATATAGCGATCGCTTCCAAAGAGGCGACTACTTGGTAATTATCGATGGTACGGAAGCTGAAATCCGCCAAGCTGAATCTATTCTCAAACGTAGAGGCATTGAAGAATTTGCTATCTATGATGGTACTGATTTAGGCGAACATCGCCCAGGTTTTGACAGAGGAACGCATCAGGATACAGGAGTTGTTAATAGCGATCGCACCAATTACTCACCAGGAGTTCATGGAGACGATCCTGCTGTAGTCATTGTTGACCGTCGGGATGAAACACTCTAACCCAAGGTAGTTGTCACTCACACCAATTCTGCTAAATTGCAGGAGTAACAAGATAAAAAATTTGCTCCTAACTTAAGAAACTTGCTCCTCACTTCTGCCGTGAACATCAACGAACTCCACAAGTTTCACTTTCCGATTCCGAATTAAACATATGCAAAAGCTAACTCCCTTCTTAATTAGTTGCCTTCTAGTTTTTGGTGTTGCAGCTTGTGATAACGCTTCTAAAACAGCTGAATCTGCACCCGATCCTAGTGAAGCACCAACCGCACCAACCGCACAAACAACACAAGCTGCTCAACAAGACGCTCAAAGTGAAGTTCGCAGAAGACAACTTGATGCTGATATTCGCGCCCGCGAACAGCGCAATAATGTCACTGGTGGCGATACAGACAGAGCTACAGGCGATCTATCAAGTCAAGTTCGCTCTAAGTTGGAGGCAAATATACCCAAGGGTCAATTAACAGTTAAAGCAGCAGAAGATGGAACTGTAACTGTCGCCGGAACTGTGAACAATCAGCAGGAATTAGCTAAGATTGAACGTTTAGCTAAGGAAATTAAAGGTGTTAAAGCTGTAGTTGTGACAGCAACTGTTGCCCCACCGAAACAGTAAGGCAGCTAACAAGAAATCCAAGTGAGTAGGTAGGCATAAATAAATTTAAATGCCCCTGCTCAGTATTAGGGGTCAGTTATATTTATTACTGACCATTAATAATTGAAAACTGACGACCTTAATAATTATATTTATTGACGCTCAGTCAGTTATAGAAACTTTTGTAGTTATCGAAAATAAAAACTATGGAAACCGAACAACAGCAACGTGAATCTATCAATGCTTCCTTATCACAAGGTACGCTAGCGCTTGAAGGTACAGACACTGAAAATTTGCCAAAATTATTACCAGCGCGTGAACCTGAATCTCAATGGCAGCAAATTAGCAGACAAATTTCTCAATTTTTGGCGCAATTGCCCGAATACTTAGGTAGATTTTTTAATGAGTACAAGCAGCCTTTAATAACCGTTGGTTTAATTTTGGCGGCAATTGTTACAGTCAAGGTAGTACTCGCAGTACTGGGTGCAATCAATGGTATTCCACTACTCTCACCATTCTTTGAGTTAGTTGGAATTAGTTATGGCAGTTGGTTTATTTTCCGTTATCTACTGAATGCTTCTACTCGACAAGAATTAGCCGATGAAATTCAATCACTGAAAAATCAATTTGTGGGCGAATAAATAACCAATCATTAAACTGGTACACTGTGGCGTAATTTTACTTACGTTTAACAATTGTTTAAGCCTTAAGTCTTATTAATTCACATGGTATCTAGATTTACGCCACGTTTTCCTAGCCTCAGTACACTAGTCTGTATAGTTCGCTAGTTAAATATATACAATCCAAAAGTTCACATTCCCGACTTCTCTAAAAAGTCGGGAATTTTGTAACTATCCTATTTTGGAGACAAAACGTAGTAGGGATACAACTTCAGGCAAAACCTTTGTTTTACACAATAAACGTAAATTACAAGTATTTAGCCAGACTTCATATTAAACTTGGATACATCAAAAGATAGAGAGCATAACATTATATTTAATTTTAAATCACTTCTAAAGATAGTAGCTCGAAGATAGAAAACAGCCTAATCTAGGCTTTGAGGTTATTTAATAGATTCTTTAACGAGGGCATAATTTATGGCTAATGAAGCAGTTAATAAAGGTATAGATTCATCTGATCGAGCTGAAGTAGATACATACGATCGCGGTATTATCCCAGCAGAAACAGCTGCTCGCATGGAAAGAGAGGGAAATCTGTACAAAACAGTCCCTACAGAAGAAAGAGAAGCAGATGCACCTACCGATGACCAAACTGACCCAGGTAGTGTACGTACCACAGACGGATACACCGTAGACAAAGAAGGTTTGTTGAACAACTATGCTGTTGAACCAGAAATGTACTACGAAGAACCAGGTGATGCACGCAAACAAGCAGCAGAAGATACTGCCCAACGTGTAGAAGAACTCGGAGACATTAATCAGGACGAGGAAGGCAAGTTGACCGAAAAGGGTGACAAACGCGGTAGAGGCCCAGGAATAGTTTAATTACAACCATCCTTTTTGCTAGGTGCAATTACACGTAAGAAGGCTAAATAGGCGGTTTGTAGAGACGCAATGATTGCGTCTCTACTTATATGTATGGGCATGGGGCCAATATTTCCAGAAGTATGTTACTAAATAATCAGCGGCTCAAGTTCACGATTATGCCATTGCCGCTGATGCCATTCGACAACCAAGGGACGGACAATGAATTTGGGATGGCCTTCGCCTTTAACGTCAATGCGTAAACCTGAGTAAGGTCGCCGCTTCTGGAAACCTTGACCGTTGCGACCAATGAAAAAATGCGATCGCGCCACTAATCTATTTTCATTTCCAAAAGTCTCCATCAAATCTGCTCCCTCAATCCGCTGGCGTCGCAAACTAAACCCACTACCACCACAAACAATCCAGTGGATATGAGAATCAGCGTGTCCTGTATCCATTGTCTCCAGGTGTTCCAAGCAGTGCGCGTGACCGTTTAATACCAAATCAACCAAAGAACGCCCCTGAGTTAGGGAACCTATTTCTTTAGCTACCGCATCCAGCACATCACGGAGGCGATCGCGAATTATTAAAGTCTGTGCTTGTTGCCACTTTGTCGCCTCAGTTACATAGGGAGGATGATGGAAATAAATCACCCTTCCCCGAACTTCAGAATTATTCCAAGATTCAATTAATCTTTGCTTAAGCCACTCCAATTGTTCAGTGTCAGTCAGCGTTGTTTTATCAGCAGCTAATTGCTTATCGATATCAACAATAATTTCTTCAATTTGTGACAGCTTGGCATGGAAGTCGTCTAATTGGTCGGCTTCGCTAGGGTCTTCTGGACGAAGCTTGGCTGAGATTTCAATGATTTGCAGCTTTTCTTGCTCCAAATCTTCACGACGTTTTTCTAAGATTTTGCGCTTTGCGTCACCTTGTTTTGTTTTAGGTAGGGGCGGTGGATCGTTAAATGTATTAGAATCCAAGGCAAAAAAATCAATACCGCCATAGCGAAAAGTGTAGTAGCGATTGGGAAGACGAGTGAAGTGTCCAGGTTTATAGCTAAGACAATAACCTGTATCTGTCTTGGCTGTGTAGTACTGATTTAAATGATGATTTAACTCTCCTGGAAGCTGAAACGCCTTTAGATAGTCCAGAAATGCCCGCGCGTAGGCTTCACCCGTCCCTGAGCCATGCAAGCCTACATCTAGGTCTAACCGCGATCGCAACAAGTGACGAATGGGTAATGTTGTCAGAGAAGCCAAGCTCAATAAAATCGGCAAGTTATAGTAATCGTGATTTCCCAGTACAGGTAAAATGGGTAGCTTAAAAATCATCTGGTCATAAGCAATCTGTCTGGGATGCTCTCCCCCCAAGATAAACTCTCGATAAGGCTGGATGAAGTTCTGCTGGTAGTATTCACTCGACCCCACTAAATAGATCACATCCCCGGTATGCAGCATAAAGCGGGATTCGTTGTGATGCGGCAGCATCAGTTCAGCTACCTTTCGCTGGGGATTGTGTCCCCGGTGCTTGCCGGAACCACTATCACCTACAACTAAAAATGAGAACTCAGAATTGTCTGTTTGACCATCCTCCAACACCAACCGAGTTTGGTCGATGTTCCGTTCCACAATTAACGGATCTTGCCACCGTACTCGCTGATTCATTTTACGAATTTTGTTAGCGATCGCTGGATCAGATACAAGTTTCAATGCAACCTACTCCTGAATTTTGTATTAGGAATCTGTTATTCCCCCCCTGCTTCCCCTGCTGTGTCTTTCATCTCAATAGTCAGATTAGGGAGTCCTTCTAATTTTTCGGTAGGCTCTACTTCTTCTACTAATGGCACAAAAATTTTCAAACCTGCTGGTACACACTTAATTTCTACTGGTGTTGTGCCTACTATTTCACCGTCTAAAACAACCTTTTGCGGTGGCTCAGTCGTAATTTTAAATTGTTTGGCTCGTAGGAAGCCAATATCATTTCGTTCTACGGCGTTACCTGTAGAAGCGGTTTGAAATAGATGAAATGTAGCTGCGATCGCTCCTGCTTTGTTAGCTGGAGCTACAATCGTTAAATCTAGTAACCCATCATTATAAATCAGACCAGCTGGGCCTTGAGCTAAAACTGAGGTGGGAGGCGCGGCATTTGCTACTGTAACTGCACAGGCACTAGTTTTAATTATCTTGTCTTCTGTTTCAATTTCAACATCAAAGTTTTTTAAGTTTCTCAGTTGTTGAATTCCTGCCAAAACGTAGGCCATCATGCCAAAGCGATTCTTGGCGTCTCGGTCTGCCAATTCTACAGTTTCAGCTTCAAAGCCAATACCTGCCAAGAGTACCATTGGGCGATCGTTGCAATAGGCTACGTCTACATGGTGGGTTCCTCCCTGCAAAATTGTCTCACACGCACCTGCGATCGTGTCAGGAATATTTAAAGCTGTGGCAAAAGCGTTTGCTGTTCCTCGAGAAATGATCCCAAATGGAATCTCAGTACCTATTAAAGCCGCCGCTGCCGCTGAGAGGGTACCATCTCCCCCCGAAGCAATGATCGCATCTACCCCTCGCTCTACTGCTGCATAGGCCAGTTCGTCAGCGTCGATTTCTTCAGTTGTGAGATAAATATCTAGGTCAATTTCTGGCTCTAATATTGCCCGAATTTCTGCCAGTTCTAAATCTGGGTCACCCTGACCCGCAACTGGATTGAAGATGAGGCAGGCGGAACGATTCATAAAATATAAAAGCTAAACTTAGATCACTAAAATACCAAATTCTTTTTAGCATTCTTGCGAAATTTCGGCTTCCTTCTGGCGGCTGGTTTACCTTTCGTAAGAAGTTTAGAAGTGTTCTGCATTGGAACATAAGCTGTCGCGCATTTAACTGCATATCTTTTCGTGTTGGCTGTTGACAGTTGATAGTTAACCGTCAGCGGTCAACGAACTTAGGAAGTGACTGTGTAATTTAAAAGCGTAATAGCTTATCAATGCTGACGTATATTTTGGTATCTACTTAAACAATAAAAACTTTGCCATGCGTCAATTATTACTAGTTTTAGCAAGTATGCTAACTCTCAGCAGTTTAGATACTCCCACTATAGCAATAGCAGGCATAAAACCTGATTTACCTGAGATGCGCTTAGTTCAAAAGTTCAACTGCAATAATCCTCAAACTCAAATAGCAATTAATGAATGCGCGAAGTTGTCTTATCAAAATGCAGATAAAAAACTGAATCAAGTTTATCAACAATTACTACCTACTTTAGAAAGGTCTAGTAAACAGAAATTGATTGCTGCACAGCTAGCATGGATCAAGTTTCGAGATACCAATTGTGAATTTGAGAGAAGCAGATATGAGGGAGGAAGTATTGCCTCTAGTATTTATTCTAGTTGTCTAGAAAATACCACAAAATTACGTACCCAAGAATTACAAGAATATCTTAAATCCGACCCTTAAATAGTCGAATTAATAAGGTAATTTAAACTGTTTGGCGAGCGCAACTTGACTAAGCGATCGCCGAACCTCTTACGCCGAAACCCCTACTGAAACTGAATCTGTTTACTCTGCTTTCATCTTTAACCAGCTAAATACCTGTTCTACTGTCAATTTTAAATCAACACCATCTAGAACAGCCAAGCTATCTCCTTTATGACAAAATTCTGGTTGTTGATGTGGTTGAAAAACGAGAATTGAGCGGTCATCAGGATCAATTAACCATCCCAACTGACAACCATATTTTAAGCAGTGCAAGATATTGCTTGTAACTCGATTGGAACTCTGTTCTGGAGAGAGAATTTCAATTGTCCAGTTCGGAGCAATTAACACATCATCTACTGGTTCTCCGTTCTCGTCAAACTCAATTTGTTGCCAACGGATAACCGCCACATCAGGAACAATTGACCGACCACCAAAAGTACAACGCAACTCTGGAAAAGCAAAAGCGATTTGCTTATTTTCTGTGACTTCATTAATTCCATTAATCAACTTAGCCTGAAGTCGGGAGTGGCGGGTTTTCGGCATTGGTTTTAGGATAATCTCACCATCAATATAAATGCTTGCAGGTTTTGTTTCTGGTAACTTCAGAAACTCCTCTAGGGTTAGAGATGCAGATTTTGCAACACTCATGATTTCTGCTACTCCGAAAGTCCTACATCCAGTTTAGAGCAGTTTTCAATCGATACACTGTGCATTTTTCTTGTCCTCAAGTAATAAATTAAGAGGGCTGTACCGTAATAATACTGTACTAAAGAGTGTTGTTTAAGATTCCTGGAATAAGCTTTAGGTAAAGAATTGTAATCCAAAATCCAAAATCCAAACTCCAAAATTGGTATGAGTCCCTGACTACGGTAGTCTAGATGAGAGTAAATTTATCGCCTGCGATATTATATTGTTTTATGACTTCAGTTGTTTCTAGCCCCCCACGCACTATTCGGATCGGTTCACGCAAAAGCCAACTTGCTCTGGTTCAAACCTACTGGGTACAAGAGCAACTCCAGAACAGCTTTCCTGATATCAATTTTGAAGTCCATACCATGTCTACCCAAGGCGATAAAATCTTGGATGTAGCATTAGCTAAGATTGGCGATAAAGGACTTTTTACTAAAGAACTTGAACTCGGAATGCTTAATCAGGAGATTGACTTTGCGGTTCATTCTCTCAAGGATTTGCCGACTCACTTACCTGAAGGGTTGACACTGGCAGCAATTACTGAACGGGAAAATCCAGCAGATGCATTAGTAGTGCATGAAAAGCACAAAGATAAACAAATTGATACATTGCCAGAAGGTGCGGTAATCGGTACATCTTCGCTGCGGCGGTTAGCACAATTACGCCACCATTTCCCGCACTTTACCTTTAAGGATGTCCGGGGAAACTTAATTACACGGTTGGCAAAACTGGATGCAGGCGAATACGATGCCCTAATTTTGGCAGCAGCAGGGTTAGAGAGATTGGGAATGGGCGATCGCATACATCAAATTATCCCCAAAGAAATCTCCCTCCACGCCGTTGGACAAGGAGCCTTAGGGATAGAATGCCGTGCTGATGATAGTGAATTGCTATCTCTACTTAAAGTGATCGAACACCCCGAAACACGCGATCGCTGTCTTGCCGAACGATCTTTTTTACGTTCCTTAGAGGGCGGCTGTCAAGTACCTATTGGTGTAAATACAGAAATATCTGGTGAGAATTTGACCTTAACAGGGATAGTTGCCAGTGTAGATGGTCAAAAGTTCGTAAAAGATACCGTCACAGGGATTGCCAACAAAGCAGAAGCGCTAGGCATAGAACTAGCAGAACTGTTGCGGCAACAGGGAGCGCAAGAAATTTTGTCAGAAATTTTTGCGGTGATTCAGCGCGGTTCCTAAGCAATTGGGCAAGCCAATGTGATTAGATAAGAATTGATCGCCGTTGCACCAAAGACGTGTCAGACGCGACAAATCGTGTTGGTCAGGATCAGAAAGTTAATTTGACAAATATAGACAGAATCGGGGAAGCAAAAATTACCATGCGGATTCTATTTGTTGCAGCAGAGGCAGCACCCATTGCCAAAGTAGGAGGAATGGGTGATGTTGTCGGGGCATTGCCTAAAGTCCTGAGAGAAATGGGGCATGATGTACGGATATTCTTGCCTTACTATGGCTTCCTGCCAGACAAAATGGAAGTTCCCAAAGAACCCATCTGGCGAGGAAATGCGATGTTCCAAGAATTTGCTGTTTATGAAAGCGTTCTGCCTGGTACTGATGTTCCCTTGTACTTATTTGGACATCCCGTTTTCCTACCCCGCCGCATTTATTCGGGAGATGATGAAGACTGGCGGTTCACCTTTTTTGCTAATGGTGCAGCTGAGTTTGCCTGGAATTATTGGAAACCGGAAATTATCCATTGTCACGATTGGCATACGGGAATGATTCCCGTTTGGATGCACCAAGATCCTGATATCACCACAGTGTTTACCATTCATAATCTGGCTTATCAAGGGCCGTGGCGTTGGTATTTAGAGAAAATTACTTGGTGTCCTTGGTATATGCAAGGACACAACACAATGGCAGCGGCGGTGCAATTTGCCAATAAGGTAAATACAGTTTCGCCTACCTATGCCGAGCAAATCAAGACACCTACTTATGGTGAAACATTAGAAGGTTTGCTGTCCTTTATTAGCGGTAAATTATCTGGGATTATCAACGGGATTGATACTGAAGTTTATAACCCAGAAAATGACAAATACATTTCCCAAACTTTCACTGCTGATAGCCTGGAGAAACGCAAAGCCAACAAAATTGCTTTGCAAGAAGAAGTAGGATTAGAAGTCAACTCCAAAGCCTTTTTAATTGGGATTGTGACCCGATTAGTGGAACAAAAAGGCATTGACTTGATATTGCAAATCCTCGATCGCTTCCTTTCCTATACAGATGCACAATTTGTGCTGTTAGGGACAGGCGATCGCTACTATGAAACTCAGATGTGGCAATTAGCATCCCGCTTTCCCGGACGCATGGCAACTTACTTACTGTATAACGATGCCTTGTCTCGTCGGATCTACGCTGGTACTGATGCCTTCCTAATGCCTAGTCGTTTTGAACCTTGTGGTATTAGCCAAATGATGTCTTTGCGCTACGGTTCTGTGCCCATTGTCCGCCGCACAGGTGGATTAGTTGACACTGTAACCCATCACGACCCCGAAAATGCAGCAGGCACCGGTTATTGCTTTGATCGCTATGAACCGTTAGACCTTTTTACCTCTATGATCCGGGCTTGGGAAGGCTTCCGTTTTAAACCGCAATGGCAAGAATTACAGAAACGTGGCATGGCCCAAGACTTTAGTTGGTATCAATCTGCCAAAGAGTACGTGAAGTTATACAGGTCAATTTACGGTTTGCCAGAAGAAGAGGAGACACCACAACCAAAGTTAGTGTTAAACGAGGTAGTCACTAATATTAAGTCGTAAACCTCTGTAGGGGTGTACAGATATATGTATGCACCTAATTTTTGAGACTCATGATAGTATTATTTAGATTAGCCTGATATCTAAAGATGCTAATCATGAGTTTTTTTGTTTCTGAAACAATTTTTTAACTATTTAATAGGATGTTGAAAAGTGTTTGGCTGTGATTTTAGGCACTTACTTATCCTCTCTAACCTACGCCAGTCGCTGCACTTGGTGAGTTACCCCCTTTGACGGGTTCCCCTATTTTGTTTTTTCAGAATCATCAAAAAGCGGTAATTGTATTCGTCGTGAGATTCCTGAGCTTTGCTCAAGGCATGTTTTTTATTTGGGTTTGATGAAGATGCTATAAACTTCAAAAAAACTTTTTATAAACTTATAAGTATTCATATATAGATAATTGTATATTATTTTTTGTATTGAGCTACCAATTATTTTCTTTATATCCTCCCTTGTTTTAAAAATTTAACTAGGGAAGTATTTTTGTACATAGCGTAGTTAAAACTCTAGAAAATGAATTAGCCTTTACTTTTCTTCATGTATTGGCACATCTCTCTGTATGATTTTTGAGTCATACAGTTCACCGTTGCAAGTGAGATATAAGACATTGCAGAACCTAGATTAGTTATCCTCTTTTATAACAATTTACTCTTTGTTGAATAACCAAAATGCTAGTAGAAAAAACTCAGACACAGCCTATTTATAATATTCCTTCAATTAGGAATTATCGATGGTCAACTCATCTTGATTTATTAAGAGGTTTAGCTTCTTTATTAGTTTTTCTCGGTCATATGAGAATTTTATTATTTATAGAATATTCAGAAATTAGTAATCCTAGCTTTTTGATAAAAAGGTTAAATTCATTAACAGTGTTGGGTCATCAGTCTGTAATGATTTTTTTTGTGCTAAGTGGATTTTTTATTTCAGCTAGTGTAATAAGAAGAATTCAGCAGAAGCAATGGTCTTGGACTAATTACTTAGTAGATCGTTTAACACGCTTATATATAGTATTAATTCCTGCTTTATTGCTGTCTTCTTTTTGGGATTCTCTGGGTATAAAAATATTTGGTACTGGGCAAGATAGCTTTTATGGAGAAAAGTTTCACAACGGTCATTTAGCAACTTATAAAATTTTAGAAAATTTCACATTTCAAAATGCTTTGGGAACTATGGCTTTTTTGCAAACAATTTTTGTAGATTTATTTGGTTCAAATAAGGCAGTTTGGAGTTTAGCCTATGAATTTTGGTACTATATACTTTTTCCTTCAATCATCCTATCTTTCTGCGTTAAATCTTTAAAAGCGCGTGTTTTATACGCTTTTTTGGCTTCCGGTATATTATTAATGGTTGGCTCAGAAATTAGAATTTATTTTCTGGTTTGGCTGATGGGAGCGTTAGTTAGTATAGCTCATCCTTCTAAATATCTTAATAAAAAGAATATCCTAAACTCACTCATTGTTTTGTCTATACTAATCCTGTGCATTGCCTTAATGAGTGAACGTTTTATATCTAGCCCACAGATAGCAGATTTTTTAATAGGAGTTTCTACTGCTGTGATGATATACCTTTTAGTTAATAGTCGTAGTCAAATAAGACAAGAAGGAGCATACGAAAAATTTTCTAAAGCTTTAGCAGGATGTTCATACACTCTTTATCTTGTCCATATGCCGATATTGAGCTTTATCAGAGCATGTGTAATTGGCGATCGCCCTTGGGAACCAGATATTTTACACTTAATCTTGGCACTTTTTATAATTATATTTGTATTTTTATACGCGGTTGTCATCGCACATTTTACCGAGGCAAAAACAGACAAGTTTAGAAATCTAATCATGTCTTGGATAAAAAATAGACGTTTAAATCAAGCTTAAGCTTTTAGAGATTGTCTCGTTCCTAGTCTCTGACTGGGAATGGATAATGGAGGCTCCGCCTCCCTGACTCGCGGCACCGCAATTGAAGTGCATTTCCAGTCAGAGGCTTTTAACGAGATTTTAAAAGGGTTTTGCCTTAAGTTGACACCAATGGGCAATGCTATGCCCCTACCAGCGTATTTGAGCCAGCATTTAAAACCACCCGTAATCATTGCAACCGAAACACCAGAGATACAGGATAACGGGCAATTTCTGGGATTACTTCGTAGTAGCGTGAATTAATCAGGTCTTGAAGCTGACCACTAATCGCTGTAATGTTTAGAATGTTTATATACCAATAACTCTAAAAAAAAGAAATCGTAAAACATCATCCGCAGGAGTAATCAGTAGGAGTCAGAAGATTGATAGACGCAATGGACTTTTTTCAGCTTAGTGCTGGTAAGTGGCGATCGCAACGTGCAACTCATCACCTGCCCTTTAAGCGCTCAGAAACAGGAGAATCGGATATACAGGTAGAAACTCTGGATGCCAATCATCCAGAAATCATTGAACTGTGCCAGTATCATCAGATTGACCCCAGCCTTTCAGTAGGTGGGTCACGGGTGTGTTGGCTAGGCACAATGTCTTGGGATAGAGAAAATGAAGAGAACCATCAAGGGAAAACCATATTTGCGATCGTACCTGATGGCGATAACCCCAGAGCTGGCAAATTACTCCGTGAAAGAGGTTATGCCGAAATTGTGCCTGTAGTCGGTCTTTTTCACATGGATGATGAAGACGGGCTAGTATTGACAACCGAATATGAAACAATGAGTTCCATTGAGAGATTCTGGTTTGCCAGCCCAAATATGCGACTGCGAACCAGTACGGTGAAACGCTTTGGTGGCTTTAGTACAGCATCATTTTGTAGCGAAACCCGCATTGAAACTTCTGTTGAGGTTTCCAGTACGGAAGAAGAAACAGAAAAACTTGCTACTGATGTCCTAGAAAAAAGCCAGTTTTATTCAGTTTTGGGCTGGTGAATGATTCTTAAGCAGACAGATGCTTTTACTCGTGGCCGAGATTATCTGCATCGGGTACAGGGATTTGCCCTAGAACCGGGTATGGTGGATGTGTTCGATAACCTGCGCGATCGCATCCTTATTTGCACTTGGATCGGCGATAATATTAACACCGTTAACACTCAGATCAACGCTTATCTAGAGCTTTGTCATGAGTGTTTTCATCCCCAAGAGCGTCGCCATATCCAAATTTTTGCAGTACCTATAGCTCAATCCTTCGGCATCGACGGGCTATGCAACATTCTCACAAACCCAATCACCATATTGGTAGATGTTGGTCGAATAGCACCTAGAGACTGGTTTGGTGTAGTCGTCCATGAATATGCCCATGCCCATCTAGGAGACTTTGGTCACAATCAGCAGTTTGCTAGCATCTTATCTCATCTATGTTTAGGACTGGGATTAGAACCACCTTATTGGGAGGTAGGGATGGAAGCAACTTTGAGTAGCTGGCCTCATTGTAAGTCAACCATAGATCCGCTGGAATTTTGGATAGGTCACTGAAGGAGGCAGGAGCAGAAGGGAAATAACCAATTTCGATGTCTCATGCTTCATTAATTTCTTTTGCTAAATGTTAAAAATTATTGCTTTAGTTCAAAAAGGTGAAACTGAATCTCCTAATCTGAAATATGTGAATGAAGTTTTTTTAGTGATTTACAGTATTGATTAAGGTGGAAGCGCCACTTATTTTATTAATTAGCTATGGGTTGAATCCAGCAGGCTAATTGTTTCTCCTACGAATACTTAAAATTACCCTTAGTTAAGTTTCGTGAAATTTTATCAGAATCTGAAGTTCTGATACAACTACTCCCTTAATATGTGATTTAAAGTTGTAAACTTTAATTAAGAACATGGAGGCTTTAGAGTGGCAATTCCTCTGTTAACATATGACCCTTCAAGTCAAAACCAGCGTGTAGCTTCATATGAAGTACCGGGTGATGAACAGCCCAGGATTTTTACTACAGACAATCTGCTTTCTCCGTCAGATTTAGATCTTCTGATTGAAGCAGCATATCGTCAAATTTTCTTTCATGCCTTTGCTGCTGATCGCGAAACATTTCTAGAGTCTCAACTCCGTAATGGACAGATTACAGTGCGGGACTTTATTCGTGGGTTGCTGCTTTCCAATACCTTTAAGAGAAGCTTCTACGACCTCAACAATAATTATCGCTTTGTTGAGCAAGTAATCCAGCGTGTTCTAGGACGCGACCCATACAATGAGCGGGAAAAAATTGCCTGGTCAATTGTAGTTGCTACCAAGGGTATTAGAGGCTTTGTTGATGAAGTGCTCAACACTGAAGAGTACCTGAGCAATTTTGGAAACTCCACAGTGCCTTATCAGCGGCGTCGCATACTGCCATCCCGCGCTGAGGGTGAGTTGCCATTCAACATCAAATCTCCGCGATATGAAGATTACCACCGTGCCAAACTGGGTTTCCCCCAAATCATTTGGCAGGTCGAAGTACGCAGATTCCTCCCACAAGAACGAAAGCCCAAAGCTGGCGATCCGGCTCTATTCTTGTCTATGGCACAAAGTGTCAATGCAACTGGCAATACCCCACAAAGGATTTCGTCATTCAACATTGATATTGAAAAGTCTGTACCTTATCGGCAACTGGCTGGAATTAAATAACGATTTTTGGTCGGCGGTTGGCTAGTACATCCATTTGATCATTTTATAGCGTGCATAAGTCTTGGGTTATGTAGGAGTTTCATTTAGGTATAACTAGTGAAACAGACTCTATCCCATGTCTGATGCACGCTAGTTGTTATCTTTACGGTGCAATCCGTCTTTTTAACATCTCCACAAGTTTTGTAAAGTGGCTGGGAGGGTTTGCTGTCACTTCAATTAACTCTCCAGATACGGGATGCTGCAATTTTAGTCGCCAAGCGTGCAGTGCTTGACCAGGCAAATTTACCCCGACTGAATGACCTGAACTATAAACTGGGTCGCCGACAATGGGATGACCCATTTTGGCGCTGTGGACGCGAATTTGATGAGTACGTCCAGTTTCTAGTTGGAAGTGGATTAAGGTGAAGTTACCGAGGCGTTCTAGTACTTGCCAATGAGTGACGGCGGTTCGTCCGCCTTGTTCAACAGGCATAATAGCCATTTTCTTGCGGTCTTGGGGATGGCGACCAATGGGTAAGTCAATCGTGCCACTTTCAACTTTTGGCGCACCATAAACCACACCCAAGTATTCTCGCCGTGCGGTTTTAGCTTTGAGTTGTGCTTGTAGGTGATGATGGGCAACTTCTGTTTTAGCGATCGCGATCGCACCTGTTGTATCCTTATCCAATCGATGGACAATTCCCGGACGTTGGACTCCGCCAATTCCTGGTAAATTGGGACAGTGTGCCAATAGAGCGTTTACCAAAGTGCCATCTGGATGACCCGGTGCGGGATGGACAACTAAACCTGCGGGTTTGTTAAGAATGAGTAGCTGGTCGTCTTCGTACAGGATGTCTAAGGGGATATCTTCTGCAAGGAGTTCTAAAGGTTGCGCTTCTGGTATTTCGAGAGTGATGCGATCGCCTAGCTTGACATTGATCTTTTTAGATATGCAAACTTTATCGTTAAGTTGGACGTTACCCTGTTCAATTAACTGTTGGATGCGGGAACGGGATAAGTCTGGTAATTCTTGGGAAAGGTAACGGTCAAGGCGATCGTTGCCTTTAGTGTTGACGCAGTGTATCGTATCCCTGTAGGGAAGTAAACTAAATGCTACATCCTCCACTGGAGTTGGCAAGCGTTCGCTATTGTCTTGGATTTGTAAATTAAATTCGGTCACAATTGCTCTGGATTATTAATTCCCCATTCTTTAAGTAAAGCGCGGAATGCTTTGAAAGGGCGGTTAGAAATCGCGTCTACCCAGGTAAAACTTTGATTTGACCTTAGTCCACAGAGGCAAACGAGAGTTTATGTATCCGCAAATTCTATTGCCTTAGCTGTCTTGTATTTGTTCTCTTACCGATTGTCGAAACGCTCTAAGTGCTGAACTCATTCCTGTGGTTCGCGCCATTTCTACAAATCGGGGAATGAGTTCTGTGATAGAAAAAGTGGGAAATGTGGGACTGATGAGAGACTTCACATATTGCCCACCTTGCAGCAAGCTAATTTCTAGGTTTTTGTTTTCATACCGCCAAATTTCAGGTACTTTCAACGCCTCGTAGGCACTAATTTGGGTTTTAGAGGTGACATCAATTTCAATCGCCAGATCGGGAGGAGGGTCAACACTTAGGTCGATCCTATCTTTCCCAATCATTAGCTTATAGTTTTGAATATAAAAACAATCATCGGGTTCAATACCTGCACTTATATCTTTTCGCTTAAAGGTAGTTGAACCTAAAGACTCCCAATTGAGATCGAGTTCATCTAGCAAGGCTTTAACTAAATCTCCGATGATTACCTTAGATCGCTCATGTTCTGGTAATGGAGCCATAATTTCTAACGTTCCTTGGCTGTATGCTACTCGAATCCCGCGATGCTCTCCTAACTCGTTGATAATTGCTTCAAATACTTGCCAACTCACATCTTCCAGTATTATTCTCTGTCCTGGTGGAACTCGAATTTGTTTGAGTTGAAGAGTAACCATAGAATGTTAGTTGTTAGATAATTTCATTTTTACTCAAATTTGACATCCGCGAAAAGGGAATTTTCTCAAATTCGATGTAGCAAATGCACTAGCCAAAAAGCGATCGCATTAATTGCCTCAAAATTTGCCACCACACCATCCCGATACTCATCTCTTACCTTTAAATCTAACAATAACGCTATTTAATCAACATAATTACTTACATCAACCCTTGACTTCCCATCTGTCTTCTTTTACGTCTTTTGCGGTAGCCTGCGGCTTGCCGCTACGCATCTAGGTTATTCTAAATTTATAACTTCTTGTGGCAACTAAAATAAAGCATCTTACCTAGCTTCAAAATCAATCACCTGATACACAACATCAATTTAATTATCCATAAACGTGAGGAAATAATTTGCCTATTTCAGCAGTTTTATAGCGATTTAAATAAGTTCATCGGGATGAAATTCAAAACATACATTATTTGGTTCATGACTATTAGGATATATAAATATTTTAATTTCTAATTTGCCTTTCTGCCAACCTTTACCATCAATTTTAAGAATCTGGCAATCTTTGACAGCATTTAGTTTAATTTCACTAAAGGGTATGGACTCGTCTCCAGCAGAGATACTGCCAAACAAACTACCAACTGAATCATTGTTAATTCGAGTTTTATATGTAAAAATTTCCTGCCGCCATTTTTTTATAAATTGTCGTATAACTAATTCTCTTAATTTACTTACTTTATAAATATCTTTTTCCAATAAAATGACATCATCTCCACAGTCTAGAAGAATGAATTTATTTGTCATATCAATATTTATACTGGCAATTCAAAGTTGCCAGCCTATACTTGGCTACTAAATTATATTGTGATTTTGTTAACAGTAATTTAGTATAAATACTGAATAATAAACTATAAATAAACAATCTGGGCAGACATCAAGGGATCGCTCTACAACATTATTCTTTAATATCTCACTCCTAGATGCAAAGTTTTTCTTTGAGCTTTTACCCCTTCGCGCTAGGTAATCATTTTATAAATTAGTTGGAATACAAACATCCGGCGCACACAATCCAATAAACTCTAGCGTTGTCACTTCAAAAGTATTCAAATCCACGCGGCGGATAACATGATTATTGGTATCGGCAATATATAAAAAAGAAGCGATCGCACTCAATCCCGAAGGTTCAAAAAACCGAGTATTTTTACCTTGGCCATCTTGTAACCCAGTAGTACCATCTCCCAAAACTGTTTGACAATTCCCACTGGGACTCACTAATTTTATTTTGTGATTGTAAGTATCTGCTACCCACAAAACATTTTGAGCGTATTCCACTCCTAAACAGTGCTGCAAACGAACATCCTCACCTTGTGCGTCTACATCGCCAAAACCAAATAAACTCCCACTACCGCACACAGTTCGCACTTGGCACGGTTCTACAATTCCCACACCACGAATTGAACTAACTTCACTGTCAGCAATAAATAATTCTTTTTCATCGGTGCTAATACCGCTCGGTTGAGCAAAAGCAGATTCGGTAAGTGAACCATCGATACACGCTTCTGCACCAATACCAGCATAAGTTTTGATGATACTAGTTTCTAAATCCATTTGCCAAATTTGATGGGGCCCAGCCATTGCAATAAACAAGGTATTTCCCACTTTCACTAAATCCCAAGGAGAATTTAGCGCAGTTTCTAAACCAGCACCGCCATGAGGATGTATATTGCGGCTTTGTTCACCAGTTCCTGCGAGAGTTTCGACTATTTGGCGCTTCAAGTCAACTCGCCGCAAAGCATGATTTTCTGTATCAGCAACATAAAGAATTTGATTCTCTGCATCAAATGCCATTCCCTGTGGTGCAAAAAATTGCGCTTTGCTAAAAGCACCATCGGTTAAGCCAGATTTTCCAGTACCAATCAAATGCAGAATTTCGCCGTCGAAGCTACTCATTACCAGGCGATGATGTCCAGAGTCAGCAATGAATAAACCCGTTGGAGTAGCTAAAACTTTACCAGGAAAAGCTAGGGGTGTGATTAATGGTTGGCGCTGTTTTTCTAAAGTTAAGCTAATTTCTTGGAAATTAATTGTGCCTTTGTCTTGGTGTTGCTGAATTAACTTTTGAATCAACTCGTCTAAAGTATCACGGTTTCCTTCACCAGAAATCTGGCCAATCACATAACCTTCTGGATCAATAATTATTAACGTAGGCCAAGCACGGACAGCATACTCTTCCCAAACTCGAAAATTGCTGTCAACTAAAACTGGGTGTTCAATGTCATAGCGCAGGATAGCTTGGCGGATGTTTTCTGTTTCTTTTTCGTTGTCAAATTTGGCAGAATGGACGCCGATAACAGTAAGGCTATCTTTATATTTTTGTTCTAAATATTTTAGGTTTGGCAGAATATGCAGACAATTTATACAGCAGTATGTCCAAAAGTCTAAAATTACGACTCGACCCTTAAATTGTTTAAGAGACAAGGGTTTATCGGTATTGAGCCAAGAGTAATTTGGTGGTAATTCTGGCGCTCTGACACGGGGAATCATAAAATATACTTTGCTTTTAGAGGATGTTTATAGCAATTTTCTGAAAAAGACTGATGAAAAATAATGATATTCAATAAGTGCCTAAAATTACAGCCGACCACTTTTCAAACAACCTCTTAGTGCATTACTTATGATGTTAGTTTTCTATTAGTCTGTGAACTCATAGAAAAACTCATAAGAACGTGAGTTCGACGAATTAAAAAACACTAGAAGGTAGTGCTGGTAAGTTTTTGGAGTAAATAGGTATAAGCGTCCAAGGCCAAAAATCGTCTACATCACAGAAAATTTGAGTTACATGCAGTAGAGATACAATAAATTCCATTGCTGAGATACCATGAGTTTTTTGATCTATAACTTCAGTCTCAGCCTTTTTTTTTGCACATTTATCAATCCGTCGAACTCACGTATTGTTAGAGTAATCAAAAAATTGGAGGTAGCTTGTGAACGATAGCGATCGCACTCATGGACTATCAAAATCGCTCAATAGCTGGGATATTTTTATTGCTGGGGTTGCAGTAGTTGTAGCTGCCAGCACTCTAATCAGCGATCTGACAGGTTACTTCACATTTGGAATTGGGTTTGCGATCGCTTCCAGCGGGCGGTTACGCCATCGCAACAGCACTTGCGTTTATCGTTAATTTGTTTCTAGGAATGTCAGCGGCCGATCTAGGCGTTGCTTATCCTTGATCGGGTGGACTGTACGATTATGCCAAAGAAATCTTTGGCGGTCGGTTCGGGAAATTCTTCGGTGTATTTCTCGGACTGACTTTCTTTGGAACGATCGCATCATCGTTCACTATCCTTCAGTCTTCCGATCGGGTAACGAATCATTGGAATCAGCGTCGGCGATGTACCTGCTTGAATAGTACCGATTACTTCAAACCCGTGCCGCTCATAAAAGGGGACATTACTTGGGTTTGAGGATTCGAGATAGGCAGGGGTTTGGGTGCGATCGCATTCTTGCAAGATGTTCTGTATCAAGGCAGATCCATATCCTTTGCCTTGCTGCTTGGGTTCAACTCCTAGAATTGCCAAATACCAATGCGGCTCAGTCGGATGATGGTGTCCCATCTGTTCTAGTACAGCAAACATATCGGCTTGCTTTTGCTCGACGACGCTGTGCTGAATTAGGTCAACTAGCGCTTGGGCATCTGGTTCAATTCCGGGTGGAACCCAAAGTGCTGCGCCAACGTAGTTGTCGATATAGTAAGCAGTATTATGCTCAAAAGCTTTACCTCCAAGAAGGCTAATGAATTGCGGGAAATAGGTCAGATATTGGCGAGGTTCAGAATATAACCATCGTGATGCAGGGTCTGCATTAAACGCTAGCACCCCAACTGCAACGACATCAGCGACATTAGACTCGGTGACCAATTTAATGGTTGCAGTAATTGGTTCTACTTCATTTGTAGAACTTACATTCAAGGGTGTTGTGTGCATTACTAGCTCCTTAGTATTGGAGGAATGAGGGTTCTTTAGACTCGTCCGAAATATTAACTTAACATTCCTCCTACTTGTGCAATAGCATTTTGATTTTCTAGAATGCAAGTTGTTCCCCATAACAGCGACCCAATAAAGCCAACTGCGATCGCTGTATGCTTTCTTAAATTAGGTTTCACAAATTTTTTCTCCTTAATTTCGTGTTTCTACGTCAATACGCTTGGGTTAAGGATAATTGTAGGTTGGGTTGTGGCAAGATCCCCGCAGGGGTACGAAGTGAAACCCAACAAATGCCCGAAAATGTTGGGTTACCCTGCCTTAAGCCCCTTTGGGTCTACGTTCCTCAAACGCCACTTGCTTCTCTCAAGGGGAGACGCTGCGCGAACAAGTCGGGGAACCGCAAGGGCGCAGTGGCTCCCCAACCTACGCAAATTTATTTTTCTGGCTCTTAACCCAAGCGTATTGGTTTCTACGTTATTAAAAAGCCTTGATAAGCTTCAGAATATACTGTTAGTTATTATCTAATAAATGTACTTTTAGAAAATTTACACTTTGAAAGGACTTGGCAAACTAACTACTACGGACTTATCAGCTTGGGTACAACAAGCTAAAATCCAGGCTAAACAGGGGCAAGTTGCCGATCGCATTCCGCAATTAGCTAAAGCTAATCCTGGTTGGTTTGCAGTTCATATCTGCTGTGAATCGGGGAAAACCATCAGCTTTGGGGATACAGCTTGTGTCTTCCCGTTAATGAGCGTTATTAAGACATTTTCCTTACTTTATCTGCTGGAACATTTTGGCGCAGAAACAGTTTTTGGGTGGGTTGGGGTGGAACCATCAGATGCACCCTTCAATTCTTTAGAACAACTCATTGCCGATCGCGGGTATCCCCGCAATCCGATGATTAATAGTGGGGCAATTACCCTAGCTGATAAATTACCAGGAAAGGATGCTAGCGATACCTACGGTGGGCTTCTCTACGAGACGCTGCGCGAACGCCAACGCACTCTTTTATTTTGTCAATGGCTTAACCAATTAGCAGGTTGCCAACTAAGCTTAGATGAGGAGATGCTGGCTTCAGTGCGATTAACCCGCTCAACAGCAAATCAAGCGATCGCAAACTATCTTACCGAAACAGGTTATCTCGAAAATATTGAAACAGCACTTGACACTTACGAGCAAATATGTTGTATATCTGGGCGAGTTGAAGATTTAGCCCTGTTAGGAAAACTTTTAGCTTGTGAAAATGGCTGTATATCTGCACAAAACCGCCGGATTGTCAACGCTGTAATGTCAACTTGTGGACTGTATGAAGCTTCTCCGGAGTTTGCAGTCAGGATTGGTTTACCGATGAAATCAGGGATTAGTGGTGGACTTGTAACAATAGTACCAGGTGAGGGAGCGATCGCTTGTTATAGTCCAGCTTTGGATACGGTAGGAAATCCGTTAGCGGCGCTTGTCTTTGTTGAGGCTCTAGCACAAGAGTTACAGTTGAGTATTTTTGGCTAAATACTGCTTTTGAATGGGGAGAGAAATGATAAATTCCGTACCACTACCCACCTCAGATTTACAAATTAGTCGTCCTCCATGTTTTTCGACAACAATCTGATGACTAATAGAAAGTCCCATACCAGTGCCAACGCCTATTGGTTTGGTGGTAAAGAACATCTCAAAAATTTTCTCTTGAGTATCAGGAGCAATACCAGAACCATTATCAGCAATACGGACAACTACCGAGTTTTTGTGTTGAAGTTCGGTAGCGATCGTAATTCGTGGTTTGTCTTGAGTATTGTGCTGTTCCTCCAAAACATCAAGCGCATTATTGATAATGTTCATGAACACTTGGTAAAGCGAGCTAGAAAAACCTTCAATGTTGGGAATATCACCATAACAGCGCTCAATCGTAATGCCCTTTTTGATACGGTTATTGAGAATAAGTAGCGTACTCTCAATACATTCATGCAAATTCACTGGATGAGCTTCTGCTTCATCTAAACGAGAGAAGTTTTTCAAACTCAAGACAATTTGCCGGACGCGATCGGCACCGAACTTCATCGATTGCAAAACTTTAGGTAAATCTTCTTCCACAAATTCTGCATCAATTTCGATGGCGTGGTCTTGTACCGCTAGAGGTGGACTAGGCACTTCTTGGCGATAGGTTTGTAACAATGCTAATAAATCGTCTACATGCTGAATAGCTGGATCTAAATTGCCGTAGATAAAATTTACTGGATTATTAATTTCGTGGGCAATGCCAGCTACCATTCGTCCTAAACTAGACATTTTTTCACTTTGAAGCAATTGCGCTTCTTGCATTTGCTGCTGACGAAAGGCGGCTGCTTGCTGTTCTTCCAGTAAGTATTTAACCCTGTGCAAAACTTGGTTAAATGCAGTAGCAAGTATGCCAATTTCATCTTTGGTTATCACGGGTACTTGCAGATCAAAGTTAGATTCTTTGGTAACTCGCTGCGCCACATTCGTCAGCACTTCGACGGGATGAGTAATGGTACGACTCGTCAAAAAAGCTAAAAAAGTAGCAATTACTACTGACAACAGAATGCTAGCAACAATGATTTGAATCCGTATTTGTGCTGCTGTCTTGAACGTCGTTGTTGCTGCTTGTAATTCCTCATAAGAGGTATTAATGACAGTAACCAGTTCATCGGAGATAGCGTCAAACTTAAGTGCTAACTCACTGTTGGTAAATTTCAACAGTCGTCGTTGAGCGATCGCAATTTTATCGTCAGTTATAGGGTATAAATTAAGTTGCTGAAATAGTTCCTCAAGTTGCTGGACATAAGTTTGTGTTATACCTTCATAAGTTTTTAGGAGGAAGGGAATATTCTCACCGTGCTTTTCGTTCGCATAATCGGCAGTTTTTATATACGTTTGGAGTTCCAACCAAACCTGCTTAATTTCAGGTGCGTGTGTATTAGTAATGTGAGTATATTCCTCTTTGTACAGCTTTAGATTTCCCACTAATGGAATCAGTTGCTGCTGGTGCGTCCGGGTTTGCAGAACACTTGTCTGGAGGCGATAGAGCAAATTGAGTTCTTTAAAGGCATTTTGTTGCTTCTGCAACGCCTGTTGCTGATAGTGATCTCCTAAGACTAACCCAGTTGTGGTTCCGATAATTCCCACACCAAGGGCAATACCATAGCCACATTTAATTTTGTTGCCAATATTCAGACTGTTGGTAATTTTTGAGAACCACCCTTTTCGGCTTGATTGTACGACGGCGATATCAACAGAAACTGATGGAACCGAACCTGGAGTCTGGAAAGCCATATTAATCCTAAGTAAGCAATAAGAGTCAATCCTTACTTAGAATTCCCTAGTTATTCAGTAAAAGCAAAAGTTTTGAAAATTTTTACCGCATATTGCTGAGTTCAATGATGCAGAAGAAGTGATTTAATTCACTTCTCCTACTGCCTCTACCAGCTTTCAAGATATGACTAAATCTTGTCCTTTTATGGTTGTTACTCTTGTTTTTCTGGAAATTCAGCAGACGGAGGTGTTGGCATAATTATTTCTGGTACAGGAGACTCAATAATCTCTGGCAGTGTGGGTGGCAAACTAGGAGATGGTGCAACTGGCGCTTCTGGGGTAGGAACTTTGCCCGTCCGACGGTTAAAAAATCCACCAAATCTAGATTTTGTTGGTTGAGGTGTCACTTTTTCGGGTAACGGCGTTGATTCAGGAGTTGGTGTTACCTCTGGCTGTGGTTCTAGTGTTGGCGTAATTATTTCTGGTGCTGGAGACTTAATAATCTCTGGCAGCGTGGGTGGCAAACTAGGAGATGGTGCAACTGGTGCTTCTGGGATGGGGACTTTGCCCGCCCGACGGTTGAAAAATCCGCCCAATCTAGGTTTTGTTGGTAGAGGGGCAACTTTTTCAGGTAACGGCGTTGATTCAGGAGTTGGTGTTACCTCTAGCTGTGGTTCTGGTGTTGGCGTAATTATTTCTGGCGGTGTCGGGGACAATGTGGGAGATGGCGCAGCCGTTGGAACTTGCAATTTCGGTTGTTCTGGCTCTATTTTGGATTCTTCTGGAACTTCAGTTTCAGGAATGGGCTGTTTTTCTACCTTGGGTTGTATTTGAGGTGTTTTTTCAACAGAAGGCGTGGGTATAGGTTTAGGTGCAAGTCTATAATTCTGGTCTACAATACCGCGCACCTCATCTGCTGTGAGTTCTCCTCTCACGATTCTCGATAGAGTATCTTTACCCTTTGGCTGGTAGTCAATCAATCTAACTGTAGTATTAAAAGCATTTTTGACAGGATTTCCCTGGTTATTGAGAAATTCCAGTTTTACCCAGTTTTTTCCTGGACGGAAGCCTTTAAGATAAACTGCTTGCCAGCGATCAAAAATAAAGCTTTCACCATTAATTGTGGAGCGGATGCGCCAATCACTGAATTCGTCGTTAGTGTTTTCCTTCCCAATGAGATGCAAGGGAGCGTTAGTTAGGTAAAAGTCCAGTAAGATTGGTTCTGCTCCGTAGCTGCTTTGAGGACGGCTGTAAGTTAGCAGGGGTAACTTAGGATCTAGGTTGTTGTCGTCGGTTTTGGTGAAGACATGAAATGTTGTCTGGGCATAAGCGCCTTCATTTTTAAAGCTTTCATGCCAAGGCCGAGAGGCAAAGACGCGTAGGGTATGAGTACCTGGAGACAAGTCTGGCAACACCAAGGGCTGATTCAGGTCGTAAACAGGTATATAAGGTTGGTTATCTAGAATTACATGTAGATGGGGCCCTAATTGTAATTGTGGGTCTTTAAATATTGGTAAATCCTTAACCTGAAAACTGGCTATGGCTTTGTTGTCTTGGAGAACTTCATCAGCTTGCGGAGTCACAATTGTCACTTGTGGCTGATAAACTTCCAAAATTGTCCGCAGTTCTTGGATAACAGATGGTGGGGAAACTTCCGAAAATTGCTTTGAAATTTGAGAAATCTGTGGAGGGTTTTCTCTATAGTCAGTAGATACTTCCTGGCTACTGACTTTATCGCCACAACTGGTCAAGCTTAATACCAGCACTAATGTCATTACCCACCTGAGAATCGGGAACCTCTCAGGGAGGAGCTTTTCTAACACCTTTTTCTGCCACAAGTTCATGCGCTGCACCCAATAATAGTCTTCGGCAATTGACAGATTATTTTGGCTCAAACTGTCCATAGGGAACTATAGCCCAAAAGATGAAATCTGCCTCACATCCCATAAGTTTTCTTGTCTATCTCAGGACATTTTAAAATAAGTCATATTCTTTACAGCTTTTTACTTACAACAATTGAAATATGACACAAATGTTCATAAGTAATAGCAACAAAAGCTGAGACGTCGGACATATACAGCCAAACCATAAATTTGACAAATTGTTATTCTTTGTAAATTAAATAGATAAACTATTGACTTTTGGACAACTAGTTTGAAGTTAAAAGGCAGATAAGGCATGAATTCCAGCAAGATTCCAGCAAGTTTGAATTATTGTTAAAATATCTCCAACAATGTACAAGTGAAGACTCTATAATTCAACGAGAAACAACTATCCACATAGGGTCTTCATCGCGGCTTCAGTAAAAATTCTGAAGTTGGTGGTAATGGTTAACTTTGTGGTATTCATGATTCCTCATTCCTTATCTAGAGAGGAGGTCGAATGACAATAAGTCCTCCGGAGCGAGAGGAAAAAAAGGCAAGAGTAATCGTCGATAATGACCCAGTTCCAACCTCATTCGAGAAATGGGCGCAACCTGGACACTTCGACAGATCCTTAGCCAGAGGCCCCAAAACCACCACATGGATTTGGAACCTGCACGCACTCGCCCATGATTTTGATACACATACAAGCGATTTAGAAGATATATCCCGCAAGATATTCTCAGCCCACTTCGGCCACTTAGCCGTAATAATGGTTTGGTTGAGCGGGATGATTTTCCACGGCGCGAAGTTTTCTAACTACGAAGCTTGGTTAAGCGACCCATTGAACGTTAGACCTAGTGCTCAGGTCGTTTGGCCCATTGTGGGACAAGACATTTTAAACGGTGATGTTGGCGGTGGTTTCCACGGTATTCAAATCACCTCTGGTTTGTTCCAAGTATGGCGTGGCTGGGGTATCACAAACTCCTTCCAGCTTTACGTGACTGCAATCGGTGGCTTGGTATTAGCAGGCTTACTCTTATTCGCTGGCTGGTTCCACTACCACAAACGCGCTCCCAAACTGGAATGGTTCCAGAATGTGGAGTCGATGCTGAATCACCACTTGCAAATATTGCTAGGTTGTGGTTCCTTGGGATGGGCAGGTCACATAATCCACGTGTCCGCACCGACCAACAAGCTTTTGGATGCAGGCGTTGCTCTCAAAGACATACCCTTGCCCCATGAGTTCATCTTGAACAAAGACTTGTTGACCGAGTTGTATCCCAGCTTTGCTGCTGGTTTAGCACCTTTCTTCACCTTGAATTGGGGTCAGTATGCTGACTTCCTGACCTTCAAGGGCGGTCTAAACCCGGTAACAGGCGGCTTGTGGATGACTGACATTGCTCATCACCATTTAGCGATCGCAGTTATCTTTATCATTGCTGGTCATCAGTACCGTACCAACTGGGGTATTGGTCACAGCATTAAAGAGATCCTGGAAAACCATAAAGGCCCTTTCACCGGTGAAGGTCATAAAGGTCTCTACGAAAATCTGACCTCATCTTGGCACGCTCAGTTGGCTACTAACCTAGCCTTCTTGGGTTCGCTGACCATCATCGTCGCGCATCACATGTACGCGATGCCCCCCTATCCATATTTGGCAACTGACTACGCTACACAGTTGTGCATTTTCACCCACCATATGTGGATTGGTGCATTCTGTATAGTCGGCGGTGCAGCTCACGCTGCCATATTCATGGTGCGGGATTACGATCCAGTTGTGAACCAAAACAACTTACTGGATCGGGTGATTCGTCACCGAGATGCGATTATTTCTCACCTCAACTGGGTGTGTATCTTCCTCGGCTTCCATAGCTTTGGACTTTACATCCACAACGATACAATGCGTGCCTTGGGACGTCCCCAAGACATGTTCTCTGATACTGCAATTCAGTTGCAGCCAGTGTTTGCTCAGTGGGTACAAAACATCCACACCCTAGCTCCTGGTGGCACTGCTCCCAATGCGCTAGAACCCGTTAGCTATGCTTTCGGCGGTGGGATTTTGGCTGTAGGCGGTAAAGTAGCAATGATGCCCATTGCTTTGGGTACGGCGGACTTCTTAATCCACCATATTCACGCATTCCAAATACACGTTACTGTCCTAATTCTGCTCAAAGGTGTATTGTTTGCCCGTAGCTCTCGTCTGATTCCAGATAAAGCAAACCTGGGCTTCCGTTTTCCCTGCGATGGTCCTGGTCGTGGCGGTACCTGTCAAGTATCTGGTTGGGATCATGTGTTCCTCGGACTTTTCTGGATGTACAACACAATATCCATCGCAATTTTCCACTTCAGCTGGAAGATGCAATCAGATGTTTGGGGAACAGTAGATTCAGCCGGTAATGTGACTCACATCACTGGTGGTAACTTTGCCCAAAGCGCCATTACCATCAATGGTTGGTTGCGAGACTTCTTGTGGGCACAAGCTACGCAAGTCATCAATTCCTATGGCAGTGCGCTATCTGCTTATGGTCTACTCTTCTTAGGCGCTCACTTTGTCTGGGCATTCAGTTTGATGTTCCTGTTCAGTGGTCGCGGCTACTGGCAAGAACTGATTGAGTCCATTGTTTGGGCGCATAACAAACTGAAGGTAGCACCATCAATTCAGCCTCGCGCTCTGAGCATTATTCAGGGTCGGGCTGTAGGGGTAGCTCACTACCTCTTGGGAGGAATTGTCACAACTTGGGCGTTCTTCCATGCACACATCCTTTCAGTAGGGTAGCAATCAGTTGTGGAGTGCTGAGTGCTGAGTTCTGAGAATAATACTCAAAACTCGGAACTTAGCACTCAAAACTCAGGACTCTAGACGCTGGTATTTGATGGCTAAAGGTCAGAGGATTTATTAAACCTATGGCGACAAAATTTCCAAAATTTAGCCAGGATCTCGCACAGGATCCGACTACTCGTCGGATATGGTATGCGATCGCTACAGGCAACGATTTTGAAACCCATGATGGCATGACAGAAGAAAATCTTTACCAAAAGATTTTCGCAACTCACTTCGGTCACTTGGCAATCATCTTCCTGTGGGCATCCAGCCTCCTGTTCCACGTAGCCTGGCAAGGTAACTTTGAACAGTGGATTAAAGATCCCCTTCATATCCGTCCCATCGCCCACGCGATTTGGGATCCGCACTTTGGTAAACCAGCGATCGAAGCTTTTACCCAAGGTGGCGCTAGCAATCCGGTAAATATTGCTTACTCTGGTGTTTACCACTGGTGGTACACCATTGGTATGCGGACTAACAGTGAACTCTACACGGGTTCAGTATTCCTGTTGCTGTTCGCCGCTGTGCTATTGTTCGCTGGCTGGCTGCACTTGCAACCCAAGTACCGTCCTAGCTTGGCATGGTTTAAGAGCGCTGAACATCGCCTAAACCACCACTTAGCAGGTTTGTTTGGTGTTAGTTCTTTGGCTTGGGCTGGTCACTTAATTCACGTTGCTATCCCCGAAGCTCGCGGACAGCACGTAGGTTGGGATAACTTCCTATCCACCCCACCCCACCCAGCAGGTTTAACACCTTTCTTTACAGGTAACTGGGGTGTTTACGCTCAGAATCCTGACACTCCTGGGCATATATTCAGCACATCCCAAGGCGCAGGAACTGCAATTCTGACTTTCTTGGGTGGTTTCCATCCCCAGACAGAAGCTTTGTGGCTGACTGATATAGCTCATCACCACTTAGCGATCGCAGTTATCTTCATAATTGCCGGTCACCAGTACCGCACTAACTTCGGAATTGGTCACAGCATCAAAGAAATGCTGAACTCCAAATCCGGTTTAGTACCCGGTACCACGAGTGAAGGTCAGTTCAACCTGCCTCACCAAGGGTTGTATGACACCTATAACAACTCGCTGCACTTCCAGTTAGGTATTCACCTAGCTGCTCTAGGAACCATCACCTCTCTGGTGGCACAGCACATGTACGCCATGCCTCCTTATGCATTTATTGCTAAGGACTACACAACTCAGGCAGCGCTGTACACGCACCATCAATATATTGCTGGTTTCTTGATACTTGGTGCTTTTGCTCACGGGGCTATATTCTGGGTACGTGATTACGACCCAGAACAAAACAAAGGCAACGTCCTTGAGCGCGTGTTGAAGCACAAAGAAGCGATTATTTCCCATCTTAGCTGGGTATCCCTTTTCTTAGGCTTCCACACCCTCAGCTTGTACGTCCACAACGATGTAGTGGTTGCTTTTGGTACTCCTGAAAAGCAAATCCTGATTGAGCCAGTGTTTGCCCAGTTCGTCCAAGCTGCTAACGGTAAAGTACTGTACGGTTTAGATACTTTGCTATCTAACCCAGATAGTATTGCTTACACAGCATGGCCCAACTACGCTAACGTCTGGTTACCAGGCTGGTTAGATGCCATCAATGCTGGTACTAACTCCTTGTTCTTGACAATTGGCCCTGGCGACTTCTTGGTACACCATGCCATCGCTTTGGGTCTGCACACCACCACCTTGATCTTGGTCAAAGGTGCTTTGGATGCCCGTGGTTCTAAGCTGATGCCCGATAAAAAGGACTTCGGCTATGCCTTCCCTTGCGACGGCCCCGGTCGTGGCGGTACTTGCGACATCTCAGCTTGGGATTCCTTCTACCTAGCCGCGTTCTGGATGCTGAATACCCTTGGTTGGGTTACCTTCTACTGGCATTGGAAGCATCTAGGTATTTGGCAAGGCAACGTAGCTCAGTTCAATGAGAACTCTACATATCTCATGGGCTGGTTCCGCGATTACCTTTGGGCTAACTCTGCTCAGTTGATTAACGGTTACAACCCGTACGGCGTGAATAACCTGTCTGTCTGGGCTTGGATGTTCTTGTTTGGACACCTAGTTTGGGCAACTGGCTTCATGTTCTTAATCTCCTGGAGAGGTTACTGGCAAGAGTTGATTGAAACCCTTGTTTGGGCACACGAACGCACTCCTCTAGCTAACCTAGTTCGCTGGAAAGATAAGCCCGTTGCTCTTTCTATCGTTCAAGGTCGTGTAGTTGGTCTAGCTCACTTCACTGTTGGCTATGTCTTGACTTACGCCGCATTCTTGATTGCTTCTACTGCTGGTAAGTTTGGTTAATTCGGCTGCTAGTTTTGTAGGTAAGTAATAAAAATCCCCTGCCGAAAGGTGGGGGATTTTTTTATTGGGTGGGCAAGATGTACACCCTTTTATTTTTCTTCCATATAATATAAATTAATCTTTTACCTGTGTACTGACAGCAGCATAATTAGTTTTATAAATAGATAGCTTTTCTTGAGCTTTTTTATAAACAAAAGTACTTTTTGAAATACTTTCTAATAGTTTGATTGCTGCTTGCCATTTAACTTGTGCTTCTTTCCAAACTTTTGGCAAATGAGGAGGGTTTTGAACCAAAATGGCAGCTTCAATCGCTAGTTTTTGGGAAGATTCAAAATTAATATTTCATCTTTAATTTTATTTCGATTGCCAAGATTAAAATTCAGTTCATCAATAATATTTGGCAGGTCACTCAATAGCTGTTCTAAGTCATCCATGAAATAATCCTTTTATTTTGGATAAAATTTAAGTATGATGTATACTCTATTTCTAATCACATACTTAGTTATAATGGCTGAACAACTTCCTAAAGTGACAAGTTAAGTTTACAAATTTTAATCAATGATTTGTCATGCTATCCAAAAGAGCGATGTCTACGACGGGCTACGCCTACGCCTAAAATTAAACTTACAAGCACTCAAAACCATGACAAACTGGCAAGAACGCATTACTCAAAACCCAAATGTATGTCACGGTAAACCCTGTATCAAAAGAACACGCATTATGGTATCTGTCATCCTTGATAACCTTGCCGAGGGGCTAACATTTGAGAGATTATTTAAGAGTATCCACCACTGGCTTTAGAAGATATCAGAGCAGCTATTGCTTATGCTGCCCAATTAACCAGGGAAGAGAAATTGTTGCCACTGCGATGAATAGAAATGACAGTAAAACTCGACGATAACGTGGCAGACGATATACAGACGCGAATCCGGCGATCGCAGTGATAGCATGGATACAAAGTTAATATACCCCTCTGCGTTACTTTGCGCTTCCCTCTGTGTTCCTCTGCGTTAAAAAAATAACTTTTAAAATTAAATCCTTAAACAATACCAAAACAAGTTACAACTATAAAAAACGAGATAATTTTATAACTCTTGCAAGAAGAATCAGTAACACCAAAAGAAATAATTTTTAACCCCTCTTATACCCAGCAGAACGGAGCAGCATATTTAGGTGATAGCCTTAAACTTATTAAATTCATTGATGATAATAGTATTAATTTAATTATCACATCACCTCCATTTGCTCTCACACGAAAAAAAGAATACGGTAACGAAACTGCTGAAAAATATATTGAGTGGTTTCTACCTTTTGCCTATGAATTTAAAAGAGTATTGACAGATAATGGTTCCTTTGTACTAGATTTAGGTGGCGCTTACCTTCCTGGTAATCCCGTGCGAAGTATTTACCAATACGAACTTTTAGTCAGATTATGCAAGGAAGTAGGTTTCTTTCTTGCTCAAGAATTTTACCATTATAATCCGGCTCGACTGCCAACCCCTGCTGAGTGGGTGACAATCAGGCGGATTCGTGTGAAAGATTCTGTAAATACAGTTTGGTGGTTGTCTAAGACACCGAATCCTAAAGCAGATAACAGAAAAATTTTAAAGCCCTATAGCCAAAGTATGAAACAATTACTCAAAAATGGCTATAAGGCTAAAGTACGTCCTAGTGGACATGATATTTCGGATAAATTCCAAAAGGATAACCAAGGTGCAATTCCGCCAAATCTACTAGAAATTGCTAATACTGAATCGAATAGTGCTTATTTACGACGCTGTAAAGCAGCAGAAATTAGACCCCATCCAGCACGTTTTCCTGAAAGGTTCGCCGAGTTCTTCATCAAATTCTTAACTGATGAAGGTGATATGGTTTTAGATCCATTTGCAGGTTCTAACACAAGCGGGTTTGTTGCACAGACTCTGCAACGCCGATGGATATCTTTCGAAATTAACGAGAATTATGTAATGGGAAGCCGTTATCGATTTAGCCAATAACCAAATTAAGTCAAGAGTCAAGACTGAGGAGTTAAAATTTATAACTCATAACTTTTAACTCATAACTACTCACTTAAATTTCTCCATTCACCTGCATTTGATGAACTTGATCTGCTAGCTCTTGACGACCTTGATCATCTAGTTTGTCAATAGCTAACATCCCCATAAGAATAACTTCTTTCAGGGTCAAACGTGTCGAATGTGCCTGTTTTTGCACAATCTCTTTAATAATGGGACTAACACCAATCGCTGTACTAGCTCTAGCCACGGAAGAAAAGGAAAACACTAATGATTCAGCCTAAATCTTAGCACTTTCCATAAAGTTATTTTCTATAGTTAAAACTTAATTTAAATGTGTTTCAACTCATACTTCAATAAGTAAACATTAATTTTAAATTAGGTATGTAAAGAATAGCGTTATAAGTGCAGGGCGCTGTCCCACAACTGGATAGTTTTATCAAATCCTCAATTATCGCATCAAAGGTAAGAGCCTACTTTTGGATGAAAATAAATTTAACTTTTGTTATTTAAGAATAACGAGTATAGTGTCTAATAGAACGGCGCTACAGATCGTTTTAGAGTTATCCCAAACCTGTTTGTTTGATTAAGGGTCTAACCTCTTTTTTAAGTAAGTTATAAAATTCTCAGTATGGCAAACCTGATGCTTGCTCATTGAGGGCACACCGTCGTATGATATCAACATCCTCAACAGTTTAACTTTTGCCTATTCTTTTAGAATTTATACTAAATTTTTAATAGTTACATCAAAGGTGCGAGGTAATTTAGGAATGGCAGTAAAATCAACTGTTATCATTACTGGACAATGGGCATAACTTATAATTATGCTGCAAATTCCCCCAGAACGCTCAGAAACTTCTTTGAGTATCGATCCTTATCTTATGCTAATTATCCAATCTTTAATCTGACTAATCTCATATTTTATAACTAATGCATTTGCAGCGCTCAATTTTATAGAAAAAATTAAAAAGCGATCGCCCTTTAATTTAGCAAACTCTTATGCGATCGCCACAATTTACTAAGATATGAAAACCTGAAATCTTATGGTTATTCCTTATAATAGCAGCGTCAAAAGCAAAAACTTCTGTCGTGACATACTTACAAATCACCCATTAATTGCCGAGTTTACACACAGTTGCAATCTTTGTCAAAACTGAGTTATAAAAATGGTCGGTTTCCTAAAACAGGGCTTTCAGTACAAGTATCCTCACAAATAAGACTTGATACCATTGAAAAAACCGTAATTTAAAGAAATCGTAAATTGTCTAATATAATCTCGTTAACACGCTTTACAGAACTATACAGTGTAAATAAGAATAATAACTTAACCGAAGTAAAATTTTCCTGAATACAAGCAGCTAATGCTGTCTTAGGGAAAAGCAGTGAGTAGAGGAGAGACAAAGCGATGAGGGATCCTTATCTGTTGGCAGCAGGCTTGTTAACAGGATTAGCAATACCAGCATCGGCTCTTCCACATTTGTCAATTGTCCTGCCAGAAAATTCTAGATTCCTGTGGGATTTAAAACAAGGTTCGCAGACAATAGTAAGTAGACAAATCATCCCCAGTGTTGATCTCTCCTTACCAGAACTCAGCAGCCAAGCGTTCCAACCCCTAAAAAGTTCACAGCCAACAGTAAGTGAGAAAAATATCAACAGCGTTGATCTCCCCTTACCAAAACTTAGCAGTCAGGGATTACCAGCCCCAACAGAGTCATCACTCAACCCCAGCGCCCAACCAGCTGGTTTCTCATTGACATCTGGCAATCAACTTTACTACCAAAGATTGGCGGCTCTGAAAACAGGTCAGATTTATACACGCGTAGATAGTGATAATTTGCAATCATTGTGGGAGTCGATTAAGAAGCGTCAACTAACTTATGATGACTGGAAAAGTTTACTAGCTTTAGAAGCTAGAGCGATCGCGCAGGGTCAAGGTGCAAACCATCTAAGTATCTTAGTTGGGGATTCTTTGAGCATGTGGTTTCCTAGAGAAAAACTGCCTGCTGGTAAATTGTGGCTGAATCAAGGCATATCTGGAGATACTTCCAGTGGCGTTTTAAAAAGATTAGGGGCATTTTCGGCAACGCGGCCGGATGTGATTTACGTCATGGCTGGGATTAACGACTTACGAAAAGGCGCTAGTGATGAAACAATTTTGCGTAACTATCGCCGGATTATCCATCGTTTACGGCAGACTCACCCAAAAACTCAAATCATTGTCCAATCAATTTTGCCTACTCGCCTAGCAAAACTTTCCAATAGCCGCATTCGTCACATCAACACACAACTAACCCAGATTGCCAAACAAGAAGGCGCTAATTATCTGAATATTTATAGCTGGTTTACGGATATGGAAGGTAATTTGCGCCCAGAGTTAACTACAGATGGGTTGCACCTGTCTCAAGAAGGTTATGATGTGTGGCGCTCTGCGCTACAGCAGATAGAATACAAGCTGACTCAACGTGGAAATTGAGCGATCGCTCTACGCCGATGCTTGGAGCGATCGCATCACCATAAGTTATGGAATTGCGTAGACAGGCTACCAAATAGTGTTTTTAAGGGACTTCCAAATAAAAAAATAACCAATCGCTGAGTGAACACGGAAAGCACGGGAAGAAGAATCGATAGTGGTCTTAAATGCAGGAATTGCGTAATTTAATTTTTGGAGTTTCCTAAATATAAATATTTGTAATCTCAATAATAAATTTGCGTAAGTTCCTCAGAGGGGAATGAAATAAAACCTGTGCAGATCGCTCATACAAATCAGCGATGTCTACGACGGGCTATTTGGCGTCGCACTTAGTTTAAAAACAAAGGAGAATATCATGGAAAATCGTCTGGAAGTGCAAAACATTCAAGGCGACGAATTGTTTATGGAGCTAACCCCAGAAGAGCTACAAGAACTAGAACAGGTAAAAGGAGGATTAAGTATCCCACGAACCAATGATCCTCTTCCTAATGGGATTCCCGCCTTGCACATCTCCAAGATCAAGGAGCTAGATATCCTCATCCCCGATCAGCCTTTGCCTTTTCCTTATGGCGTTCCCGCCATCTTGAAGTCCAACGAGCTAGATATCTCTAAGCAGGTTTGAAATTCTAAGACTTCTTCCAAAAGTCAGGGAAGACGGGTGTCGATGGAATTTTCCTTTTTATCGTTACTCTTTAACCCTTCCCTCAACCATTGCAAAGGTTCATAGAGTTTTGATTCAGAAAGAGTAATTGGAGTCGTGTAAGCATATGGTACCTACTGGAAACTTTAACCGCATTCTGCAAATCCACCCGTCCAGACGGTGCAATCTGCGCTGTCTCCATTGTTACTCTTCTTCTAGTCCGGAAGAGCATGACCAACTTAGTGTCCCGCTCCTTTTGCAAGCAATTACTGATGCAAGTGAACAAGGGTATAACATTGCTAGCTTTTCAGGAGGAGAACCCTTTGTCTACAAACCTCTGCTCGAACTGCTAAAACAGGCTCATCAATGTCAGATGCATACAACGGTTACTTCCAACGGCATACTTTTGGACGAGCGACACATCGAGCAGCTGACTGGAGCGGTTGATCTACTTGCCATTAGTCTTGATGGAATGCCAGCTTCTCATAACCGTATGCGTTCTTCAGAGCAAGCTTTTGAAAAAATGGCGGCTCGACTGGAAGGGGTTCGGCAATCTGCTATCCCATTCGGGTTTATTTTTACACTTACAAAACAAAATTTTCGAGAGTTAGACTGGGTTACAAATTTTGCCTTGGAGCAAGGGGCGAAATTATTGCAGATTCATCCACTTGCAGAAGTCGGACATGCTACCCAAAGCCTCGTCGGGTATAGACCCAATCCAAGCATTTTATCTTATGCTTACCTAAAAGCCACGCGTCTGCGAGAAGCCCTTGGTGACAAGCTGTTTGTTCATATTGATTTAACTCACCAAGATTTGCTGCGTTCAAATCCTGGTAGCTTTTTTGCAGACAAATCGCTAATAAATCAGCAAGACTACAGCTTTGCTGACCTCGTGTCGCCCCTAATTATCGAAGCAGATGGGACAGTCGTGCCAATGCAACATGGTTTTGACCGCAATTATGCTCTAGGAAATCTTAATCAGGCATCTCTGAGCGAACTCACTAAGCATTGGCGTCAAGAGCGCTACCCCGCTTTTCGAGAACTCTGCCAACAAGTTTATCAAGAGCTAACAGCACCTGCCGATCTGCCGATAACGGATTGGTATGAGACACTCATGCAGTTGGCCAAGACCAGTGAGGCAGGTGAAAACAGCACAACCGTGTCTATAGTCCAGGAAAATGCTATAGTTTAACGCCCAAGGCTTCCCGATTCAAAACCTGATTCAACTTGCCGCTGCGATAACCTTCTAAATCTAAGGTTACGTAGATAAATCCAAAATCTTGAAATGCAGAAACTAATGTTTGTAAATCGTTAGTCAATACAAACTCTTTAATTTGTTCTGGTGGCAATTCAATTCGTGCTGTATCCCCTTCCGATCGCACGCGCAAATTCTGCCAACCTAGCTTTCTTAAGAAAATTTCTCCTCTACCAACTCGTTGCAACTTAGCTACAGTAATCTCCTCACCGTAAGGAAACCGAGAACTGAGGCAAGGTTGAGCAGGCTTATCCCACCAAGGTAAACCGAGTTGTTGCGAAAGTTGTCGAACTTCAACTTTGGTAACACCCACTTCTGCTAAAGGCGATCGCGCACCTCTTTCTTTCGCAGCCTGAATTCCTGGGCGATAATCATGCAAATCATCAGCATTCACCCCATCCACTACATAGGGATAACCCAACTCTAAAGCTAAAGGTTTGAGAGTGTCGTGCAATTCACTTTTGCAAAAATAACAGCGATTGACAGGGTTAGAGGTGTAATTGGGATTTTCCATCTCGTGAGTCTGGACGATTTTGTGCCCAATCCCAATAGTTGCAGCTTGAATTTTGGCATCCTCCAACTCTTCTGGTAACAGCGAAGGAGAAACAGCCGTGACAGCCAAAGCGCGATCGCCCAACGCATCATAAGCAATTTTGGCAACCAAAGTGCTATCAACGCCTCCAGAGTAGGCAATCAACGCCTGCTCCATTTCTTGAAATAAAGCTCTTAATTGCTCAAATTTTTCTGTCAGCATCATTTCCCAATCCTGCCCAAACCCTATAGCACCCAACAAATTCCATTGTAGTCATTTCTCTGTGCTGCCCTACTCCTCTGTTTCACCTATTATTGATGCTTTGCTGTACTTGGCCACCAAACTGGCTAAAAGTGGTAAATCAATTGGTTTAGAAATATAGTCATCTACTCCAGCTGCTAGACAAGTTTCGCGATCGCCTTTCATCGCCATTGCTGTTTGAACAATTACCGGAATCGTCCGATATTGCGGATTTTCTCGCAGCTGCTGTACCAACTCAAGACCATTTCCATCTGGCAGATGAACATCCATCAAAATCACCACTGGGTCTAACTGTGCTAAAGCTTCCCATATTTCAGCAGCATTCTTAACCCAAGTCACCTGATATCCCAATTCACGTAGATAAATTTGTATCAAATTAGCGTTGGCTAAGTCATTTTCTACCAGCAAAATGTCTACAGAAGAACTAGGGGTGAAAGGCAAAGGAGATGAGGGGTATTTTGCCTCCCTTGCCTCCTCTGCTTCCTCATTTTCCCCCACTCCCGCCTCTTGCTTAAAGGGAAGTACAAGGGTAAAACGGGAACCGCAATTTACTTCGGATTCCACTTTCACGGAACCACCGTGAATTTGGGCGAGTTTTCGAGTCACTGCTAAACCCAAACCAGTACCTTCAGCATCACCAGCGACAGCGTTGGCAATTTGAAAATAGGGTTCAAATAGTTGAGCCTGGTCTTCTTGGGAAATGCCAGTGCCAGTATCCCAAACTGTAAAATACACAAATAGACCTTTGGGAGCAACCTGTAAGCCAACACTTCCTTTGCTAGTGAATTTTAGGGCATTGAAGAGTAAATTCAACAGCATTTGCTTGAGTCGCAAAGGGTCAGCTACTAGGGTTGTGATATTGGGGTCAAGTTCTAGACGGAGTTTCAAACCCTTATTAGCGGCTTTCTCTTTCACCAGTGCGAAAACATTGCTACATAGCATTGGCACATCAATTGTTTCCCACTGCACCTCCATCTGATTTGCTTCAATTTTAGAGAGATCCAAAATATCATTAATCAGATCTAGCAAGTGCTTGCCGCTAGACTGAATGATATTTAAATACTCTTGCTGGCGTTCTTTAGTTGGTTGGTATCCTGGCGCTAAAAGCAGGTGGGTAAACCCAATAATAGAACTAAGCGGTGTGCGAATTTCATGGCTGGTGTTTGCCAGAAACTGATTTTTGAGTTGATTGGTGCGCTCCAATTCTTGATTAGAGTTACTTAACTGTTGATACCGTTGCTGCCAATATAGGATATTTCTAAGTTGTACCAAGGCTGTAGTACAGAGCTTGGCAGACCTTACCATCAATTGTGATTTGAGTTGAGCTTGTAATTTTATGAGCGACTCACGATCAGAGCTTAGGGGCGCTGTGGCAATAATTAGCCAGCCCATGACGTTGCTAGAATCATCAGCTAACCGCCAAGCGCTCGGTGGGTGTTGATTCTCAAGTTGCTGTAAATCTTCAATTTGTATGATCTCTTGCAATTTCAACAGCAACTTTTTTTCTGCTGTTAGCACTTCTAGAAATAGAGGTTGTGAGTTTGAGGATGGAGAACAAGAAACATAGCAAACTGTTGCTACAGTTTCTTGTGGTTGAAACAGAGCGATGCCTACGGCAGAATCTGTAAGCGCCAGTTTATTGCTGTAAACAGCACTGTTAATTTCGTTGACCACAGTTTGGAGAATTTCTGCTTCTGCGGCTCCTGCCTGTGAGACAGTGTTACAAGCAGAAAGCAAACAATCATTAAGGCGACTTTGCAACTGGTTCAAGCTGCTCTCCAGCCACAACTTGGCGCGAAGTTGCTGAATTGTTGTCAAAGGTTTTGGCCTTGCATCTATCTGTAAGTTCTGGTCTGGTAAGCTTGAATACTGCTGCATGGTCAACTAGACCGCTGAACAAGTTTAGCTTTGCATAAAAATCCGAACCGGATTCTATGTATATTAGCGGACAATTCTTTTTTATTTATAAACCATAACCTATGTTGTTATAAACCATAACTTATGATGTCGAATTTAGCAGCTAGTCCAAAAAAATTATTATATGAACCACTGACCTAAAATTTTATAAACCAACTTAAGACTTATGGATACACAATTCGCCCAACTAATCGTTAATGGAATTGCGGTAGGGAGTATTATTGCTCTAGCCGCAGTTGGACTCACTCTTACCTACGGAATTTTACGGTTATCTAACTTTGCTCATGGTGACTTTCTAACTCTAGGAGCTTATCTGACCTGGCTGATCAACACTATTGGAGTCAATATTTGGCTGTCGATGATCCTGGCGGCGGCAGGAACAGTAGTAGCAATGCTGTTATCGGAAAAGTTACTGTGGTCAAAGATGCGCTCTATCCGTGCTTCTTCTACTACGCTGATTATTATTTCTATCGGACTTGCCTTATTTCTTCGCAATGGCATTATTTTTATCTGGGGTGGCAAGAACCAAAATTATAATTTACCTGTTACCTCAGCTTTAGACATATTTGGCTTAAAGGTGCCGCAAAATCAATTATTAGTATTGGGGTTGGCGGTGCTAGCAATTTTGGCGCTCCATTACCTGCTGCAAAATACCAAAATTGGTAAGGCGATGCGAGCAGTTGCTGACGATCTGGACTTAGCTAGAGTGTCAGGTATCAATGTTGACCGAATAATTTTCTGGACTTGGGTAATTGCTGGCAGTCTTACGTCCTTGGGCGGCAGTATGTATGGGTTGATTACAGCTGTGCGTCCGAATATGGGATGGTTTTTAATTTTACCTTTATTTGCCTCAGTAATTCTTGGTGGGATTGGCAACCCTTACGGTGCGATCGCAGCAGCTTTTATCATTGGCATCGTCCAAGAAATCAGTACTCCTTGGCTGGGTTCACAATACAAACAAGGTATAGCACTGCTGATCATGATTTTGGTGCTGCTCATTCGTCCCAAAGGTTTATTCAAAGGAACGATTTGAGCAGCACCACTCCACTTCTAACTACTCAATAATGTGGAAATAGTAGGCTGCCACCAGAAAATTGATAGCTAACAAGAACAGTGCCCAGCCTGTGCGAAAGGCGTAGGGAGGTTTAGCTCCACTGTCGGCAACTGGTAAATTCTTCGTCGTTTTTGCAGTCATAATGCGATTCTCCTAATGTCAAGACTTTTTAAGAAATACCAAACTGGTGTACCAAATATTCAAATTCTTTAAGAATATTTGTGTGAAGTTGGAAATTGGGGAATGGGGACAGGGTATTGGGGATTGGAGGGCATTGGTTATTTCTTCCCCTGCTCCCCCTGCCTCCCCTGCTCCCTCATCCCCAACTCCCTACTTTGCACTCCCCGCTCCTTCCTCTCCAGCATGGTAGGAACTGCGAACCAGAGGCCCAGAACGAACATGGTTAAATCCCATTTCCCATGCTAATCTGCCAAGTTGATCGAATTCCTCTGGAGTCCAATATTTTTGGACTGGTAGATGTTCTAAAGAAGGACGCATATACTGCCCAATAGTCAAGCGATCGCACCCCACAGCCCTTAGATCAGCCATTGCTTCAACGACTTCATCAAGTGTTTCTCCGTGTCCCAGCATCAAACCTGATTTGGTGGGGATTGTCGGATCGATTTCTTTAGCTATAGCCAGTACCGAAAGGGAGCGATCGTATTTGGCTCCCCGGCGCACTGGCCCAGTTAACCGTTTCACTGTCTCGATATTGTGATTAAAACAAGCTGGTTTGGCTTTGACAATCATGGCTATCCGCTGGTATTGACCTGACTCCCCAACACCAGCACCACCCCAAAAATCTGGGGTCAGCACTTCAATTTGAGTCTCTGGGTTCAACTGGCGGATAGTCGCGATCGTCTTGACAAAGTGCCCCGCACCCTGATCTGGCAAGTCATCACGGGCTACAGAAGTCAGTACCACATAACGCAATTCCAAAAGCTGCACCGCCTGTGCCACCTTTTGGGGTTCCTCTAAATCAAGAGGCATTGGTGCATGACCTTTATCTACTTGACAGAAAGCACAAGAGCGTGTGCAAGTAGGGCCCATTAGTAAGAAAGTCGCAGTTTTTTGGGCGTAGCACTCTCCCCGGTTGGGACAGCGCCCTTCTTCGCAAATCGTGTGAATTTGGCGCTGCTTAATAATACGCTGTACGGTAGAGATTTGACTGGCTTTACCAATAGGGCGACGTAACCAGCTAGGCATTGCCGTAATTTCAGACTTTAGTTCGGCTTGTTGTGACAAAATCATAGACATCCAAGCAAGATGCGAATATAGAGTAATGGTCTGTCAATTAACAAATGATAGATAAGAATAAGCTGATGCGCGTCTAAAGTATATAAACACTCTTGATGGTCGTTAACTGTTGACTGTTGACGGTTAACAGTCATCAGTCATCAGTCACCAGTCATCGAACAACGCTAAAACCTTAAATATCACCATGACATAAATTGAAAAGAGCGCAAGCAAAAGTTTTGCAAAACACCTCTAGCAATGTTATTTATACCGAAATATACTATCCCCCAATTCATAGAAATTTTGTATATAGTGGGGGAATTCTCAATGACAATCGGCAAAGCCGCTATTTACACTTAAAGTTTCTGTTAGAGCAAACAGTCGTGGCAAGCAACAAGATTTTAGTTATCGATGACACTACAGTTGTCAGGGTAAAAGTACGAGAAATGTTGCCTCCGGGCAATTTTGAGGTACTGGAAGCAAAAGACGGTTTGGAAGGACTAAATTTCATTCTTCAGGAAAAACTCAGCCTGATTATGCTGGATTTCCTGTTGCCTAAAATGAGTGGCTGGGAGGTTTTCCAGAAAGTTCAAGCCGATCCGGAGTTAAGGAAAATTCCTTTGGTGATCATGTCTGGTCGCAAAGAAGAGGTGACTGAGAAAATCACAGAACCCTTTGAATACTTTGAATTTCTGGGCAAGCCTTTTGATCAGAAGCAACTAATTGGCGCGATTAAGTTAGCGATGGCGAAGGCAAAACAGCCACGCCCAGAACTAGTCCCAGTAGGAGCAGCAGTTGCCGTCAAAAATGGCACAGCTGTAACCTTTAGTGTAGCCAATGCTACGGTAGCAGCCCCTAGTGTTGCAAATACTGCGATGCCTACGGCGGCAAGCAACGCAACCCCTAGTGCCGGAGGAGCATCCGACACAGAAATCAATGCGTTGAACGAGAAAATTGTCAAAATGCAAGCTGAAATCGATGGCTTGAAGAAACAGCTAACTCAGGTTGTGACTTTTATTAAACAAAAAATCAAGTAGCATTTGTGCTCATTATTATCCCAACCAAAAATACCCTGTTTATAATAACGGGTATCCAATTAAAAGTGGATAAAAATAGTTAGTTCAAAAATACTTATGTTGACAAATCATGGTTGACAACAAAATTCAAAAACTGGAAAAATAACTAACAATTATCTGCACCTTTATAAATTTTGAATTTTGAATTCCCCCTTCGTGCAGCATCTTCGTAGGAGAAGATGTTGACAGTCTAACAAAGCAGTCCTAAACCCACTAAACCTGCCACAGTTTGCTCTTAACCTAAGGAGAACGGCAGGCTTTTTTGTTGTTTGGTCTGTTAGATCCAAAATCTGTGTCAAAACTTGATAAGCTGATGCGCGTCTAAAGTATATAAACACTCTCGATGGTCGTTAACTGTTGACTGTTGACGGGTTTTCAGTCATCAGTCATCAGTCATCAGTCATCAGATAAATGTACAAATTAAATGCGTAACAGCTTAGTTACTCCACAGATTGAAAGCAGGAATAATAGCTGTTTCTTAGAAAAATTTCCTAAGAATGTGTTTGACAAGCTTATGCCTTTATATCAAAAGTAGCCTTTTCCAGAATTACATAGTTCAAGATAAGATATTTAATAAAAGATTATATTTTAAAATACAAATTAAACAAATAAAATTGCTTTTTTATGATAATGATAGTCTTCTCACGGGAATACTAAGCCATAGAAACAAGAATTATGAGCATAGTCCGCGATGTTAGTAGTATTGGATACATTATATGCGTTTCCTGGCTATCGCCTCACTGAGCAAATCTACTTAGGCAGTAAAACCCTAGTTTATCGGGGCATTAGAGAACAAGACCAAAAATCAGTCGTTCTCAAATTGATGCGGAATGAATATCCTACGTTCGCGGAAATCGCCCAGTTCCGCAATCAATATATCATTGCCAAAAACCTCGATCTTCCTGGCATAGTCAAAACCTATAGCTTAGAAAACTACCGTAACAGCTACGTTCTAGTGATGGAAGATTTTGGCGGCATTTCCCTCCAAGACTGGCGATTGGAGGACAAGGGGAAGAAGGAAAACTGGCTTTCCCTCAATGAGTTTTTCCCCATTGCCATTAAAATAGCTTCTACCCTTGAAGGACTGCATCGCGATCGCATTATTCATAAAGACATTAAGCCTGCCAACATCCTGATAAACCCTAGTACAGATGAAATAAAACTCATCGACTTTAGTATTGCCACGCTGCTACCAAGAGAAATTCAATTTGTCACGAATCCCAACATCTTAGAAGGCACCCTAGCTTACATTTCCCCAGAACAAACCGGAAGGATGAACCGAGGTATTGACTACCGCACTGATTTTTATTCCCTCGGTGTCACCTTCTTTCAACTCCTCACCGGACAGTTACCCTTCACGACTAAAGATCCGATGGAGTTAGTTTACTCTCACATTGCCAAACAACCGCTAAAAGCTAGCCGGATTAACTTTAATATTCCGCAAATTTTGTCTGACATCATTAGCAAGCTGATGGCAAAAAATGCCGAAGACCGCTATCAAAGTGCTTTGGGATTAAAGCATGACTTGGAAGTGTGCCAAAACCAGTGGCAAGCAATAGGAAATATTGTACCCTTTCAACTAGGCATGAGGGACATCTCAGACCGTTTCGTAATCCCTGAAAAACTCTACGGTCGCCAAAGTGAAGTTGAAACCCTACTCGCTGCTTTTGGGCGCGTGACAGAGGGGGCAACAGAAATGATCTTAGTCGCGGGTTTTTCTGGCATTGGCAAAACTGCTGTGGTCAATGAAGTCCACAAACCTATTGTGCGGCAGCGTAGTTACTTCATTAAAGGAAAATTTGACCAGTTTCAACGTGACATTCCTCTGTCAGGATTGGTGCAAGCTTTTCGGGACTTAATCGGGCAACTGCTCTCGGAAACAGATACCCAAATTCAACAGTGGAAATCCAAAATTCTGCAAGAATTGGGTACACAAACTCAGGTGATTATTGATGTAATTCCTGAACTCGAACAGATTATTGGCAAGCAACCTCCGGTTACAGAACTGTCTGGCAGTGCTGCCCAAAATCGGTTCAATTTATTGTTTCAAAAATTCATCCAAATTTTTACAACGAAAGAACATCCCCTGGTTATTTTCCTGGATGACTTGCAATGGTCAGATACGGCATCTTTGAAGTTAATTCAGTTATTAATGTGTGAAAGCATGTTGTCTTCTTTTTCAGAAGATATGGAACAGATGCGTGAAACTAAGGGAGGTTTCTTGTTAATTGGTTCGTATCGAGATAATGAAGTTTCTAAGGCACATCCGCTTTATTTGACACTACAGGAGATTCAAAAAGCAGGAGCAATCATTAATACGATTACCTTAGCACCTTTAAATCAGGGTGATTTAAATCATCTAATTGCTGATACACTTCATTGCCCTGAAACCGTTGCTGTTCCTCTCACCCAGATGGTGTTTGCTAAAACCAAAGGCAACCCTTTCTTTTCAGTTCAATTTCTCAAGTCTTTACACGATGACGGGTTAATTGGATTAAACTTTGATGTTGGCTATTGGCAGTATGATATTTCAAAAGTCAAAGAATTAGCTCTTACAGATGATGTAGTAGAATTTATCGCCTTGCAAATAGAAAAATTGCCAATCAATACCCAAAAAGTTCTGAAACTTGCTGCCTGTATTGGTAATCAATTTGACTTAAAAACTCTGGCGATCATCAATGAAAAATCTGTAGTAGATACAGCATCAGACTTGTGGCAAGCATTACTTGATGGGCTAGTTTTACCACAGACTGAAAATTACAACATCTTTTCAAAAGATAATACTAATCAAGAATTCATTGTTCATGGAATAGAATCTACACAATTTTCAAATTCTAATTTACATGTGCTTAAGTATAAATTCGTACATGATAGAGTGCAGCAAGCCGCTTATTCTTTGATTCCTGAAGAACAAAAAAAGCCAATTCACTTAAAAATTGGGCTACTGTTATTGAACAACATCCCTGTTGCAGAACAGGAAGAAAAGATTTTTGAGCTTGTCAATCAGTTTAATATCGCAGTAGAATTCATCTCTGATCAAGTTAAGCGTGATGAACTGGCCCAGATGAATTTAATTGCTGGGCGTAAAGCTTTAGCATCAACAGCTTATCCATGTGCTGTGAAGTATTTAACTACCGGCATCCAACTGCTCAGAGATGATAGCTGGGAGACTAAATATAAGCTAATCCTAGCTTTGTATGAGACAGCAGCAGAGGCGGCGTATCTAGCTGGCGACTTTAAGCAAATGGAACAATTAATAGAGGTAGTGTTGGCACGAGCGAAAACACTGCTGGAGAAAGTAAAAGTTTATGAAATCAAAATAAAAGCCTATGGGGCGCAGAACCAAGCACTAGAGTCTGTCAGGACTGCACTAAGTGTTCTAAAGTTGTTGGAAGTTGAGTTGCCTGAAAATCCCAGCCAGTCAGATATTCAGATAGCGATCGCCGAATTAACATCAAATTTAAATGGAAAACGGATTGAAGATTTAATTGATCTGCCAGAAATGACGGCAGAACAAACATTGGTAGTTATGCGGATTCTATCCAATGCACTTTTTTTCGCCTATGCAGTCACTCCTGAACTTTTTCCACTGATTGTTCTCAAACAAATCAACTTATCGCTCAAATATGGCAATGCTCCCTTGTCCGCCTTTGCATACGTTCTTTACGGAATCATCCTCTGTAGTGAAAAGGGAGACATTCAGTCTGGCTATGATTTTGGCAAACTGGCTTTAAGTTTGGTGGCTAAGTACAATGCTAAAGAAGTTGAAGCAAGAGTCATGGAGGTATTTCATGCAGGTATCCGGCATTGGAAGGAGCATCCTAAGGAAACATTAAATCCGGTGCTGGATGCTTACTCTCTGGCGATGGAAACAGGAGATTTAGAATTTGCAGCCTTGGCTCTTCAGTTTTATTGCTTCTGTTGTTATTTCATAGGTAGAGAACTGACAGGGCTGGAACGCGAGATAGCAAACTACAGCAATGCCCTAAAGCAAATCAAGCAAGAAAGAGCGTTTAACTGGAATTGCATCTATCAACAGAGTGTCTTAAATTTACTGGGTGTTGTAAAAGATCCTTGTCGTTTAATTGGTGAAGCCTATGATGAGGAGAAAATGCTACCGCTTCACTTGGAAGCCAAGGATGGAATCGGACTTTTATATCTATATTTCCACAAACTATATTTATGCTACTTGTTTCAGCAGTTTCCTCAAGCAGTTGAAAATGCCACTTTGGCAGAAAAGTATTTAGATAGTGGTACAGGACAACTGGTTGTTCCCTTTTTCTATTTTTACGATTCTCTGGCTAAACTGGCGGTGTACGCTGACGCACCTGATTTAGAGCAAAAGTGCATTCTCGATCGGGTGCAAGCTAATCAGGAAAAAATGCAATATTGGGCATATCATGCTCCCATGAATAATTGGCATAAATTTTATTTGGTGGAAGCAGAAAGGCATCGAGTTGAAGGGAAATATCTTGAAGCAATGGAAGAATACGATCGTGCTATCTCCCTAGCTCAAGAACATGACTACAAGAATGAAGTAGCTTTGGCTCAGGAGCTGGCAGCTAAATTTTATCTAAAATGGGACAAGCAAAAAATTGCCCAGGCCTACTTAATTGATGCCTATTATGGATACGTTAATTGGGGAGCAAAAACCAAAGTTGACGATTTGGCAAAACGCTATCCCCAATTGCTCGCTCCTATATTCCAGCAAGAAAAATTTAGTATCCATTCCAACGAGGAAAGCACTTCTTTCAATAGCATATCTCTATCATCTTTATCTACCCTGAGTAATCAACAAACTGTTATTGGCTCGAAGACAAGTATTTCTGACTCTTTGGATTTAGCGGCATTCATCAAAGCATCTCAAGCACTCTCTGGAGAAATCGAGCTTGAGCGACTACTTTCTACTTTGATGGGAGTTGTTATGGAAAATGCAGGAGCCTCTAAATGTGCTTTAATTTTGAGCGAAGGTGATAACTTAGCATTAACTGTCACGGCAGTTTGTTCAAGTTCAAATTTTGAATATACCTACACTGAGTTTCCCTCAACTTGCCTGGAGTCGAGCTACGATGTTCCTATTACTTTGATTAACTACGTTAAACGCTCTAGAGAAATCTTGGTTATTGATGATGTAAAGGCTGTTTCTTTTCTAGCAAGTGATAGCTATATTCTTAGTGAAGAGCCTAAGAGTTTGTTGTCTATACCCCTTCTAAATCAAGGTAAATTAATTGGGATTCTTTATCTAGAAAATCATCTGACGACAGGAGCATTTACACGCGATCGCGTAGAAGTCCTCAAACTACTCACCACTCAAGCAGCAATATCTCTAGAGAATGCTATTCTCTACAAAAATTTGGCACAAGCTAAAGAAAGCTTAGAGGAATACAACCATTCGCTAGAGAATAAAGTCCAGGAAAGAACGCAGGAACTCAACGATAAAAATCACTGCTTACAACAAACTCTACAAGAATTGCAACGTACCCAGATCCAATTGATTCAAAGTGAAAAAATGTCTTCGTTGGGACAAATGGTGGCGGGAATTGCCCATGAAATTAATAACCCCATTAACTTTATTCATGGGAATATTAGTCATGCTAGCGAGTATGTCCAAGACTTGCTAGATTTGGTAGCTGTTTATCAGCAGGAATATCCCCGTCCTTCGCCTTTAATTAACGAGAAAGCTGAAGAGATTGATATAGATTTTCTAGCAGAAGACTTGCCAAAGATTCTAGATTCTATGAAAGTGGGGAGTTCGCGTATTCGGAATATTGTTTTGGGCTTACGCAACTTTTCTCGCCTAGATGAATCTGAGATGAAGCCTGTAGATGTTCATGAGGGAATAGACAATACCTTAATGATTTTGCAGCACCGACTTAAGGAAAAGAGCAATTGTCCTGAAATTGAAGTCATCAAAAAATACGGGAAATTACCAGAAGTTATTTGTTACCCTGGTCAACTTAATCAGGTGTTTATGAATATACTGAGTAATGCGATCGATGCTTTAGAAGAGTCATTTATCATTGATTATCCATCATTCGTAAATCACAAAGAAAAAATAACAAAGGACATAGACACGTCATCGGCTTTTTATAGGGTAGGAAAAATTCACATCTTTACTGAACTAACAGATTCTAATATGGCAATAATTCGGATTGCTGATAACGGTTCTGGCATGACAAAAGCGGTGCAGCAGAAAATATTTGACCCATTTTTTACCACTAAGTCAGTAGGAAGTGGCACGGGTTTAGGGTTGTCGATTAGCTATCAGATTGTCGTGGACAAACACAAAGGTAATTTAACCTGTGATTCTACGCCTGGGGAGGGGACTGAGTTTACTATTGAGATACCGATGCACCAGTTAGACGACTAGGTTAGTAATCGGTCAAGCCCAAATCTAAGAGTGCTAAAAACCCCAGCTTTTGAGAAAAACTGGGGTTTTAATTTTCATTAAAATCGCTCCGACAGATTACTAAAAAACGGATGTAGTTATCATATTTACTAGAGGTTCTTCACGCGCACGCCGTCCTGTAATTACCATCTTGACTCCATTAGCAGGTGCAAGGGTGAAACCTCGACGCTGAGGCCGCTCTGGTCGCCGATCAGCTAGCGCTAACTGATAGCGTGAGAAGACGGTTGCTAATACTAGCTTCATTTGAAATAGAGCCAAAGCCTCGCCAATACAACGACGGACACCACCGCCAAAAGGCAGAAATTCATAGGGAGAAAATTGCCTCTCAACAAAGCGCTCTGGTTTAAATTGCTTGGGCTGGGGATATAAATCCTCTCGCTGATGAATAAGATAAATACTGGGAAGCAGTAAAGTCCCAGACTCTAAAGGATGTCCTAAGAGTTCAATAGGTTCTTGCACTAACCTGGGAAGCGAGAACATAAGAACAGGATGGATTCGCAAAGTTTCATTACAGACAGCTGTGAGGTACGGCAGTCGATAAATGCTCATTGGATCTGGGGAATCACCAAGGGTATCGAGTTCCTGAAGCAGTTTTTCACGGACTAGGGGCTTTTGCTGAATCCAGTATAATCCCCAAGCTATTGCTGACGCTGTAGTTTCATAACCGGCAATTATTAGGGTTATCAAATGATCGCGTAACTCTTGATCAGTCATCGGTTGATCAGCATCATCCCTTGCTGACATCAGCATAGATAAGATATCAACGCGTTTTGTATCGGGTTGCTGCCTACGTTCGGTAATCTCAGCGTAGATCAATTCATCAATTTGTTCACGATCGCGCAGAAATTTTCCCCAAGGACTCCAAGTTCCTAAATCCTTTTGCAAAAATGAGAAAAAGAACACACTTGAAGTGAACGGTGACTGAAAAAGATTCAACATCTTTATCAATAGATGATTAAATTTTTGAAGTTTTTCTTCCTCATGTAAGCCTAAGACAACGTGTAAAATAACTTGCAATGAAATTTCCTGTGTCAAATTACGTGCCAAGAAGGGCTGATCTAGTGGTAACTGACTAAAAACTTTTTCGGCGAGACTACAAATCTGCTGACCGTAGCCTTGCATTTGCTGTCCATGAAAGACAGGCATCACTAATTGTCGTCGCTGTTTGTGACGAGCACCCTCCAGCAAAAAGACTGAATATTTTCCTACTAAGGGTTCCGCAATTTTGTTAGCCTCCGCAACAGCAACAAACTTCTTTTTATCGTTGGTTAAAATTTCCTGAATTGCTTGGGGATGGTTTACAAAAACCACGGCATCCCCAAAACCAATTACCTCAGCAGTAAAAATGTCGGGATATTGCTGAGCTGCATTTTCCATATAACTAACAGGGTCTGTAACCCACTGAATTTTCTGGAGTAAGGGCGGGGCTTTTAGTCGATTAGGTAGTTGCATTTGATTTTTCATACTGAAGTTGTGTTACTTTTTTATCGTTGATTATGGAGTAATATTGATTAACTTTGAAGCAATAAAATTTCAGATGCCCCCAACTACCCTTTTTAAAAAAGTTGTTGAGAGCATCGTGGCAAATATTCGCTGAAATGGTATAGTTTTTCCTTAGGATGGTAGTAAAACTTTCATATTTGAAAGTGCTTGTATAGTGCTTTGAGATTTATTTAGCTCTAAAGTTTCTACTAACTCTAGCCTTTCTATAGTTTGGTAGCGATCGGAATTAAAGTACCAATCGAGATTGCCGCGTATCCAGGCATACATTCCTGATATATACTTTGCAAGTTCAGTATCTACTTGCTCTCCAAAAGATGGCAGAGATGCTTCTATTTCGATCAGTTCTCGTACCTCTTGATCATGGATTTCGATTGCACGCTTAATCGCTAGTTCTAGAGGTAGTTGCTGTTGATAGTGCAATACTAATACTAGATTGTGCACATCACCACTAGCCATTTCTCTAGAATAGGAGAAGATATCATTACACCAGGCAAGAATGTTAATTGTCTTCTCCTTAAGTTTTTTGAAGATGTCGTGCTGTCGTAAAACATCAGGAATCAGCAATTGATCACAAAATTCAATCAGTACTACGGTAAGATCCCCCGCTGAACTTGAGTTCCGTATTCTGATATAAGTATCAATATCCGGTACAATCTCCTGTGCACGGTTACTTGCTTCCTGTACACATCCGGCGAAGTATTCCTCAAAGCTACAAACAAAGTGATGGAACCATTTTATGCTCCCTATTTGGAGCATCCGTTGTCGTAGGTCACTTAAAGCATAGCTAAGATGTATATCGTTCTTTGCGAGTTCTGCTCCGTTTAATACTTCAATAAACCTCTTGTGAAAAAGCTTGAGTGTTTCAGGTTGTTGGCCTAAATCTGACATATCGCATTGATCATCCCAAATAAACAGCCAACTGAACAAGTCACTAGCAATCTTTATTTTTTCCAGATTGCAGTAAGGATAAGCACCTGCGACTAACTTGAAAAAATTTGACTTGATGAAACGCCGATAAACTGATTCATTTGCTAGTAGGTTAAAGCGAGTTACCCATTCAAAAGCATACTCTTCTAAAACATCAACATGCTTATTAATATGGGATGAAAATGGACAGTATAAATCTGAGGAAAGTAGTTTCTTCATAGAAATGTATTAGTTATCAGTAAAAGAAATAAGTTACAACAAAATAAAATAAATAGACTCACAGAGAGCCTCTAACGATCTTTTGGAAAATGCTCACTGAAATCACATCTACTTATACAGTGTGCAAATCATATTTAGGTCACTGTTAGTAGCGTGTAAATCTATATGAATATTTCAGAACTTAATCAACATTGTTCAACGTTTTTTTTTAAAATATAACCGTAATTATCTGGAATTATATTTTCTTATAAAAAGTTTATAAAGAAAAATTATATTTAGAGATACTCATAATAAACACTGTTGACTAACTGAAAAAATTAAGTTAAGACATCAACAATATTGTTCTGAGTTAGCGCTAATTTTATAAAAAGGCAAGGGTAATAATGACTAATTTCAGAGCGATCGCCTTCATAAAAGAGGATGTTTTACTCTAGTGAAAGTGAAGATTGGTTATTAATTTGCATCCTGTAGCGATCGCACTCGTAATTGCATACGGCAATTTAGTGTGAAAATGTTGTTGTTATCAGAATTTTTGGGAACTATAGGATTGTTAGACTAGGAAATTATCAGTTAGTCTGTCAAAAAAATAGAGATAACTTACCTGCGATCGCAGTGCGAATAGTGAATAAGTAATAAAAAGTAAAATTAATTTAAATACATGAATTACAAGCCAGATAAAAAAACGCTTTATGTACCAGAAGATAGTTTAATCTTAGTGGTAGATGATACTACTACAAATTTAGAAATTGTCTTTAATATATTAACTAATATCGGTTTTGAGGTTACTACAGAAAATGATGGAGAAAGTGCAATAAAACAGGTTGAATCTAGACTTCCGGATTTAATTTTATTAGATGTAATGATGCCTGGAATAGATGGGTTTGAAACCTGTAGAAGACTGAAAGAAAACTCAGCTACTTGTGATATTCCAGTAATTTTTATGACGGCTAATTCTGATACTGACAGTAAAGTAAAAGGTCTAAGTATAGGGGCAGTTGATTACATCACTAAGCCCTTTCATGAAGAAGAACTATTAGCTAGAATTAAAACCCATCTTCAATTACGAAGTCTCACAAAAACTTTAGAAAAACGAGTTGCAGAAAGGACAGCAGCGTTGTCCAGGGCATTAAAAGACTTACAAGATTCTCAACTTCAGCTTGTACAGACAGAAAAAATGTCTGCCCTTGGTCAATTAGTAGCAGGAGTTGCTCATGAAATTAATAATCCAGTTGGTTTCATTCATGGCAATCTCGGACACGCTTCAGTATATTTTCAAGACATGATTAACATCATTAACCTCTATCAGCAGCATTATCCTAATCCGGTTCCAGAAATTCAAGAGGAAATTGCAGCGATAGATTTGAAGTATATGCTTGCTGATCTACCTAATTTAATTTATTCAATGAAAGAGGGAGTTCAGCGGATTCGCAACATTAGTAACAGTTTGAGAACCTTTTCTCGAGCAGATAGCGATCGCAAAGTTTATTGCAACATTCATGATGGCATCGATAGTACAATCATGATTCTCAAACACCGCTTAAAGGCATCCGAGGATCGCCCTGATATTCAAGTAATTAAATATTACGATAATTTTCCAGAAATAGAATGCTTTATCGGACAACTAAATCAGGTATTTATGAATTTATTAGCTAATGCTATTGATGCTTTAGAAGAGTCTAATGTAGGACGCACCTATATTGAAATTGAAGCAAATCCCAATCAACTTTTGATTCAGACTAGCATTAGTGAAAACAAAAATCATATTTTGATTCGCATTAAAGATAATGGGGTGGGAATGTCGGCTGATGTTCAGCAAAAAATCTTTGATCATTTATTCACCACTAAGCCTGTAGGTCAAGGGACAGGATTAGGATTATCAATTGCTCGTCAAATTGTTGTTGAAAAACATGGAGGAACTTTGGAGGTAAATTCAGCACCCGGACAAGGTTCAGAGTTTATCATCAAGCTTCCCATTTAAAAATTATATAAAATATAATTCCTCATACAGATATAGCAACCGCCAAGATGGTTATGACAAACAGTATAATCTATGAAAAAAGTTACATTAAGTATTCAGTATAAAGACATCTCATAGCAAAATCGTACAGTTACGACTGATGAAATGGCTGGAGCTGAACCCGCAGTGCCAGGATGGACTATGTTAGTGGATAATTTGTTTGTTTAAGCGATCGTCCACATACTAGTATAAAATAATGCGCCAAGGTGTGCGATCGCTTTTAACTTTCGGGTAAAATAGCAACAATGTAGATATTAAAACAATGGCTGCAAATAGAATCAGGGTTGCTAAAGATAAGGCTGAGTTGGTGAAATCTCTAGTCGCATCAAAAGACACAACTGGGCCTTTTCAGACTTATGTAGAAGTTATGGTGTTTGCAGCAGCATTGGGCGTTAAATATAAAAAACGTGTTCCTTTGGGGGAAACCACAAAAAGAGAACCATCTCCAATTCCACAAGAAAATTTTGCTTCATTGGGATATGACCTAATTATTAAATTATTAGGAATCAATGAAACTCAAGATATCAACATACTCTCATCTAGAGAAGAACAAGATGAAGATAAACGTACTCAAATATTTGAAGAGTATGCTAATGCAGGACTTGAAATTTTACAAAATGAGTTACGGGGTTCTGTTGACTACTCAGAGCGGCTTCTATTAGTTCTGATTTCAGAAAAAGGAACAAAAGAACAGCTAGAAGAAGAATTTGACCTCAGTAAATTCTTAAATTGATTTTTTTGCTTGCTTAATTAAGTTATTAAATATGAAAAATATAGCATATTATTGTCAACATTTTGCTGAATTAAATGTGAGTAGTAGCCGCAAGCGTGGTAATGCTCAATATAAACCAATATTACTTTTATCAGTAATTGACTTAATTGCACGAGGTGTTATTACTACTAATGAAATTCCAGTTTCAAATGAATTAGTTCAAACATTTGAGAGGTATTGGAATGAAATCGGTTCTCCCTCTTACAAAGGTGGTTTACACTATCCTTTCTTCCATCTGCAAACTGAGGGCTTTTGGTACTTAAAATTTAAGCCTGAGTTTAATGGGTTACAGCCAAAAACAATTAACAAACTAAAGGAAGCTGTTGAATACGCATATTTAGATAATGAATTATTTAACTTTTTGCAAGATGAGTTTTGTATAAAAGAACTAATTGATGCACTTGTGGCAGCTTTCTTTTCTGAACATGAAAATGATATAGAAGCTATTTCACAAATAAATCAAACTTTTCAAGATGACGCAGTAAATATAGAAAAAATAATTGAAACAGGAAATTTAGATACTAATCCAAGATTGAGCTTGAAACAAGCAGTTATTAGAAATGCTTTCTTTAGGAAAGCAATTGTACACGTTTATGATTACAGATGTGCTTTTTGTGGACTAAAAGTAACTAAGAAAGTCAATCAAAATATTGTGGATGGCGCACACATTAAGCCATTTTACCAGTTTTATGATAATAAAATTCCTAATGGAATTGCTCTTTGCAAAAATCATCATTGGGCATTTGATAGGGGTTGGTTTGCTGTAGATGAGCAATATAAAATTATAGTTAGTAATGATTTGGAAGAAGCATCTCCTCATGCTAAACCTATGAAAGATTTTGATGGTGAAAAAATACTTTTACCAAATACAGAGCAACACTTTCCAGAACTGGAAGTGCTTCAATGGCATCGCCAAAATATATTTCAAGCATAATTACAGGATAGGTGGAAGTCCTACCGCTTTGAGTTCAACAAACTTGCCATCAAAACCTATAGTTTTATCTTCCACAGTCCTAGCATCCGCCAAAGCCTTACGAAGTTCAGCACGTTCCATTTGTTCCTGAATTCCACCCAGGATGTAAACCAATAATTTCGCCGCCAAATCTCGTCCAGCAACCTGCACCCGCTTTTTATTTGGGTCATACAAAACCCCGTACCAGAGAGATTGGGGATATTCCATACCACTAAAACCACCTTGCTGGTCAAACTTCCGCAGTTTCTTAAAAATATCTGCCAGTGAGAAACCTTTTTTAAATACTAAAATCCCCAAAGCTTGCGCTAATGCAACTTGAGCAACTGGACGGAAAAGCATATTTCCTTCACCTCCATCTTTCTCAAAACTGAAGCGCCGCAAAGCTGGTGTATCCTCGTGTTCTAAAATCTTATAACTAGAAAGACTAGCCAAAGAATCAAATAGCTTTCTAAATTCCTCAATTCCCTGCTCAAGTTCTTCATCCTCTGGACGCATGGGAATTAGACCTTTCTCTAAAGGTTTCCAGTGAGGGAACTTTTGAGCCAAATATCGCTCAGACATATCTTGTAGAGCTTGCAAAGTCGTCAAAACTGTAGAGTTTGAAGCGACTGTTGCACTATTCCAATTTACGCGGGGATTGCGCTCTTGTCGTTGTTCTAATAGTGGATGTGTAACTGCAATTTTTCTAGCAACGATCGCAAAACCATCATCTTCATTCAACTGTGTTAACTGACCTTTAGTCAAGGGTGCAGCCATCAGGTTGACATGAACAAAAATCGATCTCACTCTCCGCCTCGCCTGGGTGCGAGTTTCCCCAGCCGCTACCGCACAGATGAACTCAATACCAATTTTTTCCTTGGGCAAATTTTGCAAGTAAGCAAGATCAACTTGGTACTTTTCTATCAAATCATTGACTGTAATAAAACTGTCATCAGCACCTTTATCTTTTTTATAGCGCTGGAGTTTACGAGTTTTAATTAACTCCATCAACCCCTGAACCCCCATTAATCGGTGTTGACCATCTAGTGCATAAATAGTTACATCATCCTCAGAAATATTTAGCAGGCCTACTTTAGCGTCTTTATCTAAAGGTATAAAATCAGTAGTAGACTTTGTGGCGCGTCCTTCACTATCCCACTCAGCAGCGTTGGGATTATCCACCCACGGTTGATTAATTACAACCAACACTGGTGGAAACTTATGGTTGTGTCGAGCCGCTAAATACTGCACTAGGGGTGCTTGACGTGACCAATCAAGGGGACGCTGCTGAATTTCATCAATACTATCCGCGTCAATCTCGACATTATCAGTCTCTGGATTGTATTTTTTCTGAAACAGAGGTAAGCCAGAGGCGAAGTGAACACGACCTGCAAACCATTCCAAGGTAACAGAGCTAACATAAGCTTCAGTACCACCCATTTCGGTTTTTTGAACGAGAATCTGATCTTTTCTTCCTAAAAACTTCTCTAGTAGTAAAGCTAGTACCTGTTTTTCCTTATTTTCCCGTTCCAGGTACTCTCTAGCAATGTCAGCAGTTGGGTCAGATGCACTATCTTTCATGTTAAATTTTAAAAACGGAATAAGATTATGTCGTTTAATTATCCAAAAAATTGGATATTAGTAGTAAAGTTTTTAAAAACTTTTTTTCAACCCATGAAGTGGGTTTTGTCTGTGTAGCCCGAATATTACGCCAGTGTTTCCAGAGAGAAAGAGAAATGACTACAGCACAACAACCAGAAAATAAAATTCAGCAAACACGTACTGTAGCAGAGTTAGTGGACTATATCCAAATTCTCAGCACTGAAATTCAAGAATTGTATTGTTTAGATGAGATACCTTGGGTGGTGGGCTATTCGGGCGGCAAAGATAGTACTGCTACCTTACAGCTTATCTGGAATGCGATCGCAGCACTACCAGTTGAAAAGCGAAAAAAGACTATTCATGTTATTACAACAGACACACTAGTAGAAAACCCTGTAGTCTCTGTTTGGGTACGCAAATCCTTAGAAAGGATGAGGGTTACTGCTAAAGAACAGAAAATGCCCATTGAACCACATTTATTACACCCAGAAATCAAAGAGACATTCTGGGTAAGCTTGATTGGTAAAGGTTATCCAACGCCGCGAGGAAAATTTCGTTGGTGTACAGACCGTCTGAAAATTCATCCTTCTAACCACTTTATCCGTGATGTGGTTAGAGTAAATGGGGAAGTTATTCTTGTTTTAGGTACGCGTAAGGCTGAAAGTGTCAAACGTGCTATCTCAATGGAAAAACATCAAGCAGGCAGCCTAAAAGATCGTCTCATTTCTGATTCAAGTTCACCTACGTCTCTGCTTTACCATAGTGCAAGCTTGCCTAATTCTTTAATATATAGCCCCATCGAAGATTGGCGTACTGATGAAGTTTGGATTTACCTAAATCAGTGGCAAAACCCTTGGGAATATAGCAACAAAGATTTGTTCACCATGTATCGAGGTGCTACAGCAGATAATGAATGTCCTCTAGTTGTTGATACTTCTACCGCTAGTTGTGGTGATTCTCGATTTGGCTGCTGGGTTTGCACAATTGTTAGTAAAGATAAATCAATGGAGGCAATGATTCAAAATGATGAAGAAAAAGAATGGATGCAGCCTCTATTAGATATCCGTAATGAATTAGATAATAGAGATGACCGCAATAAAAGAGACTTCCGTCGCATCTGGGGAGAAGTCCAACTTTTTGAACGTCATGTAGATGGTGAAACCTCTATTGAACCAATTCACGGCCCCTATACCAAATATTGGCGGGAACATTGGCTCAGACGATTATTAGAAGCGCAAACAAAAATCCGTCGTACAGCGCCAGAAAATATGCGCGATATAACCCTAATTACTCTAGAAGAAATGAGCGAAATTCGTCGCATTTGGCTAGAAGAAAAACACGAATTTGATGATAGCTTACCCCGGATTTATCAAGAAGTGATTGGCGAAGAATTTCAAGACCCCCGTCCTGGTGCTGACTATAGCTTACTAGGTCGTGATGAATGGATAGTATTAGAAGAAATCTGTGAAGGTGACGCGATGCACTTGGAACTCATGGCTAAATTGTTAGACACAGAACGCCAGTATCGCAAAAAAACTCGTCGTGTGGGAATATACGAAACCCTAGAAAAATGTTTTAATACGAGTTCCCGTTCTCCAGAAGATGCGATTAAAAATGCTCGTTTGAAACGCGAATTAAGCGAAGCAGTTAGTCAAGGTGACGTTGCAAAAGTCAAGCAGATGACTTTAGGCGATGTTGCAGCAATCAATGAAGTAGATGAAGCTGAAAGTGAAAGTGATCAGCAGGTGACTTGGGCAAGTATGAAATTTAAAAAGGAAAATTCAGAAGAATAGAATAATTCAATACCAGGCGAATGGAATAAGACTGTTGGCAAGTTGATAGGCAGTTTAACCCATCAGCGATAATCCATCTTAATTTCTTTAATTTTAGTGCGTATCAACGCAGTTTAGCTATTAGCCCACAATTTATTGCAGGGCGGGAAAGCAACACACGAGGTTTTAGGGATGGGGATTTAACCCCTCGTAAATTGACCAACAGTCCGATTCCATTCGCCCGGTATTTCTTTCCCCGGTATTTAATAATCTTAAAAATCAATGATATTTTTGGAACTGGTTCTACAAAACTTTGGCCCCTACAGTGGGAAACAGGTAATCAATCTTAACCCAAAAATTGATGAGGAAAACTCACACCCAATTATCCTCTTAGGTGGCATGAATGGCGGCGGAAAAACCACGCTTATGGATGCCATTCGTCTCGCTCTTTATGGCGCTCGTGCCCAATGTTCTACCCGTGGTAATTTAAGTTATAGCGATTTTCTCAACCAATGTGTTAATAACAAAATAGATCCAGTTGCAGACACCCGTATTGAATTACTTTTTGAACATATTGAAAACGATAAACCAATAAAATACCGTGTTGTCCGTAGTTGGACAAAAAATCCTAAAGATGGTAAAGATACATTAGGTATTTTAGGCGACAGTGATACATGGCCTGATGCTTTAGTTAATATCTGGGATGAATATATTGAAAATCTCCTACCATTAGGTATTTCTAACTTATTTCTATTTGATGGCGAACAGGTTAAAGAACTTGCAGAACAGGAAACACCACCACCAGTTGTAGTAGATGCAATTCGTGGACTTTTAGGTTTAGAGTTGGCAGACCGTTTAGCAGTTGATTTAGATATCTTAGTTAATCGTAAACTTAAAGAAGTTGGTAATAGTAAGGATTTAGCAAACCTAGAAGAAATTGAAACTAGGTTAACCCAACAGCAAGAAGATTATCAAATAACAACAGAGAAATTAGAAACTCTCAAAAATCAGTTAGAAGAATTAGAACAAAAGCAGCAAGAAGCTTTTGATAAATTCATTTCTGAAGGTGGGAAGATTGCAGCAGAACGCAATCAACTAGAACTACAACAGGATACAAAAACTGCGGAAATTGAAGAAGTATGTCAGTCGATGTGTGAATTAGCGGCTGATGTTTTACCTCTAGCATTAATTCCCAATTTGCTTACTCAGGCGCAAGCACAGGGAGAAAAGGAATTTCGCCATCAACAGGTACAAATTTCTAAAGATTTGTTAATTGAACGAGATCAGCGTTTACTCAGTTGGCTAAATCAAGTAGAAATTTCTCCGATACAAGTTGAAAAAATCCAATCATTTTTAATCCAAGATGTGGATAGTTTATATGCAAAGACTCTCCAGACAGAAGCACCTTGGTTATTAGCTGATGATGAAACTTTAAGTCAGCTAGATAATCTCATATATCACTTACAAAATTCTAAACTTTCTGCAAAAGAAAAATTAGCTATTCTCAAAAATAAAGAAGAGGAAATTCATACTCTAGAAAGGCAAGTGCAAACAGCAGCAGCACCAGAAGATTATACAAAGCTGCGTCAAGCACTAGAAGCGGCACAAAATCGGGTTGTTGAAGCTAAAGCAAATTACGAAACAATCCGCCGCCGTTTAGCTGAATTAGAAACTATTATTGCTAAGTCTAAAAAAGAATTAAGTGATTATACTGTAGAAAATATTAAATATAAAAATAACGAACATATTATTACCTCAGCAGCAAAAGTTCAAAATACACTCAAGATTTTTCGTGAAAAATTAACCTTGAGAAAGCTCAATAAATTAGAAGAGGAAGTTAAAAATTGCTTCCTTTATCTCCTCCATAAATCAGATTTAGTGCATCGGATAACTATTGATACTAAGACTTTCAGCCTTTTGCTTTACGATTTAAATGGTAAACCAGTCCCTAAACATCGTTTATCAGCAGGTGAAAAACAACTACTTGCGATCGCATTCCTCTGGGGTTTAGCAAAAGTCTCTGGACACCGCCTACCAGTAGCAATCGATACACCACTAGGTAGACTAGACTCCTCTCACCGCAGTAACTTAGTTGAACGTTACTTTCCATCCGCCAGCCATCAAGTAATTTTGTTATCTACGGATACTGAGATTGGAAAGAAAGAAGTGGAAACACTGCGAGAAAATGAAGCGATCGCCCGTGAATATCTCCTCAAATACGACTCCTCCACCCGCCAAACAACTATCCAACCAGGATATTTTTGGTAGTAGATATTATTAAAAAATTGAGCGATCGCAATTTAAAATTTATGGAATCACCAATAGAACGTATTCGTCTCTCCCAAACAGCCAAAGACCAACTTACCAAACTTAAGCGCAGCACTAAAATCGACCAGTGGAATATCCTATGTCGTTGGGCGTTTTGTCGTTCCCTCGCAGAATCAACCGCACCCTCTCCCGTCCCAATTCCCCAAGATAGCAACGTCGAAATGACTTGGCGCGTCTTTGGGGGCGAAATGTCTGATATACTCCTCCTCGCCCTCAAGCAACGCTGTCACAATGACGGCTATCCCACCGACAAAGAAACCCTCGCTACCCAATTCCGCTTACATTTGCATCGCGGTATTGGTTATTTAGCAGGCGATCCAAATATCAAGAAAATTGAAGATTTAATTGAACTGGCGGTTAAAAATTGAAAGGATATTAGTTGACTGTTAACTGTTCACTGTTAACTGACAATTAATATTATGCCTGAAGCGCTAGAAATCGAGCGTCATAGAGCTGCGATCGCTCGCACTGACATATCTCGCCCCGTGCGATTGGCAATAGAATGGGCAATCTTAACTCAAAACACTACTTTTTTTGACTACGGTTGCGGCTATGGTGGTGATGTGCAACGAGTTAAAAACTTAGGCTACACCAGCACAGGCTGGGACCCTTACTACTATCCCGATGTCCCACGCACCCCCGCCGATGTGGTCAACTTAGGCTATGTTCTCAATGTTATTGAAGACTCAGAAGAACGTCGTCAAAGCCTGATCCAAGCCTGGAAACTCACCGGGAAAGTTTTAATTGTCGCGGCTCAAATACTGATTAACGCTCCCAGCAAAACGCAGCTTGCTTACAATGATGGCATTGTGACGCGCCGCAATACTTTTCAGAAATATTACGAACAAGAAGAACTCAAAACTTATATTGATGAAGTCCTTAATGTAGATGCAGTACCGATCGCGCTAGGTGTCTTCTTTGTTTTTCGAGATGAAGCTGAAAAAGAAAGTTACAAAGCTATCCGCTTCTTTTCTACCACCTCTACACCGCAAGTCTGCATCCCCATTAAGCGGTTTGAAGACTATCAAGAACAGCTGCAACCATTAATGGCTTTTTTTACCAAGCGCGGTAGACTACCCGTGAAAGGCGAATTGGAAAACGAACAGGAATTACTGAGCGAATTTGGTAACTTTCGCCGCGCCTTTGGTGTAGTTTTGCAAGCCACCGATGAAGCAGAATGGGATGCGATCGCTTATCGTCGTTCTCTGGATATCCAAGTTTATCTCGCCCTCACCCACTTTGATAAACGTCCTGCATGGCAGAAACTAGCCCCAGAAATGCGTCACGATATCAAAGCCTTCTTTAGTAGTTACGAGGAAGCTTGTCAAGTAGCCGACCAAAAGCTTTTCAGCTTAGGTAAACCTGGGGTGATTCAAACTGCGTGCGAAAAAAGCAAAATTGGTAAACACACGCGCGGTGCGCTTTACGTCCATGTTTCCGCATTAGCAGCACTTGATCCGTTGCTGCGAATTTGTGAAGGTTGTGCTAGCCGCACCATTGGCCGTGTAGATGAAGCCACATTGATCAAGTATCACACTGATAAGCCGCAAATATCTTATCTGTCTTACCCCGAATTCGATACCGATCCTCATCCCGCGTTAAAAGCCAGCATAGGTATTGATTTAAAAACCCTCTTTGTAACTCACCGAGACTACGAAACTAGGGCAAATCCGCCAATTTTGCACCGTAAGGAAACCTTTGTTACTAGCAACTACCCACTCTATGAAGAATTTGCTAAACTCACCCAACAAGAACAGCAATTAGGATTACTCAATAGCAAAAGCGACATCGGCACTCGTGAAGGTTGGGAAAAATGCCTTGCTGCACACAGAGTAGAAATCAAGGGGCATCAGGTTTATTCAATTTAGGAAAGTTAAGGCTGTCAGGGCATTCTTGATGAGCATATCAGCCAACAAGATTTGGTGCAACTGGCGTACATGCATGAGATGGTATAGCAGGTGTGGCAAGATAGCTGCAATTGGCTAATACAATTTGACGTGAAGCGCACAGCTATTTCTGCAAGCTTTGCATAATAGGCGCTTGCTGCGTCCGATAACGTGCATTTTTAAGTGAAATTAATCCAAGGTGATAAGGAATGTTTAAACAATGAGAGAAATGCAAGCACTGCGACAAGCTGTCCAAAGTCGTAAAATGGGTGCTTTGTTATTGCTAGGTTTTGCATCTGGGTTGCCGTTGTTTTTAACTAGTAGAACGTTGCAGTTGTGGATGCAAGATGCCAAGGTTGATATAGGGAAAATTACTTTATTTGGTCTGCTGGCTTTACCTTATTCCCTGAAATTCTTATGGTCACCTTTATTAGATAGATTTATACCGCCAGTTCTGGGAGGAAGGCGGGGTTGGCTAGTAATCACGCAACTGGGATTAACATTAGCGATCGCACTTCTAGCATTACAACAGCCTGCCCAAAATAACCAAGTATTACAAGTCCTGGCAATCAACTGTCTGATCATCACTTTTTTGAGTGCCACTCAAGACATTGCCGGTGATGCCTATCGCACGGACATTTTAAACCCTATAGAAGCCAAAACAGGTGCATCAGTTTGGGTTCTAGGCTATCGTTTAGCCTTATTTATTACCAGTTCCTTAGCTTTAGTTTTAGCAGATCATATCCCTTGGAATGGTGTTTACTTACTCATGGCAGCTTTAATGGCAGGGAGTATACTGACAACTTTATGGGCACCAGGAGAACCAAAGATCCGCGACAACACACAAAAAGCTGCACCCCTATCTTTTAAAGATGTCATTTTTCTGCTATTTATAACTGTGTTGGTAGTCGGATTAATCGGAGGTGTATTTGTCGGCTTTATCGCCCTACCTGTATTTTATTGGCTATTAGCAGCTTTGATATTAGCCTGGATAGTCACATCTTTGTTATTACCGACAGAGTTATTAGGTGAGGTAAGAGAAGATAGTCCGCCCCAAAATTTACAAGAAGCAATTTTTCTGCCATTCAAGGAATTCTTTCACCGATTTGGGCTGACTCAAGCTAGCATCATCCTAGTTTTTATCGTCCTCTATAAGCTAGGTGATTCCTTGGTGGGAATCACAGCAAATCTATTTCTGCGGGAAATCAGTTTTACCAAAACTGAAATTGGGGCAATTCAAGCTGGAATGGGCTTTATAGCGACGACAGTCGGCGTATTAGCTGGTGGCGTCATTATGACTAGAATTAACCTCAATCGCAGTCTATGGATATTTGGCATACTGCAATTATTTAGTAACTTGGGTTATTATGCGTTAGCGGTTGCTGGCAAAGATTATTCGCTTTTAGTGTTGGCAGTGAACATCGAAAACTTCAGTGCTGGATTAGTCACAGTTGCTACAGTTGCATTTTTAATGAACCTTTGTAACCACCGCTTTACAACTACTCAGTTCGCTTTATTCTCTAGCTTAATGGCTATTAGTAGAGATGTTCTTTCAGCTCCTGCCGGAGATTGGGCAAAGGCTACAGGCTGGCCTTCCTTTTTCTTACTAACCTTAGTAGCAGCCTTACCTGGATTGCTGCTTTTACCGTTAGTTGCCCCCTGGAACCCTCAGCTAGTGGCAGTATCCAGACCAGGACTTGAGGACAAAGAAGAGGATATATGGGGAATCAAGTAGTTATTGCTGTCGGCACATTCATCCTCTTACTCACCGGTTTATTACTTGGCTATGTTCTCTCACAGTTAGTTTTGGGATTTCTAGCCTTTAACCTCCTAACTTTTTTTGGAACACTCAGCCTAATTTTAATTTTTGGTACACTTTATTACGTTTTATTTTGGCAGTTACGGAGAGATCAGTCTCGGCCATCAACTATAAATCAAGGGATACCAAACCAGGTAGATGATGGTGGATCTGATAGCTATCTCAAGAACAGGCTAATTGCTAAATTATCTGGTGATGTTGCCGCTGCCGAACGGTTAATTGAACAGGCAAAAGAGACTTATCCTGGGATGCCGGAAAATTGGTATTGCGAGAGAGTGCTTGATGACTTGGAGCGCGATCGCTAATAAATACTCCGGAAATAAAGGGGCAGAGGGAAATCATCAATACTCGATGCCCAATGCCCCATACACAGAAAATCGCTAAAATAAATCAAGAATACTTCACAAATCTTCAGCTAGGTTCTCATAAAAGTTCCTAGATTTTTGTAATTTAAAATATGGCTATTTTTCGTCAATACATTGCCCCGCTGCTTGCAGTATTAGTATTTTTCTTTGCCCTAGTGGCAGTCAGCGCCCGGATCTTTTTACCCTCCGATATGGCAGCACCTGCACCAATTGAAGAGGTGGGGATAAGTTTTCAACCTACGCCAACTTATTTAACGCCAGCAGCACATAACGCGAGCTAGTTAAGTCAATAAACATTAGCAGTGTCTGAGCAACTCCTACCTGGATATATTATTCGCCGTGGCTCCACTTTGGATCGAGCACTGCTACTTAAATTCATGCAGCGAACTTACCAGGATCTCTTTCCCAATGAGGAATTTTCCCACCTAGATCAAACAGTTAAGCAATACTTTTCTAGCGATACGCCCTTGTGGTGGGTCGATTTTTTGGGTGAGGGAGATCGGGGAGCAAATTCTACCTTGTCCTTTTCATCCCACCCCCGCACTCCCCCCATAGCCTGCCTTTGGGTGGGCAATGCCATAGATCAAGTGCAGGGTAACCGTCATGCTCACATTTTTATCCTCTACGTTATACCAGAACATCGGCGACGGGGTATTGGTAGAGCCTTGATGCGATATGTGGAAAATTGGGCTATTCAAAGAGGCGATCGCCAGATTGGATTGCAAGTGTTCCAATCAAACAAACCCGCATTAAATCTTTACAATCAGTTAGGTTATCAAACCCAATCCCTGTGGATGGTAAAATTCCTGAGTGCAGAAAATAAACTAGACGATAGTAGTAACATACTTTAGCGTCTAAGTTATGGCAGTTCTCGTTTAGATAAAACTCAACGAGGGGAAGAGAAAGTGTATAATTACGCAACTAATACTTATAAAACTTTAACTTATTGGCGCGGGGGATTATGTGTTAATCCCGAAAAGGGATTGAAATGAAATTATGTATGACGAAGACGATCTAAGCCTACTCGATATTGAGGAGCTAGAAAGCCCCCTAGATAAAATAGAGCCGCTAACTGCCGAATCAGTTGTGGCAAAGCCAGATCCAGAAGTGATGCTAGCCCTGTTGGAAAATCCCCAGCCCCAGCAAAGAATGTTAGCGGCGCGTGCTTTTTGTGATATAGAAGATGCGCGTGCTACCCCCCATCTGATTCGCCTGTTAACTGATACCTGTCCCTTAGTGCGAGTGAGTGCAGCATACGGCATCGGACGTAATCCTAGTTCAGAAGCAGTAAGTCCCTTAATTGCTCAACTCAATCAGGATTGGAATGGCTATGTGCGTAAAGGCGTTGTTTGGGCTTTAGGAAACTGTCGCGATCGCCGTTCTTTACCACCCTTAGCAGATGCCCTAAGAACTGACATTTCCGCAGTGCGTTTGTGGGCTGCTAGCGCCTTAGCACAGATGGCAGAAGTGGGTTATGAAGCTGTTATAGGGGCAATACCACCATTAATTGAAGCCTTAGTCAAAGATCCTGTGGCAGCAGTGCGGAGTAACAGTGCTTGGGCAATTGGTCAACTGTGCCGTGAACTGCCTTCTAATGTAGTTTATGCCACAGCGATCGACGCCTTAATCCAAGCCTTTGCCGAAGACGAAGATTTAGGAGTCCGAGAAGACGCCAAAGCCTCACTATTAGGAGTGGGTGATCCCCGTGGCTTACAGCTGATTGAAACCCTGGAACAAGAAGGGTGGTTTTGATTTAGACATGGGGCATTGGGCAAAACAGTTCCCTTAGCGGTAGCGGGGCGTTTAGCCCGTTCCAAGTTATGAGTAAAAAAGTGAAATTCTCTACTCAGCACTTCATTTCTCCCTCATCTTCCGTTCTAGTCCTTACTGACCTTCAGCTAGAGGTTTGACCAAATTTAAATCATAGGGGCGTTCTGTATCATCTTCGCCCAAATATTCACCATTTTGAATTTCCAGAATAACTAGCGGGATATGTCCAGGATTTTCTACCTTATGTAGGGTTGCTGAGGGGACATAAGTTGATTCGTTTCGATTTAGTAATATTTCTGTATCGCCACAAGTCACCTTTGCTACACCGGAGACTACAACCCAATGTTCATTGCGGTGATAATGAATTTGTGGTTTAATTCCGTGCCTGGGCTTGATTTCAACACGACTAATTCTATAGGTTTCTCCCTCCTCGATCACCTCTACTTCACCCCAGTATCGTGTACCTGAATGTGGAGACAATTCGTTGATATTTGACTGAGTATTATTTTCATTGGGAGTCATAATTAATTTCTCAACCAGATGAGTATTAGTATTTTTCAGTAATTTACCGTAAACGAGATAAACCTGGATAGGGAGATGCAGTCACAACATTTATATTGATGACAACTGCTCTAACTTTACTTCAGGCAACAGATCCTATCCGTGAATTTTGAATTGCTTAATCCCCTGTATACTGAATTCGATAAATCCGATTATTGGCTTCTTCTGTTAGTAGTAGACTGCCATCTGGCAACACAAGTAAACCTACAGGTCGTCCCCAAGTAGTTGGTACAGAAGGATTTAGCAAAAATCCTGTGAGAAAATCTTCGTAGTAGCCAAGCGATCGCCCTTTAGCATCGAAGGGAACAAACACAATTTTATAACCAGTACCGCGATCGCGATTCCAAGAACCACGAAAAGCAGCAAAAGCCCCGTTCCGGTATTTTTCTGGAAATGTTTTACCATCATAAAACTGCAAACCCAATGCTGCTGAGTGTGCCTGGAACAGCACATCTGGCGTTTGGGTACGGGCTACTAAGTCGGGGCGTTTACTTTTGCCTTCCGTCTTTTGGCGCGGATCGAGGTTGTTTGGTGTCAGATAAGCATAAGGCCAGCCGTAAAATGCCCCCTGTTTAACGCGTGTTAGATAATCTGGAACCAAGTCATCACCGATTCCATCACGTTCGTTGACAGTGGCGTAAAGTTCCTTAGTTACAGGATGAAAGTCTAAACCAACAGGATTACGCAAGCCGGAAGCAAAAGTTTGTTGCTGGGAACCATCCAAATTCATCACCTGTACTGAAGCCCGTGGTAAGGGTTCTTCATCGACATTGGTTCCTGAACCAACTGAAACATATAATTTATTGCCATCGGGCGAAACAACGACATTGCGTGTCCAATGGTTGTTATAACCTTGAGCAGGCAAGTCGGCGATCTTTTCTCCCTTGCCTGTAATTTTATTTTGACCTTTCGTATAGGGAAAACTTAGTACAGCATCTGTGTTCCCCAGAAAAAAGGAATTACCTGCAAAAGCCATACCAAAGGGTCTATTGAGTCCGTTATCCCTACTAACAAAGGTTTCTCGAACCTCAGCGATGCCGTCAGCATTGTTGTCACGCAACAGACGAATGCGATTTTGCCCGGTTTCACTCACTAGAACATCACCACTGGGAGTTAAAGCTAGCCAGCGTGGGGCATCTAAATCTTTGGCAAAGACGTTAACTGTAAAGCCTGGTGGTACGCGCAACACCGGATTTTGCGGAATGGGCACGACCTCAGGTCGCTTGGAGGCACTTTCTGTTGCGAAGGGTGCTGGTAAATTCTTCAGATTGATTCGGATGGGCGTGGGTGAAAGTGCTTCAGTCCGGACGATATTTTTTGGCTGTGTAGGATTATGTGTCGGTTGAGTAGAAGGTATAGGTGTTTGTGGTGTGGAATTATCTGAGGAAGCGCGAGTCTGGTTACAGCCTGCTACCAAGGTTAGTAAAAAAACTGGCAGCAAAAGACGCGCAGGGACTTTCATGGTGGTAGAGACTATAGACAATTTTTCTACTCTAGACTTGAGATTTAATAATTGTCGCCAGTCTAAAGTTTGATTTTTCTGGTTAGTCAACCTACTCAGCGGATGGAATTATAGCGATTCTCATTTGAATAAGATACACGGCAATACCGAGTCCCTGCGAGTATATGTGTTCATCTGTAGTTAATTCTTTTTTCTGTACTTTACCTGTGCGAGAACCGCATATGAGAGGCATAATATTTTTTTGCTTTAGATGATTGTAAATCAGCACATATTAGGAGATGCAACACCACTGCCACCTGATTACATTCATAATTATTTTTTAAAGATATAAACATTTATTAGTCAATAAAAACTTTTCAAATTCTGCTGCTGGTAATGGACGACTAAATAGAAAACCTTGCATATAATTACAGTTGTGTTGGCGTAAAAAAGCCAGTTCTGCTTCCGTCTCTACACCTTCAGCAACTACATCTAGATTGAGATTGTGAGCCATTTGAATTAATGCTTTAGTAATGGCTGATTTTTGTGTATCAATAGCAACATTATGGATAAAATAACGGTCGATTTTTAATGTGTTAATTGGTAAATTTTTCAGATAAATTAAAGAAGAATAGCCCGTACCAAAATCATCGATCGCAATTTTTACACCCAAAGATTGCAATTTGCTCATAGTAGCGATCGCACTATTTACATCTTGCATAATCATACTTTCAGTGAGTTCTAGCTCTAAGTAATGTGGTTCCAAATCATTAATAGCTAAGAAGTTTACTATTTTCTGAATAAACTCTGGTTGATTAAATTCAATTACTGACAAATTTACAGCAAGACTCAAGGGATAAATTCCGGCATCACGCCAGCTTTTTATTTGTTGACAAACACTTTTTAATACCCATTTCCCAATTGGAACAATTAAACCTGTAGACTCTGCTAATGGAATAAATTCTGTTGGGTAAATCAGCCCTAATTCCAGGCTTTGCCAGCGCAATAAACTTTCGGCAGCTACTATTTTTCCGGAAGCAATATCGACTATTGGTTGATAATAAATTTCAAATTCTTGAAAATTATGTTGTTTGATAGCCCGGTGTAAGCTAATTTCTAATAGCTGCATCTTTGGAGAAAAATTATTAATTACAGCCTGAGGAGATAAATATCTTTTTAAAGTAGCGTGCTTTTCCAATCTGTTTATGATGGCACTTAATAATTCAGCACGAGTGAAAGGCTTAGTTATATAGTCATCAGCACCCATATCCATACCTTGACGGAAGTCAGATTTAGCAGATTTTGCAGTGAGAAAAATGAAGGGAATTGTTGCCGTTGATTGTTCTTGTCGTAACGCTGTCAGTACGCCATAACCGTCAAGTTGTGGCATCATCATATCACAAAGGATTAAATCGGGAACTTCGGAGATAGCCAAATGTACCCCGATTATGCCATTAGCCGCGGCAATAGTTTCAAAATCCTCAGCTTCTAACAGATCCAAAATGTTTTCACGAACTGCTTCTTCATCTTCTATTATTAAAATTTTGGGCATAATTTACCTCAATTTATTATATTTTATTTTTTATGTAAATATGACAACAAAGTTTGTACCAAACCCCCATATAATTGTAGGATTTTTTTTGCCTTGGTAGTTATATAAACACCTCTTTAAAACTTCCATTCTTAATCCAATGCCTAGTATGTCGCTGATATTAATGGCGCGATAAAAGGATCCCAACAACGGATGGAGTTTACTAGCCCAAAAGCTAGGGATTGCGAGCATTTCCCATGCTTGATAGCCCATGAGAGCGACAACATTTTCCCTAATAAATGTACTATCAAAATCTGCATAACTCTTGCAGGTGTAAATTACTGCTGGGCTGGGGGAGAATAAATATTGCAGATGTTGTTGGTTGACAAGTAGTGTCCACCATATTTCCCAATATGGACGCTTAACTACATCTTGTGGCTGTAGTTCTCCAAAGTGGAGTGCTGTTTGGTTAACTTCTAGCACGATACCCTCTGTTGTCAGCAGCCCAATAAATTGGAAGGAGCCGTTGAAGATGGGGCGAAATCGTCTTTTACTATCACGAAATAATACTTCTGTTTGTACACAAGAGGTACTATCCACAAAAACTCCAATGAGGAGAGCAGGTTTGCCTATCGTATCTTTACGTACTATAGCGCGTACTAGTAATCATTTGTACTTGGGTAATTGTCTCTCAAGGAGAACCTGATGTTTTACCTCAAAGGAACTAATATTAGTGTTACCTCTAGTTTTCTCTGTTTCTTTTGGCAGTGCTTGACAAATATTTTCAGGGTTGATGAAAACGACAATATGACCTTGGTTATCTGCAACTGGCAGTAGATCCAACTGTCGGCGTAACAGTAATACTACTGAGACCATATCCAAAAAAATATGACATTTTTAATGTCATGACCAAGCTATGGATAACTTCAAAAATATTGACTGTTTTCAAGCTAGTTTCTGAAGCTACAAGCATTACCATATCATGCTTGGTGAAGCACTCCACTACCTGCGAAGATGAAAAAACAAGACATTCTTGCCCCGTGCTACCATCAGTGCGACGCCGAATAGCCCGTTGTAGACATCGCATCTAATAGTGCTGTTTTCAACACAAGCATCCGCGACCAACGGTCAATTATTGACTCTAAGCTTTGTAATTTTAAAAGCGAAGATAACCGTTGCATAGATTTTTATAATAGTTACTATTAAAAAATAGTTATCTAAAGCTTCTTACTTAAGTATTTTCCAATATTTTGACGTTAAACAAGTAGTAATATTTGGGATACAAACGCTAAAAAAAGTGTATTAATAATTACAAACCAGCTACTATCTAGCTAGTTGGAAATTGGGGATGGGGCATTTTTATTCTTCTCCTCCTCCTGTGCCCCTCTACTCCCTGCGTCTTTACTAAGGACGCAACTGCAACCGCCTTTCGCCGTAACGTAATAGCTTTTCTATAGTTACAAGCCGATTCTCCCAAACTTTGACTTGATAGGAATTTGACTTAAGCTCTTGGCTCATCAATACCCGAAATTTAGACTGGAACCGGGTTAGAGAGGCTCTTGCCACTAATAGCTTGCTAGGATTCGGGGAAGCAGCAAGCTGATTTAAAGCACTGCGTAAAACTTCTGCCTGGTTGTTAAAATCTGATATTGTCTGAGCCGATCTTTGTAGTTGGTAATTTTGGAAAACAAATTTCCATTCCCGTTGCAGCGCTGTATAACGAATGGCAGCAGTTTTAAATGGCTGGCGTTGAGGAATAGGTTCAGTTGTAGTCGGTGTTGTGGATTGAACCCTACCTTGGGTACTAATAAAGAGTTTTTGTAGCTCGTTGTTAAAATTCTCAACAGCAAAGAGTGCATAACCACTAACTGACAAGTCCCTTACTAACTGGAGTTGATCGAATGTCCCAATTGTTGGCAAAGAAAGTAAGCGGATTCCCGGTACCAACAAGGTAGATCCCAATTGTTTAGAGGCGATCCAGGGTTGGGCCAGTCGTTGGAACCGAGAAGTATCAAGAGCATAAGTCATGGGAACAATTAAATCTACATCCCCCCGCCTTGCCCAAGTTTCCCAGTTTTGTTGAATTTTCTGAATCCGCTCTAGTTCTGGTAAGGGAAATACTGCAACCGACAAAATCAAATTTGGCTGCTTTTGTCTCAACTGCCGTGATAATTGGGCGACAAAGCTATCAACTTGCTCGGTACGAAATGTCGTCCACTTTTGCCACAAGTATGGTTGGCTAGGGGAAATATTCACTGGATCTACACCAGTAAGTTGCTGAAATTGCGCTCTTGCAGCTTTGCCATAGCCGTAGGTTCGACCTGCTGATGGGTCTTGGAAAGGGTAGCGAATGTAGTCTAGCTGTAGACCATCGACGTTGTAGCGAGTGACAATTTCCTCATACAGCTTGAGCAAGTACTGCCGTACTTCGGGGTTGGCTGGATCGAAGAATGGCTTAGTCTGGCCAACGGGAATCATGTTGCCAAGATTATCGTAGTTTGCCCAATCGGGATGAGCCGCCAGCACTGGCCCTGGATAATCACTATTAATGTTGATAATCTCATTGTGACGTTGGTTGCCCGCAGCAAAAGTCCAAACCCAAGCGTGTAATTCCATGTCTCGCTCATGGGCTAATTTCACCGCATCTGCCAGTGGATCCCACCCACGAATTAATGGGTTTTGCTCTTTTGCCACTTGGCTCGGATAAATGGTGTAGCCAGCATTAACAGTTTCAAAGAAGACAGTATTAATCCCAGCTTGGGCTAGGCGATCAAAAATCTGAGCTAGTCCCGCCTTGCTACCAGCACGAACAATCGTCCCTCGATCTAACCAAATTGCCCGAATTTCTGGTTGAGCCAGCCTCTGATCAACAGGAAACTGTTGCCACAAAGTCGTTTTAGCGGTCAGCCACTGCTGACGAGCCAGAGCATAGTTTTTTTGGGCAATCAATTGGGGTAAGTTTTTGGCAATTACTCTTACCTGTGCCAAGGCTTGGTCTTTACTCATGCCTAGTGCCCCCAATTTAGTTGAGGCTAATTGCGTAGGTTGCTCCTTAATAGACGGGGAGGCGTAATTGCGTGGATGTCTAGAGGACTGCTTGTCTTCAGATATTCCAACGCCTTGATTAGCTGCATCGGCTGAGACCGCTAAATGAGCGCTTTCCACCCGACCAATCAGATTTTCTAGCTCTTGCTGAAGGGCGATCGCTTGGTTGTTGTCAATCGGCTCATTGGAGTTGGGTGTAACATCCAGACGCACCGCTTGTTCTAATTGGTCTATAGCCTCTTGGGAACTTGGGGGTTTGACTGTAGAAAGCGGTTTAGGTATGGGAGCAGTGGCAGTTTTAGGGGGAGCGGGGGATGGGGAAACACGGGGAATTTCCTGTCCCCGTGTCCCTCCTGACGCAGCTGCCACCGTTGTCGAGCAGTTTGGGGAACCTCCTACTACTTTTTTCATGCGATTTGATGGTGGTGGCGCTGTCAAATAGTGATTGAGAGCAGCTTTTAACCAGGCATTATCTAACTCAGCTGCTGAGGCTGCATCTGTTCCCCAGCGCCAGCCCAAAAGGGTGGAACGCTCAGTTGTCACAACTGCGGCAGGATTATCTTTGGAATTCCAAACAGCAGGAGATTCAGTACCCATATCATTAGGAATTACAGCGCCGCCGCGCACTTTGCCAAAGAGTTCAGTTTGATTTGCCCATTCTGGGATTTTGGTGTTTGTAGGTTTTATCTGTTCTGTGTTACTGAGGCTGAATCCCCAATAACCTCCCAAAAGCGATCGCAATAACTGGCGCACTCCTGGCGATGACAGACTACCTACGGGGCCACTAGCAATTAAGCGCCCTCCCTTACTCATCCATTCTTCTAGAGCGATCGCTTGGGTTGGCGTTAATGTCTCGACATTTGGCAAAAATAATATCCGGCGATCGCCCCAATCTGCCACACTCTTTACATCATTTAGGGGAATTACACAATATTTCACCCCTATTGTCTGTAAGCGGTCAGTTATCCCTGTCCATTGATTCGCATTTTCTTGGCTATGTACTACGCTCAATACAGGTTCTTCAGTCGCTGCCGTTACTGGCAAAAAACTAAAACTATTTAAAATTAAAAAGTTAAAACTTAAAATGAAGAATCCGGGTTTTTTTATTTGTGAATTTGCCTTTTTATGAGATTTTTCCTGATTCTTCACTACTGACTCCTCAGTGAATTAGTTATTAGGCATTACTTCTTATTTATCGTCCAGCATAACAATAAATTACCTCCGAAAAACAACTGATCTTTGATAACTAAACTTTAACAGAATGGAAAATACATGTTTTGATTAAATCCTCAACTCCTGCTACTGGAAAAATTTTTGTATTTAGTTTCCCAGCTAATTCCTCAATACTCATATCATCTAAAAATACTAGTTCGCCATTTTTTAACATGACATTCGGTAGCAAAATCCCATCACCTAAATCTTGCCCTGCTAAATTTAAAAGCAAATCATGACCAGTTAGTAATCCAGTTACGCTGATAGTTTGTCCCCAATAATCACTACATAAAGCACGCATATTGACTTCTAAACCTTCAACCAAATTTAAGCGTTTCAAAATTGGTTGAAATGCTTTTTCTACGGCGTTGCCTACTATCCAAGTGAACTTTCTTTGAGGATATACTTTTGGCGGTAGTAATTCTGCTGCAACGGTGGCAAATTGCTTGATAAATAATTGAATCGAACCAACTCCGTTATCAATTTGGGGATATTCTTCATATTCAGATTCGCTGGGTAATTCCTCACCTGCAATCAAAAACCACTCATCGGCTAGCCAAACAACGCTAGAACCGAATTTTTGGCGAAATTGCCGCGAGAGAATTTGCACTTGGGAAATTACCTCTTTTGCTTTTTCCCTAGTTACGGGTATGAGTTCGTCTTCTGGAGGTCGAAACCGTGTCAACCCAACTGGCACAACTGCCACTGATGCCACCGTAGGCACTTCACCAATATGAAAGGACGCTAAATCTTTGAGAGTTTGTTCCAGGTGTTTGCCATCATTTATACCAGGACAAACAACTACTTGAGCATGAATTTGTAGTCGCCTTTCTTGAAACCACTTGAGTTGTTGCAAGATTTGTCCCGCACGCGGATTTTTCAACAGTCTAATTCTCACTTCAGGTTCTGTAGCATGAACAGAAACATACAAAGGAGATAAGCGCATTTGCTCAATTCGCTGCCATTCTCTTTCTGGCAAATTGGTTAGTGTAAGATAGGAGCCGTACAAAAAGCTCAGACGGTAATCGTCATCTTTCAAGTACAGGCTGGTGCGCTTACCTGGTGGCTGTTGGTCGATAAAGCAAAATGGACAGCGATTGTTGCACTGAATTAAGCCATCAAATAGGGCAGTTTCAAATTCTAGCCCCAAGTCTTGGTCGTAATCTTTTTCGATTTCTAGGTTATGAGTTTTACCAGCAGCGTCTAAAACTTCTAAATCCAAAACTTCATCAGCACACAAAAACTGATAATCAATTAAATCGCGGGGAGGTGTACCATTGATAGCAACGATCGCATCCCCGGCTTCAAAGCCAATCTCTGCGGCTATTGAGTCTGGAAGAACCTTGGTAATTCGGGCAGGATGAATTGTACTCATGGGGCATTGGCCAAACAGAACATTGGACATGAGGCATTGGCTATGAGTCATTAGTCCGAAGCAAATGACTAATGACCAATGACCAATGACTAATGACTATTATGGAATTATCCTTTCCAACCTGCCGCGATCGCAGCTAAAATAGCGCTGCCGAATGCTAACCTATACCAAACAAAAACTAATGTGTTTTTGGTTGCTAAGTATTTGATCAAAAATGCAATTGATAGGTAGGAAAAAATCAAGGTTGAGATAATCCCTACAATTAATAGTCCAACAATGTTATCTGGCAACTGGTGCGCTTGAAACAACTTGAAGATTTTCAGACTTTTATACAGCGTAGCAATCGTAAGAGTTGGAAACCCTAATAAAAATGAGAATTTCGCTGCTGTATCGCGTTCTAATCCTAAAAATAAAGCAGTCGTCAAGGTCGAGCCAGAACGAGAAACACCCGGAATCAATGCAAGCGTTTGTCCCAATCCAACTAAAATACCATCCCGAATCTGCAATGACTCAAAACCTCGCTTGCGAGTGCCAATTTTTTCTGCCAAAGCTAGTAAAAGTGCCATGATAATTGACATTATGGCAATAATTAATGCACTCTCAGGTAAAATATCTTTCAAAAGAAAGCCGAAAATTAAAGCAGGCATTGTTCCTACTACAATACCGACAAGAATTTTCCATTCTTCGCGTTGCCAGTCTTTATCTTTTAGTGCTTCGATTCCACCTTTGACAACACTATAAATCAACGACCAAAAATACCCCAAAATTGCTATAACACTGCCAAATTGAATTGCATCAACAAAATCTTTAGAACCTAGTTCTTTCCAACCAAATACCTTTGTCACAATTAGAAGATGTGCAGTACTGCTGATTGGTAAAAACTCTGTAATACCTTGAACAATACCTAAAATAAAAGCTTGAATAAACTCCATTAATTAATACCTTTTTTCTGTTTTAGACATCATTGCTTAGGTAGCGTTGTTATTTTATATACTCTTAACTGCACCCGATATTGTAGAAAATTCCACTTTACTGAATCAATAACACCATCCAAGACGCTGACCATGTTCTTACACCCACTTCAATAAGTCAACGAAATTTTGGCAATTCATCAAACTTTAATATTTAACGACTGATGCCATTGACTTTTTACCCGTTACATTTACCTTCCATCTCTCTGTAGTTCTTTGTAAATACAAACTACAAAGGAGTTTTGTACATAAGGCAACTTGAGTAAATTAGTCTGGTGCAGAATGTTTTGTTTGGTTTGCGCCAGCGCTCCCTGAAATTTCAGTATAATTACAATACCTCCAGGCAATGCCCAGGGGGGGGATTTTAAAATGTGATATATTAAATAAAATAAAGTTTAGTAACAAATATTAAAAACTTTGATTAATAATACACTGTCGTCCTACACTGCTTCTACCTCTTCTATTGATACCGAGTTGGATTTAGCTAATACTGGGCATCAGAGTATCAAGCAATTGGAATCTACACTCTTCTCTTCTCCCTCTCTTCCCTTATCTATTTCTGCCCGACAAACTTGGTTAGTGTTTGCGGCGGCGGTGTTTTTGGTATCAGTACCAGTATTTGTAGAAGCGCCAATAGTGCGATCGCTACCAAGTCTAAGTTTAGCGCTGGCAGCATTTTGGGTGTGGCTAAGTTTTACCTTAATGTCACGTCCTGCAACTTATGTATGGGGAGATTTGCTCTTAGGATTTAGCTGGAGTTGGTTAGCAGGAGCGATTTATTGGGGCTGGTTACGTTGGGAACCTGTATGGCATCTGCCAGTTGAGTCTATAGGATTACCGTTTGCTTGCTGGTGTTTGGCGAAGAATTGGGGCAAAGTGGGCAACTGGTTTTATTTAGGTTCTTTACTAGGTACAGTTTTAACAGACGTATATTTTTATATAGCAGACTTAATGCCCTATTGGCGGCAAATTATGAGAGTAGATGCAGATGGCGCACCGCAAATATTACAAAATGCCCTCATGCAAGTACAAGCACCTTGGGGACAAAGTTGGGCCATAATTCTCGCCTTAGTCCTGTTGACAGTGGGGATTTTACCTTTAGGTCTAAAGCAAAGACATTGGTATGCCTTTAGTGGCGCAGTTTTAAGCACGATTTTAGTAGACAGCCTATTTTTGTTAGCTGCGATCGCAGCCTAAATATTAAAAAACTATGTAATATCAAAACCGAAACTTTTTTCAGCCCAGTCTACGGTACATCAAGAATGATGCTGAAGATAATTAATTGGTTAAGAAATATTACATAATCATTCATCACCATCAAGTCTTCTTGCTAAGGTTTTCGGTATTAGGCATCTGAAAGTTTCGTGTCTGCTTGGGAGGTAGAATCAGCCACCCCAAAAAGATTTCGTCTAGCTAGGAATGCTACCAGGATCATGGATAGAACGCTATTCCAGCTATGCAGCCACTCTTACCACTATAAAAATTTTTGACAAAAATACAGTCAAACCCAGTAACGGCAAATATTGTGGATATTAATACGCTGTATATTAGTTTCTGATGACTGCTGTGTTAATTAAGCTATCAGTTTTTGCCCTTTGTCCTTTATCCTTTGTCCTTGGCGCTCTCACATAGACGCATTAGCGCCTTCCCGCAGAGTATGACTAATGACTAATGACTAATGACTGCTGTTAGCTTAAAACTTTTATTTCTGTTTGATGGAGAGAGGTAGAAAATCGTGAAAGGATTGGTGCGTTTATTAACAGTGTTTAGTTTGTTACTTGGTTGCTGGGGATGGCTGGGAACAACTCAGATAGCCCAAGCTGCTAGTTTCAACAGTTTTGCTTTTCCACAAGTCCCAATTCTGGCAATTGAGCGGCAGAATCGGGCAGATGCAAAGCTAGGAACGGAATTTGGTAAAAAAATTGATTTGAATAATACCAACGTCCGAGCTTTTCAACAGTATCCAGGGCTTTATCCAACCTTGGCTAAGAAAATCATCACAAATGCTCCCTACAAAAATGTAGAGGATGTATTGGATCTTCCAGGATTGAGCGATCGCCAGAAACAAACTCTGCAAGCCAACTTGGATAAGTTCACCGTGACTGAACTAGAGCCTGCCTTCAACGAGGGAGACGATCGCTTTAACAACGGTATCTACAGATAACTGCAAATGCAGTTAATGTAGCAAATAGCAGCCCACTCCTGATTCTAAGGAGTGGGATTATTCTATTAAAGATTAGGGAGATAAGGAAGATCAGGGAGACAAAGTAAAATTTTTTCCTTGACTTCCCCCTTCCCCCTTCCCCCTGCCCCCTGTCCCCCTCCCCCCTTCCCCCTCCCCCATTACCTTGCCTCAGATAGATATTCCTAGCCAATTTGATGTCTTAATAGTTGGCGCTGGTGCTGCTGGACTATATACAGCGCTGTGTCTACCAGAGTCCTTGCGAGTCGGTTTAATTACGAAAGAAACTGTTGCTTTGTCCGCCAGTGATTGGGCGCAAGGTGGCATTGCCGCAGCAGTTGCCCCGGAAGATTCTCCCACGCTACACATTGAAGATACGATCCGGGCAGGTGCAGGTTTATGCGATCGCACCGCTGTAGAATTTCTCGCCCAACTTGCGCCTAACTGCATTCAATCCTTAGTTAACTTGGGGGTTGCTTTTGACCGTCATGGTCAAGCCTTAGCTTTAACTTTAGAAGCTGCTCATTCTCGCAACCGCGTTCTTCACGCCGCTGACACGACAGGAAGGGAAGTTACCACCACCCTCACTGCCCAAGTATTACGCCGCCAGAATATTCAAGTCATTCAGCAAGCTTTGGCTTTGAGTTTGTGGATTGAACCCGAAAGCGGTCGCTGTCAGGGAATAAGCCTGTTTTATCAAGGTGAAATCACATGGGTAAGGGCTGGTGCTGTGGTACTGGCAACTGGCGGCGGCGGTCAGGTATTTGCCCAAACTACTAACCCGGCTGTAAGTACAGGTGATGGGGTAGCGATCGCAGCTCGGGCTGGGGCCATCCTCCGCGATTTGGAATTTGTGCAATTTCACCCCACTGCCCTGACTAAACCTGGTGCCGATCGCTTTCTCATTAGCGAAGCTGTACGCGGCGAGGGGGCACACCTTGTCGATAATGAAGGGCGGCGTTTCGCCTTTGACTACCACCCTGCGGGTGAACTCGCACCTCGAGATGTGGTCAGTAGAGCAATTTTCAGCCATTTACAACGCACCGCCGTTGATCTGGCGACTGCCCATGTGTGGTTGGATATGCGCCCCATTCCCGCCGACAAAATTCGTCACCGCTTTCCCAACATCATCAAAGTTTGTCAGCATTGGGGCGTTGATGTCTTCCATGAACCAATTCCTGTGGCCCCTGCTGCCCATTACTGGATGGGTGGGATTGTTGCGGATCTGATGAATCGCACAAATATCCCCAGTTTGTACGCGGTGGGTGAAACCGCTAGTACCGGGGTGCATGGAGCAAATCGCCTTGCTAGTAATTCCCTGTTGGAATGTATTGTGTTTGGGGCCCAGATGGCTAATATTGAGTTGGAAAATATTGGGCTGCCATCAGAAACACCAGTGTTGCCATTACGGAAATTTAGTGCTGATGTTAATGAGTGGCAGATTCAACAAGCAAAGCTAGAAGCACTCAGGGAGAAGTTACCACGTCTCGTGTGGGAAAGTGCTGGTATTTGTCGGGAACAATCAAGATTGGAAACTGCGATCGCCACTGTTGAATCTTGGCAGCAAGATTTTGCTATCCTGCCTTTAAGTCAATTCTTGCTTGCTTTACGTCCTGCAGAACCAGCTAGTTTTTACATACCAGATGTTGAACGGCAATTGGGACTTTGGGCAGAAACCCGCAACTTATTAGATGTAGCTAATTTAATTCTTAAAAGTGCTGCTTTTAGAACTGAAAGCCGAGGTGGACACTACCGTTTAGATTATCCTCAACCAGACCTAAATTGGCAAGTTCATACACTTGTGCAAACACATCATTGGTGGAAATCTCCACTATTATCTTGATTCAGGTTTCCGCAATAGGCTTCTATTGACAACTAGGCTTTTTATTGCGCTTTACCGCTTGCGGATTAAAATAACATTTGACTGCACCTTTAGATGCTTCTATACGTTCGCGTAGCGTGTCGTAGACAGACGCTACACATAGCTTGCTCTTCTGTAGGAGTACGCATTCACTCGTGGTGCGCTGTAAAGGGGTACAGTCGCTCTCTACTGGCGTCCCCATCCCTAAAGGATGGATGTATTTTCTTGAGTCAGTCACATCTTCATTGACTTTATGCTCTTAATACTGTAAAAGATTTTAATCTTTTTCCTATGGTCGCTGTGCAAGGGATGAGTGATGCTTCTACGTTGCTACCACTAAGCTAATGGTAGTCTCCCCACTTTTGATAACTCGCTAACGCTATCGAGACAGAACTGAGCCATCACTGCCTTGAATCTCCCAAAATAAAGGATATGATGTCCAAGATTGGGGCTGCTCACTGCGTTGCTTCATCAAAATATAAAATCCAAAATTGTTATCAGCGGGTACCACTACCATGCTGACTGTCGGGGCCACCGTAATTTGGTGGGATATATATGTCTTTTAAATTTTGAGAATTGACTTTGCGAGCGATTAAAGTATCGCTGCTAGTAGCGCTAAAAGTGTTAGCACTTGCAGTACTGAACATACCTGTGCAGGCAGCAATTTTCGGTATTAGGATGTAAGCAGCTATACAGAATATCATAAACTTTGTGATTCGGAAGTTAGCCTTCATAGCTTTCAGTAAAATTACTAGTTTTTAATTTAAAAACGTGTTTTTTGCTTCTCACCGTATATCTACTTAATTATTTGAAAAATAGATTTCAACTTTATTAAATTTTACTATTAGTCTACAAGTAATAATGGTATCTGTTTGTAATTTAAAACTAATTTGCTGGTATTAAATAGTCCTCATACTTAAGTGATATTCTTAATGTGTTATTTTTACATCATCCTAAAGTTAGATATAGAGATAAATTCCTGTGAGCATTGTGCCTAAGTTCCTATTTATTAATAATTTCTTAAGTCTCATAAGTATAAACACTATGTTCATTCAGGATCGGGGATAATAAAAATATCAAAAATGATGATTTAGTGGTATATTTAAAACTAATTTTTAGTAAGTATATGTAACTATAAAACAGCAAAATTGCTATTTTAAAAGGATTTAAAACACCAGGAAACTATGAGATACCGTAATAATCCTGAAAAACATAAGTATATTTTTTTAAAGTATAAATACTTATTAGAAGAAGTTAATTTATTAATTACCTCTGATGACTAATTCTTTTCCTACCTATATTCTTAAGTTTAGTCCTCAGGGAAAAAAGCCTTGCTAGGTCTCCATCTTGCCTAAAATACCACTCTGGGCATCTACGCGATGCTTTTTCAAGACAGTGCCTTGCACGTGTTAGAAGTCTATATTCTTAATTCTAGGGTAAAAATATTGACTAAGGTGAGAAAACTCTGGAAGCTTAAGTCTTAAGTAATTAAGCAAATTCGTAACGATTTTTACCCAAGTGCTTGGCACGATACATTGCTGCATCTGCTTGTTTCATCAAAGTTTCACTGTCTTGACTGTTGTATGGATAGACACTAATGCCAATACTGGCAGAGACTCGGATTGCATAACCGTCCAAAACAATTGGCTTATTAATACTGGTTAAAATTTTCGCGGCGACTTTAGCAGCTATTTGAACATTAGGAATTGCCCGTAAAATCACAGTAAATTCATCGCCACCCAAACGAGAAACTGTATCACTAGCGCGTAAAGAGTTGCTTAGTCGTCCAGCAATAGTCATTAGCAAGCGATCGCCTGTCTCGTGTCCCAGAGTATCATTGACTTGCTTAAAACCATCTAGATCAATAAACAGCAGCCCTAGCAATAGGTTGTTGTGTTGCGCCCAATGTAACGACTCGTAAAGTTGTTCGGCAAAAAATTTGCGATTGGATAGACCTGTAAGGGGGTCGTGATATGCTAGGTAACGCAAGTGGTCTTCTTTGAGTTTTAATTCATTGTTAGAGCGGAATAGTTCAGCAGCAGTACGTTTAAGCTGTTTCTCCCTGAGCTTGAGCTGAGTAATATCTCGGATGACTCCAACTAAAAATAAATTGCCAGCTGAGTCTTTGTGGAGCGATCGCTTAGTGGCAATTTGATAAGTCTGTCCATCTGCATTTGTAAATTCTTCTTCATGTTCTTGGGGTTGCTGAGTTCGGAAAACAAGATCATCCTGTTGTCGAAACGCATCGGCTTCATGTTTAGGAAAAAAGTCATAGTCTGACTTTTCAATTAATAACTTATTCGGATAACCGATAAATTGACAATACGCCTCATTTAAAACAATCCACTGGTGTTGTTCATTTTTCACAAAAATTGGATCAGGAATTGTATTGATTACGTGATGCAAAAATTCTTTGGAACGTTTCCACTCATCTTGCATGTGAGCAAGATGACTGGTCACCCAAATAGCTGAACTGCCAAAGCTAAACAGTGAGGGAATCAGCGGTATCCACCAACCATACAAGAAAGCAAGGTACGCACTCAGGGTTAATAGAAAACAAGAAACTAGGATGCTCAAGAGGCTCCTAGTTGCGTGTCGTATGCGCCATGTCGTAACGGCTCCCAGATAAGACCAGATAAAAATCCACAAGTCTTCCACGAAGTTAGGCCAGACTTTGAGTAAGGGTCGTCCTTGCAAAGCCGCTGAAATTAACTCACTAATAAAATAAGCTTGCAGTTGAATACCAAATACTGGCTTTGCCGTACCCATTAGACTGCTGGAGTAAGGAATGAATACAAAATCTTGGAGACTGGGAGCGGTGGAGCCAATCAGTATAATCCGATCTTTGATTAAGTTTTCTTTGACTTTACCAGCCAGTACATCTCTCATCGATACCTGACGAAAACTACAAAATTCTCTAGAGGAACTTTGACATTTGGGTTTAGGAAAATTGCTCAAAATTTGGTAGCCTCTAGCATCAGCTCCCACATAAGCACCATCATTAGCCTCAAAACGAGTAAATGTTGCCTTACCCAATTGCAAATACTCAGGGTTGTTTTTTGCTTTGGTGGGAGTAATTCCCTTTGGCTTTAAATATAATAAAGCCAACTTCAGAGCAAAACTTTCGTGTACCTGATTATCAACGTGCCAATACAACAAGCTGCGACGTACTTTACCATCAAGATCATAGAGCACGTTGTTAAAGCCCACTTGATCCTGATTTAGCCCCGCTGGAGGTAAAACATTAACGTTTTTGTCATTTGCTAGTAGTTCAATGCCAATCAAGTTAGGCATTGACTTATAAGCATTACGCAGTTCTTGATTACCAGACTCTACTGGCAAATTTCGGTAGATATCTAAGCCAATAGCACGAGGTTTGTGGACGTTTAATTTTTGCAACAACTCGGCAATCTTTGTATCTGGAATCGGCCACGAACCTACTTCGTCTAAAGAGGCTTCATCAATGACTACAATGGTAATACGCTCTTCTGGTGATTCATTTGGACGTAAACGAAAAAATTGATCCAAGGCTGCTAACTCCAAAGATTGCAATAATCCGATGGAGTGCAAAAGTAGAACGCAGACTGCAACACTGGCAGCAGTAATCAATTCTCTGTGTCCTCGACTAAGCGATTGTTTCAGCCCAAAGATTAACTTCACAAAACGCTTGTCTAGCTGCTGATTCATTCCCATTACCTAGCGGGGAGAAATATTCTCTATTTCCTATAGCTATTAACTATCGGACTAACATAGCTCAAGCGGGAGCTAAATAGAATGTCTAAGAGTTTTTTCAACTCAGCAAGGTTTTTCAAGACATTGTGGTATTTGTGAGATACCACCATATATAGAGTCCAATTAGCTGACCAAACAAACAGCAACTGGGATTTTTGTGGCTATCAGCACAAATTAAGTATAAATATTATTGAAAGTGAATTCCGGGAATTTAACGTCTAAAACCTTGTCAGGGAAAGCTTACTTTATTAAACTCGCACATTTTTGATCAATTAGGTCTCTTACGGAGAATTACGGTAACTTTCAACAGATACATCTTTAGCTTCGGCTCTAAGATAATTACATCTCAAGATAGCTCCTAAGTGCTGTAAAAACAAATTAAACTATACATTATATTAAAGTAAATATACTTAATTATTCCCTTCTGCTCTTGCTATATCTGTCGCCATAAATATTATTACCAAAAACAAAAAGGCCAACTGGAAACAGACTTTGCTGTATTCATGCAGTTGGCTATGGGATATGAACTACATTGATCGTTACGGTGTAGCCTTTTCAATTCATTGAGAACCGCCGCTAAGGCTTTCTCAAGCCAATTACCTGAAATATTTGAAGTTACGAGGGCCCGTGTAACCAGAAACTTTCGCTAGTTCCTCTAAATTTTGGACTCCGCTATAGCTTTTACCATTGATAATCCAAGTGGGGTAGCCTTCGATTTTTGCGGCTTTACACAGTTCTGGTTGAGCTTTGAGTCCATCGGGAATGCACTCTACTTTAATATCATTATTGATTATTTGCTCGGCTTCTTTACCAAAAAGCAGCTTTTGTTCATGGCAGTGAGGACACCAGTAAGCACTGTATTCTTTTGCGCCTACCTTCGCCAGATGCCGTGCTAAGGCTATTTCTGCCTCACCAGAAGTGGTGGTGACTTCCCAACCAAACGCTGGGTTAGGGTCTGTTTTGGGAGTAAAAGTAATTTTTACGGGTTGTCCAGAAGTTCCAGGCGTAACATCTGATTGATTCACACCAGCATAGACGCCTAAAGTGCCAATCAGCGTCACCATGCCCACAATAATGGCGGTAAAGAAGATTTGTCCAATATCCTCCCAAGTCCGACCGATAATCGTCAGTACCAAAAGACTGAGGGAGAATAAAGCTGAACCGATACAGTAAGGACAAATAGCTTTGATTTGAGATGCCAGAACGTACATTAAGTAGCCGCTAAAAACAGACATCGCGATCGCTCCCGCTAGTAGCAGCAACCACGTCCAATTTTCCACTTGCTTGCGACTATTGTTGTCCCCTGAGTTAAATACCAAGGGAGCCAAAGCAAATATCACCATACTGGTGTATGCCAAAAACCCAAATAAAGCTAATGGCTGACCAAAAACCGTTGCCCAAGGGCTGGAAAGTACATCATTACAGCCCTTGACACCAGCCTGTGCCACACAAGCTGCACTGCCTCCTGTTAACTTTTCTATGGCGAGATAACCTGTTGTCAGGGCACCACATCCGGCAATCGCGGCAATCAATGGACGTGACCATTTATGAATCCAAGGAGTAGAACGGCGGCGAATCATAAACTGTTATTAATTAATGGGGAGTGGGGAGTGGGGAACTTGGGGCCCCCTCTGGGGATAAGGGGGAATGGGGAATGGGGAATGGGCAATGGGAATTAGGAATTGTTCGCTCGCTCCCCCTACTCACTACTCCCTACTCCCCACTCCCCACTTTCTAAGAATATAACTTCACTTGTTCTGCTAGCTTGCTTTCATTTTTGGAGTTCCAATTGCGACGCGCGACTTCCACAAATTGACTGACACGAATTGGGTCAATTGGTTGCTCTATGCGTCCGTGACGTTTCAGGGAACTGGAAACTATTACACCATCTGCTGCGTGCATTAGTGTATCAATATTTTCCCAATTGGCCCCACTACCGATGAACACTGGCGTGCCATCTGCTGCACTACAAGCTAGTTCCAAATCTTCTAAGTTAGGAGGGCTACCAGTAGCCCAACCAGACAAAATTACTCCGTCAGCTAAACCCCTTTCAATGGTGTCTTTCACGGCAACTGTGAGATTTGGAGAACTCAAAGGACGGGCGTGCTTCACCAAGACATCGGCCAGGATTTTAACATCGCAGCCTAACTCCCGTCGATAGCGGAGTAGTTGATAGGCTTCTCCCTCAATTAATCCCTGGTCGGTTGCCATCACCCCTGTGAGAACGTTAACGCGGATGAATTGTGCCTGCACACAGCTAGCGATCGCCATTGCACTTTTGGCGTCGTTTCGCAAAACATTTAAGCCTACAGGCAAAGTCACCAAATTTTGTATCCGCTGCACCACAATGGTCATGGCACTCACAACCACTGGATCGACTTGGTTTTTGGTAAACGGCGCGTCGAAAAAATTCTCCACAATCAGACCGTCAACCCCTCCACTTGCCAGGGCGGCGGCTTCTTGTTCGGCGCGGTCAATCACCGCTTTTAAGCTACCTCCCCAACGAGGTGAGGTCGGCAGTGGTAGCAGGTGAACCACGCCAATAATCGGTGAGCGAGTTTTAAATAATTGATATAAGTCCACGTCTTTAATCCGCCTCGCGGAGTCCAGAGTCCAGAATTTTTTGACTATTGACTATATGACCCTTGACTCTTGACTTTTCATTAACTAGTCAAATGTGTTTTATGATAGTCGGTTTACTGCCTCCTTCCTCAGATGGAAATTGGCCTCAAACCTCCCATAAGATATGTTAAGATAAAACTTGGCTAGAAGAGGAGTTTGCCACTCACTAGACGCAAGGCAGCTTTCCGTGGTTTAGGCGTCTTGTCCGCGCACAGTCGTAGGACTTGCCAATCGCCAGGGTAGCATTACTGCTTTATAGGCGTAGTCGCTTTCGTCGATTTCCCTGAGGGTAGCGACTTCTCACAACAAGCCCTTTGGGCGGCTTCCCGATGGGTAGGTTAACAACGCACACGCTGCGGTAATGTAAAATACCAATAGGCGAATTGTTAAAAAAGATTACGAGTGTCAAATGTACCCAAAGACACTTCAATTAACCCTGGGGAACAGATTGATAGGAATATCATAACATGACCTCTATTTTTCTTTATTAATAGGGTCATGAGTCCACAGACAGTAGCTGAAAGTGGAAATTTGCCACTGCACTGTTTTCATGAGGATGCTGATAGCAAAAAAGCGAAGTTAGCGTCGGATGTTTGACTACAAGAAGAAAAAAATGAAGATTTTTTCAAAATATGGGTGACAAGCCAACAATTGCCATTTCTCACCTGGGCTGCGAGAAAAACCGAATTGATACAGAACACATGCTGGGAATGCTCGTAGAAGCAGGCTACGGTGTAGATACAAATGAAGAGTTAGCAGATTACGTTATTGTTAATACTTGTAGTTTTATTGAAGCAGCCCGGCAAGAATCTGTCAGAACTTTGGTAGAACTGGCAGAGGCAAACAAAAAAATCGTAATCACTGGCTGTATGGCACAACACTTCCAAGAACAACTTTTGGAGGAGTTGCCCGAAGCAGTAGCGGTGGTGGGCACTGGCGATTATCACAAAATTGTAAATGTAATTGAGCGTGTAGAACAAGGCGAGCGGGTCAAACAGGTTAGTATTGAGCCAACCTATATTGCCGACGAGACTACACCGCGCTATCGCACTACAAGCGAGGGCGTAGCTTACCTGCGGGTTGCAGAAGGATGTGATTATCGTTGTGCATTTTGTATCATTCCTCATCTTCGAGGGAAGCAGCGATCGCGTACTATTGAATCTATAGTTGCCGAAGCCGAGCAGTTAGTTAGTCAAGGGGTAAAGGAAATTATTTTAATTTCCCAAATCACCACTAATTACGGTTTGGATATTTACGGTAAGCCAAAATTAGCCGAATTACTTCGCGCTTTGGGGAAAGTGGATATACCGTGGATCAGAATGCACTACGCTTATCCCACAGGGCTGACCCCAGATGTGATAGCGGCGATCCAAGAAACACCAAACGTTTTGCCTTATCTCGATTTGCCCTTGCAACATTCTCATCCAGATATTCTCCGCGCCATGAATCGTCCTTGGCAAGGGCGGGTAAATGATGGGATTATAGATCGCATCAAAACGGCGCTACCAACAGCCGTACTGCGGACAACATTTATTGTTGGTTTCCCAGGAGAAACAAGCGAGCATTTTGAGCATCTACTAGAGTTCATTCAGCGGCATGAATTCGATCATGTTGGCGTCTTCACCTTTTCCTCTGAGGAAGGAACCCCAGCTTATAAGTTACCAAATCAGTTGCCCCAAGAAGTGATGGACGATCGCCAATACCAACTGATGGAACTCCAGCAACCGATTTCTCAAAAGAAAAATCAACAGGAAGTAGGCAAAATCGTCGATGTCCTGATTGAGCAAGAAAATCCTGAAAGTGGTGAATTAATAGGTCGTTCAGGTAGATTTTCCCCAGAGGTTGATGGTCTGGTATATGTCAAAGGCCAGGCAAAGTTAGGAACCATCGTGCCAATAGCGATTCACCACGCTGATACATACGACCTCTATGGTCAAGTAGTCAATAACTAAGTTGTCATTTGTCTTTTGTCCAAAGTCCATTGTTAAATGACCCTTACAGATTCATCCTTATACTAAGGTCAATGCTGTATTAATGGCAGTTTTCATGAGGGTTTACCTGAAACGCTGGCGGACTTGGCATAGCCTCTCCAAGAATTGAGGCTTTGCTACCGCCTTTGGCTCACTAATAGCCAATAACTAATGACTAATGACTAATGACTAATGACTAATGACTAATGACTAATGACTAATGACTAATCCAAAAATCCTTACATAAAATTTAGGACGAATTAATGACTCTTTCCTTTCAAGAATTAGGCATCTCCCAAGAACGTGTCGAACAACTAGAAAAAATCGGTTTTACCGAACCAACTAACATTCAAGTACAAGCAATTCCCCAATTGCTGGCCGGTCGTGATGTAGTAGGTCAATCTCAAACTGGAACAGGCAAAACTGCGGCATTTTCACTGCCAATTTTAGAGCGGCTAGATGTTAATCAAAAAGCTGTGCAAGCCATAGTCTTAACACCAACTCGTGAATTAGCAATGCAAGTTCACGATGCGATCGCTCAGTTTATCGGTAATGAAGGATTGCGAGTGTTAGCAATCTACGGTGGTCAATCAATTGACCGCCAAATGTTACAACTCAAACGTGGCGTTCACATGGTTGTAGGCACTCCAGGACGGGTGATCGATTTGCTGGATCGCGGCTGTTTAAAGCTGGATCAAGTGAAGTGGTTTGTGTTAGATGAAGCTGATGAAATGTTGAGCATGGGCTTTATTGATGATGTGGTAAAAATCCTCTCTCAAGCGCCCGTAGAACGCCAAACAGCTTTATTCTCGGCAACAATGCCACCATCGATTCGCATGTTGGTAAACAAGTTCTTGCGATCGCCTGCAACTGTCACCGTTGAGCAGCCAAAAGCCGCTCCCAACAAGATTAATCAGGTAGCTTACCTGATCCCCCGCCACTGGACAAAAGCCAAAGCTTTACAGCCGATTCTGGAAATGGAAGATCCAGAAACAGCTTTAATCTTTGTCCGCACCAGACGCACAGCCGCAGAACTCACCAGTCAGTTACAAGGGGCTGGTCACAGTGTAGATGAATACCACGGTGACTTGTCGCAACAAGCGCGGGAACGGTTATTAATCAGATTCCGTAACCGTCAAGTCCGCTGGGTTGTAGCAACTGATATTGCAGCCCGAGGGTTAGATGTCGATCAACTCTCCCATGTGATCAACTACGACTTACCCGATAGCGTAGAAACTTACGTCCATCGCATTGGTCGTACTGGTCGTGCTGGTAAAGAAGGAACAGCAATTTCTTTAGTACAACCATTTGAGCGGCGCAAGCAGCAAACATTTGAACGTCATAACCGCCAAAGTTGGCAATTACTGTCAATTCCTACACGGGCACAGATTGAAGCGCGACACATCCTGAAATTGCAAGAACAGGTGCGGGAAGCTTTGACAGGAGAGCGTTTGGCTTCATTCTTGCCGATTGTCAGCGAACTGATTGAAGAATATGATGCTCAAGCGATCGCTGCTGCTGCACTGCAAATCGCTTATGATCAAACTCGTCCCGCTTGGTTGAGTTCAGACGTAGAAATTCCCCAAGAGGAATCCTCCGCTCCCAAACCAAGACTCGGTAAGCGTCGTGAATCTTCCAGCGATCGCCCCCGTTCTGCGTGGAAATCAGATAACAGCAATGGAGAAGAAGAAAGACATGCTTCTCCCAAGCCCAAACTGCGGACAAGTGCTCGTGAGTCTTCTGCATCCCCTAGTAAAAAAATAGGTTCACCTACAGCGAGAGAATCAGCTTCTTAGTCCACAGTTAGGAGTTAATCAATTTTGGATTTTAGATTTTTTCTTCAATCCAAAATCCAAATCTAAAAATTCGCAAAGTTGAGGGTTAAGAGTCAAGAGTTAAGATTTTGATTTTAGACTCTTGACTTTTTGGCTTTTTTAGACAGTTAAAAAATACTATAGCCAAGGACGACTAACTTGTTCTAATTCTCCAATTTCATCGTCGCTCAATCTCCAGCCCAAAGCGCCAGCATTCTGCCGCACCTGTTCGGCTGTCTTCACTCCAGCAATGGGAATAACGTTCCCCTGAGCAATTAACCAGTTGAGAGCAACTTGGGCAGGGGTGCGATTATATTTTTCTCCCAAACTGCGTAGCAAAGATATAACTGGGGCAATTTTTTGCAAACTTTCGTTGTTAAATCGCGGGTCTACTTTCCTTGCACCAGTGGGGGTTTCAGTACTATCAATACTGTACTTGCCTGTAAGTAATCCCTGTGCTAGAGGACTATAAGCCAAGATAGTCACACCCAACTCACGGGCAGTCGCTATAATACCTTTGCTTTCAACTTGACGAGTGAGTAAAGAATAGCGCACTTGGTTCACAGCCAAAGACACTCCACGGGCCGCCAATATTTGATGCGCGTCCCGCATTTGCTCTGCTGAGTAATTACTCACACCGACTGCGGCAATTCTGCCCCGCTTCACTTCATCCGCTAGAGCATTCATCAAAGTTTCTTGACTTAAAAAGAAGGCAAAAGGCCAATGCACTTGGTACAGGGCGATTCGCTCAAGCTGTAGGCGTTTGAGGCTATCTGTTAAAGCATCAGAGACGGATTGGGCTGTAAATCGCCACGGTAGAGGGCCAAATTTTGTGGCGATTTGCACAGGTTGTTGTGTCTGTTGCAGAAATTGTCCCAAAAATTTCTCGCTTTTTCCCATTCCGTAGATTTCGGCAGTATCAAAGAAGGTAACACCAGCCTCTAAAGCTGCTGTAAAGGCTTCTTGTAACTGTTCTGGGCCGTAAGCAGTGCCATAATTCCAAAATAGTTTATCACCCCAAGCCCAAGTGCCTATGCACAAGGGTGTAACAGATGGGCCATTTTGCCCCAATGTGATAGTTTCCACGGTTGCAAAATTTAATTTATTTACATTTCTTTACCTTTATAGTGTATCGTTACAGCTAAGGTTGGGTGTAGGGAAGTTGATGCAGTATTTTCAGAGTGCGATCGCCACCATTTGGCCGCAACTCTTGTTGCGCGTAGGCGTAGCCCGTCGGAGACATCGCGCCTTGCATAAAGATTTACAAATTACACCTGACAATATATTTATTCTCAGAATTAAGGGAGGCTAATAACCTCCCTTTTATAATAGTTGAGTGTATTTACTTGTATTTAAGAATTAGATAATTTATCCTGCTTGGCTTTTTTGATTAATTCCATGTAGACATTAATCTCACTAACTTCTATATCATGCTCAACTCTGGTTACTTTCCATTTCTCCTTTTTTAGGTAGACTTCCTCTCCTACTCTGGGAGTAAATTGGAGATCATAGAACTTTTTTAGAAAATCTTTTTGATTTTCTTCCCATAATATTACTTTGGCTAGTTCTTTACTCATTGCTTATGCCTTTTTGGTTACGAGATGAAGCTAAGTAGTTTGATGACATACATACGGCAAGTTTATCTTACTAATTCAATGAAATAGCGTAGTTAAAACCACATTTTAATATAGATATTTTTATGTGGTTTGATTGCGTCCGATAAAGTTACAGGGCAATGCGAGAACTTTAGTAAATTTTACTATTGGGTATATTTGAAAATATTTCTCCGTGTGTTGGGGTTAGAAAAATAAGTAAAATCCGTCAAACTAAGAGTTATTGCCGTTGATCAATACTGATTAATACAGTCATTTAGCAACACTAAAATTTTTATACTCTCTAATATACTTAAATGGAAAAGGGATTACGGTACTTTGCCCTGTGCGGACAAAATCAACATCCATAGTTTCAAGGAGTTGTCTGAATATCAGTTTTGAGTCATCCACCGCCACGATTTTACGAAGATGACAGGCATCTTTGAAAGAGAATTGCACCTTTTCTTTTCGGTCTCCAACAAAGTAATAAGCTTCTTTTTCGGTTTCACCAAAATATTTTATGTTAAGAGAAGCGTCGAATAAATCTTCTTTGCTCTGGTTATCCTGGGGGAACTTCAATCGAATTTCATGTTTGTCGAGAAGGTAATCTCTAAAACGAATAGCTTCACTTGTACTACTAACATCAATATCCTTATCTCCTACCTTCTTTGTTGTCCCCAAATACTGTGCGATTAAAGACTTAAAATCTCCTTTCGATATAGGTTGGCTACCAATTTTTATAAGTTCCAATGATAATAATTTAAATTTTTCAATATCAAGGTCAGATGGTTCTTGTAAAAATTCTTCAACTATATCAGCTAACTCATTTCCATTTCGCTTGTTTTCGGGAAGTTCAGTTTCGATTTCCCTAAGAATAGCTTCAATTTTAGAAAGGTGAGGAATACTGATTTCATCGGTTAGAAATATCTGATTTATCTCACCAGCATCAGAAACAACAAGGCCTTCTAATGTGTTGATTTTATCTCCAGAGCTATCCTCTGTCATGAATTTTCTATATTTCTCAAACTTTTGCCAGTTAAATAATATATCTTGACCATCCATTTCGTAGAATTCAAAATTACCATTTGGTTGAATTTCCATAAAAATTACGTGGTCTGTATCTTCATCCCAAGCAGCAAAAGTCCAAATTGCTTTTAGTTGAAGTTTAGCCCAATCAAACAAGTTCAATGTTCGAGAACTAATATCACGCTTTATAAGTTGTTCTTTTATAATTGTTTTAACAATAGGCTTAGAGACATTTTTAGTTGATTCAATTGTCAGATGTTGCCGCTGAAATTTATCTGTTGAAGGGAGGTATTCGTCCTTTTGCCCGCTTTTTTCATAAAATTCGGCATCATGTATAATTCTAAAATTTAGAGTGTTTTCTTTATCACGTTTCCCGACGGTGATTAGTTTTTCATCAGTGATATAAGGAAGAATAAATTCTTTCAGTGTAATTACTAAATTAGTAGAATCTTCATCATTAACTCTATCAACTATATGTATTGCCTGACCATCTAGTTTTGAGTGAAGTTGTTTTGGACTTTTAAGTAAAGTATTTTTGAGTTCAATGCTGCGATCAATTTCAAGAGTGGAAAAATTAACACTCATGTATTCAGATAGATATTCTTGAATACTATTGAAAACTTGAAACAAAATACCTGCTCGGCTTTTCTCAAATTTTTCTATACTTCCAAATTCAAGAAAATTAGTATGACGCTTTTCACCTTGTTTCTTGCATTTTATGTAAGTCTTTGTAGGATCTGTCTCTTTACCGTCAGATGGAAGCCACCTTCTCAGTGTTCCTGTGCCGCTATGAAACACATACTCAGGTCTTTTACAAATTTTTTTTAATTCTGCTGTACCTTTATATTCTTTTAATATAGAAACCTTTTTTCGATAAGAGACTACACTAACTTGCAATAAGAATTCGTTTGTTTGGCTCTCATCACGACTAAGAGTGATTTCAGCAATGCCAATCGCATCATAAAGTTTATCTTTTAATGGAGGGACTTTAAGTAATGCTCCAGTCAGATTTGAGAAATGTAGATGTTTAAATCTAGAGCGTGATGAGCCTAGAGAGTTAATTAATAAGCGAGCAAGTGTTACTTCACATATACATTCATCATTTCCAGCATAAACAGCCTGGGGTTTTACCTCAATTGCAGAGACACTGGCAAATTTAGGATCTGTTCTAAGCTTTTGAAGTAATGCATAAGTATTATTTGATTTTTTCTCAAACATAGCATAGGCATATTGAGCATAACCAACGGACATGGCCTTATAATCTTCGCCTATAATGCGATCCAGTTCTTCTGCTCCCCACCATTTGCTATTTTTGTCTCGTTTGAAGCGGATAAAAACAAAATCTCTTTCAAGAGTATCAATATGAAAATTTATCTTTAGTCTATTTGTAAGAATGCTCATGTTAAAAATTCATTCACAAGAAATTTAAGTGCTAAATTATCGATTTCATCATTTTTACAGAGATAGGGAACTTCTATAATTTTTCCGCCAAATGATGGAATCGGTTTAAAGTGAGTGTTGGAAGAACCAAGAATGTTGATAACAAAAACCCTTTCTGCTCGAACAATCGCCATTTTTTCACAGATTTTATCAATTATTTCATCAGCTTTTACTGCAACCCGATCATTCCATAACTTGAAATCTATATAAATATTTTGCTCTGTTTTAAAGTCAAAGAGTTCAAATTCATCTATATTCAGTTCTAGTAAGGGAATATTTAAGAGGTTTTGAAAAATATGTTTTCCACATACTTCACCTAATGCCCCTTTATAAATATTGTTGAACATCGGAGGGGTCAGCATTAGTTTAGATTTAGGAAATATTGTTGCCCAGCCAGAATCAGTAAACAATTTCTGAAAACTATCGATTTTCATCAACTCAGAAAGACGGGCAGTTCGTTCGCTCACTTCTTTAATTTCTCTTTTTCCGTAGTCATCAGAAAAGAAAACTTCAATATCATCATAGTCATTTTCATGTGAGAAATAATATGAATCGGCAGGTTTTGGCAAATGCAGGTAAATATTATTCCAGTTAATATTGCATTCTGACTCTTTTACAATATTTGGTTGATAAAGAACTTGTTCTCTTAGTTCTTGCCACTTTTTAACACTCTGTTTTGTCCACGGCGTACTCAGTTGGCGACGTATGTAAACAGCAGTTTGATTGCTTTTATGCGATGCACGGTTTTGTGCTTCTATTAAATCTTCAGATCGCTTAGTCGATTCACCTGCTGATTCAAGGAGAGCAGTATATTCACGAATAGGAATTACATCTTCTGGTAGAGAAAACCCGATTAAATGTTTTCGGATAGAAGCGTCAGCAAGAATATGAATTGTTGGAGCCTTCATATTGGTACGACATATTCGGCCTAGTGCCTGAATAATGATTTTATTTAAGTAACGTGAATAAGCATTTGTATTGTATGGGCTGATGAAGTCCTCAGCCTTTCGTCTAGGCTTATATCTTCCTATATATCTATGAAAAGCTTCATCTAGCTTGCTCTTAAACTGGTTTAGTGAAAAATCTCCATTCTCGCGAATAAATTCCAATTGAAAAATATATTTTATAAATTCATCATCATTTATATTATTCCCAAATATATTAACAAGAATATTTGTTGGGTTATCTAAATATATCCCGTTAATATCCATGTTTGAATGCTTGGGAAAACTATTAATATGTATTGGCTCTAGGCCAGAAGGAACCGGAAATTGTAAATTCTGTCCAACTCCAATTGTTTGGTATGCAGAAATAATAAATCGGCGTTTATTATCTTTTAGCTCCTTTAGCAGTTTTTCTTTATTTTCTTCAAAGTTATTTCCACTAAGTACAAAAAATGTATCAGCCACAGAACCTTCAATAGTATTTTGATGGCTATCCAATAAAAATCCCGCATATTTATGCAATATATGCAGGTCGAACTTTGGGTCGGAAGGCTTTGGTAATTTACTAAAAAGACAAAGGAACGCATGACAATCAGGATTATCCAAAAAATATTTCCATGCTGTTAAAGCTCTTACATAACGGCAAAATGAAAATTCAATACTCTCCTCATCATCATTAGTAATTCTATGGCGAAGAGTATTCCATAAATCCTGGGCTACTTCTCGATCATTGAAAAGTTCTTCAAACTGTTTGATTGCTTCTTTTTGTGTATCTGTCCCAATAAATTTAGTTTTTATAGAGACTTGATTATATCCTTGAGTCGCTTCGTTATATGCGTTTTTAAGTTTAACAAGAGCATCATCTTTAATACGTATAAATGAATCTCCCAAACGAGATTTCAGATACTTAAGATCATAATTGCCAATGTTTGTATAAAGCCCAGCAGTAGCTGAAATACCGACTACCAAAGCTTTTGAGCAAACTCCAGCCAAAAATAATTCGGGTGTACGGCTGAAGTTGAACATATATATTTTTGATAATGTATCATGCTCATCACTATCGACGATATCATAGTAACGAAACCCCCTATCATAAAAAGTCTGATTTTGGATTGTTCCTTGATAGGGTTGCAAGCCATACGGCAAATCATCTTCAAGAATTTTACGGGTTAAAAATTCGACATCTTTAAGGTGAAAATTATTAATAACTGTCTGAATAGCTAATTTAATGGGAAAAGTTTCCTGTCCACCTTTATCTTCCTCTTTTAAACGGCGATAGTTATTGGCTAAATACTTAATTCCTGTCTGAAAATATGATAAATAGCCAGTAATGGTACTCAGCAATTCTTGTATGTCAATACCCGTCTTTTTATCTTTAATATTAAAAGCATTAATCCAATTTGTACGGCTATTTATATCTCCAATAATCTCTACACGTTGATTACGAGCCAGCACATTATGGAATTTATAATCATAAAAAAGAAAGTTTCTTTCCTTAGTTGAAAAATTCTCATGAGATTTACAGATATGTTGTAATTGATATTTTTTGAATATATAATTAGCTTTCTCTCGTAATGATTCAATTTGTTCTCGTAGAGATGGCCAGTTTTTACCTGAAGATTGCTGCTTTCGCCATTTTGATTCTTGTAAAAGTATTTCAGGGCATTCGGTTTGCATCAGATGATTATGAATATTTAAGAACAAATCAATAAGATCCACTCGATTTCTTAACCCAGATTGAATAATATTTTTTAGTACAGCTTCTTTGGTGGTATCAAACTCATCAATAAAAATAAGTGATTTCTTAATGAACCGCTCGGAGAAGTAATATGATGGTTCGATAAGTGTTGTGTTTTGAGCAACGAACTTATCTATACTAAGAAATAAAATAGTTTTATCATCTGTAAATACTGCGGGATAAAGTTCTCCAATCCATTGGTAATCTTGATTGTTCTTTACGGCTGACAGACGGGCTTTTTTCGTTTTAAAATTTTCTGACAATGTTCTTTTAATAAGGTCTCGGAATGCTGGCTCTATATTTTTACGAATATCTGTTTTAATGTTTTCCTTAAAATCGCTAGGTAATTGCTCATTTTGGAGCATTTCTATATATTTTTTTAGTTGTAAATATATTTTATTTTTAAATATATCAGGAATTTGTTGGTCAAGGTTTAGTAAGTTGTTGATAACAGGGTCGGCATTAGAATCAATAAAAAGAACATATTTTGCAAAATCTTCCTCGTTTTCATTGGCGATAAAACGTTTTTTTAGTTCGTCAATAGGTAGATTTTTCTTAAGGTTAGTAATGAATAGAATTTTTCTCTTTTGCTTGGCAAATTCCTTGTAATTAAAATGTATAAAGTTTAGAACATTATATGTTTTACCAAAACCAGTTGGCATACTTAGGAGAAGCAGCCCAGGATTATCTTGTTTACAGTATTGGTTTAATATTTTTTCCATATCCCTGATAACCTCATTAAAGTTGAAAAAAGTTAGACGTAAATGCTACATCTAAATAGCGATCGCCAACTATGACACTAGTTTTAGCGATAAAAGACAGGGGTAAGCAAGCAACTATCTCAGTTAGCCTCTGTTAATGCTCAATCACGTTTAATCTAGTTATGGTTGCACAACAAGCCTTGAATAACCAAAAAGTTTTATGTACGTTATGCTGCGGTGTCTACCGCCAAACCCAAAAATTGATGCCCCGAAATTAGTAGTTTTTTGGAATATTGAACAGTTTATATTTAATTAAAGAGACTATATTCCATAAACTATACAAAAAAGTAGCTATGGCAAGCGGTGAAGTATTTGATACCAAAACAAAATCCTTATCTGTGCCAAGGGTAAACCTGCTGACCATGTTCCGGCTGGGTTTATTTCAGATGGGGTTGAGTATGATGTCCATTTTGACTCTGGGCGTACTCAACAGAGTCATGATTCAAGAAATAGCAATTCCGGCGACGCTGGTATCAGTAGTTTTAGCACTGCCTTTATTTGTTGCTCCTTCTCGTGTCTGGTTTGGCCAGATTTCCGATGCCAAGCCGTTATGGGGATACCACCGCACAGCTTATGTTTGGGTGGGTGCGGCAATATTTGCGATCGCAGCTTTTTTAGCTGTACAAGTGATATGGCAGCTTAATATTGCCGCAAGTAGTGCAGGTGGTTGGGCATGGACAACCCAAACAATCGGTTGGACAGCACTTTTGGCTTTAGTTTTTGCTGTATACGGTTTAGGAATTTGTGCTAGCAGTACTGCTTTTGCTGCTTTATTGGTGGATATATCTGAAGAAGATAACCGTTCCAAAGTGGTTGGTGTGGTTTGGTCGATGTTGATGGTGGGGATTATTGTTGGGGCAATTATTAGTTCCAAGTTACTAACGCCAGATGCAACAACAGCAACTTTACAGGCATCCGTCAACAGATTATTTATTATCGTTCCAGCAATCGTATTTGGGTTGGCATTCATAGCAACATTGGGCGTAGAAAAAAAATACTCTCAATATTTAAGCCGTTCCACAGTGGTAAACCGGGAAGATAGCATTACTCTGGGCAATGCTTGGAAAATCTTGACAGCTAGTCCGCAAACAGGTTTGTTTTTCACCTTTTTACTGGTGATGACTATCAGTTTGTTCATGCAAGACCCAGTTTTGGAACCTTATGCGGGTCAAGTGTTTAAAATGCCTCTAGCGGAAAGTACCAAATTAAATATTTTTTATGGAACGGGTATACTGATTGCCTACGGCGTCACAGGCTTTTTCATAGTGCCGCGTTTAGGTAAGCGTAGAACTGCACGTCTAGGCTGTATGTTGGTAGCATTCTGTTCGGTATTGCTAGGCATATCAGGATTCACAGCCAATGCAGCGGTTCTCAAATTAGGTTTGTTCTTCTTCGGTTTAGCCGCAGGTTTCTTAACTACAGCAGCAATTAGTTTGATGTTGGATCTCACCGCAGCGGAAGCCGCAGGTACGTTTATTGGTGCATGGGGATTAGCGCAGTCCCTTTCTAGAGGTGTGGCGGTAGTAATCGGAGGTACAGTTTTGGATATTGGACGCAAGCTGCTACCCAGTCTAGAACTAGCCTATGGGCTGGTATTCGCCTTAGAAGCTGTGGGAATGGTGCTGTCGATTTGGTTTCTCAATCGGGTGAACGTCACAGAATTTCAAACAAGTACAAAGCTTGCGATCGCTTCGGTTTTGGAAAGCGATTTAGATTAAACTAGAAACTTAACCCAGCACGAATCTACCTAATCGTCGCAAAGGCTTGCCTTTGCGCCAGAATTGAGCAATGAATGATTTTTGGACAACAATTCTTGATTTTGCCCAAACTACCACTACCAGAGTGGGCAAGCAGCTAATGCAAGATTTTGGGCAAGTACAGGCTTCCCAAAAAGCTGATGGTAGTTTGGTGACGCAAGCAGATAAATGGGCAGATCAAGAAATTCGGGATGCGATCGCTTCTAATTTCTCTGGTTACGGCATTTTGAGCGAAGAGAGCGATCAGTCATTTCCCGGTACGGAGTGGTGCTGGGTAATTGACCCTCTAGATGGTACAACCAACTTCACACGCGGCATTCCCATCTGGACAATATCTCTGGGTTTACTGTATCGAGGTACACCCATTTTTGGTTATGTTTACGCACCAACCTTGAATCAAGCTTTTCATGGTTTCTGGGCAGGTTCATCAGGTTTAGCAACACCAACAGGAGCATTTCTCAATCATCACCCCATCCACACCAGTGTCGATAGTCCCAGCAATAATCACTTTTTTAACCTCTGTTCCCGTAGCACCGCAGTTATCCAAAACGGCTTTCCTTGCAAAATTCGCATGTTGGGTGTAGCTAGCTATAACTTTTTGACAGTTGCCACTGGGGCTACTCTAGGTGGTATTGAGGCGACACCAAAAGTTTGGGACTTAGCGGGGGCTTGGGTAATTGTCCAGGCTGCTGGTGGCGTCTGGTTTTCGCTCAATTCAAAGCCGTTTCCGTTGTCACCGGGAGAAGATTATAGCGATCGCTCTTTTCCCACCCTTGTAGTTAGTCGTCCCGAATTAGTTCCGGTATTTCAACCTTTTCTCGAAGGTGTAAAGATTTAATCTGCGGCTCTGGTGCGTAAGAATAGTGATTTTGTTAACCAACCTACTAGGCGGTAGCATACCCTAAATTAAACTTAACAAAACTCTAGTCAAACAAAGAATTGAGTATAAATAAAGCTGGTGATAATCCTGTTTTAAGTGCAAGACCAGTGTAGTTACTAATTTAAGTAGTGCTGTAGCTTCGGTTACACTGATTAATTTAGTATAAATAATTTTATGTTATCTAATCTAGATTTAATTCGAGAGTTTGTGCGAAACTCTATCCATAAAAAAGAAGTTTTGTTGTCAAATCCTGCTTTGACAGCGCAAACAGTTTATAAAACCAACCAACTAACAGCGAAATCTGAAGGCGTGATTGCCACCGTCCAACTATCTAACGCCCCATCTGAATTTTTGATTTATCCAAAATCATCCCAGTGGGAATTGATAAATCAGGCATTAGCAGAATATAGTTATCTTCTCAAAGGAGAAGTAGATAATCGGGGTTTCTATCAATATCAATACTGCGAAGTTCCTAAAGGCTATGAGATGCACTGTACTAAATCTGTGCTTCTATGGCGAGCTTGGTGGAAATATCGTAAGTATACTTCAAAAGTAGGGATTCCGTTGGAACTTTTAATTAGAAAACGAGATTCATGGTATCCAATCCGAGATTTAATTATTAGCGACGGGCTTCTTTATATCAAAACCTTAGGAAGCGAGATAGCACTTGGCTCAGACGATCTGGTAACTTGGTTAAGCAAAGTTGATGTAATCAATATTAAAGAAATACCTACTACAGAGACATAGATGTGGGTAGAGGCATACATTTGTACGCACACAACCAATTAATTATTTTGTAAAGATTTTTGAAAGTGGTATGACAACATAATTAGGCAAAGGACGTGAAGACAAATGAAGGGACTTTGGCTCGAAAACAACCAGTTGCAACTACGCACAGATATTCCCATTCCTGAACCACCACAGGGAGAAGCTTTGGTACGCGTCTTGCGTGCAGGTATTTGTAACACTGACTTGGAACTGCTTAGAGGCTACTATCCCTACACCGGTATTTTAGGGCATGAATTTGTCGGTGTTGTCGTACAAGGGCCAGAACACCTAGTTAACCAACGCGTAGTTGGAGAAATCAATGCTGTGTGTGGGCATTGTCGGTTTTGTCACAGAGGACAACCAACTCACTGTGAAAATCGCACAGTTTTAGGTATTGTCAACCGCAATGGAGCCTTTGGTGAATATCTCTGTTTGCCGGTGGAGAACTTACATTTAGTACCTGATAATGTGCCAACAGAAGTAGCAACATTTACCGAGCCTATAGCAGCAGCTTTGGAAATTCAGCAGCAAGTGGCATTACATCCAGATGATCGGGTGCTAGTGGTTGGAGATGGCAAACTAGGGCAGTTAGTAGCCCAGACACTTGCTATAACTGGTTGTGAACTCTTAGCTGTGGGACGTCATCGAGACAAACTGGCTTATTTAGAGGCACGGGGGATCAAAACGAGCCTAGCCGACACTGTTACAGATGGATATTTTGATATCTCAATAGAGTGTACTGGCAACCCAGAAGGATTTGCGATCGCTCGTCGCGCCCTACGTCCTCGTGGTACATTAGTGCTTAAAAGTACTTATGCTGGCAACCTCAGCCTGGATGCTTCCTCGTTAGTAGTAGATGAAATCACTCTCATAGGCTCTCGTTGTGGCCCCTTTTCCCCAGCACTCCAGTTGCTAGCTACAGGACAAGTTGATGTGCAACCTCTCATTCAAGCTGCATACCCCCTCTTTGAAGGGCTTGCGGCTTTTGAACACGCTCAGAGGCGCGGTGTTTTGAAAATATTGTTAGAGATTGGTCAATAGTCATTGGGGATTGGGCATGGTGATTCTTCTCTACTCCCCTACTTCCCCTGTTCCCTCTGCTACCCAGCCCCTACTCCCCACTCCCCACTCCCCAACTAATACAGATAAGGATTGGTCTTCGGTTGATAGTCCAAACAATGGATTGCTTCTTCTGTATTGGCAATAGATGGGCGTACAGTGCATTTAAGACGGTAATCGTCGGTAAAAAATTGGCAACCAGTACAGGGAATTTGATGCATTTGCTTGGCTGTAGTCACACTATCTCGCGCCGCCGTCCAAAGATTCAAAACAGCGAGAATAGTTACAGTCCAAGCAACAATAAAGCAAATGGGGACTAAAAAAGGTTGAATCCCATGAATGAGGAAAGAGATCAGTTGCAACACCATATGTCCTGATACAAATTAGGAGTTAGAAGTATATTAAATCTTAACTCCCAATTCCTAACTTCATACTATAGAAGTATAAGTTAAACGCCAGCATGACCCAGCGCTAAACCAGTGACCAGCATTCCCAGAACAAGGAAGGGTTGGGCACTGGCTTGGTACTTAACATCATTCTTCACAGGATCACGCAGGAAATACATATCCTGTAAGGTGATTTGCGGAATGATTAACAGTATTAGTATTGCTGCATACAAATTCTCATGGATGCTGACGAGATAACCTGCAATCAATCCTTGAAATACATCAATCGTCACTACACAAATCCATGCCGCAGTAGTGATGCCAAACATTACGGGTAGTGAATTTAATCCTAGCTGGCGATCGCCTTCTACACTCTTGAAGTCATTGACAATAGCAATTCCCAATCCAGCCAAGCTGTAAAACATTGTCAAAATCACAATTGTGGAATTGAGATCGCCAAACAAAGCGTGTCCTGTAGACCAAGGTAGGGTGATATAGCTTGCACCCAAGGCGTAGCTGCCTAACCAGCCATTTTGCTTGAGCTTCAGGGGAGGTGCAGAATAAATGTAGGCGATGAAAGAACCGATGATCGCGATCGCTGTAATTGTCGGGAATTCATGACCAGACCACACATCTAGCACAAATGCCAAACCAATGCCAGCAATCAGTAATACCCAAATCTGAATAATTACCTGGGATAGGGGAATTGCTCCAGAGGGAATGGGGCGATAGGGTTCATTGATGGCATCGATTTCGCGATCGTAGTAATCATTGAGGATTTGGGTGTAACCTGTCATCAATGGCCCAGCCAGCAGCATACAGGTTGCTACCTTCAACACATTTTCCACTGTCCAGGTATAGTTACCCGAAGAAGCCGCACCACAGACTACGCCCCAAATTAGGGGAATCCAGGTAATCGGCTTCATTAGCTGCAAACGAATTTTCCAAATTGAAGTTTCCCCAGGTGCTGCACCTTTCATTCCCAGCAGTTGCCTAGTTTTCGCACTGCGATCGGCAGATGCTATCGCTTGCTCATTGAGATTATTTGCCACTGAGTCTAATGCTTCAGATGGGTTGGGGTCTGGGGTAATGGGAGTTGATTCTGACATAAGGTTTATTAATGAGTTAAAAGTTAGAAGTTAGAAGTTATGAATTATTAGTTAGGAGTTAGAAGTTATAAATTATTATCTTTATTCCTAACTCCTCATCCTTAACTCCTAACTTTGTTCCTAACTTAAAACGAAATTATCAAATAATTATTCTGAAACTTTGCTCCAGCAACGGGTCTGCCACTCAACGCTGGGGGTAGGGGAATATTCCGTCGCTGGTCTCCTGCTTCTACCGTGACTTCTGGGCCATATTGGGTGAGTTTGACTTGCTTTTTGTCAAAACCTGGCAAGAATAAGCGTACTTGACGATTGTGGATGTCTATTTCAATTGGTTTGGGAGCCTGTAACGCTTGTGCTTCAAAGTTGGGTAAGGCGTCTATCATTGGTTGCCAGTCACCTGTGGGCAAGTCAGGAACGACACTCACAGGTAGGGGGATAAATTCCTCTGACAGGTTGAAATTGGTTTCAGTAGACACAAGCAGAACACCACCGACAGTTAAACCAATTTGTTGAGCACTACCCCACAAATAACGAGCATTTGCTACCTCAATGGGATCTCCTGTGGTCACTAAAAAAGCAGCGAGACGTTTGGGGTTAGTAAGAGCAGCTCTCCCCTTTTCCAAGAAATTATTCACTTGGTTAGTGGGCCCTGCAAAGTTATCTGCTGTCCAGTTGACATTGAAAAAACTGCTAATCAGTGGTTGAATTAAGGGCGATTCAGTAATAGTCTTCCCCAAATCGGAGTTGACAAACAATTGCCGAAATCGCCGGACATACCAGCTGAGAGATTCTGGCAAACCCAACATTCGCAACGTTAAAGAATCGCCTGTGCCATCGTATACAATCGCGTCATATTTGCCACTGGCATCATATTCGCGGATAGCATTTAGGGCCAGAGCGCTGTCCATGCCTGGTAATACTACCAGTTCTTGACCAAAAACGTCTTTGAATATGGGTGTGCGGAGGTATTGCGCCTCAAGTTTTTTCGCTTCATCCCAGTTGCGTTCTAGTAGTACAGATGCTTGAAACTGGACTGCTTGCAAATTGGGAGCGATTTCTTGAGGGTCGGCAGCAATGGGAGTACCCAGCAGGATTGGTAATGTTGGTTCCGGATGTCCTGCTAGGAGTACGCGCTTGCCTTGACTTGCCAATAATTTGGCGGCGGCGATCGCAATTTTGGTACGAGCGGTGCCGCCTTTGCCCAAAAATGTCAATATTAGAGCCATTACTTGATTCCTATTTTCCCCGCCGGTCTTTTCAATTCCAACTTAGCACTCAACAAAGACTCTCAGCCTGTGCTTTAAATTTCAGATGCCAAGAAAAACCCGGTTCTGAGTTCTTTACTACTACACAGGTTTGATTTCATCTTCAAAAAACCAAGTGGAAGAATTGTCGTCAAATAGCACCACTACACCGATCCCACGACCATCGGTTACTTTATAGCCTTGGATGATACCCACTTGTCCGAGCTTTTTCACAACGGGGGGAGAGACGCGATCGCGCAAACGAAACACTTTAACCTTTTGTCCGATTTCCATGCCTGATTACAATTCAGATAAACCAAGTCTCAGTGTAGCGGAATCCGTGACTCTGCTCTCACAAATTCAGGGGAGATGAGGAAGAAAATTCCAAACTTCTAACTTCTAACTGCTGACTTAACAGCTTAAAATTAAATCAACAACCAAACAGGTACATACCCAATGTTTGTTGCAGCGCAAGAGCTAGAACAGCAGATGCCCGATGCAACTCGGTTGTTAAGTGATGAGCCGGAGATGGAAACTGCGTTGCAGTATATGCAGCTACCTGGTAACTTTCCTTGAGTGGTTGTGGCGTGACTGTAATATTTTTTTATAGGTGCGAATCTAACAATTTATTTTAGCCGTCAGCAGTTGCGAAATCGAGATTTTCGAGGCCCAGACTTTTTTTTGGTCAAAGACACCGAAAGGCGATCGCGCAATTTGTGGGTAGTCTAGGAGGAAGATAGTCGTTATCCAGATTTTATTATTGAATTACTTTCTGAAAGTATGGCTAATATTGACCGAAATTTGAAGAAAAATCTCTATGAAAATCGATTTCACACACCAGAATATTTTTGGTTTTCACCGGAGAATTTGGAATTTGCGGGTTTTGAATTAGTAGGCAACAAGTATCAGGAAATTATACCAAATGCCCGGGGATGGCGTTGGAGCGGTGTGCTTAGGCTGTATTTAGGTGTAGAAGGAGGTAAATTGCGCTACTTTACACCAGATGGTAATTTAGTTCCAACACCAGAGGAAGCTGCTATTGCGGCGCAACAGGTGGCTGTTGAGGCGTAGCAACAAGCATCGGAAACGCAATTGCGGTTGGAACAAGAACAACTGCGATCACAACGGTTGGCTGAACATTTGCGATCATTAGGAGTTAATCCAGATAGCTTGAGTTAAGCAACAAAGGTAGTAGTCATGTATCAAACAGATCCACCCTGTCCGCCACAAGAAACCATGCCTACAATGTATGATTTACCCAGTGAATTAATCGGGGAATCAGGTTTGCCAGATGAATTTCACTGCATTCAGGCTGATTTGCTCAGTGAAACTTGTCAACCTCTGACTTATCATCCATCTGAGGAAATTTTGCTTGCTAGCGACTTAAATCTTTACTACGCTTCCCGCCATTCTTTGTGGTTGCGTTGGTATAATGCAGCGGGTTGGATGCCAACGCAAAAAGAACAAGCAGAACAAAACAGTCAACGGGCTGAATAGGAATATCAACGTGCAGAGCGATTAGCAGAATATTTGCGCTCGTAGGGAGTTGATCCAGATAGCTTGAGTTAAATAAAAACTCGCGTCCTAAACAAGAAAAACGACTTGCCGACAAAAATTTATATTTGTAGGAAAAATGCACTTGACAATAGCCGATTTATTGTATGATCACCAAGACATTTGAGTACTATTTTTTAGTAATGATGTATTTTCCAAAGAACACAACGGTACTTTTATAGGTATTAAGCTTTATTTATAAAGCTGAATTGGGTGTGTAGCCAGTGAATAAGGAAGCAATAATTGTTACTAAAAGTGCGGAAAATTGTACGTAAAACGGGAAGGCTGAGGCGCATACTGCGAGTGAATGAGCAGTTGTGGGCGAAATTTGACCTGCTAAGAACTTTAGTGCGCCGGGATTTAGAAGCACGTTATAAGGGTTCTGTTTTGGGCAATTTGTGGCCTTTGCTAAATCAGCTATCACAATTACTAATTTACACTTATGTATTTTCAGTTGTGCTAAAGGTAAAGTTGAGCCTCAAAACTTTACCAGAAAATAACTTCACGTTTGGTTTATGGCTATTTGCAGGATTATTGCCCTGGATCGCTTTTAGTGGTGGCTTGATGCAGTCTGCTAATTCTGTAATCGGACAGACAAACTTAGTCAAGAAAGTAGTGTTTCCTCTAGCTTTATTACCACTAGTGCCAATTTTATCAACTTTCATTGAGAGTTCCTTTGGTTTAATGGCACTGATTTTTTTTGTAGCAGCAACTTCGCATACTTTACATACTACTTTGGCGCTATTACCCTTGATCTGGCTGACACAGTTATTGTTAACAGCAGGATTGGGCTATTTAGCGGCGGGGCTCACAGTGTTTTTGCGGGATATCCCTCAGACATTAGGGGTAATTTTAAATCTTTGGTTGTACCTGACACCAATTGTTTATCCAGCGTCAGCAATTCCAGAACAGTGGCGAAATTGGGTATTTTGGTTAAATCCCATGACAGCCGTAGTTGAGATTTATCGTGATCTAATTTTAGTGGGGGAGGTAAAGCATTGGGGCGAATGGGGAGTAGCTTCTGTCATAGCAACAATTATATTTTGTGGTGGATTTGCAATATATAAACGTTTGCGTCCAGCTTTTGCTGATGTGTTGTAGCTAAATTTCATTATTTTACAGCTCTTAAAACAAGCAAATGCTAATGTTAACTGTATGTTATGTAGCGATATGATTCGACAAAAAGCCAAGATTTTAATGAACTAATTAATTTTTAATTGATGAAGTTAGTTGGACAGTGTGGAATTTTTTAGTAATTTAAACATGCGGTTTTATGAGTGAGGAGATTGCAATTTCGTTAAAGAATATCTCAAAGTGCTACAAGCGGTATGCCCGTCCGGTAGATCGACTTAAGGAAATTTTGCTGCCAGGGAAAAGTCATGCACAAGAATTTTGGGCATTGCGCGATATTAACTTGGAAATTTCCAAAGGAGAGACATTAGGAATTATTGGTCAAAATGGTTCTGGTAAAAGTACATTACTACAAATCATTGCCGGAACATTGACACCAACTACAGGCGAGGTATGGGTTAACGGTAGAGTTTCAGCCCTACTTGAATTAGGTAGCGGATTTAATCCTGAATTTACTGGAAGGCAAAATGTATTTTTTAATGGGCAAATTTTAGGGTTAAGCCGAGACGAAATACAAGCTAAATTTGATGATATTGCTGCTTTCGCAGAGATTGGAGATTTTATAGAGCATCCTGTTAAAACTTATTCTAGTGGCATGGTATTAAGACTAGCATTTGCAGTCGTTGCCAATACAGAACCGAGTATCTTAATTGTAGATGAAGCTTTAGCTGTAGGTGATGCAAAATTCCAAGCTCGCTGTATGAAAAGGATTCGTCAGCTTAAAGATAAAGGCGTAACTATTTTGTTCGTTTCTCATGATTCTGGAAGCGTCAAGATGTTGTGTAAAAGTGCAATATTATTAAATCATGGAATAATGTTAGAAATAGGTAATCCAAAAGAAGTTGTAAATCATTACATTGCTTTATTAAGCTCAACCCAAAATGAAGCGGACTTTGAAGAAAATAATTTAGAAGAAACAGAAATTTTAAATAATGATAATGATTTCATTAAAAATAAAGAAAATAATTCTGTATATAGGCATGGAAATAAACTTGCTATTATTAAAAGCGTTCAAATTAATGATTCTGAAGATAAAAAAACTCTAAAGATAGAAACAGGGAAACCTTTCCAAATTAGCGTTTTACTAGAAGCAAAAGCTGAGCTATCAGACTTAATTGTAGGTATTTCAATTAGAAATTTGATGGGATTGGTAATTTATGGAACCAATAGTCAATTGCTCAATCTTAAACTACCAAGCTTAGAAAACCAGCAACAATTAGTAGTTATATTTGAGGTTCCATGTTACCTGAATAAGGGAGTGTATACAGTAACTATAGGAATACATTCTGAAGAAGGTTTAAGTTATGATTGGATCGACGAATTGCTCGTTTTTGAAGTAAATAACAGTATTTTTTGTGAGGGTTTAGTAGACTTGCAATCTAAGATAAAACTAGATACCCGAGGATATAATGTCATAGTGCCGAGATTGGAACAAAATATAATAAATGGTTGAAAGATAATGGAAGAGAATAATCCTGAGATTAATGTTGATGAGTTAATGCATAAAATTCGTGAAGATGTAATTAAACGCCAAGTTTACTCTCAAAAAATAAGTTCAGAGTCTAATCTAGATGCATCAAAACTGAAGTCAAGCATTAGTTATATTGAAACTTTGCTACAAAACGCAGAATTTCGCTCATTTGCTCGGATAAAGTGGCCAGATAAACTGAATCGCTTTCCTTTTAATTGCAGTGCAAAATTACAAAAACTTATTCTCAAAGTTTTTAATATTTTATTTAAAGATCAAAGAGAAGTTAATTTAAATATAATCAATTTCTTAAAAGGCTCTGTATCACTTAATCATCAGCTAATAGAACAAATAATAACTTTAAAGGTGCAATTAGATGAACGCATGGATGCTCTGGATAGTAGGTTCCAAGGAATTAATGACCGCCTAGTTGCTTTAGATACTTGCATTCAAAAGCTGGATGAAAAAAAAGTAATTTTGGATGACCGTTTTCAAGGGCTAAATGAGCGCGTAATTGCTTTGGATAGTTGCTTTCAAAAGCTGGATGAAAGGCAAGCAACTTCAAATAGTCGTTTTCAAGGGCTAGATGAGCGCCTAGTTAGTCTAGATAGAACTATTCAAAGAATAGGTGACAGCTTTAATACTATCGATACTTTAGTTAATAGTTGGCTTGCTGATACTCAAGAAGATTTTGATGGAAGGGATGATCAAGTACAAGTAATAAAAGAGCATTTAGCTAATGTAGATATTCATATACAAAGAATAAATGAACACCTTGTAACTACAAATACTCAAATTCAAAAAATAGATGAACTTCACATCAAAAACGATAATTACATCAAAAATGACCTAATGCAGCAGAAGCGTTTACTCAGTTTATTCTTAGAAGAAGTGCGACAGCGATTACCAGAACCCTTTAGTCAAGAGCAGTTACAAATATTTATGAAAGAAGACAAGCATTTATTAGATGCTTTCTACTTTGCTTTTGAAGATCAGTTTCGAGGCGACCGTGAGCAAATTATTAATAGGTTAAAAGTTTATTTGCCTTTAGTTAAAGAAGCGAAAGTTACTAATCCAGGATTGACTATTTTAGATGTAGGTTGTGGACGAGGTGAATGGCTAGAGTTGCTCCGAGAATCTGGATATGCAGCCAAGGGTATAGATATTAATAGGGTGATGCTAGAGCATTGTAGAAACAGAGGGTTTGAAGTAATTGACTCTGATGTAATTGCATATTTACAATCTCTACCAGATGCTAGTTTAAGTGTAGTTACTGGGTTCCATATTATAGAACATTTGCCATTTAAAATTTTGATAAAGTTGGTAGATGAAACAATAAGAGTACTTAATTCTGGGGGTTTAGCTATTTTTGAGTCACCAAATCCAGAAAATTTAGTTGTTGGTGCTTGTAATTTTTACTCAGATCCGACTCATCTTAATCCATTATTTCCACCAACTATCAAATTTGTGTTAGAGCAACGGGGATTTTCAAATGTAGAGTTAATGCGTCTTAGTGAACATAGACTTAAAGATCCACTTCAGTTAATTAAATCAGATAACCCCATAGCATCCCAACTGAATCCTTTAATTGAAATTGTTAAATATAACTTCTATGCATCTCCTGATTTTGCAGTAATTGCCAAAAAATATTGATGAGTAATATACAAATTACATTTGTAACTCCCTGGTATGATAATTTTGCTGGAGGAGCAGAAGTAGCAGTAAGAACTCTGGCAGAACAGTTAAGTAAGCGAGGCTTTTACGTACAAGTTTTAACCACTTGTTGTCCTTCTCCTTTTGATAATTGGTGGCAAAATAAACTTCCTTCAGGTATTGAAAAAATTAATGGTGTTACTGTACGTCGCTTTCCTGTAAAAGGTGATGGTGAAGAAATTTATCATGAAATTAATTATAGAATTATTCACAAGCTAGAGATAGACGAAAAATCTCAACGTCAATTTGTTGAAAATAGTATTAATAGTGAGGAGTTAATTAACTACGCAAAAAGTAATACACAGGGACATTTAGTTATTGGAATTCCATATACACAAGGGCTAATTTATTCTCTAATTCAATCATTAGAGGGTAGAGCTAGCATTATGCCCTGTTTTCATGATGAGCCTCAGTTTAGATGGATTACTACAGCAGAGATGCTAAAATGGAGCCGCAATATCTTCTTTTTAACAGACGAAGAAAAAAGCTTAACAATAAAATATTATGGTAATTCGATTGGTAGAAAAATTATAGAAACTATTGTAATTGGGGTAGGAGTAGAATTACCAATTGATATTGATAGCTTAGTTTCAAATTCCTCTGTATTAGCTAGAATCGCTTCCCATTATAATCTCCCCAATAAATTCTTTGTATATGTTGGTAGGAAGGATATTGGGAAAAACATACTCACCTTAATAAGTTTTTTTAAAAAGTATCGTGCAAATGGTGGTGAAGCTAATCTTGTATTTTTGGGAGGAGGTGATACTAAGCTTGTGCCTTTAGAAGAGGGGTTTTTAGATTTAGGATTTGTATCTGAAATAGATAAATATATAATAATTTCACAAGCATTAGGTTTGATAAACTTGTCACAGAATGAAAGCTTTTCATTGGTGCTTATGGAAGCATGGCTTTGTGAAGTACCCGTTATTGTGCATGAGGGAGGTAAAGTCACTACTGCACATTGCCGAAACAGCCAAGGAGGTATTTCAATTTCATCTAGTGAAGAATTTGAAGCTGCATTAAAAGTTTTAAGTATTCAAGACAAGGGTAGACTTATAAGCAGATATGGTAAACGTTATGTGCAGCGTAATTATTCTTGGGATTGTGTTATAGAACATTTTTTGAGAGGTGCATATTAAAAATGAAATTTTTAATTGATGGTCAAACATTATCTACACCAGAAATTAACCGAGGAATTGGTATAGTCTTTAAACGTATTTGTGAAGAATTGATACTAAAAGCTTTAAATATAGATTGGTTGATAACTGTTCGAAATCTTTCAGATTTAAGGCATTTTAGTCCAGCAGTACAAAGAAGGCTGACTCCTATTACTGTGAGTGAATCAGTCACTCAAGGAGACTATACTAAACAAACCAAGCATTATAGTCATCTCTTGGAAGCAGTGGTATCTGAATTTAATGTTGATGCCTATTGGGTTCCTAACCCATTAATGATGAATGTTATTTTACCAACAGATTTACGTAATGTCACAATTTTTACTACAATATATGACCTCATCCCACTAATAATGTCTGATTATTACATTTCCAAGTGGCCAGATCATGTAAAAGCAGAGTATAAACGGCGGGTTGAAAAACTCCCTACTTGGGCTGACAAATTAATATTTATTTCAGAAAGTGCAAAAAATGACTTTGAAAAAATACACCCTTGTATTGGTAATAAATCTACAGTTATACATTTAGCTGTAGACCACACAATATTTTGGTCATTCATTTCACCCAGGAATAAATCTAAAGATCCCTATATTTTATTTATAGGTGGCTTTGATCCAAGGAAAAATATGAATGCAGCCCTTGAAGCCTTTGCCTATCTCAGGAAAGAGAACTATCAAGAGTTTAGTAATTATAAGTTCTATGTTGTGTGTAATTGTAGTAATGAAGATAAACAAAATTATGAAAAATTAGCAGATAGACTTGGCGTTACAGATAAACTCGTTTTGACAGGGTACGTAGAGGATGAGGATCTTGTTACTCTTTATCGGGGAGCCAGTGTGTTTTTCTTTCCTTCACGTTATGAAGGTTTTGGCCTACCTGTACTAGAAGCACTAGCCTGTGGATTACCAATTGTAACTACTGAAGTTTCATCAATACCAGAAATCGTAGGAGATTTAGCGTACTATTGTTCACCGGATAATCCTAAAAATATGGCTCTTGTTTTGAAAAAAGCTCTTCAAGAGTTTAAATACAATGAAAACAGGAAAGAAAAATTTATTCGACGTGCTAAGGAGTTTACTTGGGAAAAAACTGCTGCTAGCTACTTTCGTTTATTTAATAATACGATATTTGATAAGACTATATTGGGTAAATTACATAAATATAAAGTTGCTTATGTGTCACCTTGGCCACCTCAGCGTTCAGGGATTGCAAACTATAGTTTTGAAATTGTTCGCCATCTAAAGCAATATTTAGATATTACTGTGTATGTTGAAAATCCCAAAGAGCATATTACAAATGATTTGGGATTGTCAATCATTAACATTTCTGCACTACCTAAAGAAAAGGAAAAATATGATTGTATTATTTATCATATTGGTAACAATACTAAGTTCCATAAAGAGATTTACCGTATGGCATGGCAGTACCCTGGTATCACAGTACTTCATGAATTTAATATTCACCCGTTTTTAGCAGATTCATTTTTAGGAACTCATGATGAGCATTTATATGCAGATGCTCTGAGTAAGGGATATGGAGAAATAGGAAAATATAGTTATGAAGCACTAAAAAGTAAGGGAATTTACCCAGATGTTTGGGAATTTCCAATGTCCCATGCTTTAGTCAAGCAAAGTATTGCCACTATAGTTCATAGTCATTGGGTAAAAGAACAACTCCAAGAGTTTAACAATATTTTCGTTGTTCCTATTGGTTGTGTTAACAATGAATTATTAGATAGTTTAGATGAACAAACTGCCCTGAAAAAGCGTTTTGGTATTTCAGATGATAAATTTTTGATATCTACCTTTGGTTTTATTAACGTACTTAAACGTATACCTGTAATTCTAGAATCAATTAAAATACTGATGGATATGGGTTATCCTGTACAGTTATTTATAGGTGGTGAACTGATAGATTCGTCACTTATGATAGAAGAAAAAATTCAATCATTAGGAATTGCAAAAAATGTAATAATTAGTGGTTATTTGAGTGATCAAGATTTTGAACAGTGTATTTGTATGAGTGATATTGTTCTCAATCTAAGATATCCAAGCTTAGGTGAATCTTCTGCTGCTTTAATGAAAGTGTTGAGCTATGGCAAAGCTTGTATTATAAGTAACTATCAACAATTTGCTGAAATACCTAATCATGTGTGCTGGAAAGTGGATATAGGTGACTTAGAAATTCCACAATTAGTAGCTTACTTAGAAGAGTTGATGCGTAATCCAGCAGCTAGAAAGCAGTTAGGAAAAAATGCAGGTTTTTTTGCTGCTAATTATTCTTCATATGAAATAGCAGCTAAACTTTATACAAACATTATTAGTAAAGTAGTTAATTCCAAAATAGTAGATGCTTGTTAATTATCCTGAATTTATTTTCATTTTTTTGTCAATCACTCTGTTTCTTTTTTTTAAAATTTACAATTTAATATTTTATAAGCTAGCAATTTCTTGGCTAATAACAGCATCTTTTTTCTTTTATGGGTGGTGGAATCTCCCCTATTCAATACTATTTATTTTTTTAATTTTATTTAATTACCTTATTGGTATATTTATTATTGGACATTATAGATTTTTTAAACAAAAATATTTTTTAATATGGAGGTTTCTACTTACTTTATGTATACTTGGCTATTTTAAGTACATTAATTTAGTTTTGACAAACACCAATGAACTGTTTAGAACATTTTTTAATCTTCAATCTATTGTTTCGCCACTTCCTATATCGTTTTCAAGGTTTAATCACATAGCTTATCTAGTAGATGCTTACCGATGTGAAGCAATCGGAATAAAATATCTTTATTAAACCCAGTAGTGAACTGACGCATACTAACATTCTAATAAAATTGGTAATGAAAAAAGCATTAATAACAGGATTAACAGGACAAGATGGCTCTTATCTGGCCGAACTACTCTTGGTCAAAGGTTACCAAGTTTTCGGTTTAGTCCGTCGTTCCAGCACCAGCAATTTAGAACGTATAAGCCACTTATTTAACCAAATTCAAATTGTATCTGGCGACCTTTTAGATCAGTCCTCTTTGATGGATGTTATTTCTGAAGCTCAACCTGACGAAATTTATAATCTCGCCTCGCAAAGCTACGTTCCTCTTTCTTGGACACAGCCTGCTCTCACTGCTGAATATACAGCACTAGGTGTCTCCCGGCTTTTGGAATCTATTCGTCGCTGTAAACCTGATGCCAAATTCTATCAAGCTTCTAGTAGTGAAGTTTTTGGTCAACCTGACGAATCGCCTCAAACCGAACGTACCGCCTTCCGTCCTCGTAATCCTTATGGTATTGCCAAAGCTTACGCTCATTGGATGACTGTCAACTATCGGCAAAAATACAATCTTTATACCTGCTGTGGTATTACCTATACTCACGAATCGCCTCGACGTGGTACAGAATTTGTATTTCGCAAAATCACGCACGCAGCTGCCCAAATTAAACTGGGTTTGGCAAATGAACTCAAATTAGGCAACCTAGATGCCCGTCGTGATTGGTGCTACGCCAGAGATGCTGTTTGTGCTATGTGGCTAATGTTGCAGCAAGAGCAACCTGATGACTATATCATTGCTAGTGGTGAAACCCACTCTGTTAGAGAACTCGTTGAATGTGCCTTCAATTGTGTTGGACTTAACTGGCAAGATTATGTCTTAGTTGATCCTGCATTTTACCGTCCTGATGAACCTGTGCAGTTAGTTGGTTCCATTAATAATATTAAAACCAAGGTAGGGTGGCAGCCTGAGTATTCCTTTGAGCAATTGGTCGAGTTAATGGTTGATTATGACCTAAAAAAATTGAGCAACGGTGGAGCCTAAAAATTTTGGTACTAAAAGTTGTAATTGATGCAACCCCAGTATTTCCAAAACCAACTGGAGTTGGATTTTATGTTGCTAATTTAATTAGCTCACTTAATGCTTTGCAATCCCAAGAAGAGTTTCAATTGGGTATTGCATATCAACCGGGGTTGAAAAACTGGCTTTTGGGTAAACAAGCTGTACCTGATTGTCTAAATCACTACTCTCATGTTCATATACTGCCTATACCTGCCAGAGTCTTAAATATACTGTTGACATCAACTCAAGTTTCAAATTTCTTTCTATGTTATTTTCAAAATTACTTTGAACAATGTTTTAATTATCCAACTATATTACATGGAACCAACTACTCAGTTTATCCTTGTAATAATAGTCATAAAGTAATGAATATATATGACTTGACTTTTATTAAATACCCGAATTATATAGACTCAGCTGTAAAAACTTATATACAAAGAGTTAAACGATGTTTGCAATGGACAGACTTAGTTTTGACAATTTCAGAAAGCTCTAAAAAAGACATTATTGATTATTTAGAAGTAGATCCTGAAAGAGTATATGTTACTCCTCTAGCTAGTCGCTACTATCCTAATTATTTATATGATAAAAAAAATATTCAGGTGTTAGAAAAGCAAGTTACCTATGACTTTTTCAAACCTTATCTACTTTTTGTTAGTACAATAGAACCAAGAAAAAACATTAATACTATAATTTCGGCTTTTAACTTATTAAAGAAAAAGCATAAAATTGAGCATCAATTAATATTGATTGGTAAAAAGGGATGGAATTACGAACCAATATTTGCGGCTATTGAAAACTCATGTTGGTCGAACCAAATTCATCATCTTGACTACTTATCTGATGAATTAGTAGCATTGTTTTACTCAAAAGCCGATGTTTTTGTTTATCCGTCTCACTATGAAGGATTTGGTCTACCCGTTTTAGAAGCTATGACATTAGGAGCACCTGTTGTTTCTGCTAATACATCGTCGATACCAGAAGTTACAGGAGATGCTGCTATACTAGTTGACCCTAATAATCCTGTTCAACTGGCTGAAGCTATCTTGAAAGTTATTAGTGATTCTCAAGTACGCGAGGAATTAATTAGTAAAGGTAGGGAAAGAGCAAAATTATTTTCTTGGGAAAGAACAGCAAAAGAAACATTAAAAGCTTATAGAAGTATCATTTAATGAATATCGTAGATAATATCTCTGCAAATCAATTAATCATTAATTTATCCATTTTATTATCGAAATCAACAGGCATAAGCAACTATGCTGATAATCTTGTCCCTTATTTAAAGTTTCTCCAACCTACTCTATTAACAGCAAGAAACTACCCAGAGTTTAATTGCTATCTAGTACCTGATAATCTTACTCCTGCTCAAGGAACAAAAGGGCATTTGCACCGCCTCATTTGGACACAATTTCAACTGCCGCAAATCTATAAAAAATTGCGATCGCATCTCTTATTTTCCCCTTTGCCAGAAGCGCCTATTTATACCAACTGTCGTTTTGTAGTTATGTCTCACGACCTGATACCGTTGCGCTTTCCTAAACGCTTTTCACGTTTGACATCGTACCATCGTTACTATGTTCCTCAAGTACTCAACCAAGCACAACATATTATCTGTAACTCCAATGCCACAGCTAAGGACATCATCGACTTTTACCAAATTTCAGCTAGCAAAATTACCTCTATTCCCCTTGCTTACGATCGCACTCACTTCCGTCCTCTCAATCTACCTACCCGTAATTACTTTCTCTACATCGGTCGTCAAGACATTTACAAAAACCTGAACACACTTATTGCCGCCTTTGCTGCATTACCAAACAATAGCGACTATGAACTGTGGCTGGCAGGGCCGACTGATCTTCGTTACACCTCAATTTTGCAGGAGCAAGTAGAAGAACTAGGTATAACTAATCAAGTGAAGTTCCTCGACTATGTACCGTATAGCGAATTACCAAAAATTATCAATGAAGCGATCGCTCTGGTTTTCCCCAGTCTCTGGGAAGGTTTTGGTTTACCTGTCCTAGAAGCAATGGCTTGTGGTACTCCCGTCATTACCTCCAATCTCTCCTCGTTACCGGAAGTAGCTGGCGATGGTGCTATTCTGATCAATCCTTACAACACCGGAGAAATTACAGAGGCAATGCAGACGATCGCAACTAATTCGGTATTGCGATCGCGCCTTTCTAGCCAAGGTATTGCTCACTCTCAACAATTCAGTTGGGAAAAAACAGGAAAAGCAACCAGCGATGTTTTATCCCGCTACCTGTAAAAGATAACCTAACGCCAGAATTTAGATATAAGGATTTTGGATTTTGTCTAGATTTCAGATTATCTTGACTAATGACTTACAACTAATCCTCAATCCTTATGAAAGCACTAATTCTCTCAGGTGGGAAAGGTACACGTCTACGTCCCCTCACTTATAGCGGAGCAAAACAACTCGTACCAGTTGCTAACAAACCTGTTTTATGGTATGGCATTGAAGAAATGGTCGCTTCTGGTATTACTGATATTGGTATCATCATCAGCCCGGAAACTGGGGCAGAAGTTCGAGGGAAAACCGGAAATGGAGAATACTTTGGAGCGAACATCACTTACATCGTACAAGACCAGCCACTTGGACTTGCTCACGCTGTCCAAATCGCCCGTCCCTTTTTAGGAGATTCTCCTTTTGTCATGTACTTGGGCGATAACCTGATTCAACTAGGTGAATTACGTTACTTTCTGCAACAATTTAGCCAACAACAGCCAGATGCTTTGATTCTCTTGCGTTCGGTTGCCAATCCTAGCGCCTTTGGTGTGGCTCAGGTAGATGAAACAGGACGGGTATTACAACTAATTGAAAAACCCAAAGTTCCTCCTTCAAATCTGGCATTGGTAGGGGTTTATTTCTTTTCTCACGTTATTTATGATGCGATCGCAAATATTCAACCTTCTACCAGAGGTGAGCTAGAAATTACTGATGCTATTCAATACCTAATTAATCAAAGTAAGCAAGTTTTAGCTTACAATCTCAAAGGTTGGTGGTTAGATACTGGTAAAAAAGATGATTTATTAGAAGCTAACCGATTGATTCTTGACACCTATCTGACAGCATCAGTTCTTGGGGAAGTCGATACCCAAAGTCAGATTATTGGACGAGTCCAAATCGGTGCAAAATCTAAAGTAATCAACTGCACAATTCGGGGGCCAGTAGTCATTGGTAGCAATTGTCATTTAGAAAACTGCTTTATTGGCCCTTATAGTAGTATTGCTAACAATGCGACACTCATTGATACAGATTTAGAACACAGTGTTATTTTAGAAGGTGCTAAAATTTCTGGAATTCATCAGCGTATTATTGATAGTGTGATTGGGCAACGGGCACAATTAACTCTTGCACCCCGTCGCCCCAAAGCCTTGCGATTTCTAATTGGTGATGACTGTCAAATTGAACTAACGTGATTTACTTGTTAAAGACAGGAAAAGCCACGGTCGAAGTGTTACCTACTAACTGTAAAATACAAGCATTAAATTATTCTCACCGAATCAGGCAAAAGGCAAAAGAAATAAAAAGAAAAATGGTTGTAAACTGCCTAAGTTTATTTATAGAAAGAAACAAAAAGATTTGTTTCAATACACTCAGTACAACAATTAAAGTATTTTTATTAAATCCCCTAAATTTATTTATGGGGATTCTCTTTTTACTTTTGACTTTTTAAAATTAACACTGTGACCCATTCATCTAAATAATATTAATGAGCATTGTACATACTAAAATTCCTGAAGTTATACAACTCGAACCCCAAGTGTTTGCAGACAGTCGTGGTTTCTTCTTTGAAGCCTACAACCACCAAAAATTTGCTCAACAGACAGGTATTATTGCAAACTTTGTGCAAGATAATCATTCTTGCTCTAAGCAAAACGTTCTGCGTGGGCTGCACTACCAAATCCAACAACCCCAAGGTAAGCTCATTCGTGCTGTTGTCGGTACTATCTTTGATGTAGCCGTAGACATTAGAAAAAGTTCGGCTACTTTTGGTAAGTGGGTGGGTTCTGAACTCAGTGCTGAAAACAAACGCCTAATGTGGATACCACCAGGCTTCGCTCACGGCTTTCTCGTGCTTTCAGAAATAGCTGAAGTTCTCTACAAAACTACAGATTACTATGCACCCGAAGGCGATCGCACAATTCTATGGAACGATCCAGATTTAGCTATAGATTGGCCTCTAAGTGCGCCACCGATTTTATCAGCTAAAGACCAAGCCGGGAAACCTTTGAGAACTGCTGAAGTATTTGATTAAGCTTGATAATTGCGTTAGGTTTGAGAACTAATTAGGATGAGTAAATCAATTTTGCTGATTGGTAGCAATGGTCAAGTAGGTAAAGAACTGCAACAAATACTCCCATCCTACGGCGATATTATCTTAGTAGAACGCCCAACAGTAGACCTTGCTCAACCCGATACCCTCCGCAACGTTATCACATCGAAGCAGCCGCAAATCATCATTAACGCCGCTGCTTATACTGCTGTGGACAAAGCAGAAAGCGAACCCGAACTTGCTGCCGTTATTAATGCTACTGCACCCCTAATTATTGCTCAAGAAAGCCAAAAATTAGGAGCTTTCCTAATTCATATTTCGACCGATTACGTTTTTGATGGCAATAGTTGTAACCCTTACCAGGAAACCGATGAAACTAATCCCTTGAGTGTCTATGGTAAAACCAAACTTGCTGGAGAAGAAGCTATTCGGAAAACTTGCGCCCATCACTTCATCCTCCGCACTGCTTGGGTTTATGGAACCTTTGGCAAAAATAATTTTGTCAAAACCATGCTGCGACTAGGTGCAGAACGTCAAGAACTCCGTGTTGTCGCCGATCAAATTGGTAGTCCGACTTGGGCGCAAGATATAGCCACAGTCATAGCCCAGACAATTCCCCTGTTAGCCCCAGAAATTAGCGGCACTTATCATTACACTAATAGCGGCGTTGCTAGTTGGTATGACTTTGCCGTTGCCATTTTTGAAGAAGCACAACAGCTAGGCTTCCCTTTGAAAGTTGAACGTATTATCCCCATTACAACTGCCGAATATCCCACACCAGCCCGTCGCCCTGCCTATTCCGTCCTTGCTTGTGGAAAAATTTCGACATTTCTAGAAATGCATCCTCCCCATTGGCAACAAAGACTCCGGCAAATGCTTAAAGATTTAAAAATTGGGCATGGGGCATTGGGGATAGGGCATTGTTAATTAAGTTTCTTCTCTATTCCCTACAGACGCGATGAATCGCGTCTCTACCCATTCCCTATTTCTTTTGACTTTTTAAAACTCCCGTCTCTTGTTGTATTGGCAAGACATCTAAAATATCAGTTTGGGAACAATATTTTAAATCTTCTTGACAATCAAGACGTAACAATCGTTGCCCGTGACTAGCTTGGTGAAGTAATCCCAATAAGTTATCTTGCCATTGAGAGTAAAGAGCGATCGCACTAATGGTTTCATCGTTACCAGCTAATTCCTCTGGTGACAACGTGGTTTGCTGCAAAAGACTATGAGCGATCGCACCCGCACAAACTGTATCCTCTAAAGAAAAACTACCTTCCCAACCAGAACCGACAATCCACACTGTCTCTGGCTGCAACTCTTGAAGGAATCGCACCACCGCTGCCCGGTTAATCAAAGCTGCTGCTAATAGATTTGGGGAGTCTTGTACCCGTTGTAAGGCACGAGTGCCATTAGTGGTGCTGATAAATAAGCGACGCCCCTGCACTAATTCTGGTGTGCAGTCTAGGGGAGAGTTACCCAACTCAAAGCCAGCTACTTTTGCACCACCGCGTTCTCCAGCTCGCAGACGTTTTTCAGAAGGCCATTTTTCGCTAACTTCAATTAACTGATCTAAATCGCTGAATACTTGTACAGCTTCGCCCCCAGCTGCCAAAACTGTCGCAATTGTGCTAGTGGCTCGCAAGACATCGACTGCGATCGCACATTCTGGCGCTTTACCCGTTGGAGTCAATTCAGGAGTGTGGTATACGAATAGCTTCACGCGCTGGATACACCTAGTTTAATACTACTGTCGCAAATAACATTCTACCTAGTTGGTGTCACTAACTATAATCTCAATTGCTCCTGAGTATTTTTTACCATCAAAATGCACAATGTAGCTCATTCAATACATAAATACTCAAAAAGTCCATTTTTATGCTTCTAGACTTTCAGACTTGCTGCACTATCCTGTAATCTAAAACAAGAACAGACTTTCTAAAGCTGGATTTGGCATTCCAAGTTGGCACCACTACGCATCCTGACCAAGCTTGCCAAAAAGAAATTAAAATTTTCACCTCCACTTTGCTCATCCCAAATCGAAAATCGCTATGGCACCTTTACCCGATTACCGCCCTAAACAACTATCTGTAGGCCCGTTGGAAGCGGAAATTTTAAATATCATCTGGGAACTTGGTTCAGCCACAGTAAAGGATGTACACGATCGCATTCTGGCTGACCCCAACCGTGAATTAGCGTATACTTCTGTCACCACCGTCTTACGTCGCCTCACTGATAAAGGTTGGCTAGCCTGCGATAAGAAAGAGCGGGCATTCTATTGGCGGCCATTACTGAGTAAGCAGCAATCAGATGTGATCAAAGCTCACGAGCAGTTACAGCGATTCCTGGCGGTGGGAAACCCCGATGTTGTTGCTGCCTTTGCCGATAGTCTAGATGAAGCAGCTAGTGAACAAATAGCAGCGATCGCCAAACGTATTCAATCTGCACGCCAAGCCAGGGAGGAAAAATGATGCATCTAATAATGATTTTGAATGCTTTGGCAGTTGCCTGGTGGTTAAGATCCGCTTGGAATCAACACCAAGGCAATTGGAATCTGCGCTGGCAGCGATCGCTATTTTTGTTCCTTTTCCCCCCCTTGTTAATTTTCATGACTGCGATCGCTGTGCTGTTCATGGGGCCTCAAGGACAAATGGGCGGAATGTATACAGGCTCAATTAGCTATTTACTAGCATTAATTTATTTGGCATTTTTTGCCATTTCATGCATTAAACTTGCCTTCCAGGGTTGGCAGTCTGTAGAATCTGCCCGTAACTGTCCTTTAGTAAATGTTGGCGATACACGAGCTAGACTCCTGCAAACCGGGGCGCTGTTCGCCGGTCAAATCGGTTTTTGGCAACCAGAACTAGTGGTTAGCCAAGGATTAGTGCAAACTCTCTCACCCGCTCATTTAGAAAGCGTCTTAGCCCATGAGCAAGGGCATCACTATTATAGGGATACGTTCTGGTTTTTTTGGCTAGGTTGGGTGCGTTCTTGCACTGCATGGTTGCCGAATACGGAGCCTTTGTGGGAAGAACTGTTAGCTTTGCGCGAACTCCGTGCCGATGGTTATGCAGCATTGCAGGTAGACCCTCTGGTGCTAGCAGAATCACTTTTATTAGTGGTTAGTAGCAGCCCAGTTTTATCAGAAATTTGCTGTGCTGCATTAGGTTCCTCTGGTGCAGATCGCTTAGAACAAAGAGTAGAAGCTTTATTAGCACCACCTGAACCAGCCCCAGAAGCACAATTGCAATCTTGGCATGGCTTTCTGTTGGCGTTCCTGCCTCTACTAAGTGTGATATTTCATAGTTAATTTGAATTTATAGCGGTTACCACTCAGATGCGGTACAAAATTATATTGCAAGGTGTAGGGGCACGGCATGCCGTGCCCCTACGGGTGTACCTCACGTAAACGAGAACCGCTATAGCAACCTACTACAGCACGAAATCGTTATGTTTGTAACGAAAATTATGATATTTGTAACAAAATCATTGCGTTTGTAACAAAAATCATCGTGTTTGTAACGAAATTCGTAGCGTTGGTAATGAAATCGTAGTCTTTGTAACAAAAATTGTAGCGTTGGTAACGAAAATCGTAGTGTTACTAACGAAAATTGTGATTTTATACCAATTTGAAAAAAGAATGCGACAAATAGACCATCTGTAGAGACGCGATTCATCGCGTCTTTACCCAAGGATGTGTTGCAATCATTAATTAAATTGATATTAAGAACAAATATCGCAATAAGAACAAATTAACAAGCAGTAATTACGAATTATATGCCGCGCTGTACTAGTGTAGCGATCGCTTATTCTTCTTCTAGCAACTGTTCTATATATTTTTGCACTAAAGGCACTTGAAAAGCATTGCCTTCTGGAGTCAAAATTTCTTTTCGCGTTAGTTTACGGACAACACCTTTGTCTTGCTGCATGGGAGTTTCCCCGTTGATTATCCGGCGCAGGAGAGAGCGTAGGCGTAGCCCGTCGTAGACATCGCTATCTGCTAAACTCTTCCATAATTCTCGAAAATACTGATCGCCTCGCTCAAGCACAACAGGTATAACTTCTTTAACATCCTGTGCAGTAGCTTTTGCTGTATCCGCTTCTCGCCTGTTTCTTCTGATATCGCGGTTTAGCAACTCCACCACCTCATAACACACCAACTGAACGAGATAAGGTTGACAGCGAGTAAGTTGGATAATTTCATCTACAGCTGTTGGTTCATAGATATCGCGGAAGTCCTCTACTGGCTGTCGAATCAAATCGCGGGCTTCTGACTCTTGCAAGTAAGTCATTCGCAAAGCACGAGTGTTAATTAAATAATCACTCCAGTAATCATCAAGTTCAGATAACTCTTGTGAACCACTAAAAAGTAAAATCCACTTGCGTTGGTGTTGCAGCAGGTTACGGATAAAGTTGAGCGGCGCACGGCTGTTTGTTGCTTTCACTACCTCACCCAGGCGTTCATATTCATCCAAACACAGGAGAAATTGCTTACCGGAGTTATTGCATTCTATTTCTGCTAACCAAGTTTGCAGCGCAGGAAATGGATCTTCAGCTAGTTTACTGGCATCTGGATTAGGCAAGTAGACTCTGCGGGGTAATCGCCGTGCAGCTTCGATAATTTGTTGAGCTAAATTTTCAGCCAATCCTTTTAACGTTGTGGCTGCTGCTGCACCTTGTAAATCTACCAGCAAAGGTACAATATTTGCTTGTATTCTGTAAGGGAGATATTTCAGCGCTGAAGTTTTCCCTGTCCTGCGTCCACCATAGAGTAACAACACTGGCGGTTGCTCAGAAAGCACTAAAGATTCGATTTCCCGAAATATATCGATTCGCCCTTTGAAACGATTCTTTGCTGTTTCCGGGTCTAGCGAGTTACCAGCAATATAAACTTGTCGAATTTCTTGCGATTGCTGTGCCTGTTCGTTTAAAGTGTGCTGTGCCGTTTCTAGGATAGTTAGCCAGCTTTGTGCAGTGCTGCCAAAAGAGACAGCAACGCGAGCATTTTTTGTCAAAGCTAGACTTTGCCCCAGTTGGCGTAATGCGTTGATGGGAATATGCAGTAACTCATATTTACGATAAGGTGAAGTTGCTTCCTCTGATGCCCGTACATTCTGACTGATTTCCAAAAATTGGGGTAGTACAACGCCAAGTTCCTTTGGCGGTGGTGAGGGAATCCACGCTAGTTGGTTGGCAATTTCTACAATATCGCTCAACCTCTGACAACGATTGAGAATATCTCCAGCAATACCAGAAATTGCCTGTGCTGCAACTTTTTGCTGGTTGGTGGAAGAGATTAGATAATTAATAGTCTCACGGGCAGCGATTGGGTTTTTTCGATAAGCCTCTACAATCATCACATTCATGAAAGGCAGAGGCAAGATAATCAATTCATCAAAGCGAGGAGGCAGATATCGCAAACAATTTACCTGCTTTCCATTGCGAGACAACAAGAACAGGGTGAGTATCCATAGTAATTCTGGCAACCAGAAGTAAACCCGCAACACACCCAAAATAAACGCCACGCCAAACGCCACGCCTAACTCCGCGCCTTCCCCCACGCCTTGCACCACGGCTCCCGCCACGCCAAACGCCACGCCAAACGCCACACCTACCCCCACGCCTGCCGCCACGCCTACCCCCACGCCAAATGCTATACTTCCCGCCACACCTACCGCTACACCTCCCGCCACACCTCCCGCCACACCTACTGCCACACCTACCGCTACACCTACCGCCACACCTCCTGCCATGCCTACCCACACACCTCCCGCCACGCCTATCGCCACGCTTACCGCCATGTCTAAAGCCACGCCTGATAATTTAAATTGAACTGCCAAAAACATGGTAAGGACAGTAACCAGGAAAATAACTAGCCTATTTTTATTACCCCCACGGTCTACAACCCTTCCTATAAACCAGGCCACCAAAAAAACACAGCTTTTAAACCAGTTAAATGATTTACCACTAATCAGAGTGTAAACTGATGCCACCAGCAACACGGCAAACATTGGGACTACAGCAGTTAGCCACCAAACTTGCCCAGTATAGCGACGCAGGCGGGGGTTAGTAAGAAACTCAGCCTGTTCATAAAAAGGGTTATCTATCGGCCTCAGTTCTGGATGAATATCTCGCAGCCAACGTTCAAAGGTAAAAGGCTTAAAGTAAATCCAATATAAGAGGCGCACGCATTCAGCGACATAATTCCAAAAGCCTGATGTTGGAGACGTGTTACTCATTGCTACTTTATCCCCAACTTGTCACGCACAAAATCCCAAACTTCATTCCAGTGCAGCACACCCACCAAAACCAAAACGAGCAAAAGCAGAATTACCATCCCGATAATCCAGTTGCTCACATCATCAACAGCCCCACCAATGAACTTGACTATTCTACCCAGACGCACTGGTAAATCCCAAACTAACCAATGCAGCCATAATTGCCATCCCTGTCCCTTTGCTTTGGATTTAGGATTTGCAACCTGTTGTTCAAACTGCTGTTTCGCCCACTTGATAGCCTTGCCTTGTTGACGTGCTTCCCACAAATAGTAACCAGCCAATTGCAACTTGTAAGGATGACGATCGCCCCATTGCTGGGCATGATTCTGTTCATCTACACTCAAAGCAGCACCATTTGTAGAGCGAGTTGGTAAGCGCGACAGTTCAATAGCGTCATCTGTAGTTAGTTCATTCAAATAAATAGTGTGACCAATATTGAAAAAACTAGAGACAAACCGATGCTCGTTAGCATAAACATCCAGTTGTTTACGAGAAGCCACCACTAGCATCAAGGCGTTGCTATCCATCAGCGATCGCAAATTGTCATAAAATCCATTATCGAATTTATCGGGATATTTCAAAAGGCTTTCAAAATCATCCAAACAGAGAACGGGTAGCTTTCCTTGCTGTTTCCATTGCTTAACCGCATCTGAAAATGCTTGCCGATTAAGCGGTTTAGTCTTCCAACAATTTTGTAGACTGCGTTGTTGCCATTTCTGAACATGACTCAGTAAACCTTCAGCTACAGCCTCATAGAAACCCGTTTCAGTTTGGCAATCTACACCCCGTAACGGTAGGTAAATTACCACATAATTATTGCTGTTGTTTAATACTCGCTGCTGCCAAGTCAGAACGAAATAATGCAGCAACGAAGATTTACCAATATGCTTCTCACCAACTATATTTATACTTGTAGGCTGATCGCCCTTCATCCGAGATGCGATCGCGTATAATTCATCTTTACGACCGACAAACAGCCTGGGATCTTCAATCATCCCCGCAGCCACAAAAGGATTGGCAGGCAGCGCTCCAGAAGTCATGTAAAGCGTTTATCCTAGTTTCAGCTTAAGTGCAATCACCTAAAACAATAGCACCCGATTTGTAGAGACGGCGATTCATCGCGTCTCTTGCCTTAAACGTGGTATTTGAGAAAAATATTTATTTGGCAAATGGGCCAATGTTTACTGCTAAGAGTGCAGAACAAACCATTGAAGCGATCGCCGGTTTCCTGACATAAATATCTGACGGATAATCTAGAATCCAAAATTTAAAATGTAAAATTTTTAAACTCCCCAGGCTGGATTCGAACCAGCGACCAATCGATTAACAGTCGATCGCTCTACCACTGAGCTACTGAGGACCACTCACGATTTATAATCTTAGGGCTAAAAATAGGATTTGGCAAGTACTTTCGCCAATATTTTTTTTAAATGCTTAATTGTAGAATTTTTGCAGCCAAAATTCATTTAGTAACTTAAGCAGAGACTCTTAAATACTAAATATCTACTGTAATCCCATTCGTAATTCAGCCAAACGCTGCCGCGCTTTAGCATCAATGGCATTAGCTAAAAACCTACTCTTAGATTGTTTGCGCGTATGATACTTCTGTCGCATCCGGCAGACGGTGGCTTCTACTTCCCCACAGAGTTGTTGTGCCGACAACCATTCAGCCCCATACCCTTGTATCATTAACTGCTGTGCCCGATCTGATGTAGCAACAATCACACGAGAAATCAGTGATTGGGCTATTTGCTGGCGCATAGACGCACAGGATTTTTCAATATAAGTATCTGCTGTTTGTCCAAAATCAGTGTAATAAACTGATAAAAGCTCAGTAATTATTTCTTTATTGCTAGAGGAGTTTTGATATTGGGCATCAAAAACTATTTGAGTTGCATAACCTTGAAACGCGGTATAACCAGTCATCGCTTCCACTAGTTCACCCCGTGCAGCCTCTAATCCAACACTATCACGCGTTTTTTTAAGGCAAGGCCAAGCGCCAATTATATTGTAGCCGTCTACTAACAAAACGGCTTGGAGTAAGGAACGGGGCATGGTTTTTGATCACAATTTTCTAGAGTTAACAAAATTCATTCATAAGTTTTATAATAATTGATGCATTGTCTGTAACACTATGCTACACAGAATAAAATATGGCAGCCTCAGAAAACTAAAACCTAAGACAGGCGCACCAACTTAAAACGCGCCTTTGTTTAAAAGGCGCGTTGCAGTTCTTTTTTAGTAGTGATTGAAAATGATGAGTGCTGAGTTAAAAGACCATCTATAAAGGGCAGGGCTATTTCATTCTATTTCAGAGAGGATTTGTCAAGATGGTTAGCGAGAAAATTATAAGTAAGGGTGACGATGAGATGAATGTTTAAGCACTTAAATAACCGTAAAATACTTCATGATATCGCCACGCTGGCCACAAAATAACTAATTTTTAATCGCTAGAACCCTTGATTGTTAAAGCTCTTTGGGAGATGAAACAGCCCTGCCTACAAAGGAGAGGGCGGTACGAGTATGAAAACGTGAGTACTTTTCTACTTCATTTAGCACTCAGCACTTAATAATTAAGAGGCTTCGCTGTGTACCTCCATTAGACGTTGTTTGAGGCGTTCGGCTTCACCCCTATCTACCAAAGAGCCGTTTTCTAGCAAGAAAGCGCCGTCACAGTAGTTTAACTCGTCTAATCGATGTGTTACCCACAGGGCTGTAATACCTCGACTTTTGACAAGGCGGCGTACACCAGCCACTAAATCCAACTGGCTATCTGGATCTAGTAAGGCAGTGGGTTCATCTAGTAATAGAACTTCACAGCGACGGGCGATCGCACCTGCGATCGCGACTCGCTGTTTCTGTCCTCCAGAGAGTGCATAAATAGGACGTCGTTGGAGGGTAAGCAAATTCACCGCTCCTAGCGCCTCCTCAACCCTTGCTCTGGTGGCAGCAGGTGGCAACTTTTCTTCCACCAACCCAAAAGCCACATCAGCACCAACCGTTGGCATCACCAGTTGATGATCCGGATTTTGAAAGACAAAGCCAACGGGGTGCAAAACCCGAATTTCCCCAGATTCAGGAGCTAATAACCCCGCCAGTAGTCTCAGTAACGTTGATTTACCGCTGCCATTTGTACCCAAGAGCATCCAAAACTCACCCTTAGGTACTTCTAAAGAGCAAGATTGGATAACTTTCTCTCCATTAGGCCAACTGAAATTTAAATCCTTGACCTCAATGCCCACTTGAGCCATTTGTCAACCTTGGTTACTCAGCAGCTACAGCGAAAAAGCCAGGTGGTCTTCCACCACCTGGGGTTGTACCATCTTTCTGAACAATCTGTACCCCAGAAATTTCACTAGCGCGGACAGCAATTTTTTTCTCTGTCTTGCCCTCGCACTTGAGTTCCACAATGTCAGGGTTACCAGAGCGTATTGCTGCCAAAATAAGCTGATATACAGCCTCAGCATCTTCTGCTGACTTACGTTGTACTGAGATCGGGAAAGCAGTGTTTCTGATGCTTAAATCGATGGTAAACATTTAGCAATAATCAAATTTAACTGTAGGACTCATTTTAGCGTCAGCTGACTGATTCTAGGGAAGTCGGGCATAAGGCAGATGAGCAAGACAAGGAAAATTTTATCCCCTGCTCCCTGCCCTTCCTCTTAATTTGACCTCATTTATCTCAAAAATTAATTTTTATGACAAAACCCCTAGAAAAATTAGCGATTTACACCTAATATGATTAAAGGTGTGTAAAAAATTGTAAACTAGGTTAACAAGCCGGTTAACTTTCTGCTTATAGAAGGCTTTGATATAGCCGTCTATAATACAGATACAACCTGTACTTATAAACATTTGGAGATTTGCTCTAATGACCATCGCAGTTGGACGCTCGCCCAGTAGAGGGTGGTTTGACGTTCTAGACGACTGGCTCAAGCGCGATCGCTTCGTATTCGTAGGTTGGTCAGGGATACTATTATTCCCCTGCGCCTTCCTAGCACTAGGCGGTTGGCTGACCGGCACCACCTTCGTCACCTCTTGGTACACCCACGGATTAGCCTCCTCCTACCTAGAAGGGTGTAACTTCTTAACAGTGGCAGTATCCACCCCCGCCGACAGCATGGGACATTCCCTATTGCTGTTGTGGGGGCCAGAAGCCCAAGGCAACCTCACCCGTTGGTTCCAATTGGGTGGGTTGTGGCCATTCGTAGCCCT
>NZ_JAIVFT010000022.1 GCF_020829665.1 Nostoc sp. CHAB 5824
TATCTTTGACAATCTTGGGAAATGAATTTATAATCACTATCAAATAGATATACTTTAATCTTCCGCCCAAAACTTAACATATTTTGGGCTATTTTTATCGGATTTTTCTTAATATTCAACACTTCTGGTTTTGAATATATCCTTTACCCCTTTTTGCAAACTACAAGAAAAGTGAAAAATGCTTCTTTGAATCGTATTGGAGAAACTTTCCTCGACTTCATATTAAGATTTCACTTGCAGAAAGTACATGAGTTTCGCATTTACCGTAAGTTTTTATGAAAAAATATCGGCTTTTTGGAGTTATCAGCACTCTTTGCATCACTTTGTCAATTCTTTATTCCTTTGTGGGAAGTTCCCAAATTTCTACATCCAGAGTGTTACTCTCCACCAATCCACCTTTAGAACGTATTCTCCCCTTTGAAGCAGAGGCAGAAAAACCACAATCTCCCGTTACCCTGACGTTACAAGCTGTTAATGCTGCGGGTAAATCGTTAGAAAATGCCAAAATTAGCTTACAAATTTTGACGCCTAATCGGAATCCTTGGTTAACAACAGATTTTCCCATTGTCGAGGGAACAAAATTGCTGCAAATGGATGCCACTGCACCTGATGGGAAGCTAGAAATTCAGCAGATGTTACCCATCCGTGGTAATTACCAACTACGGGTAAATGTTTCACCTTTGGTAGCTAATGCTTTTGTTCCATATCAGCAAACTTTAAATCTGAATGTCCGGGAAAATCCAATCAAATATAAATATTTTGCTGTGATCGCAGCTATTTTACTATCAGTTGGATTGTTGGGTGGTTGGGTTATTGGCGGACAAGAAGAACTACAACAAGGAGAAATTGCACCACAGTCAGTGTGCCTTTTATTAAGTGCATTGACAGTAATAGCTATAGTAACCCTAATAGTTATCAACATTAGTGCAGAAGTTGCAGAAGCTCATGGCAGTGGACACCACTCAAGTAGTACCGAAGCCATCGCACCATCATCTCAAAAATCTCAGGGATTGGAAATTAACCTTGACGGAGATAAAAACGCAACTGTCGGAAAACTTGCAAATTTAGCGCTACAGGTGAAAGATGCCGCAACCGGACAACCTATCAGAGATGTAGCGTTGCAGGTAAAAGCGATCGCCACAGAACATAATTTAACAGTCTTTGACTACAAAGGTATTCCCGACGAACAAGGTAAGTTAACATGGCTGGAACAATTTTTTGATGGTTCACCCCACAAAATCGAGGTGGAAGCAACTCCTTTACCAGGATCTAGCCGTCAATTTCCACCAGTGAAGGTAGCACAAGAAGTTGAAGTTGAAGCGATCGCACCACCAATATATATCCGATTGATTGGTTTATTCTACTTTACAGCCTTTGTCGGCATTGGTATGGCCATTGGCTTGCTAATACAGCACCGACGAACACCACAAGCAAGGGGAAATTAGTAATAGGCTGTCGTGCATTTAACTTGCACATCTTTTCGTGTTGGCTGTTGACTGTTGACTGTTGACTGTTGACTGTTGACTGTTGACTGTTGACTGTTGACTGTTGACTGTTGACTGTTGACTGTTAACCGTCAGCGGTCAACGAACTTAGGAAGTGACTGTGTAATTTAAAAGCGTAATAGCTTATCCAATGCTTTAGTGAGAATTACAGTCAATATAATCAATGTGGATTAAGGTAAGTAGGACAGAATAAATCAAACTACATTACGCAATGGCAAACTAATTAAATCGGCTTGTAGTAAGCGACTAGAGTCGCTTACTACAAATTCCTTTAATTGCTATTTTGTAGTTAATTAACAAAAGCTAATGTTCTGATTGCAACGCTTCTTGATTTTCTGAATTCTAAACATCTAAAACACTGGTTTACAAACTACTGCTACTGTACTTGATAAACTGCAACTTGCGGTATATTTAGATACTTATGATATAGCATTTCCGAAGCAACTGAGGTACACTCAAATGTTGTTTACCAAGATTAGTAGCTTTGAAAACGTACCTCGCCAGATCGGGAACTGCTATAAACAGACAATTAGTACTTGCAAAATATTTTCCTCCTATTTGGCTACGATTTTTAATCATTATTTTATTAATATTAGGGATATTTTTTCGCTTCGCCTATCTGGATCGAAAAGTCTACTCGCACGATGAAGCTTATACCTCATTACGAATTTCTGGTTACACTAAGACAGAATTTGTTCAACAAGTGTTTAATGGGCACGTGTTTGCTGTTGGAGATATACAAAAATATCAACAGCCTAATTCTGAAAAAGGTTTAATTAATACCATCAACTCTTTGGCGGTGGAGGATGCTCAACATCCTCCACTTTATTACGTAATGGTTAGATTATGGATGCAATTTTTTGGCAATTCAGTAGTGACTACCAGAAGCTTGTCAGCCATAATTAGCCTGCTAGCCTTTCCTTGCATTTATTGGCTGTGCTTAGAATTATTTCAGTCACCCATAACGGCATGGATAAGCGTAGCTTTTCTAACAGTCTCGCCTTTCCATGTGCTGTACGCGCAAGAAGCAAGGGAGTTCGGTTTGTGGATGGTGACTACTTTGCTAGGGAGTGCTGCACTGCTGCGAGCAATAAGGCTAGGTAGCAAGCAGCTTTGGGGGATTTATGCAGTAACAGTCGCACTAGGATTGTACACCTTTTTGTTTTCTGGGTTGCTAGCGATCGCCCACGGTATTTATGTATTTGCCATTGAACGCTTTCGATTCACCAAAACCGTTAAAGCTTATCTAATAGCAACTAGTGCCGGGTTTTTAGCTTTCGTTCCTTGGATTTTAACCGTTATTAATAGCTTGTCTGAAATTGAGCGCACAACAACCAGTGCTCAAGCCAGACAATCTGTATCATTTTTGATTTCTGGTTGGATTAGCAATATTAGCTGTTTATTTGCTGATTTTTGGCGCTACGAACCATTTTTTCCAGATTTGAATTTGCCAGTTTTGCGCTGGGGTCGATTTTTAATTCCCTTAATACTAATCTTGGTAGTATATTCATTCTTATTTCTTTATCGGCAAGCCGGAACACGAGTTTGGTTATTTGTTTTTCTCTTGAGTGGAATACCTGCTTTAGCTGTCCTATTGCCTGATTTGATTATTGGAGGTAAGGTTAGTCTGCGGCCTAGATATGTCATTCCGTGTTATGTAGGCATTCAGCTAGCTGTTGCTTACTTGCTAGCAACTCAAATTATTTCTTCTAAGTTAATAGCCCGCAAATTTTGGCAATTAGTAATGGTAGTAGTAATTTCTGCTGGAGTTGTATCTTGTACCGTCAGTTCTCAAGCCGAGACATGGTGGAATAAAAGCAGCCATGCCAACCCTCAAATAGCTCGCATCATCAATAAAGCTAATGATCCACTATTAATTAGTAGTAATTATTCTCTAAATATTGGCGATTTAATGTCTCTGATTCATCTGCTAGATCATAAAGTGCAGATGCAATTGGTAACTGAACCAAGTATACCAAACATTCCTGATGGTTTCAGTGAGCTATTTTTGTATAATCCTTCTAAAATATTTAGATATGAGCTTGAGAAGAAATACAAACTAGTCGATGTTTTCCAGTATAGTAGGCTGTGGCGGCTAGAACAAAAAAATAGCTAAATCTTATATAGCTGGGATTCTCCAGAACTTGGTGTATTTATTAAGTAAAATTTTATTATTTTCCAGATTATAAAATTAAGATTTACTGAGAAATTAAGAAAGTAATGCTGACAAAAATTACTGTTGAAAAAATTCTTGAACATGCCTTGATGGGATACGACTTATCTCTTGAAGAAGGAGTGGTGTTATTACAGCAAACTGACCCGGAGGCGATCGCCGCAATACGTGATACATCCGACACACTCCGCCACACCCAAGCAGGCGATATGGTTACTTATGTAATTAATCGTAATATCAACTTTACTAATATTTGTGAGCAGCACTGTAGTTTTTGTGCTTTCCGTCGAGATGATGGTGATGCTGGTGCATACTGGTTAGATTCGGCGCAAATTTTGGAAAAGGCGACAGATGCAGTGCGACGGGGTGCGACGGAAATCTGTATGCAGGGCGGATTAAATCCACAAGCGCAGATAAATGGTAAATCTTTGCCTTACTACCTCAAGATAATAGAAACCATCAAACAGGAATTTCCCCAGATACATCTTCACGCTTTCTCTCCCCAGGAAGTGCAATTTATCGCCAGACTTGATGGACTTGAATATGCTGATGTGATTGCTGCTTTGCGCGATGCTGGTGTTGGCTCAATGCCGGGAACAGCAGCTGAAGTGTTAGACGATGAAGTAAGGCGGATACTTTGTCCAGAGAAGATTGACACAGCCACTTGGCTAGAAATTGTCAGCACCGCTCACAAATTAGGCTTGCATACCACCAGCACCATGTTATCTGGGCATATTGAAACCCACGAACAGCAAATCGAGCATTTAGAAAAATTGCGATCGCTCCAAAAAACCGCCATTAATCAGGGATATCCAGCAAGAATCACAGAGTTTATTTTATTACCCTTCGTTGGGCAAGAAGCGCCCAAATCCTTACGTCGTCGTGTCGGACGCGATCAACCAGTTTTGAGTGATGCACTGCTACTAGGGGCTGTAGCGCGGATTTACTTAGGTAATTGGATTCCCAATCATCAGCAAAGTTGGGTAAAACTGGGGCTTGCAGGTGCAACGTCAGCCTTAGTTTGGGGTTGCAACGATATTGGCGGCACATTAATGGAGGAGCATATTACCACAATGGCAGGTGCTTTGGGCGGTACATGTATGGAAGTGGAAACCTTGCAAGCTGCGATCGCTTCTTTAGGAAGACCTTACCAACAACGGGATACTCTTTATCAAAAAGTTAGGAGTTAAGAGTAGCGACTTCTTGACAATGTGATTTTAAGTTCCTTACTTGCCATTTAAAGCAGAGAAGACTGATTGTGGTTAGAACTTCTAATGAAGAATGACATTAAAGTATGCTCCGACAAATTTCTAATTTCTGGTTGCGTCATATACATCCTCGTTTTGCTCCCTTAATTGCCACAATTGGTATTGTTGGACTTGCTAGTTGTCTGCTCATCCTTTTTGTTTTAGCAAAACTGGCTGACGAGGTTTTGGAGCGAGAAGCTTTTACATTTGATACTACTTTTTTGTTATGGCTACATCAGTTCGCCAATCCGCATTTAGATAATTTAATGCTGTTTATTACAAACCTTGGTAATCCTAATACAGTGGTTATAGTTGCAGGCGTTACTCTCTTGTTACTTTGGTGGCAACGTTACCGAGAAGAAGCAAAAATTTTTGTACTTGCTTGCTTGGGAGGGTTAATTTTAAATACAGGGCTAAAGTTGCTTTTTTCTAAACCTCGCCCTGAACTGTGGCATCGCTTAATTTCTGAAAAATCTTTTAGTTTTCCTAGTGGTCATGCACTAGGTTCTATGGTGCTTTATGGCTTTATTGCTTACGAATTGGCAATTCACTATCCTCATTTTGCTAAAGTTATTTACAGTTTGACAGTTATTTTCATTGCTGCTATTGGTATCAGCCGCTTATATTTAGGAGTCCATTGGCCCACAGACATAATTGCAGGATATGGAGTCGGTTTTTTATGGTTGATGATATGTATTACGATGCTTAAATTGCAAAAATTGAGGTAAGGAAAGTTAGTTGATTAAATGGTATCAACCTTTAATTCTATAACTCAAACTCACAAGCTCCTATTTTCAATAGACCTTCACCTCAACGAGGAAATTTAAGTGTATTGGCGTACCCCTACTCTTAAGCAAGCTACGCGTAGCGTCTCCAAGAGTTGCCTTACCGTTGGCAAAGCCTCTCACAGAAAAGCGATCGCGATGATAATTGTCCAATCAGATTTTTTAATTACCTAATTTTTTGCCCAAAATGCTTGTAAATGAGCGCCTTTTAGGAAATGAAACAGACCTGCCCGCTCCCCTACTCAGCCCTAAATTGATCCCCAAGTTACCAATCCAAGATAGGATGGACGTTGATTTACGTATTCTTTTACTTAATGCATATGAAGCGCTATTGGTCGCGTTTGCTTGCGCTGGTTTTGGTTGTAGCTATCGGCTTAATGGGCTGTTCTGGCAGTCCAGATAGTTTGACTGGGGATTATCGCCAAGACACCTTAGCTGTGGTCAATGTTATGAGACAAGCTCTCGATCTATCACAAGATTCATCAGACAAAGCAGCAGTTCAAGCAGAAGCGCGTCAAAAAATTAATGACTTTTCAGCTCGCTATCAGCGGGTTAACTCTGTTTCTGGTCTTGGCTCCTTTACAACCATGCGAACAGCCCTCAACTCCCTAGCTGGACATTACAGTTCTTACCCAAATCGTCCTGTACCCGAAAAACTCAAAAATCGTTTAGAGAAGGAGTTACAACAGGTAGAAGTAGCGCTAAAGCGTGGCGGTTGATTCTTAACTATTGTCTACTCCATCATCAAGAGCCAAAAGTCGATACTTTTGACTCTTGATTATTTTCTCAACTTAATATAACTCAAAGGATTAAATTTTCAACTAAACTGATTGACACTTTTGTACCTAAAAGCCTTGTCACAGTTCAACTTACTTTGTCTCCATCCAATTTTCACCAACACGCGCATCCACCAGCAACGGCACACTCAACTGGACTGCGTTTTCCATCACCGACTTAATTTGCGGTTGTAATTCTTCCCGCTCCTGAGGGGGAATTTCAAACACTAATTCATCGTGAACTTGCAACAACAAACGCGCCTGATAGTTCTTCAAAACTTCATGCAATCTCACCATTGCAATTTTGATAATATCAGCGTTGGAACCTTGAATTGGCGCATTAGCAGCAGAGCGTAATAAACCTGCATCAAAAGGGCCCAAATTCTTCAATTTACTCAGATCAATATCTTCTGGGTTACTGCCTTTTAATTTTCGTAAACTGTTATTAGTAAAGTCAAAATAACGACGGCGACCGAAAATAGTTTCTACATAACCAAGAGCGATCGCTTCTTTTTTCACTCGCTCCAAATATGCAAATACTTTAGGATATCGTTCATTAAACCGCTTAATGAACTCGTTGGCAATCGTCTTATCTATCCCAGTTGAGCGCGAAAACCTTAGAGAACCCATTCCATAAATCACACCAAAATTGATAGTTTTTGCTATTCCTCGTTCTTCTGATGTAATATTTTCTTTTTCAAACACTAACCGCGCCGTAACAGTGTGAACATCTTCATTTTGTTGATATGCTTGCACTAATATCGGCTCTTGACTCAAATGAGCCAAAATCCGCAATTCAATTTGTGAGTAATCAGCAGCCATCATTAGCCAACCAGCTTCTGGCAAAAACGCCTTCCGAATTTGGCGACTAAAAGCTGTACGAATGGGGATATTTTGTAAATTCGGATTAGAAGAAGATAACCTACCAGTTGATGTTGCTGCTTGATTAAAATCAGTATGCACTCTTTGGGTATCTGGACGTACCAATGCTGGCAATGCATCAACATAAGTAGACTTTAGTTTAGATAGGGTGCGATACTCAATGAGCGCTTCAACAAATCCAGTTTTATCATCTTCTTGGAGTTTTTCCAGTGTTGCTGCGTCTGTAGAGTAGCCCGTTTGAATTTTACGAGAATGTTTGGTGCTTAACCCCAACTTTTCAAACAATATTTGGCTCAATTGCTTAGGAGAACCCAAGTTAAAATTTTCCCCAGCTATTTCAGTTGCTTTCTCTTTTAACCTGGCTAACTCTGTTTCTAAATGCTGCGAAAGCTCTTGTAAATAAGCGGAATTAATGCGGACACCTGTATATTCCATTTGGGCTAAAACGGCTTCTAGTGGCTGTTCCACTTCCACTAATAGCTTAGATAAAGCTGGAATTTGCTCCAGTTCCTCACGCAATTTCAGCACTAAACCAAAGGTAGAATAAGCATCCATACCGCAGTAATCTGCTACGGCGGGAATATCTATATCAGCAATAGTTTTGCCTTTAGGAACTAAATCTAAATAACTTTTAGCTATCAATCCCAAATATCGCTGCGCCAAATCCATCAAATTATGGCTAGAATCTGGATTTAGAATGTAACTTGCCAGCATGGGATCAAATATTACTCCCGCCAAATTAATTCCTTGACACTTTAGAACTAAGCGGTCAAATTTGGCATTTTGTAAAGCTTTGGGATAATCAGCACTTTCGAGAATTGGGCGTAATGCTTCTAGCACCAAATCTTTATGCAAATTTTCCCCAGTTTTGTGCCCCAAAGGAATATAGGCTACCTCATCTGGTTTGGTTCCCCAACAGCAACCAATTCCTACTAACTCAGCATCTCTTGGTTCTAAATCAGTGGTTTCAGTGTCCCAAGCAACGGGAGTCTCTGAATTAGTGAATTTTTGCAAAAGTTTCACTAACTCAGTTAGTTTAGCTTCAGTGTCGATAATGTGTGGTGTAATAGGGGAAGTAGATTGTTGTGTAACTGCTGCTGTATCACTAGCACTGAAAAACCACAAATCATTATCTTCATCAGCGCTGAATTCTGAGTTAGTATTGGGATTAATTGCGTCTGTTTTGGCTTCTTGAGTTTCTTCAACTTTGCCACCAAAACGTTGTTGAAGGTCGTTTATTTTACCTAAAAAAGACTTAAATTCTAACTTTTCTAAAATTGGTGTCAGGACGCTTGTATCAAACCCTTTTAATTTGCAATCTTCTAAATTAATTTCTATAGGAACGTCCAGAACTATAGTTGCCAAATAGCGAGACCTATCGGCATCTTCTTTACCACTTGCCAGTTTTTTCTGAGTTGCGCCTTTAATTTCATCTAATGCAGCATAAATATTGTCAAGGGAACCATAGGTATTTAGCAGCTGCACTGCTGTCTTTTCCCCAATACCCTTGACGCCAGGGATATTATCCGATTTATCGCCACAAAGAGCTTTGAAATCAACAATTTGTGAAGGTAAAACACCCATTTTTTCTTTAACTTGTTCTGCTTCAAATTCCGTGATGCTATTTGTAGAGCGCTTTAGGGCATCTGGACTAAAATTCAGAACAGTGATTTCTTTGTCAGAATCGATCAGTTGAAATAAATCGCGATCGCCAGTGAGAATCTTTACCTTATACCCAGCAGCAGTTACTCGCTGTGTTAGGGTTCCCAAAACATCATCCGCCTCGTAACCAGGGGCAGTGAAAATTGGTAAATTGAAGCCATTGAGCAACTCATGCAGGTTTGCTAAGTCAGGAATGAAGTCTTCTGGCGTTTCTTTGCGATCGGCTTTATAAGTATCGTCAGCTTCGTGGCGAAAAGTGGCCTCACCCAAATCAAAAGCGATCGCCATTGCTTGCGGCTGTTGTGTTGCCATTACCTCCAGCAGGCACTTCACAAAACCAAAACATATACTCGTAGGAATCCCCGTTTTGGTACGCAGTCCTCCATCTCGCCCTTTGGCGAAAGCAAAGTATGAACGATAAGCCAAAGAGTGCCCATCTACGAGGATGAACGTGGGGCGTGTTGCGGTTGCAGAAGTGATTTCAGACATAGCTCTATTTTAGCCAGAAGCTTTGTCACATAGTTAGCAATTTTAGATGCTCGTTCAGCTTGACTTTAGCGACAATAGCGTAGTTTTTTGCGTACAAATTGCTTCTGCATATAATTTTAGACAAAGTGACGTCTACGCATTTGCAACTTTACTACGGAAACCAAGTAAAACCAAATTTTTGCAGGAATACTGGCCCAATTAAGTACGGGAGTCCAAATAAACATAATAACGATATAATCACATTCCCGACTTCCTACCAGAATTCCGGGATCTATCTCTTGAGCATTTTATGTTTAATTAGTTTGACCTAGCTTACTAGAATTCAATTTTCAGAAACCAACAAAAACTAGCTTCATATTTCAACACATAACTACCACTCTCAAAGCCTCTTTGCCTTAACAAAACTTTATGTATACCTCTAAAAACGTATATTTGTTCAAGGAATTTCAACATGAAAACTTTACATAAGTTTACGTATATTTATCAAGCCTATAACCAAAATTTCAGAGTTAAAAATAAGTTAGCAATCCCGTAATGATTTGTTTTAAAAAAGCATCTTCCATCCATGACAACAAAATTATTGAACACTCTAGCTGCTGCTACAACTTTGGCAGGAATTGTTGCGACATCTGGAGTTGCTAATGCAGCTTCCCTCTCTTACACTAGTTCCAGTAATTACGACTTTACAGATATCATTGATGCACCTCTAAGCATCCAAAAATTTGACTCATCTCTAGGTACGCTTCAAGGTGTAACGATAGAATTTACTGGTGACATACTTGGAAATGCAGGTTTTGAAAACAGGAGTCAAACCCCGACTCCGGTTACAATAAATCTTGCCAGTCAATTCAGCTTACAACTAAATAATCAGTCTCTGTTGGCGCTCAATCCCCAATATGCTTACAGTTACCAAGTTGCTAAATTTGACGGCATCTTAGATTATGGTGGTACTTCTGGAAAGACTGTTTCTAACCTAACTGCCACACAATCTGCTACCCAGTCTTTCACTAATACCCAATTTTTGCAGTCTTTCACTGGTAATGGTAACATAGACTTTTTGTTCTCAGCTATAGCCAACTCAGTAGTTACGGGGTCGGGTAACATGAGATCCTATGTTGATACATATGCCAAAGCAGGTATCAAAGTAACTTATGACTACAATGATGTGAAATCGGTACCTGAACCCTCTAGCACACTTGGAGTTGCTTTAATTGCTGGGCTTTGTCTGTTGTCACAACGCAAAAAAAGCTGGATCAAGGTATCCAATTCATAGACTTTTTTGAATAGGTAGGTTTTTCCTATCCCATCTATCGGTCAGGCCATCTAATTTAAATGAAAATCCCCGATTTTTTCAAAAATCGGGTTTTTTGTTGGGAGTATTAGTCAGAATTTTTAATAATATCTAAAAAGTGCTATTTTTGGTAATCACCGTAAATATTATTGATGTGAAGTGAATTATATGTATATTGACCGAATTTTAGGTTTTTGATTAAAAAATTCAAAATACAAAATCTAAAAAAGTTGCAGAGACACTACAGTTTAAACTATGAAAAAAACCCTGTTGCAGTCAATCTAAAATCCTCAGATAAAGTGGATTGGCCCTACGGAGCAATCTAAAATTGTGTGACTTAGCATCCTCATGGTATGGAAATTAGGTTGACTAGAGAACCCAATATTTTTCTACTACTCCCCACTGGTCGCTAGAGCCTGTTAACCTCTTACTGGAACTTAAAATCTAGGAAATTATGCAGAAAGCATCTGCTACACATTTGGCATCTAGTGATAATCAGGCTGCTGCAAAAGACATTAAACTACTAGTTTTGGATATAGATGGCACGATCGCAGGACACTCTAACACCCTTAGCGCAGGTGTAAAGCAAGCTATTATTGCAGCGCAAGCAAGAGGAATTCAAGTAGCGATCGCTACAGGTCGAATGTATTGTTCAGCCTTGCGCTTTCACCAAGAAATCGGCTCTACCCTACCATTAATGGCTTATCAAGGAGCCTGGATTCAAGATCCGATCACCCAAAAAATTCATCGTCATTGGGCTGTTTCTGGGGAAATTGCCCACCAGCTAATCGATTATTTTGAACAGCCTGAGTTGCGATCGCTCCTGTCTGTCCACTTTTACATCAACGATCACTTATACGTCCGTGAGTTAACTAGAGAAACCCAAATTTATGCAGAACGTTCTGGTATTACTCCGATTCCCGTGGGTGATTTGCGCCAAACCTTAACAAATGAACCGACAAAAATTCTTGCTTTGTGTGATGACACTGATGTGATCGACAAGCTATTGGGGAATTTGCGCCGCCAATACACACCTGCTGAACTTTATCTGACAACATCTGTTGCTACTTTTTTTGAAGCAACTAACGCCTCTGTGAGTAAGGGGACTGCTGTACGTTACCTAGCTGAAGAATTGTTGGGATTACAGTTAGCCAATGTTATGGCGATTGGCGATAACTTCAATGATCTGGAAATGCTGGAGTATGTTGGACTTGGTGTAGCTATGGGCAACGCACCAGCAGGAGTGCAAGCGATCGCGCAGTGGGTAGCTCCTAGCGTAGAAGAAGATGGAGCAGCAGTAGCAATTGAAAAGTTTTTGCTGTAATGAGGGGACTTTTTCAAACCTCACCCATATAAATCAGAAAGGACACCGACGACTGGCCGTGTTTCGTCTCGGTGCCCTAGCTGGTTCGCTCCTCACACACCTGATAATGTAGCTGAGGTGATGCATTGAGTCAATACCTATTATCAAAGTTTTTATTTTATATGTAAGCGACATTACCGATTTATAGCTCCAAGGGCGCAAAAATACCCAAGTTTTCCTCTAGGACAAATCTTAATACTGACTGAGTAACCATAAGCAATCCGAGTCTAGCTTGGGCTAACTCTGGTGAGGTAATCTTCACCTCACCCCAAATCCGGCAATTAGACCAGAAGTTTTCAAAAGCTTGGCTCAAACTCAGCGCTACTTTTTCCCATTTCACAGAACCCTTAACATCAGGGCACTCAATGTTGTCTACCACTTGTACTAACTCGGCAATTAGACGACGCTCATCTGGGTGATTTAGCCGCAGTGTTCCATCACAATTGAGCCAAGGTAAAGGGTTAGGAAAGATAACATCCCAAAAACCTGGACTACTATTTGGAACTGGTTCTCTAAGTTTAATCAATCCCTCTCGGTAAGCTAGTAGCACTAGTGAACAGCAACGTGCATGGGCGTACTGAACAGCAAACAAAGAATTGGACATTGGGTATTGGGTATTGGGCACAAAAGGCAGAGGGGCAGGGGGCAGGGAGTAAGGGAGAGAATTAAAAATTACCTCTTTCCCCTCTCCTCGTGAACCCCCGACTGCAAGACTTTGTAACCAAGTCGCTAAGGTTGAGTGAGTCAATTCAAAATGTATCCATCCAGGGGGAACAATTTGGACGCTAAAAACGCCGCTACAAATCCTCGATAAATCAGAGGCGATCGCACTGGCAAGCTCCATACCTTTTCGATTCTGAGATTTTGACAGTCGCAGAACCATACTTGAGATATATAAAACGCTACTTTTGTCTCTATCTTTATATAGATGATTTTTTTCATCCTTTATGCATGCATTTTCTATGTCATAAGTATTAATGCTTAATGCTTTCATTAAGTAACTATATAATAGCTGTTTAATTGACGTATATTTGCTAACTAGTAATTTATGATGCACGTAATTTTATTGAAATAATCATGTAAAATATATTTGTTGATTTTCTGTCATCTATCCTGCGATATAAATTTAATTCAGATGAAGAAAAATGAGAAGAGGATAAAATTTGATGAATAATCGATGAATAGTAAGTAAACTTTACTACCATCATTGTACAGTAGGAAGTATAACAAAAGAGTAGAGAGTAATTTGCTTTCTATTCTTTGGATTGGCTGACGCTGTTAGGCGTTAAGCCTGCCTCGCCAACACAAAGACACTCCTTGCACCTTTTGATCACGTCTTTGTCTTCAGCCGAACGCTCTTTGTTACCTATGCAATCTCCATCCTCCTTTTCTGAGGCATCACGGCCTTTTTTGACTTGGCAACGTATTCTTGACTGGGCTCAAGAACACTACCGCTGCCGTACCTTTAGCAAAGATGAGCGCATTCCAGCCCGGCCTGGATTGCTATATTTGGTGCAAAGGGGTGCGATCCGCATGGTAGGAACCGCCCAAGTTAGTGCGACTGCCAGTCAGCTAACGTCTCGACGAATTAACAGAACCCCAGAAGAAGCGTTTTTGGGTTTTGTGGGAGCGGGACAGCCATTTGAAATTGTTGCTCAGTCACCATTCACACTCCAGGCTTACGCCCATGTTGACCAAACTGCGGTGCTGTGGATGTACTGGCACGACTTAGACAACTGGCCTCACTTCCGTCGCGAAGTTATGGATGCCTTTAGGTATCAGCACCAGCGTAAGCTACTGTGGCTGAGTGCCTTGGGACAACGCCGCACAATTGACCGACTCTTAGGATTTCTCACATTGCTAATTGAGGAATATGGAGAGCCAGCAATGAGCGACACTGATCCTGATGTGATTCGCGGCTATGCTCTGCCCTTCCCCCTCACCCATGCCCAAATTGGGAGCGCGATTGGTTCGACCCGTGTCACCGTCACCCGTTTGATGGGTAAGCTGCGTCAACGCGGCTTAATCCTCACCCAAGGGGATAATCTCATTTGCTTGCCAGCAGAGTCGATTAATAGAGCTGGTTAATAGCACAGTTCAGAGCGGCGATTTCCGCCACTCTGCCTGAGTAAGATCGCAGGTGTTAGCGAATTTTGACAAACCCAGCTTGGGTAATCAGTTCCTGTCCCTGCTCAGTCAGCAGTAAGTTGGCGTAAGCGACACCTGCTTGCTGCTCAGTCTGATCATTCTGTTTGACCACCACAAACAGATTGCGGGTAATTGGGTATTTTCCTGATTGGAAAGCCTCAATGTTCAATTTGTTTCGTTTACCAGGACATTCGGACGGGAGGACAGATGGTTCTTGGTATGGAGCAATATATTGCCCTTGCGTCCGCCCCAACGGCAAGGGTTTGATTGAGCATTGAGGAATCACCTCTGGGGCAGAAGCGTAGTAGATACCAGCAGGACTACCAGCCAATTTTTGCAACGCTTGGGTGGTTGTCGAGATAAATTCCACATTGGAGCTGAAAGCTTGACCACCCAAGATATCTTGAACAAAAAGTTCGACAGTACCGCCATCAGCAATGCGGCGAGAATAGGGTTTAATTGGAATATTGGGACCGCCCACCTGGCTCCAATTATTGATTTTGCCTGTATAAATTGACTTTAACTGTTCTACCGTTAGTCCTGAGATATTCAGGTTGGGATTAACTGCGACTGCCAAACCATCAATTGCTACAGGAATTTGTTTCAAAGTGAACCCACGCTGCTGGGCACGGCTTAACTCCTGATCTAGAACTGGTCGGGAAGACTGGGCAAAAGCTAATTGACCGTCTATCAGTGACTGGATGCCAGTACCAGAACCAGGAGATGCATTGCTGGGTTCTACATAACGCAGCCGAAACTCTGGTCGCGCCGCTTGAATTGCTGAATCAACTACCAGTCGAATCGGTGCCCAAGATGTACTGCCTCCGTAATTAAATAATCCTGTAGGAACATCCTGTACTGAAGTGAAAGTATTGCCACTAGGTTGTTCTGATGCTGCTTGGGGCGTTTTGGTGCTACCAGAATTAATTGTATTTAGATCAACACCAGACTTTCTAGTAAACCACCAAAAACCGCCAGCTATTAGCCCGACCGTGATTAGAATGGATAAGACAAGAATAGTTGTTTCATTTTTTTGGGACATAGTATAATTAATCGCGCGTCCATTCAATATAAGTGCTTGACTTGATAAGTGCTTGCTACTTGAGATTGTATTGGGAGGACGGGTGTTTTGTTAGCGAATTATGACAAATCCTCACTTCTGACTACTTTAGAAACCAAGGTATAATAAATTTCCCCAGGATTATTCGTCTCTTTTCTCAAGGCTTGAGTGTTGGTGAGGATAAGTTTCTAGTTGACACTAAAATGTTTCCCCCATAAAGCTCAATTTCTCATGTTGAGGGTTTTTTTAGCTTAACTATTGGTTAATTTTAATTTGTTATTGCTGATTATCGGACTGGTTCAAAGTCATAACCAGTGCCAGAACGAGAACCAGGAACGATTTTTACAAGTTGGACTGGCGCATTGCGATCGCCTGATGCTAAAAACCGAATTGTACCAGAAGCACCAGTAGTAGAAAAGTCAGAGGAGAAGAGTGCTTGTTGGACTCCAGAACGTGTGGGGTTGCGTCCTAATGCCGCAATCAGAGCTACAGTCGCATCATAGCTAAGGGCACTTCGCCAACTCACATCACCGCCCCATAACTGCCGGGATTTCTGAGGAAAATCTGATTTGGGATCGCCATCAATATGCCAGGGAACTGCCACGACCATCCCTGTAGCTTGTTCTCTGCCAATTTCTAAAGTTTTGACGGTGTAAACATCGTCTCCTGCCAGTAGAGTTAACCGTTTCTGGTTAATCTGAACTACTTGCAGCGCTTTGTCCAAAGTTTCAGTGTTAGCAGCTAACATCAAGACTTCTGCACCTTGCTTAGTTGCTTGTTCTATACTTTTAGCCGCACTAAAATTCACCTGAGACAAATCAAATTCGCTGGATACTTGTCCACCTTCTAAAGAAACAGACGAAACAAACTCCGACTTTAAAGACTGGCTATAGTTACTTTGAGAATTAAAGAAAACCACTGTATTTTTTTTCTGCAAGGTTTTCACCATGTAGTTGGCTAAAGTTCTAGCAGCCATAAAATCACTCGGAACTGTGCGAAAAACGTAGCGGCTAAAGTTAGAAACTTTTACAGATGTACTGGTAGGAGAAATTGCTACAAGTTGCCCAGAAGTATAAATAGTACCTGCTGCTAAGGTGGAATCGCTAGTATTAGGCCCAACTATACCTAATACTTCGGGATTACTAACTAGGTTGGCAGCGATTTGCTTGGCTATTTCTGGATTGTCGTCATCGTTAGCTATCCCTACCCTCAACGGCACTCCCTTGACTCCTCCAGAGGTATTAATTTCATTTTGGGCTTGGGCGATGCCACGTAAAATTTCTAAAGAAGCATTGGGGTCAGTGCCTACTGGTACAGAAGCCACAATGGTGTAGCTCTTGGAAGAGGCGATGCGGGCATTGTTAAGAAAGATTAGTGCTTCTGGGTCGTTACGGTTGAGTTTTAGGGCAGCTGTGAAATTAGTGATCGCTTTATTGTAACTTTTAGCAGCGATCGCTTGTACGCCCTCCTTTTTTGCAGGAGAAACTGTACCTGGAGTCAAAGTTTTTTCCCCAAAACTAATCCGGTCTTGTAGGGATGGATTGCTGCCTCGTTCCGAACCTGGAATGATGGTATTACCAATTTTGACCCCAGAGCCATTAGTAAACCACCAAACTCCACCGCCAACTATGCCAACTGTCAGCAGCAGGGCCAAGGCTAAAATTGTGGTTTCATTCTTTTGTGACATGAACAAATTTAAATAAAATAAAAATGTTTATTATTTGATTATGTTGAATGTGCCCTCTGGGAGGTTAGGCACGTTACATTTACTGAGCAACTGCTTTATGGGATTATCTGTGTTACTAGTCCCCGCAGGTTTAGCAATAGTTCCATTTAGTTGCGCCCAGCGTTCCATAAAAAACCATAAGCCACCAAAGATTAAACCAATAGTGATCACAGCAGCTAAGAAAAGTCTAAGTGTTTCGTTTTTCTGAGACATAGGTGGCTGTTAGCACCAAAAGTTTTTTAAAGTAAGAGAGATAATAATTTATAAATAAGTCGAAATATAGCTGTCAATGAAATGGCTACTAAGGCTGCTGCAACTGATAAAATTACTACTCCCTGAATACCAAGACCCCCTTGTAAAAAGGGGAGAAAAAAAATAATAGCAAAAGTAATTGTCGGAATAATTAATAAATCGAACTTTTCAATCCACCGCCTGGTTTGAGCAAATATCAGTATCCCCAAAATCACACATGCAACACTGAAAGTAACTATTGGTGATTTTACTAAACTGAAGAGAGCGATCGCTATTAATGCCCCCTCAAATCCACTAAATGCCGCCCCACCCAATAATTCCACCGTCGAAAACGCTGGTTGAGTTGGTGGACGCCGGGGAACGACGGGATTGGAACCTTTGGGTGGTTGTGGCGGAAGTGTTACAGAGGGCGAATTCAGTTGTTTAGGGGCTAGAGGCGTCTGTGAGTTAAGTGCATCTAAAACCTCTTGGGCTGACTGGAAGCGCTGATTAGCAGCAGGTAGCAGCATCTTATCTAAAATATCAGCAAGGCGAGAATTGACAGTTACTTGCGTTCGCCATTTCCACTGGTTGCTATAAGCATCAAATAGTTGAACTGCTTCCTGATTTGTCAACAAGGTAATAAGAGTTACAGCCAGAGCGTATAAATCTGTAGATGGGAATACTTGGCCCCCAGCCATCTGCTCAGGCGGTGCAAATCCCATAGAATAAATTCCTGTGGAAGAAGCCGCAGAACCAAGTGCAGCATTTGTTACTTGCTTAACTGCGCCAAAATCTAGTAGAAAAAGTCTACCATCACGACGGCGCATAATGTTAGAGGGTTTAATATCTCTGTGGATAATTCCTCTATGATGGACAAACTTTAGCACCTTCAGGATCTCTTGCAGCACCTCCAACACTTGCTGCTCAGAAAATTTGCCTTGTTGAACTAATTCTTCCTCTAAGTTTTGCCCATCAATGTATTCTTGTACCAAGTAAAAAAATTGGTCTTGCTGTCCTGGCTGCAAGCTATTAACTATCACTGGAAAGAAAGCAAACAAGTCAGGTATTTGCTCGTGATCGTTACCAAGCTGTGCTAAAACTTCTGCCTCTCTCTCAAACATCAACTGTGCTTGTTGCAGTTGATTTAAGGTTAAATTTCCCGCTGGTTGAAACTGCTTAACTACGCATTGACGCATTCCTGGTATTCGGCGATCGCGTGCCAAAAAGGCTGCTCCAAATCCCCCCCTTCCCAGTAACTTTATGGGGACATATCGACCATCTAGCAGCAATGGCATACCACAGGTAGTACAGTACTTTTGCTGCGTTGTTTTCAGCGTCGTAATATCATCTAAATCGGCAAAATAGTTTTGTGGGCGTGGGCAACGCGGACGAGTACAGTAAACTTCCATTTTCGTGATTAGTCATTAGTCAAAATAACTCGTAATTGATAATACTCGCCATTCGCGTAGCGTCTCGTAGAGAAGGCAAGAAGCAAGCTACGTAATTCGTAATTCATTCAGGTTATATAGAAACTAAATTTCTTTATCATGAACAGGAAACTTTTTACTGATGTCAAATTTTTAGCTTGCCTACGGTATGCTACGCGAAAAGCTATGAGATAATAATTACGAATTACATTAGCGCAGCGTTAGCGTTAGCGAGGAACGTGCGTCATTACGAATTATTTGGTCATTGGTCATTTACAAAAAACATAGGACAAATGACATAGACGCCCTAAGGTAGGACTAATGACCAGATTGTTAGTCTTCGCCGGAGGAGATAGGCATTGCTCCATCCAATGTAGCTAACACTATGTTTTTTTGTGCCAATGTTAACACATTTTGACTCCATCCCGGATTAGCAAACTGGGGCAAAATTTCCCGACTAAAAGCTTCTGCCGCCTTGGATCTATAGCGATTAGGATTAAAAATCAACCACAGTGTCCGTTTGACGACAACGCCTTCAATGGGGGTACGGTGCAGAACACCCATTTGTAACTCTTTAGCGATCGCACTAGTTGAAACAAAGGCAGCCCCTAAACCAGATTGCACAGCATTTTTAATTGCTTCAATGGAATTCAATTCCATTTCAACCTTAAAACGTCTGGTATCAATTTCACAGCGTGCTAGTACTTGGTCAATTACTTTGCGGATAGTCGATTGGGAATCTAGGGCAATGAATTGTAATTTGTATAGGTCTTCTTTTTGGATTTTTTCAAGTTTGGTAAAGGGATGGAAGACAGGTAAAATTAGCGCTAGTTCATCTTCAGCGTAAGAAAGAACTTCCAAGGATTCTGATAGTTCACCGGGAATTTCACCGCCGATAATTGCCAGATCAACTTGTCCGTTAGCCACACTCCAAGCAGTCCGCCGGGTAGAGTGGACGTGTAATTGCACTGCCACATCTGGATATTTTTGTCGGAACATACCGATCATTCTGGGCAAAAGATAAGTACCCGTGGTTTGAGAAGCACCGACAATTAGAGTACCGCCTTGGAGATTTTGTAAATCCTCGATCGCGCGGCAGGTTTCCTGACACAGACTGAGGATTTTTTCACCGTAACTTAGGAGTAGATGCCCTGCTTCGGTTAATTGGGCGCGTCGTCCTCCACGATCGAATAGGGGGACATCTAGCTGCCGTTCGAGATTTTGGACTTGCAAGCTGACGGCAGGTTGGGAGACGTAAAGACTATCAGCGGCGCGCTTGAAGCTTCCTTCTTGTGCGATCGCTTTCAGAATACGTAACTGATCTAAAGTGAAAGGAAGGTCAGACATAAGGCTCAATCCACAAACTTTAAAAGGAGCGGATACACACAACAAATCAGGTATGGCAGCAATCAGCTGGGCATGATTTGTTGCATATTAAACTTGAGGGCTTAACTCGAAAAAGACAGTAGCACAACATCTTGACTAAAGTCTCCTTTTGAATACTTTGTGGTATTGGTTGTACTGAATTCAATTTTCTTTAAATTACTTCACCCGTGTATATGCTGCTGATTTCTTGGTTGACACCCAGTCATTTTGTCATACTGGGGTTACAAATAGTTTTTGCGATCGCTCACAGTGGAGGCGCTGCTTTGCGTCCTTGGGCAGAAAAATATATTGGCCCAAGGCTTTATCGCATTCTCTTTGCATTAGTCAGCCTACCGTTGGCTGTGATATTAATTATTTACTTTTTTGGGCATCGCTATGATGGTTTGCAACTTTGGCAGGTACAAGGAGTACCAGGAGTGCGAGAATTTGTTTGGCTGCTGTCAGCGATCTCGTTTTTATTTTTATATCCTGCTACCTTCAATCTACTAGAAATTGCTGCCATTCAAAAGCCCCAAGTTCATCTCTACGAAACAGGAATTATTCGGATTACCCGTCATCCCCAGATGGTAGGACAAATAATTTGGTGTGTTGCTCATACTCTATGGCTGGGTACTACTTTTACCCTTGTGACTTCCATTGGATTGGTGTTGCATCACTTGTTTGGAGTTTGGCACGGGGATCGCCGCCTCTTGCATCGCTATGGGGAATCCTTTGAAATTGCCAAACAACGGACTTCAATTATTCCCTTTAAAGCAATTATCGACGGACGTCAATCTATCAAGTGGCAGGAATTTCTTCGCCCTTCCTATTTGGGAGTTGCCATTTTTATAGCTTTGCTTTGGTGGTCGCACCCTCTGTTGCTGGAAGCAACCAGTAAGATAAAATGGGAAATTTAGGTTGATCCCCAATGTCAGCATAAAATCCAAAATAGATGAGGATTTCAGCTTATCAATTGCCCCAAATCAATGTAGGATCAGTTCAAACATCTATTCAGTGGGGGTACTCTGAGTCGAGTTAAGATTTTAAATTGGTAGTTGTTGGTCAGTCGGCTTTCCTTGAAAAGAAATGGCAGATTCAGTCAAAATCTAAGGTGGCCACGGTAATCAGGAGCCTAACGTCCAAAAAAACCAGCGCGACTTCCACAGTGGCTTTTTTGTCAGAGACACATCAACGCGCTTAATTTTTGCCTAATTAATTCTGTGTCCTGAGATTTGGTTCCTGAAAGCATCTATCGTCAGTCACTGACTTGCCAATCTTTTACTTCAATGCTGATAGGTAGTTTAATATAAAAACCTTATAATCCAAGAGGCGTCATGGTGTTGTCGGTTAGTGAGCGGACATTTACTCAAGAAGTTTTAGAATCACCTACTCCTGTTTTAGTTAATTTTGAAGCACCTTGGTGTGGCTTGTGTCGGATTATCCACCCACTGTTGTTGCAATTTCAAGCCCAATGTGGGGAAGAAATTAAATTAGTTGGGGTTAACGCCGATCAAAATTTTAAACTGTCTACTACTTATAGGCTCAAATCACTACCCACTTTACTATTGATTGAAAATGGCACTATTCGCCATCGCTTGGAATGCTTTCGCGGTAGAGAAGATTTACGTCTAGCTTTAGAAGACATTAAAGGTAGGTACACCAGCAGCTCTAAAATTTACAAAAGTTCAAAAACAGTGGACTTAGAGTGTCGGTCAGCCTGATGGATATTGAGTATTGGGCATGGGGCATGCGGCTAAAGACTAATGACCAATGACCAATGACTAATGACTAATGACCAAATCTAAAACCATGCTTAACACCCCACCCAACTCAGTCTTGGGTGGGTTATTTTATCCTAAAGGGTGTGTGTCACAATTATTAACAGTTTTGACACGCTAATTAAGAATTCTAAAAGTAGGCGTCAGTGATGGAAGTAATCTATCAGTATGCCTGGCTGATTCCGGTGTTCCCTCTTTTTGGGGCAATGCTGGTCGGTCTAGGGTTAATCTCGTTGAATCAGGTGACAAACCGCCTCCGGCAGTTGAACGCTGTAGTGATTATCTCCCTAATGGGAGTAGCTATGGGGCTGTCGTTTGCCTTGCTATGGAGTCAAATTCAAGGACACGCGCCTTATATCCGCACCTTAGAGTGGGCGGCGGCAGGCAATTTTCACCTGAGCATGGGCTACACTATTGACCACCTGACAGCCCTAATGCTGGTGATTGTAACAACGGTAGCCTTGTTAGTCATGGTTTACACCGATGGCTACATGGCTCATGATCCCGGTTACGTGAGGTTTTACGCCTATCTCAGTTTGTTTGGCTCTTCAATGTTAGGTCTGGTGGTCAGCCCCAACCTAGTACAGATTTATATATTCTGGGAACTGGTGGGGATGTGTTCCTACTTGCTAGTCGGTTTTTGGTACGATCGCAAGTCAGCAGCAGATGCTGCTCAAAAAGCGTTTGTGACCAACCGCGTGGGCGACTTTGGTCTATTACTCGGCATTTTGGGGCTGTTCTGGGCAACAGGAAGCTTTGATTTTAATATCATGGGCGATCGCCTCGCCCAACTCGTCGAATCAGGTTCTATCAGCAATTTTCTCGCTGTCCTGTTTGCGATTTTAGTTTTCTTAGGCCCAGTGGCGAAATCAGCCCAATTCCCCCTCCATGTCTGGCTACCAGATGCGATGGAAGGCCCCACCCCCATTTCTGCCTTGATTCACGCGGCAACAATGGTGGCGGCGGGTGTTTTCCTAATTGCCCGGATGTACCCAGTATTTGAAGACGTTCCAGCCGCAATGAATGTCATTGCCTTTACTGGGGCGTTTACGGCGTTTTTGGGGGCAACCATTGCTATTACCCAAAACGACATCAAAAAGGGCTTGGCTTACTCCACCATTTCCCAACTTGGTTACATGGTGATGGCAATGGGAATAGGTTCCTACAGTGCTGGACTATTCCACCTGATGACCCACGCCTATTTTAAAGCGATGCTGTTCTTGGGTTCAGGTTCTGTAATTCACGGTATGGAAGGTGTCGTTGGACACGACCCCGCCTTAGCGCAAGATATGCGCTTGATGGGTGGACTGCGAAAGTATATGCCTGTCACAGCAACAACCTTTTTGATTGGTTGCTTGGCAATTTCTGGTATTCCACCCTTTGCTGGTTTCTGGTCAAAAGATGAAATCCTGGGTAAGGCTTTTGAGGCTAACCCATTTCTCTGGATGATTGGCTGGCTAACTGCCGGGATTACAGCTTTCTATATGTTTAGAATGTATTTCATGACATTTGAAGGCAAATTCCGGGGTACTGACGAGAAAATCAAGGAAAAACTCAAGAAAGCTGCGGCGACAATTGTCCTGGAATTAGAGTCAGAAGAACTAGCCCCGAATTTTGGGCCTGGGGCGATGAAGAAAGGAGAATTGGCTGCAACTAGTCAGCATCATGAATCCCATGACTCCCACGGGCATCACAGCGACTCTCCCCACGAATCGCCGTGGACAATGACGCTGCCGTTGGCACTGTTGGCTGTGCCTTCGATTTTGATTGGTTTGGTGGGAACTCCCTACGCCAATTATTTTGAAGAGTTTATCTTTCCTCCTAGCGAAACTCTCTCCGAAGTTATAGAAAAGGCTTCCGAGTTCAATCCGACGGAATTCTACATCATGGCGGGTGCCTCAGTCGGAATTTCCTTGATTGCGATTACCCTGGCTTCGCTGATGTATTTGCGCCGTAAAATTGACCCGGCTGCGATCGCTGCTAAAATCCAACCACTTTACGAGTTATCCCTCAACAAGTGGTACTTTGATGACATTTACCATCGGGTTTTTGTCCTCGGCTTGCGTCGCGTGGCTAGACAAGTTATGGAAGTTGACTTCCGCGTTGTTGATGGTGCTGTTAACCTCACAGGCTTTTTCACCCTTGTTAGCGGTGAAGGTCTGAAGTACCTAGAAAACGGTCGCGCTCAATTCTATGCCTTGATTGTGTTTGGGGCGGTTTTGGGCTTAGTGATTGTCTTTGGTGTTACCTGATTTTAATCGGGGTGGGCGATCGTCCACCCATAAGTTTTTTAAGAGTCTAAATTAGACTCCTTTTTTTATCTTGAATTCCTCAGCAGTGTTAACTGTTGAGGTTTTATGGTTTGTACTTCCACTAAAATAAGAGCTAATGTACTAGAGAGTTTAGGTACTCACTATGACCCTTGAACAGCTTGAAGCCGAAGTTCTTGCACTTCCAAAAGATTCTCAAGTGATTTTATTAGCAAGATTACTGGAAAGATTGGGTCAAGAAAGTGGAATAGATCAAGAAATTGCGGCTAGTTGGGCTGAAGAAGCCCAGAAGCGTGATGAAGATATGAACACCAATCAAATTACTGGTATTCCGGCTGAAGAAGTGTTTCAACGAGTTCGTGCATCTTTACAATGACAAGAGTTGTATTTCATCCATTGGCAGAGCAAGAACTGGTTGATGTTGCAAGTTATTACGAAGAACAAAATCAGGGGCTAGGGCTAGATTACTTGACAGAAGTAGAAGGTGCAGTCAATCTCCTTATGCGTTACCCTGCTGCTGGTGTAGTAGTTCGAGGATTTGTTCGTAGGCTGATTCTGCCTAAATTTCCTTATTCACTGCTATACCGTGTTGTTGATGATAATTTAATTCGTATTCTAGCTATAGCACATCACAAACGTAAGCCTGTGTACTGGATTGGTCGAGAATAGAATTCAGAAATCAATTTAGTAGGGGATTTAAACCCCCTAAATTTTGTTAAATATTCAAGTCTTCTTTTACATCATTTGGCGGTTCAAACATAATCTCAAAACCTCCATTGGGAATAGTTCGACGCAAAAATCTTAAATGGTCGTCTGCATCTTGGCGGTTAGCAAAACGGGCGACGGTGTGAGATTGGGTAATAACTACAGTTTTTACTATTACCCAAGGATGATTTTGGGCAATAACTGGTTTTATCATGGTGAATGTCTCCTTTTGTTAGGGAGCCAAGAGCCAGCAGGAAGCGTCGGAAACTTATTTGCTGGCTTTTGACAAGATTTGTAATTTTGTTGCTGGGTTGCTGTAAGTGTGAGTGTGTTTTCATCGCTTCTAAACACTCTCATCTCATAGATTTTGGGGTAAAAGCTGCGTTGCATCATGGTCGTGAAGTCCTGGGACAACTAGCCATAGCCACATCCGGCACTTGAACAACCGCAATGATAGAAGTTCTTCAGGGAATATTTGATTTCTATGACCTTGCCAGTGTCCAAGGTGTGCAAGTTGTTGTTTGGCGCAGATTGGGCAGAGGTCGCCTGGTTTTCCTTTGTCGATGGTGTAGTTTGAGTCTTCAGTATTGAGGGGTTTAATTCCAGGAAAGCGCCCTGCTTGGGAATGGGGGCAGGGTTTGCCGTCGAGTTCTGCGGGGATGATGCCAGTGCAAATTAGGTTGTCTGGGTATACGTTGCCGTCGGGGGAGAGGAAGAGGGCTTTGGATTCGGTGTTTTGAATATTCATGCTTGACTACTGCCAGAAGCAAATGCTATCCTGACAATATACGTTTACCGAATAAATGTCAAAAAACAAAATTAGAAACTTTAGCTTTCTTCCTGATATTTAAATCCAAGCATCTGAGCAACTAATTCCAAATGTTTCGACTTTGAGCGAGTCGGTTCATAGATTCCGTTTTCCCATTCACTAACTGTTGCCTGACGCACACCTAGTTGTGTTGCAAATTCTGCCTGCGTTAAACCCATTTGGAGACGTAATGCCTTGATGGATTTGCTATTCCATACCACTTTTCCATCTACAAGTTGCACTTCTTCGCTAGTAATAAATTGGCGAAAAGTAACGCATTGCTTATCAAAATCAACATCTCCAACGCGATATCCTGCTTCTATCCAGGACAAAGCCTGTAATGCGCCTTTGCTGCGATTACTCCACCACGCCCGTTTACTTTTTGCTGAATTGGGTAAAGTATCTTTTATTAAAGTCTCGATTTCGGCAAAAGAAAGGGTTATTTCACTTTGGTTATTGCGATGCAAAAAGTTTAGAAGTGGCTGGTATTTACTGCCCTCCTTCATGTCACATCTTCTTGTCCTAAAATTATTCTTTCTACACTTTCCTTTGATTGATTAACCAAAATATCCGCTTGAACACGTAAGCGATTTGATTCAGCATAGGCTTCTCCCATCGCTTTTGCGATATGGTCTTGTATCTCACGAGGTGGAAGGGGAACTAATATATTTCGCAAGCGCAAGTAGTTTACAATTGGTACAACACTTTTTGATGCAGTTCTTTGTATCTGTATTTTGCCAATACGACTATTTAGAAATAAGGCAAGATAATAAGGATTTACTTCAGGCTTAGGAGTCAATTTCACAAGATTTTGATTGATATTTGCTTCACCTATTGAATTATCTACAACAGCTGCAATCCCTATGGTTCCAATTGTTGTTAATAAAACATCTTCTGGTTTTAGTTGAGAGCGTTTAATCTCAGCGTGTACTTCTGGTGCGATGTATCTAACATCATCCATTTTTATTTCATTTTCAAACACATTAGTTGTGCGAAGTAGTGGAATACCAGTAGATGTATGTTCGAGATATCCATGTTGACCATCTGTTAACGTCAATACTATTTCACTTAAAGTTTTTACTATCCACCCAGATTGCTTAACTTGGTTTATAACATCTAAATATTCTGGGTCAAAAAAATCAAAATCCCATCTCTTCACACGAATAAAATCTGAATAGTTTACCAATATAGATTGCATAAATTACCTGCCCCAAACCTTCCGAAACACTCTCATCATTGCTGATAGCCAATCTATTAAATCTTTTTGATTTCTTTCTGTGAGAAAACGATTATGAGCAATTTTATTCCTCAAAGTATTTAAAATCCATAGTTTAGTAATATACTTTTCTGTCATAAATATATGTTTAAAAACTTCATTCCAATTATTTGGTTCAGAAATTACATTCTTTAAATCAGAAAAATTTGTATAAAATATATCTGAAAGAACTTCATCAGTATGATGTGTAATGTCTCTAGACCTTGCCTCTTTATTTTTGTGTTCACTGTAATTTTGTCCTGCGGGATTTTTAATCCTCTTATTCCACCAATCATCATCTTCAACTCCCATTAGTCTACTAATAATTAGTTTGCGTAATTGGTTTTCAAGTACGTGCAGTGAGATATATGATAACCATGATCTTATTACACCATTAGCATCCCAAACAAGTATGAAGTCTCGAAATAAGTTCGGAAAGTTTTTTTGGTTTTCAAGTATCATATCTCTTAAATTTTCCAACTCTAAGAAATCAACTGCTTCAACAATGATAAGTAATATTTCTGCTTTTGGAGTATCGCTATTAGAAGGTGGTAATATTTTAATTTCCAATAAATATGTATCTCCGATTACTCGATACTCGCTGCCATCATGTTCCCAAGGTAAAGCGGATAAGTTAAGCTGATCAAAAAACCTTAGTATTGAATCTTCTGTGCTTTCTCCATTGGGGACAGAAGCTAAAAATTCTAGACGAGGTTGCAATGTTACAGATACAGCCTCATCATTTAGAATCTTGTAAAGCAATTCAAATAACCCAGGTGTTTGTATAATTCTGTCAATCAGAGCTTTAACTCTTGCATCTTCAGCCATTTACCACCCTAACCTTTCATTAAAATCATTAATTACTGCTTTAATATCTGATGGTTTATGAGCTTCATCCTCAGAGACAGAGAGACGGCCAGCAGAGTCATAACCAATATCATCAATTCGAGCCATATAAACTTCATAATCTTCATCAATTTCTATAAATTCTTGTCCAATTTCTAACTGACCTCCAGCAGTTAAAGGTTTCTCACGTTTTTGTAAAACCACAACACTAGTTTTTACACCTGCACCATAAGGCGCAAATGTAGCTTGTGGTAAGCTAATTACAACTTTTAATTTTGCCCAACGTAAAATCCAGTCTCGTACATCTTGCATTGTACTGTTTGCTAAAACTCCATCAGGTAAGACGATTGCTAACTTACCGTTTGGTGCAAGATATTCCAAACAACGATTTAACAAAGCAACTTCCTGTGAAAGACTTTTAACAACCTTACCCTTTTTCTTTGTCACTCCATCCCGTCCAGCAAAATCTTTCAAAACACTTTCATTTGTCACTTTAGAACCAAATGGAGGATTAGTTAAAATCATCGTCAACCCTCCCAGATAAAACCCAGGACGTTCTGGAAGCCCTTCTGTAATTCCTCCTGTAATGCTACCCAATCGCTCCAGCGAATCCATTACCTTTAAATCGGCATATTGTGCGCCATTCATTAAAGTATTAACTCGCGCTACGTGCATCACATTTCGAGAATATTCAGCACCAAATAAATGATTATCTCGAAACTTGATAAACTCTTCCGTTGGTTCTTCTGGATTAATCCCTTCAGCATTACCACCATTATTTGCTATTGCTTTTGCATACTCCTGCTTACGCACATAATCCAAAACGTGCGTCAACATCCGCGCTGAACCACAAGCAGGATCGCCAACATAATCATTTATTGTAGGTTGCAAAATTCCCACCATTAAATTAATTACTGGTGTAGGTGTGAAATATTGCCCCAAATCATCGCGGAAAGTCTTACTCAAAAAATCCTCAAACACTCCACCTTTGACATCTGCTGAAGATTTTCGCAAACTCCAAGGCTGTAAACGCTTGACGATTTCCATTGTGGTGTGAGGCTTAAATTGCAGCACATCAGCCTCATTAAAAGCCAAACGCACACCCAAATCATCACCAAATTTTTTCGCTAGTGTTTCTCGTTCCCACTGCTTCGCTTTTTCAAAAGTGTCTCTTACTTGAACTAATAAACGTTCTGGGTCAGTTTCATTACTAACACTAAATACATAAGCCCGTGATTCTCCTGTTTGCTTTACCAAGTCAATTGTTGCCTGTTCGTCATACCACTTAGCAAACAAGAATTTAACCATTGCATCAACGGCTTCTTGTGGCTGCAAACCCTCGTTATCTCTCAGAATAGAGTGACAACCAGAACGGGTATCTCCCAAAACCTCCCGAAACCTATCACGGGTTAGGGGCGTGAGTCCTGTTTGAATCCCATCTGGTTCACAGGGATTAAGGATTACAGTATAAAAACTGTGCTTTGCGGCTTCACGGGCGCTTTCATACTTCTGTAAATCACCAATTATTTCTAACTTTCTTGGATATTCAAGGTCACGACGATAAATTACTGTATGTTTACCACTGGTTAAAATGGCATAACGGGCAGATGGTGAAGCACTCATGTAAGCATTGAGTCGGTTAAGATGATCAACCCAACCTTCGCCCTCAGTCCCGCCAACTTTTTTATTTGGTTCCATAGCCTCCACCATAATGAAGGCTACATCCAAATTACCTATAGAATCAGCATAACGGTCATCGTAAACTACAAGGTCTGCCCGTCCTTGATAGCGTCGCCCGCCTTGATAAGTTCCCTCGGCAAAATCTGAATTTAGTTCTAGTTCCATTGCCTCTAGTGGAACACCGTACTCTTCTACTAAAATCTCAAGCGCCCACATCGTCACAGGGTCTTCTGCTGGACGCACATAAGAACCATCAGCTTTAAATAACTTCCGTAGATTTATATTATCCTGGCGATACTTCTGTGGTATGTTAGCCGGATTTTGGTAAGGATTAGTGAAATCGGAGAAAGGCATGAAGTTATTGCTATGGGAGACAGACTACACAGTAGATAAATGATATGGTATTCTGGGCGATCGCGCTTTATCTATGTATGGCTATGTCTTTTTAATTGCATCTTCAATCTCTTCTAAGCTCACATCCGCCCGATCAGATTTTGCATAGATGAGTAAAAGTAAGACGCATTCAGGTGAGACAACCTGATAAATCACCCGATATCCACCACTTTTACCCGTCGGGATATCACTGTTTTTTGCTCTAACTTTAAAAACAGTCAAGTCTATCCCAGAAATTTGATCGCCGATAAAATCTCCAGCCTCTAGCTGATCGATAATGGGTTGAATGTCAATTTGAATCTGGCGATAACGTTTAGTCAAAGTTTTGAGACGGCGTTTGAAGGGAAGCGTAAAGCGAACTTCTGCCATAAATCTAGGCTTCGATATCGTCCCAAAGCTCTGAAACTGGGAAAGTTTGTCCTACTGCTGCTTGTCGCACCGACTCTTGCAAATCGGCTAATATTTGTGTTTTTGGCTCTTGTTCATCAATCCAAGCTAAACCACTGGCGTTATCAGAATTTATGGAACTTATAAGCTGTTGCCAAAGTTCTATAGGGACGAGTACATCTGTTGTTTCTCCATCTATGTTAGTGAGATAACGAATTTGACTTTTAATTTGTGCCATTATCACTATGGTTATTTCTCCTTTGATGCATTTTTGCACCAAATCGCTTTTTTCAACAATCACGCATACAGCATTGTGTATTTTTAGCGATAGGTTGGACTACGCGTAGACGCAAAGCGGCTTGTCGTAGACATCGCACCCCTAAACTATAATTTTACCAACTTTTTTAGGGTAAATTTTTGACTTGATTGGGAGTATCACAACGCACATCCCGCACCCGCAAATGTCAAAAAAGACTCCTAAGAGTAAAAATAGGGGATTGCCAATTTAATTAAATCAACCTAACGAGGAAGACGAAATCCTCAAAAAGCTGTTAGTTAATAACTAGTGACTTTTTGCCAAACATGATTTTGATAGCAGACGAATTGTGATGAATACAGCTAATTTTCCGTGGCTGACGACGATTATTCTGTTGCCGATAGCCGCTTCACTACTGATTCCCATCATCCCGGATAAAGAAGGCAAAACAGTGCGCTGGTACTCCCTCATCGTAGGGCTGATAGATTTTGCACTAATTGTTTATGCTTTTTATACTGGGTATGATTTCTCCAATCCAGATTTGCAGTTGGTCGAGAGTTACCCCTGGGTACCCCAACTAGATTTGAATTGGTCAGTAGGGGCAGATGGCTTGTCCATGCCCCTAATTATTTTGACTGGATTCATTACCACGCTGGCGATTTTAGCAGCTTGGCCTGTCACCTTCAAGCCGAAGCTATTTTACTTCTTGATTTTGGCGATGTATGGCGGTCAGATTGCCGTGTTCGCTGTCCAGGATATGTTGTTATTTTTCCTGGTGTGGGAACTGGAACTAGTACCGATATACTTTCTGCTGTCAATTTGGGGAGGCAAAAGGCGGCAATATGCAGCGACCAAATTCATTTTATACACCGCCGGCGGTTCGCTGTTTATTTTGCTGTCTGCCCTGACAATGGGATTTTACGGCGATACGGTGACGTTTGACATGCGATCGCTCGCCTTAAAAGACTTCGCCCTCAATTTCCAACTTGCCCTATATGCTAGCTTCCTGATTGCCTATGCTGTCAAGTTGCCGATTATTCCTTTGCACACTTGGCTACCTGATGCCCACGGTGAAGCTACAGCCCCTGTACACATGTTATTAGCAGGTATTCTGCTGAAAATGGGCGGTTACGCCTTAATTCGGATGAATGCCCAAATGCTCCCCGATGCTCACGCTTTTTTTGCACCAGTGTTGGTGGTTTTGGGGGTAGTTAATATCATCTACGCTGCCTTGACATCCTTTGCCCAGCGCAACCTCAAGCGAAAAATTGCCTACTCCTCAATTTCCCACATGGGCTTTGTCACCATTGGTATTGCCTCCTTCACCGATTTGGGATTAAGTGGCGCAGTATTGCAAATGGTTTCCCACGGGTTAATTGGCGCGAGTTTGTTCTTCCTCGTCGGCGCAACTTATGACCGGACACACACCCTCATGTTGGATGAAATGGGCGGTGTCGGTAAGAGAATGCCGAAGATTTTTGCCATGTTCACCACCTGTTCGATGGCTTCTTTAGCACTGCCAGGGATGAGCGGTTTCGTGGCAGAATTAATGGTATTTGTTGGCTTTGCTACTAGCGATGCTTATAGCTCTACCTTCAAAGTCATTGTGGTGTTCTTGATGGCAGTTGGAGTGATTCTAACTCCGATTTATTTGCTGTCGATGTTGCGAGAAATTTTCTACGGAGAAGAGAACAAGGAATTAGTTTCTCACCAAGCTTTGATAGATGCTGAACCCCGCGAAGTATTTATTATTGCTTGTTTGTTAGTGCCAATTATTGGTATTGGTTTCTATCCAAAGTTGCTGACTCAAATGTATGACGCCACAACTGTACAATTGACAGCAAGATTGCGTGATTCCGTGCCAACATTAGCACAACAAAAAGATGATGCACTAAAGGTTTCTTTGAGTGCGCCCTCAATCGCTAACTAAGCTGCGATCGCTAGTTTAGTTTAAATATTAATTGCTTTGAGGGCGGGTTTTCTACCTGCCCTTTTTTGGTGTACATTGCTTAGAGGCAATCCAATACTGCGTAGGTTTTGCCTAAAAAATAAAAATGTGTAGGTTGGGTTTCGTTCCTCAACCCAACAAACCCCCGCTAAATGTTGGGTTACCCTTCTCCTGCAAAGACGCTACGCGAACGGTAACGCCAAGGACGAACGCAAAGCCTCAACCCAACCTACGAATATTCTTAACTTAGATAGCGAGTTTTATACTTGCCCTTGTTCTTACTCACTCGTAATGTTTGATTCGTTAAAGTAAAAAATAAATCATCGAACTGAGTAAAAAAAAATTGTATTGGTAAATGATGATATGTATTTTTTACAATTTTCATAAAAATAGAATATTTAAAGCTGATTAATTTGTTTGTAACCAGTTAAGTAAATCTTCCATAGCAGTAAAATCTAACAAAGCTTCGCTAAGGTTTTCTAACTGATTTAAAGAAAGAGATTGGATGCTCTCTTGCAATTGTGGTGATAATTCTCCCACTCGTCTTTGTAGTAATCTTAAAATCAGATGTTGTTCACCTTCTTGTTTTCCACGCTCATAGCCAATGCGCTCACCTATAGTTACATATCTCATAGTCCGCTCCTGCTCAAATTGTTTAAACTCTTCCCAAAAATGATTTTCCAATGCCTTTGGTAATATCATAACCCAATCGATTTATCGATATAAGTTGCGAATATCCTGCTCTCCTAACCCGAAATCATATAGCCTGCGAATTAAGCTGAAGTTTCTGGAAAAAAGAAATGCATTGCTTGGGGAAAATAAGCTTCTATAATTTCTTTCCAAGGGCTATCAAAATCAGCGCGTAGGCGTAGCCCGTCGTAGACATCGCTAATATTAGTCATATCATTTGTCATTTGCCCAGAGTAGCATCAAATTCTGGATAGAGTAGCATTTGCAATGGCTAGCTTAGAACTTTGCCGAATCGGAATCTCAACCCAAAACTCTGCTCCTTGACCTGGTTCCGAAATACACCAAATAGCCCCGTTGTGTTTTTCTGTGACAATCTGAGCGCTAATTGCTAGCCCTAATCCTGTGCCTTTACCTGCGGCTTTTGTGGTAAAGAAAGGGTCAAATAGTCGTTGCTTAACTGCTGGGGTCATTCCAGGGCCATTATCTGCAATTTGTACAGTTATGCGATCTGAGTTGCGTAACTTAGTACGAATTATAATTTGGCTGGGGTTAACTTCTATATCTTTAGGAGTTCGCTGACTGTTATAACTGTCCAAAGCGTCAATGGCATTACTGATCAGATTCATAAACACCTGATTGAGTTGTCCGGCATAGCACTCTACTAAGGGAATATCACCATATTCTTTTACTATTTCAATTCCGACACTTCCAGGCGTTTGTTTGAGGCGATTTTGTAAAATCAGTAGTGTGCTATCAATACCTTCATGAATGTTGACAGGCTTCATATCGGCTTCGTCAAGTCGAGAAAAATTCCGCAAGGATAGAACTATTTCACGAATGCGATTAGCTCCCATTTTCATTGAAACTAATATTTTAGGTAGATCCTCAGCCATAAAGTCAAGGTCGATCGCTTCTATATGAGCTTGTACCTCAGATGTTTGATTAGCGTTAGACTTTTGATAGAGTTCTACTAGTTCTAATAAGCCCAGCGTATATTCATTTACATGGGTAAGGTTGCCGTAGATGAAGTTAACTGGGTTATTGATTTCGTGAGCTACACCAGCCACTAATTGACCTAAACTCGACATTTTTTCGGTCTGAATTAGTTGAGCTTGGGTTTCTTTGAGATTGTGCAGAACTTGGTTGAGTTGTTCTGCCTGAGCAGTAGCAGCAGCAGTAGCATCGCGGCTTTGATTATACAATTGTGCCTGGTCAATGGCGATCGCTAACTGGTCAGCCACGCCTCGAATCAGTTCCACCTCATCATCACTCCAGGGACGAAGCGCTCTACTATGTTCGCAGACTATCACACCCAAGCGACCCGACTGAGTTTGAACCGAAACTATTAGTAGAGACTTAAAGCCCAATGTCACCAGTAAATTCCGATTCCTGAAATCAAGCCAGGAATCTGTAGCAATGTCATCAAAGCAAAGCAAATTCCCTTCCAGAACAGCCTCACTCAGTGCTTCCACATTCTGGATAGGAGAACAGCCCAAGGGTTCTGGCAAGTCGGAAGCGCAGGCTTGCTGACTCAGTTCAAAGCTAGTAGATTCATCTTCTTGATGACACCAAAGAAACTGGCATCGATCAATCTGGAGCAGTTCTCGAACTTCACCCACTACTGTACTCAAAATCGTATTTAGATCGAGCGAGTTGCGAATTTGACTAGATAGACGAGTTTTAAGAATTTTTTCCCGCTCAACTAGCTCTCGCAATTGGACTTCAGACTGCCTTAACTCTAGCTCTTGCATCTGACGATTGACACTAGCTCTTGCTAGTAGCCAAGAACCAATGCCAATTAGTCCTACCAACCCAGCATATAAAAGTAGTAATTGACTCAAAAATCGGTTTGATTTTTGAGTCAACGTCTCTGGTGACACCCACGAGACAATCTTCCAGTAATAGGACTTAGTATCAATTTGATTTTGGCTTGGTGCAAAAGCCTGTCCTGTTCCCGTACTAGATTTTTGCCCTTCCACAAGTGGATAGACTGTGGTAAAAGTGAACATTCCCTCAGCAGTTTGGAATTGTCCCGATTCTTTTTGAGAAATTTGCTGCCATGCTTGGGGAAAAGCTTTGCCAAAAGTGTGGTTTTTGCGATCGGGAAACATAAATCCCCATTCATCCTCAGATTTCGCCCCTTTTAACCAGTAGCCATCAGCATTCAGCAGCATTCCCTGGCTAGAAGCGTTAGCAAGGGCTTGATTAAAATTCTCCAGCAATTTAGCGCCGAAATAATTTAACACTACAATGCCTCGTTTCTGTCCACGGCTATCAAAAATGGGAGTACCAAAGCGGATCATAGGTTTGAGGGGTTGTTCAACCTGACCTCGTTCAATATTCAAGTCAAGAGGAGAGACAAATATTTGTCCAAGGTTTAGCCGCAAAGTGTCATTAAACCAGTAGCGCTTGGCTTGAACTTGCAGTTTTTCTTCGGGGACAATCCCTGGTTCACCCTGGTTGAAGTTGACTCTAACAACTTCCTTTCCTGATTGATCTAAAAAGCGAATTTGGTCGTAAAGTTTTTTATATTGAGAAAATAATAAAAATTCTTTGGAAAGTGCCTGTTGTTGTCCATCCACTCCTTCTAAAATTCCCTGTAGCTCGTTTTGTCTAGAAATAACGATCAAATCTGATACAACTGAGTGAAAGTCTCCGCTGATTACTTTGGTTTGTAAATCTACCTTGCCGAGTTCATTAGTTTTTAATACAACTTTCTCAGTTTGTACCTGTTGGTAGTAGATAGTCCCGATGATACCCCCAACTAACGCTGACAACGGCAAAAAAACCGTTAGGAAGTTTTTGATTAAAATTCGTGAATGGATCTGTGGTGACATATCTAATACTTCAGTACTATTCAAAAATCGGGCTAAAAATCAGCTAAGTTCCAGCTGCGCCACATTTTCTGAGTCAAGGTTGAGAGAAAACTTTTTCTCCTGGTAGATATAGGTAATCAGCCCAGCTACCAAATTCACCATGAAATTGAATACTTTGCGACTTCTGGAATGTTCTAGTTGAACAATATTCCACCCTTTTTTGCTATTGTCAGTTAGACACTCTGGTAATCAGTACCGAAAAACCACGAATTTAATGTAAGGATTTTACACTTATAAGTATTTGAATACTGAGAAAAGAGACACAAGGCGATGTCTACGACGGGCTATGACGCTCGTTCGCCCTTGGCGTCTCCCCTTGCGAGAAGACTCGCTAACGCTTCTCTTACGAGACGCTACGCGAACGCTATCGGCGTCGCTCAAAATGGTTCTTTATTCTTGCGGTGCGATCGCACATCAATAGATTACCTACAATCTATCTAGAATCAGATTTGGCAAAACCGCTCATGTTAAACTACAATCCGCTGCATTGTTTGCCATCTTCCGAAGAACTACCCGACTCCAATGACACCCCTGTGGATAATGAACTCCAAAATTTAATTCCCGGCTTGCTGAAAACGATCCTAGCTTTGGTTTGGTGCGATCGTTGGGATTGGTTCTTTGGTGTTGACATGGGTATTTATTATGATCCAGACAAACCAGCCATTGTCCCTGATGGGTTTCTCAGTTTAGGGGTTAAACGCTTCATTGATGAGGACTTACGCCTAAGTTATGTGCTGTGGGAAGAAAAGAAGCAGCCAATCTTAGCGCTAGAGGTTGTTTCTCAAATATATCGGGAAGAATATAGCACTAAGAAAGAATCTTATGCCAAACAATTAGGAATTTTATACTACGTTGTATATAGTCCGCTTCGGCGTAAAAAGTCGCCTTTGGAAGTGTATCGTTTAGTTGATGGCGAATATATTTTAATGTCAGGAAATCCCGTTTGGCTACCAGAAATTGGTTTAGGAATTGGGCGAGAACGGGGAATTTATCAAGGTATTGTGCGGGAGTGGCTGTACTGGTATGACGAGGAAGGGCAAAAATTGCTGACACCAGAAGAACGCATTAGGGAAGCGGAAGAACGCGCAGCTTTTGAAGAACAGCGACGGGTGGAAGCAGAACAACAGGTGAAAATGTTAATTGAAAGGTTGAATGCGCTTGGTGTTGATCCAGAAAGTTTGTTATAGATTCACCAGATTTTGTAATAGCAAGCGATCGCGCCTACAACTTACTGATACAGAAATTCTGGATTTCATTGATTACTTGAAGCTACAACTAACCTAAAACTGCCCAATTTAGCTTCTGTTGAGTTAGTGTGCGATAACTGCGATGCCTGAGAAAAAGCGTCTACGTACAAGTAGTTTAGTTGCTAAAGATACATAAATTTCTATGAGGCAGATGATGCATCCGATGATGGTTTAGAATCATCTAACTCAGCCAGAGCTATTTTGACACACGCACGAACACCTTTCCAATCAAGTTCTGACAAGTGACCAATCAAAACCAAATTAGCAGAGGGTGGTAAGGTAACAATAAAACTTCTGAAAACAGACGCAACCCGCAAACCTGCTGCTGCCCAATCCTGAAGTGCATAGTCAGTAATTCCAAGGGTAGTTGTCTGAGTAGTAATGAGTCCAATGATTACATCGGGACGGATTGCGTGATAAGTGACTGATGACAGAACTACAGCAGGACGGCGCTTAATACCAGTGACACCAGGAAAATCAACTGTGACTACATCACTGGGATTGAATGTCACTAAACTATCTCCTCACTTTCAGGAAAAATTGAAGCTGCGTACTCTGAGGAGAAGGATGCTAAATCATGCTGATCTTGCTCAGTCCAAGTATCACTTTGGTCGATTATAGACAAGTTTTGTTCGACTAGCTCATTTAGAATCAGGGTTGCCAAGCGTAGCCGCTCAGTTGGTGACAAGTTACAAACAACTTGGCTGTATATCTCTTGGGCAGTATTGGACATAATAAACCCTCCTGTCATTTATCCTAACAGTTGCAATGCCTGCGGCAAGATGCTAAAAATTGTCTACGCACAAGTAGTGTAGTTGCTGAAGATACATAAATTTTTGGGTTTCCTTACTTCAAGTCAATCTACAGTAATGAGCGATCGCACTCAACACGAAAAGAATTGACAACTGCATTCATCGCAGTCTCAAATTTATAGCTTCTGAATGTTGATTAGTTGGTATCTCCGGGCAAGATAAGTATAAGGTGATGCTTTATTTTGATGCTAAAACCGTATATAAATACTAATCACAATCAGGAGTATTTGATGATTCCACTGATTTTAGGTGCTGCTGCTTTGGCTACTGGAGCCTTCGGAGCGCTAAAAGGTGCTGAAGGAATTGGCAATATGAATCAGGCAAAGGAAATTGGTGAACAGGCTCAACAAAAATACGAAAGTAGCTTGCAAAATTTAAAAGCAACTTGGGAAATTACTAACCAGTCAGCAGAAACCTATGGTCAGATGCAGCTTCGTATCAAACAAGGTACAATTTCAAACTTTATAGCTTTTATAGAGAGAATTGGTCAGCGAGCTTCCCAAAACAATCTGGACATTCTAACTGGATTAGACATTTCCACTCAACAAATTCAGGAGTACAAAACAGAAGTTATCAAAGCTGAACAGTGGGTGAAAGGTGGTGTGTCAGCAGCCGTTGCAGCCTCAGCAGCAGGTTCTGGCGCAGTTACCTTAGCAAGGGGTGTAGGTACTGTTACTGTTTCCAAGTTCTTTGGATTGTGGGCTAGTGAAGTCGCTATCTCACAAGTTGGTGGTGCTGCGGCTTGGACTGGAGCCATAACTTGGTTAGGTGGTGGTACTAGTATGGCGGTTGGTGGTGCTGTGTTGGGAGGTATTACACTCGGCCCTGCGTTGATGGTTGGAGGTTTTCAACTTGCTGGTAAGGGTGAGGAAGCTTTGACTAAAGCGCGGGAGTATGAAGCTAGGGTAAACATAGAAATTGCCAATATTGAAGCAGCTCAAGATTTTCTATTACAGGTAAAACGGCGAACAGTGGAACTTGCTAATTTAGTGTGTAATTTAAACAACCGTGCTAAATCTGCACTTCAAGAGCTTGAAGCCCAACCTTTTAATCGCGATCGCAATGCTAGCAAATTTCAAGAGGTAGCACTTTTAATTAAAGCACTTGCAGAAATTATGAAAATTCCTATTTTAGATAATAAAGGACTGTTAAATCCTGCTACTTTAACTATCCAAGCTCAATACAAAACTCTGGGAGGTATTTAGCAATGGTTTTACCAAGTATCGGTACAATATGTACTGCGGTTAACGCCACAAAATCGTTAGTAAGCATTGTTTCTAGTTACAAGCAAATTGGAGAGCAAGAACAGACTAAAAGGCGTGAGATAGCAGCTTTGGAAAAAACACAATGTGTTGATGCAGTTGCTTCAGCCTATACTGAATATAAAATAATTGCCGAACAGGAAAAAACAAAGAGACGAGATATTCATGCTTGGGAAAAAGAAACAATCACCAAGATTAACGCCCAACGAGAGTTGCTGATGGCGTATCTAGATCGCTCTTTTGATGAACGTGCAGAAAACTTTCGCACTTTGTTTGCTGTCGTTGATAATGCGATCGCATCCGGCAATAATGAACAACTAGCCCTTACCTTAAATTCAATCACAGAAATTGCTAAATCAAGCCCTTTCAAAGACCTTGCTAACTTAGCTTCTGTTCGCACTGCGCTAGATGATCCAAATCACGAATGGACATTTTAATTTTATAACAGCGCGATCGCTTTCCTAAAATTTTTCAAAAAAGCTTGCCAATGCAGGCTTTTTTTATGTAGTGCGAGGCTTACAGGCTACAGGCGCTCTAAGATAATAGCGATCGCCACTATATCATGTTGCAAGGCAACTTTCACAAGACGATGAGCAAGGAAAATATTACGTTTTGGATAGATAGCGATCAGAAGGCTGCACTTGATGCGATCGCAGCCGGAATGAATCGCGATCACAGCTACATACTTAATGAAGCGGTAGCCACTTATCTAGAGATGTATCAGTGGCAAACCGAGCAGATTCAAAAGAGGATTGCAGAAGCGAATACTGGAGACTTTGCCGATGCTGAAGAAGTAAAAGCGACTTTTGCAAGACTCACCAATGTATATTAAGTGGCTGTGTAGTGCGCTTCATTCCACGCAGTCACAAATAAGGTTATTAAATATCGCTTGCTTCTGGTAGCCAGTCTTCATCTAACACTAACTCTACAGAATATGGACATTCTCCTGGAAACTGCCAGAGGCAAGATATGATAAAACATCATATACAGTAATTCGCATTCCTCGAATACAAGGCTTACCACCTCGTTTTCCTGGTTCGATTGTAATAATGTTTTGATACTGCACAGCTATCAAACCTCAAAAATCTTCATCATCAACAAAAAATTCGGCATCCTCTTCTAATCGAGAATTACCCTGCCCAATACCAGCAAGTCCCCAGAGGGGTTGCAGCAGTGCCACGCCAATTAACCCTATACCAGCACTAAAAGCTAGCACTAAACCCATTGGTATTTGAATCGATTGAAATGTTAAGAATTTTAACGATACGGGTGTGGCGTTTTGGACTGAAATAATTGCGATCGTAATTACCCAAACCGCTAAAACTAGAGATGTCAAAAAAGGAGCGATTTTCATAGTTTGATAAAAGTTAGGAGTTAGGAGTTAATAATTCTTAACTTATAACTCCTAACTCCTAATTCTGACTGATTAAACTGCTACTGCCTCTAGTTTAGCAATGGCCCTCTCTAACTCTTGGGCGATTTGGGTGAGTTTTTCGGGAGTGTTGGTTTCTAGGTAGACGCGCACCAGTGGTTCTGTACCGGAAGGACGCAGTAAAACCCAGCTACCTTCTTCTAAATAGAGCTTAATACCGTCTTTACGCCCCACTTCCTTGACTTTAATACCTGCTACCTCTGTAGGCGGATTTTTAGTAAAGGAGTCGATGACGGCGGTTTTGTGCGCCTCTGTGAGGTGCAAGTCAAGGCGGTTGTTGTAAAGTGGGCCATCGGCTTCGGCGATCGCTTCTTTGACAAGTTGACTCAGGGGTTTACCTTCATAGGCGATCGCTTCTGCCACTAGCATATCGGCTAATACCCCGTCTTTTTCGGGAATATGCCCGATAATACTCAAACCGCCTGATTCTTCTCCACCGATTAATACAGCAGTTTCCCGCATTTTTTCGCCGATGTATTTAAAACCAACTGCTGTTTCGTAAATTTGCAGCCCATTTTTAGCAGCGAAATTATCCAGCAGGTGGGTTGTTGCTACAGTGCGGACTATTGCGCCTGTTTTACCTTTATTTTTGATTAAATGACGTGCTAGAACCAACAGCACAGTATTAGGAGTGAGGACGGTTCCTTGTTCATCAACGATACCAAAGCGATCGCTATCTCCATCCGTTGCCAAGCCCAAATCAGCTTGATCGCGGAGTACTGCTTCCACTAGCTCAACTAATTGTTCTCCTTTGGGTTCTGGCATCCCACCCCCAAATAACACATCCCTCCAATCGTGGAAACTTTCTAACTGAACGCCACTATGTTGCAAAACTTCATCTAAATAACCGCGAGAGGTAGAATACAAAGCATCGTACTTTACCTTTAAATTAGCGCTTTTGATCTTTTCTACATCAAGTAGAGTGTAGATAAATTGCAGGTAATCTGGTTTCGGATCGAAAATTGAAATCGAACCTGATGGGCTGCTCCCAGGCAACTCATCTGATGCACTTTCTATATTTGCCACAATAGTATCAGTAATCTCTGGAGTGGCAGGCCCGGCATAATCGGGTATATATTTAATTCCACAGTAGGGTGCTGGATTATGGCTAGCAGTAAACATCAACGCCCCAGCAGAATTTAGGTGGCGGGCGTTGTAAGCAATTACTGGTGTAGGGCAATCCCGATCAGTAATTTTGACAGTCCAACCCAAGTCTGCCAAAACTTGGGCCGCTGTTTGGGCAAACTGGTCAGCTAAAAAGCGAGTATCGTAGGCAATAAGTACTGGTCTATCTTTTGTGTAGGCTGTTTCTAAGTAAGTGGCTATTGCCCTTGTCACTTTCCGCACATTAGGGAAAGTAAAGTCATCGGCAATAATCCCTCGCCATCCATCGGTGCCAAATTTTATCTTGCTGGACATTTTTGCCACTTGCTCCCGTACATTATCAGTACTATTAAAGCTTCCCGCAAAGCGTGTGTAGCAGCAAGTATCCCCCGAAGTTCTTTTCTAAGGAAGCCTTAGGTTAAACTTCTCCCCACCGTATTTTTTCTCACTGTTTCTGAGCAATGTCAACCCCCGATCGACCTTTTGCCAGTTATCACCTTTGGTCTCTAGTTGCCCCAGCGACTGGGCAAGAACGCTGGCATTGCCAGATGAGACGGGGGTTTATCAAAGCGCGGCAACACGAACCACAAGTCAAAGCGCTTTTAGGGCAAGCCACCGCACCCCAGCGGATTGGCATACTCGCCCAAAAAGGTGTTTATGAGTTTCATCATCACAGGTATCTGTTGAAGCAAGCAGATGGTGTAGAAAGAGTTGCACAGCTACTTAAATTAGGCAACTCAAGCGATCAAGTCCAGCAACGCGTGCTGCAAATTTTGAAAAAATATCACGATGCGCCGTTACTTTTGGATAAAGATATTATCCAATTAACTCCAGGTGATGAAGGCTTTCCCAAACCGATAGTAGTTGAGCAAGAAGATTATTGCTTTCGCTTATACGCGGCTATGGACTGCGTTTTTATTGAGTCTGATAGCACTTTACATATTTTGGATTTCAAAACTGGTAAGTCGGCTTTTGACAAACGACAGGCATTAGTTTACTTGTTAGCTGCTCGTTATCTTTACCCTGGACGAGAAGCTGTTGCATCATTTTATAATTTAGAAATATGTAAAAAATCAGAGTTAATTAGTATTAACAACAGTGAATTAGAATCCTTAAAATTTGAGTTAGCAAATATTGCCCACAAGCACCAACACGATTTGCAAAAATATCAGGAAGAAACTACTAATTTCAGTAAAATATTCCCTCCAAATCCTGGATCTCACTGCCGCTTTTGCCCATTCAATTCCATCTGTGAATTTGCCGATTTTAAGCAGCATCAATCATATCCATTGCCCAGTTTAAGAAGTTTAAGAATTAATAGCTAATTAGTTTATTTATTTACCTTGGTTCGATTTTCAAAAAAATCTACTAAATACTCGTATTTTTACTGGACTGATTCTCTTCTCCTATCAGACAACCTAGATGTCAGATACATCGATTTTTATTTTTGGTTGTAAGGAGTTAAGATTAGTGCGATTAACTGCAAATAAATCCGTATTTAGATTAGTAGGAATTTCGACATTTCTTTTACTTCTCATTTTTAAAGGGATTTTACCTCAAACTGTTTATGCATTGCTGTCATCTCTAGACGCTTGTGATGTTCAACCTGAATGTGCTGCTGCTGGCTCGGAATTAACTCCTGCTGCAAAGGCTGCAAGTAGCACAAATAAAGCTCAAAATGAGCAGGTTCCAAATAAAGCTCAGGAGAGATATTGTTCTTTCTATCCACTTAACTTAGTTTGTGGGCCACAAGGTCAATCTTCAGTTCTTTATAATTACAAATTTCACCAAACAGTACATTACAGGAGGTCTGGTTCTCCTGACAAATTTGTAACTCATCATTTTCGAAGTTGGCGACCTGTACCAGGGGCAATTAGAAGTTTAGCTCAACCTCCAGGTATTGAATTTGGTGGTGGTTATCCTCCATCTGGTGATTATGTAACGTGGATTCATTTAAATGATGGAGATGGTAATAATCAAACTCGTGGAGTCGTTTATGAATACTCAACTGGCGACACTATGACATGGGATGATTATGCAAATTATTCTAACAATAATATTGAGGGAGAATGGATTAGTGATGTGGTTCGTGCTGATGCAGTGCCAGATAATTCATCCCCTCGTGATAGGAAAGATTGACCTTAATAAAAGCACGATGTAGTTGTTCAATTACTAAATCTTCACCAAATTATAGGTTGCTGGCATGAAAGAGCTTTTTACGCTTCTCCAAAAGATTAAAGATAACCCAGTTATGTACATAGACAAGCCATCAATTACTTGTCTTTATTCATTCTTAAATGGGTATATAGATAGTCTAATTGAACTAGGATTTACTGACATAAACTCTTGTGGAATGGAAGGGTTTCAAGAGTGGATACAAGAAAGGGCAAAAACTAATGTGAGTCGGTCTTGGGCTGGGATAATTCTCTCTTGCTCTGGAAGTGAACGAGCAGCTTTTAATAGGTTCTTTGAAGAATTTGAGCAGTTCTTAAAGCAGAAAGATAATTCAAAAATTCAAAAGAGTGAAGATATTTTAAGGCTTAGTGAGGATATGAGTTTTCCTAAGTTTGATATTTACAACGAGATTCTAACTAATATAAAGAAAAGACCAGGAATGTTTTTAGGAGCTAATTCAATTACTAGACTAGATATGCTTTTGCGAGGATATAGTCTGGCTCGAAGAGAAGTTCGTGTACCTCAAACTGAGCCAGAAAGGGAATTTGAAGGTTTTCAATCATGGATTGAAGAAAAATATGGAATTAACTCAGGTCAGTCATGGTCTAAAATAATTCTTTTCTATTCTGTAGATGAGCCTGAGGCACTACAGAAATTTTTTGAGTTGTTTGAAGAATACTTGAATAGGAATAAGAGCGTAGATGTAGATGAAAATAGTGGTTAAGTAGAGATTATTAAGGTGCGTTAGCCTACGGCATAACACACCCTACTGGCGTGTCAAGACTAAATTTGTGCATTAGCAAACTCTTGTGGGATGGGCATCTTGCCCGTCTTAATTGGCGGGCAAGATGCCCGCCCCACAAGAAGATTTATTGCAACATTTTAGTATTGTCACGCCACTACTCGCTTTCTCAGCGCCTTTCCAGAATGCCCAATACCCTAATTCAAAAGTCCGGTAATTCTTTAAGAATTGTGAACCGGATATGATTTATCGCCAAATCACCGATAGGAATATCTTCTTTGGTTAGCCGCGCACCTTGACTTGTCACAGTTTCAAAGGTGATGCCTTTGCCAATTTCGATGTGATACCAGCATAAGCCCATAAAAAAGCGCGTTGGATAAGGGCCACCTTCACCTATATCGTCAGGATTTGATTCCATTGGCAACCAGCCAAAATTGGGGACGTAGAATTCTAGCCAAACATGATTAAAGTCAGGTTGTAGCGGTACTCCTATGAAGTCACTATGGGGAGGACATTTATACCTGCCTACGGTACGGCAGGGGATGCCATTTAAACGAGATAGGGCAAGTAAAACGCCGACATATTCGCCACAGGAACCAACCCCCCGTTCTAAAACTGTATCTGGCGTGTCAATGTAAGGTTTAATACCGTATGATAACTCATCATAAACGTAGTTGCGGATGCTGTGCATTTTCCGCAGCACATTGGTTTCAGAACCAATTGCTTCTCTGGCGGCACGGCGAACAATGGTAGTATCCATTGCTAAATCGTCGTCATCCACTAGGTAACGTGTTTGTAATTCTGGGGACAGTTCGGGTATATTTTCCACATCTCTGGGTGTGATGCGATACTTAATACCGCGAACTTCCAAAAGTGCTTTCCAGCCAAATATATGCCGTTCGCCTGGGGCAAGAGAATCAAATTTAAAGACTGCTACACGTTGCCCCTCTATCACTTCTTGGGTGAAGGGTATACCAATGGGTTCAACGTGTTTCACCTTTTGACGCTCAGTTTCCGATGGTAGGGCGATGCGCCATTCGACATCAGGTAAATAAACTTCGTCTAAAGGTGCAATTTCCTCAGCATAAGACATTTCAATCAGATAACCGTTAGAGAGGGCGTAACGCTTATCTGGATCGTAATGATAATACAGAGGGTGAATAAAAGTGCGATCGCGGAACGTTAACTCATGACTCGGATCGGCATTGGGGTTGTCCCGGATATAAGGCTCCTCTGAGGCATAAGCGACGTAAATACTTTCTTTGCCTGTTTCGCCATTTTTATGGATTGCTATGCCTGTAGGACATTCAAAAGGTGTCAGGACACTAAATTGAAGTTCTCCCGTGGCCCGATCCATCGCGTAAACTGATTGTTCGGTGCGATCGCAAATCCACAGCATTTCCTGAGTTACTGCCAAATTCTCTACGCCAACTCCAGGGGCATAAAATCTGGTAATCTCTTTTCGCGTTTCGCTATCATAAACCAGAATGTAGCCCAACCTTTGACAGCTGATATAAACTGTTGTTTCCCAAACAGCAACGCCGTCAGCCGGATAAGGCAATGTCACAAAATGTTCCAGATCGAAAGCATTGAGCTTGCACAAGTAAACACTATTTTCTCGGCTCACCCACAGGGTATCTTCCCACGCTGCTAGACCAGTGACATCGGTAAATTCTTTAACTTGATGGGGATTGAGAATTTTGCTGTTGTCAGAGGTAGGATCAATTTCTAGTAGATGCCCTTTAATACTGTCAATGGCAATCAGTCTGTCTTTAATGAAAGTAATGCCACACAGGGTAGCAGCAGTAAGCGGTCGAATTGTTTTTTGCCCAAACATCTGGCTAACGGTCAAAGTGGGGAGTGCAAAACTCATATTAATCATATTTATTGAATGGTTTAGCACGCCTAAGCAATTCAAAATTCAAAATTTGTCTTGAAAAGTTTGCTAGCTTGGGAAACCCTACTGGCACGCTAGTTCGCTTGAGCGGGGTAATACACCAGCGACTGGCTCAACTTTGGGCAAAATTCAAATGTTCGCTTTAGCGTCTCGTAGAGAAGAAATGCAATCGTGCCATGCATCCTGGCTATTGACTGGATGTAAATGAAAGCAATGACACCCTAAAATTAATTGGGCATATGCTCTGTAACAAAGCTTCAAAGCTCTATTACTCATAATTATCGGTACAATGTGTTCCGAAAAACTCTTTCGTGAGAGATAACACTATCTCAAAAAAAAATAAATTTACAAATATTAAGAATTACAGATCCATTCCTGTAACTGGGCGATTGCCTTAATGTAACTTTAGAAGATGCAATTCCTGCCATCACTAAATTATGATCGAATTTTGTAACCATTTCCTGTGACGTACACGATGTCTGCTAATTCTCTGCCTGAAGGTGCCGCCGTTTGGCATAGTTTAGAAGTTGATAAAGCGCTAGGCCTGCTTGATAGTAATGCAGACAGTGGCTTAACACCTCAAGAAATTCAACAGAGGTTGCAAAAGTACGGGCCCAACGAACTTGAAGAAACTGCTGGGCGTAGTACTTGGGAAATTCTGCTGGATCAGTTCAAGAACATTATGTTGTTGATGCTGATTGGCGTAGCTCTGATTTCTGGGTTTTTAGACCTGATGGCTTTGCGGGGGGGCAGCTTAAAGCCTGGTGAAGTGCCATTTAAAGATACGATCGCTATCCTAGCAATCGTCATCCTCAATGGCATACTCGGCTACGTCCAAGAAAGCCGTGCCGAAAAAGCCCTGGCAGCCCTGAAAAAAATGACCTCTCCCTTAGTGCGCGTCATCCGCGACGCCAGACTGGTGGAGATAGCAGCTAAGGAACTAGTTCCAGGGGATGTAATGCTGCTGGAAGCTGGGATGCAGATAGCCGCAGATGGACGCTTGATAGAACAGTCTAATTTACAAGTGCGTGAGTCGGCATTGACTGGTGAAGCCGAAGCGGTAAATAAACAGGCATCATTAAAATTGCCCGAGGAAACATCATTAGGCGATCGCCTAAATGTCGTGTTTCAAGGAACTGAAGTAGTCCAAGGACGAGGCAAGGTTCTGGTGACTAACACCGGAATGACTACAGAACTAGGCAAAATTGCCACCATGTTGCAGGCGGTGGAAAGTGAGCCGACGCCGTTACAGCAACGGATGACTCAACTGGGCAACGTCCTAGTTACGGGTTCTTTGATTCTTGTTGCGATCGTTGTCGTCGGTGGTGTGCTCAAGGACGGAGGTTTTAAAAACATCCAAGAACTCTTGGAAGTTTCCTTGAGTATGGCAGTTGCTGTGGTGCCAGAAGGTTTACCTGCTGTAATTACCGTCACCTTGGCACTGGGAACCCAGCGAATGGTACGCCAAAATGCCTTGATTCGCAAATTGCCAGCAGTGGAAACATTGGGTTCTGTAACTACCATCTGTTCTGATAAAACCGGTACACTGACTCAAAACAAAATGGTGGTGCAATCGGTTTCCACTAATAACAAAACTTTTCGCGTCAGCGGCGAAGGTTATGCTCCCACAGGGGACTTTCAGTTAGATGGTCAAAACATTTCCCTAGAAGATTCCCCAGAAATCTCAGCGTTGTCAGTCGCCTGTGCTATTTGTAATGATTCCGTGTTGCAAAAAGAAAAAGGGGAATGGGCGATTTTGGGAGATCCCACAGAGGGGGCATTGTTAACACTGGCAGGAAAAGCTGGAATCGAAAAAGACCAGTGGAACAGTAAGTTACCCAGAGTTAGGGAGTTTCCCTTTTCCTCGGAACGTAAGCGGATGAGCGTGATTTCTCAGGTGGAGGGAGTCGCTACAGGTGACGCATCTTCGAGAGGCATTGACCCAGCGATCGCCGGTTTTCTCCAATCTGAACCTTACTTAATGTTTACCAAAGGTTCTCCAGAGTTAACCTTGGCACGTTGCACTCAAATTCATTTGGGTAATGACACAGGCCCTTTAACCGAATCACAACGCCAGAAAATTTTGGCAGAAAATGACCAAATGGCGAGTAAAGGTTTGCGGGTGCTAGGTTTTGCCTACAAACCCTTGGCACAGATCCCACCGGAAGGTTCAGATGAGACATCCGAGCAAAATTTGGTGTGGCTGGGATTGGTGGGAATGTTAGATGCGCCACGCCCAGAGGTAAGGGCAGCTGTGCAAGAGTGTCGGGATGCAGGCATTCGCCCAGTAATGATTACTGGTGACCACCAGTTAACAGCACAAGCGATCGCTACCGATTTGGGAATTGCCCAAGAAGGCGACCGCGTTCTCACAGGTCAAGAATTGCAGCGAATGACTGACCAAGAACTAGAGCAAAATGTTGACTTGGTGAGCATCTATGCTAGGGTTTCCCCAGAACACAAACTGCGAATTGTCCAAGCATTGCAACGCCGGGGCAGATTTGTGGCCATGACAGGCGATGGTGTCAACGATGCCCCAGCCCTCAAACAAGCCGACATTGGTATTGCGATGGGCATTACTGGCACTGATGTCAGTAAAGAAGCCAGTGACATGGTGTTACTTGATGACAACTTCGCCACCATTGTCAGCGCTACTAAGGAAGGTAGAGTTGTTTACACCAATATCCGCCGCTTTATCAAATACATCCTGGGCAGTAACATTGGCGAAGTTCTCACAATTGCCGCTGCACCCTTAATTGGTTTGGGAGGCGTTCCCCTTACCCCCTTACAAATTTTGTGGATGAACTTGGTAACAGACGGTTTACCAGCCTTGGCATTAGCTGTGGAACCTCCAGAACCGGATGTGATGAAACGTCCGCCTTTTAGTCCCCGCGAAAGTATTTTCGCTAGGGGATTGGGTTCCTATATGATTCGCATTGGAATCATTTTTGCCATTATCACCATTGCCTTGATGTGGTGGGCTTATCAACATACCCATGCCGCTGGGTATCAGGGCAATCCTGATACTTGGAAAACAATGGTATTTACTACCTTGTGTATTGCTCAAATGGGCCATGCGATCGCCATTCGCTCTAACAACCGACTGACCATTGAGATGAATCCCTTCTCCAATATATTTGTACTAGCGGCTGTTGTCGTGACCACGATTTTGCAGTTGATGCTAGTTTACGTCCCACCCCTGCGAGATTTCTTTGGTACTCACTACCTCACTCTAGAGGAATTGGGGGTTTGTATTGGCTTCAGTGCCTTAATGTTTGTGTGGATTGAAGCGGAGAAGATATTTCTACGGTTTATGGGTAAGAAGGCTGTGTAAATGGGGCATTGGGCATGGGGCATGGGGCATTGGTTATTAATCTCTTCTTCCCCTGCTCCCCCTGCTCCCCCTGCTCCCCCTGCTCCCCCTGCTCCCCACTCCCCACTATGTACCTCAAAACTCTCAACCTCCGACAATTTCGCAATTATCAAGACCAGAACGTTGAGTTTAATGCTGCCAAAACAATTTTGGTAGGAAATAACGCTCAGGGAAAGTCGAATTTGTTGGAGGCGGTAGAGTTACTGGCGACATTGCGATCGCACCGAATGACCCGCGATCGCGATTTAGTTCAAGAAGGGGAAGCCATAGCCCAAATTAATGCCACTCTTGAGCGGCAAACAGGCGTTAGTGACCTTACCTTAACGCTGCGCCGCAATGGCCGCCGTAGCGTTGCTCTCAATGGTGAATCTATCCGCCGTCAAATGGATTTTCTCGGCGTTCTCAATGCAGTCCAATTTTCCAGCCTGGATTTAGAACTAGTACGCGGCGGCCCGGAAGGTCGCCGCAACTGGTTAGATACACTCTTAATTCAACTCGAACCAGTTTATGCTCACATTTTGCAGCAGTATAACCATGTGTTACGCCAGCGCAATGCTTTTTTAAAAAAAACTCAAGACTTAGCACCCAGTAATCAGCAACGCCAGTCACCTCAACTGAATGAAAATACGCACAGCGCAGACTCTTCAGAACTGGCGGTGTGGGATGCACAGTTAGCGACTACGGGAACCAGGGTAATTAGACGACGCGATCGCGCCATACAACGATTAGCTCCCATTGCTAGTGCTTGGCACGCCAGTATTAGCGGCAGTACAGAAGTTTTGCAAATCAAGTACGTGCCTAATATTCCTTTAGAGGATAACCAGCCAGAAGAAGTGCAGCAAGCTTTTTTAGCAAAAATTCAGCAACGAGCGATCGCTGAAATGTACCAAGGCACTACTCTTGTCGGCCCACATCGAGACGAAATAGAATTAACTATTAACCAGACACCCGCTCGTCAATACGGTTCTCAAGGTCAACAACGAACGCTGGTTCTAGCCTTAAAATTAGCAGAATTACAATTAATTGAAGAAGTCGTCAAAGAGCCACCGCTGCTATTGCTTGATGATGTTCTTGCCGAACTAGATTTATCCCGCCAAAATCAATTGCTTGATGCCATTCAAGACCGCTTTCAGACCCTGATTACTACTACTCATTTAGGTTCTTTTGATTCTCAGTGGTTGAAGTCCTCCCAAATTCTTTTTGTGAAAGCAGGAGAGATAATCCCAAATTAGTCATTTGTGACGATTGAACATAGATGATTAACTAATGACTAATTACGTTTTTCTAACCTTTTAAAAACGGTGAGAACAAAAAAAGTCAGCAAAGCACCGATTAATGCTAACTGCCACAAACCACAGCCAGCAGCAATTCCCAAAGCAGCCGAAACCCAAATAGCTGCTGCTGATGTCAGTCCGTGAATTTCAAGCTGCTGGGATTCTTGAGAAGATTGGCGCACAATTTCTCCAGCACCGAGAAATCCTACACCGGCTGCAATCCCCTGAATCACGCGGCTAAGTGCATCATGACTAGGCTGTGACCCACCTGTTTGCATAATTATCAGAGTAAACACGGCTGAACCGAAACTCACGAGCATATGAGTTCTTAAACCTGCTGGTTTGCGCCTAATCTGGCGTTCTAAGCCGATAATTGCTCCAATAACCAATGCAAGGCATAGCCTAATGCTGATATTTAGCCAATCATTAGTTGCAACGTAGTAAGTGTTTGGCAATGCTTAGTCTGGTGTAGATAATTTTATATACTACTACAGCACGGCGTAAATCTAGCGATCGTATTCAATTAACAAGACTTGGGGCAAAATTCCATTGTTAAAGGTGATCAAACTTCCACCACAGTGTACTAGGTTAATTAGGGATATTTTTACAAAAATAGTGCAAAAATATTTTAATCTTTTATTGATGGAGTCTAATTCTACAGGTGTAATTTAATAGCATAGATCATATTTAGATTCTATCAATTCGGGAATGTTTTTTTAGGTGCAGATTAATATCTTACCTTGTTAGGATTATTTACCAATAAGATTTTATTTTGCTAAATAATAAATGAAAATTTGTATTGTTAAATTATGACAATCCTTATAATCTAGGCAAACGACATGAATTTTAACTTTATTAAATAGCTTTTTGACTATTTAAAATAACTGAACTATAAAATTCTACCTCGGATTGCTAGATTTAACCCATACACTCAATAATTAGATACTGCCATCTGCAACTCGATCAAACAATAAAATCCGTGGTTTTAAGGAAGAGAGGCTAAATGAAGAAAAATATTTGATTGACAAAGGAGTCAAATTACAGCGATAGATGGTGTAACTAGCAATTAACCACTAACAAGGTCGGCCAATTAAACGTAAATGCTGGAAAGTCCTCCTAGTAGAGAGTCAGTGGATTTACGGCTGATACGTACCAGGAGGAAATAAATGGCTGTGGCTACAAATAGACAACTGACAACTAACAAATTGAGTGGACAAACTCTACTGGCTAGACCAAATTAAACTACAAGACCGCGCCCAAGTAGGTGACAAAGCGTTTTACTTGAGCAGAATCATGCAGCGTGGCTATCCGGTGGTGCCTGGTTTTGTCGTTTCGGCAGAGATTTTGCGACAATTTCTCGAAAATCTCAATAGTTCAGAGTCATTAGTGGCTGACTTACCCCATTCTTCATTACACCTGGATGTCACTAATTGGCGTCAACTTCAGCAGGTGGCTGGTCGCTTGCGCCAGGAAATCCTCACTGCGACTGTGCCACAAGATTGGGTGAGTACAATTTTCCAAGCAGCTAGAGAATGGCAAACTGGCTGTTTGATTCTTCGACCTACCTTGGCAGTATCAACTGCTACTCCAAGTATGAAGAATATATCTGGTTTGCTGGAGTCGGTGTTTTGCCAGTGCGAACCCGAAGCAATCGCTTTTGCCCTAAAGCGTACCTGGAGCCAGATATTTCGTGCTAGAAGCCTACTATATTGGCAGCAGGCAGGAATTAACCTGCAACAAATAAATTTAGCAGTTTTGGTGCAACCTGTTGAAAATGCGATCGCTAGTGGTTTGCTCAGAGCCAACTCCTCTGGGTGGGAAATTGAAGCTACTTGGGGATTAGGAATTGCGATCGCTCTTGGCGAAGTACAGCCAGATGTTTACTACATTCAACAGGAAACTGGGGTTGTGCTTGAGCAACAGTTAGGCAATAAAATGCTGGCTTATGGTGTTGATGATGCAGCAGATGGAGCTTTTTCGCAAGCGGTGCCAAAGTCAGTACTAACATCAGATCACACTTGTCTAAGTACCTACCTAATTCAGGAAGCCCAACAAAAACAGTACGCTTTACAACAAGAATACTTACAACAAATAATTGCTCTGGGAACTCAACTAGTAAGCGAACTGGGTAAAACCTTTACTATTAAATGGACTATTGCTGAACAAACTACATCTGGCAAGCTCTATATAACACAAGTTAGTTCTCCCCAATCTGCAATTCCCCACGGACACCTGATCAGGGGAATAGGGGCGGCAGGAGGACGTGTTGTGGCGACTGCATTGGTAATTATTAATCCCCAACAGAAACCTGAACAAATACCTAAAGGAGTGATTTTAGTAGTAACAGCGATCGCACCTGATTGGTTACCATTACTGCAACAAGTTGGTGGTATTATTACTGAACAAGGCGGATTAACCAGCCACGCTGCAATTCTTGCCAGAGAATTGGGTATCGCAGCAGTAGTTAACGCAACATCTGCTACAACCTTAATCCAAACTGGCGAACGACTGCTGCTCGATGGCGACAGAGGAGAAGTTTATCGGATCAGAGGAGAAGGGGGAGCAGGGGAAGCAAATCTTTCCCCTCATCCCCTCTACTTCCGATCCCCTCTGCCTCTTCCCCATCCTTCTATCTCTCCATCTCCCTCTTCTCATCTACCTATGATTGCTACTCAACTGCTGGTTAACTTGAGTCAGTCCAGTTTAATAGAACAAGTGCAAAGCTTCCCTGTGGATGGAGTGGGATTGTTGCGCTCAGAATTGATGGTACTAAATATATTGTCCGGACAACATCCTAATAGTTGGATTTTAGGCGGGCGGCAAGCAGAATTGTTAGAGCGATGGTCTGAGCAGATTATGCAGTTTGCCCGTGCTTTTGCACCAAGACCAGTTTTTTATCGTTCTTTAGATTGGCCGCAGGATTTACCATCATTGAGTGATAATTTACAATCGTCACCACAATCAATGTTGGGCGAACGTGGTACCTTCAGCTATTTACAAAATCCCGCAGTCTTTGAGTTAGAACTGAAAGCTTTAGCGAGTGTACAGCAAGCTGGTTACAGCAATGTAAATCTACTGTTGCCTTTTGTGCGGACTGTGGAAGAATTTGTCTTTTGCCGTCGCAAAGTTGAGCAAGCTCTTTTAACTGAGGTGTCGCAATTTCAATTGTGGATGATGGCAGAAGTGCCAAGCGTCCTATTTTTACTACCAGAATATGTTAAAGCAGGTGCAGACGGAATTTCCATTGGTACAAATGATCTGACTCAGTTATTGCTCGGAGTAGATCGAGAACAAGGACGGTTAGCAAAAGTATTTAACGAACGTCATCCGGCAGTTATGAGTGCGATCGCTCAACTCATTCAAATGGCTAAAAGTGCCGGTATACCTTGTTCAATCTGCGGTCAAGCACCAGCCCTTTATCCAGAAATCATCGATAAGCTAGTGGAATGGGGTATTACTTCCATTTCTGTGGAACCGGAAGCAGTCGAGCGAACATATCAGGCGATCGCTCGTGCTGAACAACGCTTAATTTTAGCAGTAGCACGAAGAAAGCTTCATTAGTTAGAAGTGATTCAATTTTGGATTTTAGATTTTAGATTTTAGATTTTTCCTTCAATACAAAATTAAAACTACAAAATCAAAATTGCCAGAGTTACGTAAAATTTTAAAATGTCTTTGATGCTAAGTATGCATATTAGTAAATATGATAAACAGTCCTGAGTGTTATGAAAGTATTAGTTACTGGCAACCAAGGAATGATTGGTTCGGTTGTTGAAAAAGTTTTGCATGCTGATGGATGTGAAGTGATTGGCTTTGATATTGCAAATGGTCATAATATTCTAAATCCAAATGAAATTCGTTCAGCACTTCAAGGCTGCGATGCAGTTGTTCATCTTGCGGCGCTACTTGGAAACTCTAAGGATGTGCCCGATGAAATAATGGCAGTCAATCTTCTCGGAACTTGGCATATTCTTTCAGCAGCAGCAGAGGCAAAACTCAAACGTGTTGTTTTCTTCAGCAGTGTTGATGTATTGGGAATCTTTAAAGGTGAGAGAAAACCGGATTATCTTCCTTTGGATGACAATCATCCTTGTTATCCAACTACCCCTTATGCCATTTCCAAGCACCTTGGTGAAAAAATGTGTCAATACTTTACTGATAGCACAGGTATCCCAACTATTTGTCTGCGACCACCAGGTGTTTTTGATGAAGACACTTACGATTTTATTATTTCCAATCGGCAAGCTAATCCCAATTTTGAGTGGAATCCATTTTGGGAATACGGTGCTTTTCTGGATGTAAAAGACGCCGCAGAAGCAGCGCAATATGCTTTATACTGCCCTAATCCTGGTCATGTTACCTTGCTACTATGCGCTGATGACATTTCTTCGGCGCATCGAACTAGTCAAGAAATGGCTCAATCTCTACTTCCTGAAGTGGATTGGCGCGGAGGTGATGAATATGAACATGAACCTTATAAAGCCTTGATTAACACCCAACTCGCGAAAGAAGTCCTTCAGTGGGTTCCGCGTTACAAATGGCGGCCATGAAGCAAGTGCTTCAGCAATACAATCAAGCGCCATAAACGATTAGAGATTGACTGATAAAGGAGCGAATAGTAATCATCGTTGGTGTTGTATATAGCACATTCAACTTTATACAACACCATCAAAATGTTCAATATCGGTAAATCGCTGCAACGGGTGTGCTATATGGAATCTGTTCTGGGGGAACGGCGTAAACCGTGCCACCATTTAATAAGGTATGAGCAGCAACAAAATCCAACAAATCCTCATCACCAGTTTCTTTTTCTGGGTGCAAATAAACCGTTTCTGAGGTTGGGTCGAATAAACCCCACTGTTGCTGACCAACTGCAACTAATAATGAATCCACTCGTTGGTAATAAGCCGCTGAGACAATTTCTTGGAGGTTGTTAGATGCTTTACCAGTATCACCGCCAAACAATTCGTGAAATTGTTCCAAAACTCCTTGCTGCCACTTCTGGAAATCAGCCTCGACAATCGGCCAAGCTTGGTTATGTAACTCTTGGGCGCTGAGAATTTCTGGATTACCAGTGATAGCTTCATCCATCAAATGCTGGTAAGTATTTGCCTGTCTATACAGAGGCAAAAGATACTCTACCCCAGCCAGCACCAAAGGCGCTTTTTGCGATCGCAGTTTCTCGTGTAATGCGCGATCGACAATTTGAAAGAATTGTAGGATGTCTTCTTGGTGTTTATCCCTGTCAGGGCTTCCCTGTCCGTGAAACGTACCTGGTTGCGAAAAGGAATTAGAGGTTCCCCCTTTTGATGTTGCAATGCGGAACTGACCTTCTTTAGCAGTATCGTCTCTTTGCAAAGCTTCATCTAGATTTTTAGGAAGATTTTCTACTTCCACCTGGTTGACGCTGTAGCGTGTTCCTTCAAAGAACCTGACATCTTGTTGGCTCAAAGCCAGTATATAGAAGCGACCATTACCATTTAAAATTGGCAGCAGTGGCTTGATGTGAAATCGGTCTGTAACCACGACCAACTCTTGAAAATCAATTGGCAGGGTATAATAGTGAAAAATATTTTCCGAAATAAAAATCGCCAGCCCTTGTTCTCCCATTTGCTCCCAAAACTCTTGGGTATTAATTTCATGGGATTTTTCCAACAATGCGATCGCTTCTTTCTGTTCCAAACCCGCATCAATTAAACGAGTCTCCGCTTCCTTAAGCAAATTTTTAAAGCGAATTGGATTTTGTCGCACTTCTGGACCGACTGGGTGCGTTGGCATATAAATTGAAACACAATTTCCTTTTGGCTCTTCTATTAATGTCTTTATTTCCTCTCTAGAGATTAATTGCATCTTATATCCCTCCTATCAACGTGACCAGATACATCAGACCAGACCATCGATATTCAATAATCTGATAGGACGTTATTCTCAGATAGTGGCGGTTGAAATTCAACCGTTTGTGCCTGAATCTATTTCACCTCAAGGAGGGTTTAGTTGCATCTTTCTTTTGATAGGCAATATTCATCAAGAGAATTATTAATTAAAACCCCAAATTTAAAAGCCAAAATCGCCACATTCATCAAATGTTTGGCGTGTTAGACTTTGTGCGTCCTGAGTTTATGCCTATTCTACTATCTTGTTGGCTAAGACCTAAAGTTACTCGTTTCATAATCCAGTACAAACCGGCAAGTACCACAAAGGTGATAGCAATAATTACTAGGGGCTGTTTTCCAAGAATTTCTTCTACCCCTTTGGTTAATAGGGCATCGGGTTGAGTAATAAAATCCCAACTGTTGAAACGCAAAAATCGCCCCCAATAAACACCAACAGCGCAAAGAAAATGTGTTATCAACTCAACCCGCCAAATCCATTGGCTTTTACCGATGCGATGTAAGTAATAGCCCCAATTAATTAACGATATTACATAAGCTTCAAATCCACCAAGAATTACTAACAAATACACAGGAATGAGTACCAAAGTAATTATCCAAACTGATTGAATGGTGCGGATATCATCTATCAGGTGAATTACATCAGTCAACAAATATGGTGCATTCGGTAAGAAAGCATAGAAAACTAAGAATCCCAGCCACCAAAGCCAAGAGCCACCACGCCTAAAGCGAAATAGCCACACACTCAAAGCTAAAGGTATAAAAGCCAGAAATAAGTTCCAAGTCATCCAACTCATATTAATTCGCAAGACCTGCACAACTCTGGCTATCAATTCTTCTTTCATAGGTGCTAACTCAGAAGACGTTTGATTGATCTAGATTCACTCTGTAGTGTTAGTGTTAACCTCAGTGATTGACTGATAAAATTTTTGTACCCCCAAGGAAATTTATTTACTCTAAGGCCAGACAAGGGTTTTATGTCAGTTAAAAGTAAATGGACACTGATATTATGTCTGAAATTTAGAGTTTTTACGTCTTTCATACTGGGGGATGAAATTTATCAATCTGCTGAAATCACTAGTATAGCCAGAAAATCATTTGGGTAAAATCTACCACACAAAGAAAGTCTCAGGGACAAAAACGCCCCTGAATAAATTCCTGTGGACTTCTTTTATAGGAATGTTGCTCCTGTCCTGGCTATTATATAGATTTCATTTTGCCCTACTGGAGTTCCAGAAGCATCCAAAAGTTTTTGCCAAGAGAGGATTAGAATAATCGTGCAATTCCTTAAGAACTAACGATGTTAAATAACTAATGCAGTAGCACTCGACTACGGGGGCCGATCGCTTGTTTGGGTGAGGTGGGTATTATACAGCTTTTGGTAGAATCCTGTGAACAAGCAGTTTGAGTCAGGGTTGCAGGGTTAACAACTACTTGATTCACCTCGAGGGAATTACCGTTACTCAACTCCATATTAGGTGTAGTAGAGAGTGATGGAGAATTAGATCCAGATGTATATGTTGTAGATGTCGAGGAAGTCCCACCATCAACTATTGGCGTAACAGTCAGTGTGTTACCACTATCAACTATAGGTGCAATAGTCACTGTACTACCACCATCAACTATAGGTGCAACAGTCACTGTGCTACCGCCATCAACTATCGTTGTGAGAGTGGGTGTGCTACCACCAACTACGAGTGCAGGAGTAGGTGTGCTACCACCACCAACTACGGGTGCAGGAGTAGGTGTGCTACCACCACCAACTACTGGTGTGGGAGTGATGAGAGTTGCAGTTGCAGGTACTTTGATTGTTAATCTCGCCAAAGGGGAGTTAGTCATTTCCAAAGATGTCACCTTTGGCGAACCTGGGAGATCGGACTTGAAATCAAAGACTGTGGGAGTTTCACCACCATTGCGATTGCTATACCGTACTCCATATCCACTCACTTCAAAAGTACCCTGATACTGGTTTCCAGTATTTGGATCGGTGACAGTACCAGTGTATAAGGCTTTTGTGAGATTAAATTCATCCTGAACTACTCCTTGAAATGTGGTTCCTGCTAATTTTCCCTGGTATTTATAAGGTGTCAATTCACCGTCAGAGAGAATCGGCGAAGTGAGAACGCCATTAAAGGAGACAATCGGAATGCCTTTAAAGTCAACATAGTAATGTAGACTTCCATCAGAGCGTGTTCTTACCTGCACATAGTCTGACTTGTACACAGGAACGTAATTAGGATTGTTCTTAGTACCTAAATTTCGAGAGTAAGTCCCCGTGTCGTCTGTATCAACACGAGTAATGCTTTGATTGAAATTGGGATTAATGCTGGGAAGCTGGATAGTGCCTGATAATGTGCCTGTGCTTTGAATTGTAATTTGAGCAGAAGCACTTGTACCAGCTAAAGCAATGATGACTGCGGCTAAACTGCTGCTGCCAAGAACCGTACAACCCAACTTAGTTGACGAATTTAATTTCATGAAAAATCTGCTCCTTTAATCACCTATGAAAAAAAATACGCGCGGGTTATCCTTGCTCTCATTAGGTTATGCAAGCATTAAATACTGAATTAAGCAGTATTAATCTAGCGTATTTTATTACATTTACATCAGTACAAAACTAAAACCGGAAAGTCGCTCTTAATGCTCCAACTACTAATGCATCGTTAGCAGCATTGTGATCGGGATTGAAAATAACGAATAAGCCTGGAGTCAAGGCAATATTGTCGCTCAACTGGGCGCGGTAAAAAAGTTCTACGTGAATTGATGTGTCACTACGTCCGCCTGCTGTGCCCCCATCAGAAAAGTTGGGAAAGTTGAAGCCGTCAGGTAAAGTACTCGAAGTAATTTTGGGCGGTTGTCCTACGAGAACGCCCCCTAAATTCCCAGAACGCAGCAAATTGGGAAAAGCTGCAAACACCATCCAGTTTGTAGTTTCTACACTTCCAGAAAGGTTGAATGGTTTGGAAGAAGTAAAGCCACCCCAACCGCCCAACTGCAAGTTAGGGTTAATTCGCCAAGCAACGGTAGCACCAATGGCTTGGGTATCGAAAGCTGTTGCATCTGCAAAAGGCGAAATCAGTTGAGAATCGCCGATACCAGTTCCCAGCAAACCATCTGGGGAGTGGGAATAAAGATAATGTACGCCGACATCTATATTATTGGTGGGTGCTAAACTTAACTGAGCGCCAGCAGTAAATCTACCGCCAAATAGTCCGCCCTGGTTGGTGTTGCCAGGAAAACTGGGGATTTCTGCACTATAAACGCCTTGGAAACTAATGCGATCGCTAATTTGCCAGTCGAAACCTATACCACCAGTACTGTTGCCAATACTTAAAATCGGGTTACGCTGACCAAATAAAGAAATTGCGCCGTCGCTAGAACCTTCTAAAGGACTAATACCGCGAAAGGTGTTAATGGGGTTGACTCCCGCCGTACCTACGACAATTCCCAATTTATTCGAGGCGAGAAATCGATAAGACAAGTCACTAACAACTAGATTGTTGTCTGTATTTGACTCGAAACCCAACCGCCCCATATTGGTAGATAGCAACGATGCAGTAGAATCCAAATTGCCCGCAGACAGCCCTGTTAGCAGCAAATCTCGCCCTGTAAATGAAGTTGCTAAAGTTAGTTGGGCGCTACTTGTGAAAGTCAAATTGGTTTTTCCCTGGCGTTCAGGTACTCCATCTCTAGGAAACAAATCGACATCGGGGCTATTGGTTCCCTGTACGCTAAAAATGGCTTGACCATATAATCTGGTAGTTGTGGAAAACCGATTGCCTTGTAATTCACTAGTCCGGTTTTCCACAACCTCGACACGCTGCTGTAATTGCTGCAACTCTGCTTTAAATTCGCTTTGCAGCCTTTGCAGCCGGATTAAATCTTCATTATTAACAGTATTAATTTTATTGTTAGCGTAGGCGTAGCCCGCCGCAGGCATCGCTTCGTTAATCTTCTCTAAACAAGCATTTAAACCAGCCGCAAATTCATAACGGCTGATGGTATGGTTGCCCGAATAAGTTCCATCAGCGTATCCCGCAATGCAGCCATAGCGTTCTACTAAAGACTGCAAAGCATCAAAAGCCCAGTCCGAGGGTTGCACGTCTTTAAGTTGCGACACCGAGGTGACTTGAGACATTTGGTTGTCTGAGTCTGGAGACTGAGGAGGTAAAGATAATTCTTCTGTCTTTTCCTGGTTCTGTGCAACCTCTATTACAGGTTGAGTATCTTTTGATTTAAGCGAGTTAGGGGAACTTATGAATTGAATTTTTTCTCTACTTTTTCTAAGTATATTTTCGTACTTATTGTTAATAAATGATGAGGTGGTTATATCTGGCTGCACGAATTCAGGCGGTGTAATTTCAGCAGGTGAGACAACTTGAGATAAATTTTCCTGTATTGACTGCTGCACCGGATTATCTGAGGGAATTACAGGCTGATCTGGTAAATTTAGCGCGGAGATTGGCGCTGTTACTAGCACACTCGCCATCAGTAGACTAATATCACTCATGGTATTTCATTTGACTTGCACCAATATTTCTTTTGACAGATCGAGTTGGTGTATATCAGGAAAATTTATAAAAAAAAAGTGATAAAAGTTACTATGGCTGTCTGGGGGAGCTTCAGGTGCAAAACTCATCTATCTGCCACCCTATTCTCCCGATTTTTCCCCATTGAAAATTGCTGGTCGAAAATCAAGTGTCAATTGAGGATGAGATATATCGTTCAAAAAATATTTCTTTGGGTAGTAGAGTTATCGGCAGAAGAGTAAAATGCGTCAACTCATTATCCAAGTGCCACGGGGAAACGGAAAAGCTGTTATTGATAAGCTATTACGCTTTGAAATTACACAGTCACTTCCTAAGTTCGTTGACCGCTGACGGTTAACTGTCAACTGTCAACATCCGAGTTCTAGCTGTAATTGCTATTTTCACTAATAATTCCAAATATCAAGCAGTGCTGCGTCATCATGCTGCTGCCTCCAGAATTGGCGGCAGCAACCCAATGAATTGCATTTCCAGCCAGAGGCTCTTAACGAGGTTTTAAAAGGGTTTTACCTTAAGTTGACACGTATGATGGAGCAATGGTTTGTCCATGCCCACAATATCCTGTTTGTCCCATGCCCCAAATTAGATTATTCTGGCTGGCTACAGTATTTATTCATCTGATTGACTAACGTATCCGACTGCTTGCCAACCGTTGTAGCTGTTGTCAGTGCTGAGTCAATTTCGGCTCTCGCCTTTTGGATTTTTTCTCTACCAGAGTTCGAGGCGTCTGCTATCTTGGTTGCACCAAGCGCCCTACCTGCAATGGCTACCGCTTGACTGAGATTCTGAAAAATTTTGACAAAACCGCTTTGAAATTCTTTCAGCTTAGGATCTTTTAAATTCAGTTCTCTAATTGATTTAGTCACAAATTCTAAATCTTTAGATAGCTGTATGCTGGTGATCACTTGTGTTCCTTTATTTTTATCAATCAAAGAAGTTCCAGCATCCACAACTCGAATCAGTCGCTGGCACTGGGAGACTTTATTTTCGCTACAACTAGTAATGAATAAAGCAATGCTTAGGCTAACAGGAGCAAGAACAGTATATTTATGTGAAACAGACATTAACACCCCAACAACAATAAAACCGAGAATATAGTATCCAATATTACGAGTAAATAAGATAACTAAGGTAGGGGGCATTGGGCATGGAGAAGAGGCAAAGGCGTGGAAAGAAGGGTGTCAGATGAGATGGAATTTCCCCCTGCTCCCTGCCCCCTGCCCCCTGCTCCTTATTCTCTGCTGGAATTACCAATCTATCGGCAAACCCAACTGGTCTAAAGTAGCACCATCTTGCAAAAGTGGCTGAATATTGCTATCTATTTGAATGCGACCACCAGACAGTACCAAAGCGCGTTGAGTAACTCTGCCTAACCAATGTAGGTCATGAGAAGCAATTAATATCACCTGCACGGGTAACTTTAACAACACTTGCGCTAAATGACGCCGCCACGCTGGATCAAGACCGTTAGTCGGCTCATCCAAAATTAGAATTGTCGGGTCTAGGGCTAAAATCGAGGCTAAGGCGGCCAACCGTCTTTGTCCACCAGAAAGTTCGTGGGCGGAACGATTGGCGTAGGCTTCGAGGCCGAAATCAGCTAATAACTGCCGAGCGCGATCGCAAGCTTTAGCTTGCGACATTCCATAGTTGCGTGGGCCAAAGGTGATATCTTCTAAGATGGTCGGCATAAATAGTTGGTCGTTGGCATCTTGGAAGCTAAAGCCGATTTTGCGACGTACTTGGGGTAAATTTTTCGGTTCAACCAGGATGCCATTAATCGTAATTTTCCCAGTTTGCGGTTGTTTTAAGCCGATTAGGTTCTCCAGCAAGGTGCTTTTTCCAGAACCAGTGGCTCCTATCAACGCCACGCGATCGCCCGGATTTAAGGTAAAAGAAATTTCTTGTAATACTGGCTCCTGGCGAGAATAAGCATACACCAGGTTCTCAACCTCAACCACGGCTGCGTGGGGGTTATGGGTTGGTGATTGGGGATTAGAAGTTAAAGATTTCAAGATTTACAAACTCAATATTCACAACTGCACTAAATTCTGTAAGAAGTTAGAGTTACACAAGCAGCGATCGCCCAAGCTGCTAACAGGGCAAAACGCTCTTTCGGTCTGAGGGTAGAATCTATGGGCAATTGCCCGTTGTAACCACGAGTTACCATTGCCGCAAAGACTCGCTCTGCTCTTTCCAGACTACGGAGATACAAAGCTCCAATCATGGCAGCACTAGCGTAGCGCAACCATCCCGCAGTTCCATTCAAACCGCGTAATTGAGCGCTGCGCTGCATCCGCGTCACTTCTGAGAGCAAAATTTCCATATATTGACCAGCTAATAACAAGTTCTCTTTTAAAGGTGCTGGTACGGGTAAGCCTTTGAGGGCGATGCCGAAACTGTGGGGTGGTAAGGTTAACAAAAAACTATTCATGGTAACCAGACAAACCAGTGAACGAATTAGCAAAAAACTGGCTCGTTCCCATCCCAAGGGCAATGCCAGCAATGACAAAAAAATCAATTCTGTACCGAGTAATCCTCCCAAGCGGCGAATTGGTACGCGCAACAGCCAAGCCCACAAAAGTGCGATCGCCCCATATACACTTAAGCAATACCAAGCATGATGCTTTAATAAAGCTGCTCCCACCACAATCACTAGTGACAGTTGCAAACGTAGTGGTAAGGAAAGTTTAAGCATTATTTGGTTTCACTACCTTGGCAATTCCAAAGGCAACAGCAAAGCAAACCGCAGCTCCCACTAGTCCAGCGATACTTGTGCCAATTGGCCCCAAACCCTCAATACCATAGTCAGCTAAGGGAGTCGGCACAATTACCCGTACTTTACTGGCTAAGTCGATAAAGCCCGTGTTTTCGGCGACTTTCTCTAAACCATCAGGCCATGCTGAGGCAAAGAGTGATAGTACTCCCGCAATCAAGAAAATGCTGACAATGGGTACAGACCAACCGCGAAACTCTTGCTGTTCCCCTGGTAACAAATCTGGTCGAGCGGTAGCTAGGTAAGTCAGCACACCCCCAGTAATTATCCCTTCGCCAATGCCAATCAGAATATGCACACCAGTCATAGCTGGTAAAACTATGGCTACCGGTGCAGTTCCTGAAAGGGCTAACTCAATGGCACAAGCAATAGCGGCCACCACTACACTTACACCAGCTGCAATGCCAGCAGCTAAAGGTAAGCGCCCTTTAGACCCCCCAAACAGCCGCTGCAAGGTTTGAGTTAAAACCCAGCCAACCCAAACACCAACTACTGCCATGTTCAAAATGTTTGCTCCTAAGGCTGTAATGCCACCATCAGCAAACAGCACAGCTTGAATAATTAAAACTGTGGCGATACACAACGTTCCTGCCCAAGGGCTGCCCAAAACGATCGCAGCTAAGGTTCCCCCCAACAAGTGACCACTAGTACCCCCGGCTACCGGAAAATTGATCATCTGGGCGGCAAAAATGAAGGCGGTGGTTAGTCCCAGTATGGGCGCACGGCGAATACCAAAAGCCTGTTGCGATCGCTCGAAGGCAATAAAGAGTGCTGTTACACTCGCTAAACCAGTAGCCCCTGCCACTGGAACAGATACAAATCCATCAGGAATATGCATGATCTACCCTGTAATTTAGATGTTTATGTACTCAATACAAGCAATAAAACAAAGACATTAAATTAATAACAAACAAAATTTTCACCTTTTTTGCAATGCCCTCTTGGGGGATTTTATGCTGTTACTTTCGAGATATTTACAATCCAATGGCTGTTAAATAGTATATTTATTTACTAGCTTATTAAATTTTGTTAACTTTATTTTTATATATATCGCTAAATGTTGATAAATTCTTGGAAAATTTGAAAAAACTTGACTTTAATAAACTAATATGCATTTAATTTGCATCTTCTCAATCGCTAAAAGGCTGGCTAGGATCGCGTTTATTCTCTACGAAACGCTAGACGAAGATTTTTAATTTTAAATTGCTTTGCTGCTGATATATAAGCTGTCGCGCATTTAACTTGCACATCTTCTCGTGTTGGCTGTTGACAGTTGACAGTTAACCGTCAGCGGTCAACGAACCTCATTCCTTCACTGCGTAATTTAAAAGCGTAATAACTTATCACTATTTACAGCAGTTTTGATTTATTTGAACCACATTTGTCGTAGGGGCATAGCATTGCGGTGCCCAAAAGCGCGAGTCTATTTACTAAATAGTCTTGATATTTATCTAGATTCAAGAATAATTCCGCAGTCAGAGTTCAGAATTTAGAATGCAATTAGCTCTTGATTCATATTTACCACCTTCTTGTTTACGACCAATTTTAAGATTTTGTGAACCAGTAGTTAGTAAGTAGGTGCAAATAACTAGAAAATGGTGTAATTAGCGTAACGCACAAAAACCTCAAATGCTGCTTTACAGTCTCCTTAACACATCCTACAACTACTATTTCCTCACGAATAATTTCGGATTGGTAAATTAGCCCTAGTCATACTAAAAAGTCTTCACATAGTCTTAATAAACTGTATATTTGCTGACTTAGCTGACTTAATGGTACAGTATCGATTGTTTGTATAAAAAAATTATGTAATCGTCCATAAACCACCATAAACATAAATGGTTAAATGTAAATTTTAGATGAAGTTTAGGAACATATTTTAAATTGAGGCACGGGAATCACTAAACTTTTCAGAACGGCTAACTGTCATAAAAGTATTCATCAAATTTTGACTAACCAGGTTCCAGTCAATCAAGCCAGCAGATGTTCGGCTTTGTTTCTCCCGGTTTTTACACATCCTCGTTCTGTAATGTGAAATTATGAAGACAAACTCATCCAACTCGCTGTTAACAGTACCAACTGGCCCATTAAAGATTTCAGAGTTGCCCCCTAACCGTGTGGCTACAAGTAGTGAATCTATCTATCTTTCTCTAGTAATTCCTACTTATAAAGAGCGTGACAACATCAAGAATGTGGTCAGCATATTGAGTCAGTTACTGGATGAATCTATTCCAGGAAACTATGAATTGATTGTGGTAGACGATGATAGCCCAGACCGAACTTGGGAAATAGCACAATCCTTGACAACAGAATACCCTCAGTTGCGGGTGATGCGACGCCAACAGGAACGGGGGCTGTCCTCAGCGGTGATTCGTGGGTGGCAAGCAGCCACAGGGAATGTGTTGGGGGTGATTGATGGAGATTTGCAGCATCCACCAGAGGTGCTGATGCAACTGTTGCGTAGTGTTGAGCAGGGAGCAGATTTGGCAGTAGCTAGCCGTCATGTGGACGGAGGCGGTGTTAGTAGCTGGAGTGTTGTTAGGCGTTTCTTGTCTCGTGGCGCTCAGTTGTTAGGCTTGGTGATCTTGCCGGGGGTACTGGGCAGAGTTTCCGATCCCATGAGTGGTTATTTTATGGTGCGGCGGAGTGCGATCGCCAATGCAACACTCAATCCAGTCGGATACAAAATTCTTCTAGAGGTAATCGGGCGGGGAAAGGTAGACCAAGTTGCCGAAGTTGGGTATGTGTTCTGCGAACGCAAAGAGGGTGAGAGTAAAGTTACATGGAAGCAATATATAGATTACATCCACCACTTGGTGCGGTTGCGGCTTTCCACAGGGCGAGTAGGACGGTTGAGTAGAAAAATCAATTTCCCAGTTGGTCGATTCCTCCGCTTTGGGTTGGTTGGCTTTAGTGGTCTGTTTGTGGATTTAACGGTGTTTTACTTGCTGCGTACTGTGATTCATTTAGGTTTAACTCGCAGTACGATTCTTTCGGCCGGAGTGGCAATCATAAATAATTTCCTATGGAATGATTTATGGACTTTTGGGGATATTTCTCAGGGGCAACGCGATCTGCATCAACGTTTCAAGCGATTCTTGAAGTTCAGTACGATCTGTTTGGCAGGAGTTATATTACAAGCTCTAATAATTAACTTTCTCTATAATGTCTTGGGGATAAATGAGTATTTAGCTAAGTTGATAGCGATCGCAGTTGCTACCATCTGGAATTTCTGGATTAACTTGAAACTTAGCTGGCGCGTCACTGATGTGAAATAATCACAACGAGGGATTTGAGATTTTGATTTTTGTTCTTAGACTTTAGAACGAACCGAAATCTAAAACGTCAAATCTACAAATCCATTCATGTGGGGCCCGGCAATGAGAGTTTTTTTCCAAGGTGCATTTTATTTTTACAAAAAAATTATCTCGTTGCTACCTGTCTATGCTTCTCGCTTCGTGCCCATAGTAGATGCAAGTTCTACCTCACAACGCAAGCAGTGGCATAATTGGCATCGCCTCCCTCCTTTCTGGCTTCACCCCTTGCTGAACTTGATGTGGTTGATCGTTGGCATCAGTTTGCGTCTAGCCAACTTGACTGCAAAGCCTCCTTGGACTGATGAGTTTTCCACCTTAGTATTTAGCTTGGGAAATACTTTTTTATCAGTTCCCCTAAATCAAGCGATCGCACCTGATATCTTATTACAACCACTGCAACCAAACCCAGCGGCTAGTATTGGTGATGTCATTCATAATTTAGTTACACAAGATACCCATCCACCACTGTATTTTGTGCTGGCTTTCCTGTGGATGAAATTATTTAAGAGCGAAGGAGGATTAGTATCGCTGTTTGCTGCGCGATCGCTACCAGCTATAATTGGTGCTGCCTCCATTCCATGTGCTTACATATTAGGTAGAGTAGCGTTTCGTTCGCCATTAGTGGGACACTTGACTGCTGCCATGATGGCAGTATCACCCTACGGCGTATTTTTAGCACAAGAAGCACGCCATTACAGTTTGGCAGCCTTATGGGTAACTGCTTCCCTCATCTGCTTAGTAATTGCCACACGTCATATTCAAAACCGCACGCCTTTACCGTTGTGGATAACACTTTTATGGGTAGAAATTAATGCTTTAGGTCTTGCTACTCATTACTTCTTCAGCCTCACCCTCTGTACCGAAGCTGTAGTTTTGATTTTTCTTGCTTGGCTTCAATTGCAGACTAGCAGAAAGTTTTCTCTCTTCTTCTCTCCTCCCTGGCGGCGGATCTATGCCGTTGCTGTAGGTACTTTTGTGGCGGGTTTAATTTGGCTACCAATCTTTTTAGAGAATAGAAATCGTAGTAACTTAACCGAGTGGATTCGAGGTTCGCGCGTCGGACTAGATTGGTTAAGCCCAATTTTTCAAGCTTTAGGAACATTGATTGCAATGATTTCCCTATTACCAGTTGAATCTTCACAGCTATTGGTTGTGGTTCCTTCTGGCGTGGTGATGCTGACTTTCTTTATTTGGGCAGTACCAATTTTGCTACGCGGGATCAAGATTCAACTACAGCACCCAGAAAGCCGGATTATGATTCAGGTGTTTATAGGAGTCGCGATCAGCGCGATCGCTTTATTCTTTATCTTTACGTACTTTTTGGGGATTGACCTGACTAGGGGTGCTAGATATAACTTTGTTTACTTTCCCGCGATCGTTGTTTTACTAGGCGCAAGTCTCGCAGTTTGTTGGCATCCTCCCAAGGAATGGATAGCAAGAGAGCAAGGGAAAAATGGGAAAAAAAGTATAGGCAGATGGGGAATAAACGGGAAAAAAGCCGTGATATTAATTTGGTTAATGGGATTTGTCAGTGCAGTTACAGTATTTTGCAATCTCGGCTATCAAAAATATTATCGCCCTGACCTTTTTGTGCAGCTAATCCAACAAATATCCCCAGTGCCAGCACTGATTGCCACCACCCACAAAACTTATGTACACATTGGGGAAATGATGGGAGTAGCTAGGGAGTTTAAACTTGCAAATTCACGCCAAAATCCTCTGTTTCTCCTTGCCCATCAAGACCAAGACCCGAATACTTCCACCATTGCTCTAGAAAATACTTTAAAGAAATTACCACGACCTTTTGACTTGTGGCTAGTAAACTTTCACGCCCCTGTAGCAGAAGCCGTCAAAACATGCGTTATGTCTGATACTCAATCAATGCCTAGCGTAGATGGTTACGAATATAAACTTTATCATTGCCAGGAGAGTTAATAAGCTGGAGCAGAGGGGGCAGGGGAGGCAGGGGGAGCAGGGGAAGAGGTATCTGATAGTCGTCTTGGATGGAAGAATTGAGTAATTTAATTTTTGAAGTTCCCTTAGAGACTCATTAATCCACTTCAGAACCTCAAGGCTTCCAATGCCCTCTGCCCTCCAATCCCCAATCCAGATGCATCTTGTGGAAGTTCCTCAAATATCGATATCCATAGGAGACTAAAGAAAGAAGAAGAAAATATATCTGACACGTTTTCAAGCAGCGAAGGCTGTAACTAGTTAAGGAGGATTTATGCGTGCAGTACTGATGGCAGGCGGTTCGGGAACGAGGCTTCGCCCGTTAACTTGCGATCTGCCCAAACCGATGGTGCCAATCCTTAATCGACCAATTGCCGAACATATTATCAATCTCCTCAAACGACATCAAATTACAGAAGTTATTGCAACATTGCATTATTTACCTGATGTCTTGCGAGACTATTTTCAAGATGGCAGTGATTTTGGCGTCCAGATGACATACGCCGTCGAAGAAGATCAGCCTTTGGGTACAGCAGGCTGTGTAAAAAATATTGCCGAACTTCTTGATGAAACCTTTTTAGTCATTAGCGGCGATAGCATAACAGATTTTGACCTCACGGGAGCGATTGCATTTCACAAACAAAATAAGTCAAAAGCTACTTTGATTTTGACCAGGGTTCCCAACCCGATTGAGTTTGGGGTGGTGATTACCGATCAGGAAGGACGGATTCGGCGATTTTTAGAAAAACCCTCTAGTAGTGAAATTTTTTCTGATACCGTCAACACTGGCACTTACATTCTCGAACCAGAAGTTTTGGAATATCTGCCAGCAAACGTTGAATGCGACTTTTCCAAAGATTTATTCCCCTTACTACTAGCAAAAGATGAGCCAATGTATGGTTACGTTGCTCAAGGTTACTGGTGCGATGTTGGTCACCTAGATGCTTATCGGGAAGCTCAATATGATGCCTTAGATGGTAAGGTAAATCTTGATTTTGCCTACAAAGAAGTTTCTACTAAGTTATGGGTGGGACAAAATACTTACATCGACCAGACGGCTGTAATTGAAAGCCCAGCAGTAATTGGTGACAATTGCCGCATTGGGGCAAGAGTACAGATTGAGGCAGGAACCGTAATTGGAGATAATGTCACTATTGGCGCTGATGCGAATCTCAAACGTCCCATAGTGTGGAATGGAGCATTCATTGGCGATGAAGCACATCTTTCTGCCTGTGTGATTTCCCGTGGCACTCGTGTAGACCGCCGCGCTCATGTCTTAGAAGCTGCTGTTGTAGGTTCGCTTTCCACGGTGGGAGAAGAAGCCCAAATTAGCCCCGGCGTACGCGTTTGGCCCAGTAAAAAGATTGAGTCAGGGGCAGTTTTAAATATTAACTTGATTTGGGGGAACACCGCCCAACGGAATTTATTTGGGCAACGTGGTGTGCAAGGATTAGCTAATATCGACATCACCCCAGAATTTGCCGTAAAATTGGGAGCTGCTTACGGTTCTACCTTGAAACCTGGTTCTAAGGTAACGGTTTCTCGTGACCAGCGTAATATCTCTCGGATGGTGACACGATCGCTTATTGCTGGTTTGATGTCAGTAGGTATTGATATTCAAAACCTCGATGCTACAGCTATCCCCATTGCCCGCACGGTTATACCCACAATGTCGGTAGCTGGTGGTATCCATGTGCGGGTACACCCCGATCGCCCTGACTACATTTTGATTGAATTCATGGATGCCAAGGGCATTAATATCACCAAAGCCCTGGAAAAGAAAATTGAAGGGGCTTACTTTAAGGAAGATATGCGGCGGGCGCTAATTCATGAAATTGGCGATGTATCTTATCCTAGCCAAGTCATGGATCGCTACTGCACTGCTTTTGAGAAACTGTTGCATGTTCATACACTCCGCAACAGCCGCGCAAAAGTTGTGATTGACTATGTTTATGCCGTATCGGGGGCAGTTTTACCTCAAATGTTGGATAAATTTGGTGCTGATGCAGTGGTACTGAATGCTAGTGTCAATAAAACAGCAATGTCAATCACTGACCGCGAAGGACTGCTGACTCAGTTAGGTCATGTAGTGGAGGCATTGAAAGCTAACTTTGGTGTGCAAGTATCAGCTAATGGGGAACAGCTGATTCTAGTTGATGAATCAGGCTTCCCAATTCGTGGGGAAACTTTAACAGCACTCATGGTAGACATGATTCTGACGGCTAACCCTAGAGGAACGGTAGTAGTGCCAGTCCATGCTTCCAGTGCTATTGAACAAGTCGCCCGCCGCCACGATGGTAGAGTGATTCGCACTAAAGCTAACCCTACAGCTTTAATGGAGGCTTGTCAAAAAAATCCGAATGTGGTGTTGGGAGGTAGTGGAGAGACTGGTTTTATTTTCCCGCAACTGCATCCGGGATTTGATTCTATGTTCTGCATTGCCAAGATAATTGAGATGTTGACTATACAGGAGCGATCGCTTGCTGCTGCGCGGTCAGAATTGCCCCGTGTAATTCACAAAACTTATACAATACGCTGCCCGTGGACTGCCAAGGGTGCTTTGATGCGTTATTTGGTGGAAACTCACCCAGCCCAAAATTTAGAACTCATCGATGGAGTGAAAATTTGTCAACCCTATGATGACAGTTGGCTGTTAGTTTTACCAGATGCTAGTGAACCATTGGTGCATTTGTATGCAAATAGTAATGATCGCGATTGGGTAGATGAGACTGTGAGAAACTACCGCACCCGTGTCCAGACTTTTGTAGAAAGACAACAAGAATATCAACCCACTGAAGCGTAATTTGTAATGACGCTCTCTACGAGACGCTAAAAGCGAACGCGGACTCGCTACCGCTACGCTAACGTAATTCGTAATTCGTAATTAAAGAATTTAATTACGAACTACGAATTATGTTGACCACCCGCCCAACTATCGGGAGGAAAGTAGGCTTTTGCTTTTGTCCCTGTAGTTTACTCAAACTATTAAAAATTGATTTATATTTATAAATCGTTCAATTTAAAATACTACCAATTGAAGAAGAATTCAGAAGTCAGAATCAATTCATTTGAGGTGTGAATCCCCAAATGAATTGAAAACCACCAAATGTTCTTGTTTTGTGGGGGTGCAAAAACGCCGGTTATTCAGACGCTCGATAGCGTAGCGTTAGCGACGTAGGAGCGTCTGACTCGCTAACGCTACGCTATCCGCTTTTTCGGTCAGAATTCATGCTGAATTCTGACGACTGACTCCTGAATTCTGTTCGACAAAAAATATAGCAAGCAATTCTAATTTATTCGTTAAAAGTTAGCTCCCCGACTTCTTTAATAAGTCAAGGAGCTTGATACCGCAAATTTTCACAAATCAAATAGAATTGCTATAACTAACCCTCTCAAATCATCTTGGGAGGGGTTCAAAATTATCATAGAACATTCGGACATTCAGGTAAATTCCTACCAGCGTATTTGCAATCAAAATAAATTAAAGCTTCCCTAGTAGAGGTGAATGCTCTACTTGTGGAGTATGCGTCACTGTTTGAACTTGCTTCAGATGACCAAATTTTCAAATAGTAACCACTGTTATCATCTGTAGACCATAATTCATAACGGTAATTACCTCCTGCCCCCTGACTATTTAAGTAGTCAGCTAGTGCTGGATTCGATGCAGGCAACAAGCTCAATACAGTCAAAATAGGAATTACACCTACTTTTAATATTTGGATTAATTTCATAAATGCACAAAAAACTTACTCTCTTTAGCTTCCTTTACCGTTGTATATTTTTAAATCAGTAATCATCTGGAATATTGTGTGAGGATATCGTAAGGTACTGACAAAAAGTTGGCTTATAGCTCATGTTGGGATGGAATGAACCGCCTTTTCGGTTTGTTTCCTGAAATAGGTTACAAAACTTTACTTGTATTAAATGATAAAATTTTGCAATAATTCTGGTAGGATATCTTCAAGCTTATTGACATATATATTCATTAAGCTAAAAATATATTTCAACAAGGCAAACAGGTGTCCTAGCGATCGCAATAGGTATTTATGTCTGATTCATTTGATGTTTTGTGGTTAAATGCCAGTCCTATTTTGAAGCGTTTTGATAAACCATTACTTAAATACTTATCTGGGTATATGAGAATTGCCCAGTGGGAATACCAGCAAACCAAAGATGAAGCCAGTTCGATAGATCAAGCTGTGGAGTTGCTGTACGATTTTTTAGAATGGCGCGATCGCCCCGTGCATTTAGCAGGTCATGGTATAGGTGGTGCGATCGCCTTGACCTTTGCGCGTCGATTTCCGCAAAAAGTGCGATCGCTCACCCTGCTAGCTGTAGCTGCTCAACCAGCAAACAATTGGCACGCTCACTATTACTTTCAACGACAACTTTTTAGCATCAGCCGTGAACTAGTTTTAGCAAGCAGCGTTCGCAGTCTATTTGGAAATCAACCACCTCACACCGCTAAGAAGTTAGTAGCTGCCTTAGATAAAGATTTAGAACAATCTCCCTCATCACACTCTTTATTTAAGTTGGTTTATTTACCCAAGGGTGGAGTTTCTATGCCAATGATGGTGTGTGGTAGCAAGAGCGATCCAATAGTCAACCCAACTGCATTGCATGACTGGTTGAATTGGTTCAAGCCAGAAGATAAGCTCTGGGAATGCCCACAAGGATATCATTTTTTTCATTACTTCTATCCTCAACAGGTTGGCGAACAAATTTTGAGTTTTTGGGAATGCCACCATCCGCATTTGGTGGAAGCATCTGCACTATCCTTTAGCAGTTCTACAAATTAGTAAAATTATTAATTGTTCAGTAAGATACAAGAGTGCGATCGCCTTTGGTGTTGGTGCTGCGATCGCTAATTATTTATGCTTCATCCTCTCAAGCTGGGTGTAATCATTCGGATAGGCGATCTCGAAAATAAAGGCGATATAAATTACAAAGGCATTGAACTTCATTTCCTTTAAATTCAATTAAGCCTAGACTGCGTAATTTAAAACTTTGTGCAGCATCTAACTTAACAGGAATATCACTATTGATCACTTTTTTGATCGCTGTTTTTAACAATTTATCTTCTTCTAGCAGTGAAAGATAGGGATGTAAAAAGCCCCTAAATAATCCCTCGTCAGTGGGAGCAACTTTCAAGAACTGTTCTAAAGTTAAATTACCTGTGGCAATTTGATAAAGAGCAGTCCTTAATAAATAAGGATGACCATCAATCATTCCCCTTAGTTGTCCGATTTGTGTATCTGACCAATTTAATTTATGTCGTTGGACTAATTCTTGTATTTGTGTAGCGTTTAATTCTCCTATTTCGATAGATAACCCCACATTAAAGGGAGATTGATTCACATTTAGAGAAACATATACTTCTTGAGAATGTGCAATTACTAAACGAAATTTTTGCCAGATTTCTTCGTTTTTACCTTTTTCATGCCAAGCTCGGAGTAGAGCAAAAAATTCTTGAGCAATTTCGGGATAAGGAAAAATTTTATCAATATCATCTAAGCTTAATACTAGGGGAGCATCAATATTTTTAAGCAAGTATTCTTTGAAATAATTAGTGCAGTTTCGTTGATTACTTAATCGCTTCTTCCAATATTTATCTATTTGTTCTTCTAGCCCTAATTCTTCACTCAGAACTGCACAAAATCCCTGTAAAAAGTTACTGAGGTCGGCAAGACTTTCTTTACTCCATAAATTAAGAGAAACTGTGCGATAACCTTTTTGTTTACTATAGTCAAGAATACGACTCATTAGGGAAGTTTTACCCATCTTTTGCGGCGCTTTGATGCGGATTAACGCCCCTGGTTGGAGGATGGATTCATAACATTTAATTTCTATCTCTGGACGCTCGATATAAAAGCAGGAGTTAAGAGGAACTTGACCATCAGTATTTTCAAAAATCACTGAGTATTTCTTCTCTTTTGGTGTTGGTTGTTCAACAATGCCTAGATTAATTAGCAATTGTTGCTTAATAAACTGACTCACTCCCTTATAGACTAAATTCTCTGTTGATTTTGGCTTGGTGATAGAAAGATGGTCGTCATCTGTAGCGGTAGGTTGGACATCTTTGATGCCTGGGTTAGCGCTATCTGGGTCTACAACCAAAAAACCTTGAGTGGGCTTTGTTTCAAAATAAACTTTTGTAGCAATTTCCAAGGAATCAACATTTTGCCGATACCACTCGTTAAGTTGACGCAGTTGTGGAATATGTGCTTTTAGTTCATCAACGCTGACAGAGGTTCGTGCCAAAATGCCAATTTTATCGACTAAGTTAGCAAGATGAGAACCCGTGTGAGGAGTAGATAGAAATACAATGGCTTTTGTCTGTTGAATAACTACTGTTTTTTGGAATGTCTGAGCATTACGCAGCATTTCTTTGACTAATAATCCACCCATACTATGAGTGATAAAAATTATTGGGTATTTTCCAATATTATTAACTTCTAAATATTCCTGTAAATTACTAGCACGGTCAAAGAGTGGCATTGTTGAACCTTTCCATTCAGAGGCTTCAGCATTGTAGCCAAAAGACCAAATACCTAAATCTGGTCTTTCTTGTGCAAGCCACGTTAACCAGAAATTATCATCGTTGCGTAGTTCTTGGGGATGCCAAGTTGCTCGTGCGTGACCACCTAAACCATGAACAAAAATCACATCCCCGCAATGCTTAGGGTTGTCGCATCCTGATATTTTGATTAAACCAGTCATCTCTGCGGATTCAGGTTTTGGGGGTTTAGAAAAAATGTTAAAAGGCATAGATATTATGGAGATAATGATATATGAAAAATTATTATGCCACGGCTACAACGCGGCTTAAAACTAGGATACAGCTATCACGTCACTACTCGGTGTAATAACCGCGAGTTCAAATTAACGTGTCACGAATGCCGTCATGTGTTTCTCTATGCTATCAAGAAGGCATTGGCTAAATTTAAATTTAAGCTTTATGCCCTATATATTACAATACTGGTCGGTTAAAAATATTTGTAGGTTGGGTTGAGGCTTTGCGAAACCCAACCTACCCCGCAAAATCTTGGGTTTCGTTCCTTAACCCAACCTACACATTTTTATTTTTTAGGCTTAACCGATCACTATTGCTGGTACACAGCAATGTATTTTAATAGCTCTTCTCAATTCCCTTTGTGTTGTTTGTTTTTTTCTTTGCCTTGTGCATTGGCTGAAGTGAGGTATTGAATCTCCAAAAGCCTTATTATTGTGTAGAAAATTTCTCAGAAATAAATATTTACAATTTTCTAAAAGACTTATATGCTAAACTTTACAAGTCTCTGCAAGAACAAAAGAGATACTCTCTAATTCTTAATTTCTTTCCCTTGCTCTGGGAGATAATATCCCTATATCTTTCCATTTCCATGCGCGGCAGTTCTCCTTTCACAGATACCCTATTCCCATCCTCATTATCCAGCGAAATAAGGTTCATGGGTAATTCCTCATATCTTCTCCACTCCCCATCTTTTCCTTTCCATCCCACCTTTTTTATAAAATCATTATACCCTTTGTCGTTCCAATTTCTCCATTTTTTCTTCTCCCAATCAAAATCGAGAGAATTGCCACTAGCCAAATATATTTTTTTCTGGGTACTGTAACCAAAATACCCTTTGGAGTTATTGACCCAAAGGGTATCTAGGTTTTTCAAATCATTACAATTAAACTTTCTGACATCAGCTAAATTTAAATAACCTTGTCCTTCTCTTCCAGCTGAATAGACAATAAACTGCCAACTTTTTAAATCTGCTTCTCGCCATCTTTGTTGCTTCATTAAATAGTCTAATTCATTTAATAAATGTTCTTTTAAAGATTGATCATAAACTGGATTTGAGTCGTCTAATTCTTTAAGCTGACGATAAAGCAAAGCCACGATATCAGCATTACCATTGTAGAGAATATTTAGATCTAAAGTAAATAATTCAACATCAGATTTAAACTTAGATTCTAGCATGTTAAGATGCTCAAATGCTTTCTTGTAATCTACTAAAGCCTTAGCTTTATTTGAGCGTTGTCCTAACTTAGCTTTAGCATAGTTAATGTAAACTAAAATAGCTAAATTGGTTGAATTCTTATCAATTTGCTTTTCTATTTTTGATAATTCTTGCAGACTTATAGTAAAATTCTTCCAGGTCTTTTTTAAATTCTCTATTTGATTTCGCTCTTTTTCTTCACCAGCTAAGTATTGATACCCTAAAACCAGCGCACCATCTAGTAAAGCCTCTTTTAGCTGAGAATTACTAATTTTATCTTGCAAAACTAAGCCTGCAATATTCAAATACTGATTAGCTTCGTTTGTTTTTCCTTTTTGCTGTAGTTGAGAACCCACTGCTGATAATTCTCTAATTTTAGCAATAGATTGTTTGAGTTCATTTGTCTTCCTATTAGAGGTTTCAAGCTCTTGTTTTATAGCTCTAACTCGCGCTTCAATATTTCGCTGCTGAATTTTGAAATTTTTAACTTGCTGTTCAGCCTGATTAATTTCTAGAGATTTGGATTTTAATTCTATTTTAAGTTTTTCAGCAGCTTCAGTTAATTGATTTTTTTGTACTTCTGAACTCTTTTTATCCTTTTGAGCTTTATCTAAATTTTTCTTAGCTTTTTTAGCTTTTTCTTGAGCATTATTGACTGCTAGCTGCTGTGTTTTTATTTGCTCATTTAAGCCTGCTAATTGCTTATTACTATTATTAAGTTCTCGGTTAGCTTGATCAGATTTAGTTTCAGCTTGTGTAGCTATTTTTTGAGCCTTCTCAGCTTTTTGTTGTTCATTTATTGCTTTACTACCAGCTATAAATGCCACTATTACAGATACACCTAAAGTAATGGATAGAACAATAACTCCTAAACGTATTCTTTTCTTAGCAGTTACTAATTGTCTTTCTGCTTCCTGTTTAGCCTCAGCTTCAATTTCTCTAGCCCTTTCTGCTGCTTCCTTTTCTTTCCTTTCTCTTTCCAATTCTGCCTGTATTTCTCTTTCTGCTAGTTCCTCTTCTCGCTCTCGTTTACCACTAGCTGCTAAAAATTCTGAATCTTGAAAACCTAAATTTTTACCTTTTTTCCAAGTTTCTGCGTCTACTAAAGCTTTTCCCCGCAATAACCGAGATTCATCCTGTTTTCCTGATAATATCCACTGACGATAATTCTCTGCATAAGGACGCAAACTTGCTAGAGTTTTATCAATCCATAAGTTGTCAAAAATGGTTTGATAAATCAGGTTATAAACCTTTAATCTACTCTCATTGTTAACAACGATTCCCGCTAACTGTAAATCACTCTGTTCAATACTGCTATCAACATCTATTCCGCCTGAGTGCCATACTTGTTGATATAAATTTAATAAGTATGCTGCTTTCTGTTCATCTCTTTTTAAAATTCTATCCTGAATCGTTCTAAAATGTTCCGGTTCATCTTGAGATTCCCAATTTTGAATCACTCTATTTCTGACTAAATTTTCCACAAAAGCAGCTTCTTCGCCTGGGGGAATTACAGTTTTAGATTTACAGACAAATTCACAGACTTTCTGAGTTAAAAAGGGCTGTCCTCCAGTCCAGTCTAAAATCGCTTTGAGTACGGCTTCTGGGTTGCTAGTTTGTCCAGATAATCCGTTTATTAAAGGTAAAGCTTCTGCAAATTCAAATCCGGTTAATTCAATTCCTTTTCCAATATTAAAAGGAGTGCGCTTTTTATCTTGAATTAACTCAGAAGGGGTGGCGACTCCCAAAAGCACAAAAGTAATGCGTTGATATTCAGGATTATCAACTCTTTGATTAAAGAAAGCTCGAATTAAAGCAAAGAAATCATCAACCGAAAATTTTAAACTCAGAATACTATCAATTTCATCAATAAAAATAACAATCTGTGTGGAGATTAATGTTAGTAATTTATCAATAAATTTACCAAAAATCTGCACATAAGATGATCGAAAATTTTCTTCGCCTAACTGATCTATATCAAACTGACCACCTAACTTTAAACTTTCAGAACTATAAATAGTATCAATAATCCCAAAATACCATTGTTCAGATGTTATTTGTGATGTCCCAATTGCAGTTAAATCAATAGATACACAAGCAATTCCTTCACTCTGTAATCTTTGCATTATGCGGACACGTAAACTGGATTTTCCCATTTGTCGAGAGTTGAGGACAAAACAAAACTCTCCAGCCTTCACAGCCTGATACAAATCTTCATCAGCTTTGCGTGTGACGTAGGTAGGTGCATTAGCAGGAAGACTACCACCAAATTGATATTGATAATTTTGGGGAACAGGCAGATTTATAGTCATACGCTACATAGGTAATACCTAGGTTATATGTCAATTATTCCTTCCACTTCGTCTTCAAAACGGATATATAGTTGATAATTTTCTCTCGGTTCTACTGCAATAATATCTTTTACCATATTTTGGTTTTTGAAAATTTTTTAAGATAGGCAATGAGTTAGTCTAGAAGGTGGTAAAAGTTCGATAATAAAAAAGATTGACACAGCCATTTTTAGTTTCTCAATCTTATAACGTTACTCCCACTCTGCAACAATTATGCAAAATCTTACCAGAATTACTCGCAATCCTGAAGTGATGGGTGGCAAACCCTGTATTCGCGGAATGCGTGTCACTGTTGGTACTATTGTCGGGTTAATGGCATCTGGACACAGTAATAGTGACATCCTCAAGGCATATTCCTACCTCGAAGAAGCCGACATCTATGAGGCACTTGCCTATGCTGCATGGCGGGCTGAAGAGATTGAAGTCCCTCTTAGAAGTGCATGAAAATTTTGATTGATATGAACCTTTCCCCTGATTGGGTTGCGGTTTTTGAGAGGTACAATATCTCCGCTGTCCACTGGTCTACGGTTGGCGATCCCCGTAAGAAAGATTCAATAATTATGGAGTGGGCAAGAACTAATGGATATATCGTCTTTACTCACGATTTAGACTTCGGTTCCCTGCTAGCTGCGACAGGTGCCGATACTCAAGCGTGTCATTCAGGTTCGTACTTAGGATGTTTTGCCAAAAAGTATCGAAAATCTAGTTATTTCAGCCCTGAATCAGTTTGAGTCTTCACTAGAGACAGGCGTATTGGTCACTGTTGACCAAGCCCAATCCAGAGTGCGTATTCTACCAATTAGACGCGGATAGTTTTAGGGAAATATAGCTAACTCGGTTTCCGGGTCAAAAAAGTGAATTTTCTCTGGAGTTAGAGATAACCAAAGTTGCTCACCAGGTTGTACAAATCGGTCTGGTGGTATTCGTACTTGTAGGGAATTGGCTGTAGTAGCAGATTGAGATCCCGGTTCGGCAATCTTAACAGCGAGAAAGGAATCGTTGCCGAGATTCTCTACCAAATCTACTTGCACTGGTAGATTTTTGGTAGCAGGCATACTCAAGTTAAAGTGTTCTGGACGAATGCCTAAAATTAGAGTTTTCCCATCATATTTTTGTAAAGCTTTTCCCCAAATTTCTGGGAGGGTGAAACGAAACTGGGAACGAGTAATCAACAGAGGAGCATGAAATTCTACAGGAATAAAATTCATTGGTGGCGAACCAATGAACTCTGCTACAAAAAGGTTGGCAGGGCGATTGTAAAGTTCTAAAGGAGAAGCAACTTGCTGAATTTTACCCTCAGACATAATCGCAATACGATCGCCCATTGTCATCGCTTCGGTTTGATCATGGGTAACGTAAATTGTCGTTGTCCCTAGTTGACGCTGCAATTTGACAATTTGAGCGCGGGTTTCCGCCCGCAGTTTGGCATCTAAGTTAGAAAGCGGTTCATCCATTAAAAATACTTGGGGGTCACGCGCGATCGCTCTTCCCAATGCAACCCGTTGTCTTTGTCCCCCAGATAGCTGTTTGGGTAAGCGATTCAGCAATGTTTCGATTTGCAACAATTGGGCAACGCTCCGCACCTGCTCATCCACCGCCCGTTCTTTGTCAGAAATGTATCGCAGTCCTTTAGGTAACTTTCTTGTCGCCCCCACAAAAAGATTTTCTGCCCAGTTGGGGAGTGGGGAATGAGGAGAGACGCGATTAATCGCGTCTGTACTAGGGAGTGGGGAATGTTGATTTTCCCTATTCCCCGATTGCCTGCGCCGTAGCCCAAAGGCGATGTTGTCATACACCGTCATGTGAGGATAGAGGGCGTAATTTTGAAACACCATTGCGATGTCGCGTTCTTTGGGTGGTAACTCATTGATTAAGCGATCGCCTACCCAGATATTGCCTCCAGTCATAACTTCTAACCCGGCAATTAATCGCAGCAAGGTGCTTTTACCACACCCAGAAGGGCCTACCAGCACCATAAACTCGCCATCTGCGATCGTTAGGTTAATCCGCCGCAAGACGTTGACACTTTCCGCACGCTCTTGTGCTGCATCATTTTTATCCCCAAGCGTGAGGGGAGATTGGGATTGTGAGGTCACATCTTCCCCTTTACGTGGGGAAAAACTTTTATAAACGTTTTCTAAAACTACTTGGGACACAACTGTTACTTATTGTCATTGGGCATGGGGGAGCCACTGCGGTCTTGGGGTCTCCCCAAGTGGAGCAAGTGGCGTCATTGGGCATGGGGGAGCCACTGCGGTCTTGAGGTCTCCCCAAGTGGAGCAAGTGGCGTCATTGGGCATTGGACAAATGACAGTTGAGCGCCAATCATAATACACGTTCTATGTAAATACGAAAAGTTAAAAAAAAAGCTTGCACTATCAAAAGTAAACTACCCTAAATTTTATGGCTGTCAAGAGGTGTTGTTATGATTACCGATGTACCTCAAAATCTTTCCCAAGATCCAAACGTTAACCCTATCCATGACATTGTAGACGTACAAACCACAGATTGTTGCATTGTGGGTGGGGGCCCAGCAGGAGCAGTATTGGCGCTGTTGTTAGCGCGTCAAGGCATTTCTGTGATGCTGCTGGAAGCACATAAAGATTTTGATCGCGATTTTCGCGGCGATACGATTCATCCATCAGTGATGGAAATTATGGAAGAATTGGGACTTAGCGATCGCTTGCTAGAACTCCCCCATGCCAAAATGCGCCAAATTAGTATTCAAACTCCTCAAGATACTGTCACATTCGCAGATTTTAGCCATCTGAAAACCCATTATCCCTACATTACAATGCTTCCCCAGGTAAAATTCCTGGAGTTCATCACCCAAGAAGCACAAAAATATCCTAGTTTCCATCTGGTAATGGGTGCGAATGTGCAGGAATTAATTGCCGAAAATGGTGTGATTCAAGGTGTCCGCTATCGAGGAGGCGGTGGTTGGCATGAAATTCGGGCAATACTGACAGTTGGTGCAGACGGTCGCCACTCACGTTTACGCCACCTGGGTGAGTTTGAGTCAATCGAAACCTCCCCACCAATGGATGTCCTCTGGTTCCGCCTACCGCGTCAGCCAGAAGACCCTGAGGGGGGAATGGGGCGCTTTGGTCAAGGTAAGCTAATCGCCATGCTTGACCGTGGTGATGAGTGGCAACTTGCCTATGTTATTCCTAAAGGAGGCTATCAACAACTAAGGGCTGCGGGTTTAGAGGAATTGAAAAAATCTGTTGGCGAAGTGGTGCCAGAATTCCAGCAACGCATCCAAAATTTACATGATTGGTCACAAATAGCTTTTCTCTCAGTCGAGTCCAGCCGTGTCAAACGCTGGTATCGTCCGGGACTGTTACTCATCGGTGATGCAGCTCATATAATGTCCCCCGTTGGTGGAGTTGGCATTAATTACGCGATTCAAGATGCTGTAGTCGCGGCAAATGTACTCAGCAAACCGCTCAAAAACCGAGAAGTACAACTTAGCGACTTAGCAAAAGTACAGCGTCAACGCGAGTTGCCTACACGTATCATTCAGGCGTTTCAAACTTTTATCCAAAAGCGGGTATTGGCCCCGGTTCTCACCTCAAATCGCACCTTTGTACCACCTGCGTTTTTGCGCTTACCCATCTTGCGCGACCTTCCAGCCAGGTTGATCGCCTTGGGTGTTTTTCCAGTTCACGTCAAGGCTTAATTTTTGCCAAGAATTTTTTCTGTTGAATAAATGGGTGGTACAATTATACTACTCAATGCAGAATCCAATGCTCATTTAGTCAAGCGAAGGTAGCGAGTAGCATACTTAATGCTGTTCAAAGCGATCGCTTGGCTTTTATGCTAGAAATGATTAAAAACTCAGAGTGGATGTAGAAAATTGTTCAAACATTATTAAAAAATGCAAACAATTAAACATATCTAGATATTAATTGGCACTACATAGAAAAACCCTTTCTTTTTCAATCAGTACTTTTTGCAGTCAGGAGTAATTTAATGAACAGCTGCGTTTTGATGGCGGAAATTATCAACGAGCCACAACTCCGTTATACAGCGGATAATTTGGGAGTTACGGAAATGCTGGTGCAGTTTCCCAATTCCCAGAAACCAGAAGATCCGCCAGCCACCCTAAAAGTTGTCGGCTGGGGGAATTTAGCGACAGAAATTCAGCAAAATTACCACCAAGGCGATCGCGTCATTCTGGTAGGACGTTTAAGCATGAATACTGTTGCGATGGAAGGTTTTAAAGAAAAACGCGCTGAATTGACGGTGCAACAAATTCAACCAGTTGGAGGTAGTTTTAATACCGATCCATTGCCCTCAGCAACCGCAACTCCATCATTTACTGAAACCGCTCCCCGACAACCATCAGCATCCCGTCCTGCACCGAAAGACGTTCCCAGTTACGAGTCACCACGTCCAGCGCCTACCCCAGCGACAAATCCTGTTGGCGTTGCTCCCCAGGCGACGACAAGTTACGAACCCGTACCCCAACCCACAAATTATGAGCGAACCACTTATCCAGCAGTGAAAGAGGAAGAACCAGATCCAGATGATATTCCCTTTTAAAATTGGTAGTTGAGCGTGTATTCAATTTGCTAATTAACATTACGATTAAGTCGGTCGGTACAATTAAAGCTAACTGGCTAGATCTGTCACGTTTGTCATTTGTTATTCGTAAAGATTTTAAGCCATTTACGTTTCACAACATAGTTTAGTTTATTCCCACCGACTTACTTAGAGAATTTTACAAATAGCCATCCTTTTGGATGTGCTATTTTTTTTGTCTAAATTATTACCGATTCTTCTCTAAAAGCTTTCAAAAAGCAACATTAATTTGAAGCGGGAGCGTAATGATAAATTCAGTCCCTTGACCAAGGACAGAGTTGACCGAGAGCAAACCCTGATGCTTTTGGCAGACTATTTGATAAGCGATCGCTAATCCTAATCCTGTGCCTTTACCAATCTCTTTTGTAGTAAATAAGTGGTCAAAAATTCTCTGCTTAATTTCTTCTGACATCCCAATGCCATTATCTTGAATCCGCAGCTGTACCCGTTGCGAATCATCGGTTAACTGAGTGCAAATGGCGATCTGATTGGGATTGGTTGTGATATTTGCAAAATTGCGTTTTTGAGTTATTTCTTCTAACGCATCGATCGCATTTGCCAAAATATTCATAAATACTTGATTGAGTTGACCAATATAGCATTCAATCTGAGGAATCTCGCCGTAGTGCTTGATTACTTTAATTGCAGGTCGAAATTCGTTAGCTTTGAGACGATGCTGGAGAATCATTAATGTGCTGTCGATGCCCTCGTGAATGTTGAACAAAATCGGGCGATCGCAATCGGAACGCGAGAAGGTTCTTAAACTGGTACTGATATTGCGAATACGATTCACACCTTCTTGCATTGAGGCGAGCAATTTGGGTAAATCTTCTTGCAAATATTCCAAATCTATTTGCTGTATCGCTTCTTGCAGGGTTGGACTAGGATGAAGTAGTTCTTGCTGGTAAAGTGCAATTAGTTGGAACAAATCTTGAATGTATTCTTGTGCAGCTTGGATATTTCCAGCAATGAAGCCGATTGGATTATTAATTTCATGAGCTACCCCTGCAACTAGATTTCCTAAAGCCGACATCTTTTCGCTTTGCACAAGTTGGAGTTGGGAATGATGTAATTGATCGAGGGCAGTTTGTAATTCAGCAGTTCGTTCAGTAATGTGTTGTTCTAAATTTTTAGTTAATTGCCATAGTTGCAGTTGCGTTTTCACCCGCGCCAGCATTTCCTTTTCTTGAAAAGGCTTAGTTAAATAATCCACTGCACCCAAATCAAATCCCTTAACTTTGCTATCGGTGTCAGATAGTGCTGTCATAAAAATTACAGGAATGTTCGCTGTTACCGGATTTGCCTTTAACCGTTGACAGGTTTCAAAACCGTCAATCCCAGGCATTTGCACATCAAGTAAAATCAAATCTGGTGGATTGGTTTGTATCCGTTTGAGAGCGCGATCGCCATCAATGGCTGTTATCACTTCATAGCCTGCATCCCCTAAAGTTTCACAGATAACTTCTAGGTTGGCTGGGGTATCATCAACTACTAGGATCTTTGCAGAATTAGACATTGTTTTTCTCCTGTGTCAGATGTTGTTTTAATAAGTCTTCAATTTCCTCAGCCTTGAATTGTTTGACAAGCTGAAGAATTGGGGTAGCAAAAGCAACTAGACGAGAATCAGTTTGCACCAGATTTTCTATTTGTTCGCGCAGCCGCTTCAGGTTGGCTTGTTGTGCTAGTACCATTAACTTCTCAAGTTCGGTTTTAGACGGAAAAGCGATCTTGTCTGATGTGTGGACTTGATCTTGAGTAGGAGTGGTTTCATATTTCCACTTCAGTTTGAGATGTTGTTCCAGCAGGCAAAATAATTCGCTAGCTTCTACTGGTTTTGCTAAGAAGTCATTACCACCCGCATCTAGCGCCGTTTGTTGATCGATTTGTGCTACAGATGCCGAGGAAACCAGGATTTTTAGGTGTTGCAAATCTGCGGTAGAACGTACTTGCTTGAGCATTTCAAAGCCATCCATTACAGGCATAGCGAGGTCGGTAATTACAAGGTCGGGTTGATGATGCCGCATTTTCTCTAAGGCTTCCTGTCCGTTTTCTGCCTCGGTAAAGGTGAAACCGAGGGGTTCTAGTAGGTTGACTAGAACGGCGCGGTTTTCCCAGCGATCGTCTACTACCAAAATGTGGCGTGCTCGCCCTTCATAACCGATGATTTGTTTGCCTGTGCTGTTGGAAGTTTGTTTCACCCAATCGGTAGCGATCGCTAAACCAACTTCAAAGTAGAAATTACTGCCGATACCTACTTGACTTTTGACTTGGATTTGTCCGCCCATCAAATCTACAATTTTTTGGCTGATGGCGAGTCCTAAGCCTGTGCCCTCCGCTTGCCGTTTGCGATCGCCTACTTGTTCAAATGCCTGAAAAATTTTGTCTATTTGCTTTGGTTCAATGCCAACTCCGGTATCCTCAATTTGAAAGTTAATCCGCCGATAGTTGGCATCTAATCCAGTCTCAAGGACTGCAACTTTCAGAGTGACAGATCCTTTGTCTGTAAATTTAATTCCATTCCCTAATAAGTTAATTAAAACCTGACGCAGCCGCTTTTCATCTACAAGCACACCTTCGGGTAACATTGAATCGGGTTGATAAATAAAGTCAATGCCTTTTTGTTCAGCTCGAATGCGACAGATTTCTACAACCCCTTGCAGAAATGCCGGCAAGTGGATTCCAGTGGGAGTAAGTTCTAGTTTGCGGGCTTCAATTTTAGACAAGTCCAACACGTCGTTAATCAAAGTCAGCAAATGGGAACCGCATTGGTGAATAATCCCGACACCATGACGTTCTTTTTCAGGTAAAGCTTTAGATCGGCTGAGAATTTGCGCGTATCCCAAAATTCCATTCAGAGGTGTTCGCAGTTCGTGACTCATGTTTGCCAAAAATTCGCTTTTTGCCTGATTTGCATTGTCAGCAACTTCCTTAGCAATTTTCAGTTCAGCAGTGCGTTCTTCCACTCGTTGCTCTAATTTCATCGCTGCTTTGCGGTTCTCATTGAGAACTGACATCAGTAAATAGGTGGTGAGGGCAATGACGCACATGAAGGATTGCAGTAACATCAAAGATTCACTCACCGAAGATTTAGCGAAAGACCCTAAATTACGAGCTGTTCCCAAAACAGCGATCGCTGAAACAATCACAACTAACAATGTGGACTCTGTTGCTCTAAATCGAAAGGCAGACCACAGCAACAGGGGCATCATCATATATTCCACGGGATTGTTACCCCAAAATGAGGCTTTGCTGATCAGCGCCAGCAAAACTACAATGACAGCAAACTCTGTAATTAATAGGCCATTGAATCGCACAGATCGCCAAGATTGCATTGCCCATGCCAAGATCATCGGTGTAATCAGCAATCTGCCTGTAATGACGCTAAGTGACCAAGTTTGCCAAACTGTACCATAAAGTTTCCAAGGTAAGCTGCCAGTCAGACATAAGATAGCCACTGCAAAGCAAGTAGTCACTGCTGTACTAGTCAAAATTACGATCAAAAATTTAAAAACATTCAGCGATCGCCCAAGTAAATCGTATGTTTTAATAAACTTGTTGATTAACCATGCTCCTATCAGTGGCTCAATACAATTGACTAAAGAAATACTAATGATGGTGGGAAAATCTTTGTAAAATAGCAGCGAATTTATCAGTAGTGCACTTAAAAAAATTGGCAACCCTATACGATAACCCAACAATAAAACCATTGCCAAGAAAAAACCTGACGAAGGCCAAATTGCAGATGCCGAATTTTCAAATGATACAGCTTGGCAAATAATCGCCAGTCCATAGTGAGCGATCGCTAGAATAGGGGTAATGATAATCAGTTGACGATACTGCAAAAAAAAAGTTTCAATCGCTGGTATAGCATATTGCTTTAAATTACGTGTAATCATGGAGTAACAGATGAAGTGGATTGTAGCACTGCACGCCCCTAGAATGCCCATAATTTGTAATTGGCAATCACAAACTTTTCCGTATAATAAATTGTTAAAATCCAAATAATTTTAAGATAATATTTCTACCCAACTCCTATGAGAGAAACTGTCCTAGAGGTTCGCAATCTCCAAGTTGAATTTCCCGGTGATGGCAACACTGTCAGAGCTTTGGATGGTATTTCCTTTGGACTGCATCGAGGTGAAACTCTAGGAATAGTAGGAGAATCAGGAAGTGGTAAATCAGTGACAGCCCTAGCTGTGATGGGTTTGTTGCAAACTCCTGGTATAGTTACTGGCGGTGAAATCTGGTTTCGTCCGCAGGAAAACGCTAACGCAATCGATTTGGTAAAATTGCTTCCTGAGCAAATGCAGTTACACCGAGGTGGCGACATCGCCATGATTTTTCAAGAACCGATGAGTTCGCTCAATCCGGTTTATAACATCGGGTTTCAGCTAACAGAAGCGATTATGCGGCATCAAAATGTGTCGGCAGCCCAAGCACGACAAATTGCGATCGCAGGTTTACAAGAGGTAAAACTTCTACCTAGCGATGAGGAGATCCAGCAGCAGCATATCGATTGGCATCAAACCAACAACAATTCATCAAAACCAGAACCATCAAAGTTGGCACAGTTGGTTAAACAACATAAAGAAGCCATGCTGGAACGCTACCCTCATGAACTTTCTGGGGGTCAGTTGCAACGGGTAATGATTGCAATGGCAATTTCTTGCAACCCATTAATCTTAATTGCCGATGAACCAACCACAGCCTTGGATGTGACGGTGCAAGCGACAATTTTGGAGTTGTTACGAGAATTGCAGCAAACCCGTGACATGGCAATGATTTTTATCACCCACGACTTGGGGCTAATTTCAGAAATTGCTGACCAAGTAGCGGTGATGTATAAAGGTAAAGTTGTCGAATCTGGTACTTCTCGGCAAATTTTCAGCAGTCCCCAACATCCATATACTAAAGGTTTGATAGCTTGTCGCCCCACACTCAACCGCCGTCCCCAAAAATTACTCACCGTTTCTGATTACATGAGTGCAGAAGAGACACCAACGGGACAAGTAGTAATTCAGGCGAAAGAACCCGCACCACCCACAGAAGTCACCACAGAAGAGATTGCTGCAAGATTGGCAAACTTCAATCAATTGGAACCTCTGCTGCAAATCCGCAACCTGAAAGTTGGTTTTCCAGTGCGCGGGGTGTTCGGTGGGACAAAACGCTACAATATGGCAGTTAATGGCGTTTCTTTTGATGTCAAATCAGGAGAAACACTAGGTTTAGTGGGAGAATCTGGTTGCGGCAAAACCACCCTTGGCAGAACCTTGCTGCGCTTAATTGAACCGATGAGTGGTCAGATTATCTTTGAGAAACAAGATATTACTAGCCTCAAAGGAGAACCTTTGCAAAAACTGCGGCGGGAAATGCAAATAGTCTTCCAAAATCCTTTTAGTTCCCTCGATCCACGGATGAGGGTTGGCGATGCGGTGATGGAACCATTATTAATTCACGCCGTGGGTAAGACAAAGCAACAACGACGCCAGCGAGTAGCCGAACTTTTAGAACGGGTGGGATTGAGTGCAGATGCGATTAACCGCTATCCTCATCAGTTTTCTGGCGGTCAACGCCAACGGATTTGCATAGCCCGTTCTTTGGCGTTAAACCCTAAGTTTATCATCTGCGATGAATCAGTTTCAGCGCTGGATGTTTCAGTACAGGCGCAGGTATTAAATCTTCTCAAAGAATTACAGTCAGATTTTCAGCTTACTTATATCTTTATTTCTCACGATTTAAGTGTGGTGAAATTTATGAGCGATCGCATTTTAGTCATGAATCGCGGTCAAATTGTTGAAGAAGGAACAGCTGAAAGCATTTACCAAGAACCGAAAGAGGAATACACGCAAAAATTAATTGCTGCGATTCCTACCGGTAGTGCTGAACGGGTGCGAAGTCGTCATCTGAAGGCTTTATAGAAACAGAATTCAGGAGTCAGGAGTCAGAATTCAGCATGAATTCTGTACAAGTTGCGGATAGCAAAGCAGTAGCGAGTCCGCGATAGCGCAGCGTTAGCGAGTATTCGAGCGTCACGTCTAAATAAGGGACTTCCAACAAATAAATTATCCAATCTTGTGGGGTGGACATCTTGTCTGCCCTTGACTACGGGCGGGCGAGACGCCCACCTCAGAAGAAGTATGAGTATTTTTTATTTGGAAGTTCCTAAACGACGTTTTTGCACCAGCAATAAATATACAGATTTATTTGTCTTGATTCTGACTCCTGACTTCTGAATTCTTTTTCAACAGATATTTGTGCAAACAAAGTTAATTACATCTGCAAGTCCAGACTGAGTTTTCAAATTAGTAAAAATAAAAGGTTTATCGCCGCGCATTTTTTTAGCATCTCGTTCCATCACACTTAAATCTGCACCAACGTATGGTGCTAAGTCAGTTTTGTTAATTACTAATAAATCAGATTTAGTAATACCAGGGCCACCCTTGCGGGGAATTTTATCACCAGCCGCAACATCAATGACGTAAATCGTTAAATCCACCAATTCTGGACTAAAGGTAGCGGCTAAATTATCGCCGCCACTTTCCAAAAATACCAAATCCAAATCGATAAAACGTTCCTCTAACTGTTCAATCGCCGCCAAATTCATTGAAGCATCTTCGCGGATAGCAGTGTGAGGACAACCGCCAGTCTCTACACCCAAAATGCGATCGCTTGCCAATGCCTGAGAACGCACTAAAAACTGAGCATCTTCCTGAGTATAAATATCATTCGTCACCACCGCAATCTGATACTGTTCACGCAATCCCTTACACAAAGCATCGACTAATGCCGTCTTCCCCGAACCCACTGGTCCAGCAACTCCTACTCGAAATGCATTCATTGTTATTTGTCCTTTGTCCTTTGTCTGTTGGTACATGGTTATTAGTTCTTAGTTTTTGACCAATGACCAATGACTAATGACCAATGACTAACTCCTAAACAACCTTGTATATTGGGTTTCATGCTGCATACTCGCCAGCGACAAACCCCAACTACAACAGGCAAGTTCATCATCCTCTAACGCGAGAATTTCCAATGCCGCAGCACTAAGTAATGGTTGCAAATCTAGCAATAACTGCTGTCCTGCTGTTTGTCCAAGGGGGATAAGTTTCACGCCAGCAGTAATCAAATTACTTGCCCAACTGTGCAGATATCCTAGTAATGCGGCTTTGATACTGATTTGCCAATGGGCAACGGCAATGCCAAAAGCGATCGCATAATTGCAAGGATTACCGACAGCATTGGCAATGGGTACAATCTGCGGTTCTAGTTTACCAAGTAATTGGATGAGCGATCGCCCCATCTGCCAACTAGAAGCGCGTAACTCTTCTGTTTCTCTAGCAGCGGATAACCATAAATTCCAACGGCATAGCGACTCAACATCACCTATTTTTGCAGCTTGCTGCGATCGTGCCATCACCGCCGCCTCTAACCGAATTGCCCCGTAGAGCAACTCTGCTTTTAACCAAAGTTTCAGATGTACGGCGTTGGTAACAATACCATTTTCTACGAGCGTTTCCAAGCCTTCAGAATAACTATATGCTCCCACAGGCAAAGCGGGGCTAGCCAACTGCAAAATACTCAAAAGATGGCTATCAGTAAGCATGATGGTGTTGTCCATAAGCTCCCAATTCTGGTTGAAACGGTAAAATTTCTTCTTTAACTTCTAACCCCAGTTGTTCCAACATCGTGCGTAAAACCGAATCTGAAGACAAACGTAAATAACTCGGAGTAATTTCTACAGGTACATGGCGATTTCCCAAATGGTATGCCGCCCGTAATAATAAAAGTGGTGTTTGGGCAAAGGCAGTCAGTACTAGTTCTGGTTTGGCGGTAATTCTGATTAAACTGCTATGGGTTTCTTCTTGCAGAATATCGCCATCGTGTAAAACAGTTCCTCTGGGTAAATGTAAAAACACAATCTTATCATCTCCTGTTTCAAAGCGATGACGACTACGAGTGCGTTCTTCTGCTGTCAGCGCCAGAGTAAAGGTGACTATGGCATCAGTATTGGGTGGTTTAAGTTGGGTAAATGTCAGCATACAGAGTTTCGCCTGAACTTCCGCTTTTCATTATGATTCTAATTAGCACTTTCCTATTCCCTGTCGTAACCCTTTGAGTGACGCTCGTAACCCTGCTCTTAAAGCTTGCTACCCAGAGGAGAAGCAAGTGGTTAATCTTCTAATGTACCGTTTGTGGAATCTGGCATATTCCAAGTTTCGTGCCACAGTTGTTTAATTTTTTGAATGTTCTTTCCTGTTTTGATTGCCGCCCAACCATCTTTAATAGCTTGCTTCTCTCTATCAGTTAATCTCCAGGATAAAGGCGGACGATACCGACCATCTTTGTAAAATCCGGGAAATTTTGGAGATATTTCAGATTCCGAAGGGAAGAAAATAGGAAAGTATTGGATATCTACCTTGTTCTCCCATTTTTTGGCAAGGAGGTCTGCTTCCTTTGCATTTCGAGATGCTAAAACCGGATCGCGTACTTTGAACATTGCTAGTAATGGCCCTATAGTTGCCATAAACCAGCCTCCATTCCCCTGTACGTTTTCCGTTGAAGCAGATTTGGGAAAAGGATTGATTTGCAATATAAGGACTCGTTTTACATTTAAACTATTTTCCGTTTTTGACCATTCATTAAGCTGTTCATCCAGCCATTCGGCTGCCGTTACAAAGCCAGAGTTATCGAAATAACCGCCATCAGCAACGTGATAATTCTGATTTTGGATGTTTACACTGCTGCGACAAATAGGAGAGACATAGGGAAATGTTGCTGATAATCTTGCAGCCGTTACAACATTCATATCATAGGCTTCATAAAGAGTATTAAAGTCTATATACTTTTTCTCAGGAGCCTTGCTAAATGTTACTGGAGTAATCAGAAACCGCCAGCCATTTTCGACTAAAGTGGCATTGAATACAGGAATAGGAATTTCGCCATCAAAAATCTGTTTTCGCCAGGTTCCAAAGGTTTTTATCTTTTTCGGTTCCTTCATTTCACCCTGCCAGTCTGTCTCAACTGCTGTACCACGATCAAACTCTGGGCGAACAATGAATGGAAATCCTATGAATCGCCATAAGTCTAAATAAACCAGACCCCAACCAACGGCATCTAAACTATCTTTAGTAGCAGCATAAAAACTATTACTGGTAGTTTTATCAGAGATTTGCTGTTCCCTCTCTTCTAAAAAACCATTTTTATTAAAGTGATCTAAATAGTACATCGTCCCTACTGAACCGCCTGAGACAGCACTAATCAACCCAATTGCTTTAGTAAATGACTCTCCTAATAATTCCTGAAGACCACTTAACACTTGCACTGTCCATCCTGCTGCTTGAATTCCACCACCACTAGCACAAATAATCACTAAAGTTCGTTCTCCTTCTTGATGTTGAAGACGCTTTTCTAGCACTTTTTGGAAATTAGTTGTATCCCTATCACCTCTCTTCTTGTCTTCACTATCCTTGAACTTATTGACTGGAAAAAAGTGATTAACATCAAAAGCAACATAGCTAAGGCCTGAGAAAGCAGTAAATAGAATTAGTACAGGAATCCGAAAGTAATCAAAATAAAATGTTGCACCACCGTAGACAAGTGTCACTATTGATATGATAAGTAGCACATATAGAAGTGCGGGTGCTTCAGATCGATTTGTTTCTGATTTGGGATTAAAACGCAAACCAACCGTAATGTAGATAAATACTCCAATTATAAAATAAGCAATTGCCGTCAGATGGCCCGCAGTCAATTCACCCGTTTGAGGATTAATATAGCCAGATGTATTATGTCTACTTATGAAAGAAACGATATCAGTAAGTATCTTTTTTAAGAAAGTGTTTGAGCTTAACCAGTCTCTGATAAAACTAACAAAAAACAGTAACCCAATTCCCAATACCGAACCGACAAATGCTCCCCACCGTCTTTCGTTATTGTTCAGCTTCTCTTTGGAAAGGTCAAAGGCGATAATACAAATGTATAAACTTAAGGCAATAGCTATTCCATATTGCCAAAATTCAGAAATTTCTATTGTTGGTGGTACAGCAAAGCGAGCTGGTGCGTTATCCAGAATGATGAATGCAACTGAAATTACTGACGTTCCTGCTCCAATTGCGCTCACAATTATGGCTGCCAGTTGCCACTTGCTGCGAAGTACAAATAGATTTTTCAACATGGCTGGCAGCCAATCCTTGGCAAGTTTAGGGAGAAGTAGGAGGAATAAACCCATCAAAATAGGCAAGCGCAAGAAGAAAAGATATTTGCAGACAGCATCGGAACTTGGTAGCCATGTTGCTATAATTGCCAGCAATGGCAAAAACCAGATAAGCTTTTTCATATTTAAACCTCAATTTATTGTTGTTTTGTAAATAAATTTTCAACTTGATGATGAAATAAAATCAGCGCTTTTACACAGTTTTTGTTGTTCTATCCGTTTATTTTTTGCTGAACTGCTAAATAATTCTTATTAAATCCTATTCAATCTTTCCGCAGTCCTAAAAGTACTAAAGCTAATATTGCAGGTACTGATTGAATTAAAAATGCTGTTGGACGTTGCAAGGTAATGCTGCCAAAAATGCCAGCGATCGCTACACAAATTAAAAAGAAAATCCCAATCCAAGAAGGCTTAACTTGTGGGAACATCTGCCATACAAATAATCCCCAGATTAACCCAGCAGCAATAAATCCATTGTATAACCCTTGATTGTGAGCAAGAATTGCAGAAATTTGCTCTGGAGTGAAATCTCCGACTATTCTTTCTTGAACAAACTCTGTATTCCAGAAAAACATCTGCACAACTAGAAAACCAATATGTATGAATGCAATAATGCCTACAAGTATCTTGACAACTGTTTCCATGATCCCTGCCCTCTTAGAATTTAATTATTTGATAACCCAAGCCTGATGGCTCTGTCAGTGAGAAAAAGTGAGTTATTAGTGTAAATTTACATAAATTTACACTAATGAAGAGATGAACAATTTTTGAGGAGCGCAGACATAGTGCGTCGTAGACATAGCCATCGCCTAAAATAATCGATTTATACCCCTAGTTAGCTGTGAAAGTTGGGACGATGGTAATAATCGGCAAAGGCATACTGCCTCCAACAAGGTTAGAAGATGGTTATCCTTTGCCATTATTATCGCTATCAGCAGAATAAAAATCCGAGTAAATTTTCCTCTCATCAAAGCATAACAGTCAAGTTATTAATTAATTGGTGTTGCAATAATAGCAAAACCTAAACGAGGTGACTTGATTTCAGGAGTACAATCACCGCTAACTAAACATTTCTGAATCACGTTAGGGGTGTTTACCACTTTTACCGAAACGTTATAACCGCCAAGATTTAATGTGCTATTTCCTGTCATCATTGATATTATCTGCTCAACATCTAAGTTGATTGCAGTTTGAGAAGCAAAAACACTCATGAAGGTGAGTTCAGTTGTTAATCTTTCTGCAATTTGGCGAGTAAGCTCTGCGCCATATGCTCCACCAGAAAGAACAGCAGCAATTCCGTTAGCTCCTTGGTTTTCTACAGATGCCCAATTAACAAATGATTCTGAAGAAAAGTAGACTATTGAACCTGAATGACTAGCAATTATTTCGTTTTTAACATCATTGTAAGTATCACGATTAGCATCCTTAAATAGAGGTGGTGTAGGATTTATACTGGTTACTAAACTACCCAAGGTAGGCATTTCTCCATTGAGTATTTTGGTAATTGCACTTGCATCTAGCGTGACATTACCTGTCCAACCCTGACCGCAGTTAAAAACAGGTTTTTGTTCAAGAGTTGACAAATTGAAAGTGTAATCATACTTACAGGTAGCTGAAGCGGTAGTAGATACAACTTTTTCTGGTGTGATTGTCCTTATTTCCATAACTGTATAAGGTACTTTCTCTTTTCGGTAATTAGTAAAAGGCTCTGGCACTTTTACACAAACACCCAATTTGCATTTTTTGTGCCATCTTACATCAGGATAAGGAACATCTACCCAGCGCCATTTATCAACAGGAACTTTTGTTTTTACCGCAGGAATTGTTTCTTTCCAAGTGTGTTTAGCCCGAACCTTTGCAATCAGAGAAATTGTATTACCTGTTACATTGTATTCAAGCTTTTCAATATCATTTTCACCTTGATTACCTATCTTTACTACATTGATGGCAGATAAAATACTATTTACTTTTGATTGCCATTGACTAGCGATTGAATCTAATTGAGGAATACAATTCACCATTTTTTGGTCAAGAGGCTGAAGTAAGTTGATCGTTTCAGGTTTGGTGGTCATTGGGTCTTTCGCACAAGCTTCAAGATTATATGCTTTTGCTTGCTGAGATAATCCTAATATGGTAAAAACAGTTAATGCGGAAATTAGTTGAGATTTCATTGTTATATCCTCAAATTACGTAAATAATAAGTTCGCCATGCTAGCTAGGTAATTAATTTTCTAGCTGCTATTGCTCTGTCACAAGTTGCCAAAATCCATCCAATTTAAACGAATAGAAAGTTACTGATTTTTTTTGATCGCACTATTTCTACTCATTCCTATAAAGTTTTTCCTATTTAATTAAGGAAGATGAATCATTGAACTTCTTGTCTTTCCTAATTAAAATCCAAGCCTGATTGTCCGGTCGGTAATAAAAAGTGACTAGCTTATGTAAATAGTTGTAAACTTTGCCATAATCTTCCCAACAAGAACAGAGAATTGAAAGACTTAAGCGATACATGGATCTAGCTAACCGATGACGGGAGAAGAGGCACTTAAAATAGTCAATGCTCTTTTAAGCTCTACATCTGGGCAAAAGCTCAATGACGTTAAATCTGTGGTCTTTTTGGAAACTTGGAAGGGACAAACTTATGAGGTCATTGCGGAGAAACTAGGTTATCAAAATGAGTACATTAAACAGGTAGGTTCGCAATTGTGGCGATCGCTTTCCCAAGTCATTGGTGAAGAAGTCTCTAAAAAAAATATCCAAGCCGTTCTGCATCGTTATCAGCAATCCCAAAGCAGTACGCAAGATTGGGGAGAAGCCATCGATGTTTCCCGATTTTACGGTCGCCAAGCAGAACTGGAAACTTTAGCAACATGGATTGGTAATGAGCATTGTCGTTTCGTCGGGATTTTTGGACTGGGTGGGATTGGCAAAACTACTCTCTCGGTGAAACTTGCAGAGCAAATTCAGTCCCAGTTTGAATATGTGATTTGGCGTAGTTTACGGCAAGCACTGCCATTAAATGCCTTACTCAGTGAAATGTTGCCAATTTTAATGGGTTCAGAGGCAACCATAGATACTTCAATTAGTATTTTGATGCAACAGTTGCAGCAAAAACGCTGTTTGTTAGTTCTTGATAATGTCGAGTCAATTTTACAAAGTGGAAACCGGGGTGGACAATATCAACAAGGGTTTGAAGCATACCAACAGCTATTTGAGCGAATCTGCGATGAACTTCACCAAAGTTGTTTGGTAGTCACCGGACGAGAAAAACCAGGTGGAATTGCTGTGCGCGAAGGAAAAAATTTACCTGTGCGATCGCTCTCTTTGTCAGGACTCTCAACAATAGAAGGTCAGCAAATACTGATCGCCAAAGGTTTAGAAGCTACACTAGCTCAACATCAAACCCTGGTTAATTACTTTGGTGGTAACCCACTCGCCCTTAAAATTGCTGCAATTGCTATTCAAGATATATTTTGTGGTGACACACAAGCATTCTTGGCACAAGGTAATACTGTTTTTAGCGGTTTGTGGGACTTATTAAAGCAACAGTTCGAGCGTTTATCGCCTCTGCAACGACAGATTATGTACTGGCTAGCGATTAACCGAGAAGGAGTAACACCAGCAAGGTTACAAACAGAAATATTACCGCAAGTATCTTGGCAAAAACTTTTAGAAGCGTTGGAGTCACTTAAGGGGCGCTCACTTGTGGAAACAGGAACGATAGGGTTAACGCAACAACCCGTAATTATGGAGTATGTTACAGAACAATTTATCCAAACTCTTGAGCGGGAAATTACTACAGGCGAACTCAACTTATTCCAAACCCATACCGTAATTGAAGCCCAAACTCAAGACTACGTGCGCGAAGCACAAATTCAATTCATTCTGCACCCTTTAATAGAGCGACTTTTAACCCACTTCGACACACAAGCCCAACTTGAGGAGCACCTTTGCCAAATTTTAGCCCAATTGCGACACCAAACAGCAGTGCAAACAGGCTATGCAGGAGGTAATTTGCTAAATCTATTCAGTCACTTGAAAACCGATCTGAGTGGCTTTGACTTTTCTTATCTGGCTATTCGCCAAGCTTACTTAGCCAACGCCACATTACACAATACTAATTTTACTAATGTCAAAATTAGAGAAACTGTCTTTGCTGAAACCTTTGGCGGTGTAGTTAGTGTTGCTTTTAGTCCAGATGGACAGTATTTAGCGACTAGCGACACTAAAGGCGAAATTCAAGTTTGGGATGCTAGCACAGTCAAACAACTAATGCGTTGTCGAGGACACCAACATTGGACGTGGGGTGTAACTTTTAGTCCAGACGGACGGTATCTGGCCAGCGCTAGTGATGATTATCTAGTGAAGTTATGGGATGTGGAAACTGGGCAATGTCTGCACACATATAAAGGACATACTTACTCAGTTAACGCCGTTGCATTTAGTCCTGAAGGTAATATCCTTGTCAGTTGTGGTCAAGATTTAACTATTCGTTTGTGGCAGATTGCCCCCGAAAAGCTTAACCCAGAAGTTCAGATTTTAATTGGTCATGAAGGTCGAGTTTGGGCGATCGCTTTTCACCCTAATGGTAAAATTCTTGCCAGTTGTAGCGAAGATTATACAATCCGCTTGTGGGATGTTGCTACCGGAAATTGCCTTTGCGTCTGGCAAGCACACGATCGCTGGTTACGCTCAATAGCATTTAGTCCAGATGGTCAGTTACTCGCTAGCAGCAGCTATGACAACACGATAAAACTTTGGGATGTTAAAACCCAAAAATGTCTTCAAACCTTACGCGGACATCGACAGACAGTAACAGCGATCGCATTTAGTCCAAACGGTCAACAGTTGGCTAGCAGCAGTTTTGACCGCACAGTGAAATTATGGGATGTAACTAGCGGAAATTGCCTGAAAACCTTCCTCGGTCATAGCAGCCGCGTTTGGACGGTTGCTTATCACCCTAACGAACAACAATTGGTCAGTGGTGGTGATGACCACGCCACCAAAGTATGGAATATTCAAATAGGACGCTGCACAAAAACACTCAAAGGGCATACCAATAGTGTATTATCCCTGGCTCCAAGTCCAGATGGCGACTATCTGGCAAGTGGACACGAAGACCAAACAATTAAGCTATGGGACATCAAAAACGGTACTCTAGTGCAAACACTACGGGAACATACCAACCGCGTTTGGTCGGTAGCGTTTCAACCTGCTAGCCAGCATCCTTTACTTGCCAGTGGCAGTGCAGACTACAGTATTAAATTATGGGACTGGAAGTTAGGAACCTGTCTACAAACCTTGCATGGTCATAATAGTTGGGTTTGGACAGTCGTTTTTAGTCCAGATGGCAGACAATTGGCCAGTAGCAGCTATGACCAAACCGTAAAAATTTGGGATATTAGCACAGGACAATGCCTGAAAACCCTCAAAGGACATACCAGTTCAGTTGTTTCAGTAGTATGGAGTCCAGATGGCCAACAGCTTGCCAGTAGTGAGTTTGACGGGATAATTAAGCTGTGGGACGTTGAAACTGGAGAATGCTGGCAAACTTTCACAGGACACACCAACAGTGTGTGGTCAGTTACCTTTAGCCCTAACGGACAGTGGTTATTAAGTACAAGTTTTGACCAAACCTTAAAATTGTGGTTAGTTTCCACAGGAGAATGTTTCCAAACTTTTACAGAACACGAAGGCCCCGTTATGGTAGCGCAGTTTAGTCCAGACGCTCAGTTTATTGTTAGTGGTAGTTTAGATCGCAATCTGAAACTTTGGCATATCTCTACAGGAGAATGCTATCAAACTTTGGTGGGTCACTCAGAGCTTATTTATAGTTTGGTGGTAGCCTCTGTCCCAATTGGAGACGCAACTTCTGCCAGACTGACTGCATTCAGTGGTAGCTTAGACGAAACAATTAAAGTCTGGGATTTGCAAACTGGTAAATGTGAGCAAACTTGGAGAGCGCCTCGCCCCTACGAAGGTATGAAACTGGAAGAAATTCAAGGGTTAACAGAAGCTCAATTGGCAACTTTGCAGGCATTAGGTGCTAGCTAATAGGTAATGTAAACCAAAATGTTGCCCCTCTATCCGATGCACTATTCACACCAATTTCGCCGCCGTGAGCATTGATAATTTGCTTACATAAATATAAGCCCAATCCCAAACTTACAGAATTGCGGATACTTGCACCCCGAAAGTAAAGGTCAAAAAGCCGATCGCTTTGTTGTTGACTAATTCCTACGCCGTTATCACTAACAGTACAATAAATTTTGTCATCCTTAGGGGTAGCGTTGATTGTCAAGAGCAAACCAGGGGGATTATGTTTCAGAGCATTGACAATTAAGTTAGAAAAAACTCGCCATAGTTGCGTGGGGTCTGCATTTACTAATGGCAAATCTGCGGATACCAGATTTGTCAAGGTTGCTTGATTTTGTGTCAGCAATGGCTCTAAATCTGCGATCGCAGCTTCGACAACTGTCAGTAATTGTACGGCTTGACGTTGTAAAACAACACCTTGTATTTCGCTGACATGAGCTTCCATCAACGAATTAATTAAGTTCAGTTGGCGATCGCTACTTTGAATCATCCGCTCTAAAATTGAGCGTGAAATCGAAATATTTGCCTCTGGATGTGCAAGCAAATTTTTCAGCACCATTAAAGTACCCAGCACTGGGTTGCGTAAGTCGTGGGAAACTGCATGGAAAAATACTCGTAGTTCTTCTTCAGTTTCTTTACGCCGGGTAATGTCTTCAATTAAACCTTCGTAATAAAGCAGTTTAAGATGTTCGTCACGCACTGCGTAGGCTTTTTCTGAAATCCAGACAATACTCCCATCTCGGCGATAAATTTGGGACTCAAACTCAGAAACGCTGCCATACTTTTCCATTAGACGCACAAATTCTGCCCGGCGGTTCGGATCAACGTACAATTGTTCAATAACAGTAGAATTTTCTGTCACCTCTTCGGCTGAGGAGTAGCCATAAATGCGTGCTAAAGCAGGATTTGCCGTAATGTAACGTCCATCGGGACTACTTTGAAAAATACCTTCAACAGCGTTTTCAAAAATGCTGCGATATTTAGCTTCTGCAACCTTGAGTTTTTGGTAGGCAGATTCTAGTTCTTGACGAGCGTAAAATTCAGAACGTTGCAGATGATCGTATAGATAAACACCGAAGTTGCATATAGCACAAAACCAAAAAATGTATAAAATGAACGTTATATTATATATTTCTGGGTATTCGGGGATTGGTGTTTTTAGCCCAAGTACCGTATTCACACCAAAATAGTAAACTAGCACACCTACTTGACATAACAAGTGCAGAATCCAACAGACTGGCATTAAAATAGCTTGGCTCAAGAACAACAGCGACCAGCCAATGGTATCGGGTAGTGCAAAACCTCTGATGGTTGCAAACAATTGCGATGTTAAACTAATTGACCAAGAAGACCCCAAAAATAATAAATCTGGACGATGACGACCTAATTTAGTTTTATGTAAGGTAAACCAGATCAGTATACTCAGGAGCATTGTAATATTGATGACAAAGCGTTGAGTTATAAGTACTTCTGGCAGCGTTTCCAACTCTTTTAAAGGGAAAAAAAAGCCGTAGATGTCTCGCAAAGTAAAAGACAACAAACAAATTAGTGCCAGCCATAACCATAAACGCAATCTTTGCCACAAAAAGCGATCGCGCCAATCTCTGTAAAGAGTAGTGGTTTCATCTCTTGTTGGCGCAGAAAAGGCTTTTCTCCACCAGCTTTGCACTGTTGTAAACGGAGTAGCCATTAGCATCCGAGCAACTTTGCCCATACCTTGAGGGTGTTTCCCTTACTCAACATTGCCATAAATAACACCCTCTCATTTTTTGGTGATTTATGGGCGATTTGTTGCGGATGAAGTGAAGAGAGGTAATGTAAACCAGAAAGTTAATCCGCGCTTGCGGTTACTAATAACACCGATTTCGCCGCCATGTGCCTTAATAACTTTCCGACAAAGATACATTTTTAAGCCAATGCTTGTGGAACAACAGTCTTGGGGGTCACGAACATGCAGATCGAAAAGGCGATCGCACTCTAGTTTACTCATTACCACACCGTCATCTTGAATCTGAGTGCGAATCATTCCTGCCTCAACGGTGGCACTCAGAATAAAATTTAATCCTGGTGGATTATTTTGCAAGCTATGTGTTAATAAATTGGCCACAACTTTCTGCAACCGAGTCGCATCTGCCATCACTAACGGTAAATCGGCGGGAACCAAGTTCTTCAGAGTCGCTTGATTTTGTGTCAGCATGGGTTCCAACTGAGCGAATATTCCTCCCAGTAGGGTGCTAAATTGCACAAGTTCGGGCTTGATGTCAATACCCTGTTTTTCACAGGAATTAATTTCTAGCAATGAGTTAATCATCGTCAGTTGGCGATCATTGCCTTGAATCATCCGCTCGATTATCGAGCGAGATACTGGAATTGGGGATTGGGCATGGGGCATGGGGCATGGGGCATTGGGAGAAGACAAGGGAGAAACTTCTTCAATAATTCTTCCTTGTCCCCTTTGCCCCCTTGTCCCCTTGTCCTCTACCCCACTCCCCACTCTCTCATTTAACAAATTCTTTAACACCATCAAGTTACCCATCGCTGAAGTTTGTAAATCGTGGGCAACTGTATGCAAAACAACATCTTTGACGCGATGCAATTTTTCAACTTCTTGCATTTTCTGCTGCAATTGTGCTGTCCGTTCTTCTACTTGGTGTTCTAAATTAGTGTTAAGTTCTGCTAGTTTTTGGCATATCTGGCTTTGCTGAATGGCGATCGCTACCTGTTCTGACATCTGCTGTAACAAATCAATTTCTATTGGCTGCCAATGACGCGAACCTGAGCATTGATTGGCAATTAACGCCCCAAATAATTCGTCACCTAGCATAATTGGTACAGCCAAAGTAGCCTTCGTTTGGAATTTTTGACAGTGTGTTTTAACTTTAGGAGATACTGATATTTGCGTTATATCTTCAACGACACGCACAAGATTATCTTTGAGTAAGTTTCTTAATTCTTGTAGATAAGCTTCATCATTAGTAGACCAACCTGAGACTGATGGATACTTGGGATCTACTGATTCGGCAAGAGTTCTGACTCCTAAATTGGCATTATTTAAACCAATGAAAACTCGATCTGCTTGCAGAAATTGCCTGACTTCCGTCACGGTAGTTTGGAGAATTTGATCTAAGTTAAGCGAAGACCGAATTCGTACTAAGGTTTCTGCCAACAAGCGATCGCGTTGTGCACAAAGGCGGAATTGTGCCTCCACCTGCTTGCGTTCTGTAATGTCATGATGGACTGCTAAGATCGAAGAGATACCATCCAAATCAATGACTTCGGCTGAAAGCAGTGTTGTAATTATCTTGCCAGACTTTTGCCGAAATTCAAATTCCAAGTTGCGAACAACTCCTGTGGCTTGTAACTCCTGTAACAAATTTAGGCGATCGCAATCATGTACCCAAAGATTTAACTCAAAGGAAGTTTTACCAATCGCCTCATCTCGCTCATAACCTGAAAGTTCCACAAAACTGTCGTTAACTTCGATAAAACGTCCTTCTTGGAGTGTGCTGATAGTAATTGAATCGGGGCTGCAACTAAAAGCTTTCGCAAATTTTTGGGCAAGATTTTGTAAGGCAACTTCTGCTTGTTTACGTTCTGTGATATCTCGGACAATTGCTAGTACTTCATCTTGACCACTCACTACCAACCGCGCCTCATAATCTTTGATTCCCAAAGATGTTGGTAGTTGATATTCGCAAGTTTGCAAAGTTCCAGAATCTAAAGTTTTAGCGATCGCTTCCAGGCTAATTGCGGCAACATCACTAGGCAATAATTCCTCCACATGTTTGCCAACTATTTCTTCTCTCGAAAGACTGACATTTGCTCCCTCACTTTTCAAATCTAGATATTCGCCATCGCAGCTGATGCGAAACATCAAATCGGGGATAGCATCCAAAATTGCTTTATACCGCGCCTCACTTTCTTGCAATTTTTCTTCGGCTTGTTTTCGGTCTGTAATATCCATTACCAAGCCATTCCAAAGAAAATCACCTTCTGCTTGTAGTTCGGGTTGCGAAGTACCTTGAATCCACTTAATGCCACTAGGCGTAATGATGCGACCTTCCCAATGCCAAGGTGTAAGAGTGGTGCGACAAACATCAATAGATTCTGCAAAAGCTTTTATATCCTGTGGATGAATCAGTTTGTATAGCACCCGAAAGTCTGCCTGTACAGCTTCTGGTTCTAATTCATACAAATATTTACAACCAGAACTAACATAAGGGATAAACACAGACCCATCCTGCCGTTGCAGAATTTGGAAAATCATCCCCGGTAAATTGGCAGCAATTGTTTCCAACAGAGTGATCTTCTCTGGTGGAAAATCTGGTTTATGAGGTGATATTACAATTTCATCCACTCTTTGACCCTTTGATATATAAGCAATTGGCATAATATTCAAGGCAATCATAGCCATTATGCGAGATTTTTGACTGTCAGCGTGATCACTAACAGCCGAAAAAGCGTCTCTACTTTCAGAGTAGTTCTGGATGTTGCGATCGCATTCACCCAATCGGGTGAACCATTTGTCAAAGAGCGAATCAGTTCAAGACTAAAGTCTTTACTACAAACTTATTTACCTAGCATAGTTGACTTGACAGACTACTAAAATAGATATATCGCTTCCACCCAAACTGATAAAATGAATATTATTACCGTCAGTTTACCTCCTACCCTCGAATTAAACATCGACTTGACTGACGAGCAATTTTTTCAGCTTTGTCAAAATAATCGAGACTTAAAGTTTGAGCGGACAGCTTCAGGGGAATTAATTATTATGCCACCAACAGGGAGTAGTACTAGTGACCGTAATGCCGATTTAACTTATCAATTAAGAGCTTGGAGTCGTCAAAATAAACTAGAAAAATCCTTTGACTCTTCTGGTGGTTTCAAACTTCCCAACGGTGCAGAGCGTTCTCCAGATGCATCTTGGGTAAAAATGGAACGGTGGAATGCTTTAAGCGAAGCAGAAAAAGAAAGATTTGCTCCTTTGTGTCCCGATTTTGTGGTTGAGTTAATGTCTCCAAGTGATTCCTTAGAAAAAACGCGAACCAAAATGAAGGAATACATCGAGAATGGCGCAAGATTGGGCTGGTTAATTAATCGAGGACAGCAGCAGGTAGAAATTTATCGTCCCAATCGAGAAGTTGAGATTTTACAAAGTCCTAAAACTCTATCTGGGAAAGATGTTTTGCCAGGATTTGTTTTAGATTTGGCAGAAATTTTGTAAGTAATTTGCCTACTTTGAATGATTCGGAATCTGCGGTTTGCAATTCTCACAAATTAAATAGGATTGCTAGAGTACAAAATTATGATAATTTAATTTCACTAATAGCCCAAACAAGCACTTCCAAAAACTGTCTGAAAACCATCTCATCATTTAGAGCAGAAAAGGGAATATACCAGCAATAAGGATTAATAGAAATTGATGTTCCTACGACAGATTTAAATCGAGTTAGAAGTTCTACTTTCTTCTCTCCTAAATCGAATGGTGGCTCGTAGGCGCAAATTTCTACAGTAGCATTACTCCAAACTCGGAAAAAAGTGCGATTTTTTCCCTTGTAATAAAATTTAGGGATAAAAGAACCATGACTTTTACCTGTACCCCATTGAATCTGCAATGTTTGACTAGTCGCCCATTCTAGAATCAGACTGGCGATCTTAGCGGCTTTTGGGCTGTATTTAGTCTCAACTTCTTTCATGAAACTTGATGCATCCCATTGTCTTTTCTCTAGGGGAAGTGGGAAAGGTTTCTTAGTTTGACCAATCACTCTAGGAACCAAAGTTTTCAAACCCTGACCCACATATTGTTTAATCTCTACTGCTAACACCTGTGCCGGACTCATTTGCTGGTTTAAAAATTCGACTATCCGCTGAAGTTCGACAGGTATTTTATCAGCCACAAAGACAAGACGGACTTTACCTAATTGCAAGTTGGCTTTGACTTGTTGCCAAAACTTTTCTAAATCAGCCTCTTCGTTGCCAATTAAATCTATTAGTAGCTGTTCAGCATTAGAATTAGCTTCAAACTGGGCACGGATTTTCTCAATTGACCAATAAACTACCGCATTAGCTGCATAGTCAAGCATCTGACCAACCACTTCTCGCCGAATCCGGGTATCGCTGCTGCGCTTAACTTCTACAATGGTGGGAATTCCATCTTGATCGAGAAATAAATGATCGAGTGCCCAACGTCCAGCACTGTCTTCGCTATCTGGTATTGCTATCTCCCGTGAGATTAACAACCAGCGTCTTGGTGCAGCACTGTCTATCTGTTCTCCTGCTAACAAACTTGGATAGTCAGCTAGTAGCTTTTGTAGCCCATCCTCTGATTCATACGCTTCTTCCTTCATTTCAACTAATTGACAATTATCCTGAATCAGGTAAATACCACCACTCATAAAAATTCCGCTATGTTGACCTAATTTAAGGTTCCCGGTTCCATCGAGTAGTGAACACCCGTTCAGCGAGTTGGTACATTAAAAAACTGAGATAATCAACTTTGATCGCAATAATCAGATAGAAAATAGTTTCTCGATACATTTAATCTAGTTTTACCTAAGAGGTTGTTTGAAAAGTCTATGGTTGTATCAAGATCCCTCCTAGCCCCCCTTAAAAAGGGCAGGGTGGTTTCATACGAAAAAAGAAAAATACATAAGTCTTGATTTCTCGTGAAAGTAGCATGGCTTTTTCCCTCTCTCCAAACCTCTCCCCCCGTGGGGGAGAGGCTTTGAAACTCAGTTTTAGTTTTTCTCTGCTTGTATGAAACCACCCTGCTAGCCCCCCTTAAAAAGGGGGGAATAACCTTCTCAAAGTCCTCCTTTTTAAGGAGGATTTAGGAGGATCTAAACTTTTTGATACATCAGCCACTACTTTTCAAACATCCTCTAAAGGCAAAAACTAATAATGAATACTCCAAAGAGGAGAGCCTTTGCAATACATTCAAGGAGATATGAATGCAAGTACAACAGACATTAGTTTTAGAAGAAACTCTTTGGGAAGCAGTCCTCAATCGAGATCCCACTTTTGAAGGCAAGCTTTTCTATGGTGTTCGCTCTACAGGGGTTTATTGCCGACCTATTTGCCCTAGCCGCAGACCAAATCGCAATCAAGTTTGTTTCTTCCAATCAGTACAAGAGGCTGAAATTGCAGGTTTTCGACCTTGTAAGCGCTGTCAGCCACAATTTGAAACAGTTCCAAATACGGCTAAGTCCAAAGTTTTAGCAGTATGTCGATACATTGAAGCACAAGGCGATCGCATCCCAACTCTCTCGGAATTATGCTCTCAAGTAGAAATGAGTCCTAGTTATCTACAAAGAATATTTAAGCAAATCATTGGCGTATCGCCTTTTCAATATGCAGATGCGCTGCGTAGCCAACAATTGAAGCAGCGTCTTCAGTCAGGCGAGGAAATTACTCATGCAGTTTACGACACGGGGTATGGTTCAAGTAGCCAACTGTATGAGAAAGCACCTAAACAACTGGGAATGACACCAAAGACTTACCAACAAGCTGGAAAGACAGTCAACATTGTTTATGCGATCGCTCCATGTCCACTAGGATATTTGCTTGTGGCAACAACAGAGAAGGGTATCTGTGCCGTTAAACTAGGTGATGAAGCAGACAAACTTGAACATATCTTGAACCAGGAATTTCACCAAGCGGATATTATGCGTGATGACCACACACACAAGGAATGGATACAAGCAATCCTCGACTTGATTGCGGGAGGTGAGGCACATATTGATTTACCACTTGATATCCGTGGGACAGCATTTCAAAAACAGGTTTGGCAAGCATTACAAAAAATTCCCTATGGCGAAACGCGCACATACACTGATATCGCCTCTGAGATTGCCAAACCCCAAACAGTCCGCGCGGTGGGTAATGCTTGTGGAGCTAATCCGATCGCGCTGATTGTACCGTGTCACCGGGTGCTGCGGAGTGATGGCAGTCTTGGTGGTTATCGCTGGGGAATTGAGCGCAAACAAAAACTGCTTATACAAGAGTCGAAATTTTACAAACATGACTCAAACACCTGAATTAGAATCGTTGACTGAAGAAAGTCTTTCCCGTGGTTTAATGGTGCTTGCCAATCTTGATAGCGATTTGGCTCGGATTTTAGAGACACTAGGGCCTCCACCAATATGGTCAAGAGAACCTGGTTTTGCAACGCTTCTGTGCATCATTCTCGAACAGCAAGTTTCCGTAGCGGCTGCAAGGGCTGTATTTACGCGACTATGTGGGGTTGTTGTAACTCTAACCCCAGAGAATTTTCTGATATTGGATGATGTTCAATTGAGAGGAATTGGATTCAGTCGGCAAAAGATTCTATACTGTCGCGGGTTGGCGAATGCGATCGCAACTGGTCAGCTTGACTTAACCAAGCTGGAAACAATGGACGAAACTGCGATCAGAACTGAGTTAAAGTGTCTCAAAGGCATCGGAGACTGGACAGTTGATATTTACTTGCTAATGGCGCTGCAACGTCCTGATGTCTTTCCTAAAGGCGATTTAGCGATCGCGATCGCTTTACAAAAACTCAAAAACTTGGCGACGCGTCCAACACCAATTCAACTAGAAGCAATGACACAGCACTGGCGACCGTGGCGAGCAGTTGCTGCAAGACTTCTATGGCACTACTACTTGAGTAATGCCAATAGTAAATCGGTTACAGTTTACCCGTGAATACCTTTTCAGCCGGGCCTGTCATGTAAACTCGTTGGTCGATTTCTGACCATTCAATTTGCAAGGGGCCACCAGGTAATTCTATAGTCGCGGTGCGATCGCATTTCCCGGTTAACACTCCAGCTACCAAGGAAGCACAAGCACCAGTCCCGCAAGCTAATGTAATCCCAGCACCCCGTTCCCATACCCGCATTTTCAAATAGTCACGGCGTACTACTTGAATAAATTCGGTATTTATGCGTTGAGGAAAAGCTGAGTGATGCTCAAATTTCGGGCCGATGCTTTCTAGCTCAATTGCTGCTACATCTTCCACAAAGGTAATGCAGTGGGGATTTCCCATATTTACACAGGTGACATCCCAAGTTTGCCCCGCCACCTCTAACGGCTGAGAAATTACTTTTTCTTCATCGGGTGCAAGAGTGGTAGGAATTTCACCAGCGAGCAACCTGGGTAAACCCATGTCTACTTTAACTTGACCATCAGATAAGAGTTGGGGAGTCATTACGCCACCCAAAGTATGAATGCGATATGAGTCTTGATTCCGGGTTTCGCCTTCTAAGTCTGCTAAAAAGCCTGCTAAACAGCGAATGCCATTGCCACACATTTCTGGTTCAGAACCATCGGAATTAAAAATCCGCATGGTGTAGTCCGTGCCGTTTTCTCCGGGTAGGGCAAAAATTACACCATCAGCTCCGATACCAAAATGGCGATCGCACAACTCGATGGCTTGCTCTGGTGTGACTACAGGCTCAGATGACGAGCGATTGTCAATCAGAATAAAGTCGTTGCCTAGACCATGATACTTAGTAAATTCGATTGCCATTTCCCCAAGGATGAATTATCAAGGATTAGTTACTCTTTATTTTGCCTTGTAGGTTCATCTTTACTAAAAATGCTTACCGAATTTGACACCACTTTGCCTAGTATTAAACAAGTCCAAAACCTAATTAAACAAACAATGCCAGTGGAGTTCAAGCTGCTGACTGGCGATGTGATTACAGGAAGGGTTTTATGGCAAGATCCACAGTGTATTTGTATTGCTGATGAAAACAGTCAGCAAACCACCGTCTGGAAACAAGCGATCGCTTATATTAAACCCAAGAGTTAGGAGTTAGCAGTTACAGCTATCTTCAGGTAAATAGACCACGCGGTAGGGCACAGCGATTGCTTGGCAATACAGTTCAGTTAAGACGAAAAACTAAAACTGGTGTAGGTTGGGGAGCCACTGCGTTGGACGGTTTCCCGGCTTAAAGCAAGTGGCGTTTGAGGAACGAAACCCAACACGAACAGGCTTTATTGGGTTTCGTTGTCGCTCAACCCAACCTACATTTTGCTTAACCCAAACGTATTGGATCGCTTGGGGTCAATTCATCGGTTAGGCTATTGGGCGTCGCTTAGGATTGAGATATTGCGATCGCATAGCAATCTCTTATATCTATACAAGAACGGCTATCAGTTCCCAAAATGGCTTGCATTGAGCGCTATCGTTTGCGAAGTGCTTACAATAGCACTTCGCAACCCATACTTAGAACTATGGCAGAGCGTTAATCACGAGTAAAAAGCCACAAAATTGTTTTCGGTTAGTGACAATCCACCTGATAGTTGTGCAAATTTTACCTGAGTAAACCCAGAAGCACTGCCATCTTGGTCAAAGAACAGTTCACCTGTAGCGCTGTTGTAGATAAATCGCTGAACGCTAGTATTTGCAGATGTTCCGATGATAAACTGACTAGCTTTGAGTGAACCTGATGATAACCCGCCACCGAAACCATAAACTACTACCTTAATCAGTTCATTAGTGGCGTTGAAGTCATAAATACTGTCAATACCTCCATCGTAACTATTGAAAGTAAAGGTATCAGTACCAGATCCTCCATAGAGGCTATCATTACCGTTACCACCTGTGAGGTAGTCATTGCCAAAACCACCATAAAATGTCTGATTGCCTGAAGAATAGCTACCACTCAAGTAATCGTCACCCTTACCTCCATCGATCGTATCTTTGCCACCATAGCCCCCAAAGAGCGTATCGTTCCCACTGTTCCCCACAATATTGTCATCGTAGGTTGTACCTTTGATCTCTAATCGTTCGATAAACTTGTAGTTAACCCGATTCGTCCCCGCCGTAATTGCTCCAATGTTAGTGCTGGCATTGAATGTCGTTGTCATACCACCTGAAGAATTGCCATAATCGACCGACAATACATCGTCACCCTTACCCCCATCGATTGTATCTTTGCCACCATTGCCCGTAGAGAGCGTATCGTTCCCACTGTTCCCCACAATATTGTCATCGTAGGCTGTACCTTGGATATTCAATCGTTCGATAAACTTATAGTTAACCCGATTTGTGTCTGCTGTAATTGATCCAATGTTAGTAGTGGCATTAAATGTCGTTGTCACACCAGCTGAAGAATTGCCGTAATCGACGGACAACACATCGTCACCCTTACCCCCATCGATCGTATCTTTGCCACCATTGCCCGTAGAGAGTGTATCGTTTCCACTGTTCCCCACAATATTGTCATCGTAGAATGTACCTTTGATATTCAATCGTTCGATAAACTTATAGTTAACCCGATTCGTGTCTGCTGTAATTGATCCAATGTTAGTAGTGGCATTGAATGTCGTTGTGATACCACCTGAAGAACGGCTGTAATCGACGGACAACAAATCGTCACCCTTACCCCCATCTAACGTTTGAGTGACTAAAGAAGAAGGGGCAGTATATAAGGTGTTTATATAGAATAAGTCATTGCCATCGCCCCCAAAGATCAGATTATTGCCTGTTGAATTGTCAAGATTAAAGTAATCATCACCAATACCACCGTTGAGAGTGTTATTACCTGTTGTATAACTAGCATTGAAGCTATCGTCACCAGCGTCACCGTTGAGGGTGTTATTGCCAGTGCCATAAGATCTATATGAGTCTCCAAACCTGCCGGTGGTGAAGCCAGAAACGGAGAGATTATCGTCACCAGCGCCACCAGTGAGAGTGTTATTACCTGTTGAATAGTCAGCATTTAAATTATCGTCACCAGCGCCACCAGTGAGAGTGTTATTACCTGTTGAATAGTCAGCATTCAAATTATCGTCACCAGCGCCACCAGTGAGAGTGTTATTACCTGGGATAGGATTGAGAAATATAAGACCAGCTCGAACGTTGTAGTAGTAGTTACCAGAGGCAGAGAGATAATCATTTCCATCGCCACCATCCAGCAGGTTATTGCCTTCTGAATAGTTAACATTCAAATTATCGTCACCAGTACCACCAATGAGGGAGTTAGTGCCCGTATCACCAACCAGAGTGTCATTGCCCGTACCACCAATGAGAGTATCATTCCCCGTACCACCCCGCAGCAAGTCATTACCACTCAAGCCATCGATTTTGTCATTACCGCCTTGACCATTAACAACATCATTTGAGTCGTTTAAACCTGTAATGTTGTTGTCGAGGTCATTGAGGAAAGTCACCGTGTTCTTGATGCCCAGGTTGGTATCAGTGGAGTTGGCATCAAGGACATTAAAGCTGTCGGTGATGCTAGTTTGCCCATCAAACAGGATATTACCAATAGCTGGTGTTGTTCCAGAAGCTTTCAGGTTCTCCAAATTTTCTAATTTGAAGTCTTTTAGGATAATTTTGGCATCAGCCACTCCTTCAAAGGTGATTTCCAAATTGCTGCCATTCTGGGTGAGGAGCAGATTTTGGGCAGTGAAACCAGCACCAAGGAATTTGATGATATCCACTTCGGTAATAGCTGCTGCTGTCGGGTTTGTTCCTTTACCTACGCCACCGAAATCAGTAATGATATCAGTGCCGTCGCTCACGATATCGTCATCATAACTGGTTTGGGTGTAAACAAATTTATCTTTACCGCCACCACCAGTCAGCGTGTCGTTGCTATAGTTAGCTGTGATGGTATCGTTGCCTGCAAGGCCCTTAATCGTGTCCGTATCGTCACTACCCACTAGGGTATCGTTACCGTTGGTTCCAATGATATTTGCCATAACTTTTACCTGACTGAATCGATTTTTTTAGTAACTTCACTTTTCAAGCCGCTTTTTATACTATTTTCGGGTACAAAAATTTTTCAGAGTAAGGAACTGATGGGAACTAGCACTTATGTAACCACCTAAGTCTAAACCCTTCAAGGTGATTCCTGAAATGTTAAGAGCGATTTGATATTGGCGCAAGTACGTCCGTATATAAGACTGGTTCTAGGTATTGATGACAATGGTTACAACAATTACACACCTGATGAAAACAGTTAGCATACTACTGTTTGGAAACAAGCGATCGCCTACATCAAGCCAAAAGTGAGTTAGGAGTGAGGCAGAAAAATTACAGGAGCAGGGGGAATGCTCCTTCTGCCCTGCTGCAAAACGAAGTGGAGCAAGGGTTTCAATCCCCGTCTGAACCTCCCCTGCTCCCCATCTCCCTGCTCCCCTGCCTCTTTTTGAATCCCTATTCCTCGTCACTAGACTTAGAGTTTTGCAGCACAAACCCACCTATTGCGTCCTTGTTCTTTAGCTTTATACAAAGCTTTGTCGGCTGCGTTTATCAAGTCTTGAGCTGAACTTTTATCTGTTGGTCTTTGAATTGCAACACCTAAACTGACGGTCACAAAATATTGAAAGTTATTCTTCTTCTTATGGGGAATCTTTAATTCTTGAATAGATTTTTGAATCAACTTAGTTATTTTAATCGCACCTAATTCGTTTGTATTTGGCAAAATGACAATAAATTCTTCACCACCATAACGAGCTAATAAATCGGTAGGACGCTTTAATACATCTTGTGCTGCACGAGCAACTTGTATTAAGCATTCATCCCCAGCTAGGTGTCCATAAGAATCGTTATAATCCTTGAAATAGTCAATATCAAATAGAACTAAAGATAAATAATTTTCAGTTAGTCTTAGTCGATTCCATTCCTGCTCTAAAAATTTATCAAAACAATGACGGTTTGCGATTTGGGTTAGAGCATCTAGCTTACTAAGTTTTTCTAGCTGAGAATTTGCGAGTTCTAAAGCATGGTTCGCTTGAGCAAGTTGATTAGCTTGAGATCGGGATTGCTCTAATAATTCGGAATGTTCTAAAGCTACATTAAACTGAGCTGCTAACTGTCGGATAAATTGAATTTCAGACGTTTCCCATTCGCGTGAACAACGGCACTGATGAACACATAGTAATCCCCATAAAGTTTTTCCTTTCATCAGAGGTACAACAATTTGCGCCTTGATTTGAAATTGCTCTAACAGTTGAAGGTGACAATCCTTTAACCCAGCTTGATAAATATTTGATAATACCTGTATACGCCCTTGGTGATAAGCAACTGCATATTTTTCACCAAAACAATCATCCTTCACCTTTATGGCAATCGTAGAATCGTAGTCAGGCAATACATTCTCGGAGACAAATTCCCCAGAGCTATAGTTCGATTCCGGGTCAAATCGAAAAATACCGACACGATCGCTACGGAGAGCTTTACGAATTTCTCGTGCAGTAGTTTTAAACAAGGTGTCTAGATTAAGAGATTCACGAATTTCAGCAACTAAATTAAACAGAATATCCTGTTGCTGATTCGCTTTATACAGTTCTGCTGCTTTTTGTTCTGCTTGAGCTAAAAATTCTGCTTGTTTAACTGCAAATCCTAACTGCGTTGCAATCTGAGACAAAAACTGAATTTCTAATTTTTTCCATTCATGTAGCTGTGAGTGCTGATAAGCAGCAAGTACTCCCCACAGTTTTTTTCCAACAAAAATTGGTGCAGTTGCATAAGCTCGAATATGGAACTGTTCTAAAATTTCTAAATGGCATTGAGATAAGCCTGCTGCGTAGACATCTGAAGCAATCAAAGTTTCATTATTACGATACCGTCCACCTTGATGTTCTTGTAAATAAGAGTCACTCCAAACTGTATTTTTTCCTAATGTCTCTACATCATCCCATCCAGTCTCTGCAAACTCAAAGTCACTGACAAATTCTCCACCCCAGTTCTCATAGAAACGATAGACGGCAATCCGCTCGACACGGAGTAACTTGCAAGTTTCCTTAGTGGCTGTACGAAAAATTGTTTCTAACTCAAGAGAAGCTCGGATTTTGCTAATAACTCGGTAAAGCGCCCTTTCTTGCTCTTCTAGCTGCTGAATTTGAACGTGTTTATCATGCAGTTGAGTTTCTAAATTACTAACACTAGGCTGTCCTAAAAGCTTACAGAGCAGATTAGCAGATACTTTCGTGATGATATGTAAACTTTTGTATAACATTATCAGGATAATTAGAGATGAAGATAGATAGCTACAACGCTGTAGCAACGTAATTTTTCGTAGTTTATAGCCATTATCGCGCAAGGAAGTTTCGTAGTCGCTTCTCTTCATCTGACTTTTCCTGTTAAGTCTTAAAAAGCTTGCTCACATCACAAAGGATTCTGGATAAAGCACAGCATATACAGTGCAATAATTATCATTATCGCCAAAGTATCTGATAGCTTAAATATGAAATGAAAAAGTATTGTAACTACAGAATAAATTTGTAAAAAGTAAAGCTCGATTCTTAGGTAAATTCAATTATCAAACAAGTAATCAAATTCAGCAAACCGAAAATTTCTGCGATTGACAAAGGTCAAGCAGATGACCCCATTAAGTACTTTGCTGCAAAAGAGAATCAAGATTTAGAGTGGTCAAAGCCAAGACAATACGGTTCGGATAAGCAGGGGAGGCAGGGGAGGCAGGGGAAGCAAGAATAGTGATTTATATCAATAATTTCGTGAAATGATATCACTACCATCCCAAAGGCGCGATGGCGTACCCGCCCTTTCCGGTGGCGATCGCTAAATTGAGTCGCTTACCTTGGGCAGTCTTAAAGCTTACTCAGTCATACTGTCCGCAGGTAAAAACTCTTTCAAGGCTTCTGCCTCACCAGCTTTCACCACTGGGACGGAAAGGGGTATTTTACTGGCGACGATAAATAACTGTTGTAGTTGACTCAGGCCTGTTAAGCCACCACATAATAATACTTGGTCACCAACTCGCAAGTCCATGCCGCCATCAGGATAACGGATAAACTTGCCATCGCGCCGGATCGCCTGTACCTGCACTCCAAATTGCTTGGCAATATCTAAATCTGCAAGGGTTTTACCTAGTGTTGGCGCATCTGCATTAACTGTAACCCACTGACAAGCACTATTTTCTCCGGGAACAGCCGCTTGTCCCTTAGCGAATTCTGCCAAAGCCGCCAGTTCTTCATCTGCTCCCACTACCAGTAGGCGATCGCCTTCTTCCAATTTGGTTTGATTATTGGGATAATCGATTTCATCGCCGTTAGCGCGGCGAATTGCCATCAAACTCGCTCCTGTTAAGTAGCGCATATCTGCTTCTTCTATGCTCATGCCAATTAAGGGCGAATTAGATGGTAGAGGATACCAGCGCTGATTTAGATCGCGAGTTGCTTGGCGCAAATCACGAGCAACTTCAGTGGCAGAACGCTCTGGGCGAAAATCTAAATAATGATCGTTGCGGATTTGCTGCATTTCCCGTTGGACGACAGCTGGCGACAACAAGCCTAAGCTAGTTAATAAATGAGTTGCCATTTCTAAGCTGGCTTCAAACTCTGGTTGCACAACTTCTTTCGCTCCCAATTGATACAGCACTTCAATATTTTTATCCTGGGTAGCACGGACAACCAAATCTAATTCTGGGCGCAATTCTAGAGCGCGTTTCAAGCAAAGACGGGTACTCATCGGGTCTGGAAGTGCGATCGCCATTCCTTTGGCATGATTTACCCCGGCAGTTTCTAGAACATGTAAACTCACGCAATTGCCATAGACATAAGACACCCCAGCCTCACGCAACTGCTGAATTCTACTCTCTGATTGGTCGATTACTACCACAGGTAGGTCGTGTTGTAGCAATAACTTCACTAAATTTTTGCCGACTCGCCCATAGCCACAGACTACCAGATGGTCTTTGAAGGGCAAATCTTCCGACATGTCCCGTACCTGATCTTCTTGTAAATACGGTTTCAACCAAGGCATTGATTCGGCAAAGTTAAATAAAAATGGCACTAACCGCAGGACAAAGGGAGTAAGCATGAGAGTGACTGCGGTGGTTCCCAAAATTAATAAGTATATCTGCCGGGACACCAGCCCCAAAGACTGCCCTTCGCTGGCGAGAACAAAGGAAAATTCCCCAATTTGCGCCAGTCCCAAACCAGCGATTATGGCTGTTTTCAAAGGGTAGCCAAACAGCTTTACTAGGGGCGTGATAATCAAAAATTTACCTACGAAAACTAGTGCTACCAGTCCTAAAATCAATTCCAGGTTGTTCCACAAAAACACTGGGTCAATTAACATCCCAATAGCGGCAAAAAATAAACTGGCAAAGATATCTCGCAGTGGTTCGACATAAGTTAAAGTTTGATCAGCGTACTCCACCTCAGAAATCATCAAACCCGCGACAAATGCCCCCATCTCAATCGACAGCCCCAAATGCTCTGTCAATAGGGCAATGCCCAAACACAGGGCTACAACCCCTAATAAAAATAGTTCTCGGCTTTCGGTACGGGCTAGCAATCGCAACAAAGGCGGTATCAACCAAATCCCCGCAGCTACTGCCCCAGCAGCGAATAAACCAATCCACAGCAGTGCTGTCAGCACGGCGATACCAATAGTTTCTGCTGGTTGGTTGAGGGCTGGTAAGACTGCTAACATCAGTCCCAGTGCTAAGTCCTGTACTACCAAAATCCCCAGCATCACTTGCCCGTGAGGCGTTTCTGTTTCGTTGCGCTCCATCAAGCACTTAAGGACAACTGCTGTGGAAGACAAAGACAGAATACACCCTAAAAACATGCCCTTAGCAGGTAAGGCTCCCCAGGCTCCGGTTAACCCGCATACTAAAACTGTGACCAAAATTGTCAGAGCAATCTGAAGTCCACCTCCGCCAAGAGCGATCGCTTTTACCTTCTTGAGTTCCGCAAAGGAAAATTCCACACCCAAGGCGAATAGCAAAAAGGCGACGCCGAACTGTGCCAGAGTCTCTACTTGAATAAGTTCTTTAATCAATCCCAGTCCGGCTGGGCCAATGATCATGCCGCCAATGAGATAGCCTAGCAGCACGGGTTGTCGCAAAAGTGCCGCCAACAGTCCACCACAGGCTGCAACGCCTAGAACTAAAACTAAATCAACAATTAGCCTAAAATCTTCTTGCACCAGTTTTAAAAGAACTATTAATTAAGACCTATTAATTCAGCATACAAACTTTTATGATCTCAAGCAGCTTGTTTGGTGAAGGGGCGACAGAATTTGCAGGGGAGCAGGGGGCTAGGGGGCAGGGCAATATGGTTCGGTTGATCCCCCCGCCTGCGGCGACCCCCTTAAAAAGGGGGTAAAAGAAGGTTATAAGCCCCCCTTTTTAAGGGGGGTTGGGGGGATCAAAAGCCTGCGGCAAGCCGCTTTGCGTCTACGTTAAAAAAACTGACTTTGATAAAGAGTTTTAGCCTTAACCCAAGCGTATTGCTATATCAACCTTTTTGAAGGTATCTTGAATTACGAGTATCAAAGACTCATTGCTGCATGATGAAATGCGTCTCTTCTGTCCCAATGCCCCATGCCCATTAAATTCTAGGCGAACCAAGTGCCCCCAGTAGCAGCAGTGACCACGGCACTTTAATATCAGGTATGAGCCATGAATACTTTCGTAGTACAGGTAACGCAGCTGGCAGTACAAAACGCAGAGAACGTAGCGATGCAGGCTGATAGCCATTTTCATCTACAATTCCATATTGTTTGGCTAGTTCAGCAACAATCTGCACACGTCCTGTACGGCGCATGAGATTTGGCTCACAAGCAAGTGCAGCAATCACCCGTCCAGTGAATAAAGGAGTTTCCCAGTTGTAGCGATCGCTCAGAAATGAATTATTCTTTTGGGTAGCATTGGTTTGATTCATTTCAGAAGCAAAACGGGAAAAAAGCTCAGTACCAACAATACCTGGCCAAATTGAAACAGAAGCGACATTATGGGGTTTTAATTCAACAGCCATATCGGCTGCTAGGCGATCGCAAGCTGCTTTGCCAACACCATATACTGTCTTAAAAAGATAAAACATACTACCCCACGAGGAAATGGTGCAAATCAGTCCAGAGTGACGCTTGGTCATCATTCGGGCAGCAAAAACACTCGCAACATAGTGGCTACGAAGACCAACGTTATTGCTAGCATCCCAAATACTTGGTTCACAATCCCAAAAGGGCTGCCCATAGGCGTCTTTTAATGCTTGAACTCCTGAATAAGCATTATTCACGAGTAGGTCGAGTTGTCCATCTTGCTCATCTTGGATGCGCTCAAACAATAAACGCACCTGCTCATCGTCGCTGTGGTCTACTTGCACAGGAATGCACACACCACCGGCTTCCTCTATGGCTGATTGGGTTTCACTAAGACTCCCTGAAACCGCATCACTGGAAGAGTTGTTGAGGCTGCGCCCGGTAACATATACAGTTGCCCCAGCCTCACCCAAGCCAATAGCAATTCCCCTACCAATCCCCCGCGTAGCACCTGTTACCAATGCCACTCTACCCCCAAGCTGTTTCATTTTCATGATCGCTTTTCTCTTCCCCCTTTGCTCCCCCTGCCTCCCCTGCTCCCCCTGCCTCCCCTGCCTCCCCTGCTCCCCCTGCGATTAACGGTATAGCCACACACGCAATAGTGAAAGCAGTTGCTCAGTATCCACAGGTTTGGTGATGTAGTCCGATGCACCGGCTTCAATACACTTCTCGCGATCGCCTTGCATAGCTTTAGCGGTCAGGGCAATAATCGGCAAAGATTGAAATTGCTCGTTTTGGCGGATTAAGCGTGTTGTTTCGTAACCATCCATTTCTGGCATCATTACGTCCATCAAAACGACATCAATATCTGGTGTAGTTTCCAACAGGGTAATCCCTTCTCTGCCGTTTTCAGCATATAAAACCTGTATTTGATAACGCTCCAGCATACTTGTCAGCGCAAAGATGTTACGCACATCGTCGTCTACAATTAGCGCTTTTTTGCCAGCGAGTAAGTAGTCTATGGAATGCAGTTGTTCAAGTATTTGTCGCTTGGGTGCAGGTAAATTTGCTTGGATTCGGTGTAAAAATAATGCTGTTTCATCGAGGAGACGTTCGGGCGATCGCACATCTTTAATGATGATTGTTTCGGCAATCCGCCGGAGTTCTGTTTCTTGAACTTTGCTAATTTCTCTACCTGTGTAGACAATAATTGGTAAATTTTTGCCGTGAGGTAGAAGCTTTATCTGCTCAATTAGTTCAAACCCGGTCATGTCGGGTAGCCCTAAATCGAGAACGAGGCAATCAAAATGCTGGGAGCGAACAGCTTCTAAGGCTGCTGTACCAGTGCCCACAGCAGTAGTACAAACATCGCTGTTCCCAATCAACTCAACAATACTAAGCCGTTGAGTGTCGTCGTCTTCAACTACTAACAAATTTTTCACCTGGCGCTCAACAAAACCTTTAATTTTGGCCAACGCCTCGGATATTGTCTCGCTGGTTAAAGGCTTTTGCAGATATGCGATCGCTCCTAGTTGCAAACCGCGTTGTCTCCCTTCCTCAACTGTCATGATATGTACAGGAATGTGACGGGTATTTGGGTCATGCTTCAGACGATCTAATACCGTCCAACCATCCATTTCTGGCAACCTGATATCTAGCAAAATGGCTGAAGGCTGGAATTGCTGCGCTAGCATCAAACCTGTACTACCTGTTTGGGCAGTGATTACCTTGAATCCGTGCTGTTGCGCCATATCTAGAAGGATACGCGCAAAATTAATGTCATCCTCGACAATTAATAACACGCGATCGCCTCTTTCAATAGTAGTGCGATCATCACTCAGCAGTGGTGTTAACGGTAGCGGAGCGTTTAGCCCGTCCTGAGTGGCGAGCGCTGGTTGAGGAGCCAGGAGTGAGGAGTTAGGAGTGGGGAGTATGGATGTAGAATCAGGAATCAATTGTGGGAAAAAGAACGTAAAGGTGCTACCTTGACCTGGTTGACTGACCAGTTTAATTTCGCCGCCAAAGAGACGAGCGATTTCGCGGCTAATTGATAAACCCAATCCGGTGCCGCCGTATCTCCGACTGGTAGAGCCATCGGCTTGCTGAAATGCCTCGAAAATAACTTTCTGCTTGTCGGGGGCAATGCCAATACCTGTATCGCTGACTGAGAAGGCAATGACATTTTGGGCGCGATTCAAAATAACTTGGTCGCTGCTCCACCCCTGCTTCGCTACCGCAATCCGCAAGCGTACTTCCCCTTGCTCTGTAAATTTAAAAGCGTTGGAGAGCAGATTTTTCAACACCTGTTGTAAGCGTTTGACATCTGTATAGATGGTTGTAGGCAATTCGGGAGTAAATTCAATTGCGAAGGCAAGTCCTTTGCTTTGAGCTATTTGCCGAAAGGTGCGCTCAATCTGATCGCCCAACTCTGTCAATGGCATTTGGGTCATGTCAATCGACATAGTTCCAGATTCAATTTTAGCGAGATCCAGAATGTCGTTGATTAACGCTAATAAATCAGTACCTGCTGAGTAAATTGTCTGGCTGTATTCAACTTGCTTGGCAGTCAGGTTGTGATCAATGTTATCTGCCAATAACTTCGCCAAAATCAACAAGCTGTTTAGCGGTGTCCGCAGTTCATGGGACATATTAGCGAGAAATTCTGATTTGTATTTTGAAGAAAGGGCAAGTTGTTCAGCCTTGTCTTCCAAAGAGAGTCTTGCTTGTTCGATTTCCCGATTTTTGCGCTCGACTTCTTTCTTTTGCATAGCTAACAACTCTGCCTTTTCTTCTAACTCAGCGTTGGTTTGTTGTAATTCCTCTTGCTGTCCTTTGAGTAAATCCTCAGAGGTTTTGAGTGATTGGGCTTGCTGTTCTAAGCGCTTGTTGGTTTCCCGGAGTTCATTTTGCTGGGTTTGGAGTTCTTCAGCTAAAGATTGCGACTGCTTAAGTAATTCTTCAGTTCGCATAGAAGCTGCGATCGTGTTGAGGACGATCGCTATACTTTCGGTAAGCTGGTCGAAGAATGTCAGATGAATTTCGCTAAAGCGGCGGAAGGATGCTAATTCTATGACTGCTGTTACCTGTCCTTCAAAGAGTACAGGTAACACCACGGCATTAAGTGGAGACGCTTCTCCTAAACCAGAGGCAATTCTGACATAATCACTTGGCACGTCGGTCAACAGAATGCGCTCTTTTTCTAAAGCGCATTGTCCCACCAAACCTTCACCCAAGTGGAAGCGGTTAGCCAGATGTCTGCGTTCGCGGTAAGCGTAGCTACTAATTAGTTTCAAATACGCTGTATTTTCCCCAGAGTCCATGAGGAAGAATACGCCGTGTTGCGCTCCTACTAAGGGTGCTAGTTCTGAGAGAATCAGTTTAGATACGGTTTCCAAGTCTCGCTGCCCTTGGAGCATTCGGGTAAACTTGGCTAGGTTAGTTTTCAACCAATCTTGTTCGGTGTTTTTCTGCGTTGTCTCCCGCAGGTTGGCAATCATCTGGTTGATGTTGTCTTTGAGTATCGCTACTTCCCCTAGTGCTTCGACGGCAATTGAACGAGTTAAATCGCCCTTAGTTACAGCTGTAGCAACTTCTGCGATCGCTCGCAACTGAGTTGTCAGTGTAGCAGCGAGTTCGTTCACGTTATCTGTCAAATCTTTCCAAGTTCCAGCCGCACCAGGTACTCTAGCTTGTCCGCCTAACTTCCCTTCAATTCCCACTTCCCGCGCTACTGTGGTTACCTGATTGGCAAATGTCGCTAGAGTATCAATCATCTCGTTGATTGTTTCTGCCAAGGTTTCAATTTCTCCCTTAGCATCCAGCATCAGTTTTCGTTTCAAGTCACCGTTAGCAACCGCCGTCACGACTCTGGCGATACCGCGCACTTGTGCCGTTAAATTACCCGCCATCGAGTTAACGTTATCTGTTAAATCTTTCCAAGTCCCTGCAACACCTTGGACTTGCGCTTGTCCGCCTAACTTACCTTCAGTTCCCACTTCCCGCGCCACCCGCGTCACTTCTGATGCAAAGGAACTAAGTTGATCCACCATCGTGTTGGTGGTGTTCTTCAAGTCTAAAATTTCGCCTCTGGCATCGACGGTAATTTTCTTAGAAAGATCGCCATTAGCTACCGCCTTGGTAACTTCTGCGATGTTGCGAACTTGTCCGGTGAGGTTCCCCGCCATCGAGTTCACGTTGTCTGTTAAATCTTTCCAAGTCCCAGCAACTCCTCTGACGTAAGCTTGTACGCCTAATTTACCTTCAGTTCCCACCTCACGGGCAACCCTTGTAACTTCTGATGCAAAGGAATTTAGCTGATCCACCATTGTGTTGATGGTGTTCTTGAGTTCCTGAATTTCGCCTTTCACATCAACAGTGATTTTCTTGGAAAGGTCACCGTTTGCTACAGCTGTGGTAACTTCGGCAATGTTCCGCACCTGTGCCGTCAAACTTCCCGCCATGAAGTTCACACTTTCGGTGAGATCCTTCCAAGTCCCGGCTACACCTTTAACTTCTGCTTGTACGCCCAGCTTACCCTCAGTTCCCACCTCCCGCGCCACCCGCGTTACTTCACTTGCAAAGGAGTTGAGTTGATCCACCATCGTATTGATGGTGTTCTTCAACTCTAAAATTTCACCTTTGACATCAACAGAAATTTTCTTCGAGAGGTCGCCGTTTGCCACTGCTGTGGTGACTGTAGCAATATTTCGCACCTGTGCCGTTAAACTTCCCGCCATGAAGTTCACGCTGTCAGTTAAATCTTTCCAAGTGCCAGCCACGCCGCGCACATCTGCTTGCACGCCTAGCTTACCCTCGCTTCCCACTTCACGAGCAACCCGCGTCACTTCCGATGCAAAGGAGTTGAGTTGATCCACCATTATATTGATGGTATTCTTTAGTTCTAAAATTTCGCCTTTAACAGCAACAGTGATTTTCTTAGATAAGTCACCATTTGCGATCGCAGTTGTCACTTCGGCAATGTTCCGCACCTGCGCCGTCAAGCTTCCCGCCATGAAGTTCACGCTGTCAGTTAAATCTTTCCAAGTACCAGCAACGTCTTTCACTTCCGCTTGTACACCCAATTTACCTTCAGTTCCCACCTCACGGGCAACCCTTGTTACTTCTGATGCGAAGGAACTGAGTTGATCCACCATTGTGTTGATGGTATTTTTCAACTCCAGAATTTCACCTTTAACATCAACGGTGATTTTCTTGGATAGGTCGCCTGTCGCAACCGCCGTAGTTACTTCGGCAATATTCCGCACCTGCGCCGTCAAGCTTCCCGCCATGAAGTTTACGCTGTCGGTCAAGTCTTTCCACGTACCCGCTACGCCGCGCACTTCTGCTTGCACACCCAACTTACCTTCACTTCCTACCTCACGGGCAACCCTTGTTACTTCTGATGCAAAAGAATTGAGTTGATCCACCATTGTGTTGATGGTGTTTTTGAGTTCCAGAATTTCACCTTTGACATCGACAGTGATTTTCTTGGATAAGTCGCCTGTTGCAACCGCCGTTGTCACTTCGGCAATATTCCGCACCTGTGCCGTTAAACTTCCCGCCATGAAGTTCACGCTGTCGGTTAAATCTTTCCAAGTGCCAGCCACACCGCGCACATCGGCTTGCACACCTAATTTACCTTCACTACCCACTTCACGGGCAACCCTTGTTACTTCTGATGCAAAGGAACTAAGTTGATCCACCATGATATTGATGGTGTTCTTCAGTTCAAAAATTTCACCTCTAACATCGACAGTGATTTTTTTAGATAGATCGCCATTTGCGATCGCAGTGGCAACTTCGGCAATATTTCGCACCTGTCCGGTGAGATTACCCGCCATCAAGTTCACGTTGTCAGTTAAATCTTTCCAAGTCCCTGCTACTCCCCGGACTTCTGCTTGCACGCCCAACTTACCTTCGGTTCCCACCTCACGCGCAACCCTTGTTACTTCTGATGCAAAGGAATTAAGCTGATCCACCATCGTGTTGATAGTATTTTTCAACTCCAGAATTTCACCTTTCACATCAACAGTGATTTTCTTAGATAAGTCGCCATTTGCTACCGCCGTTGTCACTTCCGCAATATTCCGCACCTGTGCCGTCAAGCTTCCCGCCATGAAATTCACGCTATCGGTAAGGTCTTTCCATGTACCTGCTACCCCGCGAACTTCTGCTTGACCGCCTAATTTTCCTTCTGCACCCACCTCACGCGCAACCCTTGTTACTTCCGATGCAAAGGAATTAAGTTGATCCACCATGATGTTAACGGTGTTTTTCAACTCTAAAATTTCGCCTTTGACATCAACAGTGATTTTCTTGGAAAGGTCGCCGTTTGCAACCGCCGTTGTCACTTCCGCAATGTTACGGACTTGGGCTGTTAAATTACCTGCCATCAAGTTAACGTTGTCTGTCAGATCCTTCCAAGTACCTGCTACTCCTTTAACTTCTGCTTGCACGCCCAATTTACCTTCAGTTCCCACCTCACGCGCAACCCGTGTCACTTCCGATGCAAAAGAATTAAGCTGATCTACCATCGTGTTGACGGTGTTTTTCAACTCTAGAATTTCGCCTTTAACATCGACAGTGATTTTTTTGGATAAGTCACCATTAGCGATCGCAGTGGCAACTTCGGCAATGTTGCGAACTTGTCCGGTAAGATTTCCCGCCATCAAGTTAACGTTATCAGTCAAATCTTTCCAAGTGCCAGCAACACCTTGCACTTCGGCTTGAACGCCCAACTTACCTTCGGTTCCCACTTCACGCGCAACCCGCGTTACTTCCGATGCAAAAGAACCAAGCCGATCTACCATCGTGTTGACAATATTAGCAGTTTGGAGAAACTCTCCTTGAAGCGGTCTGCCCTCAATTTCTGTAGCGATCGTTTGCGATAAGTCACCATTGGCGACTGACCGAATTACACGAGTAGTTTCAGCTGTTGGTTGAACTAAATCCGAAATAAGAGTATTGACAGAAGTAACACAATCTGACCACGAACCACGAACATCTCCGAGAGAGGCACGTTCGGCAATTTTTCCTTCTTTGCCGACAACGTTACCAATCCGCTGTAGCTCTGCTGCCATTTGCTGATTCTGGTCAATAATACTATTGAGCGTATCAGCTATTTTCCCCGCCACACCAGTATGGTCTATGGGCATCCGAGCAGAGAAGTCACCCTGTTTAACAGCATTCAGCGTTTTTAGTAGCTGATTTAAATCTAGATTGTCGTTGTCTCTAGTTAACTGTTGGGTTGCCATAGCCTTATCTCTAAAGAATTTTCTGGGTTTTCGTGTTTAAAAAAGGTTTGCTCAAAGCAGAAAGTTGATTGTAACTCTCATTACTAGCTTTTAGCTTTTCTGGTACTCCCTTTAGCAAAAAACTTTCATAATCTAATTAGCTGGGAGTACTTAGTTATTTCGCTGCTAAGTGTCTTCAGTACTGACTGTGCTATGCATAGAGGTTAGTGAAGCTGAATTGAAACCCGGCTCCTGACTGAGGGCAATCAGTTTTACTGCCAGTTGTGTAAAACCTTTAGCGAGGTTAGTTTATTTAGCTTCAATAACCAAAATCTATTTTGGTTGTAGAGATAATAATCAAATTTACTTTTTAGTTTGTCGTCTTAAATTAGTTACTCAATATTCTGCTTTGCACCCGTAATGCGTACTAACTCTAATCATAACGGGGGAAATTAAAATTTCTCAAGGGGTAACGCAGGAGGGCTTGCTCAGGAAGTTGTTTGCTTCTTACTTGATCAACTGCATTGGTAATATCTGGCTAAAGGGGGAGAGGGATAAAAGAAAAGTTTGCTAGAGCTTCGCGCAGTGTCTCCCAAGTAGAGTTTGTTATTACCAGAGAAGACGCAGTGAACCAGCGCTGTAAGTGGGTTTGCCTATTGATTAACTTGCGATCGCTATCTCCCAGTGCAGATGGGATTATTCGCTCTCAGGTGTTTCCAGGTTTGTGGTTAGCCGTGGAGGCGCTGTTAAACAATCAGATGGTGCGAGTATTGGAGGTGGTGCAAGCAGGGTTGAAGTCACCGGAACATAATGCGTTTGTGCAGCAGTTGCAGAAACACACAAGTCTGAAATAGTTTATTCACTGAGTTTTCGTGTCATTTTACCCCACCCTAACCCTCCCCTTGGAAAGGGGCTACGGTGTACACACATCTCTCTACAAAACCAAAATGTTGTAGATCCTCCTAACTAAATCCTCCTTAAAAAGGAGGACTTTGAGAGGTTTTTGCCCCCCTTAAAAAGGGGGGTTAGCAGGGTGGTTTCATACAAAGAAAGAAAAAACCTTTTGGATTTGATTGGCTAAAGCACGTTGAGCTTGAGGGATAGTACGAAAACCGATAAATCTGGCAAGAGTGATGAAAAAATTAT
>NZ_JAIVFT010000023.1 GCF_020829665.1 Nostoc sp. CHAB 5824
GATAACCTGTCTCTAACTCTTCCAAGCTTAGATGTGGCTCAATTTTTATGATTTTTGGCATTGCGACCGCACCAATTCATGCACCTATCTATATTTAATTATGGGTGATTTACCGGACATCATATAACTGTGTAATTTAAAAGCGTAATAGCTTAGCTTTATCATGGTTTAGTTGATGGGCTGTTTCCCACAGTTCTAAATTCGATGAATGCGTTGCTTGATATGGGCAACAAGCTAGATACCAGAAAGTGTCAAACTAAATATAAAGTCTATAGAAAAGCCGCAAACTCAAACTATGACTCAGCAACCAACAGATTTAGACAATAAAGCTGTATTTGAGCAGTTGTGGGGGATTACAAAGGAACTCCACCAAAAACTAGAGGCTCGTTTTCAATTACATCCAGACCCTTCTGTAGAAGATTTACAGCAATACAGCAGTCTCGATGGCAATATGAAGGGTTCGCTTACCGCTTTTTTGGGGAAAGAGATTGACTGGCTAGTTCATTCCTGGCTGGGAAATCCTGAAAAATCAAACTTTAGCACTATGCGTCTCACCACTTGGTTAAAGTCGCATATTCAGGTTCCTCATTTGGCTTTTGAGTTTGGCACACTTCCAAATATTTTCTTTTATATAGATTACATTCCCCGGACTGAGCTTTTAACCGATTTGGCATCTCTCGATCGCTACTATGAACCAGTTAACCAAACATTCTTGAAGTTACAGGACGATTCGCGCTTAAAGGTATTTACCAGCAAAAGTGTTTATATTCGCCTATTTCAATCGCCTGTTAGCTTGTGCTACACCGGCGCACCTACTTTTGAAACCCTCGAACTAACTCGCACACTTGCACATGAAACCCTCGATCGCTGGTTAACTTGGGTAGATGCAGCTGAACCTGTGCCAGAAGATGCACGAAAGGCTTTAGCGGCTCGTGATTTGTCGCTGCGCCGCATCAGTGCTGAACGCGATCCAGGTAATAAATTTGCCGCACAGATGTTTGGGACTGAATTGACAGATAAACTTGTACGATCGCTCTGGGGTGGCGATCGCTAAATTGGTCATTTGTCAGTTGTCAGTTGTTATTTGTCCTTTGCCAATGACCAATGACTAATGACAACTAATTCAGAATCCTACCGGGCTTTGGCACTGCAAGTTACTTATCATGCAAAACACCATCAATCGGCTAGCTCAACAAGTTGCTCTGAGTCACTGGTTAAAGCTAGGCAAACTTTTGCCACGGTGTACTAATCCGATCGCAGACTCTCGTAGGTGAGTTCTGTATTTGCCCAGTTGGTTTCTGCTAGAAATTCCCTAAATGTGGTCAGAAGTCCAGGAAACTCCTCTTCTCGTAAATGCTGGACATCGGCTTGATAACCTTGTTTGCGATACCACTGAATCAAATCGAACAGTTCCCTTTGTAGCAAGAGTAAGAAAATCCAGGCGGGTGTCTCTTTGTGGACAACTTTTATCCCCTGCGCTTGGGAGAATGCCTCTGCCATCTGAAGAGGAGTCAGCACATCGCCAGCTAGCTCAATTTCTTGACCAATATACTTGGTGGGATGTTTGATTACGTAAGCAGCAACGCGGCCCATGTCCTTCGTTGTAATTAGATGAAGGGGCTTGTCTTGCTGAATGGAAAATGGGAAACTACCTTTGAGGATGGAAGGCCGCGTGTACTTCTTCCAAAACTCCTCCATAAACAAGCAAGCTCGCAACATAGTAGTTGGTAAGCCAGCTTCTTTGAGAATTTCCTCCACTTGGTACTTTTGCTCAATGCGGGGGATTCCTGAATTCCTGTCTGCTCCACCTGCGGAATTGTACACAAAGTGCTTAATGTTAGCTTGCTTGGCAACTTGTGCAACTCGCTTTGCTCTCTCCACCTCTAGTGGATCAATTTTAGTGGAGTCCGCAGAAGTAGCGTGGCAGTAAACAGCCGAAATCCCTGCAAAGGCTGCTATGAGGGAGGCTTCATCGTCGAGGTTGGCTTTTACCAGTTCAACTTTGGCATCGTTGAGCTTTGCAAGAGTTGGACGATTAAGAGCAATTTCTCTAGTGATAACTCGCAGATTGGTAACTCCTTGTTCGAGAAATCCCTTGACGACATTTCCACCTGTGCCGCCAGTAACTCCGATGAGTAAGACTTTCTCGGTGTTTGACTCTGTGCGATCGGGGAAATTTGACATTCTCTCTTCTACCTGGAGTTCTTTATTTAAATTAAGTTTATCCAAAGACAAGAGAAGTAAACAATTTTCACCCAAAATTAAGACTGTCTTCGCGCACTTTTTGCACTCAAAGCCTCAAGTTTTAATATCAAAACTTAAAGTTTCGACCTCAGACCAACAACATCCAAAAAAAGCTTCAACAAAGCCCGAACGACTGGAAAGTGGCGGCGACAAAAACAAAGTCCTTGAATCTGAATTGACAGATAAACTTGTACGATCGCTCTGGGGTGGCGTAGGCGTAGCCCGCCGTAGGCATCGTATTCTATAAGGTAGTGAGAAAATTTGGATACAGCATGGCAGATAATACTGATAATCTAGACTCCTTCCGGGCCTTGGCACTCCAAGTTACCTGTCATGCAGTCAACCAAGCAAGCAATCGCCAACAAGCGCGATTGCTCATGCAAAACACTATCAACCGCCTAGCTCAACAAATTGCTGCCAGTATCGCTTTTATTGGCTTCGATTGTCGTTTAATTGTACTGCCAGAATATTTCCTGACTGGTTTCCCGATGGGAGATTCCATATCAGGATGGGCAGAAAAAGCTTGTATAGAAATGGCTGGTGCTGAGTATGAGGCACTTGGTAAAATTGCCCAAAAGCATAAAATCTTTTTAGCTGGTAATGCCTACGAAATTGATCCCAACTTTCCCGGATTGTATTTCCAAACCTGCTTTATTCTTGATCCCTCTGGCTCAATCGTCTTGCGGTATCGGCGGCTGAATTCCTTATTTGCTCCCACACCCCATGATGTCTGGGATAAATATCTCGACTGCTATGGTTTAGAGGGAGTTTTCCCTGTTGCCAAAACTGCGATCGGTAATTTAGCTGCTTTAGCATCAGAAGAAATTTTGTATCCAGAAGTGGCGCGGTGTCTGGCGATGCGAGGAGCGGAGATTTTTGTCCATTCCACCTCGGAAGTATACAACAAAAACCTCACCCCCAAAGACGCGGCAAAAATCACTCGTGCCGTTGAAAATATGGCATACGTGGTTTCAGCTAATACCGCAGGCATCGCTAATATTCCCATCCCCATTGCTTCGGCTGATGGTGGCTCTAAAATCATTGACCATCGCGGAATCGTGTTAGCAGAGACAGGTGCAGGCGAGAGTATGGCAGCATTTGCCGAGATTGATTTAGGAGCATTACGCCGCGATCGCCGCCGACCAGGGTTAAATAATTTACTTTCACGCCAACGATTTGAACTATACGCCGAAAGTTATCGCCAATCACACTTTTACCCCGCTAATACTATGCTGGAGAAAGAAGTAAACCGCAAACACTTCCTCCAAACGCAGCAAGCCACCATTGAGCGGTTAGCCAAACTGGGAATTATTTGAATTGGGGAATGGGGAATGGGGAATGCAGAAATAAAGAATAAATAATCAATAACTCTTTACTAATGACAAATGACAAATGACTAATGACTAATCCAATAGAAGTCCGTAATCCTCGAACTGGCAAATTTGACTACGTAATTATCCCGCCGCCCCCAAGGCTGCTAGCACAGCAATGTAAGCGCACCCGCAGAGCGCAAGTTCGCTGGCAGCAACTAGGTTTAGAGGGGAGAATTGAAGCTTTACAGCAGTGGAAGGAAGCGATATTATCTAGGCGCGATCGCTTGACGGAGGCTTTGGTAAATGATACAGGAAGATTATCGACCTCAGTATTAGAAATAGACTCCTTCCTCTCTAGCATTGATCGCTGGTGTAAGTTAGCACCGGACTTGCTGCAAGACTCTGCAAAAAACACAGCAATTCCCTTTATCGCATTGCAACAAACATCCGTTCCTTACCCCTTAGTTGCGGTAATTAGCCCGTGGAATTTTCCCCTGTTGCTGTCAACCATTGATACCATTCCAGCATTACTGGCGGGTTGTGGTGTCATTGTCAAACCCAGTGAAATTGCTCCCCGCTTCGTAGCACCATTGAAAACAGCACTCAGCGCCGTTCCCGAATTGCGCGATGTTTTAACTTTTGTTGAAGGAGCAGGCGCAACCGGATCTGCTTTGATTGAGAATGTAGATTTGGTATGCTTTACAGGCAGTGTAGCGACGGGGCGAAAAGTAGCAGAAGCAGCTGCTAAACGGTTTATTCCAGCTTTTTTGGAATTAGGAGGAAAAGACCCTGCGATCGTTTTAGAATCAGCCAATTTAGAATTAGCAACCTCAGCAATATTGTGGGGTTCCGTCGTCAACACCGGACAGTCGTGCTTATCAATTGAGCGAATTTATGTTGCTGAATCGATATTTGAAAAGTTTTACCATCAATTAGTAGCTAAGGCCTATCGTCTTGGGCTAGCCTACCCCACAGTCGAAAGTGGAGAGATTGGCCCCATCATCGCCGAAAGACAAGCAGCAATTATTAGCAGCCATCTCCTAGATGCAGTTGAAAAGGGAGCAGTAATTCACTGCGGCGGTGTAATTGAAGACTTAGGTGGAGGTTGGTGGTGTCGTCCGACAGTTCTCACCCAGGTTAATCATTCCATGAAAGTGATGACCGAAGAGACGTTCGGCCCAATTATGCCAGTAATGCCTTTTTCCACAGTAGAGGAAGCAGTGTCTTTAGCGAACGACTCAATTTATGGATTGAGTGCTGCTGTATTTGCCTCGGAAGTCGAAGCCTTAGAAGTTGCTCAGCAGATAGATGCGGGTGGTATTAGTATCAACGATGCTGCACTCACCGCTATCATGCATGAAGGAGAGAAAAACGCCTTCAAATTCTCCGGTTTGGGAGGGTCACGCATGGGTGCGGCGGCGCTGAAACGGTTCATGCGAAAAAAAGCTATTTTGATCAAAACTAACGATACTAATGACCCCTGGTGGTTTGGGAATGGGGAGTGACCAATGCCATCATCACTATGCAACTCATTACCGTAACCAATGGCGTAGCTTGCCGCCGTACTCCTTTGGAGAAGCAAGCTACGCGTAGCGTTCCGCAGGAAAGGCATCGCATTGTCAGTTACTTTTAGAGCAGGAAGCACGAGATATTAGTGATGGGTTGGCTGAGTCGGACTTCTATCGGTTGCCATTATTGTGGCATTTTGGAGAAGCATGAATCGCACCAAACTACTTAACGACATCAAAAATTTGTTCAGCTGTTAATTGTAGCTGAATACCCAAGCGCTCCAGTTCCGAAGATTTAATCTGCGTGCTCCCGGTAAACCTGCCAGCTTCACAATAACTGCCTTCTGACAATTGTAGAATGGCGATCGCCTGTTCCTCTGGATCAATCAGCCAGTATTCAAGAACACCGCGTGCTGCGTATTGTTTCCGCTTCCGCACATAGTCTCTATCCCGATTGCTCTGACCTGGAGACACCACTTCAACCACCAAGTGCGGTGGAAGAACGTCAAAAGTAATAGTCAACCGCTTCCGAGTCAGCTCTAAGTGTTCCTCCCGGAGGATCACCAAATCAGGGTAGCGATTTGCAGGATCGCCAGCCTCAAGGACTGGTACTTGAAGTTCGCAAGCATGAGGCTGTACCCGTCGAAAAGGCATTCCAGCACTAACTAGTAGCAGAAACAGGTAATTTGCAAGGGACGTATTTGGTTCTGACTCTGGCGGCAATTCTATTAGCCTCCCATCAACAAGTTCATAACGGTTTTCCGTCCCATCATCTATCTCTAGGTATTGCTCAAACGTCAATCGTTGGGCTGTAGTCATAATACTTCTGTGTGGCTTCTCTTATTGTGGCATTTATTATTAATTAAAGAAGACGCGATTCATCGCGGCGATCAAAAAGCGATGCCTGCGGCGGGCTACGCCTACGCATTCTCATCCTGTTTAAAATATCTGTTTTACCAGAGGCGATCGCCTCTGCCACAGTTTCGTCTACGATAACCAAAGCACCTGGAAGAATTTTGATAGCATCAATGCTTCAATTTTGGCATCTCTTATATATTTAGAATTAGGAAGTTGCCTTCAAAGTATTAAGAAAACCTATAGGTCAGTTTCTACAATAGCGTTACACTCTATAACGGACTAAGCCTTTATGTAGATCCTGTAGCGCCTGATGACGAACTGTGCGAATTGATGCCGCCTTCTCCGATGCAGCGAGTGGTGGGGGTGGAGGGCGATTTTTTGCAAGATGTTCACGGTCATTTACTGGTGGATCATGATTTGTATAACCACGAAGGACTAACGGAAGACGGCATTGCAGAAGCGTTTATTGAGTTTGCCAAAAAGGAGAAGCTCAGTTTTTTTGAATCTAGCCCATCTGTGACACTGTTTGATGCTGTGAGGTATCAACAGTTAATGGATGGGCTGGAAGCAGTTGAGGCTAACGAAGGTTTGCTACCATCAAGGCAATGAACTGGAAGCGCTTATGAAACTGGTAATTGTGGCTGAATCTGCTCCTCTAAAAACGAATGAAGATGGTGTGGTTATCGTCGGTCAAACCCGCGTCACATTAGATACAGTGGTTACTGTTTTTATGCAAGGTGCTACAGCAGAGGAAATTGTTTATCGCTATCCATCGCTAAATCTGGCTGATGTTTATGCCACAATCGCCTTCTACCTCAAGCATCAACCCGAAGTAGAAGCTTATTTGCGACAGCGACGGCTGCAATCACAAGAGATTCGGGCAATGAATCAAGCGAGGTTTGACCCACAAGGCTTACGCGAGCGTCTGCTTGCCCGTAAAACAACGCAGGAAGCATGTTAAAACTACTTGCTGATGAAAACTTCGATAATACAGTTGTTAGAGGATTATTCCGCCGTAGCCCGGAAATCGACATCGTTCGAGTGCAAGATGTTGGGCTATCAGGCAAAGATGATCCAACCATCCTAGACTGGGCAGCTCAAGAAGGGCGTATTCTGCTTACTCATGATGTTTCTACAATCACTCGCTATGCATATGATCGAGTTAGGCAAGGGCAAACAATGCCAGGAGTTATTGAAGTCAGTCTAGATGCGCCAATCGGTCGGGTCATTGAAGATATTCTTGTGCTTATGGAGTGCAGCCAGGAGGGAGAGCTAGAAGGTCAAGTCCAGCATCTCCCGTGGTGAAGCGGTGTTGCAAAGTCTCTGGCAGCTGTTCAGCAGGAACATTAGAAGCCGACGATAAATGCGATCGCTTTGGAAGAAAAACGGAATTCGTTATGCTTCGCGTCAAGTTATGCCAGCGATGATTAAAGCCTCTTTGACAACCTTTCCCAGTCCCCACTCATAATATGCGAACATAATTAAGTTGTAGCTGACTACCTGCACAGAGATTTAAAATGGATACCATTGCAATCCCTGTTCTAAATCGCCCAGTAGATGCCACGATAAAGATTCCTCTTTCTAAAAGTATTACCAATCGGGCATTACTCGTCGCGGCCTTAGCGCCAGGTGACTCGATTTTAGAAAATGCCTTATTTAGTGAAGACTGGCATTTGCTATCACTGGTCTAAAGGTTCCAAACATTGTAATAAAAGACTCTGGTTGTACAGCGAAAACTTTTCCCGATTACTTTACTCTATTTTTCCAAATGTTAGAACAATAAAAGGTGAATTGCTATGTCAAATATTCGAGAAGGAATGCCCGTACTTGTCCGTCATGAAGGAGATTGGGTAGGAACTTATACAGTAATTGATACAGCCGGAAAAATCCTCGACAAGTATGAGTCTCACTTAACTTGTCAATTTCCAGAAAATGGACCTCATCCCTATTACCAAATTAATCGCTACAAATGGTCTGATGGGAAACAAGAAGAGTATGAATTTCCCGGAAGCTATAAAGATAACAAGCTGTGGTTTGACACCGATCGCATTCAAGGTAAAGCTTGGGAAGCCGATGATTCAATTGTGATTTTGTGGTTTAGTTATAAAACAAACCCAGAAATGAGTTTATACGAAATGATCTATATTAGCCCTGACAATAACAATCGTGCCCGCACTTGGCATTGGTTTAAGAACAACAAAATTTTTCAACGCACCTTAATTCAAGAAGAACGGGTAAGATAGTAATTTCTTCGCTCAGAGATAATCACTCATTATTCTCCAGTCCGCGCAGGTGGACTACCCTGCGGGTGACGCTCCTTCTCTGCGAGACGCTACGCGAACGTCGCTACCGCTGCGCTAACGCTGAAAGCGTTCTCGTAAGAGTAGCTGCAAAGCGTCTATGTTTGTGTAGCGACGATTTCCAGTCGTTAGGCTTTCATCTCAAATTTCAATTTAGTAAGGTATACGCATGGCAAAAGGTGACAAAATAAACTTTTCTACTCCTAGCGGTTTTCCAGAATTTCTGCCTAGTGAAAAGCGTCTAGAATTATATTTGCTAGATATCATCCGTAAAGTTTTTGAAAGCTATGGATTTACGCCCATCGAAACGCCTGCTGTAGAACGTTTAGAAGTGCTGCAAGCTAAAGGAAATCAAGGCGACAATATCATTTATGGTATTGACCCCATCCTGCCACCAAATCGACAAGCCGAGAGAGATAAATCGGGTGAAACTGGTTCAGAAGCAAGAGCTTTAAAGTTTGATCAAACAGTTCCATTAGCAGCGTATATTGCCCGTCACCTGAATGAGTTAACCTTTCCCTTTGCCCGCTACCAAACGGATGTGGTTTTTCGTGGTGAACGAGCAAAAGATGGGCGTTTTCGTCAGTTCCGCCAGTGTGATATTGATGTAGTTGCTCGTCGTGAACTCAGCTTGCTCTATGATGCTCAGATGCCTGCAATTATCACTGAGATATTTGAAGCGATAAATATTGGTAGTTTTTTGATTCGCATCAATAATCGTAAAGTTCTTACAGGTTTTTTTAAGTCAGTAGGAATTACTGAAGATAAAATTAAATCATGTATTAGTATTGTTGATAATTTAGAAAAAATTGGTGAAAGTAAAGTAAAACAAGAATTAGAAAAAGAGAGTGTTTCAGGAGAACAAACTCAAAAAATTATTGATTTTATTAAAATAGATGGTTCTGTTGATGAAGTATTAGATAAGCTTAAGCATCTCGCCCAAAATTTATCAGAAACCGAGCAATTAAGCCTGGGAGTTAGCGAATTAGAAACAGTAATTGCAGGCGTGCGTAATCTCGGAGTTGCCGAAAATCGTTTCTGTATTGATTTATCCATTGCCCGTGGTCTTGATTACTATACTGGTACAGTTTACGAAACAACCTTATTAGGGCATGAAGCTTTAGGTAGTATCTGTTCTGGCGGGAGATATGAAGAATTAGTCGGGGTATTTTTGGGTGAAAAAATGCCTGGTGTAGGTATTTCTATAGGATTAACTCGCTTAATTAGTCGTTTGCTAAAAGCTGGTATTCTTAGTACCTTAGCTGCTACACCAGCCCAGGTGATGGTAGTAAATATGCAAGAAGATTTAATGCCAACTTATTTAAAAGTTTCGCAACATCTGCGTCAGGCTGGAATTAATGTGATCACTAACTTTGATAAGCGTCCCTTGGGTAAACAATTTCAGCTAGCTGACAAGCAAGGAATTCAATTTTGTGTAATTATTGGTTCCGAGGAAGCAGCAGCACAAAAGTCCTCACTGAAAGATTTGAAAACGGGTGAGCAAGTAGAGGTGCTACTAGTAGATTTGGCTGAGGAAGTTAAAAGAAGGCTTGCCTCATAAACTACGAAAGTTCTAAGGGTAGGTTGGGTTGAGGAATAAACCCAATACCAAGAATCCTTGATTTCGTTGGGTTTCACTTTGTTCAACCCAACTTACAAATATTTTATTTTTTCAGAGTTATAAAAGAACGCTAAGGAAGTTGGCCAGTCAACTGGGGGTTAAGATAGGTTTTATATAGCCAATTTGGATTGGGTCGCACCTTAATCAAGCAAAAATATATGACAATTCTCAACGCTCGTAATTTATCCTTAGAAGAAGTTCAGCGTCTGTTTGGCTTTCAAGAACAATACAGTGAATCATTTTCTAACTACTTATCTCTAGAACCTCTCCTCGAAGTCGAACAACAAGAACTTCTGCAAATTAGAAATGACTTTCGACGCTACCTTACCGCAGGCAAAGTTTCTGAAGGTCAGGTAAAGTTTCTTGCAGTTGCCCCTTTATTAAGATTAGCTGGTTTTTATCGCTATCCTATCGAGATTCTTTTGGAAGAGAATATTGCTGATATTGAAGTTGAAGATGAGGATATTAGAATTAAAGGAAGATTTGATATTTTAGCTATTAGTAAAGCCAAACATACAAAACCTCAAACATATTTTTGGGTACTGTTAATTGAATCTAAAAATAGTCAGATTGATATTTCAACAGGTTTACCTCAGCTACTAACTTATGCTTATAAAAATTTAGATAATCAAAAATCAGTTTGGGGATTAACGACTAACGGTAGAAGTTATCAGTTTGTCTATCTCGAACAAGGAAATCTCCCTATTTATTATCTGTTGCCAGAATTAAATTTAATGGAAAAAGAGCGTTCAAGTCAGTTACTACAAGTTTTGAAAGCAATTTGTCAGCTTTAAAAGGGAATTTTTTTATGCTCAATACCAGGTAACGGAAACCTAGAAACCGCAATACTTCGTGTGACTTGTTTGTGAATCTTCACAATTTGCTGTAAGCTTTATATGTTACAGTTTACAAGTCTCCACGCGAGACAAGACGCGAACGACTGTAGCCGTATCCCCCCCGTAAACGTCTTCTCAAAGCCCTCAAATGGATAGTTCCCAAAAGCAGGCAAATGTCCTTGGAGCGAATCTGTTGTGAAGGTCAGGTCTGAGTAAGATTGCCAGTCGTTTAAATCTAAAAACATTCCTTTTCGCCATCCGACGCGATCGCCAAACTTTTCGTAATCTTTTCCAACGTTTTCCCAAATCCGCTTTTGCACACTAAACCCAAAGTGCCCACTGCTGTATTCTACCCACAGTTGGTCAATGGTGCGTAAGTCAGTGCAAGGAAAGTTATTAATAGATTCAGAATCAAGCCAGCCTTGTTGTTCTTTGCCAGTGGCTTTGAGCATAACAACCAGAGTTTCTTGATTAGCTTCTTTCCAATTCCCTGCTTTAAGTAAATCGCGTAATCGCATATAGTCTACACCTTTTTCAGAGGAAAGACTATCATTCTCCTGTGTTGGTTTTGCAGTGGTTGTTTGAGTAAATTGCGGTTTTTGTTGCCGCCTCTCGATTTTTTCTTTGAGTATGCGATTGGCTGTCTGTTGTCCCAATAGCTTTGCTTGTTCTTGTTCCCTTGGCCGTTCCTTCTTTAGCTTTTCAGCAACCGCCCGAATTCCTCTAGCTACATCCGTAAAGGCTTCATCTTGCATTGTGCCAATTCCTTGACACTACAGGTTCAGCATTCTTAGGCAAAGCTTGAAGTTTTGCAAATGTTGCGCCACTCCAATCAACGCTTCGCAGAATAACCGGGATAACACAAGCCTCTCCAGCATGGTGACGTTCTATTGCCTTCTTAACTTCGACATCCCAGCAATATTTAGAAAAAAGAAAATCTGAACTGATGAGCAACAGAATGATGTCGGCGGTGTTTAAATTATCGTTAATTTGATGATCCCACTCTTCTCCAGGTAGTATTTTGCGATCATGCCAGCTTGAAATCACACTTTGCCTTTCTAATATGGTCAGGTGTTTAGCTAGTTCATCCCGTAGAGTTTCGTCTTTGTGAGAGTAAGAAAAGAAAAGCTTTAACGATACCTCTGGCATTTTTTGTCTAAGAAGTAAAATAAATCACACTTTAAGCAAATTATAGTGTAGCTAATTTGCTTGAGGAGTAACGCCAATAGCTAGGGCAAAAGTGACGACAACAAGCCCGCCTCAGAATGAATTCTGAGTCTAATAGCGAAAGCCTTCTAAAGACTACTGAGAAAAGGTTATAGTCCGTTAAAACGGACTTTAGCTATTAGCCCGGAACTTTAGTTCTGGGCGGTTTATGTCCCAATACAGTTGGGTTAAAGCCAAAAACCTTAACCTACAATTTGAAATTACGAATTACGAATTACGAATTAATCCGCAATACACTTTATCAAAGCTATGATCGGCATGAATCTCAATCACCATATCAACCACTGTTGCATCTTTTACCAACGGCTTGATGAATAATTCCGGGTGAAGCGATCGCCAAAAATAATTGACAAATTGCTCTATCTCTGCATTGCTCATCCCCGATTTCCCCGCAGCAATCATCTGCTGTTCCGCTTGTTTACGCCACTCCAAAGAACAGCGGTAATCGGTGGGATATAGCACAATTAAGCTGTCTAATCGCTCCCACAGTAGTAAATAATCGTAAAGGCGACGATTAATATCACGGGCAAATGCTTTGTCTTCATCTGTGAGAATTGGCAGTGGTGCAGTATCAAATATATCTGCGTTTATTGGTCGCACACCCACAAACCAACCTTCAAATAGTACAATATCTACACCTGTGACCATTTCTGGATTAGTGCGATCGCCAGCACCTCCAAAAGCAGATTTATCAAAGCGGGGAACCATAACTGGGCTTTGCAACTGGCGAATCTGATCTAGTACATTTAAACCTAAATCTACATCGTGGGTTCCTGGTGGCCCGCGCCAAATCAAGCGGGGATCTTGCTGTGTTAAGACTAAGCGATCGCTGTAAGTTTTATATAAGTCATCTAAAGACAAACTCAGAGTCCGGTATCCCAACTGATCGAGAATCAAGCTGAGAATTTTGCACATTGTGGTTTTACCAGTCCCTTGTCCTCCCAATATTCCCTGAATTAGAGGGCGTTCTAACTGTTGGCGCTGCGATGCTATTTTGATCCCCAAAGGCAGCCACAAGTCCCATAATACTTGTAACATCTCCTTGGGTTCGATTTTCAGGGTAGTTTGGCAGAATTGGCTAAAAGCTGGGAGGACAGATTTTAGTAAATGCGATCGCCTTTCTATAACTTCATCGACATTTTCAGGCGTGATCCCAAAAGCTTTAGCCCTTAAGCTATCTGCCAGCGCAGCTTCTCTTGCTTGCTGCTGCCAAGTTTCCCCTACCGCATCCGTTGCCAAAATTTTGCCCAGCCACAAATTCATAAATTCCCTATTTTCCTACGATCCCAGCTTAAAGGCTTCGAGAAACAAGCTGTACATGAAACCAACTTTGAGGAGATTTAGTGAGTCTATCAAGAGCGATCGTCTTGACAAAAAGCTGCGACTATAAAATATCCTACTGGTAATTTCCGTCAACAGTACTAAAAAAGCAGCTACCACAATATCCAATACACCCCGTTGTCCGGCTGTAGTGGAAACTGCGTTTCCCAGAAAAAAACCGAACAAAAAACTAATGATCAGCAAGGATAGTCGCCGCCAAGGATTTAAAAACCATTGCCCTAAGCGTGTAGCAATGGCATCGAATAAGTTATTGAGACGAGTGTTTTGCATTACAAGGGCTTTTGGGGAAAAGTCAAGATATCTTGAAATATCTCTTATATTAAGGAGGATATTGGTTTTAGCATCAGCTTGTTTGCTAATATTGTAGATACTTACTGGAATTCCACTGTTTATTCAAATTTGCCAATTTTATCATCTTCACAGAAGTACAGTTTCTTAGAGGATGTTTGGAAGGTATAAATATTTAGTTTGATCCCCGGAACTAAGCCTTAACAAGGGGGAAAATAACTCAAATTTCCCCTTTTTAAAGGGAGCTAATCCGTTACGCGGCTTTTTTGACTTGTATTCCTGTGGGGAAGCAAGCTACGCCTATCGTCTCTTAACGGGAGAAGGAATTGGCGTGGATTTAGGAGGATCTCCAAACACTTGCTATATGAATAGAAACTTTCCAAGCATCCTCTTAAAAGGTAGCTTTTCATAACAGAAGATAAAATATACCACTTAGATTTATCTGAGGTTTGGCAAAGGACGCCTTGTTGAGTCCGTTAGCAATTTCAGGAAACTTTATTTTTTTATCTAAATGAATTGGCTGGCTCGGTATCTAATTTTCTTCTTTCTATCCAAGCCTACGGTCAAGCTCCGAAGTAATGGGTGTCTGTACCCTTTATTTGTCAACTATCAAAGAAATAATTTCCTCCAAATATTTTTTAATCAAAATGATCCTTATAATACATTGGTCTACCCAATTTTAGGAAAGTCTATATTAGGCTACTTTCTATGATTGCCTTTTGTGATAATAGGCTACTATTTGGTCAAGCCTAGACAAAATATTTATTTCTAATAACTATCAATATGAAATCTTCAGTATATCGTAACATCGGTATTACAGCTTCTTGCTTGGGACTGCTTGTTGCTCTGGTGGGATACTTTGGAGTGAGCATATCCTTTGAACCCGCAAGGCCAGATACATCTTCACAACTGCCAACTGAAACTACCCAGTGGGACACAACTTCGTCTACACCCGTTTCGTCTGAAAAAGGTATTTCCGCTAGTTTATCTACTCCAGCAACTACCCCAACCAATCAAGTAGAACATAGTAGTAAAGAGAACACTCATTCTGTCTTGGCAGAGCGTGATAAATCGGCAAGCAAAGCCAACGCTCAAGGGACTTTACGAATGAGCAATCAAACAAATCAGCCTGTAAGATTGGCCTTACTGGCGCGACAATCGGTAGCAAAAAGCTCTGGCACTAAACAGGTTAACTATGATATACCGGCACATTGGGATTTTGCTCCCCAAGAAGGTAGTGAGAAGGGACTGATTCTATCCCTACCTGAGAATAATTTAAAGCTAGAGAAGGGGGATATTTTAGTTGCTTTCGCACAAGATGGTTCCCGTCGTTACTGGGGCCCCTATGTTGTCGGCGAAACTCAATTACCTAAATGGAATTCCCAAAACAAAGAATGGCAACTAGTGCTGAGTCCATAGCCCATATTTAGTAGTACTGAATAACTAGTACGGCGGACGCGTAAATTCAGCTACCATCAGCAAGACAAGTTGCTCTGAGCAAATTGTTCAAGATAGGCAAACTTTCGCCACATTAAATCTCTTGCAAAAATAGTTTTGCAAGAGGGGAAAGGGTAATTCTATCGCCGCTTTCCCCTTTACCCCTTACCCCTTTCCCCACTTCTGCAAGAAGTCTATTGTACTAGTCTGTTGGAAAAGTTTCTCTGGCAACTTAGAGCAACTGGCGTTACTGAACAGGAAAAGTGTAGAGTACTGTGGAGAAGAAAATTGTTGAATTTAAAACTCCGAAGAACAAAAGATAGATAACCAACGACTATTGATTAGTGATTGTTGACTATTGACTAATGAGCATGAAATTGAGTGTTAAGCACACTGTTGATCAGTGGTTCAACAAAATAGCAAAGAATCCAGCCCTTGGTGTAACTGTGTCGATTTTGTGGTTAATATTGATTGGCTGGATAGCTTTTGGGTGGAATTTGGGCAACACTGGCTTGATTGATGAGACAGAGCCGCTGTTTGCCGAAGCTTCCCGCCAGATGTTCGTCACAGGTGATTGGATTACTCCATTTTTCAATGGTGACACTCGTTTCGATAAACCTGCTTTAATTTACTGGTGTCAGGCGATCGCTTATGCAATTATAGGGGTGAATGAGTGGGCTGTACGCCTTCCTTCAGCGATCGCAGCATTCGGCTTAGTTTGTTTAGCTTTTTACACCATACAGTGGTATTTGGCTAAACAAGACGAATTAGAGCAAGTTTCACGTCCTAATCGCCGCTACTTAACATCTTTCACAGCAGCAGCGCTTATGGCACTCAATCCCGAAACTATTATTTGGGCGAGAACCGGTGTTTCTGATATGCTGCTCACCGGATGTATTGCATCAGCTTTGTTATGTTTCTTTCTAGGGTACGCAAGGAAGGAAGGGGGCAGGGGGCAGGGAGTGGGGGGAGATGAGGGAGACAAGGAGACAAAGGGACAAGGGGACAAGGGGACAAGGAGAATAACCATACCCCATACCCCATTCCCTAATAAGTGGTATTTAGCTTTTTATGTGCTGATTGCTGGCGCAATTTTGACTAAAGGCCCAGTGGGAATTGTCTTGCCAGGGCTAATTGTTGCCGCCTTTTTACTTTACGTGGGAAAGTTCCGAGAGGTGTTGCGTGAAATGCGCCTTCTCGCGGGTATATTGATAATTTTAGGTTTATCAGTGCCCTGGTATGCTTTAGTAATTTGGCGCAATGGCTGGAATTATATTAATGCCTTTTTTGGTTATCACAACCTGGAACGCTTTACAGAAGTAGTTAATGGTCACTCAGCACCTTGGTATTTTTACTTTTTAATAGTGCTGCTAGGTTTTGCGCCATACTCAGTATATTTACCAATCTCTATAGTAAGACTAAAATTTTGGCAGCGATCGCACTGGCGATCCCTTGAACGTTTTCAGCAGTTTGGTTTATTCGCCTGGTTCTGGTTTGCTAGCATCTTTGGTTTTTTCAGCATTGCTGTCACCAAACTCCCTAGCTACGTCTTGCCTTTAATGCCAGCAGCAGCGATCCTGGTAGCCCTGTTGTGGAGCGACTTTTTCCAGGATACAGACGCTAGGCAAACAATAGCTGTTTCTTCCTCTGGCCTTGTCTCTGCCTCTGGCACTCCTCCCGTCTCCCCCTCTTTTCTAAGAGTTAGTGGTTGGGTGAATGTAGTGTTTTTATCAGTTCTGGCAACAGCACTGTTTAACATAACCCATATATTAGGTAGTGATCCAGCTATAAGTAATTTCCACGAACTAATTCAACAATCTGGTTTACCAATAATAGCCGGCGTAATGTGGCTGGTTTGTGCCGTTTTAGTTGCGGGTTTATTACTAAGTCGCCGATGGAACTACATTATCGGTATTAATTTACTAGGGTTTGTAGCGTTTTTAATTTTTGTCTTAACGCCTGCTTCGTTTTTTATTGATCGAGAACGTCAATTACCCTTAAGGGAGTTGTCTGCTGTCATCTTAGAAGCAAAACAACCAAATGAAGAATTGATCATGCTTGGCTTCAAAAAGCCTAGTGTGGTATTTTACAGCCACATCCACGTAAATTATTTAAGATTTCCCAAAGAGGCTATAGAGCATATTCAAAACCAGGCTGCTAAAGGATTACAACCTCCATCATTGCTGCTATTGGCGGAACAGAAAAAGTTTTTACAAATGGAATTACAGCCAGATGATTATAAGAGTTTATCGACCAAGGGTGCTTACAACTTGGTTCGAGTTCCTTTTAAGAGAAAGAAAAATGACAAGATAGATATTTCATAAAACTATTAAATAATCATTAGTCATTTGTCCTTTGTGGATAATCAATGACTAATGACCCCATGAATTAACATTTGTCATTGTAACCGTTGACAGCTAAAGCATGATTTATCTGGTTTAATAGGTCTTCCATTGATATGGATCGCGGTAATATTTGGGTAGCGATCGCACCAACAATAGTTTCTATAGATTCCAAACCATTCTTCTTCTGCTTGTCAATTGCCTTATAAGCTACCCCAGGCTGAAAACTCGTTTCTGGGCGATTTAATCGCTGATTGAGTACCAAAATGGGTGGTAATTTATCAGGTGAATTTCCCAATGTTTTCAGTGCTTTTAGCACGTCTTTATGGATAGCGGATTCCCCTAAACAAATTAGCAGTAAGTCAACGCTTTGGTGGCGAATTTGTTGTAACACTTCTGCCCAACAGGGACTCATCGCCGCTTTAAAGCCTGCTGTTTGTAGGTACTGAATTAAAGCTTGGAACCACTCAGACCCCCGTTCAGCAGTTTCACTACTAATTGAGCAATTTTTTTCAGTCTGATAACCCTTAACTTGCTTGCGTTTAACTTGTGGTAAATCACGCAACATTGTCAAATCTACTACCAGGATGTTAGGAGGGCAGCAAATACCAGAAGCAATTTGCAGTACTGATAGTAAGGCATCTGATTTCTCGGTGCGACTGCTGTTGTCTTTGGCAAATGGTGTTAAGTAAGGAAATACAGATAGCCCTGGTATCTTAGAAGCTATTAGGGTAGTTGCGACATCGCAAGTAACCAGTGGTAGAGCCGCTAAACGTGGGTGCCCAATTAGTTGTTGTAGATAAATTTGGGCGGTGGTACTTTCGACATCTAGCAAAATGACATCAAACTGCCATACCCGCGCCAACAGTTCTGCTTGATCTAAATCATCTACTTCAATCACTCGGTGTTCTCGAAGTGAGGGGTGGGGATTAACCGATTCCAACTGGGGATTCACCAACCTAAGAATTCGCAGTGGGGTCTTAGTTGGGATAATTGCGCCCTTGTCTAACCCTTGCTGCAAAACTGCTTGTGCAGTACATAATTTTTCTAGAACTGGTGCTAAGACCTGATGCTCTACTGGCAAGCTTAAGAAACCATCGGCTCGGTTAGCAAATGCTTGCTCCTTTTCCGCTCCCGTTGCAGTCACAATTACAGATATATGACGGGTTGCGGTGTCAGATTTCAGTAAAGTCAGCACATCCCAGCCTGATAGCAGGGGTAGCAACGGATTCAAAAATATCGCTATTGGTTGCAAGCGCCGAGCTTTTTCGACTGCTTCTGTCCCTGATCGCGCAATCACTACCCGATATCCTAAACTTTTGAGTTTTTCGGTCAAGTCTTCAATATATCGGGCTACTGCCTCGACTACCAAGACCAACCGTTGCGAACTGGCAAGATGATGCTGTGCGGGCGTAGTAACATGCTGACGAGCAACTGCGGGATTTTCCCGTGTCTGTTGGTGTCGTGTTTCTTCCTCTTCTCTGATTCCCATATCTGATTCAGAAAAGCCTGTTTTTGGGGGGCTGGGCGGCAGAAGTAGTGTAAACTGGCTACCTTTTCCTTGACGAGATAAGAAGCTGACATCTCCTCCGTGGAGCCGAGCCAAGGCGCGAGTTAATACCAGCCCCAGACCAGTGCCTTCAAATTGGCGGGTGAGAGGATTTTCCAGTTGTTGAAATTTTTGAAAGATTAAGTGTTGCTGGTGTTCAGGAATGCCAATGCCTGTATCCCAAACCGTAAAGGCAATCCATCCTTCCCAACGACTCACCCGCAGTCCAATTTCGCCAGATATTTCAGTGAATTTAAAGGCGTTGGAAAGTAGGTGTACTAGCATCTGGCGCAAGCGCAATTCATCTGCCACTATCTGGTCTAAACCTAGTTCAATGGAAAGGCAGAATTGGGGAGCAGATGAACGGGCGTTTTGAGTTGGTGAGGCAGATGTAGTTTTGGTAGTTTGAGTGTGGATGGCTTTAGCATCTGATAAGGCGCGATCGCACACAGCCTGAATTTTCACCGGAGTCGGCGTTAAATCCATTTGTCCCGTTTCCATGCGGGTCAAATCTAAAATGTCATTAACCACACTCATCAGGTGGCGTCCACTTTGATGAATCAGCCCCGCATAACGGGCTTGACGCTCGTTAAGTTCTCCCAACTGCTGATCCACGAGCAACCGCGATAATCCCAAAACGGCAGTTAGGGGAGTTTTGAGTTCATGACTAATACAAGCTAAAAATTCATCTTTCAACCGATTAAGTTGAATTAAATCGGCATTCTTTGCTGCCAATTCTTTGCAAAGCTGTTGCTGCTCAGTTACGTCAGTAGCTAAAATCAACCACAAATCTGTGCTGAGTGCAACCTCCGACTCAGCACTCATGACTTTCAACTCAGGACTATCTAATGGAATTTTGGCAAACTGCCAAATTCGTTCCTGACCATTTTGCACTTCGACAACGCAAGTACAAGTACCTAGTTGACTATCCAAAAAGCATCGACTGGATGTAGTCTCTTCGACTGTTTGCTGCTCTTTGAGGTTGTTAATCGATGATGACAGAGATGGCAAGGCTTGTTGGGGCATTGCTTCACTTCTATCCGACAAGGTATTTTCGCCAAAAAGACCTTTGATCGGCGTCAGTTCATCTTCACCACCATTGGCATGAACCTTGATTGATCGTTGGATGACATATTCTGGTTTGTTTAAGCGGGTAGGGGCCAGTATTGCCTCCACCTGTTCCCTAACTCCTTCTGGATCTTTCAAGACTCCTAATTGCTGCCACCAGGCGGGATTTTGCGCTACCACCTCGCCAGTACCCGTTTGCAACATCAAAGGCCAAGGTAGTCTTTCCAGCAACTGTACCAGTGGCTTGTGTCCCAATGACTTGGGTTCATTTGGCGTCTGCACACCAGCATCATACTCATGGCGATGCTCACTAGACAACCTTCCTGCTGAACTTGGTGACCCAGCCATGCGTTCTTTAGCCAACAATCGTAACAGACGTGAACTATCCAGCAGCCCCAAATATTGACCATCAGAGTCAATCAGCGCCCAATCTAAGTTCTGCTGTTTTTCGGCTTGTGCATAACGCAAGTGCAAGCTTAATTGCTCTACACGCTCAAAAGCTGATATTGTCTGTATTGGCTCAATTAGACCTTGACCCCAGGTAGAGAGTGATTGGTGTAAATTTATATTTTTATCGTCACTATGTGCTAATAATTTTTGGATTAAACGGGCAGAATACAGCAATCCTATGGGAGATTGCTGTTGATTCACTACTACCAAGCGATCGCACTGCTCTTGCTCAAAAATCTCCAACACCACTGCCAGAGAACTTGTTTGAGGGCAGCTAGGTACGGTTGCCTGAAAGTCATAAAGCGGGTAATGTAGCATTAACATAGGGCTTTGGGGGTCATTCTTCCTGTGGAAACCTCCGGCATTTCCATCTGCCAACTGTTGATGGTCTTTTCGCCTGAAGCCATATCCTCTAAGAAGACTCATATAAGCAACTCTGGTTATTTCAACGCCATTAAAACAACGGGATTTCCCCTCACGGACACTTGATTGCGGCCAAGTGCATTTTTCCAAGAGGCAACGTTTCTCATTTCTAGCAACTAGCCTCCCCAGTGTCTTACTGGTATTTAAACTCCTCATCGATAACGACGGCTAAAACAATTATGGCCCCAAAGAATCGCTTTAGAACCTTGAGGAATTATAATGATTTAGAATGGGACAATCCTTTAAGTTCGTTTAAGTATCTTATCAAGGAGCAAAATAAAAAAATATATCTATCTATATACATAGATATGGAAATAATAAATTAGCTACTGTGTCTTGCTATGCCCACAGATACCTCATCATCAAAGACCTACTAAGTCCTATTACTCAGTCGCTGCACTAGGTTGTTGAGTGGCTAGCACTATCTGCTAGTATAGAGCGTTATTTTGGGGTGAATTCACCAGTTTACTGCACACACAGTATTTTTTTAGAAGCGTTAGCCAAACTTATCAGCCCACGTTTCTTGGTCAGGGCGATCGAGGAGATAGATTCAAGAATAAATGTTATTACCGATATTGATTCTGCAACCTGATGTCAATAAATCTTTAAATAAGCCAGTTGACTTAGACAACCAAAAAGGTTGGAGCACATGGGTGTGGAAATTTATTGACGCGATTATTGCCCAATTTTGCTATCTACCTGTTGTTGGAACTACTTCTGCAAAAAACTACTATTTACCAAATTGGCTACAACAAAATCCAGAGAAAGCATACACTGACAATTACGTCTATGTGTTTGCCAGTCATACCCAAAAAAGCCAACAGCATTTCCAGGAGATGACTCCGGCAGAAAAGCAAGGATTATTAAGACAGCTTAGACAAGATTACAGTCTGATTCTTATAAACTATTTTACCACAGATAAAACACTTAAAGAAAAAATTGATAAATTTATCAATACTATATTTTATGCTAATATTCCTGTGCCCCAAATCATCGAAATTCACATGGAGATAATCGAAGAATTTTCTCACCAGCTAAAATTAGAAGGAAGAAGCAATGAAACGTTACTTGATTATCGCCTAACGTTGATAGATATTCTGGCTCACCTGTGCGAAGTCTATAGGAGTTCGATTTCTAAATAAATTAAATTTCTCAATGTTGAAGTTGGAACAAGCTACTGGTGTTAGTTACTCCCAATACACGAGTAAATATTGTATTTCCACGATCGCGACTAGCTTGTAAGTATATGAATAAAGCCAGAAAAACTTACGTTCTCAAACTTTACGTAGCAGGGAATACCCCTAATTCAGTTCGGGCATTAAAAACACTCAAAAATATTTTAGAACAGGAGTTTAAAGGTGTTTATGCTTTAAAAGTGATCGATGTACTGAAAAGCCCGCAACTGGCAGAAGAAGATAAAATATTGGCGACACCAACATTATCTAAAATTTTGCCTCCACCCGTTCGCAAAATTATCGGGGATCTTTCAGATAGAGAAAGAGTATTGATTGGATTAGATTTGCTCTATGAAGAATTGAGTGAAGGAGATTTTGAAGAATAAAATCATTTACAAAAGACCATTTATAAAATAGGTTTTAACTGTGTAGAAGAGCAATGTTTACAAATAACTTCAAAAAAATCGAGTCCCAAATTTAGCAATAAAAAACAGTTTTTAATACCCTTTTGTTATCAAGCAATGAGTCAAAACGAGCCATTAGAACCAAATAAACCACCGAAAATTGGGGGTGTAGAAAAAATTCGCACGATGATCGAAGGGTTTGACGATATTAGTCATGGTGGTTTACCAATTGGGAGAACTACCTTGATCAGTGGCACTTCAGGTACAGGTAAAACTTTATTCTCTCTTCAATTTCTCTATAACGGCATCACCTACTTTGACGAAGCAGGAGTATTTGTTACTTTTGAAGAATCACCCAGTGATATTATTAAAAACGCTCATGTTTTTGGGTGGAACCTGCCACGCCTAATCGAGGAAGGTAAATTGTTTATTCTCGATGCATCTCCCGATCCAGAAGGGCAGGATATCGTTGGTAATTTTGACTTATCTGCACTCATTGAGCGATTGCAATATGCTATTCGCAAATATAAAGCTAAACGAGTTTCAATCGACTCAATAACAGCGGTATTTCAGCAGTATGAAGCTATGGGAGTAGTACGACGCGAGATTTTTCGCCTCGTAGCACGTCTCAAAGTACTGAATGTCACCACTATTATTACAACTGAACGTAGCGAAGAATATGGCCCCGTTGCTTCTTTTGGGGTGGAAGAATTTGTTTCCGATAATGTAGTAATTGTTCGCAATGTTTTAGAAGGAGAACGCCGACGCCGCACAACTGAAATTCTCAAGTTGCGCGGTACAACTCATATGAAAGGCGAGTATCCTTTCACGATTACTAATGAAGGAGTTAACATCTTCCCGCTGGGAGCAATGCGCTTGACTCAACGGTCTTCTAATGTCAGAGTATCTTCTGGTGTCAAAACCTTAGATGAAATGTGCGGTGGTGGTTTCTTTAAAGATTCAATTATTTTGGCAACAGGAGCCACAGGTACTGGTAAAACCCTGTTAGTAAGTAAGTTTATTCAAGATGGTTGCCTGAATGGAGAACAGGCAATACTATTTGCTTACGAAGAATCACGCGCCCAACTATCTCGTAATGCTTCTTCTTGGGGAATTGATTTTGAAGAATTAGAAGATCAAGGTTTACTCAAAATAATTTGTACCTATCCCGAATCAACTGGTTTAGAAGATCACTTACAAATCATAAAATCAGAAATTGCCGTCTTCAAACCAGCTCGCATCGCCATTGACTCACTATCAGCATTAGCTAGAGGAGTGAGCAATAATGCATTTAGGCAGTTTGTAATTGGTGTGACAGGTTATGCTAAACAAGAAGAAATTACTGGTTTCTTTACCAACACAACTGACCAATTTTTGGGAGCGCATTCAATTACTGACTCGCATATCTCCACGATTACCGATACAATTCTGATGTTACAGTACGTAGAAATTCGCGGAGAAATGTCGCGGGCAATTAACGTATTTAAAATGCGCGGGTCTTGGCATGATAAGGGCATTCGTGAGTATAATATCACTGCTGATGGTCCCGATATTAAAGATTCTTTCAGAAACTACGAACGGATTATCAGCGGTGCTCCTACTCGCGTTAGTATCGATGAAAAGGCGGAACTTTCTCGCATTGTTAGGCGTTTTGAAGACAAACAGAGTTCCGAACCCTAAATTTAGTATCGTAGTATATTCTTTCCTAAATTTAGTATCGTGCTATATTCTGTGGTGAAGAAAGGTTTTCTGCCGCTAGATTGATTTTCGTGTGAGGGATGCGGTGAAAGGACAGCAATTATTCCATAACTTATTGCCTGGTGTGACAGCAGCAGTCTTAACAACTCAGCCTGCTTGGGCTGGTACTGTGAAACTAACTGGGGTACAACTGGCGTCTTCTCCTAGTGTTTTGACTTCTATTTATGGTCAAGACTTAGTTGTGGACATGATGAATACGCAACTGCATAACGGTGCAGATGTTAGTGTTCCAACCCTAGTACCTGCTTTCGGTTTCACTAAAGTTAGTATGAAGCCTTTAAGTAACAATAGTATTCCAGTGTTTACGGCTGAAAATACTGTTGTGCCAATAAAACAAGTACTTAAGAAACATGAAGGTAGATTTTTCAGTTTGACATCTACCTCTAATGCTTCCCAGCAGCTAGATGTCAGCCGTTCTGCTCAAAATAACCAAAAACAGAGTAATTCAAGCACTTATGGGCAGGAATCAAAGAAGATAGTAGTTCCCAACTACACTTCAAAACCCTCTTCTGTCCAAAAAGAAATTTTGTCCCTGTCTTCTGCACAGCAGCCAGTGGTTCAAAAGGTAAATACTGTTACTCAGTTGCAAACATTTTTACAAACTTCACATACAGGTGTAGGATCAGCGAAACTTTTGTCAGCGCAAAGATGTCCACAGGAAGTAGGGAAAAGCAAAACTGATTCCTCAGCTGCTTTGCTACTGACCTCAAGCACCTGCTTACAAAAAAATGCTGCTGGGCGCGTGGCTCAGAGTAATAGCCCGATTCCGTCAGATTCGACGCCAACTCCCACTGCACCAGAAACCGTAATTCCTGCACCAGGGGGTTCAGTGCAACCTCCCACTGTTCCAGGAACCGTCACTCCTGTCCCAGAGGGTTCAGTGCAACCTTCCACTGTGCCGAGAACCGTAACTCCTGCACCAGGGGGTTCAGTGCAAATTCCCAATAACCTGATTCCTACCTCAAATCCCCTGCAATTTCCCACTAAACCGGAGGAAGTGAGACTTGAGGGAAATCAGCCGATTACTTTGGCACAGGCTCTGGAGCTAGCACGGCGTAATAACCGGGATTTACAGGTGTCCCTATTGGAGCTAGAACGCAATCGAGCTGCCCTACGGGAGGCGCAAGCTGCCTTATTACCCACTCTTGGTGTTAGTACGGATATTACTCGCAGTCGGTCTGCTGGTAGTGAGCTCTCGTCTAAACTCCAAGAACAACAGACGGGTATATCATCCCCAAATGAAGCTGGTACATCTTTCTCTGGTCAAGCAGAACTGTCATATAACCTCTACAGTTCTGGGAGAGTGCAAGCTAATATCAGAGCAGCTGAAGAACAAGTACGTTTCAATGAGTTTGCTGTAGAAACTCAGTCTGAGGAAATCCGCCTGAATGTTGCTACTGAATACTACAATCTGCAACAAGCAGATGAACAAGTACGTATTGCTCAATCGGCTGTGCAAAACTCCGAGGCTAGTTTGCGTGATGCAGAAGCTTTAGAGCGAGCTGGGGTTGGTACACGGTTTGATGTGCTACGCTCTCAGGTGAATTTAGCAAATGCTCAACAAGATTTGACTAATGCTAGATCCCAACAGCAAATTGCCCGTCGTCGTTTAGCAACTCGGTTGAGTTTGCCGCAGGCAGTGAATATCAGTGCGGCTGACCCTGTACAATTAGCTGGTCTTTGGAACCCGACGTTAGAACAAAGTATTGTGCTGGCTTTTCAAAATCGTCCTGAACTGCAACAGCAGTTGGCACAACGTAATATCAGCGAGCAACAGCGTAGGCAGGCCCTTGGGGAGCTAGGCCCTCAAGTTAGTTTGGTAGCCAGCTACAACCTACTAGATCAGTTCGATGATGGTGTCAGCATTAGTGATGGTTATTCATTGGGAGTTAGAGCAACCCTAAATTTGTATGATGGAGGAGCCGCAAGAGCAAGAGCAGATCAGTCCAGAGTTAATATTGCGATCGCAGAAACTCAATTTGCCGAACAGCGCAACCAAATTCGCTTTCAGGTAGAACAAGCTTTTTCTACCCAGCAATCTAGTTTGGAGAACGTTCAAACCGCTAATACCGCTTTAGAACAAGCTAGGGAAGCTCTACGTTTAGCGCGTTTGCGATTCCAAGCTGGTGTAGGTACTCAAACTGATGTCATTAACTCTGAAAACGACCTCACAAGAGCTGAAGGTAATCGAGTCACAGCAATTTTGGATTACAACCGCGCTTTAGCTCAACTGCAACGGTCTGTCACCCTCAGAGCATTACGCTAGTACTGCTGACTCATCTTTCAATTAAAAATTCTAAAAGCCTCATTTTTCAATAATTACATTGAAGAATGAGGCTTTTTGGTAAAAAAACGTATTTGTAACAGCAATTTTGTGAAATGATGTAGCATAACTGAGTGTTCGTAGTTTACCGCCGTAGGCATCGCTCGCCTTGTCAAAGACTCATGACTAAAGTAACATCTCAAGAAATTGCACAGTTTCGCTCTCAATTGGCAGATGATCCTAGCGATATGGAAGCGCTGGATTTGATTGAAGACTGTGATGGAGATTTAGAAGATGCGGCGATGACGCTAGCTATCCGGGCAGGACAACAACCAGAAAGAGCAAATTCCGAGTGGTTAGATGCCTTGGCTAGAAAATGGCGTGTGGTCATTTGCGAACAAGAATATCGGGAAGATTTGCTTAATACTTCACCTCAAAAGATGATGGAACATCTAAAAGCAATGCCGACGTTTCCCAAGATTTTAGCAACGCCAGTTTTGATATATGTCCTCAAGCAAGGCGTGAACAATTTTTGTGAGCCGCTAGATTCGCTAAAGTGATCAGCCCATGTATATTTAACTTGTGCGATGCCTGCGGCGGGCTACGCCTACGCAGTTTGCAGTTGAGTTTAATACAGACCTAACCCCCAGCCCCTTCCCTGCAAGGGAAGGGGAGTAAGTCCCGCTAACTCTTGTACAGACGCGATTAATCGCGTCTGTACTCTTAACTTCTAACCAATGCAAGATTGATTCGACCAGGACTGATACGCTGTTAATAAAGGCAAAACTTCTATTAGACAAATTGTAAAATCAATGAATTACCTTGTTGCCGTATTACCAGACCGCATTCAAGCCGAAGCTGCTTACTTAGCTTTAGAAGAACAAGGCATAAACAGTACTATCCTGGGGAAAGGATATAAAACAGCTGACGAGTTTGGCTTAATTGACCCTAAAGACCAAGCCAAAAAGCAAGCACAACTGATGGCAACCTGGCTGATACCATTCGGCTTTTTTGCAGGTTTTACATTCAGCCTCATCACTGGTTTAGATACTTTTGCCTGGGCGGGTGAAGTTGGCAATCACATCGTTGGCGGACTGCTAGGTGCTGCTAGTGGTGCTTTGGGTGGTGTGATTGTCGGTGGCGGAGTCGGTTTACTCGTAGGTAGTGGTGATGCTTTACCTTACCGTAACCGCTTAGATGCGGGTAAATACTTAGTTGCTGTTCAAGGTTCTGAAACTCTAACTCGGCAAGCAACTCGAATCTTACGTCAGTTTGATCCAGAAAATATCCAAGGTTATGCTGACACAGGTAGTGTGTAATAAATGAATCATAATTTACACATTACAACACCGCGACTTGAGTTGCTTCCCTGTTCTTTGGAGGTGGCGCAAGCCGTTGTGACAAGAAATAAATCCCAAGTAGAGAGGCTTTTGGGGGTACGGGTTCCTGATGATTGGTATGCATCTGAGGTGCTAGATTTTTTCCCAATCTATGTTCAGATGCTAATAGATGATCCTTTCCAGTTGGGTTGGGGTGTCTGGCTAATGATTTACATTACCGATTCTACTTTAATTGGCGATTTGGGATTTGGTGGCAAACCAGATCAAACAGGAACTGTAGAAATGGGTTATGAAGTACTATCAGCTTATCGCCAGCAGGGATTTGCTTTTGAAGCAGTAAAAGCACTGGTCGATTTTGCCTTTACTCAGCAAGAAATCAAGAGAATTATCGCTCATTCTCCAGACGATCATGTTGCCTCGATTCGCATTTTGGAAAAACTGGAAATGCAACAAATTGCTAAGGATGAAAACCTGCTGAAATGGGAATTAAAGTTAGAATCAAGATAGTTATACCAGATTAATTCTCAATTCATAACTCATAATTTTTAAGAATGTTGCCACGAGAAGAACTTTTAAAAGGTGTTGAAAATCGAGATAGTGTAGCTCGTGTAATCGATCAAGCAGAGCAAGCCATCAAAACTTGGGAAGTGGTTTTGACTGATTTTCTCTCTCCCCCAGAATTGGCAGAAATTCAACGGGTATTTAACCGATTAACAGAAGTGCAATTAGTTGCGTGGGGTGGATATCCGCAAGCTGAACGCCAAAGAATAGCGATCGCTCGTTCGGAACTTCCCTTAGATCAATCTCAAGTCAGCCTTGTGGCTGTGGAAATTGCTGGTAATTTCCTGTTTGATACCGCCTCTCACCGCGACTTTTTAGGCGCAATGTTGGGGACGGGAATTGTTCGTGAAAAGACGGGAGATGTTATTGTCTTGGGAGAACGAGGGGCGCAGGCGATTGTTGCACCAGAGTTGGTGGAATTTTTGGAAATGAGTCTTAAACAGGTGCGATCGGTTCCTGTGAAAACTCAGCAGATTGAGATAACTGAATTAAGGGTTCGGGAACCCAAGAAAAAAGAATTAACTACTGTGGAGGCTTCTTTGCGATTAGATGCGATCGCATCTGCCGGTTTTGGCATGTCCCGCAGCAAAATGGTTGATTTTATTGATGCTGGTGATGTCCGCGTCAATTGGAAGGAAGTTACTCAAGCTAGTTCTCAAGTCAAATCAGGCGACTTAATCGCTATTCGCTCTAAAGGACGTTTAGAAGTTGGGGAAATCGCCGTGACAAAAAAAGACCGTTACCGAGTTCAATTAACAAGATATATGTAAGAAGTGAGGAGTGATGAGTTAATAGTTATGAGTTTTAGATTCAGCCTGTCTTTAACTCCAAACTTTATCAATTTTGGATTTTGGATTTAGATAAAAATCTAAAATCCAAAATTAAAAGGTTTATAAGTATATACTTATACCAATTCTATGTGAGGCTGCGCTTTATTCACGTAGGGGCAATTCATGTAGACGCATACTCCTACGGAGAAGCAAGCTACGCAAAGCGTCTCCAAGAGTTGCGGCTAACCGCAGTCCCATAGGCGCATCTTCAAAAAAAAATGGTATTAGGCTTTAAAGTGTTTTGCCAACATATTCAACAGAAGTTTGCGCGGTACGAGCCGGGATAATTTGCTTCTAATTTGAGTGGTAGTATCAGAACTAATAACAGTGGGATAGCCTTTTTCCAAAGCCTCTAAAGATTCCCAAACCACTTTTTCGCAAGAATAGACTTTATCTGTACTGCTTGCTAGCGCTGGAGGAAAATTAGCTTCTGCAAAAAAGTTTGTTTCTATTGGCCCTGGACAAGTGACTAAAATACGGACACCATATTGACTATTTTCTGCCCATAACGCTTCACTAAAGCTGAGAATAAAAGCTTTACTGGCAGCATAAACAGAAAGGTATGGTATCGGTTGAAATGCGGTAATAGAGGATACGTTAATAATACTTCCAGAACGACGTTGCCGCATCAAGGGTAGAAATTTATGGGTTAAATCTACCAATGCCAAAATGTTTAATTGTACAATTTTGACTTGTTTTTCTCCATCCGCTTCAGCAAAATCGCCATAGTAACCAAAACCAGCATTGTTGATTAATAAGTCAATGGTTAATCCCTTTACTTTAGTGGCATCAAATACAGCAGATGCTGCATTAGGTTCTGTGAGGTCTTTAACTATAACGTCTACTTGAATTTTATGTTGTTCTTGTAGTTGTTTAGCTAATTGGCTTAGTTTCTCTTCAGAACGAGCAACGAGTACAAGATTTGTCTTGCGTGCAGCTAGTTCCTGGGCAAAAGCTTTACCAATACCACTAGATGCACCAGTAATTAAAGCAGTTGGCATTCTACATATTCAGATAATTTTTAAGCACCATTAAAATTTTAGCTATGCTGGTTATAAGTTTTAACTACCTAAAGTGATATACCTAAAAGGGGAAAAGCAGTATTTAGTACTGAAATAAGGGCAATAACTACAATAATGATTTTTCTCATGGCGATTCAAATTCAAAATGGAATTGTTAATTACCATTTTTCAGACCAATAGATAATTTCTGAGGCGGAACTATTAATAGCGACGCCATAACTATCTCCATGATTCCACTTGAAGCCAGGTCTACCTTTATCCTCTGTATTTAATACCAATATTTCATAAGTAGCTGGAAAAGATTCCGTTGGAGAGTCACTCGTGTAGAAAAAAGTTGTTGGCACACCATTAGGCTGGTTTATGTGATCGTTTGTGTTACCCCCCTTATATTTTTTTTTTGCACTACTTCTGTATTGTGAAAGTAATTTTTCTATCTTTTTTGGTTGCTGTTTCAGCCTAATTTGAAAAAAACTACTTCCTTGCAAAAATTCGGGAGAGTAAACAATGCGAACGTCTTTAGCATCAGTGGGTATCTCATTAGGAAAATGTTTTACTTGATCGTTATTAGACCATAGCTGATTACGAATTTCTTTGTAACGTGATGTATCAGTTATTATTTTGGGTTCGCTAGTATTACTAAAAGTTGTTCTCAGAAAAAAGCTTCCCCCGACAATACAAAGGCTAGCTAGGGCTAGTAGAAATTGCGATCGCTTCATCAAGTTGGGTGCGTCTAATTTTCATAGTCATATACCCAACTAATAAACTAAATTAGTACTATTGCGGATATAGCGTCAGAGATATTAACAGAAACTTTGTGTATCCAAAGGAAATTCGGGATAATTGTAAAATTACTGTGAAGTTGGTCAGTGATTACCTAGTTAAATACCGCAGGTTATCCTCCAGGAGGCTAGTACTACCTTTGTAGCTATACGAAATCAATTCCGCAGCTATCCATTTTTTTTCAATTCTTCCTGATGCAGCAAAAACTAAAGCGGATATATAAATAGTAGATGCACCTTAATTAAATCACAGCCCTCAGCTTTTAGTTGGGGGCTTTTTTTATTGATGATATTTTTTAATTTGAAATAAAATCAATTTGCTTAGAAGTCTAATTTTCCCGGATATGGCAATCAATAAAGCGGATTATTAAATGGTAGATGCACCTTAATAAATTACAGCCCTCAGCTTTTAGTTGAAGGCTTTTTTATTGATAATATTTTTTAAGGTGCGAATAAAATAACTTTGGACACCAGTTAAATATTCCCGGATATGGCAATCAATAAAGCGGATTATTAAATGGTAGATGCACCCTAATAAATTATAGCCCCCAGCCTAAAGCTGGGGGCTTTTATTATTTAAATATAGATGGCAGCAAACTGGGAGCTAACCATACTGCATAACCAATAAATCCAAAGAACAAGGTAATGAGGACAGTAACGCCGTAACTGATGCAAATTAATAAACCGTCAGATTCGATAGTGGCAACAGTCAAAAGTAAAATACCTACAGTGGGGATGGGATTTGTAAAGGGAATTGGTAATATTAATAATACTGTTAACAGAGAGATGCAAAGCCCATTAATTCGCCAAACCAAAGGATTATGGGCTATTTTCGCCAATCGGGGACGGGCTATTTTCTGTAACACTTTAGTAAGACGTCCCAAATTTTGCAAAAGTAACTGGGCAAAGGGACGAGGAAATTTATAGTTAGCGATTCTTTTCGGCAGCCAAGGCGATCGCCTCCCTAAAACCATTTGCGCTGACAACAGTAAACAAGCACCACCAAAAGGGCCAGCTAATCCCGGTGGCATAGGAAATAAAAAGGGCAAAACTAATAATGTAATTACCAAGCAGAACCCTCGTTCTGAGGTTTCTGCCAGAATATCACCTAGAGTCAGCGGTTGTTCAGCTAGGCGTTGCAACAGGGACTTTATATCTTGAGAAAATCTCAGATGCATTTGGTGTGAGTTGATGCGAGTTCCCACATTTTTAGCAGAAGGAGATGAAAGAGAATAATTCCTAACTCCTAATTTCTGGGGGTACTAAAACAGCTATAGCTTTAGGTATAACCCGAAAATGAGCAGGTGTGTAAGTAGTAATTTCACCATCTGTATTTATAGGGCGAGGTTTGCGAGTATGCACCTCTATTTCTTGACCTTGAAGAGAGCGTACACTCTCCCAATGTATATGTCGCCCTTGTCGCATCGCAGGGAGTAATAGTATAATCTGCCACCAATGTTTCATCTCCAAGCTATAGAGGTCTAGCCTTTGGTCATCTATTGTGGCATCATCAGCTACTGCCATACCACCCCCGTAATAGCGGCCGTTACCCACAGCAATCTGAACTGTTTTCACGCGAAGTGATTCACCATTAATCACAATCTCCGCAGTAAAAGGTCTAGCTTCCCAAATCACTTGCAATGCAGTGGCGGCATAAGCAAATATTCCCCAACGGCGTTTGGCTTCTTTGGTAAGTCGCTGGGTAATTTTTACACTCAATCCCAGGCTGGCAACATTAAAAAAATGCTTGCCATTCACCCACCCTAAGTCAATGCGGTGTAAATTTCCATAGGCAATAATTTTGCAAGCTTCGTTAAGGGAATTCGGGATTCCCAAAGTCCTTGCTAGGTCATTGGCAGTTCCTAAAGGCAAAATTCCCAAGGGCAACTGAGTATCAATTAAAGCATCTACTGCGGCATTGAGAGTCCCATCTCCTCCACCAATGATTACCAAGTCAACTTGATGCTGATAGCGAAATATAACTTCGGCAAGATGTTTGGGGTTTTCTGTAGACTCCTCAATTAAATCAAAGTCGAGTGTTTTCAGATATTCAATCGCTTCCGACAGACCCTTCTGGCCTTGGCGGGCATGACGATTTACTAACAGCAGTGCGCGAGAACTCATGGGTAGTACCTTTTGTAGTTGATATGTCCAATTATCCGCATCCATGTATTTTGTTTCAAGTTGACTATCAAAAAGTATTTAAGTTTTTATTACAGTTATCAAAAATTAATATCGTCAATGGTTATTATATTGTGGTTACGAATTTTTAATTTCTATTTTATCTAGTTTATCTCTATTAACCGTCGGTGTGTTGATACTCAGTAAATATATTTTTTACTCACTAAATGACTGGAATTAGGTACTTTGAAGAGAGGATTTAGTAGCGATCGCACACCTCCCAATTTTTATCAGTATTAATACTAAGCAGTCTGTTTGATATTAGTAATATTATTTGAAACATTAATGTATTGAATTTTGAAGTGCGGAATGTGGATTATAGACACCAAGTTAGACGAGCTATAGTGATCGCCCCACAAACCAATCCCCCACACCACATCGGGCATGATGAAGATTGTCGGAGAGATATTATGAGTGATTGGGTAAATTATCCCAAATCCTGTTACCTTTTATCACCCTCCGTTAACCTAGACAATACCGTTGATATCACAAAACCGTAGTAAACTCGCTTCTTCCAAAGATTGTAGTCCCAATTAGGGTAAGGTGACAGTATTGTTAAATTGAAAAGGAATAACACCAGGTGATGCACCTAACGTAACAGTTAGTGAGTCTAGCACCGAGGAAAGTCCTAAATTAGAATCAGTTAGCAACGCATTGCCTAAATTGTTGTTTACGACTTCAAAAGAGTCATTGGGATGAGAATAATTCGTGAGATAATCTTCAATGAAATTACCAAGGGGGATGACATCTTTGAAGGCGCTTGGGTCAATTTCATCGATATAATCCAAGTTGACGGCGACATCAGCAACACTAGCACCATCAATAGGAAGTAAAATATCTTCTAATTGAAATGAGACAATATCGTTAATATCACCATTGGCTGTGCGGGTAATTGTGGTGTCAAATTGGAAAGGAATAATTTTTGGTGACACATCCAGATTAACGCTTAATGAGTCCAATACCCCAGATAGCCCTATATTGCTATCATTTAGTAATCCTTGGGTAAGGTTGCGATTAAGGACTTCATAAAGACCTGCTTCTACTGGATAATTTGCCAAGAAATCTTTAATGTAATTACCGATGGGTATGACATCTTTGAATACACTTGAGTCAATTCCATCAACATAATCTAAATTAACAGTGACATCGGCAACTATACCACCATCAATTGGAGATGTAACGTCTTCTAAACGAAATGAAATAATATCGTTTATGTTACCATTTGGGGTACGAGTATTTGTGCTGTCAAATTGGAAAGGAATAATGGCAGGTGCGACATCAAGATTTACACTTAAAGAGTCTAGCACCTCAGAAAGCCCTAGATTGTCATCAGTTAGCAGTTCTTCCGTGACATTGCGATTGATTACTTCAAATAAGTCATTGGGATTATTTGGATAATTAGTTAGATAATCTTTGACTTTATCAGCTATAACTCCGACTTCTTTAAAGTCACTAGGGTCTACTCCATTAATATAATCAAGGGTAATGGTGACATCCGCATTCTCTCTATTTGTAACATCAAGCTGGATATCTTTTAACTGAAACGAGACAATATCATTAATATCTCCATCTGAGCTACGAGTGTTTGTATTATCAAATTGGAAAGGAATAACTTTTGGTGACACATCCAAACTAACACTCAATGAGTCCAATACTTCAGAAAGCCTTAGATTGTCATCACTTAGCAATTCCTGGGTGAGATTGCGATTGATAACTTCAAATAAGTCATTGGGATTATTTGGATAATTAGTCAGGTAATCTTTGATATTATTAGCAATGGGTACGACATTTTTTAATTCACTTGGGTTTAGCCCATCGATATAATCCAAGTTAACTGTAATATCAGCAACTTCGTTATTTTCCACTTGAAGTCGAATGTCTTCTAACTTAAACGAAACTAAGTTAGATTTGCGTGTTATGCTATCAAGAATGGATTCGTGTGACATAATCTAATTTTTCCAGACAATTTTCTCATTCTCTAATTCCTAAAATACCAAAGTTGGGGTAAATTTTCACATTCCTGTACATTAAAGTATTATTGTCCAGTTTTAAGAGTTCGTGTCATTGCCCCAAATCCCTTATAAAAGTAGGATTTTAGGGATGGACATTAATTGTTTAAATTGGACAATAATTGTTTAATGCACATCAAAACCTTAGTTACAAGGCGGCAGGCGGTGGAACTACTAGCCTTAAGATGGATCAAAAGAGATTGATTGAGATAATTAGTAGGAGTGAACCTTGTGCCAATCGGGGCGACTCAAAGGAGTCGCGTGCGAGTAGCAATGGAACCAAAATGTACGCGCTCCGACTGATTCTTTTGAATATTTATCCCTGTGGTTTGTTTTTGCTGATAGTCCCCATAATTGAAGAGAGCGAACTGCGAATTTGCTTTCGCAACGCCTTTGAATCAATTCCATAATGGCAGGAATATCTCTTTAATTTGCATGTCGAATTGAAATATTCCTGCCGTTCATGTTCTTTTTTGCCCTTTGCCTAAAACTCGTATTGGGAAATAATTTCTGTCTCACTCTTTGCTGCCTTTATCCACTCTTGCATTGCTAGAAGTGCTAAAACTGCCTCTACATAATCTCTCGAAACAGAATCTAACTGCACATCATAGGTTACAAACCGTAGGACAACTGGAGCAAAAAATGCATCAGCGATCGCAAAATTTCCAAACAAAAAACTGCCACCAGCCCCAAATTTTTGGCGTGATTCTTGCCAGATACTAGTGATGCGGTCAATGTCTTGTTGTACGCCAGATGCTAAACCAAAACCTGGATATTTAGTACGGCAGTTCATCGGCATATTCTGACGCAGATTTTGAAAGCCTGAGTGCATTTCCGCACTGATGGAACGAGCGAATGCCCTTGCAGCCTTATCCTCTGGCCACCATTGCAGATTCGGAAACGTTTCAGCTAGATATTCACAAATAGCCAGAGAATCCCACACAGTTTGCGTATCATGCAACAACACAGGTACTTTTCCTGATGAAGAGTATTGCCGAATTTTCGAGGAATAATCTAGGTTGTCGTACAGAGAAATCCGAATTTCATTGAATTCCAAACCAAATTGTTTCATCGCTAGCCAAGGACGGAGTGACCAAGATGAATAATTTTTATTGCCAATTACTAAACTTAGTTGTGCCATATTTTTAATATCGATAAAGTTGTTCAATCCACATACACACATCAGCTTGGGAACCGGAAGAAAAGGATTTTCCTGTTCTAGGGTCGTAAGCTTGCCAATAGATATTACCGTAGCGATCAACCTTTTGCAAAACTTGTAATTCGTTAGGATCTGCTATGACTTTTTTGACGAAATTTCCCCAGATAATATGCAGATATTCCCAGAAGCTAGAGTTGAATTTTTTCTTGAATAACGGACTACAATTTATTCTTGTATCTTCTGTTGGGATACACCTGATATCATTGTTCATATAATTATTCCTGAAAATTGCTTAGTAATTCAAACAGTAACAACATCTCAGTTAGGAATCAAATCATGGCTTGCATAGGTTATATAAATGGGATTTATAGATATGAAAAATTACTAATACAACCTTTTTGCCACAATAAAGTCAGGATGTGTATACCCTTGTTCTCATCAATTGCCCATGAAATTCTCCCAACTTCGAGCCATAGTTGCAGTAGCAGATCGTGGTAACTTTAGTGAGGCAGCTTTAGAATTGCAGCTTTCCCAGCCTGCGATTAGTCATGCGATCGCTACTTTAGAAGAAGAATTAGGTGTGCCTTTATTTGCCAGAGGTCGTCACGGTGCTGTGCTGACACCTGCTGGAGAGCGCATTTTGTATCATGCTCGTCAGGCTATGCAACATCTAGAGATGATGCAACACGAAGCAAACCTGCATAAAGGTTTACACGGTGGTCATGTGCGAATTGCGGCTTTTCGCAGCGTCGCCACCCATTTATTACCAAAAGCAATCGCACAATTTCATAATCAATTCCCAGAAATTGCTGTCACAATCATAGAATGCCCTGCTTTCACCGATGTAGAACAGTGTTTGCGTGACGGACGTACCGATATTGGTATAACCTGTCTACCAACTGGTGAGGCATTTGACACCTGGGAAATTTTTCAGGATGAGTATCTAGCTTTACTACCACCACATACCAAAATTAGCAGTCCAGAAATCACTTGGGAAGACATAGCAGCCTATCCACCTGTGCTGCTTCCTTGCACACCCTGTGGACGCATTCTTCACAATCACCTGAAGACTTTAGCAATCCCAATAAATACTGCTAGCGACATCCAAGAAGATTCCACAGTCGTTAGTATGGTGAATCAAGGATTGAGAGCAGCTATTATGCCTCGTTTAGCAGCTGTACCCATTCCCCCAAAGGTACAGGTATATAGTTTACCTGCGCCGTTAAAAAGAGTAATTGCAACTGCAATTCTATCTAATGCCCTCCATGTGCCTGCGGTGTTCACATTTTTGGAAATGTTGAAAAAATTTGATTTTTATAGTTTAGCTAAATCCACTTATTAACAATAAAGAATTAAGTCCAGCCTATCAAGTGCTGATCAATCCTCAAAGCGATCGCCTACGTATTTTCCTCTATCGCCTTTAAATAATTCGTAATTCGTAATAATTGCTTCCGGCGAGAAGCAGGCTACGTAATTCGTAATTAGAGACTTTCTTTAAAATCCCTACTATTCAAAGATATTCGCGCAAAAAATCAAAGGGATCATCTTCCCAACAAGGTTCAGGTATCAGCCAAAGCAAACTACAGCTGATGTCGGCTTCAATTTCATCACCGTCATTTCTATCAAATAGTTCTATCAAAGCTGTCCAATCACGTTCTCTCAGAGACGTTAACGATGGGGCATATACCTGGAGGTTATTTGAGTAATTCACGCGCAAAGTTGTGCTTGAGTGCCGTAAAAGTTAGTATAAAAATTTATAAATAATCAGATTTTAGCTTTGATAACCGCAGTTAAATAGTTATTTTGATACTATATAAATATGGACTACTCTCATGATTGTCTCATAATTTAAATAGGACTGCTATAGTATTTAGTACATAATTACAAGTTGAATTTATTTAGACCGGAAAAATTTTTCAGACTGCGATTCGATTAACTCCACACCAAAGACTTCGCCAAAAAATTGTGCTACATAAAAACGCACTTCTTGGCAAGTAATACCTGAAATCCATTCGGCTAAACTGCCTACAGGTTTATCAGAAATACCGCAAGGTACAATGCGCTCAAAGCCTGTCATATCTGGACAAACATTTAATGCAAAGCCGTGCATGGAAATCCAACGGCTGACTTTAATCCCAATAGCCGCAACTTTTCGTCCTTGTAACCAAACGCCAGTAAAAGCCGGAATTCTTTCTCCCTGCAACCCATAAACTGCCAATACGCGAATTATGACTTCTTCGAGTTGTCGTAAGTACCAATGAAGGTCTTTACGATAACGTTGCAGATTTAAAATTGGATATCCCACCAGTTGACCTGGACAATGGTAAGTAACCTCACCACCCCGTTCAACTCGATGCACATCATATTCACCTTTGTCAATATCAAATTTGAGAAAATCTAAGTTGCTTCCTTGCCCCAAAGTATAGACAGGTGGATGTTCTAGCAAAATTAACACGTCATCTAGACTGGGGTCATGGATGCGCTCAGTGAGAAGCGATCGCTGCCATCCATGAGCATCTAAGTAAGGCATTAATCCTTGGTTATACAGCAAACAACGATTTTTGTGTGGTTCTACATTATGGATCATGCCAAAAATTAACTGCTATTGGGAACAAAATATATTTCAAGTTAGAGGATTGGAGTCAATAAATGTCAAGATTTGCAAAGGATTTTAAAGGAAAGTCAAGGGAAGATGAATTAGAAAATACAAAGTGCTAGCTTGAATATACAACCTCAATAGGTTTTAGGAGGAATTCTCTGCAATAAGCATCATGCCAAGACGATAAAGACGAATGTACTGGCTGATGACTCTCATAACGTTGTTTGCATTTAAAACAGAATCAAATTTCCACAAAGACTTGTATTATTGAACAATAAGCAAACTTCAACCGAACAGAGAAGGAGCAACTATCAACAGTTCTGTAAACGTTGTTTTAACACAAAAGACAGTTACAGGAGCTACTGCTAAAACTTCCTCAGTAAAGAGTTCTAACTGAATATCCAATTTGGATATCAGCGCAGAGATGAGGAGGAAAATCAAGGGTATAATGAGCAAAACCCCAGATGCAGTAAGCTAAGATACAGCTTACTGGCAGTACATAGAAAGAGTTCACAATTTGTTTTGGCGGGAGTAATAGACCTTACCGCAATTTCTTTTCATACAAAGCAAATTCACACATCCAAATATTCAGTGGGAGAGTTTACATGAAGCTTGTCATCCACGGCAAAAATATTGAAATCACCGATGCAATTCGTGAGTATGTACATCAAAAAATTGAAAAAGCAGTTAGTCACTTTCAAAGTATTACAAATGAAGTGGATGTGCATCTTAGCGTAGCCCGTAATCCCCGAATTAATCCAAGACAAGCGGCTGAAGTAACTATTTACGCTAACGGTAGCGTTATCCGTGCCGAGGAAAGCAGCGAAAACCTCTATGCCAGCATTGACTTAGTTGCAGATAAAATTGCCCGTCAACTGCGGAAATACAAAGAACGGCGTCAAGACCAGAAAACTCAAGCCCAACCAGCAGAAGTAGTTGTTGCAGAATTAGTAGTTACAGATTTAATTGGCGATCGCACCCCGGAATTGCCCAACGAGGTCGTCCGCACTAAATATTTTTCCATGCCGCCGATGACGCTTGCAGAAGCCTTAGATCAACTGCAACTCGTGGGACACGACTTTTATATGTTCCGCAATTCTGAAACTGGAGAGATTAATGTAATTTACGAACGCAACCACGGCGGTTATGGTGTGATCCATCCCCGCAATGGTAACGGCCATACTAACGGCAAGAATGGTAAGGCAACCCACGCTAATATTGTCATGCCAGAAAAGTCACCCTCGAATAAATGAAGGAGTAGGGAGTAGGGAGATAGGGGAGAAATAATTCCTATCTCCTAACTCCTACTTAACCGCAAGTTGTTGCAAAGTTTTCAGCGCTTCCTCAACATGACCTTTAAAGTTAAACATTGAGTCAAACACGTATTGCACAACTCCCTGTTGGTCAATGACGTAAGTAACGCGACCAGGGAATAAGCCAAAAGCCGCTGTTGCGCCATATAGCTTCCGCACTTGGTCGCCTTTGTCAGTTAACAAGGTAAAAGGTAGATTATATTTCGCAGCAAATTTTTGGTGAGATTCGCTAGAGTCAGCACTCACGCCGAGAACTTCAGCACCAGCAGTTTTAAACACTTCATACTGATCGCGAAAGGCACAGGATTCAGCCGTACATCCGGGTGTGTCGTCCTTGGGGTAAAAATATAAAACAACAGCTTTTTTGCCGCGAAAACCTTGGAGGCTAATTGTTGAGCCGTTTTGAGCGGGTAGAGTGAAATTAGGAGCGGTATCTCCAACTTTGATTGGCATAGCGAGTTGTGGTAATTACTTAACAAAATTTTACCTTGTATTCAAGTCTATAAATTTTGCTTGATTACCTGCATCAAGCGGGGTAGCTTAGATACTCATCTAATAAAATTCCGCCTATGCGCCTGACTTCACTGGATGTTTTTCGCGGCATTACCATCGCTGCTATGATTCTCGTCAATATGGCAGGAGTCGCAGATGATGTATATCCTCCCTTAGCCCACGCCGATTGGCACGGTTGCACACCAACTGACTTGGTATTCCCTTTCTTTCTCTTTATTATCGGTGTAGCGATGACTTTCTCGCTGTCAAAGTACACCGAAGGTAATAAACCAACCTCAACTGTTTACTGGCGCATCTTACGCCGTGCTGCCATTCTCTTTGCCTTGGGATTGCTACTCAATGGCTTTTGGAATCAGGGTGTTTGGACTTTTGACTTGGGTAGTATCCGCATTATGGGAGTGTTGCAGCGCATCAGCATTACCTATCTGCTGGCTTCTTTGATAGTTCTCAACTTTCCGCGTAAAGGTCAATGGATACTAGCAGTAGTACTACTTATCGGCTACTGGCTAATGATGATGTATCTACCAGTGCCAGAATATGGCGCGGGAGTACTGACGCGAGAAGGTAATTTCGGCGCTTATGTTGACCGTTTGATTATTCCTAAAGCACATCTATATAAAGGTGATGGTTTCAACTTTATGGGAGATCCAGAAGGACTTTTCAGTACTATTCCCGCGATAGTAAGCGTCCTCGCTGGCTACTTCACTGGTCAATGGATACGCAGCCAACCTGTACAGTCACGTACAAGTATAGGGTTAGGATTATTTGGAGTTGGTTGTTTAATTATCGGTTGGGCGTGGGGGTGGACATTTCCCATCAACAAAAAGCTATGGACAAGTTCCTATGTAGTCTTCACTAGCGGTTGGGCGTTACTTTTATTAGCAGCTTGTTATGAACTCATCGAAGTACGGCTGAATCGTCGCTGGAGTAAACCTTTTGAAATTATGGGCTTAAATGCGATCGCTCTTTTCGTTGCATCTGTTTTGTTGATTAAAATCTTAGTGAAAACTACTATCGGCACAGGCAAAGACGCTCCCAGTGCTTACAATTGGATTTACCAGAATTTTTTCGCATCTTGGGCGGGAGTTTTAAATGGTTCCCTGTTGTTTGCTCTAGTCACCGTGTTGTTGTGGTGGACTATTGGTGTTCTGATGTATCGGCAACGTTGGTTTCTCAAAGTGTAATAAGCTGTCGCGCATTTAACTTGCACATCTTTTGGTGTTGGCTGTTGACTGTTGACAGTTGACAGTTAACCGTCACTAGTCAACGAACTTAGGAAGTAACTGTGTAATTTAAAAGCGTAATAGCTTATGATATCTGGCAAATCAGCCGTAATTAGTCAATTGTGAGTGAAAAGAGGCGAGTGCAAGGTTTTTTTAGGTTTGCTACCCTACCTTGCGGGAATCATCAGAACGAGCGATCGCAATCACACTTATTTGAGCGGATACGATATAAACTCTGCGTTTTTCTGCCAAACGCAAATATGCAAAGTTTTTATTTGCGTTATATTTTGTATTAGCCAATGTTCTAAATCATTGTACTTAAAAGCAGGCGTAATAAAGTAAAAATATTTTTTGTGCTTTACGTTTAAGTGTTAGCTAGGTTACAACAGGTATTAAGTAATCCTTTTTTAACACTCAAGGAACAAAAACGAGCGCAGCGTTATCTATACTCTTGATCAACTGATTTCCGTTCTTATTAAGGAATTGATCGAAGTTCTGATGTCTGACAAAAAGTCGCTTTTAAAATTCTAAATAAAGAAGCGTCTACAAAGTTCTCTGTGTGTTGAAAATTATTATTTCTTCTAATTCACTAAATTAATCTATAGAAAAAATTGTGAGGTAATGAATGCATCGCATTAAATTTTGGGTACTTTTGCCAGTTACCCTAATTTTCGGCTGCTCAAATCAACTGCTTCAATCTAGTCCATCTGTGGCAAACTCTAATCCAGCAGTAGTTCAACCAACTAGTCCAACTTTATTAGCAAAGGCGAGTTATCTTTCACCATTGGAACAACAGGTAATTGTTGAAACAAATAAGGTACGAACAAATCCCAAGTCATATCTCCCGATTATGGAAAACTATAGAAAGCGCTTTGAGGGGAACCGAGTCAAAATTTCTAATAATACTTATTTGCGAACTCAAGAAGGAGTCAAAGCAGTTGATGAAGCGATCGCATTTCTGAAATCTGCACGTCCTGTAGGAGCATTGAGTGCATCCAAGGGTATGTCTTTAGGAGCAAGAGACCACGTTAAAGACCAAGGCCCAAAAGGTGCTACAGGTCATGATGGTAGCGATGGTAGCAACCCCTTTAATCGCATCAACCGCTATGGTAGATGGCAAACAACCGCAGGCGAAAATATCAGTTATGGCCCAAACACTGCCCAAGATATCGTCATGCAGTTAATTATTGATGATGGTGTAAGCGATCGCGGTCATAGAAAAAACATTTTTAACGGCGCTTTTAAAGTGTCTGGTGTTGCTTATGGAACTCACAAATCATATAGAACAATTTGTGTAATTGACTACGCTGGGGGGTATAAGGAAAAATAATTTCCGGTGGGCAAGCGGGGAATATACTTAGCAATTAGAAATCGCGGCTACACAAACAGGAGCTACACCTCTGTGGGCTAAGAGAAAATTAAGGTTTTTTAACTCACAAAGGCGGGTAAAGTCTCGTGTAGACTCGGTTTGTAACCGCCCATTTAGCGTTAAGTTGACTATTCCTGTGCAACCCAAGCACCATGAAATCCATAAGGCACTCGTTGAGGAATTATCACCCGCGCTACAGGTTCAGCAGTTACATCTTGGGCATTCACCACTACTAATTCTGAAGTGTTTGAATTCTCATCGTGGACGAAAGTTATAAGCCAACCATCATCCTCAGTCGTTGCACCAGGACGCGGCGCAAACGCAGCTTCACCGCCATAGCGTCCTTCTCCGAATTTCTGGGTTTGGGACTTTCCACTGCTGAAGTCGTACTTAATTATACCTTCCAATAGAAGTAGGGAACTATGCGCTATTTTGCTAGTGTAGCCATATCGGGTTTGTCGCCCCAATAGATTTTCGTTGACGCGGGGAAATTCTGAAGGTACATCATCCAACATCTCTTCACGCACTGTCCCTGTGTTGAAATTAAACCGCCAGCGATGCAAGCGCGGGATATTTCCTTCTGGGTCGGGTTGCGAATCATTAGAACTCAAAACAGTAGTAGAACTCATGCGACAGGCAATAAGCACTACTTCATCTCCGTCTTCGTAAGCGTTGAGGGTATGGGAGACGTAGCAAGAGCGATTCTCAAACCAGCGGATATTACTGTTGTTACCGTGACGTGGTAAAATACCAAAACGACTGGGGCGATCGCGCTCAAACATCATTACAGGTTCTCCCCGTTGTGATCGCTTGGCACTAAAAGTCAGCGGCAAATCCATAAATATCGTGTAGTTTTCAGTGATGGCGAAATCGTGCATCATCACCCCCATTGGCAGATCAATTGGCACTGTCCGCAACAGTTCGCCTTGTGCTGAAACCACACTATATTGCAGGTACGGTGGGGCAAACAGAGAGTAGCCAAAAAAGATCATTTCGCCTGTAACCGGGTCTACCTTGGGATGGGCAGTGAAGGCAGAAACTAGCTTGCCATTATAGGTGTACTCGCCAATAGTGTCTAATTCAGGAAGTTTGATGGCGTAAGGTTTACCTCCCTCGTTCAGCGCCAACATCTGACCAGCGTGCCACACTACGGCAGTATTCGCTGTATTTTTATAGCCACCGTGGGGGTTATCCATTCGTGGTGGTTCTAACAACCCTGTCCAGAGAGCCTTACCCGCTTCTCGTTCTTTTTTCCATCCGGCTGTCTGCACATAGCGGTTATGATAAGTAGCTACGCCGTTCCTAATTTGCACACCATGCAACATTCCATCCCCGTCAAACCAGTGATATTCACCGATGGGTGTCCATTGAGGGTTAGAGCCATTTCGGACAAATATCCCGGATAGGTCAGGCGGTAGTTTACCGATGACTGGCAATTTGTCGGTGGTGATTTCTTCATGGATTGGAGCAAAATTGCGATCGAGATAAGGATTGACTGCTATTGTTGCCATTGTCTTGATTTATAGAATCTGGTAATGTGATGTACATGGCTTTTGGTGACTGATAACATTGATCGCTATCTTCAACCAATCAATATAAGTCTGTTCTCTTCGGATCACCAACTCCAGCACTAGCCTTTGCATTACTTGCTCACGGTTGGCATACTCATCACCAAGCGATGGCAAATCAATGATTTCACATTCAGCAAGCTTTTTGCTTCGAGCCGCCAATTGTTGCTCCAGTAGGTAAATGATGGTTTCATTCGGCAACTGATCTGCAAAATGCAACTGGAGGAGCAAAGGTTCTCGTATAGTCGGTAAGGGCTGATGAGTTCCAAGCCATCGGGCGAATTCGGCTTTCCCTGGCTCCGTCACACTGTAGACTTTACGATTGGGGCGATCGTGCTGAATCTCAATCGTACAGGTAATCCAGCCTTGCTCAACTAGCTTATCGAGAGTTCTGTAAATTTGTGCCTGGTCTGCTGGCCACAAATGGGCAATGCATTGATCAAAGCAGCTCGTTTTGAGGTCATAGCCCGTCATTTCTTGCTGCTGAAGAAAACCTAGAATTACGTATGCTAGCGACATTAAGACGGTTTTCCCATAATTGATATTTTCTCGATAGGTTCTACACTATGTACTTCTTATAAGTTTATGCTAATATATGATTAATCAAATATAAGATATAACGTTTATAAAAATATATGTTGATTGTCATACGTCTTAACAAGGAAACCGAATACATGAACTGAGTTTGGGCAAATAGTTAATAGTGCTGTTTGCACAAGACAGTAAGGAACTGGCAATGTCTGTTGAGCGCCACTCCCGTACCCCTACGGGAATCTTGCTATGTAGAGCGTCTTGAACAGAAGGGAAGGAGAAGTTCTGATAAGAGCGGCAAACCTCCTGGCGAACGTTTACGCCACTACTTGGATATGCTACTCATTGCTAGCGTATCGCTCAACAAACCAGTTGTTCGCTACAGTCTATTCGTGATGAATACCGACGCAGAAATTATTTAAGCCATTGAAGACTATCGTAACGAAAGGATGGGTAACATTGACTTCTAACACACTTTCACAAAGAATACGTCAACATCAATATCTGCGTGATTTACGAAACAAATTACTCCATCTTCATAAGATGTTGCTGGAGACAGAACGCATTGCCTACGAACAGGTTAGTGGACGAGTCTCAAGCGGAGAACTACTTCAGCTAGTTATCGCTCATGAACAATTTGCTTGGCTACATCGCATTTCCGAGGTGGTTGTGCAAGTTGATGAAATGCTCGAAGCAGATGAACCGATATTAATCGAGGATTTTGAAAAGTTGCTTGCTGATGTCCGCACGCTGATTGTACCGTTAGAGACGGGCAATACTTTTGAGAGAAAGTATTACAACGCTCTCCAGCGCGAACCTGCTGCTGTGTTGGCACATGCGGAAATATCAAGATTTCTCATGACTAAGGTTTAAGGGTAGCTTAGAGTGATTTTCAATAGTCATACATCAGATTTTATCTGAATAGACCACAGTAAGTAGGATGGGCATTGCAATGCCTATCCTATTATGACGAACTATTGGCTGTAGTCTACGCAATTGAAAACCGCTGTAATAAGCTATTACGCTTTTAAATTACACAGTCATTTCCTAAGTTCGTTAACCGCTGACGGTTAACTGTCAACAGTCAACAGCCAACACGAAAAAATGTGCAAGTTAAATGCGCGACAGCTTACCTGATTTTTCACGAGAAGTTCTCTTGTCTTAGATAACGTAGTCATGAATAATACAGAGGAGAAGCTTTGCGATCGCTCGATGCTAGATAACAATGTTTTACCAAGAGAGTGCTAGCTATATTTTTCCTGATGCTTGGGAAGAATATGTCAAACCAATTGCGATCGCAGAACGTGATGAAGTCATGGCAACAACCACCAGCATACTTAACCCTACTCACATTTACACTAAAGATAGTATATATATACACAGCAACGTTAACCCTTATGAAGTTGGAAACTTACATTGTCTGTGAAGCATCAATGTAAGTAGTTCACTACAAAAAATAGCATAAATTTTATCACAGCCTCTGATAAGTTCAGTATTGTACTGATAAAAAAGGTTAAACAATTCTATGCAAGGAATTGATGTTGCCGATCAAGATGGCAGAGTAGATTGGACGGCAGTAAAAAACTCTGGTAAAACTTTTGCGTTTGTCAAAGCTACAGAAGGAGTTAGCATCAAAGATTCTGCTTTTGCTCATCACTGGCAGACCATGAAAGCTGTTGGCATTATTCGGGGTGCTTATCATTTCTTTCACCCCCATACATCTGATCCGGTTCAGCAAGCAAAAGAATTCTTAAAAACGTTAGGGAAATTAGAGCCAGGAGACTTACCACCAGTTCTGGATATAGAAGTAACTGACAAAGTAAATAGCCAAGCAGTAATTAATGCAGCCAAACAGTGGTTAGCAGAGGTGGAAAAAGCCCTTCTACAACAAACAAAAAAACCAATCAAACCGATTATTTATACCTTCCCCAGTTTTTGGGAAGAACTTGGCAATCCATCAGATTTTGCTAGTTATCCGTTATGGATTGCCCACTACGGAACCAAGAACCCAACTGTTCCTAGCGTTTGGCAGGGGCAATACCTAATTCATCAATATGAAGGTGATATATCTGGTGTAGCAGGTGTTAGTGGTCGAGCCGATTTGAATAAATTTAATGGATTGCAGCTAGGAGATTCTGGGTTAAGAGTCAAACAATTACAACAGCAATTAACAGATATTGGATTATATACCAATGCCATTGATGGGCATTTTTCTGAGTTAGTTAAAGATGCAATTGTTAGTTTCCAAACATCTAAAAAACTGCAAGCCGATGGAATTTTTGGGCTAAAAAGTTGGGTAGCTTTACTGTGGATTTAGAAGGGATTGTACACTCAATAAATAGATTTATACTCACCATCAAATGAATGTAAATATGGGTGATGCTTTACGTCTAAGTTTACTTGTTCTAATTAGCGATCGCAGTTGTTTTAAGTATAGTCATTACTAAAAAAGCCCTCATCTTGCTCCGAGGGCTTTGCATAATGTGTATTTCTATCTCTGCCTAACATCGAAATGCACAAAATTGAGATTTGACCTGGAAAAAACCTTTAAGCATTCGTTTGAGTGAATTAAACTTAATCCGCCTGATAGCTTTAGCCACTTCTACCCACTGCCGTTTTCTTTTACTTGCTTCTGGATAATCTTCACTCAACATCTCTACTGGTAACAAATACATCTTGACCAGGTAAATTTTTCCTCGTTTGCGGTACTTGTAAGTGCCGAGTTCATTGGTGTCTACCTGCCCAATTACTCCTGCTTCTTCCCACGCCTCTTTAGCTGCTGAAGCGGGCGGACTCATGCCATTAGGAATATCTCCTTTTGGAATCACCCAGTGTTGAAAGTTACGGGTGGTGATTAGCAAGATTTCAATTTTGCCATTATTCACTCTATAAGGAATCACCCCAGACTGTTGAAACACTTTGCTGACTTTTCGACTCATGTAATTTGCATCTTGTACGGTCTAGCTTTTTTGTACAATGTTTATTTCAAAAAGTCGAGAGCTGATACCGGATAAATTTTAATTAATTTCAGGTTATGAAAAGGTTAAAATTTTACTGATAAAAGTTAATTATTGAAAGTTATTGATTGTTGAAGTAGCGCCGCACATCTATGCACCCCTATCGTGTGTTGCAATAAGATACGTAATAGCGAACCAGGGCTACTCTACAAGAACATCTGCAAACCCACAGCTTATGAGAATCGGTATAATTTTACAAATTTCAAATCAACTGCGAGGAAATGTGTATTTCTGATGGCTGATTGACAAATGCAGCACTATTTAAAACATCAAATATTCTGACTTCATAAACTGTCGCGCATTTAACTTGCACATCTTTTCGTATTGACAGTTAACAGTTAACCGTCAGCGGTCAACGAACTTAGGAAGTGACTGTGTAATTTAAAAGCGTAATAGCTTACCAGAATATCTGCCGCCAATTTAACTAACTTTGCTTTTTCATATTTTGGTATATATACAGCGAAGATATTGTATTTAAATCTACTTCTTTACGCTCATTTTCATGCTCGTTAGTATTTTTAAACAGTACTGTAAACGCACCAGCGCCTAACCTATCCTGAGGAAACATCCGATAACAAGGCATTTTAGTTAAATGCGACTGATATTTAGCTAAATTACTAATTTCTATTGCCTGAAACTGCGGAAAGCGTTCCAAAAACCATTCACAAACTTGCTCATTCTCTTCTGGTGAATATGTACAAGTCATATAAGCAAGATAACCTTGTGATGAAACAATCTTAGCAGAGTTAGCTATAATTCGCTTTTGTCGATTTGCACTCTTATTAATAGCAGTCGGGTGAAAACATCCAGGAGCTTTTTCACCTTTAGCAAGTAAAGATTGTCCAGTACAAGGAGCATCTACTATTACTAGATTACTAAAGCAGGGAAACATTTCGGCAAATATACTCGAATCTCTATTAACCACTGCACTAGGGCTGATCTGGCAACGCTTAAAATTAGAAATTAGCATTCCCAAACGTTTGCCGATTACTTCATTACTAATGAGTAAGTCAGGTTGTAAAGCTTTCCAAGCGAAGATACTTTTACCTCCTGGTGAGGCACACATATCAAAAACTAAACTTACTGGCACAGGTATAGCTAACAAAGTAGTAGCTGCAAACACCGAAGAAAAATCTAAACAATAGAAATATCCTTGTTGATGCAAGGTCTGCTGTCCGGGTTTTTCTCCCACGTATAAACGGTCTATAAATTGTGGTTGCCAATAGGTTGGTGTTTCCACTGCCAAAGACGAAATATCTGGCTTTTCTTGACACCAAAGAATACTGGGTGAAAAAGGCTGAGGATTCATTAAAGCCTCAATAAACTTTTCTTGATCATCTAGATTAGTGAACAAACGCCGCGAGACTTTAAGTAATAAATTAGAAGGTTTTTCCATCTTGATTAGTAATTATGAATTATGAACTATGAATTATGAATTAGCTTGTATCAAAATCAAAATAAAACTGTTACACAAGAACAATGTAATTAAGGCTTTTGGCTTCATACTCAAAATATAATGACCGCCATTGGGATCGCAATGGCCAAGCTACCCCACTGCACCGGAGAAGGTCATGTTCTTAGATAATTTTCCGCAAAAATTACGCAAAGAAGCACAACTATGGAGGGATGAAGGATTAATTAGTTCTTCGCTGTATGAACAAATAGCAGAACGTTATCAATTTAAAAACCTGGAAGCTGCTGCACGCGATCGCAATAAAGCGATCGCGATTGCTATAGGCGGCATACTTTTATGCTTAGGCATAATTACCTTTGTAGCAGGAAACTGGCAAGGAGGATCGCGAGAAGTTAAGTTTATTCTGCTAATGAGTTTGTTTTTTGCGATCGCAATCACTGGTTTTTACAGTTGGAGACAACCTGAAGGAAAGAAGCCACAAAAAAGCAAACGCTTACTGGGAGAGGGGTTGCTAATTTTAAGCGCCTTCATTTTCGGTGCAAATTTACTGCTGATGGCCCAGATGTTCAATATTGCTGGTTCAGCTTCCCAACTGTTTCTCGCCTGGGGATTGGGTGTTGTGGTGATGGCCTTTAGTTTGTGCTTAAATTCTTTAGGAATTCTTTCAATTATCCTCGTAGAAATTGGGTATTGGACGGGACTAGAAGACTTGTGGTACTCTTCAGGTGATCTAACTTGGTCGCGTCTAGTGGTGCAGCATATGCCTTTGTTGGCATGGCTGGTGTTTGTACCCTTAGCCTACTTCTGTCGATCGCGTTGGATTTTTGGTCTAGCAGCCTTTGTTTTTGCTAGTTCCTTACAAGCCAACCTTAATCCTCTGCCACTGCTGAATTATGCTGACATAGCTCCTTGGGTGGCATCTTTTGCTTTTGCACTCCCACCTGCATTATTCTGGAGTTATGATGACCTGCTGTTTCCAACCATAAATTACAGGTTGTTTCAATCTCTAGCCCGTAATTTAGCGTTGGTAAGCTTCGGCATTGTCTTTTACGTTCTGTCTTTTCGTTGGGTCTGGGAATCTCCAAATTATGGTTATAATCAGCCAACGAATGTGACAAACTTGTTTGAGTCTCTGCCGATTATCGATTTGGGGATTCTCAGCGGCTTGGCGGTATTGCAATGGTTGTTTCTACTGCGTCAAAGAAATAACCCTCCGCGCCGCGAAGTTATTTTCACGACTGCTGTCATTAGTACCTTTCTTGCCTTTATTGCCATAGTACCTTTTTGGCATCAAACTATCAGCCGGGTTGATGAACTTGGTGTTTTTATTTTCAATGTACTTCTAGCAACATTAGCCTGGGGACTAATTCAAGAAGGATTGAAATTAAGCAACAGAAGTTCCTTTTGGGGCGGGATGCTGTTATTAACACTGCAAATTATCAGTCGCGTGCAAGAGTACGATACTGATTTACTTTTCAAATCCCTAGTCTTTGTCTTGTGCGGTTCTGCTTTAATTAGCGCTGGACTCTGGTTTGAACGCCGCCTACCTGGTGGCTCTAACTCTGCAAGTCAAAAGTAGTGCGAATTCAGAATTCTGAATTCTGCTCATCATCAAAATCTCTGTGCGTCAAAGTTTTTAAAATTTCTCTGCGTCAGTCCTAATCTCGTTACTTTTGACCTCCTCAATACCTCTGCTTTTTAGGACTACGCTCATGACTAATAGTTCTTCTGAATCTAAAAATAAACCCTTGTCTCCCGAAGCCGAATTTTCTAGTAAGGTGACTTTTCGGGATTACTTGATTGCTAGTGAACAAAAATCGAATAAGTCTTTACCTTTTTGGCGGTTACTAGCTCCCCTGGCGCTACAAACAGGGCTAATTATGGCAGTACCAGCCCAAGCGCTTTATACAGATGTGACAGGTAAGACTGTGATTTTGCAAACCGTACCTGTAGACCCTAACAATGTGCTGCAAGGTAACACCCTAGCGTTAGATTACAACATATCCCGTACCGCAAATTTGAGCAGATTACCTGGTTGGCAAACATTAGTCAGCAAAGGTCGTGGAAGTGGCAGAAGATTGCCTGAAGGAACCAACGTCTACGTGATTTTGCAAGAGCAATTATCCTCTGGTCGCGGTGTTCCTAGAGCTTGGAGACCGTTACGAGTAAGTAGCGATCGCCCCACAACTCTAAGGGCTAATCAGGTAGCCTTAAAAGGTATTTATGAAGATGGCTCTGTTAATTACGGTTTAGAAACGTATTACATCCCAGAAAACCAACGGCGGCAGATTAGGAATGACTTACAAGCCCAACGCGCTCGCAGAGGACAGCTACCACCCATTGTGGTAAAAGCGAAAGTTGATCCACAGGGTAAAGCAGTGCCAGTTAGTATGTGGGTGCGCGATCGCAACTATCGCTTTTAAGCTGGTAGGCAAAGCGTGTAAATATGCAAGCTTTGTCTCTAAAGTTCTGAGCGCTGACTTCCGGCGCTCAGAATTTTCTGTTTGTCATTTGTATTTACAAATGACAAGTAAAGAAGTTGATTTTTATATTTGAAGCTGAGTTAACACTCTTAGTATTGAGTTAACTCTAAGTTACGGTTGCACTTCAAGAACTGTCAACTTGTTATGTACAATCACCTGAGCCGAGGGTTACAAAGCATCCAGAATTTGATAACCCGCAAATTGGGTTATTACGCGAATGGTGAGATGAAAATATAAAGGATAGATAAAAAACAGTACTCTTATATACATTTTTCAGCAAAAAACATGAAGATTATGCAAAGATTGGTATAAAATTATATAAATCTAAGTAAATTTCCGCTATGTAAGTACTATCAGTTTCTAAGCTGCTTACTCTTTTCAAGTGTCGAATAACACATTATTTTTTGTCATTAGCATCCACAGAGGTCGTTGGGATCGCGACAAAGAATTTGTTAATCAATACTTGTCAAGTCTGAAACTTTCTAGTTCTGACTCTATGAAGTTCCGATCGAAGAAAGCCCGGTCTTAGAGTTCTCTGTGAATTCTGGCTTAAAGAATTCTTATTCAAAGAGCAAAACTGTCAGGGGTTAAAACTCTATCACACTCAATTGAGGAAAGTTATATTATGTCCAGACTAATTGTTTCTTTGCCCCCATTCTTAGGCACTTCTGGTTCCGATCTAGTGGTGGGTCAAGAGGATAATGCATTCCCAGCAATTGGAATTGAGGTTCTAAAAAACGGAGTCATCGATACTAGAGGAGGTAACGACACTATCAAGGGTAGTGCCACTGGTGGCGACGCAGATTTCTCGGACGCAGGCACTGGCACAGGCATTGCTAACAGTGGCATCATCAATGCAGGGAAAGGAGATGATACTATCTCTGGCACAGGCACTGGCGGTTTCGACAATCTCGGCTCTGCACCTGGTATAGGTATCTCTAACACTCAAGGCGGCTACATTAATGGAGGAGACGGAAAAGATTTGATCTCCGGGACCGGAAACAGAGGCGGCGATTTTGTAAGAGGCTTTGCTAAAGGCATCAATAATACTCAGGATAGCCGCATTGATGGAGCAAAAGGGGACGACTCTATCTTTGGAACTGGAAATGGACAATCTGGAGTTGCTGGTATAGGAATCTTCAACACTGGTGGCAGCGATATTAATGGAGGAGAAGGGAAGGATTCCATCAAGGGAACTGGAACTGGTAGTTTTTTTGGAGGAGATGGTACAGGGATCTTCAACAGTGATGGTAGCGTTATTAGTGGAGGTCTTGGAAACGATTCTATTACTGGTATCGGCAAGGGCGGTAACGCGTTAGCATCGCCCGATAGGCTTAATACCCCTTCAGGTAACGGTATAGGCATCTCTAACAGTAAGGGTAGCACGATCAGTGGAGGGCAGGGAAACGACTTAATCTCTGGCACAGGCACCGGCGGTGGAGGGGACAATGGCCCTTTTGGGAATTATGAACCTGGTGTAGGTACAGGCATTGTTAACAGTGGCAGCATCAGTTTAGGCGATGGCAACGATACCCTTGTCGGTACTGGCATTAGTAAAGGCATAGGTATTGTTAATACTAATGGCATCATCTGTGGAGGGGCAGGAGATGATAGCCTTACTGGGTATGGTGCCAAAATTGGCATCCAAGGTGGCACAATTGATGGCGGAAACGGTAACGATTACTTCAAAGCCCGTCGAATTGATGATAGCAGTAATGCCGTTTCAGACCAAGGGGGCGCTATTGCCGATGTCGTGATTAAGGGTGGATCTGGAGCCGACACATTTGATGTTGGTTACGGTAATGCCACAATCAATGGTGGTTCGGGATGGGACAAACTAATTCTGCCTGATGTCAAAAGTGATTACACCATTCTAGGCAGCTCCAACAATTACACTATTAAACGTGATGATTTCACCCTTAATGTCTTGAATATTGAGAATATCGTCTTCTTTGGCGCTGCTCCCCAGTAAACTGTGTTTGGGATTCCTCATCAGTAGACTATGCTTTGGGTTCCTGATGGGATGAGGGAGAGGCGTATACCCTTTCCTTTCTTTTTTAATTGGCGATCGCTTCAATTCTTAGATGCAAAGCCTAACCTGTTCAGATCGTTTTAAGCTACTATCTAGCAAGAATAGAGACAAATCTTGTAGATGGCAAGACTGGATAGTTGAACCCATGAAAATCCAAAAAAAACAATTACAAAACCAAGATATTCTGACTCAAAATCAACTCCCTTTACCTCCCGGAAGCTTAGGCTTACCTTTGATTGGGGAGACAATTAGCTTTTTGCGTGACCCTAATTTTGCTACCAAACGACAACAGAAGTACGGCAACATTTTTAAAACTAATCTATTTGGCTCGCCAACTATTATGATATTGGGAGCAGAAGCTAATCGTTATTTATTTAGCCAAGAAAGCCAGAATTTTGTAATTAAATGGCCAGAAAGCGTTGCAACATTACTCGGCTCTGCTTCTTTATCAATGCAAACAGGAAGCATCCATCAAAAAAGGCGCAAAATATTATCACAAGCATTTCAACCGAGAGCTTTAGCAAGTTATCTACCAGCAATGGAAGAAATTAGCGATCGCTACTTCAAAAAATGGGAAAAATTGAATCAATTTACTTGGTATCCTGAGCTAAGACAATATACTTTTGATATAGCTTGTAAATTATTAGTAGGAACAGACGTTACCAATGATACTCATTTTATTGAAGTATTTGAAGAATGGTGTGCCGGATTATTTACTCTCCCTATTCAGTTACCTTGGACGAAATTTGGTAAAGCATTAAAATGCCGAGAAAAGTTATTAGCAAAAATCGAAGAGATTATTTTACAGCGTCAGAAACAAGGAAATAATCATCAAGATGCTTTAGGTTTATTGCTAGATTCCAAAGATGAAGATGGTAATAGTTTAAGTATAGAAGAATTAAAAGACCAAATTCTGACTTTACTATTTGCTGGGCATGAAACCTTAACTTCTGCACTATCTTCTCTATGTTTGCTGTTAGCGCAAAATCCAGAAATTTTAGCAGCCGCTAAAAGAGAACAACAACAAATAAGTTGTGCAGGTGGGCTAAAATCTGAACATCTCAAACAAATGACTTACCTAGACCAAATACTCAAGGAAGTTTTGCGAATTATTCCTCCAGTTGGTGGCGGTTTTCGTTCAGTTATCCAAACTTGTGAGTTTAATGGGTATCATATTCCCCAAGGTTGGTCTTTATTGTATCAGATAGGTAAAACCCATCAAGATCAGAGTATATATAAAAATCCCAAAAATTTTGAACCGCAAAGGTTTGGTATAGATAGGGCTGAGGATCAATCTAAACCTTTTGGTTACGTTCCTTTTGGGGGTGGGATCAGAGAATGTTTAGGTAAGGAATTTGCTAAATTAGAGATGAAAATATTTGCTGCTTTGCTATTGCGTGGTTATGAATGGGAACTTGTACCAGGGCAAGATTTGGATTTAGTAATGATACCCACACCCCGACCCCGTGATGCTTTAAAGGTAGTTTTCCATTCCATACAGGGGGTAAAAGACTCAGGTTAAAAAAGACCCTATTTTCTAAACCTATCGAGCCAGAAGATTTGCTTTGGGTAATCACTTCGCAAAGCGCTGCGTAAGCGTACCACTTCGTGGAAGCAAGCTACGCGTAGCGTCTCGTAGAGAAGCTCGTCGTAGACATCGCTGGACTGGTCAAGCACCCTTGAAGCGGATAATATATATCATTCCCGTTGTCCTTCCAGCCTTCTACTCGCCCCCTCAGCTCAAAGTCCATGACTGAAACTCCCCCTAAACCCATTGCAACAACCACTCCTTTACCTGCAAATGAGATAGAACGCTTAGAGGCACTGCGGCAATACAATATTCTCGACACCCCAGCAGAACCTGCCTTTGATCGCATCACCTCCTTGGCAGCACGCTTATTTAATATGCCGATCGCGCTGGTTTCTCTAGTCGATGAATCGAGAGGCTGGTTTAAATCTGCCTATGGTTTTGATCTGCGGGAAGTACAGAGAGATGCAACTATTTGTAGCTTGGCGTTATTATCCGATGAAGTTTTAGTTATTCCCGACACCAGGCAAGACAATCGCCTTGTCTGTAATCCATTTGTACAAAATGAACCAGGTCTGCGGTTCTATGCAGGTGCCCCTTTGCTGACCCAAGATGGCTTTAACTTAGGCACTCTTTGTTTGTTAGATACACAACCCCACGATCCCTTAACCGATGAGCAAAAAGACATCCTGGCGAATCTTGCCGCAATGGTGATGGATGAACTAGAACTACGACTGGCAGCCCGTAAAATTGCTCAAATCGATGCAGCCTTAGTAGAAGTGACTCAGGGTGTTTCTGTTGTAACGGGTGAAGCATTTTTCTTGGCTTTGGTGCAACATTTGAGCAAAGTGCTGGGGATTGATTACATTTATATTGGTTTAGTGAGCGGAGATAACCAGGAAGGAATCCAGACGATCGCCGCCTGCGCTAAGGGGCAAATTATCGACAACTTTACATATCTGCTGCGTGATACCCCCTGTCAGGAAGTACTCCAGAAACGAAAATTGTGCTGCTATCCCCATCGAGTCCAAACCTTGTTTCCCAACGCGCCTCTTTTAGAACCTTTAAAGGTGGAAAGCTATGTAGCAGTTCCATTTTTTGACACAACGGGCGTACCCCTTGGGCTACTGGGCGTGATGGATGGCAAGGCTTTGACAAATGTTCAGCTTGCAGAATCACTATTGACTATCTTTGCCCTACGCATCGCCACCGAACTGGAGCGACAGCAAACAGAAGCAGCACGGCAACAAGACCAGTATGAGTTGGAGCGTTTAGTTGAACAACGAACGGCCGAATTATCTCAAGCCAACGAATTACTCCAATTGGAAATTGCGGAGCGCCAGCTTGCCGAAGCAGCTCTGGAAAAAGAACAGGAGTTACTCAGAGTGCTACTTGATAATGTGCAGGCAGGAATAGTTGCGTGTAATGCCGAGGGGGTTTTAACCCTATTTAATCGAGCCGCACGAGAATTTCATGGCTTGCCGGAGCAACCACTGCCACCCGATCGCTGGGCAGAGTACTATGACCTGTATTTGCCTGATGGCAAAAAGCGGATGCCCAAAAACGAGATCCCGCTATTTCAAGCGTTACAGGGACAGACGGTTGAGAATGTTGAAATGGTGATTGCGCCCAAGCAGAGAAGGGCAAAGACCCTGCTTGCCAGTGGACAGGCGATCGCCGATAGCCAGGGCAAAAAACAGGGGGCAGTCGTCGTGATGCATGACATTACCGAACGCAAACTTGCCGAAGCCGAATTACTGATTTCCGATGTTGCCTTGCAGCAAATGCCCGATGCCATTTTGTTAACAGATTTGGAGGGCAAGATTCAACGCTGGCTGGGCAATGCGGAGCAAATTTTTGGCTATACTGCCGCAGAGGCGATCGGCAGACCCGTTAACTTTCTTCATCACCCGGATATTAAACCGACGATGACGGCTGGAATTATTCAGTCTATTCAGACAACAGGAGAGTTTTGTGGTGAAATTCCTTGTCTGCGAAAAGATGGCTTGCCAGTGCCGATTGAGACAACAGCCAAACCCGTGTACGACAAAGCCGGGAATCCCGTCTTTTTGATTAGTATCAACAGAGACATTGCCGACCGCAAACAGGCAGAAGTGGAACGCGCCCAATTGATGCGGCAGCAAATTCAAGAGCAAGCTGCACGTTTAGAAGCAGAAACTGACCAACGGCGCTCGGCATTTCTGGCAGAAGTCAGCACAGCCCTGGCAGCCTCCCTTGACTATGAAGAAACCTTGAACAGCGTTGCTAATTTAGTAGTGCCGTTCTTTGCAGATTGGTGCGCGATCGATCTGCTGCAAGAAAATCAATTCATTCATCGGGTTGCTGTTGCTCACCGCGATGCAAAGAAAGTGGAATTTGGCTGGAAAATTCATCAGCAATATCCCAGACAAATCGACGCAATGGAGGGAGTGCCCAAGGTGCTGCGAACTGGGAAAACCGAAATGGCCGCTGAAATTCCAGATGTGGCATTGGTGACGGTGGCTCAAGACGCTGAACATCTGCGAATCTTGCGGGAACTGGGTTTAAAGTCTGGCATTATCTCGCCGTTGATTGCCCGTGGACAAATTTTAGGGGCAATTTCCTTTGTTACGGCTGAATCTGATCGCCGTTATGATGAAGCAGACATGGCGTTGGCAGAAGACATTGCCCATCGAGCCGCGATCGCCATTGATAATGCCCGCCTCTACCGAGAAGCACAGCAATCTGCCGAGCGCATTACCCAGCTTCAGTCTGTAACGGCTGCTTTTTCCGAATCTTTAACTCCCCTCCAGGTCGCAGATGTAATTGTAGATCAAGGGATTGCCGCTCTGAGTGCTAACTTTGCCCTTGTTGCCTTAGTAGATGAGACTGGCACTGAACTCGAAGTCATTCGAGTCGTGGGCTGTGAACCCGACCAAATGAACGGTTGGCAGCGATTTTCCCTTAACGATCCTGTGCCTTTGGCAGAAGCCGTGCGAACCGGACAGCCCATTTGGGCAGAACCATCACAAACACGAGCAATCCGCTATCCGCACCTAACTGAACAGTATGAGCGGCATCAATTTGATGCCTGGATTTCCATTCCCCTGATGATTGAAGGTCGAGCAGTTGGAGGCATGTCCTTTGGTTTCATCCAGGCGCAACAATTGGAGGGGGAGCAAGAAGTCTTTATCTTATCGCTGGCACAACAATGTGCCCAGGCGATCGCCCGTACCCGCCTGTATGAAGCAGAAAAAACCGCAAGAAGTGCAGCAGAAGCTGCCAACCGAGTCAAAGATGAATTCTTGGCGGTCTTGTCCCATGAGTTGCGAACGCCACTCAATCCGATTTTGGGTTGGTCTCAATTGCTTCGTGGTGGAAAATTAAATGCCGCAAAAACAGATTATGCCTTAGAAACAATTGAGCGCAACGCTAAACTGCAAACCCAACTGATTGAGGATCTTTTAGATGTCTCGCGCATTTTGCAAGGTAAGCTCAACCTCAACAAAGTTCCGGTTAACCTGGCATTGACAATTCAATCGGCACTTGAAACCGTGCAGTTAGCAGCAGAAGCCAAATCGATTCAAATTCAAACTATGCTTGATCCAACAGTTGGGCAAGTGTTAGGAGATTGTACCCATCTTCAGCAAGTTATATGGAATCTACTTTCTAATGCGGTCAAATTCACTCCAGAAGCTGGACAAGTCAATATTGCTTTAGAGCGTGTTGGTTCGCAAGCTCAAATCCAAGTCAGCGACACAGGCATTGGCATTCATCCAAATTTTTTACCCCATGTGTTTGAATATTTCCGTCAAGCAGACAGCACAACTACGCGCAAGTTTGGCGGATTAGGGTTAGGGTTGGCAATTGTTCGTCATTTGGTTGAACTACATGGAGGAACCGTGCAAGTAGATAGTCCAGGAGAAGGGCAGGGTGCTACATTTACGGTCAAATTGCCATTGATGAAGGCAGATCAAACAAAACAGAAAAATCAAAGCATTCCCTCGCCACCAGCTCTTGACACCACTCCCCTTGCAGATACGCGGATTTTGCTTGTCGATGACGATGCAGATACACGGGATTTGATTGCGTTCATCTTAGAGCAAAGCGGTGCGATCGTCACTTCTGTCTCCAGGGCAACTGAAGCACTGCAAGTCTTTAGGCAGACAAAATTTGATTTATTGATCAGTGACATTGGAATGCCTGACATGGATGGCTATATGCTGATGCAACAAATCCGAACAATGCCAACAGAGCTTGGTGGAAAAGTCAGGGCAATTGCCCTTTCGGCTTATGCTGGAGAAATTAATCAGCACAAAGCACTTGCGGCTGGGTTTCAACAGCACATATCTAAACCTGTAGACCCAGAGAAATTGGTAAAAGCAATTATGACCTGGCTGACCCCAAGCCATGCGTCATAATAGTAAGCTATTACGCTTTTAAATTACACAGTCACTCATAAGGTTCGTTGACCGCTGACGGTTAACTGTCAACTGTCAACTGTCAACAGTCAACAGCCAACACGAAAAGATGTGCAAGTTAAATGCGCGACAGCTTAGTATGCCAACCCAAAAATGCGTTTGTGAGGGCTGGGGAAAGGGGAAAGGGAAAAGGGTAAGGGATTTAAAACCTTTCCCCCTGCCCCTTATCCCCACTTCGTGGGACCCCACCTTACCCTTTAGCCCGCTTTCGTCACGAAAGCGAACTAGTAGCTCACTAAGATGCTGCTGTGACTGGATTTTGAAATTACATCCGGATTACACAGGTGCAAAGTAGTTTATGTATAAAAAAGAGATTACTTTGCATGATTAATCAAATTGTCACTTTAGAATCTTGTTGGCATAGTTCTGTTCCGTGGGGAAAAACCATGCCGCCATTAGCAGTTCAAATTCTTGAAAAAGTCTTGTTATCAAGCTCTGATATATCAGGCTACTGTTGTGGTATCCAATGGGAGAGACAGGAATGGATTTATGCCATTGTCTGCTGTCGTGAAATACTCTACTTGCCTCAAAGAGAATTTTCTGGAACAAAGTTAGTGGAAAAAGCCACAGTTGCTACGCCAGTTTTTCAATTGGGAGATGTGGTGGAAGTTGATTTTAGTGAAGAACCAGCACGTCGTATTATTCAGGGGATTTTTAGCTTGAAAAACAATTGGCTTTATGCAGTAGAATGGCGTTCCCCAAATTTGTCAGAAATGGCATCGGCTCAAAGTAGAATTATCTGGCTTGCGGATGTGGATTTAGTAAAAGTGAATGTATGACTGTATGACTCTAGGTTTTTGGAGTTGTACCAAAAAAGTTAGTTTGCTTATCCGAGTGTGCGCTTAATTGTTTGAGTTGATTTCCTATTGTTGGGATTGAATGCTTAATAGTAAGTCAACCAAATCCCAAATCCCATATTGCTTTCCTCTAATCTAAAAGACAGCGAGTCGGGGGATGTGAAGGGAATGGCTGCTGTGATGAGAGTGGATGAGCATAGGCGATCGCTTTCTTGTATTTCGAGAAGGTATTCCCGTTATATCCAAGGATTTGATTGGCAATACCCAATTGTTAATATCGGCCCAAGAAAAAGTATCCTTATTTACCGACAATATAGGGGAGAAAAACCCGTCGTACTTCCGATGCACCCCGCAGACTTGGCTCGATCATCGCTGTGAACCAGGATGGATCGCCCTTTAGAAAGTGAGCGTGGAGATCAACGAACTGTCCATAACGATTGGCAATTTCTTGAATAGCAGTGTTCATGCGCTGGAGGTTCTTGCGAGCGATCGCCGGATCAATATCCAAAAAGTTGCGCCTATCATCACCCAAGCTAGGATCGTACACATTACCTAGCAGAACAGGACGGATTGGCAAATGCTGTACAAATGTGTCGAGGGTATTGGCAAAAGTTACAATTCCTGCACCGGGATCTCGAATTAATCCCCGCAGTAGATCGTTACCACCAATAGTGATGAGTGCAATCGCCTTTCCTTCCACTCGCAATCCTTGCGCCTGAGGCAGCAAACCAGCAACCGTCGCACCATCACGGGCACGATGTTCTAGGCGAGCAGGTTGGCGTGATTTGAGGTCAAGACCTTGAAACTCCGGAAACAGGCGATCGTCATTCTGCACGAGGAGTTGTCCTGGATGAACCCCAAACTCGTTATATCGTCCGCAATCTAAAATTGAGTCCCCAAAGGTATATAGCGTCAGCATTGCTTGTTCTGGTCGATTGCAGCCCAAGAGAGTCAGGAAACTTGCTCCTCCAGCTATTTGCATAAACCGTCGTCGTGTAGGTTGAAACAAAGCCATGACACTCTCCTGTTTGTTCGACGATTCAAAATAATCTTTGTTTCGAGATAAGCTCTAAGTATAATTAGCGAGCAGACACGAGAAATAGAATAAGCTATTACGCTTTGAAATTACACAGTCACTTCCTAAGTTCGTTGACCGCTGACGGTTAACTGTCAACTGTCAACAGCCAACACGAAAAGATGTGCTTAAATGCGCGACAGCTTATCTGATGGGGTTATGAAGAATGAAACCTGTTTTAGATGCTCAAGTGTCCGAGTCTATATGTCAAAGTTGCTGGTATTTAGCGCCTACGCTGTGATTACTGTTGCGGCTTTTTCGCAGTCTGGCTGTACACGCGAGAAAACGAAAAAAATTGTCGGATTTTCGCAGACGGAAAACATTGGCCCGTGGCGCATCGCCGAAACGAATAGCATCAAAGAGGAGGCTGCCAAACGTAAGAAAACTTACGATTTCCTGATGACGGATGCTCAGGGGCAGACGTCGAAGCAATTTGCCGACATTGAGGATCTGATCGCACGACAAGTCGACGCCATATTTCTCGCGCCACGCGAATATGAGGGTCTCACACCTGCTCTCGAAGCAGCGAAAGCGGCAAAAATACCGGTGTTTCTCATCGACCGTGAAGCAGCGGGAAAACCAGGCGAGCACTTTGTCAGCTTTCTCGGATCGGATTTCATCGTCCAAGGTCGCCGCGTTGGCAAATGGCTGGCTCAGGCTACTGATGGCAAGGCGTCTATCGTGGAACTCACCGGAACAGCGGGGTCATCGGTCGCCATTGATCGGGCAAAGGGATTTCGTGATGCGATCGCCAGTTATCCCAACATGAAGATCATCGCCACGCAGACGGCAGATTTTTCGCGGGCTGCGGCTGTGCGTGTAATGGAAAACATTATCCAGGCTAAGGGCACTGAGATCACCGCAGTGTATGCTCACAATGACGAAATGGCATTGGGTGCCATCCAGGCTCTTAAATCCGCAAGCATGAAGCCCGGTAAGGATGTGATGGTCGGTTCAATCGATGGTCAGAAAGCCGCACTTGAAGCGATTATCCGCGGTGAGCTTGGAGTGAGTGTCGAGTCAAACCCGCGTTTTGGCCCACTTGTTTTCGCTACGATGGAAAAGTATTTTGTCGGCAAAAAGATTCCTCCTAAAATAATTCTTGAGGACAGACTCTTCGACGTGACAAACGCCAAAGATTTTGTGCATGAAGCATACTAAGCTATTACGCTTTGAAATTACACAGTCACTTCCTAAGTTCGTTGACCGCTGACGGTTAACTGTCAACTGTCAACAGCCAACACGAAAAGATATGCAAGTTAAATGCGCGACAGCTTAAATAGTTCCTGTCTTACAAATAATAAATATTAAAGATAGCCAGGAAATATGTTGAGCCTCGACGATGAATAAAGAAGATGACTCAGGGCTATCAGGACAAAAACTAGGTAAAGCCGATGACTCAGGCGACTCGAACAGTCTTGTGCATGACCGATATAAAGAAAAGTTTTTCCGGCGTGTCAGCGCTCCGGGGCGTTGATTTTGATCTAAAGGCGGGCGAGATTCATGCGCTGGTCGGAGAGAACGGCGCTGGCAAATCGACACTCATCAAGATCATGACGGGAGCGTATCGACGGGACTCGGGTGTTATGGATTATGGCGAGAGTCCCGTTGCATTCCAGAACCCGACCGAAGCCCAGGCGGTAGGCATCGTAGCTGTCTACCAGGAGATCCATCTCGTAGGTTCCCGAACCGTTGCCGAGAATATTTTTCTTGGCAGAGAGCCGCATCGCCTTGGCATTATTGACAGACGGCGCATGAACACCGAGGCGTTGGAGATATTGGGACGCTTGGGGTTGGATATCGACCCGCGCTCGGTGGTTGGTTCGCTCAATATTGCCCATCGCCAGATGGTGACGATCGCACGAGCTATATCCTTTGGTGCGCGTGTGCTTATCCTCGATGAACCCACAAGTTCGCTTACGGAAACCGAGGTCTCTGTTCTTTTTAACGTTATGCGGCGACTAAAGTCGGAAGGGACGTCCATCGTTTACGTCAGCCACCGTTTTGAAGAACTTTACACCGTTTGCGATCGCGTCACAGTTCTGCGTGATGGGCGCAACATCGTAACGCAGTCGCTAACCACGCTCAATCGCCTGGATCTTGTCTGTCATATGCTGGGTCGTAAGCCAGAAGAGGTGAGCAAAGGTGTTACGGCGTTCGCAGGACGGTCGCAAAACGTGGTAAATCGGCCAGTGCTCCTCCATGCGGAAGCTCTCAAATATAAGAAACGCCTCGATGGTGTCTCAATTGAAATGCGGCATGGCGAAATCGTCGGGCTTGCAGGTTTACTCGGCTCTGGTCGAAGTGAAACGGTACGCGCTCTGTTCGGGGCCGAACCACTTGAGGGTGGAACTGTAAAACTCGAAGGTAGTCTTCTGTCCCTGCGCGATCCTCATGATGCCATCAACGCTGGGATAGCTTTCCTTTCAGAGGATCGCAAAGCGGACGGCATCATCCCTGAGCTTTCGGTGCGTGAAAACCTCACGCTCGCTGCACTACCAAACCTTACGCAATGGGGCATCGTTTCCAGAAAACGACAGAACGAGCTTGTCGAACGTTTCATGCAGCGCCTTGGAATTAAGGCGGCCAGCGCCGAGCAGAAGATCCACGAACTATCGGGCGGCAATCAGCAGAAGGTTCTTCTGGCGCGATGGCTGTGCAAGAATACAAAACTTCTTCTCCTCGACGAGCCGACTCGCGGTATCGACGTTGGTGCAAAGGGCGAGATCCAGCGGCTTATTGCTGAACTAGCAGAGCAAGGGCTGGGGGTTCTGATGATTTCATCGGAAGTGGAAGAGCTAGTTGAAGGTTCGCAACGTGTCATCGTCCTGCGTGATGGGCGGTCAATTGTGGAACTCAGTGGTGAACAGAAGAATATAAAGGCAATTCTGCACGTCATGGCAGAAGGTGCAGATCGTAAAGAAGCCGTCGGTAGATAGTGTGAAACAGAGTAGCACAGAAATGAATAGCAACAAGCCTAAGCCGAGTTGGCGAACCCTGTGGAACCCAAACTTCGGTGCACCTGCGGCGCTCCTAATTCTCTATATTGCGAACGCCGTCTTCACTCCGCGTTTCGCTACAGTTAGCAACACTTTTAACATGTTGCTCCAAGTATCCACGACAATGTTTGTTGCCGTTGGGATGACATTTGTCATTGCCTCGCGTGGCATTGATTTGACGGTTGGCTCTACTATGGCATTGGTTTCAGTGATTGTGGCATTGCTGATTAAGTATGGGATGACTGTTGCCATCTTGTTCGCCTTAAGTGGTGCCTTGTTGATTGGTATTCTCAATGGCTTTCTCATCTCACGTTTGAAACTTGACCCGTTAATCACTACCTTGGCGGCTCTCATCATGTGGCGTGGGGTCGCTCAAGTCATCGGGGACGGTCAGCTCGTTCCCTTCACCCATCCCACATTTGAAGCGCTCGGAAAGGGTTATCTCGGTTTTATACCAATTCAGGTTGTAATTGCAGCAGTCGTCATTGCAGGAGCCTTCTTCTGTATCCGCTCTACGCTTTTTGGGCGTCATATTGTTGCAGTCGGTGGCAACGAGAAGGCCGCAAGGCTTGCGGGCATCCGTGCGGAACGCGTGAAATACATCGTCTATATAATTAGTGCCCTGCTTGCTGGTCTGGCCGGACTTGTCGAGACAGCGAGGCTGGGTATGGGCGATCCTAGCAAGGTCGGTGTCAACGCGGAATTCGATGCGATCGCAGCCGTTGTTGTTGGCGGCACGCCCTTCTCTGGTGGCCGCGCGAATGTCCTCGGCACTGTTGTGGGAGCGCTGATCATGCAGGTGATCTCCACAAGTTTCAACATGCTCCTGATTCCCTTCACTTGGTCATTAGTTTTAAAATCCGTAATCATTCTTTTCGCCATTTTCTTACAGCGTCCTAAGGAGGTTTAACGCATCATGGCTGCTACAAGGTCTTTTGCGCTTGCTCTGATGCGGTTCTGGAAGCATCTCGCCAAGCTCCTCACCTCGCAGGGCGTGCTGCTCATGCTCCTTAGTTTGGCTGTTTTTGCATCGTTTCGTTATGAAACCTTCCTGACACCTCTTAATCTCATGAACATTATGCGACAGAACAGTATGCTCGCGATCGTGGCACTAGGTATGACTGTGGTGATCCTGAGCGGAGGAATCGATCTGTCGGTAGGTTCCCTCGTTGCTCTAGGCGGTGTTGTCGCCGCAATGCTCGCCGGACAAGGAAGCTTCGTGGCAATTATTGGCGGCATTGCCAGCACCACCTTGCTTGGTGTGGTCAATGGTCTTCTCGTGTCACATGCGCGGCTTCAGCCGTTCGTTGTCACGTTATTCACTGCGAGTGCTGCACGCGGACTGGCGTTGAGCATCACCGAGGAGAAGTCGATTGCTGTACCACCGACAGCATCGGGACTTGTTTGGCTGGGCAGAGGGTTCATTGCTTCCGTCCCTGTCCCCGTGATTATAGTTGCGCTCTTATATTTTGCAGCTTGGTTTATGCTGCACAGGAGCCGATTAGGGTTGCACATGTTCGCTGTCGGTGACAACGAGGAAGCCTCCCGCCTCATGGGCGTGAACCCAAACCGGGTAAAGCTTGCGGTGTACACGTTCAGCGGTCTGCTTTCAGGACTTGCTGGTGTTATTCTCGCGGGCCGTCTAGGGGCGGGTCAGCCTGTGGCTGCCTTTGGCTGGGAGACGGATGCGATCGCCGCGACCGTCATGGGAGGAACGTTTCTCGTAGGGGGGCAGGGGAGCGTATTTCCGACGCTTGTCGGTGTCCTTCTCTTAGGAATGATGTACAACCTCCTGAATCTCGAGGGGACTATTACTCCGTGGTGGCAACTTGTGCTCCGAGGCGGCTTTCTACTTATGGTCGTTATCTTCCAGCAGCGGATCGCGCAGAGGGACTAATGTTTTACCATCTCAACTTTTAAGGAACTCCAAAAAAGAAATTATCCAATTTTTTGAATCAAAACGACTTTTCCTCCCCCTGCTCCCCCTGCTCCCCCTGCTCCCCCTGCTCAAGAACAGCCTGCCTTCACCCATCATTTTTGGGTTGGTCGAGTACTAGGGCACAATCAGCACTGGGCAAGGGGAAAGATTAATCACGCGAGTGGTAACACTATCATCTGCTCCCTCTTCAGTCAAGCCTAGCCCCCGACAGCCCATGATGATTAAATCGGCACCAATTTCATCAGCGACATCGCAGATAGTAAAAGCTGGTTTACCTTGCCTTTCCATGATTTCGGATTGAATTCCTTGCCCAGAAAATAAAGATTGGGCACTTTCAAGCAGTTTAGCAACTACCTCTGGTGACACCATCGGATCTGGACTAGGCGCTTCTTTTGGTGGTTCTTCTACCACAGACAGCAGCACCAAGCGACTGCCGTACTTTTTAACTACGTTGGTAACTACGTCAGCAGCTTCCCGCGTTTCCCGGCTTTGATCGATAGGAAATAGTACTGTCTTAAATATCTCTGTCACTTGGGTACCCCTGACTCCGGTAAAATCTTGATGGTTCTACTTTCAAAACAATAACAAAAAGGCAATCAGGAGAGTTTGGTGTGTCCAAAAAAAGTTTAGCAAGTTTATCTTCGGCTGATATATCTGGGAAACGTGCCTTAGTGCGGGTTGACTTTAATGTACCTGTCGACGATCAAGGTAACATTACCGACGATACTCGCATTCGCGCAGCCTTGCCAACCATCCAAGATTTGACGCAGAAGGGTGCTAAGGTCATTCTCGCAAGCCATTTTGGGCGTCCCAAGGGTGTGGATGATAAATTACGCCTAACTCCCGTTGCCAAGCGTCTATCTGAGTTACTGGGGCAAGAAGTTATTAAAACTGATGACTCGATTGGCGATGATGTTGCAGCTAAAGTTGGCGCGTTGCAAAATGGCCAAGTGTTGTTACTGGAAAATGTCCGTTTTTATAAAGAAGAAGAGAAAAACGACCCAGAATTTGCGAAAAAATTGGCAGCTAATGCTGATTTTTATGTAAATGATGCTTTTGGTACTGCACACCGCGCCCATGCTTCTACTGAAGGTGTGACTAAATTCCTTAGCCCTTCTGTGGCTGGATATTTGGTTGAGAAGGAATTGCAATATCTGCAAAACGCTATTGAAAATCCCCAACGTCCTTTGGCAGCAATTATCGGTGGTTCCAAAGTTTCCAGCAAAATTGGCGTGATTGAAACGTTGCTGGAGAAGTGCGACAAGCTGATTATCGGTGGTGGGATGATTTTCACCTTTTACAAAGCCCGTGGTTTGAATGTCGGTAAGTCGTTGGTAGAAGAAGACAAGCTAGAACTAGCGAAGTCTTTGGAAGCTAAGGCTAAAGAACGGGGCGTTGCTTTACTCCTTCCCACAGATGTGGTATTGGCAGATAACTTTGCCCCTGATGCCAATTCTCAAACCGTTAGCATTGAGAATATCCCAGATGGTTGGATGGGCTTGGATATTGGGCCAGACTCGGTGAAAGTTTTCCAAGAAGCCCTTGCAGATACCAAAACGGTAATTTGGAACGGGCCAATGGGTGTATTTGAGTTTGATAAATTTGCAGTAGGTACGGAAGCGATCGCTCATACCCTTGCCGAAATCGGTAAAACTGGCACAACCACCATCATTGGTGGCGGCGACTCAGTAGCCGCTGTGGAAAAGGTTGGTTTAGCCGACCAAATGAGCCACATCTCCACCGGTGGCGGCGCTAGCTTGGAGTTGCTTGAAGGTAAGGTATTACCTGGAATTGCGGCTTTAGATGATGCTTAAGAAAATTACCTCTTAAGCTACTGAAAAAATCTGGTAGTTTTTGACAATTGTAGTAAGGGTGCGGTATACCGTACCCTTACTACATTTATTAGCAATTTTGGCAACGATACTACCAGAATTGTGGAGGTGAAAGTGTAATGGCAAGAATTGAATAAATTTCAGTCAAAAACTATAGGGTTCTGCAAAATATTATCTTAAAAAATATCAAGCCTTTTTCCGTTTTCCTTGCCCCTAATGGTAGTGGCAAGACTACTTTTTTTGATGTGATAGGTTTTCTTTCAGATTGCCTTACTACTAATGTTTGCAAAGCCTTAGAAAAGCGAGGAAGATTCCAAGAAGTTATCTCCCGTGATTGCCAAAAATTAAAGAAGAGACTTTGTGATGCTAGCAGTGTTGTGACTCAACACAAAGGAAATAGTGTTCTCCATAGAATTGCTGTAGAAGAACTGGAGTCATGGTTTATAGGTCAATACGCTTGGGTTAAGCAGAAAAATAAATTTGCGTAGTAGCGCGGCAAGCTTAATTTGCTGGGTTAGGGTAAACGCGGCGCAGCTTGATTCTGGCAGTTTAAATTACTTCATTAACACTGTTAAATTTACCTGTTGCTAGTAAAACTTGAATTATTTGTTCTTGCTCTAAGCTGAACGTAATGCTCATAACGATTCCATTGTTAACTTTTTCTATGATAGAGCGTTGATAAGTAAGATCCCTGTTGTCTTAAGTTGGGTTGACGTTTGAAATAATCTTGCTGAAAAACGGGAAGACTATAGTTACTCCCTAATGAGAAAACTTCTATGAAAATCCTGAACAGCAAAATGCTCAAAAAATCTCTGCTTAACTGTTTTATTTTGCCTTTTTCTCTAGCAACCGGGCTGTGCGTGGGAACGCTTTTTGATTCCAAAGTTAATGCTTTACCAGGGCAAAGTACAGAGGAAGTCGGCACTTGGATTAAAGCACATCCCACACTCCGCCCCAGAAGTGGGGAGCTATTGTTTGTGCAAAAGACTGATACTGCTGCTCAACGATTCACTTTTCAAGCGTCGGTTTTGCCTCCCGGTAGGGTGGAGTTTTCCAAAGACCGTGGCAGAATTCGCAGTGAGCGCATTTCTATGTATGATGCCATTAACGGCATGACATTTGCCCGTCTCCAGGAATCCTTGCGGGTAATTTATGGCTTAGAGATTTATCAAGACTACGATCGCGCCCAAGTCGTGTACGAGTATCCCAACCAGAAGGTAGTTAACTCGGCGCGTCTTGCCAAAACTCCGATTCGGGAAGCTTTAAAGGGAGAATTACGAGTAGGCGATCGCTATGTATATTGGGTGGAAATTGCTCAACCCAAGACTGGCAAAGCTTTTACCGGTCAAATGACAATTTTACTCAAAACTGACCTAGACAAGTTAGAAAATGAACTGCAAATTCGTTAATGGGGATAGATCCAGAAGAGGACGCCGCACGTTGGCTCAGTCCAAAGGGCTGGCTTCCCGCATCTTTCTCATACTTTCTATAGCTTTCCCAACCCTACAGGAGCTAGGGTTTGCCATATACCCGAAAAGATACTTTCAGATGCTAAGGAAATTCGTAGTAAATCTTCCTTCAGTAGTGGTGGCCAATCAACCCCGGCTTTACGCCCTGCGGCAAATAGCTGTTGCGCTTTAATGCTTAACTGATAAAGGGCCAAAGCCAGTTCTCGGTCTAGGCTCTTTGCATCTTTGAGGGCTTCAAATACCACTTTCAATGCCAACAAAATCGAGGTGATCTGACCGGGTACCGGTGGTTTCCCCTGTTTCATACGCGTTAACAGCGCATCTGGGTTTTCCTCGGTTGTGATTGTCTGATCTATGAGGAGTTTCCGAGCTGTTTCGTAATTCATGTAGTCAGTTTAGCTTACATTTTGCTTCAGCAGGAATACTTAATTAAAAAGTCATAAAACTGGCTTCTAGTTATTTGTAGCAATCTCATTTGATTTGTGAAAAGATAAACTTGGGAAAAATGAGGCGGGATTTGCGATACTCTAGTTAACCAGATAGACTGACATATAATATCTTTGAAAAATACGCCCTGCTTGGAATCAGAAGCAAAATGATCTCACCGAATTTACAAGAAATTGAGCGCTCCGTCCGTGCCTTGTCTGTAGAAGAACAACTTTGGCTGCTAGAAAATATTGCTCGGCAAATCCGAGAAAGTGAGTATAAAAAAGATAAATTGGCTGATGTGAAAAATTTAGAAGACCAACTGGACGTGATAGCTAATGAGGTAATAATTCCAATAGAAATTGCTGCTATAACTGATGAATTTGCAATTTCAGAAATTCTCTGATCTGGAAAACTAAAAATTATGAGTTTGGCAGATTTAAAAAGTCAAATATACAAGTTATTGGTGAGCGATCGCCTAGAATTTCTGACTGCGTTAGCGAAGCCTTGCCGAAGGCATCGCCCGTTGACAGCAACGCGATCATAAAAAGCAGTCTCTAAATTAATTATCTGTGGTGTTTGGCAGTAATAGCGATCGCATTCATCAGATTATTACCACTATAGTTAAATTGGAAATTTTGATCAAAAGTTAACATTAAATTATAAATTGGCTCTATTTGACAATATATAGTTACCAATCAATAGATACCATAGATAACTTCTGCATCTAGTCTTGTAGATTGATTTTTATTTCATTGCTCTTTACGATTAAACCCCGTTATGGTACATCAGTGGGGTAAATACGCTTATTATGATGTTGCTAATTAATAGAGCAATAGGGACAATCTCGGAAAAACAACTTATCAAGGGTGCTCATTACATTGTTTGAAGTTATGTAGCCTTTTGATTACGGCCTATCAACCACTGCGGTAAACTATGCGTTGATTATGATTCTTTCGCAGAGAAGAACACTCGAAAGGAGCGGTTTTTTCAATGTCTCATACTGTAAAAATCTACGATACCTGCATTGGCTGCACCCAGTGCGTCCGTGCTTGCCCTACTGATGTACTAGAGATGGTTCCTTGGGATGGCTGCAAAGCTGCTCAAATTGCCTCTTCACCCCGTACAGAAGACTGTGTAGGCTGTAAGCGCTGCGAAACCGCTTGTCCCACCGACTTTTTGAGCATCCGGGTTTACCTGGGTGCTGAAACAACTCGCAGTATGGGTCTGGCTTACTAAAAAGCTCAGTGCTAAGTCATCGAACTTCTGATCGCAATGCGGGTTTATTGCCCAACGTTCTTCCAGAACGGTTGCCTTGTCTACCTTAGACACAAGGGAGAGGCGCAAGCCTTTGCACCTCTTTGCAGTGATACAGACCATCGCAGAAAACCTCCGCACCCTGCGGGATTTTGCTACAGAGTTCTCGCTGAGTTCTGAGTCCTGAGGCAAAAGAAGTAAATCAAAAAAACTATTTCTTGATTCTTCACTTAGAACTCAGAACTCAGTGTTCAATAATTTTAAAGTTTTTTAATAGCAAGCATCTTTAGCAATACCTAGTGGTAGAGGGAGTAATTTACTCCCTTTTTTTCTTTGCAAAACGTCGAGTTTGTGCTAACAACTATACTGGATTTAATCATCCTGAAAAAAAGTGGTGTGAATAATGTGCGGAATCGTTGGATATATAGGCACTCAAGCGGCGACAGACATTTTACTGGCTGGGCTGGAAAAACTAGAGTACAGGGGCTACGATTCTGCTGGAATCGCCACTGTCTGGGAAGGTGAGGTTAATTGTGTGCGGGCAAAGGGCAAACTCCATAACCTGCGTTCTAAACTGGAACAAATAGAAACCCCTGCCCAAATTGGTATTGGTCACACTCGCTGGGCAACTCATGGTAAACCAGAAGAGTACAACGCCCATCCCCATTTGGATACGGCAAAGCGAGTAGCGGTGGTGCAAAATGGTATTATCGAAAATTACCGCGAGTTGCGCGAAGAACTCAAAAGAAAAGGACACCAGTTTATTTCTGAAACCGATACAGAAGTAATTCCCCATCTCATAGCCGAATTATTAAAAAATCTTCCCCCCTCATCTTCTTCATCCCCCTTCCTAGAGGCAATTCGCCAAGCCGTTAACCACTTGCACGGGGCATTTGCACTTGCAGTTATTTCTGCTGACTATCCCGATGAATTGATTGTTGTTCGCCAACAAGCACCTTTGGTAATTGGTTTTGGTCAAGGGGAATTCTTTTGTGCGTCTGATACGCCTGCGATCGTTTCTTACACCCGTGCAGTTCTACCTTTAGAAAATGGCGAAATTGCCCGCCTCACACCTTTGGGCGTTGAGATTTACAATTTTGCTGGCGACAGATTGAAAAAACAACCCCGACTGCTCAACTTTAATCCTGCAATGGTAGAAAAGCAGGGATTCAAACACTTCATGCTCAAAGAAATCCATGAGCAACCAGGGGTAGTAAGAGCTAGTTTAGAAGCATACTTTAATCCAGTCGAATGTACCGAATCGCCAATCAATCTTGGTTTACCTGGGGATTTATACACCGATTTAGAACAAATTCAGATCGTCGCCTGTGGTACGAGTTGGCACGCAGCATTAATCGGAAAATATTTAATTGAACAATTAGCAGGAATTTCAACTCAGGTACATTACGCTTCTGAGTATCGTTATGCACCATCACCCATGACTGCTAACACGTTGATTATTGGTGTTACCCAATCAGGTGAAACTGCCGATACTTTAGCAGCTTTGGCAATGGAAAAAGAACGTCGCCAGGGGAAAGAAGCCAAATATCAAGCGCGATTACTGGGTATTACCAATCGACCTGAAAGCGGCCTCGGTCATATAGTGCCGCATATTATCAGTACCCTAGCAGGAATTGAAATTGGGGTAGCGGCGACGAAAACTTTTACCGCCCAACTGATGGCGTTTTATGCTTTGGCATTGGATTTAGCAGCTCGTCGTCAGACAGTTTCAAAAGATATTTTAGAGAAAATTATTAATGGGTTGCGGCAGATTCCTAAAGAAATTGAGGCAACTTTGGAAAGTCAGGAACATTTAACTGAACAGCTAGCCCACGAATTCGCCGAAACCCAAGATTTCATTTTTGTGGGAAGAGGAATTAACTTTCCTATTGCTTTAGAAGGGGCGTTGAAATTAAAAGAAATCAGCTACATTCACGCTGAAGGGTATCCGGCTGGAGAGATGAAACATGGCCCAATCGCACTTTTAGATGCAAAAGTACCAGTAGTTGCGATCGCAATCCCTGGTAGTGTTTATGAAAAAGTTATTTCTAATGCCCAAGAAGCCAAAGCTAGAGATTCTCGGTTAATTGGCGTGACTCCCGTCAACGATGGCGAAGCTGCGGAAATCTTTAACGATCTTCTTCCCGTCTCTCATGTGGAAGAATTACTTTCTCCCATCCTTACAGTAGTTCCTTTACAATTATTGGCTTATCATATTGCCGCCCGTCGCGGTTTGGATGTCGATCAGCCGAGGAATTTGGCTAAGTCTGTAACTGTGGAGTAATTTAATACTATTAGTGTACAACTGTTGTACAACTTGTCCTGTAGGTGAATATGTAAGCATCTACAGGAGTTTTTATGGCTAGAAGCAAGCAAGATTGGACGCAGATTCAAGAGGCGATCGCATTTTCCCAGAATCTGTTATTTCCCTAATTGCCGTAGATTTCCTAACTCCTATGTGCTTCAACTAGCAGCAAACTCAGTAAATTTTCGTTTGTATGGGGCTTTAAAACCCAAAACTATATCTTGTTTGGGAACTCCAGCTTCTACTAATTCATTAGCCACTCCGATTTCTGTTCCATCGCGTTCGATCCAAATTTTGCCATCTTTAATTTCTACGTAAATAATACAACCAAATATTCGCGTTAGCTCTTGCCAACCAATATTTATAACTTGATAGCGATCGCGCTCAGTATCAAATAACAATTTGACTTCTGTCTGACTATTTGAGCGATTTTTGGCATGACTTTCCAGAATTTTTTGGACTATTTCTTGATAATTTAGTCTCTCCATATAACAATCTCCTCTCGCTCTGGATTAAAAATTAGTAATTTTAGTTGATATTCGTCAATAATTCTTTGAATAAATTTCCGACTAAAAAACTCATTATAAACATCTACTGGAACGGCTAAATACAAAATCCGATCGGGTTCGGTCAACCTCAATGCTGAACGGTAGTTGAGACATTGACCAAGAGCTAGGTGAAATTCAGTTACGTCTGAGGCTCCTAAAAAGGATTTTATCTCTACTGCTATTTTTTTACCAGTTTTTTCAGCAGCTAAAATTCTCTCTGCTGTTAAGTCTATGTAAAAATCAATATCCTCAACTTGAATAAATAAATGCTCGTCAGTAATTGTTCATTTATCTTTTTCGAGGGCTGTTTTAACTGTATTATGAAATATATCTTTAGCTGGCATACATGTATTAAATTTATTTAACCACTACTCATATTATAAAGCGATGTCTACGACGGGCTACGCCTACGCTCTTTTCCCCACACAAAAGCGATGTCTACGACGGGCTACGCCTACGCCATTCTCCCCACAAAAAGCGAACAGGATTCATTATCTGCGGCAATGAGTAAGGGAGCAATCGGTACAATGCAGAAAGTTAAATAAAATAAAATTATCCTCCACTGAAACCCCATCATGGCTATTCGAGAACTAGAACAACAACTCCTACAGCTTTCGCTCAATGACAGCGATCGCAATTCATAACTGTCTATCACTTGTCACTCGCTTTTGAAAAAGACTTTGCCGGGACGGGAGTTGTAATTATTAATCTTTGGTCTTTTTAAGCGATCGCCCTTCCAAGTTCTCTAAAGCGATAATTGCCCATCTCTGCACAAAAAAGCGATCGCTTGATGGACAAGTAGGGCGATCGCACAATTTGGGAAACAGCTACAATCTACGCTCCGGTTAAAAAAGAGGGCAGTAGAACCTGATACTCTACTATCCTCTTTAAATGGATGATGAAAACTCCTTAAAGCTAAATTTTTTTAGCTACCCATCAAAACGTCATTTACCATCTGTAGTGCCTTATTTCTATCGGCTTCAGCTTGCTTTGCTAGCTTCTCCTGTTTGGCTAAGAGGTTTTTAAGTTGTTCGCCAGCTCCTGCCACAAGATTGGGAATTTTGTCTGCTTTTTTCAGTTTATCAACTACCATTTTCATCTCCTCTTCCGGCGTGGACTGACTCTTCTCGAACTCTTTGTCAATCTCCTCTCCTAGATTAGCTGCAAATGAGAAGTATTTAGAGCAAGCATTTTGAAGTGCTAACCAAAGGGCAATATTGTAATACCACTCTAAAGCCACTTCACGACTCAGCTCAGTAAGCTCTATCTTTTCTAGAGCTGCTGAGAGAGAACTCTCGGCTAGTGTCTGTGCAGATGCCTGAAGGCGTTTCCAGAACAAAGAGAAATTTACATAGATTTCTCCAAGCCGACTCAAAGACGTAATCGCTACACTTAAGATTAAAACTGCCACTTCTAAATCGACTTTCTGTACAGCTAGCTGGTTCGCCTCCCCCATTAATTTACCAAGGCTGCCAACTTGCTCTTCTTCTTTCTCTTCCAGCTTTGTTTTCTCAGTTTTAATGGTAGCAACTTGCTTTCTCTGATCTTCGATTTTGGATTCCAGTGATTGGGCATATGTTCTCGCTGCATCAGCAATTTCCTTCCCAGCCTCTTTTATCTGGGCTGCCATTGCTTTCTTTTGTTCCAAAATATGAGCAAGGTTGCCTTTAGCCACATATAACTGTTTGAGAAGTTGCTGCTTTTCCTGAAGATATTTTACCTTTTGGGCGCGCTCTGAACTAGTTTCATCTTTAGTAAATAAACTCTTTGCTTTGTTCAAGACGGTATCAAGTTTAGAGGGAAAACTAGCTTTCTGTTCCTCCGATAATTGACCAGATTTTAGTTGCTCCAATCCCTTTCTAACTTCCTGAACATCCTGTTTTAACTTTTCTTTTTCCTTGTCATCATTTTTTGAATCTGAGATGAGATTGTCAATAATGATTATGGCTTCTGTAACCTTATCAATATCTATGTTCGATTCAAGGTTATCTGCCTGATTTTTCTTTTCTAGAATACTTTTATCTAGTTTTTTTAGCTCTTCTTTCTGTTGGTTAAAAGCTTTTTCTTGCTCGGCAATATCTGCTCCTTTGGCCTGAAGTTTACCAAGATCCTTGATGACGGAAGTTACCTTGGAGTAAGGCGATGAAAGTGCTACTGCGGTGCTAGCAATAGCAGATATTGTCTGAGTAGCGAGGGCAGTTATCTGCCAGTTCTCTTGCTTACGTTCCTGACCTTTAAGCTCTTCTTTCAGTTCTTTCAACTCTTCTTTTTGTTTCTCAAGCTTTTTGCGTGTTCCGCGAAGCTGTGCAACTGCTGTATTTAATTCCGCCGTTAATCGGATATCGTCACCCTTAACTTTGTCTAAGCCAGATTTCTTCTGGGCTCTCAAGTTAAGAACTAACTCGCCTATTTCCCTACATTTGTCTGCCAGAGATAGAAAACTATTTGCATTCTCTTCTGCCTCTTTAGCAATATTGTCAGCCTGAGTTGCTATTTGCTTCAAGGACGTAACAGCCCCACGTTTGGCTCTGTCTATTTCTTCCTTGTTCCCCTGAGCCACGGTGGCTGTTGCGCTGGCAAAGATGTCCAGTGTTGATTGAGCACAGCGGCCAGCGGTGTTAGATATATTCTTTGCTGACACTGAGGCTTTTTTAAAGGCCGTAGATGAACTGCTAATGAGCATTAAAACCGCAGATTGAGTGGTTTCTCCAGTACAGGCAATATATGAAATCATCAGCAGATTTTTACAAAACTGTGATTGCTTTTCCAAATCCTCCAAACTGAGGGAGTTGTAAAATTGTTGCTCAAGTAAACCTATTAAAGTAGTGTTGTTTGGGGGTTTTGTTCCAAATTTCAGCGTCTGAATTTCTTGCTTAACTAGTGGCTCATTATTAATATCAAGAAGCTTACAGTTAAAGATAAAATCCTTTAAAAAATCTTGCTGCTTAACATCAGTCCATAATCCTATATCTCCAAATAATCGGGAAATTGGTTGTTCCTGACTTCTTTTTAGTTGCAACTCTGCTCTGTTCTGAGCTTCCCTTCGGTTAGCCTCCTCTTTGGATAGTTTTAGTGAAACCCAAACTGTCAGAGTATTGCTAGATAATAGCGGTTCTAAGTCATCTTCAGTAATTTCGTTTCCATCTTTATCCGCTAAATACCCTACCTCCACACTCTCCAAGTTAAAAGTATCCTTGGCAGCGCTGCTCTTTTCAATTTTTTTAATAATATTGTTTAGAGCCTCTGGCGCGTTATCCGGGGATATATTTACCTTTATTTTACAGGATTTTGTCGGGTTACCATTGAGATCAAATACAACTACAGTAATGTCTTTTTTATTGCTGTCCATGTGTTTTTCTCCTTAATTTGCGTGAGTGCTATTAAATATGTTTGACACTTGAAAACTCTACAGATAGTTTTTGCTTTCTGTTCAAGCTTTGATTTTTTTTAGGGCAAGTCTACCAATGACTGAATTTTTCCGTCTGTACTCAAAGAGTCATAGGTAACTTTAAAATTCGCGTAGCTTCTTTTGACTTCTTTCATGGAAGAATCTTTCTCAATAAATCCTTCCATGAAGAAATCTTTTTCATTATCAAGTTTGGATTTTATTAAAGGTAAAGCGAATTCATTAAAAATATCCATAAACTCTGAATACTTAACTTTATCCAAATCAGATAAATCTTGTTTGAATTGTTGAAAGTAGCGCGCAGCGAACAGTGCGCTCAGAACATTTATACTTTTAGTGTCGGTGCTTACATAGACGGTACTCCCAGTTTCAAATAAGTAAGTACTCAATCTAACAATGTTGTCATTAGCATTGTTATCATTCAAGTTGAACAATTTTATTCCATACAGACATGCTTCCATACTTACCTTCATGTTTGAGAGTTGATATTGAAATTTTGATAAATCCTCAATCAGACCTGAATAAATCGACTCCCTACTCTTTGTATGGGTTAAAATATTTTGTATCTTTTCAAGTTCTTCTTTCTTCAGTTTATGCCTATCTTTGAGAGTATTATATTCATCTCTTAAATTTGACAAATTTTGTTTTATCTCATTTAAATCTTTTTCTAAATCCTCTATTTTTCTCTCGCACAAAATATCATCAATATGTGTCTGAGAAACAAAGATGCTTTTAAGTACGTCTTCAAATCCACTATTTAATAACATTGTTCTCTCATGGTTAATTGATTCTTCCTTCGACTTTCTATCTTGATCCCTTCGAGTTATTTTCTCGTTATGGCTTTGTATTTCATTGTCTATTCCAGCCAATTCTGCTTTTTTTTCAACAATGTTCTGCTCATATTTCATAATTTTGTGATGCCATTCGTCATAAATTTGATTTCTTGTTAAGTTCACGAAAATTTCAATATTTATTAAGCTGCATATCAATTGTTCAAGAAAAGAATAATAGCCATTCAGATCCAATAATGTAACAGGAATTTTAAAATCATAATTCATTTTTTCGTTTTCATTTTCTAGTTTTTGCCTTCCGTTCTTTTCACGACTTTCGTGCAGACATTTAACACAATAAATAGCTGCTTTACGAATGTAGGGTATACATTGAAAAAATTGCTTTAATTCGGGTTGATCGAAATCGAATTTGGATAGATGCTGCTTTAAATACTGACTGTCAACCATTCTTTCCACTCCGCAAAATAATATCGGATAACAAACCCTGATTTACTCCTCAACGGTTTGTGTTCTGTTTATTAGACGATTCAGAAAACGATTTGTGAATTTTTCGATTCGCGCAGCCTCGTTGGTAAGTTATCAATAGCACGGCGAATCACAATCCTTCTCTCGCTATTCTCCACTGCACTTTCTGGCGTATTCTCAAAAGCAACCAGTCTTTGCTCTTCACCAGATGCGTAACCTTCTATATCCTCAACTCTATTCGCCCCCCGACTGCGTTCTCGATGAATATCCACGCATAGATTACGAGTCAGCGTCACCAGCCAAGCTTTAAAATTAGCAATTTCCCCCGCATACTTTTGCGCCTTCTCCCAAGCTTTCAGCATTGCCCGACTGAGCGCATCTTCAGCATCGATTGGGTTTCCACCCATCCATTTGACGCAGCAACGATAAAGACAATCTCGATACTCTTGCCATTGCTGCCAGAAAATTGACCCTATATCTATAGCGATATTTCTCTGTTTTGACATGGTAGATGCTTGAGAATCAAATTTCATAGTTCTTAGTGTCCAGCAGAGAATTTTACTTATTAGCAGTCTGTGTCTGATAACAGACTCGCTTTAACTCTTTGAAGTCCATATCATGCTTCGTCTCCTCTACTCTTGTCAGTCGGAAAAGTCAAATCTGTAAAGTCAAAAAAAGTCGGATCGTTGCACAGGGCGAAGGCACGGCATCTGGAAAACCTCACTTCTATTTCTCTCTCCTAAAAGGAGAGAGACTTTGAATTTTCCCCCTTCCCGCGACGAGTTGGGGGTTAGGGGGTTAGGTTTTTGGTGGACTTTTCCACATAACGTGAAAAGTCAGTCGTTGCACAGGGCAAAGGCACGGGTTTTCAGAAACCCTTACTGGGTAAGGATCTGGATCAAAAAATAGGCTAAATGATAAGATGCCGAAACCTTTGCTGTTAAAGGTTTCTTATACATACGATCGGTTTGCTCTGGCTCGTTGCATCCGTTTGCAATTTCCCGAAAGTGGAAAAGCAAAGCATGAACGAGAATCGGGTTGTTACCGAAAACTTGCTCAAAACGATGAAATATCAAAATGTTTCGACACAATCAGAGGGTGCAGATTTGACAACCTGCATGGAAAGTCGAAAATGGATATTTGCGATTTTTCCCCAGTTGAACTGGAGAAAATAGCGTGAAGTTAGTGGAATCTATATCGTACTAGCCGTAGTCAAGAACAACTTCCAAATGCCAGTTTACATATTTGACATCTTGATATACTAAATACCTGAACTTGTGAACTCCTGGCTGAGAGCAAGCGTCACGCTACACAAACACGAAACGATACTTTAGCAAACCCTAAATAGCAATTTAAGGGATTGCTGTACAATGAGATGGCTTTTAGCTGTATATTAGCCTAATTATTGATTTACAGACGATTATATCCTCAGATAGATGCTTGTCAACAGACTGTAACGTTGTATGTACGCATTTATATGGAGACGCACATCAATAACCCATATTGACGACGTAACAATCTGGGTTTTAGCCATCGTGTAAAAAACCTACACCTGTCAGGGGGATTAAAGTTGTTGGCTTATTCGTATCAATGAAAGTATTTCATGAACGAGTAAGCTTTTCTGACCTCAAAGAAATTTTGGGCAACCCGTACATCTAATTTCACTGTCTCTGGAAGGCACAACGATCGCTCTTGGCGGGCGGATAGCCATCACAAAGCGCGCTCAACGAAAGCAGCGATCGCTCAATGCTACTGACTTTAGGTAAAGTGAAATAGAGTGCGATCGCCACTGAGGTATTTTTGTGAACACTACCATGCCAGCAATACAATTAGAAGATGTTTAAAATTTTGAAGAGTCCATCAAACTATTGTTATATAAAGCTTTTCAGAAATTGTTTAATCGTTTTATTTGTTTATTAGACTAGGAATCAAGTATCTTTGAAAGTCATGAGTGAAATTGTTCAACCGTTATTTCTTATTTGCCACAAAATAATAAGCATTTGAGGCGTTAAAGTTGTTCAACCGAATTATTTGTCTACACACGTCTCTAAGTGATGAGAAAAATATTGAGTTCTAAGCTACATCCGCGACCAGTAAGCTGTTGACAGCAATAATCAAAAGCAGCGCTGAATCAGAAGTGTCGCAGCAATGTCTTTTATCGCTATTACAGGGTTGCGCTATCCATTTGCCTTCAAGATTCTGGTAAAAAGTTCCCAGAAGTTGGGAACCGTTCCAAACTCGATACAGTTCTCCCAAATCATCTGGCACTGAGTCAATTTCAATTTCTGGCGCTACTGCGTCAGCTAAGTGGTCAACATATATCCTCAAACTCTGCTTGAGCCGAGGCTTGGTTGTCAAACTCATCTTGTACAATTATCTGAGTAACCTCATTGATGGGGTTTAACACTCATGCGATCGCAGTCTCTTCCCGGAGGGCGATCGCCTTTGTCTTGTTACTATATTGTAATTACTAGTTATTACCAAAGCAATAGCGTTACTACAAAATTTTTAAAATTCGCCACAATTAAGGTAAATAGAGTTATTACAGATTGAAAGTTTTCAGCAGAAAGTAGTATGACAAAGCGGCAGACAACAAAATTGAGCAATCAGATTATTGTCAGAATGGATGATGAGACAAAGGAAGCTTTTATGAATAAAGCTAAGGCTGAAGGCAAGACAGCCTCAGAATTGATCATGGGATGGATTCGTTCTTACATGGCTGAAGAACTCCAAGGAACTCCAGACTTAGCCAAAATGCAAGCGGACTTGGAGAATCTAAAACAACAAGTTGCTGCACTCCAAAATGAATACTTGGGAAAATTAGCAGCCTGAGAGAAGAGAACGATTCTCTCAGGCTATGGATAGATCAAATTATCAGTTCTGCCCCTAAGAACCCAAAAAACCCGTCAGACATCTGACGGGTTTAGTTTTGTTAAGGAGATTAACTATGGGAAGTTATATAGTTACTACAGGTAATTAACAAGTAGTAACTAAAATTATGACTGCGATCGCACTCAAACCCGTTAACCCATAAGCTTTCCCTTACTTCTTTGGGTGTGACGTAACGCTTTACCTCATTACTATCTAACAAGTTTATGTATCTCAACTTCATTCTTGTTCAAATCCCTGATTACTAAATTTGAGAACCCGACAATTCTCGCTGACTGTGCGAATCACGTTCTCTGGCACTCCTTCAGGGACAGTGACCTGAAGTTCCAAGGTAATTTCTACTTCAGCATCTACCAAACTACTAAGGTGTTGAATAACCTCGTCTGCTATCTGTCCTATGTCACGTCTTAGCCGCAATGCGTCCAATTTGACTGAACCATAAAAGCGTTTTGGTGGAACTATGACATTTACTTGGCTATCAGAGGAGCCATCTGCTGTTACTACAGTGTCAATAGTTTTTTCCTTGTCAGTCTTATAGCTTCCTGTTTTTTCTTTAACTACTGTTGGAGTTACAGGTTTAGCAGCAGCATCTGCATCAATTTGACGTTGTGCTACTTCTGGCTTAACTATCAGATTTTGACTGCTAAGGGTTACGGTAATGTGTTCAGCTGCTTTCAAACCAAGATAACGTCCTTTGGATTCATCCCAGCCAGTAGCATAAGCAAAGTTTTCATTCCACAGTAACGCTGCAACTCCAACTGCGATCGCTTGTAATAGTACCTGTTGATTTTTAATGCGTGGCAGGTAAAGGTAGTACGCTAAGTACTCCCACAACTTTTTAAGGTCGAGGTGGTTTACATCGCGCCAGAGATAAGGGTCGAGGGCTTCCAAGCGCAGGCGGCTGGCGGCATAGTTAGCAATCAAATGTTCTTCATGAACTGCTTTGCGGCTTGCTTGCAGAATAGGAGAGTCTTGCTTTTGCAATCGAATTTCTTGCCATTCAATCTCTCCTTGGGGGTCGGGTTGCATCGGCACTAACAGCCAGATGTAAGCTTCTTGAATTAAATTTTTTACATCTTTGTCGGTTTGCTGTTGTTTAGTCGTCGCCTGATTGCTTTGAAAAACATCTAAGTTTAAGGCTTCTTTATCCCGAATAATCGAATTCCAGGCAAGGTATTGGCAAACAGATTGTTCTAATAGCTCCAGTTTTGCCTTGTCTGGTGCTAGGAACAGCAACATATTCTTGCAGTACCGAGGACTGGCTCCCTTTTGGTTTAGTATTTCTTCGGCTCTGGTGCGGGCTTGGGTTTCGCTTTCCTTATTTTTATGGGGATGTTGCGGCCCCATGACAACCAGCCTTACGGCCATTTCATCAGGAACATCTGCCGAGGAGTCGGGAGCAATATGTACTCCAGCAAACTCACCGCGCTGTTTATCAGCTTTTAATCGGAGAATAATTTCATCCCAAACTTTATCCTGATCCTGTTGGATTTGCTCGGCTCGGTCTTGGGCAAGTCTGGTGACACTAGGCTGAGTTGAGAACCAGTAACGAGTGTTATCGACATAAAGATGTGTGGACTGGTCGGTAAGTCGGCGCAAAGCATCGCCAAAAGTTGCTGCACTTTCCCCTGGTTGAACACACCCTAACTTGATCCGATGATCTTCTACACCACGATTGGCTGCTCTAAGAGTAGGAGCAGAACCAAGGTAAATCGTCCGAGCAACGCGGCGACAGGCAGAGTAACGTCCTAAGTTCGGGTTTTGGCGATCGCACGCCAATGGTAGAGAATTATATCCATCTACATCTTTTTCAATGACTGGCACCCAGTTATCTTCGAGGTAGCGAGTCAATTCTGTTTGTACCTGTCCGTCATCCATTGGCACGCTGGCAGGCATGATTAACAAACTCTTGTCCTGTCCTTCCCAAAGTGAATGAATCACCTTTGCCATCAGTCGCAGCACACCCCGCGTGCGTTGGAATTTGTCGAGAGTTGACCAGTCATTATAAAGTCGGTCAAACAGTTCTGGATGAATAGGATAGGCATTTTCTAGCCGTCGTTTGTAACTACCTTCTCGGCACTCACTAGGAAACTCCTGAGATTGGCTTTGGTACATTTCTGCAAAGGCACGGATGATGGCATCACGGGCTATAAAGCCACTTTCTTCGGTGATGGGTTGAAATAGCCGCCGCCGCACAATTTCAAAGCTTTCATCGGCAGTTGCTGGTCGCCAAGGAGATTCGACTCTGCCAATAGCATTTTTGAGTCTACTTAAGGCTGCTTTACCGCGATCGCCTCCAATCTCATTATCAGATGCCGGAATACTCACGACCAAAAGAGTTTGGTTAGCGTTTTTTGCCGACTCACTCAAAGTCTGGGCAAAGGTAAAGTGAGTGTCAAAGCTGCCCCCTGGAAGGTCGTTTACTTCGTGAAGCTGTCGGGCATAAGCCACCCATTCATCAATTAAAATCAGGCAGGGTGCATAGCGGTTAAACAGCAGCCGGAGGGGATCGCCAGGGTTAGTTGAAGTTTCATCTGCTTCTCGAATCATTTCGTAGGCTTCCCTACCGCCCAGTTGCCAAGCTAATTCGCCCCAGAGTGTGCGAACAACTGTGCCATCTTTTTTATGTTGAGGCTGACCGGGAGAAATTTTATTTCCTACCAGCACTGCTGTGTTAACTTTTGGCGGAGGTAAAACATTTGCCGCTTCCAGCACTGGTTCCAATCCTGGTAACTCGGATGCGGGAACTCCCATAAACAGGTGGTATAGTGCCAACATCGCGTGGGTTTTGCCGCCACCAAAGTTGGTTTGGAGTTCGATAACGGGGTCGCCTGCATTGCTAGAAAGACGTAGCAAGGCATTTGTGAGCAGTTGCTTTAGCCCTTCGGTGAGAAAAGTGCGGCTAAAAAACTCTGTAGGTATGCGGTATTCGTCGGAACCTTCATCTAAATAAACTTGCCAGAGGTCAGCAGCAAATTCTGCTTGTTGGTAGCTACCAGAGGCAACATCTGGGTGAGGTGTAACAATTTCTCGCCAGGGTTTTAAACCGCCTACAGGATTGCCTTCTAGAGGTTGGTGAGTAGCACGACGAGTTTCACGACGGGCTTGTTCTGTAAAGCGTAGCCGCAAAAGTTCTTGTTTTTGTTTATCAACTTCATCTGCTTCTGGTGCAGAAAAAGCAGAAAGTAACCGCGATACACTATCAAGAGCGCGATAGGCATCATCTGTAGAGAGTGGCTTGTTGTGCGCCCAAGAGTTGCGCGTGTCAATTAATTCCCCAACCAAGCTTCTTTCTGCATTGCCCAGAGTCTTTTTGAACACCTCACGCCACTGATTAGACATGAGTTTCAGCAGTGCTGATTCGTCTTGCTTGAGAATTTGCTGGACATTACGTCTTAGGCTGTGGTCTTCTGGAACAAAAGGTGTAGCGGCAACTACCCACTTATCACCATAAATGGAACGCATTTCCCTTTCCACAAAAGGATATAAGCCATCTCTCAAAAGGTCTAGCACCCTGCCAACTCGTTCGCGGTTACTTACGCTCATAGATTTTTATACTAGTTTTTCTTTTAACTCAGGGCTGCCGCCTCACGATAGCTAGCTACATCTACTCTGGGCGTTAGAGCCACCCAGAATGTGTTAATAGGTTGAGGCTAATAACGAAAGTCGAAAGTAATTAAAGTAAAGCCATTTGTAAGGGAGTCGATTCTTCCGTTTCAGCAGCGAGGCGAGAAATTTCTGGCCAGGAAATCACTAAGCTGTTGTAAGCAACACCTTCAGCAGCCCAGCCTTTTCTGTCGCAAATGTTATACAGCCGATAAGCTAATTCCCTTGCTGCTTCTCCTATGGTTCCCAGTTGAGATAGCAAATTTGCAGCACCTTGATTTCCAGCACGGTCTTGCAATTCGTGAATCATGTGTTGTGTGGCTTCCCAGACCGTGAGGCGGTTATCGGTTTGGGGATTCCAATTTTTGGGTAATTCGTCGCGGCGCAATAGTCGCACTTTACCCGCCTTGGCTGTGAGGATGCCAGCGTCTACCAAGCCTTGTACTGCTGTATTCTTAGCTTTGGAGAGGGTTTCTGCATCCCCAAATAAACCTTCATTAAAGGTATGCTGTTCAAACCAAATCAACGCAAAGCAGGTTTCAGCATCAAATTCTCCTTCTTGTTCAGCGAGAAAGTCATCTAAAGTTTGGTTAATCAGTTGTAGTGCAATACGCACAGGCATTCGTTCGCCGTCTGATTCGAGGACTTTGCTGTAGCGAGAGTATATTTCCATACCTGGGCCAATGCTGGCTTGTGCCAAGTCTACTGGGGCGATGTTGCCTTGTTGCAGTTTTTGCAGTGCATCTGGAAGTTCGCGTTTGAGAATGTTGACAAATTGGCGGCGGGTTGCGGATGGAGCAGTTTCTGGGCGAGGACGGCAGACAAGAGCAATGGATGAAGCTAGGGCATTGGTACCACTAGCAACCGTGCGGTTACTTAATTCTGTTCGCATTGGCCAAGTGCCAGTAATGCTAAAACCAGCTTTTATAAGTCCTTCAAGCATAGTTTCCCATCCGGTTGAAGCTCTACTATCACTGTTTCCCTTTCGTTCAGTAAGAGAAACTTCATCATCCGTTTCTGTTTGCTTAAAGGCATAATAAACAGTCAAAGGATATCCGTCATGCGCCATCTCACGCATTCGTTTAAAAGTTTCACCCAGTCCTGTCTCAAAAAATTCTTTTGCCTTTTGTTTACTACCACTAAAGCGATAAGGTGTAGCTACTAATTCTCGTTCTTTATCAGGAATAATTATGGTACTAAAAAGGTCGGGATAGATAAAACTTAGAGAACGTCGTAGCCAAACATAAAAAAACTCCGAAAGGTCGGCGTAGCCAATATTATCGTAGTATGGGGGATCTGTAGAAACAACTATTGATTTTGCGTAAATATCTGATTTAGTAGCATCTAAGCGTTGAACAAATCCTTTGGTGCTATATGGAGAAATTTCAACTACTTTGGCTATCCAATCAATTGCACCAATAAAGTTACCAGTTGACTCACTTAAAGGATTCGCTTCTGCAAAGTCCCACGTCATTGGAATTGCTTGACGGGCAAAAGTATTACGTGTGCTATCTCTACCTGTATCCCAAGAACAAATTGTTGAATTTCTATCGGATAATCTATCAACAGCGATCGCTAAATGTAATAGCGTACATCTTCAGCTAAACCCTGCGCCCCATACCATGTCTTAGTTTTTAGAGAATTTTTGCGAGAATCAGGGTTAACAGGAGGCAAATTTGCAAACTTCGGCGGAATTTCAATCAAAGCTTTAGTAATCAAAACCGCTACAGGATTAATATCACTACCATGCGCTTCTAACCCCAATCTTTGGGCTTCCAAAGGTATACTACCCCCACCACAAAAGGGATCATAAATAGGTGGTGCGTGTTTGCTTAAATACTCTGTTACTTTTTCCGGTTTAGTTGGTGGTTCGTCACCTTTTTCCCAAGCAAGGCAACGAGCAATTTCTCTTTGTGCTTCCTCAACTACACTGGTATTTGTTATGTCATTCCAAGATACTAAACCGCGAACAGTTTGGGTTGACTTTCCCCTTGTTTCAACATTTTCAATTCGCCCAATTAAGTCATGTAATCGTTGGCGTTCTTTTTCTTGTTCCTGCTCAGTGGGAAATTTGTCAGGATGACTTGAGGGATCATCTACCAAAGATGCAAACAAAACTGCTCGACAAGCTGCCAAAGGTCGCCGCGCCCACCACAAATGTAGCGTAGAAGGGTGTCCATGCCTAATTGATTTTTCTCTAGCAGATTCTTTGTTAATTGCTTCCAGTGGTAACGCGACTTCGATTAGCTTCTTGCGGTAGGTCATTCATTTTTTACCAGACTTGTATAATTGAAGTCTGTATTTCTACCAGCAAGCAGTGCAAAACATTCCGAATGAGTGGACTTACGGAATCATTGCATCAAAGAATTTAGTCGGCTAATTAGCCTTTGTTAATTGCTGCTCGCTAACTTTAATTACAGAGCTTCGTCTGGTAATTTTAGGTTTTGTACTAACGGACTGACCTCAGTAATTACCGTAATTACCATCTGCTGTTTCAATATATGGTTTTAACAATTAAGTTAAACATCTCGGCCCCTATTCCGTAGGTTAGTTTAAAAATCTAGGTATTTCCCATAACCTATCTAGGACAAGGTTTTTAGTCATTTAACCCATATTCTGCACTCTGCGATCGCCATCTAAGCTAGTGTCTGAATTAAAATGATTGATGGGATTCTCAATAAGTCAGATTGTTTAAGACTAAACGTTTTTATCACATATAGCTGCTCAAATGCGTAAAAAAACTATCAAAAATAAATTTGCGATGCTATTACTTTGTAGTTTGATTACTGCTATCAGGTAGTATATAAGCTTCAAAAATGGTAGCCAGTTCCTGCTTATCTAGTTCACCTGCAACAACTTCTAAAACCAGAGTCTCCACCTCTTGTTTTGGAAGACAAAGGCGATATCCATTCATCTTGAGAAATGTAATTGTAGTAGCCAAAGCAACTCGCTTATTACCATCAATAAAGGCATGGTTTTTAGCTAAGTGATATAAGTAGGCTGCTGCCTGTTCATAAATGGTTGGATGTAGCAGTTCTCCAAAGAAGCTTTGCTGTGGTTGGGAGAGGGCTGAATCAAGTAAGCCCTCATCCCTAAGTCCAGGAGAGCCGCCGAACCTTTCAATAAGGTAACTATGAATAGATAGAACTGCATCCTGACTCACGAATTCAGGACTCGGCGAGTCTTTGATACACATCTGCCCATTCCTCAACTGTGGCTAAGAATGCCTGCATTGCCTTATCTGTCGAAGCTATTGTGGTTGAAGATGTAGGCAATTGTGCGCTAGTAGAAGGCTCTCTTAACTCTATATCTTTATACTGCTGAAGCTGCGCCAAAAGTTGACGGAACACTTCCGATTCTGGAGTTAGCCTCTTAGCCTCACTAACAGAATCAAGAGCTTTCAGAACTGTGGCAGCAAAATCAAGAACTTCTGCATCGCTCTCTTTCACTGAACGATGAACTTCAGGTGCAGAAAATCTGAGATTTTCTGCGAAATTGGTTTGCAGGGCAAGCCGAGCAATTCTGTACTTTACATTTAAAGGTGCATAACTTTTGGCAATGATATGAAGTTTAGAAATATTCGCAGGCAAACTTGTACCAACTAAATGTAGTTGGTTTTGAACCTCTACAGGTAGAGAACCATCCATCTGCTGTATGGCTATAAGGATGGCTCTGAGAGTGATTGAGTCCAGAGCGTTCACCTAGCAAGTCCTACCCGTGACAGTAAAAGCAGCCCAATAATATGGGTGCTCATACAGTTTATCATCTCCTTTTTTGAGACTTAGCTTATCAAGCTCAGTTTCTAAAAAAGGTCTAATGCTAAGTTCATTATCTGGTAATTTGGACAATATGTGCTTGTACCAAATGCTTAGTTCCTTGACTGTCACGTTTTTTAACCATCGAACTGCTTCTGCTAAGGCATAAGGCTCAGACTTTCCCATTTGCCGCCGTCACAGTTTTAGCACCTGTAATTCGCCCTTTTACTTCAATAAACCGCAACTGCCCTGTTTCTGGAATGCGTGACTCAATATCATAGCCGCATTTCTGGGTACTCACATCAGTTGGTTCGTACCCTAAATTGCGTTCTACTTCCATCACAGCCGTCATTGCTGCCTTTTCTACCCGTTCCGTCTCCCTGGCAAACATCGCCGTTGTTGCCTGTTGTTTGCCTTGCATTCGTTGCAGCAAGACTACTGAAACTACCAACGCACCCCCAACCACCACAGGCGGTAATGGCGATAATCTACGTTCTTGCTCTAATTCCTCCAAGCGTTGCATTAACCGTGCTTGTAAATCATCCGCTCGCTGACGTGCTTTACCTGAGTTAATTTTGGCATTAGGCTTGCCAGCTTCCTCTTGCATTTTCAGTTCTTCTGCTCGACGATCCCAGTAATTAATCTCCTTGGTTAATCTATCTTTTACTGCTGTCATCGTCTTAGCAATAAGTTCCTCTTTGCGCTGCTTGAGTTCTTGAAGATGTTGGGGAACAAGGTGAGCGATCGCATAACTCTTGGCTTTTGCTTCTAAATCTTCTCGCAACCAAGATTCTTCTAAAACTTTTTCCACAACACCCTTTTCCTCGTCTGTTAGCGGACGATAATTGAGGTAAGGTGCGTAACCTGCATTGTAGGTATTGCCTTCTGGGTTGATTTCTACATATTGCATCCGCCGCGATACTAAACGCCTAGAGCCGTTTAGATTTGTCCGAGCGTCTTGTATGGAATGTTCTAAATAAACTAAGGCGCGGGTTCCTTCGCTGGAATCATTTTCATCGACTAAGATAGTCCCTTGTTTCAACAAATCCCGGTGTCGCTCTAAAGTCAGGTCAATTGTGGCATCCAGTAGAGAATGTCCAGAACAGATGAAGGCTGCTAGAGGTTTACCAGAAATGCTGATCAAATCTTTTTCAAAGCAGATGCGTTCGTAACGTAGCAGCAACGGTTCTCCTACACCAATTTGCCGCCCTCGATTGCGAATAACTGCCGGAACATGACTGATTTCGTAACGCTGGGGTTCACGTTGACGCAATGTTCCACCTAATTGGGTAAATGCTTCTAGGAAGAAAGAAGCAATAAAATGAGGTTGCAACCGTCGCGCTTCTGCCCTTTCCATTTCTTCCCGAATTTGCTGCACTTTGGCGATATCCATCGAATCTCGTGCCAAAGCCCGTTCTTCTAAAAGTTCGCGTAGTCGCTTTTGGTCGAGTTTATCATGTACGACTTGGTTGAGTCTGTCTCGCACCTCTGGTTGATCGCCATAGCGAATTGCTTCAATCAATAACTCTCGTAATTCCGTCCCTGCGATCGCTTTCCCTAATACATCAAATACTTTACCTCCTAGTGCCTTCTGCTCTGCCTCTATCTTTTTCAATAACGCTAAATACACATCGCCTTCACGAGTGCCTTTTGCCACTAAATTCCATAAGTGACAGACCTCCGTCTGCCCAATCCGGTGAATTCGACCGAAACGCTGTTCTAGGCGGTTAGGATTCCAAGGTAAATCGTAATTAACCATAAGGTGCGCCCTTTGCAAGTTAATCCCTTCACCCGCAGCATCCGTAGCTATTAAGACTTGGACTTCGATATCTTGGGTAAACGCCTCCTGCATTTTGCGGCGTTCTTCGCGTCCCATTGCCCCATGTATATTTACCACAGCTTCATTACGTCCAATTAGCGTCCGAATCCGATCTGTCAAATAATTTAATGTGTCTCGGTACTCGGTAAAAATCAAGAGTTTGCGCCGATGTCCTTGGGTGTTGAACATTTCGGCATCATTTTGCAACAGATTCGAGAGTTCTTCCCATTTTTTATCTTTACCACTACGTCGCACCCGCAGTGCCAGTTGCTCTAATTCTTCTAAAAGCTTAATTTCTGTTTGCAATTCTGCGATCGTCCGTGATGCTGTAGCTAGGTCAACTACTTCCTGTTCTGTTGCTTCTCGTTCTTCACCAGGAATATCCTCTAAATCATCTTCTAAGTCTTCCAGATCCAGAACCTGCTTAAATTCAATGATAGTTGCATTACTTCCCCGCCTCAAATCTTCTTCTTGCCTCAGCCGTTTTTGCAACCTTTCCCGACGGCGTAGCAGCGATTGATATATAGCTTCTGGGGAAGAAGCAAGCCGACGTTGCAAAATAGTCAAAGCAAAGCCAACATTACCTTTGCGTCCTTCATTTTCTAAAGCATCGGCACGATTAAATTCCTCGCGGACATACTCAGTAACTCGCTTATAAAGTACCGCTTCTAAATCCGATAGTTCATATTCTATAGTGCTAGCTTGGCGTTCTGGAAATAGCGGTTTTCCATCAAATTTCAGCAAATCTTCTTTAACCAATCGCCGCATCAAGTCGGAAGTATCGGCTACGTGAACACCATCGCGGAAGCGTCCTTCAAATCTGTCTCCATCCAATAACGCCATAAACAACTGGAAGTCTTCCTCTTTGCCGTTATGTGGTGTCGCTGACATTAATAAAAAATGCCTAGTTAAAGTTGAGAGTAACTTACCAAGTTTGTAGCGTTTCGTCTCTTTAATTTCACCACCAAAAAATGAAGCTGACATTTTATGAGCTTCATCACAAACAACTAAATCCCAGTCTGTCTGCGCTAGTTTTGCTTGTAAATCTTGATTACGGCTGAGTTTGTCCAGTCGCACAATCACCAACGGCATTTCAGCAAAAGCATTTCCAGTTACTGCTGATTCAATACGATCGTTGGTGAGAATTTCAAAGCGTAAATGAAACTTTTGCGATAATTCATCTTGCCACTGTGGGGCTAAACTGCCGGGACAAATCACAAGGCAACGATGCAAATCACCTCGGATGAGCAATTCTCGCATCAGCAACCCCGCCATAATAGTTTTACCTGCACCTGGGTCATCTGCTAAGAGAAAACGCAGAGGTTGTCGAGTCAACATTTCCCCGTAAACGGCGGTGATTTGGTGTGGTAAGGGTTCGACTAAAGAGGTGTGAACAGCTAGCAAGGGGTCGAAGAGATAAGCTAGACGGATGCGGTGCGCTTCTGATGCCAGACGAAAATTAGCTCCATCAGCAGTGAAACTCCAAGCACCACCAGAGGTGATTATTTCTAAGGTAGGTTCTCTGTCTCGAAAGACTAACTCATTCCCTAGCGTGCCGCTAGCATCTTTGTATGTTAATTCCACAACATCAGAGCCATGCCACTGAGCATCAACGATGGCGACAATACTGTTTGGCAGGATACCTTGTACTTGCGTGCCTTTTGTTAAATCCTCAAGTCTAACCATACTGCGGTGTTTTCCCTTTTGGCAGATGTCAGTAGCAATGTAGATACCAATGTTTTTTGGTCGGACATTGCTTCTTATGACCATAAGAGACACTAGGCTGGTTAGTAGGTAGTATATTTACTGTTTTTGGCTATGGTAGCTTGATGTTGCTTAGAAAATGGGTTACTTAGTTGAGGGCTGATTTAAGCGATCGCTCCATGCTAGTGGCTACAGGTAAAGTGAAATAGAGTGCGATCGCATCCATCGCAAACTCAACCTATTAATTCAGTTTTGCACTTGGGATGCGATCTCCATTGAATCTTGTAGTAAATAGTTCCAAACCCTTACAAGGCTTGCTTTTGAGATATTGTACAACTTTTTTATTTATCAATATGACGAGTTTTGGGAAAATTATACAACTTTATTTTTATAATTCGCGTAAATGCCAACGGTAATATAGGGGTTACAAACTGCAAAATTGTACAACTTTTTTATACTTCTACAACAATAACCTCTAAGTAAGTACTATTGTACCAACTAAAAGTGCGATCGCTTCCAGAGGTTATTTTTATTGTTAGGGGCACAAGGTAAAGGACAAATAAATCACTGATTGTGTCTTACGATAACTCTCAAGAGCCTAATTTAACTAAAACCAAAAAAGTTTATGGCATAAGAGAAGATAGGGCTTTTAAAAAATATTCAAGGTCAGCATCTTATTTTTCTGTTTTCAAAAATATAAAAAAGTGTGAGATGGGCAGGTAAATTTATAACTGAGGTAGTGTTACGCAAGCTGTCAATATGTAGCCTGCTCAAAAAGAAGATTAAGAGCAGTGTTTATCATCTTGATGATCTGGGAATCAAGTTTGGTTACTCTAGCGAGGTCACCTTACAAGACTCGGAAGAAATCTTAGAAAAAATCTCTGCTATTCACAGCCAGGTAGTCAAAGCCTCAATAGACCTCTTGCAAAAGTTCTTTTTGCACTCTTGTAGGGAAAGGGGGAAGGGGGAAGGGGAAAAGGAAAATTTCATCCCTTTCCCTTTTTCCCACTTTTGCAAGAAGTTCAATGTTTACCTAGAATGAATAACGTAAAGTTAAGTTGTTACGCAAATAATATTGTACATTTACATGATGACTGATGACTGATGACTGAAAACCCGTCAACAGTCAACAGTTAACAATCATCGAGGTGTTTATATACTTTAGACGCGCATCAGCTTACTCCAATTGTTTGCTGAGACCTTATCAAAAGTATTTTATGGGTTTGAACCAAGCTTGCTTCAGCAAAACGTTTTCAGAATTATTGATGATGTGATTAGCCAATTTCACGGTTCTCTAGAAATATAGCCAACTCTAGTTGAAATCTGTTACTTTTACAAAGATAAAAAAGAACTACAACAAATCAGGGTTAAAAACAAGAAGCTAAAATCGATAAATTGCATAATATCGCCCAAAATACCAACATAAACGCGACCTTTGGCAAACAAACCATCGGTAAGACTTTACGCTTCTTCATCTGTAAAAATTTCGTGGGATATAGCTTAGATCGCTGCAATCTGATAAGATTTCCAAAAGTACAACAACTGCTTGTTCTCTTTTTCTTGAAGCCAGTGATTTTGGGTCTTTTTTGGGAAAGGAAAATAAAAAATGTCTCATCTATTGTGGAAAACTCTGGTACTAAGTCCGGTAGTTTTGGGAGTGACGGTGTTGGTTTCCGCTAAGGCTATGGCTACTAAAGTACCAGCCTCTTCTGAAGATATAAAGGCAAAAGTTACTCAGGCAGAAGCACCAATAGCTTCTAGTGCTTCAATATTTATCCAAACAGAGCAACCAAAAGTTAATCGGCAGTTGGTTGCCCAAAAGACTGATGAAAATCAGGTTTTAGAAGAGGTTAACCGCTACAGCAGTGAAGGCAAGAACCAGAATTCACTGTCTCAAGTCACATCAGTTTCTCAGTTTTCTGATGTACAGCCGACTGACTGGGCATTCCAAGCTTTACAATCTCTAGTTGAACGCTACGGTTGTATTGCTGGATACCCCAATAGCACTTACCGGGGCAACCGAGCATTGACCCGTTATGAATTTGCCGCAGGTTTGAATGCTTGTTTAGATAGGGTTAATGAACTGATTGCGACAGCAACTGCTGATTTGGTGACAAAACAGGATTTAGCAACCCTCCAACGTTTGCAAGAGGAATTCTCGGCAGAACTAGCAACTCTGCGTGGCCGAGTAGATGCTGTAGAAGCACGGACTGCTGAACTGGAAGCAAATCAGTTTTCCACTACTACAAAATTGGTGGGTGAAGCTATTTTTGCCGTTACTGATGTGTTTGGCGGTAATACTGGCGATGTTAACAATACTGTCTTCCAAGATAGGGTACGTTTAGACTTGCAAACCAGCTTCACGGGTAGAGACCTTTTACACACCCGTCTTGCTGCCGGGAATGCACTAGCTTTTAGTCAAGTTGATAATGGTGGTCTTCCTATCGATACTGCTGAAGGCACACAAACTTTTCAAATCGGCAACACTGGTAACAACGGTGTGATTATAGACTGGCTGGCGTATTACGTACCCATAGGCCCAGCCCAAGTTTACTTTGCGGCCACTGGAGGTATTCATAGCGATTATGCAGCCACTAATAACCCTTACTTTGAGGACTATGATGGCGGTAATGGTGCTTTGTCTACCTTTGCTTCTGAAAGTCCCATCTATCGCATTGGTGGTGGTGCCGGTGCAGCGCTGACTTTACCCTTTGGTAGCGGTGGCAGTTTTTTCAAACCAAGTTCACTGACTGTAGGCTACTTGGCGTCAAATGCTAATAATCCTGGAGTCAATCAAGGTTTGCTTGAGGGTAACTATGCAGCTCTTGGACAGTTGAACTTTAGTGTTGGCGATCGCTTGGCTTTAGCTGCTACCTACGTTCACGGGTATCATGGTGCTGGAGGTGGTAATTTATTTGATCTAGGTGGTGGTTTGGGTAGCACTAGCCGCGTCGTAGGCACTGGTCAAGGTAACACCCTAAGCGCCCTAAACGCATCTTCGAGTAATTCCTATGGAATATCAGCAGCCTTTAGACCCAGCGATAAATTGTCAATTAGTGGCTTCGTTTCTTACCACGATGTCACAGGCTTTGGTGCTGGTGATGATTATGAAGCTTGGAGCTACGGTCTTGGTGTAGCCTTGCCTGACTTTGGTAAACAGGGTAACGTTTTAGGTATTTTTGCTGGTGCAGAACCCTATGCCTTTAACCGACCTGGTTTTGCTGGTAATGATATACCTTATCACTTTGAAGGCTTTTACAAGTATCGCGTATCAGATAATATCTCAATCACTCCTGGGGTTATTTGGTTGACCTCTCCTGGTCAAAACAGCGCTAACGACGATGCGATTATCGGTACGCTGAGAACAACCTTCACCTTCTAAAGGTTTACAGCAATTTGCTGTAGGGGCGTACAGATGTTCATTGGTGTCAACTGAAGCCCAAATCCCTTTAAAACCTCGTTAAGAGCCTCTGGCTGGAAATGCTTGTCATTGGGATGCTGCCGCTAATTCTGGAGGCAGAGCCTCCTAATGGGCATTCCCAGTCTGAGACTGGGAACGAGACAATCTAAAAGCTGGTTTTAGACTGGCTTTTACCTTAAGTTGACACGTGTAACAGATGTTATACGTGTCAATTTAGAGCTGGGCCGGTTAGAAACCGCGACTACACAAACAGGAGCTAAACCTCCGTGGGCTAAGAGAAAAAAAACAAGGGGCTTAAGCCCCTTGTTTTTTTTAACATCAGACAACGCAGGTGCTTTCTCATTACTTTCAGCTTGGAACACCGAACGCCAAAATCAGAACTCGAAATGTTGCATGAGAGTCTATAACTTGTGTGTAGAGATTATCCGCTTGCAAGAATCCCCAGTGACTATATACCAAACAGGCAGCAAGCAAGAATTACATCTTGTGTACGTAGCGGAACTCAGAGAAAAAATCGAACTGCTTGAAAACCAGAAAGCCGAAATTGACAAGGAATTAATCGAGCTACGTAAAAAATTAAGTGATAACGAGAATTACGAGCCACCAGAAGAATGAATCCCCAGTGACTAGTACTCGTCATCACGAAGGATGAAACCGGATTCTTTATTTAGGAATCCTGCAAGAAAAAGTAATGTGGATATATTTTCTATACACAAGGATACTACTTTGAAAAAGTTTGCTACAAGTAGTGTTATTTATGATTGTCACAATTAAAACAATTGACTCTCAACTATCAATGGTGAACTCTACCCTCGTTGTTACACTCTATGTCAACCCTATGACAGGGAATGATACCAATACTGGTTCACGGTTGAGTCCGTTTAAAAGCCTCACCCGTGCTTTAAAAGTAACCAAAATCCCCACGATAATTCATCTCACATCGGGGACTTACAACGCTGCTAGTGGTGAGGTCTTCCCACTGATCATCCATGAAAAGGCCACAGTGGTGGGTAACGAAGCGAACAAAGGTGTAGGGATTGTAATTTCCGGAAGTGGCGAGTATCAAAGCCCCAGCTTTGGTGTGCAAAATATTACGCTTCTCTTAGTAGATAATGCCAGTCTTTTAGGTGTAACTGTTACCAATCCCTCAGCCAAAGGTACTGGTATCTGGATTGAATCGGCTGCACCTACTTTAGCTAACAATACTTTAAGCGATTGTGGGCGGGAAGGCGTGTTTACCACTGGTACTGCGAAACCCGCAATTTTAGATAACATATTTGTGCAAAATACTGCTAGTGGGTTAGTGATAGCAGGTTATAGCCAGGGAGAAGTAGTGGGGAATGTGTTTGAAAGAAACCCTTTAGGTATAGTAATTAGTGACTTTGCCGCTCCTGCGATCGCAAATAACAAATTATCAGAAAATCGTACTGCGATCGCACTTTCTCGCAACGCCCAACCTGTGCTACGTCAAAATCTGATTGTTAAAAATACCCAAGGTGGTCTATTAGTCAATGGCAATGCAGCCCCCGATTTAGGTAATACCCAAGATCCCGGTAATAATATTTTTCATGATAATAGTGAATATGATTTATACAATGCCACTACACAAAAGCTACTTTCGGTAGGTAATCAATTAAATCATTCTCTAGTCAAGGGCTTGGTTGAATTGCTCCCAGCCAATGGAGTAGCGGTTAGCACCAGTTTATCTCCACTTCCCCACGCCCTTGCGTCTCTTCAACTAGATGGACATTGGGCAAAACCATTTATTGAGGCATTAGTGAGCATGGATTTAACTGATGCTTTTGCCGATGGTAGCTACCAGCCAGATAAACCCATGACTCGCGCCCAATATGCAGCTTTGGTGGCGATCGCCTTTAACCCATTTTCCAGAATCTCAGCACCTGATTTTACAGATGTACCCAAAGATTTTTGGGCTTATAGCGCTATTCAAATCGCGGCTAGCGGTGGCTTTGTAGGCGGATTTAGCGATCGCACTTTTCGCCCCGATCAAAATGTGCAGCGGCTACAGGTGATTGTCTCTCTAGTAAATGGGCTGGGACTACCAGCTGCTGATAGCGATGCTTTAGAAGTATATAGCGATCGTCATACCATTCCCGACTACGCCCGAAAAGCTGTTGCCACTGCAACACAACGAGGAATAGTCGTCAACTATCCAGATCCCCAACTCCTTGCACCTTCACGTTTGGCAACATGCGCGGAAGTTGCAGCAATGGTTTATCAGGCATTAGTCGCCATTGGGCGAACATCTGCGATTAAATCAGTCTATGTAGGGTTGCATTCCAGAAGTTGACAAGTAAAATAGGAAACACTGCCTATTGGCTTGGTAACTCTTGGAAAAAAACCATGTAGTTAAAAGCACGCTAGGTTAATATGCGATGGGTAACAAATCTTAGACCTATTGCCTAAAGCTAATAGCCCCATGTTAACAACACTTCCAGACACCTCTGCCAACTTAGCGATCGCCTTATTAATTAACTATAGTTTCGATCTCAGTGGGTATACTGCCAATGAGCTAGTTGAGCGTTGGCAAACGCAATACCCGCTTAATTGGCTACACCTGGCAGTGATTGAGGCACTATATCAAGGTCGTTATAAAGCTGTTTCCGTGCAGCAAATTTTAGTATTTTGGCAGCGCCGGGATCAAGCTACATATCATTTCAACATGGAATTTGAACGGATGATTTGTAACAAATTTCCCCAAAGTTTAACCTCATCGCCTGCTCCAGCCCTACCGCTAGCCAAGAAAAATCCCATTGTGGAGAAAGTCACGAGTCCTCAATTACCACCTGCTAAGATTCGCAACGGCTATCAAAAAAGCAATACTGCAACTCTACAACTGAACAGTTCCGAACAAAAAACATCTTTAGGTGAAGAAGAAGGCAAGGAGGAAGCTAGGGAGAATAAAACTGTCCCGAAGTCTCACCTTTCTGGAAAATTTGCTTCTTCAGCAATGCTTCAGTTATCGTCTGCTGTCAACCAAAGGCAAACTTCACAAGAAAGTCCACCACCCTCTCCATCATCAAATCATCGACGACAGCCAAAACTGCTCCCACCTGCTCCTATTCATGCCCCAATCGGGCAATTTACTCCAGAAAAAAGCGATCGCTCTGAGTCTTTCACATCTAAACTCAAAGCGATGTCTGGCGAACAGAATCCGCCTATTGTGGGGAGTGGGGGAAGAGGAGCAGGGGGAGCAGGGGGAGCAGAGGAGAATATTTAATAATCAATGCTCAATGCCTTTTAGGTTTACTCTGTGACTAACTGCTTAAAGCGCTGATCATCGGCAATCTCATCAAAATCTAGGTCAGTTGCTGCGTCTTCTTTATACCTGGGATTAAGATCAATTGCTTGTTGTAGAGTTAGCAGAGATCGTTCAACTTGTCTTTGCAGTGCATAACAGGCTGCTTTGTTGTAATAGGCACTGGCATAATCTGGCTTAATTTTTAAGGCATTGTTAAAACTAGCGATCGCTTCATCATCGCGTCCCAATCTCACCAAAGTATAACCGCGTTTATCCCAGATTTTGGGAGAATTGGGTTGGAATTCCAGCGCTTTATCAAAAGAAGCTATAGCCTCTTCATATTGTTCCAATGCTACTAGAGAAAGACCGCGATTCAACCAAGCAACTGCATCATCAGGTTTGATTTGTGTAGCTTTATCAAATGAAGTAAAGGCTTGCTGATGCTGTTGTAAGTTTCCCAAAGCAACGCCGCGATCGCACCAAGCTTGATGATAATCTGGCTGAATCGCAATAGCTTTATCATAAGAAGCGATCGCATCTTTGTAGCGTTTCAACCTTCCTAGAGTTAGACCTCGTTTTAACCAAGCCACAGATTCATCAGGTTGAATTTTAACGGCTTGGTTGTAAGCTGCGATCGCATTTTCATAACGCCTTTGGGAAAACAGCCCATTTCCCTGTTGTACATACTCATCAGCAGTGAATTCCGGTTGTTGTGGCTGTTCTTGTATTTCTTCCTCAACTTCAGAATTCACAACCTCTGGTATGGATTCAGGTGTAATTTCAGTTAGTTCTTGAAGGATGAGATCCTTTCTTTCTTGGGCATCTAATTGCAACTCAGAGAGCTGAGATACAAATTCAGTTTCTAATCTTTCTAATTTCTCCAAAATGAGAATTTTTTGTTGTTGAGCATTCCATTGTAATTCTGAGAATTGCGAACTAAACTCAGAACCAGATTTTTCTAAATTTTCAATGATTAGCTCTTTGCGCTTTTGAGCATCTACTTGTAGTTCGGATAATTTATCAGCAAACTCTGACTGCAATGCTACTAAATTTTCAACAATTTTATTTTTTTGTTCCTGAGCATCTACCTGTAATTCAGATAATTGAAATTTCAATTCTTTATCTAATATTCCTAAAATTTCAAGTGTAATATCTTTTTCTTTTTGAGCATCTACCTGTAATTCTAATAATTTATCAGCAAATTCTGACTGCAATTTTGTTAAATCCTCAAGGGCTATATCCCTCTGCTTTTGAGTATCAGATTGCCATCCAGAAAGTTGAGATTTGAACTCAGACCTTAATACTTCTAAATCAACTACGGCTAGTTCTTGCTGTTGTTGCACACCTAACTTTAAATTAGACAATTCCTCTGCCATGACAGATGCTAATTTTCTTATATTTTCCAGTGCTATATCTCTTTTTCCTTGAGCATCAAACTCTAACTTAGATAGCCTAGAAGCAAATTCTGACTCTAAACTTTGTATATTTAGTTGGGATTTTTTAAGTTCAGTTTCTAATCTACTTAATACCTGTGATTTAGCTAAATCTAGTTCAGATGTAAGGTTAGATAAATATTTTTTTTGTTCGTTTTTAATTTGTTGTTGTAAACTAGCCGTTTCCTCTTCTAATTCATAATTTATTTTTTTAGCTTCTTGAATAAGATTTTCAGCCTCTTGTTTAACCGTGGTTAGCTGATTTTGCAATTTTTCCATTCCCTGTAGTTGTTGCATCGCTCTATCAACAATTTCACGGATTACCACCCGTCGTAAAAGCCAAAATAAAGCAATGATTGCGACTGGAAATAGACTTAATATAACTAGCCAGACATTAAGTAAAATAGTTGTACGGCTAAAAGCGCTATTAAAATCAGATTGGACTTGCTGTTGAATTCGCTTTTCCGCTCTTAGTCGCGCTAATTCTTCCCGTTCCTGATTCGATAACACCAAAGCAGGAGTTAGTGCTGGGGAAGGTGATGGTGCAGATTGTCCACTGGCAATTCCAGGGGACAGCATTAAGGATAAAAAGACAATAGTGCTTTTTACAATTAAAGCGAAAACAGCTTGATTTTTGCTCTTCATAACAACCATCTCAGTCTGTTGACCAGTTTTGGAAGCGGCGTGCCTCTCTCCAATCTATAACAGAATTAAGTAGTGAAATGTTGTAGAAGCAGTGGAAAATGCTGAACAATCCTTAACTAATCTGTTCCCTCGTCCCTTAGTGTACGTAAAAGTTCAGTAGTGGAGTGCAGTCAAGTTTTTGACATTTTTTAGAGATACTATTATAACATTACTAGGTGAAAATTAAGCACCACAAACAATAATTTATCAACTTCTGGAAGACAGATTGCAGCAAAATCGGCGCTTTCTGAGAGTATTCATCGAATTAAGTTCGGACTTTGTTTCTACAGATAGCAGTATGCAAAGTGTCAGATGTGCGTACTTCGCACTAACATTAGATTATCTAGAGTAAGCAGATTACTTGTCCTACAATTAACTTAACAAAGGCGGTAAAAAATGGGTCGGCTAAATCCTTATACACTGCAATTGCAGATTACCCGAATGTTTGAGCAAGGGCAATCATTTTTTGCCACAACCAAGGTACAGGAATGGTTGAAAGAACGCAAACACAATCCAGAAGATTATGAGATTATTTTCCATAAAAAACCCGCGCCTCCTGGTTCAAAAGAAGTAATGGTAGTCGAAATTGAATTACGCCGCAAAGATGGACAACCTGTAGATCCTTGGTTGCAGGAACAAGCAAATCTCCATGCCTGATTTTCGCAACTAGTAATACTTCCACCTCTGCAATTTCAACCCTTCTGTGGTAGCCTGGGGCAATGTTGCCACGCATGTACGTTAATAAAAATCATCCTATCAGGTGAGTCTAATGGATGAGGTACAACAAACATAAAGTATCGTAACTTGAGGTTATAAAAGGTTGCTTGGCACACCAATTTATAGCCTCAAAAGTTAGGAAGTAGATGATGACTGGAAACCAAATTCTTGGAGATTCACAAAATCAGATTTTTGCCAACTTTGGTAAGCGTTTCTTTGCCTGGATGATGGCTCAAAGTAGCAGCACATATGATAAAATTGTCAGCGATGTCTACGACGGGCTACGCCTACGCAAACGTTCTCTTTTCGCTAGTCTCCAAGGGAATGTGTTAGAAATCGGCCCAGGAACAGGCTCTAATCTACCCTACTACCCTAAAGATATCCACTGGATAGGAATCGAGCCAAACCCACACATGCATTCCTATCTCCAAAAACAAGCAGAAAAACTGAGTTTAAATATCGACCTCAGAATTGGTAATTCTGAATGGTTAGATGCTCAAGATAACAGCATAGATACTGTTGTTAGTACATTAGTTTTGTGTTCAGTACCGAATATAGATTATACATTACAGGCAATTTTAAGAGTACTCAAACCAGGTGGACGCTTTTTATTTATTGAACATGTAGCCGCACCTCAAGGAAGTTTATTGCGACAATTACAAAGTAAAGTTAGTCCGATTTGGAAAGTGATAGGTGATGGTTGTCATCCAGATAGAGAAACCTGGAAAGCTTTAGAAAATGCTGGTTTTGCTAGTGTGAATTATGAGCAATTTGATGCACAATTGCCAATTGTTAGCCCTCATATTATCGGCATAGCTACAAAGTAAAATAACTTTTTATGTAGCTAAATAAAAGTATGAATATCTCACGCAGGGAAGCGAATGTGCGTGGCAAATTCATATTTTCACGTAGTAATGCCTCTTTTTTGGACAATCGTTTATTTAGGAATAGATATTATCGGTGCGATTGGCCATATCAAAAACATTAAATTCAATATCTCGTTCAAAAATAGGGATTTGATACTTTCTAGCTAAAAGATTATCTAAATAGGTAGAATGGCAGAATTAGTTGGCTGAATGCGATCAGTGTATGTAGACATTAAATTAACCTTACCTAGCTTTGAGTAAATATCAAGATTGGCGTGTGAATTGAACTAAATTTAGTAAAATTCCATACAAAGCTAAATGATATTTAATTAAATGGCAACTCAGATTTGAGAAAATCTCTGCAAGCTTTCTTCCATGCCAATGTTGCCCTGTAAACCGCCTGTGTGTAACAGCAGCAACGAATCGCCTTTATAAAAAAATCCTTGCTTTAGTAAATCCATCACTCCGTAAAACATTTTTGCGGTATATACGTAATCAAGGGGTACGCCATGTTCCTCCCTGAACTGCTGGCTGAACAGTAGCAACTCGTCGTTCACCTTTGCATAACCGCCAAAGTGGTAATCACATATTAATTCCCAGGAAGCGGGAGAGGTATATGGCGAGGGTAAATCAGAGGCGAGGTAATTTGTCAATAAACTTTCGATTTCTTGTGCGAGAAATGCCCCATTTTTTAGAACTGGAAAAGCGATCGCTCTTTGTCCATCATGCAACGAAAGCGCAATACCTGCTAGTGTGGTAGCTGTACCACAGGCTACGCATATATGATCAAATGCGTAGCCAGCCGTACGCATCGCATCAGCAATTATCTCTGTGCAACCGCGCACACCATTTAAATTACTCCCACCTTCGGGAATGATAAACACCTCGCCGAAACGTTGTTGCAGATATTCCTCTAACGCTGGTGTGTTTCGCTGTCGATACATCTCACGGTTCAGATACACAAGCTGCATACCCTGTTGTACAGCAAAATTCAGCGTAGGATTCAACGGTAGCCTCTCCTCGCCACGAATTACACCAATAGTACGAAAACCGAAAATATTACCAGCCGCCGCAGTTGCATAGATGTGATTGGAATAAGCGCCGCCAAAGGTTAGCAGCGTTGTGAAATTTTTCTCCTTGGCCTCCAAAAGATTGTATTTCAGCTTAAACCACTTGTTGCCGTTAACCCACGGGTGCATGAGATCGAGGCGCAACACATACAGTTCAACACCAGCGTGGCGGGCGATTTCACTGTTAATTTGTTGTAGAGGAGGAGGAAGAAAGGTTAACGACATGTGTCAAAATTCTACCTTATAATTTACCTTCTTTCACGTTCATTATTGAACATAAAAGTAATGATAAACATTGAGTAATTCAATGGTAAACCAATCAAAATAAAGAATAAATCTTTCTGATGATTAGCTTTAGAAATTGGCATTTTACTAATTGAGTATTTCAGGTAAATATAAGGAACAGAACACTCGCTCCAGATAATATTCTTTTGGAGAAAAGAAATGGTTGCACTGACACAGCTTGCTCAAGTTATTCCCAATCCAGGACGTTTGACGATTGAAACTGTTGAAATTGCTCCTCAAACGACTGCTATCCGTTGTCTCGACTGGGATAGAGAACGTTTTGATATCGAGTTTGGTTTACGGAATGGTACAACCTATAATTCTTTCTTAATTCAGGGAGAAAAAGTAGCTTTAGTTGACACATCTCACCGCAAATTTGAGGAATTATATCTTGAGATAGTGGCGGGATTAATTGATCCGGCTAAGATAGATTATTTAATTATCAGTCACACAGAACCAGACCACAGTGGTTTAGTTAAAGATATTTTGCAATTAGCTCCCTCAATTACTGTTGTCGGTGCAAAGGTGGCTATTCAATTTTTAGAAAATATGGTTCACCAGCCTTTTAAATCGATACAGGTGAAAAGTGGAGAGCGATTAGATTTAGGCAACGGACACGAATTAGAATTTATCTCTGCACCTAATTTACACTGGCCTGACACAATATTGACTTATGACCACAAAACTTGCACTCTTTACACTTGCGATGTGTTTGGAATGCACTACTGTGATGACCACACCTATGATGAAAATATTACTTTAATAGAGGAAGATTTTCACTATTACTATGATTGTCTCATGGGCCCCAATGCCCGGTCTGTCTTGGCAGCTTTAAAGCGGATTGAAAAGTTAGATATAAGAACAGTTGCCACGGGACATGGCCCTTTATTACAACATTATATCTCCGAATGGCTCGGACGCTATCAAAACTGGAGTTTAGAACAAGCAAAAACAGAGACATTAGTGGCTCTATTTTATGTTGAAGATTACGGGCATAGTGAGCATTTAGTCCGTTCCATAGCGCATGGATGCGCGAAAACAGGCGTAGCAGTAGAATTAGTAGACCTCAATAGTGCCGAGCCTCAAGAAGTTCGAGAATTAGTTACACAAGCCTCTGGTTTAGTAATTGCAATGCCAGCCCAATCTTCGGTGATGGCTCAAGCTGCTTTAAGTACAATTTTAGCTGCTGTTCACAAGAAACAGGCAATTGGTTTATTAGAGTCAGGAGGTGGAGAAGATGAACCTGTTTATCCTTTACGTAATAAGTTTCAAGAACTAGGATTAACTGAAGCTTTTCCTCCTATCTTAGTTAAGGAAATTCCTACCCAAGCAACGGAACAACTTTGTGATGAAGCAGGGACAGATATGGGTCAATGGTTGACCCGCGATCGCACCATTAAACAAATCAAATCTATTAATACCGAGCTAGAAAAAGCTTTAGGGCGGATTAGCACAGGATTATATATTATCACCGCCAAAAAAGGAGAAATTCAGAGCGCAATGTTGGCTTCTTGGGTGACACAAGCGAGTCTTGAGCCTTTAGGAGTAGCGATAGCAGTATCCAAAGATCGAGCAATTGAATCTTTGATGCACGTTGGCGATCGCTTTGTTTTAAACGTTTTAGAAGAAGGCAAATATCAAGGATTAATGAAACATTTCCTAAAACGTTTTGCTCCTGGTGCAGACCGCTTTGCTGGAGTAAAAACATATCCAGCGAAAAATGAATCGCCCGTTTTAGCTGAAGCTTTAGCTTACATGGAATGTGAAATTACTAGCCGCATGGATTGTGGAGATCATTGGGTAATTTATAGCACAGTCCAAACTGGAAGAGTTGCCAACCTACATGCACTTACTGCCGCCCATCACCGCAAAATTGGCAATCATTACTAAATAGTCATTTGTCATTAGTCATTAGTCATTAGTTATTCTTCTTGTCCCCTTGCTCCCCAATAGACGCGATTCATCGCGTCTCTACCCACTCTTGTACAGACGCGATGAATCGCGTCTCCCAAAAAACTATGTATAAATCTGCTGAAAATACCCCGATTACGATGTACGAAATCAATCGTGGGCGCGTTGTGCGAACCTTGGAATTTATCCAAGATGTGATTGTAATTTCTTTGTGTATCGGTTTATTTAGCTTCATGGTGCTTCAGGTGAGAGATATGTTTCTCTCCTTACTCCCACCTCTAGATTTTCATGCTGTTACTGCCGATATTCTCTTTTTACTTATCTTAGTTGAGCTATTTCGACTGCTGATTATTTACCTACAGGAACATCGAGTATCTATTGGGGTAGCTGTTGAAGTTTCCATCGTTTCTGCCTTGCGAGAAGTCATTGTTAAAGGTGTTCTAGAAACAAGTTGGAGCCAAGTTTTAGCAACTTGCGCCTTTTTATTAGTCCTGGGAGTATTATTGTTCCTCCGAGTTTGGCTACCCCCTACCTTTGAAGGTATCGATCCCGAACAAGAAGTATCTAAACGCTATAGAAGCCGAGCTAAGTCTGAATTAACACAAACCAATGGTCATTAAAAATAGGGAGTAGGGAGTGGGTAGAGACGCGATTAATCGCGTCTAATGTTTTGCCATAATGCCCCATTCCCCATTCCCAATTCCCAATTCCCCATTATTAACAGAGGTTATTATGTCTGCTGCCACATTAACGCCCAACCATAGCAGAGATGTACAAGTTGCTGAAATTGGTAAAAATACTTTGATTCTACGATCGCGGACTTGGGACAGACTAAAATTTGAGGTGGAATATTCCCGTCAACGGGGAACTACAGCGAATTCTTATCTGATTCAAGCTGATAAAAAGGCTTTAATTGACCCTCCTGGTGAATCTTTTACCGAAATTTATCTTCAGCAACTTGCACAATATCTAGACTTCACCACCCTAGATTACATTGTTCTCAGTCATGTCAACCCCAACCGCAGCGCAACTCTGCAAGTATTGCTCTCTCAGGTTCCTCAAGCCACTATAATTTGTTCTCGCCCCGCCGCCAATGCTCTCAAAACTGCCTTTCCCGAATTGGAGTCACGTATTCAAGCAGTGCGATTGGGAGATACTCTAGATTTAGGACAAGGACATCATCTATTATTTATCACTGTACCAACTCCCCGGTGGGCGGATGGACTTTGTACTTATGATGCCGCCACAAAAATTCTCTACACAGATAAATTTTTTGGCGCTCATATTTGCGAAGATACTTTGTTTGATGAAGATTGGAAGGGATTAGATGCAGAACGTCGTTACTATTTTGAATGTCTCCATGCGCCCCAAGCCAAACAAGTTGAAGTAGCCTTAGATAAATTGTCGGTTTTGGGAGCCAGATGTTATGCACCAGCACACGGGCCAGTTGTCCGTTACAGCCTCAGCCGTTTTACCTATGATTATCGTCAATGGTGTCAAGGGCAAAAATCTCAAGAATTGAGTGTCGCTCTGCTCTATGCTTCTGCTTATGGAAATACAGCAATTCTGGCGAATGCGATCGCTCAAGGTTTGATTCAAAATGGAGTTAATGTAGAATCGATTAACTGCGAACTAGCAGACTCGGCGGAGATTAACCGCATTGTAGAAACTTGCGATGGCTTGATTATCGGCTCACCCACTTTAGGCGGCCATGCACCAACTCAAATTCAAACTGCTTTAGGAATAGTTCTCTCGGTGGCGGCTAAAACTAAGTTAGCAGGGGTGTTTGGTTCTTACGGTTGGAGTGGCGAGGCAATAGATTTAATAGAAAGCAAGCTTAAAGATGCTAATTATCAACTAGGATTTGAAACAATTCGGGTGCGTTTCAGTCCTACTCCTGAGATTCTTCAGCAGTGTCAAGAAGCAGGTGCTTTCTTTGCTCAAAACTTGAAGAAAACTAAAAAACTGCGTTCTTCCCGCCAGGTTGTAACAGAAACCCATGTAGATCGTACCGAACAAGCTGTGGGGCGGATTGTTGGTTCTCTGTGTGTTGTAACAACTCGTGATGAAGAAACTCACAAAGGGGTTTTAACTTCTTGGGTATCGCAGGCAACTTTTAACCCGCCAGGAATTATGATTGCGATCGCTAACGAGCAGAATGCAGACTTAATGCATCATCCTGGCGATAAATTTGTGCTGAATATCCTTAAAGAAGGAAGAAATGTCCGACGCTATTTTTCTCGTCACAGCACTTTAGGAGATAATCCTTTTGCTAATCTTGCCACAAAAACTGCTCTTAATGGTTGTTTGATTTTGAATGAGGCATTAGCCTATTTAGAATGTACGGTGCAAAATCAGCTTGAGTGTGGCGATAGATGGTTAATTTATGCCGTCATCGATCACGGTGAAGTGTTGGAAAATGATGGTGTCACTGCTTTGGAGCATCGGAAATCTGGCAGCTATTATTAAGCTGACTTTCACGGTATTTGAAAAACCTCTCTCTAAATCTCTCTCCTAAGAGGCTACGGTGTACACACAAGTGCTTTCGTTCAGAACACGAGGGTTTTCGTTCAGAACACGAGGGCTTTCGTTCACAACACGAGGGCTTTCGTTCTGAACACGAAGGCTTTCGTTCACAACACGAGGGCTTTCGTTCACAACACGAGGGCTTTCGTTCACAACACGAGGGTTTTCGTTCACAACACGAGGGTTTTCGTTCAGAACACAAGGGCTTTCGTTCAGAACACAAGTACTTTCGTTCAGAACACAAGTCTTTTTTGAGCTTTTGAGGGGATGAAACAGCCCTGCCCTTTTTAAGGGGGATTTAGGGGGATCTAAAACTTTTGATACCGACAATATGACTTTTCAAACATCCTCTTAAAAAGGGGGGCTAAGAGTCTATTGCATCACTTAACTATTTTTATGGATTATCCAAAATTTAGCTGATTATCTTTGAAAACATCCTTTCTTAATTTTACTAAAAATAAAAGGTCTCTCAAAATATTCTCCTAACCTAGACTTGCAAGCAGGTAGCCCTAATTTGGCGCGAAATTCTTCGTCATATACTGCTTCTTGCCAATTTTCTGCCGATTTAATCTGCTCGATCGTCAGATTTTTAGCATGACGAAAATCTGCTCTATCTACATTACTTTGAGTCAAGTCAACATCACGGAGGTTAGCACCTCTTAAATCTACTCCATTTAATTTTGCGACATTTAATCTAACACGACTTAAATTTATATCTCTTAAGTCTAAAAAGGTTAATTCACTATAGGTTAAATCAGCATTTTGTAAGTTTGCTGATTGAAGATTGACATCATGAAAGCTGACATAAGATAAATTAGCATTATTTAGATTTGCTCCCGCTAAATCTACATCTGCAAGGTAGATAGTTTTTAAGTTAGCACTACTTAAATTCGCAGCACGGAGATTACTATCAGAAATAAATAAACCAGAGAGATTAGTATTAGATAAGTTAGCCAATTGTAAATTAACGTTATTTAAAGAAACTTGATAGTTTGCATTACAACTAAAATCAATATCACCGATTTCTGAAAATCCCGATTCTCCATGATCTTCAGATATCACAGTCCATCGCATTTCTGCTTGGCGTAAATCAGCACCTTGTAAATTTGCACCATCTAATTTAGCATCTGTCAGTTCAGCTTCTCTTAAATCTGCTCCAGCTAAATCAGCATTTTTTAAATCTGCACCACCTAAATCACACTTAGGACATTTTTTAGTTGTCAGCAACTGCTTTATCTGATTGAGATTTGCAGTTCTTTTAGCCTCACAATCTGTACAACCAAAAAGAAAACTAATTAATAGAACTGATGCAATTAGTTTTTTTAATTTCATATAGATATTTAATTATGAATTATCAATTATTTTTATACAAAGAGATTTTTCAGGAACTTTACCCATTATCTGCGAATCTTAGTGCCAGTCCCCCATACCCAATATCGTGATCTAAGATTGTTGGGTATTCTATAAATTGCGATCGCCACTATACCGATGATCGAAGTTGAGCATCTAAGTAAAATATACGGTTCCACCCCAGCGATTACTGATGTCACTTTTAGCGTCGAACCTGGGGAAATTTTAGGGTTGTTAGGCCCCAATGGCGCTGGTAAAACCACAACCATGCGGATTCTGGCTGGTTATCTGCCGGCAACAAATGGAAATGCCCGGATTGCTGGTTATGATGTCCATGAAAATTCCCTCGCTGTACGCCAACGCATTGGTTATTTACCGGAAACACCGCCGTTATATCCAGACATGACGGTGGAAGGATTTTTGCATTTTGTTGCACGAATTAAGGGCGTTCCAGCAGGCGATCGCCCCAACAAGGTAACAGCCGCTATCGAACGCTGCAACTTAGAAGATAAGCGGCGGGTGATTATTCGCAAACTCTCTAAAGGATACCGCCAAAGGGTAGGAATTGCTCAAGCGATCGTCCACGATCCACCAGCGATCATTTTGGATGAACCCACCGTTGGACTCGATCCTCGACAAATAATTGAGGTGCGGAATTTAATTAAAAGCCTCGCTGGTACTCACACAATTATTCTTTCCACGCACATTCTGCCAGAAGTGAGCATGACTTGTAGCCGCGTCGCCATCATCAATCGTGGTAAAGTTGTGGCAACTAATACACCAGAAAACCTGATGACTCAGTTGACAGGTGGTTCAGGGTATGAATTAGAGATAGAAGGAGAAGCTGCCCTAGCGAAACAGGTATTGCAAAATGTTGCGGGTGTGAGTTTGGTAGAATCAATTCCGACAGCAGGAATGCACGGTCATCAACCGCAGACAAATCGCGCTTACCTGCGGGTGATATCGCAACCAGGAAAAGAACCAGGAAAGGATATTGTCACAACATTAGTGCGTGCAGGATTTGGTTTACATGAACTGCGGCGAGTCAACGCTACCTTAGAAGACGTATTCTTGCAACTGACCACAGAAGAAAAAAATTTCGATCCTGAGGTAGACTTAGCAGCAGACAATGAAGGAGAAGCAGCGTAAGTGGGTGTAGTACTGAGTAATATTATTGCCATTTATCGCCGAGAGTTACAGAGTTATTTTGTATCACCTTTGGCTTATGCGATCGCAGGCATATTTTGGTTGATCGCGGGGTTATTCTTCGTGATGATTTTGCTAGGGCCAGATGGCATTTTGGTAGGAGTCGCAGCAATAGATGCACAAGGGCAACAACTCGGAGTACCAGTACCACCAATAGATGTCCCCTACGAATTTATCCGGGCATTTTTAGATCGCATGGGGTGGCTATTGTTGTTTATCCTGCCAATTCTTTCAATGGGACTCTATGCCGAAGAACGTAAGCGGGGCACTTTGGAATTGTTAGCCACCTCACCAATCACCAATTGGGCGGTAGCTTTAGGTAAGTTATTGGGCGTGCTAACATTTTTTACCACAATGGTTCTACCCATGCTAGTGTTTGAAGCGATCGCAATCAGTGGCTCAAATCCACCAATGGCGCTCTCAATTCCCTTACTGGGTCATTTTGGACTAATCTTGCTAGCAGCGGCAATTTTATCTTTAGGAATGTTTATTTCTTCATTAACAGACAGCACAATCCTGTCTGCCGTTCTCACCTTTGCAGTAATTTTATTATTGTTATTGATTGATTTAATCGCCAAAATTGTCCCTGGCCCCGTGGGCGAAGCTTTAGGTTATCTGTCGTTACTAAAGCATTACAACACTCTTATCCAAGGCATTTTTGATACTAGCGCCTTGATTTTATTCGCCAGTTACATTTTTTTGGGCATCTTTCTCACAGCTCAATCAATTGATGCATTGCGCTTTCAAAGGCAGTAGTTATTTGTCATTAGTCATTAGTCATTGGTCATCAGTCATCTGGTACATTGCCAATTGAGTTTAGGTAGGAGTTTAATTTAGGCGCTAGTTCGTTAATGATTGTTTTGATTGCGTTTATCTATTTGCTACTTAAAAGGTTACAAGTGTGAGCTAGTCTTAACCAATGTTGAGTTACCCTACGGGAAGCCGCCCTCCGGGCGTCTACATTTAAAGAGCCTCTCGCTATTTTTATGAAACGTCTATTTTCTTGAAAACTACCTCTTCCTACACCTTCTGCGATATTGGCACCGATACTATCTGCCAACGTACAATCTGTTTACCAATCGTATCTTTTGCAAAAAAAATCCATCCTTCAACAATTTTCTAAATGTTATCTGCTAATTGTTCTGATAATTGATAAACCTGTAAATCTTGGAAACGCTTTGTAGCCATTTATTCAGTTGTCTTGCTTACTTTTAGTCACTCAATTTTTGTCCATATATTTTTACTTGCCACTATTTTTAGACAAATGACCAATGAAAAATGAAAAATACCATGAAGATAGTTGCAAAAAAGAAACTTTGGAAATATGTGTTTTGGTTAGGCCCATTTCTGATTACTGTCGGCTTAACAGTTGGGTTAGTCTCTGAACAGTGGGGACTAATTACATTAGCATTTATAATTACGGGAATTGTCATTAGTGGCTTGGGGATAATATGGCAAAGCTACGAAACTAACTGGTGGAAGCGTCGTTCTACCCAAGTTGGCACTAATGCCTTGGTGGCAACTCTGGCAGTATTAGCAATTTTAGGATTGATAAACTTTTTGGGGACTCGCTACCACTTGCGAACAGACTTAACAGAGGCTCAATTGTTTACCCTTGCACCCCAATCACGGGAATTAGTAAGGGTTCTACCACAGCCAGTTAAAGTGTGGGTGTTTGATGTTAACCAAAATCCCCAAGACAGAGAACTGCTAGAAAATTATCAACGCCAAAGTTCAAAATTTAAATATGAGTATATCGACCCCCAAGCTAGACCAGGACTTGCAGAAAAGTTTGGTGTCAAAGATTACGGGGAAGTTTATTTAGAATCTGGCGATAAACGACAATTAGTACAAACGATAAATGAAAATGAGCGATTATCAGAAATTAGATTAACTAGCCGCCTGCAACAACTAACAAATTCAACCACAACCAAAGTTTATTTACTCCAAGGTCATGGCGAACGCCAACTTTCGCCTGGTAAAGATGCAATATCACAAGCAGTTCAGGGATTGGGTGACAAAAGTTTCACAACATCACCCCTGAATCTAGCAGAAACCTCGAAAGTTCCTCAAGATGCGGCTGTCGTAATCGTAGCTGGCCCTAAGCGAGGGTTCTTTGAGGGTGAAGTCAAAGCTTTGCAAGAATATCTGAATCGCGGCGGTAACTTACTGCTGATGATTGATCCTAATACCGATCCCAAACTTAACAGCTTGCTACAAGAGTGGGGTGTTCGTCTGGATAATCGTTTAGCAGTCGATGTCTCTGGCCAAAGCGTCGTAGGACTTGGCCCTGCTGCGCCTTTAGTGACAGAATACGGACAGCATCCGATTACCAAAGATTTCGGTAACGGCAATTCTTTTTATCCGATTGCCCGACCACTGGAAATTACCTCTGTGTCTGGAGTTGAAGCTACTCCTTTGCTACGAACCAAACCTTACCCCAACAGTTGGGCAGAAAGCGACCTCCAAAGCGAAAAATTGGAGTTTAATCCAGATAAAGACCTGAAAGGGCCTCTAACCTTGGGCGTTGCCTTAACAAGAAAACAACCAGCTAAATCTGTTTCCACTCCTCAACTTGCACCGACACCTTCACCCCTACCATCACCAACCACTCAAAGTAAGGCTTCCCCCACTCCCCCTGCCTCCCCCCCCCCCCCCCCCCCCCCCCCCACCACCCCCCCCCCCC
>NZ_JAIVFT010000024.1 GCF_020829665.1 Nostoc sp. CHAB 5824
AAGATTTTCCTGGTGTCTATTGCGCGGTGGAACCACACTGAACCCTTCCCGAACTCAGAGGTGAAACGCTGCTGCGGCCACGATAGTTTAGGGGTAGCCCTACGCAAAAATAGCTCGATGCCAGGTTTATAATTCAAACTAAAACCCTCTAGCTCTCATAACAGCTAGGGGGTTTTAGTTTATGCTGAATTGAGTATTGGATAAATCGCTATGACTTATGACTCAAGAACTTTGGGATTTAAGAAAGTCTATTCTTGATGGACGTTATGAAGACGCTTTGGTAATTGTTGATGAGCTAGAGTTGATGAGTCGAAAGAGTTCTCCTTCTTCTGTCACTTTCCGGGTATTCTAAAAAAAAGGGTTAGAAGAAAAAACTCTGGAAGGTAGGTATGGCAATGGATGTAGAGTTACAAATCCTGAAACATTTGGCAAGAGATGCCCACTCAACAGTTGCGATCGTAGATGAATATTGTGCAGAGTATAAAGACTTATTTAAAGAAGTAAGAAATTATGAGTGCTTCAAATATTTACACTTGGGGATAATATTAACGATAAAAAGAAAATCATTACCAGAAATAGCAAAAGTCGTAAGTATAAACTCAGCACAGTCATTACACCATTTTCTAGCCAATTCAGATTGGTCAATAGATAAAATAAAAAGTCGAAGATTAAATAAACTCAAGAAAGGATTAGATGGAAACGCCATTACGCTAGTAATAGATGAAACTGGAGATAGGAAGAAAGGCAAAAAGACTGATTATGTAGCAAGACAATATCTAGGGAGTGTGGGAAAAATTGATAATGGTAACGTTTGCAGTCAATGCTTATGGAGTTTACTGTGATATAACGTTTCCATTAATTGTAAAAGTATTCAAACCTAAAGGGACGCTAAAACCAGAAGATAAATATAAAACTAAAATAGAGTTAGCATCAGAAATTATTACAGAATTAATTGAATCAGGCTTTAATATTGAGCGGGTACTGGCAGATAGTTTATATGGTGAGCCAGCGCGTTGGGCGGGTTCCCCGACCTGAAGCGACTGGCGAACCCGTAAGAGTGAAAGCAGTGAATTTATTAGAAAACTAGCTGAATATAAATTAGATTATGTCGTAGCAATAAGAAGTAATCATGGAGTCTGGCTGCCATCAGGTCAGAGCGTCAGGGCGAATAAGTGGTGTAAATTTGAAAGAACATTTAGCAATCAAAAATCCGAAACTAGATACATTAGAGAAATAATTTATGGTAAAAAAAGAGCCATAACTTACTGGGAAATAACTACCGACCCAGAAACCATGCCGGAAAATTCTACCTCCTTCGTGATGACGAATCTGCAAGGTAATCTCAAGAAAATTTTAGGTGACTTATATGGATTAAGAACCTGGGTAGAATATGGGTTTCGACAGTGTAAACAGGAACTAGGCTGGACAGATTACCGTTTTACTAATTTCCAACATATTGAGAGATGGTGAGCCAGCGCGGTCTTGGGGGTTTCCCCCATGAGCGACTGGCGAACCCGAAGGGTGGGAGATTATTTTTTGTGTTTACACAATGATTAGTTTAAATTCTCCAGTCTTCTTAAGCTTGAATCAAACTCGTAAACTTGAAACTGAGATACAAGAAAATAGTGATGTGGATTTTTCTAATCATCCGCAATGGAACCATGAATTTGGATGGAAAAATACTTTAAATAATCTGCGTCTCATTATTCAACCACTATTACTATTTTAGTTAATTTATCCCTGGCTAAGTATTTTCCCTAATTCACATTTATTGCTGGGATTCAATCATTTAATTGCTGCAATGAATCAATTTAAACCTTGTTATGCTTCTGGATGATTTCACTTATTTACTACTAGCTCACTCCGGAAAGTGACAGAAGAGGGATAGATAGGACGGCTGTCATATTTTGTAAGTATTTTCTCGGTTTCTTGACTCTGTTCTTTATCAAACGTTGTTAGACATCCCCTTACTGATTTTACTTAAAAATCTATCTGAGTGATAAGCAGTTGAATTAAATGCTTCAATATTCTCTTCCAATAGAAATGAAAAGTATTACTCCACAAGATAAGGTAGCCCTACATTGCGACCTTGCAGGGGATAATCCTGAATCGAGTAATCATTACCAAGCTTACCAACAGTGATCAACCCTTCACTGTATCTATGTAATTTTCCATCTGAATTCAAGAAGTTCAAGGCATCATCAGCAACATTGCTAGGCAGCTTTATGGACAATGTTGATTTCTCTATAAAGCTTAACTTAGTTGGAGAAACAGCAAAGTCCACTAAGATTATCCCACTGTGTCTCTTCGCCCAAAAGCCTCTTTTGAGAATTGCCGAGTTATCCTCCACATACTGATGCAACATAACCTCTGTAGAAGTTAATTCTGGTACTTCATGCTCAGGATTTGTTCCATATCCCCACTTACGTTGCTCTCTATTTTCAAGGGAGTTAAAGATATCCATATTTTCAATTTAGATTGAGAAAATCATAGTCTATTTGAGATTATATTCAGTGAGTATTCTTCTCAAAAATGGTAAAAACACTTACATCGAGATTACGGCAAGATTGAGGATATCCAAAAGTGATATCTTTACACACCTTTGCGATCGCCTACTCTTTCACTACTTCAATCAAATCTCTAATTGATATACCAAAAGCACGGGGTATTTTTTGAACAGCAGTCATATCAACCATATTCATCCCCGGATATCGGGTTAACTTTTAACTGTGTTGTAGTTTACCTTGGCACGTTCAGCCACCTTTTTGATTATCCAACTTCTTTCTGCTGCAAGTTCTCTAATCTTTAGTCTAACTACCCCTATTTTTATCTTGACAAAGGCGAGATTCCACTTTTTAAAAATTAATGAGGTGCGATTCCATTTACTATATGAACAACAAACATCAAAAGCGATCGCTCGTCCAGTCTGGAAAACTAAAAGAGCGATCGCTACCTTCGGTTTTGAAGCCAAGTATAACAGTCAGATCCCATACTTAGGTTAGAGGTTGATCTCCCTCTTCCTGTGGTCCCGTCCCCGTCTCTGATCGTGGTGCAGACATGATTTGCTTTTGCTGTTCTTGTAACCAGGTTTCAAAGAGTTCATTCAGCAGTCGCACTTTCATAAATTCATCTAGTTGTGCGGGGATAAATTTTTCTAGGCGCAAAATCACGAACCAGTCGGCGATTCGGGTAGGGGGCAATATCTGACCTGGTTGACTGCTAGATAGCATTTGCACCATTACCGGATGTAGTGCATTCAGTTCAATTGGACCTACTAAGCCTCCAGTTTGAGCTTCTGGCCCAAGTGAATATTCACGCGCCAAGTCAGCAAAAGAGTTTTCTTTTGCCTGAATCCGAAAGTAAAGTTCTTGGGAAATTCCCACATCTTGGGTTCGCAGTAGGGAATAAATCACTTTATCTAGTTTTGCCTTAGACTGAAAAAAGTAAGATTCCAGTTTATTACCCCAAGTGGCTTGCTTGAATTTCTCAATTTTAAGCTTACGAGTGGTAATAACTTCTAATTGTTCGAGAGTCAGCCCTTGATGTGCCATCCAAGCCTGGATATCTTCTTCATTTTTGAACTGTTTTTCAGCGTAAAACTGCTGTTTAGCTTGGGCTACTTCTTCAGGTGTACACTCTATTGCTACCTTCGCAGAGCGTGAGTTTTGCCCTATCGCCTCATCGATGATTAATTCGCGCTGCAACTGTGGCAGCATTTGGTAACTTGCCAGTAAAGAAATCAGTTCACTAGCTGTGATTGTACGATTACCAATTTGTATCGCTTCAGTCATTAGCTTTCGGGCATCTCAAAATATCTAGTTTGTTAAAGAAGCTAAACCTTAGCTTATTCACTGAGAGTTTTTGTCTTAATCCTACCAACTTAGGTACGCTAACTTCACTTTCGCAATAATTAAACAGTGGCTTGAACATACTTTAAAATATACAGTTTATATGAGTTTTTATCAAAGATTCTACGTAAATACGACCAGATAGGAAGAAAACAACAAAGGTCAAATGAATAATGATATTTTTCGCCACTCCAACTTAGAAGACGAAGTTATCAGACTGAGCTAGGATGCTTGGAGATAATCCTCTCCTAACAAAGGTGTTTTTAATTAACCAGAAATACTAAATCTAACTTTGTTTGATTTTGAAGGTGCGCCCGGCACATGGACTGCTGGTGACAAGCCGCGCTTGCTTTGCACATCTATAAATTTAAAAGTTGTCAGAGATGGGAAAAGGCAGCACATCCTATGTTACCTTTTTCCATTAAGGATTTATGTATCCCACAACCAAAAATTTTAACGTTTACAACGACTCTAAATAGTTCAAAAGATCCGCCATTTCTTGGGCACTAGGTTGGAATTTTGGCATTGGCGGCGTTTCCCCACTGATCACCTGGTGAATCAGTCCATATCGAGACTTATGCTTTGAAACAGCTTGTAAACTGGGCCCTACTCTCCCGTCTGCTTCCAAGCCATGACAACCAGCACAGTTAATTTGAAAGATCGCGTGTCCTTGAACTGGGTTTCCTGTTAAGGATAGAACACTCTTGACGTATGGATCGGAGGCTTGAACCAACTGAACACCAAAAAAGGCCAAAGGGACTGCTAGCAGTATAGCCAGCGTCAATAAAACGATCCGCTGAATCAAAATTTCAGGTTTGGTAATCTGGTTATCCAAAAGGTTTGCTGTGAAAGTCTAGGTGTGCTAAAAAGTTTTCATTTCCTACACATAGCTTAAAAGTTCTTGATTGTGTCTGCAAGCACAGAAGACTATTTTCTTGTGGGCAGTCCCCTGCAAAAAGGCTGTATGGCGCAGGATTCATACGAAATTTGGTAAAATCAAAAACAAGCAACGAATATTTAATAATTACAAAGAGGAGATTTACAGTGGTTGAACCCCTACTATCAGGTATTGTCCTTGGTCTAGTTTTCGTCACCCTTGCCGGACTGTTTTACGCTGCTTATAAGCAATACAAGCGCCCCAATCAGTTGGGAGGGTAAGGGTGCTGAGTTTTGTTAGCGGATAGCTAGGGTTTAGCCCGTGCTGAGTTTTGAGTGGAAAAATGAGGGGATGAAGGGGACAAGGTAAAATTTTCTCCTCCTGCTCCTCTATCTTCCCCTGCTCTTTTGTCTACTGTCTCTTTTCTCATTGCACAATTCTGTAGAAAGTAAGTGATGTGTTGCCGTAAACTTTCTCGCGGCAAATTTCCCAAGGGGGAATCTTTGGCGGTGTCCAACCTTGTGAGGCGTGTTCAACTCCGATTTCACCGCTAGGATCTAAAAGTTGATAGTGAGCGATCGCTTCTAAAACTGGCTCGTACAATCCACTGGCATAAGGTGGATCAAAATAAATTCTATCGAATTGCTTGCCTGATAAAGTCTTTAACTGTTGGACAATATCTCCCCGCAATACCCGAAATTCTTGCTCGGCATTAGCTACCTGCTGCCAATTTTGTTGGATGGTGGCACAGGCTCGGCTCGATTGTTCAATTCCCACTACTAGGCTGGCTCCTCTACACAAAGCCTCTGCACCCATTGAACCAGTCCCAGCGCACAAATCTAGCCACTGACAACCTACAATTTCTCCCTGCCAAATATTAAATACTGCCTCTCTTACCCGCACACTGGTAGGTCTAGTTTCTTTTCCTGGTAAAGTTTTTAGCTGGCGATTGCCGTAAATTCTCAGGCTCATTGGTTATTAGTCATTGGTCATTAGTCATTGGTCATTGGTCATTAGTTTTAGACAAAACACAAAGAACAAATGACAAAAAAGTATTAAGCAGGAATTTTTTCCCGGACTTGAGCAACAAAATTAGATAGGATTTGCAATCCAATATTAGAGGATTTTTCGGGGTGAAATTGGACTGCCATCAGGTTTTCGTGCACAATCGCAGCTGTTACGGTTTGAGTACCGTGGGTGACAGTTGCTGCACGGATTTGCTCTTCTATGGGATCAACATAGTAAGAATGGACAAAATATACCCAAGGATCGGACGGTAAATGCTCCCACAAAATACTTTTTGTCTGAGTCATTTCCAGTTGATTCCAACCCATGTGAGGAATAGTGATGTCAGCTTCTGGACGGAACCGCCGCACTTTTCCTTTAATAATTCCTAGTCCTGGTTGGATGCCTTCTGCACTTGATTCAAAGAGAATTTGCAATCCTAGACAAATTCCTAAAAAAGGTTTACCAGATGCGATCGCTTCTTTAATAGGTTGTTCCAAACCACGCGCTCGCAGGTGTTGCACTGCTGGATCAAATGCTCCTACTCCCGGCAAAACTATTGCATCTGCCTGCTCTAATTCCTTTGGAGAATAAGTAACATTAGGAGTTGCTCCAGCTTTTTCCAAGCCTTTACAGACTGAGTGCAAATTTCCCATCTCGTAGTCTACGACCGCAATTACTGGCATTCACCTGCTCCTTGTAAATTTATTATGGAGGGTTTTTCTATTCTAAATAATATTTGTTATGAAGAAAAGAATTCTATTAACTTCTTTTGACATTTGGCTAAACGATCAACAGTTGAATTCTTCTGATGATTTATTACTTGAAGTTACCAAACTTGAGTTATTGATACCAGATGGCTTAGGTTTTTTACGCCAGTTACCCGTAGATGTGCAATTTGCCAGTACTCAGGTGATGAAAAAATCAATGCAATTCAATCTGATTACATCATTTGTTATGGCATGGCTACAAGCCGTACACGATTAAGTGTGGAAGCAGGTACTGGCTGGAAAGAAATTGTTTTGAAGACAGAAGTTGAGTTAAAGGAATTAGTGGTGGGACAGCAGCAATTGAAATTAGCCACGACTGCAGTAAATTTGTTTCTGTTCGCGTAGCGTCTTGCAAAAAAGGCCTTTACTATTCAGTATTGGACTACCTAAACTAAAACCAACTCGCAGCACGTTGTATTTTTATCTACGTTGCGATTCTCAATCAAGAAAATTTGATGGGGATTCTTGCAGATTTCGTATTAATTATTAACAAATTGGCACTTTCATCAAGTTGTTAATGTCTGTATGGTGAAAGAAATATCTAAGTATATGTTGCCATTGTTACTAATTTTCCCAATTGCCCAATCAACTCCTGCCACGCCCCCACCTGAAGAAGTTGTACAACCACAAGAAGTCCGTCCTTTACCAGGACAGTTGGATACAGTGCCAACGTTTAACAGCAATAGTCCAGAATTAGTTTTAAAAGAAGGAATTTTACTCTCCACCTTTCCACCAGATGGCAAAAAAGTGCCAACGGCACATCTGAATTTTCCCTTTCGAGGAAGATTTGATATTTTTGCCCATCACGTTGCTAAGGCTGAACCACTAGATAATTTGCGTAGGCGTAGCCCGTCGGAGACATCGCTCTATCTAGGGATAATTTTGCATAACCCTGGTTCTGAAGCAGTGAAGGTGAATATTTGGCAGGCGGCGAGTTATTTGAGTCAACCGGATGCACCATTTATTCAATTACCATCCTTTAGCCAAAATCTTTTAGGTAAAGTTTTTGCCGGCCCAGGCGATCGCGTCATGTCTGATGTACTTAGGGGAGAGCGACAAGAAATTTTCCCTGCCCAAATTGACATTCCACCAAGGCAAAGTCGAATGTTACTCAATCTGCCAATTCCTGTGCAGGGACTGACACCACCTCTCAATGGTCGGTCTACATTGATCCGATTGCAAAGTAATGGCACTGTCTATGCAGCTAGCCTAGCCATGTTTGCACGAGTGAATCCCGATGGCAGTGAGCGAGCGCCCACTTTAGAAGAGTGGCAGAATTTACTAGATAATGCTGATTTGGCTGGGCCACGAGATAAAGCGCCCACCCCTTTAGAGGAAACTGGCAAACCAAGAGTTTATGGACGTGTTGCTGGGGTGGCTGCTGGTTCACGATGGAGAGCCTTATTAGTAAATAATCCTAAAGCCAGGTATCTGACTATTCCCCAGCCTGGCCAAGTGTTTTCTTACGCTCTGAGTACACTGCATGGTGGAACCTTAGGAACTGGTCAAATTCAAAGTGCATCTATGCTGGTGCGCTATCCTGACACCGCATATCGCGCTCATGGTAACTATGGAATTCAATATAATCTCAAGTTGCCGCTATACAACAATACTCAAAGTCCTCGAACTGTTAGTGTATCGATACAAACCCCGCTCAAGGAGGATCAGTTAGTCAAACCAGGGTTACGCTTTCTTAGTACACCAGCCCGTCAAGTATTCTTTCGAGGTACAGTGCGGGTACGTTACAAAAATGACCAAAATCAACCACAAACTCAATTTGTACATTTAGTGCAAAAGAGAGGTCAACCAGGGGAACCGTTAGTTTTACTAAATATGAAAGCAGGCGATCGCTCTTTAGTAGAAGTAGACTTTCTTTATCCGCCGGATGCTACACCACCGCAAGTATTAACAGTTTCAACTCAAGCTGAACCTCGGTAATGAGTCATGGGTAATGGGTAATAGCTTTTCTCCAATTACCTATTACCAAAAAATATTAGTCAATTTTGTAAATACTACAAAAACACCATCACCAAACCCTAAAAATATTAGAGAAAATGTTAAGAAATTTAACTATATAAAATCACCCCAAATTTGTGTATTTAGGGTGAATACTTATTCCGCTGCATGTATTGCAATAGAAATAGCAGACTATAGCAGGCAATAAAGGGACAGCATGGCAGCAGATCAAAAAATTAATCAAGAAACTGAGTTAAATTCGCTCCAGCACCTGATTGGAACCCTGATTTTACTGGTAGAGGATGAGCCAGATATCGCAGATTTGCTCATCTTCATTTTGGAAGCAGCCGGTGCAGAGGTGATGGCTTTAACCGATGCAGAAGCTGCCCTTGCCTTGGTAGAATCGCTTCATCCTGATATTCTGCTGTGCAATGTGAAGTTGCCAGATCATGATGGAAATTGGTTAATTGAGCAAATTCGAGTGCATTCTTGCCCATCCTTAAGAGAGTTGCCCGCGATCGCTATCACTTCTTATACACGGGAAGTCTCAAGTCATAAGGCTTTGAATGCTGGCTTTAATCGATTTTTAGTCAAGCTTGAGAGTCCAGAGGAAATCGTAGGTGAGATTGTTCACCTGCTATCTACCGATGTTTAAATCTAACTATCCGATTTTCATCTCGTTTTTGACACTGATTTTACCCAATAGGCAGTAGGAGCATAGAGCTAGCTGTACGCTCCCACAAACGATTCTCCCTTGGAAACCATATAACCCTAAGTGGGTAAAGTGGGATGTTGCATATATCTGTTAACCTTATTGAAAACCTTTTGCTGACTTTTTTTGCCCCTTACTCTTGGGCTTAGATTTGTTAACTTCTCCTAAAGCTTCTTGAAATAAGTTGTGTAGATGTATGGGGACGCTAGCAATTTCTGGTAACTCTGGCTCAATAGGTTTGTGGAATTCTTGCAAAAGTGTATTCAAGTCACTTTCAAGGTGAAACTCTGGACGTTGGAGAACTGTTTGCAACACATTTTCTAATTTACTTGGATACTGTTGTGCTAATCGATGCCAAATAAAGGTATTAATACTTTTATCTTCAAGGTAGTAGCGAACTAATTTTTCAGCCCCCTGAACACTTTGCCAGTCCTCTGCTGATAAAATTGCTTGTATCTTACTATATGTTGGTAAAAACATTTGTCCCCAACGGGGATGAGAAAGAGCTGTTACCTGTTCTGCTTTCTTGAGTTCAGGAGGCAAATCAACCTTCGGCATAACCATTTTGCTGTTACCGCTTTTGCTGTTAAACATTTGAGAGACTACGTTGGAATCAGCACCAAATTCTTCTGCTGCTGCTTTTATTTCATCGTCTCCAATGCCAGCTGCTTCCGCCACTTCAGCCAGAGATTTAGAAGTATCAATTCCTGCTGCTGCAAAGCTTTTTTCAGTAATTACCTCTTGAAATTCCGCTATTTTTTTATTAAGCTGGTATCCAGGTAGTGTAATTTCATCAGTGCCAAAAAAGTCTACAAACTGCTGATGGTATTGTTCTACTGACTGCCAAGCTTGTTCTAGCAAGTCTGGAGCATCGCTGTAAAGATTACTTTTATAGTTTTCTTTGAAATTACCAATTGCTACAGCAAGTTTTGGTTTACCTAATTTCCCCATTATTGTGTAGGGGCCAGAAAACATCCAGTAGTTGTCGGTAACAGGAGAAATGCGAGTTAGCAGGATTTCTCCTACTTGCAACCGAGATATTGCCTGTAATGTTTGGACATTGTTTGGCTTGACGATGTAGCGTTTATCTGTTAGCCAGTTTGTCAACTCAAAGCCATCAGGTAAAATACTTGTTATGGCAAATAAACCAATAAAACTATGATGCCAACTGTTGATCAGGTTGCGATCGCTCTGGTTTAAATCTGGATGGCTTTCGATAAACAACTCTAATGGAGATTTATCACCAACTTTTCCTGCTGTTAAAAAGCTATCAATGATTAAGTCCTGCTGGGTACTATCCCCACTTCCACGACGCAACTGTGCAGCTGCATAAGTTTCCAGCGCTTGTGCCAGTTCGCCTTCAGCATCAAGGACAAAATCAACTAAGGCTTGTTTTAATTGGTGCGATCGTTCTAATATGACATCCACAAGTTAATCTCTCGGTGCAACAGATGTAGATTATAGCTCTTGAGAGTATTGCAGCATCTAGCTATTGCTAGATTTATGGTGACATGTATTTAGCGGATTTAGCCGTCAACCTTTTCTTAAACTAGATACAAGGCATCACACAAGGTCATTAAAGATAATTGCAACTCCAAATTATAGCTATATTTCTCCAGAAGACTATCTCAAAGGAGAAGAAACCAGTCCTATCAAGCATGAATATAGGCAGGGACAGGTTTATGCAATGGCAGGGGCAAGTAATGCTCATATCATTATTTCTCTTAATATTACTTCAATGTTGAGAAATCATTTGCGCGGGAGTGGTTATCAGGCTTATATCTCAGACACCAAAGCACATATTGAATCGATTAATATCTATTACTACCCCGATATTATAGTAAGTTGTGACCAACGAGATAGAGCTTTTGATAACTTTCTGCGTTACCCCTGCTTAATTGTAGAAGTGCTATCTCCGATAACAGAAGCCTTTGACAGAGGTGATAAATTTGCTGACTACCGACAGATGGAGTCACTTCAAGAATATGTACTTGTGAGTCAAACTCGGTTAAATGTTGAATGTTTTCGCCGTAACTCAGAGAGACAATGGGTACTTTATCCCTATGACAGCAAGATATAATTCATTTGGCAAGTGTAGATTTTTGGTGTGCTGTTGCAGATTTATATGAGGACGTTACTTTTGAATCCCGTAATTGACTCAATACGATTCGGTTAAGATGCACAGTCTAAAAATCCCCCTTAGTCCCCCTTAAAAAGTGGAAAAAAGAGCCATTGTGAGCAAACCTTTTTAAGGGGGGATCGAGCCTTATCCGAAGCGTATTGATAATTGACTGACTACTAGCTCGAAAGCCAGAATCTAGAATCTTGAGGATTTAAAAATGTGTTTTTAGAGAGCATAATAAAAAGGCAAAAGAAAATCTTCTTTTGCCTTTTTAGTTTTTACCTTTTAAGAGAGACGGGAAGTTTCAAGTATCTACTCGTCGTCGAAATCATCTTCGTCGTCTTCCTCTTCTTCCTCGTAATCGTCGTCGTCTGCGACTTCATCGGCGATTAACTCATCTTCGTCATCTAGAACTGACCTTTCTGCACGTCTGCTACCAAAACCAGATTCCCCAAGAGTAGGAGAATCTAAATTATAGGTGCGAGCTGTGCGGTCATCTAAGACCATATCCAGGGGATCATCAACCTCATCCAAGACACTACTGGTAATCTCAGCAGCATAATCATCGATCGCACCGGGTTCATCATAAGTATTGTAGCCAGTACCAGCCGGAATCAATCGCCCGATAATCACGTTTTCCTTTAAGCCGCGCAGCCAGTCGGATTTGCCTTCGATAGCTGCTTCGGTAAGTACCCGTGTTGTCTCTTGGAATGATGCAGCAGAAATAAAACTGTCGGTGTTCAATGATGCTTTGGTGATACCCAACAATACTGGGGTATACTGTGCCCTCGCACCGCCTGTAATTGCCATAGCTTCGTTTACCTGCTCAACTTGGCGCAGTTCTACCAATTCACCAGGAAGCATGGTGGTGTCACCACCATCATCAATTCTGACTTTGTTGGTCATCTGGCGAACAATGACTTCAATGTGTTTATCGGAAATATCAATCCCTTGAGATTGATACACCATTTGCACTTCATTTACTAAGAATGACTGTACCTTCTGCAAAGCAATGCTAGCACAAGCATAAATTCCATCTTCGGAACCCAGGCTAAAGAAGATTTCCAAAATTTCGTGGGGGTTGGATGGACCATCGGTTAATGGTTGTCCCGCTAACACTGTCGCTCCATCTGGTACAATCAAGTTTTGTCCTGGGCCTAGAGGATAATCGGTGACCACGCCATTTGATTCTACGACCTTGATAGCGATCGCTTCATCACCACTTTCAGCGTAAACTACCTTAACTTCACCCGCCCGGCGACATAAAATGCACGCTTCTTTCGGTTTACGAGCTTCAAGCAGTTCCTCAATCCGGGGCAAACCTTGAATAATATCTCCGGTTTTGGCGCGTTCAAACACCAACAACACCAAATTATCACCCCGTTGTACTAAATCGCCGTCTTCTATCTGCAACACAGCACCAGGGCTGACTCGATAAGGGCGACCAATACGAGTAGTAATAACGTAGTTTTTAGTACTCAGAGCTGATTCTCCACCAGATGCAGCAGCGGCATTTTTGATATCCACTACTTGTCCTGATTCTGGGGCAAAAACTCCAGGAGCAACTTCTGCACCTTCTACTAGCAAGTCACCTACTTTCACCTTAGGCTGAGTACTAGTATTAGTGTTGAGCATGTCAGTGTCACGCAACACTAAGCAGCGACGGACGTTTTCGGTTCCTTTTCGGACGCCCCGCACTATCCCGCCTTCTTTACACAAGATTTGGGTACGTGCCACTACAGCTCCAGGGGCGATGGAAAGCCCATCTTGTACCTCAAGTGTTGTCTGGGTACTACCTTGGGTGGCATCAGCGGTAATGTCTCGACGAATTACCAATGACTCCAAAATCACTAGCTGCAAACGCTGAACTTCTGGGTCTTCAGTATCCTGTACCAATTCAATATCTGCTGCTAGGGGCGAAGCATTGTGGTCTTGTTCCCCTTCTTGGTCAATTTCCAGCACTAACTGGGTTCGCAGAAGTTCCACACCTTCAACAGATTTGACGCGTTCCGAGTCTTTGTAAGGTAGTCGCTGCACAGCCCGCAACTGAATCGATCGCCCGGTTTGTTGACTTACCGATGTCGTTGATGGCACATCTGGATTATCCGGTACGGCAAACTCAACTACTGGACGACTCAACAGGGCGGGCCCTTCTGGTGTCTCCACATACTGGATATAGCGCAATTCCGTGGCCACGCTGCCTTGGAATTCCTCACCTGGTTGGATGAAGGTGTTATCTTGCCCAATAACTGATTCTGGATCGTCCACCATTAGCAGTTCCCCTGGCTTCACCACCACTTCCCGCAGGATGTCGTTTTTCTGGGTGACTTCTACCACACCGCTGTTTTGGCAGAAAATATCTTTTACTACCTCGGTGCCAGCTTCCACAAACTGACCGTCTTCCACCAACAGCAAGGAGATATCTTTATTAACTTCGTGGCTTTCTTCAGGAATCCACAACAGGGTACCGCCCTGCACGACTTCATAACCCAGTTTGGCTTTGCCTTTTTTCTGGACTTCAACACCTGCGAATTTTAGGAATCCACCAGTGGTTGTGCGATAGCGATCATCAATTAACTCAGCTACCACTTGACCATTTTGCACTTTTGTGCCTGGTGTAGCCCGGAGGTTAAATACCTGGTTGTTACCAGTGGAGACTAAGTAGTTATTACGACCTTGGGAACTTTGGACTGTCACCGTTGCCTGGTCTAAAACCACAGAAGCGGTGATAATCTCAATTTCTCTAGTACTCTTACCTGGAGTAGCTTCTGGCAAACGCACTACACCACCGTGCAAACTGGTTAATTTGGTTTCTGCTAAAACTCCATTAGAGGCGATCGCATCACCATTTTTGACAACCAATTCTGCACCAGGCGGCAAGTTGTAAACTTCCCCAGACAAAATCCAAATCAAACCACCGCGTGCGGCTGTGGTTGTGGTGTTACCCTGACGGTCGGTTTTTTGTTCTGGAACTACTTCGGCAAATTGCACTTCTCCTGCCAAGTCAGAGGCAACATCTTTAACTGCTTTTTCTGTATTAGTCCGAGTTGTGCGTCCACCAAGGGCAACCTCTGCCAACAACTGACCTTGTTTTACCTTATTTCCATCAAATACATATAGTGTTGAACCTTGGGTAAGATGAACCTCTTGGTTCTCTGGGGTAACATCACCTACTTTTGTTGGCTCCAAAAGCATGATGCCATTAGCCTCAACATAGAGGGCATCTTCCCCGTGGCGGGTACGATATGTTCTGGTCTTCAGTTTGCGGGGAAGCTTGACAGTCCCATCGATTTTGGAACGTACTTGTTGTGCCACTTCTCCGGTAAACACACCACCTGTGTGGAATGTCCGCATGGTTAACTGGGTACCAGGTTCACCGATACTTTGGGCGGCAATAATCCCCACAGCTTCGCCTAAGTCCACCATCTTGGCGTGGGCTAAACTCCAGCCGTAGCAGTGTTGACAAACAGAACGTGCAGCTTCACAAGTTAGGGGCGATCGCAGCATAACTTCTGCCACCCCAGATTTTTCAATTGTCTTTGCCAAGTCCTCAGAAACTGGGGTATTGCGTGGTGCAATCACTTCTTTTGTGACTGGATGCACCACATCTTCGCCAATTACGCGCCCCATCAAGCGGGTTGCTAGAGGGATCAAGGTTTTGGCACCTTCTGTCATTGGTCGAATGGGAATTCCTCTGGTGGTGCCGCAGTCAAATTCCCGAATAATCACATCCTGGGAAACGTCTACCAACCGACGGGTAAGATAACCAGAGTCAGCCGTCCGCAAAGCAGTATCCACCAATCCTTTTCTGGCACCATAAGACGAAATAATGTATTCCGTCACAGTTAGTCCTTCACGGAAGTTGGTTTTGATGGGCAAATCGATAATTTCCCCTTGAGGATCTGCCATCAGTCCCCGCATCCCGACCAATTGCCGAACTTGGGAGATGTTACCCCGTGCTCCGGAGAATGCCATCATGTATACGGAGTTCAGGGGATTAGTCTTCTTGAAGTGGACGACTACTTCATCTTTCAAGGCTTCACTGGTACCGTTCCAGGTATCGATTACCTTTTGGAAGCGTTCTACTTCAGTGATTTCTCCGCGTTGGTAACGGGTTTCAGTAGCGCGAATTTCTTCTTCGGCTGCTTCCAAGAGCAATCGCTTAGTTGGTGGCACCATCAAGTCATCTACACTTATGGAAACCCCTGCTTTGGTAGCGTAGCGAAATCCCAAATCTTTTAGTTTGTCCGCCATCACTGCGGTTCGCGCCGTACCATAATGCGTAAAGGCCCAAGAAATTAAATTTCTTAGTTGACCTTTATCAACAACCCGATTGCGAAAAATCATTTTTTCAGTCATTGGTCATTAGTCCTTGGTCATTAGTCATTAGTCAATTAATCAATTAGTCATTTGTCATTAGCAAAGGACAAATGACAAATGACAAATGACTAGCTTGCTAGTGCTTCCTGAATAGCATTGTTGTAAATAACGCGACCAGGTGTTGTGTATATATACTGCGAAAGTACATTACCCTTAGCGTCTTGTCTGACTCGGCGGAACTTATAGAGTAATGTCCGGCTACCATCCTCGTTTTCCGTCACTTTCAGGGGTTCCGTATCCGGTTGGTCTGATTCAATTTCACCGTCAAACCGCACATAGATATAGGCGTGCAAGTCAAGTTGCTCTTGCTGGAAAGCCATAATTACATCCTCTAGCGAAGAAAAATACTTTCCTGCACCTTTTGTCGCACCGGGATTTTCTGCTGTTAAGTAATAGGCCCCCAATACCATGTCTTGGCTAGGCGTGATAATAGGTTTACCTGTGGCTGGTGACAAAATATTGTTAGAAGCCAACATCAACAACCGCGCTTCAGCCTGACTTTCTAACGACAGAGGGACGTGTACTGCCATTTGGTCGCCATCAAAGTCGGCGTTAAACGCTGGACACACCAGAGGATGCAGTTGAATTGCTCTACCTTCCACTAAAATCGGTTCAAAAGACTGAATACCCAAACGGTGCAACGTTGGTGCCCGATTTAGCATTACAGGGTGTCCTTCAATCACCTCTTCCAGCACATCCCAAACACTTGGGTCATTGCGCGATATCAGCTTTTTCGCAGCTTTGATGTTATTTACCATACCGCTGCGAATCAGGCGGTTAATCACAAATGGTTGAAATAGCTCAATCGCCATTTCTCTAGGCAAACCGCACTGGTGAATTTTCAGCTTTGGCCCGACCACAATTACAGAACGTCCAGAGTAGTCAACCCGTTTACCCAACAAGTTTTGTCGGAAACGTCCTTGCTTACCCTCAATAATGTCAGACAAAGATTTTAGGGGTCGGTTATTTGCCCCTACCACAGTGCGTCCCCGACGACCATTGTCAATCAAAGCATCCACTGCTTCTTGCAGCATCCGCTTTTCGTTCCGCACAATAATCTCTGGTGCCAAAATTTCTTGCAAGCGTGCCAAACGATTGTTGCGGTTAATTACCCGCCGATACAAATCATTTAAATCGCTGGTGGCAAACCGTCCGCCATCTAGTTGCACCATTGGACGCAAGTCGGGGGGAATCACGGGAATGACTGCCATTACCATCCACTCCGGTTTGGAACCAGTGGCGATGAAGTTGTCAATCACCCGCAGTCGCTTAATTAGCTTGGCTCTCTTTTGTCCCTTGGCGTTGCCAATTTCTTCGCGTAGGCTTTCCGCTTCTTGTTCCAAATTGATATCGGCAAGCAAACGCAACAGCGCTTCAGCACCAATACCTACCTCTACGCCTTGCAGCACAGAATCTTCGCTATAAATTTGGTCTTCTATTTCCAACCACTGGTCTTCACTCAGTAGCTGTTTGTAAGTTAAAGTTTCGGCATTACCAGGACTTAGGACAACATAAGAGTTGAAATAGACAATCTGCTCGACATCCCGCAAGGGCATATCTAACAGTATGGAAATATAGCTAGGAATACCTTTGAGATACCAGACGTGAGCTACTGGTGCGGCGAGTTTAATATAGCCCATGCGGTGACGACGCACCCGTGACTCAGTGACTTCTACCCCACAGCGCTCACAGACAATACCTCTGTGACGAACTCTTTTATACTTACCACAATGGCATTCCCAATCTTTCGCCGGTCCAAAGATGCGCTCACAAAACAAGCCATCCATCTCTGGCTTGAGAGTTCGGTAATTAATCGTTTCTGGCTTGGTAACTTCACCTACTACTTGACCATTGGGCAATGTTCTCTCGCCCCACTGGCGAATGCGTTCAGGGGAAGCCAAGCCGATTTTTACGTAATCAAACTGATTAGTTTGGGCAGGTCTCATTTTTCTAATTTCTAATTTGTAATTCGTAATTCGTAATTAACAATTTCTAATTCGTAATAGTGGCGATCGCAGGCTAGGCCAACGTAATTCGTAATTCGTAGTTAAGAAGTAGTAATTTTTAGTTCGGAATTTGCTATTTTTCTTCAATTACGAACTACAGATTCTTAAATTTTTCTTCAATTACGAATTACGAATTACGAATTATTTACTCGTCTTCTTCCAACGATTCCCGGGAAAGAGATTCATAAGTTGGTCGAGGAGGTGTGCGACGGGCTGATTGGTCTGCCATCAAATCGACTTCTACATCCAGGGAACTGCCGTCTGCTTGGGTTTCTACCTTGTGTACGGCAATGTCTAACCCCAATGATTGCAACTCGCGCATCAGTACCTTAAACGACTCTGGGGTTCCAGGTCGAGGAATTGCCTTACCTTTAACGATCGCATTTAACGCTTCATTCCGTCCTTGCATATCGTCAGATTTAACTGTGAGCAATTCCTGTAAGGTGTAAGCTGCACCAAAGGCTTCCAGTGCCCACACTTCCATTTCTCCAAACCGCTGACCACCTTGTTGTGCTTTACCACCCAAGGGTTGCTGAGTTACCAGTGAGTATGGACCTGTGGAACGGGCGTGAATCTTATCATCGACCAAATGCACCAGCTTCAGCATGTAAGCCACACCGATGGTAATTGCTCGGTCAAAGGGTTCACCTGTACGACCGTCATACACCATGATTTTGCCTGGGTTATCTGGGTTATATACCCAGTCTTTCCCTGTTTCGTCTCGTGCTTCTTGCAATTTGCCATGCACGATTCGGCGAGATGACTCTTCCCCGTACATTTCATCAAAGGGAGTAATTTTAAATCGCACTCCCAAGGTTTGACCAGCCCAACCCAAGAGGCACTCAAATACTTGTCCGACGTTCATCCGACTGGGTACGCCCAAGGGGTTAAGTACAATGTCCACTGGTGAACCATCGGGCAAATAAGGCATATCTTCCGCCGGTAATATCCGAGAAATAATTCCTTTATTACCGTGGCGTCCTGCCATTTTGTCGCCAACTTGGATTTTGCGTTTTTGGGCGACATATACCCGGACAACCATATTGGCTCCTGGTGGCAGTTCATCGCCTTGTTCACGAGTAAACAAGCGCACATCAACTACGCGACCTTTTTCACCATTTGGTACTCGCAGGGAATTGTCCCGCACATCCCGTGCTTTCTCACCGAAAATCGCCCGCAACAGTTTTTCTTCTGGCGGTTGGTCAGATTCGCCTTTGGGGGTAACTTTTCCTACCAAAATATCTCCAGCTTCTACCCACGCCCCAATGCGAATGATTCCCTGTTCATCCAACTGACGTAAGGCATCTTCCCCGACGTTGGGAATTTCTCTGGTGATTTCTTCTGGCCCCAGTTTTGTCTGTCTAGCTTCAATTTCATATTTTTCAATGTGAATTGAGGTGTAGACATCATCCTGCACCAGCCTTTCAGAAATTAAAATTGCGTCTTCGTAGTTGTAGCCTTCCCAAGGCATATAGGCAACTACAATATTTTGTCCTAGCGCCAATTCACCGCCTTCGGTGGAGGAACCATCAGCTAGCACCTGACCAGCAACAACCCGCTCGCCAATGCGGACAAGAGGTTTCTGATTTAAACAGGTGTCTTGGTTTGAGCGTTGGTACTTGGAAAGGGTGTACTTAATTTCAGGGGTGTTAGGTTTAGGACGGACGCGAATTTCTGTGGCATCCACATAAGTGACATCGCCATCGGTGCGCGATACAATCACCATCCCGGAGTCTCTTGCTCCTTGCGCTTCCAAACCTGTACCCACCAGAGGACGCTCTGGCTTGAGCAGGGGTACTGCTTGCCGTTGCATGTTCGACCCCATCAGCGCTCGGTTAGCGTCATCATGCTCCAAGAAGGGAATCATGCTGGTCGCTACCGACACAATCTGTACGGGAGACACTGCTACGTAGTCCACTTGTTCTGGTGTTGTGGTGGAAAATTCCTGGCGATAGCGCACTGGCACTTGCGGCCCAATAATATGCCCAGTTTCATCTACAGGAATATCTCCCGGAGCAACCCGCAGATCATCTTCTTCATCGGCTGTCATGTAGGCGGGAGGTAGATCAAATCTGACTCGCCCATTTTCCACAGGTCTAAATGGCGTTTCTAAGAAGCCGTACTGATTCACCCGTGCATGAGTTGCTAAGGAGCCAATCAACCCGGCGTTGGGGCCTTCTGGTGTCTCAATGGGGCAAATACGTCCATAGTGACTAGGATGAATATCCCTGACAGCAAACCCAGCGCGTTCGCGAGTTAAACCTCCAGGGCCAAGGGCACTAAGGCGGCGTTTGTGGGTCAGTTCTGCTAACGGATTGGTTTGATCCATGAACTGACTTAACTGGCTAGAACCAAAGAATTCTTTAATTGCTGCTACGAGTGGTTTGGGGTTTACCAGGGAAGCGGGAGTCAGCACTTCGGCATCAGATACAGTCATCCGTTCCCGAATAATTCTCTCTAGACGGTTTAAGCCTACCCGCACTTGGTTTTGCAGCAATTCACCAACGCTTCTTACACGACGATTACCTAAATGGTCAATGTCATCGATATTACCAATATCATATTCTAGGTTGATTAGGTAATCTACAGCTGCTAAGATATCGCCAGGAGTCAACACTCGCATTGTATCTGGAACCGATAGGCGCAATTTCTTGTTGAGCTTGTAGCGTCCGACGCGACCAAGGTCATAACGTTTCGGGTCAAAGAAACGAGAATCTAGGAGCTGTTGTCCACCTAATACTGTGGGTGGTTCACCAGGACGCAGTTTCCGATATAACTCCATCAAGGCTTCTTCTTCAGAAAATTGCCCTTCTTTTTCGATGGTTTTCTGGAAATACTCTGGGTGGCGTAAGGCGTCAAAGATTTCGTTGTCTGATAACCCTAAAGCTTTTAAGAGTACCTGCGCTGAGAGTTTGCGGGTTTTGTCGATGCGTACCCACACCAAATCGTTACGGTCTGTTTCAAATTTCAGCCATGCTCCCCGGTTGGGAATTAAGCTAGCTGAATAAGTACGTCGCCCGTTTTTGTCGATTTCTGATTTGTAATAAACCCCTGGTGATCGCACTATTTGGTTGACAATTACCCGCTCGGCTCCGTTAATAATAAACGTGCCGCGATCGGTCATCAAAGGCAAATCCCCAATGAATACCTCTTGCTCTTTGATTTCCCCGGTTTCTTTATTAATCAGACGTGTGGGAACATACATTTGGACAGCATAAGTACTATCCCGCCGTTTGGCTTCTTCTACGCTGTACTTTGGCTCTTTGAGTTTGTAATTATGACCCAAAAAGTGCAGTTCTAATTTGCCCGTATAATCTGTAATAGGACTAAAGGAGTTAAGTTCTTCTATCAGCCCTTCTTCCAAAAACCAGCGAAAGCTTGATCGCTGGATTTCAATCAAGTCGGGCAACAGAAAGGCGGGTTCCATGTATGTTTCTTTAGTCATGCCTCTACCTTTGTCAACCTGGTTAAATTTTTACTTAGACACTGCTGTTTAACGCTTCCCACTCCTAGCCAGTGTCCTTAGCTGTTTGGGAACTTAATTCTTACACACTTGCTATTTACAGGTGTGGGCAAACGCAGCGATTAAAGCTGGAATGAGAAATTTGGACAAGGGGGTAATCGCCCGTAATCGGGGACTCAGACGCCAAAAACCCACTATAGTCTTGATTTAAGAAGAATATACAGTTGAGATATTCCTGAGTTTTATCTACTTTGTTCATTTCCCCTCCAAAAAGCGCGTTAATTTTATGACACAGCTATATACGCTGTGTCTTAAATCCACCAGGCTATTTATACTCTCAGTGATATCCTAGATATCCTAAGACTGAGGGGATGATCCGCACCTTGTCGGCTTTGAATCAGAATCACTTCATTTTGCTGGATTGTACTCACAAGGCAATTTGTTTAACGATTTTGAATAGGTTCGATACACACCAAGCCTATGTTGGGCGATCTAGGCTCAACCTGGGTTGGCAGGGTTAGTCATGTGTGGAGAGCATCCGCTTGTAGAGATTTGGAGGATGGCCAAGCCGATAACAGCACGGAAAATTAGGCTCAGAAATTTTAGGTTCCTTCCTTTATCATTATGGCGCAAGCAAAATGTTTTTGAGGGAATAATATTAGCATATTTTTGTCCCCCTAGAGTTTTATTTTTTTTAGCACAACTGAATAAAAGAGATTAAAGTACACTTTATATTGACAGACTAAATAATTCACAAGCATTCTGGGTAGTTTGATGGGCGATCGCTTCTACTGATTCCTGACGCAGTTTCGCTACTTGCTCGGCCACATAAAGCACGTAGGCAGGCTCGTTGCGCCTTTCGCCTCGTTTAGGAACTGGAGCGAGAAATGGGCAGTCTGTTTCAATCAGTAGGCGATCGCTACTTACCATCGCAGCTGAGGATTGGATTGCTTTGGCGTTTTTGAACGTTACCGTCCCGCTAAAGCTGATGTAGAAGCCTAAATCGAGAAACCATTGAGTTTCTTCTGGCGTTCCTCCCCAACAATGCATGACGCCCCGCAGTCTTTCTCCTTTGACTTCCCGCCATTTTTGCAACACTTCTCTGGTTTGGGCAGTAGCATCGCGGCAGTGGATAATCACTGGTAAGTTGAGTTCAGATGCGATCGCTAACTGCGACTCAAACACCATAAGCTGATGCTCATAGTTATCAGCTTTATAAAAATCCAGCCCCATTTCCCCAATTGCTACCACATGAGAGTCAGAACTCGCCAAAGATTTGATTTTCTCGGCTGTCTCGTTATTCCATTTATCAGCATCTAAAGGATGTAATCCTACGGCAAAACTGATTTCGGGAAACTCGTGTGCTATGGACTGAATGCTGGTAAACTCCTCTGGGTGAACACAGGAATGTACTAAACGTACTACTCCTGCTTCTTGCCACCGCGATCGCACTGTTGCTAAATCCGGCTGGAAACTATCAAAGTTGAGATGAACGTGCGTATCTATCAGTTGCATTCTTTGCCCTTTGTCATTGGTCATAAATTATTAGCCCTTGTCAGAACTAAGGACATAATGACCTTTTGGGTGAATCTTTCTCCTGTGGTCGCAGCTTTGCAATCGCAAAGCTGCTCAAGAGGGAAACCATGTTAGTCAACTGTTTTAATTGAGCAGAGCCGACGCTAGTCGTTCATAGGACAGCCCTACGGTGAATGCCTTAAGAGGCATAGAGCAAGTGGTGTGGAAACCCTCAAGACTGCGACTGCACTGACTTAACCATTATCCTTGGCGTTTCACGCCACTTGCTAGAACTTTGGGAAAGTTCTTAACACAGTAGTGCCCTGAATCAGAAGAGCGCACTAACTCACCAATGACTATTCAGCGGCGGCTGTTTGAGCTATCGGTTTTAGTTTATGAGCCAATCTTGACTTTTTCCTTGCCCCATTGTTGGGATGAAGAACACCCCGTTTGATTGCTTTATCGATTTTTCCGTAAGCCTCGGATAACCGAGCCTGTGCTTCTTGTTTTAATTCTGGGGTAGGATTAGCTGCATAGACAGCTACAGCATTAAAGTATTTCTTCATCAGCGTCTTGACTGCTGATTTGTAAGCTTTGTTACGCAGTCGGTTACGTTCTGCGATTTCGGCACGCTTGAGAGCAGACTTTGTATTCGCCACAGTCAATTCCAAAAATACTATTAATATGTACACACACTACTAGACTTACTAATATAGCATCCAAATTGCCAATGTTATAATTTTATAAAAAAATCTATCATTAGGATTCGGTACTGGTGATTGGGAAAGAATTTAGTCTATAGTCCCCACTCCTTAATTCCCAGTCCTTAATTTGGTGTGTCATCAATTTAGGAAATGCGTTAAAATGAGGTACATCAAATAAAACAGTGATCCTAACTCATACCTGGTTAAGCAATGTGATTGCCAATATAATCCATCTGTCAGTAAAACGGATGTATTGTCAAAGGCAAGTAACTGTCAATAGCTAAATTTCAGGGATTTTAAAGTATAGAATCGATACTATATTATCGTCTCTGTACACGTGTTAATTACTAAAAGTTAGGAAAATAAGTAAAAATTATACTCAGACCCTGCCCTCTGTAAATCCGGGGGATTGGATGTGTAAACACACTACCTGAAAGCCGTAAGGAGTGAGGGTAAGGGTATAAGGGTAGTGGGAAATGGCACGCCCACTTCCTGCCGCTAGGCTGCCGAGGCTTGTCGGACTGAGCAATTAAGTCGCCTTCTCAAGCAAACCCTATGCTGGCAGGCTTGAGAGTATCAAAAAAATCCAGGTTAAGCTAGAGAAGAGAATTAGAGTCAGCTTGCACACCCCAGTGGGTCAAGAGCAATACTAAATCTCAGGTGTGAATATTATAATTTTGGCATTGTCCTTACTCCATGCTGCGAATCATTACTCAGCAGGCAGACGTCAGAGCAGAACTACAACGGATCTGCGATCGCACCCATGACGAACAGGTGCTTCACAAAGAAGCAACGGTGCGAGAAGTTTTGCAAGCAGTGAAGCGCCAAGGCGACAAAGCTGTTTTGCATTACACAGCCGAATTTGACAAACAAAGCCTGAAAGCGGAAGAACTTCGAGTCACAGGCTCGGAACTAGATGCAGCCTATCAGCAGGTATCAAAAGAGTTGTTGGGCGCGATTAGGCTAGCTTGCCGCCAAATTGAAGCGTTTCATCGTCAGCGAGTACCAAAAAGCTGGGTACACTTTGGCGACGATGAAGTAGTGTTGGGCAAACGTTATACCCCCGTAGACCGAGCGGGGTTATATGTGCCTGGTGGTCGCGCCGCCTATCCCAGTACAGTGCTGATGAATGCAATTCCGGCAAAAGTAGCTGCTGTACCCCATGTGGTAATGGTGACACCACCAGGCCCAGGAGGTGCAATTAACTCAGCAGTCTTAGTAGCTGCCCAAGAAGCAGGAGTACAAGAAATTTATCGCATTGGGGGCGCACAAGCGATCGCTGCTTTAGCCTATGGTACAGAAACGATTCCAAAAGTGAATGTAATTACTGGGCCTGGTAACATTTATGTCACCCTAGCGAAAAAACTTGTCTATGGCACCGTTGGCATTGATTCTTTGGCAGGCCCCAGCGAAGTGCTGGTGATTGCCGATGAAACCGCAAATCCGGTGCATGTAGCTGCTGACTTGCTGGCCCAAGCCGAACACGATCCAATGGCGGCAGCAATTTTGCTGACGACAGATGCTGCTTTAGCGAAAAACGTACAAGTAGCTTTGGAAAGACAGCTAGTGGATCACCCACGGCGAATAGACACAGAAAAAGCGATCGCTCATTATGGGTTGATTGTCCTTGTGGAATCGCTACAAGCAGCAGCAGAACTCTCAAATGAATTTGCCCCCGAACACCTGGAATTAGAAGTAAAAGACCCTTGGGCGCTCCTACCACAGATTCGCCACGCTGGGGCAATCTTTTTGGGTTACTCAACACCAGAAGCTGTAGGAGACTATTTGGCAGGCCCTAACCATACCTTGCCAACTTCTGGTGCTGCCCGCTATGCTTCTGCATTAGGGGTGGAAACTTTCCTCAAACACTCCAGTATTATTCAATACTCCCAAACTGCACTGCAAAATGTAGCTAGTGCCATTGATGTGCTAGCAACAGCAGAGGGCTTACCTTCCCATGCTGATTCAGTCCGACGCCGAATTCAGCAAGAAGAGTGATTTGGAATGGTTAATTTTTTTCTAATACTGTTGGCAAAAGTCACTTGATAGGTTCCAGATAAAAGTTTGAATGGCAATATCTGACGACAAGCCCTGACGCTCGTTCGCCTTTGGCGTCTCCCCTTCTGCTAAAGAGGCTAACGCCAAGGGAGAGGACTCGCTACTGCAATCCGACGGGAACCGCCTTCTTTGTGAGAGGCTGCCGCCAACGCGCAGCGTCTCGTAGAGAAGACTGCGACTCCCTCACTACTATGCGTCTACACACATTATTGCTATCCTGCTTTAAGCTTTTTGGCGGGCGTTTACAAGTTGGGTGTTGCCCGCCTAATCCACTGGCTTATTAAGGAAAGAGTGACTTGCAAAGTCAGTCAACGGTCAGTTTAGAGGAGGGTAACCCTCCCCAAAGAACTGGCAAAAAAATCTCTACGCCAGTTGCTACAACGCACTAACGTCAAAGTGAGGTAAAACCGATCTATCGCACAGCTTCAAATATATAAAGTAAGTAGGCAGATGGAAAAATAATTTAGTGTAGCTGTCAACAAGTTTTGCTACATACTTATGTAATGGGTCTACTCTTTAGGAGACGAGAGCGGTGCTAAACAATATTTTGGTAGCTCTGGACGGTTCGGAAATTGGAGAACGAGTAATTCAGACTTTAGATAATTTGGCGTTGTCAAAAGATGCCAAAGTTATTCTTTGTCATGTCTTCCTTACGCCAGAGTCAGAGATGGAACTACCCGCTGATCGTCCTCAACCAGAGTCACCAACATTTTCTTATTTTCATATTGAAAAACAGCTACAAGCCTATCAGGAAAAGTTATCAATTACCAGTGAGTTAGAACTGGTAACTGGTGATCCTGCCGAAGAGATTATTCGCCTTGCCAATATTTACAAAACTGACTTGATTATAATTGGCAGTCGGGGATTGATTGGGATGAAGCGAATTGTCCAAGGTTCTGTTAGCAGTCAAGTTGTGGAAGAGGCTAATTGTTCCGTGTTGGTGGTAAAGCCGAATTAGAATCAGGTAAAGGCAAGTGATATCATGCCATGATTACAACCCCAACAGTTACTAAACGAACCACCCTTCTTAGTAGTGGCTACGGTGTACGCACAAGTCGAAAAATCCTCTACCCAAACTTTTGTCAGAGTAAAACTGTCACACTCACCGACATCGCGCCTCAGAATTCATTCCGAGGCGGGATAGAAACGCAGTGCCAAATTTACTAATAAAGATATGGCTGCGGCAAGAGTTGTCTGTACACCGTAGCTTAGTAGTGGTGAAAGTCGTCAATGAGTAAATAAAGATTGTAGATTATCGAGCCAAGCAGGTTGAGTATAACGTTTTAAATATTCCAGAGTATTGGATTGTCGATCTATTAATAAACAAAGTGACTGTTTTTAGATTGATAAAATAATTATACAAACTAGTAGAGTTTTTTGTTACTCAATGCATTCAATCTGAAACTTTTCCAGAGTTAGAATTAACAGTAGAGCAAGTGTTAACAGCCGAGAATTAAAAATAATTTGCTCTACAATCTTCTTCGCTATGTTGTGCAGCAACTTGGTATTTCATTTCACACTCCAATATCTAATAACATCGTCATGCAATTTTAGATTTTAGATTTTAGATTGACCTTAGCAATCAAGTCAGGCGTTTGTCAATTAATTTTAGATTTCGTAGTGAGCGCTTAGTCAAACGATTTTGGCTTTTAGATTTATTGCATGTAGCTTGCTTCTTACGGAGGAAGCGAGTTTATACTCGCTCGCTTTCAGACCTTTTTAAATTTTGAATCTTCAATCCAAAATTTAAAATCTAAAATTCGGTGACAGAACCCAAAAAAATAACAGGGTTTTATCCCTGCATACACTAGCGCTTGTTTTACTATTGGACTACTCAAACGTGAACAGTATGTTTGAGGAAAAGCGCTGCTGACGTTTGCTGGCAGGCAACGTCAAAGTTAAGCTTATTGAAGAAAAGGAAATGGATGTCAATAAACTTATGTTAGAATAGCTACGAAACAGAAACAGCTAATTGTATCTTTGCGTTTACAATTTTCCTTCTCCTAAACTTCATAGTTTTGCCTATTCTCGTAAATCACAAACTACCACGGGTAATGCTGAGACTGCTTATTGTAACTATGATGATACTCATCATTACTACCAATCAAGGTGTGTCAAATACTTATCAAGGTATTTTTTAACGTAATCACCGTATCCATAGTCGTCATCGTCTTTCTCGTATTTTTTGCCATGTTTTTTCTCGTATTTTTTCTCGTATTTTTTCTCTTCTTTTTCCTTGTGTTTATAGGTACCACCAGAGAGGTTGGCTTCTTCACAAGTAGTCAGTTCGCTAAATAGTATGTTCGTCTGCATATTTTTAGTTCTCCTCAGTTGATTGTTGGGATTAGAGTTATCGCCAAAGCCAAAGTAATAGATATACACATAAAGCGTATACTTAGTTGCTTTTTTGTTTCTCTAGAAGCATTATACGACTCTAGCTCACCAGGTCAAGCAACTAAGTCGTGACAAAACATGTATTATACGTCTTCAACACAGATATGACATAGTTCATAATTTATACAAATTTAATTAAATATAAGTTCTTATTTATCAAAAAATAGCAGGCATCAATACGAGTACGATAAATACAGCGAGCTAAAAACTTAATTTTGTCAAAAAATAATGGATAAAGTAAGGTAATTAAGTATTAATACTAATAAAGTAGCGAACATTTGGAGAATTAAAGATATAATCGAGTAAACCGAACAACAATTTTATACAAATTATACTTAAATAGATTTATAAAACTCAGAACTGGATTCTGCATTTTTGAATAAGTATTTTTATGTGCAAATATTTTTGCAATAAATAATTTTATACAACTCAAATTTTAATAGACATAATTTCTTCTAATATAGAAACGTTTAACTTCGCTGAAATATTTATTAATTTAAAAAGAGCTTAGCATTGACTATAACAAATGTTTTGCAAATAGATAAAGGAAAAATAAAGTTTTTCATAAAAATTATAAAGATTTGGTGTTTCTACTAAAATGCGTTAATTGCTCTTTATTCAAATTTTATTAGTCATCGAAGCCAAACAATCAGATTTAGTTCGAGGATTTACTCAACTCGCTGTTGAATTAATAGCACTTGAACAATGGACTAAATCCACATCTGAACTTCTATATGGAGCAGTTATGACTGGTGAAGACTGGCGTTTTGGAGTTTACCATCGTGCAAATCGTCAGATGACTCAAAACCAGAAACATTATTAAGTTCCAGAAGATTTATCTGTATTAGTAAAAATTATTGCAGGTATTATTTCTGGTTCATAAACTGGGGACTGGGGACGCGGAGAATAACCAATCCCCAATCTCTTTACGTCAATCGAATCAACGTCCTTGAGTTGCCAAAAACTGACGCAAGCTCAACAAACTCAAAGTTTGACCAAAATTTAAAGGCAAAAGTGAAATTCCTTCCAAGCGGGATTGTACCCAACCTTCTCCCCAGTACCATTCATGGAACCCGTCAATGCCTCCACTAAGTAACAAGCGGAGACAGTTGGATTTGACAACATCTACTTGATGATGAATCGGGACTGGCCCAGTCCAGGTAGTAAACTGGAATCCTGGAAGCAGTTCTTCTGGCATTCCTGGCGCGAAGCGTTGCCCTAAGAGCCATTTTTTTAGTTGCATCGGATGCAGGAGGCTGTCACGAATTGCATCTGTTGGTGCTTCAATTTCGATACGCAGTTGGCTTTGTTGAAAATTACCCAGCATTTTTATAGGATTACCTAAAGGTGAGACATCGCTATTTCTAATATTGCAAATACAATCACTGATTATTGCAGCGTCACTTTTCTACCAGCAGAGAACTTAGAATAGAAAAAGTGAACTTGTTAAGAAATGTAAGGTTATTCATGGCGGATCAGTTAATTCGTGCAACAGCAGCCGAAGGTGGAATTCGTGCCGTAGGTGTGATCACCACACGTTTAACAGAAGAAGCACGGGGGCGCCACAAGCTTTCCTATGTGGCAACGGCAGCACTGGGACGGACTATGGCAGCGGGCTTGTTAATGGCTTCTAGTATGAAGCGAACTGGATCGAGGGTCAATGTCCGGGTGAAGGGTGATGGGCCTTTGGGTGGCATATTGGTAGATGCAGGCTTAGATGGTACGGTACGCGGATATGTAGGAAATCCATCTATAGAATTGCCTCCCAATGCCAAAGGTAAGCTAGACGTTGGTGGTGCAGTAGGTGATGGCTACCTTTATGTTGTGCGGGATATCGGTTATGGTTATCCTTACTCTAGTACTGTAGAACTAGTTTCTGGCGAAATTGGCGATGATGTAGCTCATTATCTGGTGAATTCCGAACAAACACCTTCAGCTTTAGTTTTAGGTGTCTTTGTGGGAGCAGGTGGAGTAACTGCGGCTGGAGGATTACTGGTACAAGTATTGCCCAAAGCTGCCAGAGACGAGGCCTTAGTAGAAACGTTGGAATCGCGGGTAGCTGGTTTAGCAGGATTTACGCCATTATTGCAAGCCGGGAAGAATTTGACTGAAATCTTTGGCGACTTGTTGGGAGATATGGGGCTAGTAATCTTTCCCGAACGGCAAATACTGCGCTTCCACTGTGGTTGTTCTTTTGATCGCGTTTTGGGGGCACTGAAGATTTTGGGAGAAGCTGAACTGCAAGATATGATTATTAAAGATGATGGTGCTGAAGCAACTTGCGAATTTTGCGGCAACGTCTACCAGGCAAGTAGCGATCAGTTAGCTCAATTAATTGCCGATTTGCAAGCGGAATCTACTGTTTCAGGATAAAGTATAAAAGGGCACTGATTTTTGAGATTGCTAATGGTACTCTGTGGAGAGAGATAATCAAAAAAGTAGCTTTTTAATCATGAGAAAGTTACTATGTCAACAATGGAATTATCGACCTAAAACAGAGCGCTATTCAATTATTTTGGTGTGAGAGATGACAGAGCGGGATATTCCAGACAGTTGGTCTTCAGCCAGTGGAAGAGAGCCAGATCAAAACAAAAGATTATCCCGAACAGAACAATTCGGTGAAACTCAGCCATTTGATGTCCCAGCTACTGGTTCTACCTCCAAGTCAGTGAAGCGGCGAAAAAAAAACCATACGAAAGGATTACCTATAAATAGTAATTCGGAAAAAACTGCACAACTCAGTAGTACTGGAAAATGGCCCCGCTGGATGAAAAGCTGGACATTGTGGCTGGTACTACTAATGTTGATTCCCGGCAGTGTAGGATTCTTGGCAATGGCAATGCTACTGAAGTTGCCAACAGCCCCTAATTGTCCCTCGATTTTCTGGCCCCTAGCTAGTGCTTCTGTGCGGTTACACTGCGCTCAGTTGGCGGCTTCTAAACAGACAGTCAACGACCTATTGCAAGCGATCGCTCTGGTGAAGGAACTACCACAAAATCACCCGTTGCATGGAGAAATTGATCGTTTCATCGAAGAATGGTCGCGGGATATTTTGAAGCTAGCCGATCAAAGTTTCCAAACAGGGAATTTAGAGGAAGCGATCGCTACTGCTCAGAAAATACCGGAAGATGTGGCAGCTTATAAATTAGTCGATGAGCAAATTGGCAAATGGCAGTCAATTTGGTCAAAGGCAGAAGCCACGTACAACGGTGCGATCGCCCAAGTAAAGGAACGGCGCTGGCAATCGGCATTTATGTTATCCGCCAAAATGCTGCGCGTAGACAATCAGTACTGGGCGGGTACTAAATACGACCAATTGAACCGTCTAATTGCCACAGCGCGGGAAGATGGCGATAAGTTAGGAAAAGCTGAAAGTTTAGCAAACAGCAAAGTTGTTGATAATTTATTAGAAGCTATCAAGTTAGCCGAGTCCATTGGTCAAGAAAGTTACATTTACCAAAAAGCTCAGGAAGCGATTCCCGCATTTGGACGCAAAATGCTGGAGTTGGCACAAGCAAAACTAGACAAGCAGGATGCGGATGAAGCACTGAATATTGCTAGACAAATTCCAGAAATTACGAAACTACAGGGCAAAACAGATGACTTTATCGCCATAGCTGACGCCAAAAGAAGTGCTTGGATAGGTAACGTTTCTGGTTTAGAGGCAGCGATCGCTCAAGCACAACAAATCGATCCTTCAAGACCAGTGTATAACGAAGCACAGCAATTGATTGCACGTTGGCAATTGGAAATTGAAGATGTTGCCAATCTAGAAAAAGCGAGAATATTGGCCAGCCAAGGGACGGTGCCTAATTTAACAGCAGCGATCGCCCAAGTGCAGCTGATTCCTGCTAGTAACCCCCGTGCCACAGAAGCTAGACAAGAAATAGGTCGCTGGCGTACTCAAGTAGAAACAATTGAAGATCAACCTTATTTAGAACGCGCCGAACAGATAGCAATATTCGATGATATCAATTCCTTACAAGCTGCGATCGCCCAGGCTAGCGAAATTCGTAGAGGTCGGGCATTATATCCAGAAGCACGGAAAAAAATTCGTACTTGGGTAGGAAAGATTCAGCGAATTCAAGACCAACCCTACTTAGATCAAGCACAAGAACTAGCTCAGAGTGGAAATCTTACCGCTGCTATTAGCGCAGCTCAACAAATTGCATCGTCGGGAAGGGCGCTTTCTGGGGAAGCACAAGCTGCGATAAATGAATGGGAAGGGCAAATCCGCACCAGAGAAAACTGGAGAAAAGCCCAGGAAGTGGGGGCGGCTGGCACGCCAGAAGCCTTAGTTGAGGCAATACGGCTGGCAGATCGGGTTTCAAATAATAGCATCTTGCGTATGGATGCGAATCTAGCTATTGACCAGTGGAGTCAGCAATTGTTAGAAATAGCACGCACTCAAGGTCAGTCTGATATTGCCAGAGGGATTGACATTGCCAAATCGATTCCACGCGGTAGTGCTGCTTACAGTGCGGCGCAAGAACAAATTAGGGCTTGGCAGGAATTTCTCAATCCTCAACCAGAACCTCAGCCTCAGCCTGAATCTCAACCATTTCCTCCATCAACTACTATTAATGGGCAGTAATATCCTTATTAACGATTTAGTTAAAACCTTTTGATACAGCATTTTCAAAGGGCATATTAGGGATGCCGGGGTGTAAGGAGAAACTTTGTTCAATGTGTTTCAATTTACAAGATTTTTCGCGTAGGAGGCACATATCTGTGCCCCTTACGAAAATTCATTCTCCCCATTCCTTAATTACAGAAAATAGTGATGAGTAATCATCATCAGCAAATGACATTTTCACAGCTGTTTGCAAGATTTGGCGCACACCTTTAATACTGCTGAGATCCAAACTCCGAGATTTCGCTTCCGAGATAAATAATTCTGTATCTTTGAGCAAGTGTTTTGTGGGGAAATTGGGATTAGCATAATTGCTATCCAACATCCGTTGTAGCTTTTTGTCAAAGGTAGGTGCGTAGAGTGAACTGTCGCGCAATATTTGCATGAACACATCCACATCAACACCCTGACGCTGGACAAAAGCTAGACTCAGAGCAAAGCTAGTTGTTAGGGAAGCTATTAGTTGATTTAGTGCCAATTTGAGCGCCGCCGCAGATCCCACTGGCCCTATAAGTAAAGGTTCTGTCCCAAAATTTTGCAGTAACTTCAAGTGGCGTTCATATTGTTCTGGCTCGGCCCCTACCATAACACTCAACTTCCCAGCTTTTGCTTCCGGAATACTCCCTAATACAGGTGCTTCTAAATACTCACCACCACCTGCAACAACTGCATCTCTAATTTCCTGGCTTTCTGTGGGAGTAATTGTTCCCATTTGGATGATCGTGCGTCCTTCCAGAGTTTGCCAAGCAGTATCTGAAAGCAACACATTATAAATGGCCGGGGCATTAGTAAGCATGAGAATTACGCACTCAGCAGCACGAATGGCGTGGCGCGGATGTGTAGCAATTTCAGCCCCAGATGCTTGTAATGGTGCTAATTTTTCTGGGGTGCGATTGTAGGCAACTAGCTGTATATCTGCGGCTAATAACCTTTGAGCCATTGGTAGTCCCATCAGTCCAGTTCCCAGAAATGCCACCTTCATTTTTCACGTTCCTTTGGTACAGGGTCACCTATAGCGAGCGATCACGAGTGCGTCTGGTAGAGAGCGTCACAGCCTGTTGTAGACATCGCATTCTATCGTTTGATTTTAATATCAGTTATCAGGGAACAGTTATCTTTGAACACTGATAACTATTCACTGACTACTAAATAAGCTGTTACGCATTTAATTTGTACATTTACCTGATGACTCATGACTGATGACTGAAAACCCGTCAACAGTCAACAGTCAACAGTTAACGACCCAATAGAGTGTTTATATACTTTAGACGCGTATCAGCTTATCGTATGTAGTGATTAGCCACCAGCCGCAAAAGTCGCCATAATTATCACTGAAAGTAAAATCCCTGGAGTAAGTAAGGTTACTAGCATTAACAGGTCATGACTGGACATAATTATTACTTTGGTAATGTGTTTAACTTTACAGTAATCACTGTTATGCTAGTCTAAATAAGACTGATACTGCATTCTTAAATAGAGTTTTAACTTTTTAAATTTACTTTTACTCTGGCACGGTCAATCCTTTTAGTGGTTGAGAAGTTTCTGTATTGTCCAGACCTTTGCTCTGAATTAAGACTCCAAAGCCGCCCAGTCCTGTGGGATCTATAAGTTGGTGTAGTGCGTCCCGATGCTGTAGTAACTGCGAGAGAGGTTGCTTTTGATCGGAAAGGGCTGCAATACGATCGCCTAAGCCCAACGCCATCAAAAATAATCCCTGCTGGATAAAACCAACATTCTTTAAATTGCACTTCTCACCCCAGCGTTCCAAAGCCGTAAAGTCAACATGGGCAGTGATATCTTGTCGCCCAATATTGATATAAGGGTTGTCATGAAAACGATGATGGTAATAACACTGTAGCGTTCCTTGCGATCGCCTGGGATTATAGTAACGACTGGCGGGGTAGCCATAATCAATTGTTAACACATAGCCGCGCTGCAAGCGGTCTGCTACTATACTCAACCAGTCTAGAGCAGCTAAATTAATTTCACTACGGTAGCCATCTGGATATGCACTTTCGGTCAAGTCCATTTCCACTAAGTCTAAATATTTAGCTAGTTGGGGCGTTGAAGGTTCTCCTGTTACTTCTACAAATGCAAAATTTGACCTTTCCCCCAACCCCTCCCCTATGAGGGGAGAGGTCGAAGGGGGTTGGGGGGTTAGGTTTTGTGATGTTGTCACATAAATTTCTCGTAGTTCACCCGTTTCTAGGATGAATTGATACACTGGAAACGCATCAACTAATTCATTAGAAAAAAAGCAGCCTGCGATCGCATTTGGTGGTATATCCTCAAAATTGCACCAAAGCACGGGTAAATCTTGCAAATGTTGCTGCTGTTCTTGTCTTAAAGTTGGAGACTTTTCAACAATGATGTATTCCAGTGCAGTAAAAAAATCTGGGTAGTGCTGTTGATGATATTTAAGGATATGCAATGCCAGCAGTCCTTGTCCTGCTCCCATTTCTACCAGGGAAAAGGGTACAGGTTTTCCTAAAATTTCCCACATTTGGAAAAATTGTTCTGCGAGTAACTCGCCAAAGTCAGCACAGAGGTTAGGAGAGGTGAAAAAATCACCACCCTGAAAGCCAATTTTGACTGCATCGCTGGAATAGTAGCCATGTTCAGGGTAGTATAATGCCATGTCCATGAATTGGGCAAAAGTAATTCGCTGCTGGGGACTAGTGGTAATTTGATTGGCGATCGCAGCACACAATGCTGGATTTGAATCCATAAAATTTGAGGTTTTAGATTGGGGAATAGAAAAAATAAATGAATTATGAATGATGCAAAACAAAATTCATAATTTCCCTAACGGTCTACAAACCCCATAATATCGACCACTGTGGCATAAGCGCTGGCATTTATTGACAGACAAAAGTTGAGAAGTTTGCGGTTACATGCGATCGCCACCAATGCAACGCCACAAAATAGTTCAGCATCTACTACATGCATCAAATCATTATTTTGTCAAGACTTCCTTCAAAGCAGAAATCGACGGTGCAAAGAAGTAGCCGCCACCAGTAGGAATCACCCAGTCTTCAGGTGCAGTTAACTCCTTAGTTTGAGGTTGATTCTGGTCATCCTCAAGGTGGATAAAGAACTTGCGTGTGCGATCGCCATCTGGTTTATTATCACTTTGACCAATAATTGGATCGTGACCAAGAGTTAATTTACCTTCAAACTCGTGGCCGATAGCCGCTTGCTCACTGAACTTTGGATTGTTAGCCCAGAACCTGGTTACAAACTCAAACTGGTCTACAATCGAGGTCTGATAAGCCAAAAAGTGGAGACCACGATCAACAAAGTTCGGGTCTTGTAGCGGATTGTTCGGCGTCGAAGGAGACACCGGGCCATAAGGAATGCCGCGACGGAGTAAGCGGTGTGTTTGAGTGGTCACTTCACTGCGATCAATATCAATCACTTCGGAACCAGAAACTCTACCTCCTGGTGTTTTGTCATTGCGTGGATAAGTCTTGCGAGTATGGGCAATAAACGGGCAGCGCAGACCTGTTGCATCCTTGGAAGGTGGTACTACGTCGTTTTTGAAGAATTTTCCATCTGGTGGATCATCACCGTTGAATTCAAAATCATTGTTGGCATTGTCATCATTGCCCAAACTTGGGGCATCTTCTTCGGGCGTGCGGACAGTGGGAGCGCCACTAGGCCAGCGACCAATCAGCTTTGCGCTCACCTTTCGAGGGTCGGTGTCTAGGTCAGCGGCAGTGTCGTTTAAGAACTTGTGGAACTTATACACATCTTGACGCAATCGCCGGAATACAAGGTAAGAGCCATCATTCGCCCAATGTAAATGTAGTCCTGCCGACACAACCTCACCTTTGCTATCTTCCAGCGTTTCAGCATCATCCTTCTGACCCTCATAGCCAAAAACAAACTCTCCTGGCCACAGAAGATCCTGTCCTGGTTTGCCCTGGTTTTTATTCTCTGGGTTCTGCCTGGGCGTGAGAAGTTCTTTGGGATTATCAGCAACCCTGCCACGAATACCAGGTTGTGATATTCCATCCAGGTTGCCGAAATGCTCATGTCCAGACAGGGGTGGCGGTAAGTTGGCTCCCTCTTCCAAGAAGGTAATTCTGGCTCCGCTGCTTTTAGCGTTGCCTTTCCCATCTGTAAATGCCACAACGCTTTCTAAGATCCGCGAGACTTCTGCCAGCAAGTCTGCACGTTCGTCACTGGCAATGATGAAAACCACATCAACTTTGCCATTATCTGGCCCACCCACAACCCAGCCAATAGGCTTACCATCCTTGTCCACCGGGTCGTTCAGATCGGCTGCGCGTGCTGGTAGTCCAGCTTTAAAGGATTTATCCGTAAATGAGTCGGCATCATTAGTTAGTTTCTTCAGCCCCTCAAAGGAGAAAGCTATATTGACCCAGGTTGCCTTAACAGCGCCTTCGCGGCCTCGCCGTTGTCTGCTGGACTTGAATAGGCGGTTGAAGGCAATCACTTCTGAAGCGGTGGCAATGAAATTGATCTGTGACTTAAGCCACTGCTTGAAGGCATTTGGATTTTCAATTTCAAGGAATAAGAGGGCTTGGTAATCTTTATTGAACCCACCTAGAATGTTGCCTTGAATATTATTGACATTAAGAATAGGCTCATTAGGCGCAGGGATGTAAAAGAATGCGTTTGTCTGTTGGCCTTCTAACGGATCAGGAGCAGGTGCTTCACGAATTATTTGTTGTGTCATGATCAAAGTCCTGTTTATGGTAAAGCCTATTGGCTATTCCAGAATGGAAATATAAAATCAGGTATCCTGAATAGGAACCTGTGTTAACTTATCGGAGGTAGGGAAGAGGTTTATGTAGCAATTCTACCTATATTTGATAGTTAGGAAGATTGCGTTGTGTAAATAAATTATACAGATTTTAAATATGGTGATAAATGGTAGTAATTAGCAAGATATAGCAAGAGTTTTGTATGTCTGCCCCAACTCTGTTACACACAAAATTAAAGAAAAATAGTTTTGATTATAGTAGTAAGTTCAATAATATAGCGATTCTTAATTGCCAGCAGTAGGCTTTCGCTTGTCAATCTAGCGATTTGTTAGTCGTAATTTTACTTTTATATAAAATCAATGTGCTGTTCTGCTGGCTATCTTGACTCTCGGTAATTTCAAATAAACTAGATGCTTTCAAAACACCTTTTAGTGTCTTAATTCCATATTTCTTAGGCGTACACTCAGGGTCTTGACTCTTAATAAATTTTCCCGCTCTTGCCAATGAAGTCATATCACCTGTTTTATCTGTGTTTGTTTCGGCTAAACGCAGTAATTTTACAATTTTTGTATTTTCCCATGTTGTCTCAGACGGATTGAACAGATTTATATACTCAACGCCAGAAGAAATAATATCTGCCTTTAATTGTTTGTATAAAAGTTCAATTTTTGGGTTAGATTCGGCGTAATTTTCTCGAAGCAAGGTAACCACACTAAATACAAGGAATGTTATTTCCTTATAAAAGGAAATTGCCTCTTGGTACTGCGATTCCAGATAAGTAATGCAAGTTTTACATCCTTCTTCGGTGCTTAATATATTCAAACCCTCCGATTCACCAAAGTGATGAACGAGTTTGTTCCGCTCGGCAACCATCTCTCTTAATTTATCGGCAAAGTAATCAGGGTTATAATCCGCAGACTCAATAAAGGCATTTATTAGATTCCCTAGAGTCTTTGACTTAGCTACTTCTCTGTACCTCCAAAAGCTATCGGTATCCTTTGTACTAGCATCTGAGTGTATAAATGGAAGAAGCAGTTTCAAGCCTTTCTCGATTTGCTGAAACATCAATATATTTCGTCCTATTTTTCTTAGGACTTCATTGAATAACTCACGATACTCACTTTTCATATCAAGGAGAAACTAACGAGTAATAAGTAAGTAATTTTCTTGTACTTGCGGTATAAGATACTTAGATTAATTACAAGCTACTGGAGAAAAAGTTTATATGTCAAGTTCTATACATTAAGTTTTGAGAAAAAGCTTTTCTCTATGAGAAAATTAGAGGTTATTTATCAAGTAAAAATAAAATTACTCTAGGTTGTGTTGGGTGCATCTTTCAATATAATTTGATTTATCATGAAAAATATAATTAAAGTGCCAAACACACTGCTATAGAAAACGGTGCGTTTGGCTAAAGCTTTAACACACCCTAGTTAAGATTTATTTTATAAATAGTCTTTTAGATGCTGATTTTTACTCCTGCGATCGCAATCCTCAGCCCAATTAATCACGTTTAAGGCAATTTGCTACTTAGGCACTCACCAACGACACCAGCACGCCATTGGGATCGCGGACACGAGCAATAGTTTGTCCCCCAGGCTGAGTTTTAGGGGCATCTAGTGTTTTTGCGCCTGCCCCGATCGCTCTCATATAAGCGCTGCCAACATCAGGAGTGATAAATGATATCTGGAATAATGTCGGTGGTTGTGTAGCGTCGTTGGGATGGCAACCACCAGGAAATAACTTCTGTGCTTCGCTACTGGAGGAGAAAGCTAGTGTAGTGTTTCCAGTTTCGATTTCCGCCCAGATAGACTGCCCTTTATCCAGGAGAGTGCGACGAACTAGACCAAAGGCTTTTTCGTAAAACTCAACGGTCTTAACTACATCGTCTACCCAAATGACCGTGTAACCAAATTTCACAGTTTTTTCTCCTTATCTAGAAAAATCAGTGCTGGTGAGGATTTCTGCTACTTATTAACTGTATGCTATTTGAATACACAGTGACTTAACTCTCCAAAATATTACGATCTGTTGCTAGAGTTAGTGCCCCTGTTTGCATCACTTCTATATCTGATGGCGACCAATCATGAGGCCCTTGACAGTGATGTGCTACTAGCAATCCCCATAATCCTCTAGGTATGACAATTGGTACAACCAAGTTGGCACGAACCTGCATCTTGCGGAGAAAATCTCGGTGACAAGACTGGATTGGCTCTAATTCAATATCAGCGATCGCTCTTACCCGTCCTGCTAAGTATAAAGCAGCATACTCGTTGTTAAAACAATCATCTGGGCCAGTGGAACCAAGTATTGAAAATTCTTTAGAACTCAAAGATTCAAAAGTCACCTGTCCTTGCCACTGACTGTAAAAATAATACAACACCACCCGATCAACCTGAAGCGATTCTCTGAGTTGATTGGTTGTTTGCCGGACTAGCTCATCGCGCTGTATTGTTTTAACAAGGCGATCGAGCAAATTTTGCAAACCTTGTTCACGGCGATCGCGGCTATGGTTCAATTTTGAGTGAGGATGAATTTGCACGGTTCTAAAATTACGACTAGGTAAATGCTGCCGGATTTATATAGTAATTTATTACACTTTATTTAAATACATTATTGTATTTATAGCAGCAATTCGATTTTAACGGAAGTTAATACTAGTCAACTTCTTCCCTACGGGACGCTACGCGAACGGTGAATTTTAAAACAATATTAAGAATTTTTTTAATTTGTACCAGATAAACTTCAATATTATAAATTGAAAGTTAAGAATTTTGGAACTTTACAAATAATATGTCGCGCATTTAACTTGCACATCTTTTCGTGTTGGCTGTTGACTGTTGACCGTTGACAGTTAACCGTCAGCAGTCAACGAACCTCATGAGTAACTGTGTAATTTAAAGGCGTAATAGCTTAATATGTTCAGTTTTTCTATAACTTGAGGCAATAAATATACTTCAAATTGTAATATAACATGTCAGTTTGTATTCATAGTTACAGATATTTGTCAGGCTGTTAGTAATCCTCGTTTTTATGGTTTGTATGGGAACGAGAGATTAACTACAGACTAATTCTGAGTTTTCAAACATTGAAATAAAGTTACGGTAAGCTGACAATGCTGCTTCTTTAACGGTTGGATTAACAATCAGAAAGGTAGTCAGGATGTAGCTAAATTCATCTTCGGTTAAGCCGTAAAGATGTGCTACTGTTCCATCGAGTTCAGCGCGTAGTTTAGCGCGTTCTGCTTCATCGGTAACGCCTTGTTGATGGGAACCTAGACCGACTTCTTGCGCGAGTTCGTCAAATTCTGGTGTGGTGGAGATGAGTTTGGCGGCGCGTTGTACAATATCGTTGAAGTTGCGATCGTTTTTTGTTAAACGTGGGACGGGTAGTTGGTAAATGTAAAACATATTTATATTAGCAGATACCATTTGCCGAGCGTAGAAATCAAGTGTAAATGAATTTAAAATAGTTTGAGCAAAAACTATTTCATAACTTGATATCTTAGTCATTCCAGAAATAACTAAAACCGAATTACCACAAAATACATTTTTGGGTATTGCTCCTACGAAGGTTTTACTTCCTTCTCTTTTTACCCAATACCAAAGACTACGTGTGCGTTCTTCCGTAACAAAGATGAGTGGATTTTCAGCTCAGCTATTAGTTTAGTAATTTCTTGATGAATCGTAACTCTAACTTTAGCTTCTGGTATGTTCCCATCTGTTGCAGTGATTTCAAATATTGCAACACCTGAAAGTTCAGCGATTTTCTGGTATTGATATCTTTTATTATCAATCTTTAAGATTACAGGTTTTTGTCTGGAAGGTTTAGACCAACCTAATTCTTCTATAAATAAATCACTAAATTGAAAGTTATAAAGTAAATCGCGTGTTTGTTTAAAATTAAGTGACATAATTTACCATACTTAAATAATAAAAAAAGCTCATGGTAAATTTGCCATTCAGACAATAAATCTGTGGCCATAAAAATTAAGTCTGCGCTGGCGGACTTTAATAAACCCTCTTTGTAGGAGTTAAATTTTTACCATACTTTTTATACTTTATAAATCCTTTATATTTAATTAGGCTGAGAAATTATACGGAAAAATTATCAATTTATTTGAGCGTCGGCTTTATTTGTGCAACCGTGATTTTTAATTATCAAGTATATTTGCTAATTACTTTATGAAAAAGGCTAGTTGCTTTATCAAAATGCCTGTTTACTTTCTCAAAACACTTAAATGCTTTCTCAAAAGAAGCTCTGACTTACTCAAAAGAAGCTTTTGCTTTCTCATTTTGGTGTTTTCCGCAAGTAAAAGAAGCTTTGACTTACTCAAACCCCAGTTTGCTTTCTCATTTTGGTGTTTTCCGTAAGTAAAAGAAGCTTTGACTTACTCAAACCCCAGTTTGCTTTCTCATTTTGGTGTTTTCCGTAAGTAAAAGAAGCTTTGACTTACTCAAACCCCTGTTTGCTTTCTAATTTAAGTGTTTTCCGCAAGGTGTAGGTTGGGTTGAAGAACGTAACCCAATATCATCACAAAATATAACAAAGATGCGATGAATCGCCGTCTCTACAAAGGACAGATTATTGTAAAACAGCGGTTTATCGCGTCTATTGCTTTAATTACGAATTAGAAAATAATCCTAATGAACGTCAAAGATGCGGGGCATTATTTAAAAGTCTATAAATATTTCGTACATCTGTTATATAAGTAAAAAAATCTTCCAGCCAGATTAGAGACGCGATAAATCGTTGTCTGTACAATAATCAATTCTTTGTAGAGACGGCGATTTATTGCGTTTTCAAAGATTTATTGCATTTTCAAAAATTATAAAAAAAAGAGCAGTTGCATAATACAACTGCTCTATAAAATGTTTAGATAGATATTTTCTACCTATCTACAGACCCCATAATTACGTCAACACTTCCGAGAATCACCACAATATCTGCGACCTTCATGCCGCGCAGTAAATGGGGGACAATCTGGAGGTTGTTGAAATCTGCTGGGCGAATCTTCCAACGTGCAGGGAAGACGTTATCATCACCAACCAAGTAAATTCCCAATTCACCTTTGCCACTTTCTACACGAGCGTAGATTTCACCCTTGGGCATCTTAAAAGTGGGGGAAACTTTTTTGCCGATGAATTGGTAATCGAATGCGTCCCACTCGGATTTTTTACCTGCGGCTAAACGCTTGGCTTCCAGATTTTCGTAAGGGCCGCCAGGAAGTCCTTTAATTGCTTGGCGAATAATCTTTACAGATTCGCGCATTTCTCGCATCCGCACCACATAACGGGCAAAGCAATCACCGGCGGTTTCCCACTGCACATCCCAGTCGAAATCGTCGTAGCATTCGTAATGGTCAACTTTCCGCAAATCCCATTGCACGCCAGATGCGCGTAACATGGGGCCAGAAAGTCCCCAGTTAATTGCTTCTTCACGGGTGATAGTACCAATACCCTCAACACGTCGCCGGAAGATAGGGTTATCAGTTACTAGCCGTTCATACTCATCAACTTTGGGCAATAAATAGTCACAAAATTCCAGACACTTATCTACCCAACCATAAGGTAAATCGGCTGCTACCCCACCAATGCGGAAGTAGTTGTTATTCACCATCCGATAACCTGTGGCGGCTTCCCACAAATCATAAATCATCTCCCGTTCCCGAAACTGGTAGAAGAAGGGAGTTTGTGCGCCTACGTCAGCTAAGAAGGGGCCAAACCATAGCAAGTGGTTAGCGATGCGGTTCAACTCCAGCATGATGACGCGGATGTAGCTAGCGCGTTTGGGGACAGCGACACCTGCAAGCTTTTCTGGGGCGTTGACAGTCACAGCTTCGTTGAACATTCCCGCCGCGTAGTCCCAGCGACTAACGTAAGGGACGTACATTACATTAGTACGGTTCTCAGCAATTTTTTCCATTCCCCGGTGCAAATAGCCGATGACCGGTTCACAGTCAACAACATCCTCGCCATCCAGAGTCATGATTAGCCGCAGAACCCCGTGCATTGAGGGGTGGTGTGGCCCCATGTTTAGCACCATCGGTTCAGTGCGGGTTTCTAGTCTGGTCATAGATTTCGTGTTCTCCGTTCGTGAAAATTTTGAATTGAATCGCCCAGATGCCAACCAGACCCGATTTATCTAGTTTGCCAAAATGAGGTTTGTAAGGGCAATCTATATAATTAGGACTCTACAGGGTTATGTTGGAGAGAGGATAGCAGCCAAGGAATTGTAATTGATGTTTCATTTCGTTGCACCTCTTCAATTATTATAGGGAAGCCTGATATGCAAGGGATTGAGGCACAGGTTTTTTTCATGTAATCTCTTTTTGCACTTAAAATCCTGATGTTGTTAAATCCTGTTCAATCTTGTATAAAGCGGTTCTAGTTTTTGTGAGGTACACCCGTAGGGGCACGGCATGCCGTGCCCCTACACCTTGCGATATAATGTTGTACCGCATCTGAGTGGGAACCGCTATAAGTTAGTGTTTAAGCAGATGGTACGTATACAGCCAAGAGCTATTTAGATTTTTGAAGAAGAATTTAGAAGTCAGAATACAGGAGCGGAGCCGGAGACGCTCCGCCTCCGGTCAGAATTAAGACGCTTGCAGAATCCTTCGCCCTGCGCTATGCGTTTTTGGTTCAGAATACCCAACTGAATTCTGACGACTAGAGTCTTTATTCTGTTTTAATAAACAGACCTACTCCTAGTACTGATCGTTAAAAAAGTGAATTTATAGCAGCAAGACTAAGAAATTAGTCCATCCCATTTATTTATCAAAAATAAAATTAAAAATGAAATCAGATTCACAAACACCGCTAGATTTAGAAGAACTGGCTTTTTCCCATATTCCCGTTTTGGGTCGGGAGGTAATTGAGGGTTTGGCGGTGCGTCCAGGTGGACATTATTTAGATGTGACGGTAGGCGGTGGTGGTCACAGTCGCCTGATTTTAGAAGCTGCGGCGGATGTACGGGTAACAGCAGTTGACCAAGATAAAGATGCTTTAGCCGCCGCGCAAAAGAATTTAGCTGAATATAGCGTTAGCGTTCGCGAAGCGTCTCCATCAGGAGAAGCTCCTCCGTTCGCGCAGCGTCTCCGACAGGAGAAGGAGGCTCGCATACAATTTATTTATAGCAATTTTGCTGACTACGAGTTTCCCCTTAACACTTTCGATGGTATTTTAGCCGATTTGGGGGTAAGTTCTTACCATTTAGATCAAGCAGAAAGGGGTTTCAGCTTTCGCCAAGCTGCGAGTTTGGATATGCGAATGGATCGGGGGCGATCGCTAACTGCTGCTGATGTGATTAATAATTGGGATGAAGCAGAATTAGCAGACATTTTCTTTAAGTACGGTGAGGAGAGATTATCGCGGCGCATTGCAAGACGCATTGTAGAACGGCGACCGTTGCACACAACTACAGAATTGGCTGATGCGATCGCTTCTTCAGTTCCCCCCAAATACCGTTATGGAAGAATTCACCCCGCTACTCGTGTTTTCCAAGCTCTGCGAATTGTCGTCAACGATGAGTTAAAATCCCTAGAAACCTTTTTGGATAAAGCACCAAATGCCCTTGTCCCTGGCGGCAGAATTGCAATTATCAGTTTTCACAGTCTGGAAGACCGTCCGGTGAAGCATGGTTTAAGAAATTCACCTTTATTAAAAGTCTTGACAAAAAAGCCGATTATTGCACAAGAAGAGGAAATTAGTCAGAATCCGCGATCGCGATCGGCCAAACTGAGGATAGCCCAAAAGTTGCTGTAACTAAAATGCAGCGTTAAACTGCTCCATCTCAACCATCTGTTAACCTAGCGTTGTTGAGGAGTTAAAAAAGAGTAGATGGAAATTAGTAATCTGTTTACAGCAGGTGGCGTGGTCATGTGGCCTCTGCTGGCGTTCTCTTTGTTAGGGGTAGCGCTGATTATCGAACGTATCATCTTTTGGGTAAGGATAAATAATCGACAAAACAAGGTAGTGCGAGAGGTGCTACAGCTTTACCGCCTTGATAATGTGGTTAGTGCTTTAGATAAATTGCAGAAAAATGCTGATTTACCCATCGCCCGAATTTTTTTAGCAGCTTTAGAATTGGAAGAGCCGACACCAGAGGAATTTCGTTTGGCATTAGAAAGTGAAGCACAAGCCGAAATCCCCTTGCTCAAGCGCTCCCAAAATATTTTTGAGACAATTATTGGTCTTGCGCCCCTGTTAGGACTTCTCGGCACTGTTTTAGGATTAATTAACTCCTTTGCCTCTCTAAATATCGGAGATGTGGGAGGTACTAAAACAACAGGTGTAACATCTGGAATTAGTGAAGCTTTAGTATCCACAGCATCAGGGTTAGTAGTGGCAATCTTTACACTATTATTTGCCAATACCTTCCGGGGACTCTACCAGCGCCAGATTGCCTGGATTCAAGAATATGGTGGACAGTTAGAATTACTCTACCGCCGTCGCTATGAAAGAGGAAATAAATCATATCTGCCTACCAAATGAGGCGAACTGGATAATTGTAAATTAGTAATCGGTAATTGGATTAGTTCACTATTTGTTACCGATTTTGCTCTGCAATTTTTGACTCTAATAGTATTCTAAAATAACGAATAGCTTTTTTCGCTACACTTTTCGAGGAAATATTCCATGACTATTTGGGTAAATGAGCAAATTGATCCGTCTGGGATGATTCATGCCTGTATTGCCACTTGTAATGAATCTCAAGCCAAAGATTGTCATGATTCTTTTGAGAATAATTTGACCAAGACGCAAAAGGCAGCCGGTTGGGTAGCACGATTACGGACAGTGGATTCTTGGGATGAAGTGCCGGTGAATTCTTTAAAACTCAATTAATTGAATGCTATGGAAAGTAGACTAAGTACAGCTTTGCCTAGAATCGTAACGTTTTTAAAGGCATAGGCGCTTCTCTACGAGACGCTACGCGTAGCTTGCTTCCCCGTAGGGGTACGCCTTCTCGCAGAATAGGGACGCTGTAGACGCTTTTGCGGCTTGCTGCAGGCTGGAAAGCGCAGAGGTACGCAGAGTTTTTTTTAGAGGATTCGCTACGAACTTGCAAAATTCTGTACTAAGAGCTTAACTTTTCTAAGCAGACAAGATTACCTTTGTCTTTTCTGTTCACCTTTGAGCCAAAGTCAAACACGCTTTGTTTTACCAGACGGTTGTTTAATCCAGCTTCGCTGACAGTTATATCATTTTAGTTTTGACTGCAAATCCTCTGAGATGGAGGTCATTTTTTGGGATTTTGACGAACATATTTCAGGTGTGTAGGTGTAGCTCGCCATAGGCATCGCTTATTTACCACATGCTGCATCTATCCCAATGCCTACAGCGATCGCACCAAATCCTATGAGAACAGGTTAATAAAGGATAAAATTCGGATTAAAATTATCAAATTATTAGCAACTGCTTCCAAAAAAAAGTAAAATTTTATAGAAAAATAATAATTTTTTGGAACTTTTAAGAGTTATCATCTATACCGTAGATTAAATTAAAAAAATTGCCAAAACCAAATCAATTTAGTGAACTATTCCAGAGTTTACACTTCGGAGCAAGCCTGTCCCATTAATTTAGTTGGCGAAACGGGACAAGCGGTTCAAATTTCAATTCATGCTCCCAGTCAATATATCTGTGCCAACTGCGAACGGATATTACCAGATTGGAAACGGCAGCCATTTTTACGAGTAGTGATTGTCTTACAGCAATCGCGTTATCAACTAGTCGAAAAGACAATAGAAGTAGAGACAGAGAAAGAACGCCTGCGAGAAAAGTTTATGAGATTTGGCTGCGATTTGGCATTTAATCTGCGCGATCGCGGCTATTTAACAGACCTGATTGACCCTCGTACAGGCTATCCTTTACTGTCCCATCCCGGAGCAATTCCTCACGATGACACAGCAGTTGTCAAAGCTTTGCTAAACTATCCAGTGATTAAAAATCAATGCCGTATGTTAATTCATCCCGACTGGGGTGCAGCAGTTTATCCTAGCATTTTGATATCAGAAGCTCCCCCAATTGCGATCGAATCAGCTACTAAAGGTATAGCAGCTATGCATGGGTGGAAAGAAATTGATTATTAGTCATTAGTCATTAGTCATTAGTCATTAGTCATTAGTCATTAGTCATTGGGCATGGGTTATTTCTTTCTTATCCCTTCATGTATGTTAAAAATGGGTATGTAAAGACGCATAACAGCACCTGTGTCTCCAAACAACTTGTTCCAGGAAGCTAGGACAGTCGAAGCCTCTAATAGTGCGGCTTGCTATTTCCCTCTCATGAGTGGACGCTACGAAGTCAAGCCGGGGATGATGGCTTTCGGTTCCTGTTTTGGTAACACTCACGCTGATCGGCAAGTATTTCAAATTGATGATAATTTCGCCCACTACCGTCAGGCTAAACTTTTAGCTCGTGGGGAACGATTGAACAAGTACTATCAAACCTGTAATTATTCTCAGGCTGTGGCAGGTGCGATCGCTCGTTTGATAATCAATCGCCTCACTCAAGAACATCCAGTGCATTTTCAGTGCCAAAAGTCAATAAATAACACCCTGAAATTTCACAGCCAACTTACCAAAGAAACTCTCTATCTAAATGCAGAGTTGCAGTTACAGCAAGTCGAGAGTAGTTCTGTTGTTCCAGCTTACGCCTCTACTCTTGATGCACTTGCAACGCAGGTACAGGAAGACCTAACAATTATTTGCCGTTCTGCTGATGGTAGCAACTGGCTAAGTGCAGTTCATCTCTGCTATCCTAACCACTGGTCAGCCGAAGAAAAAATTGGTAAGGACTTTGCTACGATACATGCACCTGTGGCTGGTATGGAAAAAATTAATCAGCGAGGGGATGCGATCGCTCATACAATGATTACCCACAAACCGATGGTGCGCTTTGCTTGGGGTTTAAGTACCGATACCCGCCTTAACCACCATCCCGAACCGCCGTCTGGTGTGTCAGTTAGCCAATGGCAAGGTAGAAGCTTTGATTCACAGCATCCCAGGCTTTATCTACGAATTGAGCGACAGGTGATTTGGGGACTACCAGAGTATGAAGCGGCACTTTTTACCATTCGTACTTATTTTAGAGATTGTGGTGTAGTAATAAAAGACTCAGTGTTACGGTCTAAACTTTATGCTGCGATTCAGTCTATGACACCTGAATCCCTAGTTTATAAGGGATTGGTAGAGAGTAAAGCTAGTATTTTGCAGTGGCTGAGTTAAGGGTAATGTATCAAAAGGTGTGTTAAAACCTTGTAATGACTAAAACGCAGCCTAATCTTATCAAAATTCGCCTAGCCCAACCGCAAGATAGAAATCAGCTTTTTGATATCCGAAGAGATGCCATACAGATAGTTTGTTCCAAAGATTATAGTCCTGAACAGATTCAAGCATTATTGAACTATACCAGTTAGATAAATCACAAGGAGAAGAGACAAAAGATATTGTTTTTGTCGCTGAAATTGGCGAAAAAATTGTGGGTTTTTCTGCCTACTCCAGATATTGGGTGAATGCAGTTTATGTCCATCCTGAATATGTGCGACAAGGAATTGGCACAGAGTTGCTAAAAGCAATAGAAAACGAAGCTTGTTCTCAAAATGTTAATACGTTAGCTGTCTGTGCTTCAATCACTGCCAAACCTTTTTATGAAGCATCTGGCTATCAAGAGTTTGGCAAAACTTACATAACTTCAACTAGTGGAATTTATCTACCGTGTAGCCGTATGCAAAAATGGCTATCTTCACCTACTGAGGGAGAACAGTTGGCATCAGACGGTTTGACAGTTATATGCAGATTTTTGCAGTGGATATTAACTGGTAAGTAAATGAAGTGCCATAACTAATCTCTATTAAAATTGCACTGTCTTAATACCAACTTGTAATTCATAATTAAGAGGTGTCATACCATTTCACTTTAATAATGATACAAATACGCTGGTAGGGGCATGGCATTGCCATGCCCCTACGAGAAATCGATATGTATCAGGATTTTCGTGAATTGGTGTCAGATTTGATTTAGGTTTCCACCTTTTGCATCTGTAGCTTAATTTTGGAGAATTGGTAAGCTGTCGCGCATTTAACTTGCACATTTTTTCGTGTTGGCTGTTGACTGTTGACAGTTAACCGTCAGCCGTCAACGAACTTAGGAAGTGACTGTGTAATTTCAAAGCGTAATAGCTTATAGCATTAACTATTTTTAGGTTTACGCAATTGCTGCGAACCAATTGGGCCGAGAATTTGGTTCAGGCTACGCAACTGTTCAGCTGTACCCATACCAATTAACCGATCTCCCGGCATTAACATCGTATCGCCAGTGGGGCCACCGATTAAAGTCCCATCAGCGCGGCGAATTGCCAGAACTAATGCCCCAGATTGCGATCGCAATCTCGCTTTTTGCAAAGTTTGACCGACAAAGGGACAAAAAGCTGGGTCGAGTAAAAATTCTTCCATATACAACTGGCGGTCTGCACCTGTCAAAATCCCATCTACAAAGTCCAATACTTGGGGTCTGAGTGCCGCAGCAGCCATCCGCTTCCCACCAGTAATGTAGGGGGATATCACTTCATCTGCACCACCGCGTCGTAACTTCTGCAAAGCTTCTTCTGTACTTGCGCGTGCGATCACCCGAATTCCTGTATTCAGTGTTTTTGCTGATAAAACAATATATAAATTTTCGGCATCTGAAGGAAGTGCTGCAACGATACAAATCGCTCGTTCAACACCGACTTTCAAAAGCGTGTCATCTAATGTAGCGTCACCTTGGTATACTGTGTAACCTTCAGTCTGCGCCCTTTGTACAGATTCGATTTCAGAATCAATCACCACAAAAAGCACGCCTTCTGCCTGGAATTCCTTGGCGATTTGACGACCTGTCCGGCTAAATCCACAAATGATGTAGTGTTCTGTTAAGGATTCCATTAACCGCCTCTGTTGTTGTAGCCGAATTCCTTGTTGAAAGTAGCCTTGAATAATCGCTTCTGTAAATCTATTGACAATGTAACCAATATTGACTACACCCAACAAAATCAGGGCAATTGTAAACAATCGTCCTCGGCTACCCAGTGGGTGCGTCTCTCCATATCCCACAGTCGCTAAAGTAATGACTGTCATGTATGCCGCATCTTCCCATGACCAGCCCTCCACTAACCAGTACCACGAAGTGCCAATGAAGAAAACACCGCCAAGAGCGATCGCCCCAGCCATTAACTCCTTTTGGATACGTTGATATTTTTGCTCAAGTGTTGAGTACAAAGTTTTTTTCACCACCGCCAAGCGTTTGAGGTTATATAAGCGTTAGCCTAAGAAGAAGTACGAGTTGTGCTAAATAAAAAGTATTTTTTAGGGATTTCTAGGAAACTAGTAAATAACTATATGATGAAAAACTCTCAGGAGGAGCGGTAGTGAGCCTACAAACTCTCGTTGAACAAGCCACCATCCCCCCAGATTCAGGGTCTGTAGCATCTAGTCCCTTTGAGACAGATAGCTTTAATGAAGCTGTCATGTCTACCTACGCCCGGTTTCCCTTAGCCCTAGAACGGGGTGCTGGATGCCGGGTTTGGGATACACAGGGGCGAGAATATCTGGATTTTGTGGCTGGAATTGCTACTTGTACTTTAGGACACGTCCACCCAGCTATGGTAGAAGCGGTGACACGCCAAATCCAGAAGCTGCACCATGTCTCTAATTTGTACTACATTCCTGAGCAAGGTGAATTGGCAAAATGGCTCGTTGATCATTCTTGTGCCGATCGCGTATTTTTCTGCAACTCTGGAGCTGAAGCTAACGAAGCCGCAATTAAACTGGCGCGGAAATATGCCCACACAGTATTAGACATTGAAAAACCGATTATTCTAACCGCCAATGCCAGTTTCCACGGACGGACTTTAGCGACAATTACCGCCACTGCACAACCGAAGTATCAAAAGTATTTTGATCCCTTGGTTCCTGGGTTCCACTACGTAAATTACAACGATATTAACGCTGTGGAAGTGGCGATTAGTGAGTTGGATGAAGGCGATTATCGGGTAGCGGCGATTCTGATTGAGCCATTGCAGGGAGAAGGCGGTGTACGTCCAGGAGATATTGCCTATTTCAAAAAGCTCCGGCAGATTTGCGACGAAACTGGCATTTTATTGATTTTTGATGAAGTGCAAGTTGGTATGGGGCGCAGCGGCAAATTATGGGCTTACGAACATCTCGGCGTTGAACCGGATATCTTCACTAGCGCCAAAGGCTTAGGTGGCGGTATTCCCATCGGTGCAATGATGAGCAAGAAATTCTGTGATGTTTTTCAACCAGGAGAACACGCTAGTACTTTTGGCGGAAATCCTTTTGTGTGTGGTGTGGCACTCAGTGTTTGCCAGACATTGGAACGGGAAAATATTTTGCAGAATGTGCAAGACAGGGGTGAACAATTGCGATCTGGATTAAGGGCGATCGCAGCCAAATATCCTCAGCACATTGGTGAAGTTCGCGGTTGGGGTTTAATCAACGGTTTGGAGTTGCGAGCCGACATTGCGCTAACCGCAGCCGATGTCGTCAATGCTGCCATTAAGGAGGGCGTATTGCTGGTACCAGCCGGGCCAAAAGTAGTCCGGTTTGTGCCACCGCTAATTGTCACAGAAGCAGAAGTAAACACTGCCTTGGAAGCTGTGGAAAAGGCGATTGCCGCTCTCACAGCTTAGGTAATCAAAAAGCGAGGATAAGTCTTTGTGCCTATCTCTCGCTTTTCCTGACTTTTATATTAATTTTTACTAAAACTATTTATTTTTTAGCTATGTATGTGGTATCTTTATGCCCGTGTTATCTTCATTCTGGGGAAATTTCCCGATAAGCTTGTTGACACTGCTCATAATTGTCTGGCAAAATCTCGGCATTACCAAAACATAATTGCTCGTGAGTGGTAATTAAAGTTTCATAAGGCTGTATGGGAGTCACAGACGATCGCAGCAATTGCAGATATTCTCCATCTGTGCGGCTGAGTTTGTGGGGTGCAATCGCGTTTTGATGCAACTGCTGCAACATCGCTAAATAGAGACAACGGCAAGCCTCACGGTAGTTACCTTGACGGTAAAATTGTTGCGATCGCTCCAACAAAAGGGCTATGGATGACTCACTAGAGCGAGTTTTTACGCGAAAATCAGTGAGATTGCCACTTCTATTCAGCCAAGAATATACATAAGGACTGAATTCTTGCCATAATCGCCAACTCACCCAAGCGATAAATAAGCCTATTACCAGCCAAAACAGGAATTTCAGTAACTCAGCAAGCCTTGGGCTAATTGACCATCCCGCAGGCAATTCTGGCAGAGCTTGTTCAAAGCGGTAAAACTGGTATTCCCACCATTCTCCCGCTTGTTGTTGGAATTGAGACAACTGCCAATTCCAGCTAGTTTTTTCAAAAGTATCTGTAGGCATAGGGGGGAGGGGGAGCAGGGGGAGAAGTAGGGAAAAGGGTAAGGGGAAAGGGGTAAAGGATGGAATTTTCCCTTTCCCTTTGCCATGCATCCCCTTTCCCTACAAGAGTACAAAAGGAACTTTTGCAACGGGTCTATTGGTTATTGCCCAATGACTAATGACTAATGACTAATGACTCTTGACTTTTTTATCATTATCCAGCCGATAACAACAAGTAGCGCACCGAATGCAAGAAATCCTAGATCCCAAGCTAACTCATTTGGGCCTGGTTTGACATGATGGATACCGAGAATTTGGTGGTCAATTAAACCTTCAACGAAGTCGAACAACCCAGTCCCAATCAATATTGATCCAATAAAGGTCTGTGATGACCAAGGAACATCATCACGTCCTCCTGCACGCCATAGCAACACAACTCCAATCGCGGTGAATACCCAATCTAAGGTATGAAATAACCCATCCCATACCATGTTCAAATTTATATTCGCCGTGTTGTTCAGAGGTCGAATGTTACTGAGCATGTGATGCCATTGGAGGATCTGATGCAGTAAAATTCCATCAATAAACCCTCCAAGACCCACACCAAGAAAAATTCCAGCAGTAATTAGTGGTGTGCGTCGGTTGAGGGTTTCACTTTTCGCCTCCATTGTCAACCTCATTAGATAGGGTTTATCACTAAAATACAACTCTTTTAGGAGAAATATCTTCTATCTTGAGGAAAGTACGATCAGTGAATTTAAATTAATCAATTTTTAGATTTAATCTGCATACCCGCTTTCACTGGGTCGAAATCTTGGGGAAAATTGGTGCTGCGATCGTAGTCTGCTTTTTCCAGGTTCGCTCCTTTTAGATCGGCTTGGCAAAGATTAGCTGATATCAACAATGCTCCCCTAAGATCGGCATCCTTAAGATTAGCTTGATTAAGATCCGCAAAGCTCAGGTCAGTTCCCCTGAGATTAGCACTATTCAGGTTAGCTTCACTTAAGTCAGCATAACTGAGATCAGAACCTTTCAAGTTAATGCCTTGCAAATCAGCATTACCCAGTTCTGCTTTACTAAAGTCCCGTTTTCCTACTGCATAGTTATCCACAAGAGTAGCGGCATTATTTATGGGCTGTTGAGAATTTACTTTATACATATAACAGCCTCACAGGTTATTACGTTTCATATTAAGGATAGAAAATACCCTACTTCATCTTTTCTAAATGTAATACATGAGTTCCTTCTGCTTTCGCATTGATCTTCGTTCACAAAGGTCTTGGAGTGTATATTTTTCCAAAACGGAGTTAGCAGCCTGACGTGCTTCCTGCCAGACTTCCTGAATTAGCTCACCTTCTACCGTGTTTGGAGTAGGCTCACAATCAGAGACAACGATATCCGATCCTTCCATGCAGCTAAAAGCATCTAACACAGTAATCTTTCCGGGATCTCGTGCTAGAACATAGCCACCTTTAGCTCCGCGTATACTCTTAATTAAACCTCCACGCCTTAATGTTGCCAGGAGTTGTTCCAAATAGCGGTTCGGTATGTCTTGTAAGACCGCTATCTCTCGAATTTGCAAGGCTTCACCGTTAGGGTAGCAGCTTGCCAACTCTAACAGGGCTAGAAGTGCGTATTCTGATTTGTTAGAGATTACCACAGGCTTAATATTTTAGACTCACACTCAAATATACAAAGTCTTTAAGTTTGTTTCCCTAAGCTACTGTTAAGAAAAACTTTACAATCAACTTATTATTGACCGGCTAACTCCAGTTTAAAGACCTTCAACGATAGAAGCAATTACTTTTTGTTTTTAATTCAATAAATAAAATTGATGGATTCTTGTACAGTAGACTTCTTGGAAAAATAGTTTTGCACTCTTGGGGAAAGGGTAATTCTATCGCCACTTTTCCCTTTACCCCTTACCCCTTTCGCCACAACTGCTAGAAGTCTAGTATTTTTGAGTTTAAATTGACTTAAAGGCTTACTTTGTCTTGGTTTCAATCGATTCTGTCAGGGATTATTGTGGTTTGTTAGTCTGAAATTGCGATGTCTGACAACAAACCGTTGGGGCGTCTACGCATCCATTGGAAAGCAACAACGTTTAAAAGTAAACCAATGAGAAATAAAAGCAGCATTAGTGCAAGCCGCTATGAATCGAGATTTATCGAAAATGGCAGAATGACTGTAAAGGTAGTTCCCATACCGATCGCACTTTCAACAAAAATTTCGCCGCCATGTAAATCTACAGCCTGCTTGACGATGGACATCCCCAATCCCATTCCTGGGATATTGTCTGCATTACTGGCGCGATGGAAGGGTTCAAAGATGCGATCAATGTCAGAAGGGGGAATGCCAATACCAGAGTCTTGAGTTTGGAATATAGCTTGATCGTTGGCAGTGGTGACAGAAAACTTAACTGTGCTACCAATGGGAGAGTATTTTAGACAATTCGAGAATAAATTACTCAAGATTTGCCGCAGTAGTTTCGCGTCTAAGTTAGCTAGTGTGCATTGGCACTCGCTGCTAAAAGCGATCGCATGTTGTGAGCGATCGCTCTGTTCTAATTCTTCTAATAAATCGCGGCAAAATTCCACCAAATTCAGAGGTGTTGGATTAAACTCTAGCTTGCCTGTTTCATCCTGACTCACCACCAATACATCATTCAACAACTGGGTCATGTGCATCACAGATTTTTGAATGCGACGCAGGTGGATATTTTGTCGCTCATCGCTCCATAGGTGGCGATAATGTTCTAGTAATTCCGCAGAAGAGTGGATGGTAGCCAAAGGAGTGCGAAACTCATGGGAGGTAATGGTGAGCAAGCGGGATTTAAGTTCACTAAATTCCCTTTCTTTGGCAAGCGCTTGTCGCATCGCCTGTTTTGCCCATTGCAGCTTGGCTTGGGTTCGCTTGCTTTCGCTAATGTCCCGTAATAGCCAGCGCAAACCGACTAACTTACCTTGTTGATTACGAATAGCAACCACTTTAACCGCAGCAATAATTGGCGTTTTGTTACGTGGTCGCAGCTTTACTTCCCACTCTTGCATTTTCCAGTCTGGGATTTCGGCACGATCGCGCAGATGAGTCAGTTTCAGATGAAAAGCAATTATTTCTTTTTCAAGCACAAAAATCCCTATGGATTTGCCTAACAACAAACTTTTGGAAATCTTGAGCAGCGTGGTGGCAGCTGAGTTAGCTTTCTGAATTATACCTTTTGTATCAGTCACAAAATAAGCCTCTGGTACTTCCTCAAATAGTTCCTGATAGCGTTGAGCTTCTGCTACCAAGGACTCTTGGGCGTTGGATAATTCTTCATTCTGCTGCTGTAGGTCTTTATTAACTATTTGCAGTTCTTCCAAAGCTAGGTGGACTTCTTTTAATACTGCGGTGACGAGTTCAATATCTTCCTGTGTATTTTGCTGTTCACTCTGGCGTTGCAAAAGGGCGACGCGCTTACGCATACTCTCTATCTGTAAGGCTAATTCGTCCAAATTCACGCTCTGACTCCTAATTTGGATATCTAAACTTGCGTTTTATTTTAGATTCCCTGTTTGGACGATCTTAACTTTTGGAGTTGAAGAGTTATTAGTTATCGAAAGAGAATTCTTCTTCAATTGGAAGTCTCTGAATGTTTTTGTCTGGCAATATTGCTTAATTTGGCTTTTAAATCTGCCCATTTGAACCCTTCTAGGCTGGGCAAAACAACATGAGCGGCTCCAACTCGTTCAGCGGGGCCGAGTCCTACTGCCCACATACCAGCGGCTAGAGCCGCATCAACACCTGCTCCGGCATCTTCTACAACCACACATTGCTCTGGTTCGAGTCCTAGCTGCTTGGCTGCGTATAGAAATAGGTCGGGTGCTGGCTTGGGTTGCTCTACACTATAACCGTCAGCGATCGCATCTACTTTATCGGCAATGCCCAATCGCTCGATCACTGTGCGGGCATTTTTACTAGCTGAACCAATACCGATTTTAATCCCAGCTTGCCGCAGTTCATCCAAGAGGGCGATCGCACCTGGTAGCAAATCCTTGGGTGTCATGTTTTGGATCGATTCTACATAGTAGCGATTCTTACGCTCCATCATCTCCTCAATTTGTGCTTCCGAATATGGTCTATCTCCAATAATATGCATCAGAGAAGCACGACGGGATACACCCCGCAGCCCTTCGTTAGCTTGGTGATTAAAGGGTATACTCTCTTCATCCGCTAGCTTTTGCCAAGCTAAATAATGAAGTTCTGCTGTATCTGTTAGCACTCCATCTAGGTCGAAGATGAATCCTTGGATGTTGGGGTTGGGCATGGGAGATGAGGGGGATTTGAGGAGAGGGAAAGTTGGAGATATTTTAGTTGATGCCAAATTTATTTATGGGGATAATTAATTTTGAATTTTGAATTTTGAATTTTGAATTCGGAGCGAAGCGAGGTGACTTGTCCTTTGTGTAGATCGAAGTCGTGCCATTTTCCTTGCCAGTGTAGTTTAAACTTTAGGCGCGTCCAGCCATCAGGCAGATGGCAGTTGGCTACGGGGCCATTTTCGGTGAGTTGAATGCCGCCGAATCCAAAAATTACAGCTTGCCAAACGCCACCAGCAGTAGCGCCGTGAATTCCATCGCTGGTGTTACCTCGGTTATCTTCAAGATCCACCATCAATGCTTGCATAAACACTTCGTAAGCTTCTGCTGATCTGCTCAAATCGGAAGCTAAGATGGCGTGAACTGCTGGGCCAAGGGACGAACCATAAGTAATGTCTGTGCGAGGTGCGTAGTAGTTCCAGTTGGTCTGCAATGCTTTTTCGTTGTAGGGAAAATCTGCTGATTCCCGCATTAAATAAAGGAGCATCAAGATATCTGGCTGCTTGATTACTTGATATTTATTGGTTTTCTCAATACCCAAGATGGCTTGCATGGAGCGATCGCGCCCTTCATAATCTGCTAAATTGATATCTTCTAATTGGAAAAATCCCTCAAATTGCTCGATTAGTTCTGTTGATGGGTCATGAAGAAACAATATTTTGGCGATGATATCTTGCCAGTGCGTTCGCTCTTCTGGAGTGAGTTTTAGTTTCTGTTCTAGTTCGGTGGCTCGTTCGGGGAACTTTTGAGCCAACCAATCATAGACTGCGATCGCTTTCTCTAAATGCCATTGCGCCATCCGATTTGTAAAAGCGTTATTGTGGACGAATTCATGATATTCATCTACTCCGATCACTCCTCGAATTTCATACTTTTGGCGCTCAGAATTGAATTCGACCCGGCTACCCCAGAAGATAGCGGCATCTAAAATAATCTCTGCACCGCGCTGTTGCATCCACTCATCATCACCAGTGGTTTGCCAGTAATTCCAAGCTGCGTAGGGAATATCTGCATTAATATGAATTTCGCGATCGCGGCACCAAATCCGCACGTCTTCACCATAAAAATCATTTCCAAGTGCCCAACGTGGTGTTACTTCATCTCCGGTATCAGCACTTTCCCAGGCAAACATTGCCCCTTTATATCCATAATGGGTCGCCTTGCGCCTAGCTCCTGGTAAGGTGTGCCAACGGTAACTGAGTAAATTTCGGGCGATCGCTGGTTGGGTAAACAGAAAAAAGGGCAGCATAAAAATTTCTGTATCCCAAAAGATATGACCGCGATAGCCAAACCCAGAAAGAGTTTTAGCAGGAATGCTCACCCTATCATCATGGCGTGCCCCAGCAATCAGCAGCTGAAACAGATTGTAGCGAACAGCAAAAGCAGCTGTGCTATCCCCTTCAATAAGGATGTCACTTTGCTGCCAAATTTCATCCCATGCCTGCTGATTGGCTTTTAGTAGTGTTGCATAATCTGGCAGGTGCGCGAGTTTTTCTATAGCTGCTGAAACTGGTGTCTCAGTCTCCCGCGAGGTAAAAATTGTCACGATTTTTTCTACCGTTACGGTCTGTTGTGATTTAGCCAGGTAGGTCGTGCTTAAGGTCGGATAACCAGGCGCGGTACTGACTTGCAAAGATGCTTCAGCGCCTGATATTCTCATGGTTGCGCCCATACCGAGTTCAATTCGGGAGTGGCGGGTACGGCGTTGCAACCAGATTCCTTGGTCAGTCTTGCCTTGGTCTAGTCCTTCCCAGTGATTAAAACCCTGATTTTCTGGATAGCCGTTGATACTTCCCTGAACTTCGATTAACCCGTCAAAATCTACTGGCGTTAAATGGCAGCGTTGCGCCAATACATGCTGATCTGCAAGACTAGCAAAACGTTCAAAGTGAATATCTATGGTTTTTCCACTGGGAGAGCGCCAACGCAAGTAACGGCTAAGAAGTCCGTAGCGTAAATCAAGCTGGCGATCGTAGCGCAATATCTCACCTTGATCGAGACGGAAGCGTTCGCGTAGCGTCTCCGTAGGAGATTCGCCATTTACAATCACTACCAAAGGTAACCAGTCAGGGCAATTTGCCAGTTCAGTGTACACCACCGGCACATCATCGTAGACACCGTTGATAAAAGTAGCTGGCAATGCATGAGGATAACCTTCTTCAAAACTGCCTTTTGTTCCTAGATACCCATTGCCGATTGTAAAGACGGTTTCTTTAGAATGCAATTGGTCAGGGTCAAACTGGGTTTCGGTTAAGATCCAGTCCGTGTAGATAAAATGGCGAGAACGACCTTCTGTTTGCATAAGTTGGGATTGGGGAATTGGGCATTTTGAGCTAGATGAATGAGTATTTGAACTCCGTTAATCAGTCATTGAGGTGGATGAACGAGTATCAAAGGTGGATGAACGAGTATCAAAGGTGGATTAATGAGTATCAAAGGTGGATGAACGAGTATCAAAGGTGGATGAACGAGTATCAAAGGTGGATGAACGAGTATTAAAGGTGGATGAACGAGTATTAAAGGTGGATGAACGAGTATTAAAGGTGGATGAATGAGTATCAAAGGTGGATTAATGAGTATCAAAGGTGGATGAACGAGTCTTTAAACCAATGCTTTAACTTCCAACTCCCCCTGCCTCCCCTGCTCCCCCTGCTTCCCCTGCTCCCTCTGCTCTTTTCCCACTCCCTACCCCCCACTCCCCATTCCCGGAGCAGATCGACCCATGTGCTTTTCCAAAATCTTTTCGGCTCTAGGTTTATAAATAAGATGAAATAAGGTTTCCATATAGCGATCTCTAGCTTCGTTATTTTCTGGAGCAACAAAGTTCCAAAAACTAAATATTTTAGCTAGCTGTAGTAATTGATTACTATGTAAGTGCCAATTGTATCTATTATGAATTCGCTGACTCATCCATTCTGAGATTTCGTGCCAATGTTCAGGATGAGTATCGCATTGCTCAACGAAACCTAAAATTTTCTTTGCTGCTCCTTCTAAGTCTGTAGGATTCAAATTAAATTCATTCTCTTGGTTTTCGATAATTTCTAAAGAGCCGCCAAATTGAGTAGCGAAAGTTGGCAAGCCAGAAATCATCGCTTCTAAAATAGACCGACCGAAGGATTCAAAGCGGGCAAAGTGGACATAAATTCCCTGAGAATCTGCAACTACTCGGTAGACTTCGCCGAGGTTACTGCTAGGCATACGCATTCCCACCCAGCGAATCTTGCCATTAAGATGATATTGCTCAATAATGTCATGGAGTTTTTGAATTTCTTCTGCTTCTTCTGGGTTTGTAGCTTCATTGGTATGTAGTTTAGTACTGAAGAGGATCAGGTTACAACGCTCTTGCAACGCCTGACTTTGACCAAAACATTCAACTAACCCAGCGAGATTTTTGATTGAGGTAATGGGAGCAAGGGCAAAGATTGGTCGCTTATTAGGGTGATCTAAATGACCAAATATTTGGGAGTCTTCGCGGGTAAAGAGTAGGTCATGAATTTGTGTGCGAAGGTTAGAATCCCGGTCTGCTTTTTGGGTATAGGGAAAGAAAATATTTTCATTTACTCCCGGCGGCACTAAGTTGAATTTAGGACTAAACAAATCAATCCCATCAACCACATGATACAGTTGCGGCATCGTAAAGTACTTATACGACTCGTATTGACCGATAGTATCAGGTGTGCCGACAATCTCTTGATAGGACGATGTAATAATGAATTCGGCTGCATTCATGCTAATCAAATCAGCAGTAAATTGTACCGAAAAGTGATATTGGTCTTCTAAATCTTGCCAATATAAATTACTAAATAGATATTTAGGTTTTTCCAAAGAATGGGCAATGTTGCACTGGGTAACTTTCATCCGGCGAGATAAAAGAAAAGCCACTAAGTTACCGTCGCTGTAGTTGCCAACAAGAAGATTAGGTTTACTTTTAAATTGAGCTAGTAATTCTTTTTCTGCATCTAGAGCAAAGTTTTCTAAATAAGGCCAAATCTCAAATTTAGAAATCCAATTGTTAGTAATTTCGGGATTGAATTCACCAAAAGGAACGCGCAATATCCAAGCATTTTCAGTATCTTGAACTTTTTCTAAGCGCAGGTTGCAGAATGTCCCTTCACAGTTAGGGATGAGCCGGGTGAGAATAATCACATGTGGCTTCATACCCAGCACGTCGAGACCCGCGAGTTTGATTTGTTCACGCAGTTCGTTTTCTAAGCTGCGAGCTTGTTCAAGGACGTAGATAACTTGACTGAGTGTTTCATCTCTTCCTAAGACATCTTCCTGTCCAACCCAGCCGTGGATGGAAATAAGGACGACGCGAAAGACGGCGGGGACGCGGGCTACAAATGTTTCTAAGATGCCAGGTTCTGGAGAGTAAATGAGTCGATCGAGGAGTTCTAGGGTTTCGGAGACTCGCGCCGCAGTGTTACCCCAACCCGGCTCAAAGCCGAGTTCTTGGAGATCAAAGCGGAATTTTTCATAAGGTTCATTAGGCTCAAGCTCATTCAGCAATTTAAGCGCTAGCTTAATTTGTTTGGCTAGGTGAATACCTGAAGGAATGCGATCGCTCAATAGCAGACGAATCCCATCGTGTTTTAGCCCTTGTAATGCTTGAAATAACATTTCTACCCAATATTGGGGGTCAGTCAACAGTTGATTGCACAGGTAACGATTAAGGAAGGCTAAACCTTGACCAATATTTCTGGGGTCGTCAATTCTTGGGGAACTCTCATAAAAGGGGTGGAGGTCAATTTCGAGGATGTGGGATTGATAGCGGTTGACTAGGCGATCTCTGACATCTAGCAGTACTTGAGGCGTCATCTGCTCGAACTTACTAAAATCGCCTGTCAGTTGCCAAACTTCCTGGCTAGCAATCCTGGGACGAACCACGAACCAGGTACTGTCCTCTTCAAGAATTATTTCGTGAGTGTACTGTATCAGTTTGCCAACAGAAGAAGAGTAGTAAAAATAGGCTGGCTTTTGGGATTGATGACAGTAATCGGCAAAAGCTTGCAATATCTCATTTCTCAGGAAGTAACGCTTACCTGAAGCATTCAACGTATAAATCAACTGATGTAGAGCAGTTTTTTCATCACCGTTGAAGACAGCTTGAACTAGTTCATACATGATGACGAATCCCAGAACTTTAGCTAGGTCACGACCTCATTTTTATCTCTAGTCTCCGGTTTTATGAGGTACATTTCCCCTTTTATGGTATATAACCATGAAAACCACTTGCGTCTAACTCTGGGATGAAACGCTGCGAGGGTTTCAAATCTATGGGATGAGGGAGTTATGAGTTGATAGCTATATCAAGCCTAAGGTAATAACTTTTTGCATCGCTTTTTCAAATGTTATACCCTGCTTGATGGCGATATACAACAATACTATTGTGACTGAACGAATTGAGTTATCACAATGTATCAGAATCGGTTTGGGTAATTCAGTGATGGTCTGATATATCTGGAGCGTACCTTGATGATTAATGTCTTCAGGTTTAGTTGGTAAGTTAACGTAGTACAATCCCAAAAGCTCTGTCTTCTCCTGTTCATTAAGTAGCAAGCCTGTTTCGTCGGGCAAACGTAGGTTCAGTACAGACTTATAACCCTCATCAGCTATTTGTTGTAGTTGGTCTAGTGTAATTTGTCCTGCGATCGCTAACTCATCATTAATCTTCCTAACAATATTCATCAGCTGGATTAACTCCATTTTGCCGACGTTCCCCAGACTCTAAATTTAGCAAAGCAATTTGAGGAACTTGTGAGGAAATCATCTAAATATAGCAACCGCCAAGGCGGTTAGTACGTAAAATGCAAGACATCTGATTTAGGATTGCTAAAAGATAAATTTTATGATGTTTTTTTCGATGTCTACACACCTTAATTAGCCATTGGCGTTCCCAAAGCATTCTGTTACGCAGAGCAAGCGATAATGTTATAGTACTATAGGGAATATGATAAAATTTCCCTTAACTTCACGGCATTTGAATACTCAAATGTGTGAATGATATAGCTGGAGAGGTGTCCGAGCGGTTCATGGTGACGCACTCGAAATGCGTTTTGGGGAAACCCAACGGGGGTTCGAATCCCCCCCTCTCCGTTTAAAATGATTGCCAAAGAACTAGACAAGCCGATGGTGTTAGGCTTTATAGATTTTATGTATGATTTTTGCAAGTAAGGGTACACAGATGTGCGCCCCAACTATTATATATATGTAACGGATGTTGTGTGAAACGGTATTATATTTCCGTATTTACTTAGTAAAATATTTTCCAAACTACACTAAAATATACACCGTCAGCACAGATTTTTGGGATAAACTAATGCCATCGTGTGAGGAGTGAACGATGGCAAATCGCAGCATGGGGAGAGTGCTCTCATTTAGTTTTATCAGCGTCTGTTTATATCTGGGTATTAGTATAGGAGTCGTTATCCGGCTTGGGCAATCACAGCAATTAAACGCTGCTACTACACCTAGCGAGCCTATGCAATTTCCATTAGCTATCCCTGAACTTACGCCATCAACAACAGAAAAACAAACCTTTCCAGATACTATTACTATCAAAGCCGTTGGAGATATTATTCCCGGTACTAATTTCCCTAACTATAGATTACCCCGGTTTCGAGATCAATTATTACCAAAATCAGTGAGAACTCACTTACAAGGATCTGATATCTTGTTTGGTAACTTTGAAAGTAGCTTAACTAATTACCCCTACACTGCCAAAGATATTAGTCGAGGACAAGTCTTTGCCTTTCGCTCCCCACCTGGATATGCTCGGCTATTTGCTGAAGCTGGTTTTAATGTATTTAATATGGCGAATAACCATGCAATGGACTTCGGCCCAGTAGGGTTCAAAGATACAAAGAAAAATCTTGAGGCTGTAGGCATTGCAACACTAGGTCATAAAAATCAAATTCTTTATCTGGAAGCTAACAATATCCCTGTGGCAATGATCGGGTTTTCTCCTTATGAAATGTATAATTCCATCCATAATTTAGGAGTAGCACAAGCACTTGTAGCAGAAGCTAAAAATAAAGCCAACATTGTAGTAGTATCGATGCACGCTGGAGCTGAAGGAACGGGGGCACTACATGTTCAGAATCAAACAGAGTTTTTTTATGGAGAAAATCGAGGTAATTCGATCAAGTTTGCTCGAAATATGATTGATGCGGGAGCAGATTTAGTACTAGGACATGGCCCTCATGTTCCGAGAGCGATGGAAATTTATAAGGGAAAAATTATCGCTTATTCTTTAGGAAACTTTCTGGGATATCGAACTTTATCTACAAATGCCCAGACGGGTGACTCAATGATTTTAGAAGTTAAACTTAACTCCGTGGGAGATTTGGTATCGAGTAAAATTATCCCTGTTAGGATGGATCGCCAGGGAATCCCTCATATTGATCAGCGTTTTCGGACTGTGAAACTTATACGTTATTTGAACAATCAAGCTTTTCCCAAAAATCCGGTGAAGATTAATAAGAAGGGAGAAGTTGTTGTACAGAAGATTAAATAAGGAATTTAGCTAAAAATGAAATAAGAAAGAAAAAGTTGCTCTTATATTGGCAAGAGTCCTTCAAATTTAGATTCAAGAAAAAATCTAAAATTGACTAATTATTGTCATCTTGTAGCTTTTCCTGAAATTTCTGATCGTTCTGGGGTTGACTCTCAGTCGGTGAATTTTGTTTTTCCAGTGTTGGTACTATTACAGCAGAAGGATCTGACTGTTTAGATTCTGTTGGTGGCGCTGCTGGTATAACCACAGAATTTGACGGAATCATCGGTTGAGGAGAAGCAGAATTCTGATTAGAAGCGGGTAAGTTATTTTTTGGTAATGGTGTGGGGGAAGCATTACGAGATGACCGGATCGCCCGTAGTTTTTCCACTAGCGAGGGTGTGGGGGAAACTTTAGGTGAAGGTGCAGATTGCTCCAAATCGCCGCGTTGTGATTCTTGTGTAGGGCTGCTGGGAGTTTCTTGTGGGGAAGAACGACGATTACGCCGACGCTGCTTGGAATTAGAAACAGGTGCTGATTCGGTTCTTGAGGTAGTGTTAGTCTTTTCACCATTCTCGAAGCTAGGAACTTTCGCAGCTGGTTCTTGAGTTGGCTGTTCAAAAAGTGGCTTTGCGGTTGGCTGTGGCTGAGATTTGGGTAAGAGGCTAGTGATGCCAAAGCCTGCTGTAGCAGCAACTAGGGCTACACCTATACCAATGAATATTTTAGATGACCCCTGTTTTTTAGCCAGTATATTTTTCTTAGTGATGCCTGGGTTGGGCTGCACCAAGGCAGATGGTTTATGAAGCCGATTTTGGGCAGTTTTCCCAATTAAAGTTGCTGCCTGTTGTGCAGATAAATTGACAGTTGGCACTGCATAAGTGGGTAAGGCTTGCGGTGTCATATTCATCCCATTTCCAGGTAGCAGTTGTAACCATTCAGCAACTGTCGCTGGCCGAAAACGAGACTCCACCGCCATACCGCGCATTACGGCCTGGTTGACAGAAGCACTCAAGTGTGGTTGAAGTTCGCGGGGGGAAGGCATTTGCTCGCGATCGCGCAATAATGCTGGCATAGGAACTTGGGCTGTCAACAGTGCATATAAGGTTGCGGCTAAACCATAAACATCCGTGGCGGGCGTGCGCGGCGCTTGCGTTAAGTACTGCTCAATTGGAGAATAGCCTTCAGAAACCATACCCGTGTGAGTCTGCCTGACACCGCCATTAAATTCTCTGGCAATGCCAAAATCAATTAATACTACTTCCTGGGTTCCAAGGCGTTGGATAATATTATCTGGTTTGACATCTCGATGTAACAAACCGTTGTTATGCACTACCTGCAAAGCTGCCCCAATTTGCCGGATGTAATGAATTGCTGTGGCTTCAGCTAAAGGTATCCCTGGTAATACAAATGCGTCTCCCAAAGTTTCACCAGGAATGTATTCCATCACCATGTAAGGCAGTCCAGCTTCAACAAAAAAGTCACTAACTCGAACTATATTTGGGTGGATACACGTAGCTAATCGTCTAGCTTCATCTTGGAATTGGCGCTCAAATTTGGCAAAATCAGGATGTTGTCGCAGCCGTTCATTGATGGTTTTCATCACCACCTCCTGACCCAAGTAGTGATGCGTAGCTTTAAACGTAATGCCAAAGCCACCCCGCCCTATTTCTTGAATTAGGGTATATTTTCCATCCTGCAAAATTGTGCCTGCTAACATAAAGAGTCCTGATTCCTGAGTGAGCAGATAAATAAGTAGCGAGTTTTGAGCCTTGGGGGATTTCTGAAAAATTTTCCCATATTTTTGGGCAGGGTTTTCGCTTGTCTATCTTACGGGATGATTTAGTTGTTGGAATTCTCTAAGCACGAAAAACCTCCCCATGAGTACAACAGTTTTATCTTTATAGGATAACGCGAGAGTCAAGAAATCCTGAAGTAGGAAATAGGTGCAATTTGTCTTCCACACCTGTGATGTGATAAATAACACGCTATTTGCTACAATGCCAAAGAGTAATTCTGTAATTTTTAATAAGTTAATAATCAATATATTTCGGATATTTTAGTGAAACGCGACACCATTTATTACCAAATCTTTAAGCGATTTCCGTGGTTTATTTTTGAACTCGTTGATTACCGCACTGAATAGGCGCAGAACTATCAATTTGAGTCCGTTGAAGTGAAAGAAACCGCCTTTCGTATTGATGGGGTCTTTTTACCTCCCGAGGGTTCAACACCCAGAATTATCTTTTTTGCAGAAGTTCAATTCCAAAAAGCGGAAAGTGCGGTCTTCTCCCAAAGGGAGACGCCCGCCGTAGGATGCCCGAAGGGCTGTAGGGCGATGGGGTCTCCCCAAGTAGAGCAACTTTTCAAGCCAGATGAAGCTCTTTATCATCCCTTCTTTACTAAGTCGATGATGTATTTGAACCGGAATCAGTCTCAATACGATGACTGGTATTGTGTGGTAATTTTTCCATCACGCAGTTTGGAACCTAGCGATACAAGAACTCATCGCTTATTTTTAAACAGCGATCAAGTGCAACGAATTTATTTAGATGAGTTAGGCACTTCCAATCAGCAATCAATAGGCATCAATTTAATGCAATTGACAATCGCCTCAGAGAAGGCGATCGCACAGCAGGGCGCGTATTCTTATACCATTTCACTTTAATAATGATACAAATACGCTAGTTGGGGCTTGTCTTTGCCATGCCCCTACGAGAAATCGATATGTATCAGGATTTCCGTGAATTGGTATTAGTTTACGCAATGTAAAATTAATCAAATTAGCTTGTAGTAAGCGGTTGAAACCGCTTACTACAAGCTTTTAATTATTCACGCCCACTTACTTAGACATAGTTTAGACGTTGGTGTAGAAAATGGGCCAACGGACAGTTTTGACTCCTCTTTTTTCGGTTTTTGTCTGAATTTTCATTTTCTTAAAACCGTTGACCGATGCCTAGATGCACCTTGCTTTCTCCCTGATCATTAATGCCATAGTCAGCCCGAATCAAGCCTAGTGGGGAATTTAAGCGCACTCCAGCCCCATAACCAAAACCATAACCTTGTTTGCCACGCACACCTGCTGGATCTCCCAATACAGTATCACCAGAACCTAAGTCTGAGGCAAAGTCGGCAAATAATACACCCCCTACTATTGGTAAGACGGGAAAACGATATTCCGCGGAAGCTAACACATAACTGCGACCACTCCCCACATTTCCAGAATCGTAACCGCGTACTGAGTTGGTACCACCCAAGTTAAAGCTTTCGTAGGGCGGTAAATTACCAATCACGGTACCAGCTTGCAGATTCACCGCAAATACTTGCGGTTGTTTAGTGTTAAATAACTGCACTGGCAAATATTGGCTGTAATTGGCTTTCAGGCGATTTAGGGAAATATTACCTTGACCGATGGGTACAGATTGTTCTGTACTCAGACTCAGAACGGAACCTTGAGTTGGATTGAGGGGATTATCCCGTTGGTCTTTGGTGGCGGTGAAGGATACGGTAGTTAGGTCATCAACGCCAGTTCCACTCGCAGATAGGGGATTGCCTTGAGCGTCAGTTGGAGTAATATTACCTTGGCGATCGCGAATACTAGTTTGGGTATAGTTTAATCCTAAGGAGGTATTCCAGTTATCAATTGGTCGCTGTAAGCTGATACCCCCGCCAATTTGACCTTCCCGCACTTTGTCGCCGTTAGCTAGCTTAATCTTGTCGTCAAAAGTTTCCGAAAGTTCCCGATTACGAAAACCATTTACAGTGTACCCCAAGCGATCGGGGTTAGTTGCCCGATAAGGACTGATAAATTTGCTATTAAACTGCAAGTCCCGGCTACTTACACCAACATTTAAAGCTAAAGTATCATTAATACCGCCGACATTCTGATCTTGATAGCTGATTGTGCCTGTTAATCCCTGATCGGCATTGTAACTACCACCCAAGTTAACACCACGCGCTCCAGTTTCTTTGAGTTGATAGACTAAATCTAGTTTTGTCGCATCCCCTTCTAAGGCAACATTCACACTCTCAAACAAACCAGTACGATATAGCTGTTGTATGTCTTGTTTGACGACATTTTCTTGGAATATTTGACCAGATTTTAGCTTGAGTTGCTGTTGCAGGAAATCTGGTTTGGTGCGTCCTCCCACGAGATTACCCTTGCTATCAACGGTTTTTCCCTCATCGTTGAGAAAGCGGAACTTGATATCACCCACTAAGCCTTCAGCGACATTCACAGTGAGAATGCCTTGAGAACTGGGTTTAATTGATAACACCCGTGCCAAATTATAACCATTGTCGGCATACCATTTATTAATTTGTGCTACTGCTTGCTGGAGTCCAGCAGGACTGATGGTGGTTCCAATCTGAGATTGCAAACGTTGTTGAGCTACTTGGTAAGTGAGTACTTTCGCGCCAGATAGTTGCAGCGATGCCTGCGGCGGGCTGCGCCTACGCACAATCACCGGTTGCACTTGATAAACTACATTCAATCCAGCCTTTGTGCTAAAGCTATTCACACTGACATTGCTAAATAAACCTGTATCTAAAATTGCAGCTACATCTTTTTGTAGCTGGCTTTGACTGGTTTCTCCACCCGCCTGAGTTTTAATTACCTGGCGAATGATATTCTGCAATTCTTGATTGGCTCCCACTACCTGTACATCTGTAGCTGTGACTACTAAATCACTTTCAGTAGTAGGGGTTTTAGGAGATAAGGGAGCAGGGGAGGTAGGGGAAACAGGGAGAATTACTTTGGAATTTAACTCTTGTGCTGACTTTAAGACTACTGTGGAATTTTTGTTTGCACCTGTTTGCACGGCGACAGGATTTTGGGAAAATTGTTGTGCAACTATAGTTTCTGGAGAAGCAATTGTCTCCATCCGTGTGGGAGTGTCTTCAATTATCGGCACCACCAAGTTACCAGCTTTTGCAGTTGGAGTAACGGTTTTAGCAGGTGTAGCCGTTGCTTGCTCAGTGACATTGGCAGCAGTTAAAGTAGCTAAAGTAAAAATTGCAGTAGCAGAAACTCGCATAATATTTAACCTAATTAACTGGGAGTTAGTTGTAGAGACGCCAGCGAATAGGGATAATACTAACTTCCAGCTTCTTGGTCGATTTCCCTATTTATACCTCTTACCCAAACAGACAGTTAATTTTGATATTTTGTTTCTATGAGTAATATATCTCGGTTATCTCTAGCTTCTAACTCCCAATCTGCAACTTCTCCTTTGCGGTTACTTGTATTAAGTAATGGTCATGGGGAAGATGTCATTGCAGTTCGGATTTTGCAAGAACTCCAACGACAACCAAACCCACCAGAGATATTTGCTTTACCTCTGGTGGGTGAAGGACATGCTTATCAACAGTTGGATATCCCCCTGATTGGTTCAGTCCGCAGTATGCCTTCTGGCGGCTTTATCTATATGGATGGTCGTCAATTAGCGCGGGATGTACGTGGTGGTTTATTGCAACTAACACTCAGCCAGATTAAAGCTGCCCGCCGTTGGGTGAGTTCTCAAAAAAAATTAGGTAATAAAAGAGCGATTTTAGCAGTGGGAGATATTGTCCCGCTAGTGTTTGCAACTTTCAGTGGCGCTAATTATGCTTTTGTGGGTACAGCGAAATCTGAATATTATGTGCGGGATGAAGCTGGATTATTACCACGAAAATCTAAAGGTGCGCGTTGGGAAAACTTTTCCGGTTCAGTTTACCATCCTTGGGAACGTTGGTTAATGAGTCGTCGCCGTTGTAAGGCGGTGTTCCCTAGAGATGGACTGACGACGGAAACATTAAAACAATGGCCAATTCCAGCTTTTAATTTGGGTAATCCCATGATGGATGGTCTGCAACCGACCTTTTCACGCCAACAATTCTATAGTCAGGATAGCCAACAGCAAGAGACGGTTCGGCCTTTAATGGTGACTCTTTTTCCTGGTTCCCGTCCGCCAGAGGCATACACCAACTGGGAAACAATTATGATTGCCGTATCTGCGTTGATGGCAAGTTTCCAGGAGCGAGATTCGGTGTTTTACACTTCTGGCACAGTGGTGTTTTTAGGTGCGATCGCTCCGGGTTTAGACTCTAATATTTTATCCCAAAGCGTGCAATCCCAAGGCTGGCGCACTGAATCAACATGTCCTATCCAAATTGCTGATCCAAATGTCTTGACATTTAAACAAAGAAATGCATATTTACTGCTGACACAACAAGCCTATAATGATTGCTTGCATTTGGGAGATTTAGCGATCGCAATGGCAGGTACAGCTACAGAACAGTTTATCGGTTTAGGAAAACCTGCGATCGCAATTCTCGGTAATGGGCCCCAATATAACCCTGCCTTTGCTGAAGCTCAAAGTCGTCTTTTAGGCTCATCTTTGATTTTAGCCGAGCAGCCAACAGAAGTTGCCAAGATCGTACAGTCCCTATTCAAAGATCCTGATATTTTGCAAATTATTGCCGAAAATGGTGTGCGACGCATGGGCAAACCCGGAGCAGCATTACGGATTGCAGAATGTTTACAGGAACGATTTTGAATGGGCATTGGGCATTGGGAATTGGTCAATAATCAATAGTTCATCTTCCCCTGCTCCCTCTGCTCCCTCTGCTCCCTCTGCTCCCTCATCCCCAGTTCCTCATGCTACCAACCCAGAACGTAGGGCCCTAACAGCAGCTTGAGTACGGTCATCGGCACACAGTTTATTTAGAATATTACGAACATGGGTCTTCACAGTACCAACTGTAATGTAGAGTTTCTCGGCAATTTGCCCATTACTACATCCAGCTACAATCAACTCCAGGATTTCCAGTTCCCGTTGAGTCAAGGGGTAAGTTTCCAAAACTTGCTCGTATTCTGACGCCAACGCCTCAATTTTTACAGTTTTCGGCGTTTTATCAGAACTTTGGCTCTCTCCAGGAATACCTTGCCGCATCTTCCGCAATACCACGTTGGCAATTGCCGGATCAATCCAAGAGTTACCGCCGTGAGTCGCCTGAATCGCGTCAGTTAATTTACTGATGCTTGTTTCTTTCATGTAATAAGAATCAGCGCCCGCCGCAAAAGCTGCAAGTACAGCATCCTCTGTATGATCCATTGTCAGGATGAGAATCTTCGTTGTCGTTTGCCCAGTTTCAGCTTGCTGGCGTTTGAATTTACGGGTGAGTTCAATGCCATCCATGTCAGGCAAACCAATATCTACAACAGCTACATCTGGCTTTGCCGTTTCCAAAAGTTTTAGTCCTTGGGTAGCATTTGCTGCTTCGCCAATTACTTTCAATGCACTATGAGACTGTAATGCTGCTCGTAGTCCCATTCGCGTTAAGTCATGATCTTCAATTAAAATAATGCTAATTTCACTCATCGCTACACTCGCTCTTATGCTGTTTGCATCTTTCAAAGTATTACTTTTTGTAAGCGCTATCCCTTATTTTCCCATACCAAAGATAGATGATATTTTACCTCGTCTGCATCCACCGATAGAAATAACAAGTATCCTATTTTTTAACATTTAGATAGAGAATAAATCTAGCTGGAGATATATAGATACTTGCACAATAAGTATGAAAGATTGAGACTAATGCCAAATTGCTCCTCCTTTGCTCATAATTCAGCTTTCAGTTCCCATGTTCCATTAGTTAATTACTATTATCTTGTATAAAGCTAACAAAAATGGACAAATTACAAAAGGTAAAAGTTACCTTACGAGAAAGTGAACGATGCTTTCGAGCGATTTTTACCCAAACCTTTGGATTCATCGGATTGATACAGCTGATGGGCATCTTCAGGGAAGGGAATCAGGCGGCGTTAAAATTTGGTGGAATTACTAGCAGCAAAGTAATTCGTTATCCTTTGTGGGAAGCTTGTTGGTCTGACTTTTCACGGGATGTGCAAGACCTCTCTCCTAATAGGGGAGAGGCTTTTAATTTTCGCCCAACCCTTGTAGGGAGGCTTGCTCAGGGGTTAGGTGTTTTGTTGGTTTTTCCACATAATGTGAAAAATCAGGCTCAATGGTGGACAGTTTTAAAAGAAATTCAAGCACAACTACAAAGGGTAATTACTCGTGCGTCCAGATGGTGGACGCACGGCTTACAAGTTAAACTTTTCAGTAATCAAAACCAAAAAGTAATTTTTTTAATACCAAAAGGCTTGCAAAGACTTGGTATTATTTCTAAAGTTTGCGAGAATGTTTTGGTAATTTTCCGAACAGTGGAAGACCGCGATCGCCAGGAAAATACTAACACAGGTCTGGCGATCGTTAAGAAAATTGTCGAAACTCCAGGAGCTAGGATTACTTCAGATTTACAAATTGGTATAGGGAGCTACTTTTTTATGCACCTGGTCTAACCACTTTGATGAGTAGAACTGCTCAAGCTTATGATACACGATAATGGTATGCAACTCTCACTAATGGCTGACGACGGTCGCTTGCTGGCTCAATTACAATTACTTTAAGCTTAGTAAAGTATTTTATTTTACTTTATATCAGCTATGTTTGCTGTCTTCAAGTCAATAGTTTTCGGTTTGTTAATTACTAATTGTTTTAGAACCATTGGTCATTTGCTAGAAGTTTAATTTCAATACTCTGGTAAATTAACCAGATTGAGGATACAACAGACTGAATTGAACACCAAGAAAATGCCCAAAAGAGTGATTAACATACTATTAGTAGAGGAGAAAGAAGTTGATGTGATGAATGTCTTGCAGGCATTCAAGAAAGTTAATATTATTAATTTAATTCACGTTGCCAAAAATGGGTTAGAAGTAGTAATAATGTTGCGCGGCAATCAAGGTCAGCCTCAGTGACTACCCCCAAACAACACTTGGTTTTGGTGGATTTGAATATGCCAAAGATGGGTAACATCCAATTTCCCTGAGACTTATCTTCTGACCTGCAATTAAGAGCAACTCCTGTAACTGTGATAACGACCTCAAATTAAAATTAACACCAAGTGAAAGCTGATAATTTAAGTTTAACTAAAAATATCCTGTAGCCTTTGACCTTCCCTAACTTTCTAGAGATGATGTCAACGCTCAATAAGTATTGGATCTTGTGCGAAATCGCTTAGTTAATCAAGTTACAGATTTTAGATGTCCAAAAATCTTATATTTTTTAATTAGATAATCTCAAAAGAGGAATGTTATACATCAATCTATGTTTAGCGGTAAAAATAAAAACCGATGGAAGATACGCTGAAAATTTTGATTGTAGATGATGATGAAGTAGACCGGATGGCAGTCCGGTGTGCCCTGACTAAAGCAGGTATTCAAATGGAACTGTCTGAAGTAGGCGATGGCAATGATGCGTTTTCTATTTTAAGCACTACTGCCTATGATTGTGTTTTCCTTGACTCTCGCTTACTAGAACGGGATGGACTAACCTTAATTCAACAGCTAGGTTCTTCGGAAATTAAAGTTCCTTTAGTAGTCTTAACTGGTCAAGAAGATGATCAAAGTGGTGTCCAATTATTGAAAGCTGGTGCTACAGACTATCTTTATAAGTCTAGAATATCCCCAGAAAACTTAGCACAAGTTTTGCGGAGTGCGATTCGGGTTTATCGGGCTGAAATGCAGGCAGCTTTGGCAAACCAGCAACTAAGAGAAAGTCATAAACAACTTATTCGTAAGAACCAAGAATTGGAGAGACAACAACAACAGCTTCAAATGCAAAACTTCAAGCTATCGGAGGCATCACTGCTAAAATCAAATTTTTTGGCAAATATGTCTCACGAACTCAGAACGCCGATGAATGCGATTATTGGTTTTTCACAAATACTGTTGCGTCCCAAGTTCGGTGAACTAACTCACCAGCAAACAGATATGGTTGAGCGCATTTTGAATAATGGGAAGCATTTGCTGATGCTACTTAATGAAGTTCTTGATTTTTCCAAGCTGGAGGGAGGACGATTAGACTTAAAGGCGGAAATATTTGATGTATCAAAGGTAATAAATCTCGCTGTAGCTGAAATGCGTTCCCTAGCTGACGTTAAAAATCTATCATTGTTAGTGCAAACCGATTTGCAAAATACTTTGGTATTTAATGATCCTGTTCGTATTAAACAGATTTTAATTAACCTACTCTCCAACGCTGTTAAGTTCACAGAGTCTGGTGAAATTTGGGTTGAAGTTAAAGAACTACCCGCAAATAAAGTGGCAATTATTGTTCGGGATACAGGTATTGGCATAGCACCCAAAGATTTTAAACGTATTTTTGAAGCATTTCGGCAAGTCGATCAAACTCTCACTCGAAAATATCCGGGTACAGGACTAGGTTTGGCAATCATAGATTCACTGGTGCGAATGATGGGCGGCAAAATCTTTCTTGAGAGCAAATTAGGGATCGGTTCAATGTTTAAAATTGAATTGCCGCGTCAAATCACATTATCTGCTCCTACAGCCGATACTCTACCTTTACAGGTAGATGGCGATAGAGTTTCTTGCTCTGCTAAAAATCCGCATCATTCATCTTCTCAAGCTTGGCAAGCCAATAGGATATCCTAAATTTAAACTATAAATTACTTTCAAAGAAACTGATAAAAGTTGATAAATTATGTCTGTAGTTGAAAATAATAAAATTTATCGCATTCTCGCAGTTGATGATACTCTAGATAATCTCATTTTGGTTCAAGCAATTTTAGAAAGTGAGGGGTATGAAATTAATTTGGTTTCAGATGGAATAAAGGCTTTGCGGCAAGTTGAACAATCTCCACCCGATCTGATTCTGTTAGATGTGATGATGCCGGGGATAGATGGTTATGAAGTCACACGTCGAATTCGGAATAACCCAGCAATTAGTTATATTCCAATTCTGCTGATTACTGCCTTTCACGAATCCAGCGTTGTCGAAGGTTTGGATGCTGGTGCTGACGATTTTATTCGTAAACCATTTGATACTGATGAACTATTGGCAAGGGTGCGATCGCTGTTGCGTCTCAAGCACAGTCTAGACGAACAACAAAAAATGGCCCGCCAACGGGAGGATTTTGTTTCCCGTCTGACTCATGATTTGCGAACTCCCCTAGTAGCCTCTGATCGCATGTTGAATTTGTTTGAGATGGAAACATTCTGCAAAATTTCGCCGGAAATGAAACAGGCGATCGCAGTTATGATTCGCAGTAACCAAAATTTGATGGACATGGTGAATACCCTCCTAGAAGTCTATCGCTTCGAGGCAGGTAAAAAAACGTTGAATTGGGAGGAATGCGATTTACGTGAGATATCTCAAGAAGTAGTGAGCGAACTAAGCCCTTTAACTGGTGAAAAAGGGTTAATTCTAGAAATAGACACCCGTGAATTAGACTCACAGGGTAAAAACGCTGGTATTATTATGGGCGATCGCTTGGAACTACGGCGGGTACTAAACAACTTGATCGCAAATGCTATCAAATTTACAGATACAGGAGGCATCACAATCCGCATTTTTGAAACATCACCTAATCCAGAAAATCCAGATTCGGTGACAATCGAGATACAAGATACAGGATATGGGATTGCGCCCGAAGATCAGGCAACAATTTTCGAGCGATTTCGCCAAGGCAAAAATAAACGCTCAGGTAGTGGCTTAGGGCTACATCTATCCCACCGGATTGTAGAAGCGCACGCAGGAACTATCCAGGTCACCTCTGAACTAGGTAAAGGTAGTTTGTTCACTGTGCAACTACCTAAAAACACTTAAGTTCTTCTCCTTCACATTCATATTTTTCTGCTCGACTGCTAATCCTGACAAAGCTCCAAAGCTGGATAAGGGGCGGATTTTCTTCCCAGACCACGGCGAATTATAGCCTCTAATTCTTCGAGCATATAGGGCTTGCTGATGTAATCATTAAATCCTGCCTTGAGAATACGCTGACGATCCTCCGTGCTAGCTAAAGCTGTGACTGCCACTACTGGAATTGTGCAAGTTAAGGGTTCTTGCTTTAGATGACGCACAACATCGATACCGCTAAGACCTGGTAACAAAATATCCAACAAGATTAAGTCTGGTTGATATTCTTTAGCTACCAGCACCGTTGTAGAACAATCTGTTTGACAAATGAATCTATAACCCATTGACTCAAGAGCATAACTAATCAGCAGGAGACTATCATCATGGTCTTCCACTGCCAAAATCAAAGGCTGGTGAGAGTTTTGCTTCTTTTCATCACTCATGAATGAATGTGTCAAATACATCTCTTCTCCAGGAGATTTTATTAGGATTCATCGTCTTTACTTGGGAGATACAGACGAGGCTTACCGCGAACGATAGAATAGTGTTCAGTTAGGATTGACTTGTGTTTTACTTTTGCCTAGTTGATAATTCTAACCAATGCAAAAATAGCTAGGGGTAAGTAAACCTCAAGCAGATAGGTTTAGCGGATACCTATTCGATTATAGGCAAAATTACAGAAGATTTTCTTAATGAGTTGATAATAATATTTATATATATATGATTATTTATCACAGTATCGTTTGACCTGTGTATAATTTTAAATTTTAAAGATACTGGATAAATAAGTAATCAAAACTATTTACTATTGAATTCTGTACTGGAGTTGGTATATTAGATACAATTTCATTACTATGCCAATTGCTTGTACAGATGTGATTGAATAAGGTTTTACTATTAAGCAAACCAAGAGATTAATTTTGATAGTTTTCTCAAAGGTAGCGCCTGCTCATTAGTTTTAGTATAGTGCAATGTCTACGACGGGCTATGACGCTCTCTACGTTCGCGCAGCGTGTCGTACGCTGCGCTTGCTTCCCTGAAGGGGCACGAATACTCGCTAATGCAACTCTTGGAGACGCTGCGCGTAGCAAGATCCCCGTAGGGGTACGCTATCGGCGTCGCAAAAATTTGTTTCTAGATTATTGATATTTTATTTAGTATTATATGCTACAAAAAATCAATAAATATAATAATCAAACCTTAACCTAACAAGTAAGGAGGATAGCAACAGTTAGGAGTTCAATAAAGCACAACCTCACATAAAATTGGTAAGTAGTCCAATGAAATTAAACGTAAAATATGAACCAATGTTCGTAGTGGCTACTAAATTACTCAGGGTAATAATTTTTAATACTTACTATAAATTTTTGTTTATCTAAGCTTGATGTTATCAATTTTTTTCGCAACGCAATACTCCTACAAAATCGTTGCACAAACGCCTAAGCTGAAACCTATGTGTAACGGTAGTCTTAGTTTTTAAACTTCACCTATAATCTATGACGTGGAAAAAGTATTTGCTAAAAAACCAGGCTTTTCCCGGATAAATAAAACCGGGTTCTTAATGTTCAGATAGAAGCGCAAATAGAATACTAAAAGCCAGTTTTAGCAAAGTTTTGCGATTAACAAGCGTGCCATTCAGGTCTGACTTTAATTTCAGTTAATTTCTCAATAAATCGATCTCTTTGTTATATTTCCGATGAAACTTCAATAATTCTAGATAAGCAAATGGTACTATTAAAGGCCAGAAAATAGTGATTAAAACTAAAATTATCCCAGAGAAATAGCGCTGTTCTTGACTCATTTCTGTATCACTCATCAAAAAAAATAACCATTGGCTAAATAAACACCAAGCGAATGCTAGATAAACGATGATGCCAAGATAAGTCAAAAGTAAATGCAACATAAGCCTAAAGAATTTGCAGCCCCCAAATATTTTCCCATAATAGTAATTGTACCGTTACTTGCTTGATTACAATGCTAGACCTTAAGTTATTGTCGTAGCTCAAAAGATGCGACTACCTGGAGAATGAGTTTAATGAAATTATTTATGTGCTACAATAAAAGATTTGCTTCAGCATATCTCTTGCTTATCCATTCAACGAAGAGGCAGGGGGAAATAACCTCTTCCTTTAGACACAGAGCAGAACGGAATATGTGTCTAAGTCCCCCACTTCCTAAGGGTGGTTCTCGTAAAGAGCGGGAAGTTAACGCAACAGGCGGGAGCGAATCCCAATTCTTTTCTATATCCCTTGCTCCCTTGCCTCTTTTTCAATTAGCTATCCCCGTTTAAGAAAGGTAAACACTAGTAGCTGTCTGAAACTTCGATAAATACTGTTGGGTATGAACTCCCATATTGTGGGCTTTGGGCGCATTCCTAAGACTGTTATTGCTCTAGCTCAGGCTTTCAGCAGGAATAATATCAGTTAAATACACTGAAGGAGCACTAGTGAACTTGGCGATCGCAGGTTTTCTTGAAAAGAAAAAGCAACCTACAACTAAACCATTTAATATAAATTATAAAAAACACTGGTGTTAAATTAATATCTAGGTTAATAAAAACCTTTTGTAGAGCAAGATATTGTTAATTTACACCCAGGTAAGAGATTTTTTGTAACCACACTATAGACAGATGAAGTGAAATCAAAGTAATTCTAAATTAGTTAGCTATGGTAAACACTTGGTATATAAGGCGTGGTTTTTAACCATGCCTTTTTTGTGAGTAATACCAAGCAAGTGAAATGTATAAATAGTTGGGAGATTATATAATCTACAATCTATAAATCCAACTTTCTATTAATATCAAATTACAGAATCTTTGGTCTGATGTTAAAGAAATAGGAAATATGATCAAATGCCAAGATAGTATTATAAAATACCATCTATAAATAGACCAAGCAAGAAAAAACCACTACTCCCATAGATGGATTAATATTCGTATCATTCTATGGATAGTAGAAATAACTATTTTACAAAGTTATTATTCAGCCTGTTAATGCCTAAAAAACGTGTATGCGCCCTGGAATAATACCCAGGGTCTTTTTTTATCAAAACTCAGATAAGCAAAAGATAGACTTTCATCGGAATAGAAGTAAATTAACTCTTTCAGTCATCTCCCAAGGAAAGCCAGTGGCGTATCAGCTTTTAGAATATTTGTATACATCTTTTACAAAGATGAACTGAAGTTAACCTAATTGTAAATTAACTAGATGTGGTAAACACTTGGTATGTATGAAGGCTTGGCTTGAAACCAAGCCTTCATACATACTTTAAGTAGATAATTTGTATATTTTTATATATTCTTGAAATAAACAAGTTGATATTTTTAGTAAAATCCAAATCAATTAAGTTTAGAGCAGGTCTATTAGTAGCGATCGCTGAGAATAGTATTATTTTATAAATTTTGCAATTAATTTAAGAAGCTCATGACTGAATATGATTATATTGTAATTGGTGCAGGCTCGGCGGGGTGTGTTCTTGCCAATCGTCTTACAGAAGACGGTAAAACAACCGTGTTATTGCTGGAAGCGGGCAATCCGGCTAACTTACCAGAGCATCAAGCTCCTCTAGACTGGATAAAACTATGGGGCACTGAGGTAGACTGGGCATATTTTACCGAAGAAGAACCGTATATCAATAACCGCAAAATCTATTGTCCGCGCGGGAAAGCCTTGGGTGGCACCAGTTCAATCAATGCCATGATTTATATTCGAGGCAGTCGGCATGATTATGACCACTGGCAAGAGTTAGGCAATCCCGGTTGGAGTTATCAAGATGTGTTGCCTTACTTCAATAAATCTGAAAACCAGCAGCATGGCGCATCCGAATTTCACGGGGTCGATGGATTGCTGAGTGTTACAGATCCCATTGCTCCAGCCGTAACATCACAACAATTTGTGGAAGCCGCTGTTGCACTTGGCTATGGGCGCAATCCTGATTTCAATGGCGCACAACAGGAGGGAGCCGGACTTTATCAGTTAACTATAAAAGATGGTAAGCGGCACAGCACCGCTGCGGCATTTCTAGTACCCATTTTAGATCGCCCCAACTTAACAGTTACCACTGGTGCATCAGTTACTCGGTTATTGTTTGAGGGAACACGCACAGTAGGAGTGGAATACATATACCAGGGGACGATATACCAATCCTTTGTAAAACAGGAAGTGATTTTAAGTGCTGGTGCGATCGATTCGCCTAAATTGCTGATGCTCTCTGGGATTGGGAATGCAGAACACCTACAAGCTTTAAACATTCCCGTAGTTGTTGATTTGCCGGGTGTTGGTCAGAACCTCCAAGATCATCTTCAAGTCGCCGTTGCATACCAAGCAACTCAAGATTTACAACCTGCTCTAAGCAGTAATATCGCCGAAGCTGGATTATTCCTGCATACTGAAGGTTGTTTAGATGTTGCACCAGATTTGCAGTTTTTCTCTGGCCCTGTTTTGTGGGCGCATCCTGCCTATGCCCGCCAAGGGCCTGGATTTGCAGCTACAGCCTGTCTGACTAATCCCCAAAGTCGTGGTAGTTTCACCCTGCGTTCTGCTTCTCCCAAAGACCCACCGATAATTCGGATGAACTATCTTCAGAGTGAATCCGATTTGCAAAAGCTGCTTGCAGGGATCAAAATTATTCGGCAGATATTCCACTCAAGTGTATTTGATCAGTTCCGAGGTGAAGAAGCTGCTCCCGGTACTGATAAGAAAAGTGATGAGGCGCTCCAAGCTTACATCCGGGAAACCTGCGACACTGTATACCACCCTGTCGGTACTTGCAAAATGGGAACAGACTCCAATTCAGTGGTAGACCCCGAACTGCGGGTATATGGTGTTGAAGGGTTGCGGGTCGTGGACGCCTCAATTATGCCAACCATCACCACAGGAAATACCAACGCACCCACCATTATGATTGGCGAAAAGGCAGCTGATTTAATTCAAGCCGCAAGGCGAACTTCACAGCAAGAACTGGAGTTAGCGAAACTGTCATAATGTTTAAACTCATTTTTGAAATCTTTTGAGCGGATTCCACTCTCATTCAAGCTCGTCGATATTTAAATGCGTTTGCCCTGTGTCAATCCCTAAGTTACACCTTAGATGGTAGTCTGTTGACAGAATCTATTGTCAACGACTTTTTCAAATTCAATCTGAGAGTAGTGCAAATATTTTGAGGGCGATCGCTCTTACATGTGTAATATCGGGCACTACCTACAATATATCTGTATTGGCGCAATCAAATTGGTTGCAGTTATTAACTGATTCAACAATTGGATTAAAGGAAATTGCTGAAGCAGAATTGATTGGAATATTGAGTGATTAGTCGAATAAAGGCAAAAGGCAACAGGCAGAATTTGCGATCAGTTGAGCGATCGCTTATGGGTTAAAAATCTCCAAATTGCTGCAAAACTACAAAATACTTGGCCAGGAGAGAGTCAGCAGCATGATTAAATTACTTGACCAAAACACAAGCAGCAGCGACAAGACACTATTAATTATCCTAAAGTTCGCTTGAGAGAAATCAGTGCTTTAAATAAATTGCTGCTCATGCCAAAGTTACCAAACTCGAAATGCACTGTAAAGTGTACCAATAATAACTACTAAACTTGGCAACCAAAGGCTACTGACTATTTGTTCAGTGATAATTTGGATTCCAATAACTAATACCATTTCATTTTAATAATGATACAAATACGTTGGTAGGGGCACGGCATTGCCGTGCCCCTACGAGAAATCTATATGTATCAGGTTTTTCCTGAATTGGTATAACAAATAGAAGCCAAAGATTTTACGAACTTCAGGATAAATATATGATGAACTTGTATCCAGAAAGTATGTTTTAAGGACAGCCTTTGAGCAATTATCATTCCTTTTTCTATGGCTCCTTTAAGGAAGCTGTTATGATGTTGAATTTTAAAAATATCTCAGAAGTCTATTAACTAACTTAGCGAGCCAAATCTCCAACTTATTGAATTAATATTTTTTTAGTTAAAGCTTCCAATTGCCTAAATACAAAAATAGTTGCCACCAATTACTTGCAATTGGCCAAGTCAATTCGCAGACAGTACCTTGTGGAGAGTGAGAAAATCGTCGAAACTTGCCTCTCAATTGCCGAGCTAAATCTTGAGCTTGGTTTGTTCCTTGTCCGCCACGTTGATAGTTTGTAGATATATTTGTAAATCCGTTATCAATTATTTGCAGGCAATACTCTTTTGGCGATCGCGTACAACTTACATCAAGCCGGGTAGCCCCTTGGGAATGTTTACCTACATTACATAAAGCTTCTTGCAAAAAAAGGTATAAGCCTCGCTTTTGATTTGGACTTAATTGGCAATCTTCTAATGGTTCAAAATTAGGAGGAATAAAACTTTGGATTGATGCAAATCCTTGAAAGTTTCTTCTTAAGGTAATGTCATAGACATAATAAAGCATCTCAGCAATTGGAGTTTGCAAATCGAGAACTTCATTTCCTTCTAAATAAAGACTATCATTGCGACTGAGCATTTCTTGACTGAGATACTCAGGGATAGTCCGTAACTCTCTATTTAGTTGTTCAAGTTGCGATCGCAATTTCTCAGCCTCTATCTCTTCTTCACCAAGATTCCTTAATATCACAGCTAGACTTTGCAGAGGCCCATTATGAATTGCTTCAAAAGAGCGCTTAAGAGTTAAACTGCGCTGTTCGAGTAACGCTCTTAAATCTCGGTCAAAAAAAAATGTAGTTAATCCTGCACTCGCAAGAGCTAACAAGGTTGGTACTAAAGGAATCCACCAACCCAGAACAAGGCCAATAAAACAAATTCCAACGATTTCAATACTAATTACACCAAGGCTAAACAATGTCTTTGCAGGAGATTGGAGGATTAAACCCAGAATTATGCCAAATAAACCCCAAGCTAAAATCCATAAATACTCCCAAATTTCTGACCATACTTTTAATAGTGGTCGTCTGTCTAAAACATGACTAATGATTTGACTCGTAGCATGAGCGTGAACTTCTACACCATAAATCCATTGGTATTGATTAGCAGACTCTTCAACTCCTAAAGCTATTGATGGCAAGATTCGGGCAAATGGCACTGCAAATTTGTTTTTAATCAATCCGAATGGAATTATCTTTAATTCCAATGCCTCTCTCAATATTGGCGGTTCGTTTATTACAACTACAGCGAATAGTCTTAATTTTAGTGATGGTATTAATTTCAGTGCTATAAATTCTCAAACTCCACCTTTGCTAACTATAAATGTACCCATTGGCTTACAATTTGGGACGAATCCGGCAAATATTCAGGTACAGGATTCTAGTTTAGAAGTTAATCCTGGTCAGACCTTAGCACTTGTAGGCGGTAATATGCAGCTTAACGGTGGTCAACTCCTAGCTTCGGGTGGAAATGTGGAGTTGGGAGGTATGGCAGTTGGTACTGTCGGGCTGAATGTCAACAGCAGTAGCTTGCTGTTAAGCTTTCCTGATGGCGTTCAAGGAGCCGATGTATCTCTCAACAATGGTGCTGAGGTAAATGTGCGTGCAGGTGGCGGTGGCAGCATCACTATCCATGCCCAAAACTTGAGCATGGATGGAAGTAAACTACAGGCAGGAATAGCGGATAATCTGCGATCGCCCAATCCCAAGGCAGGAGATATTGATATAAATGCTAGTGGGTCAATAAACCTTAATAACAGCCGTATTTCTAATTCGATCTTACCGGGAGCCGTAGGCAAAGGAGGTGATATCAATATCACTGCTGGGTCAGTTTCCTTAGTTAATTACAGTGGACTATCTACCTTTACATTGGGGCAGGGTGAAGCAGGGAACTTGAATCTTAATGCCCGCGATACAGTCTCTTTTGATAGCTCATTTTCCTTCACTGGTTTACAAATAGGATCTATAGGCAAGGGCGGTGACATTAATATCACTAGTGGGTCACTATTTATTAGTAATCCTGGAGGACTGACAGTCAGTACTGGGGGACAGGGCGATGGGGGCAGTATAAATATAAATGTTCGTGATACAGTCTCTTTGGATGGACTGTCATCTATAAATAGTACTGTTGAACCTGAAGCTGTGGGCAACAGTGGCGATATTACCATAAATACCAAAATATTTCGGGTTACAGATGGGGCAGTTTTGAGCGCCCGCAGCAAGGGAGATGGGCAAGGTGGTAACATCAGCATAACTGCCCAATCATTCGAGGCGTTGCGTGGCGGACAGCTTGTGACTACAACCTTTGCTAAAGGACAAGCAGGCAATATCTTTGTCAACGCAACAGATTTGGTGAAAATCTCTGGGAGCGATCTGAATTACGCCAACCGCCAAGCCGAATATCCCAGCATCGATATCAATGAAACAGGTGCTAATAGTGGACTATTTGCTAACACGCAGATTAACTCCACAGGTCAAGGGGGAGGCATTGAGATAATTACTGGGCAGATCATTGTTCAAGATGATAGCCAAATAGCTATGAGTAGTGTTGGTTCAGGTAGTGCGGGTAACCTAAAGGTAATAGCATACTCTATCGAGTTAGATAATCAAGCATCTCTGAGTGCTGACACCACTGGAGGACAGGGAAATATTAATCTGCGATCACGCGATTTTTTACTCCTACGCCGAGGTAGCAGCATCACTACCAACGCTACTGGTAATGCCACTGGTGGCAATATTACGATTGATACATATAACCTAGTTGCCGTTCCAAAAGAAAATAGCGATATCAGCGCCAATGCTGAGAATAGTTTTGGTGGTCAAGTAATTGTCAATGCTTCGGGCATCTTTGGCACACAGTTTCGTCTACAACCCACGCCATTAAGTGATATTACAGCTAGTTCTGCTCGTGGTTCTGAATTTAATGGCGTAGTGCAACTCAACACGCCTGATGTTAACCCTAGTCAAGGCTTAACTGCTTTGCCCACAAACATCATCGATACTTCACAGTTGATTGCCAATAGTTGCATTGCACGCACTAAACGACCAGAAGGGAAATTCATCATCACAGGGAACGGAGGTTTACCAGTGATGCCAGATGACCCTTCAATTGCACCCTATCAAACTTTTCAAATTCCAACTGTCCAGAGCGCAAGTATCTCAACGCTACAAGAAAACACTCTTAGTCTGCAAGACTCTATTACTGGAAGCAAACCTCACAATCTTCCTAAATCTGCGCCACTGATTGAAGCTCAAGGATGGATGTACGGGCCTCATGGTGAGGTGATTCTCACTGCCTCTGCACCTACTGCCCCTGCTCACAGTTTTTGGTCACAACTGCCTAGCTGTTCGGGTTCTTAATAAGTTTTAGTTATCTTCAGAGATTGACTTTCCAATTTTGGAAAGTCAATTTCCTAACTTGACGATGTGCGTCTAACTAAATTTACCTATTGTAAAAGGGTGCAGTAAAGGCGAACACCGAAAACGCCAACGCCGCACAGACTCAACTTATTAATCTACCTCAATAAGGATAAAAACAATGTCTAACATCAACAACCAAACCCAAGACCTTTACAGCATCGAATTGGTGCAAAACCTTGACCACGAAGACGCTGCTACTGTTAGTGGTGGTGCTGCATTGGAACTCTACGATGGCAGTAATTTTAGGAACCAGTTAGTGCAGACAAACAATGGTACTGGAAATGTGGGCGATCGCGTAAATGACCGTACTACCTCTATTGTAGTCAACGAGGGTGTTTGGAGATTCTACACAGATTCTCAATTTCAGGGTGTTTCTGCCGATTTGGGACCAGGACGTTATGCAAATATTGGTCTCGGTATAATTCCTAATGATTCAATCACATCCTTCCGGAGGATCGGGTAGGTTGATCTAACACTTTCAACGATCCGATCTCATCTATTGTGATTCTTGAAACTTAAGTCCTGAAAATCAAAAGAGAAAAACGCTTACAGCTGAGTAACACTCTTTTCTTGCTGTTTGTAGGGGCGAGGTGGTTTTCGCTCCTGCTTTCTTAATTTTGGAAATTATAACACAAATAAACATAAATAGTAATACCTGTAGCTTGATTGAACGTAGAAATACGCAAACTACATGAGAATCAAGTCGCAAACAGCGTAATCAAGTTATTCCCGGATTTTTATGAAATATCAGGTTGTTCTCCAAAACAGTGAAGAAGATTGCGGCGCTGCTTGCCTTGTAACTGTTGCCAAACATTGCGGACGCACTTTAACTCTAAGCCGGATACGAGAAGCGGTAGGCACGGGGTCGCTAGGTACTACCTTACTTGGTTTAAATCGGGGTGCAGAAGCTTTAGGATTCAATGTCCGCCAAGTCAAAGCTTCTCCACAACTGATCGACAGTTTAGATAAAGCTCCAATGCCCGCAATCATACATTGGAAAGGCTACCACTGGGTAGTTTTATACGGTCAAAAAGGGAAAAAATATGTAATTTCTGATCCTGGCTTTGGTATCCGTTACCTCAGCGGTAAAGAATTAGCCGAGGGTTGGAGCAATGGGATTATGCTGCTGCTAGTGCCAGACGACACCCGTTTTTCTGAGCAGCCAGATGACAAAATGACTGGCTTTGGGCGCTACCTGGTGCGTGTTTGGCCCTATCGCTTTCTTTTGGGTCAGGCGATCGCAATCAATATTGTCATCGGGCTTTTGTCTCTCGCTTATCCCTTGATGATGCAACTTCTCACCGATGACGTGCTAGTGCGAGGAGACACTCAATTACTAACTACCGTGGCAATTGGGGTAATTGCCATAAACTTGTTTAAAAGTGCAATCGGTTTAGTACAGTCTCACCTCATCGGTCATTTTGGTCAACGGTTGCAATTAGGATTGCTGCTAGACTACGGTCGAAAACTTTTACACTTGCCCTTATCTTACTTTGAAGGACATCGTAGTGGGGAAGTTGTCAGCCGAATTGCTGATATTAATGCCATTAATAATTTAGTTTCACAGATTGTCCTTGGTTTACCTAGCCAATTTTTTATTGCACTAGTTTCCTTGGGCTTTATGCTCTTTTTAAGTTGGCAACTAACTCTGGCTTCCGTAATGGCATTTGTCATTGTCACTTTAGTTAACCTGCTTTTCCTACCTACCTTGCGCCAGAAAACCCGTAAGCTGATTGTTTTAGGCACTGAAAATCAAGGTTTCTTGGTGGAAACCTTTCGTGGCGTTCAAGTACTTAAAACCACACAAGGAACTCCGCAAGCTTGGCAAGAGTATCAAACCAACTATGGTCGCCTCGCTAACTTGGGCTGGAGTACGATGAAGCTGGAACTATACAGCAGTACATTCACTAATATTCTTTCAACTTTAACTAATATAGGCTTACTCTGGTTAGGCAGTTTCTTGGTAATTAATCAAACATTATCCATCGGTCAACTGCTAGCGTTTAACGGCATGAGTGGCAACTTTCTCGGCTTCCTAAGTTCACTAATCGGATTAGCTGATGAGTTTATTACTGCCCAAATTGTCATCCAACGGATGGCAGAAGTAATTGACGCTGCCCCAGAAGACTCGAATGAAGAGAAAAAGCCTTGGGCAGAAATATCCACTAATGCAAATATTATCTGCACTAAAGTTAACTTCCACCATGCTGGTAGAGTTGACCTGTTGCAAGATTTTTCCTTGACTATCCCTGGTGGTAAAGTTATTGCTTTAATTGGTAAATCTGGTTGTGGTAAAAGTACTCTAGCTAAACTGATGGCTGGTTTATATTCCCTCCAGTCAGGCAATATCCGTTATGGTCTCTATAACAGACAAGACTTATCTTTAGAATGTCTGCGACAGCAGGTAGTCTTAGTACCCCAAGATCCACACTTCTGGAGTCGCTCAATCTTTGATAACTTCCACTTCAGCTATCCTGATGTGACTTTTGAACAAATTGTCAGAGCTTGCCAAATAGCAGGAGCTGATGAATTTATTAGCGAATTACCTGACAAATATCATACTGTCTTAGGAGAATTTGGAGCTAATCTTTCTGGTGGGCAACGGCAGAGATTAGCGATCGCTAGAGCAATAATTACTAACCCACCGATACTGATTTTGGATGAATCTACTGGCGCTCTCGATCCGGTGAGTGAAGCTGAAGTATTAGATCGACTGCTTACCTATCGCCAAGGCAAAACCACAATTTTAATTAGTCACCGTCCCAGAGTCATTGAGCGAGCCGATTGGATTGTATTACTAGAGAAAGGACGTTTGCAAATCCAAGGTTCTCCAGAAGAATTGCGCCAAATTGCTGGCGAACACTTAGGCTTCCTAGACGATGTTCGGTCATCAACTCCGAGTTTACTGGTGAAATCTTCCGGTCATGCTAACGGCAAATATGCCGCCATCAGTTAATGCCATCTTCTTTCTTTGAAATTTTGGATTGCTCCTCACCGAAGAGGCAGGGGGGCAGGGAGCAGGGGGACAAGGGGAAGAACTCCCCCCTGCGCCCCGCTCCTTTGCCTTATTCTCAATCATCCCTTCTTGCTCCTTATTATTATGGTTAGTCAGTCTAATCCTGTCTTGCTGCCCCAAGTTGAAGAAAACGATTTTCTTCCACCACTTGGTCATTGGACTACTATTGGCGGTGCAATCGCATTGGTTACTGTGACAATAGCAATTGCCGTCGGCTCTGTAACTAAATACAAAGTCACCGTTCAAGCACAGGCAAATCTGCGTCCGGCTGGTGAATTGCGGCTAGTTCAGGCTGCTACGGAAGGCCCAGTTATGCAGATTTTTGTGAAAGAGAATCAGGTTGTAAAAATAGGAGATGCGATCGCTACTATTGACGACTCACGTCTGCAAACCAAGAAGAGCCAGCTAGAAAGTAGCATTGGACAAATAAAGTTACAACTGGTTCAAATCGCCGCTCAGATTCATGCTCTTAATAACCAAATTATAGCCCAAACTGACGGCAGTAACCGTGCGGTTGCAGCGGCTGAAGCCCAATTGAGCAGTCGCAAGCGGGATTATCGAGATAAGCAAATTACTACTGTTAGTGATGTCCAAGAAGCCTCTGCAAATGTCAGAGCAGCAACTGCCAGCTTAAAAGCAGCCCAGTCAAAGCGAAACCGATATGAGGACGTAGCCAAAGTTGGAGCTTTGTCATAAGATCAATTCGAGGAAGCACAACTAGCTGTTCGGCAGCAAGAACAAGTACTCGTTAGCTGCCAAAGCCAAATTGCAAAGCCTACAAGCTGCCCTGAATCCAACTTCAGCAGAAGTAGCGATCGCGCAAGAACGCATTGCTCAAGAAAAAGCTACGGGGCAAGGTAACATTGCCACATTAAACAAAGAACGCAACGCGCTTATTCAGCAACGGATTGAAATGCAAAAACAGTTCGAGCATGATAGCCGCGAACTTAAACAAGTGAATATCGAACTTAATCAGACAATCATTTCTGCCACAGCAGACGGTGTGATCTCCAAGCTAAACCTACGTAACCCCGGCCAAACATTGCGCCCTGGAGAAGAAATCGCTCAAATTGTTCCTACTTCTGCCCCCTTGGTAATTAAGGCAGTGGTAGAAACTGAGGAAAAAAGCAAGTTGAAGCCAGGACAAAACGTCCAAATGCGAGTTTCTGCCTGTCCCTATCCAGATTACGGTACTCTCAAAGGTAAAGTTAAATCAATTTCTCCAGATGCATTTTTCCCACCTGCGAATAATGGTGCTACAGGTGCTACTACAATCGCAACTACTCCCAAAGCTACTGCTGCCTTTTATGAAATAACAATTGAACCTGAAAATCTATCTTTAGGTAGAGGAAACAAACAATGTTCCATTCAAATGGGAATGGAAGGCAGAGCCGATATCATTTCTAAAGAAGAGACTGTACTCCAATTCTTTTTGAGAAAAGCAAGGCTAATTGTAGATGTTTGACGTTGCTACCCGTCCGGGAGCAGAAAGAGAAAAAGCGATCGCCACAATCGATAATGCCTATGCCCCGCCCTAATTCCAATCCTGTTCCTCTTTCTTCCCGCGACTTTTGTAAATACCCCCCAGGTTGTGAATTTGACGAGTTTTCTCATAAAGCTCGGCTTCGGTCAAACCCCACTGCTGCAAGACTTTATCTAGGTCTTTTTGGATGTCTCTTGCCCCTGGAAACCCTTGATAACGCATTCGCAGTCTAGCTAATTCTGCCAAGTTATAGTCTGTCGCCTCTTGAGAGAGTAAAATATCAATAAGGGGGCGATCGCGGTTATAAAGAGGGTGCTGTTGGTCTTTACCTCCGGTTGCTTCAGTCATCATGAGTCTTAAGTGTCGCATGTTAAATCCTGAGTTTTTAGTTTAGCCCAGAGCAGAAGAGTATAGAAGGCAAAGGTAAATCACCAAGCACTGAAAGGTTAATTGTTAAATATACGACTACTGACTTTTTAGCTACCTACTCAGCACTGGCTCAATGCGCTACTACCGCTAACGACACTCAAAACTGTTACAGACGGCAACTACACCTGAGGTCTTACGGCTCTCACCACTGCCGCTTAAGTTTAAATAAAGTTACATTGTTCTTAAGAAAATACAAAAAACTTTAGATGAGGGTGGATTTTATCTCACCCAAAATCCAAGCAGCTAGGGAGCAAGAACCCGCTATGTTTGAACACTTCACTTCCGAAGCCATTAGAGTAATTATGCTAGCTCAGGAGGAAGCCCGTCGCCTGGGACACAACTTTGTAGGAACAGAACAAATTCTCCTGGGTTTGATGGGAGAAGGAACTGGGGTTGCTGCTAAAGTGCTGGCCGAATTAGGCGTTACCCTCAAAGACGCACGCCGTGAGGTAGAAAAAATTATTGGGAGGGGTTCTGGCTTTGTACCACCAGAAATTCCTTTTACTCCCAAGGTAAAAAGCCTCTTCGAGCAATCGTTTAAAGAAGCTCATAGTCTGGGACAGAATTACATTAACACTGAACATTTACTCTTGGGATTAACCGAGGCTGGTGAAGGTGTCGCCGCCAAAGTCCTGCAAAATCTAGGAGTTGATTTCAAGAGTGTCCGTAGTGCCATAATTCGCCGTTTGGGTGAAAATGCACCAGCTTTAGCTGGTGGTAGTCAAAAGCGCACCCAACCGCTAACTATGGAAGAGTTTGGTAGGAATTTGACTAAATTAGCACAAGAAGGTAGACTCGACCCCGTAGTTGGTCGCCAGAAGGAAATTGAGCGTGCTATCCAAATTCTGGGTCGCCGCACTAAGAATAACCCAGTGTTGATTGGAGAACCAGGAGTTGGTAAAACTGCGATCGCAGAAGGTCTAGCTCAACGTATTATCAACCAGGATGTTCCCGAAACTTTGCAAGACAAGCAAGTTATCAGCCTCGATATGGGGTCATTGGTAGCTGGAACTCGCTTCCGTGGTGATTTTGAAGAACGCATCAAAAAAGTCGTGGAAGAAGTCCGCACTGTCGGCAATATCATCTTGGTGATTGACGAAATTCACACCTTGGTTGGCGCTGGTGGTACAGAAGGTGGTTTGGATGCAGCCAACATCCTCAAACCTGCCTTAGCACGGGGTGAACTCCAGTGCATCGGCGCAACTACCCTCGATGAGTATCGTAAGCACATCGAGCGCGATGCCGCCCTAGAGCGTCGTTTCCAACCAATTATGGTTGGGGAACCCTCAGTAGAGGAAACCGTACAAATTCTTTACGGCTTGCGTGGCGCTTACGAACAGCACCACAAAGTCACAATTTTGGATTCAGCACTTGTAGCAGCAGCAGAATTATCAGATCGCTATATTAGCGATCGCTTCTTGCCAGATAAGGCAATAGACTTGATTGATGAAGCTGGTTCTCGCGTTCGTCTGCGGAACTCTCAAATTTCTCCTAATAAAGAACTCAAGCGTGAACTCGCTGGTGTTACTAAGGAAAAAGAAGCAGCAGTCAGAGTCCAAGATTTTGACAAAGCTACACAACTACGCGACCAAGAGTTAAAACTCGCAGAACAACTGCAAGCAACGTTTGCACAAAACGATCAACCTGTCAACTCTACTGTAGTTGATGAAGAAGACATCGCCCAAATCGTTGCCTCTTGGACTGGCGTACCAGTCAACAAACTAACCGAATCTGAGTCAGAGTTGCTCCTGCATCTAGAAGACACTCTGCATCAACGGCTCATTGGTCAAGAGCAAGCAGTCTCAGCTGTATCTCGCGGTATTCGTCGCGCCCGTGTCGGCTTGAAGAATCCCAATCGTCCCATTGCTAGCTTTATCTTCTCTGGCCCTACCGGAGTCGGTAAAACAGAATTGGCGAAGGCACTAGCTGCCTACTTCTTCGGTGCGGAAGACTCGATGATTCGCCTAGACATGTCCGAATACATGGAAAGCCACACCGTCGCCAAGCTAATTGGTTCGCCTCCTGGTTATGTGGGATACGACGAAGGCGGACAACTTACAGAAGCCGTGCGGCGGAAACCATACTCAGTGCTGCTATTCGACGAAATCGAAAAAGCTCACCCCGATGTATTCAATATGCTGCTGCAACTCTTGGATGACGGCCACCTTACCGATGCCAAAGGTCGGAAAGTGGACTTCAAGAACACGCTGATCATTTTGACTTCTAACATTGGTTCCAAGGTGATTGAAAAAGGTGGTAGTAGTTTAGGCTTTGACTTCGACACTCAAGCCGACGCTAGTTATAATCGCATCCGCACCTTGGTAAATGAGGAATTGAAAGCTTACTTCCGTCCTGAGTTCCTTAACCGTCTCGATGAGATTATCGTCTTCACCCAGCTTTCTAAAGATGAAGTGAAGCAAATCGCTGAGATTATGCTTCGTGAAGTTGCTAGTCGGTTGACGGAAAAGGGAATTATCTTAGAAGTTAGCGATCGCTTCAAAGAGCGTGTAGTACAAGAAGGCTACAACCCCAGCTACGGTGCTAGACCATTACGCCGGGCAATTATGCGTCTCCTTGAAGATTCTCTCGCTGAAGCAATGCTGTCTGGTGAAATTACAGATGGGGATACAGCGATCGTCGATGTTGATGATGACTCTCAGGTAAGAGTACGAAAATCAGAAAAACGAGAATTGCTCTTGGCAAATGTTGGCTAATTTTATACCTGCTCACTTTTTGGTGTAATATTTGAGAAACACTCCAGCCTCTCGTCTAAGTAGAGGCAACAACAGGGGCATCTGCGACAAACATAAAGTGAAATGGTATTATATCTTTTCCCCCTAGTAGAAATGCTGGGGGCTTTTTTTATGCAATTTTATTTTGGATGCAACGCAGGGTAGGGAGGCACATCTGTGCGCTTTATATTAGACCTCTTGCAAAACTATTTTTGCACTCTTGGGGAAAGGGGTGCATATTTTAGGGTGCATGGTAATTCTATCGCCGCTTTCCCCTTTACCCCTTACCCCAGTTCTGCAAGAAGTCTATCATGCACAAATCAACAAATTATTACAATATCGATTCCTTTGACAACAATTCTGATGCTACTTCACTCTTAACTATATTCTCAGAATCATCAGATTTAGAAAAAGCATCTGCTACATCTTTGATAAAACCAGCTACAGGTACCGCGACTAGCAAACCCAAGACTCCACCAACATTGGTTCCTACAAGCAAAGCAACTAACACCCATATTGGTCTAAGTCCAGTAAATTTGCCTAAAAGTCGTGGTGCGATCGCCTGATCAATTAACTGATCAATGACAACAGCTACTGCAAAAACTTTTACTGCTAGCCAAAAATCATGTGTGGCTATTATTAAAGTTATGACAACAAGACTGACGACATCGCCAAAGGGAACTAAACTCAAAAGCCCAACCCCCAAACCAAAAAGTAAAGCAAACTGGACGTGAAAACCTAAAAACAATAATGTTAATGAAACTCCCATCAGCAAAGCCAAAGTTCCCTGACCAATCAAGTAATTTTGAAAGTTTTGTTGAATAGATTGGCTTACCTTCTGAGCAAAACTTCCAGGTAGCTTTTTAAATACCCCCTCCCAAATCCTTGGGCCATCTAATAACAGATAAAAAGTCAATACTACTGTGATTAATGCCTCAGATATACTATCAATCGTATCTATAATAATGCTTAAAAGTTTATCTGAAAGAAACTCTAATTCATTAGGTAATTGCTCAGTTAATCGTGTTAATAAATGACTTAAATTCACATTTAATTTGTGCCTAAAAAACCAATCATTTAAAATCTGAAGTTTTTCTTCGCTAGAATCAATCCATTGGGGAAAGACTTTAATCATCTCATTAAATTGCTCTAAAACAATGGGAACTAAAGTGATACCCAAAGCAACAATAATTACCAATGCTAATATAAAAACTAATGCTACTGCATAGCTGCGTTTTACTCCTCTTTGTTGGAGAACTGAAACAGGATAGTTTAAAACGAATGCAAGCAAAGTAGCCAAAACAAGAATTGTTACAACAGGTTGAAAATTTTTAACAAGCAAAAATGCTAGCCAACCATTGAGAAAGAGTAGAGGAAATAGCAGCGTAAAAATTAACCATTTAAGTAGTTGATTGAGTGAAAAATTCATAATTAATTTAAAAATCAAAATTATTCTCGTTACTAGATTGAACCTGGGGATTAAATATGATCAAGAGAATGTAGATGATAAAAACCTTTCCCTATTTCATACTCTTCATTCCTGATTTTCGGTTATTTAAGTACTAACTTTCAGCAAAAGCTAAAAATTGCTCCTCACTTATTCGGCCTGCTTGATACAGAGTATTAGTAATTTCAGAAATAGTTAAAACTGCATGACCGCGATAACCATTTTGCTGTAACCTGTCTTTTACCCCTTGTTCATGGTCGATAAATACCACAATGTCATTAACATTTAATCCTGCTGATTTTAACTTTTCTGCCCCTTCCATAACACTTTTGCCGCTAATGAGAATATCATCAACCACCACAACTGTTTCACCAGGATGAAAATTACCCTCAATTACTCTCCGAGTTCCATGTGCCTTCACCTCTTTACGCGGGAAAATCATTGGACAATGAAGGCGCAAAGCTAAACCAGTAGCTGTGGGCAAAGAACCGTAAGGAATACCTGCTAACCTATCAAAATTCAGGTTCTTCAAAATATCCTCATAGGCAGTGAGAACTTGATTAAAAACTTGGGGATTGGAAATAATCTTACGTAAGTCGATGTAATAAGGAAATATAGCTCCTGATGCTTGGACAAAGCTGCCAAACATAATGCAGTCAATATCATAAAGTTGTAAAATCAAATCCTGTTGGGGATGCTGATTTAGTAAACAAACATCAGGAAACCACACAGAACATGTAGAATTTTCGTGAATAATTTCAGTTTTTATTTGATTAATTTCTGCACGTAAAGTCTGGACTTCTTCAGATAGTTGCGTGTTTCCCAACATATCTTGAGGAATAGGAATCAGTAAACCATCACCGTTAGCATTCAAACCTGCTTCTAAAATTGGTCTCAGGTTTCCACCCTTCGCCCAGATGCTACGCGCCATAATAATTCGTTCAGGAGCAACTGCTCGAATAATTGCTAAAACTTCAGGATTTGTAGTTCCCACTTCCAAACCCAATTGTTCTGGAGTTCCCCAGGTTTTCGATTCTTTTACTACCTGTAAATAAAGGGGTGATTCGTTCGTAGGATATTGCTGTAAAGCTTCTGCACCTGGATTAGAAGTACAGCATAAAATAAACACCGCTTTATCAGGATAGACCAAAAAAGGTGCTACATGATCTTGTCCTGTATAGGGACTGAGAGTGATTGCATCCACCTGCCATTCTGTAAACACAGTCCGGGCAAAAATGGTACTAGTATTTAAGTCACTGTGTTTAGCATCTAAAATTACTGGAATATGGGCTGGAATAGCGGCTAAAGTTTTGTACAGCAGTTCTAAACCGGGAATACCTAGCGCTTCGTAAAAGCCAAGTGTCGGTTTATAGGCACAAACGAAATCAGTAGTTTCAGCAATAATGAATTGTAACCACTTCTCCAAACCAGTGATGAGTTCTTCAGATTCATAACGCACAGGCATCATTTCTGGATTGGGATCAAGTCCTACAAATAGTAAGCTTTGATTTTGCAAGATATTACGATTTAATTTATCAAAAAAGTTCATTTTTTTAGTTTAAAAAAAAGATCGTTTACCAAAACATTGATTCTGTTAATTCAGTACCACCAGCTTTTCGCCCTAATAGAGAGTGAATAACTGCAAATAAGATAAGCATTGGCACTGAGGCAAAGTGAACGATTCTCAATGCTTGCCAACTGCCAAACAGATCCACAATCCAGGGAAATTGAGCAGGTTTATACATTCCTATTCCTGTAAATAACGCCAACAGCAAAATAGGAATGATTGCTGTATAGGCAATACGATGCCAAGCATAAATTAGACGCTGGGAATTTTGACTTTTTTGTAATGCTTTGAAGTCATTAGCACCTACAAACCGATGTCGCCAGCGCCGGGTAATTAAAACGTAAATTCCATACCACAGGAGATTCAGCGAAAATAGCCACATTGCTGCAAAATGCCAGTGCCTACCTCCTGCAAGCCAACCTCCTAAGGTAAATATCGGAGGAATGTGCAAACCTGCACGTCCACCAAAAACAGGGTTGGCGTTGTAAATTTGTAGTCCACTGGTGAGCATAATAAATAGACTAATGATATTACACCAGTGGAAAATTTTGGCTCCTATTGCTTGAGTGGGTGGCTTCCGTGTTTGGGAGGGAATGGTTGAAGTCATAGATTTTGACTGATAAAATTCGCTGTTTATCTGTCTTGGATGAATGACCCAAAAAGTTTAGGGGTGGTCATTACTCACCTTTATTTTCCCATTCTATGATTCAGACATTTTAAAAAATATGTCGCAGTCACACCCAGGATGTTTTTAAGGGAAAAGTAGAACGGGTATATCTAAAGGTTTGGGAAGTCCTAAATTATGAGACAGTACTTCTTTTACGATTGCTGTTACAGCAGTCTGTCCGTAATAACACGATAAATTACATTCCATCAGTCTCTCGTTCAAACGATTGCTGATGCTCGAATCCCAATTTCTGCCATACACGTATCGCGCGCTTGTTGAATGCTGCGATCGTCACCCGAAACACTTTTGGCTTAAATAAACTGTCTGCAAATTCCAATACGACGTTGGCATACTCAGCACCCTTTCCTCGTCCGGTCAAGTCAGGACGAATCCCCATGCCAATATCCAACGCCTGATCGCGGTAATCACCGCCTGTGACCTGTCCATCTTCTCCAAAAGAACAATAAGCTACCAACTCGTTATTTTTATCCACGATGCTGTAGAAGGTACTCTGGGGGTGCAGAATATGTTGTAGTAGATTAGCTTCCGCCTTTAAGTAGTTGTACAAATCATAGGGTGGCTCATATTGCCAACTTAGGATAGTGTGTGCATTATTTTCATCAATTAGGTGAAACGTAAACATTACTTAGTGTGCTGCTCGACTTGCATTGTTAATGCATGAACTTGTAAAAATTAACACTTCCTGCCTCCTACCCAAGGTTAATTAACTAAAAGCTAGCGTGTTTTTTAATAGCAGTATAGTGTCTTGCTGTTGTATTCATCTCAATGACTAACTCTGCGCCTTGACCTAATTGAGAATTACACTTCAGTTTACCTTGATGTTTTTCAACTATAATTTCCCGACTAAAGGAAGGGGTAATTCCTGTGCATTATTAGTATATTTAGATACGTTTAAAATGCTTGCGATTTTAAGCGATGTCTACGACGGGCTACGCCTACGCACCCAAGAATTAATCAAAAAAACCCTTATAGAAAGGGAATGTGAGCTTTTAGAGCAAATAAAAGAAGTAAGTATAGATTTGTGGCGTGAGTATAAAACATTAGTAACAGAATTAATGCCGAATGCTCAAGTAGTAGCAGATAGATTTCATGTAATGACACAAGTCAATAAGGAATTAGATACACAAATAAAAAGAGAAAAACGAAATATAGAAGATTTAATTAAAAAAGGAAAACTAGCAGCACAAAAAGCTGAATACGAAGAAATATTATTAGGATTTAAAAATAGTAAATATCCCCTGCTTAAGAATGAAGACAACTTCAATAAGGAGCAAGTAGATAAACTTATCCAAGTTAAAAATGTATCTCCTGTTTTAAAAGTAATACATGAACTAAAAGAAAAGATTAGAAAAATTTTTAATAAGATAAATGATTGGTATACGGGAGTGTTTAAACTAGGTATATGGTTATCGAGAGCTAAAAAATCCTGCCATCTGCACTGATTTACCGAATTTATTCCCATTGAAATACTTTTCCACAAGCAAGAATCCACTTCCACTCACCGGATTTAGTCAACATTCGCAATTCAAGTTCAAATACGGGTGTGCATCCTTCCAGATAATCATGCAGAACCTGGTGAATTCTCGATAAATCCTGTGGATGTACAAGTTGCTCAAAAGATTTATGCTAATTTTAAATCTTGGAATTGAGAAAAAGATAAACGGACGAATGTAACCTCTGTTGCGATCACCGTAGCCATCTTTTAGAAAAAAAATAGCTACATTGTGTGCATCTACATTCTAAGATAGGTCTAAAAAAAGTAGTTAAAATCACATATAATTACCTAAAAATTCGTAAAAAAATTCTATGATTAAGTCACGTCAAATGTTTCAGGATACAAAAAAATTGTCAAGCCTTGTTTGTAGCTTTTTGAGGAAGGATTGGCTGCTATCCATACAAAGCAGGCTACATTGAGTTCCAAAGAATATGCCATGATTTTCATAAAAAACAAAAGCCTGGTCATCAGAAGATGAGAAGGCTAGAGTTGGATTATAGAACCTGGCATCGAGCTATTTTTGCGTAGGGCTACCCCTAAACTATCGTGGCCGCAGCAGCGTTTCACCTCTGAGTTCGGGAAGGGTTCAGTGTGGTTCCACCGCGCAATAGACACCAGGAAAATCTT
>NZ_JAIVFT010000025.1 GCF_020829665.1 Nostoc sp. CHAB 5824
TGAGGAGATTTTAATTCAACGTTGTCGTCAAATTATTGACCAGCCTGATTTTGTAAATGGCTTAACCAATTTTCACTGGTGGTCTGAACTAGCGGCTTAATTATGGGCAATTTGCCGGACATCATATTAACCCAGATACGATTTAAAGTATGTAGACTTGCTCTAAATTCTTAAAAATGAGTTAGCCGAATTGTTCTGTCAAGTCTATATAGCGGTTCTCGTTTACGTGAGGTACACCCATAGGGGCACGGCATGCCGTGCCCCTACTTGCGATATAATGTTCTACCGTATCTGAGTAGGAACCGCTATAAGACTAGCGCAAAGATTAACATCTCTGCGGTAGTTCTAAGTTAACAACCATTAAAGTAGGGCAAAAACAGTCAGGTGTAGCTTAATTTGCTACTTTCAGTTATTCCCAATTCCAGAAAGTGATAGAGAGTTCTTGGACTTAATTAACTCTGCCTTGCACCACACTTAGCATGAAATTAACCCGTTGCTCAAACTCTAGCTTTTTGACCGATGCAACAAATTTATCCGTTTCACCAGGTAGTTGATAATCGGACGGCACTTGAATTACGGTTCCATTGTCCATTCCTTGTGCCAGCAGTAGCCAAACGTCTAATTTTGCATTGGGACTTAGACTATTATAGCTTTGGTTTGAACCATTAAGAATGTCCCGTTGTGCTTGCAGTTGCTCTTCTTGAGACAAGTCTTGGATTTGGTCAAACACTGCTTTAGCTATAGCTTCTACGCTTTCAGGAGGTGCCGGTTTTAGCTGCTCTTTAAGATCGAGGTAACCGAACCAAAGTAAGCCTAGCTGAGTATCTACATCAAAGTGTTGAAAAGTTTGTAAAGCTGGTTTTGTTGCTTCGTCAGCGGTATAAGTCATAAAAAACTCCAAGTAAGTTAAGGTTGTTTTGATTTCCTCAGTTTATTACTGAGAAACTTGGCTTTCAGTACATATAACTTAACGAACAAATGCAGATAGATAACCCCACTTAAGGTAGGTATAACACTCACTACATAAGACAGATATAGATAACTCAAGTTGCTAGTTACAAAAATGCCTGCTTCGATGTATGGAAAGCAAAGAGAAATGTTAAAACTTGAAGTAGCGTCTGTAACTGTAAGCGATCGCTTGCAGGGGTTCTTGATTATAATGCGATCGCGTGGTTGGAAAAACAAACCTAATATCCTAAGCTGCTATGAGCATAGACGCAGAGCAACTGCTCGTCAGACATCGCAGCCAACACCATCTCTAACTTCTACTGCTACGCTAAACTTAATGTCACCCCAAAACTTGCTCTCATGTCCGCCGCCAAAGATTTTGAACTCCCAAAAGATGTAATATTTCCTCCAGGAGACTTATATAGTGACGAACCGCCTTTGGAAAGTGAATTACATCTACGTCAAATAATTCTGCTACTACAATGTTTGGAATTGTGGTGGCAAAATCGCAATGACTTTTATGCTGCGGGTAATCTGACAATTTACTACAGTCCCCGCCAGCGTAAGTCAGAAGACTTCCGGGGGCCAGATTTTTTTGTAGCTCTGGGATGTGAGCGCAAAGTTCGTAAAAGTTGGGTAGTATGGCAAGAAGACGGCAAATATCCCAATATCATTGTAGAGCTACTATCTGACTCCACAGCGGCGATTGACAAGGGTTTAAAAAAACAGATTTTTCAAGATATTTTTCGCACTCCCGAATATTTTTGGTTTGACCCAAATAATTTGGAATTTGCTGGGTTTATCTTAGTTGGGGGTACTTATCAACCTATAGAATCTAACCCTCAAGGTTGGTTGTGGAGTCAGCAACTAAGTTTGTACTTGGGTGTTCATGAAAATAAATTGCGTTATTTTACCCCAGAAGGACAGCTAATTCCCACACCTGAAGAATTTGCTCAACAACAGGCGCAACGAGCCGAACAACAAAAACAACGTGCCGAACAAGAAAAACAAAGAGCCGATCATTTAGCAGCAAAACTGCGAGAATTAAATATTGATCCAGAAAGTTTATAAAAATTGATCGTGCCTAAAATTTTATAGGTGATGAATACACAAACTGGCAGTAAAACCAAAGCGCAAGTTTGGGTAGTGGAAAATGGTAAAATGCGATCGCGTTTAGACCAACTCACCACCGAAGAACCTTTAGAAATTCGCCTTGCCCCTTTCCAGAAGACGGTAGCTGTAACGATGCGGACACCAGGGGCAGATTTTGAACTAGCTGCTGGTTTCCTTTACAGTGAAGGAGTTGTTAATCGCAGGGAAGATATTCGACGTATCAGCTACTGTGTGGATGAATTGGTAGATGGTGAGCAACGCCATAACATCGTAAATGTAGAACTGCGGGATGGGTTGATTCCAGATTTACAGCCTTTGGAGCGTCATTTCTATACTAGTAGCGCCTGTGGGGTGTGTGGTAAAGCTAGCCTTGAAGCTTTACGTATGCGGGGATGTCCAGTGATTCCTTCTGGCCCAACGGTAACACCTGAGATCATTTATAGCCTACCAGACAAGCTCCGGGCTGCTCAAGGTATCTTCACTGCTACAGGAGGCTTGCACGCTGCGGCTACCTTCAATACTCAAGGGCAACTGTTAAACCTGCGTGAGGATATTGGACGACACAATGCTTTGGATAAATTGATTGGTACAGCTTTGCTCAGTGACGAGTTGCCTTTAAATAATTGTATTATTTTGGTGAGCGGGCGCTCTAGTTTTGAGATTTTGCAAAAGTCTACAACTGCTGGAGTTCCCATTGTCTGTTCTGTTTCCGCTCCTAGTAGTTTGGCGGTGTCTGTCGCCAAAGAATTTGGAATTACCTTAATTGGATTCCTGCGCGGAGAGCGGTTCAATATTTACACTGGTTTGCAAAGAATAAACGCTGCTTAGAACAGAGATTTAATAAAGTAGTGGCGTATCAAGGCTAAAATATTGCGATAGATTTTTGAGAAAATTGAGATAAATCAATGTTTTCTACTTTTTTTCTAATGCACTACTTTAGCCTTGTCATGCTATTACGAAACAGAAAAGATATACAGGGGTTTTCAGCCGTGTATTTTAGCTGTCTTAAGCCAAGATATTAAACCGTTAATTGCTATGAACAGCAGAATTACATAAAGAAAAGCAATAAATTTAACTTCTTTAACGTAGTATAACCAAATACCAATAATATCAACAATAATCCAGTAATACCAGCTTTCAATCCTTTTTTGCACCATAAGCCACATAGCAGTAAAACTCATGATTGTTGTGAGTGCATCTAAGTAAGGAAAAGAAGCTTTCTCTAGAAATATTGCCGGGAGTAATAGGTGAATTTGACTCATCAAAGCTCCCGTTGCAAACGAAATTGCTATTGTGATTGACGCAATTACAACAATTTTACGCGGTGGACTATATCGAACATTCAAAATCTTTCCAGTATCAGGATCAGGTGTACTCCATCGCCACCAGCCATACACACTAACAACTAAATAGTAGATTTGTTCTAACATGTCCGAATACAAACGGATTTGATAGAAAAGCGCCATGTATAGCAGTACGCTTACTATCCCAACCGGCCAAGTCAAAATTTTCCTTTTAGAAATTAGCCACACTGACCATAGATAAAAGACCGTTCCCAAGAGTTCTATGTAGCTCATGGGATATCCCATAACATTGAAGGCGATATTATTTACACTCCAAAATTCAATCATTTTGATGCACTTTATCAAATATTTTTTTGGAAAAATAACTCTCCCAAGTTGCCATACTTTTGATAGTGAGACAATACTTTTTTAACAAAAATAATGCGTGTATTTAGGTCGCCATTCAAGCGAAAAAAGGGAATTTTCCTAACAATTAAATCGTTCTCAATCTGTTTTTTAAATATACTACGATTTGCCTCTCCAGAGCGATCCCAGGTATCATCGTAGGGTATATCTGTATCACAAATAAATACTAAATCATAGCGCGACATCGCTTGATGGGCAAGTTCTATTAACTCTGGGGCAACAGTTTTGTGGTAGTACAACGAGAATTGATAAGTTGTCAATGCATTGGTATCTGTAAATAAATACTGGTTTGCTTGCAATAATAAGGCTTCTTCACCTTCTAAATGCCCTTTGGCAATTTCCACAAGTTGAAAGAGCGTAAGTCGTCTGTTAATTTGATGTTTTTCCCAATACTCGCGTCCATACTCCGGCATCCATACAGTGTTGTACTCTGTAGCTAATTGTGATGCAATAGTGGTTTTACCAGTTGAAGGAGCGCCCAGAAAAACAACATTAGTAATTAGATCGCGGTACACATCAGGATGTAAATGCTCCCGAAATACGTAAGTGTCTCTTCTTACTTGCGTTCCGGAAATCGGAAAAGTTTTGCGATCGCAATCTATGAGCCGATTAACTGCTCCCAGCGCTTGACTTACGTGTTCACCGTAAAATTCACTACAATAAAAATGGGTAATTTTTTTTGATTCTAATTGTTTAAGGATGTAATCTTCGTGCTTTTTTTTAATCTCAGGAGTATAACCAACCTCAAGTGGCCCATCCCACGCTTCAATCACCTGGATTTGTGGATAAATTTTTCGCAGCCAATTGGCTCGAACTGTTAAAGGAATCGCAGTCACCTCTGGACAATCATAAATCATCACAACCACTTCATCCATCTCTGCTAAGGCAGTTTCAATCACCCATTGATGCCCTTTGTGGAGAGGTGCGTATTTGCCTAGCGTGAGTCCGCATTTATGAATCATAATTCTGACTTTCCTTAGCTTTGTTTATACATGGAGAAGAATAGATACCTCTTGTAGCCGCAGGACTGCCGCCTTACAATCAGACAAAAAGACAAAGGCGTAGGCGTATTAGCCCGTCGCAGGCATCGCCCCTTTCTCTTTATCCTCTCCTTTTGGCGGAGGTATTATTTTTCAGACAAGTTTTTTAATATACGCAATGGCTCAAGTATGGTTACACTACCGACATAGTAATCAATGTTGGTGGAATACCGAGCGATGTATAGAAACGCTAAAAGATTTACTGGTATTTTTCTGTTGGTTTTTCTGTTGATTGTTTCTATCAACTTTGTAGTAATTGCTCAAAATAGTTCAGATGGCCCTTCTGTAAATTTGGCATCGCCTCAGGTATGTTCAGTGCCTCCTGGCCTCAAAACTCAACAAGTCATTGCCGACAATGGTCTTAACCAAGTTAAAATGGGCGATCGCATCAGGGTAAGAGTTGAAGGATTATCAGCAGCAACCAGAAATGCAACGGCAAATGCCAATTCATTTGATCCTCGACAATTAGTGTTGTACCTGGATGGCTATGAACTAGAAGATGTCCACGGAGAACCAGTCATTGTCATGGTTCCGGGTAAAGATCAAAGAAAAATTGTTGATGATAATTGGTTAGCCTTTCGGCTTGAACGTACCGACTCGTCTCAAGCTGCATGGAATACGCTTCTTGGTCAAGGAAACAGATACAGTATTAACGTGATCCCGGGGGTAGGCTGTCCCAAGAAACTGGCGATTCCGGTGAGCAATCCTCTATCACCTCCTCAATTAAAAATAGTCCTGTTATCGTGGCGATTTTGGCTGTGTCTGCTTCTACTTCTGGCTATTGTATTAATGTTCACTAGGTATTGCCGAAACGCTCTTCGTAGCTCTGGAATAGAAGGGACTTACTCTAAAAAAGAAGTGATCGGTAGTCAGGAACTCTTGCTACCAGAAAAGGCTAATCTTGAAAACGAATATCGTAAAAGTCGAATTGCTCAAATTTTTCTTGGTAGGAAAAAATTAAACAGAAATCCGTTCAGTCTATCGATATCTCAACTAGCTTTTTGGACACTTTTAATTTTTGGTTCTTACCTGATTATTTACGGCGTAACAGGAGATTATACCAATATTTTGACTCAACAATCACTAATATTATTGGGAATCAATTCTATAACTGCGTTTGGTACTTCGTTAATTGATGGGCAGGGTAGTGAGGAAAAGAGAAAAGGCAGTCAACGCGTTTCTGAAGGTTTTTTCTACGATATCTTATCAGATATCAATGGAGTCAATTTTCATCGGTTCCAAACATTTATTTGGACAGTTGCAATTGGATTATTCTTTGTTTGGGAGGTAATTAAAAATCTGGCAATGCCGGAATTTGATGAAACACTTCTTACACTACAAGGAATCAGTGCCGCAACATATCTTGGACTTAGAGGACAAGAGCAGCATGGTATGACAAAAGAGCCGGAATCTACATCCACAGAAGATAACTCATTTGAACAACCGCTTCCACCAGAACAAGATAATCCACCGGAGAGCGATTCATCAATTCCTGCTGGCTAAATTCTAGACGTTGAATCTTTAGCTGCGTACCCACCCAATCTAGACGATCGCACTGGCATTACCTTACAGTAAACGCAATAATTTTAAATATTAGGATCAGCTAGATTTGCAATCATACTTTGTATGGTAGTTCTGCACGCACTTTCAGATTTCATCGACTGCGATTTTGCTGTCAGCGACTCATCTTGTAGTTATTGGTATGAAGGGCGTTGTCTCCAAAGTGGCGTAGGCGTAGCCCGTCGTAGACATCGCCTGAAGTTACCCCGCACCTCAATGTCCGAAGCGATCGCTCACGGTTTAATGCAACACCTGGCTACTAATGAGCTTTATTCTCGTGAAGGCAAGATGTATGGAATACTATTGGTTGAACTGCCTAATGGCGAACAAAAGGTACTCAAAGCCTTCTCCGGTCTTTTGAATGGTTGTAGTGTGGTTGAAGGCTGGGTTCCACCAATTCTAGGGCGAGACGAGGTTGCTTTGGAGGAAGCTCGGACTTTGGCACAGTTGGACGCGATTAAGCAGGAAATCCTTAGCCTGAAGCAACTAACCGAACGCCAGCAATACGAAACCCTGTCTGGTGAATTTGAGCAACAATTGCAAGCAATGAGCGATCGCCATCGCCATTGCAAACATCAACGACAGGAAAAACGTCAGCAAATCTGCAATACACTTACTCTAGAAGCACTCACGATTGCCCTTGAACAACTCGACGAAGAAAGTCGTCAGCAGGGAATTGAGCGACGACAACTTAAACGCCAGCAAAATGCGGTATTACAGCCCCTCCAGCAGTTAATTGCAGCGACGGATGCGCGAATTGGCGAACTGAAACAACAGCGTAAAGCACTATCTTGTCAATTACAAGCTCAGATGCACGCTACCTACAGCCTGACTAATTTTTCCGGGCGATCGCTATCATTACAGCAATTGATGCCAGGAGGCTCGCCCACTGGCACAGGAGACTGTTGTGCCCCGAAGTTGCTCCATTATGCGGCAACACATAATCTCAAACCACTGGCAATGGCTGAATTTTGGTGGGGTACGTCTTCCGTAAATCAGGATAAAATCCAAGGAGAATTTTATGGAGCTTGTGCCGAGCGATGTCAGCCATTGATGGGGTTTTTGCTCTCAGGCTTGAAACCTATTTCAACTTCAATCCCTAATAGGGGTTTTCACACAACTAGCCCACTTTTTTTTACCAAAGCGGAGATCCCGATTATTTATGAAGACGAATGGCTGATTGCTGTAAACAAACCTGCTGGGCTACTTTCGGTATCTGGTCGTTATCGCGATCGCCAAGATAGTGTATTGAGTCGCTTACGTCATCTGTTAGCTGATGGGATGGCGCTTGCATCTGTGCATCGCCTAGATCAAGAAACATCTGGAATTTTGTTGTTGGCACGCGATCGTCAAACTCATCGGCAACTCAGCCAACAGTTTCAGCAACGCCAGGTTCACAAGGTTTATGAAGCCATACTTTCCGGTGCTGTGACAGTTGAGCGAGGTACAATTGAACTGCCACTGTGGGGAGATCCTGAAAATCGCCCTTATCAAAAAGTTGATTGGCAGCGCGGTAAACCCAGCTTGACACACTTCCAGGTAATGGCGAGAGAAGGTGACTACACCCGCGTAGAATTTACGCCCCTCACAGGACGCACCCATCAGTTGAGGGTTCATGCAGCTGATACACAAGGACTTGGGATTACTATTTTAGGCGATCGCTTTTATGGATGCCGTGCAGTTACCAGCCGGTTACATCTGCACGCTAGGGAACTTCGTTTCGAGCATCCGCAGTTAGAAAAAACCCTGCATTTACAGGTAGTTACACCATTTTGACACTCAACGAAAAGGCGGGGGAAGAAGATTTGGGGGGAAGACTTGTTGCAAGTTCTCACTCAAGTCGCCTTGTCTCCCTCTGCTCCCCCTGCCAAACATCCTCTTAGCGTTAATGTCTATAAAGGTGGAGCTGGAAGTGGCTTTGCTGCAACTGCCAAAGGTGAGCGTCCGCCCCGTCCCACTTCAAACTGATTCATCATATCGTGGTCTTCGTGAACCGCATTGTGGCAGTGTGACATATATTTACCTGTATTAGGGCCAAACTTACCAATTACTCGTATAGTTTCGTTTTCCCCAACATAAAAGACATCTTTCAACCCACGCTCGTAAGGAAAAGGCGGTTTACCATTACGGTCAAGCATTAGGCAATCAATTAGGTGAAGGTGGATAGGATGAAACGCACGACCTGATGGGTTAGACAATTTCCAGATTTCAACATCGCCTAATTTAGGATTAGCATCAATTCGGGTGTTATTCCAGGCTTTGCCATTGATCACCCACAGACCATTAGAGCGCTCATACTTAAATTCTCTGGTTCGCGCTGCTGAAGATTCTGGGATAGGCTGGATTGTACGTAACCTGGAGGGAATAGAGCTATTATCTGGTTCACGCCGCACAACATCAAAGCGCATAATTTGATTCGTACCGTCGTAATTCGTGTTGTTAGGAAGTCCAAGATTTCGCAGCACTACTTGAGAGCCGACTGGGTATTTAGAAAAGTCAATAATAAATTCATAGCGTTCTGCCGTCGCCAACCGGAAATTTTTGACTTTAACTGGTGCGCTCATTAATCCGGCATCAGTGCCAATCATAATAAAATCATCGCCGTTGCTCAGGGCAAGATTATAAGAGCGCGAAATCGAACCATTCAAGACTCGGAAACGGTACTTACAGGTATCTACCTCCATGCGCGGCCAAGGCGCACCATTAACCAAAATGACATCACCATATTGACTAATTTCACCTTGGGTATTAAAGACTAACTTGCCAGTATTAGTAAACTGCTTATCTTGGATAAATAGTGGTACATCGTATTTACCCTTGGGTAAGGGTAGTCCAAGTTCAAAGTCATCTTGAACAAGGTACATGCCTGCCAAACCCATATAAACATTACGTGCAGTATTATGAATGGCGTGGTCGTGATACCATAACGTAGCCGCGCGTTTGTTCGGATAGACGTAATCTTTGTAGAAACCCGGTGGTGTCAAATCTTCAGCATAGCCATCGTACTGCGGTAACGATCCCATGCCATGTAAGTGAACTGATGTTGGTGTATCGACACTATTATTGATAAAGCGAATTATTGATTGTCGCCCTTGACGTTGCTTAATTGTGGGGCCAGGAGCAATACCGTTATACGCCCATATCTGCGTTGTTAGCCCAGGTAAAATATTAACCTGAGCTTTTTTCATCGTGATCTGGTAGTAATCTGTGGTCGCATTGCTCCGCACTGGTTTAAGTACTGGCGGTATGGGAAGTTTGATCCTAAAACGAGTAGGCTGAGGACTACCAGCAGTAGCTGCTTGTCCACGAGATAGCAAGCCTATAGGAATCAGCAAAGAACCACCTGTAAGCGCTCCTAGCTCCAGGGCTTTTCGTCTAGTTATTTTTATCACTTTAATTTCTTTATTGGTGTATTGCGAAATTGGCCTGAATGGCTTCAGCAATCAGTAGATTTGAAAAAGGTTTGAAATACTAAGATTTACGTACTGTACAAACACACCATTTTGTGTATTAAGGTAAATAGGTCATCTCAGTTTTTTACAAATTATTTTTTATCATTTGCATAGCATTCTTTATATGAATGTACATTTTTGTTTGTTTGTTAAATTTACAAATATATTCCCAAAAAGTCAACCAGTTAGTAATTAAATTAAACCCCACAAACCTACAAACGGCTTGATTTATGCTTCACTTTTTGCATCTGTACTTCTTTTTAAATTTAGGAAAGTCAACACCTTTTTTACTGAATTTTTAAGTTAATGAAATTTTTTTGTACGCTATCTATAAATTCTTGAGTAAGTTATGGAGAGCAAACTTATCTAAAATATTGAACCATTCAATGTCTTTCTTTAGTACAGTTAATTGCTGATTATAAGCATTATAGTGTTTTTCCTTTTCTTGTATATAACTCTTACGTCATCTGTTAACTGTGGGGAAACCCTGAAAATCGCCCTTATCAAAAAGTTGATTGGCAGCGCGGTAAACCCAGCTTGACACACTTCCAGGTAATGGCGAGAGAAGGTGACTACAGCCGCGTAGAATTTACGCCGCTAACAGGGCGCACCCATCAGTTGAGGGTTCATGCGGCTGATACACAAGGACTTGGGATTACTATTTTAGGCGATCGCCTTTATAGATGCCGTGCAGTTACCAGCCGATTACATCTGCACGCTAGGGAACTTCGTTTCGAGCATCCGCAGTTAGAAAAAACCCTGCATTTACATGCAATTACGCTTTTTTGACAACAATATTAAAATAACGAGTAACTGCTTAATGTATGTATATAGCAATAAGGTTCAGTTAAGAATTTTTGGTACTGATTTTAGACCTGTAAAGAGGCAAAATTGAACTGGGCTTTGTTCTGCTACACTAATCTTATGTAGAAATATTTAGACTAAATGGCTTGACTTTAGTATTGTTGTAAATTATGTATGTAATTCCCTTTAGGGTTTGCGAAATCAAGGTCTGAGCATTAGTATCAATAGCTTGATTAGTTTTCATGCGGCGTTGCATAGAGGGGGGATGAATTGGTGGTTGAAACCATTGAAAATTCGTTCCAAATTGGGCGAAATCATCCCATAATTCAGCAACGCCAGTTTTCATGCTTCATAGCATAGACAGGCTAAAAATCCAAATATGAGATTTGTGATTTTCAGCGTGTCTTACTCAATCTTGAATAAGGCTGAAAAACGCAATGCCAAGACTTAAACTTCTGAGTATCTGGTTGATAGTGGGTTTATCGTTTAGCCTTTCAGTGTTCATTTCTTCTGTTTTCCCAGACAAAGTTTTAGGTCAGTTTCGTACCAACATTCCCAACGATGCCACGTTACTTGCACAGCGACAAACCGAAGTTAGTTCGGGTTTCGTGGTTGCGCCTCCGAATAAACCCCTTCGTCCAGCAGAGCGTCTCCGCCGGAATACCTATGGTGATGTGGGACTTGCTCCCCTAAGGACAGCGGCTCAGTTAGATCGATTGCTCTATCCTTCTGTTCCGAACCCAATGCCATTAACCAGAGCGATCGGATGGTGAGTTGTGTGAGCTGTCATACTCCGGTTCAAAGAACTGGTCGGTCACCTGCTGTTGGCGATCCATCCTTGGGTACTGATGCAGCAGCGGTTGTAGACATTCTCAGTTACCGTTGGACACCAATTTTCTCGGATCTGATTCTGCATAAAGGCCCCACCATTGATGCTGAACGGTTTGCACCAACTCCGCGCGATCCAATCCTTGTGAGCCTATCCACAGTCGTTGGTAGTGACCGATTGAATTTCAAGACGTATGATCTGCCCCGTAACCTAACTGATGATATCTTTTCAAACCAGAAAGCAACTGCTAAGGGTGAAGAGTTCCGTACACCGCCTCTGATGGGGATTGGTAAGGTTGGCCCCCCATTCTTGCATGATGGTAGTGTCTACTTGAGTACCCTCACTCGTGACACAACGCCTGCGGGTACCGTGTTTACCAATAGGAAAGTGACCAATGCACCGTTGCTTGTTCGTTCTGTAGACGATGCGCTTCGTGCCGCGATTGAGCTACATGATCTGCCTGCACCCGATGACTATAAGACTTCTAAGCAGCCGGGTGGAGGATGCCCTGTTCCTCCGGGTGGCAAAGTGCGAAGTTATCGGTCGTTTCCGTTATCTAACATCTTCTGATCAACAAGCGATAATTGATTTCTTGAAGGAGTTGTAGTGGCTCTTCAATATCTCTAATATGGATTGTTTGTGAATTTTACTAGGGGGACGTTCTTAAGAACGTTCCTTATTTTGATGCAGGTATGCGATCGAGGTCATCATGTCATATTCGCGTTGCTTCCACCGAAAACTATGACAATCGACTTGCTTTTTAAATTTTTATGTGATAATTTCTGCTTGTAGAAATACAACGGTTATACGACCGATTTACCGTATTTTATGAGAATGATATCAAAGACTCTCATTCTTATCTTTTTTGGCGTTGCTGAATGAAGGGGTAAACTGGGCTATATGGGTATAATTTGATACTCTTAATAAGAAGTAATTATTTAATTGAGTACCTCAACATTTGTTCTGATTTGGAATAGCATACATAAAGTTTTGCGATGAAGGCGTGCAAGATAATGACTAACCCTTGTATTTTCGTTTTCCACCCTTGTCATATATATTTTACTCAAAATTTGGTCTTTATCAGGGATAAAATTTGGGTAAACCTTCCAGCCATCGGTCACATAAAAATAGCTTTTCCACTCTTTAACAGTTTCCCACAATGGTTTAAAAGTTTCAGCACTATGATCTCCTAAAGCCCACGCTAAAATACCCTGACTAAAGTGATTTACTGCCGTCCACAGCCAGATTTTGTTTTTTTTGAACCTATGAATGTTTCTAATTTGTCTAGTTCTCCAACTTCTGGAACGATATCTTCTTTTGCTACATCTAGGAGTTTTTATCTCAATTGTTTAACCCAATAAATGATACTAGTATGATGTACACCTTTAACTCGTTCAATGGCACGAAAACCCATGCTATTAAGGTACATTTTTTAACATTCTTGTTTCACCTCATCAGAATATTCTTTCGGCGGATCATACACTTCAATAAATTGGCGTTAGCGTTCGCGTAGCGTCTCGTAGAGAAGCGGGGCGGAACGCACGTCGCATCTAGTACAAATGTGATGAAAGTTTACCTCTTCGCTTTCCGTTCTTGCGAATTTCCGTAGACTCGCAGTGTAGACATTGCACGGTAGATAAGCTATTACGCTTTGAAATTACACAGTCACTTCCTAAGTTCGTTGACCGCTGACGGTTAACTGTCACCAGTCAACAGCCAACACGAAAAGATGTGCAAGTTAAATGCGCGACAGCTTAACCTCAATTCATTTCTCTATTATGCAAAGCCTCAAAATTATATGACTAAAGTATTAATTCTCGATGCCAACCAACAACCCTTATATCCAGTACGCATCAGCCGTGCTAGGCTGCTATTGTCACAAGGTAAAGCTACGGTATTCCAGCGATATCCCTTTACTATAATTTTGAAGGAGTCCCTTTCTCGTCTAAAACTTGAGCAGCTTGGCTTCAAGATTCACCCTGGCATTAAAATAATTCGTAATTCGTAATACTCGCCTCCGGCGAGAAGCAAGCTACGTAATTTGTAATTGAATTTTTAACTACAAATTACGAATTAGTAATTAGTTAATCTTAGTCGCCTCCCAAACGGAGGAATATAGATGACGAACCACATTATCTTGGAACCATTGCCAGAAGACCAATGGTTTATTGAGAGCCAGGAACTAAGATCCTTTGTGGCAACAGTGCGTGAAATTAGTGCTAATACTGCTGGTGATCGCACCCAAACTCTCGCTAAACTAGAACCCTATTTTCAAGAACTGCTCGCCGAACAGGAATGGCTACCTGAAAAGTTTGCCCAAATCAATCCCGAAAGCAGGATGGGCGGTGGTATTGGTCAGTGGCTACTTTATCGCGTCAAAGACCGTTCACTGTCAGTCTTTAGTTTGGTCATTCCCCCAGGTTCAACGACTCCCGTCCACGACCATTTAGCCTGGGGATTGATTGGTTTATACAAAGGCAATCAAGAAGAAACAGTCTATCGCCGTGTAGATAACGGCAATGCTGAAGGACACGCACAATTACAAATAACTGAAGTGCGATCGCTTCAAGTAGGAGATATCTACCGCCTCTTACCTCCAGATGGTGATATCCACGCCGTCAAAACTACATCCCAGAGCGCATCTGTATCTATCCATGTTCTGGGTAATGATACTGGTTGCATCTTGCGTCACCAGTTCATACCAGAATCTCAGAGCGTCAAATCTTTTCGCTCTGGATATTCCAACGCTCCCTGCAAAGAAGAAGAAAAAGAACATGCCCAAGTACGCTAGACCACAACCTCCTGTATTCGAGCGAGTTGAAGACGAACGTCTGCACCGCAAACAACGCCTAGCTGCTGCCTTTCGCCTGTTTGGCAAATTTGGTTTCAGCGAGGGAATCGCAGGCCATATTACGGCTCGTGACCCGGAGTTTACAGATCATTTTTGGGTCAATCCATTAGGAACATACTTCGGTCATATCCGAGTTTCTGACCTGATCTTGGTTAACAGAGAAGGTGAAGTGGTTAAAGGTGATGCTGAAGTGAATCGAGCTGCTTTCGCCATCCATTCTCAGATTCATGAAGTTCGACCTGATGTAATCGCGGCGGCTCACGCCCATTCACTTTATGGTAAAGCCTGGTCTAGTTTAGGTCGTCTTCTTGACCCCTTGACTCAAGATTCCTGTGCTTTTTATGAAGATCATGCCCTGTTTGATGACTTCACAGGTGTTGTTTTAGAAACTTCTGAAGGTCAGCGATTGGCGCAAGCCTTGGGGTCAAACAAAGCCATAATCCTGCGTAACCACAGCATTTTAACTGTGGGACATACGGTAGATGAAGCTGCCTTTTGGTACATTAACTTAGAGCGATCGTGCCAAGCCCAATTACTGGCAGAAGCTGCGGGTAGACCCACTACTATCAAACACGAAACAGCCCGTTTAACACAAACTCAAGTGGGGTCACATACAAGTGGGTGGTTCAGCTTTCAGCCACTTTACGACAGGATTGTACGCGAAGAACCTGATTTGCTGAATTAGTGCTGTGTTTTTAACCACTGAAATAATAGACGGGGAAGTATCTATTTCCCCTGCTTTACGCTATTTTTTATGTCAAATTTCCCTAAATTTATTTATATACTCCGGTAAACCTATAGACTTATAGTATTAGTATAGCTCAAAAAAATCATTTTGATGATTACCCTAATCTTTCGCCGTTTCATTGCCAAGTGGATATCGTTGATAAAACTCAGGGATATCCCTTTTAACAACCAACATAAAGTATTCTTTTTTTCTATTTTGCCAATAGTAGGAGCTTTTGTGACGGGTCTTTGTCTAAGCTTGCTATTTGCTGCCTGTTCATCGACATCGACTGTTAATTCTTCTAACCCCAGTGCCACATCTGTTAGTAATTCTGCTTCCAATAAAGCAACAATAGTCAGATTTGGCTATCAAAAATCGACTATTCTACTTAGAACTAAGGGTGTTTTAGAAAAGCGTTTGACACCAGAAGGTATCACTGTACAGTGGACTGAATTTCAAGCGGGGCCCCAACTACTAGAAGCCATGAATGTGGGTAGTATTGACATCGGCCCTGTAGGAGAATCACCGCCAATATTTGCCCAAGCAGCCGGAGCATCACTAACTTATGTTGTCGGTACTGCTGCTAGTCCTGCTGGTTCAGCAATTCTTGTTCCTCAAAATTCACAAATTCAAAAACTTACTGACTTGAAAGGCAAAAAAGTTGCCTTTCAAAAAGGGTCTAGTGCCCACTTATTGTTAGTCCAAGCTTTAGAAAAAGCTGGATTAAAATATACAGACATTGAACCTAAATATTTAGCACCATCTGATGCCCGCGCTGCATTTGTTAAGGGTAGTGTAGATGCTTGGGTAATTTGGGACCCATTCTATGCAGCGGCTCAAGAGGCAACTAAAGCCAGAGTCCTAATTGATGGCACAGGAATTAATAAACAGGGAGGATATTATTTGATGGCCCGCAAATTTGTCACTGAAAATCCCCAAACTGTCAAGCTAATACTGGAGGAAATTCAAAATTTAGAAGAATGGTCTAAACAGAATCGAGAAGAAGTAGCAAAAACTCTAGCACCTGTATTAGGAATTGACCTAGAAACGATGAGAAAAGCTACCAATAGGCGGACTTTTGGCATTGTGCCAATTGACGACAATCTGATAAATCTACAACAAGGTGTTGCGGATACATATTATAAATTAAAGTTAATTCCCAAAAAGGTAAGTGTGAGGGATGCAGTATTGACAAAAGAACAATACGCTGCATTTTCACCAAAAACTTAAACTAGTTCAATGAATCGGCTGTAGGGGCGTACAGATGTACATTGGTGTCAACTTAAGCTAAAAATAGCTTAACTGTTGGCTGACTCACCCGCCTTGAACTAAAGTTCTTTGGCTTTTAGCTAAAGTCATCTAAAGATGACTAAAGATTTGGGGAATTTAGTCATCTAAAAGATGACTTTTACTATTAGCAAGGAACTTCAGTTCCTTGCGGGACACCACTTTTACGTTAAGTTGACACCTATGATAAATGTATGCCCTTACAAATGGAATTGGTATTAGTGGCAAAAGAACTGGCAATTTTGGAATCTTGGAATTGATTATGACTAATCCTACAGAACTATTGCGATCGCGCTACGGTGAAATCCCCTTCAATCCCGAAATTGAATGGAATGATTCCCTGACGGCACTACTATCTCATCGTTCAATTCGGTCTTATCTATCTGACCCTCTACCGCCAGGAACTCTGGAGTTACTAATTGCAGCCGCCCAATCTGCATCTACTTCCTCTAATTTGCAAACCTGGAGTGTGGTAGCAGTTGAAGATCAACAGCGCAAAGAGGAGTTATCCAAATTAGCAGGAAACCAAGCACACATTAAGCAGGTTCCTTTATTCTTGGTTTGGTTAGCAGACTTAGCGCGTCTCAGTTACGTTGCTGACAGTCGCGGCATATCTCATGATGCGCTGGAATACCTGGAAATGTTTGTGATGGCAACAATCGATGCAACTTTGGCGGCGCAAAACGCAACAGTAGCAGCCGAGTCACTCGGTTTAGGAACAGTGTATATCGGTGCAATCCGCAACCGCCCGCAAGAGGTAGCAGAGATATTGAATTTGCCTTCCTCTGTGTATGCTGTGTTTGGGCTATGTGTAGGCTATCCGAATCCAGAGGTAGAAGCAGCGATTAAGCCACGTTTGCCACAATCAGCCGTGCTGCACCGCGAAACTTATAAATTGGCAGATCAAGAAGAAGCGATCGCTCACTACAACAACATCATCAAAGAATTCTATACTGAACAAAAGATGAATGTCCCTGGCGATTGGTCAGAACACTCAGCCCAACGGATCGCAACCGTAGAATCACTGAGAGGACGCGATCGCTTGCGTGAAGCTCTCAATCACCTCGGCTTCAAGTTACTGTAAACAAAAAAAATCAAGATTATGGATTTGCAACTCCGTGGCAAAGTCGCCTTAGTGACAGCTGCTAGTAAAGGATTGGGCAAAGCTACAGCAAGGCAATTTGCCCGTGAGGGTGCAAAAGTTGCCCTCTGCGCCCGCAGTGAGTTAATTGACAAAACTGCTGCGGAGATTGCCAGCGAAACAGGCGCAGAAGTGCTATCTCTGCGTGCAGACGTTACCATTCAAGTAGATATTGAGCGGGTGATTAATGCCACAGTGGAGAAATTCGGCAGGTTGGATATCCTCGTTACTAACGCCGGAGGTCCACCCGCAGGCACTTTTGACGATATTGATTTGGCAACTTGGGAAACTTCCATCAACTTGACTTTGCTGAGTACGGTACGCTTGGTTAAGTCCGCTTTACCTCACTTACGCCAATCTACAGCACCGGCAATTCTTACTATCACCTCAACCTCAACTAAACAACCACTCCAAAATCTCGTGTTGTCTAATTCCATTCGATTAGCAGTGATTGGTTTAACTAAAACTCTCAGCCAAGAACTAGGTAGCGATAAAATTCGCATCAACAGTATTTTACCAGGCTGGACATATACAGAACGGGTAGAAGAATTAATCAACGCGCGGATTGCTAAAAGTGGTGAAACAAAAGAAGCAGAAATTGCTAGAGTCAGTGCGACAGTTCCTTTAGGCCGTATTGGGACACCAGAAGAGTTTGCCAATGTTGCTGTATTTCTGAGTTCACCAGCCGCATCCTTTGTGAATGGAGTCATGCTGCAAGTAGATGGCGGAGCTGTTCAGGGCACATTTTAATAATTTGGACAAAAGTAGTTTTTGTCTAAACCTTTTACAAATGACCTTTAGCAGTTTGGTATTGTTGCTAAATGCTTAGAGGTTATTTGGAAAGTCATATAAATTTTAATAACCTATTAAAATTCAAATTTTTTGTAGATACTCAGGTGGCACATGATCCACTAACCAAACACCATTAGCAGAACAATAAAATATGTAACCTGCCTGATGCATTGTGGCAGCATGTACAGCAAAGACTACTGGTTTTCCATGTCTTGCACCAACAGTTTGTGCTGTTGCAATATCCTTTGATAAATGGACATGATGTCGTGACATTTTGTAAAGTCCTGTTTGCAAAATTGACTCTACAGATTTACGCCCCGTGCCATGATAAAGCTCATCTGGCGGAACAACAGGTTCTAATTGTAAATCGACTTTTATACTATGTCCTTGGTTAGCACGAATCAGACTACCTGTAGAATCAAAAGAAAAGCGTTGTTTATCGTTGGATTCAACTACTGCCTCTAATTCCTGACGGGAAATTGGAAACTTGTTTTTAGCACAAGCAGTAAGTAGTTCATCAACAGCTACCCAGCCACTAGGAGCAAGTTTAATTCCAATTGCATCCGGTGTATGTCGCAAATATTTGCTGAGATATTTGCTGATTTTAACAAGGCGAGAATCACTCATTTGATTGTGATTGGCATACCAATACTACAATTATATATTTATTATGTTACATCAAAATTTTAATTGATGATTTTACTTTGTGTAAATTGACATAATTTGTCTTCCCATCATGACTAATGCCACTCCAACCATGACAATCAGTGTCACATTTCCACCAGGAACGAGTGGTTGATTTATGCTATCTGAGTTTTCTTGTTCTTGACGTTGCTTCCAACTCATTAATGCCGGAATAATTCCACCGAGAACAGAGATACTAAATGTCCCAGTGTAATCTAGGGCAGTAAAAAAGATGCTGGGATTGAGCGTTCCGAGAGTCATCGGCGGGAAAAGAACTAGCGAATATAGGGGTAAGCGACTGGAAAGTTTGCTCTGTGCAATGAGGAAAATATCTTTGAACAAATCCAGCAATCCGTACACAAATCCAATGAATGATGTAGCAATCGCAAACTCTGAAAAAATAGATACAAGCACTCCTAACCATTCGCCAGCGCCACCTGCTCGGAGAATTTGCAGTGGATCAAAAACAGTTCTACTGTCAGATGTACCATGTAGCATATCGGGACTAACGCTTCCTAAAATTACGGCATTCCAAGCCAAGAACATAATTAGAGGAATTACAGAACCAATAAAGATGGACTGACGAATTTTGCGGGCATCCCCTTCGAGTTGCGTCACAACCAACGGCACAACGTTTTGGAAAAATAGCGCCACAGACATCACTGAAATAGCACTACCAAGGGCACTCCAGTTTTGAAAGAACAGTTGGGCACTCTGAATGTGCCTTCCTCCCAGAAATAATAGTCCTAAAAAAGAAACGAGGACAATTCCGACAAAGGCGCTGTTTAATTTCTCAATAAACTTTTCTCGCCCAAGATACATAATGCCACCAAATAAGAGCGTGAAAGTCGTTGTACCCACCCACGTAGGCAATATCTGCATACCCCAGACTTTTGCCGCCGCCGCTCCTAAAATCTCTCCACCTTCGGTGATGTATGCCACCAAGAGAGCATAATGCATGAATAAATATGCGCCGCCTGCAAGCCGCGCTCCCATCTTACCAAGGATCTTCTCAACAACTCCCAAAAAACCTATACTCGGATGCCCTTCTGTTCGCATTGTATTTAGGGTTACCTCTGCAACCAGTAACCCTGACACTAAAGCGTAGAGCCAAACAGCAATTAGTCCAGATGTGGATGGCACAATACCAGACGGCATGGTAACGGCTGGTAGAGCCAGAATCCCAGCCCCAACGGTGGTTCCCGCAATTAATGCAGTACTTCCTAATACACTACCGGGTTGATGATTGAGTGTTTTTCCATCAAATTCTAGATGAGAAAACAACCGAGTGACTTGCTCTGAATTTCTTAGAACGGTCTTTATGGGAACCATACTGAATACCCGTACCTAAACCAAACAATATTAACATATGTAAAAATTATTCGTAAAAACCCTAATTTTCTTGGTTTTTCAAGCAGATTTCTCTGGTAAATAAGCGATCGCTACTTCATTATCAACACAACTTTAATAACATAAATGTCACTTATAGCACTTTATTAATTACATAGACCACGGGGTAGGGAACATTGTTCCCTACGACAACAGATGTGGTTTAAATAAATGAAAACTGCTGTAATTTCTGAAGATGTTTGAAAAGTATTATTACTAACATTAAAACCTCAGAAATCTAACCCACCGAGCAAACTTTCCCTACAAGGAAATGGCAGGGTTATTTCATACAAGCAGAGAAAAACTAAAACTGGGTTTCAAAGCTTCTACCCTACACGAGAAGAGGTTTGGATAGATGTAAAAAGCCATGCCACAGTTTTACTAAACATAAGATGGCTCGGTTTGACCAAGGATAAAATTTACGTTTACAGATACTTAGTTTTGCCTTATTATCAACAATAATTGTATCAATACCTGATTTAGCGTTGAAACTGGCTGATTTTTCCATAAAGCAATATTGCCTTTTGAAAGCCAGTTATTGAGAGGTATTGGGATTTTTTGGAGATGCCGATCGGGTTAACTAAAAAAGTTAGCTCGAATAAAGTATGATTCATTCCATATTTTATTTAATTTGTCAATCTGGAATTATTGTTCCACAACTATCTTCTTCTATTTTCCTTTGAGAATTTCTTCTATGGAGATGCATCTACTCAGTTTTAGGTGACGTTGATGAAACAACCAAGCAAACGCAGACGGGGTGTAATCCTTACCCTAAAAGGCTGGGATAAATTTCGAGATGCCAAAACTCAAGTCGAATTTGATGAAAATGGTGGAGATAGCTTTTCTTTAGAAGAATTGAGCGATCGCACCCGTTTAGCTCTACACACTATATCTAGAATCTTGGCACGTTTGGAACCTGTAGATAAAAGTTCCTTGCAGTTTGCCTTCGCGGCCTTTAATTTAGAGTTGTGTAAAGAAGATTATACCCGACCTAGCCCCCCATCTGCGGATTTAGAAATCCGACGCACAAATCCACAGTATGACTGGCAAGAAGCCCCGGATGTATCTGTGTTTTTTGGTCGCAGTGAAGAATTATTACAGCTACGACAGTGGATATTAGAAGAACGATGTCGTTTAGTTGGACTGCTGGGAATTGGTGGTATTGGCAAAAGCACTTTAGCGGTGAAGTTGGGGCTGCAAATTCAAAGCGAATTTGAGGTAATCGTGTGGCGAAGCCTACTAAATGCACCACCAGTAGAGGAGCAATTAACCAACATACTGCAATTTTTGCTGTGGGCGTTGCGAAAAGAGATGGTAGTACCCGAAAGCTTTGATGGCAAACTATCGAAGTTGATGGAATGTTTGCAATCAAACCGATGTCTGCTGATTTTAGACAATGTTGAGACAATTCTCTCTGGTGGCCAAGCAGGGCAATGTCGCCCTGGTTACGAGGGATATGGTCAATTACTGAAGCGCCTTGGCGAAGTACCTCATATTAGTTGCGTTCTGTTCACTTCTAGAGAAAAACCCAGAGAAATTGTACCGTTAGAAGGAGATAGAACAGGAGTGAAGTCGCTTCCATTAAAAGGATTAAATCCTACCGAGGGACAAAAGTTATTTCAGCAAAAAGGACAATTCACAGCTACAGAACGAGAATGGCAAGTACTCATCAAGCATTATGGGGGTAATCCCTTAGCTCTCAAGATGGTAGCAGCCGGAACTCAAGAGCTTTTCGACGGTAGAATTGCCCCGGTTTTAGAGTATGTGGAACATGGGATACTAATTTTTGAAGACATTGGCGACTTGTTAAAACGGCAGTTCCAGCGTTTGTCTGTGGTAGAAGAGGAAGTAATGTATTGGCTAGCAATTAATCGAGAGCCAGTATCCCTTAATGAATTAGTTGCTGATGTAGTGACATCTTCTTTCAAGCGTCAGTTACCGCAAGCAATTAAATCTTTATTACGACGGTCGTTAATTGAAAAAAACGGCGAGCATTTCTTCCTACAAGGAGTGGTGATGGAATATACAACGCAGCGATGGGTTGAACAGGTTTATCAAAAAATTAAAGACAAGGGAATCAAAAATACCCAAACTCCCACTCCCCTACTCCCTGACAGGTTGAAGTTTTATTGTTTGCGATCGCTTTTTTGAGAAAGTTGTTAAGAGAGCGATTTCCTGCCTTAATTCAGTAGAAGTGCGATCGCTCATAGTACAGTATTAGATGCGATCGCCTTTACTGGTGATGACAAGACTGTAAATTTCTGGAACTAGAATCCAGAGCAATTGACTTAATTTGAATGTAATTAAGTTTACACATATCTGAGAAAAATTCTAAATCAATCATGCGATCGCAATTAAATGCACTTTTTAGGGATTGTCTGAGATTGATTTCTAGAATAAGATAAAAATGTATGATGACTTCTTGAAAATTTGCACCATATTGATAACATTTCCCTCTGAAATTTAGCACTTTTTAAAGTCGATGAAGATCGATTTGGCTTCTCTTTAGGTAAAGGAAAAGTTTGTTGGCTATAGATATTATTTTTATACTCTTGAAGATAGAATATCATACTCTTAATCAATTCCTTGCTTAATTCTACATCAATTTGAATTTCGGGACATTTTTTTTGCAGTTCTGATAAAACATTTCTTATTTTTTGTAGCGCATCAGGACTATCTATATCTAAATCTAATTCACCTGCCTCTACCATCCTTCTTAATTCAGATGCTGCTTCTAGATACCAAAATTTATTTTCATTATTTATAGCATCTTTCTTTGCTATAAATAAAGTTACAATTTGATCTGTCTCTCGAGCAACCTCTTCGCCGTTAGTATATAGAGGTTTTAGATCTTCCCCAGAAAAAGATGAGCTAGATTTTGCGAATAATTTTTGGAGATTAAGACCCTCTTTTTTCACGGGTGTGAATACATTATTGAATCTTTCAGATGCTTTCTCTACTAATTCTTCAAATTGTCTTTCAAAATTACCTATTCGCTGCTTAAAACCATTTTTTAAAACTGTATCAATATCTGATTTACTTTTTAACCCAAGCTTCAATATATCCTCCCATGTATCGAAAGAAACATTAACTGCTTTTAATCTCGAAGCTGCTAAATTATCGTACTCACAAAGTTGTGTATCTTCTTCCTTTAGCTGAGATAGCTTAACTTCAAACACATCATTCTTCTTATCAGCTTTATCACCAAGAGAAAACTTTCTACTTTCGTTATAGCTAATTTCCCACGAACTACTGTAGGTGTTAAGAAGTGTTCTCTTGGAACAAGGAGGAATATGTGCGTATTTAGAAGAATACTTGTTGCCAGACTCATAAAGAAGAACAATCGCCATGTAGGGGGTATCATTGATCAACTGTAACTTACCATATTGCTCTGGCTCACCCAGCCCTATTTCAATTTCTAAATCTTGCTCTTTTAAATTTTTTGACAAGCTGGACAATGCCAAACTTGAAAAGGTTTCACGTCCAGCGATACCATCAACTATCAGACCTTTTTTAGCTTGGTAAGATTTCAGTCTGGTTAGAGTTTCAGAACCAAATACACCATCAACAGCAATGTTACCAAGTGCTTTCTGAAGCTTTGCAACATCAGAACCTCTACTTCCGTAGTAGACGGTTGCCTGAGCAGCATCAGCGTAAGTCACTGTACTTGCTACTATCCCCCATGCAACACAACTCATTGCAACAGAACTAGCTGCTCTCAAATCAGTATCTTTAAATCTTAGATTCGTAGATAGATTCGGTTCTTCGTAAGCAATCGCGGCATGAGAGTAGGCTAGTGTTTCCATAGGGATGAAATTTACTTAAATAGAGTTAGACAAGTCAATGTTAGAAACTAGCTTTATCAGTTAAGGGAATAGGTATACATATAAGTAAAGAGTAGTTAGCTAACTATAATTAATCACTAATGAAACGACTATTTGGTTGATCAAATTTAATAGATTTAGAATCAAATAATATCTTCTAACTAATTACATTCTTATTTTTATCTGCTGATTTTTGGTAATTTTGTGTATACAATTCAGCTTCCTCTAGTACTTTATCCAAATCAAGATTCCATACTCTGACCCTATTTATCTTTTGATATCCATCATTTTCTCCATAAAATGCTACGGCTATTAAGCCACAGTCTAAACTAAAATATTTAGCAGAAAACCTTCCATATTTTATTTTAATTTCTTCTATGAGTTTTTCAATATATTCTATAAGAAGATTTGTTTGATTTTTAGGTCTTATAGGAGTATCTTTAATATTTATGCCAAATTCTTCACCTTCATTTTCATAGTTATTGCTGCTATGATTTTGTAATAATTTACCATCATGATCCCAAACTTTTACAGTTCCATCTTTACTTGTTGTAGTGATAATTTTACCAACCACATTTGCTTCAATCGACGTAATTCGATCAGTATGCCCATTAAATTTGCCATTATCATATCCGTCAAATTTACTAGAACAATTCCAAAACTTTATAGTCTTGTCGAAGCTACACGAAATCAGCTTTTTGCTATCTTTACTAAAGATCACTTTTGGTACTTCTTTTTCATGCTTAAAAATTCTCAGTAATTTACTTTCTTGTGACCACTGTTTTTCATTATCAAACCAGACTTTAATTTTACCATCTATGTCAGTTGCAGCAATCAATCTTCCATCTGGGCTAAAATTAACGTACAGAACTTCTCTGTCTTGTTCGTAAAATTCAGTAAGGTACAGATCCTCTGCTTTCTGTGTGTTCCAGAATTTAATACGCTTATCACGACCACTTGAAATTAAGACTTTACTATCAGGGCAAAAATTTACTGATGTTACAGACTTAGTATGAGCTTCAATACTTGCAACAAGTTCACCATTATGCGTCCAAAGTTTTATAAAACCATCTACATCTCCAGAGGCAATCATTTTACCATTTGGACTAAAAACTACACATTTTACAGGAGATTTAACAAGGCTTTTATTATAATTTTCTAATGTTTTTACTGGGTTTTCCTGTAAACTCCATAGCTTTATAGTGCCATCTTGACTAGCAGAAGCAATAATAATTTCATCTTTGAGGTTTGAATTTACATCTCCTGGGCGAAAACTTATACTATTAACTCTATCTAGATGCCCTACAAATCTATTTAACTCTGAAACACTAACGTTTTTTTTGTTGTTCGTATCTATAGTACTGATTGATATTTTCCAGAGTTTAATACTTCCATCGTCCATATGAGAACTAGCAGAAGCAAGAATTTGTCCATCTGAACTGAAAGTTAAATCATCAATTGTTCCCTGATCTGTCTTTATCTCATCTATAAAAATGCCATCTGCATTCCAAAGCCTAATTATTCCTCTATAGCTAGCTGAAGCAATAATTTTTTCATTTGGGCTGCAAGTTATACTAGTCACTTCATCTTTGTGTGCATTAATACTGTTGTATTCTGCCAGTTCGCTAAATATATGTCCAATCATAACTAAGAAGCGAAGTCTAGAATATTCATATTTTTTGAACTCATTTTGCAGAGTGTTTCCTATTTTGATTAAGTTTACTAGTGCATCAAGCCTCTTGTTAGAAGCAAAAAGCAGTTGTGAAGATGAAATATTTGCATCAAGGATTCTTTCTAGTTTTTCTTGCTCGGAGCGATCGCGGTATTCTATACTGGCTTGAAGAAATTGTTGCTCATCTATACTTAAGCCTCCAAGATTATCAAAAACATTTTTGTCTTTAAAAACTATAATTTCATCTAATCTATAGCCTTTTAAAAGTTCATCATTAGCTTTTTCTTCATTGTTAGTTTTTAATCTAAGATAGCGTATTGTTTCATTAGTTAACCAGTTTTTAATACTGATTAATTCTTTGTTTTCGTCTATCCATTCTTTTAATTTATCCCAGGAATCTAGCAAAATTTCATGGGCAATTTCTACTGTTGAAGAGTTTTTTGGCAATTTATTATTACTGGTGAAAACAGTTTCCATATTAATATTATAATTATGAGTAACTAATAATTTTTCTTCAATAAATGCTGTAAGAGTATCTTTTACTAATTTTCCAGTAAATTCATTTATATCAGCTCGTCTACTTACTGTTTTAAGTCCTGATTTAGTTTCAACAGTATTTATTAACTTCAAAAATATTTGCTTAGTTATTTCTTTTTGTTCTTGATCCAAACGTTGATATATTTCACTACCTCGTTGTTGTAGTGCGCCTGTTATTCCTCCTAATTCACGATAGGTAATTATATTCAATGTACGGTCAGTATGGGGATGAGGCTTAGTCTGAGTAGGATCGTTGGGGTCAATAATGTTATCTCCTTTCCAAAGTAAATCAAGTGTATATTGGAGTAATGGTAGTAAACCTGCTTGTCCCTTAAATTCTTTGATAATTTCATCCACTAATCCTTGTTCAAAAACCACTCCATGTTTGGCAGCAGGTTGTTCAATAGCTAGCCACAATTCATTGGGATGCATATCTGGAATCAAATGCATATTTCCCTGAATAATTGTCGCTAAGTTAGGATAACTGCTAATTTGTTCGAGAAAATCTGCCCGCATTGTTATTACAATTTTCACTGTCTGGTCTTGAGATTGTTCAAGAGATTCATACAAATTAACTAGACTACTAATAAAACAATCGCGTTCTTTATCATCACTAATGGTAAATAACTGCTCAAACTGATCAATATAAATCAACCATAAGCATTGAGGTTTTTCTTTTTTAAGATTTGTTATAATTTCATTTAATGTATTCTCTTTTGGAGATAACGCTGTCTTAACTTGATTTTGATTGTAACCTTTTCCCAGAAAAGCAGAAAATAGTGATAAAAAAGGCTTTATATCTGGGATGAAAACAAACTCTTCAAAGGCAGTTCTCCTTTGTTCCTTTAATTTAGGAATTAGACCCGCTAAGATCACAGAAGATTTGCCGCTACCTGATGCTCCAAAAAGTAAAATAAGGTTTTTTTTACTAATCACTTGTATCAGGTTAGAAATAAAACTTGCTCGCCCAAAGAAAAAATCTTTATCATTTTCATTAAATTTATCTAGTCCTTTATAAGGAGAAGCTGCTATAAGTTGACGTGTCTTAATTTCGTTTTCTGAAATTTTAATAATTTGTTCTTTAACAATATTAATGTTTTCAGCATTATAAATTTCTCCTTTATTATCATTTTGTTCGTATGATTTTTGCAAAAGCTTTTCATTCCTTTTTAATACGTTCAGATTTGCACTTTTTTCCTGGTCATCATAACTTTAATACGCCGTTAAATCAAGACTAAGGACTCTTGTGAATATTTATGCTGTCAGCATTATATATTTCACCTTTATTTTGATTCTGTTGATAAGCTTTGCCACCAAAAACATTCATAATATTGGAACCTTGACCTTGCTTTTCAAATTCTTGGTTAATTTCGTTAGCTATATTCTGAACCTGTTGGGCAAATTCATTGTCTTCCACAATTTCAAGATTAAGATAGGTTTCAAGTACCTTTAAATTTGCTTCTGAACCTCCCTTAAAGTTTTCTATTTCGGCTTTTGCTTTTGGATATTTTTCCAGTCTAGAGATAATATTATGACGCAGTTCACTAATCTTAGGAAGTACTGCTTCAGTTGCTTTACCGATCAGGGTTTCTGCAACTTTTGTGAAAATAAAACCGATAATTGTTGTTATGCTTACAGGTTCCATACTTAAATATAGTTGTTACATATTTATCATTATAAAACGTGTATATATTTACACAAGGCAACTTTAGCAAGTTAATTTCAACTTAAGCCTTTCATAAATAAACAAGAGTGATCGCCCACATCAACCCCATCACCAAAAGCGATCGCCTACACCAACCCGATCATCAGAAATGCGATCGCTAATACCATTTTGGATTTTAGATTTTAGATTTTGGATTGTGAAACATCCATTGGATAAGTGTTTCAGTTTTCCATCTGTCGCAATCATTTTTCAAAATGGTATAATTTGACACATTTACTCAGAGTGCGATCGCTCATTGGACACAGTTGCTCAGAGTGCGATCGCCCACATCAATCCCATCATCAAAAGTGCGATCGCCCACATTAACCTCATCACCAGAAGGAAGTGCGATCGCTTCTTTAAGACTCTTGGTAAGAGTGTGATCGCCTTTATAAAAGTATGAATATTGCAGGTGTAACTGGGTTAACAGCAGCGCAGCGATCAGCACTCTTGGCTTTGGTGGCTGTGGAAGGTATTGTGTAGATTGTATTATTGAGGATATAGGGTTTGCAGATTGTACTCAGTTTTAAGCCTATTTCTTTAGCATAGTCATAACTGATGGCGATCGCTTACTACCCTTTGTGTTTTTTATTATATTTAAGAATATTATTAATAATCTTTTCAGAGGACTCGCATTCGGATACGCTCGTCTTCAACCACACTGAAATGTCCTGCCCAGTCAGGGCGAGATGCTATGGCAGTCACCACTTTTTGAGCAACAACTATACCGGAAGGTGCTTTAATCCGAAATAAGATAATCCCACAAGTTGCAGGCAAACGTGAACCAAAGGCGAGTTCACCAAAGTCTTTATCAAAGGTGAGGAGAATGCGCTCGTCACGTTGAGCGTGGTTTAAAACTTCGGCATCAGCAATCCCAGGAGCATCAGTGCGAATCCATGTAACATCGTGACCTCCGCAGCGAAGTGCTTCTATGGCATCTCCTAGGAAATTTTCGTTGGCTAGAAAGCGCATAATTACCCAGGAAAAGCGTAAACTTTTTCAGCTTTAAGGCTGGCACTAGCATAGCCTAAACAAGCTTGAATATCTTCGAGGGTAATACCAGGGTAGTTGCGGAGAATTTCGTCATTTGTCCAGCCTTGAGCAAGAAGGTCAATGATAAACTCAACAGAAAGACGAGTACTTTTAATAATTGGTTTGCCGACAAGGACGTTAGGATCTATAACAATTCGGGATTGCAAATCCATAAAATTAAGTTTAGTGTGTTGTTTTTATTTTATTCTATTTGCCTCAACAAACCTCTACTTGCTCAAATAACTACAATTTGGATTAGAGCGATCGCCCACATCACCCCATCATCAAAAGGGCGACACCGAATAGCCCGTCGTAGACATCGCTGATTTGACACAATTGCTAAGAGTGCGATCGCCCACATTAACCTCATCACCAAAAGTGCGATCGCCATTTGGAAATTGGGAATTTAGCTTTTGCGAAAAATGGTGGTGCGATCTCTCATTGGACACAGTTGCTCAGAGTGCGACGCCGAATAGCCCGTCGTAGACATCGCATAAATTGACAGTAAATTGACAGTAATAGGTAGGATAGGTTTTATTGTTGGCGATATACCGTTCGCGCTAGCGTCTCCAAAGGAGAAGGCATTAAGCTTCGCTTATCGCTTATTTGCGAGAGTTGGCTACTTACTTTACTCGTAAAAGAATGGAAAAAGTTGTTCTTCAGGAATGTATTTACTTGCCTGTCTAAAAATAGCTTTGCAAGTTCCTGTATCTAACTGCCGATGTAATGGTATTGTTAAAGTCTCTTTTTGTTCTACACCAGAACGACGCAACTTAATATGACTGCCCTTTTGGCTGTGTACTTCAAAGCCAAACTCACCCAAAATATCAACAATCTCAGCACCTGATAATCTTTTGAGTCTAGGCATATTTTAGTTGGAGTTCAAAAGTTACCATTAGAGAAGGTTTATCTACTAAGCCAAATTGAGTTGGATCTTCGTCTTCTAAATGCAAAGCGACTGCTTCACGAAGGTTATGAACAACTTCATCCAGAGTCTCTCCCTGAGTTACTACGGAAACTTCTAGACATTCTGCTACGTATCCGTGCTGTTCACCTGGATGAATTACTGCTCTAATATTCTGCTTTAACTCCATAAGTCATCTTAAGATTCCAAAAAGTCTATTAAGTTAAGTTATGCTTTTATGCTAAACCATTAACTATGAATAATTCGTATCCGCAACAAATCAGAGCGACGCCGATAGCGTAGCGGTAGCGAGTCCGCGTTCGCTTTTAGCGTCTCGTAGAGAGCGTCATAGCCCGTCGTAGACATGGCTCACATTAACCCCATAACCACAAGTGCGATCGCAGTAACTAGTTATACCAGATACTGATAAAATTAAACTAATAGATTGATTTATAGCTAATAGATAGATTTAAAAAATAACAGAGCTAGATGATGCAAATCACTGTTGAGGTATCTGAGGAGCTAGGACAGCAATTACAGCAGTTCCAAGACCGTTTACAAGAGATAGTAGAACGCGGTCTAAAAGAGTTATTGAGCGAACAGTCTGGCAATTTTCTCGATGAGAAACAGATTATTGGGTTGTTGGCCAGTCAGCCTACACCAGAACAAATTCTAGCAATCCGACCCTCACCAGAATTCCAGGCTCGTGTCAGTGATTTGCTAGCACAAAGTAAAGCAGGAACACTTTCAGCCAAAGGTGAAGCGGAACTAGAACGCTATCTGACCATAGAACATCTTGTCCGTATGGCAAAAGCTCATACCTTCGAGCAATTACGCCAAAACCCATGACCTTTTTTTAATTAAAAATTAAAAATTAAAAGTTAAAAATTAAGCAGGATAATAATTTTTAATTAATTTGGGGTACAAGCCCCCACTGATTGCAATTTTTAATTAATAATTTTTAATTTTTAATTGGAGTGTTCGCGCAGCGTCTCGTAGAGAAGCGACTTGACTTATGTATCAGCCCAATTACGGAAACTCGTAATTGAAAGAGCGAACCAAAGGTGTGAGTACTGCTTATTTCCTCAGAGTGCGGCACTATTTAGCTTTGAGATGGAACATATTATTGCCGAAAAACATCGTGGCACTACTTACTGAAGCAGAAAATCTAGCTCACTGCCAACTGCGTTTAATTTTTCCATCCCCGCGAGGGGTAATAAATTGAAAACTTCTCATAACGCGATTTGCGTTCTCAAACTGGGGTTTGAGTTCTCATTTGAGTATATTTAGTACGCAAAAGCTAATATTGAGTTCTCAAACTGGGGTTTGAGTACTCATTTGAGTATATTTAGTACACAAAAGCTAATATTGCGTTCTCAAACTGGGGTTTGAGAACTCAATTGAGTATATTTAGTACTCAAAAGCTAATATTGAGTTCTCAAACTGGAGTTTAGGTTCTTTTTTGCGTAATTTACTGATTTATTAGCGATTTACAGTGTAATAAAAGCTAATAGAGATTTGCAGGAATTTCCTCAGGCTAATCGATACGGAAGTTTTTTAAAGTAAAGAAGCTTAAATCAGTGAATTCGAGAACTGATAATCAAATAAATAACCGTATTAAAAGGTACATTTTATGGCTAGACTAAAAAGAACTTCCCAAGTGCTAGAAAAAGCAGCACGTCGTGCAGCCAGTATCAGTTCAATTGATCCAAACTTAGATGTGAGTAATGGACTCACTTTATTTGCGTACTCAAGCCTAATTGAGATAATGCGAAATAAAGAAAATATCTACAACACTGCGCTTTCTAACGTAGATAAGATATATCGTGAAATGCTAGAAACAGAGCAGCAGTTGGCAGACATGACAGAACACATACTCATGGGCATTGGGGCTAAATATGGCAAAAGCAGTGTAGAGTATGGTATGGCGGGAGGAGTTCCTAAAAACCAACGCCGCAAGGGATTGCGAGGTGAATCGCCAATTGTTAGTAATGAGCCACCATCAATGATTGTTGGTGTGAATAGCAATGGCAAAGTAAAAGCGTAGTAAAAGCATAGCGTGTGTTACGGCTTTAGCCTAACGCACCATCTTATCTGACTTTTCACGGTATGTGGAAAAGTCCACCAAAAACCTAACCCCCTAACCCCCTTCCCGACGCTCTAAGGGTGAAAATTCTAAGTCTCTCTCCTTTTAGGAGAGAGACTTAGAGAGAGGTTTTCCAGATACCGTGAAAAGTCAGACTATCTTATGAGTCGGTGCATTAGGCGCTTAGATTATGTTTTTATTGATAAATTCTCTTGAAATATGCACCTAATACAACGCCACTTCTATAATTTATGGCGACCTAATTTAAAAGATGAAGCTGACAATCACTTAATTGAATTAGCAGTTACCGGAAATGCTCAAATCATTGCTACTCACAATGTCAAAGATTTCCAAAATGCTGAATTGTTATTTCCTAACTTATCAATATTAAAACCTGAAGCAATTATCGGGACTTAAACAAAAATGGCAACTTTAACTATTCGTTTACGAGACGATAAGCATAATAGATTGAACGAACTTGCTCAAGCCAAAGGCATCAGTGTCAATAAATTGATTGAACAACTTTCTACTATAGCTCTAGCAGAATTTGATACCCATACAAGATTTAAAGCAATAGCTGCAAATGGCAACCCACAAGAAGGCTTAAGAATACTGGCTAAACTTGATGCTCTGACAGAATAGAGCTTGTAGGGCGATTATGCAAACACTAACTGGAAGCGATCGCTCACATCAGCCTCATTAGCAAAAGTGCGATATGAGAGTATGAATATAAAGCTTTTATCCTGCTATTAGTGTTGCTGTCTTACTCGTCGCAGTAAACCTTTTTACGATGCCTTACTTTCACAACACTAACTATTAATAGATCATCAAAAATATCGTATATAACTCGGTAACTGCCGACTCAGATTCAATAACCATTGTCCGAATCTTCTAGCTTAACAACCCCGTTAGGGTGGGGATTATCAGCTAGATCGTCAATTTTTGTTTGTATTCTTGTCCGTACTTTTATAGGTAATTTTTTAAGTTGTTTAAATGCAGCATTAGAAAATTCAATTTTATATTGATTCACTGGCTAATTCTCGTTTAACTTGCTCCCAAGGAATAGTGCCATTTTTCTTAATATCTTCCCGTCCTTCATGTAGAGCTTTAATATCCTCTTGGTCTTCTGCTTTACGAATGTCTAAAAGTTCTATGACATCCTCTAAAGTATCTTCATAAGCTTGTTCTAATCGCTCATAAATAGCTTTGATTAAAGCTTGTTTTCTCGTTGTAGGTTCCATTTTTACCTCAATTCCAACATACAATGAGTTTAGCTTCAATAAAGTTACTATAGCCTATCACTATAATTGTACTGTATCAGCCGATCCAATAGCCGTTTAACTGAATAAATGCCCAATTTGCATAGAAACTTTGCTGGGAATTTAACTTTTCAATCCAATCCCCCAGAAAACAATTTACCAACTTGCGCCAAATCTACATTTCCACCGCTGATGATGACACCAACTCTCGCCTCTGGTTCTGTCACCACACCTTCGAGTAAGGCTGCTGCTGCAAGTACTCCCGTAGGCTCAACGACAATTTTCAGACGTTCCCACAAGAAAAACATGGTGCGAAGAATCGCTTCTTCAGATACCGTCACCATATCATCGACGTAATGCAGTACTAAGGGGAAAGTAATTTGACCAAGGCTAGGAGTCCGCGCACCATCGGCGATGGTATCAGGATTTTTGACAGTTTGCAGGGTTTTGGTGTGAAAAGAGCGGGTAGCATCGTCGGCAAGGGCTGGCTCTACCCCGATTACTTTACAATTGGGTAAAAGTGCTTTGGTTGCGATCGCACACCCAGAAAGTAAGCCGCCACCGCCACAACAAACTAATAATAAGTCCAACTCACCAACTTCTTGAATCAGTTCTAAAGCAGTTGTCCCCTGTCCGGCGACGACATGGGGATGATCGTAAGGGGGAATTAGAGTGAGATTGCGATCGCGTGCTAAATTTTGGGCTAATTCTTCTCGGTTTGTTTCTTGGCGATTGTATAAAATTATTTCTGCACCATAGCCACGAGTAGCAGTTTGTTTGACAACGGGTGCATCATCAGGCATGACAATAGTGGTGGGAATATTGAGTAATTGTCCAGCTAAAGCGATCGCTTGGGCATGATTTCCTGATGAATAGGTGAGAACGCCTGTTTGTTTTTGTGCTACCGATAGTTGGGCTAGGGCATTGTACGCACCTCTAAATTTAAATGCCCCCGTGCGTTGAAAGTTTTCGCACTTAAAGAATACTTGGTTATTGGTGCGATCGTTAACGATTCTAGAAGTCAGTACAGGCGTGCGGTGGGCAATCCCCAAAATCCGCTCTTGTGCTGCTTGCACCTCAGTTATAGTAACTAAATTATCCTGTGGCATTGATGATGCTATTAAATATTGCTCTTGTTTATATAGATACAGATTTTTATATTTGCGTCTAATATGCTTGATTGAAGTATACTCGTTTCAGGTGGTTAGCATCATTTATTACCTGCATAAAAATAGCTACACCAAACATTATATATTGCTGTAGCTAAATTTATAAAACTTAAATTAATTAACTCACATTCGCCATTTTTCTAACATGAATAAAACATCCGAAAGTCGGCAAAAAAAAACTGCTCTAATTACAGGAGCGGCTAGTGGGATAGGGTATCAACTAACCCAGATTTTTGCTCGTCATAGTTATAATCTTGTGTTAGTAGATAAAAATGAAGAAAAACTTACTGAACTTATAAATGAATTTCCGGAAAAATTTGGCATTTTTGTAAAAATTTTTGTTAAGGATTTATCTATCCCAACATCTCCACAAGAAATTTTCATAGAGCTACAGCAAGCATCCATCAAAATTGATGTGCTGGTTAACAATGCTGGCTTTGGTACTTATGGAGCATTTAGCGAAACAGACCTCATCATTGAACTGCAAATGCTTCAGGTAAATATGGTGAGTCTGACTCATTTAACTAAGTTATTTCTCAAGGATATGGTCGAGCAAGACTATGGAAAAATATTAAATGTGGCCTCAGCGGCTGCTTTTCAACCAGGGCCTCTAATGGCAGTTTATTTTGCTACTAAAGCCTACGTTTTATCATTTTCAGAAGCGATCGCTAATGAATTAGAGGGCACAGGTGTCAGCGTGACTGTTCTTTGTCCAGGGCCAACAGCATCAGAATTTCAACAAACTGCTGCAATGGAAGATTCCAAGATTGCTAACGTTAACAGAATGATGGATACGGCAACTGTTGCTAAGATTGGTTATCGTGGCTTAATGAAAAACAAAACTGTCGTTGTTCCTGGGATGAGAAATAAGCTATTGACTGAAAGCGTCAGATTTACACCCAGAAATTTAGTAACAAAGGTTGTGAGAAGTATGCACGAACTCAAAAAAAATAGGTAGCCCAGTAGGGAAGCAGGGGAAGTAGGGGAGGCAGGGGAAGAATTTTGGAAGTTGCTAAACCATCCTGCTTTCTTTGTAACTGCCCTATTTTCAACTAAATCGCGGGAGTATCTTTCCTCAACGCAACGAAGTGGAGTTAGGAGGTGGACAAGAGTATCCGTTCAACACTCCTGCCACAACTGCGTCACTGAAGGTTTTTGTTGTGAAGCATACAGTAGATATATGCCACAAGATAGCTGCTTTTTGAATATATATATGCTATGAAAGTTGGACAGAAGTACCTGGAGGATAAAAATAATTAAAAACTACAGATAAAAAGGTTTTGTGGCTTACGTATAAACGTTTGTATGTTCAAGCAATGCTGCAAGAACAACTATGTCAAACAGAAAAGCCTATAGGAGAATCTGCAATAGACTTCTAGCAGTTGTGGGGTAAGGGGTAAAGGGAAAAGCGGCGATAGAATTACCATGCACCCCAAAACATGCACCTCTTTCCCCAAGAGTGCAAAAATAGTTTTGCAAGAGGTCTAATCCTAATGGAGTCTTCAAAACAAACAAAAAAAGCGGGTTTTTAGAATTTAGTAGTACTAAGTGGATTTTCATAAAATATTTTATATGGTTTGGTATTTTATTTCGTTTTACTGCCTAAAAACTGCCTCAATAACCGTTTAAGTACAGCGATTATTTATTACTATCTTTTGGATGCCTAATTCCCTCACTCTAGTAAGATGTGCGTTCACTCTTGAAACCATTATTATTTTTATAAATAGAAATTCCAGTTGACGTAATGAGGTAAGTAATGGCAATTAAATTGAAAGTTCCGGATATCAAAGGTAATGAGTGTGCCGATAAAATAACTAAATCTATTCAGACTATGGAATCTGATGCCAAAGTAGATGTAGACGTTAATGCAAAAACCGTAACTGTAGAAGCTGGGGCTTCTGAAGAAACAATTAAACAGATAGTTCAATCTGCTGGTTATACTATCGAGGGCTATTAATTACATTTCTAAATTTCTGAGGAGATTTAGATCAAGTATATTTAGCCATCACAATTACTTAGTTATATCTTCGCTCGGTTTAGGGGCGGAATATTACTAAGCAGTCGTGCATTTAACTTGCACATCTTTTCGTGTTGGCTGTTGACTGTTGACTGTTAACAGTTAACCGTCAGCGGTCAACGAACTTAGGAAGTGACTGTGTAATTTCAAAGCGTAATAGCTTAATCTACTATTCCTAGCCTCATAGCGTCAAAGCGCGGATAGTTTATGAAAACCCGATCAACAGATTCTTTCGTTTAAAAAGTTCGTTGATCGGGTTTAACCATTTGCAAAAAATCGGTTAAGATTACGCTCTATCTACTTTGAGAGTTCTGGTGTGAAAAGAATGCGGTTTTCACCAATACTATCAAATGCAGGTGTAGACCAGCGATCGACTACTTTACCCAGAATTGACATCTCTTGAACTAAGCGGTCAAATTTATCAGGGGTGAGAGATTGGGGGCCATCGGATAAAGCCTTAGCTGGATTGGGGTGAACTTCAATCATTAAGGCATCTGTACCAGCTGCGATCGCAGCCATTGCCATAGATGGAACATATTCAGACCTACCCGTACCGTGACTAGGATCAATCATAATCGGTAAATGGGTAAGCGATCGCAACACCGGAAGCACTGATAAATCTAAAGTATTGCGGGCATATTTGCCATCAAAGGTTCTGATTCCCCGCTCACAAAGAATTACATTTGGATTTCCAGATGCCAAAATATATTCTGCCGCCATCAGCCACTCGTCAATTGTGGCAGACATCCCCCGCTTCAGCAGCACGGGTTTATCTTGAGCGCCTACTTTTTTCAGCAACGAGAAGTTGTGCATATTCCGCGCACCGATTTGGATTATGTCAGCTGTTTTCGCCACTGCTGATAAATCGGCAGCATCCATGAGTTCTGTGACAATACCTAAACCAGTAGCTTCCCGCGCTGCTGCTAATAAATCTAAAGCGCTTTCACCATAACCTTGAAAAGCATAAGGTGAGGTGCGGGGTTTGTAAGCTCCGCCACGCAGAAACTGCGCCCCTGCTGCCTTTACCCGCTTTGCCGTTTCGACAATCATCGCTTCATTTTCAACGGAACAAGGCCCGGCTACTACTACGATGGGATGACGTTCGCCGAAATAGACATCACCGTTAGGTGTAGGCACAACAACCTCGCTGGCTTCTCCATGTCGGAATTCTCGACTTACGCGCTTGAAAGGTTGTTGCACTCGTAATACTTGCTCAATCCAAGGGCTGAACTCCTGAACCTGTAATTTATCGATGCTAGTGGTATCACCAATTAGCCCTAAGACAACTTTATGAGTGCCAACGCTTTTTTCGACTGTGACTCCCCAAGTGTCACTCACTTCTTGGCTGATGCGAGTAATTTCCTCAACAGGCGTACCGCTCTTAAGTATGATAATCATCTATGTTTTCCTTCCGTATAGTTTCTGGGTGTAATACAGTCCGTTCGTAGGGGCACAGCATTGCTGTGCCCTTACCTTGGCGATTCGTGCAAAAATTCAGCAAGTTGTTCTAGTTTTGTCCAAGCAGCGCCGCTTTGGAGGATTTCCTTTGCAAGGGAAATACCTTTAACAGAACCTGCTAAAACATCGGTTTCCCCATGAATGGCTTCACCAACTTGCAGTGCGAGGGCTGTATTTAAAGCGACTACATCTTGCTGCGCTTGAGTGCCTTTACCTTGCAAAACTGCCTTCAAGATTTGGGCATTTTCTTGGACATCTCCACCACACAACGCCGCAGTCGGTGCAAAACTCAAACCAAGTTCTTGAGGATTGAGGGTTAGAGAACGCACTTTTTTATCTTGGAGTACAGCCAAGTCAGTGACATCTGCCAAACCAGCTTCATCTAAACGTTCCCGTCCGTGAAGTGCGATCGCTTGCTGACATCCCAATTGGGATAAAGCTTGAACAATCTCTTCTAGTAAAAGCGGGTCGTTGACACCAATAATTTGCCCTGTCGGTCGCATGGGATTTACTAGCGGGCCGAGCAAGTTAAAAACAGTCCGCACCTTCAAAGTTTTTCGCAAAGTAGCGATCGCTTTAAGTGCAGGATGCCAACCTGGAGCAAACAAAAAGGTGATTCCGATTTCATCCACTGCGGCTTGCACTTTTTCTGGAGTGGCGTTGAGATTTATACCCAAAGCTTCCAACACATCAGCCGAACCAGCCTTGCTAGATGCGGAACGATTGCCATGTTTGGCAACTTTCACCCCGGCGGCGGCGGCAACAAAAGCAACAGCAGTGGAAATATTAAAGGTGGAAGCACCATCTCCACCAGTTCCGCAGGTGTCAATTAGGGGAGACGTGATTAATCGCGTCTGTATAGAAGGTGGGGATTGGGATTGTAAGACGCTAGCCATCCCTACTAATTCTTGGGTGGATACGCCTTTAGCTTGGATTGCGGCTAAAATCGCTCCTGATAGGACATCAGGAATGGCATCTGTGAGCCAACCTTGCATCAGATCCGCAGCTTGAGGAACCGTCAACGATTGCCGATTTAGCAACTGTTGCAATAAAGCTGGCCAGTTGTAGAACTCAGGAGTGACGGGGATGTTGTCAAGTGGAGTTTGAGCTACAGCTATCATATTGGTCATTGGTCATTGGTCATTGGTCATTGGTCATTAGTCATTGGTCATTGGTCATTGGTCATTAGTTATTCACGAAGGACAAATGACAAAGCACAAATGACTAATGACAAGAAAAAATTAAGGAATAAGGACTTTGGCGACGGTTTGCACGTCTTTGTCACCTCTGCCAGAGCAATTAATGACGATGCGGGGGCTGCCTTCTAACTGAGGACAAAGGGTTTCGAGATATGCGATCGCATGGGCAGTTTCTAAGGCTGGGATAATTCCTTCTAGTTGCGAAAGCCTTTGAAATGCATCTAACGCTTGTTTATCGGTAACACTGTAATATTCGGCGCGACCAAGATCCTTTAAATAACTATGCTCAGGGCCAACGCCAGGATAATCTAATCCGGCGCTAATTGAATGGGCTTCGATGACTTGACCATCATCATCTTGTAATAAATAGCTCATTGCACCGTGCAATACACCTATTTTTCCTTTTGTCAAGGTAGCAGCGTGTTTTTCTGTATTTACACCTTCACCCGCCGCTTCGATTCCAATTAGACGTATCGAAGGTTCATGCACAAACTCATGGAATAATCCAATGGCATTGGAACCTCCACCCACGCAAGCCAGTAGAATATCTGGTAATCCTCCCCATTTCTCTTGAGACTGAGCGCGAGTTTCTACACCAATTATCGCGTGGAAATCACGGACAATCATCGGGTAGGGATGGGGCCCTGCAACAGAACCCAGGATGTAATGGGTTGTTTCCACGTTTGTCACCCAATCCCGAATTGCTTCAGAAGTTGCATCCTTGAGAGTTCCTGTACCTGCCTCCACTGGCCGAACTTCTGCTCCCATCAACTTCATGCGAAACACGTTCAGGGCTTGACGTTCCATATCGTGGACGCCCATGTAAATTACACATTTCAAACCAAACCGCGCACATACAGTTGCAGTCGCAACCCCGTGCTGACCTGCTCCTGTCTCTGCAATAACCCGTTGCTTACCCATGCGTTTAGCTAGCAACACCTGAGCCAAAGCATTATTAATTTTGTGAGCGCCTGTATGATTTAAATCCTCACGTTTTAAATAAATTTGCGGCCCCGTGCCATCTGGTCTAGCGTAGTTTGTTGTGAGGCGTTCAGCAAAATATAATGGGCTGGGTCGTCCCACATAATCGCGCAGTAGGTTTTGCAGCTCTGCTTGGAAACTCGGCTCGTTGCGATATTTTTCAAAAGCCGCTTCCAATTCACTTAATGCAGGCATTAAGGTTTCGGGGACGTACTTACCGCCGAATTTTCCAAACCTGCCTAAAATGTCAGGTAGCACAGACGTAGTTGAAATCGTAGCGTTGATATCTTGTATGGTTACCACTGTTTAAAATCCTTTCATGTTCAAGTAGTTTTTACTTTCGTTCTAACTTTTTAGAACTTCTGCCACTAAAATCTTCTTTGCGTTTTCCTTTCACGGGTTTCGTAGATATAGCCGAGTTTCCTGTGATTCAAAACGTCTATAGGGCGCACCAAATCGTCAGAGGCAAAATTTGGTAATAGGGATAGTAAATTTCCTAACGCCGTAGCTTTGGGGGTAGACATACCGCCGTCCCAAGGCCACATTAGGTCTTTAAGATTGTGTCCGTAAGGCTGACCATCAGTAGGATAAAAATCACTACCTTGATGACCGTTTTCTTGCCATTTAGCCCAGAGGCGGTCTACGTTGGCATGATGCAACCAAAACACTGGGTCATAAGGCGAACTTGGTATATTGCTCATAGTACCCAAGCCTTTAAACTTTACGGGTCTTGTGCTTGCATCTATCTGCACTCCACCAACTAAACCATGAATGTAGTTGTGTATAAATCCTCCTGGGGTGACTTTACCCTGCTCATCTACAGAGATAAATCCTTCCAAAGCAGGGCGAAATAGAGAATAGTTATTGAGACGAAGGGCACGCTCAACATCTTTTTTGGGCACAGGGTAATTACTGGCAGGAGGTAATCTCAGAAAGCGTACAAGTGATGTCCCTAAAGATTTGCCAGTATCTGGGTCAATATTTAATGCTGGATTCATAACCCAGCCATTTGCAGCAGCAAAAGCTCCAGACTGTACAGGCCCGCCTGTAAAATTTCCCTGATTTGGAATTTTGATAGTTACTCCTTGACCGTTAGAACCAAGAAAGTCATCGTTAAAAATTACATCAAGTGCTTTGGCATCAGTCGAATCCCAGTATGGGAGAGTAACAGTTGGGTCTACTGCTTGCAGAGCTTGTTCAAATCTGCGGATATATTCTCGATGCCAAGGGAAAAACGCGGCATTTTCATGAGCAAGTTCCTGAACGGAACCATTGGAATGTCCTTTATGGTTATGAATTAGGCGTGTTGCCCCTATATGTATGGCAACGAATTGGTCATAAATACTGAGCTTGCTACCTGCGGGTATTACAGTTTTTAAGGTTTTGATCGCCTTGACAAAGGCTGTTTTCTCTGCTGATGTCAGGTCAGTTACGTTTTTTCTTACAGCTAGGCGAGCGTATTGTCCAACATTGTGATTCCGATGGTATTTGTATTGTTTATGGTCAATGCGCTCATGGGCGAAGACTGTAAGCGCACAGGCGCTAACTAGAAGTACGCTATAAATTAATATTTTGACAGATTTCAGTAGGGATTTCATTGTCTTAATGGAAGCGGAGGGGCAGGGGGCAGGGCAATACGGTTTGAATAAGATCCCCCCGCCTGTGGCGACCCCCTTAGAAAAGGGGGTAAATGAGGTAATTAGCCCCCCTTTTTAAGGGGGGTTGGGGGGATCTTCACTCGATAAACAAGCTAACCGAACCGTATTGGGGGGTAGGGGACAGGGGGGTAGAAAGAGAAATAATTGATACTAATTCCCTATTCTGCATTCCCCACTCCCTAAGTCTGCGGATGGATTTATCTCACCTCTTGAAGAGATGGACTTTCGTACCGACTTTCTGTAATGGCTGTTTTAAGTTCCCGGCAGAGTTGTTCTACAGCTTGCAGTCCTTCTGCTGGGCTACCTTCAGCTAACCTTTTAACGAAGGCACTACCAACAATCACTGCATCTGCACCCCATTCTTTTACTTGATGTGCTTGTTCTGGCCCTGAAATACCAAAACCAACGCCGATGGGTTTATCGGTGACGCTTCGCAAATCTGTTAATAAATACTTTACGCGGTCTTGGATTTGAGCGCGGATACCTGTAACGCCTGTAACACTCACCAGGTAGATAAAACCTTGAGATTTACGAGCGATCGCTTCAATTCTATCTCTAGAACTGGTGGGAGCTACGAGTAAAATTACCTCAATTCCGAAAGATGCAGCAGTTTGGATTAATTCTTCTGCTTCTTCTAAGGGTAAGTCTGGCACTACCAAGCCTCGCACGCCAGCAGCAGCAATTTTTCCTAAAAATGGCTTAATACCTCGATACAAAATGGGATTGTAATAAGTAAATAGAATTATCGGTGCTTTTAGGTTAGGACTTACCACCTCTAACATCTCTAGCACTTGCTCTAATTTCGTGCCATTTTGCAAAGCGCGGGTTGCTGCGGCTTGAATCACAGGCCCATCTGCTAGAGGGTCGGAGTAGGGAACACCCAACTCGATGAAGTCTGCACCATTGCGATCTAAGATACGTAAAGCCTCGGCAGTGGTTTCTAAATTAGGATCGCCTGCTGTGATAAAAGGGATTAAAGCACACTGTTGGCGATCGCGTAAAGTTTGAAAGGAATCGGAGATAGAAGTCATTCTGAAAAATAGTTAATGATTGGTTAATAGTTCTGGAATAATCAACAATGAGTAATTAGCGATGTCCCCGCTAGATTTTTTGTCGTCGAGTCTTTGATACTCGTGAACGAGTCTTTTATCTCCGTGAACGAGTCTTTTATCTCCGTCAGCGAGTCTTTTATCTCCGTCAGCGAGTCTTTTAGCTCCGTTAACGAGTCTTTTATCTCCGTCAGCGAGTCTTTTATCTCCGTTAACGAGTCTTTTATCTCCGTCAGCGAGTCTTTTAGCTCCGTTAACGAGTCTTTTATCTCCGTCAGCGAGTCTTTTATCTCCGTCAGCGAGTCTTTTATCTCCGTTAACGAGTCTTTTATCTCCGTTAACGAGTCTTTTATCTCCGTTAACGAGTCTTTTATCTCCGTCAGCGAGTCTTTTATCTCCGTTAACGAGTCTCAGAGCTTCATTTTTTAGATTGCAGATTCTAGTAATTAGGTAATAGGTTTAAGAAAGGCTTAAAAGACTACGCACAGCTTGTTCTACATTGCTTTGTTTAACTAAAGACTCTCCTACCAAAACCGCACGAGCGCCAGCCTCAGCGACAAAAGATAAATCAGCAGGTGTATACAGTCCAGACTCGCTGACGACGGTGATATCTAAACTTTGTAATTGTTGTTGACGCTGTGCTAAAAGCTGCTGTGTTGTGCCTAAATCAAGGGTAAAATCTTCTAAATTGCGATTGTTGATTCCTACTAAACTTAGGTTATCAAGCTTTAGCACTCGATCCAGTTCAGCTAAGGTATGGACTTCCACCAGTGCATTCATACCCAAATCGTGAATCACTCGCAAAAAGTCTTGGAGTTCTTGATCTGATAAAATGGCAGCAATCAACAACACTGCATCTGCGCCCGCTGTCCGTGCTAAATAAATTTGATAGGGGTTAATGATGAACTCCTTGCACAGTAAAGGTAGTGCAACTTGTAATCGCACTGTCCGCAGATTATCAAAACTTCCTTGAAAAAACTTTTGGTCAGTCAGGACTGATAAACAAGCTGCACCTCCTCGTTCATAAGCTTGAGCAACAGCTACGGGGTCAAAATCTGCGCGGATAATCCCACGGCTAGGTGATGCCTTTTTTACCTCGGCGATTAAGCTAGGTTGGTTAGGATTTTCTTGCAAAGCAGTCAGGAAATTTCGCACAGTCGGGGCTGCATTTAACTGTTGTCGCAAGGAGGCTAAAGGCAAATATTGCTGCATTTCTGCAACTTCTTGCCTTTTATGCAACACAATTTCTTCGAGAATATGGCGGGGAGGGGCAACTTGGTTAGTCATAAACTGCTAGGGGAGTGGGGAGTGGGGGAGACAAGGGGACAAGGGGACAAGGGGACAAGGGGACAAGAGGTGAGAACTTGAAACAAGTCTTTCCCCTTGTCCCCAATTCTCCTTGTCCCCAAGTCCTCTTACCCATGCCCCATGCCCAATGACTAATGACTAATGACCAATGACTAATGACTTTTTCGTTTGCGTATATGCACGCACCACATTTTTAATGATTTCCAAACCGACTTCTCCCGCTAGAGTCATGATTGACTCTGGATGAAACTGAACGGCGGCGATGGGAAGTGTCTGATGTTCGATGCCCATAATTACGTCGTCATCGGAAATTGCTGTTACCTTCAGTTCTTTTGGCAAATGTTGCGGTAAGGCAAACAATGAGTGATATCTACCCACTGGAAAAGATTCTGGTAAATTTTTGAAGGTCATGGAATTGGAATCGGTGACGAAAATTCGTGAGGATTTACCATGTTGGGGATAGTTGAGAACTCCCAATTGTCCATCAAAAGCTTCAACAATGCCTTGCAATCCCAGACAAACTCCGAAAATAGGAATTTTGCGATGAAGAAGGGCACCAACTGTCTGGGGAACCCCAAAATCATTTGGTCTACCAGGGCCAGGAGATAAAACAACTAAATCAGGGCGTTCTGTATCGAATATCGATTCCGAGAAACCATGACGCAGTGTAGTAACACTTGCACCAGTTTGGCGAATGTAATTGGCTAGGGTATGAACAAATGAGTCTTCATAATCTATTAGTAAGATGCGTTTGCCAGTTGCCGCACAAGGTAAGATTTTAGTTAATTTTACGGAACTGGACTGATCAATTTTTTGACTCGTTTGCTTTACACGACGAATTGTCTCAAATAAAGCAGCAGCTTTGGTAATTGTTTCTTGTTCTTCTGCTTGGGGTATGGAGTCATAAAGGACAGTAGCACCAACTCGCACTTCGGCGATGCAGTCTTTTAATCGGATTGTCCGCAGAATTAATCCAGTATTTAAATTACCATTGAAATTTAAATAGCCAACTGCTCCACCATACCAACGTCGGGCGCTACGTTCATGCTGTTCAATAAAATCTATTGCTGCCCTTTTGGGTGCGCCGGTGACTGTAACTGCCCATGTATGCGAAAGAAAAGCATCTAAGGCATCAAATTGCGATCGCAGTGTCCCTTCAACATGATCTACTGTATGAATTAAGTGGCTGTATAATTCTATTTGACGACGACCAATCACTTGTACTGAACCAGGTTCGCAGATTCGGGATTTGTCATTGCGATCGACATCAGTACACATGGTCAACTCAGCTTCATCTTTGTGTGAGTTGAGTAACTGCCGAATTTGCACGGCATCGTCAAGAGCATCTTGTCCCCGGCTAATAGTGCCACTAATGGGACAAGTTTCTACCCGCCTACCTTCAACCCGCACAAACATTTCTGGAGATGCACCAACCAGATATTCTCCACCTAGATTAAAAATAAACCCATAAGGACTAGGATTTATGTCTTTTAAAGTTTCAAATAGTTTGCTGGGTTGGTCTTCATAGCCTTCAAAAAAGTTTTGACTAGGAACTACTTCAAATAAATCGCCTCGGCGGAAGTAATCGAGCGCACCCTCAACTTTTTTGGCATACTCGCCTACTTTATGGTCAGCAATTTGATTTGGGAGAAGATGTTTTCCTCGATAATCTACAGATTCACCAGTTCGAGGAAGATTATTAGTGCTGCCATGCGCTGTTTCAAATTCATATTGTAGACGAAATGCGCGTTGCTGGTAGTAGTCAACAACTATTAATTCATCAGGCAGATAAAGCACTAAATCCCGTTGATCTGTAGGACGTTCCAGACGTTGGGTAACTGGTTCAAACTGGAAAACTAAGTCATAACCAAACGCACCATACAATCCTAGATGCTCGTCTTCTTGGCTAGAGAAAGTATGGAGAATTTCGCGGACAACTGTAAACGCTGAAGGTTGTTTGCTCCGTTCTTCTTCAGCAAATAATTTTTTTGCAGGTTTAACAAAGCCGACAACATGGTTATTATCTTGGGTAACTTTTTCAAGCTGTTCTGAATGAGATAGACGCTCTAGAAGTAATGGTAAAAGTACCTGACCGCGCTCATTTAACGCTATCAAAGTAAAAGCGCTCTCCTGTGTAGTCAATTCCAATGGTGGATTGACAAATCCGATTGCCCATCTTTTGTATCTGCCTGGATATTCGTAACTGCTCCTTAACAAACCTCCACGTTGAGAATTTAAGTGAAACAGAATATCTTCGAGGGCAGTATCCATCTTAACTTCCGTGATGGAGCGAGAAACACTTACACCGCCAAGGGTTTTGTATGGACGGGAATCAAAAATCATGGGGAATTTCTCTGGAATAGTTATTAGTCAGTTATTAGTCAAGAGCCATTAATCATTATTGATAACTATTTTCAAATTAAAAACAAATTCAGATAAAACGATGTCAAAATAATTCAAATTATCCAAACCTGCGTCTTCTTTTTAAAAGATGTAATAAAAAACTTTTTGCTTCTTCTTTAAGATTACTAGATATGAAGCAGATAAGACATTGAATAATTTTTAGATTAGGTGTCAATTTATTCGCTTTTTATACTGCCCTTTTAGTACATTTCCTGATAACCCTGTTTAAAATTCTTCGCCTCCCTCAAAGGTAGTAGATAATCTCACAAATTAGTAGTGAAAAATTGCCTTCTATTAAACCTTAGCGTTCCTACTCTGCGGGAAGGCGAAGTGCCTATGCATTTAAAATTCACCCCTCAATTGCCACCAAAAAAATCCTAAAACTCGCGCAACAGCGATATTGCTTGCCTGTACAAAAACAAATTTACCTTGTGAACTTCAATTGCTTTTCCAATGCGTTGTAGCAACGTTAAAGTCAATTCTCCACCCAAGTGTTCGCGGAACTCAGTTAAACCCCGGAACAGACAATGAGGATGTTCCATTTGTGATAACTTTTCAACCAGTTCTGGCACATACAACGTGAAACCCAACGCTGATAAAGTACTTAATATCCGTTGCCATTCTGAGCAATCCAGCAGTCCTACTAAATAGGAATAGGTGCTATCCAAAGCGATACCGATCGCAACTGCTTCGCCATGACGCAAGCGATAATTTGTCAAATGCTCCAGTTTATGAGCTGCCCAATGTCCAAAATCCAGGGGACGAGACGAACCCATTTCAAAAGGATCGCCGCTGTTGGCAATATGTTCTAAGTGTAACTGGGCGCAACGATAGATAACCTCTTGCATAGTATCCATGTCTCGCCGCCCAAGGGCTGCACTGTGAGAGTGGATAAAATCAAAAAAGTTAGCATCCTTAATCAGCGCTACTTTGACGGCTTCTGCGATCCCAGAACGCCAATCGCGATCGTCTAGGGTTGTCAAAAAGGCAGAATCATTTATAACTGCATAAGGTGGCGCAAATGTGCCGAGAAAGTTCTTTTTACCAAAGGCGTTGATACCGTTTTTGACGCCAACCCCGGAATCATTTTGTGCTAACACCGTTGTCGGAATCCGAATCAGGCGAATTCCCCGGTGAGCAGTTGCGGCTGCATATCCTACCAAATCCAATACAGCCCCACCCCCGATCGCTAATATGTAAGAGTGGCGACATAATCCGGCTGCTTCAATCTGTTGCTGGATTTGATCTACTAAATTGCGATCGTTTTTAGCAGCTTCTCCTCCCGAAATTATCATCGGTTCGGCTGCGATCGCTACTATCTCTGCATAAAACTTGGTATACGCTACTAATTGCTTAACCAATTCCGGTTGATGCTGCAATATTCCTGCGTCTACTATCGCTACAACTTTCTTCGGTTTTGCCTCCCCATCTGCTGTAATTACTTGGGCTAAGGTGGGGTTTTTCAACTCAAATAAATTTTGGGTGAAGTGAACCTCATAGTTGAAAGTAACCGAAACGCGTTGATGAATTGGTTGCAGACTGAATCTACTTTTTTGCTTAATGTCAACTACCATGTTTTTACTGATATATCTACAAGTGCAGCACGATTAAAAGCTTGAAGAAACATTTCTACGGAGTGAGAACCATTTATCTTGACTTTATTATTGATGATGAAGAACGGCACGCTGTTGATGCCATTTGGCCGAGTAAATATTGATTCAACCACAAAGGCTTTAACCGCAGCATCATCACTCAATTGTAGCCGTAATTCCCTAGAATCCATTTGGTAAGTTCTACCTATGGCAATCATAACTTCAATATCACCGATGTTTAAACCGTCTTCAAAGTAAGCTTTATAAATGGCTTCTACGACATCGTTTTTTACCTTTGCTGGTGCGAGTGCAATCAGTCGATGCGAAAGCTTAGTATTGACAGCCAAACGAATTTTGTCAAAATTTAGCTTGACTCCAGCCGCTTCACCTGCATATTGCGTAGAATCAAACAGATATTGCAGTTCTTCGGCTTTGATACCTTTTCTATCTCGCATAAAACTGTGAAATTCGTACCCTTCAACAGGAACGGTATTATCAAGAATAAAGGGATGCCAGCGGATATCTACTTTTTGTTCTTGCCATTGTGCCAGTGCATCAAACAGATGCTTTTTCCCAATTCTGCACCAAGGGCAAACGGTATCGTGAAAGATTTCTATCAGCATAGTTTTTGTTACTCAAATGCTAATATTTGTGTGCATTTGTGGTTTAAAGTCTCGTTGGAGAGCCGTTCTGTTTAAAGGCTGGATAAAAGTGTTAATTTTTTCTGCAAAAAAGCTTTGAGTGTTTTCAAATTCTTGAATTAATGCGTCTCTATCTTTCCTTGCTACTAGTCTCGCCAGACGGCTGTAAGTATTAGCTAAAAAGTTAATTGTATTACACCTTTCTTCTGTAGCTAGCATAATATCAACGCATAAATTAGGATTTTGCAAAAACAAGCGTTTAACAATGTCAATTTCTTGACGATAGTTAGGAGTTGACATTGTTAAGCTCTGCTCTATGTCTACTCTTGCTTGTGCTAAGAAAACGCCAAGACTAAATCTACAAAAATGCTGCGTCGCTTGAATAATTACCATCATTTGATCGTGTTCTTCAGGCGTGCAAACAATTAACTCTCCGCCTTGACTTTTGATAAAGTCTAATAACCATTGAAATGAATTATCGTTTCGACCTGGACACACCACCACCTTTTGTCCTAAAAACGATTTGATATTTGGTCCGAACATTGGATGTAAACCTATGACCGGGCCTGAATGGTGTTCCAGCATCGCTTGAGTTGGCTGAGTCTTTAGGCTCGTGATGTCACACAAAGCCGTATTTGGGGCAAGGTATTTAGCTGCACGTTTGATAACATTAACTGTATGTTCAATGGGAACACTTACTAATACTAATTCTGCCTGACTTAACAATTGCTCTGCGTATTGCCAATCTTCATGTTCGAGAACGCTAACATTATGACCTATTAGCGAAAACTGCTCTTTAAATAATCTTCCCATCCTGCCGCGTCCACCGATGATGGTAATTTGTCGGGGAGTGACATGATTTGTTACAGATTTAGGAATCAGAGTAGCATGACAACTATTTACTAGACTTGCCCAAACAGACTCAGGAATACCAGCTTGAGCGAGTAGGGGAGCCACATCAGCCAGTTGTTCATCTAAAGAAGGAAGTTCTGATGCTGCTAATAATGATATGCGATCGCTAAGTAGCGCGATCAAGCTTTGGTCAGTTTTTTTAAGCTGATCTGAATAAGAGGATTTCAAAGGCATTTTTCCCGTCCCCAATTTTCAAATATCAACAAGTGATTTCTTAGAACTCATTTCAGGCAACATATCCAAAGTTGTCGCTTGTTTGGAAATCACATCAGAAAATAACTCTTCATACTGATCTAGCGCTTGCTCAAAAGAATAATTCTCTACCGCAAACTTTCTTCCTTTGCAGCTTAATTGCGCTGCTAATTCCGGCTGATTATATAAATCCAATACCGCACTTGCCAAAGCATCTGCTGACTCTGGCTCAACGATAACGCCGCCACCGCTTTCTTTGATTGCTTTTGCAGCAGTACCAGCGGCGGGAACTGAACCCACAATTGGGCGACCACTGGCTAACAGCAGTGGTATTTTAGAAGGCATATTGAAAGAAATTACATTGCTCTTTTGCACAATCAACCCGACATCAGCGGCTGCTAACATTTGCGGTAGTTTTTCTCGCGGTTGCAATGGTAGCAGCAAAACGTTATCTGCACCACAAGCAAGACAATGTTTTTGTAACCTTTCGAGAGCTTGAGATTCGCCGGCAATGACAAAAACAATTTCTTTTAGATGACGCAAGCGAACTGCTGCTTCTATGACTGTCTCCAAACCTTGCGTGAGAGCAATGTTGCCTGAATAAAGGACTACAAATTTACCATCAAGTTGATGGGTAGCTCTCCAGGAGTTATTCTCCTTCGGTAAAGGGCGGATAAAATTTAGATTTACCCAATTTGGAATGCGGGTAATTTTATTAGCAGGTACACCTTTATTGATTAAATTATCTACAAAGCCATCGGCAATCACGCTAATGGTATGTGCTGTTCGGTAGGCAAATTTTTCTAAAGCTTCCAGAGCTTGAATCATCAACTTATTTTTAATTAGCCCAACACGCACCGCAGCTTCCGGGAGGATATCTTGCACGTTCAGCACTACTGGGCAATTGTATAGCCAAGCTATTAAGGTTGCAGGTAAACAAACTAGTAACGGCGGCACTGTTAAGAGAATTACATCAGGTCGCTCGCCCTTAAGAGCTTGTGGCAAACTCGTAAATACAAAGCTCAACTCTAGCAGTAGCCTGTCTATAAGGTTAGGTTTGGACTTAATCCGCAGGTAACTACGCTGAATTTTGACACCATTTTTTTGTTCAGTAACGTATAACTTGCCTCGATACCCATCGTAAATCTGACGCTGAGGATAGTTAGGCATACCTGTGATTACCCGCACTTGGTGCCCTCGCTTCACCAGCCCTTCTGCTAGTTCAGTCATCAAAGGTGCAATACCAATTGGCTCTGGATGATAATTGTATGAATAAATCAGAATTTGCATGAACTTTTAATGTCCTGAAAGCACCTTGATAATGTTGGCTTTGTTGTGTTATCCAGTTTTTATCTCCCTTGTTCCGCATTCAATAACCTGAAATTTTCGTAGCGTGTGTTAACGCCGAGAGTACGACACCAAATTTATTGAAATGGTGCGTTAGCCAAGGGCATAACGCACCCTACGAAACTTTTTAATTACGAATTACGTTAGCGTAGCGGGGCATAGCCCATTACGAATTACTAATTATTTTGCAGTTCCTTCTCTAAACTGAAGACTGACTTTTGTTGTCCACGTTTCCGCAATGTGATGGTAGCAGCCCCAAGTCCGAGCAATGCTAAACCCAATGCTGAACTAGGTTCAGGTACTTGAGTTCTACCTTCTACGTTTAACACTTGAACGCGACCTTGGAAGAAATCGCCCACATAAAGCTGGCCATCTTTGTAGCTTGTGCCACCCGTCCAGTTAAATCTGCCTGGTGTGAGGTCAAGGGGATTGCCAAAAGGAGGACCAGTTAATGCTGGAGGCGGTACAGGGTTACCTGACGCATCGCGGGCATTTTCACCGAAGGAAGTCAAGAAGTTACCGTTTTTATCAAACACCTGTACGCGGCTGTTGATAGAATCAGCTACATAAACATTCTCTTCTTCGTCCACTTCGATGCCAATTGGCTGAAGAAGCTGTCCAGGTCCGCTACCTGCTGAACCAAATGCCAACAGAGGGTTACCATTTGGATCGAGTACTTGAACGCGGTTGTTATACTGGTCAGCGACAAAAATATTTCCACTAACTGGGGAAATTCTTACACCTGCTACACCTTGGAATTGCCCAGGTGCAGTGCCAACAGTGCCACCAATAACACCAATTTGCTGTCCGTCAGGTGTGAATTTAAGGATTCTTTCGCCGTTAAAATCACCAACGTATAGGTTGCCAGTTTTGTCAAATGTCACACCAGATGGTCCAAAAAACAATCTACCCTCTATGAGAGGGGTAAATTGTCCATTTGCAAAGGATCTAATAAAGTTACCCTGAGAATCGAATTGATTCACGCGGTTGTTGTAAACATCACCTGCATACAGATCCCCTGTTACTGGATTAAAGTCTACAGTTGTTGGCTCGTCAAACTGTCCGGGTCCTGTACCGCCGGAGCCAATTGCTCCAATATACTGACCGCTTGGACTAAACTTTTCAATTTTGTTACCGAGGTTGTAGTTAGAAGTACCATCCGCCGGGTTAATACCGCGTCCGTTAGCGATGAGGGTATTCCCTTGGCTATCCACCGCTATCCCTTGGGGAACAAACAGTTCTCCAGGGCCGAAGCCAGGACTACCGATACTTCTGTCGTAAGTTAATGTTACAGCCTTGGCTTGGGCTACTGTTGCCAAAACCATAAATCCAGTACCGAGAATGGCGATTGAGAAATTTTTGACTAATCCCATAAGTTTGAAGTCCTGGTTGTAGGAGTGTATACTCTTTCCTAGACTAATATTCGTTCCCAGTCCTAGTTCGGGAACCCTAATATTCGGGCTGCTGCCTCCTGTTTGAAATGCAACTTTCTGTGTGAGGCAGCAGCCTATTTTCTAACCATTACTTGACTGAGTCAAGGTTTTGAGGAATTAGACTATCTCTGCTTCGGGTAGCAACTCTTCACCCAACTTGTGTTGGCGTTTGCGCTTGGCGAAAGCACCAGTTGCGCCTACGCTAGCAAGTGCTAATAAGCCAAGTATTGAAGTAGGTTCAGGGACTTTTTCGGCAACGATACCATCCACCCGAACAATCTGCCCGTTTTCTGGGCCGACACCACGGTTGGTAATATAAATCTTGCCGTCAGGGCCAATATCTATTCCATCAGCTGAATCTAATCCTTCACCTGCTGCAACTAGTATTGTGCGAGTACCATCAGGAGCAACTTCGATCAGAGAACCAGGTAGATTTGTGATGTCACCGTTTAACTGGGACTTGTCACTGAACTGTAAGACCAGCAAATTGCCTTTCTCATCAAAAGTTAGGTCGGTGATGTGCGTAAACCCATCTAGAAAAACCTCTGGCTTTCCATCCTCGCCAATGCGGAAAATCCGTGATTGATCTTCTGGATAAGGAAAGCCCGTATATTCACCAACGTAGAAAGCTCCATCGGGACCAATTGCGCCACCTGTTGGTACTGATTGAATCGCTACTTTTCCTCCAGGAAGTTGTTCTAGTAGCCCTGGAAGTAATTCTACTAGGTCTGGAGGTAACTCTTGCCCTGGTGGCGCAGATGGCAACACTGAGGCACTAGCGATTTTCTTAGGAATTGCGATCGCTTCAGAGCCACTGCCATCAAGTTTAATTTTGTAAGCAGCGTTTCCACCTCCATCAACGACATAAGCAGTATCGCCACCGATAGTCAGATCGTAGGGATTGGTAACTACATCTTGACCATCTGGATTGTTGATAATTTCATACTTGCCAAAGTCGAAAAGACTGTTGAGAGAGCCGGTATTCAGGTCAACTTTGTATAGTTGTGCTAACTTCGAGGCATTCAAAACTTTATCGGGTGCGGATGGCGGGAAAACCTTAATTTGCGTTTCTGGGATAGGGTATTTAGAACCAAGTTCAAGTGTTTCTTTATCGCGGTTTCCAGGATATCCAGCAAACCCAGTTAAAAGATAAGCATTTCCCAAAGAGTCGAATTGCAGGTCTTGAATACCAGCTCCTTGGTTGCCGGAGGGTTGTTCTGCGACAGACTGAAAGTTAGTGAGTAAACGCGTTTTGGTACCGTCTGGTGAAACTTTAACGAGTGAACCAGTATTGCCTACACAAAGAGGCTGAAATATTGTACTTGGAGATGGCTGGCAATTCCCGTTTCCTCCTATACCTGGTTCTGCCACGTATAGACTTCCATCAGAGCCAAAGCTAGCACCCCGTGCATTACTGATTCCATCGACAATAGTTGTTAGTGTTGCAGCTTGTGCAGATGCTGTTCCACAAATGGCAGCAAAACAAAATGTAACAGATGTAAGAGCAAATGACTTGAGTTTCATACCTTTGAAGATTGAGAGTTAAATAAGTGGAAACTTTTATGGTTTTAAAGACAACGAATCCCAGTCTTTGAAGAACGCAGGATTGGTTTGAAACTCTTTACTTGAGCGCCACGGCTCCATTTATGGGAGGTTTGGTAGCTCTCTTCTTGTGCAACCAACCAATGCCCAAAGCGCCGATGGCTAATACACCTAAAACAGAACTCGGTTCAGGTACAGACTTGATATTTTCAATTCTGAGAACTTGTCCAAGTCCAGGGCGATCGCCTCGGTTTGTGACGTATACTGCACCATCAGAACCAATAGTCAGGGCGCTAGGTGACTCTAATCCATTGCCACTCAGAAGAGTTGTGCGTGTCTTATCGGTAGCTATTTTGATGACAGAACCATCAAAATCACCCTTCCAAGCTGACTGATTGGCGTACTGCAAAGCATACAAATTGCCCTCAGGATCAAATTCCAAGTCTGTGAGTTGGGTAAAACCATCGGCATATACTGTTGGCTTGCCATCAGCACCGACTTTGTAGATTTTTGCCCCACCTTCTGGGAAAGGAAAACCCGTAAATTGGCTGACATAATAAGCGCCGTCAGGGCCTTTTGTCACACTTGAAGGTACTGGTTGAGTTGCAAACTGCGATCGCACCACTTCACCAGATGGCACCTGTGCTGGTTCATTGGATGGTGTACCGGAGGGTGGAAAGACTGGATTAGTCAATACGTCTTGGGGAAACGCAACTATCGACTGCAAATTACTGCTCTCAGTGTTAACACTTAGTAAGTCGTTTGCACCTGCATCAACTGCAACTAAATTATTGCCATCGATTACAAAACCCAAGGGATTGCTACCGACATCACCGCCATCGGGATTGTTGGTGAGTTCATAGTTAGCTAAATCAGCAACACTCGTCCAGGAATTGGTATTAAAATCGGGAGCGATGATTTTACCGAGGTCAGTGTTACCTAAATTGCGATCGCGAAAGGCTGGATTAGCGCCATACCCAATCAGAACATAAGGTTTACCTTTAGCATCAAATTGGATGTCACGAGGGCCAGCGCCTCCAGTACCATCTGGTAATGCTAAGGAAGGAAGTCCTGTAAGTATGCGCTCGGTCTTACCATTCTCAATTTTGGTAACTGCGCCACTTGTGCCATAGCATAAAGAATCGCCTTGACCGCTTGGTGGTGGAACACAAGCTCCACTTCCCCCGATTCCCGCCTCGGTAACATAGAGATTACCATCAGGGCCAAAACTCATACCGCCGGCATTATATAGACCGTCGGCGATTACCGAAAATGATGCGGCTGAAGCAGCTTTCATTCCAGAAAAAGCGGCAACACAAAAAGTGAGGAAAGTAATAGTAAGTTGTTTCAGTTTCATGTGTTGCAATGTTGCTTTTTAGTCCTTTAACTAGTTACTAGCCACTAGTGGCTCTGGAGTTTTTGGTAGATAGCTCATTCCCCGGTCAAATGATTGGAGGTTGCCAGCTTTGGCTTCGAGTAAACGTTTGATGTTCATGCTCTCAGCGCCAAAGTCTTCAATCTGAAGTTTGCCGTGGGTAACAGTTCCATCTGTTTTCCAGAATGTGATTCGATGCAGAATAAAACCAGAAGCTTCTGGATCTGCAAAAGCATAAGCGGTTGGAATAAGTAACGCTACAGAACGCTGATAATATTCGTAGTCTGGATAAAAGTGTTCTTGTTCAAGCAAGTAGTATTTACTCAGACTATGAACTCGCACAGAAACTTTTACTTTCTGGTCATATTCATCTTTGAATTCACCTGATTCCAGACCAATCTCGCCATTTGGCCGCAATAAATGCGCCCACTCATCTATGTTTTTTAAGTCTTTTAAGTATTCAATGCCAAGCTCAATTGGGGCATCAACATAAATAGTGTCTGTATCGATAAAGTGGCTTCCTTTAGCTGCTGAAGTCAGACCAGCTTTGCGTTCCAAGTTACCTTTGAGAGAACGACATTCAGAAGTGTGTACCGTGTGAATTCCCTGCATAATCATCTGAGTCTGCCGTTTTGGATCGACAAAGCTCAACCAGTGAAAGTACACGCCTTTTTCATCTGTTCCCGGCTCGATGTAGTCGGTGGGAAACAACAAAACAGGGTAAACTTGATAATATTTTTGATACTCTAACCCGCAGTGCCACTCAATGCCGTAAAAAAGTGGGTTTTCTAGTTTTTTAACATGATAGTAAAGATTTTTGTGATAACCGGATGCTGTTCCAAGCCAGGTATCTTCATCAATTTGCTCTTTCATCCGGCTATAAAGCGTCCATTCGTCTAAGTTCTTTAAACTACAAAGATACTCAAAGGCGCTTTTTGGTGAAGTAGCAATGTAAGCTGATGTCGCAAAGGTATTTTTTTCCACTTTTCACTCCTTAAGATAATAACAATTAAGCGGCGATCGCCTTAGTCTTGTTTCGTTTACTGTTCTGAATGCGGTCTTCTGCTAATCGCTTTGCAGCATCGTTGGTAGTAATTTCCTGCTGTTTAGAAATATTAAAAATTGCTAGTAGTGTGTCATAAATGTTATGCACTTGCTTGAAGGCTTTTTCTTCGTCATAGCCAATCATTTCGTTGTAAACATTGATTAGCCCGCCGGCATTAATTACATAATCAGGGCTGTAAAGAATCCCTTTTTTGGCAAGCATTTGACTATGTAGTTGCTCATTCTCCAACTGATTATTAGCCGCACCAGCAATAATAGAAGCTTTTAAGAAAGGAATTGTATGACTATTAAGAATTCCTCCTAAAGCGCAAGGAGCAAAGATATCTACATCAAGAGAGTAAATTTCGGTGGGTTCTACAATAGTTGCGCCAAAAAGCCGTTTTGCCTCTTCTGCTTTTCCTGGGTCTACATCGCTAACAAAAAGCTTGACATCATGTTCATGTAGGTGACGGCAGAGGTTTTTACCTACATTTCCTAGACCTTGAACAGCAACTTTCATGCCATCAAGTCTTTTGCTTTGCCAACGAGACTCTACAGCAGCTTTAATTCCTAGAAAAACTCCTAGTGATGTTATGGGAGCAGGCCCGCCAGACTTTTCTGATACCCCAACAACATGTTTAGTTTCTTGACTAATTGTCCGCACATCATCAGGGGTAATGTTGACATCTTGTCCGGTAATGAAACGCCCATTCAGACTATCAACAAAACGTCCGTAAGCTCTCAACAGATCATCTGTTTTATTTTCAGGATTAGCGATAATTACTGCTTTTCCGCCACCAGCTGGAATGTTGGCACAGGCAGCTTTATATGTCATACCACGACTCAGACGAAGTGCGTCTTTTAAAGCAGCTTCTTCGTTGACATAAGGTAAAAGTCTTGTAGCTCCCATCGCTGGGCCCAAAGTTGTGTCATGGATAGCAATAATTGCCTTAATTTCAGGATTTTTACCATGACAAAAGAGAACTTGTTCGTGACCCATTTCTCTAACAGTTTCAAATAGTAGCATTTTCACCTCTCGATATTGTTTGGAATTGGTTAGAGAAAGTAATGACCATTACAAAATGTAAAGATATAGACACAAAAACCCTCTCGAATATTAATATTGGATGAAGTTAGAAAAAACTTAGTGTTCAGAAAATCAAAAATTCCAGTTGGTTGGGTATAGTTTTTGGCTGGAATAAAGTTTTTGTCGACTTCTAAATTCATCCTTTGTTTTTTGCTGAATGAATGAATTCAAGCTGGATTGTAAAGTCCGTCTTGTTGAGGTATTTTAGTGCCTATAACAATTGAAGGAAATTCCAGCTTTTAAAGTCAAACCATTGGAAATGAAACTTGCTTGGCTGGATTTTTAGCCGAACTTGATTTAATTCCTTGTGCTGCCAAACTTTTATTACGTGCGCCAGAGGGTGCTGGTCGATCAGCGTCAATCACTACATCGATTAGAAAGGGAACAGTTGATGCGATCGCTTGTTCTAATGCTGCTTCGATATCTGACTCTCTGACAACTACGATCGCTTCTGCTCCCATGCCACGAGCAATCATCGCAAAGTTTGTTGGTGGAATTGTTGCATCTGCGCCCTTTAATCCCAAGATTTTCATCCCTTGATGGCACATGTTGTAACGCGCATCGTTGAGTACAATCCAGATTGCAGGAATTTTGTATTTCACGGCTGTGCTGATTTCGTTATTCATCAGCATTGCTCCATCGCCAACAATCCCTACAGCCTTGCTATTGTTCGCCAACGCTGCACCCAATACTCCTGTGACCGCATGACCCATTGCGCCGACTCCAGTACTGACTCGGTAACGATTGGCTTCGGAAAATTGGAGAAAATGAGTTGACCAAGTAAAGGAGTTACCGCACTCAGCCATTACTACGGCATCGGTATCTTCAACAATTATCTTTTGAATTGCTGCCATCAATACTTCTGGCCGCACTGGATAATCTACATCTGGTGCAGGTTCAATTGCTTTTTGTTCTGGGCGAGGTAGCGGCATTGGGGAATCAGGAGCATCTGGTAATTGCTGCAACAACTCTTCCACAAAAGCTTTGATGTCAGACCGAACTCCAAAAGTTTCAACGTGTTGATAGGCTACACCTGGCACTTCTGGGTCAATATCTACATGGACAAAACCTCCTTTTGGAACTAGCGCCGAACTCCAGAAGGAAGTCGGTTCACCAAGGCGGGTTCCTAATACAAGTGTGCGTAGTGGAGGTTGTTGTTCCATATAAGTTAAGACGGAAGCATGACCCCCTAAACCTGTGACACCCACAAACTGGGGATGATCTTCGGGGAAGATACCCTTAGCACGGGGTGAACACATGACGGCTGCTCCGGTTTTTTCTGCGAGTTCAAGGATTTCCTCTGCTGCGTCACGCGCACCGAAACCAACCCAGATAGCAAAGGGGCCAGATGATAATAACTCTACAGATTTAGCGATCGCTTCTTTTGAAGCAGTCATCGGAAACGGAGTAACATCTAGCTGAGGTAAAGCTATATTCTCAAATAAACTTGTCTGCACACTGGTTGGAATACTCAAATGGGCAACAAATCCGCCTGGTTGCGCCATAGCCAAAGCCAGTTTGCGGAAAATCTGCGGTAGTTGAGCCGCAGACTCAATAGTGATTGCATAGTTGAATAACGCTCCTGGGGTAAAAATTCCCCCACTGGGCAAGGTGTAAGTGCTGGTTTCTTGAATTGCCCAACGTCCACGCTGCGGTGCTGAGGTGCAAGCTGAGAGCAAAATAACCTTTGCACCTTCACCACGAGCCGCAAATAATCCGGTGAGGGCGTTGGTGATCCCCGGCCCTGCCGTGGTAAAAACTACAGCAGGGCGATTATTGGCAAAGTAAGCTTCGGTCGCTGCAAAGGCTGCTCCTGCTTCATGGCGGAAGTTCAACACTTTAATACTGCTATTTGACAGCGCACCCCAAAGGCTTGCCATCGCACCACCTGCGACACCAAAAGCGTAGCCTACTCCTAAATTTACCAACATCTGAGCGATCGCATCAGCAACTGATAGCGTTGGCGCTGTTTCGTCGTTTAAAAAAGGCTGAATTTCCCCATTATTCTGCAATTCATCAAGCTGACGGGAGTCAGACACAGACTCTACATATCTGTTTGCTGGAAATTCCTTGTATGGCTCAGTGGTGATGAGAGGAGAGTTTGAACCAGTATAATTTTGACTCATTAGTTTCACTAATTATCAGGAAGTTACATAAAAGCTCTTTAGTTTACAATCACAGCGTTAGAAACATTTAATACAAACAATCCTGTTGTTTTTAACGGCTATGACGGAGCTTGGTCGTTCGTAAAAACGGTTAATCGCTGCTGATTGATGCTTGTGAGCGCAGTAACAAAAAATTTTTACCAAAAGCATACAGCAATCAATACTGTGCTTCTTGTGACCAGAATAAAAGAGATGTCTAATATTGTGCAATCAAAAATCCTTTGATGGGGGTGTCAAATTTTTCGCTTCTACTATGGTGACTACAGTGCTTAAGTAGGTTAGCGGGGATAAACTAAACCATATAAAGGTATATAAACAAGCATTTAAGCTTAACTCAAGCGCTTATCATAAACTTTACATAACTTAATATAGTTAAGTTTAATAATACTGACTTAATTAATCAGCTGCTTCCAGAGGTACTTACCTTGTGATAGCTATTATGTTCAAAACTTTTTTGCAATGAAAAATCTTTTGATGAGGATACCAATTCTTTCGCTTTTATTGTGATTGCGACATTTCCAACTTAGTAATTCTGAAAGATTGATATACTGCGATCGCTGTTAAGACACATCACCAAATTTACAATAGAAAATCTTTTGATCTGCTTATCAATTCTTTTGCTTCTAACTTCCCCTTAACTTAGGCCAGTTTCTACAACCGGGAGAACCTTAAAAGTCATATTTTTAAGGGGGTTAGGGGATCTCTTGTGCGTAAGTCCTAGTTTTCCAGGCTCACCCCAAAGGAGTTAACAGTCCAGAAAAAAGCTTGATTATTGACTCTTGAACTCGCCGTCACAAATTATCCGAATTAAAGCATGAGCCTAACTACAAAACTTTGGCAGTCTTTATATTGCCACCAAGAACTGATTAATTCAATTATTTGTAACGAAAAAGACATATATTCATTAACTTTTATCTTTCCTTTGATAGATGGCTAAATACTAATTAGGTGAGCTTTTGAGAAAATCTCTTATTTTTGACGTAAGACATAACACAAATACCGTATATTTCTAATATAAATGTTTTTTATACAACAGGAAAGCAAAACTTCTACGTACTACAAGCGTGGCATCTATAATACAAATGTATTTCTGAGGACGGATGACTAAACATCTTCTTCTATAGTTAAATCCCTGAAAGAGTAAGTTAAGATAATTTAAGAAAATAAGTAAATGAATAAAATTTGCTTATTTAAGGCAAACCCAGCACTGCAAATTTATTTATGTTGAGAATCAAACGACTCTACACCAGTAGTTCGTCACAGCGCTTGGTTGGTGAACCATAAACCTTAAGTTGGCTCTGGTGCAGGGCTAGTTTAAATGTAAAATATCTTTTTTACTTATTAAATAAGAGTTTTGAACTCTTATTTAATAAGTAAGGTTTATTGACTAATCTGAATTTGATTCGTCTAGATTTTGTGTTGCTATAAAAAGCTGTTTAGCCCAATACCAATAAATTTATTTAGTTTTTTTTAGGAAAATTTGGTTTAATAATTCAGTTTTTATTGGTATTATAAGTTTTGTTAACATAATGAGTAATCTTTTTTATCTTAACTAATTTTATTTTTTAAAAGCTTAACAGTACACCAAAGATTTTAATAAGTTATGACTATTAACTCATTAATGGCTATGGTGATAATTGATTACCAGGAGGAAGTAAGAAGATGAATTCTGGCGATTATACATTAGCTAGATCAAACAACCAAAGGGTGTTGCAACCAGAAGTAGAGATGAAGTTTGCTCACTTCTTAATAAATCACGCTGTAGATGCTGCCTTCTGTTTAGGAGCAAACGCGCAGTTTCTCTACGTCAACGATGCCACTTGCCTTATGACTGGGTATTCCCGCGAGGAATTACTTTCTATGAGGCTGCATGATATAGACGTAGATTTTTCTCTACACAATTGGTCAGATATTAGCTCACAGAATTCCCTTACCTTTAAATCTCGCTACCGGACAAAAGGAGGTCGGATATTTCTGGTAGAAATATCCATTAGCCATGTAAAACAGCAAGATATGGAATTTGGCTGTGCTTTTGCTCATGAGATAAGTGATGAAATAGTAGAATTGAGCGTGCAAAAGTGGACTGATGAATTAAGGGATGCCAAAGACAATTTGCAACAAGAATTTTCTCAACTCAAGGCAAAAGAAGTAGAACTAGAAACATCCTTATCTTTACTTCGCTCTACTCTCGAATCTACTGCCATTGGTATTGTTGCAGTTAACTTTGAGGGAGATATTCTGAGCTTGAATCAGAAATTTGTGGATATGTGGCAGATCCCAGAGTCCCTAATATTATCTAAGAAATGTCCTCGATGCAAAGCCTTTTTTGAGAACCAACTAAAAGATCCACAAGCCTTTAGTCGGCTGATTTGGGAAGTATCTAGCCAATCTGATTTCGAGAGCTATGACATTCTGGAGTTGAAAGATGGGAGAGTTTTTGCACACTACTCTAAGCCTCAGTGGCTTGAGGGCAAAATTATTGGTAGAGTGTGGAGTATCTGGGACATTACTGAATCGAAACGCACTGAAGAAGCATTACGGCTGAACGCAGCTAGATTTCGGACAATAGCCGAAACGGCAGATACCAGCACTTTTCTGATTCAAGGCACGCGGCTTTGCTATATAAATCCAGCAGTAGAGCAACTCACTGGCTACACAAAAGAGGAACTGTTAACAGGCTTTGATCTTCGCCAACTGATTAAAAGCAAAAAACGCAGGCAGATGCGTAAGCAGGGTGAAGCAGGTAACTTTGAATATCAGGAGATGAATATTCTGACAAAAAACGGCACGGAGCGGTGGCTAGCTTGCGCGGTTGTAATGCTGGATGGAGGGCTGGATTTTGGTGGAAAACCAGTAGAAATGATTGCAGGCATCGATATTACCGATTACAAATATGCAGAATTAGGTCTTAACCAAGCTTTAGAACAAGCAAAACAACTTAGTGAACTGAGGGCGCGTTTCCTTTCTATGGTCTGCCATCAATTTCGGACACCGCTGAATATTGTTTCATTTTCTAATAGTTTACTGAAGGAAGAAGTAGACAAACGTACACAGAAGAAAATACAACCACTACTGGATCACATTCAAAAAGCTACCGAACAACTGGGTCAGATGTTGGATGATATTTTGTTCTTCTCCAAAGCAGAAGCAGCAAAAATAAACTGTGAACCAAAACCACTTGAGTTAGTTGAGTTCTGTAATGATTTAGTTGCCCAAATGCAGATGAGTGTTAGCCAAACTTCGATTAATTTTGTAAGTCCAGATAACTCTTTAATAGCCTGCATAGATAAAAAACTGTTAGAGCCAATTTTGAAGAATTTGCTCGACAATGCAATAAAGTATTCTCCCTCCCACATAGCAATTAATTTGAAACTTTCTTGCAAAAATGAGAAAGTAATTTTTCAGGTCAAAGATAGGGGGATAGGTATTTCAGTAGCAGATCAACAACGAATATTTGAGCCATTTTACCGTGGTACTAATATCGATCATATACCTGGTACTGGACTAGGATTATCAATTCTTAAAACCCTTGTAGATTTACATCACGGTCAAGTCTCTGTAGAAAGTAAAGTTGGTGTGGGCACAACGTTTACTGTGATGTTGCCATTAATCAAGTCAGAGTTTACTAGTTCCGAGTTATGAGTGTTGAAATGGAGATAGTTATTAATTAACAGCTTAACAATCATAACTCTCGGAACGAAGTAATTAATCTTATGCCTATTTAAATACTTACCTAAGGGTATAGTAAGCAGCTTCTGCAAAAAGTTATGGTAATAAAAAATGATGTACGAATCGCCGAAGAAAATTCTCGTCATTGAAGATGATAACGTTACTTGCAATCTTTACTTGAAGGGTCTTGAGGCTAAAGGTTTTGATACGTTAGGTGCTAACAACGGTCTTGCTGGTATTCAACAAGCACAAGAGCATATACCCGACTTAGTAATTTGCGATATCACAATGCCTGATATGGATGGTTATAGCGTTTTAACTACGCTACGCCAAGATCCTGTTACAGCAATTATTCCTTTTATTTTTCTGACTGGCAGTAGTACCAAAGCGGATGTTCGCAAAGCTATGGAATTGGGAGCAGACGACTATCTTACCAAACCCTCTACACTAGACGAATTGCTCAGAGCGATCGCTATTCGCTTGCAAAAGCAAGCTACTCTTCAATACTGGTGGGCGATGAAATTGGAGAAAGCTCCAAAATCAGTATTTGCAGATAATACTACAGCGATCACTAGAGGTTTTGGCGTTGGCGTTGGCGTTGGCGAAGCCTCTGGTACAGAAGCCTCTGGTACAGAAGCCTCTGGTACAGAAGCCTTTGGTAGAGAAGCCCCTGAAACAGAAGTGACGATCCCTTCTAAGTCAATCTTTCCCTACATTCCCCAATTAAAAGAAGTTTTCGACTTTATCGAAGCCCATTATCATCAAGGAATTACTTTGTGTGATGTGGCTCTTGCTGTTGGTTACTCACCTGCTTATTTAACTAACCGAGTAGCAAAGCAGACAGGAGAGACTGTAAACTGCTGGATTGTCAAACGCCGGATGGCGGGAGCTCGTTTTCTACTCCAAAATAACGATCAGACAGTCGAGAAGATAGCAAAAGCATTGGGCTATCAGGATGTGTCTCATTTCTCCCGCCAATTCCGCCAACATCACGGTTTACCTCCCCAGGCTTGGCGCAAAGAGCATCAACTTGTATCGCAAAAACAGGTGAAACTCTGGCAAAAGTGCTAAAAGCATAAATACAGCAATTTTCAGGTATTTAGACTACGACTGAGACGGGGAGTAGGGAGAAATCAGGCGTTGCAGGGGGGGAATGAAAGGAAGTTGCTTAAATCATCCCGCAAATATGCAATGCCAGAAATCAATTCAAAATGACGCTCTCTACGAGACGCTAAAAGCGTAGCTTGCTTGTAAGAGTACGCAGACTCGCTCTAAGCGTTCGCGGTAGCGTCTCGTAGAGAAGCTATGCCGTTGGCGAAGCCTCTCGTTCGCGTTAGCGTCTCTGAAAGAGAAAAGAAGGCTTTACGCTCCGCTAACAAAATTGAAGAACTTCTACCTCCTTCAAACAAATAGTTGCGTAAACTCATATATTAAATCTACCCTGCCCTTACGTAACATGGCTGGATCTAATCTTTCAGTAGTGTTGCAAGTCATCAAGACAACTAACCGTTGCTGCATCTGAATACCAGACTCATCAATTACACTCTGATACAAAGTGCCATCCAGCAAACTCAGAATGTGTTCGGTTTTGTTATTGTATTGCGCTACCTCGGAAGCACGATTTTGCGCTAGATTATCGGCTTCGTTAATAACGATACAAATACGCTCTATGTAAGTTGGTGGGACAAAGTTAGCGATCGCATCATGATCTAAAATAAAAATTACATACCCTAAAGGTACAAGAATTTCTTTTGCTACTGCCTGTGTCCAGACTGTTTTACCTGTACCTGGTTGCCCATGTACAACAACTGCTAACTGGTTTTGATTAAGAATTGCTTGCTGTACAGAATCAGTAAAGTTTTGGATATCTGCCCCAAATGTGCGAATGGGAAACTGGCTGTGAACCTTGCCTACACGACTTTGATATCCACTCAGCATAACTGCTAAGTCGTAAGTCGCTTTGTTAATCAGTGGCGCAAGATTTTTCGCCATTAAAGTATATTGCCGCCGCCCGCGATCGTAGGGATCAATTTGCAACCAAACGTCATACTTCGACCAGTAAGCATAAACAGTATTGATAACGTCTAAGCGTTCCCAGCTAACAAATTTATTTATAGGAAAATAAAAATCTCTTTCTGAGTAATACTGGGTAATAATGTCGGGACTACCCAACACACCTAAAACTCGCAGTACAGTAATTTCTTGCAGTCGATTAAGAACATAATCAATAGGGATACTACTACGACTGACAAATTGAACGATGGGCGTTTCCGTACTCAAAATATCTTTGTACCGATGATCTGGTGATTGAGGATCTGGCGTGATGTAATTCCAAAACTTTTCAATTTCGTAGCGGGTATTATCAGATACAACATTTAATAAATTAGCCCACCAAGCATAATTATTTCGTCCCAAAACATCAGCAACATTACTCGCTAAATTCAAACTTTTTTGAGTTAATTCGCGGGAGTCACTATACAACAGTTGCCACAAAAACCCCCAGTCTAATTCTCGGTTAAAGGGTCGCCAACCCGTAGCAAGCAAGCTCTGCCGGGTATTATTTGTAGGAGTACCTTCATTACTTCTAAAATAGTCAAAATCCATATTTGTTTAGTTATGCAGCGTTAATCGAGTTATTTTGGGTTAAGTATGAGATTTTGAAAAACTTTTCTTGTAATATTAACTAATTGCGTACAAATGGTAATTTTATTTTCACCGTACTTTAATGGCTAGGAAGTCTTTTTAATTTAACTCATTCTTTATGTAGTATATTGTACTACATATTAACTACTTGTGTCAACTTTTTTGACAAAGCAATTAGTTCTTGATGTAGCTGCGCCATTTATCGATCTTTAGATGAGGACTAATATTATGTCCGTGGAATTGTTCATAAAATAAAGCACATAACTCAATATAGTTTAGTTAAGGCTTTGATCCTCCCTAACCCTCCGATAAATTGGAGGGAACTAAGCCCCCTGCCTTGGAAAGGGGGCTTGGGGGGATCTTCCGAGGTCTAAGTGAACTGTATTGGCACATAACTGCACTTTTGATTGACGCAAAAGTTTCTCTCATTGCTGGCGGGGTGGGGTTCCGATGAACCATAGCATCAACCTATTGTAGAGACGCAAAATTTTGCGTCTCTTCTTGTTAATCAAGTTGAGTATTTACCATTTATTTCTATATAACCCTCTGAAAGATCGCAACCCCATACAGTTGCAGAGGCTTTACCAATATTGAGGCTAACATGGATATCTACTTTATCTTTAGACATAATTTGCCGCAGCTGTTCCAGATTTTCATCAGTTAAACTATTAGGATAAACTTTCACGTTAGCAAAACTAATAACAACTCGTTCTGGATTTATTTGCTGTTCATTTTCACATTTGCCTATAGCCATAGCAACTCGCCCCCAATTCGGATCTGCGCCATAAACGGCGGTTTTTACTAATGGTGAATTCACGATTGCTTTAGCTACTGTTTTAGCTTGTGCATAATTAATCGCTGAATCTACAGTCACTTGAATAATTTTGGTAGCGCCTTCTGCATCTCGGGCAATTTTCAGTACTAATTCTTGTGCAACTTCTTGCAATGCACTGGCAAAATCTGCTTCTGAAACTTTACCGGCTATTCCATTAGCTAGAATCACGGCGGAATCACTAGTAGAAGTATCAGTGTCTACACTCAAGCAGTTAAAGGTTTTATCTATAGTAGAGCGAAAAATAGAACGAAGGCTATTTGCAGAAATTGCAGCGTCAGTAAAAAAGAAAGTTAGGAGGGTGGCCATATTAGGCTCAATCATACCGACACCTTTAGCAATTCCTACTAGCTTGGCATTGCCTATTTGCCGTATAGCTAGTTTTGGTACTGTATCGGTGGTCATAATACCACGTGCTGCGGCATGAAAATCAGCAGCAGTCAATTTTTTTCCCAATCCTAATAAACCTGCCCGGATTTTTTCAATCGGGTAACGTCTGCCAATTACACCTGTAGAAGCTATCACAATATTATGTGCAGTAATTCCAGTTTCAGTTGCAACTAATTGCACAACCTCTTGAGCATCAGCACTCCCAATAGAACCATTAGCTACATTTGCATTCTTAGATATAACGACAATTCCTTGTGCTTGTGAATCTTTTAAATTTTCGCGGCTAATAATAACACTTGGCCCGGCAAAAAGACTTTGAGTGAAGACTCCATCAGCAACACAAGGAACTAATGATTTAATAAATACAAAATCATCAGTTGTATCTCGTATTCCCAAATTAGTAATAAATGCACTAAAACCCTGAGGTGTGGAAGATATAGATAATGACATTTTTCTGTATTTAATAATTTTATTTAATTATCTCAGTTTTTTGTAACTGTAATAAGTCATGATAATATCATGTCGGTTAGATTTCACTAATTAAAGTCAGAATTTGTTAAGTTTCCCAGTTTGAAATAAATCAACATAATTCAATATCAAATCCTTAGAAGATAAATACCCGATTTTTCACCAGAAGTCAGATATCGGAATATTATGTTTATTTATAGCTTTAATAGAAGTTATAAACCTATAAATCAGTTAATGTGAGCGTAAATGTCGTCCATCCGTTGCTGCTTTCTACTTGAATCTTTCCTTGCAGTTGTTCGACTAATTTCTCTACTATAGATAAACCTAATCCCGAACCACCTTGATTCCAGATATCTGCATTGGGTAGGCGATAAAATTTCTCAAAGATTCGTGGTAACTCTGTTACCGGAATTTCTGCTGAATTACTGGTAGTAATAATAGTCTTTGCGGGCCATTCTGAAGAATTGTAACGTACATTTAGGACAATTTCACCACCCGCAGGTGTGTATTTACAGGCATTATTGAGCAATTCTACTAAGATTCGTTCCAAGCTAATGCCATCTGAGAACAGTGGCGGGAGATTTGAAGGGAGATTTATCTGTAGAGTTTGCTGATGTTGTTGAACACGGATTTGAAACGGCTCAATAACCCAAGGTAACCACTGTTGTAACACCAACGCATCAGGTGTAATAACTGGATAGGATGAGCTTTCTAGCCGTTGTAAGTCTAGTAAATCGTTAATTAATCCTAGCTCGCGATCGCACTCGCCTTCCATCAGTTCTAGATAGCGTTGAGCTTGCTCAGTACCAGGAGATAATTGTATCATTTGAACCATTAACTTTATATTACTCAGAGGCGATCGCAGTTCGTGGGAAACTAAATTCAAAAAGTCATTTTTGAGTTGATTTATCTCCTCCCATTGCACCACAAGTTGCTCTTGCTCAATTTGCTTTTGACGCGCCTCAATCGCTAGTTTCTGCTCAGTAATATCTCGAAAAATTAACACAGCACCTGTGATATTATCTTTATCATCTTTAATTGGTGCAGCGCTGTCATCAATTGGTATTTCTCCACCGTCTTTAGTAATCAGAATAGTTTCTGCTGGGAGGCTAACGATAATACCATCTTGAAGGACTTTTATAATTGGACTTTCAATAGAGTTATGAGTTTCTGCATTAGCAATATTGAATATTTCTGAGGAATTTCTGCCACAAGCTTCTTCCTGTTTCCATCCAGTCAGATTTTCAGCAACCGGATTCATAAAAGTTACTATTTCTTGCAGATCGCTAGCAATCACACCATCGCTGATACTTCTTAAAAGTGCATCCAGCCATTTTTTATTTACCTTTAATTGCCTTTCTAAACTATGTTTAGTTAAAGTTATTTCAATATTTGTTTGTAGTTCTCTTTCTTTAAAAGGTTTGATTAAATAGGCAAATGGCTCAGTTATCTTAGCTCGCTCTAATGTGTTGTCATCTGCATAAGCAGTCAAATAAATTACTGGAATATCCAAACGTTTATAAATTTCTTGGGCCGCTTCTATTCCGTCTATTGACCCTTTTAGCTTAATATCCATTAGCACTAAATCTGGGGATATTTCTACTGCTTTCTTAATTGCTTCTTCTCCTGAAGAAGCGATAGTAGGAACCGTATAACCGAATTTTATAAGTCGATACTGTAAATCTTTGGCAACAATAGCTTCATCTTCTACAACTAAAATTTTTGCCTTTGTCATATTTTAGTTATTTTATATTAATGTAAATGTCACCTGGCACTCTACTCCCATAGCACCTTGAATATTAAGATTTCCTGAAAGTTGATTGATTAAAGCATCTACTAACTGCCAGCCTAAAGAAGCCATATTTTTAAAATTGAAATTTGATGGTAAACCAATTCCATCATCACTGACTATAAGTGTAACCTGATGGTCAGGATTTTTGCTAATTTCGATATAAATTGTACCATTTCTACCTACTGGAAATGCATATTTCAAGGAATTGGATACAAGCTCATGGATAATTAAGCTACAAGGAATTGCTGTATCCAAGCCAAGAAATACTTGCTCATCGATATTGATTGTCAGAGCGATCGCATCTTCATTAGCTTCATATGCACTAAATAAACTTGCTACCAAATCTCGAATATATTCCCCAAAATTAATCTTTGCCAAGTCTTGAGACTGATACAATTTTTCGTGAACTAAAGCCATTGATGCAATCCGTTGCTGGCTTTGTTTGAATATTACCAAATCGTGTTGATCTTGGATATAAGCAGATTGTAAGCTTAACAGACTGGAAATAACCTGTAAATTATTTTTGACACGATGGTAAATTTCTTTTAATAACACCTCTTTTTCTATGAGTGATGCTTGGATTTGCTCCTCCCACTGCTTGCGATCGCGCAGCGCGGCAATTCGTTCGCTAATGTCTTCGACTACAGAAATAAAATACTTTGGCTTCCCGCTAGATTCACGCATTAAAGATACGGTGAGATTAACCCAAACTATGGAACTATCTTTGCAAAAATAGCGCTTTTCCATCGAGTAAGTTTGAATATTATCTGCTAAAATTTGGTCAACGTATTTCAGGTCGGCGTTAAGATCATCTGGGTGAGTAATATCTTGAAAAGTTAGCAACTGTAGTTCTTCGGGAGTGTAACCTACAATATCGCAAAGCCTCTGGTTAACTAACAACCACCTTCCATCTATAGCTACATGGGCGATGCCAACAGCAGCTTGATCGAATGCAGCACGGAATCGCTGTTCGCTTTCCCGCAATGCTTGTTCTATTCGCTGGCGCTCAGTAATTTCTGCCTGTAGTGATTGATTAATTATTGTTAAATCTGCTGTGCGTTGCTCAACTATGCTTTCTAGTTGGTTAAGTAGACTACTTAATGTCTCCTCTGCTTGCTTGCGCCCTGTGATGTCAGTATGTGAGCCTACCATCCGCACTACGTTACCATCTTCATCCCACAATGCTTGCCCTCGATCCAAAATCCATTTATAAGTGCCGTCTTTACATAGAATTCGATACTCAGTATTGTAAAACGGTGTCTTTTGAGCAAAGTGATCTTGAACTGTTTGTCTCACCCAGCCAAGATCATCGGGATGCACTAGTGTCAGGCATTCATCTAAATAATTAGAAATTTCCTGGTCTTCGTAACCGAGCATTTCCTTCCAGCGAGCCGAGAAGAAAACTTCATTGGTTTTAACATTCCAGTCCCAAATTCCATCATTATTGCCGCGTAAAGCTAATTGCCAGCGTTGTTCACTTTCTCTCAACACCTCCTCAGTGCGTATGCGTTCAGCAATTTCCTTTGCTAGTTGGTAGTTTGCAGCCTCTAGTTGGGCAGAACTCGGTAGAGCCAGCGCCTGTGGTATTAATGGCACAAGCTCTATGGCTGTCAATACGGAGACAAAAGCGGTAATAGCTTTAATTAACCCTGATAGCCAATAGGTAGGGTACCAAAGTGTCCACACATCCATTAAATGGGTTGTGCCACAAGCAACGATGAATGCGCCAAACATTAGGAACATCCAGCCGAAAGGCATATCTCGCCGTTTACGGACAAAATAAACCAACATCACTGGAATTGAATAATAAGCAAGTCCAATTAACACATCTGAAACCAGATGCAACCATACCAATCCTGGTTTCCAGAGGTAGCAATGTCCGTGGGGAATAAACTGACTAGTAGAGAAAAAATTATTTAAAAATTCCATCATAAAAACCTATACACTGCACAAGTCTTCACCAAAGCCCGAAGCAAGAGGTTTTTAGCGTAAGACCTCTATGACGCGCAGACCCTTAGAGGGTGGCTTCTTATACTCTTCATGAGAACACGTTCGGCGTTTGTCAGAGCTATTCTGTACTAACCTACGGCTAGTACAAAATAGCTGTTGGGGCTTCTATATCCTCTATCTGTCATCCCTTCTGAGTTTTTTAACCTGATAATGTAAGATTTATTGAAATTAAAGTACCGCGATCGCTTTGGTTATTGTTACCGTAGATTCTCTGAAATGAACTCTTTATATATAAATGTCTTCACAGAATCACAGTAATATTTCGCTTATGTACTCTAATTAATACTTAGATTTTAAGTATATTCTCAGATTAATAGTCTTCAAATTAATATCTATATGCTGCGTAAAAATTATAAAAGTTCGGTTCTCCGTGACTCATCCTATACGTTCATGCAAATAGCCAGTAGAGAAGCAGATGGGAAAGAATTTCTATCAGTCATTAAGTAAAATTAGATATAGCGGTTCCCACATTGGTAAGGTACAGAAAAAATAATTAACCACAGATAAATACAGATATTCGTAGGGACAGGGCAATGCCCATTGGTATCAACTTAAGGCAAAAGCCAGTCTAGAAGAAGCTTTTAGAGATTATCTTGTTGTGTAGTTCCCAGTCTCTGATTGGGAATGCCTAATGGGAGGCTCCGCCTCAACACTTGCGGCTCTGCCGCAATGAAGTGCATTTCCAGCCTCTGGCTGGAAACGAGGTTTTAAAGGAGTTTTAGCTTAAGTTGACAGCAATGGGCAATGCCGTGTCCCTACCCAGCAGCCATTCATATGAGAATTACCATAACAAACTAATTAACAATAATAATATTCCTTAAGTCTAATGTAAAACACCCCTGAAGTATGAAGTTATAAGTTATCAGGTGAAATATGCTTGTAGAGCATTCTTAATGTAGTCTCAACTGTTGCCAGTATGTAGCTACTTAAAATTTATAATTGATCTATACCCAAGCTAACAAAAATTAATGTAAATAAAGTCATTAGATTTATTAAGGTCAAAATCCTGTTGAACTTAGCGATCGCTTGTACTTATTAAGTAGGTCTGTGTAAATAATTGAAAGGTTTGTAGTGTATCCTTTGGGGTAAGCAAGCTCCATGTCGCGTTTTCTATATATGGCTTTAGCCATTATAAAGAGCCAATTTAATTAATTTTAGATTATTGCGTAACCTAGTTTGATTTATTTTTGCCTGCTTAGTTAACGCGTCTAAATAAATAACTAAAAAGTTGTTAGATTCATTAGAATTGGTACGGAATTTTATGGTTGAAGATTTTGTTTTTTGTCTACAAGAAGCAGCTTTATCCTTTATATCTAAAAAATCTCAAACACGTAAAGATCCTTCTGAATGTTTTGTAAACCCTCCCTGTGGATGTACCAATCCAGGACAAAATCCCCAGTGTGAAGATTGTGTTTATCTTGAGGTCTGCTTATCTAATTGCAAGCTCCAAAAAGTTTCATGATCTTCAAGTTAATAGACTAACTGTAATGCCAAATTAATTCCTGCGATAGAACTGATTTTACTCTTATGGTAGAAGCCCGGCAAAAGACTAGCAGCTATCTTGAATAGGAACAACAAAGTTAATTCACAATAAGTAATTAGAGATTAAGATGCAAGTGAATATAATTTTTATTATAAATATTATTCCTTGTTGCTGTGAAAAAGCAATTTTAGTTGTGGCTTCGCAGTCATATCATAAAATTAGTAATTACTGATTGTGAATTAGTTTGAATCTGACGAATAGTAAGTTGTTGTGCAAACTTAAAATGCTTTCAAATTCTTCAAAAGAAACTAGGTGAAAGACTCCTCAATCTACCTTGTAAAAATTTTTCTAATTTAGCAGTGGATTGAATAGACAATATCGGTTTTGAAAATCAATCAACCACAGAAATCTAGAACATAAAAGGAACTATAACTATGAAGCCTTTTGATTTATCTAAAGCTGTTTTGGCTACTGTCTTTGCCATCAGTTTCTCTTCTCTGTCCTTACCTCCTTCTGTTTATGCCCAAAGCGGAGGCTCCGGCAGCGGAGGAGCCAGTGGTGGCAGTAGCTCAGGTAGTGGTACAACAGGTAGCGGTACTACAGGTAGTGGTACAACAGGTGGTGGTATAGGCACTGGAACTACAGGTAGCGGTACTACAGGTAGTGGTACAACAGGTGGTGGTATAGGCACTGGAACTACAGGTAGCGGTACTACAGGTAGTGGTACAACAGGTGGTGGTATAGGCACTGGAACTACAGGTAGCGATACTACAGGTAGTGGTACAACAGGTGGTGGTATAGGCACTGGAACTACAGGTAGCGGTACTACAGGTAGTGGTACAACAGGTGGTGGTATAGGCACTGGAACTACAGGTAGCGATACTACAGGTGGTGGTATAGGTACTGGAACTACAGGTACTGGTACAACAGGTAATGGTACAAGTGGTGGTATAGGTACTGGAACAACAGGTACTGGCACAACAGGTACTGGCACAACAGGTACTGGCACAACAGGTACTGACACAACAGGTAGCGGTACTACAGGTAATGGAACTACAGGGACTGATACAACAGGGACTGGCACAACAGGTACTGATGCTACAGGCACTGACACAACAGGTACTAATAGGAATACAGGCGTTGCAGCTTCCGAAAGAACTAGCGATCGCGGTTTCGATTGGGGTTGGCTAGGTTTACTTGGTCTAGCCGGTTTAGCAGGTCTAACTCGTAATCGTGATAAAGTTCGGGCTTATAGCGATCCTAATGAAGTAACAGGTACTCGTTCGAGATAGAATTCACCACACTGTAAGAGCCGTACATCTGTCGTTTGTTTCAACTTCAGGCTATTACAGTCGTTAGAACTCATGCGTAGGGGCACAATATATTGATATTGCGTCCCTACAATGACATGCCAGTTCGCTCAAGTCGAGCTACTGCCTGGCCCAATGAACATTACATTTGCTAAAACTTGTATTTTTGTTAACTCACGCACAAGGCGTTGAGCTTGATGTTTATAAAGTGGTATTGGCAACACTCCAGGCAAATTATTCATCCATTGCCTAGCAGTAGCAAAACTACATCCCGTAATCAAGACTATTTCTTGGGCGCCATACATAATAGCATTTGTAGTCAGAGCTTTTTCAATCTGCACCTGCCAAAGGCGAGGCAGCATTTCACCCCATTCAATTCGCTGCAAACTACTACTTGTGGCTAAAACAATCAAGCGATCGCCAGCATAAAGCTTAACATCATACCAGGGCATCAAGGAGTAATTATCTCGCTGGTATTTCTGGTAGAGAATCGGCACAACGCTGTACCCATAGGCTATTTCAGATAGAAGCAACCCATTGAGAGTATCCCCCTCTTCAATTTTGTATTCCGTCACCATGACTATTTGCTCGTTCAAGTGAAACAAGCTCAGAACGTTTTCTCCAAAAGCAGCACAAGCAAAGACTTCCGCCGACAAAGCCGCGCCACACAGAACTTGGGCATAAGGAAACAGAGGGGCTATATTATCACTAAAATGGCGATCTTGAGAGCGGATAATCAAGCTAGTGGCGGGGTTGATTGCATGAGCCATCAAACCAATTTCCAGATTTTCCATGTTATCGTCCCCAACTAAAACGATACTTTTAGCACGGGAGAGATTCGCCTTAGCTAGTGCTTCGGTAGCATTGCCAACAATAAGGGGCATATCTGGTAAAGTGTTTTGGTCGAGAGTGGTAGTATGAATTCCCACTAACGGCTGGTTGAGTTCTTGCAAAAGAGCAGCCACTCTCTGTCCCAAACGATTTAAGCCAATAATTACCACATGGTTGCGTTGTGGTATTGGAGGACGAGAATTGAAAAACTGGAATCTTGAAGTGACAAGAGCATCAGTCACTAGTGCATATAATACTCCCACGAAAGCTTGACCTGTCAACGTCAGTCCCAGGCTAAACAACCGCAACCACCACGGAATATGCTCTGAAGGTTCCGATTGCGATGTGAACTCAACACCGCCAAATAAATCTCCGTATCCTCCCAAGAGCAAGACTGCTGTTGCATAAAAAGCTTCTTGCAGAGTTATGTGAGGATAATATAAGCGGTAAAGAACTATTCCAGCGAACCACAAAATGAGCACAGTAATCGCATAGATTGTCGCAATTCGCCGGACTTGATTTTGGCTTTGGTAGTAAGATTGCCAAAATTGCGTTATTTTCTGCTTGAGATTTTTTGCTGTAATGCCTTGGACAAATTGTTGCCACTGCCACCTTTGACTTTGAGATTTCCGGTGTTGCTCAGATAAAGTCAAATCGTATGCAACATCAATGTAAACTAGCGTGTCTCCTACCTGCACTTCTGCCTCTGGGTTCCAGCCAAACAATTCTTTGAGTGGGTTAGATAAAGCAGATGTATGACTCAAGATGCGACGAGTTGTGAGATTTAATCTATGTACTGGCTTGCCATTACACCAGCTATCCTTCGCTTGTACCTGGTGCTTTATCACTTGCAATAGTTGCCCTTCTAAGGTGAAATATCCAATAGCTTCAGAGCCGAGGGCTGTCAGAGCGAAGGCATGAGCAGAGAGATGGGTAGGCTCAAAGGCAACAAAATTGCCGAGATTTTCCCACAAGAGTTTGTTAAAATTTTGTTTGTCAGAACGTACAATCAGGCGAACGTGCGGATTAAGTCGCCTTGCTGCAAACGCAGCTTCTATATTTATCCGCTCATTTCTTGTTACTAAAAGTATTGAGCGACACTGCACTATATCTGCCTGCTCTAAAACACTTGGCTGACGGCAGTCTCCTATAATTAACTTTTCTAGTAAGCTTGGTACTTCTGGGACTTCCCAATGTTCGATCTGCACATCATCAATGGCGCTGACTTTAACATCGTACTCCTTTAGGACTGCAACACAATGTTGTCCTAAACTTTGGAGTCCACATACTAAGAAAAGGTCTTGGAGGTTTTTTTGATTGGTGGTAGGAGGGGGATGCACTTTCTGTTGATGGCAGCATTCGATACTGCTAACAGTATGTGTTTGCTAGGATTATAACTCACTATTCGCGTAATCCCAATCCCCAATCCTTCTTCACGACAGTAAACTAGCAGAATTGACATCTAAAAATAAAGTCGCTTGGGATTGTTGACGGAGAATAGAAGCCGGACAGTCTGTGCTTATAGCCCCCTGCAACATTTGTTTTACCACATTCGCTTTACGTTGTTCTGGAGCAAGACAGAGAATTTTTTTAGCTGAACAAATCGTTGGAATGGTGACAGTAAAAGCATATTGTGGGACAGTTTCTAGATTCGGAAAGTGACCTGTGCTTACTTGTTGTTGACGGTTTACTGTATCCAGTTTGACTAGTTTCACACTGTAAGGATCTTGAAAATTTGCTACTGCTGGATCGTTAAAAGCTAAATGCCCATTTTCGCCAACACCAAGACAGCATAAGTCAATTGGTTGTGCTTGCAATAGTTTAGTGTAGTGATCGCACTCTGCCACAGGTTGCAATGTATCACCTTCTATATAGTTAAATTCCTTAGGAACAATCCGCTTCTCTACACGTTCTCGCATATAGCGCCGGAAACTCGCAGAATGGTCAGCAGTAATTCCCAAATATTCATCTAGATGAAACAGAATAATCCGTGACCAATCTACACCACCCAATACAATCAAAGCATCAAGAAATTTGAGTTGGGAGTTACCTGTTGCTAACAATACAGCGGCTGTATCCTGAAGATTAAGAACTTGCTGTAAATGCTTTTGCGCGATTTCGGCAACGTCTTCGGCCATCTCGACTTCAGAGTTGTAAATCTGCACTAGTAAATCATCAACGCGAAAAAAGTTTGGATCGGCTAGCATTTGCTTACATAGAAAGTGATGAATTATACGGCAGTTTGCCCTGAGGCTCTAAGCTGATGCGCGTCTAAAGTATATAAACACTCTTGATGATGTTAACTGTTGACTGTTGACTGTTGACGGGTTTTCAGTCATCAGGTAAATATACAAATTAAATGCGTAACAGCTTATCTGTCTGCCTTTATATGCCCTATCCAATAGAGATTTTAGGATTTAGCAGATTAATTTATAGCTTTTTGCGCTGTATAAAAGCAAAAAAACAATGTAAACTATTTAAATTAAGTTAACAATTATTTACATTTTAGCCAAAAATTATGCTAGCTGCAATTCTCTTTGACCTAGACGGCACTATTGTCAACACTGACCCTATACACTACCGAGCTTGGCGGGAAATGCTGTTAAATTACAATATAGAAATTGACGAAATATTTTATAAATCCCGAATTAGTGGGCGGCTAAATCCAGAAATTGTTAAGGATATTTTGCCACAATTATCAACAGCAGAAGGACAAAAATTTGCAGACGAAAAAGAGGCGCTTTTCCGCAAACTCGCTCCCCATCTCAAACCCCTAAGTGGATTTTCTGAACTACTAAAATGGACAGAGACACATCAGTTAAAGCGGGCATTAGTAACTAATGCTCCTAGATTAAATGCAGAATTTATGCTGGAGGTTTTGGGAATAAAAAAAGCTTTTCATACAATTGTTGTAGCAGATGATTGTATTGCAGGTAAACCTGACCCTGCACCCTACCAAGTCGCCCTGAATAAGTTGGGGATTACAGCAGAAGAAGCGATCGCCTTAGAAGACTCTCCCTCTGGGATTCGTTCTGCGGTGAGCGCAGATATCCGCACTATTGGCATTGCCTCCACCCACGATCCCCGATTCTTACAGGAAGTCGGCGCATTTATGGCAATTCCAGATTTTACTGATTTGCAGTTGTGGACATTGCTCAACTCACTCATTGAACCAGATTTGAGTGCGATCGCTTCTAACTTGTAAGCATATAGCGGTCTCGTTTACGTGAGGTTCACCCGTAGGGGCACGGCATGCCGTGCCCCTACACCTTGCGATATACTTTTGTACCGCATCTGAGTGGGAACCGCTATAAAATCTTAGAACATCGAAAGTAGAGACACGAATTTGCTAACCCGTCTCTACTTATTTTTGGGCAAGAATCGCGTAAATTTCACGTTTAACTTGCTCTAAAAGCTCACGCACCCGATTTATTCGCTCCATATTGCCACTGCGAGCAACCTGCACCACAACAGCAGCTAATTCTGTTGCGGCATTCCGCAACTCAATAAACTCTTGGGGCTTACCTTTCACGAAACTTTTGAAGGTATCCCAAGGAGAATCTGAAGTTTCTTGTTGGGCACGTTCTGCCAATAATTGTCTACCTTCATTGGTGATCGTGTAAATCCGCTTGCCACCTTCCTGTGCGCTCTTAAGATAACCACCTTCCTCCAGCAATTGGAGGGTTGGATACACTGAGCCAGGGCTGAGGCGACGGAAACCACCGTAGCGAGTTTCCGCATCTTTGATCAGGTCGTAACCATGACTAGGATGCTCGGATAACAATTCCAGCAGGATGAACTTGATGTCACCCCGACGAGTCCGATATTCATCTCCCCAACCACGACCAAACATTTCATTGCCAAAGTGCTTGTCATGATCTCTACTATGATGCTTGCCATGCCCATACCAAGACCTGACAAACAATGAATCATCTTCGCTAACTCCTGCCCATGCAGGTGTCCCAAAGCGTGACCGAAAGTGTCTAAACATAAATCAATCTCAAATCAACTTTCTCTAATATACGATATATCGTAATATATCACGATATATCGGAATGGAATTTTGATGAAGATTTTTAACGTAAAACTTTGCCAACACCACAAGCGATGCCTGCGGCAGGCTGCGCCAACGCAAAGCTAGTCGAAGCTGATGAAGGCTCAGGAATTCAAATAGCTACTAGCTCGCACTTGTTGGACAAAAGACTCTACCCATTGCAAATATTGTGAATCGGCTACTACTGCTGTGTTGTTATGATCTGCTTCTGGAACCAACAATAGTTGCTTTGGTTCGGGAGCAACAGCATACAGTTTTTGGCTCATGAAAGCGGGTACAGTAAAATCAACAGCGCCATGAATGAATAAAACTGGCATTTTTAACTTTGGCAATTTTTTAATGGAATTAAACCGCTGTGTCAAGATTAAATCCACAGGAAACATCCAAAACATGTTTCGATAAGTTATTAAATCGCGGATGGATGTAAAAGAGCTTTCCACAATCAAACCAGCGGCTTGTGGGTGTTTCACTGCCAAGTCGATGGCTATTGCACCCCCAAGAGAATGCCCATAAAGGAAAATTTGGCTGGGTGGAATCTCTTGTTGCTGCACCAAGTAATTCCAAGCTGTGACTGCATCTTCATAAACCCGCTTTTCATTGGGAAACAGACCTTCACTGCGACCATAACCCCGATAATCAATCAGCAATACCGAAAACCCTAGCTGATGAAACCGATTCGCATGAGCTATATTTGCGCCAATATTGATACCGTTACCGTGTAAGTATAGCAACACCTTAGCATTGGGTTGCTTGGCTTCTATCCACCAACCGTGAATGTGTTCTACCTTGCCTGTTTTAACTGGCATAGGTAACCAAACCTCTTTGTAAAGGAGATTAAAAAACTCTGGTGTCTTTTCAATGACAGCAGAGGGAAAGAAAATGAACCGAGGTTGCTTAATAAAAAGAAATAGACAGATGGCACAGTAAGCAACCCCTGCAATTATTCCAGCCCAGAGTAGAAGTTGGAAAAATACTTGTATTAAAAATTGCAGTTTATTAACTTTCATTCCCTAATTTATTACTTATATAGTATTTATTTTAACAAAAGTTGTACTTAAACCTAGCATATATAGCATTTTTAAATCTAGATTTCAACCATTCTCAAAAAATTTTTCCTTAAAATCAATTATCCAGTAAAAATACGTATGCATATTTAAGTCTTCTCACTATATGAATAGTAGAATTAGCCCATACAGGAGAAGACAGTGACGCTCTTAAACCAAGCTCAAGTAGAGCAGCTAAAGGAAATAACCACACACTTGCGACAAGTAAGACAAGAAAAATCTATACGCCTAGAAGACATAGCCGCTCAAACACTGATTAGAGCAGGTGTTTTGCAAGCTTTAGAAGAAGAACGATTTGAAGAATTGCCTGAGCCTATTTTTCTTCAAGGATTCATCCGTCGCTATGGAGATGCTTTAGGATTGGATGGAAATGCTTTATCGCATACTCTTATAAGCAATGTAGTCCGCCAAGACTCCAAGAATGATCGTAAGAATTCAGACAACAAACCAAATACATACATACCTCTTGTCGTTACCTACATTCTCTTATTAGTAGGTGCATCTGCTGGTCTTTTATATACACTTAATCCACCACAAATTACATCTGAATCCCTGACTCCAGAAGTCAATAGTCAACAGTCAATGGTCAGTAGTGAACAGTAATCAGGGAGTGGGGAGCAGGGGAGGCAGGGGGAGCAGGGGGAGCAGGGGAAGCAGGGGGGCAAGAAAAATAACCCTGCCCAATGACCAATGACAATTTTTAAGATATTTGCGGTTTACGTAAATGCCAAGTAGTGGATTGCTCATAAGCATAAGCTACTTGAAACAGTACCTCTTCTCGCAGTACATTGCCAATTAGCTGTAATCCTATCGGTAGCCCTTGATCATCAAAACCACATGGCAAACTTAAACTAGGTAAACCAGCAAGATTCACAGGGATAGTCATCAAGTCAGTTAAATACATACTCAAGGGATCAGTAGTTTTTTCCCCTGCTTTGAATGCTGTAGTGGGAGATGTGGGACAAACTAACACATCAACTGCGCCAAAAGCCTTTTCAAAGTCTTGCTTAATCAGGGTGCGGACTTTTTGCGCTTTCAGGTAGTAAGCATCGTAATAGCCAGCCGAAAGTGCGTAAGTGCCAATCATAATCCGGCGTTTGACTTCTGTACCAAACCCAGTGGCACGGGTACGAGTGTACATAGATAGCAGATTATCCGCATCAGGAGCGCGATAACCATATTTAACGCCATCGTAACGAGCTAGGTTTGCTGACGCTTCTGATGGGGCGATGATGTAGTAAGTGGGTAAGCCATAGCGAAACCGGGGACAGGAAATTATATGAATTTCTGCTCCCAAATTTTGTAGTTGATCTACTGCTTTGGTGACAGCTTGTTCCACAACAGAGTCTAAACCTTCACCAAAAGTTTCTTTAATGATCCCAATTCTTAACTGACCTCTAGGTTTGAAGTCTGGTTTTAAGCTGGTGGCGTAGTTGGGAATGGGTACTTTGAGGCTGGTAGAATCTTTGGGATCATAACCTGCGATCGCACTTAATAATATCGCAGCATCTTCCACTGTGTTTCCAAATGGCCCAATTTGATCTAAAGAGGAAGCATAAGCCACCAAACCATAACGAGAAACTAAACCATAAGTTGGTTTCATTCCCACCACACCGCAAAAAGATGCAGGTTGGCGAATCGATCCGCCAGTATCAGAACCGAGAGCAACCACACATTCTTGGGCCGCCACCGCCGCGGCAGAACCCCCCGAAGAACCGCCTGGAACTCGTGACAAATCCCAAGGATTAGCCGTGACTTGGTAGGCAGAGTTTTCTGTGGAACTACCCATCGCAAACTCATCTAAGTTGGTTTTGCCTACCATTATTGCCCCAGCATCTGCCAGTTTTTGCGTCGCCGTTGATTCATAAGGCGGCACGAAATTTTCCAAAATCCGAGAGGCGCAGGTGGTAGGAATTCCCTTGGTACACATATTGTCCTTAATCCCAACAGGAATTCCTGCTAGCAGCCCAATTTCTTCTCCCGCAGCAATTTTGGCATCCACAGCACCCGCCTGCTCTAATGCCCGTTCTGCGGTCACACATAAAAAGCTGTGCAATTTCGGCTCTAACGCTTGAATGCGCTCTAAAGCTTCTTGGGTAATTTCAACGGCAGAACGTTCTTTCTTAACCAGCTGTTGGTGCAACTCGCGGATGGATGCCATGATTGCTCTCTTTGTGACTCAAGTCATTGATTCTAGTACATATTGGCGGATATTGGGTATGGGGCATTGCTCAAAGAAGAGGAAAGGGGGCAGGGAGCAGGGGGAGAACCCCATAAATAAATTTAGGGCTGCTGAAAGCTTGGACGCATTATTTCTTCTGGCACTTGACGCTCGAAATAAATTTATTTGCTCTGAAATCCTCCATTGGTAGGGAATTCCAGCATTTTTCTCCTCTGCTCTTCCTGCTTTCTGCTCCCCACTCTCCATAATTGTAAAAATACGACTAATATCTCCAAAGAAGTAAGCAATTGTGGTGATGGAAAAATTGCCAAGCTTAAACAAAATAATATGATGAATTTAACTTTATCCGTAAATAGAAGGACTACAATCAAAACGGACAAGTGTTTCATGCTTCAACAAAAGAGGATTACAAAGCTATGTCCGACTTAAATCGCGGAATTATGAAATTTGAGGGTGCAGATTCCCCAAAAGTAGTCACTATCTCTACCGTGTTGCTTCTGGGATCGATCGCTGCTCTGATAATCTGGGCGCTGCAAGCTGCCTATGCGCTAAACTAAAACCATTAGTAACCTAGAAGGGCACTGGCAAAAACGGTTTCCGTCGTAGCCAAGTGTCCATTCAGCAACTATTAAATAAAAACGCCCTAATAACCATCAAAAATTTCAGAAAAACTTTAGATTTTAGATTTGAGGTTTTAGATGGAAAATTTAAATCTAAAATCCAAAATCCAGAATGTTTGAACCTTGGGGTGTCTTAGTTATTTTAATTGTCTGCCCCCTCTTGGGCGGATTACCCCTGATTGCATGGATTACTTACGCGCTAACAGGCAAGCAATTATCACAAGTTGGTACAAAAAACATTAGTGTATCAGCTGCGTTTTATCACGGCGGTAGGTTTGTAGGAATTCTGGCAGTCTTGTCAGAAGCTTTTAAAGGAATTGCAGCAGTTTTACTCAGCCGCGTTTTCTTCCCAGATGGATCGTCTTGGGAATTGATTGCCCTCATCGCTCTGGTAATAGGTAGATATTGGATAGGCAGAGGGGCAGGTACGACAAATGTTGTCTGGGGATTTGTCGTACATGATCCTCTAGTGGCAATATTTGTATCCTTCTTTGCAGGTATTAGCTTTACGATTCTCCAATCAAGAAAGGTAGTCAAATTTGGGGTTTTGCTTCTCTTTCCTCTGTTTGTGATCATTCTCCACATTAGCGATATCCCTCGAATGCTTGCTGCTATCGCCTTAGCTGGTTTAATGGGCTGGATTTATACTAAAATTCCTGATGATATGAATCTGCCAGCCCAAGAGGCACAAACAGAATCTCTTGCGATGTTGGAATTTTTACGCGGCGATGTCTACGACGGGCTACGCCAACGCGCTATGGTTTCTCTAGATGAAGAATTGGATGCTGCCATTGTCGGAGAAAAGGCGGCTACACTATCTCAAATTAAGCGCTGGGGCTATCCAGTCCCAAAGGGGTGGGTACTCGCCCCAATCGACGATCCAGGACTGTTGACAGAATTTCTCCAACCATCAGAATTATCTCCCTTGGTGGTGCGTTCTTCTGCTATTGGAGAAGACTCAGAACAGGCTTCCGCTGCTGGGCAGTATGAAACAGTTTTAAATGTTACCAGCCCAGAGGCGTTGCAGTCAGCGATCGCTCAAGTTCAAGCTTCCTACAATCATCCATCTGCTGTGCAATATCGGCGCGATCGCGGCTCAAATGATACAGCAATGGCTGTATTGATTCAACAACAAGTCCAAAGTGTATATTCTGGCGTTGCTTTCAGCCGCGATCCCATTACTCAACAAGGTGATGCAATCATCATTGAAGCCCTTCCAGGCAGCCCGACGCAAGTCGTTTCGGGAAAAGTCACACCAGAACAATATCGCGCTTTTGTCATTGAAACAGAAAATTCTTCCTCTGTGCAATTAGAGGGTCAAGGACGAGTCCCACAAGCATTAATTAAGCAAGTTGCATACTTAGCCTACCGACTCGAAAAACGCTATCATGGCACTCCTCAAGATATCGAATGGAGTTATGATGGTCAAACACTCTGGGTATTGCAATCTCGACCGATCACCACTCTGTTGCCCATGTGGACACGCAAAATCGCCGCCGAAGTGATCCCTGGAGTAATTCACCCTTTAACATGGTCGATTAATCGTCCCTTAACTTGTGGAGTTTGGGGAGAATTTTTTACTTTAGTTTTGGGCGAACGCGCTTTGGGGTTAGATTTCACTGAAACAGCAACTCTGCATTATTCTAGAGCTTACTTTAATGCGTCCCTCTTAGGAGATATTTTTCTCCGCATGGGACTGCCGCCGGAAAGTCTGGAATTTTTAACTAGAGGAGCTAAATTAAGTAAACCGTCCTTGCAGTCAACTTGGGAAAATTTACCAGGACTAGGAAAGTTGCTGAAGCGGGAATTAAATTTAGAAAAAGACTTCAAGGAGGATTATCACAAACGGTTCATTCCTGGGTTGTCGCAGTTAGCACAGGAAGATATAGATAACTTAGAACCAGCCAAGCTGCTAATAAGAATTGATTTTATTCTAGAGTTGCTACGTCATGGGACATATTACAGTATTTTAGCTCCCTTGAGTGCTGCCCTCCGGCAGGGGATTTTTCGGGTGAAGGATGGGCAAATTGATAATAGCGTCACCCCAGAGGTGGCGGCATTGCGATCGCTCAGTGCAATAGCAACAGAGGCCAAGCAAGTATTGCTTGAGTTTGAGCCACAACAGGTATTTGAGCAATTAAAGCAAACCCCTGAAGGAGAGAAGATCCTACAAGAATTTGACGAATTGCTTCAGGATTACGGCTATTTAAGTGAAGTGGGAACTGATATTTCCGTTCCTACTTGGCGGGAAAATCCCCAGATGATTAAGCAGATGTTTGTGCAGTTAATGCAGGGGAACGAACCACAATCAGGCGCTAAAGACGCGATTAATAGCATTTTTGCTGGTAAGCGCAAACGCTCTTTTGTGCAACGGCGTGTGGATATTAAGGGACGAGTTACCGAAGTTTATTCACGGCTTTTGGCTGAATTGCGTTGGAGTTTCGTAGCTTTAGAGAAAATTTGGTTAAAGTCCGGCTTACTCAAGAAAACAGGAGATATCTTTTTTCTAGAGTTTGATGAAGTGCGGCGTTTAGTTGTGGGTGACAATTCTAGGTTAATTGAGCAGTTAGATGAGTTAGTGGAATCGAGGCGATCGCAATTCGTCCAAGATAGCGAGATCATTCAAGTACCCCTTTTAGTGTACGGCAATACACCCCCTCATCCCTTAGCTCCCTCTGAACTCTATTCTGACCAATTCTTACAAGGAATTGGAGCCAGTCACGGGCAAGCTGAAGGCAGGGTGAAAGTGTTGCGAAATTTACAAGATGTGCCGGACATTGACCGAGATACAATTCTGGTAGTGCCTTACACAGATTCCGGGTGGGCGCCTTTGTTATTAAGGGCTGGAGGATTAATTGCTGAAGTTGGTGGACGGCTTTCTCACGGTGCGATCGTTGCTCGTGAATATGGGATTCCCGCTGTGATGGATGTTCGAGGCGCTACATGGCTACTGCAAGATGGTCAACGGGTAAGGATTGATGGCTCTAGGGGTATTGTGGAATTATCTAACGATTTAAGACCGGAATGATTACTACTTCTCTGAAAAACTTGCCAGAAGAATCTGTTTCTCACAATGCCGAAATCAAAAAAAAGGTGATGCTACGCTTCGGCGATTTGCCTCACCTGACTAACTTTTCTCAAGCACGTTTTGCTCCCGGACAAACTGCACCAGCACACGCACATCAAGATATGTGCGAAGTCTTCTTTGTAGAAGCTGGTTCGGGAGTAATTCACATTGATGGTATAGAATACCCTTTGCTTCCAGGGAACTGCGTGGCGATAGAACCGGGAGAAGTACATGAAGTTGTCAATAGTGGCTTAACTGAGCTTGTTTTGACGTACTTTGGTTTGCGAGTGGAAAAATCAGCGTAATTATTTTGAATACAAGATACAGTGAGGGCACAACAATGTTATGCCCTCACAAAAATTTGTGGATGTTGCTTATAAACAAAGATAAATTTGTAAAATCCTAATATACCAAGGGTGTCGCACCGCGCATCTGTCGTAAAGAATTTATACAAGCAGGACAATCGCAGCCAAATAAGTCGATTGCCACATTGCTTTCTTCATCATTGAACTCCAGCATGGGAGCATCTTCTTGAGAAAACTCTATTTCACGCTGATAGTTAGGAATTTGAGCCAATACGGAAGCCCTTGCACATACTAATCCCACTTTATGTTTATTGCGTATACAAGATAGACGGTCTGTGGTTTTGGCTCCTGGTTCTGGCTCCATAGCTTGTGCGTGATTGAGCATTACTCCCATAGAGAGAATAGAGCTAATTAGCACAGGAGAAGAAAGCAAACTCAGTATGAATTTGTTCATTGATTTTCTTAGAAAATAATCTCGATTGCTCAGATTATCCGATTAAATCTTACAGTGCAAGTGAACGTTTATCAGGAATATAACGAGTTGTATCATCTCCGGTGTCTTCTCCTTTGCTTTTTGGTCAATCCCATAGCTAACTACGGCTAATGCAGAATTAGACCGGTTTTCAGAGCCTTCCGCTTAATTAAGAAGCTCGTAAACACCGCCGCGCTCCAGCGCACTGGTAGGCTGGACGCGTGTGAATGCAACCCAGGAAAGCCATAAGTTTCGGACGGCTCGATACTTTGAAAAGGCTAATCTTAACTACAGCAATTCTAATAGTTCGCTTTCTTGACGAAAGCGGGGTAAAGGGGAAGGTGGGGTCCCCACAAAGTGCGGATAATACCAATTCACGAAAAACCTGATACATATAGATTTCTCGTAGGGGCACGGCATTGCCGTGCCCCTACCAACGTATTTGTATCATTATTAAAGTGAAATGGTATAAGGGGCAGGAGGAAAGGTTTTAAATCCCTTACCCTTTTCCCTTTCCCCTTTCCCCAGCCCTCACAAGCGCATTTTTGGGTTGGCAGACTACTAGTTACTTTCTGCGTCGCTCTTGCATTTCTTGCTGACGCATGGGCATAGCGTCAATTTCCTCAAAAATTGCTGTTGCCTGCACTGGTGTACCATCACTGCGCTTAACACCACCATCTTTACCCACCAAAATCACGCGGAAATTTTCTTTGTCAACCCCAAAGGACTCGCGCAACTTGGCAGCAGAAGACTCATCTATTGGCTGTGTGTTGGCATAGCTTTCATCTGTTGCCAACACCTGAACGAGAACTAAATCCCGATCTGCAAAACCCCTGTTATGCTTTTGCAATAGTTGCATTTGCTGTTGATAGATATGGTTATCAACAGACGGTGCAAAGACTAGTAGCACACGGTTTTTCCATTTTTGGGAACTGAGGTTGAATGAAGACATTTTGATCGTATGATTGATTGAAGCTTGGACAATATCAGCTTTGCTCACTGGCGACAGGACTATACACGCTAATAAGGTCAGGGCAATTAATACTGAATTATTCACAATGGGTTGTTATCTGTTTTTTATCCTCTCAATCTATCATTATCCCTACTTTTTATCGACCTGTTGATGGTTTGGGATTTATCAGGTAAATAGGTTGGTGAGAATCACTTGTATATGTCTTTTGAAAGTTCAGTATTTACAAGATTTTTATATTAAAGTAGTTAGGTATAACAGCCCCAGGAATGAAGTCCCAATCCTGGGGTTTTATTATGCGATCGCTTAGAAAAGTGGATTTAAAAAAGTGCTGCTCCTGCCTACTGTTCGGTATAGCGACGCGGCGTATAAACCCAGATATTACCATCACTGCGCTTGATGGTTCGGGTTTTTGTAGAACCAACAAGAATAATTGTCCGCATATCAGCGCTTGCTGGTGCTAACTGGTCAAGTGCGATCGCTTTCACCGTCTGTCCTGGTCTACCGAGATTCCGTGCCAACACTACTGGTGTATCCGGTGTTCTATGTCGCAGTAAAATATTTCTTGCTTCTGCCAATTGCCAGGTACGCTCTTTGGAAACAGGATTGTAGAAAGCAATTACAAAATCAGCCTCAGCAGCAGCGGCAATTCGTTGTTCGATCGCAGACCAAGGTTTCAAGATGTCAGACAGGGAAATAGCGCAAAAATCATGTCCAAGGGGCGCACCAATGGCTGCTGCTGCTGCCTGCATAGCTGAGATGCCTGGTGCTACATGAATGTCGATAGTGTCCCATTCGGGTTTGGCATAGCGATCGCATACCTCAAAAACTGCTGTTGCCATTGCATAGATACCGGGGTCGCCAGATGAAACTACAGCTACATATCGCCCAGTTGCCGCCAAATCAAGGGCCATTTTTGCCCGTGCTTCTTCTTCGCGGTTGTCAGACTCATGCCGTTGCTTGCCATCAGCCAGAGAACCGACTAAATCTAAATAAGTTTTGTAACCCACTAGGTCAGTTGCCGACTTGAGTATCTCCTTGACTTCGGGAGACATCCATTGCGATCCACCAGGGCCTGTGCCAATAATCGCTAACCGTCCGCGTGGTTGACCGATGGTGTTGGGGTCAATTGGTTGGGGGGCAATAGCGATCGCTATGTGGGGAGATGAAGAAGATAAGGGAGATGTGCCTGTGGCGGCGATCGCTACTGCTTGGGCGGGGCTATAACCTTGTGATAACAGACTTTCTAACTCATTTGGGGTAAAAAAGCGGGCGGGCACTCCCAAGGCGCTAGCTACGGCGTGGATTGCGGGATCGGCGGCGGCGGTAATAGGTGCAAATATCCCGGCGACTGATGCTTTTTCTAGTTTGGCATCAGCTAGTAGCTGCTGTACTAAAGCTACTGCATCATCAATGATGCCACTAATTGCGATCGCGATCGTTGCTGGGTGGTAGACAAGGCAGTTGGCTGTAGGAGTTACCAAACGTTCCGTAACTTGGATGGTCAAATCTCCCTGTGGATCTATGGGGAGTTTGCGATCGCTTAACCAAGGTGCTGTGCCTTCTAACTTGACTTGTGCCCCGGCTAGCAAATCGGAGATAAATTTCTTAGCATCGTCTGGGTTTGCTAAATGGTATCCGGGGGGAGGAGATAACAGCGTTGTGCCCAAACGTATATCGCCTGTGGTCGTAATTGCAGGTTTGACATCAAGTGCTTCAGCAATGCGGCGTGCCAAATCGTTTACTCCGCCAAGTCCGCCCAAGAGGGGGACAACAGCACTACCATCCTCAGCCACAGCTAGCACTGGTGGTTCCTGTTGTTTATCTGAGAGTACGGGAGCTAGCGTCCTAATTAAAATGCCGGCGGCACAAATGCCAATTAGCGGCGTTCCTTGGGCAAATAACTCGCGCAACGTCTCGCCAAAGTTAGTAAAGCTGACATCAACTCCCGATGTGCGACCCGCTAGACCGTATAGTGTCGCCCCTGGTAGCACAGTGATTATTTTGCGTGCTACTGTGACGCTATTTTGACTTAGTATTACAATGGCGGGTGCAACGTTCATCATAAGTAGATATCTTGCAAAATCTGATATCCTTCAAATGAAACCACAGATTTAGACACACAGCTACTTCCCGTTTACGAGTTTGGGGGATTTTAGAGTGCGATGTCTACGACGGACTATGCATGTCCTGTCTTCGTAGTAGCTTTCAAAAACCTATTTTGGGTTTATCCCATATTAGGTTTTACAATTTAACTGAGTTCAGCAATATGTACTAACTCTCATCGAGATCGAATAAACCATCGCCAGAAAAAAGGCAAGCGAAAGTGCCTAAATCAGTTTTCAGCGAAGAGTACAATCGGTTTCGCCAGCTACTTATCGAAGCCCGCAAAGCTGCCAAGCTCACTCAAGCAGAGTTGTCAGCAAAGCTAGAGCTTCCGCAATCCTATGTATCAAAGTATGAACGTGGAGAGCGTCGTCTTGACGTAATTGAATTTTTACAAGTTGCCCAAGTTCTTGAAATAGATCCGCTTGCTTTTATCGAAGAACTGTTGAAATACCAAAAGGAGGCATAATAATCATTATTCAATATGTTGACGTAAGGATTCAGGTCATACCAAAATCTCTACAATCTTTTGCTGATAAAGGTTTCCGGGAATTAGTCACAAATTTATATTCTCAATAAAAATTGCGTAACGACTATATTTTCGTGCCTTATTGCGACTAAAGGTATGTTAATAAGCGAAACTCAATTTTGAAACTGGCTCTGTGACTGGTTTTTAAACACCTAAATACTTACATGTTGACTTTAACGCAGCAGATACAATCATTAATACCCAATACCAGAACGAATGGCATGAGATTATTACTACTCTCACTAGAATGCCTTTGCACATCAAAGCTTCAGATCAAGCTGGAATTCAGGGTAATGCAATATTCGATCCAGTAGGTACGAACGAATACATTAAAGCTGCCTTTATTCATGATCATTGGAAATCAAATATACCTATTCCAGTACCTTACAGATTTTTGGGTACAGAGGTTGATTTTGCCAAAGCTGGCATCATCATTGAAATTCAGTTTTCTAATTATCCCTTCCTACTCAATAACACCTTGCGCTCAGAATTGTTCTTCAAAGCTAAAACTGAATTTGTTGGATACCCGACTAATCTGGTAATGCTGGTAACAAAGGCTCTAATGTTTCCTGCTTCTAATAGCACTCTTTATTACGAGCAAGCTGTTAATCAGTTAACAGCTTTGACTAAATACCAAGTTTTTGATGTACCAATCAGACTGGTTGGATTATTTGAACAACAGAATACAATAGTGCCTATCCCAGAGGAATCAGCATTCCTCGGTCAGAAAAAGCACCAACTTGCCAAAATAGCGAACCTGTATTTTTGAGAATCCGGCTACATTCAAGTAGAACGGCTGTTTGTTCTGCCAAATAAATCTCAAGAGCCTGCCTTGATTCGTATTCTTTGCCTAGATTATAAGGTGGAGAGGATACAATTAAGTCAACACATTCATCTGGCAGATTACTAAGCAGTTGTAAGCTATCCTCTAAGAGAATCTGATCTAAGGGTAGATTCTCTCTATTAGTCTTCATTACGATACCTACCTTGCAAGTAATACTAGACCTTCGTCATCATAACCTATTTTAGGTTATTAACCAATTATTGAGAAAAATATCAATAGTAAGTAGAGTACAATACGCTCCCTACTTACTTTAATGATCTACTTTGCTGCCGTAGACATACCTAAAGGCGATCGCCTCTTTAAAAAAAATGCGATCGCTTGCTTCTTATTTCAATTAGCTTTACGCTCTTTCAGGACTTGATCTAGCAAGTTTCTAGCAGGTTGTGCTTTAGCCAACGCTATTTGATGGTCATTATAAGCCCGAACAAGGCGAGAAAGACTGCCCACACCGGCCTTGAGTTGCTCAAGTTCTTCACCAGTAACTACTTCCCCATCAAGCATCCGCCCGATTAACGGTTTGATGTCGCCCACTTCCTGCCGGACTTTTTGGAGCTTTTCTAGAGTACTCAGTAAGGTTTTTAGTGAGTTTAAGATGTCGTCAATATCCTGGACATCCTCCATTGGTTCGGGCGAATCTTCAATTTTCACTGTATCTTCATCTGATATTGTAGGCAATTCCTGTGCAGACATTTCAGTTTTAACCCCGTTTGACCGTGCCATCAAAGCTTCCTCAAGGAATTTTCCTTAGTGTATCGCTGATTTCCCCTATGTTAAGCAATTTTGCCATAGCCAACCGTTGCAGTTTCCCGGTAGCACCACGAGGTAGTTGATCCAGAATGTGAATTTCCTTAGGAACTTTGAAGTCTGCCAGCATGGTTGAACAGTAAGCTAAAAGTTCTTTTTCGCCAGCTTCTCCCTTGAGGACAACAGCAGCATGGATATCTTCTCCTAAAGATTTGTGGGGAACGGCAAAGGCTAAGGCTTCGGCGACAGCGGGATGGCGCAGCAAGACATCATCCACTTCTAAAGGAGAAATTTTTTCTCCACCCCGGTTAATCAATTCTTTAATACGTCCAGTCAAGCGGAGGTAACCGTCTGCATCCAGTGTGCCCTGATCTCCTGTGCGGAACCAACCGTTTACAAAAGCTGTGGCGTTAGCTTCCGGGTTGTTTTCGTAGCCATCTATAACATTGGGTGCTTTTACCACCACTTCGCCCAAGCTTCCTTGAGATAATAAGTTACCTTCAAAGTCCATGATGCCGACTTCCACACCAAAGCTATAACCTACAGTACCTGGTTTCCGCACTTTTGGCGGTAGGGGGTTAGTGGTCATTAAGTGAGATGCTTCAGTCATGCTGTAAGATTCCACCACGGGAGCATTGAGAGTCGCCTCTAGTTGTTCAATAATAATCGGGGGCAAGGAAGCGCTACTAGAGCGAATGAAACGAAAGCGGTTAGCTTTGACAATTTCTGTGTTGCGGCTAGCGCGGGCCAAAATTGTTTGATGCATGGTTGGCGCTGCGGAGTACCAGGTAGGTTTGTAGGTATCTACTAGTTTCCAAAACTCCAGGGCATTAAAACCATTGGGACAAATTAATGTGCCGCCTGATGCTAGAGTTGCGAGCAAACAGCCTACCAATCCGTGAATGTGGAACAGGGGCATTAGGCAAAGTGTAGTGTCAGCTGCTGTGAGTGAGTAAGCACCAATGATGTTGTTGGCTGAGGCGATTAAGTTGCGATGACGAATCGGCACACGTTTGGGACGGCTGGTAGTACCGCTAGTATGGAGAATCATGGCCAGATCATCGGCGTTGGGGGCTGCCAGATTCGAGGATTCTGCTGGTTCTAAGTCTGTTTTAATTAATTCAAAGCTCAATGTGCCGTCAGTGTTTACCTTGGCATTAATCAGCATCATATCGGGTGTGACGGCGGCAATGGCTGCTTTTGGCGACTCAGACAACGTAATTAGTGCTTTTGCTTGGATATCTTCGTAATAAAAGGCAAATTCTTCTTGTTTGTATTTGGGATTTAAGGGTGCAGCAGTGCCACACAGGGCGGCAGCCAAAAAGGTAATAGCCATTGGTGAACCGTTAGTCATGGCAATGGCAATCCGTTCTCCCCGTTTCAATCCAAAGCTGTTGAGTTGGGATACCAATCCAACAATATTCTCGCGCAATTGTTTGTAGGTTAGCGATCGCTCCTCAGGCGTAACTAGGGCTGGATGATTATCTTCCCCTGCTAAAAGCTCAAATAAGTTCATTAATTTTTACCGCCTGTCAATAGATGATTTAATCAGTTTTAAGAATAAAGTACACGCTACAGGTAAACAACGTTTAGCCCGCTCTTTGCAGCATGGTAATATTTATTACTTTAAAACTGTTAATTACTATCATTGACAAATACATAACTTAATCATAGTTTAAGTAGGGTGTGCGGCACATGAATATTTGATGAATTTATCTACCCTAAACAAGCTCTTATGAGTCCTATAAAAATTACTATGTTAGGCGAAAGCTTGGAGCGGCAAGGTGGAATAGTTTCTGTGCAAAAGCTCATCCTTGAAGAAGCTAGTGAAGCTACTTCTGATATTAAATTTACACATATTACTACTTTACCGAATGGCTCTGCTCCCCAGAAAGTACTAGTGTTTGTGCAGGCAATCGGGAAGTTATTTTGGAACTTATTAAATCAAAAAGCCGATCTAATTCACATTCATGTTTCAGATAGAGGTAGTGCTTTTCGTCACTCAATCACTACTCTTATTAGTTGGCTATTTCAAAAACCGCTAATTATTCATGCTCATAGTGCTGACTTTCATTTGTTTTACTCTGAGTTGCCTCAGTTGCTTAAGCAATGGCTCAGTTGGTCTTTTAGTAAATGTACCCGTTTTATTGTTTTATCAGATAGCTGGAAAAAATTCTATATCGAAAATCTTGGTTTAAAGCCAGAGCAAGTTATTGTTCTTCCTAACGCGGTAAGAATTCCCGCTCAAATCCCACAGCGTGTAGATTCCAATCAGGTATTTTTCTTATTTTTAGGGCGCATTGGTCAACGCAAAGGTGCATTTGATTTAATTAAGGCATTCGCTTCTATACCTGCCCAAGAGAAAAGTAAAGCAAAGTTGGCTATGGCAGGGGATGGAGATGTAGAAAAAGCTCGTAATTTGATTCAAACTTTAAATCTTATTGACTACATCACTATCCTTGACTGGGTAGACCAAGAAAAACGCGACGATCTTTTAGCTAAAGCTGATGTATTCGTTTTACCTTCTTACAACGAAGGTTTGCCGATGGCACTACTAGAAGCAATGAGTTGGGGTTTAGCTGTCATAACTACTACAGTAGGAGGAATACCCGAAGTAGTTACTCAAAACCAAAATGGTTTATTACTTAATCCGGGTGACATTCAGCAGTTGTCACAGGCAATGCAATCTTTAATTGCAGATAAAAATTTGAGAATATCTCTAGGAAATAATGCACGGATAAGTGTTAAACACTTGGATATCAACAATTATCTTGCATCTTTAAAATATATTTATGCATCAGTCGTAGGTGAGAGTCATCTTGTTAAGATAATTGATTAACTAGAAGTTTATTTAAAGTAGACAAAAAGGAAATAAGATAGATGAAAACTTTCCCTGAAATAAAGTTGTTTGATACAAGATTCCATAAAGTTAAAGTACAAGAATTAATAGATTATTTAGTAGAATCGGTAAAAACTCCCAAAAAGACAATTGTAGAAAATGTAAATATTAGAGCGATGAATTTTGCATACGAAAAGTCTTGGTATCGAGATTTTTTAAATAATGCAGATTTAGTATTCTGTGACGGATTTGGTGTATTGTTAGCAGCTAAATTAAGCGGTTATTCGCTGGAATCTGTACATCGCATGACAGCACCAGATTATATAGAAGATTTAGCATTAAAATGTGAAAAAGAAAATGTTTCTCTATTTTTATTAGCTGGAAAACCCGGTGTAGTAGATGAAGCAATTACGAAGTTAGTATCAATTGCACCTAATCTTCGGATACAGGGACATCATGGTTACTTTGATAAATCAGGAAAAGAAAATGATTTAATAATCGAAAAAATTAATAATTTTCGACCAGATATTTTATATGTTGGTTTTGGTATGCCATTACAAGAACGGTGGATTTTAGATAACTTCAATAAAATTGAAACTCGTGTATTTCTACCTTTAGGCGCATGTCTAGATTTTTATACTAACTCTACATATCGTGGCCCCGATTGGCTGACGAATAATGGCTTCGAGTGGTTAACACGCCTAATTACTGAACCTACTCGTCTATGGGATCGTTATATTATAGGTAATCCATTGTTTTTTTATCGTCTATTTAAGCAGAAAATCGCTCAAAAGTTGATAGCAAATCGGTGAAGAAAGTTTTTCAAAATTTTTTATTTGTATGGCTGTGACTCCTGAAAAGTCATGGAATAAGTAAGATACCTAAAGTAGTTGTAGTTATTTTTACAACCCAGTTGGTGGCAACTTCGACTCAACTGAAGAGTAAGAAATCATTTAGGTGAGTATCAAAGATTTTTTGCTTTTCGAGACGAAGATGCCAAGTTATTTTTTATGCAAGAGTTTTCAAGTCAATTTTTGCGGCTTTCTGCCTTTTTTGTAATATTCACTTTTGCTTGTCAGGCAATGAAATTTTATTGACCTGCGATCGCAGTTTTATCAAAAAGCTGGGTTTAAATATACGCTTTCTGAAAAAATTTTGTCATTATTTATAATAATATTACCATTACTTGCCTTCTTTCTCAAGTAAGTTGACGGCAAAAATAAAAAGTTAAAATTAAGTAAATAGTTAATCTAAACCGTGTCTGCCATTGCCAGCAATCATAAAAATCTTTTTAACAGGTAAACCTATTAACGGGACTTAGACAAAAATTAAGCCCAAATGTAACCCAAACTGGCTTTATAAGCAGCAAACACGTCACGGTTCAAGTTCAACCAATCAACAAATCGAAAAGACATGGCTGTTCTAAACGCTTCTAAAG
>NZ_JAIVFT010000026.1 GCF_020829665.1 Nostoc sp. CHAB 5824
GGATATGCCTATAGTCTGGGACTTGCTGCAATTGTTCGACGAGGTTCATACTTGTTAGTTATCCATTTTTCTCCACCCTCTACAAATCATTATTATTTTTCTCTCGTTGTATGAAACCACCCTGCTTACCCCACTTCTGCAAGAAGTCTCTTGTACAGAGATGTGTGTACACCGTAGCCTTAAAAAGGGGGCTTTTTCTTCTAATTACCCCCTTTTTAAGGGGGTCGCCACAGGCGGGGGGATCTTATCCGAACCGTATTGATTAGCCACCGATAGTTGTTTTACGCTCAATCAAAGGTATGCGCTTGAACCGTTGCCTTATGCCTGTGGCATTTTCGAGGTACCATGCAGTCGTGGGTCAGGCACAGGAGGTTGCGGTTGTGGGCCTAGTGGTTGGGGATTTTCTACATACTCGAATTCGCCTTTGCCATCCATTGAGGGGCCTTTTGCCCAACGACCTTCAGAGCTTTCCGTGCCTTCTGAGTGATTCCAGAACTGATAAGAAAACTCGCGTTTCTCCAATTCCAATGGAAAGGAACTGGGAACTGGCGTGGTTTCCAATCCAGAGCTTTCTAAATCCTCAATGGTTGCTAGCCACAAGTTTTGATGCATGGTATCACGAGCGATCATAAAGCTCAAGGTATCTTTCACCCCTGGATCGTCCGTCATTTCATATAGTCGCACTGCTTGCAAACGTCCTTGACTTTCGGCGTGGAGATTAGACCGGAAATCTGCCAACAGGTTGCCACTGGAGACAATAAAGCGACCGTTCCAAGGATAACCAACGCTATCAGATGGTGTTGCACCCAAACCAGATACAATAGCGTGTTGGGGGTTCATCGCCGCCGCCATAATTACATCCCGTGGGCTACTACCGCCCATCACGGCACCTACTACCGCATCTTTTGCACTTTCTTCTTGCATTTTGATCGGTGCTTTATCTAGAAGATGGGCAATCATCGTTGCCAGCATCTCAATATGACCGATTTCCTCAGTACCAACATCTAGTAGCATATCTCGGTACTTGGCAGGGCCTCGACAGTTCCAGCCTTGAAACAAATACTGCATCATCACGGTCATTTCACCAAAAGTACCGCCGATGAGTTCTTGAATTTTCATTGCGTAGACCGCATCTGGTTTTTCTGGCGGCGTAAAATACTGGAGTTGCTTTTTGTGATAAAACATTTGAATTCCTTGTTAATTGCAGATGCGGCTAACACAAAATCAAAACAGTTGCCAAACTTTTATGCGATTTTGTGTTGCCTCTTCTATCTAGGAAACTAATCAAATGCTTTATCTTCATCAGCCTCTAGTCAGATAAAAAAAATACTTTTAAATAAGTATTCCGACTAGGGCTTTTTTCTTTATAGTTCTGTCTAGAAATGGATTTCAAAAAGCTCTGGCTTCTTTCGAGAAAGGTATAACCAAAAGGCAGTAGTTGACTGTATCCCTTTACTAGGCTAGATAGCGAGTCAAAGTAAGCTTTGCGATCGCCTAACATTAAACTTCTTGCAGAAGTGGGGATGCATGGTAAGGGGTAAAGGGGGAAAGCGGCTCAGAAAAAATCCTTTCCCCCTCTTGCAAAAATAGTTTTCAAGAGGTCTATTTTGTACAATTCTTTCTACGCCGCAAAGCATAGTAAAAAGGGGAACAAGAATGTTGTTCCCCTACGAACCCTCTATATTTCATGCCATTGAAAGCGGCTATAAATTTTTAGCGATCGCAAAATTTTAGATAACTGCAAATCAGTTTTCGTCTCGCCCGTGAACTTGAGCAGGTGGACTGGTTGCCTCAACAGCAGTAAATGCTTCTAAAATTTTATAGGTGTGGCTAGCTCCTTTTGGTACTACCCAGGAACTCCCAGGCTCTAGTAAAATCATTTGCCCTTCAATATGCAATTCTGCACGACCAGTGATTACATAACCAACAGTTTCATATTCTCGCGCTGTTGGCTCTTTAGGTTCGTTCGGTTGCTCATTCTCCCATAGGCGCATGGAAATGCTTTTGCCAGATGCAAGATATTTCTGACCAAGTTGACCTTTAGGGGAATTGCTAGAGTCTACTTTGATAACGGTTTTATCAGACATATTTTTTGCCTCTTTTACTTTTAAACTTTGATTGTTTTGCCAGTGCGAGCTGCTTGGTAAATTAGTTGCATCAGCCTGACATCTTGCAAACCTTCTTCACCAGGAGTTTTTGGCTGTTTATTCGCCATGATGGACTCGGACAAATGATCCATCTCTAGGGCGAACTGGTTCTTTTCCTGAATATTTTGTTCTTCGTTGCCGTTTTTGCGTTTGATTGTCAGGCGATGTTTGTAGTAGTCGGTAGCTGGGTCTAACTCTAAGGCTGCATCTGAACCAAAAACTTGGATGCGCTTGGTATCTGCGTAGCCGTAGCTAGAAGTACAATTAGCAAGCACACCGCTAGGAAAACGCAAAACGAAGTTGACATTTTCCTCAACTTCCCGAAAGCGGGGGTCGCCAGGGGTGCTGTACATCATGGCGGTAATTTCTTGTGGTTCCTCACCTGTGATATATCTAGCAGCATTCAAGCTGTAGATGCCAATGTCATAAAGGGAACCGCCGCCAGCTAGTTTTTTTTGTGCCCGCCAACGATCTGCTGGGTCTTTGGGGTCGAGGTTGCGTCCGTGGTCAGAGGTTATAGTTTTTAGTTTACCGAGTTTGCCGCTTTGTGCCAGTTCGATCGCAGCGAGGTTGTACGGTTCATATTGAGCGCGGTAAGCAATCATTAACTTGCGATCGCCTTTTTTGGCAGCATCAATCATTGCTTGGCATTCTTCGACAGTAATAGCCATCGGTTTTTCGCACATGATATGCTTGCCAGCTTGGGCAGCACGAATGCTGTATTCGGCGTGCAACCCATTAGGTAAGATGATATAAATAACATCTACCTCTGGATTATTGCGGATGGTATCGTAGTTTTGGTAATTGTAAATATTTTTTGAGTTAACGCCGTATTGCTGCGCTATGCTTTCGGCTTTGGCGCGATCGCCACTAACAAGGGCTACCAACTTTGAACGTTTACATTCACCAAACGACGGAATAATCTGCTGCGTAGCAAACTTTCCCAAGCCAACAATAGCCCATCCTAACTTTTTTTCAGGAGACATCGGTGGTTCTTGGGTAGGTGCTGGGCCTGCTTGGGCTAGGGTACGAGTAGGTCTAATAATTGCCCCTACTGCCCCAGTGACACCAAGCGCCATGAACCCAAAACCTGCTTTATATAAAAGACTGCGGCGCGAAAGTTCCGATTTTAGTATGTCAAACATCGAAGTTTAGTCATTAATTATTGGGCATTGGGCAGAAGAGGCAGGGGAGCAGGGGGGCAGAGGAGTGGAGTTATGATCTGCGTTTGCGAGTATCAAAGACTGATTAATGGAGTTCTAAGCCTGATTAATGAGTATCAAAGACTCATTAAAGGAGTTCTGAACCTCATTAATGAGTATTAAAGACTCATTAAAGGAGTTCTAAGACTCATTAAAGGAGTTCTAAGCTTCATTAATGAGTATCAAAGACTCATTAAAGGAGTTCTGAGCTTCATTAATGAGTATCAAAGACTCATTAAAGGAGTTCTGAGCTTCATTAATGAGTATCAAAGACTCATTAAAGTAGGTTGACACCAAGTTGCATTCTAAAACATATCTCCTTTGCCCTTGTGCCCGTCTGCTCCCCTGCTCCCCTGTCCCTGTGCCCCAGTCCCTACTACGGTTTGAGTACAACTTTGATGCAGTTATCTTTCTTGTTCTTAAAAATTTCGTAGCCGTGGGGCGCTTGTTCTAAAGGTAAAGTGTGGGTGATGATAAATGTTGGATCGATTTCACCGTTTTGAATCCGCTCTAGCAAGGGTCGTAAATACTTATGGACATGGGTTTGTCCCATTTTGAAGGTTAATCCTTTGTTCATGGCAGCACCCATCGGGATTTTATCTAAAAAGCCACCGTACACACCCGCAAGTGATACGTGACCACCTTTACCAGCAGACACTATTACTTGCCGTAATGCCGTCGGACGGTCTGTTTCCAGACGTACTGCTTGCTTTACCTGATCGTAGAATGCCATAAAATCTGTGCCGTGCGCTTCCATTCCCACTGCATCTATGCAAGCATCGGGGCCACGACCGCCAGTCATTTCTTTGAGTGCTTCGCCAATATCCACTTCTTCGTAGTTGAGAACTTCGGCTTTGCCGTATTCTTTAGCCATTTGCAGCCGTTCAGGAATGCGGTCAAAGGCGATTACACGTTCCGCCCCTAGCATATATGCGCTTTTAATGGCGAATTGTCCGACTGGGCCACAACCCCAAACGGCGACAATATCACCGGGTTTGATGTTGCAGTTCTCGGCTGCCATGTAGCCAGTGGGAAAAATATCTGTTAGAAATAGCACTTGCTCATCCGTTAAACCATCCGGAATTTTAAGCAAGCCGACATCCGCAAATGGAACTCGTGCATACTCTGCTTGACCACCGGCGTAACCGCCAAATAAATGAGAGTAGCCAAATAGACCTGCTGGTGAATGACCCATCTGTTTTTCTACCAACCAAGCATTGGGGTTAGAGTTGTCGCACAACGACCATAAATCCCGATTGCAGAAAAAGCAGCTACCGCAAGAGATGGTAAAAGGAACAACCACGCGATCGCCTACGTTGACATTTTTAACTGCACTTCCCAGTTCTACGACTTCCCCCATGAATTCATGACCAAGGATATCGCCCTTTTGCATGGTGGGAATGTAGCCGTCATAAATATGCAAATCTGAACCGCAAATTGCCGTGGAAGTAATTTTAACAATGGCATCACGTGGATTGATAATTTTGGGGTCGGGAACTGTTTCTACCCGCACATCGTTTGCTCCATGCCAGCAAACTGCTTTCATAATTATTTAATCCTTAGTTATAATTTTTGGCTTGTCTATATCAAGATAAACACTCGATTTAGCCTAGTTTTGAGACGCGATACTTATCGCGTCTCAGGAAATCTTCAAAGCTTGTTTTACAGTGTATGAGTCAAAAACTTAGACTCTTAAATTGCTACAAGTCTAGGTTCTATCTCTCAGTTGCTTGCTTGGAGGATTTTGGTAATAACCTTCTTTCTGTCCAGCCAATGGCTTAACTGTTTCTTCGACTTTATTTTTTGTAGACTTCAGAAACTCTTTTGTAGATCGAGGAGTGTCTTCATCCAAGTTTAGCTTCTGGCGGATATTATCAGCAGCGCTTTTTAATTTATTGCCAGTATTCTCAAACTGGGCATCATTTTGCTCGTCTGGGATTCCTTTATAATAAGTGCCCTCTGGAGTTTTAACATCAGCTTGTGCTACATTAATATCGCTAAAAGCCTGACCTAATAAAAACATAAATCCTACCAGAAAAACTACAATTATCTGGGAGATCCGAATATTCCGCAGCCATGAAATTACTCGATTCATAAAAAACCTCAATTGCATTATGTTGGGTGTACAATTTAAACCTTGAATGATTATTCATCATTCAAGGTTTAAGAACAACTTTGATGCAGTTATCCTCTTTTTGTTGAAAAATGTGGTAGGCGTGGGGTGCTTGTTCTAGGGGCAATTGATGGGTGACAACGAAGGATGGATCAAGTTTCCCATCCAAAATCATCTGTAATAACAAATGCATATATTTTTGTCCATGCATTTGCCCCATTCTAAAGGTTAGACCCTTGTTGAAGGCTGCACCAAATGGCATTTTATCAACAAAACCACCATAAACACCCATAATTGAAAGAGTCCCGCCTTTACGGCAGGCGACCATCATTTCCCGCAGAACGTGGGGACGGTCGGTTTCCAATTTGAGCTTTTGTTTTGTCTGGTCGTAGAAGTCTTCTAAACCAACGCCGTGTGCTTCTAAACCAACGGCATCGATGCAAGCATCGGGGCCACGACCACCAGTCATCTCTTTCAACGCTTCGCCAGCATTAACTTCTTCGTAGTTAATTACTTCTGCTTTGGCAAACTTTTTCGCCATTTCCAGGCGTTCGGGAAAGCGATCAATCGCGATCACTTTTTCGGCTCCCATCATGTAGGCGCTAATCATGGCAAATTGTCCAACAGCACCGCAACCCCAAACGGCTACAGTATCACCCGGTTGAATATCGCATAATTCTGCACCCATGTAACCTGTAGGGATGGCGTCGGAGATGAATAATAACATCTCATCCGGCAAATCCGGGGGAACTTTAACGACACCTACATCAGCAAAAGGTACACGGATATATTCTGCTTGTGCCCCTGCATAACCACCTAACATATGGGAATACCCATAAATTGCTGAGGTAATATTGCCAAACAATTTTTCTTCAATCCAGCCCTTGGGGTTGGAATTATCGCACAACGACCACATATCACGCTGGCAATAATGGCAATTACCACAGCCAATTGTGGAAGGAACTACAACGCGATCGCCTACTTTTAAATTGTTGACTCCCTTACCAACTTCCACGACTTCCCCCATGAATTCGTGACCAATAATGTCACCCTGTTGCACTGTGGGAATATAGCCGCCATATATATGTAGATCGGAGCCACAAATCGCCGTGGAAGTAATTTTAATAATTGCATCACGCGGGTTGAGAATTGTCGGATCTGGTACCGACTGTACCCGCACATCATTAGCACCGTTCCAGCAGACTGCTTTCATAGTTATTAGTCCTTAGTCATTGGTCATTAGTCATTGGTCATTAGTCATTAGTCATTCGCTTTAGGCAAAGGACAAATGACACAGGACAAAGAACAAATAACTACTTGCGTCCAGAAGGTTGACCTTCGGTTGTGGCAATTTCGCCTGCTTCCATCAGCATTTTGAAGCGGCGTAATTCATCACCAATTTGCTGTTCTGGTTCTTCACCAAAAAGTTTAGCTACGGTAGCTCCCAATGCTCCACCGGGTGGGTTATACTCCAAAACAACCTTAACTTCCGTGCCGCGATCGCCTGGTGCTTTTTTGAAGCGGACAAAACCAGAATTATCAATGTCTGCACCTTCTACAGAAGCCCAAGAAATAAATTCATTTTCCCGGTCTTCCAGAATATCTGCATCCCATTCTACGCTGTTACCCAAAGGTGCATTGGCAATCCAATGAGAACGCTTTTCGTTATGCACCTTGACAGATTTGAGATGCTTCATAAATGTAGGCAAATTCTCAAAGTCGTGCCAAAAGCGATAGAGTTCTTCTGCCGATTTATTAATTGTTACCGTCTTTTCAACTTTTATAGGTTGGTTTAGACCTATTGCTTCCTGTGCTTTCTGGATTGTGCTTTGCTTGGTTGCACCTTGATAAACCAAACCGCCACCTGCTAAAGCCGTCAGCGCTCCTCGCAATGAACCTTGCCTTAAACCCATCAGCACCATCGCACCACCACCTATAAGGGATGCCCAACGCTCTACTTCACTAGCTTCTGGCTGGTTTGTATTTGATTTATCCCCTGATGTTGAAGTCACTTTTTATATCTCCATTGCTGTAAATTCACCATAGAGGCACAAATATACTCTTCTTTCTATCTCTGTGTTATTCGCGCCTCTTCGGTAGCCGTCTACGTTCAAAAAACCTTACATTGATACAGCAGCCCCTGTAGTCGGCTTAGGAGGCTGAATCTGAGCGCCTATTCGCGCTCGATACAACTCTACTAATCGCTGTTCGTATTTCAATAAATCGTGGTAAATTTCTTTAAAAATAGCAGTTGCTACTGGGTCAGTGAACATTGCAGACAAATTACCAATATCGCCGATACCAGTTTGCACATCCCCCAAAGCAGAACGTAACTGATATATGTCATCACTTCCTGTCAACGCAGTTTTCACCTTGGCATACTGATTAGCAATATTTGCGCCCAAAGAGGGTTTTTCACCCAATCTCTGAAGATAGGTTTCTAGCTTTTCAATGTGACGCTGTTTATTAGCAATGATTTCTTGAAAAACTGATTTTACTTCGCTATCTGATTCCTTTTGGAAGTAGTTCTCAAATGCTTCTAGGGAATAACGTTCACCAGCTAGAGCATTATTTAAACCTTTGCTGATATCACCTTTAGTTGAGCCACCCCAAGCATCTGCCAACTTCCACCATTCAGCACTTGTGTCTTTCTCATTTGGTAATGCAGCATCTTTGCCACCATAACCCAAACGGCTTAATATAGCTGTGGTGAAAATTGGTAAGTCTCCGGGTTCGCGGGATGTAATCAAATTCCCGTCAACTACCACCGGCTCATCTAGATAATTTGCCCCAGCGTTAATCATGTCCTTAGCAATGGCACTAAAACCAGTGGCTTGTTTCCCTTTGAGCAAATCGCCTTCAATCAAAACTTGTGGCCCGTGACAAACAGCAGCGACTAATTTTCCTTGTTGTATAGCTTCTTGGACAAAACGTACCGTGTTGGTATTGCGCCGCATTCGATCGGGAGCCATCCCACCGGGAATTATCACCGCATCAAATTGGGCTGCGATCGCTTCTGTCGTAGTACCATCAGCTTGAATGCTAAGTTTGCCGCGTTTACCCTTATATTTTTCATTCATTCGGGAACCGAGGACTACTACCTCCATTCCTGCTTGTTTTAATCCATTATAAGGAACTGTAAATTCTGCATCCTCCACTGCCTGTTCAATGAGGATGGCAACTTTTTTCTTACCCGAATGATTGTTATGGTCAGTCATAAATTCTATTACCTGTTTATTTCTAGTATTTAACCAGCTACAATATTTATCAATTAGGACAGTTAAACAGCCAAGATTTTTTTCAAAAAATTTTGTTTTAATTGCCTACTATGCAGGAACTGCAATTGTTACTTAAGTCCCAAATAGTTCTTCGTAATCGTGAGAAAAATGAGCGTGTAAGGCAGCAAATAATTCAGGACTAATGGCATTTTGCAACACAGTAAATACTGCCCGAACATGAATTGCCACAGTGGTTGGTTCTATATCTTCTTTTTGACTTGCACGGGCAATAAACTCTTGTAAGTTGAAGGAGCCACCACTATCTCCTTCTTTTCCTCGCAAATAATCACCTAGTTGTTGGGGCAAATTTGCAGCTAGTTCCTGCGCTTCATCATCTGCTATCCGTTCTTTGAGGGTTTCTAGTGTGGCACGAGTAGCACGCTCTGCCTCTTCACGAGAATCTGATTGGGTAAGGCTTTGTACATGTGTAATGAATTCGTCGTATTCCACTGTCTACCTCCGCTTCTCAAAATTATTAAATGTCTTACTTCTTTAGCTAAAGTAAAATTTACTAAACTTAAAATTTATTTTTGCTTAATACTAAAAAGTAGTTATAAATTAAAACTTGGCTAATAAATAATTTTGATAATTTTGGTTTATATACCTGTTAACTCATAACTAAAAAATTCAACTACAAGTTGCTTCACCATGAATTTACACTTACAATGGTATGGCCCAATGGATAGTTTAACTTCGTTCCAAGGGGATAGATTATTTTATTTCTAAAGCTATACATCTCTAGTAAGACATCTTGGTGACAGGAAAACGTTATTGTTAGAGTGCAAAAAATGGCTAGTATCATGGCAGAAAAAAATCAGAATGACGAAATTGAAACCAATGATTTGCCACAGGAAATTACCGAATCCTACGGTACTGGTGTGAAAGACTTGCCGGGATACAATATTGGTGGACGCTCAATTCAAGCAGAAAGACAGGAGTACACAGAAACTAGTCCTGAACTCACTGGTGGCGATGTTGATGCTTATTGGCAAGATGCAGATGCAGTTGGGGATGAAGCTGTTGGTGGTAGTACTTCCACTCCCGATCAAAATGTAACTGAGGAGCTAGAAGCAGCAGTAGGGCTAGAAATGGATGATTTCGCGTTTCTGCGTACCAACGATATTTTAGAGGAACGTGATGATTCTCGCTGGGAGTTAGATCCGAAATCTTCTGAAGATTATCAAGATCGGCGAGAATAAGTTCAATAAAAGCAGAAGCCGTATTCCTACCGTATATTCACAAATTGGATGTCGGTATTAATCAATTAATGCTACTAAATTGGACAGTGCTTTTCTAAGCACTGTCACAGTAAAACAGGACTTACGCAAACGATAGCCGAAGCCGAAACCCTGATTTACAGTAGAGGCAATTCATGTAGACGCATACTCCTACGGAGAAGCAAGCTACGCGGAGCGTCTGCTTGCGACACGCTCCGCGAACGTAGAGAAGCGGCTTACCGCAGGGTATTGCCTCTACGGCGTATATTTCTGCGTAAGCCTTATAAAATTAACATCTATCCATCGAAATAGCTTGTGAGAATGTCTCAATTTTGCAGCATTCCCATTGCTAACTTCTTACCTTGTTAAAGGCAAGCATTATTTTGGCTTTTGATATTGGGTTATTATCTAACTGAAATGCTTCTATAGTAGGACTACACTTCGCCCGATTTATGTTTTGTTTATAATTGTTCTTCTTTATGATTCCAATACATCTGTCTTCAGTAGGGTAAAACGCTAAATGTACATTTGATAACCTTGCTAATGAAATTAATTAATTGCAATTGGAGTTAATAATGACATTTACACAAACTGGCGATCCAACTATTCGTGAACATGTTCAAGCTTGGCAGCAGTTGGATGTAGATCAACAACTGGCTTTGTTTTGGTTCATTTACAAAGAAATGGGTGGCTCAATTACGCCAGCCGCTCCTGGTGCCAGCACTGTTTCCCCAGAAATCGCTGAAGGTTTGTTTAATCAAGTTAAGGAATTATCTCACGAACAACAATTACAAGTTCAGCGTGACTTGATTAATAAAGTGGATACACTAATTTCTCGTGAATATGGTTCTTTGGGCGATACCACCAAGCTACTATTTTGGTATCGATTATCTCAAGGTATGGATAATGGTACTATTATTACTGTACCTTCTGACTATGAACTTCCCTCAGAATCTAAAGCGTTGTTTGGCAGAATTCAAGGATTAGAGTTTGAGCAACAGATTACTCTTTTCCGTGATTATGTTTCGCCAATGGGTGCCGAAGCAAAAGCAGGTGCTGAAATATAGCACTTTTAAACTGGAATTTTGAAGTTTTTAGGCTGCTTAAGGCTACCTCTTTAGTCTCAGAATGGTGATGGCTGTTATCCCAAGTTCATTTGGTTGTAATAAAAGGATTCAGAAATCAGAATGTTCTGACTCTCCACCAGATTTAGGTGATTGGTGTCAGCGTAGCGTTAACAACTCTAGCCTATGATACGCAGCATCGCCTTCACAAGAAGGACAAAGGTGTTATATACTATACCCCTTTTCTTAAAGCTAGCTATATCTGCCAGTTGGTTAATATAAAGCTGAATTTTGATAGCTGGCGTTTTTATTTTTTCTGGATAAATAAACACAGAGCAAAAAATTTTAGTTTTTACTCTGTGTTCATCTATATCCTTAGACCAGTTGCACCCTACAGTCGTAACGCCCTTTGTTTTGTACTCAATATATTAAAAGTAATTATAGTTGAATATAATATGTCTTTTGGTTGGTTTAAATACGCTGAAATTATATTAAAATTACCTCTTTGTACAGTGTTTTATTCAAAGTTAAGTGTTTAAAATTTAGAGAGGCATCAAAGGAAGAGTCCAGTTTTTTACATTGGAGATTTAATTAGTCGTTTCAAATCTAATACCAATTACATCTACGATCAACACAAAAGTTTAATTAATTTACCATAAGTTATTATAGCTGATGAACATCTTGCTCGATGAAAGCTAGATGTTTCAGCATTTAATAATTTAAATAGAAGCAATCGCTAAACAATTTTTAAACTTATTTAATACTTAAACTATGATACAATACCCACTAATGCAATAAATACACTACTAACACAAAATCCTACAAATTTAAGTAATAAAAGCTTAGGATAATACCTAAAAGGACAGATATTTGCCTGGCGTAAATTGTTTCCAGCAAAAAATTTACAAAAATGAGTGATGTTACCTCATTCTGTTTTTGAGCAAAGTAAGAATCAAATCGGTTCAAAGCTGGGTTAAAATTTTCACTCGATATTTTTTTAGTTAATTAAGTAGTTAATTACTTTGAGGTGTTTATGACTTCTACAAACGTCAATTTTTTAGAACAAAGTGTATCAAAATTTCAGAGTTTGGATATAGACGATCGCCTGACAGTTCTAGCGTTACTGTATACTGAAATTTCTGATGAAATTCCAGCGATCGCTCTCAATGATGTGCCAAATGAAAGGACTGCAAATTTAGTTGCACAAATTCAAAACCTACCACAGGCGGAACAGCTTTTTGCTTTGCGTCAGTTGGTAAACCAAGATGAAGTAGGAGAAACAGCAATTCCTACTCAAGAGTATACTTCAATGAGCGTTGATGATAAATTAGCTTTTTGGTATCAATTAGCCCAAAACTTAGGAACTACAATCATCGGTGTCCCAAATGACTATATACCTTCTGAAAAAGCTACAGAAGTATTAGATTTACTTCACACACCGAACATTGAGGATTTAGTAAATTTCTTCAAGCAGGTGCTGTAATAGTTTTGAGTTAGGAACTGTAGGTGGGGCATAGCCTCACCTTTATGTTTAAAAGTTAGGAAAACTTCTGTTTTTAAGTTAATTCTTAATAGTGTTTTTTGCTTGAATCTCTGAGTGAGGGTGGGTGATGTTTCCGCTCTGGTTACAAGCGGGTTTTTGGGGTTTAGTTGGCGGTTCAGCGCTGCTGTTAGGCTCCGTAGTGGGCTATTATGCTAAAATTCCTCAGCGAGCGATTGCGGCAGTTATGGCTTTTGGTGCAGGTGTACTAATTTCAGCCTTATCGTTTGAACTGATGGATGAAGCTTACAAGCGTGGTGGTTTTGACTCAACAGCAATCGGTTTTGTGGGTGGTGCAACCATCTACACAACAGCAAACTGGTTTCTAGCTTATCAGGGTGCTAAACATCGCAAGCGTTCCGGTGAACAGCAACCATCTGAACAAGAGCAAGGTGGAAGTGGACTAGCGATCGCAATAGGCGCATTACTCGATGGCATTCCAGAATCTATTGTAATTGGTGTCAGCATGATTGAGGGAGGAGTTGTCAGCTGGGCCACTGTAGCGGCTGTTTTTCTCTCTAATATTCCAGAAGGACTTTCCAGCGCTGCTGGCATGAAAAAAGCAGGACGTTCAACTGCTTACATCTTCAGTGTGTGGGGAGGAATTGCCATCATCTCTGGTATATCAGCAATTCTAGGCTATACATTGTTCAGTCACTTTTCAGTAGAAATCATTGCTGCAACCACTGCTATAGCAGCAGGTGCTATTTTAGCAATGCTTACAGACACCATGATTCCAGAAGCCTTCGAGCAAGCGCATGATTTTGCTGGACTGATAACTGTGCTTGGATTTCTTGCCGCTTTTGTCCTTAGCAAACTCTAGAAGAGAGCAGGGGGCAGGGGGCAGGGGAGAATATTTGTAACTATAATTTTGTATAAATTAACGTGAATCTTTGTTAGAGACGCACATTAATTCAAGATTCATAGACGAGTCTTTTATACTCGCTGACGAGTCTTTGATACTCGTGAATGAACCTTTTATACTCGCTGACGAGTCTTTGATACTCGTGAATGAACCTTTTATACTCGCTGACGAGTCTTTGATACTCGTGAATGAACCTTTTATACTCGCCGACGAGTCTTTGATACTCGTGAATGAACCTTTTATACTCGCCGACGAGTCTTTGATACTCGTGAATGAGTCTTTTATACTCGCCGACGAGTCTTTGATACTCGCCTTCCCTGCTCCTCTTCCTCCTGCTCCCCCTGCCTCCTTTTTTACTATTCCAAAACTGCTTGATAGCGACCTAGAGCGATTAAAGGAAAGTACTGTTGATACATATGATATTTAAGATAAAAATGGCAGGGGAAGCCAGTACCTGTAAAATCCGCCTCAAACCAAGTACCATCTGGCTGTTGAGTTGCCACTAGGTAGCCAATTCCCCGCTCGATAGCTTCAAGAGCTAATTTACCAGTTGCTTCACCTGCTGCCAAAAGGCCAATTAAAGCCCAAGCAGTTTGAGATGCAGTACTATTTCCTTTTCCTTTAAGACTGGGGTCGTCGTAGCTGCGGCAAGTCTCACCCCAACCTCCATCTGAGTTTTGACATCCGACTAACCAAGCTGCTCCTCGTTCTATACTGAGTTTATGCCTTTGAGGGTCAATTAACGCCAAAGCTGATAAAACGCCACTGGTGCCGTAGATATAATTTACACCCCAACGACCAAACCAACAGCCTTCGGTTTCTTGTTCGCGCAGAAGATAAGTAAGCGATCGCTCTAAATTATCACTATCAATTGACAGGTTACAAGCACCAAGCATTTCTACGACTCTAGCCGTAACATCTGCGGTGTTTGGATCAATCATGGCTTTCAAGTCGCCATAAGGGATGGAGTTGAGCCAATCTTGGTCATTGTCCAAATCAAAGGCAGCCCACCCACCTGGTTTACATTGCATAGATGCAATCCAGTTTAAGGCACGAGCGATCGCAGCCTGCTTGATTTTTTCATGGGGAAGTTTCGCCAGATGTAGCGCCATCACCACCACAGCCGAGTCGTCTACATCGGGATAAAAGCGATTGTCAAACTCAAATGCCCAAGCCCCTGGTTTTCCCTGATGATTTTTTACAGCCCAATCTCCGTAATCTAAAATTTGTTTTTGCAGTAACCATTCTCCAGCTTGTACCACAGCCGGATGATCTGGTGCAAAGCCAGATTCTACTAAGGCACGCATCGCCCAAGCTGTATCCCAAACGGGTGAAACACAAGGCTGTACCCGATAGCTATTTTCTGTTTCAATGGCAAAGTTATCAATTGCTTGCAAACCTCGTTGCACAATGGGATCGCTTGGGTCATAATGCAGACAGCGCAAAGCTAGCATTGAATTCAACATCGCCGGAATAATGCCGCCCCAGTCGCCTGTTGCTTCTTGTCGTTCTAAAATCCACTTTTCGGCGGCTTTGATGCCTTCTTCACGAAAGGGTACTAAATTCAGACTTTCTGCAAACTTGAAGCCCTGATCAAGGGTGAGGAATAAATCTGTCCAATCGCCACTTTGGGCTAATTCCCACCGGACTTGATCAACACCTTCAACGTATAGTTCATCTAGGTTGATAGCTGAATCGGTGATAAAAACAGGTTTGCGATCGCATACAATCAGCAATGGCACTGTACTGGAACGTGCCCAGCTAGACATCTCGTAGATATTCACGGGGAAAGCTTTTGGCAACAGCATCACCCAAGCTGGTAGCGAGGGAATACCGCGCCAGTTGTAGCAGCCAATCAAGGCTAGGTGCAACTTGGTAAAAATCCGAGTTTTGCTGATACCACCCCGTTGGAGAATAAAGGCTTGCGCCCGAATCATCGCCGGATCGTTTGCTGGTACACCTAGTAGCCTCAGCGCCATGTAGGCTTCAACCGAGGTGCTAAGTTCTCCGCCATCACCGTAGTAAAGTTCCCAGCCGCCATGCTGCCGTTGCTCTTGACGCAGGTATGCTTCAACTTTGTGTAAAGGTCTTGTTTGGTCTGTTCCCCAAATTTTATGCAGGAGGACGACTTCAGCAGTGATGGTGACATTGGATTCTAACTCTGCCCACCAGTAACCTACGGGATTTTGAATCGAAAGCAAATATTGTTGGCTGGCTGCGATCGCTTCTGCGATTTGATTGACTTTTACCCTGTCTTGTGTTTGCATCAAATCCTATTTAACCTCAACACTCAACCTAGTTATGAACACGGTATTACAGCGAAAAAATTTTTTTTCCTCTATCGTTAGACATAGTATTGTGTCTGAGTCACTGAGAATTTGCAATAGGTCATGGATGTAATTGTATTAGGATTGATGCTGTTATCCTTGACAATTTGGTTAGGATTACTGTGTTTTTGGGGACAATTTTGGCGGTTAGACCAGCAATTAGAGGTTACAGAAACTCAGCTACAATCGTTACCTGTAGTTTGTGCCGTCGTTCCAGCCCGTAACGAAGCTGACTTGCTACCAACCACGTTGCGATCGCTCCTACTCCAAGACTATTCTGGTTCTTTAAATGTGTTTTTGGTAGATGATGGCAGCACAGACGGTACAGCAAATTTTGCCGAAGAAGTTGCACACGCTGTAGGTAAACCCCAGCAATTGCATATTATCTCTGGCATTTCACTGCCTTCTGGTTGGTCGGGCAAACTTTGGGCAGTTGAGCAAGGTATAAACAGTGCTAGTAAATTTGCACCTGACTATTTTTTGCTGACCGACGCAGATATCGAACATGATCCTGGTAATCTCCGCCGACTCGTAGCGAAAGCTGTGCAGGAAGATTTAGATTTGGTTTCGGTAATGGTGCGACTCAGATGTGAAAGCTTTTGGGAAAAACTTTTGATTCCAGCTTTCGTCTTTTTCTTCCAAAAACTCTATCCCTTTCGCTGGGTTAATAATCCCAACAATCCCACAGCCGCCGCTGCTGGGGGATCTATTTTGATCGCCCGTGAAGCTTTAGAGCGAATCGGGGGTATTCAAGTCATTCGCCAAGCTTTAATCGACGATTGCGCCCTTGCTGACGCTATTAAGAGAGGGACTGAGAACTGGGGACTGGGGACTAGGAAGGAGTTTTCCCAATCCCCAATCCCCAGTCAAGGGCGTATTTGGCTAGGATTAAGTACATTAACTCGCAGTCTGCGTCCCTATAACTCGCTGGCGACGATTTGGGATATGGTTGCCCGTACTGCCTATACCCAACTCAATTATTCTCCATTACTATTACTGGCAACTCTACTGGGAATGATCTTGATTTATCTAGTTCCACCTGTGGTAATAATCTTGGGTATAGTTTTGGGTAATTGGTTAATCGCATTTACGGGTTTATTAGGATGGCTGTTAATGACTTTCGCTTACTACCCTACAATCCGCTTTTATAAATGTTCTCCCTGGTTAGCGTTGAGCTTACCTGCGATCGCTTTTCTCTATACCCTAATGACTCTAGACTCAGCACTCCGTCACTGGCAAGGGCGTGGTGGCGCTTGGAAAGGAAGAGTTTACCCCAACCCAGATAATTTATAGTTAGAATAAAATTGAATTTCAAAATCGTTAGTGCTAATCTAAAGTTAAAGTTAAGCCTAAAGTGGTTGATTAAAAGAGTTATGACAACCGCAACACCAACAATTAATCCTGTTCTTGTCCCCAAAAAGCTGCCTTTTCTAGAGTCAATTTGTTGGCAGACCGCCGATGTTTATCGCTTTACTTCAGAAGAAATGCTGAGTCGGTACGAGCGTGGTTGGCAATATCACAATCTATTTGATAATCTTGAGGGTGAAGAACTCAATTTCCTTCAGGAACTTGCCAGACGCTATAAGTCCTGGTTGCAAGTTTGTTTATGACCTTTAGGTTAGAACATCATAATCAAATTCTCACAGTTCTTGAATGCTTAGATTCTGACATACTTAGAAAGGGTTCTGCTTACTTTGGTGGCGGAACCCTTATTGCATTTGAGTTTGATGAATATCGCTGGAGTAAAGACGTTGATTTTATCGCTTCTGTTGGTACAGAAGGGTACAAACACCTGCGTACAGTGGTATTTGATGGTGGGCATGAAGCATTATTTCGTGATTTAAGTAAAATCCAAGTTGGACGTAGCACAACTGACCAATATGGAATTCGGATGGTGGTTGTTGTAGATGATGTGCCGATTAAAACGGAAATTATTGCCGAAACTCGTTTTCAACTCGACCCACCAAGATATCTAAAGTGGTCACCCGTTCCCTGCTTAAGCTTCAATGACTGTTTTACCTCTAAGCTGCTGTCAAATTCTGACCGTTACGCAGATGACAGCGTTGAGGCAAGAGATTTAATCGATCTAGCAATTCTCAGGCTGCAATCTCCAATCCCTCAAGCATCAATTGAGAAGGCTGAAAAAGCATATCAGGTTATGCGGCCTTTGAAAAGAGCAATCGAACGCTTTCAGGGAAGACCAGATTACAGGGAAAAATGCTTTTTCAGTCTGCAAGTCGATCAAGCTCAGATACCCAAAATTATCGACGGTATTGATTTACTTTCTACAGATTTAGGTTTATCTCACACTTCAAGGCTTTTTCGAGAACAACATGATATTTTTGCTGATTTAGAAACACAAATTAAAAAACGAGAAGATTCTTAAACAAGTAGCGATCGCCCCATGCCCCTAAATCCTTGAAGCTGTTTGTTTAGTACTAGCCGGGACAACAGGCAATGGTTGAGCAGCTTTCAATACCGCATCCAGCAGCCCTGGAAACAGCGCCTCTAAATCCTCACGCCGCAGTATGTTAATGTGCTGTGTCCCTTCTTTACGTGTAAAGACTATCCCCGACTCCCGCAAAATTTTGAAGTGATTGGACATGGTAGACTTAGCAATCGCAAAATCAAACCTGGCACAGCATTGTTCCCCCTCAGTAGCCAATAACCGCACAATCTCTAGCCTCACTGGATCGCCCAATGCATACAGCACTCCCGGTAAAGAAATATTTTTTCGATCTGGATGATAAAGAAATCTCATAGTTGCATTATCTCATCAGGTGGCATATATTTTTATTATTCGATATTATCGAATTATAGAATTAATTAGGAGGGCAATTTATGTCATCCATTACAAATGTCACAGAAGCCACATTCAAGCAAGAAGTCTTGGAAAGTGAAATTCCGGTATTAGTGGACTTTTGGGCGCCGTGGTGCGGCCCTTGCCGGATGGTGGGCCCAGTAGTCGATGAAGTTGCTGCTGAATACGAAGGACAGGTGAAATTTGTGAAGCTGAACACAGATCAAAATCCTACTGTCGCTAGCCACTATGGAATTCGCAGCATCCCGACGTTAATGGTTTTTAAGGGAGGTCGGCAGGTCGATACTGTCGTAGGGGCAGTTCCAAAAACCACCTTGAATAAGACCTTAGCACAGCATCTTTAATTTAAATGAAGGGGATTAGGGATTAGGGACTGGGGACTGGGGATTGGGGAGATACTTCTTGAATATTCTTTGTCCCCCTTGTCCCTTTAAAGTTCTGAGCGCCGGAAGTCGGCGCTTAGACCTTTCTTCTTGTCCGCCTCCCATTCTCCCCAGTCCCCAGTACCCAATTCCCAGTCCCCAATCCCAGATCATTCTGTTTCAACTAACGGGGAAAGAGCAAAATGGACTTGAAATTGCATGGTAAATCCGCGCTGGTGAGTGGCTCAACCGCAGGTATTGGTTTTGCGATCGCCCTTGGTTTAGCTCAAGAGGGCGCATCTGTAATTGTCAACGGTCGGTCTGAAGAACGAGTAGCCCAGGCGATCGCCAAAATTAAGCATTCTACACCCGACGCGAAAGTTTCTGGTGTTGTTGCTGACGCAGGCACTGCATCAGGGGTAGAGCAACTCTTTCAAAAAGTTCCTCACGTTGATATACTCATAAACAATGTGGGTATTTATGAGCCAAAAACGTTCTTTGATATTACTGATGAAGACTGGTTAAAGATATTTGAGGTTAACGTCTTCAGTGGAATCCGCTTGAGTCGGCAATATCTGCAAAAACAGTTAGAGCAAAACTGGGGGCGGATAATTTTTATCTCCAGCGAATCTGCTATTCAGATCCCAGTGGAAATGATTCACTACGGCACAACTAAGACAGCACAGCTTGCCATTGCACGAGGTCTAGCAGAAATCACTGTTGGGACTGGAGTTACGGTAAACTCCGTACTACCAGGGCCAACTCGCTCAGAGGGCGTTGAAGACTTTATTTCCAACCTGGCGCAAGAACGCGGTATTAGTTCGACTGAAGTTGAGGCTGAGTTTTTCCAAAATGTGCGTCCAAGTTCCCTAATCAAACGCTTTGCAACTAATGAAGAAGTAGCAGCGATCGTAGTCTACCTTTCTAGTCCCGTAGCATCAGCAACTAATGGTGCAGCTTTGCGGGTAGATGGTGGCGTTATTCGGTCGATTGTTTAGTTAATACGCTTTGCATGGACTGGGAAGAAAGAACTAATGACCAATGACTAAAATAATTTGGAGATATAACCAATGACTACTGATATCAACTTATTTTCTCCTTACCAATTAGGGAATTTGGAACTACCTAATCGGATAGTAATGGCACCCTTAACTCGAAACAGGGCGAGTGAGGGAAACGTACCATACGAACTGAATGCTACCTACTACGTCCAACGTGCTTCCGCCGGACTGATTATTACGGAAGCAACACAGGTAACTCCTGAAGGACAGGGCTATCCCGCTACACCAGGAATTCATTCACCAGAACAGGTGGAGGGATGGAAGTTAGTAACCGATGCCGTACATCAGCACAGAGGAAGAATTTTTTTGCAACTATGGCACGTAGGCAGGATTTCTCACCCAGACTTACAACCGAATGGAGCTTTACCTGTGGCACCTTCTGCCATTGCTCCTAAAGGTGAGGCATCAACTTATGAGGGGCCCAAACCCTTTGTTACTCCCCGTGCTTTAGAAACTTCGGAAATACCGCAGATAGTGGAACAGTATCGTCAGGGAGCGGCAAATGCTCTAGCGGCTGGGTTTGATGGGGTAGAAATTCACTCAGCTAATGGTTATTTAATAGATCAATTTCTGCGCGATCGCACCAATCAACGTACAGATAAATATGGGGGTTCCATTGAGAATCGCGCCCGATTCCTGTTAGAAGTGACAGAGGCGGTAACTAGTGTGTGGGATTCTAACCGAGTAGGGGTACGTTTATCTCCCAGTGGGACTTTTAACGATATAGGTGATTCCAATCCCCTGGAGACATTCGGTTACGTGGCTCAAGCGTTGAACCAGTTTAATTTGGCATATCTGCATATTTATGAGGCAACAGAAGCAGACATCAGACATGGCGGGATAATTGTACCTACTAGTCATATACGCGATCGCTTTACAGGTACACTCATCGTCAATGGTGGTTATACTCGTGAAAAAGGCGATGCGGTACTGGCAAACAAAGCAGCAGATTTAGTTGCCTTTGGCACATTATTTATATCAAACCCAGATTTACCCCGCCGCTTGGCTTTGAATGCACCACTAAATCAAGCAGATCAAGCAACCTTTTATGGTGGCGGTGAAAAGGGATATACAGACTATCCATTTTTGTCGGCTGCTCATGAGCCAGTAGCTAACGCCCAATTCTAGCAATCTACTTTCAAGCAACTTTTGACACCACTAGAGTATTTCTTCCAATCATAAAAATCGCTACAGCAGCGTCATAACCCAACCATCAGGAGAATCTTATGAGTTCCATCACTCAAACCCAACCTCTAGATGTACCCAGTGCGATCGCAAAACGTCGTTCCATCAAAACTTTTAAAACAGACCCCATCGCCCCAGAACTACTCAAGCAACTGGTAGAGTTAACTGTGGCAGCGCCCAGCAGCTATAATATCCAGGACTGGCAAATTATTCTTGTGCAAGATCAGGCGCAAAAGGCAGCACTATCAGCCGCATCGTGGAATCAACAACAAATTGTCCAAGCACCTGTAACCTTTGTGTTTGCCGCCGATCCTCACGCAAGCGAACAAAACTTGACCCCAATTCTGGAGCGAGGACTCGAAACTGGGGCATGGAATGAAGGCACGGTAAACTACTTTAAAACCGCCATCCCACAATTTCAAGCTGGGCTAGGCGACAAACGACGCGAATATGCGATCAAAGATGCCATCATTGCCGCTACTCATTTGGTGTTAGCAGCAGAAAGTTTAGGATTATCCACTTGTTTTATGAACGGTTGGGTTGAGGATCAGGTAAAACAAGTGATTGGTGCTGGGGATAATCCAGATTTAGCGATCGCTGTTTTAGTTCCTGTTGGCTATGCAGCAGAACCACGCTTAAATCCAGGTCGTTTACCATTCTCCGCCAACGTTTCTGTAGACAAAATCGGTAACCCTTATGCAGGGTAGTTTTCTCTAAATGGAGCATTGGGCATGGGAAATAAAAGATGAGTCTTTGATACTCGTGAATGAGTCTTTGATACTCGCCGACGAGTCTTTGATACTCGTGAATGAGTCTTTGATATTCGCCGACGAGTCTTTGATACTCGTGAATGAGTCTTTAATATTCGCCGACGAGTCTTTAATACTCGTGAATGAGTCTTTGATATTCGCCGACGAGTCTTTGAACTCCGTTAATGAGTCTTTGAACCTGCTCCCCCTGCTCCCCACTCCCCCCTCCCCAACCATGACCTTACCCTCCTTTCTAGCGCGTCGTTCGTTCCACTATGGCTGGCTCATCGCAGGTTTAACATTCCTAGCCTTGCTGGTGGCGGCTGGAATTCGCTCTGCTCCTGGAGTTTTTATTGTGCCTCTCGAACAAGAGTTTGGCTGGAGTAGAGCAACTATATCTTTGGCAATCTCCATTAACTTAGTACTTTACGGATTAATTGGCCCTTTTGCTGCCACAGTTATGGAGCGGATCGGCATTCGCCGGATGATGGTGTTCTCACTTGCTGCGATTGCTCTCGGTGTCGGTTTAACCACTTTGATGTCAGCATCTTGGCAGCTAGTCTTGCTGTGGGGTGTAGTTGTCGGTTGTGGTAGCGGAGTTATTGCCCTGGTTTTGGGTGCTATTGTTGTCAATCGCTGGTTTTTTGAAAAGCGGGGTCTAGTTCTGGGCATCTTAACCGCCAGTACAGCCACAGGGCAACTAGTGTTTCTGCCGATGCTAGCCTCAGTAGCCGATCGCTTTGGGTGGCGAACTGCCGCTCTAGCTCTTACTGGTGCAGCACTCCTAATTATTCCTGCGATCGCAGCCTTTATGCGCGATCGTCCGGCGGATGTCGGTTTGCGAGCCTTTGGCGACAACAGCGAAACTGTGGAAGTGTCACAGCCCAGAGTGAATTCCATCGCCTCCACCCTCAACGCCCTCTGGCTAGGAATGCGTAATCGAGACTTCTGGCTGTTATTTGGTAGCTTTTTTATCTGTGGTGCTAGTACAAATGGGTTAATTGGTACTCATCTAATTCCCGCTTGTATTGACCACGGTATTCCTGAAGTCAAGGCTGCGGGTCTTTTGGCAATCATGGGACTATTCGATTTTTTTGGAACTACTATGTCCGGTTGGCTATCTGACCGCTGGAACAATCGCTACTTATTATTTTGGTACTACGGACTGCGGGGTTTGTCTTTGATTTTCTTGCCCTTCAGTTTCAACTTTTCCTTCTATGGACTTTCCATTTTCGCCGTCTTCTATGGACTTGATTGGATTGCCACCGTACCACCGACAGTGCGTCTTGTTGCTAATGTCTTCGGTAAAGAAAATGTCGGCGTTATGTTCGGTTGGATTGTAGCAGGACACCAACTCGGTGCAGCCACAGCAGCATTCGGAGCCGGGGTGTTGAGAACTTGGACGGGTAGTTATTTACAAGCGTTTATTTTATCAGGCGTTCTCTGTCTAATTGCCGCAGTCTGTGTACTGCAAATTGGTCAAACTCCCACTAAGGGCAATTCCCAGTTATCTTCAGTCACGCTCAATTCTTAATCTATGAATGGCATTAAGAAAAGCTCTAAGCTAGGCAGAATAAACACTACAGGTTTAAAATATGGCAACAACAGCTTTAATTGTCGGTGCAGGTAGTGGATTGAGCGCTTCTTTAGCTCGCCTATTTGCCAAAGAAGGATTCACTGTAGCTTTAGCGGCTCGCCAAATTGAAAAACTCACTCAATTGAGCAGTGAAATTGGCGCAGTTAGTTTCGCTGCTGATGCCTCAAAGCCAGATGAAGTAGAACAGTTATTTATTGATATTGATAATAAAATTGGTTCTCCGAATATTGTCGTTTACAATCCCAGTTTCCGGGTGCGGGGGTCTCTTATTGATCTAGACCCTGGTGAAGTGGCAAAAACCCTGGATGTAACTGCTTATGGTGGCTTTCTCGTTGCCCAAGCTGCTACTAAAAGGTTTTTGCAGCTTGGTGGCGGTGCTATCTTCTTTACTGGAGCCTCAGCCAGTGTCAAAGGTTATGCTCAGTCTGCTCCCTTTGCAATGGGTAAATTTGCACTGCGCGGTTTAGCTCAAAGTATTGCTAGAGAATTAGCACCAAAGAATATCCATGTAGCGCATTTCGTGATTGATGGTGCAATCCGTTCCACAGTCCGCCAAGAACCAGCAGATAATCCTGATAGTACTCTTGACCCTGATGCGATCGCTCAAACTTATCTCAGTATTTTACGCCAACCCCGCAGTGCTTGGACATGGGAAATAGAACTACGTCCGTGGGTAGAGAACTTCTAACCTAGACAATTGTTACAAGAATAGTTTTGCAGTTATGAAAATTGATTTTGGTGCAACTGCTACTGATTATGCAAAACACCGCGCTGGCTTTCCCAGTTCATTATTTAACAAACTGTCAGAATATGGTATAGGTTTACCAGGACAAAACATTGTTGACCTTGGTACAGGAACAGGAACATTAGCGCGGGGCTTTGCGGATAGAGGTGCTTATGTGATTGGCATAGACCCATCAGTTTCACTTTTAGAACAAGCAAGACAGTTAAGCGAATCTGCTCAACTCAAAGTAGATTATCGAGTCGCAACTGCCGAGAATACCGGTTTACCAGACACAAGTGCGGATGTGATCACTGCTGGACAGTCTTGGCATTGGTTTAACCGTGTGCGTGTCGTCCAAGAAATTACTCGGATATTGAGAAGAAATGGCTTGATCGCGATCGCTCATTTTGATTGGATACCCTTAAAAGGTAATGTAGTTGAAGCAACAGAACAACTGATCAAAGCTCATAATCCAGCGTGGAATTTGGGTGGCGGTAATGGATTGTATCCCCAGTGGTTACAAGATATTGGCGAAGGAGGATTCCGAGAAATCCGCACATTTTCTTACGATGTATTTGTATCTTATACACATGAAGATTGGCGGGGGCGAATTCGTGCTAGTGCTGGTGTAGGAGCTAGCTTGACACCAGAAAAAGTAGAAATATTTGACCGGGAATTGGCAACATTACTCGAAGCAAAATATCCTACACCAATTCTTCAGGTTCACCATAGAGTTTGGGTAGCGATCGCAAAATCACCACAATCTTAGTACAACCCTGCGTCCCTACCCTGCGGGAAGGCGTACCACTTCGTGGAAGCAAGCTACGCGTAGCGTGTCGCTTTGCAACTCAGCGCCTATGCGTTTAAATTTCAACCCTCAATATAAGGAAAAATAACCATGATTGAACTTTATTATTGGACAACCCCAAACGGTCATAAAATCACGATTTTCTTGGAAGAAGTCGGCTTACCATATACTATAATTCCTGTGAATATTGGGTCTGGGGATCAATTTAAACCAGAATTTTTAAAGATTTCTCCTAACAATCGCATTCCCGCGATCGTTGACCACGAACCAGCAGATGGAGGTGCGCCGATTTCGTTATTTGAGTCTGGTGCAATCTTGCTATATCTAGCAGAAAAAACCAAGAAATTAATCCCTCAAGATTTACGTAATCGCACTCAAGTTTTAGAATGGTTGTTCTGGCAAATGGCAGGACTGGGGCCAATGGCGGGACAAAATCATCACTTTAGCGCCTATGCTCCTGAAAAAATTGAGTATGCCATTAACCGCTATGTGAATGAGACGGGACGCTTATATGCAGTGCTGAATAAGCAATTAGCAGATAGAGAATTTGTGGCTGGCGATTATTCCATCGCCGATATTGCTGCTTATCCTTGGATTGTGCCCTATGAACGCCAAAGTCAGAATTTAGAAGATTTTCCTCATCTCAAGCGCTGGTTTGAGACAATTAAAGCCCGTCCGGCAACAATTCGTGCTTACGAGAAAGCAGAAGCATTGAAAACTCAGGTGCTTGATCCAGATAAGTCACGAGATTTGTTATTTAACCAATCGGCGAAGACTATTCAACCTTGAGCCTTTTGAATTAGACTTCTAGCAGTTGTGGGGAAAGGGGTAAGGGGTAAAGGGGAAAGCGGCGATAGAATTAGCCTTTCCCCTTAACATGCAACCCTAGTTGTCAGATTTTGGGGAAAAGGGGAAAACCTTTACCCTTTCCCCAAGAGTGCAAAACTATTTTTGCAAGAGGTCTATTATCTTGTGACTGTGGCGATCGCTAAGTTAGCTCTAAAGGAGCAACTATGAGCAACCATTTTTTACTATCTTCCTTTCCTCAATTAGAAACAGAAAGGCTCTTTCTTCGTGAGACAACGTTGCAGGATGCTGAAGCAATCTTTGCTATATTCTCCGATCCAAGCGTGACTCAGTTTCACGATCTTGATACTTTCACTTCTATTGAAGAAGCGATTGCACTCATTGGACGTAGAGCCAAGCGGTTTGAGCGAGGAGAAGGAATTCGCTGGGGAATTGCCCGTAAGCAAGACAACGTTTTGATTGGTTCTTGTGGGTTTACGTGGAACCCACAAGAACACGCTGCTGAGGTCGGTTATGAGCTTACCAGTACTTTTTGGAGACAAGGCATTATGACTGAGGCAGTGCGTACCATCTTGCAATATGGGTTTGAGAAAATGAATTTGCGTTTCGTTGTTGCCCAAGTCATGCTCAACAACATAGCTTCTAAAAAGTTGCTAGAAAAGTTAGGTTTTCACAGTCAAGGTGTACTGAAACAGTATGGCTTCTTCAAAGGGCAGTATCACGATCTGGAACAATTTGTGCTTAACAAATAGGAGAACTGAGTGGGCAGGTTAGCAACGGATACAGCAGGCAAGACACCTGTCTCATTAGGACTGTTGGGCGCTGCTGCCTTCATGGTGATTGCTGATGCACGGGTGATTGACCCTCTACTGCACATCATTGCTGACGAGTTCAAAGTCGGCATTGGCAGTGCTGCGGTGATTATCTCCGCATATACGATTCCCTACGGGTTATTTCAGTTAGTCTATGGCCCACTAGGCGATCGCATCGGTAAACTTAAGGTAATTACAGTAGCACTGGCGGCATTTGCTGTGGGTACTGCTGTTTGTGCCTTTGTGTCAAATATCGTCTTACTTACCTTGCTGCGATTTCTCACAGGGATTGCTGCTGCTGGGATCATCCCCGTCACCCTAGCTTATATTGGTGACAATTTTCCTTATGAAAAACGCCAAGCTGCGATCAGCAAGTATCTAAGTGCCCTGATGCTAGGTCAAATTCTGGGTGGTAGTTTGGGTGGCATATTTGGGGAATATATCAGCTGGCGTGACATCTTTCTTTTATTTGGCATCGTTTCCCTTGGCATTGCTGGACTTTTATGGCGGGGGACGCGCCATCTAAGCAATGGTCAACGTCCCCAAGGTCGTGTAGGTAGGATAACATTTCGCCCTTATTACCAACTATTGACCCAACCAATCGCCCGGACTGTGATTGTGGGGGTGTTTGTAGAAGGCTTTTGCGTCTTTGGGGCATTTGCTTACATCGGGGCATTTCTGCGCGATCGCTATAGTCTAAGTTATGTAGCGATCGGGTTTATGCTCAGTGGTTTTGGATTAGGTGGACTAATTTACAGTCGCTCAGTTAAATGGTTAATCAGGCGACTGGGTGAAATTGGTTTAATGGGAGTGGGAGGAGGCTTGATGTGTATCAGCTTCTTAGCGATCGCATTATTCCAGAACTGGATGCTGTTTATCCCCTTGAGTATGTTAATGGGATTGGGCTTTTATATGATGCACAGCACCCTTCAAACCCAAGCCACTGAGCTTTCCCCGGAAGCACGAGGCACTGCTGTTTCACTGTTCGCCTTCAGCTTGTTTGTCGGCCAGGGAATCGGCGCAGCACTATTCGGTAGGATTGTGGATAGCTTCGGCTACATTTATTGTTTTATTGTGGTTGGTGTAGCGATCGCTCTGCTCTCTATTTGGCTAGTCAAGCAGAAGCAAAACAGCCATGAAAGCTAAGTACAACATTTCATTAATTCGTAGCGAATTAAATTTCCTAATATGCAATGCCAATGTGTCGGTCGCCTTGTTAATGCATCGGCTCGCATTGTTAATGCATCGGCTCGCATTGTTAATGCATCGGCTTGCATTGTTAATGCATCGGCTTGCATTGTTAATGCATCGGCTTGCATTCTTAATTTACACTAATTGTAATTATGAATTATTAATTATCAATTATGAATTATTTTGACCTTTACTAATTCTGTTAAAATGCATCGATGTCAAAAAAGCAATATCTCTTAAACAAAAAACCCGGTTGGTCTTTGGATGAGCGAGATCCAAAGTTCATAGAATCTTTGATGCCCCTGTTTGGCTTTTTGTATCACTACTATTTCCGAGTTCAAACAAGTGGCTGGGATAATATTCCACCTCAACAAAAAGTCCTATTGGTCGGTTCGCATAATGGGGGACTCGCGGCTCCCGATATGACAATGATGATGTACGACTGGTTCCGACGATTTGGTGTGGAACAACCCGTTTATGGTTTGATGCATCCCAAGGCTTGGCAGGTTAGCCCGCCACTAGCGCAACTGGTTGCCAAGGCTGGAGCAATCATTGCTCATCCGAAAATGGCTTACACTGCCTTGCGCTCTGGAGCTAGTGTCTTAGTTTATCCAGGTGGGGCCGAAGATGTCTTCCGACTGCATTCTTTACGTAACAAAATCTACTTTGCAGGGCGGCAAGGATTTATCAAGTTAGCATTGCGGGAAAATGTGCCAATTGTCCCTGTGATTTCCTGGGGTGCCCACGATACGCTGATTGTACTAGCTGACTGCTACAAAATTGTGCAGCAACTCCACGAATGGGGAATGCCTTGGCTGTTTGGGATTGATCCGGAAGTTTTTCCTATCTACTTGGGACTGCCTTGGGGATTAGGAATTGGCCCGTTGCCCAATATTCCATTACCTGTGCCCATATACACGCGGATTTGTCCGCCAATTGTATTTCAACGCTACGGTCGAGAGGCAGCCAGCGATCGCTACTATGTCAATGAATGTTATGAATTAGTTGTTAGTCAGATGCAGCAAGAGTTAGATCGTTTAGTAAAGCTAGCTGCTAAGTCCTAAAGCTATTGAGTAGAATTAGCACATCCAACTTTTAACCAGTTTGATTCTAAACGAGTAACGACAGCACAAAAATTATCTTGCCAACGGTGACAAGCGCAAAAATTCTTGACTGCATTTGACTGCATTTTTTAATTAATTTAATTATACCACTCCCCATTATTTTAAAAGCGATCCATAAAGCAATACCTTCACCAAAAATAGAGATGTGTAGTATATTAGTTGAGAAATTGATGCTCTTTGAAAAAAAACTTTTGGTTTCTTGACTGTTAGTTGACGGTTGATAGCAGTTTTAAATCCTTACACACCATTATTTCAAACGGTATAACGATTATGTGGTGAAAGAGCAAAATATCTCCTAACCATTTGTAACCATAATTTACCTCTTATTCAAGATAGTTTAAATTCAGAACTGACAGGAGTTTTCAAACTTCATTCCCGTTTTTGCAAGGATCTTGACTCAATGCCAATAGCCATCCCTGCTAAAGTAATTGAAGATTTTTTGTTTTACTGTATAACTTTATAGTAATATTGTCTGTAGTTTATTGAATTAGGATAAAGCTCAGAACTCAAGCCAGTACTGAATAATATACTTTTTGCAAAAATGCAGCTTTCAAACCAAATGAACGGAATTTAGATGCATTTAATTGTATAGAATGCAGTGAAAAATAAACGTTAATGATAATACAGTGAAAAGTTTATTAAAGAAATCTTGTATGATTATGTTAAATAAAAATAATTATCACAACAATAAAAAAAACCAAATATTGTTAAGTTTTGCCATAATTTTATCATTAATATTATGTGTGGAATTAGCAATCAGAGCTTATTCCTTTAATCTTGAGGCTTTAGCTAATTCTACAGATTATTTACCTGATTTTTCTAACCGTTTTAACAAACTAAGAGTAGGTATAGAATACCGTTGCTTAATTATTATATATATTGCCTGGTTAATAATAAATAAAAATAAAAACAGAGATGTAAGTTTTAAACAAATACTAAAAAATAGTTCCTTTTTTTTGTTAATTGCCTTTATAAGTTATCCAATAACTACTGATATTAATCTATATGTGCATTATGGTTTGATGGATTTAAATGGAATTAATCCTTTTATTAATTCTGCAAGCATATTTACATCAAAGTTGTCTCCATTCCTTGTCTGGAAACAAACTTCAACTTATGGGCCTATATCTCAACTATTTTTTATGTTTTCCGCTGTTTTCGTTGCCATTACTCCTACTTTAGGAATTTATGTATTTAAATTTATATGTCTTTTATTGCATATATTAAATACTTATTTAATATGGCATAATTTAAAAAGCTCTCCTCATCAAGCTAATATAGCAATTGCATATTTAATTAACCCGTTTTTGCTATATGAGCAGGTTATAAATGCACATGTTGATGTCTTAATTTCTACAATTTTTATTATTTTAATAATATGTATAAAAAATCATAACTATATAGCTGTGATTATTACGGCTTGGATTGGTTTTCTAATTAAAACATTACCAATTATTTGGTTACCTCTAATTTTTGTTTATTTGATTAAGCAAAAACGTTGGAAAATTTTATTTAGTGCTATCTGTATCTCTGTAGCTATAGTTTTTGCAGCTTATCTTATAGCTTTACCTACAGTCGATGCTTGGAGAAGCCTTTTAAATCCTGGGGTTGGAGCAAAAGCGAACAATTCATTATATGCTTTGATTAAGGGTTTATTAAATTTGAAGTTTTTCAACTTTCCTCTAAGTTTTCAACAGACTGCATTTTCAATATTTAAACCTATAATCTATTCTATATTTCTAGTTTCTTATTTGGTTATTCTGGTAAAACCATATTGGAAAAAAAAATATTATGAAAGTAATCTTAGTATAAATATAGGATGGATTACCTTAATATTATTTATCTTTGCTACTCCTTGGTATTGCTGTTGGTATTCCTCTGTGCTGCTGGCAGTTGTAGCTTTAAACATGCATTCAAAAAGATTCGTAATTGCTAGTATCGTATTCTGTCTTATAAGTAGTATTGCTATGGCTAACTAAGGTAAACAAGTGATGCTTGCAATCAGACGAGTACGCGAACGCTTAGAGCGAGTCCGCGTACCGCTACGGGGATTTTGCTAACAAGAGCTTCTGCTAGAGAGCGTCTGGGGGGTTCGCGCATGAGCGACTGGCGTGGGTTAGGCACGATCAAGTCTTAACCCAAGCGTATTGATCCATAAAAAACAAAATTCAAAATTGCTGTAAGAGCGATCGCCACAGTGAATGTGAATCAAGATGGTAGGTTATCGGATATATTGGGCAACCTAAAAGTAGGCGATCGCTCTTTAGCAATTAAAGCCTGGATGTGAGGATCTGGTAAACCAGTTATGAGCCTATTTTTTAAATATCTTTCAGGGGTAATTTTCCTGCCGAGACGTTGCGCGAACCTCAAATCTCTTAGCCAGCGAAGAAGATGGCTTGGTAAGCTGGCTCTACTACTGTGTACTTGGGGTTACTGGATGCAACCAGTTCAAGCAGAAGGCAGTAGGAATTTGTACCCTAGCGGTGCTACTGGTTTTAGAGCCAACCTTGAATGGCGAGCGACAGATAAGTTTGGGCCTACCACTCCTGCGGATAATTCTCTTCTGCGGCGCACATTGCTACAAGTGTATGCTAAATCTGGAGAATACATCCTCTTGGGTTCTAGTTCTGTGGGAGTAGATAGTGGTGACATTTTAATCTATGGCAGCAAAACAGGTCGAATAGGTAATGAAACCCTCTCTAATCTGAAGTTCCAATGCTCTACCCAAAGAACCCAGACTCTAAATACAAATCAGGGTAAAATATCTAGCCGTAACCAAGAATTAGCAGGCCCAGACACAATCACAAACGCCGCAACTGCAACGCCTGGTGGGGCGATCGCTAATGGTTATGTACCCTGTTACTATCAAGTTCCAGTCGGCGGTGACGGGATTTATTATGTAGCTTTCTATGGAGGTCAAGGAGGTAATAGTAACTTTGATGGAACTCCTACATCAGCAATTAACTTTGGCACCAACTTTAAAGATCCATCAGGAACTAGTATAGCTGCGTGGGATGTGACGGTACGTAGCAGCTTGACTTCCACAACAGATATTAACGGGCGACTTTTTGCAGACTACTTAGCACTATTCACCGGAGACAATGGCAGACCGATCGAATCTTCATTCTACATTGTCACTAAAGATGGTTATCAATATAAAACTGCCCTAAATGGCTTAGACCCCAATGGTTTTGTCATTTATGGCAATGATGTAGGCTACTATGACAGCGATGGAAGCACACCGCTTTACCATGATGTTCTGAGTGCAGTTAATAATGCTTTGATGCCACAACTTCAAGGTGGAACCAATTTCGCCTTACCCAACCACGTCATTTTCTTCAATAATCCTCAAACTAGCGTCGGAACAAATGACTCTCTCTTTGCCCGTGGTATCCCTACAGTAGCTACACTTCCAAGCATCAGTAATTCCAGCTTTACTGGTACAGCTGGGGGTAATAACTCGAACCAAAGCACAGGTGGAGTTTTTAAATTTAACAGCAATGTAACAGGCAACTATGAAATAGTCATTAGCAGAGATGGTAATGATTTTGATCCTGCTAATCTACAAAACCGAGTACTGCGGGGAACGATGACGGCATCTGGAGGTCAAACCGTTACCTGGGATGGTAAAGATAATAATGGTAATTTTTTCCCCGTTGGCACAGACTACCCAGTTAACATCACAACTCATGCTGGCGAATACCACTTTCCTCTTATAGATGCTGAAAACAGTACCAAGGGAGGCCCAAGTTTTACTCTCCTCAACGTCACTAATCCTTTAGGAAATAATACAGGGTTTTACGATGATCGCGGCTATCGTACCTTGTCTGGAACAAATGTGGGAACACCAGGTGGAGTGCTATGTGGAGGTTCTGGTTCCCCACCGTCTATATCTCACAGTAATCTGGCAACAGGATTTAATACTACCAGTACTCAGCGTGCCTTTGGTACAGCTAGCGGTGGTAACACTAATCAAGTTTGTACAGGCTCCTTCGGTGATGTCAAAGGATTAGATATATGGACTTATGTTCCTAGTAATGCAGTTCTAACTTATTTAAATATTATCCCAACAACTTCTTACCAAGTTTCACCATTGGCAGGCCAAGTTATTATCAACGAGGTGCTTTATAACGAAACAGGTACTACTACTGACACCAATGATGAGTTTATTGAACTCTACAATGCTTCTACATCCCCGGTAGATTTGAGTGGTGTGAGGCTGACAGATGGCAACCTCATCGTCGGTAGTAGCGATGCTGCTAGCGGTTTTCATTATACCTTCCCCAGTGGCACAACTTTACAACCAGGGAAATATGCTGTCATTTGGATTGGTAATAATAATGCCAACCATCAAGCAACAGGAGCAGCTTTTCAAGCTTGGTTGGGACAAACTCCCAAGCTCAACAATTCCGGTGATGATGTTTGGTTATACGATAACCAGAATAAGATTATTGACTATATCGCCTATGGCGCGGGCAGTGAGGTTAATACACCTCCCCCAGGAGTTTTAAATCTCTGGGACAACACTTATCAATCTTCTTTGACTGGGGCTAATTCGGGCCAGTCTATCAGCTTGACCCCCAATGGCAAAGATACTAATGTCAGTGCTTGCTGGGAAGCAAGCACCAGTAAAAACGCTAGCACACGGTGTACAAACTACCTACAAACTAGAGATACTGATACTATAGGTTCTCGTATTACTAGCGTCGGAGAAAGTAATAACGGTACTACTACTGTTAATGCAAAGCTTTTGTTAGTGAAACGCATCACCCGCATCAATAACCAAAATATCATCGACATTGTGGATGGTCGTAGTGACGTTGCTATTACTGCTGCTAATTATGTCCCAGAATCCTACGCCTCTGATGATAACGAGCTGACATGGCCTGCTGGCTACCTGCGGGGATTGATTAATGCTGGGACTGTCAAACCAGGAGATGAGTTGGAATACACTATCTACTTCCTCTCCAAGGGGCCGAGTGATGCTACTAAGGTTAAATTTTGCGACTTAGTTCCTGCTAGTACTACTTTTATTCCCACTGCATTTAATGGTAATACTCCTCGTGATGGCGGCTTAGGAGGAGCAGATCAAGGTATTGCCCTTGCTGTTAGTTCTAGCAGTCCCACAGTTTACCTCAGCAATATAGAGGATGCAAGCGATCGCGGACGCTTTTATGCTGCTAACGAACCAGCGCCATCATACTGCGGTGCTAACTCGAATGGAGCTGTGTTGGTGAATATCACGCGGAGTCCAGATTTACCGAATTTAGCCAAAGATTTTTACGGCTTTGTTCGCTTCCGCGCCAGGGTGAAATAATAGCAAGTCAGGAATGAGTAGTTAAGCTGTTACGCAAATAATATTGTACATTTACCTGATGACTGATGACTGAAAACCCGTCAACAGTCAACAGTCAACAGTTAACGACCCAATAGAGTGTTTATATACTTTAGACGCGCATCAGCTTATAAGTTAGAAATTTTGAATCTTTGGCTCCTAACTCATAACTGTTTTGCTAGCCGCCACTGACTGGTGGAATCAGCACGACTTCATCTCCATCTTGTAGTAGGGTATCTGGTTCGACAAATATTAAATTAATCCCAAAGCGGGTAATGTCACGCCATTGGGAGAGTTCGGGGCGTTCAGCTATGAGGCGATCGCATACTGTTTTGACTGGCATACTATTGGGAAATTCCAGCACCAGTTCTGAAACCCTAAAGGCTTCTTGATAAGCAGCGAACAATTTGACGGTAACGGTGATTGCAGATTTAGACATACAACATGCTTTGGCAGTACCAGCAAGTAGTTTAATACTTGATAAGCACCGTAAACTCTTGGGCTTAATTATACATTAATAAGTACATGATTTCATAAGTTCATAGCGAAGAAATGTTTCTTAATCCAACATTTCTGGGTCAATTCCTAAAGCGTTGAGTTGTTCAATAGAGAGAGTACGCAATTTTTCTACAATTCTCTCCCGCTTTTGTCGCTCAACTTCTGCTTTTTGTCGCTCAATCACAGCCCGTTCCTCACCCGTTAGCAGTAAATTTCCTTGTGCATCCCACCAGCGCAACCAAGGTAACTCTGCATTCTGATAAAATCCTTGCCAGATTCCTAACTCTACTCCCATAGGAGCAATTGGGTAATGTCCTCGTTCATTGGATTTCATCAGTTGATAAGAATTATCCACTAGGTGGTAAACTTCCACTTGCGCTTTTGCTACTTCATAAATCCCATAATAAGGCACTCGAATTGCCTGCTCATAAACCCAAAACTTACCAACATTTCCACCTTCCCCTTGAGATGGTGGCGTTTGCTCTCGTTCTTCTGAACCATCTCCAGAGACAAATTCCAGCACAATCAAGGGCGCGACATACTCCTTCCACAGCACATAAGAACGCCGCATTTTACCGTCAAGGGTCGGCGGTACATTGGGTACATAAAACCAGTCTGGTGCTTCAGCCCCTTTCTCTGGAGGATTTGTCAATCGCCAGTAGATACCAGAATCTTGTCCAATACAATATTGACTATCAGGATGAAGTTGTTCTAAAACAGGTTTAATTGAATCTGTAATTAAAATGCTTTGCGGATGCTCCTGAAGATTTTTCACAAATGTACCATCTGAGTCTGGTAACTGGGTGTGGTCAGGTAAAGTTAATGCCGATAGGGAAGTCATAGGCACAACCTAGATTTTATTTGTATTTCATTTATTATCCTAATAAATCTAACAAGCTTTGTTGTCCTAGAGGATTTGATACTTAAAAATTTTGCACTTCCTTCGTGTAAGTATATAGCGACAACTTACATTCATTTCACCAATTGAAAATTAGTAGATAGCAAGAGAAGATTTAACCATGTTGAGTAATGACTGTATAAATATATCCACTATTGGCTTTACAAAAGCAAGTATAACCCCAATAGCTATCGCAAAGACAAAAGCCTGTTTAACAGAATAATTCTCTATTTTTTTCTCCAGTTCATCCAAACGTTTTACCAAATAAGGAAGAGAAGAAACTAAATCAGGTCTATTCATTAAATCAGTGGGAATTGAATCATAACCTATCTTCTTTCGGGGATTTTCGTCATCTTTATCCAAGTCTGCATACCATATAGAAAAAAGCCTCTCACCTCTTGCTACTTGAATGTTAATAGGTCCAGCATTATAAACAGCAAAAATTAGTTTGCCACTGTAGCCAGGATCAACATGAAAACCTGAAACATTAATCAGTCCATCTGATTTTTGTTTAAATTTCATTGAAATCAACGCAAGTGCATTGTTAGGAACTTTGATTGTTTCAGAAGTTATCAGAAATGCAAACTGTCCTGGAGGGATAGGAACAGTTTCCTTCTCTCTAAGAATAATTTTTTTTCGCTCTCTCGGAGGTGTATCAGGAAGGGCTGAAATATAAACTTCTTCCCCTAAACATAACTCGTATGATGCAGACTGAATTTGATCGTCATTAAATGGTTCAATTAAACTAGGAAGATGAGAACTCAAAGTTTGTGATGACCAAAAACTCATATTTTTTCCTGCAAGATATCGTTAAGTGAATGTTTCATTTCCACAGAGGCTAAACCCAGACTAGACTTTTCCAAATAGGTTATTAAGCGTGCATCAAGATCAACAACTACTGTTCCTCCCCGATTTTTTTTTACCTGTCGCCAGACATCATAGCCCATCAGAATCGCCTTCTCCCAATCACCCAGCGAACATTGAGAAACTTCTAAATGGGATGTCATGTTTTTGATAGTCTTCAATAGTTGGTAGTCTAATGTTGAAACGCCTTCTAAGAAACTGTGATTTTTGGCATAGCTAAATACGAGCGCTGATATACCTTCCTCAATAGCTACTGCACGACCGCCGTCTTCAACTTCGTCAATACTAGAATTACTTTTGCGCTTACGTTTAAGCATACTACGAGTGATAACTGACCAGCCTAAAACTGCGGCGTAGGAAAAATGAAAAACATCATGAAAGCGGTAGCCATCGCTTGTATAAGAATTATCGGTGAGGTCATTTCCAATCTGTTGTTTGTTGATAAATGCCTTCATTTTGATTGAGTTATCTTTGCTTATCTCCGTAATTTCTACTTCAAACTGCCGTGGTAAACTTTCATTTTCAGGAAAATCATTGTCGAATGTGTAGGTTGTGGGTTTATCATCTATCTGTTTTGAATCTCTCCATCCCCAACGGTCACGGCACTTGCTCAGATTATCTTCCGCAATTTCTTCCAAATTAAGGTTAAACTTGCTTGCTAAGTTGGAAATATACCAAAGCATATCTCCCAATTCTTCCGCAATGCCTTCTTTAAATAGTTTGTGTGCATCACCATCACGTAAATGTTTTTTATACTCAGTCATCAATGAACCAACTTCACCTACTAAGCCGAGAAGAGGTATTATTAGTTCAGTACCTTCTACAGCCGGAATCTGGTTTGTATTCAGTGCTTGTGTTTGATACTCAGAAAAATTCATAATGAAACTGCTGCAATTTCAAAGTTGTTGATTAAAACGATTTTTATATTGATAAAATACAAAGATAATTACACTTAGAAAACATTGCTATTAAAGTTTTGAATTCAGCTATGTTTGTAGAGAGCAGTTAGTAAAAATAATTAGTTTTGTACTGTCTTCAACTTTAAGATATAGCGGATGGTTTGGGTATCCCTTCTTTGTTAGCTTTAAGCAGTGAAGAGTTTTTTTACCAGAAATTAAACTTAACACTTCTTTGTCACGGTCACAGTTTTTTTTGGGATACTTACTCGCACCCCATGCCAAAATAATTAAGTCAGCGCGTTCTGTTGCTGATTTAATATAAGAGTTATTTTCTGAACCTACAGGGTCATCTACTTGACGAAGTTCACGAGGTTTTGGAGTAATATAAGCAAATAGATTGACCACTTCAAGAGAACCATAACCCCAGAAGTTAGCAAAGTTAATACATCTAGTGAGTGTCCTATCATCTTTGTCAGCATCGGCGGTACTTGGGTTAAGCATCACAAAAGTAACTTGCGGCAAATTATCGTCCCATTTACGCCCTAGTAAATATCGATACTTTTCAGTAGTATCAATCTCGGCATATCCTTTCGTTTCAATGTGTTTCACTCTGAATTGCTCTTTATTTATAAATAATATAATTCATCAAAACAGACACAACTGTTGAGATTGGTCTGTATTTACGTTTTGCAAGGATTTTGATTTTTTATTCTGAGTCTCTTGCCTATATTTTTTATGTAGTTTTGATACATTATTCGGAATTTCAGATGTTGTTGTTAACTGAGAATCTAGTTCCAAAGATAACTGTTGATAATTACTATTATTCAATAATTGAAAATTTGTAATCTCTAATGTTGGCAATCTCTGTGCTAAACTTTTTTTAACTTTCTCGTTAATTTGCCATTTAGGTGGATAAAAATAATCAATTGGTTGAGGTGTTGAAGTAAATTTGGATTTTATCTTTTTGCGATTACTTTTCAATTCTGGAAATGCTGATCGGCAGTATTTATCAGTTTCACAAAAAAGATTTTGACAATCTATAGCCTGTAGTGGGCGACCCCAGAGTGATTGAAAATTTAACCCCAAACGCTGAAACTCTTTCTCTTGGTTTTCAGTCATCCAATGAATGATATCAGTATATGTTTTACCATCTGTATCAATAAAACACTTGCTGATACCACGTTCGGCTCCTGGCCCTGCTATAGTAAAACTGTTTTCATCAAAGTTGATAATTTCACTATAGTTAATATCTGTCGCTAATTGGTAAGCCATAAACTTACCTAGCAATGGATATTCTTGAATAATCTGAAAAACGTCTTCAAACTTTTTGGCTTTGACTATACGATTGATTACTCTATCTTGGATAACCATTTTATCAATTAATGCCAAATGATTCTGGTGTTTTTTATCATAACCGAACTCTTTACTGGCGCAAGACATATATGCACTCGTATAAATGACATATCCAAGATTCATAGCCTCTTGTAATATATCTGAATATACATTTGAGCCGAAATTAGACAGTGTAATATAGTCTCCTATTTTGTTTTCTAAGTATTCCCATGTTTCTATTTTATTAAAAATTTTAAATAGTAAAATCCGTAAAATTACTTCTTCTTCATTCTTGCTCCTATTTTTATCGTAAATTACGTTTTTGATCAAATATTGTGAAACGCGATCGCTTGCTCGATATGCATTACAAAATTTATAAGTATTAATAATAGGATCACTCGTCCAGGGTGGTGGTAGGTTGTTAATTTTGTTGAAAAATACTTGCTGGCGCATAGTAGCAAATTGCCAATAGGTATCAAAAATTTCTTGTCTTACTTGCATACACGCTTCTCCTGGTTTGTCGTCATCAGTTTCAAACCTCCCTTAATTATGAGGTACTAATCCGAGTTTATTGGGGGTTAAGCTCAAAACGCCGATTGTGATATATCTTGAGAATCAACTAGGTAAAAGGAATTCCAGCATAAATAATATTATTCATATAATACAGGGTAGACAATTTTGCCTACCCCATACAGATTTTACACAGTTATGTGAAACTTATTTAAACTACGCACGTTACCGCAACTTACCCAATACTCGGAGATTATCTAACGTCAAAGTATTACCAGCAGCCAAATTCCGCAGCAACTGCTGGATAATACCCGATCGCAGTTTTTGCAAAGCACCCTTAAAGCTAATTTTCAGCAACTATTTTTAACTTTTATCCACTAAATAATATGATTTTCATGAAATACCAGGATCATCAGCAGTTTTAATCTCTCGCAAAATTTGTTCGACTTGGTTAACTTTTTCACCCCTATTCTGTTCTTTGAAGATATTTAAAGCTTTTTCTAAAGAAGATAACGCCTCGTCTTTTTTATTTGTTTGCCACAATGCTAGTGCAAAATTAGTCAGCCCCTCGCCATAATTAGGATTAATTTCTAGAGCTTTTTTATATTCAGTAATGGCTTCTTCCCAGCGACTTTGGCTAGCGTAAACAATACCGATGGCATTGTGAGCTAGAGCGTATTTTGGCTGGAGGCGAATGGCTTCTTGATAAGAGCTAATTGCTTCTTCTGGCTTCTTTTGCCGAAAAAGCACATTTCCTAGTTGAAAGTGTCCGAAGGCGTCTTCTGGGAATTGTTTAATGAATTTACGTAAATTTTCCTCTGCACCTGTCAAGTCTCCCTGATTAAATAAAGCATTGGCTTGTTGCAGCATCTGCGATCGCTCTGATGGGCCTGTGTCTGAAAACTGTGCTAGTTTTTGTGGTTGTCTCTCAACAGACTGTTCAGACGAATGCAAAGAAACTTTTGCAGTCACCGCTGACACTAATGGTGATAGACCAATTACACTGATAATACTCAGCGCCATGCCGCTAAAAGATTGAACAAATGCTGATTTCAGTTTGCGCTTCACCTTCATCGCCCTGAATGCCTCAATAGTGTTCTAATCTTTATGATAAATTGAGGTGCGTTATCGCGTAATGCATCACAAGACAGACGGTAAGGGCGCACATATATGCGCCCTTAATTAGGCTCATTTGGAATTATTTACGTACCTTCTTGCAATTTATCTAATACGCTTCTATTTTCTAATGTCGAAGTATCTCCAGATACCTCTTGTCCGGCGGCTAGATTCCGCAGCAAGCGGCGCATAATCTTACCCGATCGCGTTTTGGGCAAAGCATCGGTAAAGCGAATTTCTCCAGGACGAGCGATCGCCCAGACACTGAGAATGATTATCTTAATTTAGAGCTTTCATGCACTAGCAGCTAGCTCTGATTCAGGTAGAAAAGCTAAAACGATATCTGTTGGAGAAACACCCATCCCTATCAAATCTTGGGTTATGCCGTGTTCTATGCCGTCATATTCTATATAAACCTTACCATTTTGTAGCGTGACATAAATTAGATTTCCTCGAACTCGCCGTCCTCTATCCCAACCCACTTGCATCAAAGCATACCTATCGTGCGTTTCATCAAAGATTGGCTCAAGTCGAATATCTCCATGCGAGGGACGAAGTTTAGCATATTGTATAATTATCTGCTTGACTATTTCTCGATAGGTCGTGTTGGTATCCATTGTATGACCTCTACTGTTTTTAAATTGATGATAATTAATTTCAGTGGCATTTCTGTAATTACTAGTTCGCCAATTGGTTCATTGAAAATATTGCTATAGATAGTATCTGTAATCGCTAAATAGAGTTCTCGCTCTGGTTCTATTCTACTAAGTAAAAGCTGATAGAGTGTATACTGTCCAATCGCTTGTTCTAAATCAGCAATAACAGATTGACCGCGAAAATCTTTAATTTCAATTGCTATTCGCTGATTTTCTTTTGTTGCACCGATAAAATTTCCTTGAGCTTGGTTAACTGTTGATGATAAAGTAGCAGCCAAATCTATAAATAAGAATCTATCCCCGTAAGAAATAACATAAGGAGCGTCAGTTATTTTCCAACCATCTTTAATAATCGCTTGCTAGACTAGATTGTGAATGCTATCTCTTGGTGGCATTAATTAATCAAAAGTAAGTTGATACTAGGATGTATTTGATAGCTATGTATAACGGATCATATTGTGAGCCTCATAGAAAGGCATCTCCAATATAGGAAATGCCTTTCCCTTCGGGTTCAGCAGTCGCTCATGGGGGAAACCCCCATCGCCCTTGGCGTCTCCCCTTGGGAGAAGACCGCGCTGCTTCACCAAAATCTAAAATTTCTATGTGCCTTCCCGCAATTTATCTAATACGCTTCTATCTTCCAATGTCGAAGTATCTCCAGATACCTCTTGTCCGGCGGCTAGATTCCGCAGCAAGCGGCGCATAATCTTACCCGATCGCGTTTTGGGCAAAGCGTCTGTAAAGCGAATTTCTCCAGGACGAGCGATCGCACCAATTTCTTTGACAACGTGCAGTTTGAGTTCTTTACTCAGTTCCTCACTTCCCTGATAAGTGCCTTCTAAAGTCACAAAAGCAACTACTTCTTCGCCCTTAAGCTCATCCGGTTTACCTACTACCGCCGCTTCTGCAACTGCTGGGTGAGAAACTAAAGCTGATTCTACTTCCATTGTACCGAGCCGATGTCCTGATACATTTAATACGTCATCAATCCGACCCATTACCCAGAAGTAGCCGTCCTCATCAAGTCTAGCGCCATCACCAGCAAAGTAAGTATAGTTACCATCTTTGGGTGGAATGTGTTCCCAATAGGTGCGGCGGAAGCGTTCTGGATCGCCGTAGACTGTCCGCATCATTCCTGGCCAAGGATGGCGCACTGCTAGATAACCGCCTTCGTTATTGGGTACGGTGTTTCCTTCTAAATCCACGACATCTGCAATAATTCCTGGGAAGGGAAGAGTTGCTGAACCAGGTTTGGTGGGAATTGCTCCTGGTAACGGTGTTATCATGATACCGCCGGTTTCCGTTTGCCACCAGGTATCAACAATTGGACAGCGATCGCCACCAATTACTTTGTGATACCACATCCAAGCTTCTGGGTTAATCGGTTCGCCGACGGTTCCCAGCAAACGCAACGAAGACAAGTTTCGCGCATTGGGATGTTGTTCGCCCATCTTAATAAATGCCCGAATTGCTGTAGGTGCTGTATAAAAAATATTCACGCCGTATTTTTCAATTACATCCCAGAAACAGCCAGGATTAGAAGCACGGGGCGCACCTTCGTACATCACCGTGGTTGCACCGTTGGAAAGAGGCCCGTAGACAATGTAGCTGTGTCCCGTAATCCAACCTACATCGGCGGTACACCAATATACATCTGTGTCTTGTAGGTCGAATATCCACTTAGTGGTGATATGGGTATACAAATTATAACCAGCAGTTGTATGCACTACACCCTTCGGTTTGCCAGTGCTGCCAGAAGTGTAGAGAACAAACAGCATATCTTCACTGTCCATAGGTTCGGCGGGACAATCTGCTGATACTCCTTTTTGCAAATCATGCCACCAATGATCGCGTCCACCCAACTGCATATAAGTTTCCTGTCCAGTGCGCTTGACAACTAGGACATTTTCAACGCTAGGAACAGCACCATCAGCTAATGCTTTATCTACCTGTTCCTTCAAAGGAACGATCGCATCTTTGCGCCAACCACCATCAGCCGTGATTACCAGTTTAGCTTTGGCATCAATTAAGCGATCGCGCAAAGCTTCGGCACTAAAACCACCAAATACTACGCCGTGGGGTGCGCCAATTCGGGCACAGGCTAACATAGCGATCGCAGCTTCGGGAATCATCGGCATATAAATACCAACGCGATCGCCTTTTTGTACACCCAGTTGCTTCAATACATTGGCAAATTGGCAAACTTCCCGATGCAGTTGGGCGTAAGTTAGGGTACGCGAATCACCTGGTTCTCCTTCCCAAATCAATGCTGCTTTATTTTTGCGCCAGGTAGTGAGATGTCTGTCAAGGCAGTTGTAAGAAATATTAATTTTACCGCCAACGAACCACTTAGCAAAAGGTGGTTGCCAATCTAGTACTGTATCCCATTTTTGGAACCATTCTAATTCTGTTCCAGCCAAATCTGCCCAAAATTGCTGTGGATCGGCTTTGGCTTTGTTATAGAGGCGCTGATACTCTTCCAGGCTTTTGATATGGGCATTTTGCGAGAATTCAGAGGCAGGATGAAATAGGCGATTCTCTTGGAGGATTGATTCTATAGTTGGTTGAGACATGGTTAGTTATGAGTGCGATCGCTATTAATACTAAAAACCATTCTTAGCCCAGTTGTGCTAGATAATGTTTAGATTTTCGTTAAGCTAGGTAGAAATTGCCGAGTTATTTAGTTTACATTGATTTTCATCTAGCAAAAGCAAGCGATCAAGAAATGTAAAGACGTTTTCCAACCCATCTACCGGGAATGTTGCAATATTGTAAGTAGTCTTGACAAGCAAAACTTGAAACTATGCCCCTCACTGTCGAAGCTAGTACTCTATCTCTCAACGATGTTCATCGCTTTCTCAAATTAGAAAAGCTTTCAAATGGTTCATTTACAAATTTCTTAAGGCTAGAACTACTCTCTGACTTTGAACAGCAGGATTTATTACGAATCAGAGACGACTTTGATCGTTATTTAAATGCAGGTAAAATTTCTGAAGGTTTGGTTAAATTTATAACGATCGCACCATTAATGCGGTTAGCGGGATTTTACGATGTGCCGATTCGGTTGACAATGGAAGATAGCATTGCGATCGCAGTCGAAGATGAAGACAGAAGAATTACCGGACGGATGGATATTTTAGCAATTAATAGTCCTCAAAGTAATGTTGCGCCGCCATTTTGGGTTCTAGTGATTGAAACAAAAAATAGTTCGGTTAATGTGATTGAGGGTTTACCTCAATTACTCACTTATGCTTTTAAAAGTTTAGATCAACAGCCATCAGTTTGGGGTTTGGTAACTAATGGACAGCTTTATCAATTTGTTTATTTAAGACATGACAACCAGTCAACTTATGAGTTAATGCCATTATTAAATTTGAGTCAATCTCCAGATGCAATTGAGTTATTGCAAGTTTTCAAAGCCATTTGTAAGTTACCAAATTTTCAGTAAATAAATCGCGGAGCGATCGCTGATGTCTGAACCTGCTACCTTAGAAATCATCTCTGATAATATTTCAGAAGACGAAATTCTTTTTCCTCCTGGCGATATACTGAGTGACGAACCACCCTTGGAAAGTGACCTGCACCGTGACCAAATTGATTTACTGATTCGCATACTTAAATTGTGGTGGCGAGATAGGCAAGATTTCTATGCTTCTGGCAATTTGACGATTTACTACAGTCCTAACCAGAAAAAATCAGAACATTTCCGTGGCCCAGACTTTTTTGTAGTTTTGGGAACCCAGAAAAAAGACCGTAAGAGTTGGGTAGTTTGGCAAGAAGACGGCAAATACCCTAACCTAATTGTGGAAATTTTGTCAAGCTCAACGGTAACAGTTGATAAAGGTTTAAAAAAACAAATTTACCAGGATACCTTCCGTACACCAGATTATTTCTGGTTTGACCCTGTAACAATGGAACTTCAGGGATTTCATTTAGTTGATGGGAAGTATCAAGAAATCCAAGTAACCACTGATGGACGTTTGTGGAGTCAGCAGTTAGAACTTTATTTGGGAGTTTATGAAGGTAAATTAAGATTCTTCACTACTGAAAATCAACTGATAGTATCATCAGAAGAATTGGCCCAACAAGAACGTTTACGTGCCGAACAGGCAGAAGAACGTGCCCAACAAGCAGAGCAAGAAATTACTCGACTGCGGGAGGCTTTACGTACACAGGGCATCGACCTAGAAAATATTTAATAACATCAAAAAATTAACTAAAGACATTTTCAAGTTAAAATCTAGTTATCAGTATGTAAAAAAAGCGTTTTCTTCTGAAAGTAGGGCATCGTTTGCAAGCAAAAGAGATTAAGGATAAGCTAAAGTCCCTTATCGAGCAAGCCTCCTCGATAGATCATAATTTAGCGAGAAGATTAGATGAGATCAATCGTTGGGTAAAAGACATCAAACCAGGTTCCCTGACTGCAAAACCCTTTGTCACTGCCTTTCTGTTAGAGGTAATTACGGATTCTACAATTTGGCTGATCATCAAATCTTTACCTTCAGAAGAACAAAAAGCAAAGTTTGAGCTTATGACACCGATTGAGAGATATTGGTATGGTTATCTCTTTCCCAAATGGTTCAATGCAAGTGACTCCAAGTTTTATATTTGGAAACAAAAATTGATGGCAGGCGAATTTAATCAGGTAGATGATGATATTATTAAATTAATAGCCCAAGATATTGTTCAGAGAGAAGGTAGTTTTTGGCAGCGTTATATAGCCGACCTTTCAATGGCAACAGATTTAATTGTTAGTCGTAACAATCAACCACTGTGCATTCAAGTTACCAGTGTTTCTGAAGAACTTAATCACCAAAAGTACGAAGCTTGGCAAAATACACTGCGATCGTGGGAAATCGAGAGGGGGTTGTTCTTAAGTTACAATCCCAAAGATGCTAATTTTGTCAACCAGTTAGTCAACGTGGCCCTGTATAACAGTGATTACCTTTCTGGTGGCAAATATTTAAAATTTTCGTGAATTTTCAGGAATTTAATATTTCAGATTTGTGTTATAGCCTACATACCTACGTGCTAATTAGAGCTTTTATGGCTAACAAAAGAGAAACTCACTGCAACAATCAAGTAGATACATTTGCGGAAGCTTTAGCAACAGCCCGAAAAATGCAGCAAAACTGGCTAACTTACGGGGTTAATTTTGTAAATTTTTACGTTGAAGATGTAGATGGAGACTGGCTAGAAACCTGGGGACATGATGAAATCTTAGATAATTCTCAATTAGATACTATCAAAGAATTTTTGGTAAGTAATGATAGTGTGGCTGTTAAAGTAAGACAGCATTTAGGAGAGCGATCGCTGTTTGATTTTGCAGTAAACTTAGATGAATCTTGGAGAATTTCCCAAACCAATGACAGGCTATTTGCTGTGAGAAACTTGTTAGCTGGTGAAGGAAATGGCATTGATGATGACATCAGGCTCTTGAATTTAGTAAATTGTCTGCTGGTAAAGTTGGCAGAAATTTTGTAAAATTTGGAATTGCATAGTGGTAAAGGAAATTTTGAACTCAAGGGTTTTCATGTTTGATTTTGGTTGTGATTGGGTGGCATATAGGCGATCGCTTTTCCAGACGAGCTTTAATAATCTTTAAGATGTGCAATCTTTATCACTGTTACTAGCAAGGGTTGATCCTCAATCTGGTAAATAATGCGGTATTCACCCAGAAGAACCTTATACAACCGTTCAGTATCCTTCAATGGGTGAGCGTCTTCTGAACGTGGATTTAATGCTAGTTTATCTAACTTTTGTGCTAGTCGTTGCTGCACCTCTGAATCCAATTCTGTAATTGTCTGCACAGCCGAAGGTGCTAATGTTACTTGGTAGCTCATATCCTTAGCTCCCTTTTGATGTCTTCAAAGGGTGTTGTCCCCAACCCTGCAATTTCCTCTAGTACCTTATAAGCATCTCTTACATCAGCCTCATCTAACCTTGCTTCAATTAGCTCATGCATCTGCTCTGTTGAGGTAATTTCAATCCCTGGTTCTTCTCTAAGTTTGTCCGTTAACGCATGAAAAGCTTCTTGATCGTCTCGATGTTGCAACACATAAGCTCTTAACTCTTGTTTAGTCATCCCTTGAAAATTTGCCTTAGTCATAAATATCTTACCCTCCCATTTGGCAATATTTCTACTTCAAAGCTTTGTCCAGCCAGAATGTAAATGCGTGTTGTCCGTTCATCTAATCTCACCAAGTAAATTGATAGGTACATCTGAGTTAAATCCTGACACACCTTAAATAATTCAATTGCTTGTTCATTAGTTGGTTTCATTTAGCATCATTAACAAATTAAATTGTAGTAAATTGCTTGCAGACGCTATTTACTTTATTTTATTTAAATTGTATACGTAGATTTTGCATAAAAATCTTACACAGTTGAAGCAATTGTGACTAACGTTTAAGTGTATGTTGCAAAGATTAAATGTTTTCTTATGAATGTTGAAAGTTTTCCCTTTAAGGGTAAATCCGACTTTCACACAGAGAAACGGGATTAGCCTTTAACTCTTTGGAATGTAAACATCTGTTATTGTATGCATCAGTGAAGATGTCGCCAGATAAGGTAGGATACTTTGGAACCAATAACAGCTAGTGCGATCGCAACTCTCGCTTTTACTAAAGTATTTGAGACAACCATCGAGAAATTTACTGAAGCAGCCCTTGTTAAAATGGATGAGCTGCGAAAAAAGATTTGGGGTAAATTACGGGGAAATTTGAAAGCAGAAACAGCCCTCGTTGCTGCTGAAAAAGGCTCGAAACCAGATTTAGATAGGGTTGCTGCTTACTTGCAGATAGTTTTACACGAAGAACCGGAGTTTGCTAAAGAAGTAGAAACACTGGCTCGTGAAATTGAGGCTGGTAAGATAGTAGACAAAAGCAATATGACTCAAATCAACCAAGACAATGCCAAGGGATGGCAAACTAAGGTTGAGGGTGGAACTGTTTATCAAGGCGAGATTAACATTCATCATGCACCCCCCAATTCTTGAATTGAGCCATCATGAACCAAAGCAACCAAGATAAAGCCAAGGGCTGGCAAAATAAGGTTGAGGGTGGAACTGTTTATCAAGGCGATATTCGTATCTACAATTCCCCTACTGGGCAGTTATACTCATCTCCTCCAAATAATATTCCTTATCGGGGTGTTGCGAACTTTGTCGGGCGGAATGAGAAACTTGTAGAACTACATAAAAAATTGCTGCAAAATGACAACGCGGCAATTTTGGCTGTGGCTGGTATGGGAGGAATGGGTAAAACTGAACTGGCGACACAATACGCACAGCGCAACAAAGTCAATTATCCTGGTGGGCTTTGCTGGTTAGATGCCAGAAAACTAGATTTAGCAGCAGAGATTGTGGAGTTTGCTAAGTTTTACATGAAACTGGAAGTACCGCGAACCTTATTGACTTCCCAGGAACAAGCAAAATGGTGCTGGCATAATTGGCAACCACAAACAGGACTAGTATTAGTAGTATTGGATAATGTTGACGATGTGACTAACTGGGAAAATTCTCGCCAAGTTCTGCCAACAGATAACCGCTTCTGTATATTGATGACAACTCGGTTGCGAAATCTCGGTTCAACAGTTCAACAGATAACTTTGAATGAACTCTCACCAAACGATGCTTTAAATTTGTTGACAGCTTTGTTGGGTGAGAATGATAGGCGGGTGCAACGGGAACCACAAACGGCAGCAAATTTATGTAAATGGCTGGGATATCTGCCTTTAGGTTTGCAATTAGTCGGCGCGTATTTGGCAGAAGATCCAAATTTGTCTTTGACAGAGATTTTACAGCAATTACCAGCCCAGCAAAAATCTCAATTGGAAGCCGTATTTGAATTAAGCTGGCAACAACTCGATTCTATAACACAGCGTGTCGGTGAGTTGTTGAGTTTATTCGCCCCAGATATCATTCCTTGGCAAATAGTTGAATCTGTTAGTCAGCAGTTAAATTGGGCGAAGGTAGATGTTGACGAGGCGAGAAAGCAACTTTATAAGCGTCATTTAATTCAAAGCGTAGCAGAAGGAGAAAGTTGCTATAAAATTCATCCTTTAATTAGGGAGTTTTTGCAAGGAAAACAGGTAGAGTCAAAAATCGCCAACGAGTTACAACAAGCGATTTCCACAATTTTTGTAGAAATTGCTAAGACAATACCTGACTCTCTCACTATTGAGCATATCAAGTCAGTGCAACTGGCAATTCCCCATTTGGCTGAGGTTGCACAAAATCTGACTGCTGCTGTACAGGATGAAGATTTAATTTACATTTTCGTTGGCTTGGGTAGATTCTATGAAGAACAAGGTTTATATGCCCTAGCAGAATCTTGGTGTCAGCAATGTTTATCAACGGTGCAAACTCGTTTGGGAGAAGAACATCCCAATGTTGCCACCAGCTTCAACAACCTGGGAGCAATTTACCAATCTCAAGGACGCGATGACCAAGCCGAACCGCTTTATCAGCAAGCTTTAGCACTGAGAAAACGCCTGCTGGGAGAAGAACATCCCTCTGTCGCCACCAGCCTAGCCTGCTTGGCAAATATCTACTCTTCTCAAGGACGCTACGACCAAGCCGAACCGCTTTATCTGCAAGCTTTAGAACTGAGAAAACGCCTGCTGGGAGAAGCAAATCCCTCTGTCGCCACCAGCCTGAACAACCTGGCATTACTCTACGAATTTCAAGGACGCTACGACCAAGCCGAACCCCTGTTTCTGCAAGCTTTAGAACTTAATAAACGCCTGCTGGGAGATGCACATCCCTCTGTCGCCACCAACCTGAACAACCTGGCAAGTCTCTACAAATCTCAAGGACGCTACGACCAAGCCGAACCCCTGTTTCTGCAAGCTTTAGAACTTAATAAACGCCTGCTGGGAGAAGCACATCCCCATGTCGCCACCAGCCTGAACAACCTGGCAAATCTCTACAATTCTCAAAGACGCTACGACCAAGCCGAACCCCTGTATCTCCAAGCTTTAGAAATTCGTCAGCAGGTGTTTGGGGTAAATCATCCCAATACGGTTACTGTTCGGGAAAATCTAGAAAATCTTCAAGCTCAAATGAGTGCTAACCGTAAAGTTAAGAATAATGCTAATAATAATTCCTTGTGGGAGAAGTTTTTAGGGTTATTTGAGTGAAGCGAAGGTTGTGATTATAGCAAGGAACTGGGGACACTTCGACATGGTTCGACTCCCAATACGGTTCGGATAAGATCCCCCCGCCTACGGCGACCCCCTTAAAAAGGGGGTAAAGAAAAAAATAGCCCCCCAATTTATCGGGGGGTTGGGGGGATCTTCCTGGGCAAAATATCACTAACCGAACCGTATTAGGTTCGACTCCCTTCCCTACGGGACGCTACGCGAACGACTGCGCTCAGGGCCAGCCGCTCACCAGCCGCGCAGTGCATCGCTGGGGACTGGGTGAAAAGTCTTTTTGTGTTTCGGTTTTATCCTCCTCAAATTAAAATTGAACAAAAATAATAAATGACACCCCGAATTCAATAAACGACACCCCGAATTCAATAAACGACACCCCGAATTCAATAAACGACTTCCCGAATTCAATAAACGACTTCCCGAATTCAATAAACGACACCCCGAATTCAATAAACGACTTCCCGAATTCGATGAACGACACCCCGAATTCAATGAACGACTCCCCGAATTCGATAAACGACACCCCCCTTAATCCCCCCTTATAAAGGCTACGGTGTACACACAAGTCTTCTAGAGTTGCGTCACAGGCTTTTGATCCCCCCAACCCCCCTTAAAAAGGGGGGCAAAAAGCTCTCAAAGTCCCCCAATTTATCGGGGGATTTAGGGGGATCAATACACATTTTGCACCCAGCAAAAAGATGTGTGTACACCGTAGCCTTACCAAGGGGAGGGTGCGCGATAGCGCGGGTGGAGTATTTATGTACCTCACAAAGTTGAAATCTGCTGTAAGTAATGCGTTGTAGAAGTGTGTCATTCATAAAGAAATATTCATAAATTATGACGATATTTTTGTTCTCATAAGCTAATTCTAGATGCCAAATAACGATGGCAAAAAAATAATTGCAGCTACAAATAAATACTTTTAACTGTTAATTTATTTTTGATTTAAGGATTTACAAGTATAAAATTATACTGTAATATACAAATAAGAAAGGCGATCGCCCTCTGCCAAGAATCTGCGATCGCCTTTCTGTAAACCCCCATTCTGGGAGACAATTACAATGATGGCACAAGTACAAAAGTTTGTAAAAAATCAGAAGTTCGCCCAATCAGAATTACAACAGTACTTAGATGGCGAAAACTTAAATACACCCATCCTTAATCAATCTTCTGAAAATCAATTACCGAAAAGAGAACCGATTAAACATCTATTAATAGGTTCTCCAAAAGCAGTTACTAGCACAATTCACTATCTGCAAATGATTGGCTACGCCAGCATCGGCGATTGGAGTCCGCTACTACCAACCGCCAACCCAGGCGAGGTAATGAGTATTTTAATCCGTCAGATTTTAATGCAATAGGACATATCAAAATGGTGCGTTGTTGCAAGGGCGCAACGCACCCTACTTGAACTTTATCTGTCGTAGGGGTTTAGTAATGTGCTTGACTGATGACTGATGATTGTTAACCGTCAACCGTCAACCGTCAACGTGTGAGTCTTTCTCAAAGCTTGGTTCTTTTGACGCAGTTGCTCGATTACTTCTCTAGCGTCGAGTCGTTCTTGGCGATCAAGTTGCTCAACCCCAATCATAATTTCTCTTTGCAGTTCCTCAAACCGACCCTTGTAAATACGTTCCCGTTCCTCTAACAGCCTAATACCTGCAAGAATCACTTCTTCAGATGAGGTGTACTTCCCGCTTGCAACTTGACTTTGAATGAACTGCTCAAGCTCGGTCGTTAAGGAAATATTTATAAACTCTTACCATATTTTTGTTGTCATCTTCTAATTCTAGATGCGAACTGACAGCAGCCCATTGCGATCGCATTCACTAGATGTTAAAACTTTTAGTGTATTGAATAATACCAAAAATATCCTTATGGCACGGCGATCGCATACATTCAACCCTCTTCAAAATCCACCATAAGCACGTTAAGCTGGATTAAAGTGACAATTTATTGCGCTTTTTAATATATAAATCTCTGTGACTGTCAAATTTTAATTTTTTCTGCTTGAGAAACCCGGAATGCTAGACCGAATTTTTGATTACCTCGACTTTCATTTCAGCCTTGAAGCCCTTATAGTTCTGGTAATCCTGGTGCTTTTAGAGGCGCTGTTATCTGCCGACAATGCGATCGCCCTGGCTGCGATCGCTCGGGGACTGGAAGACAAAGAACTTGAGCGTAAAGCTTTGAACTTTGGTTTAGTCGTTGCCTATGTTCTGCGAATCTCCCTGATTTTAACTGCCACTTGGGTGCAACAATTCTGGCAATTTGAATTATTGGGCGCTGCTTATCTACTTTGGTTGGTATTCCAACACTTTACCTCGGAAGAAGCCGAGGACGATCACCATCACGGGCCGCGTTTTAATTCGTTGTTACAAGCGATACCTGTGATTGCATTTACAGATTTGGCATTTTCTTTGGATAGCGTGACAACTGCGATCGCAGTTTCTCAAGAAAAATGGCTAGTGCTGACGGGTGCAACAATTGGTATTATTACGCTGCGATTCATGGCGGGATTGTTTATCCGTTGGTTAGACGAATATGAAAACCTAGAAGACGCAGGCTATATAACTGTAGCTTTGGTGGGTTTACGCTTATTGTTGAAAGTGGTGAACGATAATTTAGTTCCACCAGAATGGATCATGATTACTGCCATCTTCCTGATTTTAGGCTGGGGATTTTCCAAGCGTGTTGGCACTGAATTACCCCAAGTAGAACCAGAAAAGAGCGAAGTATCTAAGTAAGGGGGACAAGGGGACAAGGGGACAAGGGGACAAGGGGACAAGGGGACAAGGGGACAAGGGGACTTGTGAGAACTTGCAACAAGTCTTTCCCCTTGTCCCCAATTCTCCTTGTCCCCTTGTCCTCTTCCCAATGCCCCATTCCCCATTCCCCATTCCCCACTCCCTACAGTCTTACTCGCGCAACCAAGGCGTTAAGTGTGGTTGCCAATTTACTAATTCTTCATCCTTAAACCATAGGGCTATTTCCCGTTGCGCGGTTTCTTGAGCATCAGAACCGTGGATCAAGTTGCGACCAATATTCAGGCCAAAATCGCCCCGAATCGTTCCCGGCTCTGCTGTTAAAGGGTTTGTCGCACCAATAATCTTTCTGGCAGATGCAACAACGCCATCACCTTCCCATACCATCGCCACCACTGGGCTAGAAGTGATAAATTCCACTAGACCACCAAAAAAGGGACGTTCTCGGTGAACATCATAGTGTTGTTCAGCCAATTCCCGACTGACTTTCAGGAACTTCAAACCAACTAGGGTAAAACCTTTGGTTTCAAAGCGACGGATAATTTCCCCCACTAATCCCCGCTGTACTCCATCAGGCTTAATTGCTAAAAATGTGCGTTCCAAAGCTTTCTCCAAAAACTTAATGAATTTTTTATCTGGTCAATTGTCATTTGTCCTACCCTTCTCCTTCGGAGACGCTACGCGAACGGGAAGCCGCCCTCCGGGCGTCTATGTCCTTTGTCATCGTCTGTCTTGGGTCTAAGGGTTTTGCACTAATGACCAATGACTAATGACTAATGACCAATGACTAATGACCAATGACCAATCAGAGTTTATCTTAGAAATTATCTTTGGGTGCATATACGTTCCTAAATGAATGCGTTAAATTGTTAATTCGTGGGTGAAAAACAGAGGTTAGGAAGAAATGGGTGTTGATCCAACTGCTACATCTGACGAGGTGGTACAAGTACCGTCCAATGGACACAAAGAAGTGAAAAATCATAAGCAAAAAAAACTGTTACCACCTAGTACTACCACCACAGGAGATTTACCTCGCTCCTGGAAAATTGAGGATAGCGAAGCCTTATACCGAATTGAAGGTTGGGGACAACCTTATTTTTCTATTAGCGCTGCTGGTCACGTTACCGTAGCACCCAAGGGCGATCGCGGGGGATCTCTTGACTTGTTTGAATTAGTCAACGCCATGAAACAGCGCAACTTGGGACTACCCATGTTGATTCGCTTTTCTGATATTTTGGAAGACCGGATTGAGCGATTGAACGCTTGTTTTGCCAAAGCGATCGCCCGCTATAATTACCCTGGTGTCTACCGTGGCGTGTTTCCTGTCAAATGCAATCAAGAGCGGCATTTGATTGAGGATTTAGTGAAATTTGGCAAACCCCATCAATTTGGTTTAGAAGCCGGTTCTAAGCCAGAATTAATGATTGCTCTGGCTGTCTTGGATACACCAGGAGCATTGTTAGTTTGCAACGGCTACAAAGACCGAGAATACATCGAAACGGCAATGTTAGCCCAAAGATTAGGGCAAACACCAATCATCGTCTTAGAACAGATTGAAGAGGTTGATTTGGTGATTAATGCCAATCGCCAGTTAGGTATTAAGCCGATATTAGGTGTTCGTGCTAAACTCAGTACCCAAGGTATGGGACGTTGGGGAACCTCTAGTGGCGATCGCGCTAAATTTGGTTTGACTATGCCTGAGGTAATCGAGGCTGTTGACAAGTTACGGGAAGCTAACCTGCTCGATTCTTTGCAGTTGATGCATTTCCACATCGGCTCACAAATCTCTGCCATTAATGTGATTAAAGATGCTATCCAAGAAGCCAGCCGCATTTATGTAGAATTGGCAATGCTGGGAGCAGATATGAAATACCTTGATGTTGGTGGCGGCTTGGGCGTAGATTACGATGGCTCCCAAACCAACTTCTATGCATCGAAAAATTACAACATGCAGAACTATGCCAACGACATCGTGGCAGAGTTAAAAGATACCTGTGCAGAGCGGCAAATTACCGTACCAACACTGATTAGCGAAAGTGGACGAGCGATCGCTTCCCATCAGTCAGTGTTGATTTTTGATGTTCTCAGTACTAGCGATGTACCCCTTGATTCACCAGAACCTCCACAAGAGGGAGAATCCCCAATTATTAATTATCTTTGGGAAACTTACCAATCCATCAACCAAGAGAATTATCAAGAGTTCTACCACGACGCTGCACAATTCAAAGAAGAAGCTATTAGCCGCTTCAACTTAGGGATTTTACGCCTCAGAGAACGAGCCAAAGCCGAACGCCTCTACTGGGCTTGTTGTCAGAAAATTCTCAACATCACTAGACAGCAAGAATACGTACCCGATGAACTGGAAGACCTAGAGAAAATCATGGCTTCCATCTACTACGTGAATATGTCAGTGTTTCAATCAGCACCAGATTGCTGGGCGATCGATCAGCTATTCCCGATCATGCCAATCCACCGCTTGGATGAAGAACCAATCCGGCGAGGAATTTTAGCAGACCTCACCTGCGACAGTGATGGTAAAATCGACCGCTTTATTGACCTGCGCGATGTCAAATCGGTTTTAGAACTACACACCCACAAGCCCGGAGAACCCTATTATTTGGGAATGTTCTTAAATGGAGCTTACCAAGAAATCATGGGCAATTTGCACAACTTATTTGGCGACACCAACGCCGTTCACATCCAATTAACGCCTAAAGGCTACCAGATTGAACACGTTGTCAAAGGTGACACCATGAGCGAAGTGGTGAGCTACGTCCAGTATGACTCCGAAGATATGGTAGAAAACATTCGCCAGCGTTGCGAGAAAGCATTAGAAGAAAAGCGCATCACCCTAGCGGAATCTCAGCGACTGCTGCAAACCTACGAGCAGAGTCTCAGAAGATATACGTATCTAAATAGTTAGGATTGGGGATTGGGCATTGGGCATGGAGAAGAGGACTTGGGGACAAGGAGAATTGGGGACAAGGGGACTTGCAACAAGTCTTTCCCCTTGTCCCCTTGTCCCCCTTGTCCCCATTCCCTAATTTGCGTTTGTCCCCAACAATTCCTCTATCGCTTGTAGCTCAAGAGGGGTATGTGATGGCGGGGTCTGACGGGCATCGGTAATCAGCCAGTCTAAAGCAGCCGCTTGAACATCTATTGCAGCGCCGGTTTTATCCACGCAATAACGTCCAAACACCAGCTTATCGACTAAACGGACTCCTGGCCCCAGACGCGACCATTCAAAAATCACGCTGTTTTCTACTGTTGCGCCACTACATATCCAACAATTAGGGCCAATCATCGCTGGGCCGACAATTTTAGCTCCGTCTTCTATTCTCGTCATACCGCCAATGTAAACTGGGCCTGTGATATCCACTTTGTCCCAATTTACGGCGACATTTAAGCCCGTGTAGATACCAGGGGCGACTTCATGACCAGGAATTTGTACATTCTTAATTTCACCCAGCAATACACCGCGAATCGCCCGCCAATAATCTGGTACTTTACCAATATCTACCCACTCAAAGTCCATAGGGATGGCGTAGAAAGGGGCTTTGATTTCCACTAATTTAGGGAATAATTGGCCACCAATGTCATATTCGACACCAGAGGGTATATAATTAAAAACCTCTGGTTCAAAAATGTAAATACCTGTGTTGATATTGGTGCTAAGGGCTTCTTCTGTTGAAGGTTTTTCTTGGAAAGCTTTAACACGCCCCTCTTCGTCAGTGACCACCACACCGTAGCTAGAAACTTCTTCCTTGGGGACAGATTTCGTAATAATAGTAGCGATCGAGCCTTTAGCTCTATGCCATTTAACCGCCGCAGTTAAATCCAAATCAATTAAAGCATCACCACACAACACCACAAAGGTATCATCAAAAAACGGTGAGAAGTCTTGGATGCGCCGCATCCCTCCAGCTGAACCTATTGCTTCACCTTCCAGTTTACCGTCGTCATCAATTTTCCCTTCAAAGGAATAGGCAATCTGCACCCCAAACCGCTGACCATCACGAAAATAGTTTTCTATTTCCTCAGCCAAATGACTAACGTTGACCATAATTTGGTCAAATCCATGTTGGCGTAACAGTTCCAGCAAGAACTCCATCACTGGCTTTTGCAGGATGGGAATCATTGGTTTAGGAATTGTATAGGTAATCGGACGCACGCGAGTACCCTTGCCAGCCGCGAGAATCATCGCTTTCATAAAAATTTATTCCTCAACCACAAGCCAGTTTACTTTCATCGAGTGATACTTAATCATCAGTTTTTATTTCTGCTCTAAGTCATCCCTTAAACAGGGATAACAGGAATATAGTGGTTATTACAACCATAGGTATACTTAGATGACAAGCGATCGCTTATCTTTTCAATTTACTCGGATTTTGGGACTGAATCAAAAATCTATAAATTATCTGTAAGGCTACTTTACGCTTTCTTAGTTCATCGACTCCTCAAAAGGTTTGCCGGTCTTAGCTGAATCTGTAAGTAGCCGAACTTTAATCTCATGGTAAAACTCCTCTTGACATAGCTCTACTTTCGATTGAGCCGAGAGTAACAGTAGCGCCCAGAAAACACTAACTAAATGACTGTGTTTAGACTCATGTCCAGATCCATTTTGGTTGAGAAGCTTTGTCTGAGTCCACAACTCTACAAGTTGTTCTAGATTCAACCAATTTTGTTCTAAATTTAGCTCCCTTGCCGACACCTTCAACACCTGCTCCAGTTCACCAGCTACTTCTGTTAGATTTTCCTGGTGAGCTAACTCCAGCGCCTCCCGCATACTTTGGACGCTAGGCAGACGTCTGGGACGGATAGGTTTGCTGACTTTTTCTACCAGTTTTAGCTGGTTTGCCATAATCTGCAATTGCTTGATTAACTCTTGCAGAGTCACCCGGCGCTTTGGTGGCGGCATTGCCGATGCACGACGACGCAATTGCCGTTCTAATGGTAGACGATGACCCTGATGTGATATTCCGTCTTCATCTTCAAATAGGGCATCATCTAGTACACCATCTTGGATATCTCCTACTGTTGACAATTGCATCAAGGTATTAGCTTTGAATAATACCAGCATTGATGCTGACAAAAATGCCTGTCCAGATTGAGACAAGTCCGCTTCATAACCTCTTCCTATTGCCTCCGGTGCCATCAGTTCTAAGTAACGGTCAATCACCTCAATCACTTGGACATCCCAAGGGTCAATTTCTCCCTGTTGGGCTTGGTAAATCAGGAGTGTGATTGTTTCTAATAGCTCGGAAGCTTCCATTAACGGGTTCTAAGTTAATTAATAACAGTAATTGCCTGTTGGCAGTATTCCCTGAAATTTGTAATCAATCACCATTGTGAATTGTGAGATCGGATTGTGCAACTTTGGGCATGGGGCATGGGGCATTGGGCATCGAGCATGGGGAAGAGACAAGGAAGACAAGAAAGAGGAGGGAGACAAGGAAGAAACTTGTTCAATAATTCTCCCTTGTCCCCCTCATCTCCCCCTGCCTCCCCTGCTTCCCCTGCCCCCCTGCTCTCTTAATCAGGGGGTGGGTCATGAGCAATAGTGACAGTTGATACAAAGTCACTTGGCTTGCCGCTCTTGATCGCATCGAAAGTGCCTTTAATAGTACCAGCAATGGGAACAGCAACAAGCGTCCCCAATAACCCAGCAATCTCAAATCCCATCAAAATAGCTACAAAAATCCAGATAGGATTCAGTCCGATAAAGTTGCCGAGTAACCTGGGAGCTAACAAATTATCTTTAAGCTGCTGCATGAGAATCGCTGCTATGGCAACTTGAACTGCTAACCACCAATTTTGCAACAGTACTAAAATCGTTACTAGACCAATCCCAAGAGATGCTCCGATAAAAGGAATGAGTTCTGAAATACCGATTAATATGGCAAACAACAGGGCAAAGGGCACCTTCATGACTAAGAAAATTGGCGTCAGGGTTAGCACCATGAATAGTCCTAGCAACAGCTGGCTGAGGAAGAAGTTCTGAAAATTTAGGCGCAAGGATGTGGTGAGAGGATCTCCAATATTAGAGGGCAAAAGATTGACTAGACCATACCAGACGCGATCGCCATATAAAAGCATATAAAATGCAAGCACAATGACTAACACTACGTCAAGTAATCCTGACAGCAGTGTTCCAGCAAATCCCACTGCACCAGAAGCTAACTGTTGTACCAGATTCTGAATGTTGGCATTGATTTGACTGCTCACAACTCTTAGATCAATTGGCAAACGTCGTTGTTTTGCCAGCATCTCAAACTGCTCTAAGTTTTTTTGACTAGCGCCTAACCAATCAGGGATATTATTTAACAGTTGGATTGTTTGGTCAATGATTAACGGCACTAGGGTGACGCCCAGAATCCCAAACAGGGTTAACGTTGCAAGTAAAACTATGATCACCGCCTGAGTGCGCGTAATTTGAGCACGTTCAAAGAACTTAACTGGATAATTTAGTAGAAAAGCCAAAATTGCCGCAATGCTCAAGACGGTAATAGGATGTTGGAAATAGCGAAAAAGCAAGGACAGCAGCCAGATATTGAGAGCGATAATCGGGCCGCTTAGACCATAAATTAACAGGCGTTGAAAGGATGCCGAACGGCGCATCTTATGCAACCTATTTTAGATATTCCTTGAGAGAATTTGTAAAATTCTTGATGGTGCTGATCATCATCATAGATATTTTTAACAAAGACATGTATAAGCGTATCTGAATAGTAAGGAAGTAAATCAAAATGGACAAAACCGTAGCCGACCTTCGCAAAGACTACACCTTGGAAGGTTTGAGCGAACTTGAAGTTGACCTCAATCCGTTTATCCAATTTAAGAAATGGTTTGATCAGGCACTAGCGGCGCAACTCCCAGAACCCAATGCTATGACCATTGCCACTGCCACACCAGACGGTAAGCCCTCAGCCAGAATGGTGTTACTCAAGGATTTTGATGAACGGGGCTTTGCCTTCTTTACCAACTACAACAGTCACAAAGGACAAGAACTAGCAGAAAATCCTCAGGGGGCTTTAGTCTTCTGGTGGGCAGAACTGGAACGTCAAGTGCGGATTTTGGGGTATGTGGAGAAAGTTTCCGAAACTGAGTCCGACCAATATTTTCACAGTCGCCCTACCAACAGTCGCCTGGGTGCATGGATCTCTAATCAAAGCGAGGTGATAGAAAGCCGAGAAGTTCTTGAACGACGTTTGCAGGAGTTTAAGAGCAAATATGAAAATGGGGAGATTCCCCGACCACCTCATTGGGGAGGCTTACGAGTAATCCCCACAGAAATTGAGTTTTGGCAAGGTCGTCCTAGCCGTCTGCACGATCGCTTACTCTATAGCCGTTTAGATAATGGCACTTGGAAAATTGAGCGGTTGTCACCGTGAAGAAGAGTAGGGGGCAGGGGGCAGGGGGCAGCGAGCAGGGAGCAGGGGGAGCAGGGGGAGATGAGGGGGACTTGGGGACAAGGTGACTTGTGAGAACTTGCAACAAGTCACCTTGTCCCCAATTCTCCTTGTCCCCAAGTCCTCTTCTCCATGCCCAATGCCCCGCATCACATTACCACTGGGTGATTAAATTTTTAATTGCTGCCCGTGCTTCTGATAGAGATTGGGTACGGGCATCTCCCTCGTTCAGGCTATTAGCGTTAATAAATTGAATGTCTGTAATTCCAATAAAACCGAAAATCGCCCGTAGGTATGGTTCTTGGAAGTCGTAGGCAGCGAAAGGAGATGTCGCGCTAAAGTCGCTGCCGCGAGCTGTAATGATAACCGCCTTTTTACCCTCGACTAATCCTCTTAAGCCTTGAGCATCTATAGCAAAAGTCCGGTTAGCGCGAACGATTTGGTCGATGTAAGCCTTAAAAGTGGAAGGTATATTGAAGTTGTACATTGGCACTCCAAAGACGTAGCGATCGGCTGCCAAAAACTCATCAATCAGTTCGTCAGAAATCCTAAGTGCCTCAGTTAATTCTGGGGTATGGGTTTCTGGTGGTGAAAATGCAGCTGCAATCCAAGCTTCATTAACGTGAGGAACTGGGTAACGCCCTATATCTCGATAGGCGATCGCATCTTCAGGATGTGCTGCCCTCCAACTACTGACGAATTCCTTAGATAGTTCTCTTGAGTGCGATCGTTCACCACGAGGGCTGGAATCAATATGTAGGATGTTGACCACCAAATATCTCCTGATTGGCTAGGATTTACTGCTTTTACTTTTTTTGAGTTTTTATTTCAAAGCATTACATTAGATACTAAAAGTAACTAGTTACTAAAGTAAAGTAGTTACCATAAAGTAACTGTCGGACAATTTTAGCTAACTTATCGATGTCGGTCTCTAAAAATCCTGATGCTTGCCCTGTCAGTATTCTCATGTCCTTACTATCAGGGCCTTGGACAATGTATATACTATGGGTGTTGTGTAATAGTGGACCTACTCGCTTTGGTGCATTGAAGCACCTAGTCGAGGGCATCTCCACCAAAGTTTTGACAGAAAGACTGAGGATGCTTGAGGCAGCAGAAATTATTTATCGCCAGTATGAACCAACTGTCCCACCCCAAGTAACTTACGGTCTTACAAAACGTGGTCAGGAACTCATTGATGTGCTTCATCAACTCAGCGCACTTGCTGAACGTTGGTATGGCAGCGAACAACGGGAACATAGTAACACTAATGTTTCACTCTAAATTTTACAAGTCTCATCTCAAAGCTAAGTGTTTTTAGGGTTGTTGTTCAAAAATATCGTGACTGTGGGCTTCAAGACAGTTCCATCCACACCGAAAGTTCTTCCATGTCAAACAGAGGAAGTTTTTGAATAGCAGCTTTTTCGAGGCTGTTGTCTTGTGTACTTCCGCGCCATATTACGCAAATTACGAAGTCCACGATCGCTCCTGCATTACGCAGCGCTTCCGTACTTTTTACAACCTGCCCACCTGTTGTAATAACGTCTTCAATGATACACAAATTTTTCCCTTGGATATTAATCCCTTCTGCTATCTTCTCAGTCCCATATTCTTTTTTTGTCTTCCGAACAAAGACAACTGGTAATCCAACTTCTAATGAAATTGCTGTTGCTAAAGGAACTCCCCCTAATTCCAGCCCTGCTAAAATTTCCGTGCTTGGTGGAATCTTTTTTACCATTTCTTTAGCTAACCGCTTCAGTAACAAAGGATTAGATTCAAACTGGTATTTATCAAAGTAATGGGAAGATACCTGACCAGAACGTAACCGAAACTCGCCTTTCAAGTAAGAAACACGAACAATTTCTTTGGCTAATTCACTTTGACTCATTTTTACAAAAAGCTGGGGGAAGCGTAAAAAAGCCGATGCATTCTCCATCGGCTTAACTGACAATATCAACAGATGAATACTCTACTGTTCTTGAGCAGTAGCTGCTTTGGGAGAAAACTGAATTCTGGGATCTGGCATAAAATTGTATCTCAAGTACAATCCTCCCCAGACAAACAGGATAATTAACAACGCACCAATACCAAGGGGACTGGGAAGCCAGAAAACAGCTTCTATGTGGTTTAACTCACCAGGTTGAAGTTTCCAGACTAATCGATTGCCATTTTTTTCTGGCTCTATGGCAGTTTCAGTTAGTTGAATATTTTTGGCTCCCCAAGGAGTCTTCAAGCTAAATTCCAAGTCGAGAATTGAACCAGCATTAGCCAAGACGTTACCTTTGCTGGCAATTAAGGATAGCGATCGCAAATCTAGATCATAAATTAACCGATTTCGGACTAAAAGTAAAAAATTGTTCTGCTCCAAGAGTACATTTGATTCTATTTTCGGCAGTTCTGAGTCAGATTGGCTCCCCACTGACTCAGAGGCTTGATTCGCATGGGAGTTAAAAAATTCGTTGAACTTCTCTTGCAATTCCCTACCACTACTAAAAGGAATTGTGACTATGATTTCTTCTTGGGAAACTCGCTGCGTTTTCCCTTCTAGCTTACTAGCGCGGCGCTCTATGCTATTTAACCATTCGTAAACATAATCGCCACTAAAACTAGTTAGCCGCTCTCCCAACTTAATATGCTGTACTAGTTCGCCACTATTTGAGTTGTCAAAGTTAAGCCCTACATCGTACTTAACACAGCCAGTCAGTAGCAGGGATGTTAACAGCACTAGCCACAGAATAGGATTTCGCATGGGAAAGACGCGGTTCATTCGATTTCGACCATTCAGTGGTGAGAGAAATTTCATAGTCAATACAAAACTAAATGGTCTGATTAACCAAAAGAAAATCTTTCCGAAAATTGAAGAATTTAAAACCATAAATCTCCCAAAAAGTCAAACTTTTTAACTAATCTTGACTTCTACTACTGGGCGGCGCAATACAGTTTGGTTAACTTGCTTTATCTCTCGAAGATCCCCCCAACCCCCCGATAAATTGGGGGGCTATTTTTCTTCCTCTATCCTCTTAAAAAGGGCAGGGCTGTTTTTATTCCTCTACCCCCTTAAAAAGGGGGTCGCTGCAGGCAGGGGGATCTTATCCGAACTATATTGCTGAGTAAGGGACGTTTTTCAAAGGCAGGAAAGAACCCCAGCACGGAAATATCCTCTTGTTAGGATCAGCCAGGGGTTCCTGAAAAACTCAACCAAACCAAGTACGAGATGGTTAAACCAATAGCAATTAGCGCCACCCAGATAAAGCGATTATCTCTGGTATTGACCTGACTGAGGTCAACTAATTCTGGCTCTGTAGGTTTAGGCTTCTGCTGCACAGAAGATTTAGTAGACTTAGCAGGTACAGAAATTTTGAGTTCATTATCGGGTAGTGCGCCCAAATCGGGGATTTGGGTCATCCATTCGCTAGGTCTTTTCAGCTTTGGTGCTTTTAAGATGTAAAGCATCTGTCGCGCTTGTTTGCTAGTTTCAAAATGGGCATGGCGTTTAAGTCTTTCGCAAAGAGCGATCGCATCATCGGTGCGTCCAGCAGCTTCATAAGCTGTCACCAGATGAATTTCTACTTCGCCCCCAAGGCGAGAATTACGAGCTAACAGAGCGCTGGCCTTTTCTAAATTTTCTATGGCTTCGCGGTATTGCCCATTTTCAAAGGCAACTTTACCAGCCTGGTAACGGGTTTTAGCAATTTCTAAACTTTCTGCACTCACGGCTTATATACAAATTAGCACTGTTTTAATTTTGCCAATGCCAGCAATCTTTTTGGAATCTTTTCAAAAGCTGACAATCTGAAAGTGAATAAACTTCTAAAATTTTAACTAAGTAGGTGCGACTATTTTCTGATTAGAAATTCCGGTATTAAATGCAGGTGAGCAAAATATGTTGAAAATCAAACATTCGCAACTTAATTGGCTCTTAGCAGGCATGACTTTAGCAGTGATGGGTGTAACCATTGCTCCAGCTTCTGCCCAGCGTGTGATCGTGATTGATGGAGGTTATGGAGTCAGGCAATCGCCTGCTGTAGGTTCCTTTATTTATGGTAGTCCGATTCCCACACCTATGCCTGTAAACCCAGCAACGGGACTAATGCCACAACGCAATAATTACCCCGATTATTACTATCCCCAGGTAAGGCAGAGAGTGAGAAATTCCACCCTGATTAATCCAACTTTGATTAATCCGACAATTCGAGACTCAACCGTAGTTAATCCGGTGATTATAAATAATTCATGGCGTCGTACACCATTTAGCGGTGGGCGATCGCGGGTTATTATTACCTCTCCCTGGTAGGGAAGGCAGGGGGAGCAGGGGAGGTGAATATCAAAGACTCATTCACGAGTAAAAAACGAATTTTAATTTACACAAAATTACAGTTACAAATCATTTTCCTCTATCTCCCCTTCCTCTCTTCCTCTAGAAGGTAAACTGTGAACCGAGAATCATTGTCCCGATCCCAACGTCAGTAAAGATTTCTAGTAACAGGGCGTGGGGAATGCGACCATCAATGATATGTGCTGCACGGACTCCTTGAGCAAGCGATCGCACACAGCAATTCACTTTGGGAATCATCCCACCACTGACTATACCATTAGCAATCAACTGGCGGGCTTCGCGGATATCTACTTTTGGAATCAAAGTAGATTGGTCTTTGTAATCTTTTAAAATTCCACTGGTGTCGGTCAGTAAAATTAACTTTTCTGCTCCTAGTGCAGCAGCAATTTCTCCAGCTACAGTATCAGCGTTAATGTTATAAGCTTGTCCCGTTTCGTCTGCGGCGACGCTGGACACGACCGGAATATAACCATTGCTAGCGAGAGTTTCCAAAATCTTGATATTCACATTGCTGACTTCCCCCACAAAGCCGATGCCTTCTTGACCTTGGGAACGGGCTGTAAATAGATTACCGTCTTTACCGCAAAGTCCTACAGCCAATCCACCAGCTTGGTTAATCAGGGAGACAATTTCTTTATTGACTCGACCAACTAAAACCATTTCCACCACATCCATTGTGGGGGCATCGGTAACTCGCAGACCATTTTTAAACTGCGGTTCGATGCCCAGTTTATCTAACCAACTGTTAATTTCTGGTCCACCGCCGTGTACTACAATTGGACGCAAGCCCACGCAGGATAAGAATACAATGTCGCGGATAACTTTGTCTTTAAGTGTGCTATCTTTCATCGCTGCGCCACCATATTTGACAACAACAGTGCGACCGGCAAATTGTTGAATATAAGGTAGTGCTTCGCTTAGTACACGCACACGAGTGGCTTCATCTTGCCTGATGTATTCAGAATCATTGACCGTCATGAGGAGCCTAACAGAGAGAGTTAAAACCTATTTCAGTCAGTGTAGAAGACTTTGTAACTCCTCACAATCTCTGATGCTAAAGTTGAGTATGTTTGTACTGATTATTCATAGCTGTTTGGTTCAGTGACGAGTTCACCATCTGGCATAACCGTATTGTAGAAATAAGCCCCATAGATTTCTGCGCCAAGCCAATTAACTTCCAATAAATTTGCATTTTCAAAATTGACACCCTCCATACGAGTGACTCTCAAATCAGCACCACGTAAATCAGCACCGCTCAGATTAGCGTCTCTTAAATCAGCACCCCCTAACTTAGTTTTACAGAGGATCGCCCCACTAAAATCAGCACTACTGAGATTAATGCCAGACAAGTCAACTTCGCTTAGGTCTGCACCACTGAGATCGACTCCTGCAAAATCATTTTCCCCTGCATCTAAACGACTGAAAAATTCTTCAAGATCCATTGAATTCTTTGGTGACACAGCAGTAAAACTTCAAGCTTTAGAGTCAATCACACATATTTGTGGGATAGATGAGACAGGCTAGAGCGAAATGGTGCGTTACTTTGTTAACGCACTCTACAAATTAACTATTCCCACATTGCCTGACACAATAAGCAAATGATCGCTCCTTCAAACCTCTAAAATTGAAATCATTCGGCTGAAGCTATGGAATGAAAATGACCACGCTGCTAATCCAAACTGAAAGCACACCCCTAAAGGTAAATTTACCCTCCCTTGTGCAGATGACAAATGAGCAGTTTTACGAATTTTGTCAAGCCAATGGAGATTTGCGAATTGAGCGCACTGCTAATGGGGAAGTTATCATCATGCCACCAGCTTTTTCAGATACGGGCAACCGTAACTTTAACATTGCTGCACAGCTTGGGAATTGGACTGAACAAGATGGCACTGGCATAGGCTTTGACTCTAGTACAGGTTTTACACTACCCAATGGAGCAATGCGTTCCCCTGATGCTTCTTGGATTGAACTGGAGCGCTGGAATACCTTAACAGATGCACAAAAAGCTTCATTTGCACCAATTTGTCCTAGCTTTGTGATTGAGTTACGCTCCTCTAGTGATCGCTTGATAAAATTACAGGAGAAAATGCAGGAGTACATCGATAACGGTGCATCACTAGGCTGGTTAATTGATCGGCAAAATAGAAAAGTCTACATTTACCGTCCGAATCGAGAAGTTGAAATTTTGGATAATCCCGAAGCAGTTAGTGGCAATCTAGAATTACCAGGGTTTATCCTACGGATGGGCAAAATTTGGTAATTTGAGTCTTCCTAATGAGAAACTTGTGTTTTGAGAACGTTAGCAATTGCCTCAAGTATTCGCTGAGAGTAAAGTGATGTTCGTTGTTCGAGGAGCGATCGCATTACGCTACGCCATAATCTGTATACTGACGCTTGTATGGAGCTTGCAAACCCAAGACAATATCCTCTCGTGGTACTCCCATCATCACTAATTCCTCTGCCGGATTGCGATCGGTTAAATTCTGTTGCAGCCAGATTTTGCCATCTTTAATATCAAAATGCATCACGCATCGATAAATACGATTAAATCCTTGCCAACCGACATTCATCCATTGATAATGATTGCGTTCTGTGTCTAAAATGAGTTGGACTTCGACATTGTTATCCGAGACATCATCACTGGCATAGTTCGTCAACAATGTTTTAACATATTCTTGATATTTTGCTAGTTTATCCACTCTACAATCACCTCATCTACTAGATTGTAAACAATTAATAGCACCTGGTACTGTTTGAGCGCAGTTTGAGTAAACTCCAGTTGGAAAAATGTTTTGTACGTATCCAATGGAACTGCTAAGTATAAGACTCGCTCTGGTTCATATCCTGCTAATGCTAGACGGTAAGTAAGAAATTGTCCCAAAGCAGAGTAAAAATCTGTAATGGCCGAGGGATTTAAAAAGCTTTTGATTTCAATTGCTATTTTTTCATTTCCTTTTTCTACGGCAATTATTTTCTCTACGCCTAAATCAATTTGGAAGTTTACTTACCCAAATTTAAACTTTAATGGATCGCTCGTAATTATCTATTGTTCTTTTTGCAAAGCTTTTTTAACTGATTCATAAAAAATATCTTTTGCAGACACAGTTAGAAAAAATATTCTTTTCCGATTTGATATTCCCCATGTTAATATGCTTTGGCATATTGCACTAAATAGATTTGCAAAATTATGTAGGTTGGGTGCAGCATTAGCGGAACCCAACATTATTTAATGTCGAGTTGGCATTTCATTTGCACCTGATTTGTCCCAGCTTTGTGATTGAGTTATGCTCCTGGTGCCGCAGCTACGCCCGTCGTAGACATCGCCTGATAAAATTACAAGACAAAATGCCGGAGTACTGGTTTGATAATGCTATGCCGCTTTCACTTGAGATACAGCCTGTTGAACTGGAATTTCAATGATGAACTCTGTGCCATTGCCTGGACTAGAAACACAATTCAGAGTGCCATGATGCTTATCAACAATCACTTGACGAGCGATCGCCAAGCCTAATCCAGTTCCTTTGCCAACTCCTTTGGTGGTAAACAAATGCTCAAATATCTTTTGCTTGACATCATCTGTCATGCCAATTCCATTGTCTTTAATTCGGACAGTGACTGATTGTTCATCCTCTGTCAACCCCGTTTTGATCGTAATTTGATTTGGATGTTGTTTAAGATATTCAGAACTTTGCCTTTGATTCGATTCTTCCAGAGCATCGATCGCATTTGCCAAAATATTCATGAACACTTGATTAAGCTGTCCAGAAAAACAAGTGATCGCAGGAATCTTGTCGTATAATCGTACGACCTCAATCGCTGGACGTAGCTCATTGGCTTTCAGGCGATATTTGAGGATGAGTAGGGTACTATCCAGTCCTTGATACAAATTAAATTGCACCGGATGCTCTGTGTCCGAGCGAGAAAACGTCCGCAAGCTGGTGCTGATATCCCCAATCCGATCTGTTGCCCCTTTCATAGACAGAATCAGTTTCGGCAAATCTTCAGCTAAAAACTCCAGGTCAATCTCCTCTGCATGGTCTTGAATATTGGATGAGGGATGAGGATAGGCTTGTTGATAGTGGTGCAAATGATTCAGCAAATCTTGGATGTATTCAGTTGCGTTACTGAGGCTACCCTTGAGAAAACCGACTGGATTGTTGATTTCGTGGGCAACGCCAGCCACCAGATTGCCCAAAGCAGACATTTTTTCACTTTGAATTATTTGCATTTGAACTTGCTGCAAGTCTTGGATTGCTTTCTGTAAATCTTGAGCTTGCTGCCGTAATTGCGCTTCTGATGCCAGTAAAGCAGCTTCTGCTTGTTTGCGCTGTACAACTTCTTGTTCAAGTTGCTGGTATGCCTCTACTCGTGTAGCAGCCGCTTGAATCGTATGGGCAAGAAATTGGATTTCGTTATCTGGCAATCCACTGGGCATAACAAAATGGTCAATGCTTTGACTGTCGGTGACAGCTTTATTCAAACGTTGGAGGGGATGTAAGACCGATCGCTGAATCATCACCGTCATCAGTGCCAGAATCGCTGACATCCCAACGAGTAGGGTAAAGGTAGAGGTAGAGAAGGTTTTCCACGCTTGCTGTTGTAGTTCTTCGACATCGAGAATGGCGATCGTCATTCCGCGTCGGTTTGCCTGACCAAACAGGGTGCTGCTAAAGGGCAAAATTTCTACTAATGTGGCCTTACCATTGATCGTGGTTCTTAAACTTGTTTCTGAACCCGTCTGAGAAGCCTGTTCTAATACTTGAGTCAATTCTGGATGAATTGAAGCATAAGGCGGATTTTGTAATGCGGCTCCACTCCGAGCCAGGGTTTGTCCATTGGGACTGACGATCGCCACCTCTACGACCGTTGGCAGTGTAGCGTAGTTTTGTACCACTCGCTTAATAATGCTCGTATTCCCTAGTTCGATTAATCCTTCCGTGGAAAACCCGACCCCCTGGGTAATCGATTGGGCACGTTGTTCTAGTTCTTGCTCTAGCCTTGATTGAATCAAGAAGTAGTTCAATCCCAACGTGGTTAAGCCGACCGTTGCTAGAGAAATACCAAAACCCATCAGTAGTTGATAAGATAAGTGACTTTTGGATGACTTCTGGCTCATGACTTCCATCCTGCCATTGCTTCATTGATAACGGCTGGATCAATCTCTACGTCTTGCCGAATCACCCGACCATGACGCGGATCTGCTTGGAGAAGTTGGACAATTTCTGCCTTTGCTGAATTGAGACGACCATCTGCTGCAAACATCCGCTTGTTCAAAGTAATATCTCCTTTTTTTAGCCCAGCATAATCACTGGCAAAAGACTCACTACTTTGTCCCAGTTTTTTTCCAACTGCGTTAAATACTTCTGTCGGCTGGGTTTCAACTGCGTGCATCACATCAAACCATGCCAGCATGAATTGCTTTAGTTCCGCTTTTTTAGCTTTCATTATGTTGTTACTGGACATTAAGATATCAATCACCAGACTGTCTACTTGCTTTGTGGTATGAATCACATTGCCCTTAATGCTCTTCGCTATTTCTCCTAGCATCGGTTCCCATAGCACAGCAGCATCGATCTCACCTGTCCCAATTTTCTGGGCTGCTACTTCATTGGAGTAATCTAAAATCTGAACTTCAGAGGGTTTGATTTGATGGGCTTTCAGAGCTTCCAGCAAAATTAAATGGTTGACGGTTCCTAACTTTGCTCCTACTCGTTTAGCACGCAGGTCTTGCAGCGATTTAATTGCTGTCTTGGCAACAATCCCGTCAGCTCCAGCAGAAATATTTGTTATGATTAACACCACGGGTTTACCATTGCCCGGATCAACCTGCATCACGTCCCAGAGGGAAGCAAATGCTGCATCTAATCTTCCTTGCATAACAGCCCGACTGGAATCTTGCTGGTTATCGAATCGCACAAACTCAACCTCTAGCCCCCGCTGCTTGAAGATATCTGAGGATTGGGCATAGAGTGCAATGTCAAATCCCACCCAGCTTGTAATTCCGACCCGGAGCTGTTTGAGAGATTGGTTTTGCCCAAGACTACAGGCATTGATCACAAACGTAAGGGAAAGGGCGATCGCAAACAAACAGAAAAAGGCAGGCTTGATACCTAACCTCAAATTTTGCTTCCACCAGATACTTAATGTGTCAATAATCTGGGCAACTTTCATGACTTACCAATCTAATTTTTGGGAAAACTGTACTCAACGTTAAGAGTTCCCAAAAATATAGTGGGTGTAACATTTTAATGGAAAAACGTTCAAAAAAGCTGCTGGAATAAGTGCAAGATGTTATCCAGATCAAGCATTCTCTAAAAAAACTCTATGAACAAGCCTAAAGAATAAATCTCAAATATCTTACAAGAAATTCGCTCTCAAACAAGTTGTTAAGCTGTCGCGCATTTAACTTGCACATCTTTTCGTGTTGGCTGTTAACAGTTAACCGTCAGCCGTCAACAAACTTAGGAAGTGACTGTGTAATTTAAAAGCGTAATAGCTTAGTTGATTGACACTGCCTCGACTGGAAAAATTTAGTTTGATACTAAATTCGTGTGAAGCCATCATATATTTCTGCCAGCCTCTAATGAGAAGCTTGTGGTTTAAGAACGCTAGGAATTGCCTCGAGTATTCGCTTGGCAATGTCTTCAGGCATATCTCCCTCTCCCACGGTGATGTGCAAATCGGCTTGAGAGTAAAGTGGTGTTCGTTGTTCGAGGAGCGATCGCAATTTACCTTTGGGATCAACATCTTGCAGTAGTGGTCTTGTGGTATCCTCAGCTAAACGGCTGTAAATGAGTTCAACTGGCGCATCTAGCCACACTATCAAACCGTGGTGCAGGTAACCCCAATTTTCTCGCCGCAGTACAATGCCTCCACCAGTTGCTATAGTCAACTTTGTAATAGCACAAACTTGTGAAAGCACGTCGCTTTCTAATTGGCGAAACCCTGCTTCACCAACTTCTGCAAATAACTGATTGATAGATTTACCTGTTACTTGGGCAATGACATTATCGGTATCGACAAACCTATAACCCAGTTCCTTTGCCAGTAAGCGCCCTACTGTCGTCTTACCAACGCCCATCATCCCAATTAAGTACAGGTTGACTCCTTTTAATAAGCTGCTCACCAGTTGCTTCGCTCCAATTATGAGTTCTGTTAGCGGATAGCTAGGGTTTAGCCCGTGCTGAGTTACAGATTCAAATTATAAACTTAATGACTCAATCTAGGATTTAAAAATACGGAGTTTTGCACCTATCGCGCAACCAGATAAAATCACTTGATTAGCGATCGCTAATGATCTGATAACTTAGAATATAAATTGTTCTTATAGGAGTGTTTCTTGATTAGATGTCTAAGATACCAGTAATGTCAGAACACATTGAAAATACTCCAGATGGGGGTAAACCACGCATTGCTGGACACCGAATTAAAGTGCAAGATATTGTTATTTGGCACAAACGGATAGGGCTTTCCCCTGACGAAATTGTTTATCATTATCCCAGCATCACTTTAGCTGATGTCTATGCTGCTCTAGCTTATTACCACGATCATCAAGATGAGATCAGGCAAGAAATTGCAGAAGGAGAAGCCTTTGTCAGAGAAGTACAGGCTAAAACTCCTTCGATTTTGCAAGAGAAACTAAAGAATCGAAATGACACAAAAAATTTGATTCCACCTAGATGAAAATGTCAGTAATGCTATAGCGGATGGCTTACGTCGTCGTGGTATTGATGTGACGACTACAGCAGAAACAGGATTGATAGCTGCATCAGATGGAGAACAACTTTATTTTGCAATGTCTCAGAATTGGATAATTTTTACCCATGATGATGACTTTGTGATACTTCATCAAAGTGGCTTTATTATGCACGCAGGAATTATTTACTGCGCTCAGAACCGCCGCTCAATTGGGGAAATATTAAAAAGTTTAATTTTAATCTGGGAAATTCTTGAGCCAGAAGAAATGAGATATCAACTTGAAGTTTTCTGAAAGCTTTTATTGTTTTACTCAAATGCAAAAGAGCGATACTTACTGGAACAAAACGCTATGCGTACCTTGCTTAAGAGCAGGGGTAAGGGGTACACTAAAGCACTCTGGGTAACTTCAGTTTTTCACCTTGACTGAGTATCTGACTTGGTTACTCAGCATTTATTCTATGTATTTATATAATCAATTATAAAGATTAACTCTAACAGTAATGCTACTACGACTTTGATAAACTCCATTAAAGATTTCCGTAGAACTACAACTGCACAGTAAACATCTCAGGAATTGATTTTCAACGGGCATCAAAGCTTTTTCATTTGCAAAATCAAAATTTACGTGTAACTTTTCTAACTTTATATTGTTTTTAGCTTCTCCAAATTAATCTCCTCTTTGAGTTGAATTAACTGACGTTATTACTGTTATTAATGTATTTAAAGTAACTTCTGCAATAGATTATCGATTCTTCTGTGAAATTACCATCAATAATAAACGATAAATTTTTTATGAATGTAGTAACTTTCCTCAAGTAACTTGGTAATTGCTGCATAGCGATCGCTATGCTTAACGAAAAAATTAATATAGCTTGTTTGAAACTTTATTCAAACAATTTCTGTCTATCTAAATAATCCGAATTTTCTCTTTGGTAGGTAATTTTAAGTATACACAATACTGTGTTTCTACTAGCACAGGGTCGTTATTCTAAAAGTTCAGTTATAACAAGCCCCAAACAATTAAATGTTTCTGATAGAGGTGTAATTAATGACTTATATCCTGCGATCGCTCAAAAAAGCTTTATAAATTTGAAGTTTCGGCACAAAGACTACTGCATATTTCACCCCAATAAGCCTGAATGAATAAAAATAGGATGAATGAGGCGTCAACTATGAATCGAATTCGTGACGTTGTACAAAAAGCTTTAGCAACTGGCTATTTGACAGTGGAAGCAGAAAATGAACTACGACAACTGTTGACTACCCGGTATGACTTGGAAGATTTTAATGCTTTCATGATTTTGCAGGAAGCTGCCATGACTGGTAAGGTCAAGCAGGAGTCTAGAGAGCGGTGTGGCATCAAGTAGAAACGTAGAGCGCTACATCTCACCGACGGGGGCGTTTATCATCATCCTCAAAATCATCATCATCATCAAAAAATTCCCAATCATCATCATCCGTTTGATTGGTAGTCGGCGGCTGATAAGGGGGAATGATTACTCGGTAATCAGCATCATAAACGGATTCAGTTTTTCCCGCAGCCGTATTTTTTGGCTCGCGGTAGCTGTAGGAGTAAACTGAACCAGACTGAGAACTGCTTTTGGCTTCTGATTGACGTTCGTAAGTTTTAGAGTCTTTAGGCTGTTGAGCTTGAGGATCACCGGTAGGTGCTTCCTCTGACTTTTCATCAAAGTTCCAATCATCATCTTTACTGCCATTTGTCTCCCAATCATCAAATACATCACTGGTAGGCTGTTCTTTTTTACTAGCTGGTGATGGAGAACTGGCAGGGCGAGATGTAGGTTCTTCTCTACGGTTTGCCTTGGCACGAGGCGAAGTTGTACTTCGGCGGTCAGGAGTTTGGCGTTGTCCTCCCCCAAAATAATTGGATAAGTTAAACAAGGTAGCAATCAATATAGATGTGAAAGCACCAGTGGCAGTACTGAACAAAATCCATATCGCTAGTGGTAATGGTTGAGTTCGCACGCCCAAAAATACTAACGATAAGGCAGGTGAGAAATTTTGGACTAATAACAGCGTTAGTCCTCCCAGTACTGCCACCAATAGAATTAAGCGAATTACAGCCATAGCAATTTTGTCAGTTGTCAGTTATCAGTGGTCAGTTGTCAGTGGTCAGTTATCAGTCTAATTATTCTTCACTAATTACTGTTCACTGACTACTGACACTATCAGCCATCTCTATCATTACCTTTTTAGGACTATTGTGAGATTTACAATAAATCCGCTCAGGGTGTTAGCGACGACCTTGCCACCGCTGAATTGGAATGCAGTCAATATCTAGTTGATCTAAAGCACGGGCAACTACAAAATCAACTAAATCCTCAATGGTTTGGGGATTATGATACCAAGCGGGAATGGCGGGGACAATTCTAACTCCAACTTCTGCTAAAGAGGTTAAGTTACGCAGGTGAATGAGGCTAAAAGGCGTTTCACGCGGCACAATGACCACCTTTCGCCCTTCTTTGAGTTGGACATCCGCCGCCCGTTCTAGTAAATCAGAACTCAAGCCAACCGCTAGCTTTGCCACTGTACTCATGCTGCATGGAATAATCATCATCCCCAGAGTGGCAAAGGAACCACTGGCAATCCCGGCTCCAACGTCACCCCAAGGATGGCAGCGGAGTTTACCCGAAAGTGCAACTCCAGCTTGCTCTCGCCAAAATTGTTCTTGCCCGGTTGGTTCTGCTGGCATCCGAATTTCCTGTTCTGACTGCCAAACCATGTAAGTAGATTTAGAAGCAACCAATTCAATACTATAATCCGCTTCTAGCAAAAATTTGATCGCGCGAACAGCGTAAATCAGACCAGATGCGCCCGATACGCCTAAAATTAAAGGTTTAGTGTTGTTTGACACGTAATGTTAGTTGATTTTACTCGTCTTCGGAGTAAGGATCTAGGTCATCAGACTCCATGTCATTTGGTAAGTAGAGGTCTGAAAAGTCTTCATTTGAAGCATTGCCAGTTAAACCTTTGGCTACGCCATCGCTACCAACTGTTACTAAATCAATTTGCTGACGGTAGTAATCGACACTTTTAACTTGCACAGCGACGCGATCGCCTAGTCTATAAGAAGCGCGATTTTTGCGACCAAACAGTGCTTGTTGCCTAGCGCGATATTCATACCAATCGTCTTTGAGAGAACTGACGTGTACCAAGCCTTCAACCCTCAGAGGCACACCAGGATTACTGCTGGATTCCACCTCAGCGGCTGGTACTTCAATTTCCACAAAGAAACCGTAGGATTGAACACCAGTAATTACACCTTGAAACACCTGGCCGATGCGCTGCTTCATCAGTTGGGCTTTTTGCAGTCCGGCTAAATCGGCTTCAGCTTCTTGGACTTCTTTTTCTCGGTCGTTGATTTGAACAATTACCCTAGTTAAATCGCTTTGGAGTTCTTGTTGCAATTCTGGGGGTAAGACGTTCCAGTTAATTTCCTCGTGGCTGGAGGAGTGGCGCAGGTTAACGCGCTCTCTCACACGGGTATTGCGGCGATCGCGTCCGTTTTCAAGTAGCGCGTAATACACTCTCTGCATAAGTAAATCTGGGTAACGCCGCAAGGGAGCGCTAAAGTGGACATATTGCGGTAGTGCCAGACCAAAGTGAGATCCTTTGGTAGTGCTGTACGCAGACGGCTTAAGCGTATCTTGTAATAAGTAAGTAAGAACTTGCTCAGAGGGAGATTCCGCAAAAGCTGTGGTCAAATGTTGGTAATCTAAGGGTTGGATATCCACTTCTGGATCTAGTGTTAGATCAACGCCTAAATTGACTGCCAATTTCAGCATTTCCTGGACATCTTCGACATCAGGTGTACCTTGGACTCGCCAGATGGCCGGAACACCAAGAGCATTTAAGTGAGTTGCCATCAGTTGATTAACTAACAGTACCAACTCCGTGAGTAGCGATCGCACTGGTAAATCATTCACCACCACAGCGCCGAGAATCCCCTCATCATAGTAGGCGTTTTGGCTGGGCGGCAGATTCAACTGGAGGCTACCACGAGTCAACCGTACCTGTTTCACGGCTGTTTGCAAGGCTTGGAGGTCTTGCAGTATTTGGGAAACCTGTGGGGATTGAACTTGAGCTTCACCAGTGAGAATTGCTTGGGCTTGTTCTGTACTCAGTGCAGTTTCTACGTTGATTACACTAGGTTGAATTTCCCACTCCAAGACTTGTCCTGATTGGGGATCAATTGTAATTAAAAAAGAGATAGTTAAGCGATCGCTCCCAGGTACTAAAGAACAGCGTTCTGCCACAATAGGGGGCAAAATTGGCAACACTAATTCTCCCAAATATACTGATTTGCCCCGTTTTAGTGCTTCTCTATCTAGGGGTTCGTCAGGTTGGACATAGTGAGAAACATCGGTGATATGAACGCCCAAAAGCCAGTTGCCGGCTAGGTTTTTTTCTAAACTAAAAGCGTTTTCTATAACTTTGGTATCGCCATTTACCCCTTCAATGGTGAAGGTAAATAAATTACGTAAATCCAGCCGATTTTTCAGGTCTGCTTTGAGCAGTTTTTTGGGCAACTTGGCGGCTGCATCTAGCACATTATCCGGGAAAGTCCGGGAAAGGTCGTGTTTGCATGTAACTAAATCTATATCAGCAGCGGCTTCAGCATCGCTGCCAAGGATTTGTACTACTCGACCGAGGGGAGGATATTGTGCCAACGGGTAACGCAAGACTTCCACATGAACAAGGTGATCGATCGCTTCTTCCAATTTCGCCCCGTTAGGTTGGATCTTGAGTTCAAACAGCAATCGATCATCTAAAGGCACAGCCCGAAAACCGGTTTCCACCTGCTTAATTCGTGCCAGTAACGTGTGGTTGGAACGTTCTAGAATCAGCTTCACCTCCCCTTCAGGAGAGCGACGGCGACTGCCTTCTTTGAGAACTCTTACCAAAACGCGATCGCCATTCCAAGCATTACTCAGATGACTTTCGCGGATGTAAATATCCTCAGCTCCTTCCACATCTTGAATAGCAAAACAAAAGCCTTTACTAGAACAACGGAGTTTTGCCTCGATTATGCCCTCTTCTGAGACACGGCGGTATTTGCCCCGTTCTTTAACTAAAATACCGATTTTTTCGAGAACATCTAAAGCAATGTGAAGTTTCTGTAAGCTTTTTTCATCTTCACAGCCAAGTTTCTTTTCCAAAACTTTCCGAGCTACCAATTTATCATCGGTGAAATTGGCAAGGAGTGTAGCGATTGAAAATTCCATGCAGTGAACCGACCTTTGGTCAAAACATCATTTTTTGTTTAATCTGGTTCTTTCCTGTATACCCTCACGGCTTACAGAAATAAACTGGAAACGAATTGCCCTGAGGCAAGGCTTCCTAAGTTCCAAGGAAAGGAAGCTGACCCAGCAAGAGCAAGAAACTACTCCCGCAGTTCCGAGCAAAGGAAGCCGACCCACGGACAACTCTGGGCGTCTACGAACTTCTCACTGTACGATGCTCTCAGAGTTTGCCAGCGTTCAAGTCTCTTCACCTAACCAAACTTAAGATTGCACGCCTGATTTAAGATTTAGCCCCGCTAGTTAATTACGCGACGGGTTTTTGAGAAGCTGGGTTTAGAGAATCCATACTGCCCAAAAGTGCTATGCAGGAGAGCCACTGCGGTCTTCTCCCAAAGGGAGACGCTAAAAGCGATGGCGCAGCGTAAGCCTTCTCTTCGAGACGCTGCGCGAACGGCATGGCTTCTCTACGAGAGGCTGCGCCAACGCTTAGAGCGAGTCTGCGAGCGTCTGGGGTCTCCCCCTCCGGGTTCGGTAGTCCCTCTTTGTTGGGACAACAAGACCGGGCTACCTCACCAAGTGGAGCAAGTGGCGTGGAAACTACAGTTGTTTGATTGTCTAGAGTGAAGGTAATTTTACGCCATTAGACTCTGATTTTAGCTAGGAGGAACTGCCGTGAACCCAATTTTCCCACATGTAGAATCGGTAACAATTAGGTGAGCAGCTTAATAAGCAGTGAGGGCGAACCTTATCTCCATTATTGTAGATTTAGAGCGCATTTCTAGAAAATAGTTCTAGATATTGAGTTGGGTAATCAGTATAGCATTGCAGGCAAGACTACCCAGACAAGTTAGCACTAGCCAAAAATTTCGTCAAAAAGAGCTACTGCTACAATTGGGACACAAGACAAAGCAAGAATAAGCTATTACGCTTTTAAATTACACACTCACTTCCTAAGTTCGTTGACCGTTGACCGTTGACGGTTAATAGTCAACAGTCAACAGTCAACACGAAAAGATGTGCAAGTTAAATGCGCGACAGCTTATCACCTTGATACTTCAGAGCAAAGAATTATACTTACTCATCGCCTGCCAAGAAACTGATGACACATAGTAAGCAATATTGACGGGCATCCTGGGTATCGAGTGGATGTAAATTAAAGTAAGGGCAGATGAGCTAGCTTGAACATACAAGCAGTATCAACTCCGTTATTAAAAATATTTAGATTGGTAGCAGTATTATGTTGGCTCAATTCCAGAGCTTGTATCCCAAAGGCAGCCTGATTTCTGAATTAGTGCAAATTTTTCAAGGAAAATATATTGTCCGGGCAAGCGTGCAAATAGAAGGCGTAACCCGTGCTACGGGTATGGCAGCAGCAGAAACAGTAGAAGCAGCAGAAGACCAAGCTAGAACCAGGGCGCTGATAGTTTTGGGTATTACAAATGCGCCACAGCAATCAGTGGCGTTTACCTCAAATCCAATTTCCCCAGCACAGCTAAACCCTTCCTTGAATACCAGAGGTGAATTGAATGAGCCTGCTGCTTATTCCTCTGCAAAGGATGAGGATTTTGTTGGTAGTCAGTGGCCAGTAGTCAGCGACAAAGAAATATTTATACCGCCTTCCAAAGGACAGAATATCAAACCAGAAGTAGTAACAAGCAGTAACGAACAGTACGCGTACAGCAATGCTGCATCCCAACCAAGCGATACCTATAGCCAGGATTTAAGTCAAAAGTTTCCTGTGACTGCTAACCAGGAGCTAGAATTTGATCCTCCAGTTGAAAACTTGGAAATAACCTTTGATAACCAGGTGGATAATCAGACCTTCCCAGCAATTTCTGCCAATAATGTCACACCATTTACACCTCGGAGTTATAGCCCTCAAGAAAATGTCGGCATTCCGTCAGGGACAGGAAAGAGAAAGAAGAAAGCTGAACCCGTGGATTTATCGGATGTAATTGCAAAAACAGATGTCGAACTCCAGCGCTTAGGCTGGACACCAGAACAGGGACGAGAGCATCTAATTAAAACCTACGGTAAACGAGGGCGCACTTTGCTAACTGAAGAAGAATTACACGGATTCCTCAAATTCCTGCAATCTGAGCCAGACCCATTAGCGGGATTTTAATTAGTTAATAGTCATTTGTCCTTTGTCATTTGTCCTTTGTAATTAGTAAAGGTCAATGACAAAAGACGTAGGCTATTGAAACTGTGACGAAGTTATGGAACCTGTGAATTTTGCTAAACTACTTGCTCAAATAGATGTCGAAATGCAGTCATTAGGCAAACAGATGTTGAACTTCAGCGTTTAGGCTGGACACCAGAACAAGGACGGGAACATCTGATTGAAACCTATGGTAAGCGGGGGCGTTTTTTCCTAACCGATGAGGAATTACATGAATTCCTTCAATATCTCCAATCTCAGCTAGACCCAAGAGCAGGATTTTGATTTCCAATTTCTAAGAGGATGTTTTAAAAGTCCTCTTGTCGGTAACAAAACGTTTTAGATCCTCCTAAATCCCCCGATAAATTGGGGGACTTTGATTCCGGTTCCCCCCTTAAAAAGGGGGGTTAGGGGGGATCAATAAGTGCAAAGATACAGCCAACCACTTTTAAAACAACCTCTAAATCAAGTTTTGAACTTCTAAATCGAGTTTTGAACTTCTAAATCAAGTTTTGAACTTCTAAATCAAGTTTTGAATTTCTAAATCAAGTTTTGAACTTCTAAATTGAGTTTTGAACTTCTAAATCAGGTTTTAAAATCAAATAACCCCTCTTCAGTTATAAAGAAGGGTTATTTTTAGGGTTTAAGGGAATTAAAAGTGGTAAATTACCATTTACCAATCGTGACTATTAATTAAGAACAGCAACTGCTGGACGGCTACCAGCGGCGTGACGGTCAATCACTTGGTCAATCAAACCGTATTCTCTGGCTTCCTCTGGTGACATGAAAAAGTCACGTTCAGTATCTTCAGCAATCCGCTCAATTGGTTGACCTGTATGTTCAGCTAAATAGTCGTTTAGCCGCCGCTTGTGGTAGAGAATCTCCCGCGCCTGAATTTCAATATCAGTCGCCTGTCCTTGAGCGCCGCCTAAAGGTTGATGAATCATAATCCGAGAATGGGGTAGACTCATCCGCTTACCCTTAGCACCAGCACTGAGGAGGAAAGCGCCCATACTCGCCGCCAATCCGGTACAAATTGTACAGACATCAGGGCGAATGTGTTTCATAGTGTCAAAAATGCCCATACCAGCCGTCACCGAACCACCGGGAGAATTGATATACATATAAATGTCTTTCTCCGAGTCTTCGGCATCCAAATACAGCAGTTGGGCAACAATCAAGTTAGCAATGTTGTTGTCAACTTGTTGTCCCAAAAAGATGATGCGCTCACGCAACAGCCGTGAGTAGATGTCAAAGGCGCGTTCACCTCGACCCGATTGTTCAATAACGATAGGAATCATGGAAGCGTGTTTGTGGCTACTTTAAATACCATTTTATCGGTGACAGCACGAAACTGGGGTTTATCTCTACTGTTCCCAAGCAGATAAGTGAAAAAAGCAGGGGAGAAAACCACGCCACTTGCGGGTGTTGCTCTCAACTTGGGTGAGAAAAGGAGCAAGGGGGCTTTTGCCCACAATTCGGCTTAGTTTGTACCTTTTCCCCTGCCCCCTGCCCCCTGCCTCTTATCAAACCTTTCTCGTTTTTCCTTCTCTAAATAAGGAAGCAAAAAGTGCTTTTGCAATAAATTCAATCCCCAAGGGCACTTTTTAGCGGCAAAAGGTGTCTAAGAAAATATCCCCGCTTAGGGAAGAAAAAATCAAAAAACTTCAATTGTCGCCAATCTCATGTCACGGTTTTTGTTGCACAACCTTAGCGATCTGGTGATTAGACCAATAACCAAAATCAGACTTGCTTCGGAAATTGTGTTAATTCAGTAACATTTTAAACATTTTTTTAGGATTTACCTCAGCAAATATCAAATTATTTTTGTTAGATTCCGTAAATCAAGAGTAATAAATGTATCTAGAATAACTAGTCATATTTGAAATGCTATCCACACAGAGAGACGTGCCATGTTGGAAAAACTTGTACAAGCCGCCATCATCACCTTCTTGCTCCACTTGATAGCAGGACTTAGCCCAAATACTTTAATTCAGACAAAGACAGCATCACCTGTGCGAGAAACGCCACCAAATATTGTTAGCTTGCTATTGCGATCTTTTCAGTAATAATTTTTCACAAATTGCATAGGTGTCAACAATATCAACCTAATTAATAATTATTAATTCATAATTCATAATTAAAAGAGGTTTGATTCCCCAGCTATCATGATGGCAGTCCTGTTTCAGGTAGCGTTAAAATCCCCTTTTTGTTACATAATTATAAATTATAAATTAGTACTACCTCTAACCCAAGGGATAATTCGCTCGTAGGATTTCTTGCTTATGTACATAGCCGTCTAGGCTAACACTTCTGAGAACAGGATAGACTGAGCAAAGAAGGCAACTACTGGCATTTGATCATGACTAATCGCCTTGCTGAAGCTAAGAGCCTCTATCTCCGCAAACACGCCGAAAACCCGATTGATTGGTGGTCTTGGTGTGACGAAGCACTTGCAACTGCAAGAACGCAAAATAAACCGATTTTTCTCTCCATTGGCTATTCTAGTTGCCACTGGTGTACTGTCATGGAAGGCGAGGCTTTTTCTGATATTGCGATCGCTGACTACATGAATGCCAATTATCTTCCCATCAAAGTAGACAGGGAAGAAAGACCTGACCTCGATAGCATCTATATGCAGGCTTTGCAAATGATGAGCGGTCAAGGGGGTTGGCCTTTGAACGTATTTCTTTCCCCAGAAGATTTAGTACCGTTTTACGCTGGTACTTACTTTCCTGTAGACCCGCGCTATGGTCGTCCTGGATTTTTGCAGGTGTTGCAAGCCCTTCGCCGTTACTACGATACAGAAAAAGCAGAATTACAGCAACGTAAAGCCTTAATTATTGAGTCACTGCTCACGTCTGCGGTGTTGCAAGATGGTACAACAAATGAGCTTGAAGACCGTGAATTACTTCGCCAAGCTTGGGAAACTAGCACAGCTGTAATTACTCCTAGTCAATCTGGGAATAGCTTCCCAATGATTCCCTATGCAGAATTAGCATTGCGGGGAACTAGATTTAATTTTGAATCTCGCTATGATAGCAAGCAAGTTTGTACCCAACGGGGACTAGACTTAACGCTGGGAGGCATTTATGACCATGTGGGCGGTGGCTTTCATCGCTATACTGTTGACCCGACTTGGACAGTACCTCACTTTGAAAAGATGCTCTACGACAATGGACAGATTGTAGAGTATATAGCTTCTTTATGGAGTGCAGGAGTAGAAGAAGCAGCCTTTGAGAGAGCAGTTGCTGGTACTGTACAATGGCTAAAGCGGGAAATGACCGCGCCTGAAGGTTACTTCTATGCTGCTCAAGATGCCGACAGCTTCATTGAACTCACGGCAGTAGAACCAGAAGAAGGAGCCTTTTACGTCTGGAGTTACAGCGAATTACAACAACTGTTAACGCCTGAAGAACTAACGGAATTACAACAGCAGTTTACTGTTACCCCTAACGGCAACTTTGAAGGACGTAACGTTTTACAAAGAAGGAATTCAGGTCAACTGAGTGCAACCCTGGAAACGGCACTAAACAAGCTGTTTACCGCTCGCTATGGCGTTAGTTCTGAGTCCTTAGAAACTTTTCCCCCAGCTCGTAACAACCAAGAAGCAAAAACCGCTAACTGGCCAGGTCGCATTCCCTCAGTGACAGATACGAAGATGATTGTTGCTTGGAACAGCTTGATGATTTCTGGGTTAGCTAGGGCTGCTGGGGTTTTCCGACAACCGTTATATCTGGAATTAGCAGCACGAGCAGCGAATTTTATCTGGGAAAATCAGTTTGTCGATGGGCGTTTCCACCGACTCAACTATCAAGGAGAACCAACTGTTTTAGCGCAGTCTGAAGATTACGCCTTTTTTATTAAAGCTCTCCTGGATTTACAAACTTCTAACCCTGAGCAGAAGCAATGGTTAGAAAAAGCGATCGCTATCCAAGATGAATTCAACGAATTTCTCTGGAGTGTAGAATTAGGTGGTTACTATAATACATCAAGTGGTTCTAGTCAAGATTTAATTGTGCGCGAGCGCAGTTACGCTGATAATGCCACACCATCAGCTAATGGAATTGCGATCGCTAACCTTGTGCGTCTGACCCTACTCACCGATAATCTAAATTATTTGGATTTAGCAGAACTTGGTTTGAAAGCTTTTAGGAGTGTGATGAATCGCGCTCCCCAAGCTTGCCCCAGCTTGTTTACAGCGTTGGATTGGTATCGTAATTCTACCTTGATTCGCAGCACCACTGAGCAAATAAACTCTCTCGTCCACAAGTTTTTGCCAGTGGCTGTGTTTGCCATCACATCTGATTTACCAGAGGGAAGCGTTGGGTTAGTTTGCCAAGGTTTGAAGTGCCTTGCACCAGCAGCAAATGTAGAGAATTTATGGCAGCAAGTGCAGCAAAGTCAAAATAGAGGATAATTTTGGCAACATAGGACGCATAACCATGAATAAACTGCCTGTACTTGGAAACATCAGTCCTATTATTCCTGCTGGTGCCGATATGGAAAAAGCGATCGCTTTCTATGAACAACTTGGTTTTACAACAATCCATAAAGAAGGCGATCCGGTCATTATGGCAATTATAAAACGCGACTGTGCAGAAATTTTTCTGCAAAAAAATGACGATCAACACCTTGCAGAATGGACAACTTTTCGGATCAAAGTTGATGGTATTGAGCAGCTTTATCAGGAATTTCAAGCGCAAGGCGGACAAATGATTCATCCCAACGGTCAGTTGCAAACACAACCTTGGGGAATGAAGGAGTTTGCGATTATTGATGTAGCTGGTGTGTGCATTACGTTTTTTGAGCCAGAAAACTAACATGACTAGCCGCAGCGAATTAACTGCCATCGTCTTAGCAGGTGGCAAAAGTTCTCGCATGGGTCAGGATAAAGCCCTGATTCCCATTCAAGAAGTGCCGTTGTTACAGCGAGTTTATAGCATTGCTCAAAGTTGTGCCAATACTGTTTATATAGTCACTCCCTGGCCAGAACGCTATCAAGACTTGCTTTTGCCCAATTGCCAATTTATCCGAGAACTGCCTTTATCTGGAGAAACTCTAGCCCACGGGCCTCTAGTTGGTTTTGCCCAAGGGCTAGCCGAAGTCAAAACAGATTGGGTGCTGGTGCTAGCTTGTGATTTGCCGAGGTTGCGGGTTGAGGTGTTACAAGATTGGGTAACTAGACTTGATAGTGTGGGGGATAATGCGATCGCAGCTTTAGCCGATCATCCCAAAGGCTGGGAACCTTTATGTGGTTTCTATCGCCGTAGCTGTTTGCCACAACTTTTAGAGTTTATCAACCAAGGGGGGCGATCTTTTCAGCAATGGCTTCGGCAATATCCTGTAGAAGTTTTGCCCTTACCAGAACCCGAAATGCTATTTAACTGTAATACACCAGAGGACTTGGCTTTAAGTTAATTCATAGCAAAAAAGGTAAAAACTTAATCATGAACTGGGCCTGCGGAAACTCATTTTTATAAATGTGTTTACTATATTTGGTATGAAATTGTAAAGTATGTGATTCTATAAGGTGAAAGTTGAAAGGGAAATTCAATCCTTTCACCCTTGCCCTTTTCACTACTTAACCCGACAGAATTTGCGATCGTTATCATTCTGAGGATATTGCCAAGAATAGGCAAAATGGCTAACTCCCTTCAGTTGGGGAGCATATTTGCGAAGTGCTTGCATTTGCGCTTCTAAAGATGGACGATTACTAATCGGTTCTCCCCATTTGCCGGCTAAAGCTGGGATTATCTGCGTACCCGGTTTTGCCATACTCAAAACCCGCTGCACTTGCGTCACAATACAACTAACATTATTGCAATTCCCATAAGCCATAGGATGCCATTCTAATGTAGTAGGGAAGCGATCCCAAGGTTGTAAGCGGGAATCATACCCTTGTCCTACAGTTTGGTTGCCATCAGGGAAAAACACGACTCCCGTGGAAATACCTTGCTGCTTTGCTGGGTAACTGGCTATGGTAACAAAATCTAGAATTCCTTGCATAGCGTGGGCAACGGCAAGCTGCCACAACTCCCATTGTAAAAGTGGTTGTCTGTCGGTTGCAGACAGGATTGACTTTTGCGCTGATGGAGGAATGCGTCCTTGCCAGAGGGGTTCCCCTTCCTGGGGATAAAGTTTATCGACTTCCGTTATATCTCCACCAGTGACGTATCCCTTACTCAAAAAGCGACGAATCAAATCCAGCCCTTTGTAATTCTGTGCCCGTTTAAATAAAGCTTCTTGGATTGCGGGACTAAATAGCCATAAATCTGAAACTTTGGTAGCAATGGAATCACTTCCAGCTTGTCGGGGATAGCGTACGTAGTCTAATAACAAGCCATCTGGGCGACGGCGCAAAACTTCTTGTACTAATTGGTAGTAGTCGCGTTTTGCTTGCGAGTTGTAGGGGTCGATAAATAGTTGAGAGCCGTTATCTACCACATATAGGCTCGTTTGACCTTTGCCATTACGAGCGATCGCACCTTCTCTATCTCGGCGCTGGGCGTAAGTATAGCCGAAATTGGTGGTAAACATCCAGGCATAAACCTTTAAACCGCGTTGCCGACCTTTTTGAATTGCTGTGGCGAGTAAATCGGCGTTTTCTGCTCCTGGGGTGCGAATTACAGAAGGCCAAGCCGTCCGGTTAGCTTTTGCTGGCAATAATACCTGCCCGTCGTAAAATACTTCTAAATAAACTTGGTTATAGCCACGGTTGACAATCCGATCCATAATCTGATCAATTGTTCCTGGCTGAATGTCACAAGGATACAAGCGCAACCACAGAGCTTGGGTTTGAGGCCAAGTCCGAGTGCGGCACTCCCGTAATTCCTGTGCCTGTTTTTTTACTAAGTTTTGGTAGCGGGTTTGGGCATCTTGCTTGCCTTTGAGGGCTGATAAACGTAAGTTTTCTTTTTCTTGCGCCGCCGCTGATGATAACTGACAATACTGGTTTACTTGCGCCCTTGCTGGTTCGCTTCCCAAATTGGGGAGTAATGAACTAGTAGTGAAAATAACAGCGAATAGGCGCCGCCAAAATAATGTTGATCTTGCAACGTTCAAGGGATGGTTAGACATACCTACCAGTAGATGGACACAATAATCATCGACCCCAACTTAGATAATTGTGGGCAACGTGTATCGAATTATATAGTTAAGTAGTAAGGGTTTTAAAACCTATTTTTTCAAGACTGCTAAAGGACTATTTGTGTTGCCGCATTTTTTTATAAATACATAAACGTATACAGGGCAGTATAAAACGCCTGAATACACAGGAAGTTTATTCTGCTATTGGGTAGATTTTGGCTCTACCTTAGTTAGTGAAAATCTGCCAAAACCAGTAGCAAACATGTTTGAACCAAGAATAGCCTGAGTTTTAGCTCTTGTCATTACCCACATCTTTTCAATCTCTGACTTCGTTGCTATCCCGTTTGGGAATTAATAGCTATATAGCTAAAGCCCGTTGAAACTTTTAATAAACACAAGACAGGAGGTGAGTTAACGCGTCTACGCAACGATGCCAAAGTCAAGCCAAGTGAACTAAAAGCTACATTTGCTATTTTTGAATGTGGTGCTGAGTATGTTTCTTATGCCATTCTTACCCCAGAAGGAATTTTCATATGTATCGTCGTTGGCTCTTATCTGCTTTAGCACTTTTGATGAGTATAGTTTTAGCTGCTTGCACGACTGCAACCACTCAGCAGGCACAAACAAAAGTTACAAATCCTACTGAGACGACAAACACAAATTCTCAGCAATTACTAAAAGGATCAGCAAAAAGAGTTGTTGCTCTTTCTTCTCTTTCTGCTGACATTATCTCTCGACTCGATCAAACAAAAATTGTTGGAATCACTGGTAGCAAATTATTTAATAATGACTCAAGGTTTAAGGATATCCCCCGCGTTAGTGAAGGGCAAAGTCCGCCAAATTTAGAAAAAGTGGTAGCACTTAAACCAGATTTGGTTATTGGTGCAGAAGGTTTTTCTAACATCCCAATTCAGAAACTTCGGCAGCTAGGAATTTCGACCTTTCTCACTAAGGTGAATAACTGGGAATCTCTAGAAGAACTTACTAAAACACTTGCTAAATCAATTGACGCTGATCCTCAGTCTTTGTTAAATCGTTACAAAACTTTCTTGCCAGAAAAAGCAAGTCAGGGTTTTTCTACTCTAGCGTTGGTTAGTCGTCAACCAATTTTAGCGCCGAATAAAAATAGTTGGGCAGGAGATTTGCTGGCGAAATTTCAGGCGAAAAATATAGCAGCAGATTTACAAGGAAAAAGTCCAATTGGTGGCTATGTGACGCTTTCGGCTGAGAAAGTTTTAGAAGCAAATCCAGAGGTGATAATTTTGGTCAATCCCCCGCAAGGTAATTCAGAAGCAGCGCTTTTAGATTCGTTGAAAAAGGAAGCTTTTTGGCAAAAACTGCAAGCAACTAAAAATAACCGAGTCTATGTGTTTGATTATTTTGGTCTGGTAAATCCAGGTAGTATAGATGCAATTGAAAAGGCTTGTCAGCAACTTAAGCAAGCGTTGTTTGCACCACAAGGCACTTAGCTCAATAAATATAATTTAAAATCTTTTTTTCAGGTTATACCTTGAAATGCTTGTCATTTAATAGGGGAGGCAGAGCCTCCCAATAGGCATTCCCAGTCTCTGACTGGGAACGAGGCGAAAATATAAAATTGACTGTACTTTTAATCTTTTGTAGAACTAATCGGTTTTTGACCAAAGGGGATATTCTTTTTACCTTCAGAAGAAGCACCTCCAAGGCTGCGGAAATACAGCCCTCCAATGGTGAGTAAAAATGCCACATATCCCACTGCTTGCACAAGATAGAGATTGTCTCTGTAACCAAATAAAGATTTGAGGATAATGCCAGGAAACTGTTCGTCAGGCAAGATTGTGGAAGTATTTGCAACCATTGGCCCCAAAATACAGGAGTGAACTTTTGTAAAACGTTCGTAATAGAAACAAAGACTTTCTGTGGCACGACTGCTAAGGGCAAGGTTAGCCACAGCGTCGTCAAAATGTTTCAAGGCTGAAACTACCAACCCAGCCACAATCAACACTAATAAAACGCCCATTACCTGGAAAAACTGGCGGATGTTAATTTTGACACCCCATTTAAATAACAGCACCCCAATGGCAGATGCCGTTACCAAACCACCAATAGCACCCAACGCTGGCATTAATCCCTGTTGAAAATTAGCAGCAACGAACAAAACAGTTTCAAAGCCTTCGCGGACAACAGCAACTAAAATTAAAGTAAAAACACCCCAACCAGCATTTGAGTTTTGTGTCAGTGCTTGTGTAACTGCTCCTTCAACTGTGGCTTTCATGAATCTGGCTTGTTTAGTCATCCAGATTAGCATCCAACTAAGCATTGCGATCGCTAACACACTAAACACACCTTCTAACGCTGGCTCAACTACGGAGGTGTATTGCGGATTAACTGCTCCCAGTACTTGAATTACCCAACTGAATAGCAAACCTATTAAGGCACTGATGACAATGCCAACGCCGACACCAGCATATACCCAAGAGTTGAGCCGGGATTGTTTAGCTTTTTTCAGCAAAGCTAGCACAATACCAACAACAAGAGCAGCTTCTACTCCTTCTCGGAGCGTTATTACAAAAGTAGGTAGAGCGGTACTAAAATTCATCTTCTGTCCTTTATCTTTTCTCCTTTGCCATTAGTCATCTGTCCTTTGTCAATTGTCCTTTGAATTTGACTAATGACCAATGACCAATGACTAATGACTAATAACTAATAACTATTAACCAAAATCGCGTAGCATCTTTTTCAGTTCGAGATTATGCATCTCTTCTTGCCCAATCATGCCGCGAGCAAATTCTTCAAGATAAATGCTGGCATTAGTGACAGTTTCGAGCAAATTTTTATACAGTTCCAATGCCTTCTTTTCATGGGATAAGCTTTCTTCCAAGATATCCTTGACTTTATGCTGGTAGGTTTCTTCCATTGGGGCAATTTTTAGGGAGGGATGCCCATCTAAACCGGTGAGAATTTCTCCCACTTGTTCGGCATGAAGTAAAGACTCACTTGCTTGTGCTTTGAAAAAAGCCACGATTGGAATGCGGTTAGGGCCAGTCACCATTAAAGAATAATGTGTATAGCGCACTACCCCTGCTAGTTCAAATTCCATGATGGCGTTTAGCAGGTCAATAGTCTTTTTCTGGTCAAGTTCTTGCATCAGTTGTTAGTTCAAGTAATGAATGGAGTGTAATGAGTTAGGAGTTCGTCGTAATTCGTAATTCGTAACTCCTAACGATTTCCTCATTTTAAACTCCTTACTTTATGCTTCCCATTAAATCAAAGTGTTATCGCTGTGCTTGAGTATTGGTTTTGTCAACTACTTTTTGAGAGTTTTCCTCAATGGTTTTCACTAGCTGAGTAACATCATTAGGAGTTTTGACTGCTTTCGCAGGTGGGATGGCGGCGGGCCAAACTTTTATTAGTTCAACAAAACTAGTGTCGATTGCTTTGTGTGCTTCGGGATCTGCTTGAGCTACTTGACTAGAAATTCCTTTGTATAAATCATTGGCGTAAACGACAAAACCACGGGAGTCTTGATACTCAATTGGTGCGGTTACTTTTCCATTGGCGATCGCAGCGCCATATTCAGAGTTAGCTGCATCCAGCAATTCATTAATTACCTGTAGCACAAATCCTGGCTTTGAACGTTGGTCTGCTGGCAAAGCTGCGATCGCTGAATCAACTGCTTGCACTGAAGAAGTAAAATTAGTTTTAACTTTGCTATCCTTCGGACTAGATTTCACTAAATCTTGCAAACTTACCAATGTTGTCTTAAATTCTTTGACTTTGCGTTCATTTAATTGTTCTTCTACGTCAACATAGATTTCCTCAACTGGGTGTCCAATATGAGGTTCTGCCTGTTTCGGCTGATTTTGATCCAGCAGTTCTTGTGCTACCAAAAGATGCCCTTTCATTAAGCCCAACTTACTCATGTAGTCAACATCTTTTGCTTCACCCGTGAGTACCACTTCTTGAACACTAACCTGGTCTTTAATTTGGTCGAACTGCTCTTGAGTAATTACTTTTTTAGTAACTAATTCTTCTGGGCTGCCGTAGGGACGATTTGCCTGGATTTTGTTCGATAAAGCCGGAACACCTAGTTTGGCTTCAAACTTATCCAATTCTGACAATATAGCGGCGTTAATGTTAATTTTTTCTTTGCCACCATGACCACTATGATTGCTATTACTTACTGCCTCTGTAGCTGGAGGGCTAGCAACTGGTGCTGATGGATTTTCTGCGGTTGGTGTACCACTACAGGAACTCAAGGTAACTATTACGGCTGCTGCTGCTGTTAAACAGATATAACGAAGTTTTATCATCTTTACTCCTCACACGACTAAAATGGTATTAATTGGCACATTTCAAACTATTACTAGAAGCTAGTTTGTTTGACACATTGTCATAGATTTTACTGTTGCATATAATGACATTTTTTATCAACTACTTGCTTTAAAAATTTAATGAATTAATTACGAATTACTAATAATATTGTCAGGACTTTTTAACAGGATTTTGAGAGATGCTCTGGGCAACTACTTCAAATTGACCCATGCAACCGTTTTCTGCGATCGCATCCTGATGGGGATGGAACATATACTTACCTGGGTAGCGAAAAGCAAATTCCAAGATGTGTCTTTCTGCTATACCCATCGTAATCACATCTGTTTTCTCGCTCTTCTTCATACTCATGCCATAGCGATAGACATCAAAGAAGTTGGCGTGGAGATGAAACGTCACTGCCGGATCATATTCAATAATGTTGAGGACATACAGCCGAATCAACTGATCTTTGTAAATATGAATGGGATGATGTATGTAATAGTGGGGTAGACCATTGAAAGCGTAATAATCATTACGGCTATCATCATTCACGTCATATCCACCCATCACTAGTACAATCTCATCAGCCGGGGGACGGGGAGTAGGTGGATCGATAATAAACATTCCATACAGTCCCTTAGCGATGTGACGGGTGACTGGTTCAATATGGCAGTGGTACAGGTGTACACCATAGGGTTCAGCATCAAATTCATAAATAGTGGCTTTGCCGTTGCTGATTGGGCGAATACCATCCATTTCTGCTGGATGAACGCCATGAAAATGCAAAGAGTGAGAATGTCCCGCGTTGTTGAGAAATAATACTCGCACGCGATCGCCTTGTTTTGCCCGTAGCGTTGGCCCTGGTATGCGACCGTTTAAATCCCAGATGTTGTAAGAAACAGCACTATTGAGTTCAATTATGGAAGTACCCGCAGTTAACTTAAATTCCCGGATAGTCCGCCCATTTTCTTGCTTTACCGTCCCATAATCAAAATCCCTTAACATCTTCATCGGGTTAGTAACATCGTCTGGTGCTTCCATATCGAATGGTGGCACTTTGACGATTGACTTACTTTGTAGATTTAGCATTTGCCAAAGTCCAGCTGCACCAGTCACTCCAGCACCTGCTAGGCCCAGCTTCAATAATTGACGGCGGCTCCAAGGTTTTCCGTTACCTAGAGCGAAGTTGTTGGGCATGGCATTTAGTTACGGTTAGCACCAAAAAAGAATTGCAAAAGATTTGCAATTGCTTTTAGATATTAGAGGAATTAATAATTATTGTCAATAATTTTTTAGTGCTTCAAAACTGCTAGTTAAGTCGTTAAAGCTAGCTCAAGCGAGAATCAGTTTCTGAAAACTCTAGCCCAATTTTCTTATTTTTGGCAGTATTTATACGATATAATTTGTATAAATAGTATTCAGGAAAAGCTAACTATTTCATGCCTATTCCTGATATGCTTATTGCTTCAGCAGTACCTAAAGTACAAACAAGGAGTATAATAGCGGCTTCGATATGAACCTAGCCAAGGAACTGTCAGTAATCTGTGGCATATTTAATTGCCTGAGAGATAACATAAATTACATTTCAAGGAATTTTGGATGCTTGGCAACATGACTAATTTTAATTTTTAATTTTAATCTGTTACCTTCGTGTTATCAGCTTTTAAAATGCCGTCATTTAAATACATGTGTCATTCTTTTGTTATTTGTATGGACTTTATGTGGAGATTTCTGTCTCATGATGAGCCGATCTTCAAAGGATAGTATAGTATTCACTAAAGCCCAATTACCCAATACATTTGATACACACTTGTCAAACACAAAGTTGATCGTATATCTTTTTGCAATCAAGCGGCATAATGCCCTTTGATTGATGAATTACCCAAATTTATTATAGGAGGTCAAAAATGACTACTTTTTCTCATATTTCAGTATTGCAGAAGACCGCGGGTATTACCTTATCCAAGCCTGTGCAGGTAACGCTCTATATGTTGCTATCTTCTTTAGTTATCTGGACTGTATTGTTCTCTACCTATCCTGCGGCTCATAACACAGCACACTCAGCGCGTCACCACACTTTAGGCGTTGCATGTCACTAAATTATCATAATCTCAAGATTTTTTAGGTGCATGAAGCTTTGCTAGGTAACATAACAAAGTTATGGCGCTAAAATAGCACGGATTTCGCGCCAGTGTTTTTGCTTGGAAATAATTTGTAGGTTTTGTAGAGATGCTTTTTTACCCATCTCTACATCACCTTAACTGTATTTTATATGATGTCTGATTTATGACTATAATTCTTTTACTTAGTAATAATAATTTGGAGTAACTTTCAATACGGTTTGGTTAAAGGGGAAAGGTTTTGAATCAGAAATGTTGAATTCTGATACAAAACTTTACATAGCTAGCTACACTAACTCTAAAAAGTCTAAAATAGTCAACCTGACATCATCTCCTCAAACCAATGAACATAACTGATTTTCTGACACATACA
>NZ_JAIVFT010000027.1 GCF_020829665.1 Nostoc sp. CHAB 5824
CAAACTATAATATTTTCAAGGTTCGGTTCACTGAATGCGTCGCTATCAAGCTCTCCGCTTCAGGCACTTATTCAATATAACGAACCTAACTCTTTGTGTCAACTATTTTCCCAAAATTATTTTGGATGGCTTTTGTGTCACCATAAAACTCCCCACAGTGCCGGGTTCTAGGCAACAATGGTTTATGCACTGTGCCAACTCAGGAAGGGGGAAGCGTGAATTTTCAGTCGGTTATAGCTTTATTGCATCAGTTCTGGGGCGATCGCGGTTGCCTGATTGCCCAGCCCTACGATATTGAGAAGGGGGCAGGTACTAAGAATCCCCAGACATTTTTAAGAGCATTGGGGCCGGAACCGTGGGCTGTTGCATATGTTGAACCGTGTCGTCGCCCAACAGATGGACGGTACGGCGAAAACCCTAACCGCTTTCAACACTATTATCAGTACCAAGTTCTGATTAAGCCGTCGCCGGATAATATCCAGGAAATATATCTTGATTCATTAAGGGTTTTAGGTATTCGTCCTGAAGACCACGATATTCGGTTTGTAGAGGATAACTGGGAAGATGCGACGGTGGGAGCTTGGGGCACTGGGTGGGAAGTATGGTTAGATGGAATGGAAATTACTCAATTTACCTACTTTCAACAGTGTGGGGGAATCGATTGTCGCCCAGTATCGATTGAGATTACATACGGATTAGAGCGGTTGACAATGTATCTCCAGCAAGTGGAGGCAATTACAAAGATTTATTGGACGGACAACATTACTTATGGTGATGTTTACCTCCAGGCAGAGATTGAGCAGTGTACCTACAACTTTGAAGCGTCAAATCCTGAGTTGTTACTGACGCTATTTAATTTGTATGAGCAGGAAGCGACACAATTGACGGAGCGAGGATTGGTCTTGCCTAGCTTAGATTATGTAATGAAGTGTTCGCACACGTTTAATCTGCTAGATGCTAGAGGTGTGATTTCGGTTACAGAGAGAACTCGCTATATTGCTAGGATTCGGCATTTGGCTAGGAAGGTAGCTCATTTATATGTTGAGCAAAGGGAGAAGTTGGGTTTTCCTTTGCTCAAAAATTTACAACCAGTCATACAGCCACCTGTTTTACAGCCAGTTTTGCAGCAACTTGTTTCACAACCGGTCTTAGTACAAGCTGTTTCAGAGTATACAGTTAAATCTCGTTATCAATATATTATTGATTGGCTGTTTTTGATTCCAATTATCTCTTATATCCTTTGGGTAATACTTTCATTGTTTCGGTAGGAAAGTTTATGTATTAAACAATATAAACGATCCAGGTACTTGTTACCTAGTAAGAAGATGTTTGATGAAGTCTAATTTATTACTCGCCTAAGCGACTAGAAGTTGCAGCTACACAAACAAAACCTGCCTCCATAGGTTAGCAATCTCTTGATTTTGCATTCTCTAAGCTAGGTATATCTTGATGATGTGGCTATTCCTAAAGATCGGAAATATCATTAAATCTTGAGCCTTGAATATAAAAGCTACAAGGATAAGGCCCGCCAGTGCGGGCTTTGTTTGTATAAAGCTGATGGACTATATTTCACCACAAGCATAAAAATTTTTCGCTGTTGCTGATTTAAAGAGATGAAAAACTCACGCAGAGGCGCTCCAAGCGCAGATAATAAGAGTTTAGAATATTTTATTTTTGAATTTCATAGCCAAATTCAGCAATGCCGATTTTTCTCTATTGCTGCCCTAGTTATTTTTAAGTCAGCTGCAAATTCGAGTTGTCAGGTGCTTTTACAAAAATCTTATGATTCAAACCAGTGGTGTAATTATTTGTCTTGGCTACATTTTCGGGTTGCTGTTTACAGCAGTTCCTTGGGGTGGTGTGTGGATTTTGGTTCTGGGGATAGTAGGAGCAATTCTTTTTAGAAGACGCACTATTTCACAGCAATTTGCTCAAAAACCAGAAAATGCTGGAAGCAAGAATAAAGCAGTGTCTAATATATGGCAAACTACTCCTCATGCTCGAATATGGCTAGCTGCTGGTTTGGTAGGATTATTAGCAACTTTATATTTTCAATGGCGAGTGCCGCAACCAGGTGCAAAAGATATTAGTCAGTTCGTCCCGCCTGGAAATAGCAGTAATCAAGAACAATTAGTAATTGTTCGTGGCGAAGTGGCGAGTAATCCCCGATTGACTCGCAGTCAGCGAGGACAATTTTGGCTAGAAGCGACTCAACTAGATGAAGTCAAAAATGAAAAAGGTTCAGCAGGTGTCCCAAAAGGGGTTACAGGCAAATTATATGTGACAGTGCCTATACTTCAAGCTACTGGGTTATACCCTAGTCAACAAATTGCAGTGACTGGAATTTTGTACAAACCAAAGGCGGCTTCTAATCCTGGTGGTTTCGACTTTCAAAAGTTTCTCAAGCAAGAAGGAACGTTTGCTGGTTTGATTGGGCGACAGATAAATGTTTTGGATCAGGAACGTAAATGGGGATGGTGGCAAATTCGGGAGCGGATTGTGCGATCGCAAGTTCGTTGGTTGGGTATCCCTGAAGGGCCTCTTGTCAGTGCAATGGTGTTGGGAAGCAAAGCTGTTGATTTACCCTACGATATCCGCGACTTATTTGTACAAGCTGGATTAGCTCATGCTTTAGCAGCTTCCGGGTTCCAAACTTCTTTGATTTTAAGTGTGATCTTACAATTAACGAGGCGGGCAAGAAAAGGAACGCAATTTATTCTTGGCTTTTTGGCTTTAATCATTTTTCTGAGTTTAACAGGTTTTCAACCTGCGGTTCTCAGAGCCGTAATTATGGGGTTTGCGGCATTAGTTGGTTTGCTATTAAAAAGAAAAGTAAAACAGTTCGGCTCATTACTATTAGCAGCAACTCTATTATTAGTATTTAATCCTCTATGGATTTGGGATTTAGGCTTTCAATTGAGTTTTTTAGCAACACTGGGATTAGTCGTAACTGTGCCCCCATTAGTTAACCGCCTAGCATGGTTACCACCTGCGATCGCTGCATTGATTGCCGTTCCCCTAGCTGCCACTATTTGGACTTTACCTGTGCAACTTTTTGTTTTTGGGGTGGTACCATCTTATAGTTTGTTGCTGAATGTGGTTAGTACTCCATTAATTTCTATTATTAGTATAGGTGGAATCATCAGTGCTTTAGTAGGTTTAATTTGGACTGAGGCAGGAAGTTTCCTGGCTGGAGTGTTGCATTACCCTACTGATTGGCTAATTAAACTCGTTGAATTTTTCAGCAAGTTGCCAGGGAATTCTGTTGCTGTAGGTAGCATATCTACTTGGCAGCTTATAGCAATTTATGTGCTGATTATATTGGTTTGGCTAGTGCCTTGGTGGCAGCGACGGTGGTGGTTTGCTAATTTGATTGCGATTGGTTTAGTATTCATCCCCCTTTGGCATTCTACAAATACATTGTTTAGAATAACAGTATTAGAATCTGGTACAGAACCAATTGTAGTTGTTCAAGATAAAGGTACAGTAACTGTAATTAATAGTGGTGATGAAGGTACAGGACGTTTCACAATCCTACCGTTTTTACAACAGCAGGGTGTAAATCAAATTAATTGGGCGATCGCAACTGATTTCCAAGGCAATGAAAGTAATGCTTGGTTGGAATTACTGCAACGTTTACCAATCAAAAACTTTTACGAATATTCCCCCAAGCCAGAAAATTCTATTACAATTCAGGCAATCCAACAAGAATTACAAAAGTATCAGGGAGCTTACCAACCGTTGGCAGTTGGTCAAGCTGTGAAAACGGGTTCAATAGTGGCACAATTGATTAACGATCAATTACCCATCTTACAATTGCAAATTTTAGACCAGAATTGGTTATTAGTAGGTAATATCAAATCTCAAGAGGTACAGCAACTAGTTAAAAGTGGGAGTTTGTCTCGTCCACAAGTACTGTGGTGTGCCCCTCAGTCATTAAAAGATTTAGTTATTGCTTTGCAACCACAAGTGGCGATCGCTTCTTCTGCAAACTTAGATACAAAAGCTTTATCTGAACTGAATCAAAGCCAAACAAAACTGTTTTTTACAGGACGCGATGGGGCTATTCAATGGACACCTAATGGTCAGTTTGAGGCGTTTATTGAAGCTACAGAAAATAAGTCTTCTATCTTATAAAAAATGCACAAAACAGTAAATTTAAAAGCATAATACTTATTTTTAAATCAAGTCTAACTAAAGATAGATGTATGGTCATTATGAAGGAAGTAATCTCTCGAAAGGTATTAAGAAAGTTAATTCCCTGACTAGATGCTTAGGGTAATGTTTGTATTTATATATGTGGTGATACGGGCTACTCACAGGAAAATATATATTTAATTAAAAAAGATGGAAATGGGAAGTTTAATTGAATTTAACTTGTTTGCTCCTCGTAACAAAGGAGCAGCTTTAATTGGGTCTTTTTCTGAGTGGAAAGAAATCCCAATGAAAAAAAGTGAAGATGGTTATTTCCGCACTCAAGTAAAACTGGAAGACGGCATTTATGAATATAAATTTCGTGTTCAAAGTAAAAGCCCAAATTTTGCACTTGATGAATGGGTAGATGTTATTGATCCTCAAGCAACAGATGTTAATGAAACAGAAAAATGTAGCATGGTGCGGATTAAAGATGGGCAACGCATTATTGATACTTACGTTTGGCAAAATGACGAAAAACCGTTGCCTGAGAATCGTGAATTAGTCATATATGAAATGCATGTTGCAGATTTTACTAGTGATGAGGTTGGAGTTGACAAACAAGGCAAATATTTAGGGGTAATTGCCAAATTAGATTATCTGGTTGAATTGGGAGTTAATGCAATTGAATTAATGCCAGTTAATGAGTACCCTGGTAACTATAGCTGGGGCTATAAAGTACGCCATTTCTTTGCGACAGAATCTAGTTACGGTTCAACAGAAGATTTAAAGCGATTAATAGATGAGTGTCATGCTAGAGGCATTCGCGTTTTTATGGATGGAATTTATAACCATACAGATGAAGAATGCCCGTTAATGCTGATTGACAGGAATTACTGGTATTACGAACACATGCATTATCCCGAAGATCCAGATAATTACTGGGGCCCAGAGTTTAACTATGATAGTTATGATAAAAAATTAGATGTTAAACCTGCATGGAGATACGTTGGAGATGTAGTGCAATTTTGGATTCAGGAGTATCACATTGATGGAATTCGTTTTGATGCGGTGCGTCAATTGGCTAACTTTGAATTTCTAGACTGGCTGGCGAAGCAAGGGAAAAACCATGCTGCACCCAAACAGTTTTACAATATTGCTGAACATATTCCCGATACAAAGACTGTAGTTGAGCCAGATGGGCCATTAGATGCTTGTTGGCATGAAAGCTTTCGGTACTTTATAGTTCCCTATATTAGTGGAGAAACATTTGATTTAGAACAACTCAAGCAAATTTTAGATCCCAAGCAGCAAGGTTATGCAAATGCTACCAATGTGATCAATTATTTGGCAACCCACGATCGCGAACGTCTATTGCGAGAATTAGGCGATCGCGGTATCTTTGACACAGACGCACTTAAGCGAGCGAAGTTAGCAGTCGTTCTCTTAATGACAGCGATGGGTATACCAATGCTGTGGATGGGAGAAGAGTTTGGCGAATACCAGCAAAAAAGCAAAGATGTCACTAAACCACAGAAGATTAATTGGTCTTTGTTAGAAGGCGACCAGAATCGTAATTTATTTGAGCATTATCAAAAACTCATTGCTCTACGCAAGCAGAATCTAGCCTTGCAAAGTGACAATATCGAGTTTTTCTACGAAAATGCCAATGATAAAGTGTTGGCTTATACCCGCTGGGATGAGCATAATTCTCGTGTGGTTGTCGTGGCAAATTTCTCCGACCAAAATTTAAATGAATATAAAATTTCAGACTTCCCATCTGCTGAATATTGGCGAGATTGGCTCACGAATTGGGAGGTGGAAGTTGGAGAAGATGGTTTAGTCACTGACTTGCCAAGCTATACAGCCAAAATATTTGTTTAACAGTAGTCTGTGAAGAAATCATTGATAGGTAAGAATTGTTCGTTGTTTAAGCTTTAGCCTCCGGCAAAAACAAACGTGTAAAATCTTAGGTTTGTTTTATGTCAATACTCGTAAGTTGGCAAAGGTATTCATAAACGCATCCCATCTACGATTTGAGGCAAACAATCCTTCAGAGGAGGATACAAACGCTCGAATTTCGCCGTTTCTGGCTTGACTTGCGCTTCTAAGAGCTTGTTGATATAAAATAAAACTCCCTATACTCAAACAGCAAGAGATTAGCAACCCAATACACACTGCAATTAGCAGAAATCTTTGCAGTCTAGCCATTTTTTTCTCTTGTTCTAGTCGTGCTTCTACCTCTTTGGCCCGTGCTGCCTCTAATGCCGTTTGCACTTCGCGTCGTTCACATTCAATACTTGCAGCTAAAAATTGATAATCCAAATCGCTCAGACTTTTGCCCTGCATCCAATTTTGAGTATCTTTTAAAGCCTGTCCTCGCAAAAGACGCGATTCATCTTTAAAGGAAGAAGCTACCAAGAATTGAATGTTTGCGAGTAAGGGCGGAGATTGGCTAAGTTCTTGATTACCCATTCAGCATTGAAAACATTCCGATAGATGGGATTTTTAATTTTGAGATAGCCATTGTGTTTTTCGACTAAACCAGATAACAACAGTTCTGCCTGTTCTTGACTATCATCGGTTGGGACAGAAAGATCAGAAAATGAAGCATCAATTGTGTCTTTTATCTGTCCCCTGTTCCCTGCCCCCTGCCCCTGTGCTGACTCTGCTTGCAACACTCGTTGGTAAAGCCCTAGTAATCTTCCAGCTCGATGTTCGTTAAAAAGTAGGCGATCGCGAATTGTGCGGAGGTGTTCGGGATCGTCGTTGGCTTGCCAGTGTTGAATAATCTGCGATCGCACAAATTGTTCTACCCAAGATGTTTCAGTTTCTGGCGGTAAATCAATTTTTCTATTAGATGTTTTTAAAGCTGTGTGGACAATTAACTGACAAAGTTTTTGGGTAAGAAATGGTTGTCCCTCTGTCCAGTAAATAATTTCTTGAAGTACTGCTTCGGGTTGAGTTATAACTTCCTCTAATCCCTTTAGCAATGGTCTGGCTTCATGGAGTCGAAAGCCGTGTAAATCTATTGCTGTGCCAATGTTAAAAGGTGTGCGACATTTATCAGAAATTAAATCAGATGGACTAGCTACCCCAAATAACGCAAATCCTAAACGTTGAAAATTCGGGTCGTATGCCTGCTGATTATAGCAATGACGAATCCAGGCAAAAAAGTCACTGACAGGAAAACTCAAACTTAACAAACTATCAATCTCATCAATGAAAATGAAAATACGTTCGGCTTTGGCGTTTGGCAAAGATTCACTTTGAACATTTGGCAGCAAAACTTCTTGTACAAACTGGTGTAGTTTTTGCACTGAGGAAATACCTGCTTGCATCTCCCACCATTGTTTAAATTTGACTTTTCCGACCAGATTTAAGCCGTAGAACAAGCTGATAATAACACCTTTGTACCATTGTTCCGGTGTCGTATCCTCGCTACCCAATGTGGTCACATCCAAGTAAACACAGCTATAGCCTTCTTGTCTGAGACGATAACTTGTGCGCTGTAGTAGCGATGACTTACCCATCTGGCGAGAACTGAAGACGTAACAAAAATTACCAGCCTTCAAGCTTGTATAAAGTTTTTCGTCTGCCTGACGGATAACATACGTGGGATCGTCACTGCAAAGACTACCCCCTACCTGGTATCTCATATTGAAGTGTGATTATCAAACAAAAAGATTATCACAATGATTAGCAATTTGTAGATAGCTTGATAAGAATGTTGTATATCCGAATACGATTTAGTAAGGCGTCTACTACCAGAGGATACTGGATGGCTCCTGATTTACTTAGTTTCTTAGAGTGCAAGGCGTAGGAGCAAAGATGATTCTACATCCACCTTGATGGCTGTGATATTATGGGAGACTGCTACATACATTTAGAAAAACTAGAAATTGAATCGATCATGGCTCTGACGCAACTGCGGAAACAAGAAATAATTTCCAACTACCAAGTTCACGAAACCGACACTGGGTCGGCCGATGTCCAAGTTGCCATGCTAACTGAGCGCATTAACCGCCTCAGCGAACATCTCCAGGCAAATAAAAAAGACCATTCTTCCCGGCGGGGACTGTTGAAGCTAATTGGTCAGCGCAAGCGTCTTCTAGCCTATATATCACAAGAAAGCCGGGAAAAGTATCAAGCTTTGATCGCTCGTCTCGGTATTCGAGGATAGGGATTATCGCTTATGTCTGCTGAAGAATCTGAACGCAGTCGCTTGCCCTTTGAACCAAATAAAAAGCGCCAAAAACCCGCAAAAACTCAAAGTAAACCAGCAGCACAGCCACAAGAATCTGGCAAACAGGCTGATAGAAAACGGTCTTACACCAAACAAGAGATGGCTATTCCCCAAGTAGTCAGCCAGCGCATGATCCGCCGAGTAGCTGGGTTCTGTGGTGTACCAACAGCTTTGGGCATTAGCGTCCTGGTTGTCAGCTATCTGCTTGCTATCTACTCTAAGATCCAACTACCTCCCATCGCCGTGTTATTGGTGAACATGGGATTATTTGGTTTGGGGGTTTTAGGGATAACTTATGGCGTTCTTTCTGCCTCTTGGGATGAAGAAAGAGTCGGAAGTTTGCTGGGTTTGGGTGAGTTCAACACCAATTGGGGACGAATGGTGGCAGTTTGGCGCGAAACTCGCCAAAAAAACTCATAATGATCGGCGCTCAGGTATTAGATAACTGCGGTATTGGGTAGATGAAGAAGTGAATGTTGAAGTTGAAATTTTATAACTTCAACATTGCTAATTAAAATTATGTTATCTTTTTGATACCCTATGTCCAGTTATTTAGCAGTAAAATTACTGACTGGGCGCTATATTTTGTAAATAAATTTTATTTTTAACTCTTTGTAATTAGGCTAATAAGCAACAATAAAGCTAGTCCATTTACAGACAATCTTACTCAATTAATAATCAGGAACTTTCACATGATTATAGTAATGAAAAGTGGTTCCCCAGAGGCGGAAATAAACCGTATTGATGAGGAACTAACTAGCTGGGGGCTAACTCCAGAAAAAATTGTTGGTCAACACAAAGTAGTTATTGGTTTAGTAGGTGAAACCGCCAGCTTAGATCCACTACAAATTCAGGAACTTAGCCCTTGGATTGAGCAGGTGTTGCGGGTAGAGCAGCCTTACAAACGAGCCAGCCGCCAGTATCGCCACGGCGAAGCTTCGGAAGTTGTGGTTAATACCCCCAATGGATCTGTGGTATTTGGTGAACATCAGCCTTTGGTAGTCGTTGCCGGCCCTTGCTCCGTAGAAAATGAAGAAATGATTGTGGAGACAGCGCGGCGCGTCAAGACGGCTGGAGCCACATTTTTGCGTGGAGGGGCATACAAACCTCGGACTTCACCTTACGCCTTCCAAGGACACGGCGAGAGTGCTTTAGATTTGTTAGCAAGGGCGCGGGAAGTAAGCGGATTAGGTATTATTACAGAAGTGATGGATGCTGCTGACCTAGATAAAATTGCCGAAATTGCTGACGTGATCCAAGTGGGAGCAAGGAATATGCAGAATTTCTCCTTGCTCAAAAAAGTGGGAGCGCAGCCGAAACCAGTTCTGTTGAAGCGGGGAATGGCGGCTACTATTGAAGATTGGTTGATGGCAGCGGAGTATATTCTGGCATCTGGCAATCCCAATGTAATTTTGTGTGAAAGGGGAATACGCACTTTTGACCGTCAGTATACGCGAAATACGTTGGATTTATCAGTAGTGCCAGTGTTGCGAAAGCTGACTCACCTACCAATTATGATTGACCCCAGCCACGGCGTAGGTTGGTCTGAGTTTGTGCCTTCAATGGCAATGGCTGCGATCGCAGCTGGCACAGATTCGCTAATGATAGAGGTTCACCCCAACCCTGCCAAAGCTTTATCCGATGGCCCCCAATCTCTAACACCAGACCGTTTTGATAACTTGATGCAAGAATTAGCAGTAATTGGTAAAGCGGTGGGACGCTGGCAGCAACCAGCAGTAGCTCTGGCTTAAAATTCAGCTGCAACTGCATTTATTGATTTAAGAAACTGGCGATCGGTTAAACAAAACCCAATAAAAACCAAGCTGTTGGACTGCTTGGTTAAATTGTTCAAAATCAACAGGTTTGACGATGTAGCTATTTACCCCAAGCTGGTAACTCTCGATCATATCCTGGTCTTCAGCAGAAGAGGTCAGCACCACAACCGGAATCATTAGTGTGCGGGGATCAGACTTGAGTTGCCGTAAAACTTCTAATCCACTGATTTTTGGCAGTTTCAAATCCAGCAAAATGACTTTGGGTTGATTCGTCATACTACGGTGGGCGTAATCTCCCCGACAAAAGAGAAAATCGAGGGCTTCGGCTCCATCTTGGAGCAGTTGAATGTGATTACCGATTCTACCGCGACGCAATGCCCGGATGGTTAGTTCTGCATCAGTAGGATTATCTTCAACTAACACAATGGAAATTGGTTGCTCGGAAGATGGGTCAGTGGGCTGGTCAGTCATGGGTTGGTTTAATCTTAAAGGGTGAAGTAAAAAGTCGCGCCTTGATCGACTGCTGCTTCGGCCCAAATGCGCCCACCGTGGCGTTGAATAATGCGTTGCACGATCGCCAGTCCGATCCCCGTACCTGCAAACTCTTGTTCGGGGTGAAGACGTTGGAATACCCCAAACAGATTATCGGCATACCGCATATCAAATCCTGCCCCATTATCTCTGATGAAGTACACTCCTTCAGCATCTATAACCTGATAACCGATTTCAATATAGGCAATGGATTTGTAGCGGGTGTACTTGATTGCATTCGACAACAGATTGATCCAGACTTGTTTGAACAGCGAAAGGTCTGCTTGACACATGGGTAAATTAGCGATCGCAAACTCAATCTGACGCCCCTTCAAATCCGGAGCCAAATCACTCAACACCTGCTGAATCACGTCATTTGGCAAGACGGGTTGCCGGGACATTTCCTTACGATCCAGGCGGGATAAGTTCAATAGATCATCGATCAACTCACCCATGCGTTTGGCACTCTCCCGCACAATTTTCAGGTAACGATTGGCTTCCGAATCGAGTTGCTCACCATAGTCTTCTTGCATCATTCTAGAAAAACCAACGATCGCCCGCAGAGGTGCCCGTAAATCATGGGAAACAGAGTAGGAAAAAGCTTCCAACGCTTTGTTGGCAGTTTGCAATTGGGCAGTTCGTTGGATTACCCGTTCTTCCAATTCGGCATTGAGTTGGCGGACTTCTGCCTCTACCGCTTTGATGGTGCTGATATCCCGCATGATGGTAGAAAGATATTCCAGACTGTCATCTGTTGTTTTGTGAGCAATAATCATTTGGGAAACCGGAATTTCTCTGCCATCACTGCCTAACAAAGCGGTTTCACCAACCCAGATGCCATCCCGAATCGCCGCCGGAATGCCTTGATTTCGTACAATCTCTAATGCCCACTGAGGATGGTAGTTGGGGATGCTCAATGTGGAGAGGTCTGCATCCAGTGGTATCCCTGCCAGTTTCTTGGCTTGAGCATTATTCCAAAAAACATTGCCTTGAGGGGTCGCCATGCCAATATGATCGGTGGATGCTTCCAGGATGGCGATCAGGCGATCGTGGTCTTTCTCTGTTCGCTGGCGCTCTGCAATTTCAGCCCGTAAGGATTGATTCAGTTCTGCCTGCTGCTTCAACAGACGGGCATTGTCAATAGAAATAGCTGCCTGAGTGGAAAGTAGACTGATGATTTCAATTCGCTCTGGGGTAAATGCGCTGGTGGTGAGATTGTTTTCTAAAAGAACAATTCCAGTTAGTTTTCCCTGGTTTAACAGAGGCGCACAAAGAATCGATTTCGATTGGTGCTGAACAATCCAGGGTTCGGATTGAAAGTTGCCAAATTGAGCAGCATTATCAAGGACGATGCTTTCTTGGGTGCGAACCACGTAATTGATCAGGGCAGTTGGCAAGTAAGGAGTGCTGTCTGGTGCTGATATTAATTCCAGGGGTATTGATTGTAAAACGGCTACCTTCTGATCGCCAATCGACTTGATCGCCTCAATCCGCCATTGGTCTTGTGTTGGCAAAATCAGATATCCCGTTTGCGCCCCAGCATTCTCAATTAAGATGGTCATCAGTGTTGCCAGGAGTTTATCTAACAGAATTTCACTGGCGATCGCCTGAGAGGCTTTCAACACCGTTTCTAGGTCAAGTGCTTCTAACTTAGTTGAAGCCGATTCTGTAGTCTCAAGTTTATGTGTTCCGGTTTTTTCTGATCGCAGTTTTAGCAGTTGGGGATACTGCTTGTCCAAATCCTGAACTTTAGCAGTTGCTCCCCACCGCAGGTAGCCGTACCTCGCCTCTTGCAGATAGGCTTTGGCGAGCATCATCCGATTATTTGCCAGATGAAACTTTGCTGCTAGTTCGTTTGCCAGAGCTTCTTCTTGGAGGTATTCGTTCTCCCTGGCCAGAGTAATGGCGCGATCATAGGCATCCATTGCTTCCACTACCTGACCCAACACCCGATACTGTTCAGCTTCTACCAAATGCCACTTGTGCAGATAGTTCATCGGGGCATGGTGCGCCCAGAACTGCATCTGTTTCTGGTTTGCCTCAACCTGTTGCAGATAGGTTTGTTGATAACTAGGCTGAACTTGAGGATAGTGCGCCAAAAGCGCTAAGGAATGGTAAAAGTTAAGAATGGCTACCTGCATAAAACCAAAGGCAGCACCTGCTTGCTGATGTGCCAATTGTGCCTGTTTTAGTGCCTGGTCATACTCGCCAAAGTGATACAGCAGAATGGTCTTAGCAACATAAAAAATGTACAGAACGGTGCCACTTTTGGTTGCAATTAAACGCGGCAGCATATTAGTTTCATCAAAGCTTTCGCCAACCAATCGATATTTATCTTTAGCTAATCCGCACAAATTTAATCCTAGCTGTCTCCATATTTGAGTGAAGTGAGTTGGATTTTCTTGTTGAATTTTGAGACTCAGGTCGATATAGATTGCCTGTTTTTGCACAGTAGATGCAAGATTATCTTCACAGAAAAATAGATAGCTACAGAGGTTTGCGGCAGCATAACCACCCCATTCAATATCTCCAGTCTCCAGCCCAATCTGTACCGCTTCTTGAAGCGGAGCAATGCTATTTTTCGCGTGTTCTTTCCAGCTTCTGATATTGGAATTGAACAAGTTATAAACTTTCGCTGTGAGTTCTCTGGCGTTAAACATTTCGAGTAACTCTAAAGCAATTTTTCCAGCATGATATCCCTCATCAACCCTACCTGTTCCAGACAGCAGCAAGCCATAAAAGCCAAAGCCAAATGCTGATAATGGAGAATTGCCGTACTCAATACAAAGATTGATCGTAGTGATGATAATCTGCGGAAAAATTTCCGGCTTTGCCATAAACACAGGGCTACACAGAAGTTTCAAAATCTGCATGGCACAGAGCTTGTAAGGATCGGTCATCACAGACATGGCTGATAAGGTGGCGAGACTAGGCAACTCGATTAGCAAGCTCTCTTCTCCTTCTAGAATTGCTAGAGAAATACCGAGTTGTTCCAAAACTTGTAAACCAATTTCGATCGCTTTCACCAGTTCAATCTGTGCCATACAAATTTGTATCTGCAATTCGTAGACTCTGACGCGATCAAGTAAATTTGTAGCGTTGCTTAAAGCAATCTGTGCCAGGGTGTTTGCCTGCTTAAAATGGATATTCAAATATTCTGCTTCCGCCGCCTTAATGTAGAGCTTTAGGGTAAGGTCATAGTGCCTTTGCCAGCAATCTTCTGCCAACAGAGCCAAGCCAGTCTGAAAATACCGTAGGGCTGAATTATAGGCAGCAGAGGCGCTGGCTTTCTCACCTGCCAAGCAATTTAACTCTGCTAGTTCATCCCGCTCTGACTGCTGTTGAATCAGTGTTTTGCCCAGGTTGAGTTGATTAGTGATATCAAAAATCTTTTGTTCTCGTTGCTCGGCTGGAGTATTTTGTAGCAAGCATTGTCCAAGTTGCAGGTGGATCATTCTCCGCCTAGTTTCTGGAATGAGAGAATAGGCTGCCTGCTGAATGCGATCATGGGCAAATTTATATTCCACCGGGGGGCGATCGCCAGGCAAGGGTACATCGAGTTCAACCGATTTGTGGACATTGCTCATGGGCAGAATCAACCCTTCAGCGATCGCCACTCCTAGAGTCTGCGCGGTTTCTCGCTGGCATAGTTCAGCAGCAAATGCCAACGTTTCCAGATCAAAAGAGTTGCCAATACAGGCAGATAGCTGCAATAGTTGCTGTGTCTGTTCATTGAGCTTCTGAATTTTTCCTGCCATCAAATCGACAATATTATCCGTAATCCCTCGATTCTGAATTTGTTCTATCGACCATTGCCATTTCTTTGTTTGGCGATCAAATTCCAGTAACCCTTCAGTGTAGAGAGATTTCAAAAATTCATTGATGAAAAAGGGATTGCCACCAGTTTTTAGTTGCACCAGTTTAGCTAAGGGTAGGGAATCCTCTAGTTGGCAGTGCAATGTATCGGCGATAAGCTGATTGATATTAGGTAGGCTCAATGCTGAGAGGGAAAGTTGATTTACCACTCTTTTGCCTTGGCGAATTTTCTCCACCATCTGGATCAGGGGATGAGCTGTATTCACCTCGTTATCCCGGTATGCTCCCATTAACATCAACGATTGCCCTTCGGTGGCAGTAGCTAGCAGTTGGATCAGCTTCAGCGAGGCATTATCTACCCACTGGAGATCATCCAAGAAAATTACGAGTGGATGTTCTGGTTGGGTAAAGACGTGAATGAAATTTTGGAAGACTTGGTTAAAACGATTTTGGGCTTCTGTTGGTGGCAGAACAGGTACATCTGGTTGATTTCCCACAATCAATTCCAATGTTGGAATTACCTGAGTAATCACCCGACTGTTTGAGCCGAGGGCAGCTAAGAGGTTGTCTCGCCACTGACACAGCTGCGCTTCATCCTCGGTCAATAATTGTTTGATGAGTGACCCAAAAGCTTGGGCGATCGCAAAGTAAGGGATATTGCGCTGATACTGGTCAAATTTGCCCGAAATAAAGTAGCCCCGTTGTTGTGTAATGGGCTTATAAATTTCCTGAACTAATACTGACTTGCCAATCCCGGAGTATCCTGCTATCAGCATCAGTTCAACTTGAGAAGAAGACAGTTCGCCACAAGGATGTAGGGAAATGGAATTTTCCTGATCTTTCCCACCTGCGACTCTGGCGATCGCCGCTAATAATGTCTCAACTTCCTTTTCTCTGCCATAGAGATTTTCCGGGATATGAAACTTATCAGAGATATCCTGTTGTGCTAACAAAAAAGGCTCAATTCGTCCCTTCTGTTGGAGTTGGATCAGACACTGTTCTAAATCATTTTTAATTCCCCAGGCACTTTGATACCGTTCTTGTGCTGTTTTAGCTAATAGTTTCAGGACAATTTCTGAAACTATCACAGGAATTTTTGGATCGATAACATGAGGTGGAACAGGTTCCAAAGCCAAGTGATAATGAATCAACTCCAAGGCATCACTAGATTCAAATGGCAGTCGATGGGTCAACAGTTGATAGAAGGTAGCACCTAAAGAGTAAAAATCAGTTCGGTAGTCCAGAGAACGGTTCATTCTGCCTGTTTGCTCTGGAGAGATATAAGCCAATGTTCCCTCTAATACTGTTGGATTTTTGAGAGTTAATGTCTCCCGCGATAGGGCAGTTGAAATCCCAAAGTCAATAATTTTAAGTTGTTGTGTTTTTGGATTGAAAACAATATTGGATGGATTAATGTCTTTATGAATAATATTTGCACTATGAATTTCACTTAAACTTTCAGCGATCTGCACGGCTAATTTCAGAAATTCTATTAAGGAAAACTTTCTTGTATCTATAATTTTTGTTAAAGATTCCCCCCCGAAATCCTCCAAAATGATCGCAAAAGTACTTTGATATTGCTGCAAACCGTAAGCTTGGATCACGCCTTCCAATAACAAGCTGCGTGTAATTTTGTATTCAAGCTTATAGCGCGTAATTTCTTCTGGGGTAGGATAATCTTTTTTCAAAATCTTGAAGATTACAGGCAAATGATCCCGTTCACGAATTCCCCGATAGACCCGTGAATTAACACTTTCATGGATTTTTGCCCAAATTTGATATTCAGGAATTTCTAGCATGGTTCAACCGCCTTCAATTATTACACTGAGGAGCAAAGCAGGGTTGACTCACAGACCTGATTATACAATAGTCAAACCCGTGATTAATCGATTTATCCCCACTGGAGGCATATCAAGTTAACTGAACGAGTATCTTAAAAGATACTATTTCTCATTTCTCCCTGAGCGCAGACGAGGGAGAGATTAGCCAGCCACTTACTTGAACGCCCATTAACTTGCGCCAGCTTGCAAATCGTTGGCGCATCTCTTGGCAATATTTGTTAGCAGCTAATCGGTGTTGTTTGGGATGAAAATGATGGCAGACTAACTCAAAGGTTACCAAGGAGATTATGAGGTATGAGTGAACCCTTGAACGTCCTGATGGTTGAGGATTCAGAAATCGATGCCATGTTAGTTATCCGTGAACTGCGTCGCGGTGGTTTCAATCCAAGCTGGCAACGTGTCCAAACGGCCCAAGAGCTACACACAGCCCTTAATAGCCGTACCTGGGATGTGATCGTTTCAGATTACCGATTACCTGGCTTTAATGCTCCTATGGCTCTGGAAATAGCCAAGCAGAGTCAGAAAGATATTCCTTTTATTCTGGTTTCCGGCACAATCGGCGAAGTATCTGCTGTGGAAATGATGAAAGCGGGTGCCCATGATTATGTGATGAAAGACAACTTAAACCGATTGCCAGTGGCGGTGCGTCGAGAAGTTCGGGATGCTCAGGTACGAGCAGAGCGCAAACAAGCCCAAGCAGAACTAGAAAACCAAAGGGCATTTCTGCGGCAAGTCTTTGATGTTGTTCCTAATAGTATTTTTGTCAAGGATGCCGAAGGTCGTTTTGTCACCATTAGCCAAGCAGGAGCCGCCGTCTATGGAGTCAAAGTAGAGGAAATTATTGGCAAGTGGGAAAACGAGTTTACCAATGTTGCCCTAGAGCAGATGCATCAGTATTTCGTCACTAATCAGCAGGTAATGCAGACTAGGCAGCGACAAATTTATCCTAGCCAAGCGATCGTCAACAAACAAGGGGAAGCCCGTTGGTATAAAACCATTGTAGAACCGTTTGTGGATACTCAGGGAGTGGTGCAGGGAGTGATTGGTTCTGCAACAGATATTACCGATATCAAACAGGCAGAAGAAGCATTACAGCATAGCCAAAAGTTACTCCAAACATTAGCATCTAATATACCCGGAATAATTTACAGCTTTGTGCATCGTTCTGATAGTTCTGTTGCCTTTGAATACATTAGTTTGGGCTGTCTAGATCTTCTAGAGTTAACACCAGATCAAATTTTAGAAAATGCTTCTCTTTGCTTTGCACAAATTCATATTGATGACCGTGCAGGATATTATGTAGCTGCTAGACAAAGCGCTCAAACTCTAAAATCATTCTCTTACGAGTGGCGATTAATTACACCCTCTGGCAAACTCAAGTGGGTACAGGCAAGCGCTCGTCCAGAGTGTCGAGAAAACGGGGATATTGTCTGGTATGGTGTTTTATTAGATGTGAGCGATCGCAAACAGGCACAAGAACTGATTATTCACAACGCTTTGCACGATCCATTGACAAATTTACCGAATCGGACACTTTTAGTGGAGCGGCTGGAACTAGCCATTAACCGAGCTAAACGAATAGAAACCTATCGTTACGCCGTCTTATTTCTTGACCTAGATCGGTTCAAAGTGATCAATGACAGCTTAGGACACTTAGCTGGAGATCAACTACTAAAGACCATTGCTCAGAAACTAAAAACTCATTTGCGGGAGGTTGATTTAGTCGCGCGAATCGGTGGTGACGAATTCGTAATTCTGCTGGAAGAAATTTCTGGTATTGAAAAGGCTATTCAAATTACTGAGCGAATCCTGACAGATTTTCAAACACCATTGATACTTAATGATTCTGAAGTGGTTATCAGTACGAGTATCGGTATTGTCTTAGGAACAAAGGACTATTCTCAAGCCTCCGATTTACTTCGAGATGCCGATATTGCCATGTATAGAGCCAAAGCTGAAGAGAGAAGTTCGTATAAAATTTTTGATATAGAAATGCACACCCAAGCCGTAAATCGACTAACTCTAGAAACTGATATTCGTAAAGCTCTCGAACGAGAAGAGTTCGTTATATACTACCAACCTATTGTTGACATACTTGGCAATGCCCACGGCGGGCAAAGCCAACGCCTTTACGGAGCGTCTCGTAGAGAAGCGCAGCTGCATGCAGTCCGCCTAATTGGATTTGAGGCATTGGTGCGCTGGCAACACCCAACTCGCGGGTTTATTTTGCCGGAGGAATTTGTTCCTATCGCCGAAGAAACGGGGCTAATTGTGCAAATTGATCGCTGGATGTTCTTTAGTGCTTGTCAACAACTGGCAAACTGGAAAACCAAGTTTGCTAGTCACTTCCCGCTCAAGATTAGTATTAACCTCTCTGCTCAAGATATTCGCCAAGCCAGCTTAATTGAAGACATCGATCAAACACTAGCCCAAACGGGTTTAGAAGGCGATTTTATAGCTCTAGAAATTACAGAAAGTATGTTAATTGAGAATATTAATAAGACAATTGATTTATTAACCCAATTAAAGACCAGAAAGATTCAAATCACCATTGATGACTTTGGTAGTGGTTATTCGTCGCTCAATTATCTCCATCGTTTACCCGCTGATAATTTGAAGATTGATCGCTCCTTTGTGAGTCAGATGCAGGAAGGGAACCGTAATTATCAGGTCGTTAGTACCATTATTGCCTTAAGCAATCAACTCGGATTAGCCGTTGTTGCAGAAGGTATCGAAACACCACAGCAACTTCAATGGTTACAGCAACTTGGATGCGAATTCGGTCAAGGTTATCTATTTTCTAATCCCCTAAGCTACAAGACAGCAGAAGCACTTCTGGCAAATAAAAGTTTGTATTTCTCAGCTTGTTACCCAATTTCTGGTCCCTAATCCTTAATCCCTTTTACAGGTTTTCTCAGTATAGCTGCCTACTTATAATCACTAAGCTCCTCAAATATCTTTTGATAAAAAAAGGACGGGCAAAATACCCATCCCAGAAAATTCGCTTTTATGCAATTGATAAGCTGTCGCGCATTTAAGCACATCTTTTCGTGTTGGCTGTTGACTGTTGACAGTTAACCGTCAGCGGTCAACGAACTTAGGAAGTGACTGTGTAATTTAAAAGCGTAATAGCTTATAGCGGTTCCCACTCAGATGCGGTACAAAATTATATCGCAAGGTGTAGGGGCACGGCATGCCGTGCCCCTACGGGTGTACCTCACGTAAACGAGAACCGCTATCTATAACAAAACTTTTATTGCACTTGCGTGGGGAAAGCACCAGGTTGCACAGCTATGTTAAGATTCTGCCCATTGCGACGTAATTCCATAGGTAAATCGCCCCCGACTTGGCTATTTTCTACTGCTTTTTGGACACTGCTGGCATCTGTGACTGCTTGCCCGCCAAGCTTTTGGATAACATCACCAGCACGTATCCCTGCTTTAGCAGCTGGTGAATTTGGCACAACTTTCACAACTAATACACCTTTATCTTCATTCACATTCAAACCGCTATTGGGATCTGAGTTGATATTTTGTTTTAGCTGAGGTGTTAACCCCACCATCTGAATTCCCAGGTAAGGATGTTCTACTTTGCCTGTAGCTATAAGTTGATTGGAAATGCGTTGTACTGTGTTGATAGGAATAGCAAAGCCTAATCCTTGTGCCCCTTGGATTATAGCTGTATTCATGGCAATCACCTCGCCACGGGAATTTAGCAGGGGCCCACCAGAGTTACCGGGATTAATGGCTGCGTCAGTTTGAATATACTCTACTCGCTTATCGGGAGCGCCAATTAGATTGCTACTGCGTCCGGTGGCACTGATGATTCCGGTAGTTACTGTATTATCTAGTCCAAGGGGGTTGCCGATCGCGATCGCCCATTCTCCTGGTTGTAGTTGATCTGAGTTACCCAAGGCTACTGAAGGTAGATTCTCTGCCTGAATCTTGACAACAGCGACATCGGTTAATTCATCTTTTCCTAACACCTTACCTTGCAAGGTACGCCCATCCTTGAGTGTCACTGTCACCGTATCAGCACCATCTACCACGTGAGCGTTAGTGAGAATTCGACCATCGGCACTGATGATAAAACCTGAACCAGTACCCCTTTCTACCCTTTCTCCTGATTGTGGCAGTTGGGAACCAAAAAAGCGGCGAAAAAACGGATCGTTAAATTCATCTGGTATTTGGGTTCTTACCGTTCGGGAAGAGTTAATCCGCACTACTGCTGGCCCGACCTTTTGCACCACCTGTGTCACAAAGTTAGGGTCTGTGGCGGCTAGTAATGGAGGAGCAGCATTTACTCGACTAACTGCCAAATTAGATGCACTCTCAGACACCTGCCGAGAATGTCCAGCCATATAGCCGCCTGCTAATGTCATCCCTGATCCCAGCAGCACCAACGATAGAGAGGCGGCAGCCTTTTTCCAGGGTGCTCGATTATGGTATTTGGCATCAGCAGTGTTATGTGAAATGCTATTTGATGGGTATTCTCTGTCGCGAGATTCGTTTTGCATTGCTGTCTGGAAGGATATTTAGATGTATTACTAATGTAGATATTATTTGTGACAGTTTTGTTGCGGAGGTATTGCGTTGTTGTGAAAGGTTTGGTATTTTCCTGAACCGTATTGGAATATAGTCATTCGTAGAGGCGCACAGCGCTGCGTGTTCTGTACCATGCCTGAAGGAATAAAAATGGCACAGGGGAAAATCTTACTTAAACCTGGCACTTTATGGACAAGTGTTAAAGAACGGACTAAACATGCTTTGCAATGCGGGGCGCTACTGTCGATACCGACAGAGTTTGAATTTGTTGAACAGGATGGCGTGCGCTTTTTGGTGCGGATTTTGTCTAACTTGAATCGGAAAAAAGCAGCTAAGGAGAAACAGAAAAAACAATCTGCTATTTCTGGTGAAGAGTTTAATCCTTTTTTGCCTTACGAAGAGGATTTATTTGTGGCGGATATTTCCGATACCCATGTATGTATCTTGAATAAATTCAATGTTGTTGATTATCACTTGCTAATTATCACTCGTGCCTTTGAGGAACAGGAAAGCTTACTCACTCTGGAAGATTTTACGGCGATGTGGGCATGTTTAGCTGATTTCGATGGTTTAGCATTTTACAACAGTGGTAAAAGCGCAGGTGCTAGTCAGCGACATAAGCACTTGCAATTAGTGCCACTATCACTTGTACCTTCAGGGCCGCAGATACCTATTGAACCTCTGCTAACAGCAGCACAATTTCAAGAATTGATACCTTCTGATGCGTCCGCTACGCGTAGCTTTCTTCCCGGTAAGGGTACAATACCAAAACTTCCTTTTATACACGCTTTCGCACCATTAAATCCCCATTGGGTGCGATCGCCATTTGCAGGGGGACAAGCAACACTGGAAGTTTATCGTACTTTGCTACATGCTGTGGGTTTGGATACAAGGCAATCTGGTGCTTACAATCTGCTAGCGACACGAGAATGGATCTTGATTGTACCGCGATCGCAGGAGCATTTCCAGTCTATCTCTGTGAATTCATTAGGATTTGCTGGTGCTTTACTAGTGCGGAATGCAGCGGAAATGAAGATTCTCAAAGCCCAAGGCCCGATGACCATCCTCAAGAGTGTTGCTGTATGCTAATTAAGTTAGGGCGATGTCTACAAAGGGCTTTGCATCAACGAAAAGGCAGGGGGCAGGGGGAAATCACTTTCACCTTTTAAACCCTAAACGCAGATATTAAATAGTTTTTTAGGTAATACGCTTGGGTTAAGCAGAATGTATGTTGGGTTGAGGAACGTACACGCATTCGCAAAGGTCTGTCTGCGACACGCTGTTCGCGTTCCAAGAGTTGCGGCTTCTCGTAAGGTAACCCAACACGAGCAAGGCTTTTTTGGGTAACGCTTAGGCTGAATCCAACCTACACAAGTTTTAGTTTTTGGCCTTAACTGAACTGGATTGACTTGGGTATATCGTCAAATTTCCTAATTAGCATCAAAGCAGCACAGGATTCTGCACTGGCTACTTTAGTATTATTTAACTTAATAAATATTTAATAAATATGGTTTCGGCATCGTATCAGAATGTATAAAGGCATAGCAATGCAAAAAGCTAATCTGCGTAACCGTTTGGGCAACCTTGAATATGTAGTTAACTACAACCAACTGTTTGGGCATGTAAAAAACATTCATAGGACGGGCGGCAAAATCATCAGTATCACTGAAGTTGCTTAGATTTGTCTAAGTGATGAAAAAGGGTCTGGCGGCTGGGAATAAGGGGGAGAATAATAACTCAGTACTCCTAACTCAGCACAGGCCCAACCATAGCTATCCGCTAACAGCACTTAGCACTTCTGAATGCGGTTATGATCAAAGAGGCTAGGAAGATAACTTTTTAGCCAAGATACCTCTTGGATTGTAAGCTACTTTTTCAAATCATTTTTCTAATGGAAACTACTGAATTATTTGAACTTTCAATTGGACGATCGCGATCGCACCATAGCGATCATTATTTCGCATTCGCCCACTTTGAACAAGTGCTTTCTAACACTGACATTGAGTCTCTATCCGTCAATGAGCCGATGGTAGTAGAAATCTGTTTGGATAAATCTAGATAGAGCTATGCATATCGAAACCTACGAGCAAATATGGGAGTCAACCACTGGCCCTTTGCGGTTTGAAAAACGGGAAAGTTTTGCTGATGAATTATGTGCGGTGAGCGCATTATGTTGATTCAGCTTGAATCTGTCAAATCTAATATGCTACCTCCACAAGCTGAAAAAAAGATGCGCTGCTGGATTCGCAGCCGCCACTTGATTTGTTCGGGCAACTTTTTTATATTCGAGACATTAGAATATACGACCATTGAAAGATTCTCTCAATGTGTCGCTTCTTTAGGAGGAACAGTAATATCCGTTGAACCCATTAATAAAATTTGGATGGGCGATCATCGTCAAGTAATTTTATATCAGGCAAAAGCTAGTTTGCATACGCCTCATCATACTTTGAAACAATACTGGATAAAATCCGGTAGTGGATACACTAGATTTGATGAGCGTGTTTGAGAGTTACTATCCTGCGGAAATCTTTCTGACAGGCGTTTACACTTCAATTCAAAATTAAGTTTTGAATTTTGAATACTCACCTTGGGGATTGACGGCTAATTGTTAATGTCTAATTGCTAATTTTTTTATAATAATTAGCTGTTAGTTATTACCAGTTAGCCGTCTAAGTTTGTTAGCAAATGTAACTAAAAAGCTTCCTAAGACGTAAACGACAAACGCTTTAGCACAAGTTAAAAATGTAGCGTAGTTTACCCCGTAGGCATCACGTGCAATAATTCTAGAAAGTGCGTAGACGCGTAGCAGCTTGTCGCAAGACATCACCTCAAAACTTCACCAACTCCAAATCGCGTTCCGCCCGTTGGATGGCTCCCTCTTTTAACTGTTCTCTAAGATTGACTAAGGCTTTTTCAGCAATATAATATTGCACGGCTTCATTGATGAATCGACTGCGATCGGCAATAAAGTATTCTCAACTCTTACTATCTGCCCCTCTGCGTGAAACAAATTCATATTCTTAATCAGCAACGCTAGTATTCGCCCTTTTAATCACTTAATCAATTAACCCGCAATTTCTAAATCGCGCTTTTACTTGATATTATCGCAAAGATGCTTGTCGCTCTGACTTACCTCTGGGTTATTCTGCAAATAATTATGCAGCCAGACATAACATTGTGAAGTGTATGAAAGTGTTTTATACTTTATCGTTTAGTCTGAATAGATCAGGACGATTAGCCAGTCTAACGCAATACTTCTGAAAGTTACAGCTTCACGGCTAAAGCTTTCTAAGGCTAAACTTGCTGAAAAAGAGCGCAACGCATTTATTGAATCCTTAAGCAATTCTCGCTGACGGTCTACTGGCGTAACATCCAAGGCAGCCTGTACTCCTTGGCTAATTTGCAAAAATAGGGGAAGTACGGAGTTAATAGCTTTTGGCAATGGCGAGGGCATCCAGGCTAACTGACTGGCAAGGGTAGCTATGCCTTCAATTGTTTGACAAGAATTAAGTGCATCCATAGCAACACTAATTAATCCCTGAACAGCAGCGCTTTTACTGGGTGTAGAGTTGATCAGATATCCAACAGCTACGCGAGCATCAGCCAAATTTCCATCATAAGCTTCTATTATTAACTCTAAAGTACGCTGAAAGTAGAGTTTATCTAAGGGATAGCCAGGTACTACTGGCAGAGGAATTATAGAGCTTAATAGGGTTACCATTGCAGGAATTAGAGGTAACCACCAACCTAGCATAAGAGCCAAGTAACAGATGCCAGCAAGACAAGTAATTGCTATTAGAATACTGGGAAATAACAGTTGCGAAGAACGCAATCTCCACAAGGCTAAACTGATAGTGGCTCCTACCACTGACCAGCCGATGATCCATAACCATTCTATTGGTTCAGACCAGATTTTGATTAAAGGTCGGTTATCTAGGACTGTACTGAGTATTTGGCTAACCATATGCGCTTGTACTAGCACTCCTGGCATTTGCTCGTTCAAAGGAGATCCATAGGGGGTAGGCCAAGTATCCGGAGAATCACCCTTTGCCACCACACCAATTAGAACAATCCGGTCTGTTAGAGCATTGAGGTTATCCTGACTAGATAAAAATTCTGTTAGCGTTACCTGTTCGGCTATAGACTTTGAGGAACGATAGTTAAGTAAGATTTGACCACCATTAGCATCAATATTATAACTACTACGGGGAGAAAGGTTTTGAAAAACAGTATTGCCTAGCTGAAAATTCCCTGTGGGAGTGAATTGGGGTCGAATTCCAAAAGGTTGGAGATAGAGGAAAGCCAGCTGTAGACTAAACGCATAGGGGGCAGAACACAACGATCTAACTTCTTGGTTCATAAACAGGAGATGCCGACGTACAACTCCATCACGATCATGAACAAAGTTACTGAATCCAAGGTTGACTCGGGGGATTTCTGGCGGTGGTTTAATGCCTTCGATATTTGTTGTATCACTCCCCTTGCATATTCCAATCAATTTTTCAGTTTGCTTGAGATGACTAATTAAATTTTTATCTTCAGCCGGAAAATCACGGTAGATATCCAAGCCGATCGCACGGGGTTTTTGCTGCTTCAGTTCTACCAGTAGTTTGTCTAAAGATTTCTCAGAGATGGGGGTTTTTTTCAAAAACTCGCCATTGCGTCTTTGATTTGCCAGATCCTTATCATCAATTGTTATGATCAGCAGGCGTGGATCGGGTCCCTCATCAGGGCGCGATCGCATCATCTGGTCATAAGCGCTTAATTCCAAGGGTTGCAGCAAGCCATAAAGACGCACAATAGAAATACTGGCTGCAATGCTTATAGCTTTAATCAAGATAATTAATATTAACCACCCAGTTTTAATTTTCTGCTCCAACGGTTCCCGCTTTGCTTGCTGTTGAGCTGTTGTCAATATCTCATTTGCATTTACTACACGAGTCAGTCTATCTTCACTAAGCTTGCGTCGTGTTCTTTCTTTTTCAAGCTCTGTAATTAATTTCTCTCCCTGCTGTTGGCGAATCAGAGATACTAAATAATCATGAACCAATTGATAACGGTCAGCTGGAGATTCTGGTAACAGTAATACTAACCTTGATGCCACAAAAATCTCTAACACCAAATCTAGTTTTTCAACTTCTGCAACCAAATCTGCTGCTAATTCAGCACGAGTCTTGAGGGGACGAGTACCATTTTCATCTGTGAGTAAATATAAAACCAGTTGAGCAACCTGTTCATTCTCCGCGCCACAATCGTGAATGACTTCTTCTAAAAATCGCTCAACCAGTTTTTCTTTAGTGCCAAACTGACGATAGTTTTCTAACGTTGTAATTTTCTCAGTTTGCAATTGCGTCCCAACAATTTGTAACTCAATCGGGCGTACCTCCCCCAAATCACCTGCTAAATCCCTCACTAATTCATCAATCAGTGCAGGCTCTAGGTAAAATTGAGAGCGTTCTGTTAAACTCTGCACAACTGCTTTAGCATCAGCTGGCGAAAAGTTACCCAAGTAATAGCGAATATTTTTATCGAGAATATTATTATTAATTGCACTTAAATTAAACAGACGTTCTAACTCTAATAAATAATGTAAATAATCTTCCCGCAAAGACAAAATTATCTTGACAAAAGGAATATCTAGACAGACTCGCAAAAACTCATAAAATGCTCGTCTTTGACCTTGGTCTGGATAAACGAAGAAAAACTCTTCAAACTGGTCAAACATTAAAACCGTCAACAAATTCCGGTCAGCATTTCTCCGTAATTGTTCTAAAATAACTGCTGAAGAATCAAGACTAACAAATAATTCTTTACCTCTGACTTCCTTAAAAGCCTTAGCCAGACTCTGCCCCAATATCCCTACCCAATCTGTATAAACTCGCAACAAAATAGGTAAAGCATCTCGCTCACCAATTGCTTCCTGTTGCAACGCCGGAATTAATCCACCCTGCAAAATCGAGCTTTTTCCCACTCCTGACTGACCATGAATTACAGTCAATTTATGCTCAGTCCCGCCAATTCTTTCTCGCAAACGTTTAACATCTTGTCCTCGACCAGAAGCAGCAATTTCTTGAGCAATAGTTTTAGGATTTTCTACTTGCAACTGTGCAGAATTAATTGCCTGTCGCTGCGGGTTGAGATAAGATGCACCAACAAATGCACGGAAACCATACTGTTGTTCAATTTGTAATTGTTCTTGCTTAATATGAAAAGTTTTGAGATATTCACCTTGCTCAAAATAGAGTAAGCGTAACCTTTCTAATATGGATATATATAATTGTGGGTTGTACTGATGATTACTTTCAGTTTTTGCAGCTTCTAAATTAGTAATTGCTGCTTGAACTTGACCTAAACACTGTTGTGATTTGGCTAAAATAAACCAATACAAACCGAATTCATTTGATTGTAAATTAGGTATCTCAGCCAATATTTCTAATGCTTGCCCTGCGAGTTGATTAGCTTCATCCCAGCGTGACTGTTCTAAGGCTACTTCTGCCAAAAAACCATAATCTTTAGCCAACTGCAACGACGTGCCATAATTTTGATGTAGTTGCAGAGATTTTTCCACAAGGTTATGCAATTCTGACCATGCTTGTAAACGTTGTAGCACTTCGCCCAGTTTAGTAATATGTTTTGCAACTAAATCTGAACGTTGTATTTGTTCAAAAATCTCAATAGCTTGCTGAAAGCAATTTCTAGACTCTTGCCAATAGCGTTGATTTTCTGTCTGATTTTTTTCAGATTGGCGGTTATAAGCTGAAGCAATATTAACGAGTAATATACCTTGTCGTTCTAAATCATTACTTTGTCGCCAGAACCCCAAGCTTTGTTGATAATGTGCTAAAGCAGAATCTATCTGGTCATGTAGATAATCATTTAAACCAAGCAAAAACTCTAAACTTGCTTCAAGTCCTGCTTCTAATACTTCTCCTCGATTTTGCAAATCTTGACGGGCGATTTCTAGTTCCCGGCACATTTGAGGGTTGGGCGTAATATCACCTGCAAAGATTTCATCACTTTTTTGCTGAAGGAAATTGACTAACTCATCGGTAGGGTTTTCAAACTCGATGATAGTTGCCCAGCTCTCTAAATCAGTTGCTAATCGAATAAATTTTTGTAGAACTAAATCATTAACCCACAACAATATCGGAAACGGAAAGTTCTTTCTAAACTCCTCCCGTACTTGGTTAGCTGAAGTCAGAACTGTATCAATATCTTTAACCGACTCCAAACCAAAAACCATTAATGCTGGTGGCTGTTCATCTCCCAGTTGTTTGCGTATATTTGTGTAAAGCGTTTTGACTGATGCAGGTAAAGTAATTTCGTGAATGTGTATAGGAGATAATTGGTGCAGGCGTTCTACCATGCGCTGACGTAAATCAGCATAGTTACAACGCAGCAAAATCAGCGAAAATCCCCCCTGAGAAAGAGTAATTGTTCGCACCAGAGTTTGCAATGAACGTTCATTGTCAAAGGCTAAATTTTCTGGCTCTCGCTGATTACTCATAACATAAATAAGTAGTTAAGCAAAATTAGATTTATTGGTAGAGGTAAGGAACAGCAAACGAGGAATAGGAAAAGAATGTGTGTAACGGAAGAACAACAGACGATTTCTGCTAGTTGTAAAAAGCTGTAGTTTATCAAGATGACAACTGACACGGCTTCCGGACTTGCTGATGTAGCTCCCGGACTTGCTGATATGGCTCCCGGACTTGCTGATATGGCTCCCGGACTTGCTGATATGGCTCCCGGACTTGCTGATGTAGCTCCCGGACTTGCTGATGTAGCTCCCGGACTTGCTGATGTAGCTCCCGGACTTGCTGATGTAGCTCCCGGACTTGCTGATATGGCTCCCGCACTTGCTGATGTAGCTCCCGGACTTGCTGATATGGCTCCCGGACTTGCTGATATGGCTCCCGGACTTGCTGACACAGTTAATGTTGTGCCGTTTTATAAAATACCTGATAGGTAAGGGCTTACAACTCTACGCCCCTACAGCTGATTTATAACCTAAATTCCTTGGCTTCAGCCAAAATCGGATTGATATCAAACCAAGAACCATCCTCATCCCGGTATTCAAATACAAACATACTGCGGAGCAAAAGTTCATATCTTTCATGACCTCTCAAGTTTTTCTCTTGCGCCACCTCACGCAGTAATTCCCATTCATCGGGCGTAATTGCCAAAGTTAGCTCATTGCGGCGTTGTTTAATCACTCTATCCACACACTCCCGCGACAGGGGTGGGTCTTCTTGCTGAAGACAGCGAAACAACAACATCAACAAGTTACGCAAATGACCACCGCTAACTTGGCAAAGTCGCTCTAAAGTATCAGGACTATCAAAAACCTCAGTAATTAAATGCTGGCTTTGTTCCCAACTGACACCAGGAAAAGCCCTGGCCATAACCATCTGTTGCAGCAGGGTGATTCCTTGTGAAAATTGTGAACCATCTTGTAGTTGCACAGGAACCATCGGCAAAACCTTGGGGTCTGCGCCAAAGCGATTTGTTAACCTTCCTAAAGCGTTGGAAAAAATCAACACTAAGGGAATTGTATAAACAACATGACAATTTAGCTGGTTTAACTGTTCACCACGTTCAACAAAGAGATATTCTGGCTGGTAATAACCCGAAGGCTTCAAAGAATTATCAACTCGGTCGAGATTATCTATAATTACTACCAGTCCTTTTTTACCTTGCTGCTTCAGTTTTTCTCGAGCAGGCTTGAGCAATTCTTTGTTAATTGATTCTAAAATGCCATTAGTACGCGGTTCTAAATATTGTCGCAACTGACCGCGAAGTTTGGGGCTATCTTTAGTTTTGGCGGTAATCTTAGCAATACCTACAGATAATTCAGCTTCAACCCCAATGTCTAGCGGCGTTTGCAAAAACTCAGAAATTTCTGTAAATAGATTTTTAAAGTATCCTGGTTTGAGATTAATTTTTATTGCTTCTAGACTTTGGCTCACTTCACGAGCTACTGCTAATAAAATATCTGTAACATCAATATCAGCCATATCTAGGCTTTGGCTAGACTCGAAATAAACTACATGGAATCCCTGCTGCTCTAACTCTGCCTTTAACCGCAGTAATTCAGTGGATTTGCCACAGCCGATATGTCCGGTAAATAATTGACAAGTAGGTTGCTCAGGTGCAAGGCGGGTGATAGTTCGCCCAAGTTCTTCAATAATTTTGGCACCACGCACTTTAGAGAAATCAATATAATATTGTCTATCTTCCGGTTTGCTGACAACTAGAGTTTTACTGGGGTTGCAAGCCTGAAAAAACCTGACTAAATCTAGTTTCATCACAAATCACCCTAAATTAAGCTGGCACTCTTACCCATTTCAGTGATTATACAGACGACAAAGCCGCTATTTCGGAAAAACCTTTTTTAGATTGACTGATTATTTACGTCTGCTCAATTAACCAGAATTAAGAGTAACCCCACCCCGTAAGCGAGGTTACGGTATACACACAAGTGCAATTTAGGGTTAAGTCTCATAACCCCTGAGATACCTTACCCTGGTTTTACGTAGTAAAACCTGTCCCTCTCCTTAGTAAGGCTACGGTATACACACAAGTCTTCTAGAGTTGCGCCACAGGCTTTTGATCCCCCCAACCCCCCTTAAAAAGGGGGGCAAAAAGCTCTCAAAGTCCCCCTTTTTAAGGGGGATTTAGGGGGATCAATACACATTTTGCACCCAGTTAAAAGATGTGTGTACACTGTAGCCTTAGTAAGGAGAGGGATGTCCCATCTCTCGTTCCCAGTCTCTGACTAGGAATGCCTAATAAGAGGCTCCGCCTCATTTATTAGCGGCAGAGCCGCAATGAGGAGCATTTCTAGCCAGAGGCTGGAAACGAGGTTCTAACGAGGTTTTAAAGAAAGAAGTTTTAGCTTAAGTTGACAATTTCAACTTTTCACCCCGAATCGAATAATCCAACAACTCCATTGGGTGAATGACTGAAATATTTTTACCTTGCAATTGCAAGTGCTTCGTAATTTGCAAAGTACACCCCGGATTAGCAGAAGCAATTAACTCAGCACCAGTATTCAACAAATTCTGCACTTTTTGCTGACCCAATTCTTCAGAAATTTCTGGTTGCAGCATATTATAAACCCCAGCGCTGCCACAACATAAAGCCGCGTCTATTGGTTCTCTCAACTTCACCCCTGGAATTTGCCGCAATATCTGACGCGGTTGGACGCTAATTTTTTGACCATGCAATAAATGACAAGCATCTTGATAAACCAAATTCAGGGGTTTATCAGTCAGTGGTGAAAGTTTAGCTGTTAAGCCAACAGTTGCCAAAAACTCTTGAGCATCTTTAACCTTAGCCGCAAAATCCTTTGCCTTTTCCCGATATTCTGGGTCATCTTCTAAAATGTGACCGTATTCTTTCAAAGTATGACCGCAACCAGCAGCATTGATAATTACGAAATCTACATCAGTCTTGGCAAAACTATCAATCATCTGCCTTGCTAAAGCTTTCGCCTGTTCTGTTTGTCCTTGGTGTTCAGGAAGCGCTGCACAACAACCTTGAGATTTCGGAATCACAACTTCGCAACCATTCGCTGTTAAAACCCGCACTGTTGCTTCATTCACTGGGGAGAAAAACAGCCGTTGCACGCAACCCAAAATTACCCCAACTCGGTAGCGCTTCTCACCTTTAGCGGAAATCACAGTAGGCAAATTATCTTGAAAAGATTTGAGAGTAATTTCTGGCAGAATAGATTCCATTGCTGCCAAGCGAGGCGATACTTTATTAAGTAAACCTGTAGCGCGAAAGAATTTAGCAAACCCCAACTTTTGATAAACCAATAACGGCACTAGTAAAATCCGTAAAAGGTTGGGATAAGGAAACAAAGAAAATATCAGTTGACGAAAAAATTGATCTGGCAAACTGCGAGGATAATTTCGTTCAACTTGGTGACGAGTTGCAGAAATCAATTTGTCATACTGCACACCAGAAGGGCAAGTACTCACACAAGCAAGACAGCCCAAACAAGAATCAAAATGTTCTACAGTTGCCGTATTTAGAGCAATCTCACCTTCATTAATTGCATCCATTAAATAGATGCGTCCTCTAGGAGAATCCATCTCCTTGCCAAGTACCCGATAACTGGGACAAGTCGAGAGACAAAATCCACAATGTACACAACTATCAATTAATTTTGGATCAGGCGGATGATTAACATCAAAGCCCTTCAAATTTTTTAAACTAGCCGTATTGTTAACAGAATTTTCTGAAACTTGCATAATTATTTTTCCCCTCTCTATCTCAGCGCCCTCAGCGTCTCTGCGGTTAATTAGACTTCTTGCAGAAGTGGGGTAAGGGGTAAGAAGAAAAGCGGCAATAGAATTACCCTTTCTCTTTAACATGCAACCCTTTCCCCAAGAGTGCAAAACTATTTTTGCAAGAGGTCTATTTCTTAAATTCCACCTACAAACCGACCAGGACTTAAAATATTCTTACTATCAAACTGTTCCTTAATACGGCGCATCAACGGCAAAGCATTACCCGTGTAACCCCAAACATCTATTTGTTCTTTAACCGCCACTGGTGCTTCCAGAATTGTTAAAAAACCTCTATTAGCTTGAGTGCGTACGCGTAGCCCGCCGTAGGCATCGCCTCCACCGGAGCGTAGCTCATCGCGCATTTTCAATACTTGTTTTTTATCCTCTAATTGTAACAAACCTAAACCACTACTAATATGAATTAAACCCAACTCCACCTGAGTCAAAATCTCCACGGCAGCAGTAGGTAATACTCCTATTTTGCAGGTAATTACTGATTCTGTAGCAGTAGTATGTATTCGTTCTTGCAATCTCTGCCATAGATTAGCTTCATCACCATCTGCAAAAATTGCCCCATTTAAACCTAACTTTTGCCCTAGTTCCAAAACTCGATTTGACTGTTCCTTAACACTCTCACTAATACTTTGAAAGCGGGCAATTAATCCCAGACCTTGACCCAAACCTAAACTAGAGACCAATTTAGTTGATAGCAAATCAGCCTGAACTGGTGTTAACGCTGAACCTCGAAGGATATCAGCCGCTTGGGATACAGCCTCAGCTTTACCATTTAGTACCACCGTTCCTGATGCTTCTGGTAGCGGATACACGCGGAAAGTTAGTTGACTAATAAAGCCTAATGTGCCATAAGATCCAGTAAACAACTTCATCAAGTCATATCCGGCGACATTTTTAACTACTCTTCCCCCAGCTTTGGCAACTTGTCCATCAGCACGTATAAAGGTAATACCTAGTAACTGGTCGCGCACACTACCATAACGTTGCCGCAGAGAACCTGTATCACCTGTAGCAACAATACCACCAATGGTTGCTGACTCTGGTGCAGTGGGGTCAAGGGCGAGAAATTGCCGCGAGTTTGCCAAAAGTGCTTGCAGATCAGAGAATTTCATCCCCGCTTCTACTGTAACAGTCAAATCACCAACAGCGTGTTCAATCAGTTGGTTGATGCGTTCTGTACTAACTACAACATCAACGCCCTTAACTAAACCACCCCAACTGAGTTTACTGCCACTACCACAGGGGAGGACGCGCCAGTTATTTGTGTGAGCGGTGGCGATAACTGCGGCTAGCTGTTCTTGGGTACGAGGATAGACAAGACAACTGGGAAGCTTTCCAGCAACTATAGCCTGTTGGATACGTTTTTGCTGACCGAGTTCGATATTTTCCCAAAGGCAAACAGCATTTTTTTCGCCGACGATAGATGCAAGATCAGAAACGCACACGCCTTGCGGCTTGTCGTTAGACATCGCTTTCATTTAGTTTATTTTTTTACGCCCTACATCTAATTTACTGGCTAACCCGACCAAAAAAGCGCATTGCCATTAATATACGGTGGCTTCAATATAGGGAGCGATGCCTACAGCGCCTGCGCCAACGCCAGCTTGTAATCAGCGCTCACTGCTAACTAAATAAAATAAGGGTTGTTTTTCAGGCGATCGCTCTTCGTTGACAATATAATTTTTGCATCAGTCTGCAACTTTAACGTTTTTATAGCGGTTCCCATTCAGATGCGATACAACGTTATATCATAAGGTGTAGGGGCACGGCATGCCGTGCCCCTACGGGTGTACCTCACATAAACGAGAACCGCTATAACGAATGGTTCAACGATATTAAGAATAACTTCTTCGTTTCTTATAAATAATTGAGCGGTATTAACAACAGCTTCTTCGTTTCTTACAACTGATTGAACGGTATTAAGAAAAACTTCTCCATTTATAAAAAAACTTAAGTTTAATTAACAACACTTTCTTCGTTAATTATCAATGATTGAGCAGTATTAACAAAAACTCCCCCATTTATAAAAAAAACTTAAGTTGCATTAACAACAGTTTCTTCGTTAATTATCAATGATTGAACGGTATTAACAAAAACTCCCCCATTTATAAAAAAAACTTAAGTTGCATTAACAACAGCTTCTTCGTTTCTTATAAATTCTCCAATCCGAATAATCAATTATTATTAAAATTTTATTAAATATTTACTTAACTATCTTAACTGTCCTTGCATTTCCATTGAAAAACTCAGATTATATTTATCTAAGTTTCAAGTTATATTACTGAAACCTTAATTGCATAAATACATAAATTCTTCAGATCGTACTGAAGAGAAAGTGTGCTTTTTTCTCATTGAACCCCCACTAACGTTAGGAATCCAATATGCAAACTTGATATCCATGTTTTACACCTCTATGCGTGATGTGAAGAACCTGTTAGTTATTTCTTAATGTTTAAGAATGCGACTTAATCAGCCGATTTATAATACATTTTTAGTATGTTTCAACTTTTTCCAATATATGGGTAGTGGCGCAAATTTGTGCGCCACTACGAGGAGATAGAAAATCGCACAGTTGCGATAGAAAATCAATTTTTGGATTCATATAATTTGAGATTTATTAGGTAATAGCAAAATTTAATAAACTTTCTTATCTCATGATTGTCATTTTCAAATTTCAGGCGAGAAAGTAGTAGATGAGTAAGTTCTACTCATCTACTACAGGTAGAGTTAGGAGACAATTTGCATATATACAACATCTTTTATGGTAAAAATCATAAATTACAGCAGTGTTAGTTGAATAGACTAGAGAGATTTGGAAAGAAGAATGCGTGTAGTCTATTCAGTTGAATCTTATTATAAAAATTTAATTGTTGAGAATAAATTTATTTTGCTCAAATTAACTTTTAAAAAAGGTAGCAAAGGGATAAAAATTAACCCTCTGCTACAGGCAAACGGAGGTATAAACTTGATTATTTAATTGGCATGAACCAATTCTTGAGGTGCTGCGGCGTCATATTCTACAGCTTTAACAAATTCCTTGAGAACGTCTTTGAGTCTTTGCTCAATTTCCTCATCTAACAGCACGCTGTTATCAGCTTGCCGTTGAATTTGTTTGTCTACCGCATAAATAGTAGCTAGGATATGCCGCGCTCCTAATTCAGATAACACAGGTTTCAGAGCATATTCAATTGCCAATAAGTGAGCGATCGTTCCACCAAGGGCAATTGGTAACACGGGTTTACCTGTCAATGATTTTTGTGGCAGCAAATCTAGAAATGCTTTTAGCACTCCTGTGTAAGCAGCTTTGTAAATTGGGGTGGCAATAATTACACCATCTGCTTTTGCTAGTAAAGCTTTTGGCTGTTCCAAAGCTTGGCTGTCATATCGTCCAAAAACTAAATCTTCAGCAGGCAAATCTCGAACTGAAATAATGTCTACATGCAAGCCTTCTTGTTGTAAAAGCTTGGCAGTGTATTCGACAACACCATAGGTTCTAGATGGATGGGTTGGACTACCTGCGATCGCTAAAATATTTGTCATTCAATTAAACTCCTATGTATTAATGGGGATTGGGGGAGATGAGGGAGACAAGGTGACTAGAGTAAGAACTTGCAACAAGTCTTTCCCCTTGTCCCCAATTCTCCTTGTCCCCAAGTCCTCTTTCCCATGACCAATGCCCAGTACTCAATACCCTCAACTTTACTAGGATATGGATGTAGCTTTCTCTTTATGCTGCTTAGGAAAATCTTCATTGGCAACAATCTCGCCAAATGGACTCAAGACATGTTGCTTCTCCACTGTCGGTAGATTCTCTAAGGGCAAATGGGGAAATAGAAGTTCTGCGACTCGATAAGCTTCCTCTAGGTGGGGATAGCCAGAGAGGATAAAGGACTCAATGCCTAAATCTGCATATTCCAAGATCCTGGCCGCCACGGTTTGAGGATCGCCTACTAAGGCCGTTCCCGCACCACCCCGCACCAAACCGACTCCCGCCCACAGGTTTGGGCTAATCTCTAATGCCTCACGATTACCGTGGTGTAATTGAGTCATCCGCCGTTGTCCTTCTGAATCCATCCGGGCATAAGCTTTTTGGGCATAAGCTATCGCCTCATCATCTACATACTTAATCAATTGGTTCGCCGCATCCCACGCTTCACTCTCGGTTTCACGCACAATAATATGTAGGCGAATCCCAAACCGCAAAGTTCGCCCTTCTGATGAAGCAAGTCTGCGAACTAATGCAATCTTCTCGGCTACTTGCGCCGGTGGTTCGCCCCAAGTTAGATAAACATCTACATGCTTGGCTGCAATTTTTTGAGCAACGGGAGAGGAACCGCCAAACCACAAGGGCGGATATGGCTTCTGAACAGGTGGAAACAGCAGCTTACCATCTTGAATATTAAGATACTCGCCCTGGAGATTGGCTTGTTCACCACTAGCGATCGCTCGCCATACTGTCAAAAATTCATCTGTTAATTCATAGCGCTGATCGTGATCCAAATGCAAGCCATCTCCCGCTAACTCCACAGGATCGCCACCTGTCACGACATTAATTAGCAAACGTCCTCCAGAGAGGCGATCAAAAGTCGCCGCCATCCGCGCTGCCACTCCAGGTGATACCAAGCCGGGACGAATCGCCACCAAAAAACGCATCTGTCGCGTCAGTGATACCAGCGTTGACGCTACAATCCAAGCATCTTCGCAAGATCGACCTGTAGGCAGCAATGCCCCTGTATAACCAAGGTCATCCACCGCTTGGGCAATCTGCCGCAGATAAGGAAAGCTTACTGCCCGTCCGCCTGTAGCAGTTGCAAGGTAGCGTCCGTCGCCGTGTGTTGGGATGAACCATAGTAGCTGCATGAGTCCTGTCCTTTTAAAATACGGTAATTCTATCGAATTACCGTGCTTTATTTATAGTTTTCAGAGTATCACATATTCTACTTAAGCAAGCAAGAAGTTTTTCAAACAACTCCGGCATCTCTATCAGGCAAATGTATATTGAGCCGTATTCGATTAGCTGGCGATCGGAAAAATTGGGTATTGAGCATTGAAAAGAGGCTCCGGGGGCGGGGTTCTCTTAGCAAAGGGGAAAACTCTTCTTTCTTGCCCCCTGCCCCCTCCTTCTGTCTCTAGGAAGAATACAGCAATGACAGGTTTGTGTATATTAGTTTACTTATTCCTAACCTTCTGTTAAATTAACCTTAATGTACGCCAAGCTGATTGACTTAATGTAGTTGGTTTTCAGCTATAAACGTGGGTAGCTATGCAGTCCACTGATCAATAGGCGCAAAATTCCGTTCTGTCTTTAGGAGAAATAAGGCAATGGGGCCGATGTTTATTACTGCCAACGATTGGCCACATATAGCATTTAGATTATCTTTGGCACTCCTAGTTGGTTGCTTGATTGGATTTAACCGTCAGCAAGGGGGTAGACCAGCAGGGATGAGAACATTTATGCTCGTGAGTATGGGGGCAGCACTATTCGTGATGATTCCTTTGCAGGCTGAGGGCGATAGTCCCTATGCTGCTACCAATGCGCTAAGTCGCACAATTCAAGGTGTAGCTACCGGGATAGGATTTCTTGGAGCCGGATTGATTTTACAAGAGTCTCCGAGAAAATCTGCGATTCCAAAAGTAAGAGGTTTAACTACAGCCGCCTGTGTCTGGACTGCGGCCGGGTTGGGGGCTGCAATTGGTTGTGGTCTGTGGCAAATGGGATTATTAGGAGGCTTACTGACCCTGATTACCCTAAGTGGTGTGAAGCGGCTTAATCGCGCATTTGTGTTTCTGACGAGTCAGGGTAAACAGGGGACTACTCAGGATCTAACAACCACCTCTGATGAAGATGATGATTGACATCGCTACACTAGATCCACAATTTAGCCAACACTTCTGATGAAAACCCGATCGCTCTGCAATCTATGCACAACATACAGCTGTACTGTTCAAAATTAGGTCAAGTTGATCTGATTCCCGTGCAGTACTTTGTTGTTTCTTAGCTAATTTTAATGAGTTTATCAGGGAGAATTCAGGGCGTAGACGCGTTGGCGTAGCCTCTCGAAGAGAAGCGGCTTGTCGCCAGACATCGCTGATTATAGTCATTAATGTAGGGAATCCCGTACTGGAGTTGATTGGCCAGTAAACCGGAAAATAGAAAATAATAGATATATGGACAAACGGTATTTTTTACAAGCTAGTGCAGTAATAGTCGGCACAGCATTGTTATCAAGGTATATCAAATGGGGGCCAGAAGAGATGACAACTTCTAAGAGTGGATTTGAAATTACTAAACCTGAAGAAGAATGGCGCACTATTTTAACGCCAGAACAGTTTCGTGTATTGCGTAAACATGGGACAGAACGCCCTCACACCAGCCCATTGGATAAGGAATACGACAATGGTACTTATTATTGTGCTGCGTGTGAGCAGCCACTGTTTACATCTAATACCAAATTTAACAGTGGTACTGGCTGGCCTAGCTTTTTTAATCCAATTGAAGGTGCGATCGCTACTACTGTAGATAGGTCGTTGTTTATGACCAGAACTGAGGTGCATTGTAGTCGCTGTGGTGGTCATCTGGGTCATGTTTTTGATGACGGACCTGCACCCACCGGCAAGCGCTATTGCATGAATGGAGTTTCGTTGAAGTTTACTCCTGCCTAATTTAGTTGCGACGCCGATAGCGTAGCGGTAGCGAGTCCGCGAGCGTCATAGCCCGTCGTCGTAGACATCGCACGCACAGCCAACCTCAATTATCAGATTTTGAGGCTTGACCAAGGGTGAATAAACTTTTGACAATAACTTCTCTTACTCAATCTTACTAGACGAAGTATTGTCAATTTAGGAAAATGCAACTCTTGGTCTTCGCTAGAGCTATCTACCTAAATCGTCTTATTTATTTGGCTCTTTTTTCTCCTTTTTGTCTTTGGGATCTTTTTTAGGTTTTTTAACTTCTTTATTACTTTTTCTTTCCTTCGACATCAGCGTTCTCCAACTAGGTTAATCAGCTAAAGCTTCCATATTCTGCCGTCAGGAAATCAGAAGATGACTTACCTGATATTTTTTTAAGCAAAAAAGAAAGCATCAGACATAGATGCTACTAACTACTATGATACGGTGTTGTTTGATTCAATGTAGCTTGAATCCATATTGTTAAAGATTGGCCAAATTATATAAAGATTTAGGTTACAGGGTAGAGAGGATAATTTTCTTTCTTTACTTTCACCTCTAACCTATCCCCTTATTAACTCCTAACTCTCTTTACTATTGCTCCAACAACTTTATCCGCTGCCACCAACGATTTAGGGGATAATAGACTACAGGTGCCCACAGACTACTAAGAATGGCAGAGGCTAGGGCGACACGCTGGTAATATGTCCAGATATCTGTGACCTTGCGCTCATTGCCTATCAAAGTTAATTGCAACCCGAAGATAGTTTCTGCCAAAACTGCCATACCAAAGACAATTACAGCAATCGAAATAAAATCTTCTTCAATAAAACGCTGTTTTTGGAGCAGACCAGTTAAAATTCCCACTATACCTAAACTGAGAGCATGAGTAGGGTGAGGTGATGTCATTGAATCTTGAAGCAGCCCCAGAACTATGCCTGCCAATGCTCCGGCAAACACCGTGCGCTTCACACTCCAAGCTACCACCCAAATTAACAACCAGTTAGGGCCAATTCCCAATAATTCCATACCTGGCAAGCGGGTTGGCAATAATAGTAAACATAACAGTACAGAACTAGCTGTCACTATCCAACCTAACAACTGACGTACACCGGGATGCCAACGAGAAAGCGGTTGGATTTGGAATTTCGATTTTCGCTCTGACGATTTTGGCTTTTTCTGCCTGCTACCACCAAATGCAGGAATCTTCATGTTTCTATGGATTTTCTCAAAGAATTTACTTAGACTTTTGTGGCACTTGATTTGCCGATTGGTTTTCTAACTCTTGGTTTTCTAGCTTTGGATAAACAGCTACCCAATCGAGAGAGCGGATTGGCGGAAAAAGCTCAATTTTCGCCACTGATGCGGGAAGTTTCTTTAAATCTAGCGATTTGATTCGTCCCACTGCCAAGCCAGATGGAAATTTCTGACTATAAGTAGACGTAGAAACTAAATCTCCTATCTTGGCATTTGGGACTTTTTCATAAAATTCCAGCACAGCTTCTGCAGAAGAATCTCCTCGCAAAACACCTTTAGCTGCTGTGCGACTAACTGATACACCCACTTGACTCTTGAGGTCACTGATTAACAACACGCGGCTAGTATTAGGAGTTACACTCTCCACTAAACCCACCAATCCGCCATCTGCCTTGACTATAAAGCCTTCCTGAATCCCTGCATTTGCACCGCGATTCAGAGTAACTTGTTGCCACCACTGGTCAGCACTACGTCCTACCACCCGTGCTGGAATTGGCCGTGATGCCAGAGGCTCTTTTTCCACATAGCCTAATAAATCTTGTAGCTTTGTCTTCTGACTTTCCAAATCTACTATACGGGTTTGCAATTCCAATATCCGAGCATCTCTGAGACGTTCTTCTGGAGTTGGCCCTGACTGCAACATCTCTAACGGACGGGTAATTGCCTGGTATGTCTCAAGCACTAGCTCACCTTGAGTTTGTCGCACCATCCAAGCACTACCAACTACTAAAGCTAACAACCCAATTTGCAACCCTTTACGATCCCACCAACGCCGTATTGTAACCATATATACCTTTGTCTACTTATATAAATTAAGTTCTACTTGGATTCTATTTATATAAAACCCAAATAGAACTCAAATAGAACTCAAGTCTGATATTTTTTTTGCTACATATTGCGAGAGCTTTCTGTGACAACTCGTTCCAACTGTTTGAAGTTTTCTAACACACGGCCTGTTCCCAGCACAACACAGCAGAGAGGATCGGCGGCAATGTGGGTCACAATCCCGGTTTCATGGCTAATTAAGGTATCTATGCCTTTAAGCAAAGCACCGCCACCAGCTAGCATAATACCTCTGTCGATAATGTCTGCCGCTAGTTCTGGAGGTGTGCGTTCCAGTGTCCGCTTCACAGCTTCTATAATTACTGATAGCGGTTCCAACATACTTTCACGGATTTCCGGCCCTTTAATAGTTACAGTACGCGGTAGACCAGAAAGTAGGTGTAAGCCTCGGACTTCCATAATGGCGTCATTATCATCATTGGTAGGATAGGCAGAACCCATGCGAATCTTGATGTCCTCGGCGGTCCGTTCACCAATCACTAAGTTATGAACTTTCTTAATATATTGAATGATCGATTCAGTCAGTTCATCCCCAGCAATGCGTACTGATTCGCTGATTACCGTGCCCTGAAGACTCAGCACTGCAACTTCTGTTGTACCACCACCAATATCGATGATCATATTGCCAGTTGCTTCGGCAACAGGTAGTCCCGCACCAATGGCAGCAGCTACAGGTTCATCGATTAAATACACTTTTCTTGCTCCTGCTTGGTGAGCTGCATCCATCACAGCTCGCCTTTCTACTCCTGTGACACCACTAGGAATACCAATGACAATCCGGGGTAAAATTAAAGATTTACCTTCATTTACACGCTGAATAAAGCTTTTCAACATTAGCTCGGCTATATCGAAATCAGCGATTACACCATCGCGCAAGGGGCGGAGGGCAATCACATTTCCAGGTGTGCGACCGAGCATTTTTTTGGCTTCTTCTCCTACTGCTAGTGCTACCTTTTCGTTGACATCTATAGCAACTACAGAAGGCTCTTGCAATACAATACCTTTACCAGATACATAAACGAGGGTGTTAGCGGTACCGAGGTCGATACCCATATCCCATGATGTGCGAAAGTTCCTAAAAATACCCACGCGTTTCTAAGCCCCCTATGTGCGATACTTTTTGACTACAACGGTAAGAGTTGATTCGATTATGTTTGTATCCTGAGTTGAGTAAACTAAACTATATGTTTTATCTGATTCCCAGGAATATTTACTATGTCTCAGGTCTGTATGTTTTGATATTCTCTGGTTAACTTAGTATATCCGTATAGTTTTATGTGTTTCTCCAAGTAGTATGTATAATTTTTCAAGTCAACTATATTGTTAACTGTTTAACACATTATTTTCAAGTGTTTCACAATTCGCTATGATGAAAGTCGGAATTAGTAAGTACGCTTGTACTAAGAGGTAATCCATATGAGTATCAATATTGTCACCCTTGTTGGTCGTGTAGGCACTGACCCTGATATTAAATATTTTGAATCTGGTAGTGTTAAGTGTAGATTGACACTAGCTGTAAAAAGACGATCGCGCAACAGCGATGAACCTGACTGGTTCACTCTGGAATTATGGGATAAGACGGCTGAGGTTGCAGGTAATTATGTGCGTAAGGGAAGCTTAATTGGTATAAAAGGTTCCTTGAAGTTTGACACATGGAGCGATCGCCAAACAGGAGCAAACCGTTCTACCCCGATTATTAGAGTAGACCAACTAGATTTATTAGGCTCTAAACGAGATGGAGAGGGCGGTACAGGAGATATGTCTTCAGAACATTTCTAATTGGGCATTGGTCATTAGTTCTTAGTAATGCTAATGACCAATGACTAATGACTAATAACTAATTTGCAGTGTCACCGATGCTTCTACTTGCTGTTCACCACCAACAACAGGGGTGGAAGCATCGGCGTTGGCTAACTTTGAAGCCTCAGCCCTTAAAAACATGGGTGGTGGAGGTGGAGTTGCATTATTAACTTGAATGCTCACCACTTCTTTGGATTTGAAACCCAAGGCACTGAAAACGGCATCAGCTTGCTGCTGGGCATCTTGTGTAGCTTCTTTTAATGCTTGTTTTTGAGCAGCCGCGATCGCTTCATCATTCGCAACAAAACTAATACCGTTAATTTGTGTCGCACCAGCTTTCACTGCATCATCCAATAATGTACCAGCTTTCTCAGTGGGAATACGAAAACTTACGGTGTTATTGGCAGCATAGCCTGTAATCCGCTGCACATTATTGGTGTAGCTGTAAACTGGATTAAGCTGGATACCAGTAGTTTGTAATTTTTCAACATTTTGGCTCTTGAGGAAGGCAACTACAGCCGATGACCTCCGGGCGGCTTCTTGCTGTACTTGCTGGGCTGTTTTCCCCTGAATCTCCACTCCTAAACTGACTTGCGCGAGCGTTGTAGGAATTGTTTCCACTCCACGACCACTGACACTAAGGGTTCGCCACAATTTATCCTTTTCTTGTGCGAATGCAGGTACTACAAAAGTTGTACATAAAAGCATTGCTAAAGGCAGTATTTTCCACAAGTTTCCAGATGGAAACTGAGAACCGAGTAAAGCGGCTCTAGTCATAAAATTTGCACTCCTCAAAGTATCCACAAATGTTTTTAATCAACGTATGTTGCAATCTTCTGGTGGCTGTTGAGAGTCAACAGCCACCACAAGTTTTTCATAACTCAAGTGCGATCGCTAGATACGATTTGTATGTTCTTACTTTGACACTGCCATAGTCAAAAGCTGAAATGGTTACATTTTTTGAAACTAAAAAATTACACTAACCTTTTTGGAGATTACGAAGAATACAGCAGCCCGTCACACTAGCGCAAATAAAACAGGACAATAAATTCACCGACTTTGATTTGCTGCGACTTCCTAGACTGTCTGTAGTCCCGGTTTGGGAAGTTTTCTGGCAGCGCTTGATTGAGATAATAAATGGTACAAATTAACTTCTGAAAGCTGCCAATAGCGTCTCCATAGATAGACGTTTTTCAGAAACGCGTCAAAATCAAAGAGAAGGATTTTCACAGAACCCATGCATTTGTTAGATCCAATCAACTTCACTTTTCCTCTGCTGGCCAGCGCAACAGAAGCCGCAGACAGTTCAATGGTAGTAGCAGCAGTGCTATTAAGCTTAGTAGTAGTTTATCTCGCCAGCAAAGTTGGTGGAGAGTTATCAAACCAAGTGGGTTTGCCGCCTGTCTTAGGCGAACTAGTCGGTGGTGTGGTAGTGGGCATCTCTGTTTTCCACCTTCTAGTGTTTCCAGAAGGCGGCACAGACAGTTCTAACTCTTTGATCATGTCCTTCCTTCAAACCACTGCTGGTTTAACACCTGAAGCCACTCCAGCGGTATTTGCAGCGCAGTCTGAGGTCATTTCCGTTTTGGCAGAATTGGGTGTGATCATCCTACTGTTTGAAATCGGCTTGGAGTCGAACTTAAAAGATTTAATGGCAGTTGGTATCCAAGCTACCGTTGTAGCAGTAGTGGGGGTAGTAGTACCCTTTGCCGCTGGTACTGTGGGACTGATGACTTTGTTTGGTATTGGTGCTGTACCAGCAATTTTTGCCGGGGCGGCTTTGACTGCCACTAGTATTGGTATTACTTCCAAGGTGCTATCAGAATTGGGGCGACTCAATTCTAAAGAAGGGCAGATTATTTTAGGTGCTGCGGTAATAGATGATGTACTAGGAATCATCGTTTTAGCCGTAGTTGCCAGCCTTGCTAAAGATGGCGTGGTAGATGTGAGCAAAGTCATTTATTTGATTATCAGCGCCACTGGTTTTATTTTGGGAGCAATTTTACTAGGCAATGTTTTCAATAAGTCCTTTGTGGCGATCGCTGATAAACTCAAAACACGCGGTGGACTAGTAATACCAGCATTCATCTTCGCTTTTGCTATGGCATATCTTGCCGCTGTCATCCACTTAGAAGCAATTTTAGGAGCTTTTGCGGCGGGTTTAGTTCTGGAAGAGACAGAGAAGCGCAAAGAACTGCAAACGCAAGTCTGTCCCATTGCCGATATGTTAGTGCCAATTTTCTTTGTAACTGTTGGGGCAAAAACCGATTTGGGAGTTTTAAACCCAGCAATTCCCGATAATCGAGAAGGTCTAATTATGGCAACTTTCCTGATCACAGTAGCCATTCTCGGTAAAGTAATCACAGGCTTAAGCGTGTTTGGTCAACCGGAAATCAACCGTTTAGCGGTTGGTGTGGGGATGATTCCCAGAGGGGAAGTCGGATTAGTATTTGCTGGTGTCGGCGCTGCTAGTGGCGCTCTCTCGAAACCACTAGGGGCAGCAATTATCATGATGGTTATCTTGACAACCTTTTTAGCTCCTCCTTTGTTAAGATTTGTATTTCCAGACCCAAAAACTGTGGATACAGGCTTAGACCAACTGATTTTAGACGGTTCCTCAGGGACTTCGTTGGTAATTGAACCACCTCAGTCAAAGGTGTCAGCATCAAATGACAGTGGCAATTTGGAAATAACCCCAGAATCTAGCGATCACTAATTAAAGTCTTGGGTAAATTCTTACTGAGTTCTGAGTAATTTTCGCTCAGAACTCAAGACTGTGAATTCAGTATTATCACTGTGCTTTGAAGATTTTGCAATTGTACAGTGGAAACTTCTCTCCTCAAATTTCCGTCCCGTGTGATTGTAGAATAATCGTTTGTTTCTAATTTCTACTAGCATTTGGAATGTTATTTATTTCCAGTCTCCCTTGGCTTGTGGGTCTTTATCTGAATATTTTCCAGATAATTGGGGAGTAACACTCATAAATCTTGCTAGATCATTTGACAGGAATGGGAATTATTTACTTAGTGCATTGATGGCAAAAAACAAAAAACAGTTATCAGTGAACGGTTATCAGTTATTAGTTTTCTAGCTTCCTTGGGAGTCAGATTCCTCCACCTCCAAAGGTGGAAGATTTTATATTGGGTCTAAATCCGAATATGAAACTTGATAACTGATTTAAGCGTGTCTTTATACCAGCTTAAAGAATCAAAAAAGGCATCAAAGGTCAAGTTTAGGTGGTGACGGTGTGATGATTTACCAATGAGTTGAGATATTGACGGCTCCCATGAACGTGAATTAGGAGAAAGGACTGTGAAATTACATTGGTTACTACCCAGCACTGTTGGAACTATCTTCATGCTATCGTCGCCGGCAATGGCCGCCAGACTTGAATCTTGGCGCTTTGATGCCAATCAAAACAGGCTGGAAATCAATACTGTGGGAGGAGTTCAACCCCAGGCGCAACTAATTTTTAACCCGACTCGGCTGGTAATTGATTTGCCAGAAACCACATTTGGGCGTCCGCAGCTAACCCAACAGGTGGGCGGTGGAATTCGCTCGATCCGGGTTGGGCAGTTTGATACAGAAACAACACGTATAGTTGTCGAACTGACACCCGGTTATACTTTAGACCCCAAACGAGTGCAATTTGTTGGTACAACTGGCGATCGCTGGACGGTACAATTGCCTAAACCAGAAGTCGATAGAGTAGCCTCATCTCCCACCTTATCTCCCAGAAGTGCCTACACTGTTGTTACCCCAGACTCTGAGCCGCAACCTGATATTTCAAGGGTTGCCACTACTACCCAAGGGGCGACTCAAATTGAGAGCTTACAAGTAACAGGCGATGGGTTGTTCATTCGCACAAATGGTGGCAATCCTCCGATTCAGGTAATTCGCAGCCGCGATCGCGCTACCATCTTCATGGATATCTCTGGCGCATCTTTATCACCACGTCTAGCGCAACAGAATAATATACCTGTCAACAAACATGGTGTTAGCCGCGTCGAATTCACCCGACTACAAACCCAACCTCCTGCCGTTCGCCTGACTTTGCGGGTAGACAGAAATAGCCCAGACTGGCGAGCAACTAATAGTAACAGCGGTGGTTTAGTGGTTTTGCCCAGTCGTGTTGTCAGATTGCCTGGAAATAATTCTGACAATCAGCCAGAACCCGTTTCATTCCCCAATAGACCATCTGTCAACAACTCGCCAGCTACTATTGAATCTGTGCAGCTGGCTGATAATGGCAGACAACTGCTAATTAGAGCCGACCAAACTTTATCTGCAACGGGAACCTGGGATAGATCCTCCGGTCTGTTCCGCGTCACAATTACCAATGCCAAGTTAGCTCCCAGAGTTACAGGCCCTACTTTTGCTGCCAATAGCCCCATTCTTCGGGTACGTCTGCAACCACAAGCACCTAATACAGTCGTTGTTTTAGTTCAACCAGCAGCCGGAGTGCAACTTGGGCAACCCAGGCAAATTGGTGACCAGCTTTTGGTACCAATACAAGGTTCTCGTCGAGTTGTCGCACTTCCCGGAAGACCCCCCTTTGCTTTACCTGGGCTACCACCGCCAAATCGTGGGCCATTCCCAGACCCAAACAATCCAAATCCTCAGCCGCCAACGCAACCACAGCGCCGAGTTCCCAATGGGCGAGTGGTAGTCCTTATTGACCCCGGACATGGCGGTAAAGACCCTGGAGCAGTAGGTCTTGGGGGACTACGCGAAAAGGATATTATTTTGCCTATTAGCAAAAGAATAGCTCAGGTTTTGCAGCAAAATGGCGTACAAGTAGTTATGACGCGGGATTCTGACTATTTCGTTACCCTTCCGGGACGGGTACAATTAGCAGAGCGAGCAAATGCTGATGTCTTTGTTAGCATTCATGCTAATGCAATCGGCCCAGGTCGTTCAGATGTCAGTGGCTTAGAAACGTACTATTACGGCAGTGGTTTAGGTCTAGCTCGCACTGTCCATAACAGTATTCTCCAAAGTGTAAATGTCAGAGATAGGGGAGTGCGGCGAGCCAGATTTTATGTCCTCAGAAAAAGTTCTATGCCTTCTATTCTCGTAGAAACAGGTTATTTGACTGGTCGAAATGATAACGCCAAGCTCAGAACCTCAGCTTATCAAAATCAAATGGCAGATGCGATCGCTCGTGGCATCCTTCAGTATCTCAAAAGAAGATAAGTAATTTAGTCTGAATAATTGAGTAAATACATCTAATCTTTACCATTTTTATCCAATTTAGTAGTAAAACAGTTTAAGTATTCTTGCGGCGGGACAGAAATAGCTTCTTTGTTATTGTCATCTGATGCTTTGCAAGTCAAATTTATATAGGCTCATAGCATGGCAAAATCAGAAGAGCGTGCTATATTTTACGCCATTAGCTGTGTCTTAATAACAGCGCAAAACTCAAGTGTGCGCGGTGACGGTGTGAGGATTTGCCAATATGTTGAGATTTTGACGGCTCCCATGAATGTGAATCAGGAGAAAAGACTGTGAAATTACGCTGGTTACTATCCAGTACTATTGGAACTATCTTCATGCTGTCGTCGCCGGCAATGGCCGCGAGACTTGAATCTTGGCGTTTTGATGCTAATCAAAACAGGCTGGAAATTAATACTTTGGGGGATGTTCAACCCCAAGCACAATTAATTTTTAACCCCACTCGTTTAGTAATTGATTTGCCAGGAACCATATTTGGGCGTCCGCAGTTAACCCAACAGGTGGGCGGTGCAATTCGTTTTATTCGTATTGGGCAGTTTGACGAGCAAACAACGCGCATAGTCGTTGAACTCACTCCTGGTTATAGCTTAGACCCCAAGCGAGTACAATTTGTTGGTACAACTGGCGATCGCTGGATGGTACAATTACCTCAACCAAAAGCTGAAAATGTACTCTCAAATACTGGTGGGCAACAAGAGCAAGCTATAGCAACAGAGACTTCACCGAGAACATCTCCACCAGTTTTCTCCCCAAGAAATATTTATAACGTGGTGAGAACAAGCCCTGTCAATCCACCTAAAAACGGAATGCTTGCCGCCAGGGTTACTCAAATTGAGAACTTACAAGTCACAGGTGATGGTTTTTTCATCCGTACCAATGGTGGTAATCCTCAGATTCAGGTAAATCGTAGCAACGATCAAAGGGCAATTAACATCGACATTGCTGGCGCTACGTTATCACCAAGTCTAGAGCAGCGGGATTTGCCGATTAATCGCTATGGTGTCAGCCGCATTCAGTTCAGCCAACTACAAACAACCCCATCTGTTGTTCGCATGACTTTACAGGTGGACGAAAATAGTCAGAATTGGCGAGCAACTACTAGTAGCGTTGGTGGTTTTGTGGTTCTGCCCAGTCGTGGCGTTGCCCAATTGCCTGGAGGTAATAGTCCACGCCCTATACCATCTACTAACACCTCACCTGCTACCATTCAGTCTGTACAATTGGCTGGTAATAGCACACAATTGCTGATTAGAGGCGACAAAAATTTATCTGCCACAGGAGGTTGGGATAGAACCTCTGGTCTGTTCCGCATCACTATCAACAATGCTCAGTTAGCTCCCAAAGTTACAGGTCCTACTTTTGATGCTAATAGTCCTATCCTTCGGGTTCGCCTGCAACCACAAGAATCCAATACTGTCGTCGTCTTGGTTCAACCAGCAGCCGGAGTACAAATTGGGGAACTCAATCAGGTTGGCGACCAGCTTTTGGCTTTAGAATTACAACGCTCTGGCTCTGGTAGCCTCACACCCCCTACTGCTTTACCTCCTCTGCCATCGCCAAACCAAGGTCAATTCCCAAACCCCATAGATAATCCCCGTCCTATCTTCCAGCCACAGCCGCGCCCCTCGGTTCCCAGAGGGAAATTACTAGTAGTTATTGACCCAGGACATGGTGGAAAAGACTCAGGTGCTCCTGGTCTGGGCGGACTTTTAGAAAAGGATGTAATCCTGCCTATTGGTAAAAGGGTAGCGGCAATTTTAGAGCAAAATGGTGTACAAGCGGTGCTAACGCGGGATGCTGACTTTTTCGTAGAACTTCAGGGACGGGTAGATATTGCCGAGCGAGTTAACGCGACTTTGTTTGTCAGCATTCACGCTAATTCGGTTGATCGTCGTCCTGATGTGAATGGGTTAGAAGTGTATTATTACGATAGCGGTTATGCTCTGGCTGAAGCAGTTCGCAATTCCATTCTGCAAAACATCTCTACCATTAAAGACCGGGGAACCCGTAAAGCCAGATTCTACGTTCTCAGGAAAAGCTCCATGCCCTCGATTTTAGTAGAAACAGGTTATATGACTGGTCGAGAGGACAATCCTAGATTGGGAACATCAGAGTATCAAAATCGCATAGCAGAAGCGATCGCTCGTGGCATCCTAAAATACTTACAGCGCTAATATAGTACAAATTACTAATTAAAAGATGGTATTTAGACTCCTTTAGCATCCAGAATTTAGTGGTCAATTGGGAGATTGTCTGCTAAATTCTGTATTTTAAATCCCAAAACCTAAATTAATATCTGCCTGTGTATTCATCTTCGATCTTTGAAGCAAATCTTGACGATTTTTCTGCCCAAGAACCCCAACGTGCCCCAATTGGCATTTTTGATAGTGGTGTGGGTGGACTGACGGTACTGCGACAACTATATCGGCAACTCCCCAATGAATCAATTGTTTACTTTGGGGATACAGCTCGACTTCCTTACGGAATTCGTTCACAAGCAGAAATTTTACAATTTACGCGTGAAATTCTTACCTGGCTACAACAGCAGCGGGTAAAAATGGTAATTATGGCTTGCAACACCAGTTCTGCCCTAGCCCTAGAAACTGTGCGTCAAGAATTCAACATACCTATTTTGGGAGTAATCCTACCAGGTGCAAAAGCTGCGGTGCAGCAAGGAAAGCGGATTGGTGTAATTGCCACTCCAGCTACAGCCAAAAGTAATGCTTATAAGCACGCCATACTCGAAATTGCTCCTGATGTCCAAGTCTGGCAAGTTGGATGTCCAGAGTTTGTCCCACTTATAGAGCAAAACCGCATTCACGACCCCTACACTGCTGAAGTAGCACGAGCATACCTAGAGCCTTTATTAGAACAGGAAATTGACACCTTAGTTCACGGCTGTACCCATTATCCCCACCTTACACCAGTATTGCGATCGCTCCTCCCCTCTCAAGTACAACTGGTTGATCCAGCTGTTCATGTTGTGGCAGCTTGTGCCCAAGAGCTAGACTTACTAGGCTTAAAAAACACCCACCTACCACTGCCAACTCGCTTCGCCGTCAGCGGGTGTCCTCAACAGTTTTCCCAGTCAGGAGTACAGTGGCTAGGCTATACCCCAATGGTTGAAGAGGTTTGTTTTACTGATACCGCTATTTCCCAACTCCAATAAAACTAATTTGTCATTGGTCATTGGTCATTTGCAAATGCCCAATGCCTATTGACTATTAACTACTTCAGTCACCTTTGTTCTTACTGATATCTCCTGCTTGTGTTTTCCTTCGCCAGATGAAGGGAAACTAGTAGGAACAGTCTTTGTACCTGTTCGCTTCGCCAGTGCTAATAACAGGTAAACTGTGAACAAATATCCAGACGCTAAAATAAAAATCATCATAGGTACACTCCGTAAATCATTGTTCTACTAGCACCTTTCTAAACGAATATAAAATTCCATAAAATTAGTAGAACCTCAGCCAAGCAAGTGCATTCTTGATGGCTGTAGTTTCCTATGGTAAAATTACCTGTAGAGATAAAACTCTCTACAGACAAAGAATTTATTGTCTAATGCGACTTCTTTCAGACCATAGATCCCACAGCAGTTAGATTGCTTTTTAGCAATCTAAAACTACGATTCTCCCCGGTCTACTTGATCTGTGTTATTTTTGCTCACATTGCTGTGAAAGGAGCAATGTTTGCGCTCAACGTGCGCTGAAGAAGTGTAGCGGCTTCCCATAGGGATATCGCATAGCTCCAAACCAGGAGTTTCGCGCATCGTAGGAAAAACAAAAGGAATTATTTCCTTAATCTTAAGCTACGACTAATTATTTTAGACTTACATCACCGAGCCAGTAAAATCAACTAGTAGGTGATTTACTTTTGAGGTGTGAATATCTGAAAAATTTAAAATTCCTATATTTTAGCGTAACACAACGATCTTAAATTTTGAGCTGACTCGACTGCGAAATTTCAAGTTTTTTGAATAGCTAAACTTCAGTCCTGGAAAAATTTAGTCTTACCTATTGGCGACTAATTTTAGTTGTATCAATTTTGTCAATAAGTAATATTGCTTAAATTGTGTTAAAGTTGTGGCGGTAAACGTGTACTGGCAAACTACTTAATACAATTTAAGTTTATATTTATTACCATATACTGAGAAATCAGATTTGAAGTTATTTTAAAACCTAAATTTCAAAAAAAGAGGATGATTACCTATTGACAAATGCATCAGTAAGCTTAATCATCACCGATAGACTCATGAATATGGGATTACCTTATGAAAACTTTGCGCTGGCACAGGGTTACCTTAAAATGAGTATAGGATATGTAAACTTTCGTAACCTAAGTCAGAGTCCGCCCATCCATGACCCCAGCCACCTCCCTGTTTACCCCTGTGGAAGCAGACCTGCGACTACTAGCAGATAACCTAAAACAGCTAGTTGGAAATCGCCACCCCATTCTGTTTGCAGCAGCCGAACACTTATTCGGAGCTGGGGGAAAGCGTATTAGACCAGCAATTGTCCTGCTAATATCGCGGGCAACAATGTTAGAGCAAGACATTACACCCCGTCATCGCCGCCTAGCTGAGATTACAGAAATGATTCACACAGCAAGCTTGGTACATGACGATGTGGTAGATGAATCAGACGTGCGGCGAGGCGTTCCTACCGTTCATAGTTTGTTCGGTAATCGCATTGCCATATTAGCAGGAGATTTTCTTTTTGCCCAATCGTCCTGGTATTTAGCAAACTTGGACAATTTGGAGGTGGTGAAACTCCTCTCAGAAGTGATTATGGATCTAGCTACTGGGGAGATCCAGCAGGGACTAAATCGTTTTGATGCTGGTATCTCTATCGAAACTTATCTCCAGAAGAGTTATTACAAAACAGCTTCGTTAATCGCCAACAGTTCTAAAGCTGCTGGGTTACTCAGTGAAGTCTCGCGAGAAACTGTTGAGCATCTGTATAGCTACGGTCGTCATTTTGGTATAGCATTTCAAATTGTTGATGACATTCTAGATTTCACCAGTACAACAGATACCTTGGGTAAACCAGTGGGGTCGGATCTTAAAAGTGGTAATCTGACTGCACCCGTTTTATTTGCTTTAGCAGAAAAACCATCCTTGGAAGTGCTAATTGACCGAGAGTTTGCTCAAGAAGGGGATTTAGAGCAAGCACTAGCACTAATTCAAGATAGTCAAGGTATACAGCAGGCGCGAGAGTTAGCTGCTCACCACGCTAAGTTAGCAATTGAGCATCTTGCAATTTTACCACCCTCAGAATCTCACCAGGCATTGATTAACATAGCTGAGTACACATTGAGTCGCCTCTATTAAATCATTTACCAATTAACTGGTACAAAATGGGACTTGACACCCCAAGCGAAACCTACCACCTGTTGTTAAGTGGAGAAGTTTTGTTCAATGGTCAGCTAAAATTTGAAAAATGTTCACTAATAACTGTTTGTTAATCAATTTTAGATTAGGCGGAAAATTAAGGCGATCGCTTGGTTCTTTAAAGAACTAAAAGGGTAGTGACTGGCATTAATTTCTCTTCATCAAAAACTTTTTCAAATAAATTTGAGATTTAAAATTTTGGATGTGGGATTGTATCTAAAAAATCCCACATCCAAGTTTTTTCTATGCAATATCAGGGGGTATCTGTTTAGGCGATCGTTGTTGTCGTAACTGTTTCTGCATGAGTTTCTCTAGATCAGTTCGCCGAATCTCAACGGTATGAGTGGTCTTACCCGGCGTCTCCAAAAAAACGATACTATCTACGGGTTCCAATGCCACCAATTGGAACAAAATATGGGTGACAGGAATAATTTTAGCTAGCATTTGAGGGTCAAGCCCAGCAGGGGGAATTAGAGAGACATCCTGTATGGTAGGAAAAGCGTAAATCACAAGCTTTTCCAATCTTGGATTAGCACGATTGCTCAATGTAGTTAAAACCCAGCTTTCCTCTGAATTTTGGAGAATATAGTATTGGGAGTAACGTAATTTTTGAGCGATCGCTCTAAGGGCAGGAGCAATTGCTGCAATCAGATTTGGTGTTATACCATCGCGGGGTGCATTGTCAATCAGCAATTGAATTTGTGTTTCTAAATCCATAATGACTTGTATACGGCTTTTGGGTAATGGCAATAACATCTATCAAACTGTGAACAATCCCATCGAAGTTGGGAATAATAAAATCAGCCACATTCTCAATGTAGGATTGATCTGCGTTTAGCTTATACGTAAAACCGAAAAAGCCAATACCCACAGTCGTACAGGTTGTATTTAAATACTTAGGGTCTTTTGAAAACCGAGACTATGAATTCAGCCGCAACCGCAACTATTCCATCTGCAACTATTCTGGGAGAAAATTCTAAAGGCGTGGAGGTGATCTTTCAACTCCTGTCCAGGGAGTTTCAACAATCAACCAAAGCTTCGGAACAGAATTGCCACGATGTAGCAAGACGTATTACCACCGAAGTATATCGGATTTGCCATGAAAGCAAACGTATCCAAGCTTCTGGGTCTGTAGAAAGCTCGGCGATGACCCTGGCTCGGCATCGGCTACAACAGTGTCTCAGGTACTATCAGTTGGGTTCAAATCGGGGCAGGGTAGAATTACACAGTACTCTGAGTGCAATTATTTATCGATACATTAACCCGCCTCAGAAGCAATTGAGTTATCAAGGCCGACTGACTATAATTGAAGATTTCTTACAGAGTTTTTATCTGGAGGCATTAAACGCTTTCCGGCGAGAAAATCAACTCGGTGCCACTTATCGCCCTCAGACGCTTCTAGAATTGTCCGAGTACATGGCATTTACCGAGCGCTACGGCAAGCGACGCATTCCCTTACCAGGTCGTCAACAGCAGCTAATTATCTTGCGGGCGCAAACTTTTTCTCAACAGCAGCCCCCAGAAACCAGCGTAGATATAGAACAAGCCGCAGAAGGCAGCAATAGTGAAGCCGATGGTTCTTGGGAAGAACCAGCAGTGCATCAATTGCGCTCCACAATGGCAACGCAAGCCGAACCTGAACCCGAAGAAGATACCTTGCGCTCCGTTGTGGTTACAGAATTAATGAATTATCTCGAAGAACGGCAACAATCTGACTGTGCTAATTACTTTTCCCTCCGCCTCCAGGATCTATCAGCACAGGAAATTGAGTCTATTTTAGGTTTAACCCCTCGTCAGAGAGATTACTTACAACAGCGCTTCAAGTATCATTTGATTCGGTTTGCTTTGTTACATCGTTGGGAATTAGTTCACGAGTGGCTGGAAGCTTCTTTGCATACCAATTTAGGCTTAACTCCCCAGCAATGGCAAGTATACACAGCACAGCTGGACAATAAGCAACGATCTTTACTAGAGTTGAAGCAACAAGGACAAGCCGATGAAAAAATCGCAAAAACTTTAGGGCTGTCAATGGCACAACTTCAAAAACGATGGTTTAAGATTCTTGAGCAAGCTTGGGAAATTCGTAACTCATTAGTGTCCGGATCAGGTGCATCTACTCATGAATAGTGACTCAGAATCCTTACAATACCAGTGTCTCGGTTGGTTATTGACAGATGATGTCAAAAATAACGAGCAATCGGTGGAATGTGAGGAAAATGACGGGGTAAAAAACCTCCTCAATGAAGCCACTGCTTCAAAAAGCAGTGAGCCAAAATTGGGAGGAACGCCCCAGACCTTTCAATTAGGAGAAATTCCTACTGTGCTAGATCGTTTTCAAGCTGTCCTTAAGCATCGCTTACAAATCCAAGCCCAAGACCACCCTCCTTTATTTCCTTGGGAAACACAATTAATCGACTATCCCGATTTTGTTGATGAGCCGTCAATGACACTTGTTCCTACCTGGGGGTGGATGGTACAACAGTCGAAGCTGAACCTGCCGCGTCCCTTACCGGAGAGAGTTTTCCAGCAATTGCTGGAACAATGTCAGGCGATGGTGACATCTTCGATGCCGTTGGGAGCAAAATTAGTTCAGGTGGTGGAGAACTTTTTTCCTAACGAGTCTCAAGCACTAAACGACATAGCGGGATTGGTGCTAAGAAGTACCTATCGGTCTGTAAGTACTCTGGATACAATGCCCAATATTCAGAGCGATTATTCAGATTTACAACCGCGTCAACAAATGGCTTTGTCGTTGCTAGCAGCTAAACAACTGCTGGAAAATCTGACTCTACCACTTTCAGCAACTAGCCCAGTGGTAGAAAGACAATGGCTAACCACTGTCGGTAATTTGAACATCAAAGTAGAGTATCAGTCTGTAGGTAAACTTACAAAGTTACTTGTTCAGGCTGAGTTACCAGTTAAAGGAACTTTGACACTTCGCGGAAGTGGCACTTTAGCAATGGCAACATCTTCGACTTCGGGATACTTAAGTGTAGAGTTAGGCTGCGAGCAACTTAACCCAACTTATACTCTGGAAGTTGAGTTTCCAGAAATAGACGAACAGCCGCTTTTGTTTGTCATTAATTCTATTGTGTAGCCTTAGTTACCACCGCTAGTAGGTAATACTGAATCTCTTAAGGTAACCATTGCCTAGCTGTTACCTTGGGGCTTTGTCATCTTATGGAGACTACTAGCTACAGGGTGCTTACTTATACCGTTAACAGAAATTAAAACGTAGTTACAATTAATTAGTGGGAGTAGACTTACCGTCCACCCCATAACTGATTTTTTGTGCGTACTCGTCAGTTTACTCGGTTACTAGCAAAGTCTGGGGAACGAGTTAGTTTGTTGTGTTGTGCTGATCTCGCATCACCTCTATTTTACCAAGCCACCAATTTTTCACAACGATTTTATTCGCTTGTGTTGTTTTTTTATACAACATTATGTTTACACTTGGCGTTACAGTTTGGGGTAGCGTTATGTGTCAATGCGCTTGGGTTAAGGCTAAAACTCTTTAGCAAAGTCAATTTTTTTAACTAACCGCAGAGGCGCAAAGGACGCAGAGAGAAGAAAAAATGACTTTAAGGGACTTTCAGTAAATAAAACATCCCATCGTAGAGGTGCACATCTGTCATTGGTGTAAACTTAACGTAAAAGCCAGTCTAGAAGCAGCTTTTAGAGATTGTCTTGTGTCTCGTTCCCAGTCTCAGACTGGGAATGCCTATTAGGAGGCTCTGCCTCAAGACTAGCGGCAGCAGCCCAATGAGGTGCATTTCCAGCCAGAGACTGGAAACGAGGTTTTAAAGGGGTTTAGGCTTAAGTTGACATCAATGCACAGCTGTGCAACCTTACAAATGTACAAATAATTTTGGATAATTTATTTTTTGGAAGTCCCTAACTTGTAAAATACGCGCTAAACCTTCATAGATGCGTGAAAACAGGATAAGAAAGCTTCTTCTAAGGGGAATACTTTAAAGTAGGGCGAACAGTTTCGTCCTCAGCATTGTTTCCGTGGCATCTATACTTAGACTCGAAATGCTTAACTTATCCAGGATGAATCGGTTTTGGCGTGTCCCTGTAAGTAATTTCTGGCGGCAAAATCCGCAGCGATCGCCTTTGATAGAAATAGAAGATTCAATTTCCTTACGGGTGCTGGTGCTAGCGTTGGTTATTTTGGGCATTGTAGCGACGGATATCGCCGCCGAAACTTCATTCAGTTTTTGGGCGTTACCCCTGAGTTTAGTGGGTGCGATTTGGAGTTACTATAGTCGCCGCGATCGCAATGTTGCAGTTAAGTTTTGTATCGCCATCGGAATGTTAGTGGCACTGGGTGCTTTCTTTGGGCGGTTAGTGGGAGAGTTGAATGATACACGGTTGGGTTTGGCGGAGTTATTAATTCAACTCCAGGTGTTGCATAGCTTTGATACACCCCGCCGGAAAAATTTGGGCTATTCGATTGTTATAGGATTGATTTTACTGGGTGTGGCGGCAACGTTAAGTCAGACTTTAGCATTTGCACCTGTGTTGCTGTTATTTTTAGCGATCGCTCTCCCAACTTTAGTATTAGATTATCGCTCACGCTTGGGTTTGCAACCATTAAAAACTCAAAAGGGAAAATTCAATCAGAAGAATTCCTCAACTCTTAATTTTAAATTTTTAATTCTGAATTTCTTCCTAATTGTCGGTCTGGGACTGGCAATTTTTGCTGTTTTACCCAGATTTCCTGGCTATCAGTTACGGAACTTTCCTGTAAGTTCTGCTATTCCAATAAAAGGTAATTTCACAGGACGTAGTATCATCAATCCCGGTTATGTCCGCCAAGGTAAAGGTGATAATCAAGGCAGTGGTACGGGACAAAATCAAAATGGTCAACCAGGTAAAGTAGATAATAACTTTTATTACGGTTTTAATAGCCAGATTAACCAAAACTTGCGGGGCGAGATGAAACCTAAAGTTGTGATGCGGGTGCGATCGCAAGCTGAGGGTTTTTGGCGAGTACTAGGATTTGACCGTTATACGGGTAAGGGATGGGAAGTTTCCCGTAATGAAGATGTTACCACCATCAAGCGATCGCCTTGGTCTTACCAAATTTTCCTGAACCGACCTCTGATTACTGGTAAAACCCAAGAGATAGTACAAACTTATACAGTAGTGGCGGATTTGCCTAACCTAATTCCGGCGATGGCTTATCCCAAAGAGATTTACTTTCCGACACCAATGATCGCGGTTGATACAGAAAATGGATTGCGATCGCCTGTGGAATTATCAGAAGGTCTTACCTACACAGTAATTTCTGAAGTGCCATACCGCGATCGCACTTTATTAGGTAAAGCTTCTACCAAATATCCACGGGATATTAAACAGCATTATCTGCAAATTCCTGCCGAAATTGCTGAAAAAGTCCGGCAACGTACCGAAGAAATTCTCGCTAACTACAATCAAGAAGGGGTATCAAAGTCTTCTAAAAGCCTAGATTCTCCCTATGAAAAGGCTCTCTACTTAGCTCAATATTTAAAGCAACGCTACTCTCTTCCCCAAAATCCCTTAGATTTGCCTTATTTGGGAGAAAAAGATGATTTAGTAGAAGCTTTTTTATTCAAATATAAAGGCGGTTATCCAGACCACTTCTCAACAGTTCTCACGGTGATGCTACGTTCCATCGGTATCCCAGCGCGGTTAGTGGCAGGGTTTAGTGCAGGAGAATTTAATCCATTTACAGGGCTGTATGTTATCCGTAATACTGACGCTTATGCGATGACGGAAGTATATTTTCCGAAATATGGCTGGTTTGCCTTTGACCCCATTCCCAATCATCCCCTCATACCTCCATCAGTAGAAGATACTCAAACTTTTAGTGTATTGCGTCAGTTGTGGCATTGGGTTGCTGGATGGCTACCATCTCCAGTGACAGGTTTGTTGAATAATGTATTTGAGACAATATTTAAGTGGGTGATTAGAGCGATCGCTTGGTTTCTAGCTTTATTCTCTCAAGGTTGGTTTGGTGTATTAATTGGCTTAATCTTGGCAACTACAGCAGCTTTCTTCGGTTGGCTGGGTTGGGGTCAGTGGCGAGAATGGCGCAACCGCCGATGGTTAAAGAAATTACCAGCAATGGAGAGCCTTTATCAACAAATGCTGCAATGGACAACCCAAAAAGGTTTAGGTAAGCATCCAGCACAAACACCCTTAGAGTATGCCAGAGGATCATACCAGCATCATGCCCCAGCAACTGCTGAGGTAATAGATGAGATTAGCCAAGCCTATGTTGGCTGGCGTTATGGTGGACATACTCCTAATTTGAAACGACTGCGACAAAGATGGCAAGAACTGAAAAAAACTACTAAGTAATTCAAGACTTCGTAAAAATTACTCATAAAGGTAGATAGAGTACAACTCCCTTCCATTCTGCTTGCTTACTAAAATCAACCAGCAGTAGCAATTCATCAATCGCCTGTCTGATGGGCATCCTGTCATTAACTACAAATAATCCTGACACCAGCTTTCCCGTTATCAATCGCTCGTAAGCAAAGTCTGGCATTGTTGCACGGTCATGGGTTAAAACAATGCGCTCATTGGTTGCTGCCCAATCTAGAATTGCTGGATCGTCTACTTCCCGTAAACCAACATCTTGAACCCGAAGTAAATCAAGATTGGGTTGACGCAGAAATAACCCTCGAACGATATCGCCATTAAAGTTTTCATCGCTTAACAAGCTCAACATAACCACTTTTAAGATTGTTGTTGAGCCAATAAGCGAGAACGAATGAGACTCAAACCAGGTTGAACACTGGACAAACGTTGCTGTACAGATTCAGCTAACTGCTCTCTGTGATTAAGGTAGGATTTTACAGCGTTTTGATGCCGAAGATAGTAACCAATGGTGCTGTAAACATCTGCCAATGATAGGGTCGAGTACCTTTGGACAATAGACTCAGGGGATGCGCCATCCTGAAAAGCTCGGATTACGACCTCTAGCAAAACTCTTGAATTGCCAACTCGAATTGCTCCAGTTTCATCTTCTCGAAGAGGAGGTGTCTCATGCTCTAAAATGAGGCTCATGGGCTAATTTCCCTGAATGACTGGATGTAATGGTAACTTAACTTAGGTGCGATCGCCCTATCCTAAACCTAAAGTACTGTCATACGAATAATTTAACGATATAGCAATAAAGATATTCCACACTACTAATCAATTATTATAGTGTTCAGTTGGTTTACGCTATTCGTAGCAAAGCTAAGTTCGATTATGACTTAAATCCTTATGACCTCACTTAGAGGTACAAAATTGTTCGCAGTCCTTCATCTATTTCTTCTTGTAGATGTTCCGGTAATGATCCGACGCGCTCTACTAAAAACGTTTTGTCAACAGTAAAAATTTGAGACACATTAGCTACAGAATCTCTGGGTAAACCTGTAGCTTCACGCGGTAACAAAACATTGCCTGGTGCTTGTGCTAACTGAGTGTTAGAGGTAATGATTACGACGATTACGGTGCTGATAAGACTTTGAGTAAAAATATCATCTTGAACAATCAAAATAGGGCGACGATACCCAGGTTCCCAAGCGAGTGGTTCGGGTAAATTTGCCCACCAAATTTCTCCGCGATACACTACCAATCCTCACGGGGCAAGGACATAAATTGTAACTTTGCCAATACTGGATCTAATTCAGAGGACTCTTCAGAATAAACTGTATTCAGTTGGTTCAACATCTGATTCCGGTTGTACTTCCGCAAATATGCTTTCAAAGCTTTTGTGTAAAGTTCACTACGAGATACCCCTAACTCTTTAGCCAGTGCTTCTGCCTCTTCAAAAACTGAATCTGGAAGCGAAATTGCAGTTTTCATAACTACGCTCGTTTTGGTCACGACACTTCTGGTTATACCAATTTTCAAATATTCAATTCGTGCAAGAAGTCTATTTTTCTAATTGAGCTTATCGCTCTCGCTATCTACAAAAATTTACTTTCTCACAGTGGATAATCTAAAACAGGACTTACGCAAACAATAGCCGAAACCGTGATTTTCAGGTAGGGGCAATTCATGAATTGCCCCTACAGCGTGTCATTTTGCGTAAGCCCTATAAAATCTAAAATCCAAAATTGAGTCACTAGATGTTTATTAGCTGTTATTTTGGATTTCGTCTAACTTGGCACGCACTGCCTGGATATCTTGCCACATCAACCATTTCGGCTGACCTCTTTCTTTAGAAGAGTTACGCAGCAAGTAGGAAGGATGAAAAATTGGCATACATAAACGCCCTTCCCACTCCAGCCACTGTCCGCGAATTTTCGTAATTCCCCGCTTATCGCCTGTGATGCCTTTGACAGCAGTTGCACCTGTTAACAGGATTATTTTGGGGTCAACTAGGCGAATTTGTTCTAGTAAATAGGGTAAACAAGCCGCCACTTCTACAGGTGTAGGAACTCTATTATCTGGTGGGCGGCATTTGTTGATATTGGCAATATATACATCATGGTCAGTAGTCAAATTCACAGATGCCAAAATTTTCTCAAGCAACTGCCCCGATCTTCCTACAAATGGTAAGCCAGTTTCGTCTTCATTTTGACCAGGTGCTTCCCCTATAACCATAATTGGTGCTTTGAGATTACCGCGTCCGACGACAGCATGAGTCCGAGTGTCTCCCAATGGACAACGGTGGCAGCGATCGCAATGCTGTGCCAACTCTGTCATGCCAGAATAAGTTCCGGGAGCGATCGCAATTTTAGCGTCTGTGGGAATCAGTTCTCGTTGGTTAAGGGTTGAGTCGTCGAAGAGGCTGAGTTGGGTTTCGCTGCTCATGAAAATTAGGATTTTTACATCAGCACCATCTGTCTTATCTGAGTTAAATACTGCTCTGGTTGGAGATTTATCAGAATAAATAGACTTTTGCTGAATACTTAGTTATTTATACAAATCTTATTGTATCAGTTAATTTGAGACAAAATTCAGTCATCATAAAAGCAGTGCCGTCCTAAGATGCTGGGGAAAACCATGTCACATACCCCGCTTTTCGCCGATCGCACCCATGCGGGTGAGGAATTGGCGCAAGTGATTCATGATGTTTTGACTCAGCAAGCTATTGATTCTGGGGTAAAGCCTGTACCAATTGTTTATGCTTTGCCAAGAGGGGGTGTACCAGTAGCAGCACCAATAGCACGTCTTTTGGATTGTCCGTTGACAATTGTTGTGGCGAAAAAGATTAGCCATCCAGAAAACCCAGAGTTAGCAATTGGTGCAGTGACTACTTTTGGAAATGTTCTTTGGACTGATCAAAAGCTATTTCGCCCTAAACATGATGCGCGGTGGCGGGAAGTAGCTTTAAATAAAGCGATAAATCTTGCTAAGTCTCTTGAGGCTCAATTAATTCCTGCTTGTCCGCAGGTGAATGCAAAAGGGGCTACGCTCATCTTAGTTGATGATGGCATTGCTACAGGTATGACAATAGCGGTAGCGGCAACTGCGATCAAAACGCTTTCTCCAGCAGCAGTTTGGCTATGTACTCCAGTAGCACCACCAAAATTGCTACCCTGGTTAGAACAGTGGGGCGATCGCACAATTGTCTTGGAAACACCGGAACCTTTCTGGAGTGTGAGTAATTTTTACGCCCAATTTCCTCAAGTAGATACATTAGAAGTTCTTGGATATCTCCAGCAACAAAAGACAATAGGAGAAATGGATTTGTGGAAGTAATTTTAAATTGTTTCCCTCTCTTATTTTTTAACTATTTGGAGATGTTCCTTGCTGGTATTGCATAGCTTTGGCATAATCACCCAAGGCGTAGCAAGCAGCTTTCAGACTGGCAAGAGCTTGTTCTTCACTGCGTCGGTCTTTGATATTCCTAGCTAACAGCAAACGTTCTTCATAATACTTAATGGCTTTAGCATAATCACCCAAAGCTTCACAAGCAACTCCTAAACTGCCTAAAGACTGTTCCTCGCTACGCTTGTCTTGAATTTCTTTAGCTAATTGCAACCTTTCTTCATAATACTTAATGGCTTTAGCATAATCACCTAAGGCATAACAAGCATTCCCCAGGTTCTTTAGAACCTGAGAAGCACTGCGAACATTTTTTAAAGAGCGTGCTATAACTACACATTGCTCATAATAAGTGATCGCTTTTGGGTAATTGTCCAAAGCATACCAAGCATTACCCAAATTCTTGAGTACCTGTTCCTCGCCCCAGTTATCTTTGAGTTCCCGTACAATTTCTAGGCTTTGCTGCTGGTACTCAATTGCCTGCGTAAAGTTGCCCAAAGCTTTATATACCAATCCCAAATTATTCAGTGCTGCTACTTGACTCCGTTTGTCTTGCAGCTGTTGCGTTATTTTTAAACACTTTTCCAAAAACTCAATTGCCTTTTTATGGTCATTCAGGTGACGGTATGCATTGCCTAAATGGGAAAGTGCTTGCATTTGCACTGCCAAATCAGAGGTGTTATTGAGTAAATACAGACACTGTTGAGAGTAAGAGATAGCACTTTTGTAGTCTCCAGCGCTGTAAGTTACTAATCCTAAAAAAGAAAGTGCTTGTGCTTGTTTTTGCAAATCCCCAACTACCTGAAACAGCCCCAAGGATTGTTGTAAGGACTTCAACGCCGCTATTAATTCACCAGCTTGCTGCTGTTGAATTCCTTGCCGTAGTAGCTTGGATGCTTCCGATAAATTGTCGTCACTTTCCTGTAAAGGTAGTATTTCTGCTTGTGAACCAGAGTCGAATTCATGAGTAATTGTATTACGCTTCACTGGTTTTAAGTATGTTATGGGTAATTGTAGAGGAAGTGTATTTTTCGATCTGTCGTTCCATTCGCTTTTAGACATTGACCCCTTCTGGTTAAGTCTGGTGGTAAATCTAGTGTTCCCAAAACCAGAAGATATCTTTCATCAGGTAGGTTTAGCAGGGTTTAATCACCTATTTATCGGAATTTCTGTATTCCAGACTTGGGAAATTATTGACAACAGACCTTGGCAGACCGTCCTACAACAGCACGGTTTGTTCAAATAAAGAAATTTTAGATTTGGTTCAATTAAGTATAATTTTGTATAAAATAATGCCTAAAACTAAGTAATTAATATTGCGATCGCTTATTAATAATTAATCCCCCCTTTCCTCCTGAAAAACCGGGGCTGTGTCCCCTATTTTTGAGAGTACTTGGGAGGATATTCAAGAGATAAATGTCACTAATCTACAAGTATTAATTATTGACTCAATTTAAACGTGTCTGGTCAAAGTTGAGTGTTGATTTAACCAACAGCTACAGACATATTTGGCACAGAGCCATTATTTAGGATAGGCTGGCGGGTTTTCAAGTCAAATTTGAAGCCATGTGGTAAAATATGAAGCTTTGCTCCGCAAATCGCCAAAGGCTCATCCTTCAAAATTTCGCCCATATTGTTGTATGTAGCCTCTGATTCATCAACAATTGTGACAGCGCCTTGTCCAATTACTTCAATTTGATTATCTGTCACTACCATAGCGGTATTCTCGTCAATACCGAATCCTAAAACAGCAGGCTGTAGTATCAAAGCTGAAATTAAACGTCCCAAGCGTCCGCGTTGGGAAAAATGCTGGTCGATTACCACCCCTGGTAGGAAGCCTAGACCGGGGCCCATTTCGACAGTTTCAATCCTCGGATTTGTTTCTGAGTCTCCTTCCACAATCATTACGTCTGGCATCACGGCGGCTCCGGCGCTTGTGCCTGCGATAACTATACCTTCAGAAAACCGTTCATGAATCGCCGTATCTATTTCGGTACCCTTGAGGATGTTGGTAATACGAGCTTGGTCTCCCCCAGTAAAAAATACGCCAGTTGCTTTATTAATTGCTTCCAATGCGGTAGATGAAGATGCATCTTCACGGGTTTCTGTATCAATAATGCGAACATTATCGGCTCCCAGTCGCTCAAAAACTCTAATATAGTTTTCTCCCACTTCTCTTGGTAATTCTGTCGCCGCCGTCATAATTACAATGTACGCCTTCGTACCCCCAGCCCGTCGCACAAACTCCCGCAAAATTTGAGAATCTCCTTCCTTGTCTTCAGCTCCCCCAATAATTACCAACTGCCGTTTTATCTTACTTTCTACCATGATGCCTCCTGATGTGAGTTAATAAATTTCACTAAACCATGACAATTCAAACTATCAAAACATCCCTTCGGTAGATCACCTTAGAGAAGGTAGTATTAAAATTTGCGTAGACGCATTCGCAAAGCGTGTTGTAGAGAAGCGGCTTGTCGTTAGACATCGCAACCAAACCAAGAGATTTTTCCAGAAAATTACATCAAAAATAACTATCCTCAAAATTAACTTTCGTTGACTTAATAAAACCCACAGCATCAAATACCTCTAGAGATATTTTCTAGAGGTATTTTTGAAATCTTACAAATTGCAGGTTGAAAATTTATCGTGCAATTGTTAAATCATTGATATTAACTTTTAGTTGGGTGCAATTAGATATCTGATGGTAAATCCTAATGAATACGACTTCTGTAAAGCAAGTTAGTTAAGAAAAAACGTGCTTGTTCTAGTGGGAGATGCCTGGGTTTGCCTTGATAGACAATTTGATACTCATTTATGTCTGGGCCATCACCATGGCCAGAGATTAGCTTTTGGTGAAAAGCTTCCTCAGCAAGTTCTCGAATTTCATCTCTTAGAGCAGCTTGTGTGCTATTCATACATTTGCTGTCTTTTCAATACCGCATATTTATTATTTATACAATTTTTTAAGTGGGTGTTGCACCTTTCAAAAGTTATATCTTTGACTATTCATGAGGATGAATTGACTGTACGTTTTTCTTTACTGAGGAAGGGAAGTTTAATTATGCCTTGAGATAGTTGAAAATGCTTACTAATAGGGTTAATGTGGGTTCTGATTAGATCAATGGCTTTGCCATCACTCTCTATTAATGTAAATCAATTTATAATCAATAAGTCTGAGTAATCAGAACTCAGCATTTAAATTTCAGGGTGTTTAGCCAAAGGTTCGTAATCAATGGTTCTACAAAAAAGCAGTGATTTAGTCCGCATTAATGCTAGAAGAACAGATGTATTCGATATTTTCAACTTCAAGCATTATATTGGGCCCAACCCCTATTTAGATATAGGGGCTCTAGTATTTGACTTTGCTCTAGTTGACTCTAGAGAGCCTTTGCCCATTGAAGATTATATTGCAAAGATTGGCGATCGCTATCCCCATTTGGGCAGCCAAAGCTACGAATCTTATGCTCATCTCTTTGCTCAAGTTGTGTCCGAAGTCGGAAAACTGGACATGGATTTGCACCTTAATCGTTGGAGTGTCAAGCAATATCCAGATTTAGTGCGGATTAGCATCCAATCACTACATGAACGCACAACTAGAGAGGTAGCTTATTTTGTTTGGGATTGGTTTGAAGCTATTACCCAAGACGAGGACTTTACCTTTGATGAACAATTGGTGAAGCTGCAAAATAAATTCCGCGCATCTGTCTATGGTGGCCCCACGGTTTACGCCCTATTGCGAACAGCCTACGAAAAAGGTATTCCCACCTTTTATTTGTGGGAAGAAGGATTAATGCAATACGGTTTGGGGAAAAAACATGTGCGGGGGGTAGCAACAACATTTAACTGTGATAGTCATCTAGATTCGGAGTTTACGACCCGCAAAGATGATTGTAAGGCATTTTTAAAAAGTTTGGGTTTCCCAGTGCCCGAAGGTGATATTGTATTTTCTGAAAAGGAAGCTTTGGCAGCAGCAAGACAAATTGGCTACCCAGTGGCAGTTAAGCCAGTGGTAGGCCATAAAGGAATTGGCGTCACGGCTGATGTGCAAGACTCAAAAGAACTGGCATCTGCTTATAATAGGGCACTGGCAGCTATTCCCGAAGATCAACTAACTCGGATAATTGTTGAGAAAAGTATTTCCGGATCAGATTTTCGCTTGTTATGTGTCAACGGCAGATTTGTCGCCGCCACAGAACGGCGTCCAGCATCGGTTGTTGGTGATGGTTATTTAACGCTTGCAGAATTAATCCGCCTAGAGAATCGCAAACCTGCACGTTTAGACACGCCCACCTCGCCGATGAGTAAAATTCAAATTGATGAAGCGATGGAACTGTACCTAGATGAACAGCGCTTATCATTGGACAGCGTGATTGAGAAGGGACGCACTGTTTACCTCCGTAAAGTTGCTAATCTTTCCGCTGGCGGTATGAGCATCAATGCAACGCACACGGTTCATGATGACAATATTATTTTGGCGCAAGATATTGCCCAACACTTCCAGCTGACTTGCCTTGGTATTGATGTCATGACCAAAAGTCTCTCAGAATCTTGGAAATCCAGTAACTTCGCCATCTTAGAAATCAACGCTGCACCGGGTATTCTAATGCATCTTAAACCTTCTGAAGGTGAAAGCGTTGATGTGCCTTCTCATATTTTAGAAACCTTTTTTGAGTCGGGTACAGATTCTAGGATACCGATTATTACCTTTAATAAAATCTCAGTTGAAGAACTGCAAGCAACGATTGACCATATTCTTTTGCAACATCCTAACTGGACAATAGGCGCTGTTTGTCGTGATGCAGTTTTTGTGAATCGCTCGAAAAAAGTATTAAGCAAAAATTACAACAGCAATGTCCAAACTTTGCTGCGTCATCCAAAACTTGATTTGCTCATTGCCGAGTATGCAGAAGACATCCTAGATGAAGAAGGTATGTTTTACCAGAGTAGTAATATGGTAGTTTTGGATAATCCCACTGAAACTGAGATGCTGCTTGTGCGGGATGTTTTTGATGGTTCGACTGTGGTGATTAAAAAAGGCAACGGTATTTCTATTCGTCGCAAAGGGTTGATTGAAGATTATACTTTGGGTGAAGATGAACCATTTACGCGGGTTTATTTGAAAGAAACCGGAACAATTTTGTAGCCTAATTTATTACTAACCCTGGCGATTATAAATCCCGTGCCAGTTGCTCATAGCAAGCCACTGCGGTAAACGGGTTCCCCGGCATCAAGCAAGTGGCGCGAAAATCTTTTTGACGTAGGGTATCGTAGAAAAGATCGCACTAACTTGGCTATATAGACAAAATCCACCTCCGTGAGTTTAAAATCTTTGATTTCTCTTACTCTTATTCCACGGGGGTGGACTTCCTTACAATGCGCTACGCGAACGTTTGTGTAGTAGAAAATTCTATTAACTCAATACTTTTCAAACATCTTTTTAAACTGAAAGTTGCAGAAATGTTCAATTCTGATACAAAACTTTACATAGCTAGCTACACTAACTCTAAAAAGTCTAAAATAGTCAACCTGACATCATCTCCTCAAACCAATGAACATAACTGATTTTCTGACACATACAAGATTGTAAATA
>NZ_JAIVFT010000028.1 GCF_020829665.1 Nostoc sp. CHAB 5824
CAATGGCGTTCAACTTGAACGGTTTCAACTTCAACCAATCAATCATTGATTCAAGCGGTCGCGTCATCAGCACTTGGGCAGATGTAATCAACCGGGCTAACTTGGGTATGGAAGTAATGCACGAGCGTAACGCTCACAACTTCCCCTTAGATTTGGCAGCAGGTGATGTTGCTCCTGTGGCAATGAGCGCTCCTGCTATCAACGGTTAATTCTGAAGTTTAGCTAAATTAAAAAGCGCTCTCCCAATGGGAGGGCGCTTTTTAGTATTAACGATAATAGTGTTTAGGGACTTCCAGAAAATAAATTATCCAATTTACTCAGATCATATTTTTCTTTCTCCTCCTGCCCCCTGCTCCCTGCCTCCCTGCCTACACCACGATAGGATATTTTTTTAGTTGGAAGTCCCTTAATTCTGGCAGCGCATACTCAACTGAGAATGCGGTAGTTTAAAAACAACTGACTTCCAACCTGACGAGTTTCGACGAGTTGGAGATGAGGAGCAGCTTGGGGAAGAAAACCCTCTCCCTCCACTGGGCTAGGGGCGTGCTTTCCTCCATAAATGATGGGCCAAATTGTTAACCACCAATCGTCAATTCGCCCTGCCTTTAGTAAAGCAGCTGTTAAAGCGCCGCCTCCCAAAACAATGACTTTGTGAATATCCCGCTCTCCCATTAAGCTGTAGGCTCGATCCCAGTCTAAGTCTGTCTCTCCCAAATCGATTAATTCAGCTAGCTTTTGCAAGCTTGTTGCATCAGAATTACGCTTTAAACCAGTCCGTGTTGTAAATATCCATCGCTCAATATCCTGGCTTAAAAAAGGCAAGTCCAACGATAGGTCTAGGGAACCTGAGACAACGCAGGTAATAGGCTGGGGAGACTGACCTCGAACCTTACGTGCTGCCAAAAGTTCGGGATTACGAATTGTATAGGTTCCTCCCTCAGCCCTAATCGTCCCTGCTCCTACCAAGACTAAATCGGCAAGGGAAGCTTGATACTCTAGGTGTGCTTGATCAACTGGATCGGAATCACGAGGCGCTTTAGGATCTACGGCACTAATTTTTCCATCGGCCGTCATCGCAAGAACCACAGTTGTTTGGATAGCTGACATGATTACATTCTGACGGTTCTTTATAATTTTACCTTTTTGAATTCTTTGCCATGAATAGTTGTTATATTGTGCTTTAACCCTCTTCTGTCACTCTCCGAAAACATTTGCCATTTTTGAATTCTAGAGCTTTTGTATAGCAAGTGATGTCTACGACGGGCTACGCCTACGCGCGATTCTTTTCTAAGAACAAATACAAGAGCGATTTTTTTCTAATAGTATAGCTTGTATTGATTGCCTCATGAGGCTTCTAGCGATCGCTCTCCCGGAGAGTGACAGAAGAGGGATATTTCGCTACGACTTTAGGCACTCTTAGATCCCCCCCTAACCCCCCTTAAAAAAGGGGGAACCGAGTCAAAGTCCCTCAATTTATCGGGGAGCCACTGCGGTCTTCTCCCTTGGTGCTAGCCTCTCACATTGGGAGAAGGGGAGACGCCCGCCGTAGGATGCCCGAACGCAACAGCGTCTCCTAAAGGAGAAGGGCTGTAGGGCGAACGAGCGTCTGGGGTCTCCCCAAGTGAAGCAAGTGGCGTGGATTTAGAGGGATCTAAAACTTTTGATACCGACAACAGGACTTTTCAAACATCCTCTTACCAATGAAACCTAGTATTAATTAAAACGCTGACAGTGGGCTAATAGTTTTTATCAATATAAGCACTCAAAAATACTAGTTAGCTTACCATCTCTTCAGCCGAACGAGTAGAAATCAAATTGAGCAACCCTTGTAACTGTTGCCCTACGGAATAGCGTTGCTGCTGCAACAAGATAATGCCAGCATCAATTCTTTCTGTGGCTAAAAACTCGTTATGCAAGCAGCAGAAGTCTCTTCGGTTTCAGCGTGCCAATGTCGGTAATAGTTTGCATAGCTTGTTTACTAAATTTTGCTCCCATAAGCAACTGAGCAATTTAAAACTTTTTTCTAATCTAGAAATATAAATGTCCAGTTATTTATTTAGCTGCTCACAGCAAAATAAAACATTACATTTATCCTTAATAATTAGGAGTCTAGCATTAATCCCAGAATACCAAACATCCTGCCTAGATGGGAGACGATAGACTTTTTATAAGAGTAATTTTTGCAAAAACTCGAATTTCCCAACGTTTCAAAGCAGGTATGGGGCAATGGTGCGATTAAAACTGTGGCAGTGGGTAGTCTTAGCAATCCCGATCGCGTTTATCATCATTTTCTTACTGGTATCCGCCGGTTCGCAAATTCATGCGTGGGGCATTAATTGGATCTGGGGTGTGTTCACCATTTTATTTGTGGGTTGGCGTTGGCTATTGGTCAAATGGACTCAACCTGCTGTTAACCAGGTGGAAGCTGTATTAGCCCAAGTCCAAGAAGAACTGGAATCGACGGCAGAAGATACAGTAGGGTCACCAGTCGGAAGTGATGTCACAAAGCTTGCAGAAACCGCGCTTCAAGAGATTCTGCAAGCAGCACAAAGCGATCGCCCGATTTGGGAAGACTGGCCAACTTTTTGGACGCGATGCCAGGATTTGGTTGTGGCGATCGCTCATATCTACAATCCTGAAGTTCAATATCCTTTGCTGAACATTTACGTCCCTCAAGCTTATGGACTGATTCGGGGAACGGTGGATGATATGGATCAGTGGATGCAAAAGTTATCCCCTGTCCTCAATCAAGTGACGGTTGGACAAGCATACCAAGGATACGAAGTCTATCGGAAGTTGGAGCCATCGGCTCGGAAATTCTGGAAAGCTTGGAACTGGGCACAGTGGGTTTTAAATCCGGTGGCGGCGGTGGCAAAACAAGCCAGCCAGGGTTCTAGTAACCAAGCAACTCAGCAATTGTTGGGGAATTTGAGCCAGTTATTCCGGGAAGCTGCCCTCAGGAACTTATGCCGCCAGGCGATCGCTCTTTACGGACATAGCACATTACCAGTTTCAGCAACCGTAGTTTCTACACCGACTCTACCCAAGGCAAAAACCCAAACACTGCGAGAAATCCTGACTCAAGCTGAACCAGCCGAGGCGGTTCAGCTAAAGCCCGTGAATATTCTGTTGGTGGGGCGCACGGGATCGGGAAAAAGTAGCCTGATTAACACGCTATTTCAGGCGGATCTCGCAGCCGTGGATGTTTTACCCAGTACTGATCGCATTCAAAATTATCAATGGCAGACTCAAAGTGGAGAAACCCTGACGCTTTGGGATACACCTGGTTATGAACAAGTCAACCGTGCCGAACTCCGAAATCTGGTGCTTGATTATGCCATCAATGCAGATTTGCTGCTATTAGCTACCCCTGCTCTCGATCCTGCGCTGCAAATGGATGTAGACTTTCTGGAAGACATCAAAGCAGAAGTTGCAGATTTACCTGCAATCGCGATCGTTACTCAAGTAGATCGTCTGCGTCCCATTCGTGAATGGCAACCACCTTATGATTGGGAATGGGGCGATCGCCCAAAAGAAATTGCCATTCGCGAAGCCACCGAGTATCGCGCCAAACTGCTGGGAAACTTCTGTAATCTAGTTCTACCCGTGGTTACAGGTGACAGCAAAACAAGTCGAGTTGCTTGGGGAGTAGAGGCGCTATCGTTGGGATTAGTAGATGCGATCGCGCCTACCAAGCAACTCCGTCTCGCCCGCTTTTTGCGTAACCTAGAAGCCCGCACCATCGCCGCTGCCAAAATCATCGACCACTATACTTTCCAAATGGCGACAACACAGGGACTAACGGCATTGCTCAAAAGTCCCGTTCTCCAGTTTGTTTCTACGTTTTCAACCGGATCTCCAGCCCTAGCATATATGCTGGCAGAGCAAATTCCCGTGGAACAGTTGCCGATTGTGATTGGCAAACTTCAAATGGGATATGAGCTTTTCTCGCTCTTGAATACAGGTAACTCTAACCCGCTCAACTTTGAATTGCTATCCCTTTGGCCACTACTGCGGGAAAACTCCGCTTCACCCGATCGCAACGCCTGGGCATTTGGTCACGCCTTAGTGGAATACTGGACTCAAAATCTAACGGTCGAACAACTCCGGCAGCGATTTGAGTATTATCTGTCGATTGCCAAATAAGCTGTCGCGCATTTAACTTGCACATCTTTTCGTGTTGGCTGTTGACAGTTGACAGTTGACAGTTAACCGTTAGCGGTCAACGAACTTAGAAAGTGACTGTGTAATTTAAAAGCGTAATAGCTTAATTTGTCTGCATTGAGGAATTAATGTCCATAAGCAACCTCTACAACGGACCATGCCTACGCATCTTTCATTCTCACAAGTTGAATTAGCTCTTGCAACATATTTACGAAGTATTTTTGAGGAAATACTAAGTATTTATACCAAAAAAAGAAAAAATGTGGTAATGGGTCGTACTCTTAATATCAAAGTTAAGATTACGATTAAGAGGTAGCTGTCTGCTGAAACCTACCCGCTTTATCTAAGTTTTTACAGAGACATCCCTTTTGTTCGGAGTTATTTATGAAAAATATATTACAAACCTCTATCTCTCAAGAACGGAATTCACATCAAAGCTATAACATTTCGTCTTACAATCGGCTGCTTTCGGTTGTGAAGGATTTGGCTTGTGTGCGGACTATTGAGGAAATTATTGAGATTGTGCGTTTGGCAGCTCGCGATCTCACGAATGCAGATGGAGTAACTTTTGTACTGCGGGATGGTGAATGTTGTCACTATGTTGATGAAAACGCCATCGGGCCACTTTGGAAAGGTATGCGTTTTCCGCTCAAGTCTTGCATCTCCGGTTGGGCAATGCTTAATAGACAAGCAGCCGTGATTGAGGACATTTACCAAGATGCTCGAATTCCGATTGATGCATATAAAGTGACTTTTGTCAAAAGTCTAGTGATGGTTCCCATACGGGTTTCCGATCCACTGGGTGCGATCGGAGCCTACTGGAGTACAAAACACCGAGCCACGCCCGAAGAGATAGAACTGCTTGAGATTTTGACCGATACTACAGCAGTTGCGATCGCGAACGTTCAGCTTTTTCAAAAACTTACGAACCAAAACGCGCTTAAAGACAAATTTATTGCGATGTTAGCTCACGAGCTGAGGAATCCCGTTGCCCCGATCTCGAACGGAGTTCAGCTTCTTAAGTTGAAGCTGGGCGAGACTGGCTCAGTCGGAGAAACAGTTTTAATGATGCAACACCAGATTAAGCACCTCTCGAAATTGATCGATGATTTACTTGACGTATCGTCCATCACCTACGGGAAGATTTCATTAAACATTGAGAAGGTAAATCTAGTGGAATTGGTTCGCCAGAGTCTTAATAACCATGCACAAGCAATAAAGAAATCGAACCTTACCGTAGTAGAAAACCTGCCAAACAAGCCTCTGTGGGCTTATGTTGACCCGACCCGTTTTTTCCAAGTTTTTGGGAACCTTCTTGATAACGCCTTAAAGTTTTCAAAGCCAGATGGGACGATTTGGGTGGATCTCTCATTTATTCCCGGTGAGAATGGCTTAGGTAATGTAGGGGTCTTATCTGTAAGAGATTCAGGCATAGGGATAGACCCGACAATTTTACCAGAACTCTTTGAGCCGTTTACCCAGGCTGATCGCAGTTTAGACCGTTCGAGGGGCGGGTTAGGTTTGGGACTCTCGGTAGTTAAAAGTCTTGTCGAACTTCATGGTGGTAATGTTGAAGCCTCAAGTAGAGGGATCAATCTGGGAGCAGAATTCAAAGTCACTCTCCCTATGTGCGAAGAGATTACAACCTTGGACAACGACTTGGAGATTACAGAGGCGGCTAAAAAATCGTTGAAGATTTTAGTCATTGAAGATAACGAAGATTCAGCCGTAACATTAAAAGCAGTGCTTGAGTACTTCGGGCATGAAGTTTCCATTGCCAAGAATGGAATTTCAGGGGTAGAAACTGCAAGAGAGTTTGAGCCTCATGTGATTATTTGTGACATCGGACTTCCTAAAATGGATGGATTCGCCGTTGCACGAGAACTGAGTAAAGACCCCAAATTTACTCGCTCAATTCTGATTGCGCTCACCGGTTACGGTGGCCAGATGGATAAGGAGCTTGCGCTTAAATCTGGTTTTAAATGCCACTTGACAAAGCCTGTGGACTTTGAAATACTTACGGCAGAAATTGATCAATACTTTCTTGTGAGTGCGTAAGCGTAGCCCGTTGTAGACATCGCTTTTATCCCATTAAATCATCTGTCGCAGGCTCACCTGGATAAAAGCGATCGCTTAGAATTTCCTCAAAAGGATATAAACATTGCTGGGGAAAAGTCGAGAATGGCAGATTTGTTTCTCCCGATGCTAAATCCCTACCGTTTTGATATGATTCCTGAAGTGCTTCTTCAAGGTAAGGTTTTAGACTAGGATTCTCGCTCAACAACTTGAGAATTTCCCGTCGTTGTACTCTAATTGTTGCTAACCAGCTACGACTCCGTTGCTTTGGTTGATATTCCCATTTGAGCAAATGTCCAATTAATATACCAAGACGATTTCTCAATTCTTGGCGTTCCTTTCTTCCCAAAGATTCAATTTCCTCAATTAAATTAGGTAGGTCAAGCTGATTCCATTGGTGATGGCGCAGAAGGTTAGCCTGTTCTTGAGTCCAACTGTAGAAATCTGCTTCATACAAGTTTTGCATCAGTTTCTTTGCCGTTTTTCAGGTTTGTAGTGTCTACATAATTTAAAAATTCATAATTCATAATTATGTTTCAGATAAAGATTTAAATTTTATTTGAAACAGGAATATTTGAATAATTATCAAGTACAAAGCCTTTTAATTACGAATTGAAAGTCACCACACTGCGAATTGATTCACCTTTGTGCATCAGATCAAAAGCATGATTAATTTGCTCAATAGGCATCACATGGGTAATCAAATCATCAATATTTATCTTACCTTGCATATACCAATCAACAATTTTCGGCACATCTGTACGTCCTCTAGCACCACCGAATGCCGAACCTTTCCAAACGCGCCCAGTTACTAATTGAAAAGGACGAGTGCTGATTTCTTGTCCAGCACCAGCAACACCAATAATCACACTGACGCCCCAACCTTTATGGCAGCATTCTAATGCTTGACGCATAATTTTGACATTACCGATACATTCAAAACTGTAATCAGCACCGCCTTTTGTTAAATCAACCAGATAGGGAACTAAATCACCCTTTACTTCCTGGGGATTAACAAAGTGCGTCATGCCAAACTTTTCCGCTAAAACCCGTTTGTTGGGATTAATATCCACCCCGACAATCATATTCGCCCCTACCATCCGCGCCGCTTGGATGACATTTAAACCAATACCACCCAAGCCGAAAACCACAACATTTGCTCCCGGTTCCACCTTGGCAGTATTAATGACTGCACCAACACCAGTAGTCACACCACAGCCAATGTAACAAACCTTATCAAATGGGGCGTCTTCCCGAATTTTTGCCAGGGCGATTTCTGGCAGTACTGTATAGTTAGCAAAAGTGGATGTACCCATATAATGATGAATCATCTGTCCATCAATGCTAAAGCGACTAGTGCCATCGGGCATGACACCGCGTCCTTGAGTTAAGCGAATGGCTTGACAAAGATTAGTTTTGAAGCTCAAACAATATTCGCACTGACGACATTCAGGAGTGTAGAGGGGAATTACATGATCCCCTGGTTTGAGACTGGTGACACCAGCGCCTATTTCTACTACCACACCAGCACCTTCATGCCCCAAAATTGCCGGAAACAAACCTTCGGGATCGTCACCAGATAGGGTAAAGGCGTCGGTATGACAAACCCCGCTGGCTTTCACCTCAACCAACACTTCGCCGGCTTGTGGCCCCGATAATTGAACGGTTTCAATCGCCAAAGGCTTACCTGCACTGTAAGCTACTGCTGCTTTAACTTTCAAAGTCAGCCCTCCTATATAGTTTTGTCATTTGTCATTTGTCATTGCTTATTTCTCCCCCTGCCTCCCCTGCTCCTTTGCTTCTTCCCTAGTACCCAGTATCCAGTACCCTTTAGCCATTGAGGGTATGATACACTTTTGTATCACTTCATCGTATTTACTAAGCACGATCGCCGCTATAACGATAAATATTATCTTTGTTAAAATATCATTCTCTAGGTAGATTAGTTAAAGGCGGCAACAGCTGTTTTGGCAACGATGTAAACTTGATGTCAGCAGCGACCCCCAAATAATTTGTCCATCCCTCAATTAATACATTTTGTCACAGCTTATGAACCCTGCCCTAACTCAAATTGGCGCTCAAATGTCCAACCTGACCGGCGTAAGAGCAATCATGAAGGATATTATCGAAACATTACGAGCGGGCGCAGGGCAGCAGTTTATTAATTTGAGTGCTGGTAATCCGTTAATTTTGCCAGAGGTAGAGCAGTTATGGCGGGATTGTACTGCACAGCTTTTGGCTAGCCCAGAATATGGTGAGGTAGTTTGTCGCTACGGGTCAAGTCAGGGTTATGCACCGTTAGTTGAAGCGATCGCTAATGATTTTAACAAACGCTACGGTCTAAACTTGAGCGATCGCAATATTCTTATCACCCCTGGCAGTCAAAGCCTCTACTTCTACGCTGTTAATAGCTTCGGTGGCTACAGCCCTAGCGGTGAGTTAAAACAAATCGTTTTGCCCCTCAGCCCTGACTACACAGGTTACGGCGGCATCTGCTTAGTTCCAAAAGCCTTAATCGCCTACAAACCGACTCTCGATATTGATGAAGTCGCCCACCGATTTAAATATCGCCCCGACTTCAGCCAACTGTCGATTACAGAAAATACAGGTTGTGTTCTCTTCTCTCGCCCTTGTAATCCCACTGGTAATGTCCTCACTGAGGATGAGGTGAAAAAGATTACTGCCCTGGCTGCGCCTTATAATCTGCCAGTGTTAATTGACTCAGCGTATGCGCCTCCCTTCCCAGCATTGAACTTTACCGAAATGACACCAGTGTTTGGCGATAACATCTTGCATTGCATGAGTTTATCGAAAGCGGGATTACCAGGAGAAAGGGTTGGTATTGCCATTGGAGATGAAAAGTGGATTGAAGTGCTGGAGTATTTCCAAGCAAATATGAGTCTCCATTCTTCACGTTACGGCCAAGCGATCGCAGCTCTTGCAATTAATTCTGGCGCTTTAGTAGAAATTTCTCACACTGTCATCCGTCCCTTTTACCAAAATAAGTTTACCGTTTTAGAAAGCAGCTTAGAACAAGCGATGCCCAAGGATTTACCTTGGTTCCTCCATCGGGGTGAAGGAGCAATTTTTGCTTGGTTGTGGTTAAAAGATTTACCTATTAGTGATTGGGAATTTTACCAGCAACTTAAGCAAGTAGGTGTGATTATTGTCCCTGGAAGTACCTTCTTCCCTGGTTTAGAGGAAGAGTGGGCACATAAGCATCAATGTTTCCGCATCAGTCTCACAGGTACGGATGAAGAGATAGCCACTGCTATGCAACGTTTAGCAAAAGTAGCTGAAGAAGCTTATAAAGGTGCGGCGGTGACTGCCTAGTACCGCAAGGCGGAATTAAAAATTAAAAACTAAAAATTAAAAATGAATACAGCGTAAGCATTCCATTGATTTGGAATGGGTGGTTTATTTCCGCCGTGTTGTACTAGTAGGAAAAATGGAAATGAAACACGAAGAAGCTAATAAAGAGATCGGAGGCAGAGGGGCAAAGGGGCAGAGAGGCAAAGGGGAAGAGGGGCAGAGGGGCAAGAGAGTAGGAGGAAATTCAAAAATTCAAAATGTCCAATCTCCAGCTCCCAATCTCCAGCTCCCAATCCCCAATCCCCAATCTTCAGCCCCCAATCTCGACAATTGGCTAGAAATTGGCACGATTGTTTCCCCTCAAGGATTGTCTGGAGAATTAAAGGTTTATCCTGTATCAGACTTTCCCGAAAGATTTGAGGTGGCGGGAAAACGTTGGTTGTTGCGTTCAGGTGAGACAGAACCACAACCAATCGAATTATTGACAGGACGTTATATCAGTAACAAAAACTTGTATGTGATCAAATTAGCTGGTGTGGAAAATTGCGATCAGGCGGAGGCGTTGCGCGGTTGTAAGTTAATGGTGCCAGCAAGCGATCGCCCCCAATTAGGCGAAGATGAATATCATGTCCTCGATTTGATTGGCTTGGAAGTTTTCATGCAAGCATCTGGCGAACTTGTAGGTACGGTGGTAGATATCATCGCCGCTGGGAATGATTTGTTAGAAGTAAAGTTGCATGAATCATTTGCTAATGACAAAAAGCAAAAGACCGTTTTGATTCCATTTGTGGAAGCGATCGCACCAGTAGTAGACTTGAAATCTAATCGCATTGAAATCACGCCACCGCCTGGATTATTGGAAATTAATAATTAGGTTATTTCTCAATCTGCCTATAGCTTCACAGCATTTCATTTTTGTGTGAGCAACAAACTAATCTTGAGTTGTCTTTGATACGATTAAAATTGAACGCTGTACCTGAATTGGAATATTAAGCTTGTTCGCTAGTTTTTGACGATCCTTATATCCTATATCGTGCATATAACAGTGGCGCAAAATAATCTGTTTCAATAAACGATCACAAACAGGATTTTTGGAGAATTCAGAGTGCAATTTATCAATCTTGTGAGTATCTAATTTTTTTTCAAACTGTAATTCAATGATTTCTTGAACCAAGCACAATGAAGGCTTATAGTTGCTTTCGGTTACTTTAGTATAGATGTCACGACCTTTGGCAGAACCTAAAGAAAACCCAATTTTGTAAAGCATCGCCAAAATAACGTTATAATTAATCCCTAAGTAAAAAGACTTGACTTCCTGAATAATTTTTGAGTCCTGAAGATTTGGATTTTGTTCTAATATCTTTTGAATTTTCCTGATTGACTCTTCTCGTACATATTCCGAAAATCTTAGAAAGACGCTAAGAAATCTTAGTGAAACCAAAAGTGATTCTTCATAGATAAACTCTAGAGAGTTTCGCTCTAGAGAACCAAGTCTATTTCTTAAAATCTGTCCACAGACTTCAATTGATCTAAATACTTTGTTCACCTTTACCATGAATTCTTCTACGTCTTTGTCGTCATCTACAGGGTTATTCTGATCTTCATGTTGTTCAATAAAATCTTTTTGTCTATCATCTTCTAATCGTTCTTGCCTTGCGTCACGATTCTCTAAAACAAGGTCAGGTATTTCTTGAACAAAATCTTGAAGAAAAGATAAAGAACTTGCTTCTAGTGTTACTTCTTTTTCATCAGAAAAAATATCCATAACAGAAAGTAGAATCTCCTCAATAATCCACGGATCTTTGGAATGGTGCGTAAGAAACAGAACTATGTTCGATGCCTTCTCAAGATGAATCGTATTTACTAGATGTTTTATTCTCTTTTTAGCTTCTTCGCCTCGATGAAGAGAATCTGCCAATTTTTTTGCTGCAAAGAAATAAAACAGATAACGGTAACGAAACTTTAGACCAGCCTCTGATTGTTGCAGAATAAATGAACTGACTAAATCTTTAATTACTTTGTCTTGATCAACTGTAAGAAAATTATCTAAGTACTTTTTAAAAAATACATCTAAGGCAGAGTTATCAAGGCTTTCAGAGGAAGACTCTAAAATTGCTCCCCCAAGTTCTGATAAAACATTAAGGTATGTATCAATTTCATTTTGTTTTACATGAACACGCTCTAGGGCTTGGTAGATCAAATATTGATAACAGTGTCCGTAAGCAGTGAGTTCAAGTCTCTGCGTGGTCATTGTCTCGAAAGACTGAAGAAGCGTCAAAATGTGAAATGGTTTTGCTGGAACTATATTCTTGCGTACCAACGAGTCTACATGGAGCCGCAGTTCATCTGTCTTTGCCCAAATCTGCTGATCGTCTACTTCTTCAGTTAACTCTAATGCAACCCATTTTTCAATTAGTTTGGCACGATAGACATTATCAAAAGGGAGAATTTCTAATTTTTTATAATCATCAAGCTCAGGAAAATCAGGTACGGCAAATCTAAAAGATTCCTCAGCAAACAGAATAGTACGAGGAAAAATAGAATTAAGGCTTGCTATAAATTTACTTTTTCCCCTCTGATTAAGTTTGACTGCTGATATATCATCAACAATACAAATAATATTAGATTCTTTAAGAAATTTTACCGCAGAGATAAAATGATATGTGTCTGAAACTAACTTTGCAATTTGTTCCTCAATCTTAGAGTTTTTTATATTTGCCCCTTCAACTAGTAAAGGTAAGAATCCAAAGGAAAGAGCATCTAGGCAGATTTTTTTTGCAAGAGTAGTTTTGCCTGACTGCTCATCTCCTAAAATAAGGATACGGCTATCATATTCTAGTAGCTTTTCGCCTGAAATATTCGATGAAATCCCTTCTAATGATTCTTTTATAACTCTTAGATTAGGGAAAACAAATAAATCATTTAGAGAAATAGTTTCACGATTTCGATGTGCAAACTTTATTACATGATTATCAAGAAAATCTTTAAACTCATTTGAAAATTCTATATTTGAGTTGGAAGGAGTGCTTAAACTACTGGAGTGGTGTTCACTAGAATTTAAAGAATCTGTTTTTTTTTAATTGCTTTGTTAATCAAGCTAATAAAAGTTGGAAAATTGTTACGCAACAAGTTTTCTGTATCTAGCTCTGCTTCGTAAGAAATTCCCACAAAAGGGGGGATTGAAGAAATTACTCCTTTGACCTTTGCTGCTGCTGATTTATCTGGCTGATTCAGTTTATCTCGGATTTCTTTCAAGAGCATAAGGGCTTCATTAGGATAGGTAGGTGAGTTTACCTCAATTTTATAAACTTGGTTCACAATTTCTGCAACTACAACCTGTGCCTCTTGTTCTGAAATTTCGATAGATTCTGACTGCTCTGATAGAATCTTCCAGTACTCTTGCTCATACGGCTGCATCGATTTTTTTAATTTGGTAATCTGCAACTTAATTCGCTCCTTGTCTTCATCGGGAGTCGTTGTCAACGTCAATTCTTTACTGAACACTTGTTTACGATAATTGGTCAAAATTTCCTCAACCTCACCCAGGCGATCACTTGACATCGCTAAACTCCAAAACTTTAATGACAACTGTTCCGTTTTACACAATCTAGTTCATTATGTCTTTAGGGTTTTTACATAACTAGGACTTACATATAGTACATAATTACTACTGAGTATTTCAGCCATGTTTAGCACCCAGCGATATCTACGACGGGCTACGCCTACGCAAATATGCAAGTAAATCAGGGTTATGCGAAGCGCCTGAAACGACCAAACGTCATAACTCACATTATGGTTAATTTGTACAGTGCATAAGTCATAATAACTTGCAAAAATTTGTACAGAAAGCTCTAGATAAAGAAAATGCCGATCGATAGGATTAATCAATAGTGTAAGTGTAGCCCGTCGTAGATATCGCTTTCCATCCTGTACCTAGAGCCAAGAAATCTGGTAACGAAGGCTGAAAAAATTCATCATCGGTTAGATGGCCATAATTTTGAAAATAAGTAGAATTACATACTTGTGAATCAGTCAAAATCCTTTTGGAATGGAGCGTCGAAATGACATTAGCCAGTCCTCCACAAACAAAGCCTTTAACAGATGAAGAATTACGTAAGATAAATGCCTACTGGCGTGCAGCTAACTACCTTTCAGTTGGGCAGATATATCTACTCGACAATCCGCTACTTAGAGAACCGCTAAAGCTGGAACACGTCAAACCCAGGCTCTTAGGTCACTGGGGAACAACACCAGGGCTGAACTTTATCTATGCTCACCTGAATCGGGTCATCAAAAAATATGACCTAAACACGATCTATATTGCTGGCCCTGGTCATGGAGGCCCTGGACTGGTAGCCAATACCTACCTAGAAGGCACTTACACCGAGTATTATCACAACATCTCCCAGGATGCAGAAGGAATCCAGAAACTCTTCAAACAATTTTCTTTCCCTGGTGGGATTCCCAGCCACGTTGCACCGGAAACTCCTGGTTCGATCCACGAAGGCGGGGAACTAGGTTATGCCCTCGTCCATGCTTTCGGTGCTGCCTTTGATAACCCTGACTTGATCGTTGCTGCTGTTGTGGGTGACGGCGAAGCTGAAACAGGTGCTTTAGCAACTAGCTGGCATTCCAATAAGTTTCTGAACCCCGTGCATGATGGGGCTGTACTTCCGATCCTCCACCTGAATGGATATAAAATTGCTAATCCAACAGTACTGGCACGCATCAGCCATGAGGAATTAGAAAGTTTATTTATAGGCTACGGCTACAAGCCCTACTTTGTCGAAGGTGATGATCCCGCAGATGTCCATCAGCAGATGGCGGCGACTCTAGATATAGCGATCGCTGAAATTCAAAGTATCCAGAGAGAAGCCCGTGTACACGGTTTCACCGAACGTCCGCAGTGGCCGATGATTGTCATGAGAACCCCCAAAGGTTGGACAGGGCCAAAGGAAGTCGATGGTAAAAAAACTGAAGGTTCTTGGCGATCGCACCAAGTTCCTTTTGGCAACATAGCCAAACAGCCAGAACACCTGAAACTCCTAGAAGATTGGATGAAGAGTTACAACCCAGAAGAACTCTTCGACAGCAACGGTAAGCTGATTCCCGAACTAGCAGAACTGGCTCCCAAGGGTCATCGACGCATGGGTGACAATCCCCACGCTAACGGCGGTATTTTGCTGCGCGACCTGAGAATGCCGGACTTTCAAGACTATGCTGTAGATGTTCTCAAACCAGGGCAAGCGATCGCTGAAGCTACCCAAGTTGCAGGAAAATTCCTGCGGGATATCATGCAACTCAACCAAGAAAGCCGCAACTTCCGCATCGTTGGCCCCGATGAAACGGTATCAAATCGCTTGGGCGCTGTGCTAGAAGTCACAGACCGAGATTGGACAGCTCAGATCCTCCCGGAAGATGACCACCTTTCCCCCGACGGTCGGGTGATGGAAGTTCTCAGCGAAACTAACTGTCAAGGATGGTTAGAAGGCTACCTCCTCACAGGCCGCCACGGGTTCTTCTCTTGCTACGAGGCGTTCATCCACATCATTGACTCGATGTTCAATCAGCACGCCAAATGGCTGAAAACTACCAGAGATATTCCCTGGCGTAGACCAATTGCTTCCCTCAATTATCTACTCACCTCCCACGTTTGGCGGCAAGACCACAATGGCTTCTCCCACCAAGACCCCGGTTTTATTGACCATGTAATCAACAAAAAAGCAGAAATCGTTCGCGTGTATTTGCCCCCCGATGCCAACACTCTGCTATCGGTAACTGATCATTGTTTAAGAAGCCGCAACTATGTCAACGTCATCGTTGCTGGAAAGCAACCAGCATTGCAATACCTCGACATGGATGCTGCTATCAAGCACTGCACCAAAGGCATCGGTATTTGGGAATGGGCAAGCAACGACCAAGGCGGTGAACCAGATGTAGTGATGGCTTGTGCTGGGGATATTCCCACCTTAGAAACTTTAGCGGCTGTGGACATTCTGCGCCAGCACTTTCCTGACTTAAGGGTGCGGGTGGTGAACGTAGTCGATTTAATGACACTACAGCCAAAAAGCGAACATCCCCACGGTTTGAGCGAAAAAGACTTTGACACAATTTTCACCACAGACAAACCGATTATCTTTGCCTTTCATGGCTATCCTTGGTTGATTCATCGCCTAACCTATCGCCACACCAATCACGATCAGTTGCATGTGCGTGGTTACAAGGAAGAAGGAACTACCACCACCCCCTTTGATATGGTTGTTCTTAACGAGCTTGATCGCTTTCACCTAGTGATGGACGTAATTGAGCGCGTACCAAAACTAGGATATAAGGCAGCTTATGTCAAGCAGCATTTGCAAGATAAGTTGATCGAACACAAACATTACATTGAGAAGTACGGCGACGATATGCCGGAAATTCGGGACTGGAAGTGGCCGTATTAAGAGGAGACAAGGGAGACAAGGTAAAATTTTCTCCTTTGCTGTAGCTTACACAAGATAAATTCCGACCGCCTGGAACCATTAGGGCGGTCTACATCCAAATTAGAGACTGACCCACGACTAGGGTATCGGGTCATTTAATTAGAAAAGTGAACCCATGAACCTAGTAAATATTACTGCTTGTATATTTTATTTTCTATAAATTCCAAATAAATATGCAACTACTTAAAACCTAAGTAAAAATACCCAAGCAAAAAGCAAGTTACTAGATTTATAGTAGTTAATTGAAGGTTAAAACCCTGACAAAACTATCGAAAAAGTACTGAGTACCCAAGTTAATATCTAAGTTCTTTAATCAGACATCTTAATAAGTAGCGAAAGCTTTTTATGGATTATGGGCTGTAAATTAGGCGCTGTTTAGTCGCTAGTTTATTGCAATTGCTTGCTTATACGTTTGATAGAAAGATAATTAACGTGTATATAAAAGCTAGAGCAAACTACGGACTTCTCTACTTAACGGACTGCTTTGAGTTTCCATACTCAAGTAACCATGATGTCAGATACACGGCGAGGAGTTTGAAGGGCTGCATGAGTCATATCATGTCCGGCTAATTACTTATTAAAAAAACTCTTTGCGTCCTTGCGTCAGTCCTAATGATAAGTATCCAACCGGACTTGATATCAGTTGCTACTCTCTTGATTGCGGAAATTATCACACAAAGATTATAGAAGAGTGGCATTGAAATGTATAAAAGCAAAACAGCCTCTAACTCGAAGAATTAATTCACAACCAGTCGTTTGAAATTTTCTCAAAATAACTTAATCTATGGACACACTTAAAGAGAGAACGAATAGCAAAATATTCAGTCAAGACTTAGCTTTTATCGCCCTCTGCTTCTTCATCGGGTTAGCTGGATTTGCTTACGTTTTGACAATATTGCCAGGAGTTGCGGAGCCGACAACAGAGTCTCGAACCTGTATTACTGGTGGCTGGAAACTCGGATTAATTATCACCCACGTTTTAACTTTTGGCCTCATTCCTCTAGCGATGAGGATTTTTTACCAAAGTTTAAACAATTTAGGATTTCCATTGAGAAGAATTTTTGCTTCTCTGTTAGGTCTAGCTTTTATTATGGTAGCGATCGCCTCAGAGATTGGCTGGCATGTTACGCAATGTTGGTATTATCAAAACGATTTTACAATGCTGAATTTCATGTTTTACTTTTTCTTGATTTCAGCATTTGCTTTGTGGTCGGATGGATTAATTGAGAAGACTACTGTAATCACCAATTTAATCGACATCGTGTTTGCAATTAGTTTGTTAGTTGTTTCAATTTTGTATCCTTTAGGTTATGAAGCAAGCAACGATAACTTTAAAGTTCCTATCTATATTGCACTTACTTTAGTTTTTAGTGTATTGACTTATCGTGGCTACAAAGTTCTCCAAGATTGGAAAATTATTCTTGTGCCAATTTTTTCAGTAGGAGTTAACTTAAGCTTTGTCTTTCTTCTAGATAAGTTTGGTGGCAATCCTTATACAGATCCTCAAGTACTTTACAATGCTTTATTTCATATCTGCCACGACTTATTAGGAACAGAAGCAGGAGTAGCTATATTTACTTGGCTAATTTACATGAAAGGCATTGCTCCACAAAATATCAAAGAAAATTTAGCCAACCAAAAATAATAGAGGTTCAAAACTGTACGTTTTTGACAAACACTAAATTATCTATAACTTGCTTCGTCATCAGGAGTAAGTTAATACATTAACTCTGGGTAAAAATCTGAAAAAATTGTGAACAAACCAGTATTCAATGATAGCCTTTGACTCCTTATTTTCATCTTGGAGAATATATTTATGGAAAATCAGACAAATTTTAATTTACCCGAAATTTGGTTTCAGGAACAAAAAGACGGCTATAAAATATATCAGTCTGGCAGCCATATAAAAGCTAACTTTATTCGAGTTTTTGTACCCGATAATCCTTATTACGATCAACAAGGCAAACTCAAATTTATTGCTTACTTGCACGGTTTTGGTTTATGTATGCCACAATTCTATGAATCTCACTTAGAAACATTGGCTAAAAGTGGCTATTACATCTTTTTTCCAGATTTCCAAAAAAGTGAATATCCCAACTCTAGAATTGCTGAAAAAATACAGAAAGCCAACATAAAAAAGCCTCATTTGTCGCTTTGGGTTTATAGGGCTTTCAAAATTGCAACTCATAGAAGTTCAAAATTCAATAAGTTTCAACCTGAAGACTTGTTCGGCACTGAAGAAGAACAGACACCACAAGAGGTTCCTACTATTCAAGGAAATCTAGACGAACCTAAGCGATTTGACTACCTTCGCACTTCCTTAGCTGTAGCAGTGATTATCCTAATTGTGAAATTGATTTATACTTGGTTCAATGACACATATGGCAAGAATTTGAGCCACCTAATTTCTACTGTCGGTTTCAGTCTTGCACATAAACCTTCAGAGTGGATAAAAGACGCGATCGCTTTAACCGAGCAATCTTGGCAACATATGTGCAAAGTTAACCCCCAACTCGCTGGGCAAAAGTTTGATTTCTACGTATTTGGTCATTCTCTAGGAGGATTGTTAGCCTTGAGTTGGCCTGTTTATATCTGCGGTGAAAATCAACAAAAGTTTTTTCCCCAACAAATTATTACTGCTGACCCAGCCCCAAGTACGGAGATGGGAATTCCTCGGATAGCCATCTTTATTTTAAAACTGTTTCGTTCTCCGTTTGCAATCGCGCCAATCAATATCAGTGACATCGGTAGTCAGTTAAATATCCCCATTGGGATTATGCACGGAGCAGATGACGATATTGTAAAGCCCCAGTCTTGGGTTAACACATCATTCTGGCAACCAAAATCTAACTTTGACTATATCGCAAGTCAGGAGAAGAAAATCTACTTTTCGCTCTCCAACAAACAGCATCAGCCTCCTTTGGTTGCCTTTCATAACCAAGCAGTAACAGACACGAGTTATTACGATAATGCTTTATTTAAACATTTTGGTGGTGTCAAGAATGGGCCAAATGATTATAATGACCAATACGTTTGGCCTGGTCTAAGCCTAGTTGTCGAAGATCGAGTCAGAGTCGATCGGTTACTCGGTAATTTCCCTCTACAAACGGTAGAAGTCACAGATATTTTGCCGGATAAAGAATTAAATCTCAAATCGATTGTTACCACCCTCTTAGCTGTACTGGCTGTATCGGCTTTAGGCTACTGGTTATTCTCGCACTTTGGAACTGTTTTTAACCAGTAATTAGCTTATGACGGTATATCCCTGTAAAAGTATTTGCATAATTTTCTAAGTTTGTACTAAAAAGTACTTCAAGCTACTTAATGCATTGATCGCTACCAATTTTCATGGTTAGCGCTAGGATAGCTATGTATTTTATGGAAGTATAAATATGGCTCAGACTTTTTATGTAAATCCAGTATCAGGTAGTGATACTAACCTTGGTAGCCAACAATCCCCGTTCAAAACTATTACCCAAGCCCTGAAAGTATCTACAGATAACACTAAGATTCAACTAGCAGAAGGTAATTACAATGCTGCTAGCGGTGAAGTTTTTCCGCTAACGGTTCCATCTGGCGTGACAGTGGTGGGTAATGAAACCAATAAAGGCAATGGTATTTTAATTGAAGGGAGCGGTAGTTATCTGAGCCGTACTTTTGCTGGTCAGAATGTCACATTTGTGCTGCTGGATAAAGCCGAAGTGCGGGGAGTGACTGTAACAAATTTGGCTAGTCGTGGTAGTGGTGTCTGGATTGAATCAACTGCTCCTACTGTTGCTAATAGCACCTTCACCAACTGTAAGCGGGAGGGAGTTTTTGCTACAGGTGATGCTAACCCAGTTATTCTAGGTAATGTGTTCAGTGAGAATGCAGCCAATGGGATTGCGATCGCTAAAAATTCCAAAGGTCAAATTCAAGGTAATACCTGCTTCAAAACAGGTTTTGGCATTGCCATTAGTGATACTGCATCACCCATTCTTCGAGATAATAAAACTTCCGAAAACCGTTCTGGAATCGTCATCTCTGGCAGCGCTCGTCCTGTATTGCGTAACAATGTCTGTGAAAATAACACTGACGATGGTATCACCGTAATTGGAAGTGCCCTACCGGATATCGGCAGTGCCAATAACTTAGGTGGCAATACTCTACGCAATAACGGTAAATTTAATTTGCAAAATGCCAGTTCTAACAAGCTGGTTTCTGTGGGAAATAAAATAGATGTGTCTAAGGTCGCAGGAAACGTAGAGTTTGCAGATACTTCGGTTCCCACTCCAACACCTACACCTACTCCCACTCCAACACCTACTCCCACTCCCACTCCAACACCTACTCCCACTCCCACTCCAACACCTACACCTACACCCACTCCAACACCTACACCCACACCTACTCCTACTCCGGCACCCACCCCAACACCGACACCTACACCTACTATCGAATTAACTGATATTAGTAATCATTGGGCAGGTGGCTTTATTCGGGAATTAGTCAAATTGGGAATAGTTAATGGTTTTCCCGATCGCACATTTAAACCTGATGCTACGATGACACGGGCGCAATACGCCGCATTACTGGTAAAAGCTTTCAACCCATCACCAAACCGCACCGCGATCAAATTCAAAGACGTACCAGCAGACTTCTGGGCATCCAAGGTAATTCAGCAGGCATATCAAGGTTCATTTCTCTCTGGTTTTCCTGACAATACCTTCAGCCCCAACAAAAATATCCAGCGCGTCCAAGTTATTGTCTCCCTGGTGAATGGATTGGAGTTATCTGCTGATAGTGCAAGCGCTACTAAAACTTTCGATGACCAAGCCAAGATTCCTGAATATGCCAAGGATGAGGTAGTAAAAGCTATAGACAAGGGGATTATCGTCAATCACCCGAAGGTCAAACAACTCAATCCTACACGCGATGCTACACGCGCAGAGGTAGCGGCGATGGTATACCAAGCTTTGGTAGATGCCGGTCGTGTAGCGGCGATTGACTCGCCTTATGTTGTCACAGCTTAATTGGTAAACTAATTTGTTTTGCAAAATCAGATGATTTTTGTAGGGGTAATTAATGAATTGCCCCTACAAAAAGGGTTCTAAATTAGAGGCAAAGCAAATTCATACTTAATTTTAAAAAAGTGGTTTTTAATTACTACTAGAACGGAGGCAAATTATTCGGGTCAATACCCTGAGATTGCAAATAAGCAATCAGTCGTTCTTTTTGCTGGCGTTCTTGTTTAGCGCGTTGGCGTTCTTGTTCAATCTGTTCCACAGCCCACGGTAACAAATTACCAGCTTGATCCCACCAGCGTAACCAATAACCAGTTCGCGCTTCTTTTGTTCCTTGCCAAGTTCCCAAAAATAAACCCATTACATCAATCCAATGACGACCATTTTCGTCGGGTTGCTTTAACTCATAACGTTTATTTTCTAGTTGATAATATTCCAATAAACCGCCATCTGGTTCAAAAATTATGTAGATGGGAATCTGCAAAATTTGCTCGTAGAAAAACCATTTCCCTGGTGGATAAACTCGCTTTACCGAATATTCTCCACCCTCAGTGTCGGATAGAAATTCGATGGCGATCGCAGGGATATCTCCTTCTAAATTGGGTGTATAACTTTTACGATTGCCCACAACTTCATTCACCGATGGCACATAAACCCAGTCAGGTGCTTTGGCAATAAATTGACCGTTGACAGTCGCACAAAGACCAAAGTTTGAAGCTATCAACATCTGGGGTTGGATGAATCCACTGATTTCTAAGCTTTCACGCAAAGCACCAGCCAAAAGTGGCTGACCTGTATTCTCCACTGGTTCATCCTCTAGTTGAAAGTCCTTGGGCAAGGCTTCCCAAGAGATTACCAGTTCAGTTGGTGATTTGGCTTGGCTGAGTTGGGTTGCCATAAACACAGCATGAATTTATTTTTGATCTTATCGCTTCTAGGACGGTATGAAGGCGATACCAGTCTATCGGTGATAAAGTGAAAAAATGTGCATCCTAATATTTAATTTCTCGAAAAGCTCTCACTTGCCCACAATAAATTAGAATAAATCTAAATATATAAAAATATTAAGAAAATCTAGATGAAAATTTTGTTTTATTAACAAAAACAATGCAGGCGAATCGAAGTAATTTCCTCAGATTTCTGCTCCAGTCAGAGCCAGGAAAACCAGCAATATCCAACGGCTTGCGAGCGGCGTTAGCGTTGGGCGTTCCCATGCTAATTGGGCAACTAATCAACCAAAGGGAAAACGGATTATTTGTAGGTTTGATGGCTTACTTTGTTAACTTAGCGAATGTTGGTGGCCCTTACCAGATCAAAGCTAAGGCAATGGCGGCGGCTACTTTGGGAATAGCTGTTTCCGTATTTGTGGCTACTCTAGTCGCTAGAGTTCCAGTGTTAGCTGTGGTGCTGACATTTGTGTGGGGACTTGCTTCAGGTTTTGCGTCGCTGTACGGTAATGCTGGTGCAAATGTCGGTCTGGTGGTAGGGGTATCATTTATTTCCACGATCGCACAGCCAGGAAACTTGGAAATCGCACTGATGCGATCGCTGCTATGTCTCATTGCAGGTGGATGGGCGATGCTACTTTCCTTAGTAATGTGGCCCTTTAGACCTTATGACTTACTACGAATAGCTTTGGCTGACTGCTTCAGTGCAGTTGCCAACTACATTCAGGCATTTCTCGGTAAGGTGGCAACAACTGAAAATATTCTCGAAATTAGAAAGGCATTAGAGACAGCACGGATTACTTTAGGTACAGTCAGAATTGGACAGCCGGCTCGGAGTTGGATGAATGAGCAATTGTTGGTGTTAATTCAGGATGGCGATCGCTTGCTTGGCTCAGTTATTGCCTTAACAGAGTTACTAGAAACTCACTTCCAACACCACCAATATCACGCAGTCCAGCAATTAGTAGACGATGCACTCGAACAAATATCAGTCATTCTTCAAGCCATAGTAAAAGTCATATCTCGCAAACCTGCCAGCATCGACTTCGGAAATCTCAACCGCATCTATGAAGCATTGAAGGAACAAGAAAATCTGCAAAGAAAAGCAATTGCTGGGAGTGAGACAGACTACACAACTCTCGTTGCTCTCACTAACCTGGTGCTGATGATAGAAAAGCTGCTCAAGCAATTGCAATACACGGCTCAAACAGCTAAATCTCTGGCAGATCGCAGCAAAAGGAGTCAACGTGATGTAGATACACTTCTTTTAATTAAAGACGAACAGCGATCGCTCTTAAGTTTACTCAAAGAAAACCTTACCTTAGACTCAGCAATCTTTCGCCATGCTCTCCGCATTGCTGTAAGTTTAACTATAGGCGTAATCCTATATAGCATTACCAATTTACCAATGGGCTATTGGGTGACATTGACAATCATGCTAGTCCTCAAACCGAATTTTGGTGCAACTTTCCAGCGATTTTTTCAGCGAGTTGGCGGGACTATTTTGGGAGCTGTATTAGCAGCCGTCATAGTTGCAACCATCACAAGTAAGCCTGTATTAGACATAATCATTTTGCTGACAGTCTTTTTTGGCATTTCCTTGATCGGTGTCAACTATAGCTATTCGGTGGTTTTCTTATCAATATTTGTCTTACTAATTATCGATATTGGTCATCCGATTGGTTGGCAATTTGCTGGCTTTCGCGTGTTGAATACATTAATTGGGGCGGGACTGGCTTTTGCAAGTCATTACTTTATATTGCCAAATCGGGAACGCGATCGCTTACCCAGTCAACTAGCCACTGCTTTGCGAGAATGTCACAACTATTTTAGGGATGTGATGGCTGTTTACCAGGGCACAAAAGAGCCTGACTCTAACATTATCAGTCAACGGCGACAAACTGGACTAGCAATTGGTAATGCCCAAGCCTCGTTTCAAGGATTGCTGCGCGAACCCCAAATGCAGAAAGGATTAGTAGAACCAGTAATGACGCTGCTGGTGTACATGGGACGTTTTACTAGCGCCGTGATAGTTTTGGCAGTACATCTCGAACATTTTCGAGGAACTGTGCCACTCCCAGAATTAGAAACCTTTGTTTGCCAAGTTTCGCTACTGTTAGAGCAGTTAGCTGATTCAGTAGAGCAGGAAATTACCCCACCGCCTTTGCCTGACTTGGAACAAACGCTGCACAAAATCCAACCGCACCTGCAAGCACTGCGTACAGCCCGGATACAAGAGCTAGCTGTCAATCAAGGACATACACCTATTCGTCAGGCAGTGATTGATTACAGCATATTAGATTTGGAGATTGAGCAGGTTGTCCGGCGGTTGACTGCTATGCACTCAGCGATGGTACGGCTAATATCAATTAATTAAAGCACTGTAGATTCATTATTTTTTATCTTATTTGTATTCTTAATACCTCGAATTAAAGAAGAACCTTTGGTAACTTAATGATGAAGCTTGTCCCCTTGTCCTTTGCACTTTCAACTTCAATCGTCCCTTGATGCGCCTCAATAATACTCTTTGCTAAAAATAATCCTAATCCCCATCCGGTTTGATCTTCAGCAGAGGTGGTTCGACGAAATTGTTGAAATAGGATTGATCGAGCGTCTTGGGCAATTGGATTACCTTCATTATGGATCGTGAGGCTGATCTGGTTTTCAGTTTGCTGGAGTGTAAAGGTAATTGGCGTGCTAGGAGCACCATATTTCACAGCGTTAATTGCTAAGTTTTCAATCACCCGCCGTATTTCTTTAGGGCTACAATCGCTCCTGATCTCAGAATCAGAGACCACAACAAACCGTTCTCCATAAGAGAAGCTCAAATCCTCCACTACGTCTTGGAGTAGCCTGTCTAAATCGCATTCTTCAAATTCAAACTTTAAACTTTGTCCCGTCCGCAGTCGACTTGCATCAAGCAGATTTTGAATCATCGAATCCAACCGATCGATCGCACTAAGCATTTTCGCCGCTATATTCATGTGAGTGTCTCCTCGATCAAGCCGACGCATAGTTAGGTGAGTCCCCATTTTTATAACATTGAGTGGCCCTCTAAGGTCGTGAGTCAGCGTCACCATAAATAGCTCTTGAATATCTCGCAGCGTCTTGGAGAATTGAGTGGCAGCGTCATTAACAGCTTGTTCAATGGAGTCGATAATAATGTCTCGTTCCCGTATTTCTAAAGGCGCTTCTTCCTCTAAAACTTGAAAGATGACTTCACGCAGGATATGGTATTCGAGAATAAGTTGGCTTATGGAATAGTCAGCATACCCCGCCCGTTCATGCCCATGCTGGTTGCTAATCCGGGTGGTTTCTATCTTGTCAGTTGCGATTTGGGCAGATGTCCTGATGGTTGAGAGTTGATCTACCAGCTGGTTTAAGTACTTAGGTAGCGAATTTTGCAATACAAGAGAATCCTGATGCATAGATGCACTGACTTCATCCCGCGCTCGCTTCTCCCACATCTGCATGATTTTTTGAGCATTTTGCTCAAGACGTTTATAAGCTTGGCTAGACATTGTTTTTTATAGAGATTCTGGGGTTGTACTTTATTTAACCGTAGAGTGAAACTGCGCTTGTATTATATCTTGAGCAGTAATTGTAGAGACTTAGATCACCATATCTAGGGACATGACCCAAAATCTGTTGAGCGATCGCATCTGAGGACTGTTGTCACATAGTAAATAACTCATCAATAAAATAGAAATTTTATAGCAATGTGGGATTTAAATAAATGAAAACTGCTGTAATTAATAAAGCGATACCTACGGTAAGCTACGCTAACGCATGATGGCGGATATGATCTTCAATAAAACTGGCGATGAAATAATAACTGTGGTCATAGCCTTCTTGGTAACGCAAGTGTAGCGGCTGGTTAACATCTGCACAAGCTTGCTCAAACACCTCTGGCAGTAATTGTTCAGCTAAAAATTTATCACTAGTTCCTTGGTCAATAAGAATTGGACTGTGATATCCTACTTGCTTGACTAATTCACTAGCATCATAAGCACGCCAACTTTCTTGATTGCTGCCAAGATAACCATTGAAAGCCTTTTGACCCCAAGGACAACGCATAGGTGCAGTGATAGGTGCAAAAGCTGACACTGATTTGTAGAGTTCTGGGTTTCTCATTGCACAGACAAGCGCCCCATGTCCCCCCATCGAATGACCGAAAATGCTTTGTTTCTCAGCTTGGCTAGGGAAGTTTCCAGTAATTAAAGCAGGTAATTCCTGGACGACATAACTATACATTTGGTAGTGTTGACACCAAGGTTCTTCTGTAGCATCAACATAAAAGCCCGCACCCGTGCCAAAATCCCAGTCATCATCCTCACCTGCAATGCCAGTATTACGCGGACTCGTATCTGGTGCAACCAATATTAAACCGTACTCAGCCGCAAGGCGCTGCACTCCCCCCGCCTTAACCATAAAATTCTCTTCCGTGCAACTTAACCCAGAGAGGAAGTAGAGAATCGGCACAGGTTTTTGAGTTGCTTGTGGTGGTTGATAGACGGCAAAGCGCATTTCACTGTTACACGTGGAGGAGTGATGACTGTAAAAGCCGAGCTTGCCACCAAAGCTTTTATATTCTGAAAGGAGGTTGAGACTAGGCATTGGTTGTATTCCCTTTCCTGAGCGGCTGCCGGAGAATGATTATTTTAGCGTAAATGAAAATTTGTAATTGGCACGCCATTATTTGACAATTATTATCTCTGCTATGCAGGTAGTGAATACATCCGTAGGGGCACGGCATGCCCGTTGGTGTCAACTTAAGCTCAAATGCATGTCCCACAGGCGTTTTACCCCCCTTAATCCCCCCAATAAACGGGGGGAAACAGGAAATTTGTTCCCTCCCCTTTCTAAGGCTATGGTGTACACACAAGTCGGAAAAACTTCATCTACCAAAGATTTGCAGTTCGTTACGCTGGCGTGACAAAGCTAAATTCTTGCAATCATGGCGTACGCATTTGTTATTTTGGGGTACGCATTTGTTATTTCGGCATACGCATTTGTTATTTTGGGGTACGCATTTGTTATTTCGGGGTACGCATTTGTTATTTCGGGGTACGCATTTGTTATTTCGGGGTACGCATTTGTTATTTCGGGGTACGCATTTGTTATTTCGGGGTACGCATTTGTTATTTCGGTGTACGCATTTGTTATTTCAGCGTGTCCATAACGCACCCTACGAAACTACTAGAATTGAAACCTATGCTGGTCATACTTGTGTGTACACCGTAGCCTTTCTAAGGGGAGGATTAGGGTAGGGTGACGCGGATCGTGATGGGAAGCCAGAGAACCGAATATCACGTCTTGACAAGGGTTTCACGTTAAGTTGACACGCATGGGCATGCCGTGCCCCTACACGTTACGATATAACGTTGTACCGCATCTGAATGGGAACCGCTATATATTAAATTGTCGCCTCTTTATATTTGGGTAAAACGGGAGAAAGCCAAAAAGTTGAAACTTAGATATTACAAGCCTTAAGAGCCTTAATTTGCGTTTTAGTGCCGTTATTGGCTCAATGTCTCCTTCTGAAGATGTGATAAAAATAATTCAGTTGGCTTTTCTGGTGAAATGTACGTTTGAGCAAAATGCAACAATTTATCTAGGATTGTAAAGATGGCTGACCTTTCGACTGTCAAGGCAAGAAATCAATTTGCTGACCTGATTAACCGCGTTGCCTATAGCAAAGAGCGGGTGATTCTGACTCGTCGGGGGAAGGCACTGGTAGCAGTTGTGCATTTTGAGGATCTTCAACAATCCAATGCGACTGAAACTAAAGCGATTTTAGAGTTACCGATGCCTAATCCTAGTAGCAATGCCTGCATCGTGAGCAATGAATCCGCAGCATTTGCAGTGATAAGAGGTTAATCTGTGTCTGAAGAGCTTTTTGAGGGTGGCGGCGAGATGGGAGGATTGATGCGATCGCACGATTGGTCGCTTTCCGCTCTCGGTTCTGTTGAAACCTGGACTCAAAGCTTACGTACCATTGTGCGTTTAGTGTTGAACTCCCGCTTCCCGATGGTCATCTGGTGGGGCAAAGAATTAGTGTTGCTCTACAACGATGCTTGGCTACCCATTTTGGGTACTAAACACCCAAAGGCACTAGGACGACCCGGACAAGAGGTTTGGTCAGAAATTTGGGACATTATAGGTGTGCAGCTTAATAGCGTCCTGGAAACAGCACAGGCAACCTGGTCTGACGATATGCTGCTGCTAGTCGATCGCTACGGATACACCGAGGAAAGCTTTTTCACCTACTCCTACAGCCCAATTTTCCTAGAAACAGGCGAGGTCGGAGGGGCGTTTACGGCTGTGACTGAAACGACTCGACGAGTAGTTGGTGAGCGGCGGCTCAAAACGTTACGAGAACTCGCCGCTAGTACCGGGGAAGCTAAATCTGTTGAGCATATCTGCCGCATTGCCAGCACCAGCCTGGCGAACAATCCTTACGACATTTCCTTTGCCTTGCTGTACCTGGTCGAACAGGATGGGAAACAAGCTCGGCTGGTGGAAACAGTCAGGATGGACGCTGGGACTCCCGCCAGCCCTGAGCAGGTTGACTTGACTCAAAAAAGCGATTGCTGGAAGTTCGCACAGGTCAAGCAGACTAGGGATGCTGAGATTGTTGATGAATTAATCGCCCGATTTGGGATGCTCTCCGGCGGAGCTTGGGATGAACCCTCGCGTTCGGCGATCGTCTTGCCGATCGCTCAGGCGGGTCAAAAACAGCAATTAGCAGGGTTTCTAGTCCTGGGAATTAGCCCTCGACGTGCGTTTGATGATGAATACCGGGGCTTTTTTGACCTAGTTGCTAGCAATATTGCAACCGCGATCGCCAACACCAAAGCCTATGAAGCAGAACGTAAACGCGCCGAAGCGCTCGCCGAACTCGATCGCGCCAAAACCACCTTCTTCAGCAATATTTCGCACGAATTCCGCACGCCGCTCACTTTAATGCTGTCGCCCTTGGAAGACATGATCGCAAATTTGGATGAAACCATTCCAGCCCAAGAACGCGAACAACTCCAACTGGTACAACGGAATGGAATGCGGCTGCTCAAACTCGTAAATAGCTTGCTCGATTTCTCACGCATCGAAGCAGGTCGAGTGCAAGCAATTTATGAACCTGTAGATTTGGCAACTTATACGGCGGAACTTGCCAGCACGTTTCGATCGCTAATTGAACGGGCGGGAATGTCGCTGATTGTTGACTGTCCACCCTTGCCCGAAGCGATTTATGTTGATCGCGAAATGTGGGAAAAAATCGTTCTTAATCTATTATCCAATGCCTTTAAGTTTACATTAGCGGGAACCATCATGGTTCGATTGCGGTGGATCAACTCTGAAGTTGAATTATCGGTTGCGGATACAGGAGTTGGGATTCCGTCCGAAGAACTGCCGCATTTATTTGAGCGATTTCATCGGGTTAAAAACTCGCAAGGACGGAGTTTTGAAGGCTCTGGTATTGGGCTATCGCTGGTGCAAGAACTTGTCAAATTACACAGGGGAGCAATCGAGGTTTCCAGCACCTTCGGGCAGGGCAGTTGCTTTACGGTGATGATTCCCCCCAGAACTGCTCATCTGCCACCGGAGGGAATTGGTGAGAGTTGCACGTTAGCATCAACGGCGTTAGGGGCGATGCCCTATGTCGAAGAAGCGCAACGGTGGTTACCTCAGAATGGCGATCTGAGCGTTCCACTCTTTGCGTCTGAAAGCCGCATCGTTCAATCAAAACCACTTGGAAAGCAGGCTCATATTCTGCTGGCAGATGACAACGCTGATATGCGCGATTACATTCGACGGCTCCTGAGTGGTTCTTATACCGTTCAAACCGTCGCCGATGGCGTTACCGCTTTGACTGCCATTCAGCACAATCCACCCGATCTGGTGTTAACCGATGTGATGATGCCGGGAATGGATGGGTTTGAATTGCTGCGATCGCTCCGTTCCGATCCCACAACCCAAGACATTCCCATCATTCTATTATCAGCCCGCGCCGGGGAAGAATCCCGCCTTGAAGGACTCGAAGCCGGAGCCGACGACTATCTGATTAAACCGTTCTCAGCGCGTGAACTGCTGGCAAGGGTCGAAGCCAGTTTGAAGTTGGCACAGCTACGGCGAGAAGCAACTGTGCGAGAGCAAACCATTCTAGAGCGCGTGACCGATGCGTTTATGGCATTGGATCTCGACTTTCGCTTTACCTATGCAAATGTTGCCGCACAACGAGTGACCCAAACTCCCTTAGAAGCAATGCTGGGTAAAACGCTTTGGGAATGTTTCCCAGGCACGGTTGGCGCTCAGTTTGAATTTCAGTATCGGCGATCGCTCAGTGAGCAGGTCGCGGTGGACTTTGAGGAGTATTATCCGCCGCTCGATCTGTGGATTGAGGTTCACGTTTATCCTTCACCAACTGGGCTGTCTCTTTTCTTCCGGGATATCAACGATCGCAAAAAAGCTGAACGGGAACGGGAACGGTTTCTGGCCGTTGGTTCGGATTTGCAAGTAATTACGGGCATAAACGGGTTTTTCCACTGGATCAGCCCAACCTGTGAACGAATCCTTGGCTGGACACCAGACGAGATGACATCCCGCCCCTGGACTGATTTTATTCACCCGGACGACATCAGTCCATCTATTGCAGAAACCGACAGTCTTTTCGCTGGCAACGAAACCTTTACGTTTGAAAACCGTTACCGACGCAAAGATGGCTCCTATCGCTGGTTGCTCTGGAGTGCCCAGCCTTACCCAGAAGAACAAGTGATTTACGGGGGTGCAGTTGACATTAGCGATCGCAAACTGGCAGAAGCAGCCCTGCGTGAAAGCGAGGAGCAGATCCGGAATATTCTGGAGAGTATTCATGAGGCATTCTTTGCTTTGGATGAAAACTGGCGCTTCGCCTACGCCAATCAAGCCGCCGGAACACTGCTTGATCGTACTCCAGGTGATTTAATTGGCAAGAATTTATGGGAAGAATACTCAGGACTGATTGGCAACGAGTTTGAGCGGATTTATTGGAGCGCAATGCGCGATCGCGTGGCTGCGTCACTGACGGCTTTTTATCCCGACCACGATCGTTGGTACGAAGTCCGCACCTACCCTGCCGCACAGGGAATCACCGTTTATTTCAGGAATGTCACCGATCAAATTCAAGCGGAAGCAGCCCTGCGCCAATCGGAGGAACGCTATCGAACGCTGTTTGAGTCGATCGATGAAGGCTTTTGCATCATTGAAATGCTGTTTGATGCCAATGACACGCCGATCGACTACCGCTTCTTAGAAACCAATCCTGTCTTCGAGCAACAAACAGGACTTCGACAAGCCGTTGGTAAAACCGTGCGTCAGTTAGTTCCAGATATTGAAGACCACTGGATTAAGATTTACGGACAAGTCGCCCTGACGGGTGAATCTGTTCGCTTTGAAAATGGCTCTGAAGCGATGAACCGTTGGTTTGACGTTTATGCTTGCCGCACCGGGCAGCCAGAAGCGCGAAAAGTTGCCCTCGTGTTCAAAGATATTAGCGATCGCGTTTCGCACGAAGCCGAACGAGAACAAATCCTGCAACGAGAACAAACCGCACGGGAAGCTGCCGAACGCGCAAACCAAATTAAAGATGAGTTTTTGGCGGTGCTGTCCCATGAGTTGCGTTCTCCTCTGAATCCAATTCTGGGGTGGTCAAAACTGTTGCAACAGAGGAAACTGGATGCAGCAAAAACCACGAACGCACTCGCCACGATCGAGCGTAATGCCCAACTTCAGGCGCAACTGATTGACGATCTGCTCGACATCTCCCGGATTCTGAGCGGTAAACTGAGCTTGAATGCGATGTCTGTTGACTTTAATATGGTGATCTCAGCCGCTTTAGAAACTGTTCAACTAGCCGCCGAAGCCAAGTCACTGCAAATTCAAACAACCTTTTCACCTGACGTTGGAACGGTGATTGCCGATCCAGGGCGTTTGCAGCAAGTGGTATGGAATCTTTTATCCAATGCCGTGAAATTCACCCCTAAAGGCGGGCAAATCACCGTTACGTTAACCCAAACTCTCACTCATGCCCAACTTCAAGTCACCGATACTGGAAAAGGCATCAATCCTGACTTTTTGCCTTATGTGTTTGACCATTTCCGGCAAGAAGATGGGGCAACCACCCGCAAATTTGGTGGGTTGGGATTAGGACTGGCGATCGTGCAGCAAATTGTCGAAATGCATGGGGGAACTGTCGCTGTCGAGAGCTTAGGAATTGAGCAAGGTGCAACTTTTACCGTTCAAATTCCGCTTGCGCCTCGATTGAATAAACTGCCGACTCCAAAACCATCCTTCGATTTAACGAATGATTTGAGTGGCATCCACATTTTAGTTGTGGATGATGAGGTAGACTCACGCGATTTTGCTGCCTTTGTTTTAGAGCAAGCCAACGCGATCGTTACTAGCGTTGCATCGGGCATCGAAGCGCTTCAAAGCATAGAGCAATCTATTCCCGATCTGGTTGTGAGTGACATTGGAATGCCAGACATGGATGGTTATATGCTGATGCAGCAAATCCGAGCAATGCCACCAAACCAAGGCGGAAAGATTCCTGCGATCGCCCTGACTGCCTATGCCGGAGAGATTGATCACAGACGAGCACTTGAGATAGGCTTTCAACGCCACATTTCTAAACCGTTAGAACCTAATGAGTTAGTTCGAGCAGTCTTATGTCTGCTGGAAAATGCTTAACCTGCGTTTACCCTCTTAATCAACCCTTCGACTAGGTAACTTAGTGCCGCACCTTTTACAGAACCCAGCTTCTACATCGTGGAAAGCCAAACCACAACCTGAACAAACTGTTTCTACCTGATTAGCAGTTTTCACCACTCGCTTAATTAAATCCCCCACTTGCCAAGGAATTAGCGCAATTCCTGTAAAAATCATTAATACTGTTAGCAAGCGCCCTAATTCAGAAATTGGAATAACATCGCCAAATCCCACAGTTGTCATTGTGACAACAGAGAAATAAAAGGCATCTAAAAACGTACCGTAATTTTGAGGATTAACTGGATGCTCGACTTGATAAATTAAGCCAGAATAAATAAAAACAATTGCAAATAATGTAAATAAGATTCGCGTAAAAATTATTCCATCTTCGGTGCTGATACTGGCGAATAAAAATTTCCTATCTATAAATCTGATTAATCGTAAAATCCGAAACCATCGCAGTAGGCGGATAAAGCTGATATCCACCATTCCTAAAAAGAATGGCAAAATCGCCATTAAGTCAATAATCGAATAAAAGCTAAAAATATACTTAATTTTATTTTCCGCACTCCATAGGCGGAGTGAATATTCCACCGCGAAGATGATCACGATCGCAGTATCGGCAACATTCAACTGAAACCGCACAGAATCAGGAATAGTATAAGTTTCTGCCACAAAAATTCCTGATGATACTAGCACCATAGCGGCAAGTGTTAAATTAATCGCTTTACCTAATGGTGTTTCCAGGTCTTTTAAGTAGAATTCTGTTTCTTGTCTGCTCAGTAACATATTCGACCATTAGCTAATCTTAATTCCCAGTTATAGCATTAGAAATACGATATTATTAATCATTATCCTTATGTTAACCTCAGCTTATATGAACCCAGAATATTTTATGCGTTTAGCTTTGGCAGAAGCAAAAAAAGGAGATGCGCCTTACGGTGCTGTGATTGTTAAAGATAACGAAGTCATGGCTTTAGCTCATAACACTGTAAAGAGAGACAACGATCCATCAGCCCATGCAGAAATTAACGTCATTCGTAGTTTAACAGCTAAACTTAAAAACCCTTCTTTAGAAGGTTATAGCATATATACAACTGGCGAACCTTGCCCCATGTGTGCAACTGCTTGTGTTTGGAGTAGTGTATCAGAAATTATATATGGTGCTTCAATTCAAGATTTAATCACCGTCCATCAATCACAAATTAATATATCGTGCGAAGAGGTAATCGCTAAATCATTTAGAAATATAAAAATTACCAAAGGCTTTTTAAAGAATGAATGTTTGGAGTTATTTAAATAAGTTGCAACAACTTAAACTTTTACAATAAATAAGCGCAAATAATTGTAGATGTAGCATGTTAGCGTAACGCACCCTACAGTTAATCTAAGAATTAAAATTACGAATTACGAATTACTTAACTTGGTTCATTCAAATAAGATAAATATGTATTTGCCCAAATCGCAGCTTGAGTGCGATCGCGCAAATTTAACCTGTTTAAAATATTCGTAACATGATTTTTTACCGTCCCCTCAGAAATATAAAGTTCCTGAGCAATTTCTCGGTTACTAGCGCCTGTAGCTATTAACCGCAAAACCTCTTTTTCTCTCGGAGTGAGTTCAGCTAAAGTAGACGGTACAGGCGGTGACTGGGTTGGTGTACCATTAGAAAACTGAGTTAATAGCTTTTTAACTATACCTGGGCCTAATTGAGTATATCCTTTATAAACGGCACGAATAGCAACAGCTAATTCTTCTGAGGGTGTATCTTTCAATAAATAACCCATTGCCCCATTTTGCAATGCTGCTGATACATATTCATCATCATCAAAAGTTGTTAGTACTAAAATTTTAGTTTTGGCAAAACGTTTTTGAATTTCTCGCGTAGCTGCAACTCCATCCATAATCGGCATTCTGATATCTAGCAATACTACATCTGGCTGAAATTCAGCAACTAAATTAATCGCCTGTTCACCGTTTTCTGCTTCTCCCACTATCTCTAAATCTGGTTCTAATTCTAATAACGCTCTTAATCCTTGACGAATTAAACCTTGGTCATCTACCAGCAGTACTTTAATCATCATGTCAACCTTGTTAAGGGAATATTAACTGTAATTTTGCAACCTGAACCAGGAGCGCTATTAATATTAAACTCACCTCCAAGCGCTAAAGTGCGATCGCGCATACTATGAAGCCCAAAACCAGTGGTATTTTGCCCTAAATCAAAACCTCTACCATTATCTTGAATTATCAATCGTAAATTTCCTTTTGTCATAGTCACTTCCAGTTTTACCTCTGTTGCGTATGCATATTTAGATATATTTGTCAAAGATTCTTGAGTAATTCGGTAAATAGCGGTGTTGATTTCAGGAGCTAGAGGATCTTCGAGGTTAATTTGATAAGTTGGTAAAATGCCATTTGAGCGATGGAAATTTTCTGAAAGACTAGCGATCGCACGTTCTAAAGATTGCTCTTGCAAAGGATTAGAACGCATAGTAGAAACAGATTGGCGGACATCTTTGAGTGCTTTGGAACCTAATTCTTTTGCTGTTGCTAGAAATGTTTCAGCTTTACTTGGGTTAGATTGCCATAATTTTAAAGCGGTTTCTAATTGTAGATTTAAAGCGGTTAGAGAATGCCCTAATGAATCATGGATTTCACGAGCAATGCGGTTACGTTCTTCTAAAGTAGCTTGATTTTCAATTTGCATGGCATACTGACGGAGTTTTTCATTAGCGATCGCTAGGTTTTCTCGACTATGCCGTTCAGATAATACTGCATTCATCATCAACAACACAAAAACTAAACTTAAGCCAAATACCAACGACCAATTCAAACTAAGAAATCGAAAGCGCTCTTGCGCCTGCGGGGAGACTTGAAAACTGAATAATTGGTATTTTAGTTGTGTAGTAAACAGAAATAGTGTAAATGATAGACTTGTAACAAATAAACGTCCAGGTAATTTAAAAATTAGGCAACTTCGAGTAACTAAAATTATGTAAAGAAAGGGGAAAAGCCGAGCAAATCTTTCTCCAAGAAGTCCAGTTATTAAAATTAGTAAAATTCCAAAACCTGTATATATTACCTTGTTTGTTTGACTTTTATTTGGTAATCTTAAGCCCATTAGTGCAAAAACAATCAGACTATAAATTGACAGTTCTGGCAATAGATTGCAAATTGATAAATCTGGAAATAAACCACAAATTGTTAGTTCTGGAGGTTTGGAACGAAATCGCCGTAATGGAGGTGGTATAACTGCTATCAATGCAGTTATCGCCAGTAGTATCCACTCCAGATAAAGTAGAGACGGAAAAGGATGTTTCTTAATTTGAATTGGACGACTCATTAGCCGCTTCGCTCCAGTTACAAATGAGTTAGGAGTTAAAAGTTAAGGGTTAGGAGTTTTGAATATTTTAGCGGCAGCTTTCGCCGTTTCAAATTTTCACGAAGTGAAGAATTAATGGTAAATGCAGGATATAAAAAAATTATGTACTCAGCTAAACAAGGATTGATAAATTAATCATAATCAAAATTTTTATTATTCCTAACTCTTTATTGTCAATCATGTTTGCCAAAATTCAATCATGACTAAAGTCATGGGTAAAACCATGACTTTCTCCTCATGTGAATCCTTAAGATAACTTCTTATGATAGTGGCATCCGACCAGGAAAAACCCACCAAACAAGTAATGAAACTCAAACCATTATCGCTAGTCGCTGGAGCAATCGCTCTAACTTTAACTGCAACCTCCTTTGCTGTTAATGCCCAAACAGCCTCTCCTTCACCCGTATTACTTGCACAAACTCCACAAAAAGAAAGGGGCGCTTGGAAAGAATTGGGTTTAACAGACGCCCAAAAAAGCCAAATTCAGGCAATTCGCCGCGATAGCCGCACCAAAATGCAGGCAGTTTTCACCCCAGAACAAAAAGCCAAGTTAGAGGCTGCCAAACAAGCACGTCAGGCTCAACGGCAAGCTGGTCAAGGTCAACGTCAACCAGGTCAACGTTCCCGCAAGGGTGGTTATGGTGATTTAAATCTGACTGAAGCACAAAAAACCCAAATCCGACAAATCCGGGAGTCTGAAAAACAACAGATTCAAGCAGTCTTGACCCCCGAACAGCGGCAAAAAATAGAGCAATATCGTCAAAATGCTCCTTCACGCCGTCAACAAGGCAATCCCCAATAAGAATTTTTCAAAAAATAGTTAACTTGACTGATGTAAGCTGATGCGCGTCTAAAGTATATAAACACTCTCGATAGTCGTTAACTGTTGACTGTTGACGGGTTTTCAGTCATCAGTCATCAGGTAAATGTACAAATTAAATGCGTAACAGCTTATAAACATTGTTTTCCATAGTCAAAATTAATAGACTTCTTGCAGAAGATGCGGAAAGGGGATAAAATTTTTCCCCTTTCCCTTTCCCTATTTATTCCCATGTCCAATTTAGTAGACTTTCAAGCGAGTTATGAGTTATGAGTTAATTCAAAACTCCTAGCTTGATTAAAATGTCTAAAGAATTCGCAATTGGTAGTAAAGTCCGTGTTGTGGCACTACCGCCCTACGTCAAAACTGCTGAACCTATGCCTATGCTGCGCCCCCCTGATGTAATTCACATTGGTGAAGAGGGTATAGTCATTGACCGCAGACCTGGTGGATATTGGGGTATTCGCTTTACTAGGGGAGCCTTTCTCCTAGATAGCCAATACATTGAAAGCACAGATATCCCACCCGAACCTCACTCAGAGTTAGATTAGCAGCAACCAAGAATTGTAAACTTGTGTAAAGTTGTAATTCTGGTTTGCACCATGATTTCCCGCCGCACTTTTTTAAGCATATTATTTGCCAGCTGTATTTCTCTCATCAGCTGGCTGAATTTTACCCCTGCTGCTGATGCTCTTGGTGGTAAACTTCCTGCAATTAATCAACCCGCACCAGAGTTTACTTTGCCAACCAATACAGGTGATGGCAAAATTTCCCTCTCTGACTTGCGCGGTAAGTGGCTAGTTCTCTACTTTTATCCTAAAGACTTCACCTCTGGTTGTACTATAGAAGCTCGCCGTTTTCAACAAGACTTACCCCAATATCTCGAAAAAAATGCCCAGATTATTGGTGTAAGTGCTGATGATATCGAGTCTCACGCCGAATTTTGTGATTCAGAGGGACTAAAATTTCCGCTGTTGGCTGACACTGATGGTTCAGTGAGTAAAGCTTACGGTTCCTGGCTCGGTTATTTATCTATGCGTCACAGTTTTATCATCGATCCTCAGGGCGTCTTGCGCGAGACTTTTGTCAAAGTCAACCCAAATATTCATAGTTCAGAAGTGCTGGCACGATTAGAAAAATTACAATCTGCAAGCCTAAGTTAGGGATTCGCCTCTTTGACTGAGGCTAAGGCGTAGAATTTGTTCTATTTAGTTATTAACGCACAATAAACGTCCTGACTGTCTAATCAGTATTTAGGAGTTGGAGACTCAAGTACAGTGCGGAATTCCTGAGTAAGAAAGTGGCGGGTTTGAATCCCCCACTTTCTTGTTCTGACCGCAGGGTGGTTTCATACAAGCAGAGAAAAACTAAAACTGGGTTTCAAAGCCTCTCTCCGTTTCGGGGAGAGGTTTGGAGAGGGGTAAAAAGCTATGTCACAAAACGAGAAATCAAGACTTATGTATTTTTCTTTTTTCGTATGAAACCACCCTGCCACTTTCTTGTTCTGACCGGAGGCAGATCCTTGATACTTGGTATCAATTACGGCAGAAAATAAATTAAAGGCAGAATTGAAGTATAAAATTTATCAAGCAATTTGGGGTTTGATAAACGAATTAAAGATAGAATCACAAAAATTATCCCAACTTTTAGCTAAATCATCAAGGAGAAACTACCCATGCAATCACTTGTAGTACTGATCAACCCATTTTCCATACCTAAAGGCAGGGAAGAGGAATTCCTCAAGATGTGGAATGAGGTTGCCCAATACATGAAAGACCAGCCAGGATTCATCGACTTGAAACTCCATCGCAGCCTTGATCCAGATGCCCGGTTTCAGTTCATCAACATCGCCCATTGGCAAAGCGCGGAGGCTTGGCAGACTGCCATGTCTAAAGTTGAACCCAAAGTGCAAGAACTATCGCAGCAGCTGCCATTTGAAGTCGAAAGCAGTCCCGCTCTTTACAGGCCCGAGGTGGAATATTAACAAGCCAGGTTAGTTCTGTGCTTGGGTAATTGATATCAATTGTTCGTAATCTTTTGGTGTATCAATATCGATATCCCCTAGCGGGAACGGAATGGAAAACACTTCATTGAGGTTCTTCTGAATAACTTTTTTTGCACCTGAAGTTTCTTTCAAAGCAGCAAGTTCTAAAAAAAATATCTGACTAAATAGAGCAGGTACACCTAATGTACCCGCATATTCACAAGCAATAATTGGTTTTTTTGTCGAATAATATGCATCAACAAGTTGATTAATAAGTTGGTGAGAAACAAATGGCTGGTCACAAAGTGTAATAACTACTGCTTCTATTTTTTGCGGAAGATTATTTAAAAATTCAATACCACTCTTGACTGAAGTACTCATTCCACAAGCCCAATCCAAGTTATTAACTACTCTAACGGGAAGTTGCTTAAGTTGGGGATAAATCTGTTTTGCATTTGCTCCAAGTACTACTACTACAGGTTGACAAACTGAAGCGATCGCCATTTCTATAATATATTCCAAAAAACTACGTCCTTGGTAAAGCAATAGTTGTTTAGGTGTACCCATACGAGTAGATGCACCAGCAGCAAGAATCATAATGGCTATGGTTGATTTTTCATTCTCTGTTTGCTCAGTAAATACCATAACAGATAAAAATTATGTGGTAAGTAATAAGTTCAAGCTGCTTTCATAGGATTGGTGAATTGGTTGATTGCGATTTCTTAAAAAATTACCACTGCGGTTTGCTAGCACTGCTTGAATTTCCGCAATAATGGCGATCGCTATTCCTTCAGGTGTATCTGCTCCGATGTCAAGCCCAATCGGGCCATGCAATCTTTTTAATTGTTCAGTAGTATAAACTATTCCTTGCGAGCGTAAATCTTTAAGCAATCTTTCAGTACGCGGCTTTGGGCCTAAAACCCCTATGTAGCGTGCAGGAGATGGTAGCAACATTTTCAAAATTTCTAGGTCGTCAAGGTAATTATGCGTCATGACTACAGCAACTGTGCAAGCATCTATAAATACCTGTTTCTGTAGAATTTCTCGCCGACTAAGAATTACATCACAAGGCATAGGAAATCGCGCTCTAGTTGCCTCATTAGCTCGACAATCGACTACAGTAACCTGCCAACCCAATGCTTGAGCAAACTGTGCTACGGGTACAGCATCATATCCTGCACCAAATATTACTAAAGGTGTGGGCGGTTGGATGACTTCGATAAAAACTTCTGCACTGCCTGAAGGTAATTGATAGTTGTTTACGCTTGACTTTTGATTAGCAAAAGCTGCTTGAGTATCTGCAATCAAAGATTGAATTAAATTTGGATCTTTGATGTCAGTGATAATTTTACCATTTGGATACAGCAATAAGCGCGACCCAAGTTTGACCTTTACTGCACCTTCAAAGGCAAAGACTGTAGCAATAATACCCAAATGTTTTTTATTAAAGCACTCCTGTATAAAAGCGATCGCATTTGGTGAACTTTCTTTCTCAAGACGTTCGATGAGAACTTGCACTGTCCCATTGCACCCTAAACCAAAGCCCCAAAAAATATCTTCAGAAGCGGTGTTATCGTAAGTAACAACAATTGGTTCGCCGTTTGACATTCGTTGTTGAGTGTGCTCAAATACATCGTTCTCCAAGCAACCAGCGCTGATTGTTCCGATGATCCGACCTGTATTTGTCATTAACATTTTGGCACCTGGTCGGCGATAGGTTGAACCTTGAGTTTTGACTACAGTGGCAAGAAAAGTGATTTGACTATTTTTTTGACTTGACTCGAAGCCTTCTAAAATTGCTTGTAATTCGTTCATTTGATTGCTTATTTTTCTGTTTCTAGCAGTTTGTCGGCTTGAGCAAATGCTTTAACGTTAAGACTTTAAGGATAAATACATATTTCAATCGATAGATTCAGCAGCAATCAATACCGGAGTAGCAGTGAATCCTGTGGATTTTTGGGAAAATGCATTCTGCTACTAATCCCGAAGCAGAAGCAGTTTTTAATAAGCTGCGTCTACTGATTTCCATAATTGTCTCCTACAAGCAACAACAGGAATGAGCCGTATAGTATCACGGCTATCTGGCACAAAAACTCTAACTAAGGTGTGTTTTAAAACATCCTCCGCAAGATGCATTCACAATGGAAGCCGATGCATTCACAAGGCAAGTCGATGCATTCACAATGCAAGTCGATGCATTCACAAGGCAAGCCGATGCATTCACAACGCAAGCCGATGCATTCACAAGGCAAGTCGATGCATTCACAAGGCAAGCCAATGCATTCACAATGCAAGCCGATGCATTCACAAGGCAAGCAAGGTGTAGGGGCACGGCATGCCGTGCCCCTACGGGTGTACCTCTCACTCACGTAAACGAGAACCGCTATAAAGGCCAGCAGGAGAACTGCCTCTAATTCGTTGAAATCATGAACATAGAATTAATTTAGCGGCAAATCGTTTCTCATCTGGCTGCTCTGCTTTTTGCCTCGTAACGAACTTGCAAGCCAGAGACGAAGGTACCACCACTATTTTCTAATAAAGCTGCCGTTTTACGAATCTCCTTTGCTCAGAAATTGCTTAACCGTCTTATACCAATTCTCTAAAACAAGGTTACAGATGAGATAATAATACCAATTCTCGAAAATTTGGCTACAGATGAAATAATAAGATGTAATTGGATTGTGGTGCAGTTCGTTAATATAATCCTTCTGGTGGGGAAATATCAGATCCGACAGCCACACCAGTGTTAGTAGATTTAATCCCTGGTTTAACAGTAGAGGATTGTTGTTTTAACGATTGTAAAACAGAAGAAGAGTTATCTTGTTCAATTGATATATTGGTATTTGCTTGTTGCTGGGACATCAAAGCTAATCCTCCCATTGCACCAGCAAGAAGAGCTGTATAACCTACATATAAATGCGTCGGACGAATTTCCAATCCCATTCCTTTTTTAGATAGATACGAAAAGGGCTGAGTTACTGGTATAGCTGCTAGGAATGGCAAAGAAGCAGCTAAAGCAACACCATCAAGTCCTAAAGCATCTCCATAACGTCGTATAAATCCACGTACAAAAATGTCATCTGATAATTCTTTCCAGTTGCCGTTTTCTAATGCCTCTATCAGCTCCGTTCGGATGTGAGTGGAAAGCTGGATGTGGTCTAAAGAAAGCCCTTTGGACTGACGGGTTTTTTGGAGTTGTTGCCCGATTTGACGTAGGCACACCATGCGTTGTTGGGCTGCTTGTTCAGCTTGTTCAGCAAGTTCTGCTTGAGAAATTCTCTGATGATTCAGTAATTGTAGTGGTTTTTTCCACAGCAGATTTTCTGCTGTATTTTTAGAGGATTGCTCCCGGAGAGTGCCATACTCCTGTTGTATCTCTGGTGAAGAATTGATTGTTTCTGTGGGTTGCTTGGTATTTGTAGCTGTTTCAACTTTTTGAGATTGTTGGGCAAATTGTCGAAATGCTAAACCGATCGCTTCTCTACCTACGGCTTTTAATAAATCTTGAGCCTGATCTGTTTCTGAACCTATTAACTTCTGCACAATCGCTAAAGCACGTCGATAAACTCGGCTACGATGCAGTTGTACTTCTATTTCTCCTAAAAGCGAGCGCAACTCATCTTGAGAAATTTCAATATTCGGATTGTCCAGAATTTGCAAATAATATACAGGAGTAGTAACCATTGTGAAAGCCTTTTAGATTAACTCAATCAAAGAAAGTTACAATCATATCTTCACTATTTTTCCGAACTTCACCTTTGTTTTCCGGATGTTAATTGTATAATTTAAATTTTTTAATTCCTCATCAACACGGGAACAAGGCAGTAATAATCGTAGTCATGATTGGAAAAATGATACTAGCATCTCTGTAAGAAAAAACCTTGGGCGCGTACTAAGTTCACTATCTGACGTGATAGGCAAGCTAGAAGCTAGCTTGCCAAAAAAATTTTGTAGTTTATACCTCTTGCAAAAGTGCTTTTTGCACTCTTGTGGAAAAAGGGTGCATGTTAAAGGGGAAATCGTAGATGACCATTCAGCAATTGCTCTTTGATCACGACGGTGTGATTGAGATGAATTGTGATCAGATGCTGCGAGAAATAATGGTCAGGGGTCTCAAGGGCATTGTGGTATTTGTAATAGCTAACTCTGACTCCATTCCAGAATCCTTTTTGACTAGAAAGAACGAGCGCACTTGAACTAATTTTTGAAATGAATTCGTCGCTGGCAGCATCAAGTATTAACGGCTGTTTTGTAGTCATGATTCTTCTACTGGCTGTTGAAGTCTTAGAGGTTGTTTGAAAAGTGTTTCGCTGTAACTTTAGGCACTTTTAGATCCCCCCCAGCTTTAAAGGGCTACGGTGTACACACATCTCTCTACAAAACCAAAATGTTGTAGATCCTCCTAAATCCTCCTTAAAAAGGAGGACTTTGAGAGGTTTTTGCCCCCATTTTTAAGGGGGGTTGGGGGGATCAAAAGCTTATGGGGCAACTTTTAAAGACTTGTGTGTACACCGTAGCCTTATAAGGGGAGGGAACTAGATTTCCTCTTTCCCCCCAAAATATCGGGGGGATTAAGGGGGGTAATTGAGCTAGAACAGCTAACAAAAACTTTTCAAGAGTTAAACGCCAATCAAACCAATTAGAAAGACAATAATATTTAAAGTAACCAATACGAAAATCACCCACTTAGAATAGCGACGATGCAGTTGAGCATCCCACCAGATATTAGAACGTTGACAAATAATTCGTGCTTGATGAATTGGCAATTTTCCAACGCTAACTGTATACCAATTTTGAAGAGTTGAATAGTTCACTCAGCAACGCTGTAACTCTTCTTTAGATAGATCGGCAGGTGCTTATCTCTTCAATTGTGGGAAATACACAGACATTCTACGCCCGTTCATGTACTTGACACCACTTTGCGGGGCGCTAAAAAGCCAAGGACAATTGCTACTAAGAACAATGCTGGAACATCACCAAAGAGGTGTCCCTGTTCAACAGGGTCAATTACTGCATGTACCGCCATGATCAGCCCGTGGACTACACTTGACCAAACGGTGAACCAGATTAAACTGAGGTGAGCTTCTGGTTGCCTTGAAGCTAACAGCAAAAAGATACCAAGCGTCGCATAAACACCAATGATCATCTGTTCGTATTCGTGCTGACCTGGTTGCCATAACCAGCCTGATGCCCAGACTTGAGTTAGCGGATAGATAAGTAGAAAAGCTATCCCAACAATAACCAGAGCGATTCGTAAGTACTGATCGCGCTCATCCATTGCTTTAACCTCCGCTATTTTCTAGTGCAGTCTCTACTAACAAAACTGGATAATTTTTTGATTGTATTCCCACTAGTAACACTTCAGCTTTGGAGTGTTAGAAATTTTAATGCTCCTTGTGGTTTAAAACTAATCCAACTGTGAGTGCAAGCCGATGTTTTCACAATACAAGTCGATGCATTAACAGTGCAAGTTGGTGCATTCACAATGCAAGCCGATGCATTTACAATGCAAGTCGATGCATTAACAGTGCAAGTTAGTGCATTCACAATGCAAGTCGATGCATTCACAATGCAAGCCGATGCATTCACAATTCAAGTCGATGCATTAGACTTCCTTCTAGCAGTTGTGGGGTAAGGGGTAAAGGGTAAAGGGGAAAGCGGCGATAGAATTACCATGCACCCTAAAACATGCACCCCTTTCCCCAAGAGTGCAAAAATAGTTTTGCAAGAGGTCTATTGCAAAAGCTTACCCTTTTTTTAAGCTTGCCCGGTTTAAAAGCTTTGCCTTACTGATAGTTTTTGAGTCGCAATGGGTACATTAAATGTACACTACACTACTGTATACATCTATGACTATCCAAGATACAACACGCCGTTTGCGCCCTCAAACCATTAGTCAAGATATTAGCTCATTCCACGGTTTGCAAACCGTCAGTAGCTACAACACAACTCGTGCTGATGCGTCAACTGCAAAGTTACAGGAAGTTTATCAGGCGATGTTGATTTCTCAACAAACTGAAACCGAGAAACTAGCTTTATACCGTGCTGCTTCTGATGCTGCACGATTAGCAGAATGGGAATTTCATAATGCTGTATTAGCGATGAAAGAAGTTGTGCGCGGGCAATATGGCTCAGATAGCGATCAAGCTCAAGCGGTGGGACTGAAGAAAAAATCAGACCGCAAGCGTCCTTCCCGGAAAAAGCCAGTGGCGCTGGCAAGTTAATCAACTTGATTGAGTTTAGAAATTAGCGATCGCTGATCGTATTAGTCTGTCAAATTCATTTTGACGGTTAGAGAGACGCGATAAATCGGCGTCTCTACATCGTTTCTGCGATCGCAAATTTATCTACAGCAGCTTGTCTAAGGTAATTGGCAAATCGCGGATGCGCTTACCTGTGGCATGATAGACAGCGTTAGCGATCGCTGCCGCAGTTCCGGTAATCCCAATCTCACCAATTCCCTTGACACCAAGCGGGTTGATGTGTGGATCGTGTTCATCAACAAACAACACCTCAATATCAGGAACATCTGCATTCACTGGTACGTGATACTCAGCTAAATCATGGTTGACAACGCGTCCTCGGTTCGGGTCTATTACTGTATGTTCCATTAGTGCCATGCCAATACCGTAAATAATCCCACCGATGAGCTGACTGTTGGCTGTTTTAGCATTGAGCACGCGTCCAACGCCAAAAGTTCCCACCCAGCGCGTTACTCGCACTTCGCCAGAATCAGGGTTAACGCGGACTTCGGCAAATTGCGATCCAAATGCGTGCATTGAGAACTTCTTTTCTTCTTCTCCAGGCTTGGCATCTGCACGCGCTTCAATCATTTTCATTCCATGCCGTGCCAAGATTGCCTGATAAGTTTCGGTTGCAGATGATTTATTTTTTAAGAAAAAGCTGCCATTTTCGGCAACCACATCCTCAGCCTTTGAACTATAAAGGGGCGATTTTTGATCGGCAAGTGCTAGTTGCAAAAGCTGACTGCGAGCTTGATTTCCTGCTAAATGCACAGCCGAGCTGACACTGGCAGCGGTTTGCGAACCACCAGAAACAGGGGTTTTTGGCATCTTAGTATCACCTAGTTCAAAGCGGACTTTGTTAACTGGTAGACCAAGTGCCTCAGCTGCGACTTGAGTCATGACAGTATAAGTTCCCGTGCCAATATCTTGCGAGCCGCTTTGCACAACCGCTGTACCGTCTGCCATAATGCGGGCGATCGCCGATGCTGGGGAACGGTAGGTAGGATAAGTAGCTGTTGCCATACTCCAACCAATTAAATAATTGCCGTCTCGCATCGAACGCGGCTTGGGATTGCGCTTTTGCCAGCCAAACTTTTCTGCTCCTAATCTGTAACATTCTCTGAGTGACTTGCTTGACCAGGGCAGTCCTTTACTAGGATCGACTTCAGCATAGTTACGCAGACGCAGTTCCACCGGATCAATATTGAGCGCATAAGCCAGTTCGTCCATTGCCGATTCTAAGGCAAACGACCCAGAAGCTTCGCCTGGGGCCCGCATAAAAGTTGGTGTTCCTTGATCGAGCTGAACCAGCTGGTGACTGGTTTCGATATTTGGGCAAGCGTAAAGCATGCGGGCGCTTTTACCAACAGGTTCGATAAATTCATCGAAAGTTGAAGTCTGGGAAATGCCAGTGTGTCGCAGAGCAGTCAATTTGCCCTCACGGGTTGCACCTAGAGAAACTTGTTGAATTGTCTCTGGTCGGAAGCCGACAGGCCCATACATCTGTGTCCGTCCCAGAACTAGTTTCACTGGGCGATTAACCTGCTGTGCTGCGATCGCAGCTATTGGCACATGCGACCAAGCCGACCCTTTGCAACCAAAGCCACCGCCAACAAAGTAAGACATAATGCGGACTTTCTCTGGCTCAATTCCTAATACCCCCGCAACTTTTTGTTGAGTCGAAAAGATTCCCTGAGTTGCGTCATACAGCAGCAGTTGATCGCCTTGCCAAACTGCTGTTGTGGCATGAGGCTCCATTGGATTGTGATTTTCGATTGGTGTAGTATAAGTTTGCTCGACGCGGACAGCAGCAGTTGCTAGTCCCTGCTTGACATTGTTGCGCGCTAAATCGGGCGGCTCGTCTTTGGAGATTTCATCTTTAGGCAAGTATGCCTTAGTGAGATTGTCTCGCATATTGATGGTTGGTTTCTCTTCCTCATAGCGAACTTGCACGAGGGAGGCAGCATACATAGCTCGTTCAAAGGTATCGGCAACGACAACACCAATGTGCTGACCGCTATACAGGACGACGTTATCTTGTAGCACTTGCAACTTGCGACCGCCGCCCTTTTCTCCAAATGCTTTGGGCGCGTTGAGGTGGGTAATTACTGCTAATACACCCGGTACTTGCTCCGCCGCTTTTGTATCGATTTGGGCTATCTTACCTTTGGCAATCGTGCTTTGAATCGTGACGCCATAAGTCATTTTTGCGATCGGAAACTCTGCCGAATAGCGTGCGCCACCTGTCACCTTGAGGTATCCATCAACTCGATTAAGCGGTTTGCCGACAACTGTATTTGTATCGCCTGTATTCATGCCATCCCTCCCACCGTTGCCAGCGCCTTAACAATTGTGCGTTTAGTCAGTTCGACCTTAAACCCGTTGTATTTTTGAGGTTTAGCTCCAGCCAAAGCAGCGTTCGCCGCTGCTTGAAATGTTGCCTCGTTTGCGGGCTTGTTCAAAAGTGCTTTTTCAGCTTCCAAGGCACGCCAAGGCTTTGTTCCTACCCCACCGAGGGCAATGCGTGCCGAGCGAATGATCCCATTTTGAACATCTAATGCCGCAGCAACTGATGCCATCGCAAAGGCATAAGAGGCGCGATCACGGACTTTTAAATAGTGCGATCGTCTAGCAAAGTTTGAAGCAGGCAAATCAACGGCAACGATTAACTCTCCGTGTTCTAGAACTGTCTCTCGTTCGGGCGTCTCGCCTGGTACGAGATGAAAATCGACGAGCGGAATACTGCGCTCTCCGTTCGGGCCACGTGTCTGCACAACCGCATCGAGTGCTACCATTGCCACCGCCATATCAGAGGGATTGGTGGCAATACAGCGATCGCTACCGCCGAGAATTGCGTGGATGCGGTTGTAACCATCAATTGCCGCACAACCTGAACCCGGAACGCGCTTATTACATGGCATTGAAGTGTCGCGGAAGTAGTAACAACGGGTACGTTGCAGCAAATTTCCGCCCACACTTGCCATGTTTCGCAGTTGCGGCGATGCCCCAGACAGTAACGCCTCCGACAGCACAGGGTAACGCTCTTGAATCAGCGCATTATAAGCAACGTCGCTATTGCTTGCCATTGCTCCAATCCGCACGCCGTTGCCCTGCATTTCTATCTTGGTTAGCGGTAGTGGGTTAATATCAACTAACTGTTTTGGCGTTTGTACATTCAGCTTCATTAGATCGATGAGGTTGGTACCACCAGCGAGGTACGAGGCTTGAGCATCTGGAGCCACCAACGCTACGGCATTCTCTGCTTGTCCTGCTTTCTTATAGCTAAACGGCTGCATCTTTTTTTCCCTCTAAGACATCGCGGACAGCAGCCACGATATTTGGATAAGCACCGCAACGGCAGATATTGCCGCTCATCAGTTCACGAATGTCGGCATCCGACTTAGCGTGTCCTTCGTTTACTAAACCCACCGCCGAACAAATCTGTCCTGGTGTGCAGTAACCGCACTGAAACGCATCGTGAGCAACAAACGCGGCTTGCATCGGGTGCAGATTGTTTCCTTGTTCCAGCCCTTCAATAGTTGCGATCGCAGCGTCGGTGTGCATAATAGCAAATGTCAAGCACGAATTAATCCGCTGCCCATCGACCAACACCGTGCAAGCACCGCATTGACCATGATCGCAACCTTTTTTAGTACCAATTAGCCCTATATATTCCCGAAGTGCATCAAGTAAGGTAACACGCGGTTCAATCTGCAAAGTATGTGGTGTTCCGTTCACTTGCAGCATTACCTTCATAGTTTCAGGTGTGGAAGTTTCCAGCATTGGAGTAGTTTTTTTGACTTGAGTTTGTGCTACAGTTTTCTTTACAAAATTATTGATTGTAGCCGCTACTGTGCTGACAACCATCAATTGACCCAACCTGCGGCGTCTTAAGACAAACCTCATTTGTTTACTCCATTCTATTTTCGTTGAGTAATAATATTGAGTAATTCTGTTAACTTCAATTTTTTATAGAAAACCACTCTTTCTTACAAGCTTTTTCCTAAAAATGACATTGTTAACAGAATACAATTTCATCTTGTTCTCGTCTCTCTATCAGAAGATTTATGCCATAAGTCTCATTTATAGTTGCCATCATGCTTTATAATATAAATACTTTTTTTCGATATGACAGTTAAAATTTATAGTCATTATTTAATAAACCATTTCTACTACCTGTAGATGTTCATGCACACGAAAAGTCAGCCATTAAGACTTTCCATCTCCTCAAAGATAGGGAGTTTCAATTAGCTGACATTCGACAATTATTCATTTAGCATCAGGAAAATGCTGTTGTGGACGGTGGCAAGGATTCTTTCTATTACGGAGGAAGGGCCGCTGGTAGATGTTTTTTCAGCCTACTTGCAAACAACTACCAATTAGATACTTAGACAATAAACCCATATTTTTTAAGTACAGTCTTGGCTTGACTGCCAGATAAAAACTGGACAAATTGTTTGGCAGCAGAAATATTTTTACTGTCTTTAATTACTGCCACTGGATAGACAATGGGTGAGTGAAGCTTTTCGTCAGCAGTGACTACGACTTTTACCTTGTTGGAAGTTTTGGCATCAGTGGCATAAACTATGCCCGCTTGGGCATTACCACTTTCTACTGCTGCCAAGACTTGACGCACATTGTTAGCAAAGACCAATTTAGATTTAAGTTGATCGTAAAGTTTCAAATTCTTTAAGACTTCCTCCCCATATTGTCCGGCAGGTACACTTCTAGGTTCACCGATCGCAATTTTCTTAATCTTGCTATCTGTTAAATTGTAGAAGCTACTAATGCCAACAACATCCTGAGCCACAATCAAGACTAGACGGTTATTTGCCAGGTTAGTACGGCTACCTGATAGCAACAATCCTTTTGTTTCCAGGGCATCCACTTGTTTTTTACCAGCAGAAATAAAGATATCGGCTGGCGCACCTTGCTCAATCTGTTGCTGCAAAGCACCAGAAGCCCCAAAGTTATAACTAATGTTGATATTTGATTTACTTTGTTGGTATAAAGGCTTAATTTCTTCGAGCGCATCTTTTAAACTGGAGGCTGCGGACACTACTATGCTGGTGTTTGATTGTGCTATTACAGAAGGAGTAAGCAATGGTAAACCAATTGCCAAGAGTAAGCCTGCAACTGCTATACCCAGAAAGCCAAGAATTTGTCTTCTTTTCATAGAATAGGTGCAATATAGGTTTTTTCCGAAAACTGATGCTAGGTAAAATCGTACCAGCAATACCAACATTTAACCAACTTTATCGGTAAAAATCTTGCTTAAAACAGAACAAGGGTTGTTGCATCAGTTTTTTGGAAGTCCCTTAAGTTAGCGATTGCCTCCCAATACGGTTCGGATAAGATCCCCCCGCCTGTGGCGACCCCCTTTCTAAGGGGGTAACTAGAAAAAAAAGCCCCCCAATTTATCGGGGGGTTGGGGGGATCTTCGAGGAATAAACACGTTAACCGAACCGTATTGGATCGCCTCCTTTAAGTTTTGTCGTACTCTATTTGTCCATAGTCAAGTTTGATAATTCGATTTGCTAAATGAAAATAGCGATCGTCGTGGCTAATCACCAGCACTGTTTTGCCACGCGATCGCAATTCTGGGAGTAGCTGGGTGTAAAATATTTCTTTGAATACTGGATCTTGATCGGCTGCCCACTCATCAAATAGATAAATTGGTCTATCTTCTAAGTATGCTGTCAGCAAAGCCAGCCGTTTACGTTGTCCTTGAGAAAGTGCTGTGGTGGAAAGTTGCCCATTTTCAACTTTAACTTTATGGTCTAATTGCAGTTGTTTTAAATATTTTGCGGCTTGAGCATCTAAGTCAGAATTTTTTAATCCTAAAAGTTCTTCAAATAAATAAAAATCGGAAAATACTACAGAAAAATGCTGGCGATACCATTCTCGGTTATGTTCGCTAATTAACTCATCACCAAAGTAAATTTCGCCGTTTTCCGGGATGTAAAGTCCAGTAATTAGTTTAGCTAATGTAGATTTACCGCTACCATTACCGCCGACAATGAATACTAATTCTTGAGGATACAATGTTAGGTCGATGGGGCCAAAGATAAAGCTATTGTCTTCTTTATCTGTGTAGTAAGTGTGGGTAACACTTTTCAATTTCAAGCTGTGCCAGTCAGATTCAAGAGCAGGTGGAACAGCCGATATTTCAGTTCGGCTAGCTAGAGATAAACCCAGTGACTCGATTTTTTGCAAGGCAATGCTGGCTTTACTTAATAGAGGAAGTTTGCTGATGATGTTATCCATTGGTAACACCAAGTAAGTGAAAGTCAAAATGTAGCCAGAGAGAGTTTCGGGATTGATGGCAAGCAGATTAGGCAGCGCGAATATTACAAAACCAAGGGCAAAAAAGAATACGAGTTGACCCCAACTTGAAGTTGTGGCAAAAAGGGTTAAACCGTTAACGTTGTGATGACGAAATTCGTTAGCAGTTGATTGCAGTTTTTGTTCTAAAAAATCTTGCCGTCGTCTGTAATTTAGCTTGAGTTCTTTGACTCCTTCGGTAATGGTGCGAAAATGTTTAAATAGCTGGTCTTCATCTTCACGAGCGAGGGATAGCAATTTCCTGCCTCTATTTAATAACCATTGGCAACTACCGATCGCTACTACTGAAATCCCACAAACCATCAGCAGTACTAACCAAGAAAGCCAAGTTATGTACGCTATGCAACCCAGGACAATCGCTAAATTAATAAAAATGAAAGGCATCTGATAAACAGCATTAGCAACCGCTTGAATATCTTCTGTGAGAGTTGCCAATAATCGAGGATTCCCTAAGCGTTCCAGATGGCTTAACTCGGAAGCAAGAATTTGACGGCTCAAACGCATCCGTAATTGCAAGACTGCACTCTGAGAAAGGCGAATCAGCATCACTTGGGAAATGATACTAGTAATCAGTGCAACTATAGCCAGCCCCGCAAAACCCCAAATTATCGATGTGAGCCGAGAAGCACTACCACTACTTGCAGCACGGCTAATTAAGGCAATCAAGCCAGCACTACTACCGCCACTCAGGAATCCAGTAGCGATCGCGATCGCTACCATCCCCCACGAAGAACGCAAAAGAAAATAAATCAAATTCATGATAGATGCCTATGCCCCATGCCCCATGCCTATTTTCAAGATAGTTGTTTGCAAACCAATTAAGGTCGCGCTTTTAGGGTAAGTTTTCTATCTTACAGTTAAAAACTTCTGAAATATCACGGTAAGCTAGTTGGAATTACAACTAATTGTGCCAATAAATTGTCAAATTAGCTGCTCAGTTTTTCGGGGTGAAATTTGCGATGACTGTGAATCTGAAGTCTTTAGAGAACCCAATTCATGTAGCGGTCGATTCAAAAACCGCTCCCACCACTAAGAGAACTAGTTACGTTCCCTCGCAACCTCGACGTATCCTTTGCATCTTTCCCAAATACAGCCGCTCCTTTGGTACTTTTCATCACGCCTACCCACTCATGGGCAATGTTCGGGCTTTTATGCCACCCCAAGGTATTTTAATTGTGGCTGCCTACTTACCTAAAGAATGGGAAGTGCGGTTTATTGATGAGAATGTCAAATCAGCAACGAGGGCTGATTACCAATGGGCTAATGTGGTGATTGTAAGTGGAATGCATATCCAAAAACCACAGATTAATCAAATTAATGAACTTGCCCATCGAGCCGGCAAAATTACAGTTATAGGTGGCCCGTCGGTATCTGGTTGCCCAGAATATTACCCGGAATTTGATATTTTACATTTGGGTGAGTTGGGAGATGCAAGCGATCGCATGATCGAATATCTAGACCAAAACCTGGAACGTCCTCAAGCGCAAATTCGCTTTGAAACCAAGGAACGTTTGCCCTTAACAGAGTTTCCGACTCCAGCTTATCATTTGCTGAATATCAATGATTATTTCCTGGCAAATGTGCAGTTTTCTAGTGGTTGCCCTTATCACTGCGAGTTTTGTGATATTCCAGAACTCTATGGCAATAGTCCTCGGATGAAAACACCAGAGCAAGTAGTCGCGGAGTTAGACGCAATGCGGCAATCTGGTAATTTGGGGGCAGTGTATTTTGTCGATGATAACTTTGTTGGCGATCGCCGCGCCGCCATGAAGTTACTTCCTCACCTGATTGACTGGCAAAAACGCAATGGCTACCCCATCCAGTTTGCCTGCGAAGCAACGCTCAACTTAGCTCAAAGTCCAAAGCTGTTAGAGATGATGCGCGAAGCCTATTTCTGCACAATCTTTTGTGGCATTGAAACACCGGAACCAAATGCTCTCCACGCCATTTCCAAAGATCAAAATCTGAGTATGCCAATCTTAAAAGCGATTCAGGTTTTAAATAGCTATGGCATGGAAGTAGTATCAGGAATCATCATCGGCTTAGATACAGATACACCAGAAACCGCAGACCGAATTATCGAATTTATTCGGGCATCGCAAATTCCCATGTTGACAATTAACCTACTTCATGCTTTACCTAGAACTCCATTATGGCGGAGGCTAGAAGCAGAAGGACGACTTGTATTTGATGAAAGTCGCGAATCAAATGTTGAGTTTTTGATGCCTTACGAGCAAGTTGTTGAGATGTGGCGGCGCTGCATTACAACTGCTTATGAGCCAGAATTTTTATATCAGCGGTTTGCCTACAATATGGAACACACTTATCCAAACCGCATCGAAGTACCTAACAGCCCATCTCGGACTTCTGGGGCTAATATTCGCAAAGGTTTAACTTATTTAAGCAATATTTTATTGCGGATAGGCATATTTAGTAACTATCGTCAGACTTTTTGGAAAATGGCCAAGCCAGCACTGAAAGCAGGCGACATTGAGAATTTGATTCATGTTGGACTTGTTGGGCACCATTTGATTAAGTTTGCCCAAGATTGTGCCAAAAACGAAGAATCAGCTTCGTTTTATTCCCAAAAAATCCTCACCAAAGTTCGTAGTTAATAAGCTAAAAGTTTTTTTAATTTGCACACTTACTGTGAATATAAATCTTGTAGGTGGGCAGGGTTCGACTGAGCGCTCACGCCAAAGTCTTGCCTGCAATAATTTTGCAAATTACAGCTATTTTCAGGTAAATAGACCATCCTGTAGGGGCAATTCATGAATTGCCCCTACGTGAAAATCATTCTTTTCGGCTATCGTTTGCGTAAGTCCTGTGTTAATGCATCTTGTTTTACAAAAATAATCTGTATCTTAGGATAGATGTGATAATTATCAGTATTTTGAATATTTAAAAACCACATCAAATTTAAGTTTATCTATGACCACCAAGCCTTGGGATGCTCAACTTGCTTACTGGCTAGTTCGACCTATAAAAGACAGTTGGGTAAACCCCAATCATCTTACTACAGTGCGACTTGTAACTGGGTTAGCGGCTGCCGTAGCAATTGCAGTTGGCGATGCCATTTGGACTAACATTGGAGCAGGGTTGTTTGTTTTATCCAACTTTCTAGATCACACAGACGGCGAATTAGCTCGTTTGAGTGGGAAAATAAGCAAATGGGGACATCAGTATGACCTTGCTAGTGATGCCATCATCCACATTCTATTGTTTGTCTGTATTGGATATGGTCTTAGGGAGGGAAAATTTGGTTGGTGGGCGTTGCTTATGGGGATAATATCTGGCGTGTCTGTTGCTTGCATCTTTCATTTGCGAAACCAAATGGAACAGCGTTTAGGTAAAGATTCTACTCGTCAACCAAATTTCGCCGGGTTTGATATTGAAGATGTGTTGTATTTGTTTCCCATAGTTACCTTACTACATGGACTAGAGCCGTTACTAATGGCAGCTACAATTGGTGCGCCAACCTTTGCAGTATGGGTAATTTGGCAATTTATTACACTCCCACAGGCTGAATCAAATTAGTATAGGGGGGCATTGGGCATTGGGCAGAAAGACGATAAAAGCAGGCTTTTCAGCTTTATTGAATGGTATGTTTATTTTCGCGCTGTATTAGCAGCAAATTATCAATGGAGCTTCAAACTGAAATTTATAAAGCTATAGCGGCTTTTGATTACCAGAAACTTCAAGCTGAGTATCAAGCACAGAATGAATTTTTAGTAGTGGAGAACTTTCTCTCTAACGCCATCATCGAGAAGTTTTTGGCGCTGTTGCCATATTTGCAACCTGCTATCAACCGTAACTATATTCCCAATCATAAAAAGGGCGGTAGTATCAGCCGCTATAGCTTAGATAGCCTTGCTCCGATTTTTGGAGAATTTTATCAACTCAGTGCCTTTTTTGAGTTCCTCAACAAAATTACGGCAGAAAAACTCCTTCCTTGTCCTGATGCTGATCCCCATACTTACGCATTGTACTATTACACTGAGCCTGGAGATCATATCCAGTATCATTACGATACGTCTTACTATCGCGGGAAGCGCTATACAGTGTTGCTTGGTTTAGTTGATAATTCGTCCAGTAAGCTGGAATATCAACTTTACAAAGATATTCCTGAACGGGAGACGGAAATGCGATCGCTCTCCTTAAACCCTGGTACTCTAGTTTTATTCAATGGTGACAAACTTTACCACAGAGTTACTCCTTTGGGTAAAAATGAACAGCGTATTGTCTTGACTTTGGAGTACGTCACCGACACCCGCATGGGTATGCTAAAACGTTTTGTCTCGAATATGAAAGATGCGATCGCCTATTTTGGTTTTCGCCAAGTGTTTCGTCGTTGATGGCGATACAGAGTTAATGTTACTTCCATGTTAAGAATTAATTAACAAATATTGTCTTGAGCAAAAAACAGTCATTATAAAATACTGGGAAAATTTCCAGATTTCCTGGTGTTTTAGCTTTGTTGGTGACTTGACAATGAAGGCAATTATATTAGCTGCTGGCGTTGGACGACGCTTAGGTAAAGATGGGCAAATCCAACCCAAATGCTTACTGAAATTTAACGGCAAATCTTTACTAGAGCGCCATTTGAACTATCTCCGTCATTACCAGATTGATGAAGTAGTGATTGCTGTAGGTTACCAAGCACAAAGAATTCAGGATGAAATCAAAGCATTAGGAGCCGAAAATTGGGTCAGTACAGTTTATAATCCTGATTACACTAAAGGCAGTGTCATTAGCCTTTGGTGTTTACGTCAACAGCTAGTTGCTGGCGATGACATATTATTAATGGATGCAGATGTGTTGTACGATCGCCGCATCATCGAACGACTAGTGAAGACAAATATCCCCAACTGCTTTTTGCTAGATCGAGATTTTGAACCGGGAGATGAACCCGTGAAGCTTTGTGTCAGAGATAATTATTTAGTAGAGTTTCGCAAACAAGTAGCTCTTGGTTTGGTTTATGATTTTGCAGGCGAATCAGTGGGATTTTTTCGTTTTGGGAGTGCTGCTGCTCACCGTCTTGCTATTCGCACAGAACAATATGTTGCTGATGGACTGGATGATGAACCTTATGAAGAAGCTATTCGGGATCTGTTGTTAGAAACTCCAGACACCTTTGGCTACGAAGACATCACTGGGTTACCTTGGATCGAAATCGATTTTTCCCAGGATATTCAACGCGCCCAAAATGATATTTTACCTCAGATAGAAGTCCCAGAAAATATCTAAAAATATCTTCATTTACTATATAGGTTGAGAAAAGCAGAATAAATGCATCAAATATTTGCACCCATAGACACCGCTGCAAAATTAAATAAGTGTGCCCAGCTGCGGCTATTATTAGAATCGCCTCAACTCGACTTCATCATGGAAGCTCACAATGGGATTAGCGCTCGCATTGTGGAAGAGGCTGGATTTAAAGGAATTTGGGCGAGTGGATTAGCTCTTTCGGCTCAATATGGCGTTCGAGATAATAATGAAGCGAGTTGGACTCAAGTTGTGGAAATGCTGGAGTTCATGTCTGATGTTACCAGTATCCCCATTTTGTTAGATGGAGATACTGGTTATGGCAACTTTAATAATATGCGCCGCCTCGTTAAAAAGTTAGAACAGCGAGGTATTGCTGGAGTCTGTATTGAAGATAAGCTTTTTCCCAAAACCAATAGTTTCATCAACGGTAGTCGCCAAGCTTTGGCTGATATTGATGAATTCTGCGGCAAAATTAAGGCAGGTAAGGATAGTCAGACAGACCCAGATTTTTGTATCGTCGCCCGACTCGAAGCTTTGATTGCTGGGTGGGATCTTTCGGAGGCAATGCGCCGAGCTGAAGCTTACCACGCCGCCGGAGCAACCGCTATCCTGATTCACAGTAAATCATCGCGTCCTGACCAAGTATTAGCCTTTGCCAAAGAGTGGGCGGGTCGTTCCCCGTTAGTGATTATACCAACCAAATATTACAGCACCCCCACCGATGTTTTTCGCAAAGCAGAAGTGAATTTGGTCATCTGGGCAAACCACATGATTCGAGCTGCTGTTGCTAGTATGCAAGCGATCGCACGCGAAGTTAAAGCCAGCGAAACTTTAATCAACATTGAAGATGATATTGCTCCCGTAAAAGAAATTTTCCGGCTACAGGGCGCGGATGAACTCATAGAAGCTGAAAAACGTTACTTCAGCAACGGACGACAACATACCCAAGCGATCGTTTTGGCTGCTAGCAGAGGACAAGAATTAGCAGGGTTGACGGAAGATAAACCGAAAGTGATGCTACCCCTTGGAGGTAAACCCCTACTCAGGTGGTTGGTGGACAAATTTAAGAAACTTGCCATCAACGATATTACCGTTGTTGCAGGTTACAAAGCAGAAACTATAGATGTTGTGGGAACGAAAGTCATCCGCAATCCAGATTATGAAACAACGGGAGAATTAGCATCCTTAGCCTGCGCTCAAACCAGCTTCGGTGACGAAATGCTGGTACTTTACGGCGATTTACTATTTAGAAGCTACATCCTACGCGATTTATTAGAATGTCCCGGAGAAATTGTGGCTGTGGTTGATTCAGTGGCGAACAGCAAGTCTGTTAGTGGTTCGCCTGACTACGCCTATTGCTCAATTCCAGACGACCTTTCTCTGTTTGGACAGGATGTCAACCTGTTGGACATTTCTAAAACAATACAAACCCAATTAGGTAAATCTAGCGGCCGCTGGATTGGGATGCTGCGCCTGCGGAGTCAAGGTAGACAGTGGCTGAGTGAAGCACTCAATGAGTTGCAAAAACGACCAGAATTCAACAGTCTGGGTTTGCCAGAATTATGCAATTATTTAATCGAGCAAGGAAAACCGATCAAGGTGCTTTATATTCGCGGTAACTGGTTAGATGTTAATTCTTTAGATGATCTTGACCTTGCTTTTCAATTGAAACAATAGGGATTGGGGAGTTGGGAATGATAAAATCTTGAACTCTGAGGTTCATCAACGAAGCTTTGAGAGGATGTTTGAAAAGTCCTCTTGTTGGTAGCAAAACGTTCTAGATCCCCCTAAATCCCCCTTAAAAAGGGGGACTTTAATTCCGGTTCCCCCCTTTTTAAGGGGGGTTAGGGGGGATCAACAAGCACCTAAAATCACAGCTAACTACTTTTCAAACAACCTCTGAGGTTCATCGCCGAAGCTTTGAGGTTCATCGCCGAAGCTTTGAGGTTCATCGCCGAAGCTTTGAGGTTCATCGACGAAGCTCTGAGGTTCATCGCCGAAGCTTTGAGGTTCATCGCCGAAGCTTTGAGGTTCATCGACGAAGCTTTGAGGTTCATCGACGAAGCTCTGAGGTTCATCGCCGAAGCTCTGAGGTTCATCGCCGAAGCTCTGAGGTTCATTGACGAAGCTTTGAGGTTCATCAACGAAGCTTTGAGTTCTGAAGCTTAAGTTTCCCTTTCTGAAGTCGAAGTAATAATCTTTCCTCTCCACTCCCAACTTCTCACTCCCCATCTCAATCGTCTAAATACCTGAAAATTGCTGTAAATTTTTAATTATGATTCAGGCAGAGGAATTTGTAGAAGCTGCGCGTAATCTTGGCTTTGGATGGTACACTGGCGTACCCTGTTCTTTTCTCACGCCTTTTATTAACTATGTCATCAATGACGTTCAACTTAGATATATCTCCGCAGCTAATGAGGGAGATGCTGTAGCGATCGCAGCCGGAGCAGCAATTGCTGGTAAACCAGCCGTGGTGATGATGCAAAACTCCGGTTTGGGAAATGCCGTTAACCCGCTAACCTCGCTCACTTATATTTTTCGGATTCCGCTGCTGCTGATTTGTACCTTGCGAGGCGATGTCTACGACGGGCTACGCCTACGCCAGTTACAAGATGAACCGCAACATGAATTAATGGGGCAAATCACAGATAAATTGTTGGAAACCATGACTATACCTTGGGAATTTTTTCCCACAGACACAGCAGAAATAGAACCCGTTCTGCAAAGAGCCACAGCTTACATGAGACAAGAACGCCGTCCTTATGCTCTAATTATGCGTAAAGGAGCGATCGCCCCCCATGCACTCACCCGTTCTTCTATCCCTGAACGAGAAAATAGTAGTAGCGCTGATATTCAGCAAAGCTTTTTTCGAGATAACAAAGAACAACGGATTTCTCGCAGCGAAGCATTAGCTCGAATCGTGGAACTTACCGATGCAAAAAACACTGTAGTAATTGCCACCACCGGATACACGGGACGCGAACTCTTCGCCACTAGAGACAGCGCTAATCATCTTTACATGGTTGGCTCAATGGGCTGCGCTTCCTCAATGGCATTGGGACTATCTTTAGCACGTCCAGACCTGAAGGTAGTAGTAATTGATGGCGATGGTGCAGCATTAATGCGGATGGGTAATTTTGCGACTATCGGCACTTATGGCGGTGCTAACTTGACCCATATTCTCTTAGATAATGAAGTTTACGATTCCACAGGCGCACAAGCCACCGTTTCTGCGGGTATCTCCTTTGCCAAAATTGCCGAAGCGTGCGGTTACGGTATGACATTAGCCGGAGATAACTCAGCCCTTTTAGATGCCTTATTTACCGCAGATGTTAACACTAGACCTAAATTTGCTCATTTAAAAATCCGTCCCGGAACTTTAGAAAAGCTACCCAGACCCAACCTTACCCCGGAAGCAGTTTTGCAACGCTTTATGAAACATATTGGTAATTTGTAATTCGTGATTCGTAATTCATAATTAATAAATTTAAAGTACAAAGTTTTAATTTATTAAGACGATGTTTCCAAAGTTGTTTGTGATGTATCAAAGACTTGTAGATCCTCCTAAATCCCCCTTAAAAAGGGGGACTTTGATTTATTTTTTCCCCTTAAAAAGGGGGACTTTGACTCCGGTTCCCCCCTTTTTAAGGGGGGTTAGGGGGGATCTTTATACAACTTGATATTTTACGGACAATCCTCTAATGCCCCATGCCCAATACCCAATGACAAAATGATTTTACTAAATCCTGGCCCTGTCAATTTGAGCGATCGCGTCAGAAACGCCCTGTTGCGTCCTGATTTGTGTCACCGTGAGGTGGAATTTTCCCAACTTCAAAGCAGAATCCGCGAACAAGTACTTCAAGTGTACGGTCTTGGAAGCGAGCGCTGGGCAGCAGTTCTCCTCACTGGTTCTGGTACCGCAGCGATGGAAGCGATGATCAGCAGTTTAGTACCCACAGACGGTAAATTGCTGGTAATTGAAAATGGTGTATATGGTGAACGATTATCCAAAATTGCCAAAATCCACGGCATTAATTACATCACACTTTCCCATCCTTGGGATGCCGAAATAGATATCAACGCTTTAATCAAACTCCTGGAAGAAAACGCCGACATCACCCACCTTGCTGTCGTCCATCACGAAACTACTACCGGTCGCCTAAATAATTTGGCGGAACTTGCGCCAATTTGCCAAGAACGCCATATCAAACTACTAGTGGATGGAGTCAGCAGTTTTGGTGCTGAAGAACTAAATTTTGCAGATTGGGGAATCACCGCTTGCGCTGCGACAGCTAATAAATGTTTGCATGGTGTCCCCGGAACATCTTTTGTCATCCTGCAACGGGATGCACTGCCATCAGTAGACACAATCCCCCGCACCTTATATTTAGATTTAGGAACCTATTGTCAGCAACAGGATCGAGGCGGCACACCTTTTACGCAATCAGTACAGACATTTTATGCCTTAACAGAAGCTTTGCAAGAAATGGCAGAAGCAGGAGGTTGGCGTGCTAGACACAGCCATTACAACCAACTTGCCAACTTAGTCAGAGACGGGTTAGCCTCAATCGGAATTAAACCCCTACTTCCTCTTGGCAGTTCATCCGTTGTCTTGAATGCCTACTACTTGCCAGAGGGTTTTAGATATGAAGAATTTCACGACCAACTCAAAGCACAAGACTATATCATTTATTCTGGACAGGGAAATTTAGCTCAATCTATTTTCCGAGTCTCAACAATGGGAGCTATTACCCAAGCCGACATGGAACGCTTTGTTGGCGTTGTTAAACAAATTATTTAAACTGCGTTAGGACTTTAACGAAGAGGGAGATATTGCACTTGTCCTTCCCATTCGCCCTCAAAACTTCCCTCCGCGATCAACAAGATATCTTTGATCGCCAATCCCATTGAGACGCTGCGACTAATCTCAAATACCCCTGGCATTTTTAACCCTGCCTGTACACGCTCGTAAGCATATCGAGTTATTGTTTCTACATCATGAGTTAATAGAACCCGACTCTGTTGCGCCGCCCATTCCAGAATGACTCGATCATCAGTTTTGGACAAACCTACATCCTGAACTCTAACAATATCAATCTCAGATTTTCGTCGAAGAATATCCCGAACAATTTGGTTGTTAAAGTTCTCGTCTGCTAAAAGGCGCAGCATTTCAACTCTGCCCTTGGTGGGTAAGTCTTGCTATCAGCCGATCGCGTATCCCAATTGGATTGAAACGACGCTCATTTTCTTGACGAACTTGGATGCCACGCTCTTGTCGAATTTTTAGATAAGCATCAACTTCAGTTTTCCGTCGAAGGTAGTAGCCAATCACCGAGTACACATCTGCAAGCTGAAGAGATGGATATTGCTCGACAATCTCTTCTGCTGTAACACCCTCCAAGAAGGCGGCAACCACAGTATCAAGAGTTACACGAGTATTACTAACACGCACAACGCCATCAGAATCAGGTGATAGAGGTATAGGATCAGTTGCTACGGTAAGAGACATTTTAGGTTACGGGAGACTTAGCTCTACCCACTAATTTAGCGCTTTTTCATCACTCCCATGAGAGAAAATCGTCAACTTCATCAACAAGCCTGGTAAATCGCACAACAATAATTGAACTTCCCTGCTCAATAACTGCTTGCCTCGATAGATAAATTCTTAACCGAGCAGTATTGAGGTATGTCATAGCCCCCTCATCGCTTGCGGGGAGGCAGGGTGGTTTCATACGAAAAAAGAAAAATACATAAGTCTTGATTTCTCGTTTTGTGTCTAGGTTTTTTCCCTCACTTCCATTCCTCTCCCCCACGGGCTATGGTGTACACACATCTCTACACAT
>NZ_JAIVFT010000029.1 GCF_020829665.1 Nostoc sp. CHAB 5824
TAGAAGCGTTTAGAACAGCCATGTCTTTTCGATTTGTTGATTGGTTGAACTTGAACCGTGACGTGTTTGCTGCTTATAAAGCCAGTTTGGGTTACATTTGGGCTTAATTTTTGTCTAAGTCCCGCTAATACGGTTTAGCTAATCTGGAGAGGACTTTCGCTATTAGCCATAGGTTTCTAACCTATGACGGTTTTTCTTGCGACTGCTGCAAGATATGAGTAATAACCAGTACTGACTTGGGTTGAGTACAACGATAATTTCTGTTAACCTAACTCCCTCCAAGGATTTCCAGTGAGGATTGCTGGAAGACAAAGTGCGATCGCCATTCTGGATGATTACCTAATTCAAATATTACCCAACTGAGCAAAGAGGCTGTTGTCTCATGTCCAGCAAATAGCAATAGCAATGCCTCGTTGATTATCTGTGCTTGGCTCAATTTATTCCCGTCTTCATCAACAGCCGCTAACAGCAATCCCAAAACATCTTTTGATTCTTCTAAGTTACCTTGCTCGATACGCTGTGCAATTACTTCATGCAAAAAAGCTACTAACTTACCCCTAGCATTTTGACCGCGGCCATATAAAGTAAAAGGGACATTCAATTTGAATATTGCCATACTGCTCTCTAGCAGTTGTGTAAACTACTGACTAGTTTGCTCAACTTCGCTCTTGTTCTGACTTCCCAAAAACAGACGAGTAGCAACCATCAGGGTAAGCTGGCGGAAACTAGAATTTAAGGGAATCGTTCTCTGTCCCCAATCTTTGAGGAAGTCTTGCACAATATTTTGGATGGTGTCGAAATATGTAGCGATCGCTTTTCCGTGAAATGCTGGATACATTAAGCGACGAGTTAGCCGATGTTCTTCCCCTTCTTGTAATAAGATATTGTTGCCAAATGTTGATTCTAAGAAATACCACCCTATCCGCGATGACATGTGTTCCGCCTGTTCTACCAGTATTAGTCGATTAGCATCAGGGCCAATTAAATAAGCACGTTTACGCCCCATAACACTCGTCTTAAAAACTGACCCATGCTGCTGGAATCGTCGCCATACAAACAGGTATAAATCCCGAAATATTTCCAAAGTCTCCCCCAAGATGGGCAAGCCATAGCTACCAGGCATTTCCTCGGCGGGTTTTAGCTGCCGCATATTCGAGTACCTCCAGCAGGAATCAGCTACAGTGTCTATTTAATTGTAAAGCGGAGTTAGGTTTTGCAAATCCAAATTACCAATCGCGGTAGAGTTTTTCTGCGTAGAATATAATCTCTTCATTTGGCAATCTAATTTTTGGTTTTTGCCGAGGATACAAACTTTCAACTGCACCTGTATCCTGCTCAATAACTGTGGCTGCTGCTTGTAAAACTGAATTTTTAAACATAAATCTCATCAAAGGATTGACGACTTTGGCATACATCAAAATAAACGTTTTGGTGATTTTTTCTGTTTCCGGGTAAAGAATATGAACTTGAGCAATATCACCAATAGGGGTTTTAGCAAAAAAAGCTGTAGTTGAAGGAAAAGCGTATTCGAGTGTGTTAGCAAGCGTTTTCGGGAAGATTCCCAAAATAGGATTTTTGATAATTTCTCCTAGCGTGTTGTTGGCTCTCGTTAGTTCTTGTTTAACTGTGGCATAGTATCCTTTTTCTTCAAAATGACTCACATTACAAGATGTAATTTTAAATAGTTCTTTATGAGTACCATTTTGGTGGTTATAGTCATAGTTAACCATTAGGTTACTCAAAAAGTCACCCTGAATACTTTTGCCCGCAGTTACTCCGATGAACTCGTATTCATCGACAATTTTATGATGCAAATCTGGGATGGACAATCTTGGCTCAAATCCGGCATAAGTCCAGATACAATCATTGCTAATAATTAGCTCTAATGCTTTGGTAATTGGCTGAATGTCCTTTTTTTCTCCTTGCTGTAGTCTGCCCTGCCCATCAAATTCTAATGCATGAAAAGGGCAAGTAATAGTATCTCTCTCTTGACAAACCCAACCGTTTGATAAGGGTGCTTGCATATGCGGACAGATGTTATCAAGAGCAAAGACTTCACCTTTTTGATTTTGCCAAATTACATAATCCTGTCCGTTTAATATGATTTTATTGGGTTTATTTACTCCTAATGTAGATTGGTGCGCGATTAACCAAGGCGCACCTGGTAAAATTGGTTCCATTTTTCCTCCAAAATATTGATGATTTATTAAAAAATCTCTAGATGCGTTAGCAAAAGGTAACGCAATCTTGAAGCTTAAAAGTTGTAGACAAGCTGATGTCGCCTGTCCTACATCACTCTTTTGAATCTAAGTTGGGATAACTAAAGTCTTGTCTGCAATGAACGAACTAATACTACCGGGCATATGCTCGGCTAACTTCGGCTACTGCATGGATGAGTTATATAATTAACTAATTTTTTAGTTAATAGATATTAATGTAATAAATTTCATCTTCTATGTCAACTACTAACCAATTTTTTAGTTAATATATTTTGATTATGATGATGGAGCAACGTGAGTCGTTCAACGCAGTCAAAATTCTCAGCTAAAAAGCCGCGTCAGGTGCGCGATGCAGAGGCGACGAAAAAGCAGATTCTTGATGCAGCAGAAGCAGAGTTTGCCAGAAATGGACTTCAAGGGGCGCGAACGGAGGCGATCGCTAAAGGTGCAGGTGTCACCACAGCGATGATTTACTACTACTTCCAGAGCAAGGAAGGACTATATGAGGCTGTTCTACAACGTCCGGCGGTAGAGATGCACGAAGGGTTTGAGCAGCTAAATCTAGATCAATTCCCACCAGAGGAGGCGTTGAAGATACTAGTCAAAGAAGCGATCGCCTACGAAGCGGCTCACCCGCACAGAGGGATGCTTTGGTTCCAAGAAGCAAACCAGAATCAGGGAAAGTATTTCAAACAGGGGAATTGGCAAGAAAATTTTAGCTATCTCATCAAAATTTTAGAGCGGGGGATGGCTGAAGGTTGTTTCCGTCAGATCGATCCATTTCTCACCACTCTTCATATTGTTGGGGTTTGTAATTTATACTTCAACGCTTACGAAAACATCAAGCATACTAGACCAGATTTGCAACTGCTGAGTCCAGAAATGATTGAGCAGCATACTCAAGCAGCAGTTAATTTTATTTTGGCTGGTGTGCGATGTACTGGGGATTAGAAATTGAATATCAGGAAACTGCGTAGGCGTAGCCCGCCGTAGGCATCGCGTGCCAAAGCGTCATAATAAAAAACTATTATTCTGGTGTGCTAACCCTTTCATAAACACTTTTACCTTGTACTGGCTATTGATGAAGATGAAGCTTGAGTTACTAAAACTAAATCTGACGATCGCTTACGAATGGTCAAACTAACTTACTCTAGCGACTATCAAGCGATCGCATCTAAGGCTGGGGTGTAGAGTCAGCCGGTATTAAAGAAGCTTTGAGATTATCGGAGTTCAGCCCGTCCCCATAATCGCCTCCAATGGGTGCTTGCATTATCCCGCTACAAGCTCTCTTATTTCTATTCAGTAAGAGCATCAAGTTTAGCCAGTATTCTTAAGCCTTCTTCTGGGTTCCCAGTTGCGGACATTGCTTTAAATCTGGTACTGGCATCAAATTCTGCTAGAGCTATGGTGGAAAGTTCTTCAATCAGCTTATTGACACTTATGCCTTTAGCTTGAGCAAGTTCTTTTAATCTGTTGTGTTTTTCGTCTGGTAAACGAATAGTTAAAGTAGCCATTTTTGCTTAACTCCTAATAATTTGTTCAGGTTTTAAGATTGATAAGTTAGGAAATAACAATTCAGCATTTTGGAAATCTTTAATATTGTGAGTGGCAATAATTTGAGCATTACCAGCAACCGCTAATTCAATTAAGTGGTTGTCAGCTTCATCTTTTAAATTAGGTCGCCATAAGTAGTAAATATAAATCCATTGACTCACGCTCATCAATGATGCGAGTAAAGCAGAAATTTCTGCACTCGTTAAAGGGCATTTGGCGATAATTTCTTCTCGCCCAATAACTGACTCATACTCAGAAAATAAAGCGTTTCCGATCAAAGGCTGATATTCGCCTTTCAAGCAGCGTCGAATGAGTTCTCTACTGGAACCCTTAGAGCTAATAAGCGCACTAATAAAAACGCTAGTATCAACCACAATTTTAATCGCCATGTAAACATGGTAGCATATATGCTATCATGACTCCCCCAGTCAAAAAAACCTTTTAACAAAATTATCAGCAGGTACACGTAGGCGTAGCCCGTTGTAAACATCGCATTATGAATTTCGCGCAGCACCATTAGCCTTCAACTTAGGATAAGCAATGCGTTTGTGATGAAATTGTTGCCAAACATCCACAAATATCTGGGCAATTTGTGACATTTCTTCTCGTGTTAGTCCTGAATCTACGAGTTGATTGTCTTGCCATTTGGCACGCAGAATATTATTAAGCATTGTTAAAGCTTGTTCGGTGGAGACATCTTTGAGCGATCGCTTCTCTCCCACAGGTTTAGCCGATGCTTGTAGCGATCGCAGCGCCGCTTCACAAGAATCTGCTAACATGACAATTCCTGTTTCCCGTGATTGGGGTATTGGGCCATCGTAGCGAAAATCTGCATCGTCTACTGTTAAGCTTGGATCTGACTGAGCCATTTGCTGGGCTTGGTGATGGAAATAGGCGATTAGCATTGTTCCCTGATGCTCTGGAATAAAAGCTTGAATCGCTGTCGGTAAAAGGTGTTTACGCGCCATTACCAACCCTTCAGTTACGTGTTTTTTAATAATTTCTGCACTCTTCCAAGGGTCTTTAATTTCAGTATCGTGTTTATTCGGCCCCCCCATTTGATTTTCAATAAAGCCAAGAGGGTCGTGCATTTTACCAATATCGTGATATAATGTCCCAGCCCTGACTAGTTCAACATTGCATCCTAATTCTTTGGCAGCAGCTTCAGCAAGAGTAGCCACAAGCAGCGTATGCTGAAAAGTTCCAGGAGTTTCAGTAGCGAGTCGTTTTAATAAAGGGCGGTTAGGGTTCGCCAGTTCTGCTAGGCGGATTGGGGTGACTAAATCAAAAAGTTTTTCTAGATAAGGACTCAAGCCTAAGGCTACAACACTCCAACCCAAACCGGATAAAGCAAACAATCCGGCTTCTCGGAGAACGATATACCAGGTTGAACCAAATGCTTGACCAATTAAGATTTTAACAATCAGATAAATACTACCCTGAGTTAAAGCGATCGCAACACCCAACAATGCTAACTCTTCACGCGATCGCAATCGTTGGGCGATGTAACTACCTAATATTCCTCCCCCTACACCAGCTAAAAGCGCAGCCTTGCTCATCTCCAAGCTAATAGCTAATATCGGCAACAGCAGTCCCACAACTGTCAACCCCAAAGTGGGGCCGTAGAAGCTTCCCAACAATAAACTAAGGGCGCTCCAGGTGGTATAAGGCAATCCCATCGTTACCAATCCTGGCACACTTAAAGTTAGCAATAACACCAATAGGCGATCGCGTTGTCGCAATTCGTAATTGACATGCCGTTCTACCCAGACAAAAATACCAATGGCGATCGTAATAACGCTTCCTAACTTCATCAATTCCTGCCATTTTACCTCCCGGCGAATCAGGTGATAACGCTCCAGCACCTTAAAGTTCCATGCAGTAATCTGCGCTCCTCTTTTGACAATCACCTCACCATGTCGTACCTTCACCATCACGAGTGGCACTCCAGCAGCAGCCTTTTGAGCATTTTGTTTCGTTTGTTCTTCATCCTTTTGCAGATTCGGCTTTAGTACAGCTAACAACAGGTTCTTCGCCAAAGGTTCAGCGTCTCCTGGTACAAAAGTCTGCAATTGTAAACTCACCGCATCTTGTAAAATATTTTTTGGCAGTCCCTGTGGGATGCCTTGGGTGAGAATCCGCTCTGCACTCTGATGGATTCCCATTTGTGTTTTTTCCCACTCCACATCTGACAAATCCAAAAAAAGAGATGCCTCATATACTGCTTCTGAGGTAACAGTCTCTAACTGTAAAAGTTTGGCAGTGGCTTGGCTGTATCTTTGGCGTGTTTGGGAAATTTGGGCAATCAGTAAAGACAAGTTTTTCTCAGAAGTTGTTACACGGTAAGATTCTAGTTCTCCCACTGCTTGGGTAAAGTCAGTGCTTTGGGAAAAATCAACTGGCTCTGTCTTCTGTGGCTTTACCTGTGGACTCTGGGAATCATTGGGGAGCGTTTCCCCCGTTGAGCGGGCTGACGTTGGCGCGGTGGGCGATTGACCTTCCTGATTAGGTACAGTTATAGATGATGAACGAGATGAGGCAGCGGTTTGTCCTGTTCCTTTCCTCTGTTGATTTTTACTATTTTCTACAGCTACTAGCAGTGCTTGCCATTCCGAGTCAGGACAAGAGCGGAGGTAACGCTGGGTAGAAATGGACAAAACTACAGGATCAAAAAAAGGAAAAGCTCCAGCAATGGTGCGAATTTCGTTGCCATCATCCAGAAGTTGTTGCAAATTTTCGTTGATTTGTTCGTTCATTCGCGCATCAACCATTAACACTTGTAAGGAGCTTTGACTGACGGCTTTGCGCTCGGCTTCTGTTTTATTCTGATCTTCGATGCTAGTTGTGTAAGGTGCTGTAATCGTTTGAGGCGCGAGATTTCCTACTTGGAGTTGAGTCTGGTTGTATAATTTATGCCCCATAACGCCTGTGAGGGACACGACAGCGATCGCTAAAATCACCCAGGAACGCTGTTCATGTACCCAATCTAAACAGACTGCATAAATACTACTTTTCGTTTTGAGCGATTTTGCCTTTGACTTGAGCGCTCTTTCTTGTTTTCGGCGATGCCTACGGCTGGCTACGCCTACGCTTTTATCATTGGTTTTTGATAAAAATAAGATTACATTCTTAAGGACTGTCCTTAGAAGTTCCCTTCTATGGGTTTTGCTTTTGGGACTTCTCATTAACTTTCCCTTACGGCGTAGTCCTTTGTACTGTCGCCGCCAGTGAGTCAATTGCTGGGTTAAGAACTGCAAAAACTGCTCTATTTTCATTATTTATGCCTGCAATTGCTGACTTTGATAGCTCAAAATAAGACAATCATCAGGGAAGTTTGCTCTGCGGCTGCTGCAACTAGGATGGCAAAGCCTAATTAAAGCTTGCCACAATAGCTACCTACAGAATCAATCCAAAGGTTTACCGAAAAATTCTAGTATATAAGTTTTTTAGTTATTGGCTAGATTGGTAGCCTTCAGCGTTTAATACCTGCACCGTTATTCGGTGAAAATAGGATTAACGCGACCGAATAACGCGAGGAGCTGCGTAAACTGAAAGCAAAGCCACCTCACATCCCTCCTCTGTTAACTCCTTTGGATTTAAGGCAAGATCGTACACTCCTGACCATACCGCCACAAATGCATCGGTCAATTTTAACATTTGGGAAAAGCTAGTTAATCCCCATGTTGGAGAATTCTTTTGTAAGAGCAAGACTTGCCAATTTACGGGAATTCCGTTTATACCGTTATATGCTCCTGATAAAGCACCAGTGATTGCACCTGTAGCCTGTGAGCTTAAACACGTAGCATCTTGCACTTTAGAATTGCCATTGTAAGTAGCCCGCAAAACTGCAAGGCGAAAGTCTTCCAAGGTACTCAAAAAGCAGTAGAATGCCATAGCAACAGTATTACTGAGTTTTTCTTCCCTAGTAAACTCAGTTTGTGCCCTTGACAATCCAGACCCTTGCTCTAATAAATTCTGAACTTTTAATAATTTTTTTGGTATTGATGTCGATGTTTGTCCGAGAAAAGAAATTGTTTGCGGAATTAGGGTTAGGGGGTCGAGTCTTTCAGTTAGCGCAAGAGCGATCGCATATCCTACTGCTAGTGTTCCATCCCTTACTACTGGGTCATCATCCCAGATTTTTAGGACATGCAGCAAGTTTTGTCGGAGCTTGATTGGATTTTCGTGGAAAAAAAGTGCTACTGGTAGTGTCGCAAGAATTATTTTTATCGATATATCATCAGTTGCTGCTGAATGAAGAGATTCTTCTTGCTGACGCGCTATCCAATCATCTAAGTCTAATCTACCCAACGCAATCAAACTCTCACTACCTAGAACCGCCATTCTGCCCAAATCCAGGTCAGTCTGAGACTGTATACCACCATTGGCTAAACTTTCCCCCAGTAATGCTCCGAGTAAAGTACCTCTAAATCGACTTATAGGAGAGTAACGCATACAATTTTTGATCGCACTGTTGGTGCGCTTCCAGCGAAACTTAGATTTTAGAATTTCATCTAAAGTCTAAAATCCATCACTGATTCATTCTGCATCTTTTCTTAAATGATTCACCAAAGCTTGTAAGCCTAACAAGTAACTTTGTCCGCCAAAACCACTTATTTGTCCGATCGCTACTGGAGCAATATACGAATGATGACGAAAATCTTCCCTGCGATATATATTACTCAGATGTACTTCTACTGTGGGCAAGTTAACAGCAGCGATCGCATCTCGCAAGGCCACACTTGTATGGGTATATGCCCCTGCATTAATCAAGATTCCCTGATATTGTCCTAATGCGCCATGAATAGTATCTACTAAAATTCCTTCATGATTTGACTGCACAGAAAAAACTTTCGCCTGTAATTTGAATCCTTCTTCTTCTAACAGGCGGTTAATTTCAGCTAGTGTCAACGAACCATAAATTCCTGGTTCTCGCTGTCCTAGCAAATTTAAGTTTGGCCCATGCAGTGCCAGAATGCTTAAGGGTTGTAAAGTCGAGTTCAGCACTTTGAGACTAATGCCGACGACGCGAGCGATCGTTCACAGGAATCGGAATCAGTTCCGGTTCCGGTTCAGCCTCTGGCCCAAACAGGCTCTCAATTAGCCTACGTGCTAATTCCTTAACCTTTTCTAGCACCTTTTCTATATAATCCATGAACTGACCGCTCCTGAGATACTACCTCAATTTTTGATTAACAGGTACGCAGAAAATGGCATATTTTCGCACCTCTGGCTTCCAAACGGGCTGATACACAATTTCCTATTTGGGACATAAGCCACTTCTAAAATTTGGCATTGTGTTTTCCCTTACTTTTTAGAGTATCACACTTGCACCTACCGAACTGCATCCTATCAAGGATGGATATCAAGGGTCAATAGTTAAGGATCGGACTTTGGACTCTTAACTTGCAATTAACCTTCTGTCCCCTTTTTTTTCGTAGCCGTCGTTGATGACTTAGCAGTTGACTTAGATTTGGAACTCGTTGATTTACTAGTTTTGCGAGTCGATTTCGCTGTCGATGCTTTAGCTGACAACAAGTTCAGCGCCTCAGCTAGGGTTATATTTTCTACTGTTTGACCTTCTGGGATACTCACATTAGTTTTGCCATGCTTGATGTAAGGGCCATAAGGGCCATCGTAGATGTTAATTGTTTCTCCATCATCTGGATGTGTACCCAATTCGCGTAAGGCTGCCTTGGACTTGCTATTGGTGGAACTGCGTCCCTTTTTTGGCTCAGACAATAATTCCAATGCACGTTCTAAGCTAATTGTCAATACATTATCAGCAGCTTTGAGGGAACGGTAGTCTTTCCCCTCCTTACCCTGGTCATGAACCACATAAGGGCCAAAGCGCCCCAAACTTGCTTGGATTTTGCCGTTAGTAACTGGATGAACTCCCAATGTCCGGGGTAGCGCCAACAGACCAACAGCCATTTCTAGGGTAACGGTTTCTGGGGTGACACCCTTGAGTAGGGAGGCTTGTTTCGGTTTGGGGTTTTCGTCGGTTTTGTCACCCAATTGAACATAGGGCCCGTAAGCACCAATTTTCACATAAATCGGTTCGCCAGTTTCGGGATGTCGGCCTACCTGGTCGGGACCTGTGGTTTTTTGTCGCAGCAATACTTCTACCTGTTTAGGGTCGAGGTCGGCTGGTGTCAGGTCTTTGGGAATAGAGGCGGTGATAACTCCCTCACCATTTTCGACTTCAATATAAGGGCCATATTTACCAATGCGGACTTTGGCATCTAGATTCTCCAGTTCTACAGTCCTAGCTTTGCTGGCATCAATTTGACTTTCCCGTTCTTTTACGAGGGTTTCCAACCCTGTATCTCCCAAATAGAATTGCTGCAAGTAGGGTAGCCATTTCGCTTCACCTGTGGCAATGTCATCAAGGGTTTGCTCCATCTTCGAGGTAAAACTGGGATCAACGATGTCCGGGAAATGTTTTTCTAGTAAGTCGGTGACGGCGAAAGCGGTGAAGGTAGGAATGAGAGCGTTACTCACCAAATGGGCATAACCCTTGTCGATGATGGTGCCAATGATGCTGGCGTAGGTACTGGGACGACCGATACCTTCGCTTTCTAAGGTTTTTACCAAAGTAGCTTCGGTGTATCTAGCTGGCGGTTGGGTTTCGTGTCCAACTGCTTCCAGTTCTGTACAATTTGGATGATCTCCCACTTTCAGATTCGGCAAAATTACTTCTTGGTCTTCCAGTGCGGCTTCTGGGTCGTCTGAACCTTCGACGTAGGCACGTAAGTACCCTGGAAATTCAATCCGTTTGCCAGAAGAACGGAATCCAGCGTCCTCAACTTGCAATTGCACGGTAATTTGAGTTTGGCGAGAATCAGCCATTTGACAGGCAACAGTCCGCTTCCAAATCAAATCGTAGACAGCAAGTTCTCGACCGCCCAAACCAGTTTCTTGAGGCGTGCGGAAGGTGCTACCTGCTGGACGAATTGCTTCGTGCGCCTCTTGTGCGCCTTTGGATTTGGTGGTGTATTGCCGAGGTTGGGGACTGAGATATTGCTGACCGTAAAGCTTTTCTACACAACTACGAGCAGCTGCGATCGCTTGATCTGACAAATGCACCGAATCTGTCCGCATATAAGTAATATACCCTTGCTCGTACAAATTCTGGGCAACTCGCATCGTGTCACGGGCTGAGAGGCGCAGTTTCCGGTTAGATTCTTGTTGCAACGTTGAGGTGGTGAACGGTGGCGACGGTTTGCGCGTCACTGGGCGTTCCTCCATGTCGGTGACACTCCAGGTTTTCCCAGTTAAGCGTTCCTTGAGGGCTACAGCTTGGTCTTCGTTGAGCAACAAGACATTGCGACCTGCGGTAATTTGTCCGGTGGTTGCGTCAAAATCGCTGCCGTTAGCGATTTTGGTTCCTTCCAATGTGACCAACTGGGCACCAAAGGGGGTTTTTTCCTTTGACAAACTGGCTTTCAAATCCCAGTATGTACCCTCATGGAAAGCGCGGCGTTGGCGTTCCCTAGTGACTAAAAGTCGCACAGCTACAGATTGCACTCGCCCAGCAGATAATCCCCAGGCGATTTTTTTCCATAGCAGTGGAGACAAGGTATAGCCCACCAGTCGATCTAAAATCCGCCGCGTTTCTTGGGCGCGAACCAACTGCTCATCGATATTGCGGCAGTTTTTCAGAGCTTTTTTGATCGCGTCTTGGGTAATTTCGTGAAACACCATCCGCTTAGTCGGAACTTTCGGCTTCAGCAATTGGTATAAATGCCAACTAATGCTTTCACCTTCCCGGTCTTCGTCCGTTGCTAGAATCAGTTCATCTACATCTTTGAGGGCATCTTTGAGCTGGGTAACAATTTTCTTTTTGTCTTTCGGGACAACATACACCGGTTCAAAGTCGGCGTCTACATTTACCCCTAGCTGCGCCCATGTTTCCCCTTTGACGGTAGCGGGAATTTCACTAGCCGACTGGGGTAGGTCACGCACATGACCCATAGATGCCTCCACCCGATAGCCTGATGGCAGGTAGTTGCGAATGGTACGAGCTTTGGTTGGAGATTCGACAATGACGAGAGTTGACATGGAAATTTCAATAAAAAGAAGAGCTACTAAGCTAAACAGTCAAATTGAGGTAATTTTTGCAAATTGTCAAGATAAAAGGTCACGCTTAGGGCGGTGATTTAATCCTCACATAAACTGCCTGCTTGGGATAGAATCTGCTGAACTTATGGCCCAGTCTGTCCCAGAGGTTAGGGGAGGGGAACGCTGGGTGTGAACTTCCAGCTATTTCAATCTTTAACTTATCTAACGCATAATTGGCGACTACAGTTTTCAAAATATTGGGAATGGGGAATGGGGAATGGGGGAGCCAGGGAAGAATAACTATTGAATTGATCTATGCCCAATGCCCAATCCCTAAGAGCTTGTGCCAAAATTAAACCAAACTTGAGAGCAAAAGCGAAGTGGGGTTTGTACCCATGTCAGGAAAGCAAAACCATGAAACCGATTCGCCAAGGTGATGTAATCTTACTGCCTGTGCAGCAAATTGAAGGACAAAAAATACCTCACTTAACTTTGGCAGAAGGAGAAGTTACAGGGCATAAGCATCGCATTACTGAGGGAAACGCAGAATTATACGATAAAGATAGCACACTCTATTTGCGTGTGTTTTCAGAGTCGGCATTGCTTGCCCATGAGGAGCATAAAGCTATTTCTATTCCCCAAGGTGACTGGATGGTGAAAATTCAGCGAGAATACGAGCCTGAAGGTTGGCGATATGTCGCTGATTGAAAAGTTAACGCCTGAGCAAGAAGCTTTGATTCCAGTTTATCGGGAAAAGTGGAGAGCGATCGCACTTTCAACTGAGCGAATTGATCGTGAAAAAGCGGCGAAAGCAGTAAAAGCTGGGTATATAGCAATTTGTAAACAAGAGCCTGAAATTATTTTTTGTGATAGCCCGTATGCTGGTCTAAAAATTGTGATTCACAAGCAACTAAAACATCTATTTAACAGCGAATTTTATAACCAATTTTTGTACAAATTGACAAATGAATTAAGTAGTCAAGTTGAATGGCAGCTAAATAACCAACTTCAGCTGCAACTACTTGTTGTGCTACCAGATTTAACTATACTAGAAGACATATTGAGAGATGAATTAAAAACTCAACTTCAACTCATAACAAATCTTCCTAGTCTTTGGTTTAAAACTCATTTATATTCAAGCGTGTGCAGTTGGGTAGATTTTTATATTTCGGTCTTAAATTGCTCTTACAACAAAATCAAATGGCAAGCTTTGCAGTCGCTACTAAAATATTGTAGCTGGATTTCGCCTTATGAAAAAATTTGTATAGTATGCGATCGCCCCCTTCACCTACGCTTCGACAATCAAAATCGCCTTCACGCTGAAGGTGAACCCGCCATTGAATTTACTGATGGATATAGCCTCTACTCCTACCACGGTGTAACCTTACCTGAAAAATACGGTAAAATCCACCCGCAGCAATGGCAATCTCAATGGCTTTTATCGGAGGAAAACGCCGAACTACGCCGAGTACTAATTCAGGGTATCGGTTACGCTAGAATTTGCGAAGAATTGCAAGCTATTGAATTAGATAATTGGCATGAATATACACTATTAGGAATTGATAACAATGTGGATATCGAGCCGATTTATTTATTAAAAATGACTTGCCCTAGCACAGGGTTTATTCACGCCTTACGAGTTCCACCGAATATGAACTCAGCGCATGAAGCAATTAGCTGGGTAAATTGGGGAATAAAACCAGAAGAATTTGCTGTGCAAACCTGAGTCGATCAAACCCGGCATTTTTACTGGGTTTAATTTTTGAGATCGCGCACAAAATAAAAGACGCAAAAAATAAATTTGCGTCTTCTTTGGAGATTTTGAAAATTAGAAACTGAATGTAGTTCTCAGTGCGCCAATTACAACATCATCGTTATCATTGTTATGATCTGGCGATGTTAACCAGATGACTCCTGGGGTAATGGTGATATTGTCAGTCAACTGATACTGGTAGAACGCCTCAAGATGATAGGATGTATCCCGATCTCTATCCAATCCTGCGATGTTAGAGCTTGTTACTTTCGGCTCTACACCAGCGATGATACCTGCTAAGTTACCTTCTTTACCGAGGTCAGGAAAGCCTAGAGTGACGGCATAGTTCCAAATGTCAACCTCTCCACGATCGCCATTTAATGTGCGGCTGTTGGTGTATCCAGCCCAACCACCTAAGACGATATTATCAGTGATGCCAATGGATGCTTGGACACCATAAGAATTACTGGAAAATCGGGAATCTAACGTACCATCGCCATCTAAATCCAAGGGCCCGAGAGTTGCTGCATTACTACCCGTGAGTAGTGGTTGATTATAGGAATTGATGTAAGTTAAACCAATAGTAATGCGATCGCTTGGTTTAACCGTCAACTGTGCCAGCGCACCGTAAGCACCATTGAACAAACCATTATTGGGACTAGGGTCATTAGCTGCACCACTCAAATATCCTAGACTCAGTGCCAATTTATCACTAAATTCGTGCGTTACTCCCAACCCCGCACCATCCATTTGGCCGTAAATTGGGTTGCGTGTACCAAAGGTGGACAAAGCACCAAAAGCGCCATCACCGTCAAAGATATTAACAGTACTGGTAAGGTCGTCTGCTGCACCTGCGTTGGCAATAGCGACAACCTCTGTTTTTTCGCCCAACGGAAATCTGTAGAAGAGTGCATCTATAGCAGCATTAGTAGTACCATCCTCACCAGCAAAAAATAAGTTGCCCTCTGGTGTACCAATATTAGGGCCGAGAATATTATTAGCCTGGATTCTGGTAAATAGTGTATCTTTTCCTGTGAAGCTGGTCACAAGTTCTATCCGTGCCCGTACCCCTAAAGTTGTATTCTTGTCTGTAATTTCCGCACCATTGACTGTATTTTCTGATAAAACATCGCTGACGACTGCGACAACTTGTCCTTGCAGTTTGGTTGTAGTTGAGAACTGATTCGCCTCCAATTCAGCAGTTTTAGCTTCTACTGCATCTACACGACCTCGAAGTGTCGCCAGTTCGGCTGAAAAATCTTCTTGCAGCTTTTGTAATGTGGCTAAATCTTGTTTGTTAACTAAATCGCCAGTGGCTGTAGCAATAAGTTCGTTAACTCGATCGAGACAAGCATTCAAACCAGCCGCAAATTCATATCGCGTTAACGCCCGATTACCGCGATAAGTACTATTTGGGTATCCTGCAATACAACCATAGCGTTCAACTAAGGACTGCAACGCTTGAAATGCCCAGTCGGTGGGTTGTACATCGGAAAATTGAGACACAGAGGTAACTTGCGCCATTGGCTGATCTGGCGCTATATTCTCAGCTTCTGCGTCTGGATTAGCTAAAACTTGCGGTTGATTGATTTCAGACTTACCCGATGTTTCACCTGCAAATGTACCAGTATTCACAAATAGCATGACACCGCAGACTGCTGGACTAACTAGCAGATATTTACAGAATCTTTGCATTTTTCTCCTCACACTGATCTCCAATTCACACCCAAACCACGTTTTTTTAAACGTGTATTTTATGAGAATATTTGTCAGCAATCTTATCAGAAGTAGGCAAACTTTTTAATAAAAAAGTCAATAAATCCTAATTATTCAGGGAAAACTCAATTGCAGAGGGCTGTACCATCTAAAAAAGTTTTGTTGTTACTCATTACACAAGAGACCCAGAATGATATTATGTGTATTAAATGAGAATGATAATTATTATAGTATCAATTCAATAATAAGTCTCATTGTCAATAGAAATTGTGGCAGAGGCAGAACAAGCATCCGTCTTGAGGGGAAAACACCGTGATGATGAATTACAGAGGACTTAGAACAGGTAGACAAAGAAGCGGCATCTTGCCCATAATTGCTCTGGTGATGTTATCAATGGCTACTAGCTGTAATCAATCGAATCCAAATCAGGGAAGAACTTCTGAACAGTCGCCGCAAGCACAGGAAGCTGCCTCTACCCCAATAGCACAGTCGGGAAAAACTAAAGTAGTGACAACATTTTTGCCGATATATTTGTTTACTAAGGCAGTAACTGGCAATGTGGCAGATGTAGAAATTCTAGTGCCACCTGGTACGGAGGTACATGAATACCAAGCGACACCCGAAAATGTCAAAGCGATCGCTACTGCAAATGTGTTAGTAAAAAATGGTTTAGGTTTGGAGGAGTTTCTGGAAAATACTGTTAAAAATGCCCAAAATAGTAAATTAACTGAAATTGATGCTAGTAAAAGTATTAAACCTTTAAATGAAATTTCACCTGTTGTGAAAACGGACAAAGAGGAAGAAGACCACGACCATGAACACGCCCAAGGAAATCCGCACGTTTGGTTAGATCCAGTTTTGGCAAAACAGCAGGTAACTAATATTCGGGATGGATTAATTGCTGCCGACCCGGCGAATAAAGCTATTTATGAGGCCAATGCTGCGGCTTATATTAAAGAATTAGAAAGTTTAAATAGTGAATTTCAGCAGACTTTGCAGAAAACTCCTAGTTGCACCTTTATTACTTTTCATGATGCGTTTCCATATTTAGCTAAACGTTATAACCTCAAGCAAGTTGCTGTGGTACAAATCCCCGAAGATCAACTTTCACCAACGGACGTGCAAAATGCCGTCAATGCCGTAAAACAGTACAACGTTAAAGCTTTATTTAGCGAACCAGGAGTAGATAACAAACTGCTAACCAGCCTATCCAAAGATTTAAAATTAACTTTGCAGACGCTGGATTCATTAGAAACTGGCGAAACAGATCCACAGCATTATTTCAAGGCTATGAAAGCTAACTTACAAACTCTGGAAACAGCGTGTAAATAAGTTTGTCATTTGCAAATAACCAATGACCAATGACTAATGACTAATGACTAATGACATTGCTATTTTGAAAGTAGAAGGGTTAACTGTCTATCAAGGCAGCTATCTAGCTGTTCGAGATGTTTCCTTTGAATTATTGCCAGGAACAGATACAGCCATTGTTGGCCCCAATGGTGCTGGTAAAAGTACCCTGGTAAAAGCGGTTTTAGATTTGATACCTCGAAGTGCTGGTACGATTGAAATATTGGGTCGCCCAATTGCAAGGCTGGGGCGTTTACGTCACTTTTTAGGCTATATGCCGCAAAACTTCATCTTTGACCGTAGCTTTCCCATTTCTGTCAGCGAATTGGTGGGATTGGGGTGGGCCAAGGAAGCAAAAAAGGGGGATTTATTTTTCTCCAAGCTGTGGAGACAAGACCGAGAAAAATCGGCAGCAGTAGGAGAAGCTTTACGGCGAACCGATGCTTATCATCTACAGCATCAAGCTATTGGTACTCTTAGCGGTGGTCAACTCAAACGGGTTTTATTGGCTTATTGTTTGGTAATGTCTCGGAAACTGTTGGTACTTGATGAAGCCTTTGCTGGTGTTGATGTGCAAGGTGCAGCAGACTTTTACGCTTTGTTAAATGAATTAAAGCGTGAGGAGGGTTGGACGGTATTGCAAGTTTCTCATGATATTGATATGGTAAATCGCCATTGCGATCGCGTGCTTTGCCTGAACCAAAGCATTGTTTGTACTGGTAAGCCGGAAATTGCCCTTTCACCGCAAAACCTGTTAGCAACCTACGGGCCAGGTTTCAGTCGCTACCAGCACCAACATTAAAATAATTCGTAATACTCGCCTTCGGCGAGAAGCAAGCTACGTAATTCGTAATTAAACTCCCAGAATTAGTTAATGTCCATAAGTATGAATTTTTTCAATGATTGTCAGATAGTAAGGCTTGCGATCGCCAATACTAATGACTTGGTAAGCTTGTTAACATTCCCCTTTATGCAGCGTGCGATCGCAGGTGCTGTGTTAATGGGAATACTTGGGGGGATGTTGGGTAGTTTTGTCACCTTACGCCAGTTATCCTTTTTCAGCCACGCGGTTGGACATGCAGCATTAGTAGGTGTGGCCTTAGGTGTGCTGCTACAAATAAATCCTACTTGGATGCTGTTACCTTTTACCTTGGTTTTTGGCGTTATTGTCCTTTATTTTATCGACAAAACCGACTTAGCTAGCGATAGTGTACTTAGCATAGTGCTATCTGGAGCATTAGCGATCGGTGTGATTCTCACTAGCCTAATTAAAGGATATCGTGGCAACTTGATGGCTGTGCTGTTCGGCGATATTCTAGCGATCGATGCCACAGATTTGATTTTGACGCTGCTAGTACTTGTAGGAGGTAGCATATTTTTACTATCAACCTTGCGGCAACAAATTTTATTAACCCTTAACCCCGATGTAGCGCAAGTTCAAGGTATTCCCGTCCAGTTGTACCGCTACGTATTTGTGGTGTTGCTTTCACTCGCCGTTGCTGTAGCCATTAAAGCTGTCGGCGTTTTACTGGTAAACGCCTTTTTGGTTATTCCCGCCTCTACTGCCAAACTGATGAGTCACCACTTTAGCCGCTTTCTAGTCATGTCGGTGATAGTTGGTTCCATCAGCAGCATTGCTGGCATCATTGTGTCAAGTATTTTCAACCTTGCTTCTGGGCCGAGTATTGTTCTTGTCCAGTTTCTGCTATTTGTAACTGTTTTCATCTGGTTTAAGTTGAGGTTGAAAGCTGCATAAATATTTATTTCTCTCCAAAGTCTTGCTATATTCTTTGATGTTTGCTACATTTATTAATCGTGGCTCACAAAAGCCCCAGCCGGGATAGCTCAGTTGGTAGAGCAGAGGACTGAAAATCCTCGTGTCACCGGTTCAAGTCCGGTTCCTGGCATAGATTACACAGAAAAACAGCTAAGACATAAGGTAGCATAATCTTAAAACCCCCGAAAGCCACTAGGCTTCAGGGGTTTATTGTTTATCCAAAAACTCTATTTCAGCACTTGTTAACGTGAGTTAGACGAGCCTCTCTCTGCCCAATACTGCTCGCATTTTGAGTGATAGGAGAAGCATTTTAAATACAAAAAGACCAGCCTCCCACAGCTGGTCTAGAAAATGTTTTTTTGCGTTGTCTTCTCAAGAGAGTTAAAACCCAATTGCGCGTTCCCAAAATGCAACGGGCAACTTTTCTTAACAATATTGTAACAGTCAACACAGATTTTTCATTAAATTTCATCAAAAAAAGATACTAACAAAGCTTAAAAGCCTCTATCTATCAGAATAATTCAGCAAATCGCAAGGTAGAAAAAGAGGGGAACAGGGGGAGCAGGGGAAAATTCTTAATTTTTGACTAATGACTAATGACTAATGACTATTTGTGGTTTTCCCCAGAGGATGCTCTCCTGTTTGTAAACTGCAATTCCCGGTTTTGCTCCTTTGGGTTTGTAGACATGTTTTAGCTGAGTATAAACTACTGGCACTTGATCACTCTGACGGGCGCGACTGTAGTAGGCGGCAAGATTAGCTACAAATTGCAAATCAACTTCTTCTGCAACAGCACCCGGTTCTAGACGGAGTAACACATGGCTCCCTGGAATTTCTTGAGCGTGGAACCATAGGTCATAATCCCCAGCTACACGAAAGGTTAATTGGTCATTTTGACGATTGTTGCGACCGATTAATACTTCAAAGCCGTTGGGGGTAAGGTAACGATGAAAGTTGGTGCTGGGGGCTTCATTAGCACTGCGGCTGCGATATTCTGGATCTTCTAAATACTTTTGTCCAATCAACTCTTCGCGGATTTCTTCTAAAACTCGCAAATCTTCTGCTGTTTGGTAAGTGTCTATCTGAGCGTTGGCGTAGCCCATCGAAGATATCGCAGCTTCTACTTGTTCTAAATACTCAATTTCTGTCTGTACTTCTAACAGTAGCGGTTCCACAGCAGAACGAGCGCGTTTGAGCTTTTGGTGCTGTTTATAAAGACTTTGGGCATTTTGGACAGCATTTTTATCTGGCAACAGAGCGATCGCTACTGGCAAATTTGTATCAAAATCAGCAAGGATAATTTCTTTCATCCCCGGTTCCCAGTTTTGCAAGTGAGCCATCAATAAATCAGCTTTTTGCCGATACTCATCGGCTTGATCTGATTGCTGCAAGCGCGTCTTAAAAGTTTGAGCTTTGTTCCGTAATTTCGCCAGAATATTATTCAATTTCTGACTCAACTGATGGCGCAATTGAGAAAATAACTGTTGGTCGATTTGGTTACTGTAGTAGCGGTTGAGTAACTCTTGGATATCTTTAACCTTTTCAACTGCACCCCAACCCATTACGGTGTAGGCATCTTTTGTCCAAGCGGGTTGAAATTTTTTGGAATCCAAAGCTTGCAGCCATTCTTGCCAGCGCTCAAACAGCCGTTGCCAATCGTTAGGGTTGAGGCTATCGGTGGATGTTTCGGGTGCGATATTTGCTTCTAGCAGCATTAACTCTAGCAGTGCGGCACTCAAGCCACTATAACTTTTTAGCAATTGCCGCTTGATTGCTCCTGGCACTAAACTTACCCGTTCTTGCCAACGTTCTTGAGATTCGCTCAAACTAGGGACAGTCCCAGTCAGTTTCGGTGGTGTTTCATAAGGTTGTCCGGTTTGGATGGGACGCACACTAGATTGCTGCTGACTGACTTGATGAGCAGCAGTAATAATTGTATTGCTGGCGTCGGTGAGAATGACGTTGCTATACTTGCCCATGATTTCTGCATAGACATGATACAGGGCACTTTCTCCGGGACGACGGGCAAATTGCAAATCAATAACACGCTCCCAAGGGGCGATCGCTTCAATAGCTACCAGTGCTAAACCATTCAATTGGTGTATCAGTTGTTGACTAAAGGTAAAGGTATCTGGCGATCGCGGTGGTGGATCGCCGATGCAAATATGTGCAGCTTGGGGATGCCAAGAAATTTGTAGCCAATCTCGCTGTTTTAGGGTGCGTAATGCCATCGCAATAGTGTAGCGATCGCGCTGGTAAACCTGTTCTAAGCGTGATGGTAGCCAGTTAGCGCGGATTTCGCTACAAGCAGCTGTGAGAGTGGTAAAGTCAACTGGTTGCAAAGCGATTAGTTGTTAACATTCAAATGGTAGCGATCGCTATGCTTTTATCTTCGTTTAGTCAAAGCATAACAGACCTCAACTATCATAGCGGTTACTTGGTTTGGTGATAGCTAACGCAGAAATCTATTATTCAGAGAGACTTCCAGCACTTAGATAATAGCTTACGCTTTTTATACATTTATTGAGTATCGAGCTTTGTAAGCTAAGGCTATATAAATAAACTAGCTAAGTAATTTCCATTAATTAAACTAATAATGGAAATCACTCAGCCTAGAGGAATTTTTAGAATAAATGATTGAGTAATGGTGAGTGAGGATTGGGAAAATAAAATTATTGCTTACTTCCGAGTTACCCATTCACCATTATTTGTTAAGCAAGAGAATTATTTAGCAACCAAAACTGGCTGTTTTGCAGTTGACTGCACTAATTCGACTGTTGACTCTACTAATTCTTTTGCTGTTGACTGCACTAATTCGGCTGTTGACTCCACTAGTTCTTTTGCTGTTGACGCTACTGTTTGTGGCTGCAACAATTGGGTGTAAAGTTCGCTCAGTTGATGTGCTACACCATCCCAGCTAAATTTAGTTTCGACGCGCTTTCTACCAGCTTTACCCAATTCGTCTCGCCACTCTGGATTTAAGAGAATTCGGTCGATGGCAGAGGCAAAGGCATCTACATCTTGTGGTGCTGCTAATAAACCAGTTTCTTCATTAACTACAGTAAACTGAAGTCCGCCGACATCACTTGCTACCACTGGTGTACCGCTTGCCATTGCTTCGATCGCTACGAGTCCAAAGGGTTCGTAGTGACTGGGAACAACGCAAACATCAGCAGCTGCGTAATAAGTTGGCAAAATATCTTGACTCAGACGACCAGCAAAAGTGGTAAAGTCACTCATCCCCAATTCGTTGACGATTTGCTCAATGCGATCGCGCTCAATCCCGTCGCTGTTACCTGGAGTACTACCACCACCAATAATTAGCTGGAGATTGTTGGAGTCGCGTAGTCCAGACTGGTTTACTGCACGCACTAAGGTTTCTATACCTTTGCGTGGGTCAAAACGCCCTACATATAATACAACTTTGGCTTCTTTCTCAATTCCCAATTCAGCCCTGGCTGCTTCTCGTACAATTGAACCAAACCGCTGAATATCTGTACCGCAGGGAATGGTGTCGATATTGCCTTTAGTGGAAACTAGCGATCGCATGTGTTGCTTTTCTTGGGGACTTGTCGCCACAACTCGCTCTGCTTTTTCCAACACCTGTTTTTCTACTGCTAATCGCTGATTAGCAATCAAAGGAATATTTTCTATAGTGTTATATTTGACCGCTCCTAATGAGTGGTAGGTGTGAACCTGTTTACTCTCTTGTATTTTGTTTAACTCCATCCCCACCCAACTAGAGAGCCAATAGTTAGTGTGAACTAACTTGTACGTAATGTTATTTTTTAGTTGAAATTTGAGGAAATTATCCACAAATTCTGGCAGATATTCAAAAATTTCATCTCGCGGCACAAACTCAAGGGGACCAGCTTTTAAACGAATAGTTCGACAATTATCGCTATGTTCAACAATCGAGTCTTGCTCCAGACTCACTTTGCGGGTAAACATATCAACTTCCCATCCCAGCTGCGCTAGTGCTTCACCCACATTACGCACATAAACATTTTGTCCCCCAGCTTCTTCTTTCCCTATTTCAATCGCCGGGTCTCCGTGGACGGAAATCAAAGCGATACGTTTTTCGGTGGTAGAGTTCATAGTTTGTGTGTTGCTGATTTTAACAAAGTTTTAGGCTGTTCCAAGTTCGTGTATAGCACGTTTCCCTGAATTGTTTAGGAACTTTGCTTAATATTGATTTTAATTTACTATGTCTAATATTTTTTTGCATCTTCTGCCAGAACTATACTCTTAGATTAAAATCTGTATTTAATTTCTTTCTATCTATAAAATCGCTATAGTTATATTTAATACCTTTGATAGATTAAAATTATATTTTTTCATCTTTATTGTATAGATAAAATTCCATAAATAGATGTATTGACGTGAGTTCGACAAAGTTACAGTAGCAATGAAAAGTCAGGATTCAGGAGTAAAGAAAGTTTATTTTCCTGGCACATGTAAACAACCAGCCCAGCTAAAAGATTGAGCAACAACTTAAGTACAATGTAGAATTTTATGTATTAAATATTACAAGTATTGTAAAGTATTGCGGTGATCGCCAAATAAATTACTGGCAATCATTTAAATAATTTTTGTTACAAATAGTATTGCGATTAACATTCGCTGCGTATAGATTCACCGCTATTAATTTCCCTTGGCATTTGATAATTTGGTATAATTTGAAGCTAAAAAATACCTATTTCTCATATTGAAGTTCAAACCAGTTACTACAGTCAACTCACCGCGCTGAACTCACGTTGTGTTAAGTAGTAAGAATAAGTGTTAAATATTGATGCAAAATTGGGTACTTTTTGAAATTTGCTTCGGAAAGTTTCAGATTATATTTTCAATCATTAATAAATTTCAGGAGCAAATCAGGTGTTTACTTCAACCTTACTCGCTGCTGCAACCACACCTCTGCAATGGAGTCCAGTTGTTGGACTGATTATAATTCTTGCTAATATCGTTGCCATTGTCATTGGCAAATCTACCATCAAGTATCCCAATGCAGAACCAAAACTACCTTCAGTCAATTTTTTAGGTGATTTTGGTTTGCCAGCCCTTTTAGCAAGTACCGCCTTTGGTCATATCTTAGGAGTGGGCGTTGTCTTAGGGCTGCATAACCTGGGAAGAATTTAGGCTCCTACCCAAGTTAGCCTTTATTTAATGATTTTTTGTCTCCAGTCTTGAGCCAGAAAGTTAGTTCTCTGGCTCTTTTTTATTGGTTTGAAAACACGCCCTAGTCCTAACCGTGTGTAATCTAACTCTTAACGAATGTCCACTCTAGTACCTTGATGGGGGCTTCTTGTAGTGCTTGACTTAGTTCGGCGCTGCTCTCAAATTTCACTTGGGAGAGGTCACAAGTTTCGACGTTAACCGTGAATTTCTCGTCTTGGAAGGGCCAGGGTTTGACAATAACCAAGTTATCACTGCGCTGCATGATATCATAACGCTGACCTTCAGGGCCCTTGCTAATTTCTAAAAACCGCTCATCCTCAGGTAGTTCTTGCTGACATAAAATTAGAGAAAGGCGATCGCACCATTGCATAAATGCATAGGCTGCATCAACTTCTTCCTTTTCGATGCCTAGTTCCTTGCGCCAACGTTGCTGATTTTGAAGTTGCTCATCTAAAATTTTGTCTAGTTCTGGAAACTGACCCCGGCTTGGCTCATTTAAACGGCTGATGTGCATGGAAATTAGTAGAGCCACCCACCGTCCCCGGTAGCGGGCATTCTTTGCCAGAGCAGCCAATTTCTTAATACCAAGCTCTGCATCCTTTTTTGTGCTGAGAGTGAAATCCTTTGGCGCACCCGCTTCAGTAAGAATATCCTCTTCCCACTCTTTTTCTAGGTCATCGTGATGGGAAATTGCAGCGACGGTTTCATATAACCTTGCTGGTGCATCTTTACGTCTCCACTGTCCAGCCAGTTGAGCTGCTAACAAAGCATGAGCGCGGTGATAAATAACTTCCCAACCATTTGGTGTAGCGTTGACAATCACAAATCAATCTCCTGATTCTTAGTTTTGATTTTGAGTTGAATTAATTTCTGAATTCAGAAACGTCGGGGTAGATATTGAAGAGGCGATCGCTCTGACTTCTTCAGTGTGGCTAAATATTTATAGTATAGTCCATTCTTCGCGGCGCAGAGATATCTATCCAAAGCGCGTGTTGCATCCAAATGAATATCAGTAAATACTACTCACTTTAAATTCCCAACTTGTTAGATAAGTCGGGAATCTTGTTGATCACAAATGATTTAAGATTGTCATAGGTTAGATAAAGCTAAATTCTCTCACAAACATCTCTGACGTAGACAAACAGTTCAACCATTGCTAAAGAAGGTGGACTGTTTGCCCAGCGGATGATTGGGAGTTTGCCAGAATTTATCAAAAATATTTTTGCCTCAAATCAACCTATGCTCTAACCGCAACCAATGGAATTAAGAGTGACTTTCTAGCGGATTCGCAACATATTTAAATGTTGGCTCAGAATTCCAAGGACCACGCTCATCTTTGCCATCACCGTTTGTAGATAAGTTGTAGTAGAGAGCAACAGTTTCATCTGGCTTAATATTACCAAAGAATGGATCTGTCAACTTACCCAGCGAATCTAGAGCTTTCATAAACATCTGGGTATGAGAAATTTCTCGTGTTAACAGATGGACTAAAGTTTCTTGGGTTCCTTTATCAGTTGCTAACTTAATCAACTCTTCGTAAGTCTGACGAGCGCCAGCTTCTGCTGCAATGTTAGCTCTCAAATCACGCACTACATCTCCGCCTTCATTCAAGTAACTTGCAGTCCAAGCATTACCCTGACTATCTAGAAAATGAGGCCCAATCCCTCGGACTGCAAATAGAGTACTCTTATAAGCCTCTGTTTGATCGGTCGTCTTAGTATGAGCTTCAATAAGTTTACCAACCATTTCTAAATGGCTGAATTCCTCGATCGCAATGTCCTGGAGCATGTCTTTAATTCCAGCATTTTCGACATGGAATGATTGAACCCAATATTGAAGTGCTGCACTAAGTTCTCCAGTAGCTCCGCCAAACTGCTCTAAAAGCAACTGAGCAAAACGAGGGTTTGGTTCAGTAACGTTAACTGCATGAATAGGCTCTTTTTTGTGAAAAAACATAGATTTACACTTCCAGAAGTTATGATTTTACAAAATGGATAAACTATTTTATTGTCTGCTAGCATCTTTCAAGATTTAGCTAATTTGAGACTTTATAGCTTCTCAAACAGTTTAACTAGAAGACTAATAAAATACTGTAGTCATGTCAGTGTTGATAACTGCCAATCAGCGATTAAGCATTACTGCTTCTTCTGATTAATCCCCATAGATAAATAGCAACGATTGCGCCGAGTACAGCCACTAAAACACCAGTAAGAGTTAAACCAGTGCCAGCCGCAGTAATTTGCAAAGTTCCTATTCGTAGTAGTGTAAACAGACTTCCACCTACGAAAGCTCCAATGATACCCAAAATTATTGTGGAGAGAATTCCACCACCTTGATAACCAGGATAAATGGCTTTAGCGTAGGCGTAGCCCGCCGTTAGGCATCGCACCTGCCAAAATTCCTAAAACTACCCAAGCAAGAATACTCATAACTGCCTCAACAATCTCACTTGTATCTAAGTTATCAACTCTGATTCACAATTCTTTCTACCAGATGGGATAAATGCTAAATCCAAAAGTTAGACAAAAAACTTTACATCAAGCTTAAGATGGGAATTGGCATTTTTATAGCATAAAAATGCTAAACGCAAAGTTTTATCAAATAAATCAGAAGTTATTGAATACACAAGTCTAGATGTAATTTGCTCTTGGAATAGACACTAATACATTAATCAATATATATTTTTTTATATCTATCTTAGGATGTAAAAAAATAATCTAGCTTTTTGGCGATGCACTAAAATAATTCGTAATACTCGCCTCCGGCGAGAAGCAAGCTACGTAATTCGTAATTAGTTAAATTCTATGAATTGTTATTTTAAGGTAGATTTAAGGGATAATATAATGCTTCTCGGCTGAGTCCAATACAGACCTAACCCCCAACCCCTTCCCTTCTAGCGTTGGAGAGTAAGACTCAAAGCCTCTCTCCTTTTAGGAGAGAGGAATGGAAGTGAGGTCAAAACTGTACTGCACCCAAGCGAGAACCGCTATAGGTAGCTAATATTTGCAAAAGTGATATCAAATGGCACGGGAGAATTTTGTCTCTCGCGTTCTTGTGTGAGTATCAAAGATGACGGCAATATTTCTGACTAGTAATCTACCGATATCTGTAATCTGGATCTGATTTTTTGATAAACTGACTAGACCATCAGCTTCTAGTGGTTTTAACGCCTCTAGTTCGTCAGAGAAATATTCATCAAAATTGATATCATATTTGTTTTCAATATTTTGCTTATGCAACTGAAAGTAAGACATAATACCCATGATTACATCCCGTCTGATCGTGTCATTTTGAGTAAGCTTGATACCTTTGCTAACAGGTAAAGCATCTGCTGCAAGTGCCTGATAATAATCCTTTAATTCCTTGTGGTTTTGGGCATAAGCATCTTCTAGCATACTGATGGATGTAGCACCAAAACCAAAGAGTTCTGTTTGGGCGTGGGTAGTGTAGCCTTGGAAATTGCGTTTGAGAGTACCATTACCTTGAGCGATCGCTAATTCATCATTAGTTTTAGCAAAATGATCCATCCCAATAAATAGATATTGGCTATTTGTCAATTCTTCAATGGTCATTTTCAGAATTTCTAACTTTTCTTCTGCTGGGGGTAGAGCCTCTTGAGGAATATTTTTTTGTGTCGGTTTGAGCCACGGTACATAGGCAAAGTTAAAGACAACAATTCTGTCAGGGTCTAACTCAACAGTCTTTTTCAACGTCTCCCGAAATGTCTCGCGGGTTTGATAGGGTAAACCATAAATAAGGTCTACATTCACACTTTCAAACTTAGCTTCTTTAACCCAACTCATGACATCAAATAGCATTTCTTCTGGCTGGACACGGTTTACAGCTACTTGAACTTGGCGATTAAAATCTTGAATGCCAAAACTAATACGGTTAAACCCTATCTGTCTCAGAAAGAAAATGTAGTTTTTATCGATATAACGAGGATTAATCTCAATTGAGATTTCTGCTTGTGAATCGATGTTGAAATGGTCATTGATGTTTTTCCATAAAAATTCTATTTGGTAACGATCTAAGTAATTAGGAGTACCACCTCCCCAGTGGATTTGCAGCACTTTTCTGTCTGAATCGATTAAAGCTGCGGTGTTTTTAATGTCTTGAGCCAAAGACTCCACGTAAGGTTTGGCAATATTCTTGTTGTTGGAAATTACCGTGTTACAGCCGCAGAAGTAGCAAGCACTTTGGCAAAAGGGGATATGGAAATACAAACTCATAGGGGTTTTGCGTTGATTCGAGGCTGCGATCGCGGCCTTAAAATCAGTTTCAGTGAATGTTTCGCTTAACTCTGTAGCAGGCGGATAACTGGTGTATCTAGGTGCGCGAGTGTCGTACTTTTGAATCAGATCCAGATCAAACTTGACACCAGGTAATAGAAAAACCATTGAGTTGCTTTCCAATGAATGAAGGGAGTAGGGAGTGGGGAGCAAGAGGGAAATAAGCAATGACTAATGACTAATGACTAATGACTTAGGCTATTAAACAGGGCTTGACCGAGTGCTTTAATTAAACTTCCTTCTAACTCTTGAGCCATCTGTAAATTGAACCCAAAGGCATTATTAGCTTCTGCAACAATCCGTTCTGCTGTTATATCATCAACGAGTAATGCATTTAATGCCTGACGATACTTATCTTTAAATGTCTTTTTGTCAGGAATTTGCTCAAAATTGTAAAAGGATGTGCCTTCATAGCCAGAAAGCTTTAAGGTTGACTGAGCAACTTTTTGTAGCATTTGACCCCAAGAAAGATCGCCGATGTAGATTCCAGCTATTTTTATTTCTCCTAAGATTATTTAACTATTAATTTATATATAACTATAAAGATATTAGTATTTATTTATGTTTTTCTGATTTTCACGCTTAGGCACATTCCAGTTGAGTAGTAACAAAACTGATTGTGGAATAGGCATTTTAACTCTCCTGAAACAACAGATAAGAAGTTTAAGCTGATGCGCGTCTAAAGTATATAAACACTCTCGATGGTCGTTAACTGTTGACTGTTGACGGGTTTTCAGTCATCAGTCATCAGGTAAACGTACAATATTATTTGCGTAACAGCTTATTTCTCACAATTTACTCTCAATAATTTAACTGATGTCTATAAACAGCTATTTATGCTTATATAACTTTTAAAGGATGAAATAATCAAAGGATTCTTATGGTTAAGTCTCTGGAAACTTCGCAACCTGAGTTGCTAAAACCAGGTGTAAAAGCGCCTGTTCAAGAAACATTATTAACACCACGCTTTTACACCACTGACTTTGAAGCTGCGGCGCAGTTGGATATTTCGGCGCAGGAAGCAGAGTTACTGGCAATTGTAGAGGAGTTACGAGCTGACTATAACCGTCATCACTTTGTCCGTGATGAAGAATTTCAACAGTGTTGGGATCACATTGATGGAGAAACGCGCGTCGCCTTTATTGACTTTTTGGAACGTTCTTGCACCTCAGAGTTTTCTGGATTTCTGCTGTTTAAAGAATTATCGCGGCGTCTGAAAAACCGCAATCCTATTTTGGCGGATGCTTTTAATTTTATGGCGCGGGATGAAGCACGCCATGCGGGATTTTTGAATAAGTCAATGGCAGATTTTAATCTTTCCCTTGACTTAAGTTATTTAACTAAAAATCGCACTTATACCTTCTTTCCGCCAGAATGGATTATTTACGCAGTCTACCTGTCTGAGAAAATTGGCTACTGGCGCTATATCTTGGTGTATCGCCACATGGAGAAACATCCAGAACACCAAATTTATCCACTATTCCGTAAGTTTGAAAGTTGGTGTCAGGATGAAAATCGACATGGAGATTTTTTCAAAGCATTGCTGCGATCGCAACCTCAACTATGGAACAATTGGAGAGCTAGATTATGGGTGCGTTTCTTTTTGCTGAGTGTTTTTGCTACTCACACATTGACAGTATTTGAACGCGCCACGTTTTATCAATCCATTGGGATAGATCCGCGCGAATATAATACCAGAGTTATTCAAGAGACGAATAACACTGCTGCACGGGCATTTCCCCTGATTTTGAATACAAATCATCCAGAGTTTTTCCGGCGGTTAGAGAAGTGTTCTGACCTTAATCTGAAACTAGCAGAGATTAATAATAGCAATTGCTCACCAGTTGTCAAATTCTGCCAAAAATTACCCTTGATAGCCTCCATTGTTGGGCATCTATTGCAGACTTACCTAATCAAACCTGTTGATGCTGAATCATTGAGAGGGACAGTTCATTAACTGAATTTACAAGTCTCCTTTGGGAATCTCTTCACTCGAATTCTATAAGTTATATTTTGCACTTACCCCCTTCCCGCCAGAGAATGAATTCTCTGGCTAATAGCGCAAGTCCACTCAAGTGGACTCCAATCCATCTTAATTGCTTTAATTTCAGTGCGTTTAAACGCACTTTAGCTATGAGCAATCAATTTATTGCAGGGCGGGAAAGCAACGCAAAACCATTCTCTCTAAATTTTGACTAAATTTTGAGTAGACAGCTCCTGTCCCCTTCAATTTTGTAGAACCTGTGCGATCGCCTCAGAAATCGGTAAGCCAGGACAGCGTTCTAACCAGAAAAACTCGCCAACTGGATTAACCTCAAGAAATACATAACGACCATCAGGAGTCAAAATAATATCAATAGCTCCGTAGTTCAAACCAAATTCTGCCATGAGTTTGAGTAGTTTCTCTTCAACATCTTCAGGCAGAGTGTATGGTTCCCAAGCGTCGAGTAAGGCAATTCCCTGTTTGCGCCAATCGTAACGCGCCTTATCCAAAGCTTGAGAATCAACCGCCGCCGTCAACACACGTTTGCCTACAATAATTGTCCGCAATTCCAATGCCTTGGGGATTTTTTCTTGAAATGTCATTGGGCAGAAACGTAATCCATCGAGGTTGTCCAGATCCTCAGATGAAATTGGATTCGTAAACACAACTTTTTCTTGTCCTTGTTCATCGTAAATGGCGAAGGAAGAGAGCATCTTTGTAATCATTCCCTGCTGACACTCTTGGGCAAATTGCTTCACTGCCACTGGATTGTTTGTAGTCAGGGTGCGTGGCGTATCTAGACCAACCTCTCGTGCTATTCGTAATTGCAGTTGCTTATTGTCAGCTCGGCGAATATTTGGCAGAGGGTCGAGATGGAAACCCTTAATACTGGCAATCATTCCCTCAATGGTGACGCGAGATTCTTTGAGCGAGGCTTGTCTGAGTTGCTTGTCCATCGAGTCGGGAATTTTTGATCCAATTGCGATGCGGCGATACCAAACTGCTGACACTTCATTCAAATCTAATGTCTGATTTTCGACGCTCAGAGTAACTCGCTCACTTCCAGCATAGTAAACATCTAAGGTGATTTCTGTAGGAAATCGGTCTGTATCAAAACGAAATGCTTTCCCTCCTTGAGCAACAATAGCCTGAATAACTAGAGGAATACTTTCGTTGTCTTCGCTGTGAGTAATTATTAAAACAGTCACGTTGCTTCGCTCCGAATTAAAAATTAAAAATTAAATTTATAAAGGCTGTCAGTTGATTATGAATTTTTAAGTAAGAGAATTTTGCTTAGGACTTTTTGAAAGTAGTGCATCTGCGATCGCATCTGCGATCGGGTAGTCCAAATCTCTCTCCAGCATCCCCCACTCTCCTGTAGGATTAATTTCTAAAAAAACGTATTCCCCTGATGGCGTTTTGATGAAGTCAAATGCTCCGAAAATCAGTCCAAACCTTGCCATAAAAGTATCTAGGCAACGGATTAATTTATCAGGTAATTGGTATGGTTGCCAGGTAAGAGCCTCTTTTGTTCCACGTCGCCAATCTTGGGTGGATGCTGCATACTCAGACGCATCCAGTGCCCCGACAAAGAGATTACCATTCACATACACTGCGCGTAGTTCTAGCTGTTTGGGGATTTGTTCTTGAAACACAACTGGACAATAGCGCAGTGTTTCAGCATCAAGTAAGTCTTCTTCTTTAACGGCGCTGGTATACATAAAAAAAGAAGAGGCTTGCATCCCATAAGAAAGAGGTCTGAGTAGCTTGGCAACCATTTTCCCTTTAACTTCCCCAAAAAACTCTCGTGTTTGTTGAGGATTATTGGTGACGATAGTCCGAGGTATGACAAGACCTACTTCCGATGCAATTCTTAGTTGGCGTAGCTTGTTTTCAGCTACACTGATCCGTTGTAAATCATCCACCCAAATAGCTCCCCTCAGACTGTCCCAAAAGCCATCTAAGACTGCGAGTGATTCACTAGAGCAGGCTGCTTGAAATTGTGGAGCCAATTCTTTACCTAAATCAGGTTGCCAGATACGTCGCATCCATACTGCTTTAACTTGCTCGGTGTTTAGGGAGCAATCGCCATATTCCAGTTTATGATTGCTCCCAGAATTACTGAAATTCGCCTCGATTTGTACTGTCATTGGAAACTTATCAGTATCAAGGCGAAATGGCTGTGCGCCTCGTTTTGATACAGCTTCTGCAACTTTATCTATTGTGAAGTAATCACCACTATGGGTGATTAATAAAACCACATCACGCTCAAAGTGCATAAAATATTTTCATTAGGTTCTTGTATTGTCCCTACTCTCAACTATAAAAAAAATAAAGCATTAAAAAGTAAACTTAGTTTTAATCGGAAGCCAACCCCTAGATGGAGTTGGCACTAACAGTCTTTTTATTCTAAGAATATTTTTCAAAACCGCATCTCTGGTGTACTCAAAAGTATGCAGTTATTCTATTATCGGCAAGCTTGATCGCTGTCTGAAGGGTGCTTATGAGTAACAGCGTATTCATCACTATCGGAAGGGTATTTCTTAGTTGCGATGCCACCGTCTTCATTATCAGAAGGGTACTTCCTAGTTGCTACGCCGCCGTCTTCATTATCAGAAGGGTACTTCAGAGTTACTGCGCCGCCGTCTTCGTTATCAGAAGGGTACTTCAGAGTTACGGCTTGGACTCCACCGCCAATCCCTTCTGATTCTTGATCAGATAGGTCTTCAAAGCTTTGCCCTTCTAAAAATCTGGCAAAGAAGGGTACTGCCTGTGAATTCAGTTCTTCTGGTTTGTTTTCAGACATAATTTTCTCCTACGATTTAGTAAAAATAAATTTACACTTGTCTCAATAATATTACATAGTATCTCATCTATGTAAGTAAAAATTTCATTTGAAATTATTTGTAATATTTGCGTAAAAATACTTTTGCTTTTTTTTATTCTAGAGTGTGTCATCAACTAATTAGACTAGCTAGATTGAGGTAAAGTCAAATACAGAAGAAAGATGAATTGACGTTGTACGCTACGATTAGCACAATGGGAAGCGTATTGGGATCAATTTTTTTCTCTTTTCCCAGATTTAGGGCGGGTAGCTTTTGCTGGTGCTGACTTATTTTGTAGAATTGCAATTTCTCTCTGTGCATCTTGATAACTATCTTGTTCCCCTTGCTGTTGGAATAGTTTTGCAGCTTTTTTGAAATCTGCGATCGCTCCCTGTTTATTTTTTTGCTTGGTGCGAATCACGCCCCGGTTATAGTAGGCTAAGGCATTGTTAGCATTAATTGCGATCGCTCGTGAATAATCCTGATTTGCAGCTTTTTTATTTCCCAGTTCGAGATAGGCGTTACCACGGTTGTTGTAAGCTGCTACATCATTAGGATTTAGTTTCAGTGCTTCGGTGTAATCTTGAATCGCGCCTTTGTAATCTCCGAAAGAAAAGCGGTGAATACCTCTATGGATGTAAGCTGCGCTAAATTTAGGATCAATCTGTAAAATAGTGTTGTAATCTTCAGTAGCTTCGAGTTTATCTCCTAGATCGCTGTAAACATCACCACGATTAAGATAGGCTTCTATGTATTTGGGATTGATGTTAATTGCGTCAGTGTAATCTTTGAGCGCTGCATATTTTTGTTTATTAATAGATTGAGTTAAAGCCCTTTGATAATAAGCTTTAGCATCACTAGGATTAATCTTAATTACTTTATCAAAATCTTGGATTGCTTCAAGTCTTTGTCTGAGGCGACGGTGAAGAATTCCTCGCTGCAAGTAGGCTTCGGTAGACTGAGGCTTGAGAGCGATCGCTTTGCTAAAATCTCCAATTGCTCCTTTATTATCCTTCAGTTGGGCACGGGCTAACCCCCGGCCATAGTAAGCATAAGCATCTTTAGAATTTAACTTAATTGCTTGGGTATAGTCTGCGATCGCCTCTTTATACTTGCCTAATTCAGAAAAAGCAAATCCTCGGTCAAAATAAGCATTAGCATCTTGAGGATTGAGCAAAATAGCTTGGCTAGAGTCTGCTTGTGCTTGCTCGTAGTCTCCTAATCGATAATAAGCATCGCCTCGCCTATTATAAGCCAGAGCATTTCGCGGATCTAATCCAATAGCCTGATTGAAATCTTCAACTGCTCCTTCATAGTTTCCTGCCTCATATTTATTGACTCCCTCTTGGTATAATGTCTGTTGAGCATCACTTACAGGTTTTAGCGACCTTAATTGCCATGCTCCAACACCAAGTGCGATACAACCAGCTACTCCAGTCAAAACTAGTAATAATTTTTTCTGATGCTGTTTTCGCTGATCTTGCTCAACATTTGTGCTCTTTTTCAGATCGTCTAAAACTTCGGTCGCATACTGGTAGCGCTTACGATAGTTAAAACGCACCATCCTATTAATAATTCTTACTAATTTACTGTTAACTTTTAAATTTTTGTTACGCCAAACTATTTCACCTGTCAGCCGATTTTTCTGAGTTCGCAAATTAGAGATTTCGTTTGCAGATAAACCTAGAAGCGCTGCGATCGCAACGATACCTAAAGCATATATATCGCTGTTGTATTTGAGATTGCCGTTAACTTGTTCTATGGGCATATATTCCATATTGTCAACGGTATTATTGATGGCTTCATTAACAGTATCAAAATTAATCAAAACTAATTTTTTGTCTGATTCGCGGCGAATGATATTAGCTGGTTTAATATCCCGATGAATCACGCCATAGCTATGTACAATCACCAAAAGTTCTAATATTTCTGATAAAAGACTAATTACTTGGTCTTCCCTCAGAGGTTGTCCTTGGATAATTTCGTCAGTTAAAGGATTACCAAGTATAAATTCTTGGACTATATAAAATTCTTCATTTTCTTCAAAGTAAGCAATTAGCTTTTGAATTTGCTCGTGTTTATGTCCTAGTTTTTCTAAAGTTGCTAACTTACTAGCAAACAAGCTGCGTAAGATTGTTAAAGTTTGAGCATTGCTACTAGGAGGACGTAACTGCTTTACTATAAATTGACTACCAGGAAGATTAATATCTTCAACTAGATACGTTTTCCCCTTTTCACTATCATTGAGAACTTTTAGTGTTCGATAATGTCCATTTAGTAAATGACTATTCATCAATATAAATATAGTTTATAAATTGTTTGATTATAGCTTACGTGTTATTACTGTTGAGCTTTAGATATAAAGATTTATTTATTTGGCATTTATTAGTAGCAGGGAGATAAAGAATATCACCGCGTCGCACAGGAAGAGGGTGATATCAGCCAAAAGCCGGTCAAAAAACTTAATTTAGTTTGATGTAGTGAAAGCCGGATTTCGGGAATAGTAGCCATGATGGAACAATGGCATCCCAAAGATAGACAGTATATCGCATTGTCAGTCGAAACAATGGCATTGTTAGCCGATGTATCAATAATACAAGGAAAAAATAGTTCCTCTATCCCGTGAATAGAAAGAGTTAGAGTCAGATTTTATGCTGGGACGACAAATTTTTCACTACCAGCCAGTCCAAAAGCAGCATGAATGACTTGCAAAGCTTTAATACCTTGCTCTTGTGCCACGACACAACTAATTTTAATTTCTGAGGTGGCAATCATTTGAATATTAATTTGGTGTTGAGCTAGCGCTTCAAACATTTTAGCGGCTACACCTGGTTGTCCTACCATACCTGCACCCACAATACTTACTTTAGCGATCGCACTATCTAAAACAACTTCACCCCATCCTAATTCTGCTGCTACTTGGATAAGCATTTCTTTTGCATTTTCCCCGTCTATCTGCGAGACTGTAAAGGCAATATCTCGCCTGGGAACACCATCAATCACCCGGCAACGCTGAGATTGGATAATCATGTCAACGCTGATATTATGTTGTGCTAATAATCCAAACAGCTTCGCCGCCATCCCCGGCCGATCTGGCAATTGGCGAATAGCAAGACGCGCTTGGTTCAAATCCAGGGCAACACCACGAACCGGAGAAGATAAGGGAGTGCAGAGTGAGGGAGTTAAAAGAATTAATTTATCTTTCCCTGCTTCCCCTGCCTCCCCTGCTTCCCCTGCCTCCCCTGCTCCCCCTGCTCCCCCTGCTCCCCCTGCTCCCCCTACTCCCTGCTCCCCTGCCTCTATCTCAAAGGCGCTGCAAAGTGCGTTGACGGCGCGATCGCATTGGGCTGCATCGACTACGCAACTTACTTTCACTTCGCTAGTGGAAATCATCTGGATGTTCACGCCTGCTTCTGCCAAGGTGGTGAACATCTTTGCAGCTACGCCAGGACGTCCAATCATTCCCGCGCCTGCAATACTGACTTTGGCAATGTTATGTTCTACCATTACCTCGGCTTCGTTAGATTTGGGGTTAGATTGACTCCTCAGGGCTGGGGCGATCGCTGCTGCGACTGCTTCTGCCCGTTTTAATATTGGGGTGGTGACAGTAAAGGCAATGTCATTACTGTTACCTTCATGAACTGATTGAATAATCAAATCTACGTCTACTTTTTGCCGAGAAATTTCGCCAAATAACCTTGCTGCTACGCCTGGTTTATCGGGTACGCGCAACAAAGCAACCTTAGCTTGGTTAGTGTCAAATTCTACAGCATCCACCGGACGGGCAATTTCTAGATTGATTAGCGATCGCCCTTGGGGTTTGGCTGATGTTACCCAAGTACCGGGGGCATCTGTCCAGCTAGACCTAACTACAAGGGGAACACCATAGTTGCGAGCAATTTCTACAGCGCGGGGATGCAGCACTTTTGCGCCTAAGCTAGCTAGTTCCAACATTTCATCGCAGGTGATAGCATCCATCAACTGGGCTTCAGCAACTAAGCGGGGGTCTGTAGTTAAAATCCCTGGAACGTCTGTATAAATTTCACAAAAATTTGCTCGTAATGCGGCTGCGATCGCCACCGCCGAAGTGTCAGAACCACCACGCCCCAAAGTTGTAATTTCCATCTCTCCAGCGCTGGATGTCCCTTGAAAACCAGCTACTACAACTACTTTACCTGCATTTATATGACGAGTTAGGCGACTAGTTTCAATATGCAAAATCCGAGCACGGCTGTGTTCGGCTTCGGTAACAATTCCTACTTGAGTGCCAGTCATGGAAATTGCTGGTTGTCCGAGTTCCTGCAAAGCCATAGTAAGTAAGGCGATGGTGACTTGTTCCCCAGTGGAAAGCAGCATATCCATTTCCCGGCGGTTAGGATTTGGAGAAATTTCATTAGCGAGTTTGACGAGTCCATCGGTGGTTTTGCCCATTGCCGAAACCACTACAACAAGCGAGTTCCCAGCTTTAACGGTATTGTAAACTCGTTGTGCAACAGCTTGAATACGTTCGACTGAACCGACAGATGTACCACCGTATTTCTGAACTATGAGCGCCATAACTTTTATGCAATTCCCTTGTGTCTGCTTTGATCAATACCCCCGCCGGGTTAGGAAGCCTTGAAGACTTATCAGTTATATAGTTTACTAAATATCGCGCATAATGCCCCATCTAATCTTCAGCCTTATGCACGAAAACTTTAGTTATGACAGTTGTGGCGATTGCTGCAAGTCTTCAATCGAGCATTTGCATGTTTATCGGCTATGGCTAAAGATTATTCAAAAACTACATCTTCGTAAAGTGCTGCTATTGTTTCCTCAAAATCCACGCTGTTGAGTCGAAATGATTTATGTTCTGCTGTGTAGGATTGCAAAACCCACAACCCTTGCTCACTGCGTCGAAAACACTCGACTCGCTGACGTTTTGTATTAATTAAAACATATTCTTGCAGACTTTCTAGCGTTTGATAATCGGCGAATTTGTCGCCCCGGTCAAAGGCTTCAGTAGAATCAGATAAAACTTCGACAATTAAACAGGGAAATCTTTTATAAGCTGGCGTTTCTTGATCTCGTTGGTCGCAAGTAACCATAACATCGGGATAATAAAAGCGATTTAGAGATTCAATTCTGGCTTTCATGTCAACGATATAAACACGACAACCAGAGCCGCGTACATGATTACGGAGTAGAGCGAACAGGTTCCCAGCAATAGTAACGTGTGGGTCAAGCGCTCCAGCCATTGCGTAGATGTAGCCATCGATGTATTCATGTTTGATAGAGTTTTGTTCCTCTATTTGGAGGTACTCTTCAACAGTAAGATAGTTTTGTTGGGGTGAGGCGATCATATTTGACACTTCAAAGTTTAAGCGATACTGATTTCTAGGGTAGCGTTTGCTGTTGATTAAAAGCTCAAAAAAAGTTTATTCTACTAGACAAAATATAAAATTCCAAATGCATAAATTGAAGCAATTGCGGGTGAAATTGTCCTTAACACCAATATTGGTAGCGCTGACAGTAAACAGTACAGCCAGCGTTGCATTTGCTGGAGGATTTGCCCTAAACGAACAGAGTGTCCAGGGTTTGGGAAATGCTTTTGCAGGAAGTGCAGCCACTGCTGATGATGCCAGCACAATTTTCTTTAACCCGGCAGGCTTGACTCGCTTACGAGATAATTCCTTTTTTGGAGCTTCTTATGTCATTTTCCCGACAATCATTTTTCAAAACCAGGGTTCTAACGTAGCAACAGGGGTTCCATTGTCAGGTGGTAATGGTGGAGAAGCAGGCGTTGATATTATTGTGCCAAACCTGTATGCTGCTTGGAGCGTTTCCGATCGCGTGAAACTGGGTATTGGTATTAACGTTCCTTTTGGATTATCTAGCAAATACGATAGTAACTGGGTTGGGCGTTACCAGGCAGTCGAGTCTAAACTCACTACTATTAATATTAATCCCACTGTGGCAGCCAAGTTGAGTGATAACTTGTCTGTTGGTGCGGGTCTTAATATACAATATGCCGAGACAACGCTCTCGAATGCGATTAACTTTGGTTTAATTGGGCAAAGTGTTGGTTTACCTACCCAATCCCAACAGGCAGATGGTTTTGTCAAAGTCTCAGGCTCCGATTGGAGTGTGGGGTACAACTTGGGAGTGATGTACGAACCATCCAAAACTACCCGAATTGGTTTGAGTTATCGATCGCCAATTACTCAAGACATTCGGGGAAATGCTGACTTTACAGTACCTGCAAGCGCTAGAGCATTAACTGCTAGGGGACAATTTACAGACACAGGAGCCAGCGCCGTCTTAAACTTGCCCGATACCTTATCACTTGCTGTATATCAAAAACTTAACCCGCGTTTAGCAATTGTCGGTGATGTAACTTGGACAAACTGGAGCCGCTTTAAAGAACTGCGAGTTAAATTTGACAATCCAGTTCAAGCAGATACCGTACAGCCGGAGAATTGGAATGATACTTACCGTTTTGGAGTTGGGGCCAATTATGCTGTGAGCGATCGCTTAACACTGCGAACGGGTATCACTTTCGATCCTAGCCCTGTTAGTGAAGAGTTTAATACCCCTCGCTTACCCGGTGGCGATCGCACTTTGCTTGGATTCGGTGCTAGCTATCGTCCTTCCAAGTCATTCAATTTCGACATTGGTTATACCCACGTATTTGTAAACGATAGCTACATTAACCAGTCAAGTACTACAGCAGGTACGCTCAAAGGTAATTTTGAAGGTGGTGTGGATATCGTTGGATTACAAGTAAGCTGGCAATTTTAACTAAAATCAACTCTTTCTTACTTTGCGGTAATGGACAATTATACCCACACCGCCTTTTTGTGCCGTTTGGACGCACACTTCAATCCTATGTATTAGATAGGGGCGACAGGTGCGGTATAGTCATTATTTTTTTAGCGATGTTTTTATAAGCTATTAGTAACTAGATATCTGTCAACTACCTTGAGTCAGTTTTTATTTTTATGACTCTAAAGGTCGAGTGTGGTATTAGTCGTATGCTGAATACAACAAATAACATAGAAATTTCATAATTAACAATAAATTACCGCAAATTTAAAGATGACTTTAAAAATCATTTAATAGATATATTTTGTGAGAAAGTTAATACAAACGTATATTCACTGATTTCAAATTCATGGATTCTTTATCTATCAATTCCTTACTTGAAGAGTTGAAAAACCCCGATGCCACAGTCCGCGAAAAAGCAACCAGAAAAATCTGGCGGATTTGGTTTCAGCAAAAGGGAATCTATGGCCTGGAAATAATTGATCGCAGTCAAAAGTTACTGGATGCAGGTGAAATTGCTGAAGCCGAAACAGCTCTGACAGCGCTAATCAAAGACCAGCCAGATTTTGCCGAAGCTTGGAATCGCCGTGCTTTTCTTTATTACAGTATTGGAGATTATCAAAAATCTCTGGCAGATTGTCAGATGGTTGTGCAGATAAATCCGATACATTTTGGGGCGCTTCACGGTATGGGTTTGTGTTATGCGGCACTAGGAGAATATGGTGAAGCCATCAAAGCTTTTAAAGGTGCTTTAGAAATACAGCCTTATTCGCTAGTGAATCAAAAGTTGATTCTAGAATGTACATTTAGATTCAGCTACAACGGCAAATAGAAGAGAGCATCATACTGTTTTATGAATCCGTCATCACCCTCATCAACAGCAGTTCCTCGCCTTAGCTGCCGCAATTTTATTCAATATTGTTCTATCTGGATTGGTAGTAGCTTCATTGCTGGTTGTACTAACAGCAACCAACCGCCAACTAGCAATTCTCGGTTGGATAAAGTTACATTTGGCACAAACTGGATAGCGCAAGCAGAACACGGCGGATTTTACCAGGCGGTCGCAACTGGTATTTACAAAGACTACGGTTTAGATGTAACTATCAAAATGGGTGGCCCGCAGGTTCCTAGTGGGACTCAATTGTTGATGGGGGGTGCGGTAGATTTCTTCATGGGTTATGGCATGGATGCCGTGAATACCATAGCACAAGGTATTCCCAAAATCATAGTTGCACAATTTTCCAGAAAGACCCCTGGTGTCTTATTGCACATCCCAACCCAGCAATTAAAACCCTTGCCGACCTCATTATAAATCCAACGTTAACTACAAGGAAGTATACACCTTGCAATTTGTAAATAAAGGGGTAGGCTATTACAAGAAGTAAGCGATCGCTTGATATTCTCCAGAGGAATATTTACTTAACATCTACTCAAAGAAATTTTATTAATACTTTCTACGGCTGTAGGCTGGAACTGATAATTAGGTTAACTATCAAATATCTTTTCTATATTGTCTGATACAGTCGAATTTTAATGTACGAATGAATGAGTAAACATCCCGTTATAACAGTCGATCAGATTAGCAAGTCTATACTAATGGCACTGTTGCCCTGCAAGACTTGAATTTAGCAATTCCAGAGTCGCAATTTTTCAGTTTAGTTGGGCCCTTAGGGTGCGGTAAAAGTACAGTCCTGCGGCTGATTGCCGGATTGGGGCGCGTAAGTTCTGTTAGTATTGATTGGGGTATAATTCAGCAAGCAAAGTGGCTTTTGTTCTCCAAGATGCCGCACTCATGCTTTGGGTAAACGTCAGGGACAGTTTCGCACCGCATCAGTAATATTGCAACTATTTTATGTTTAAAAAAGAAAATTTACCATTCACACCGTTTGATTCCATCTTGAGTTGTGCAACGTAAAACTCTTTTTGAATTACATCACCTACTGGTGTAAAAGCAATTTCACCGAGAGGAGTTTGAAATTTTTTTGTTAGTAACTCTTTATTCAGTTCTGTACGCAATTGTGGTAGTCTCAATTTGTTAATGTTGGTTTTTTTATCTAAAGATTGAAGAGCTTCTACATATACCTGTAAAGCAGCAAAAGCTTGAGCACTTACTTGGGGTGGTTCTCTATGATATTGTTCAAGGTAGGCTTTGCGAAATGCAGTGTTAATTTCACTGGCATAGATAGGGCTATAAGCTTGAGCCACAATCACGCCATCACAAAGCGCTCTGCACACAGAAAATATATGGGATGTGTTAAAACCATTGCCACCAACAATTATTCCTTTATAACCAAGTTCTCGTAATTGTTTAACTAAGTTACCTCCATCTACAGCTAACCCAGATATAATTACTAAATCTGGTTTTAAATTAATAGCATCGCTGGCTTGAGCTTGAAAGTCGGTATCTGTAGTTTGAAACTTTTGGACTGTGACTAAATCTAATCCTAAATTTGTAACTGTTTTCTGAAATATTTCTGTTTCTGACTTATTAAAAGCATCATTTTGAGCGTAGAATACAGCTACTCTTTTGATTTGAGGATTTTGTTTGAGTGCAGCTTTTACTGAATAAGGAGCGACAACAGCAACAGATGAAGAAACACGAGCCACATAATCACCAATTTCGGGAATACCTTTAGCAGTATTTGATGCTCCAATAACTGGGACTTGATTGCGTTCTGCTACGGGATCAGCGCTAAAAGCTTGTTGTGATAGGGTAGGGCCAACAATGCCAACAACTTTATCTTTATTAATTAAAGTTTGAAAAGCATTAATGGCTCCAACTTCATCGCTACCAGTATCTTGATAGATTAATTTAATTGGTCTACCATTGATACCTCCTTTGTTATTAAAATACTTTTCAGCAATTTTCACTCCATCAGTTCCCTCTTGACCAAGTAATGCTACATTGCTCGTTTGTGCAAAGGCGATCCCAATAGGAATAGCATTAACTGCATTTGTTGTCGCTGTTGGATTATTTGTAGAATTTGCATTATTACTACCAATTTTACCACAAGCTACCAGCAGCATAGAGCATGTAAATAGTAAGAAAGTTTGATGTGTAAGTGCTTTTTTCATAGATGCGTGACCATGATGTTTGTTAAAACAATACTGAATTGTAGTGTATTACATTCAATAGTGATATCGCTAGAGTTTTAACATGTAACTTTGAATTTATATGCTATTTATCCGTCGCGCTCAATCACAATTAACACCGATAAAAATTTTTTTGCTGTCGTTTTGGCATCGATGATAGTTGGCATTATAGCATTATTTTTATGGAATATATTTGTGCGGATAACACATCTACCTCCTTATATCCTTCCTAACCATTGTTTAGTATTTAAAGCCTTAATAACTGATTGGAATGAGCTTTTTCCATCGCCATTAATTACACCGCAAATCACAGTATTTGCTTTTATTGTTGCGGCTATTTCTGGTTTACTAATGACGATTTTGTTCACCAAAAGTAAATAGAGCGAACGCAGCTTATTTCCCTATGCAGTAATTTTACAAACAACTCCGATAGTTGCGATCGCACCCTTAATCATTCTCTGTCTAAAAAATAATACCTTCGCCGCCTTAATAGTTTGTGCCTGACTCGTTGCCTTTTTCCCCATAGTATCCAAGTAAGTGGCATGAAAGTGCAGTGAAACAAGAAAACTAAGATTTTAAAACGCACCAGGTAGCAAAGGTTTACGCAGAGGAATTAATTCTCTGCGAACCTTTGCGCTTCCCTCAGCGTCCCTCTGCGTTAAAAAAAGGATATTAGAACTATCTGTGTATATTTGTGTAACCTCCCTCCAAAAAGCTAGTTGCTAGGCGTTTATAATTTGTGGTTTGATTTTAAGAACCGTGGGGATAACCCAAAATCCAACATCCCAAAATCGCCCATGATTGAAATTGACGGTTCCTACGGAGAGGGAGGCGGACAAGTTCTTCGCACTTCCTTAAGTCTAGCGGCCATCACTGGCGAACCCATACTGATTTCAGGCATTCGTGCTGGACGCAAAAAGCCAGGATTAGCAGCACAACACTTAACCGCAGTTTGGGCTGCGGCGAGAATTTGTAATGCCCAACTACGGGGTGATGCTTTGGGTTCAACGCTGCTGGAATTCATCCCAGGTAGTGCTGTGCAAGCTGGAACTTATACCTTTGATGTTAGTAAAGCACAACTTGGTGGCTCTGCGGGTGCGATCGCTCTAGTTTTACAGACAATCCTCTTACCTTTGGCACTAGCATCCGGCAATTCCCAAATAACACTAAAAGGTGGAACTCATGTGAACTTTAGCCCGACAGTAACGTACATTGAGCAAGTTTATCTGCCGATACTGCAACGCATGGGTGTAGAAGCCCAAGTCAAGTTAGGCGCTTGGGGGTGGTTTCCCCAAGGTGGGGGAGAGGTACAGTTGCAGGTGAGTGGCGGTGGTAAACTCAACGGGATTAACTTGCTAGAACGGGGAGAGTTACAACAGGTGCGAGGGCTAGCAGTGGTGACGGAATTGCCTTCGCATATTCCCCAACGGATGGCGAATCGTGCCGAAAATTTGTTACGGGAAGCCCATTTGAAAGTTCGTGTACAGACATTGCGAGAAAAAGGTGTGGCACCTGGCGCGGGTATTTTTTTAACTGCTGAGTATCAGAACAGCTTGACTGGCTTCGGTGGGTTTGGGCGATTACGGTTGTCGGCGGAGACAGTTGCAGAAATTGCTTGTCAGCAACTGCTTGAGTTTCATCACATCGGCGCAGCAGTGGATGAACACTTAGCAGATCAGTTATTATTACCAGCTGCTTTAGCCTCACAAGAAAGTCAGTATCGAGTGGCTGAGGTGAGTAGACATTTGACGACAAATGCAGCGGTAATTGAACAATTTGGGCTGGCGCAGATTATGGTAAATGAAGCTGAGAAAATCGTGTCCGTAAAGAGTTTGATTAGTTGAAATAGAGAAAGCTTTAAGGAATTACCTTATTATAGAGTCTCCTGTTTACCCGCATCCCTGACGACAAGATTACCCGTGGAGTGTGCAGCTGCATAGAATGCCTCATTTCCAAAAGTGGGAATGAGGCAAAGGAGGTTTTAGAAGTAAAGACAGAAAACTTTTGATAGTTTATTTAAGAGGATTTGCAATCAAACTTGTAACCTGTATGTGTTGCAACAATAAGCGACTAACCAATTTACAAGGTAACTGCAAATCTAGTTGAGAGTGAGTTCAGTTGTCTCTGAAACTTGCTTTTTATTTAAAAATGGAACAAAGCATTTAAATTTACCTCTGTTAAAGGCATATATTTAGGTTAAGTCAGTTTGCGATCGCAAATACAAGGGATTGGGAATTGGGTATGGGGCATCGGGCATTAGACACAGAGATATTTGTTGTTGGCTGTGGTTATGCCCAATTGGGTATAGGACTCTTGCATCTATTAAATTATGCTCTTGGATGAACCTTTGAGCTTCGTCGATGAACCTTTGAGCTTTGTGAATGAACCTTTGAGCTTCGTCGATGAACCTTTGAACTTTGTCGATGAACCTTTGAGCTTCGTCGATGAACCTTTGAGCTTTGTCGATGAACCTTTGAGCTTTGTGAATGAACCTTTGAGCTTCGTCGATGAACCTTTGAGCTTTGTGAATGAACCTTTGAGCTTTGTGAATGAACCTTTGAACTTCGTTAATGAACCTCTGAGCTTCGTGAACGAGTTATTAACAGACGATCGCACTCATTCAAATTTTCTGCAACTACATCTAAACTAAAGTTTTCAGGCAATGGGGCGGTGCGCCTGCTGGGAGCGATCGCAATACGGTTCGGTTAGCTTGTTTACCCTGCGAAGATCCCCCCAACCCCCCGATAAATTGGGGGGCTAATTTCCTCGTTTACCCCCTTTTTAAGGGGGTCGCCACAGGCGGGGGGATCTTATCTGAACCGTATTGGGAGTGATCGTCCTAACCGCCTTAGCGATTGCCATAACACAAAAAAATCTGGGGTTGCAGAGAAAGCTGAATAATTTAGCAACTTCCAAAATTCCCCCCTGCTCCCTCCCTCCCCCACTCCCCACTCCCTTAACTCCCCCTCAACTCTTGCCGTTCTTTGAGTTTTAGCATGATCTCTGCGTGCATCTCGCGGGTAATTGGGTAAAAATAGGTTAAAACTAAGCCACAAAGCAAACAAACTGTAGGTATAGGCCCAACAGCAATGCGAATAGCAAATAGCGCCGATTCCGGTTGGATGGGTAGTGGACTTCCGGCTACAGATTCCTTGAAACCCGATACTTGCAAAGCATTTCCCACCAAAAACAGCCCGAAAGCTAAACCAAATTTTTGTAGCAAAACCATGAAGCCATAAAAGATGCCTTCTCTGCGTTGTCCGGTTTGCAGTTCATCTAATTCAATCACATCTGGAATCATCGACCAAGGAATTAGATAAGCTGTGGACACACCAATACCAGCCATAACAGCCATCACATACATCAAAACTATTTGACCAGGTTGTAAGAAAAATAGTCCAGCAGCAGCTATTATCCATAAACTCATTCCCAGAAAATAAACAACTTTTTTCCCAATTTTTTTACTCAGCGCCCCCCAGACAAATAGCATCAATAGAGCAGTTCCTTGGACTGCAATCATCACTGTGGGCACATCCGATTCTTTGAGTCCCATACAATTGACTACAAAATAGGGAATAATGCTGGCTGTCACCTGTACACCTAGCCAAGAACAAAGATATATACCAATAACAAATAAAAAAGGTCGGTTGCTAAAGACAATTTTTAGCTGTTCAAAGAAGGGGAGAGATGCAGGTTCCTCGGTTTGGATGCGTTTGGCCTCAAAAGCCAAGATGCGATCGCGGACTCCAAAAACGCACCAATATAATCCTAAAATTGAAATTACCGTACAAACTGCTGCTAAAACGAGATATTGTTGTTGGCGATCGCTAATTTGAGAAAAAACAATTTGCGTTAAAATCAACGACAGAATGCTGCCACCAATAGAAAATGTAAAACGATAGCTGTTAAGGCTGGTGCGTTCGTCGTAATCTTGAGTTAGTTCTGGAGTCATTGCCGTATAAGGCAAATTCACAACGGTGTAAAACGCTTGAGATAGCACTCCAATCGCTACGTAGTACCAAAACAGCGGCCAAATATTCTCACTCTGATTTGGACTAAATCGCGGTACAATCCACTGCAAGAAGAAGAAAATTCCAAAGGGAATAGCCCCATAAAACATCCAAGGAAGACGACGACCCCAACGACGAGATTTCGTTTTATCAGTCAGAAACCCGACAACCGGATCATTTACCCCATCCCAGATTTTGCCAATCATCAAAATACTGCCAGCTAAACCCGCAGGGATACCAGCGACATTGGTAAAGAAAACTAGCAGAAAAAAGACGGAGATATTTGCAGTAATTGCTGGGCCCAAATCTCCTGCACCATAAGCCAGTTTTGTTTTTAAGTCGAGTTTTTCACTCTTAGGATTTCGTTGGGCATCGCCATCAGCAGTAGAATCATTCATAAAACTTTGCACTCATACTAAAATAAAAAGTCTGCAATCGCCTTCAGTACAGCTATCTACCACTCCCGTTAGACTTATGCCAGACCTTTATGTTTCTTGGTCAGATTATCACCAAAAAATTGAACAACTGGCTATTCAGATTTATGAATCCGGTTGGGAATTTAACCAGATTATCTGTCTTGCCAGAGGAGGACTACGAGTTGGAGATATTCTTTCCCGTATATACCAGCAACCGTTGGCAATTTTAGCAACCTCATCTTACAGTGGCGCTGGTAAGCAAGAAAGAAATAATTTAATTTTCTCTCGCCACTTAACAATGACTGCCGAAAAGTTAGATTCGCGCATTCTCCTAGTCGATGATTTGGTAGACTCTGGCATCACACTCCAGCAGACTATACCTTGGCTCAAGCAAAATACTGATTTTCCCATTGAGGAAATTCGCACCGCCGTTCTTTGGTATAAAGCCTGTTCAGTTATAGCACCCAATTATTATGTTGATTATCTGCCTGACAACCCCTGGATTCACCAACCTTTTGAACACTACGAGCAGATGAACCCCGCAGAACTTGCGGCTAAGGTAAGTCAAGTGTGTTGATAAATATTTAGTAGCGCTACGCGAAATTCAAAATTAAGAATTCAAAAAGGTTATGAAGTGAGCTTTTTACTGGTTTTGTAACAAGATCCCCATACGGGTGTAGTTGGTTTACTTACGCCGTGATGTACTAGACATTATCTTGGCAGACACCCCAACAGTTGCCATATGCAAGCGATTCCAGGATAGGATAATGAAGACTCAACAGTTTCGCTACCTGTAGACTGCTTCTAAGAAGTCTTTCTGTGATGGATTTACTGGGAAAAATACGGCAGGAGAAACATGAAAAAAATCTGCAAGCTTTTGGATATGCTCAACTGTTAATTTACGCTTACTTTTTAGTACATCAGAAACAATCGATTCAGTTTTGAAAATATCAATTAAATCTTTTTGTTTCAAATTCAGTTCTGCAATTAAAACCTTGAGAAGCTCTACCCCAAAAATATCTGGAACAATATCTTGTTTCTCTTCATATTGGTGAATTAACATACCTAGTAAATTCAAATAGGCTCTTTCGTCCTCAGTTAGTTTTCCCTTATCAATTAGAGCGTCAACTACCGTTTGAGTTTTTTCTAGGTCTTCTTCAGAAACTATGGGGCGAGGGGGAAAAGATGTGAGCAACTCCATGTAGCTGGTATTGTTGTATAACATTTTGCCATTAGAATATTACTTAAATTATTTGAAAACTAAGATTGGTAAATACACCAATCTTAGTTTTACTTAGCTAGTAAAGCTTTTAATTAACGCTAGCTGTTAAACCATATATCACTTTTCCAGTTATTTTTGTCATATTCTGAATGGGTGAGAAAGTCGCGGATAAATATCATTTTAGATTCATAGTCAATATAGGTTATTAATCTATATTTGTTTCCTCCAATATCAAAAACGATAAAGTTTTTAACTTGGTCAGGCGCAAAAATAGAAGTAGCTTTTATTTCAGCAAAACTATTCCAGTTTTGTGCTTTTACAAGCTTCTTCCAAGCTCGTAAACCAGGTTCTGCATCAGGGTGCTTTTCCCAGCCATTTTTGAGTCTGGTTTCAGTAATAATACGCATGGGCATGGACTACCTCTAGACAGAAAAAAGAACATAAATCTCTCCTTGTAATTCATAGGAATAGGAATTAGGGTTATTTTATAACTCCGGCGATTTACCTGAGTTCAAAATAATCCTTCTCTAAATTGATTGAAAAACCTTACTTAACTAATAAGTAAAGTAGAGGCTTTCAAATAATCTTAGCAAATTGCGAAGCTAATTGCAAGCGCTTGTTTTTTAAGTATTTATACTTACTAGGAAAAAGGCGATCCAGATGTCATCGCCTTAATACGGGGTGAATTGACCAAATCGGCTCAATTCATTTTCTTAGATGTATATAGATTACTGTGCAGCGCAAACACTTTCTAAAAGATTGTAACGAGTACTACTGTCAGCAAATTTGTTAACAGCCTATATACAATTTTTAAAATATTTTACGAAGTTTTATTTCCAAAAAATAACTTTATAAAACTCTTTTACAGACCAAGGAGTTTTCTTGCTTCCTCTTTGAACTTTTCAGGACATTTATCAAGTAGTTTTTGCTTAACAGAGTTATTCAATTTTTTTGCGTCAAGCCAATCCACATTATTAAGCGACCAGGCATTCCGATCATAAAATCTTTTAACCTGTCCATCTTGATACAGGGTGTAGTCATCATCGACCATTGAATTTCCCAAAAACACAGTACAAATTTCTTTTGATTCTGTCATAAGTAAAATTAAGTATTTTTTTTGTTCAAAAATACAAGTAAATAATTAACAATACTATAGCCACAGCGGCTAGGGTTAGATAACTTTAGTTAAGTTTTTGATATCTCCCCAAACTTAGGACTCCACCACCCTTTTTGAGTACTGAAATAAGCTACATCTTTATGTTTGGTGTCTTTACGGGATTGTGAGTCAGAACATCGCAACATGGTCTTACTCTCTCCCTCTTTGATATAACTGTACTCTTCTAGAGGTTTCTTACATACTGGGCAGGGATATTTCGTTGTCTTGACGGCAAGCTTTTGTTGATTCTCTGCTTGGACTGCTTTAGTTTGTGGTGGCTGCCAAGTTTTGTTAAAGTCGCTCCAAAATAGCACAACATTTTCACAGCCTTTTGTGCATTTGAGGAAATATTTCTTTTTTACTTTACTGCTCGGAATTTTGGCGAGAAAATTTTTGCATTCAGGGCATCGCGTCTTGGAAGTTTCATATTTGCGCTCAGTTATCACATTAGCTTTACCTGTTGAGGAACTCGCAACTACAGTTTTAGCTTTGGAGAGCGCTGGTACAAAATAATTCTGATTCCAACTAGTTAAATAATGCTGCCAAGAGTTTTTTCCTTCAGAAATTGCATCAAGGGCATCCTCCATTTTCGCAGTGAATTCCGCCTCTAGTAAATCAGGCAGCGCTTTGAGCAAAAAGGCATCAACTTCTAACCCTAATGTCGTCGGTTGCAGATGATCTTTTTTCAACTCAACATAATTTCGTTTTTTTAAGGTAGCAACAGTAGGAGCATAGGTACTTGGGCGACCAATTCCTTTACGTTCCATCAGTTGCACCAATTTTGGTTCACTATAACGGGGCGGTGGCTGCGTCTGCTTTTGCTCATGTCCAGCATTCTCTAGTTTTAATGCTTGTCCCTGTTGTAATGAAGGTAAAATACTATCCTTGCTGAGATTATTCCAGTACCGGGCATAACCGTAAAATTCAATCACTTGCCCTCTAGCTGACCACAATAAAGAACCAGACTGAGTAATCACCAGAGTTTTACGCAATTGAGCAGCACGACACTGAGAAGCAATTGACCGTTTCCAGATCATCACATACAGATTAAACTCATCATCAGGAAGTTCTAAACGCAATTGAACTGAAGGACGAAACACATCGGTTGGACGAATCGCTTCATGTGCTTCTTGAGCCGATTTGCTACTGCGATGCTTGGCGACTTGCGACGGTACATTCGGCGGGTCATTTTGCTCCAACCATTTACGAGCGCTGGCACAAAATTCTGGACTCAGCATCACTGAGTCTGTTCGCATATATGTTATCAGCCCTGCCTCATAAAGCTTTTGGGCCAAAATCATGGTTTTATCGGGAGCAAACCTCAGCTTTGAACCGGCTGCTTGCTGAAGGCTGGAAGTTGTAAATGGTGGAGGTGGCTGGCGGTTAACGATTTTTCCTTCAAAATGAATCACCTGATGAGGATGTCGCTGTGCTTCTTCAACTAAACGTGTAGCCTCTGCTTCGGAAAGAACACGCTTAGACTCGGGTGTTTCTGGACTATTACCTACTTTCGCATCATCGTGAGTTTCAGTTTCTTGGTCTGCTGCATCTTTTGCAGAATCAACCGTCCCTTTGTAAAAAGCCCGAAATCCTTCAGCATAATCTACCCAGACACTCCAGTAATCTTGGGGGACAAACGTCAGAATTTCGTTTTCTCGCTGACAAATCAGGTGCAACGTGGCGCTTTGGACTCTACCAACACTCTTAGCGCCGTTATTCAATGCCCAAACTAACGGGCTACCCTTGTAACCTACAAGCTTATCTAGGCAATCTCGGCACAACCCAGCACCGATTAAGTTTTGGTCTAGCTTTCTGGGATTAGCGATCGCACTCTGCACCGCCGATGCTGTAATCTCAGTATAAATTACTCGTTTCGGTTCCCTTAAACCCAGCGTTTCTTTGAGATGCCAAGCGATTGTTTCGCCTTCCCGGTCTGGGTCAGTTGCTAAGACAACTTCATCAACCTGCCTCACCGCAGACTTGAGCTTCTGAATTGTTTCTTTCGCTCGTTGGTCACGCGGAACGTAATTGCACCGGACATTATTGCCGTCCATGACGAAGCCCAAGGAATCGTCCCCTTCATTGCTGAGTTCTCGGATATGGCCACAACTGGCTAGAACTTTCCAATCCGAACCCAGAATTTGACTGAGTTTTTTGACTTTTCCGGGGGACTCAACCACAAGCAGGCGTTTGATCATAGCAACTGCGTTTTCGATTTTGAGCAATAAACTGGCAATTGCAATTAGCGATGGCTGCGCCAACGCCAAAGGCAATCGCCTATTCTTGTCATCTGGATTTTATAGAATACTGTAACAAAAAGCCTGGGCAATTGCTGAACTCAGTTTAAAGGTAAATGATGCCTGATTGTGCGATCGCTGTTGGAACTGGCTCAACTATTATGATTTTAGCCTCAACACGCTAGTTAAACAGGGGAAAATCTGTAGCAAGATTCCGCAGGGTGTATTGGCTACTTTCCAAGAACGCCTAAAAGTCAGAACTTTCTAAGAAAGAGGATACAAAAGAATTGAAGTTTTTGTTTCGTGTGTTTTCCAGAGAAAGATAGAAGTTAGAATTAAAGCCATGAAGCCAATGGCTATAGGACTAGATGACTATGCGAATTAAGCAAATTTCCGTCAGTGGCTTATTTGGAATTTTTGACCATGTGATTCCATTGAACATGGATGAAAGAATTACCATTATTCATGGCCCAAATGGTTTTGGGAAAACAGCCATTTTAAGAATTTTAAATAGTTTTTTTGACTCCCGATACACAGAGCTAAGAGCTATCCCGTTTAGAAAATTTAGAATTGAATTTGATGATAGTATTAGTGTTGAAATAATCAACAACATCGAAAACTTACAAAAACCAAAAAACAAGATTTTCTTCAACTTTTATAAACATGATTTAAAAACAGATTCTTTTGCTTTAAAGCGAGTAAATTATCGTGATGAAAGAGAAGTTTTTCTGAGCTTTTCCTCAGATGATCTTATCCCCGTAAAAGAACAATTATATCCTACAAAGTTAATGAATCTTTCTATGGAAAAAAGTCGTTATTTAGAAGACTACCTACAGGGCTTTTATAGCTTATCGTCCTCAAATTTTAAGTCACAAGAAGAACCTGATTGGTTAGGAGAATTGAGAAGCAATATTCATATTCGCCTCATTGAATCACAACGGTTGCTTAATTTTATTCCTAAGCATTCTTCCAGACAGTCTGCTGAAACACCTTCAATATTATCAACTGTGTCTGCCTATTCTGATGAAATTGCTAAACTGATGCAAGATAAATTTAAAGAATACGGTACAATATCCCAATCTCTCGATAGGACTTTTCCCGTTAGGGTAGTTAAGCAACAGCCATCTACTGATTTAACAGATGAACAACTTCGTCATCAACTAAACGAACTTGAAGCAACTCGTTCTCGTCTCATAGAAGTAGGCCTTTTAGATAAAGATGAAGATACAGAATTTCAAATCCAGCCTCAAGATATAGATGAAAGCACCAAAAATGCTTTGTCGGTATATGTTCAAGATGTAGAAAAAAAGTTGAGCGTTTTTGCTGAAATAGCAAGCAAGATTGATTTATTAAGGAAAATTATTAATAATAAGTTTGCCTATTCCTACAAAGAGATAAATTTTAGTAAAGAAAAGGGATTCGTTGTCACAACAAATTATGACTCCTCATTATCTAATTCAAAAACTCTTCTGCCAACAGATTTATCATCTGGAGAACAACATGAGTTAGTTCTTCTCTATGAGCTATTATTTAAAGTTCAACCTAACTCTCTAGTTTTAATTGATGAGCCGGAATTATCTCTTCATGTAGGATGGCAGGTTCAGTTTTTAAAAGACTTACAAGATATTACCCAGCTTGCAGATTTAAATATATTAATGGCTACTCATTCACCAGATATCATTCAAGATCGCTGGGATTTGACGGTTGAACTGAAAGGGCCACAAAAGTGAGAGATGATCTGACAGTTGACCGTGTTGCTAACCAAATACGATTACGACGAAGCACATATAATGGAACTTTTTTATTAGTGGAAGGAAGTTCTGACAAAACTTTTTATAAGCGATTTGTTGACCAATTAGTTTGTGAGTTAGTCGAAACATCAGGAAAACCCTCTAGTAAACAGCGTGCTATTGAAATTTTAAAAATTTTGGAACACTCAAATTTTCAGGGAGTTTTAGCGATTGTTGATGCAGATTTTGATCGACTTGAAACTTTGTTATACACCAGTCCTAATCTTCTTTACACTGACAGCCATGACCTTGAAACTATGCTGGTTAACTCACCAGCATTTAACAAAGTACTCGCCGAATTTGGTTCTGAAGAGAAAATTGCTCAGTTTAATCGAGACGTAAAATTAGTATTAATTGAAAATGGAATGTCGGTAGGTTATTTGCTTTGGATCTCTAAGTGTGACGGATTAAACTTAACCTTTGATGGTATTATATTTAGCAAGTTCATTGACGAGCAAACTCTGCAAATTGATGAACTCAAGCTTGTTCAGGAGATTAAGAATAAATCCCAAGCTTTCTCTTTGAGCGATAAAAATTTGCAAGAACGGTTAAAGAGTCAAAAAAGCAATAACCACGATCCTTGGCAAATCTGCTGTGGTCATCATTTGGTGGAGATTCTGTCGTTTGGTTTACGTAAAGCACTTGGCTCTAACAAAGCTGCTGATGTTGAACCGAACAGTCTTGAACGTAGTTTGCGGCTTGCTTATGAAGAAATTTACTTTCACCAGACACAACTCTACTTGGACATTCGTACATGGGAAAGTAGGAATGAGCCATTTAGAGTTTTGCGAAATAACACATAATATCGTGTCCGGTTAAAGACCTATCATTAAGAGCGCAGGGGGGCAGGGGGCGGGGAGCAAGGGGAAAGAGGGTTTCCCGGTTTTTGCACAGATGCGGGAATTATAACTAATTAGCCGGACATAATATAATACCAAATTCGTAAAATTCTTTCTGCGTTCTCTGCCCCTCTGCGGTAGCCTGCGGCAAGCCGCTTCTCTACGAGACGCTACGCGAATGCGTCTACGCTATAAAAAATTATTTTTAACAGAAAATTCCCGACTTTTTCAAAAAGTCGGGAATCTGAATCTTTGGATTTTCATTAGTACAGCACAGCGTAAATCCTCTTGTTAAAGATAGAAAAACTTCCGCCACAGCGTACTAGGGAGTGTCAAATATTCCCTAATGAGGTACAGCCACTTGTGCATTGGCTACCTGGGTATTGTCAGCAACAATTTTGCGGAATAAATCGCCTTCAATTGTTTCCTGTTCTATTAACAAATCTACTAAACGCTCCAAAACTATGCGGTTTTCTTGCAACAATTCTATTGCTCTAATGTAGGACTTGTTAACAATTTCGCGCACCTGTGAATCAATTTTGGCGGCAATTTCCTCAGAATAGTCTGATTTATTCATCCAGTCACGTCCCAAAAATACCTCTCCACTCTGATTTTCTAGTGACAATGGGCCTAATTCTGACATCCCGAAGCGTGTCACCATCTGCCGTGCCATTCCTGTAACTTGTTGCAGGTCATTGCCTGCACCTGTGGTCACTTCTGGTTTACCAAAAACAATTTCCTCGGCGGCGCGACCACCCAAAGTAGCAGTAATCCTGGCTTTGAGTTGGGAACGCGAAATTAAGCCCTGTTCTTCGTTGGGAGTAAACCAAGTTAATCCCAGTGCTTGTCCTCGTGGGATGAGTGTCACTTTTTGTACAGGGTCATGCCCTTCGAGGAATGTACCAACTAAAGCATGTCCAACTTCATGATAGGCAATCAACCGCTTGCTCTTGCTGTCTACTAAGGCCGTACCTTCCATACCTGCAACAACTCTATCCACAGCAGCATCAATTTCTAAAAGGGTGACAGCTTCTTTGCGTCTCCTAGCAGTGAGAATGGCAGCTTCGTTGAGTAAGTTGGCTAAGTCTGCGCCAGTAAAACCAGGAGTGCGACGAGCGATCGCTTCTAATGATACACTAGGATCAATTTTTTTATTCCGCGCGTGGACTTTCAAAATTTCTAGTCGCCCTTTGAGATCCGGTGCATCCACCATCACTTGTCTGTCAAAGCGTCCTGGTCTGAGCAGCGCTGCATCTAGAACATCTGGGCGGTTAGTAGCAGCAATAATAATAATACCTGTGTTACCTTCAAAACCATCCATTTCGGTGAGGAGTTGGTTCAGGGTTTGTTCGCGCTCGTCGTTACCGCCACCGATACCAGCACCCCGTTGTCTACCTACTGCGTCAATTTCATCGATAAATATTAGACATGGAGCATTCTCTTTGGCTTTTTTGAAGAGGTCACGCACGCGAGATGCACCCACACCGACGAACATTTCTACGAATTCTGAACCGGAAATACTGAAGAATGGAACACCTGCTTCACCTGCGATCGCTTTTGCTAGTAAAGTTTTACCAGTACCAGGGGGGCCAATTAACAACACTCCTTTGGGAATACGTGCGCCTACAGCGGTAAATCTTTCTGGCTGTTTGAGAAAAGTAACAACTTCTTCAAGTTCTTCTTTTGCTTCTTCAACCCCGGCTACGTCTTCAAATTTCACTCCAGTTTTAGCCTCCATTTGGAAGCGAGCTCTGGATTTACCGAAATTCATCGCTTGGCTAGAACCATTAGTAGAGCGCCGCAGGAACAATAGCATTAAAGCCACCAGTGGCAAAATCCACATGAGATTGATCAACAGCCCAACAGCGGCTCGGCTGTTAGCAGAGGAAACTTCGCCAAAATCAACATTCTTATCTTTGAGTATGTTAATCAACTCTGTGTTTTGTGCCAGAAGTCTCACCTGTTGCGGTGGTGTGTCATCCTTTTGCCCCTTGAGATAAACCCTTGCTAGCTGTTCGGTTTCGTCAAGCTCTACTTTTTGGACTTCTCCTGCCTTCGCTTTCTTGATCAAGTCGCCATAATTTAAAGAGGTGCTTTCTGCCTTTTGTGCCAAGACGGGAGTACTCCCGAAAATTCCTGGTAACATAATCAAACTAGCTGCGAGCGCACCAACCCAAGCAGCGCGCTTTGATGACTGCCCTTTTATCAATGCTTTTTTTCCCAAATTTGTCATAATAATTACCCTTTGTCTGCTGGCACAAGTTGAGCTATGGTTTTATGCCTATTCTTCTAACAAAAATTGTAATAACTGGAAATTACACTTTTCTTATCTAGTCTAACTTCCAGACTAGGTATTGGGGATTTGGGATTGGGGATTGGGTATCAGAGATTGGGAACTGGGTATTAGAGATTAGGATTAAAATAATTCTTTCCCAGTCCCCAGTCCCCTTGATATTAATTTGACACATTCCGACACAAATCGCTAAGATAAACATAGTCATAACGATTCCGCTTTTTAAATAAATCTGGTGATAGTAGCTCGTTAATAGTTTGTAGGTTAATTATGGTAAGAATTGTTGGCATTGGTGGTAGTTTAAGACCCAACTCCTATACCCAGCTTGCTTTACAAGTAGCAGTGCAAAGGGTAGAAGCCCTCGGTGCAGAGGTAGAAATTCTTGATTTAAGACAGTTGCATTTACCGTTTTGCACTGGTGCTAAAGAGTATCCAGAGTACCCAGATGTTCAGCGGTTGCAAGATACAGTCAGTCACGCCGATGGATTAATTTTAGCGACACCTGAGTATCATGGTGGCGTTAGTGGTGTCCTGAAAAATGCTCTGGATTTGATGAGTTTTGAGCAACTGTCTGATAAAGTAACAGGACTAATTAGTGTTTTGGGTGGTCAGTCTAATAGTAATGCTTTAAATGAGCTACGGCTAATTATTCGTTGGGTACATGGTTGGGTGATTCCAGAACAAATTGCGATCGGACAAGCTTGGGGTGCATTCACTCCTGAAGCCAAGCTAGTAGATGAGAAACTTTCTCAAAGATTCGATCAATTTGCTCAGAGTTTAGTTGATAATACTCGCAAGCTGAGGGGCGTAAATTAGTTTGTAGGGTGGTCAAAGCTTTGCCCACCCTACTAAACTCAAACTTTACTTAATGATGATGGTGGTGATGATGGTGATCCCCTGCGAGTTGGGGTTTAACTGCCGAAGTCTCCTCTGACAACAGCTCTGCAATATGAGCATCAGCCCATTGGGCTGCCATTGCCAAAAATTCCGGATGGTCGTTGACGCAAGCCATTTGCACGTAGTTCGTACCAGGATGCTGTTTTTCCAAAGCATGGATGATATGGTGTACATCCAATAAAGTTTCATGGTTTTCTGTGGCAAAGCCAATTGGCATAAAAATTACCACTTTTGCACCCAGTTGAATCAGATTATTTGCAGCTTGCTCGGCATTTGGCTGTGTCCAATCAATTAACGGCGTGTCATGATTAAGCCAACCCACCGAGATTAAGGGATAGCGGTTAATCAACTTATCTCGAACTAAATCGTACATTGCTTCACTTTCGGCAATCCCAGAAGTAAAGCCTTTGGCTTTATGGGGACAGCCATGATTCATTAACACAATGCCGATTTGAGAAGGTAGATAAGCTGCGGCTAACTCAGCAATTTTCTCCTCAACCAGATGAGCCATCAAATCGATGTAGGCTGGTTCGTTGAAGAAAGAAGGAATGTAGCGCTGTGCTTTAACCCAGTGTTCTTCACCATCAGTCAACTCAACGAGAGCGTTGTTAACTTGCTCGATCGCAATACCACTGGTAAAGATAGAATCAACAACCAGCAACGGGTAAATTAGTAGCTTATCAAAGCCTTGGTTTTTGATTTCTGCCAAGACTTGATTCGGTAGAAAAGGGGCGCAGAAGTTGAAAGCCTTGAAAACTTGAACTTTATCACCCCATTTTTCTTGTAATTGCTTCTCAATCCCAGCCCGCTGCTGTTCAAAGATGGCATTATGTGGGGAGATAAAATCGTGGTGTGTGTGTCCCCACTCATGGCGGTCAAATAGCGCCAAAAGTTTTGCCAGGGGAGGATAAATCCAGGTTGGCACCGGCGCAAATTTTGCTGTCAGTAGATTTAAAGCTTGTTCGTTATAGTTGGCGAAATCTTCGTAGCTTTCGACTTCGCCGTAGCCCATAAGCAGTACGGCTACACGGTCTTTACCTGATAGATGCTCGTGAGTGTGTTGTACTTTTTCCGGCGTGGCAACCACAATGAGTTCCTCAATATAACCAGAGTGCAGAGAAATTTCGAGTTAGAGAATAGTTTGCACATTTTCCCTACTAGTTACTTATTATCCCATCCAGGGGGATAGGATAGGTGGGAAAATTAAAAGAATACATCAAAAGATATATTACGAGTATTACTGCATACTAGGCAACTATTTTATAGTTACGTCAGTTTTCGTTGTATACCAGACAATTGGGGCAAGTCGGACGGGTGAGGTATTGTCCGGGGTGCGATCACACCCCGAACAATACCTCGTAGTAAAGATAGTGCAACACCTTAACCCAATGTTTAATTGCACACAACTTGTTATTAAATATCTGCCATTAAATTTACTCAGATTAATCAATACCTCTGCCAATTTACGAGGGTTCAACGCCTGTAGAAACGTTATGAATGCGTCCTAAAGCAGTAAGCTTGGCAAAAATCTGGGTTAATAAAATAGGCTCAGGGATTTCTGGAAGCATTTTTA